>CBDCPB010000004.1:790000-3114823 GCA_965220125.1 Dehalococcoidia bacterium | reverse complement strand
CGTGCGCGGCGCTCATGCCGCCACCTCCACGGGGATCGCCTGCCCGAGCGCGCAGATGCAGTCCTCGTGGTCGGGCGAGCGCTCGTCGTCGCAGTCGAGGCAGTTGCCGCAGTTGCGACAGGCCACCCGCTGGTGGGCGGCGTCGCGGGCGTGCCGCCTCGCCGCGGTCTCCTCCCAGCAGCAGTTGCGCTCGCAGTTGTCGCCGTGGTCGTCCCCGGCTGCGGCTTCCTCGCACGTGCGGCAGTGCGTGCGCCCCTTGATGACGGGATAGCCGCAGCCGGCGCAGTCCCCGCCGTACTCGCCGTGCGCTTCCAGCTCGCGCCTCACGAGCTGGCGGGCGACGGGATGGCCGCCGGGTCCGCCGGACTCGGCGACGTAGTGCCAGGCCCACCTCGCCCCGAGGTCGGCCCAGTCGTCGGTGCGGTAGGACCAGCCGTCGCAGGTGCAATGGCCGTTGAAGTGGTCGGGACCCTCGAGCAGGGTCATGACCAGCGTGTGCGCGCTCCAGGTCGGGAGCGCGTCGCGTTCGGTAGTGCGCGCCATGTTCGGTTCTCCTTCGTGGTGTTGCTGATCGGGTGGGAACGAGAGCGGGGCCGCCCCCGTGAGGGAGCGGCCCCGTGTGCGCCCGCGACGTGGCGGGCGGCGTCTGTGCGCCGGTGGTTGCTAGAAGGGCTGGTCGTCCGCGACCTCGGCGGCGGCCTCGCGGCTGCCGTTGCCGTTGCCGTTGGAGCGCCCGTTGCCGTTCGAGTCGAGGAAGATGACCTCCTGCGCGTGCACCTCGGTGCGGTGGCGGCGCTCGCCGTCCTGCGTTTCGTACGTGTTCTGGGCGAGCGAGCCCGCGACGAACACCCTGTTCCCCTTCTTGACGTACTCCGCCACCGCTTCCGCTTGCTTGCCCCAGCAGACGACCGAGTGCCAGTCGGCCTCGGTCTCGCCGTTCTGGCGGCGGCGGTCGGTCGCCAGCCGGAGCTGGCAGATGGCGGTGCCGTTCTGGCTGTACTTCAACTCGGGCTCCGTGCCGACCCGGCCCAGCAGCTCGACGCGGTTCATGGTGCGTGACATGTTTCAAATCTCCTTCGTGTGGTGTTTGCTTGAGTCACTTGTGGGGGTAGCGGCGAGACCGCTACCCGGGCGTAGACGACGGCGGGGCCGCCCCGAAGGACGGCCCCGTCAGCGCTCCCGCGAGGGAGCGACTCTTCAGTGCTTGTGATTCAGGCACCTGCGATCGGCACCTCCCTTCCCTGCGTTGGCCCTCGCGCCGCTCAGGCGGCCTGCGGCGTCTCCCGCGCGTCGGAATCCTGCTGGAGCTTGCGCGCGGCGGCCTCGACCAGCGGGGTGAGGGCCGCCACCGGGAGCTCGTCGAGATCCCGGCCCGTGCGCTCGCGCACGGTGGACCGCACCTTCGCCTCGTCGAAGCCGCGGCACTGGCCGAGGTCGACGAGCGTCTTGCGCAGCGAGGGCGCGAGGTCGCCCGTCGCGCCGTCGCCATAGAGCCCGTTCCCGAACTGGTCGCCGTAGCTGCGCAGGGCGCGCTTGAGCGCGTCGGTCACGGCCCCTTTGTGGGCGGTCTCGTGGCCCTCGACCGTCTCCTCGGCGACGGCCTGGAAGCCGGTGTCGGTGCGCGGCTGCGAGCCGGGGACGCTGACCCGCACGGTGGCGGCGTAGGCCCGCCAGGGCTTCGCCTCGCCGGTCTGCTGGTCGACGCTCTCGCCCTCGCGGAGGACGACCCCGCCGACCAGGTCGTAGCCCCAGCCGCCGTGTCCGAAGACGCGGTTGGCCTGCTCGATCGCGGTGCGCCCCTCGAGGTAGGCGTAGCTGCGGTTGCCACGCCCCTTGCGCTGCGAGACGAGTCCCTCGTCGAGGGGATCGGCCAGCCGCTGCGTGACCGCCGGCGGGAGGCTGTCCCATGTCAGGTCGGGCTCACGGATCGGCTCGGGGTGAACGCCGTTGGGGCTTGCGCCGTTGCGGCGACCGTCGAGGGTTGTGGTCTCTGCCATGTGTCTCTCCTTCGTGCTGTGCGTTGCCTGGGTGGACAGGTGCGGGCCTCCTTTGCGGGAGGGCCCGTGCGCGGGGCGGAGCCCCGTCGGTCAGCGGTCATCGCGCCTCCTCTCGGTCGCCGGGTGGGATGGGTGGGTTAGCGGGCGGCGCGGGCCGCCCGTTCGAGCAGGCGCAGGAAGGTCCCACGCCCGTCCGGGACCGCGGCCAGGTCGGCCACGTCGGCGACGCCCTCGGGGAGGGTGACAACGGCGGCGCGACGGCCGCGGAGGCCGGCGAGCGCCGCCGTGGCCTCGCGCCCGGCGTCGTCGTTGTCGAAGGCGAGGAAGATGTGCGGGCAGCCGCGCAGGACCGAGGCGATCCGCTCCATCCCCTGCGTGCCGAGGGCGGCGCAGGAGGGGATGCCCCACTCGCTCAGGACGAGCCAGTCGAAGACGCCCTCGGTCACGACCGCCCAGGGCGGCGCCTGACCGAGCCGCCCCAGCCCCAGCGCGGGCTTCGGGCCGGGCAGCGCCTGGAAGCGCGGTCTGCGCTCCGGGTCGATGGCCCGTCCCGCCAGCCAGCGGACACGTCCGCCGGCGACCTCGGGCACGACCACCATCCCGGCGAAGCGCTCACCCCGCTCCGTGAACAGCCCGCTTGCCCGGATCCGTCCGGCGGCGAAGCCGGCTGAGGCGAGCGCTTCGCGCAGCCCCTGCCCCGGCGCGTAGCCGAGGCCGAGCCGCGTGGCCGTCTCGATGCCAATGCCGCGCGAGGCGAGGTACGCCTTCCCCTCGCGGCTGTGCCGCAGCTCGCTCGCGTAGTACCGCGCCGCCGCAGTCAGCAGCGCCGGATCCGGCGGCCCGACCGCCTCGCGGTTGCGCCGCTCATGGGTCGTGTGATGGACGGCGGCGGTCGTGGGCGGCGAGGCGTCGAGCCTGCGGATCGCCTCCGGCAGGCTCAGGCCCTCGGCGCGCCGGACGAAGTCCAGCACGTCGCCGCCCTCGCCGCAGCCGAAGCAGTAGAAGCGCTCGCTGTCGGCGTAGACCGTGAAGCTGCCCTCGGCCTCCTCGTGGAAGGGGCAGACGCCCTGGCGGACGCGGCCCCGGCCGCGCAGCCGGACGCCCGCTGCCTCCACGACTTCGCCCAGCCGGTGGCGCTCCTTGAGCGCCGCGAGGTCCACGGGAGCGCGTACGGCGACCATCACGAGCCGCCCTTCGCGAGGGGCCGCAGGCCCCGCAGGCTGCGCCGCGAGACCAGCTTCCCCGGCTCCCAGCGCATCCCCAGGACCGCGAGCACCTCGAGCGCCCCGCCGGCGTGCGGGGCGAGCACGGCGGCGCGCCCGGTGGCCGGGCTGTAGACATCCGCGTTGCGGTCGCTGAAGCGCCGCCGTGCGATGCCGACCCACTCGCCGTACGCCCAGCGGGCCTCCCGCTCGGTGGCCTGCGTCAGGTCCGCGCTGACGAGGAGCGCCAGCGCCCCGTCGAGGTCGCCCTGCTGCCTAAGCCGCCGCGCCTCGTGGACGCTGCGGGCGATGCTCTGTTCCGGCTCCGGGGCCGCTCCGAGGAGCGCCTCGAATACCCGGTCGACCAGCTCTTCGAGGCTGCGGCCGGGGCGGTCGCCCGCCTCCGTCGCAGCCGTGTTCATCGTCGTCGTCGCCATCGTCATTTCGTGTCCTCCTTGAGATGTGTGCGTTGCCCGGGTCGTGCGCCCTCGCGGCACGAAGAAGGGCCGCCTCCGAAAGAGACGGCCCCAGGTCGTGATGGCTGCGCTCGTGGCGCTAGCGGTGGCGGCGCCCCGCCCGGCGCCAGCCGAGCACGAGTTGCATGGCGAGCAGTCCGCCGATGCTGTACCCGGCCGCGTTCAGCGCCGCCACCTCGGCGCTGTGCCCGAGGAGCAGCGGAAGCGCGAGCGCGAGCGCCCCGCCTCCCCAGTACGCGAGCCGCGGCCACGGCCAGCGCCTCGCGCGAACGGCGGTTGCGGGCTCACCGTCCGCCGGCTCGTAGGCCGTCCAGATGGGCAGCCCGATCAGGCCCTCGATCGCCGTGATGATGTGCGCCCGCGTGCAGCCGCCGGTGTGGCAGCGCACCTCGATGCCGTTGCCGTCGGGCCGCTGCCGGAACGCGAGTCCGTCCGGCTCGTCGCCCCCGTGGCAGACGGCCGTCGTCGTGCGGAGCCAGCCGCGCTCAAAGCTCACCAGCGGTGTGATGAGGCTCGCGATGCGGCTTGCGCTGGGTCCCGTGTACTGCTGGGCCATGGCGCGCATCTCCATGGCGTCCGTACCTGCTGCGTGCTCTGCTTGCATGGTCGTTGTGACCTCCTTCCTCCTGATGGAGTGGTTGCTGGTGGCCTCGATTCCAGGGTTGGAACCGGGACCGGGGGCTGGGTGGACTGGATACTCATGCGCCTGTTGCGGGGCGCAGTGCTCCCAGGGACTCCGGGGCCGAGCGCTGAACGCGACTCGCCACGCGGTCTCCCGGCGTTCGAAGCGGCTTCCGGGGAGCAAGGCTCGACCCTTCGGCTGCCTCCCGCTGCGGGAAGCGATGTATCCCTCACTGGACGTTCCTCGGGAGAGCAAGGCTCTATCCGTCGGGTCGGTCCGGGTCCGGGATGAACCCTCCAGGTTTCTGTGGCTGGAAACGCTGGCGAAAGCCGGAAACTGCGATCGAGTGTCGCCCCACACCCGCGCGCTGGGAAGGGGGTTCGGGGCCTTCCCGGCGCCTTTCGGGGGAATCACTTTCCGCGGTGCGACCGGAGTTCGACGGGACTGCGACAGCCGGCCCGGCGGGGCCGCTACGCCCACCAGATGCCGAGCGTGAGGAGGCGGCGCAGCCGGCGCAGCCACTGCGCCCGGCGGCGCTCCCGGCGCACCCGCGCGAGCGTCAGTTCACGCCAGCGCAGCTGCGCCCGCCTGGTGACGGCGTCCCAGCGGTAGCGCTCCGGCGGCAGCGCCAGTGCGTGCTCGCCGATGAGCGCGATCTCCAGCTCGCGCAGGCGCTCCTCGTCGCGCAGCCAGTCCACGCCGTTCCCCTCCGGGGGGTGGCGTTCATGGACGGCGCGCCACTCCGCGACGAGCGGCCAGGCCGCGCCGTAGGCGTCCTCGTCGCCGGGACCGGCTTCCTCCGTCACGACCCGGGCCGGGGCCGGTTGCCCGCCGGCGGATGCGGCCTGCTTCCCGATGGCGATGCGGGGCGCGCCGATGACCGGCGCCGCCTCCGCCGTCTCCCCCGGCCGCGGCCAAGCCTCGACCGCCGCGAGCCGCTCTTCCAGCGCCGCAAGCCGTTCCCCGTGCTCCCCCCGGAGTGGCTCGACGGCGTTCGTGAGCGCTCGCAGAACCTCCGTGGCGCCGCGCACGTCGCCCGCCAGTTCGCCGATGCCGCCCGCTGGGACCTCCGCGCCGGCCTCCCCTGACGCCTGTCCCTCCCCCGCGAGCGCGGTCACGCCGTCCTCGAGCGCCTTCACGAGCAGCGCCGCGCGCAGCCAGACCGTGAGCGGTCGCTCTTCGTCGAGGCCACGCGCCAGCGTCTTGTAGTTGATGCCCAGCGCGTCCGCCGCCTTCATCCGCCCCTGCGCGTCGACGAGCCGGCGCAGGTAGACCCGCAAGCGACCGTCGACGGGGTGCTCGGGCTCGTGATCGGGCTCCTCTCGGGGCTGTTCCTCGCTGCGTCTTGCCATTTCCCGACCCTTTTCGAGTTCCCTCGGACGGAACTTCTGCCTGTTTGCGCTGGAATACGCGCTTCCACCAACGTTTTTCGCGAAGCACGTCCTGTAGGGCGTTTCCCCTTGACCTGCCTGTGTATTCAGGGACTTCCCTCTCTCGGAACCAACGTCTTTTCCCTGTACACGCCCATGACACCCGTTGCGCCCTCCGATCGCCACGTCCCGTAAGGGGGGGCGCGCACGCCCCCCGCTACGAGGCATTCCGCCGGGCCGGCCCGCTCCACACACTCGATGGCCCTCATCACCACCGATCACGCGGAGGACAAGGCGGCATGCGACAGAACAGAACCGGTAGGGGAAGGCGCTGGCCGAGACTGGCGGCGGCGCTGCTGCTGGCGGCGCTCGCGACCGTCCCCTCGAGCGGGACGGCCCTCGCCCAGGAGCCGCCCGACCCCTACTCCCCGATCGTGCTCATCAACGAGGACGACGAGGACCTCATCGAGCGCAAGGACGACGGGCGCTTCATCGCCCGTCCCGTCTTCGACCAGGAACTGCCCGCCCTCTACTACGGCGTGCGCGACGGCGACACTGGCCAGTGGCTCACCGCCATGTTCCGCGTCCACGGCGACGCGAAGGAGCGCCGCGACGGCTGGGAGTACAGCTTCGAGTACCCCTTCGAGGACGGCCAGACCGAGCTCGACCCGGAGCGCCCCTATCTGCTCGTCATCATCGCCAGGAGCTGGGCGGAGGAGACCCAGCCCCTCTACGCGGTCATCCCGCCCCACCAGCCCGGCGGTCTCTGGAACAAGGTGCTGCGCGCGCTCGACCCCCCGCGCTGGGGCCGGGCGATCGCCGCCTGGCTGATCGAGGGCGCGCACGGGACGCTCTGCGGCGTCGTCGAGCGCGCCTCGGGCGCAGACGCCGACACCTGCGAGGCGACCCCGTGAGCGACATCTTCACGGGCACCCCCGCGGGTCTCACCTACGACCACGAGATCGTGCGCCAGGCATGGATGGCGGTGTGGGTGATCACCTCGGGCGCGCTCGTCGTGATCGTCGGCTGGATGGGCATCAGCCTGATCGTCGGCGACCACGTGGGCCGCGCGCAGGCGGGCTGGCGCGAGCTGGTCCCGCGCCTCGCGCTCGGGCTCATCGCCGCCGCCGCCTCGCTCTGGTGGTGCGCGCTCGTCATCGACATCGCCGACGCGGTGTCGGGGTTCATCGCCGCCGAGCTGGGCGTCACCGCCGGCGACATGCTGCGCTCGACGCTGGAGACGCTGCTGCGGGCGGTCGCGGTGGGCAGCGTGGGCATGGCCCTGCTGCTGGCGCTGATCTACCTCGTCTACGCCTTCTTCGTGCTCTACCTCGTGGTGCAGATGGTGCTGCGCCTGGCGCTGATCGACATCCTGCTGGCGCTCGCGCCGATCGCGCTCGGGCTCTGGATCCTGCCGCACACGGCGGGCTGGGGGCGGCACTGGCTGCGCCTCTTCATGACGACCGTCTTCCAGCAGGCGATCCAGCTCGTCGCGCTGGCGCTGGGCATCGGCTTCCTCAACCAGTACGCCGCGATCGGCGGCGCCGACGCGATGCAGGACCTCGCCTGGAAGCTGCTGATGTCGCTGGCGTTCATCTACCTGGCGACGCGCGTGCCATCGATGCTCGGCAACGCCGGCACCTTCGACGCCTGGCTGCACACCCTCTACTTCGGCATGTCCCTGCCCGGCTCGCTGGCGCGCTCGGCGCGCTCCGTCGGCCTGCTCGCGGGCGGCGCGGCGGGCGGCCCCGGCGGGATCGCGGCAGCCGGTGCGCTGGCCGCCGGCGCGGGCGGAGCGGCCTCGGCTGCGGCATCCGGCGCGCGCTCGGCGGCCGAGACCTCGACTCCCTCAGCGGGCGGCGGCAACGCCGCGCCCGGCTCGGGCCTGCCCCGCAGCAGCGGCGAGTAACCCACCAACCACGGCGAAACGACGGCAACGGAGGAGGAGCGCGATGTGCCGGTAGGCGAACGAGACAGCAACACCGGGAGACGAACAGCAACACACCACACACGCGAAGGAGCGAACAACAAGTGGAAGACCTGACTCAGACCATCTCCAACCTGGTGGGCATCCTGCTCGGGGTCGTCGGCGCGATCGGCGTCGGCTTCTTCATCTACGGGTCCTACCTCTACCTCACCGCCTCGGGCGCACCCCACCAGATGGAGCGCGGCAAGAGCGCGATGATGACGGCCCTCGCCGGCATCGTGCTGGCGATGGTCGCCTTCGGCGTCGTCGAGCTCGTGATGGACGCCGTCTCCAACCCCGTGGTCGACATCGACGACATCCCCGAGCCCGAGTCCTCGTAGGCGCTCGGGTGAGAGGAGACGTCGTTATGCAAGCACACGAGGTACCGACCCACGTGCAGGTCGAGGACCGCGTCCTGCTGTGGTTCACCTTTCCCCAGATCGTGGCGATGACGGCCGTCTGCGCCCTCGCCTACGGTCTCTATCACTACGCCCCCGTCGGTCCCTCCGGGGTGCGCATGGCCGCCGCCGCGCTCTTCGCGCTCGGCGGCCTGGCCGTCGTCGCGGGGCGCATCGGGGGCAGGCGGCTGCCGCTCGTGGCGGCCGACCTGCTCCGCTATGCCTTCGGGGCGCGGCGCTACGCCGGGCCTCCCGCGGAGCTGGCGCGGATCGAGCCGCCCGCGCCCGCGCAGTCGCCCGGGGGCCGCGAGGGCGATCCCCTGCGGCTGCTGGCAAGGCGGGTGCTGCGCCGGACCCGGCGCGCCGCGCAGAAGCGCAAGGAGGGCGAGCGCCGCACCGGGCGCCTGCCCTTCCGTCCGCAGCGCCTCTTCGGCAGGCGGCGCGGCGGCGAGCAGCCGGACGGCGCGCAGCCGGCGGCCCGCGAGGACCGCGAGCAACGGCTCGGCCAGCAGCGGCGCGGCAAGCGCGGCTTCTGGAAGAGTTTTCTCGCGGCGGCCGTCCTGGCGCTGGTCGTGCTCAGCACGCTGCCGCTCGCCGCGGCGCTCGCCCAGGAGCCCGGAGACGAGGGCTGGAGCTCCGAGGAGATCGAGTTCCAGCCCCCGCCCCTGGTCCCCGGACGGCGGCTCTTCGTCGAGGAGCTCACGGTCGGCGGCAAGCGCGCGGAGGTCGCCCTGCGGGCGGCCACGGACCTGCAGCTCACGGTGCGCGCCTACGGCGGCCCCGAGGGGCGCTCCACCCGCTACTACGCGGTGTCCTCTCTCGATGCCGGTGAGCGCGCGAGCTACGACCTGCCCCTGCACGGCCCGGGTCCGTCGCTCGTCTTCTCCTGGCGGGACGAACTCGGGGAGGCGGGGGCGCTCAGCCTCGACGGCGAGCGGCTGCCCTGGCCGCTCCCTGCCGCGACGGGCGAGCTGTGCGCCGTGCGCGTCGTCTCGCTCGGCTGGACGCCGGGTGTTGTCGAGGGCGTGGTCGCCTCGACGTGCGCGAGCACGATCGAGGAGGCCGTCTCCCTGCAGGCGGTGACCGGGCACGCCGACGTCACGACGACGGCGCTGATCGCGGCCGAGGTTCTTTCCATCACGGGAACCGTCACGGTCGGGTCCGGCGCGGCGGAGACGACTGTCTCCTTCGTCGCCGGCGGCGAGACCAGCTTCCGCTTGCCGGTAGGGACCGGCGAGGGCGTCCGCGCGCTCGCCATCGAGGCCGAGCTGGAGGCGTCGCTCAGCATCGGCCTGCCGCCGCTGGTCGAGCTCACGCACCGCCCACGGCGGGTGGAGAAACTCACGGAGACGGCGACGGTCGGCATCCCCGCCTTCGGCGACACCGTGAGCGAGACGGTCGCGATCCCCAACGAGGACGGCACCGTCACGGAGCACACCGTCACGGCCAGCTGCTACGTGCCCGCCTCGACCGTCAGCCAGGACGTGGTCTTCACGGTCGTCCATGACGAGCGCGTCGAGGCCGCGGTCTCCGAGCGGGCGCCGCTCGCGCGCACCCGCTCGGAGACGCTGGCGCTCGCGTCGAGCATCCGCGCGGACGACGCCTACCGGGCGCTCGCCGTCCCGGAGCCCGAGCCCGAGCCGGAGCCCGTCGCGCCGGTACCCGCCGGAGCGGGCGAGCTGCGCGAGTGGTTCGAACAGCTCGGCTGGGAGTGGCCCTGGTGAGGCGAATCAAGACCGCCCTGCTCCTCTGCGGGGTCGCGCTGGTTACGACCGGCGCGGCCCCGGAGGAGGAGCGGGCCATGCTCGACGCCTTCGACGACGCGCTCACGGCGATGGCCTACGCCGCCTCGGGGCTGACCGTCTTCTCGCTGGTCTGGGCCGGATTCCTGCTCATGGCCGACGGCGCCGAGGAGCGCGGCGGCGGGCGCGCCAGGAGCGCCGTCTTCCTCGCCGTGGCCGGCCTCGCGCTCGTGCTCTCGGCGAAGGGCGTCGCCGCCCTGCTGCGCGCCGGCGTCCTCCCCTTCTTCACCCCCTGACACACGACAAGGAGCGCATTCCGATGAGACAGCTACTCGAACTGACGAAGCGGGGAGCGGCGCTCCTGCCCGGCAGGGCTGCCGCTTCCGCACCATCCTCGGAGGGCGTGGACCCCGCGCCTCGAGCCACCAATCCCGATGACCCGGAACCGAAGCCGCCGCCGGGGCTGCCGCTCGCCTTCATGCTCTCGCACCTCGAGGACGACGGGCCGGTGCGTCTCGACGGCCAGAAGCTCGGCGTCTGCGAGGTGCTCGGCCTGGAACTGGACGAGCCGCGCCTGGGATCCTTCGCGGGCGCGCTCAACGCCTGCGACTTCCCCCTGCAGCTGCTCGTCCGCCAGCACCCGCCCGGCCTCGGCAAGCTGCGCGACGACCTCAAGGCCGCGCAGCCGCCCGGGCTGCCCCCGCGGACGAGGGCGGCTGCCGAGTCGCTCAGGCGGCTGCTCGGCGAACTGGAGCGGCGCGAGGGCATCCTCGACCGCCGCTTCTACGCCGTCTGCGAGCACGAGCGCATGGAGGAGCTGCGCTCGCTGCTCGTGCGCGCCGGCCTCTCCATCCATCCGCTCACGGGCCGCCAGCTGCGCATGCTCGTGCTCGCGGCCGCCCTCGGCGGCTCCCCGCGCGACCTCGACGAGGAGACGCCCGTCGAGGCCGAGTTCAACCGCCGCGAGATCAAGGTGGGCGACCACCTCGCGCGCTCGCTGCACCTGGCGAAGTGGCCGCGCTCGCTGTCGCCCGGCTTCCTGCAGGGCCTGCTGGCGGCGGGCGCGCCGATGGACCTCTCCCTCCACCTCGGGCCGATCCCGACGGCCACGGCTGCTCGCACGCTGGAGTGGCAGAAGGTGCGCTTCGAGTCGGCGCGCTCGCTCTCCCTGCGAAAGGGCAAGAGCCTCTCCTCCGAGGCCGAGATCGCGCTCGAGGACGTGATGCGGCTGCGCGACGAGGTGCAGCGCGGGCGCGAGCGCCTCTTCCACGCCTCGCTCTCGCTCACCCTGCACGCCCCCGACGAGGAGACCCTCGCCGAGATCACCCAAACCGCGAAGGCGCACTTCGCGTCGACCCTGGGCAAGCTCGACGCGCTGCCCTTCCGCCAGCGCGAGGGGTTGCTCTCCACGCTCCCGCTGGGCCTCAACGCCGTCGCCGCCTGGCGCACGCTCGACACCACCTCGCTGGCGCTGCTCTACCCCTTCTCCCCGCCCGACCTCGACACGCGCGGCGGCGACCTGCGCGGCATCGACCTGCGGGCGTCGTCGCCGGTCGTCTACGACCCCTGGGACGGCACCCACCTCAACGCCAACACCGCCGTGCTCGCGCGCTCGGGCTCCGGCAAGTCCTTTGCGACCAAGCTGGGCGTGCTGCGCGGCCTCTGCCGGGGCGTCGTCGCCTACGTGATCGACCCCGAGGGCGAGTACGCCGACATGGCGCGCGCGGCCGGCGGGCGCGTGCTCTCCCCGGGCGTCGCCGGCGAGGGCATGAACCCCTTCGTGATCGACCGCGCCGACCCCGAGGAGCTGCTGCTGCGCATCGGCAGCCTCCGGCGGCTGATCGAGGTGATGGTGGGGGAGCCGCTCGGCGCCGAGCGGCGGGCCTCGCTCGACCACGCGCTCGCCGCCTACTACGCGCAGCCGCGCGAGCGCACCGGCTTCGCCGACTTCTTTGCCTACCTGAAGGATGGAGCCGAAGGCGACCCCGCGCTGGCCAGGCTGCTGCGGCCCTTCGCCACCGGCAGCCTGCGCCACCTGCTCACCGACGAGGGTGACGACCTGCTCGCCAACGAGGCGCTCGTCACCGTCTTCGACCTGCGCCTGCTGGAGCCGGAGCTGCGGCCCGCCGCCGCGATGGTCTGCACGGAGACGGTCTGGGCCGCGGCAGCGCGCGACCCGAAGCCGCGCCTGCTCGTCGTCGACGAGGTCTGGTCGATCATGCAGCACCCCGAGGGCGCGGCCTTCATGGTCTCGATGGCGAAGCGCGCGCGGAAGCACCGCCTCGGGCTGCAGTTCATCACCCAGGACGTGCAGGACCTGCTCTCGGAGGACCCCTCGCGCGCGATCACCGGCCACAGCGGCCGGGCGCTGCTCCAGAACGCCGCCTTCAAGCTGCTGCTCCAGCAGGACGCCGCCGCGATCTCGACCGTCGGCGACGCCTTCGATCTCCCCCAGGACCTGCAACGCTGGCTGCTCTCCTGCCCGCGCGGCGACGGCCTCCTGCTCGCGCGCGGCAACCGCTTCCCGATCCGCATCGAGGCCACGCCCGAGGAGGCCGAGCTGATCGAGTGGCGGCCGGGCGCGCACCGGCGCGACGCGGCGGCGACGCCCCAGCAAGACGACCAGTAGCGACCGGGCCGGAGAACACGCCGATGACCACGGCAGCACGCCCGTAAGCGAGCCCGAACGCATCACCTCACATCGACACCCGTCAGGAGGACCCCGTGAAGACAACGAACACCAGCGACGAACACCGCTCCGACCCGGCCACGACCACGAAGAAAGGAACCCCCCTCATGCGATTCAACCCCTTCAAGCCGGCCACCCCTCCGCAGCCCGTGCTGCTGGCGGTGACGCCGCCGCGCACGGGCGAGCGCACGCTGCTCGGCGTCGAGAACCTGCTCGGCTCGATCGCCGTGCCCGAGCCGTTCTCGCTCGATCTCTGCGGCGACGCCTCGGGCGTCACCCTCATGGCGCGCTGCCTGGACGGCCAGGGCGTGCGCCGGCAGCTCGCCGCCCACTACCCGCAGGCCGGCGTCCACGACATGCCCCGCGACGACGACCCGCTGCGCCTCGCCGCGGGCGAGCAGGCCTGGGCGATGACCCTGCGCCCGGGCGGACCGGAGTACGTGCCCCTGCGCGTCTTCGCCGACGACGACCTGCTCGACCCCGGCTCCGACCCGATCCTCGCCCTGCTCGGGGCGCTCGGCGAGGCGGACGAGGGCGAGCGCGTCGTCGCTCGCCTGCGGCTGCGCTCGCTCGGCCCCGACTGGTCGCGCGCGCACCAGCAGCGGGCGCACGAACCGGCCCTGCCGCAGCGGACCGACTCCTACCAGATCAGCGAGTCGCGCCGCCACCGCGTCGAGCTCGTGGGCCTGGCGATCCTCGGCGTCGCCGGCGGCGCCCTCCTGCAGGGCTACCGCTGGTGGCAGGCGGGCGAGGAGTGGAAGACGGTCGCGCTCGGCGCGGGCGTCGCCCTCACGCTCGGCGTTGCGGGCTGGGCCTGGGCGCGCTGGCAGGCTTCCCGGAATCGCGTCTTCGACCCGCGCCTGATCGAGGAGAAGGTCTCGCGCCTCGCCTTCGAGGCGGAGATCGAGGTCACCGCCATCCTCCCGCCCGGAGGCACGGAGGAACGGGCGCGCCACCTGCTCGAGCCGGTGGCGGCCGCCTACCGCCACTACGACCACCCGGCGGGCGCGCGCCTGCGCGCGGGCGAGGTGCGGCCCGCCGTCCCTGACCCCGCCGCCCTGCATCCCGCCCCGGCCGGCCTGCTGCGCAGCCGCAGCGTGCTCGGCGTGCGCGAGGCCGCGGCGCTCTGGCACCCGCCGGGGGCGAAGGACGAGACGCCGCTCGTCGCGCGCTCCGGGGCGAGAGTGCTCGTCCCCCAGGCGAGGGACGTGAGCGGCGGGGCGCTCGTCGGGCAGACCACGGCGGGCGCCCCGCGGGAGATCCGCTTCCCCGAGGACCTGCTGCGCCGCCACCACCTCTACGTGGCGCGCACGCGCATGGGCAAGTCCACGCTCATGCAGCACCTCGTCGCGCACAGGCTGCGCGAGAAGGCGGCGGGCCGCGACGGCGACGCGATCGTCGTCGTCGACCCCCACGCCGACCTCGTCGCCGACATCCTCCAGCAGGTCCCCGAGTCGCTGGCGGGGCAGGTACGCCTCCTCGACCTCGCGGGCGAGCGCGGCTACCCCGGCATCAACCTGCTCGACACGCGCGTCTTCAGCGACCGCGACCGCACCGCCGACTCGGTCGTGCGCGTGGCGAAGGGGCTCTGGGAGCAGTGGGGCCCGCGCATGCAGTCGATCCTCGAGCAGGTCGTGAAGACCCTGCACGAGCACAACGCCCACCCCGCCACCGCCGCCGAGGAGCAGTACACCATCCTCGACGGGCTGCGCCTGCTCTCCGACGACCGCTTCCGCACGCTGGTGCTGAAGCGGGTGAGCGACGAGTTCCTGCTGGACTGGTGGGAGCGCGACTTCAAGGGCTGGCGCCGCGAGTACCGCGCCGACGCGCTCGCACCCGTGCAGACGCGGCTCTCCTACTACGCCTCTTCCAAGCGGGCGCGCGCCATCCTCGGCCAGCCCCGCTCCACCATCGACCTGCGCCGGACGATCCTCGACGGGGGCGTGCTGCTCGTCTCCACCGCGCAGGGCGCGGCGGGGAAGGACGTCGCCGCGCTCGTCGGGGCCTCCATCCTCAACCTCACCGACGCCGTCATCCGCGAGCAGGGCGAGCTGCCCCAGGCGCAACGGCGCGGCGCGCTCGTGGTCGTCGACGAGATGCAGTCGATGCCGGGCGTCGACTACGAGTCGATGCTGTCGGAGCTGGGCAAGTACGGGGCGAGCTGCGTGCTCGCCACGCAGAGCCTCGACAAGCTCGACGACCTCTCCCCCACGCTGCGCAGCACGCTGCTCGCCAACGTCGGCTGCCTCGCCGTCTTCCAGGTGGCGGGCTCCGACGCGCAACAGCTCGTCTGGGAGCTGGACCGCGAGCGCGTCTCCGTCGAGGACGTCGTCTCCCTGCCCGTGCACCACGCCTACGTGCGCGCGACGGTCGGCACGGAGCGCGCGCCCGCTTTCTCGATGGAGGTGCGCAAGCCGGATGACGGGAATCCGGAGACGGCCGCGCGCATCCGCGACGAGGCGTCCGCCTACCTGCTCACCGAGGAGGAGATCGCGGCCCAGCGCGCCGAGGGGCGCAGGCGCGTCGATCTGTGGCTTGAGCAGATGGCGGAGGAGGGCAGCGGCAAGGCGGAATCCGGACCGGAGCAGCGGGACCAGTCGCGCGACGGCGCGTCCGGGGACGGTTCCCGCGGGAAGGGACCGCGCAGCAAGCGCACCCGGCCGCCCGGCGCTTCCTCCGGGGAGGACGCCGCGTGACGGCCGAACGCGACCTGCTGCGGCTGCTCGGGGAGATGCCCTTCCTCGACCGGCTGGAGGCGGCCGCCGTCTCCGGCTGGTCGCGGGGGGCGGTCTACGCGGCCTGCGCGGCGCTGGAGGAGGCGGGGCTCGCCGCCCCGCTCCCCCACGCCCACGCATCGGAGCTGCTCGCGTCCACGCAGCGCTACCAGCTCACGCTGGCCGGGCTGCGCCGGCTCGCCGCCGAGGAGGGCGTCGGCCTGGGCGAGTTGCTGCGCTCGCGGCCGCTCACGGCGCACTGGCGGCGGCTCCTGCTGGAGCGCCTCGACGGCGTGGCCTCCATCTACCGGCTCGCCTCGGCGATCACGGACGCCGCCTGGCCGCTGCGCTTCCGCTGGTACCGGGCGCTGCCGATGGACGCCGCGCTCGCGCTCCCCGACGGGCGCAGGCTGTTCGTGGTCAGGGAGGGACCGACCGCCGACCGCACCTCCTTCGCCAAGCGCCTCTGGCGGCTGCGCGAGGGGCCGCGCCCGGGCGCCTGCCTGCTGCTCGTCCCCGACGCGGTGCGGCTGCGCCACACGGCGCGGCTGATGGCGCAGGCGTCCGGACCCGCCTTTCTCGCCCTGGAACGCGACGCGGCGGCGGCCGGGACGAGCGCGCGCATCTGGCGCACGGCCTCCGGCTCCCCGCTCCTCTCGCTCCGGGAAGTCCTCGCGCACGTCGCGAAGCGCGGCGCCTGGCCGGATCAGGAGCCCCTCGCCCGTGCGACCGTCCCGCGCGACCTCGGCCCGCGCGACCTGCGCGCGGACTGGATGCTCCCCGCCACGCTCGGCGCGGCCCGGAAGCGAGCGCTCGGCCTGATCGCCGACTGGCCGTGGCTGGCGCCCGCCGACCTGGCGGCGCTGCTGGGCGTCTCCGCCCGGCAGGTCTCGCAACTCCTGCATCCGCTCCGGGAGGCGTCGCTCGTGGCCCGCGTGCGGGGCCGGCTCGTCCTGCAGGACCGCGGGCTGGTATTGCTCGCGCGCCGCGACCGCTCCGCCGCCAACCTCGCCCTCAGGCGCTGGAGCGCCCGGCCGCTGGACCGGGACGCGCCGCTCAGCTGGCGCAACGTCGCCGGCAGGCGCAGCCGCCAGCTCCTGCGCAACCTCGACCACACCGCCGCCGTGCACGGCGTCGTGGCGGCGCTGGCCCGGCAGGCGCGCGACGAGGGCTGGGAGGTGGCGCAGCTCGACCCGCCACACCGGGCGTCACGCTACTTCCGCCACCGTGGCGTCCTGCACTCCGTCCACCCCGACGCCTTCGGCGTGCTGCGCCGCGGGGGGACGCCGTGGGCGTTCTTCCTCGAGTGGGAGCGCCGCGCCGTCAGGCCCTCCACGATGGCCGCCCGCCTCGCCCCCTACCTGCGCTACTACGCCTCCCAGCGCCCCACCGACGACCATGGTGTGCGCCCGGCCGTGCTCGTCGTCTTCGAGGATGAGATCGCGTTAGCCCACTTCCTGGGCGTCGCGCGCAGGGAGACCGCCCGCGCCCGCGTCGACCTGCCGCTGCGGGTCTCGCACCGCGCCCTCATCGAGCGGGAGGGGCCGCTGGGAGCAGCCTGGCGCGCTCCCGTGGGCGGGGTGCTGGTGCGCCCGTTCGGCTGAGCAGGGTCTCTACCTGTGTCGGCTCGCCCAATCCTCCGCGGTCGGACTGAGTCGGACGAGAGGTCGGGTTTGACGCTGGTCAGCCTGCGATCGCTACGGGCGTGGCCAGATGGTGACGACCCGATCAGCGAGCCGCCGCGAACGGTCGAAAATGGAGGCTTCGCTCCACGATCCGACCTGGGTCAGCTCGAGGTTGAATTCCAGCCGCCTATGGTCGGCGAGTCCCGTTCGCTTCCTCTCCCACGGAGCATTCGACGGCGGGTGTGTGTTCAGGCTTCCGGTGACGAGCGTCGCCCGCCTGTTGGCGTCAGTGCTGGATGGATGCCAGACATCAAGGCACTTGCGCTGTCGGTGCGGTCGTGGCGGGGTGCACGGACCCAGGGGCACCATTTGGGAAGCCCAGACGGAATAGCGTGCTGAGGGGAACGCAGCACGCTAGGCGTGTCAATCTCCTTATTCGCTGTAGTTCCAGCCATTGTCCGACCGCATTAGAGCCAAAGGTCGGCAAGATCTGGTCAGGATCGAGGCCTAGTGACTCAATGTGGAACAAGTCCAGGCGGTTGATGACATCGATACCAGCGTTCTTCAACAGGAAGAAGTTGATGTTCACACGCTCTTCGCCGTGGTACTGACTCGCCATGCGCGCGTGGGGGATCGCATCGAGCAACTCCTGCCCAAGATCGAGTGCCCTCTCGGGCTCCTGCATCCACGCATCGGGAATCGTGAACGCGCCGAAGGTGCGCGGAGTGACGTCGAAGGCGTCGCCGAGCGCGAGCCACCATGCGTACGCGACATGCCCGTTGAACGCAGCCATCGCGAGCAACAAATCCTCTTCCGTCGGCAGGTGCAGCGGGACCTCGCGCACCCTCTCGCGGTGACCAGGAGGCACCACACTGACAAAATAGCCAGCTGTCTTTGGACGTGTCAGCACATGTGACTCGTCCGCAGCGTGGGTCACGAGGAGTCTGTGGAGCGGGGTCTGTTGGCGCGAGACCGCGCGCAGGAGATCTTCGACAGGACGATTGGGAATGCGCGCCCACTGAGCGCCAGGAAGGTTGGTGTCCGCCCGTAGGTCTAGGCGCGGGCGACGCTGAAGTACCGCTGCGCGATCCCACGCATGCCAACGGAGCAACGCGTCTGTTCGTAGCCGAGGGCTGCTCTCGCCACGCACAGCCGTGAGAACGGTGGTCCTCTGTCGGTTCTTCCACTCCCTCCGCAAAGGGTGGGCATTGAACAGCCCATCTGGCGCGACGTTGTAGTGCCGCACACTCAACGAACTGCAACTCTCCTCGAAGATACGTCTCAGCACGCGCTGAGCCCGCCCGAACGCGATTGAGAGCGGCAACACTAACTCCACCACGCCGCCGTCTGGGCGGGCGAGCGCGAGCGCAGCTTCGCAGAACAGCGCATAGATGTCGTGGACTCCTGTGGCGCGGTAGCCGCGCCCCTGAAGCGCGGTGTGCTCTTGCTCCCCTATCTCCGAGGCGCGGAATGATTGGAACGGCGGATTGCCGATGACCACGTCAAAGCCCGGCCAGCCTTCTTCGTCCTGGGCGAAGAGCAGCCGAGGGTCGATCTGGGCAGCCTCGTCGTGGCCGAGTTCAAGCATGGGGTAATCGGCGAGCGCGTAGAGTTCCTCCTTTGCGCCCACGCCCAGATGTTCGTCGAGTTGCTCCAACACTGCCCTCAGCCGCTCGCGAGCTTGCCGGTCGGCGGTCCGCCGGGCTGCCTTGGCTTCTTCTTCGTGATCGTCGGGCCACTGCTCCCGAACTGCCGCGATGGCCCGCAGTGCTCCGCTTAGGCCGCCGTCTGGCAATGCGGCGGCAAGATCAATCTGGCGTCCCGCACCGCGCACGAACGGCTCGTAAGCGG
This sequence comes from Dehalococcoidia bacterium, assembly GCA_965220125.1. GTDB lineage: Bacteria > Chloroflexota > Dehalococcoidia > UBA2979 > UBA2979 > VXMT01. The sequence goes on along the minus strand of CBDCPB010000004.1, from coordinate 3,096,171 downwards.
GCACGGGATGGGTCGAGAGTGTGTCGGCGCAGATGATGCGAGCTTCCAGGTTGGGGAGCGGTTCATCGTCGTCCTCGGCGGCGGCGGACTGAAGGGCCACAAACAGGCGCAATCGGGCAATCTGAGCCGCCATTGGGTTGATGTCCTGCCCGGCTAGTTGATGCATTACGATGCGCCGAGTCGGATCCCGGTGATTGGGGCGGAGGACTCGAAGAGCAGTTCTGAGAGCCTGCAGGCTCGCCAGCAAGAACGCGCCACTCCCCACGGCGGGGTCGAAAACGCGCAGCGACTCCAGCTTGCGGGCGAGGCGATCACGCACCCTCTCGCGCAAATCCCCAAGATTGCGGGCTGCCTCTGGATCACGGAACAGATTGAGCAGCGTCTTCTCCCCAAGCTCCTCTTGCCACAGCGGGCGCACCGCCGCCGCTAGCGCGTCGGCTGCCATCTCCCCCGCGACGTCCATCGGGGTGTAGTAGGTGCCACCGGGCGCTCGGACCCTCTCCTCGCCGGGCTGCACACCGAGCAGCTCCTTCGTCGGGTCGACAACGAGCTGCTCGTACAGGTTACTCAGCAGCTCTGGATCGAGCGTCTGCTCACGCTCACCGGGGCGTTGCTCGTCAGCTGTCCAGTGGTATCGCGCAAGGATGTCGAAGAGCCCAGGGTCACCACCGTGATCTTCGCCAGGGTGCCAGTAGGTGTCCGTCGGGAGGCGCAACTGCTCATCTCCCGGGCGTTCCTCGAACAGTGATCCGTTGAGGAACGGAACCTCAGTGAGCGCTTCTTCGATGGGTCCTTCCGGGTGCGGATCGCGATGCTGCTTGGGCGTGTTGAGTCGCTGATGAAACAGGAACCGAAGGACGCCACCGTGGTAGTCGTGGACGCTGTGCTCTTGCGGGAAGGATGGTGCAAACGGTAACGACGGGATGCGACCCTCTTGTTGCAGGATCCACACGAAAATGACCCGGACGAGATGTCGCAGGAGGATCTCGTGCTGCTCATCTTCAGGTGCATCACCAAACGCGTCCGGCCGCCTACGCGCGCGCAGCATCCAGTCCCTGATGCTTGTATAGAAGTCGTGCTGCAGCGGGCGTACGTCGAGGGCTTCCCTCAGTGCCGACCGGGTGACGGTAGGGCGGGCGAGCACCTCGAGTATGCGCTCGACGGCTTTGCGGGCGGTCGCAGTTGGCACCTCGGGATCGAAGGGCTGCGTCATGGCGACTTCCCGGCCTGTCGCGAGCGCTAGCCGAGCAACGCTGCCCGCATCGCCTGCCTGCCAGACCACCGTTACGGCAGTCCGTGTAGGAGTGCGCGCCGCGAGGATGCGAGCGCAACGCGCGGCATCCTCCCGCCCGATACCGTGCTCAGTGGACTTAAACCGGACAACCGCAACACGAACGGCCAGTCGCAAAGCCTCGTCATCGCCGCCATCGAGGCGAAGCTGCTCATCGCGCTCTGAGCGGAGGGTCGGCCCGTCGACATGAGCGTGGTCACTCCAATCCTGCTTCGCCTGGTCGCGATCCCGCCCCAGCAGAAGGTCCCCGTCGATCTGCGGCAGGATCTTGAGACGCTCGCCGCGCGCGCCGAGGGCGCGGAGCGCCTGCTCTGGATACCGATCCATGTCCACGGTTCGTAGCGCCGTTCCGAGCGCGCGCAACGCCTGTTCTCCGGCACGGCCATGGGCACCTCTCCGTGAGCGGGCGAGCGTCGTCCTCAGGCGATCCAATGGGGCCTGCGACTCATCCTCCCCACGCACGAGAGGGCCGACATCGATCTCATCGAGGCGCTCAACGTTCCCGCCCGTCTTCCAGTACAACCGCCACCGGAGGCCGTCGGTCAGTGCTCCCAGCGTCGAGGCGCCGCTCTGGGTGTGGTCTCGGAGATAGCGGATGGCCTGTCGGTCGGGCGCTGCCGTGCGGTCGGCAGGGTTTAACTTGTCGAAGTCCGTATTCAGTGGTTTGGCCTCGACCACCACTTGGGCAGGATCGTCATTCGGGACGGGGTCGGTGTAGAGCAAATAGTCCGGACGGTTCCCCGCGTCGGTGACTTCTTGTTGAACTCGGTTCGTGTCGTACTGCAGCCACTCTATGACCACATCGACCAACCACTGCCGGGTTGCCGCTTCGTTGAGTTGGCCCCGGTTCGCCAGGTCGTTGAGTGTGTGGAGGCCGGCCCGGAGCCGAGCGATCAGCGCCTCTTCATTCATGGCGTTGGCCTGCTCCCATTGCTCGCGTGGTACGAACCTGTCCTCACAGAGCTGATGAAGACCCTCACGGCGGGAGACTACCCGTCCAGCCCGGGGTGGCGCCAATCACCAGGGCATGCCATGATCGGAGCAGGCCATTGCCCAACGCGCCTGCTCCCGGATGAACCCGCCGCCACAGACACTCTCGGTGGCGCTCACGACCGGGGTGGCCAGCACAATTGCCGACCTCGTCCGGAGCGAAGACGGCGGTACGGCCATCGCCCTCGAAGGGGGATACAGGAAGCCCAGCTCATCGAGGCAGAGCAAGTCGAGCGCCCGTAGCGGGCGACCACGCGCACCCCGCGCTGGCCGGCGGCCATACCGAGGGCCGATAAGCAACTCACCATTCACGTGCTGGCAACCGCCTGCTTGAGGTCCATCGTTCCGGCAGAGTGCTAGACCCGCATCATCAGCCCGTCTTGGAAGCGGCGGTCAGGCCCCTCGCGCACCGCTGCGAGCAGTTGCTCCGCCAACTCGATGCCCTTCCGCTTGTCAATATTCGCGTTGCTGATGTCCCACGACTTGGCCGGCTCAATACAGTTCTGGCAGCCCTTGGAGCAACTGCAGCCACGAGCGATCTCTAGTCCCTTCTCCAGCGCCACGTGCCAGACGTCGAAGAGCTTCTTGGCCACTCCAATGCCGCCTGGGTAGTTCTCGTAGTAGTACGCAGACAACTCACTCCCGGTTCTTGAGTACGTGCTCGTGTCGAACCGGTCCGCGGGGATCACGAACATCGCGCCGACACGGATCATGTGCTCCAGCGCGCCGATGCCGTCGACGCCGACATCGCTCTTCGGCGCATCGATCCAGAAGGAGTGCAAGTTGTTCTGAAAGAGCGCGTCGTCATCGCCGCCCGTCCTGATGGTCTCACCCGATCGCTCATCGATGAGCTTGTAGCCGGTGAAGTTCACCACGATGTCCAGCGATCCGTAATAGACGCCAGTCTCGCCGTAGGCGACGCCATCGAAGAAGTCCGACCTCGTAAGGACTGAGTAGAATCCCGGTTCGGTCCTGAGGTGGGGGTCGCAGTCTTCCAGGACGACGGCTTGTTCCTCGTGCGACCTGACCCGGTAACGCTGGCCGAAGAAGGGAAAGATGGCTCCGATGTAGGCTTCACGGAACCGTCGCATGGCCGAGACTTGCCCCAACTTCTCGTTGTTCCTCTTGAGGGCAAATGATTGCCCGATGCCTCCTCGAAGATTCAGCCGAGGTTGCGGCTTGAATCCCGGGGGGACCGTTCCGGCGTTTTCCGCGGCCGCCCCGTAGAACGCAGAACCGAGGATCTGCTCCTCCGACGGCTCCACCTTCCCGCCCGTCTCTTCCATGAGTGACGGGAGGTGCTTGCCGATCAGCTCCTTGTTACCAGGGTCGACGACCAGCTCGTCAAACGGCTTCTCCAAGAAGGCGTCCAGATTGCTCACGAAGAATCGGTCAATCGGGTCGTTCATCGCGTAGAAAACGACGAAGGCGTCCTTGTCCCAACTGCGACCCGCCCTGCCAATCTGTTGCCACGCTGACATGACGCTGGGAGGGAAGCCAGCCAGGATCACGCCGTCCATGCCACCCACGTCCAGTCCAATCTCAAGCGCATTCGTCGTGAACACGACGCGGACCGTCCCGGCCTTGATCCGCTCCTGGACCTCCTGACGCCGGTCGGGCTTCAGATCCGCGTGGTAGGCCGAGATCTGGTCGGGATCCAAGCCCAGCTCGGGGGCTCGCTTGCGGCTGTTGCTGAAGGCTGCCTCCAGGAATCGCTTGGTCGGGCAGAAGACCAGGACCTGGAGTCCTTCGGCCAGGACGGCAAGTGCGGCGTGTTCAACGCGCAGGCGCAGGATGTCCCAGTACTGGAAGTCAGGTATAGCTGGGTTTACGAACACGAAGTGGCGGTTGGGGCGCATGACATCCCTTGCCGAGACAAGCCTCACATCTCGCCCAGTAAGGGACTTCGCGTGCTCCTCTGGGTTGGCGCACGTGGCCGTTGACAGGAACACCTGCGGCCGCGCGCCGATGCGATCCAGGTAGAGGAAGAAGCGGCGCAGGAGGAGCGCCATGTTGCTTCCGAAGAAACCGCGGTATTCGTGCATTTCATCAATGACGATGAAACGGAGGTTGCGGAGGAACCGGGCCCCGTCGGAGTGCCTGCTCCAAGCCTCTCGACTGCCCAGGAACGACATGTTCAGGTACTCGGGGTTGGTGAGCATGATGTGAGCGGGGTGTTGGCGCAGGGCAGCCTTGTATTCGTCATCGGTGTCGCCGTCATATGGCCACGACTCGATGCCCAGGGGCTGGCAGATCGTCCTGATCTGCTCGCGTTGGTCGAAAGCAAGTGCCTTCATCGGGTAGATCATCATGGCGTGGGAGCCGGGGCTCTCCTTCAGCGCATGGAGCATGGGTGCTGTAAAGGACAGCGTTTTCCCACTCGCTGTCGGAGACTCAAGCACCACGTCGGAGCCGCGCAGCGACTCGCTGATCGCGTCGACTTGGTGCTGGTAGGGTCGAGCGATCCCTGCCTCTTCGAGGGCCTGTCGGACGGCAGGGCTGAGTTCGGAAGGCCACCCGTCGGCGTACGATGGCCTGACACGTTCAAGCTCGGTTCGGTTCACGATATCGCTGTCGCGCAGTGCATCGAACTCCTCGAGTTTTGCGAGGAGTCGGTGAATGTCGACTCGGTCCATCGGAGCTACCTCCGGGGCGTGCGCTGTTCCTAATGGTGTTGGGGACGGTACGAGAGCGCGGAAGTTGCGGCAACACCGGTCGGCGACTCGCGACCTCGACCACTGGTCAGGCGGCTCGAACACACCTGACGATCGGCCTGCGCGGGTGGGCAACGTCCCGCTGGACCGCGCCCGGGCGCCTGCCTGCTGCTCGTACCCGACGCCGTGCGGCTGCGTCACACGGCGCGGCTGATGGCCCGGATTTCCGTACCCGCCTTCCTCGCCCTCGAACGCGACGCGGCGCCTGGCCGGATGAGGAGCCCCTCGCCCGTGCGACCCTCCCGCGCGGCCCCGGCCCGCGCGCCCTGCGCGCGGACTGGATGCTCCCCGCCACGCTCGGCGCGGCCCGCAAGCGCGCGCTCGGCCTGATCGCCGACTGGCCGTGGCTGGCGCCCGCCGACCTGGGGGCGCTGCTGGGCGTCTCCGCCCGGCAGGTCTCGCAGCTCCTGCAGCCGCTCCGGGAGGCGTCGCTCGTCGATCGCGTCGCGGGCCGGCTCGTGCTCTCGGACCGCGGGCTGGCGCTGCTCGCACGCCGCGACCGCTCCGCCGCCAACCTCGCCCTCCGGCGCTGGAGCGCCCGGCCGCTGGACCCGCACGCGCCGCTCACCTGGCGCAACATCGCCTCCCCCCTGTTGCTGCATTCCCGACCTGTTGGTTGTCTGCGAGCGCCGTGCTGTCAACGCAGCCCAGCCCCTGTCGCGTGCGCTGCGCCAAGCGGCTGGCGGACGGCCGATGGCGGCCCCTTCGTGCGCAAGGACCAGGCGTCGCGCGTCGCCTGCGGTGGTGGTCACGCTGCTGCTCGCGATGTCGAGCCAGTCTGTGCAGTTCGCGCCGCCGGCCCGCTGACGGTACTGGTACTTGCTGATCGGTGTGTCGCTGAGATACTCCCAACGTAGAATAAGCGGAGGTAGAGGCGTGCCCGTGAAGGAGGACGGATGACGAACGCAGAGATTCCCTCCCGCGAGCGCAGGCCCAGGGAGGAAACCACTCGCCTCGGCCGGGAAATCTACGAGCGGGATATCAAGGCGCAAGTGGAATCCGGCCACCACGGCGAGTATGTCGCCATCGACGTGGACAGCGGAAGCTGGGCCATGTCCGATGATGCTCTCTCCGCGGCGAATGGTCTGCGGGTGCAGCGCCCCGAGGCGTTGGATGTCTTTCTGCTTCGGGTTGGGCATCGGGCGTTACATCACTTCGGGGGCCGGCCTTGGCGGAGGGCAGAGTGATCGAGGGCGTGATCAACGCCGCCTTCGAGGCCGTCATACCCCTTTCTCTGCAAGCCCGGTGGGAGAGACGCGGGAGGTTGAGGCCGTGATCGACACCGGCTTCACCGGGTTTCTGACCCTGCCACCCTCGCTCGTGGCAGAGATGGGACTGGTCTTCCAGGGCACGAGCGAGGCGACGCTGGCCGATGGCAGCGGAGTCTCGTTCGATGCCTACGACGCCACGGTGCTCTGGGAAGGCCAGCCGAGAGTCGTGCTGATCGACGAGGCGGACACCACTCCTCTGGTGGGTATGCTGCTGCTCAACGGGCACAACCTGAACATTGATGTCGAGAGCGGCGGTCGCGTTTTGATTCAGGCTAAGGCGTAGAGATGAACCCTCAGAGCGCGGACGCAGGTAGCCCACGATTGGACGTGGCCTACTGTTATCCCGCGCCCTACTGGCGCATGGGTGAGGGCGGGTGGGTGAAGTCGCTGCTGTTGTTCTTCGACAAGGTGTCCATCTTGCTGCCGGGCTACATGTACGGCCGCCACCATCTTGCCGACCCGGTGTTGGCGGAGCCGCTCGAGGACCGCGGGTTGTTGGAGGTCTTGGAACCGACACAGTGGATAGATCACGACATGGCGACGAAGCTGGCCAACGTGGTCAACGGTTTGCTTGCCAGCGGCGTATTCGACGACCTGCCGAGGGACGTTCACTTCCATGAATTGTCCCAGTCTCGCATGGGCTACGGGGCGGATGTTGATCTAGCTGAGTCACTGGTATCGGAGCTACGAGCGAGGGGCCTTGCGAAACCTAGCGAGGATGGCGTTTCCGTTCCCCTTCAACCTACCGTACGCACGACTATCCTAGTCATCCTCGCCCAACTCGCTCGGGCAACGGGCGACAAGCAGAACCTATCCATACATCCTGCAACCAACGATAAGCGCGCGCTCCAAGACCTCCTCGATACCCTAGCCATGGAGAGAATGCCATCACGCGACCGGTTAATCGCTCTCGACCTCGAACCCGTCAGCTTCGACCTGGACTCGGTGCCTCTCGACGACCTTCTGCAGTTCCGGGCTGAACATCGAGATGCGCATCGAGCCTATATGCGAGACCTGCGGGGATTCATGTCGGAGCTTGCCGAGGTTCACCCCCTAGAGGAACGAGAAGCACTGCTACTGGAGCGGCGCCAGGAATTGGCTGATGCGGCTCACGATCTCCAACGATCTACTCGCAGAGCACTCGGGAAGAACCTTCCCTCGTGGTCCCTGGGCATTGCGGGCACAGCTTGGTCTGCTACTACGGGTGACCCGATTGGGATGGTCCTCGCGGCCGCGGGGCTGATCCCAAGTGTCCTGGGCGCGAGAGGTGGCGACTCGAACAAGGTGACTGCCTACTCCTATCTGTTTCAGGTCGAGCGCGCCTTTCGCTAGAGTGACCGCATGGCCACAGGTGCGGGGAGCCAATCCGGTAGCACAACGCCCAGCCCTCCCTGAGCGAGAGGGACTCTACGTTTTAGTCTCCCGACCCTCCTCGCGCATGGGCCAGACGGAGGCCGTAAAGGTCGCCTCAATGGCCTGCTAGAACACGCCTCAGGCCGACGCCTTCGCGCTCGTCGCTACGAGGCGGCAAAGCGCCCTCGCAGTCAAGTACAGGCTGTCTCGTGCTACGAGTTGGCTCTCCTCATTGGCCGACTCAGGTCGTACTCGCACTTTGCCCGATCTCGATACGCCGCCTCGATGAGGTAATCAAGGGCATCCTTGTTAAGTCTGTTCCACGGAACGACTGATACTAGAGCGGGGCCCTTCAGGAGATTGTCTATGATCCTGGCGGGCATATATGGGTAGCGGCGCTCGTATTCTGCTCTAGAAGTCACGGTTGTCCATGATGTTATGTCCGGATAGAGCTCCTTCTCCTCTTCGCCACGAGGTGCCGTCATGTTGCCGCTACTCACTTCAGGAAGCTCGACCACCAATATGCCAGACTTCTTGTTAATCGGTCCGTCGTACATGCTGGAGTATATCTCCCAGTCCACGTGCTTCCTGCCTTTTGTCTCAGTGCCAACGAGGACGATTGTCACAGTGGAGTCTCGCAAATAACCGTCCCGGATGAGTTCGCGTATATACTCGTCACTAAGATCGTCAGAGATATCACCAGTATCTACAGACTGATCGAAGAATATGTTATTCCGTTCTCCGAGAGCCACCAGGCCTTCCTTATAGCTCTGGTCGTTTTCGTGGTGGTAACTAACAAACACCTTGTGCACTCTGTTCTCCATCCTTGCCCGAATCTTGTTCCAGCAGCCTGCCTCAACCCGTCCATAGTAGCCTGACGCAAAGAGCAGTCCCGTGCGTTGAGCGGCGGTCGGATGAGGATATGCGGCCTCGTGGTCAGCGGCCAGGTCGCTGGCGTGAGTCGCCCCGCTACGTCATTGGCTGCAACATCGAGGAAGCGATTCATCGCGATGCGGGCGCTCCGTCGCGGGGTGCCAGCCAAGGCATAGTGGCTCGGGGCCGGGTGGTGGAAGAGGTCGAGGATGGGGTCGGTCCCTTAGCAGCACATCGCCAAGGGCCAGGAGGAATCCGTCCCCGTCAGGGTCGGCCGCAGAACGAGGACAAGGGCATTGACGGGGCACGGTGGGTTAGTGAACCCACGAGGGCAGGTTTGTCACTGCCAGTGCCCGTTCATGGTGCGACCGTGAGTTGCGATGCCCGTTTGGAAGTCCCTGAGGCCCCCCCGGGAGGGGTGGCGGATCGGCACATGCTGGACGCCGATGGAAGCCAACGCCACTGAAGCTGTCCGACCAACCGCCAAGGGCCTAGACCGCGGAAACAGACTGAGGAATCTCTCGATCCACTGAGCGCCGACCCTCACCTCGCGTTGTCGGACCGGCCGGTTCGAGTCGGGGGAGGAGCCAAGCGGGTGGAACGGCACGGCATTCCATGTAAGGGGGAGCGGCTCAGAAGGGAGTTCTTCGCCGAGTACACGCCACACCATCGTCGCTGTTGCTTCTCGCTGATGAGGGGGCTTGGCGGTAGCCGGCGCTCTGTACCCCTCGTGCCCGAAGGCGCCCCACGGATCGTCGCGCCACTCCAGGAGGACCGAGAGCGAAGTAAACGGGACCCCGGACAGGGCAGCCCCTCGATATCCTGGTGCCTCCCCGACAAGGAGGGGAGCCTCTGACGAAGGGTCATGTAGGCTGAGGAACTGGAAGAGGTTATGGGCGGCGTGTGAAGCACGGTACGGATTCTGGAACCCCGGAATCTGACTCGATGCGGCAAGGTCACTCACGAAGGTGCGAAGTAGGCTGGCGCGGCTGGGCATGCGTGAATTGTCAACCGACGGATCCGGGGGCGCAACAAATGGAATTCAATGAGTATCAGGCCAAGGCTCAGGCGACCGATCGTCTGCCTCAGCGCGGGGGCGACGGCATTGTTGTGCCGCTTATCGGTATCGTCGGCGAAGCTGCTTCGCTTCAGACGGAGTACAAGAAGTGGCTACGGGATGGTGTTGGGCACCTGTTCTTCCGAGACCACATCCGCGAAGAGCTCGGCGATATCCTGTGGTACGTGGCGAATCTGGCAGCCAAGCTCGACATCCAACTTGACGAGATTGCAGTCACGAACCTGGAGAAGACGCGGGGACGGTGGCTAACCGCCGAGCGCAACGGTAGCTCGTATCTTGACGACGGCTTTCCAGAGCCAGAGAGATTTCCTAGACAGTTCGTTGCCACAATTCGCGAGAATCCGAAAGACCCGTCATGCAAGGCGATACTCGAGATCGATGGGGTCAGCGTCGGCGATTCACTCGACGACAACAGCTACGAAGATGATGGGTACAAGTTCCACGATGTGTTCCACCTCGCTCACATGACCCTGCTCGGGTGGTCTCCCGTAATGAGGAAACTGATGGGCCGCAAGCGCAAGAGTGACCCTGAAGTTGACAATGTCGAGGACGGGGGTCGCGCAATCGTGATTGATGAAGGGATCGTCGCCTTCGTGTTCGATTACGCACGGCGCCACAACTATCTCGAAGGCCTGCGCCATGTGGACTACGAGTTGCTGCGGACGATCGGTGAACTGACCTCCGGGCTTGAAGTCGGGGTGCGAACCACTGGGGAGTGGGAGCGAGCGATTCTGCGAGGCTATGAAATCTGGCGCGCTATTCGCGACCGCAAGGGTGGTTCCATCCGTTGCGACCTGGAGCGTGGTCTGTTCGAGTTGGCGTGACCGCTTGCGTCTAGTCTCCCGCCATAGCTCTCAGACCTCTGAGCAATAGAGCGATGATCTCGTCAATGTCGCTGGTAGCGAAGAGCCTGTCGTTCTGCTCAGCTGACAGCCCGTTGCGGTCGGCTTGCCCGGACTGAGCCAGTCTTTCTCGTAATTCGCCGATGTCCGGCCGGGCGCCACGGAGCCCCGCCTCATCCCAGAGGTCGGTGTAGTCGTCGGTGTTGTTCTGCTGATAGTCCAGCGACAATTCAGGTGTGGATTCGCCGCGCATGGCGGCACCCACCAGGGAGGCCGCTCCACCGAAGCCACCGATCACGAAGAGCGGGAGGGCGTCCTCGACGGAGAGTGCGGCCTCCTCCACGACGCCGGGGAGGAGGCCTGCCTGGCCAGACAGTCTGCCGCCGACCAGCACTCGGGCGTCGATGTCGCGATTCATCCGCCTACGCATCTCCGTAAGCGCGAGTGCGGCCCAGAGCCGGTCGGCGGGCGCCCGGTCCGTCGCGGGAGGAAGTTGCTCCGGCGCCCCAGATGGTGGATCGACTCGCACGAGCGTGGCGAGACTAGCCACCTTGGCGCGTTCGTCCGCATCGAGTTGAAGCCAGATCGGCCAAGCCGAATACACGCGGATTCGCTCCGGCCCAGGCTGATCGCGCCGACTATAGGTTCGCACAAGGTCCAGCATTGCCTCGGTATAGCCTTGCTGCCGAAAGTCACCGCCGTATGCCAGCGCGTGGCCTGCAGCCAGCAAGTGGCGCGCTATCTCCACAAAGGCATGCCGGACGTGCAACTGCGACAGACCGCGGCCGATGAGATCGCTGTCCGCTGGCTCCGAAACCGAGATGCCGACGAGTAGCTGGTCGCGGATAGGCTCTCCCGGGGGACTCATAGCGAACTCAGCACTGTTGGAGTGAGAGGGGTGTTATCTGGGTCCAGGAGCTGCAGGAGGGCAAGTTCTTCGGTACCCAGCGGCGGATCAGGGTAGAGGTAGCGTGGCTCGTGCCCGTCGGCGTTAGCAGCCGTCTCCCGGTAGAGGAGCGCAGTCAAGAGTTCCGGAGGATGGACAAAGGTCTCGTACGCAGGCAGCCCTTGCAACTCACAGATCCGCTTGGCCCGAAGGGGGAAGTAGCGCGCGCGCAGCACTTCACGAAGCAGAGCGTTGACAAGCTCTGGCAGGCAATCATCACCGTTCCAACGGACGGCCGGGACGTTGCCCATATAGGGGAACGATCGGGCTTCGCCACGCTCGGTCGCCGTGAGGACTACGATGGGAACTGACTGCCTCTTGGCGTCGAGCACCTCAAGTCGACACCACTCGCGCGACGAGTAGGCGTCGGTGTGAACCGCCAGCAGAATCGGGGCCGTCCCGACGGAACTGTGCACAAACTCGGCAAAGCGGTTCCCATCCGGGATATCTGCCTCGTCGAAGAAATCGTCCAGAAACGCCTCCTCCGTGAGATAGCGGCGGACGCGCCTTGCAAGCGTGTCGCCGTCGGCCCGCGCGTAGCTGATGAATACGCGGACCTTGCCCGCCTCAGGTTCCAGCAAGCGGCACAGGTCGTGCAGCACGCGCTGGCGCAACGTGACGGGGCGCAGCGCGTCGCCCGTCTGGTCGAGCCGGATCGCCTGGAGATCCTGCAACCGTCCAGGCATACGATCCGGCGCCGTGAGGGCGACAGGCACCACGAGGTCACCTTCCTGCGCGGCGTCGGCGACTCGGTCGGCATATGCGCGCCACTCCCCATCTCCAGAGAACTGCGCATCGGCCAGGATGAACACAGCCGTGTGCGCCGAGGCGCCGAAGGGGATGGGGCCCGGCACGCCCCCGTCGTCACCTGCTGTTCTGAAGCGGACGGGGATGCCTAGCCCGCGCTCCGCGGGCGAGTCGGGATTTGCACACAGCTCGTGGAACATGTGAAAGGCGAGTGCACGGCCGGCGGTCGAGAGGGGATGCCAAACGAAGTAGACGGTGAGGAGGGAGGGAGGCGAGGGCATCGTCACGGTGTCCGAGCCCAGTCGAGTGGTTCGTCGACGTATCCGACTCCCTCAAGACCTCGAATCCAACTGACCACATCACTCACAAGCCACGATGGGAAGTTACTCCTGTGACCGCGTCGAGCTCGGATGTCGTTGTCGGGATGAGTGAATCTGGCAGGAAGCTCCGGCCCTCCGCCTCCAAAGTAGACGAAGTCTTTACTAATCAGAACACGATCTGTCTGCGTGTCGTTCACTATGTTCCTCGGGTTCGGGGTTCCGTCTTGGTGGCTATGGTGCGAGTCCTCCTGCACCCACCCTCCGCCAGCGTCCCGGTGGTAGATGTTGTCGCCGAATGCCTGCTTCTTACTCCCCTTCAGATTGGGTTTCTTGCTGGCGAATCGAGGGTCAGACCAATACTCATCAAGAGTGAGGGTCTCGGTGACGCGCATGGCAAAGACAACTTGATCCTGTCTACCGCGCGTCCTCGACCCAGTGCCGATGATCCAGTCACCCACGGAGGCAACCCGACGGATGACGGGCTTGCAGGTGCACAGCGTACAGAAGCCGTAGAACGGGTTGGGGGCGAATCCGAAGTCTCGGGCAACCACGTACGAGAAGAGCTTCACCGGTCAGCCGTCAGCAGCTATACCGCTTGATCTCGCGCCCTGGCCTCGGCGCGCCGCCCGGCGTCAACCAGTCGCTGCTCGCACCCGTGATTGCGTCAACGACCTTCTCGCTGTTCCAGCCGACAACCGCGTCGGCGTACTTGTCGAGGGCATCGGGGAGGTCTGCGTCACGCGCTCCGCGCATCCACACGCCAACGATGCGCTTGCCGAGCTTGTGGGCGTACTCAATCTCCCAGTCCACCCACGAACTGGTGCGCGTCTCCGGGGATACGAGGGTTACGAGAACGGAGGCCCACTGGATCCGGGGCGCGAGGATCCCCGACTTGATGTAGTCATCGCTCGTGGCCCGATTCGGCTTGTCGGCGTTGATCGAGCCATCACGCACCACGAGCCCGCTCTTGCTGACGAGGCCCTTGAGCTGGGGAAGCGCATCGTCGTCTTCGTGGATGTGGCTCATGAAGACGTTGCGGACTTCGTCAGACAACCCGGCCTCCCAACTCCTTCCACCTAGTATCTGTCCCTGGCCTCGCGCCGCCAAGTGCGAAGCGTTCGGATGTGGAGGTCACTTGTCGTCCTTCCCATGGGCCAGCTTCTTCAGTTCGCCGGCCAGCCCGATCAAGAGCTGATTCGCCTCCCGGAGACTCGCTACTAGCTCGTCGTAGTCTGGATAGGCACGCTGGACTTCTTGCGGACTTGCCCCGGGGTGTGCATCGGCCTCGGCGAGGTACCAGCGCTGGAACCGGGCGTGCCACCGGGTCAGGTGGGGGCGAAGTCCCTCATTGAGGACAGCGACGAGAAGGTCGTGGAGCTGCCGGAGGTCGGCGTTTCCCGCGATGTCATCAGCGTCGAGCTGGCGTGCCAGCCTTCGAACCTCCCCGAACAGCGCGTACCACGAGTCATAGACTTCCGTGAGCACGTCGTTGTCCTCTTCGAATTCTATTGCTGCCTTTCTCGTAATGAGTTCCACGTAGGCTTCTTGGGCGAGCCTCGCCGTCTCCCGGTCTCGCTCGATCCGCCAGGTGGTGCCGAGAAAGGTGGGCCGGATCTCGAAGACCCGCCACCTGCGGTAGAGCAGTCGCCAGGGTCGATGCCAGATCAGCCATGTAGCCAGAGCCGCCAACACCAGAATCCACACCACCGGCCCTACGGAGGCAACCACCTGACCGTCAGCAATCCGGATGTCTACGAGCTGCGACCAGTCCCAATTCATGTCTCGATCACCGTTACCTTGAGCCGGATCGCATCGCGAGCAGACCAATGGGGTCTGCATCGCCCGTGTGCGTCTTCAATCGCGTCCCTCCCGCATTCTCAGCCGGCTCGTACCCGTAGCGACTACTGCGCACTCCGACTCGTCGACTTGCATCGGATGCCACTGACCGTCGAGGTCAGTCGAGTTCGCCGCGCAAGCGACGCGCTTGGCCTCGCTCTGCGATTCCCTTCGCTCAGCCCCCTCGGCATTGAGGGTTGCGTGGTAACACCCCTCTGGGACCACGACCCGATCACTCTCCAAGGACCAGCACGCAACACCGGGTTCGCTCCAAATGTGGGGCCCCAGGTGATGCTCGGTCGACAGGTACAGAACTTCGTCCTGCGTAATCACCCATGCCACTTGCTGCTCTCCTGCTCGCATTGGGGTGGGGACTGGCGGCACGGTGCCATTCTAGTGGCTGCGGACATGCCAGCGACGGTTGTGACTCAGCAGCAATGGTCCTCAGACACGGTCACCACAGCGGACGCGGCGCAGGGCGGGGAAGTTCAGGGAGCGGTTGGAGGCGGATGCTGCTCTAGCGCAGCCCTTGCGCGACAGACCCCTTGGAGCCGGTGCGCGTTCCGCTGAACTCGTGCACTCGCGCGGAGCTTGCGCGAGAATCTGAGTCGCGAGTGCTGCCGCAAGCCGAACGCTTCAGGGATGCGCGCCACCGCGAACCTATACTGCTCATGAGAACCAGCGGCGAGCAGGCCGGCGATAACGGAACACATGGCCAGAAGTGGCAAGCGGCGACGAAAAAAGAAGAACCGGGCTGCGCTGAGGAGGCCGCCCTCTTCCCGAACGTCCGTAGCCGCCGCACCGGTCACGGGAGTGCCTCAGTACGAACCAGAGTCGCTCGACGAGGACGAATCTTGGTTCGTAGATGCTTGGCGAGACTCCCGGGCTGGATCACGCGCAGGTCGCGGGTTTCACTTTCAGGACGCAGTCGGCGCTTGGTTGGCGTCGCGGCTGGCGTCAGGGGATCTTGCCGCCGATCGCCTCATTCCCGAGGGGTTTGACGACCTGCAAGTTGAGGCAACGGACCCGGTGCAGGTCGAGGTGAAATCGCGTCAGGACCGGCTGGGGCCTTTCCCGGTCGGCGTGGCCGCGAACCACATCGTAGACGCATGGATCCGCCACTCGGGCCGATTCGGAACCGAGAGACGGCTTGTGGTTGTCCTTGAGCGAGGCTTGGCAGGTCTCGAGAGTGACCCGGACCGCACCCTGACCGAGCTCCCGATCGCTGAGATAACCGGGGAGGTCGACGGCCTTGGAGACGCGCTCGCTGCGCGCCTTGCGTCCCAGGAGCAGGCCTCGGCTGCTCTAGAGAGTCTCAAGATCGGCACCACGGTAGTCGTCTGCTCCTGGGACGACTTGACTGCGGCGACGGAGCGCCACGTCGAGCACGTCGTCACATTGCCACCAGCAGCCCTTCGGAGGATCGCGGTCGGCCTGCGCTCGATGGTCGCAGATGCGGTCGACGCGAACGCGGAAGCCACCTTCGAAAGCCGCACCGGTCTCGACCGGACTTGTCTAGTCGATGAGATCAACAGGACCGCCGAACTCATCGATCTTGAGTCGATTGGGCACGCCCTCACGCAGGGCATCTGCGGCTTGGTCGACAAGGAGCCGATAGGATCGGGAGACGCCTACTACGAAGGCGTCTCCACGCAGCCGGGGCATGTTGGCGCCGGCCTCGTCGTACCCCGACCGGACCTGCTTTCAGATGTGCTGGCCGGCCTGGCGATGAGCCAGGCCGTGCTCCTGGCCGGTCCATCCGGGGTAGGCAAATCAGCCGTGCTGTGGACGTTACCGTTCGCGTGCCCGGGCGTTCTGTGGTTCCGTGTCCATCGCGCATCCGACGCCGATTTGCCCCATCTGGTGCGCTTGCTCCACGCGTACGGAGCCTCCCCCAAGACGCCGGTGGGCCTGCTGGTCGACGCAGTCGGCCGTGGTGACCTCGAAGGGTGGTCGCGCCTTCGGCAGTCGGTTGCAGCAGTTCCAGGTGCCCTCCTAGTGGGTACCGCTCGCAGCGAGGACTTGTTCTCGCTCGGCGACCTCTCGGACTGCAGGGTCGTGAAGGTGTCGCTGGATGAGAAGGCGGCCTCGACCATTCATGCCGGACTGACCCGTCGCGGCGCGACGACGGCCCCCCACTGGCGAGAAGCGTTTGAGCAGTCGCATGGGCTCACGCTCGAGTTCACACACTTGCTCACTCATGGGAACCGGCTCGAAAGGGTCATTGGCGACCAGATTGCCGATCGTGTTCGGGAGGATCGCGCTCTTGAACTCAGCATCCTTGCCCGCGTCGCGGCCGCCGATCGCTGGTCTGTGTCGGTACCGATCGAGGAACTGGAGTCTGCCCTCGACTCGGGACCCACGGAACTGCGTACCGCCCTCGAGCGACTGAAGGACGAGCATCTACTTGTCGAGCGAGATGGAGTGCTCACGGGCGTCCATCAGATTCGCTCACGAGGGATCGTGGACGTGGTCCACAAGACGCCGCCTCCCCTTCTGGAGGAGACCGCTGTATCGGTCGCGGCAATGCTGCGCGGTCCTGCTCTGTCCCGCTTCGTCTACGAGCTTCTCAGGGAGGTACCGACTCTTGAAGCGCCGCTCTTGGGAGCGCTGGAGGGTCTTGTTCACGGGGACGTGGAGCGGCTCGCAGCATCCCTCCGCGCTCTTGAGTTGCTCGACTTCTACAGGCAGGCCTCGGCCTGGGCAGAAGTCGCGGATCGCCACGATATCCCCCTTGCGCACCGGCCCCTCGTCCTGCAATTCGCAATTGCCGGTATCGAACTATCCGACATCTTCCCCGATCAGCTCAGGCACGCGATTGACGAGATCGCAGCTCTTCCGGAGCAGAGCGAGACGCGAGATGCTCTTCTCAGCACGGCGGGTCTCGACAGCATCGCCGCAGCACTCGGTGCTACGACGAGCCCGGACGCGTGTCAGCGCCTGCTCAGAGCCCTTCGCGGTACCTCTGTTGACTGGGAGCCGTTGCTCGCTTCCCTAAAACCGGGAACCACACTCGTCGACACCCTAAGAAGTTGCTCCGTGGAGGCACTGGGGGACTGCGTCGCAGCGGCGCGCGATGTGTCGCTCGGCTTGGCCAAGGCATTCGTGGATGCCATCGGCGGGAGTCCGACTGTGCTCGATCGGTTGCGCAATAGCGATCCATGGATCCGCGAGTTGGAGATTGGTTCGGTCGACGGTGAACTCGTCGGAGTTGCGAAGTTCCTCTACGTCTCCGAGGCCGAACAGGCCGACGCGCGCGAGCGGGCTGTCGAGATCGGGCGGCGCCTGCTACGAGCTCTGCCAGACATCGAAAAGGTCGACGTTAAGCCCGTACTGCCGGACGGGCGCGTCTTGGAAGTTGACGGCCACGAGTACGCCTCATCGGGGTTGCGGCGGCGCTATGACCATCACCCGGGCGCACTCGGCTGGAACCGGGATCGAATCGCCCTCGCTCAAACCCTGTTCGGCGCCAGCGAAACCGAACGACTCAACGAGGCCAGCGACTTGCTTGCCGAGGCGGCACTCCTCGTTCGCAACTTCGGCAATATGTTCGTCCGATCGCGCGGCCCGTCTGCTCAGGTAACAGAGTTGTTGGAGCGTTGCAATGCCCTGAACGCCAAGGGCCGCGATCTCCCTCCTCGGCTCGAAGCGAGCCCGTTCTCAGAGGGGGACGAGGCTGAGTTGGTCGACCCTCTCTCGTCCGTGATCACCGATGTCTGCTCCAGCGTGCTGCCGCGACTCGCCAACCCCGCTGGGTACCTGGCGCTCTCCGCGTACATCAATGAGACGTTGTTGGATAAGCGCGTCCCAGCGGTGAGAGAGCAGCCGTGGAGGCTTCTCGGACTGGATGGCGCTCCGCGTGCTCTTGACGATCTCGCCGGGGCGCTCGCCGAGATTGACGCTGTACTCACTGAGCTGTCCGCAGATCCAGACTCGAACCGTACGATCGTGAACACTGCCCGGAGCGGTACTGCCGAAGGCGCCCTGGCGCGCGCTGCCGACCGATCGCTACGACGGACCCGCAGGAGACTTCGCGAACGCCGGAAGGCAGTAGCAGCCGATCTCAAATCGACAGGCTTGGGTGCGGAGGTGGTCTGGTCTGACGGAGATCGGGCACGGGGTGAGTCTCCGAACTTTGCCGTCACCGTCGCCGTCGAATCCCTGACCGACTGGCCAGTTGCCTTGGAGGAGCTCGTACCGAGGTTAGAGGCTATCCGGATTCCGGGTGAATCGCCCTGGGTGGTGCCTGTCCTCGGCGGGAAGACCGTCCGGCCTTGCGCGCAGCGGCTGATATCCCAACTCTGGCCGGTGACCGACTTCAGCGACTTCGAGCAGTCGCTACCGGATCCGCTGGAGGAACGGCTGACCACTGAGGTCGTGGCCGCTCACTCTGCATTGCAGGTTCGGTCCGCGCTCTCGGTACTCGGCCGAGAAGACAGCCTCGATGACCAAGTTGTGCGAGTGCTCGAGCACGCTCAGAGCGACTTCAACGAAGCTATCGCAGCGGTTCAGAGCTTGGGCCAGGACACTGTGGTCTCTGAGATCGTGGATTGGCTCCTAGGAATCGATACCCGGACAAAAGGGGAGTGGGACGGCGAAGTCAGAGCAGGCAGCTTCGCCGAGGGCATCATTGAGGGAGCGCTGGGAGACGGATCCTTCGAGTTTGGAACGCTCGACGCTGCGCTGCTCGTTTCGCTTGAGTGGGACGCAGATCCCGCAAGTGCAGTCGCTCTCATCGAGCAATTGAGGGAGTAGGCGCGTTTCGCCGGCTCCGTGGCCACGCCCGCTGCCCGTTCGGGTCATTGAAGAGATCAGCGCAATGGCATTGCTCGGTTCGGTCCGCTCAGCGGGATCACTGGGCGCGCAGAGCGAGAGCGCAACGTGAAACCGAACGCACCCCCTTCGCACGAACGCGTAGCCATCCCCATGTTCGTGCGCCGGTGCGCTTGAACCTTGGGCAACAGTGGGGGCCTGCCTCACCGCCAAGGGCCGGAGCCCGCCCTCGTGGTGTGCGGTTGGATCGAATTGCCGTCGTCGCTATCTTCTAGGGGTGAGCCCGTACCGGAGGAGACCGAGATGGTAACCCGCCGTCCTTCTAGGAGGTCGCTCGCCTCGGTGATGAGATGTACGAGCGCGACATCCGGCCGGAGGTCGAGGGCGAGCATTATGGAGCTGTCGTCGCCATCGATGTGGAGAGCGGGATCTGGGCGACCGGCGACACCGTGATCGCCGCGCGGGATCGCCTCCGTACGGAGCGTCCGGATGCGATTGATGTCTGGCTGCTCCGGGTTGAGCATCGGGCACTGCATCACTTCGGTGGTCGCCCACTGCGGAAACCGAAGTGATGGAAGGCGTGGTGAACGCCGCCCACGAGTCGGTGCTCACCCCTTCGATCGAGGGGCCGGCCGGGGAGACACGGGACATCGCAGCCGTAGTCGACACCGGCTCTACGGGATTCCTGGCAGTGACTCCGTCAATGGCGGTGGAACTGGGACTACCGTTCGAGGGTACTGCCCGCGCGACGCTTGGCGATGGCAGTGAGACGACATTCCCTTACTATGGGGTGGCCGGCCTCTAGGATGGCCGGACCAGGTACGTGGAGGCGGATGCCGCTGACCCGACGCCGCTCGTTGGGATGCGGCTGCTCAATGGCCACAGCCTGTACGTGGAAATCAAGGACGGTGGGCGCGTCGTCATCGAGCCCAAGGCTACAGGCTGAACAGCACCTCGAAGGTGGTACTGCCTACCGTCAAGTTAGGCCCACCACCCACCCAACCGCAGGCAGAACCTGGCCCCGTGGGACCAGCGCGGCGTCCCGGCCCGTGGGTGCGGCGCACGCCGGGAACTGGCGGAGTCGCCTCGGGCTACGTGGATCTGCTGGGAGCTGGACGCGGGTTCACCGACCGCTCAGGGAGCGCTTACCACTGGCTGGATCGCTCCGAGTGCTCGTGGTCGGGGATCCTGTAACTGATTCCGGTGTCGTCGTACGCCGAGATTGCGAGAAGCTGGCCGAAGTTCTCCGACGCCATTCCCTTCCTCTGCATCCTCGACATCATCCGCCTGAAGCGCTGCAACATCTTGAACTGGAACAGCACCGCAACTTTCCTGGACTTCGGGAAGCGCAGGTTGTCGGCCATCTCGTTACCTACGAGCGCGCGTGAGAGTGGGAATATCTGGTTCTTCACCATGTCGCGCCGCTGGCCTGGTTCCGTGACGCCCGCGACCAGCGGAGCCGAGTTGATGAGCGCGTTCGCCA
Source organism: Dehalococcoidia bacterium (assembly GCA_965220125.1). GTDB lineage: Bacteria > Chloroflexota > Dehalococcoidia > UBA2979 > UBA2979 > VXMT01. The sequence continues at coordinate 3,075,654 of CBDCPB010000004.1, read as the reverse complement.
TGATGATCGACTCGTCGGACGTGGGCGGCTCGCAGTGGGAGGTCACGTCATACAGGTGGAGAGCCTCTTCTTCGTTGGTGAAGAGGATGGATTCCGGTATGCCCATGAGCCAGGAGGTGTAGCGCCAGATGGCCATGATGCTGTCCCGCTCCTCCTGGCTGAAGCGAACGCCCAGGGACTCGGCGTGCTTCATGGTCCGCGCAGAGAAGCAGGCGGCGGCGTAGCCAGTGTGCGCAGCGCTGATGGGGGCGCCCCAGGCCTCCTCGTCCCAGTCCTCGGAGCGGCGCAGCAAACGCCTCATCTGGGCGTGAATGATCCGGATCCGGACGGAGAGTTTCCATCCGTCCCCTTGCCGGTCCAGCCCTCCGGGGAAGAATATCTCGAGGAAGTGGCGGTTGTTCTGCTGGAGCCGCCTGACGCCGCGATCGAAAATGCGGCCCGTCAGCACGAACGACTTCGCGATGTACGTCGTGAAGCCGTCGACGAGCACCCCGGTCACGAATCCGGCAAGGATCATCCCGCTGTCGCGGTGAAAGGCGCGGATGCCCGGGCGGAAGGCCTCGCGGTCGAGCCAGGGCGGATCGGGAGGCGGCGAGAGGAAGAACTCGCGGAACGCCTCGGGCGCCGAACGCAGCCCGTCGATGTCTTCTTCCATACCGGCCCGGATGAACCGGGCTAGCTCACGGGCGGGCAAGGAGGACATGTCCTCCATCAGCGCGTCCAACTCCGGATCGCCGATCAGCGTGTGCTTGAGGTAGTTGGACGCACCCACGGGGTCGAAGGCCAGCGCCCGTTCGGCGTTGATCCTGTAGTCGGTGGGCAGAACGATACCCTCGAGGCTGGCGTGACCGTTCAGGGTGTCAGATGCAGGGGTCACGGGAGGCTTCGGCATTACGCCAACCCCACTCCAATCCGGGACCGTATGTACCCTCGTCCCGGCAGTCTTGTCGGAGGCCCCGCCCTGCCTCGACAGCGCGGCCTCGAGCCAATGTTAGCACGGGCGTGTTCCGGGGACGCGAATCCGGGTCCGCCAGACGGTCCGGGCGAGGCCCGTGGATCGTCAGCGCTCGCCGGCGCTGCCGTGCCGCGAACACGAGGTCCGCAGCCGCCGATTCGTACCGCTGCCCGAAGGTCTGCCTGGCGCGAGCTTGTGCCTTGATCCGCCCTACTCTTCGACCGGCTCGACGCGCAGGTCGGGCAGCCAGCCCAGCCACGACGGCAGGTACCAGTTGCGGCTCCCCAGCAGCTCCATGCTCGCGGGCACGAGCACGGACCTCACCAGTGTCGCATCGAGAAGGATCGCCACGGCGAGGCCGAATCCGACCTGCTGGTTGATGATCGTCTTCCCCGAGGCGAACGCGCCGAAGACCGCGACCATGATCAGGGCCGCGCCGGTGATCAGCCCCGCCGTCTCGCGCAGCCCGTAGGCGACCGCCTCGGCGTTGTTCCCCGTCTGGTCGTAGCGCTCGCGGATGCGGCTCAGCAGGAACACGTGGTAGTCCATGGACAGCCCGAAGAGGATGGAGAACAGGAAGAGCGGTATCCACACGTCGATCACCTCGGCGTGCTGGAATCCCAGCAGATCCGTGCCCACGCCCTTCTGGAATACCAGCACCAGGATCCCGTACGCCGCGCCGACGGAGAGCAGGTTCATGACGACGGCCTTGATCGGGATCACGATCGAGCGGAAGACGAGCAGCAGGACGATGAAGCTGAAGCCGAGCACGAACGCGAAGACGATCGGCGTGTAGCGCTCGGCGATCGCGAACACATCGGCGGTCTCGCCACTCACGCCGCCGACGTGGACGGTTGCGGGCACGCCGTCGCCGAACGCAGCGGGCACGTGCTGTTCGCGGATAGCGGTCACGACGTCGACCGCCGCGTGACTGCGCGGCTCTCCGGGGACGATGACCTGCAGCAGCGCCAGATCGCCCGCGGGACTGATCTGCCGCAGCGGCGGCAGGGGGGAGATCCCGGAGCCCGCGAGGGTTGTTTCGAGTTGGTCGAGCGCCGCGAGCACCTGGGCGTTGCCGATGTCGCCGTCGATGACGATCTCAAGCGGGTTGGCGACCCCGAAGGAGAGCTTCGGGTGCTCCTCGAGGACGAGGAACGCTTCCCTCGTCTCGGAGCCCTCCGGGAATGTGTCGACTCCGTTGATTCCCGTCTGGATCTGGAAATAGAAGAGCGTCACGGCGACCAGCGGGACGCCGATGGCGAGGATGCTGACGACCGGGTAGCGGGTCACGAGGCGCGTCGTGACTTCCCAGAATCCATCTCGCGAGGGGGCCGCGGCGGAGCCCTCGAGCCTGCCCGCGCCGATGAAGGGGATCGACAGCCGGTTGATGCTCGGCCCCAGCAGCGCAAGCACGGCCGGCAGCAGGGTGAGCGTGGCCGCCAGCGCCACCAGCACGACGAGGATCGCGCCGATGCCGAGGGACTGGAAGAACGAGAAGGGCACGATCAGCAGCCCGCAGAGGGCGATCATCACGGTGACGCCGCTGAACAGCACCGTGCGGCCCGCCGTGTCGCCCGTTTTCGCGACCGCTTCAGGCGTAGACAGGCCGCGGCCCATCTCCTCCCTGAAGCGGGAAATGATGAAGAGCGAGTAATCGATGCCCACCGCCAGCCCGATCATGGTGACCATCAGCGTGACGAAGAAGCTGAGTTCGAAGACCTGGCCGATGAGCGCCACCAGGCCCAATGCGATGGCGATGGCCACCACGGCCAGACCGATCGGCGCCAGGGCAGCCACCACGGTGCCGAAGAGCACGAGCAGGATGATCAGCGCGACCGGGATGCCGAACCGTTCTCCCTGCTCCAGGTCTTGCCTCGCGAATTCGAGGGACTCGTAGGAGACGCTGGCCGGTCCGACCATCAGCACCCGGAAGCCGTCCGAGGCGTTGGCTTCCTCGATCACACCGAGCACGTCCTCGATGTTCAGCTCGGCCTCGGCGAGGCTGCCGGTCATGAGCACCGCCATGACCGTGGTCTTGCGATCGGCGGATACGAGGCGGTCGTCGTTGAGCAGATAGTAGTGCCCGCCACCGGCCACGATGTCGCTTCCCAGCGCGAGGATCCCCGCGAACACGGAGTCAACCTTGGCCCGGAAGGCCGGGTCGTCCACCGTCAGGGACTCGGACTGGACGACGACGATTTCGGTGATGGCCTGGGATGCCGGGAGCCTCTCCCCCAACAGGGCGGAGGCCTTCTCCGACTCGAAGCTGCCGGCGAGCCGGAACTCGGTGGTCGTGGCGCTCTCGAGCAGATTCACGTTGAGCACGGAGGCGATGATCACCAGCGCCACCCAGGCGCCGATGGTCAGCCACGGCCTTCGCGCACTGACGCGAGCCAATCGTTCAGTCAAGGTCAAATCCCTCGCACGCCGGGGAGGCGGACTCGTCCCAACCGGGTGTCCTCGCGAGTGGCGCAGCCGGCCAGGCATCGCCGCGGAAGCCCATGGTCCTTGCTCGGCGCGCGCATTCTAGCCCAAACAGGCGCGATCGCATGAGCGCCGTCGCCGGGCGGCGGACAGCGCCCCACGCCGCCGAGGGCGACCCCTGCACCCCCTCGCCGCCGCAACTAGCCGAGGGCTCACGAGGGGCGGACCCCCTACAATCGGGACCGCACCGAGTCCCGTCCCGCAGGCGCTCGCCCACCCGGGCGCGAGAGGAGCACACGATGAAGGCCGCGATCATGCACGGCGTGCACCAGCCGCTGACCATCGAGCAGGTCGAGATCGACGAACCGGGCGATCACGAGATCCTCGTCCGCACCTCGGCCTCCGGCGTCTGCCACTCCGACCTCCACTACATCGAGGATCTGATGCCGATGAGGACACCCGCGATCCTCGGCCACGAGGCCGCGGGCGTCGTCGAGGCGGTCGGCTCGAAGGTGACCTACGTGCAGCCGGGCGACCACGTGATCGCCTGCGGTTCCGCCTTCTGCGGCGAGTGCCAGGAGTGCCTGACCGGCCACCCCAACCGCTGCGTGGACAAGCCCTTCCGCACGCTCGACGACCCGCCGCGGATCACGCTCAACGGCGAGCGCGTCCACAACTCCGTCTCCAACATCGCGAGCTTCGCAGAGTGGATGCTGCTCAGCGAGCGCGGCGTGGTGAAGGTGCGCGACGACATGCCGCTCGATGTCGCCTCGCTGGTCGGCTGCGGCGTGATCACGGGCGTGGGCGCGGTGCTCAACGCCGCGCAGGTGAAGCCCGGCTCCTCGGTCGCCGTCTTCGGCGTCGGCGGCGTCGGGCTCTCGGCGGTGCAGGGCGCCTACCTCTCCGGCGCGCGCCAGGTCATCGCCGTGGACCTGCTGGAGTCGAAGCTGGGCATGGCCCGCGAGTTCGGCGCGACCCACGGCGTCAACGCCTCCGAGGAGGACCCCGTCGCGGCCGTGCAGCGGCTCAGCGGCGGCGGCGTCGACTACTCCTTCGAGGCGATCGGGAACGCCAACGTCGCGCTGCAGTGCGTGCAATCGCTCGGCCTCGGCGGGACGGCGACGATCATCGGCGTGATCCCGGCCTCGGAGACGATCGCGCTCGGCGGGCGGGCGCTCGCGGGCGAGAAGACGATCCGGGCGACCACGATGGGATCGAACAAGTTCCGCGTGGACATGCCCAAGCTGATCGACCTCTACATGCAGGGCCGCCTCAAGCTCGACGAGATGATCACCCGGCGCGGTGAGATCGAGGAGATCAACGAGATGTTCGAGGCGATGAACAAGGGCGAGGTCGCCCGCCAGGTGATCGTCTTCGAGTAGCCGCCTGCGGACCGCGCCGTGCGCGTCGTCGCCTTGAGGCTGTCTTGACGCGCCGCGCCATCGCCGCGCCGCTGATCGCGGCAGCCCTGACCGCGCTGCTCGTCGCCTGCGGGGGCGGGAGCGACGGAGGGACGCCCTCGATCGTCTCGACGCCGCCGCCGGCGGCTGAGGCCACGACCGCGGCGACCGCGGCGCCGTCACCGGCCTCCGCGCCTTCTCCCGCATCGACTGCCTCACCGGTACCAACCGCCACGCCGTCGCCGACCGCGACGGCCTCCGCGACAGCTGAGCCCGCGCCATCGCCGGCTGCCACGCCCTCCCCGACCGCGACGGCCTCGCCGCTGGAGCCCGGCTCCGTGACCCTCGTACCCGCCTTTGGCCGGCGGGAGTTCGAGCGTCCGGTCGAGCTCGGGGCCTACCCCACGGGGCCGGACGCAGGGGAGAGCGTCTTCGTGGCGGAGCAGGACGGGCGCGTCTACGTCCTCCACGAGGGCGGCGAGTCGCTGCTGCTCGATCTACGTCCCCGAGTCAGCCGCGCCGGCAACGAGGAGGGCCTGCTCAGCGTCGCGCTCGACCCGCGGTTCGAGTCGAACGGCTGGCTCTGGCTCTACTACTCGGTCGATCGCTCCGCCGATCCGGGTCCGAGGCGCACGCGGCTCTCGCGCTTCATCGTCGATACGGGGCGGGATCCGCTCGCCGCCGGCGCGGATTCGGAGCTCGCAATCCTCGAGGTCGAGCAGCCGTACTCGAACCACAACGGCGGCGCGATCCGCTTCGGGCCGGACGGGATGCTCTACCTCGGCCTCGGCGACGGCGGATCGGCGGGCGACCCGCGCGGCAACGGGCAGAACCTCGGCACCCTGCTCGGCAGCATCATCCGCATCGCCGTGCGCGACGCCTCGGCGGCCGCTCCGTACGGCATCCCGCCCGACAACCCGTTCGTGGACACGCCGGGAGCGCGAGGCGAGATCTGGGCCCACGGGCTGCGCAACCCCTGGCGCATGGCCTTCGACAGCGCCGGCCGCCTCTGGGTCGGCGACGTCGGCCAGCGGGCGCTCGAGGAGATCGACGTCGTCGAGCGCGGCGGCAACTACGGCTGGAACCGCCTGGAGGGCACGCGCTGCTTCAGGCCCTCGAGCGGCTGCGACCGCGAAGGCGCGACGCCACCCGTCGCGGAATACGGGCGCAGCCTCGGCTGCTCGGTCACCGGCGGCGTGGTCTACGAGGGGCGGGACGCGCCCTCGCTCGCGGGCAGCTACCTCTTCGCCGACTACTGCAGCGGGCGCCTCTGGGCGCTGGAGCCCGCAGCCGGAGCCGTCGTCGAGATCGCGCGCAGCCCTCGGCAGGTCGCCTCCTTCGGGACGGACGCGCGCGGCGAGGTCTACCTGCTGACGTTCGGCGGGGCGATCCTGCGGATCGCGCCCCAGAGCGGGTCAGGCGACGGCCAATAGCGAGGCGCGCCGCTACACTCGCGCCATGACGGTTCCGATCCTCGCGGCGCTGTTCGGCCTCTACGTGCTGGCCACGCTCTGGCAGCTGCGGCGCGCGCTGGCCGCCGCCGAGCCGGAGGCGCGCCTGCGCGAGTCGAGGCGCGCGCTGATCGTCGTCTCCCTCGGCGCGCCGCTGCTGGCGGCGCTGATCCTCGCGGTCTGGTGAGTCGGGTCCCAACGACAGCGCCCGGCGATCACTGCTTCTTGTTCTTCTCGTCCTTCTCCGCCTGCTGGCCTCCGCCCGCCGGGGGGCCTTCATTGGCACGTGACTGCCAGTAGGCGTCGTTGTTCGGGTTCAGTTGGTTCGCGCGGTTATCTCGATTGCTCTGCTTACCCATGTCAGAAAGCCCCTTCGATATGCCGTCGGGAGGAGAACGCCCGTGGTTCGGCGTGCTCGCTCCATCCCGAGCCCGTCCACACTAACCTTAGGAGCCGGGAGACCTGCTGGATCTTCCGGGGCCAGGCGATCCTCGCGGTCTGGTGAGTCGCGCGCGGTTTACTCACTCGCTAGATGCAGGCATAATGCAGTCGATAATAGTGTCGGTCAGCATACATGCCGGAGGCGGCAAGTGCGGCAACTCACCGTCAGGAACGTACCCGACGACCTCATGGAGGCGCTCCGCGACGAGGCGGCGCAGGGCGGACGGAGCGTGAACGCCGTGGCCCGCTCTGCCCTCCGGGAGCACATTGACCGCCGCCAGTCCCGGATGCGCCTCGCCGCTCATCTCCCGGCCATGGATGCGCTGCGGGCGCGCATCGAGGAGCGCGCAGGCGGACCGCTCTCGTCGAGCGTTCCGCTGATCCGCGAAGACCGCGAGCGTTGACCACCGCCCGCAGCTTCGTCGTTGACGCCTCGGTCGGCGTGAAGTGGGTGCTATCCGAGCCGGATTCCGACCGTGCGCGAGCCCTGCTGCAGGCGTCCGCCCGAGGCGAGGCGGAACTGCTCGTGCCGGACGTCTATGTCACGGAGGTCTCCAACGTCCTCTGGAAGCGCTCACGCCTCATGGGCGACCTGAGCGAGGACGATGCCCGTGAGGCGCTGCACAGCCTCCTTGTGGCACTGCCCGCGATCGTCCCCGCCGCAGATCTTGCCTCGCAGGCACTTGAACTGGCTTTCGCGTTCGGGCGGCCGCTCTACGACTGTTTCTACGTCGCGCTCGCACTGCGTGCCGGGTGCCCCCTCGTGACCGCCGACCGCCGGCTCGTGCGCACCTTCGCGCCCGCCACCGGGCAGGTAATCGCTCTCGACGAGTTCGAGGCCCGGGCCTGAGGCGCCTGCCCGCAGCGTGGTGAGGCCCGCGCGGTTGACCGTGGATGCCGCGCTCGTACGATGAACAGGTGACCAGCACCACAGAACAGACGCAGACCGAGCGCTACGAGCCGGGCGCTATCGAGCAGCGCTGGCGGCAGCGCTGGGAGGAGAGCGGCCTCTACCGCACCGAGGACCACGTCGAGGGCCGCGACAACTGGTACGCGCTCACGATGCTGCCCTACACCTCGGGCGACCTGCACGTCGGGCACTGGTTCGCGATGGCGCCCTCGGACGCCCTCGCACGCTTCCGCCGCATGCGCGGCTACAACGTGCTCTTCCCGATCGGCTTCGACGCCTTCGGCCTGCCGGCCGAGAACGCCGCCATCGCCGGCGGCGCGCACCCCAAGGACTGGACCGACGGCAACATCGTCCACATGCGCGAGCAGCTCAAGCGCATGGGCACGATGTTCGACTGGACGCGCGAGGTCGACACCAGCTCGCCCGACTACTACCGCTGGACTCAGTGGTGGTTCCTCCAGCTCCATCGCCAGGGGCTCGCCTACCGCGCGGACGCCCCGGTCAACTGGTGCCCCTCCTGCAACACCGTGCTCGCCAACGAGCAGGTCCACGAGGGCGTCTGCGAGCGCTGCCACAGCGAGGTTGCGCAGCGCGCGATGGAGCAGTGGTTCTTCCGCAGCACCAACTACGCCGAGGAACTGCTGGCCAACGAAGACCTCGAGTGGCCGGATTACGTCAAGCTGATGCAGCGCAACTGGATCGGCCGCTCCGAGGGCGCCGAGGCCTCGTTCGCCCTCGAGACGCCCGCGCCGGACGGCACGGACGAGATCCGCGTCTTCACCACGCGGCCCGACACCTTGCACGGGGTGACCTTCATGGTGCTCGCTCCCGAGCACCCGCTGGTCACCCGGATCACCACCGGGGAGCAGCGCTCCGAGGTGGAGGCCTACGTACGAGCCGCCGGGCTCGCCTCCGAGATCGAGCGGCAGGCAGTCGATCGCGAGAAGACCGGCGTCTTCACGGGCGCCTACTGCGTCAACCACCTCACCGGCGACCGCATGCCGATCTGGATCGCCGACTACGCCCTCGCGACCTACGGCACGGGCGCGGTGATGGCGGTGCCCGCGCACGACCAGCGCGACTTCGAGTTCGCGGAGCAGTTCGGGCTGCCCATCCAGGTCGTGATCGCGCCGCCGGACTGGGACGGCGAGCCGCTGACCGGGGCCTTCGTCGAGGCGGGCACGATGGTCAACTCCGGCAGCTTCGACGGCCTGCCCTCGGAGGAGGGCAAGGCGGCGATCACGGCGCACCTCGAGGCGCGGGGCTGGGGCGGAGCAAAGATCCAGTACCGGCTGCGCGACTGGCTGATCTCGCGCCAGCGCTACTGGGGCGCGCCGATCCCGATGGTCTACTGCGCCGGGCAGTGCGGCATCGTCCCCGTGCCCGAGGACCAACTGCCGGTCGAGCTGCCCTACGACGTCGAGTTCCTGCCGACGGGCCAGTCGCCGCTCGCGCTCTCCGACGAGTTCGTGCGCACCACCTGCCCGGAGTGCGAGGGGCCGGCGCGCCGCGAGACGGACACGATGGACACGTTCATGTGCTCGTCCTGGTACTACATGCGCTACGCCGACGCCGTGAACGCCGAGTCCGCGATCGCGCCCGACCCCGCCGCGGCCTGGCTGCCCGTCGACCAGTACACCGGCGGCGCCGAGCACGCGACGATGCACCTGCTCTACGCGCGCTTCTTCTACAAGGCGGCGCGCGACGCCGGCATCGTGCCCGGCGACGAGCCGTTCACGCGCTACTTCGCGCAGGGCCAGATCCTCGGTCCGGACGGGCGGCGCATGTCCAAGTCGCGCGGCAACGTGGTGCCGCCCGACGACCAGGTCGAGCAGTGGGGCGCGGACACCTTCCGCGCCTACCTGATGTTCCTGGGGCCGTGGGACCAGGGCGGCCCCTACGACGTCGAGGGCATCGTCGGCGTCGCGCGCTGGCTGCGGCGCGTCTGGACCCTCGCCGCCGCCCCGCCCGCGCGCGGCGGCGAGCGGGGCGGCGCCTCGCGCGAGGCGCTGCGCGAGGCGCACCGCACGCTGGAGCGCGTGACCGCGGACTACGAGGGCTTCCAGCTCAACACCGCCGTCGCCGCGATGATGGAGCTGACCAACACGCTCGTGCGCACGCGCGAGGCCGGCCCGGTCGATGCGGCCGACTGGGACGAGTCGCTGCGACTGCTGATGATGATGCTTGCCCCGATCTGCCCGCACGTCACCGAGGAGCTGTGGGAGCGCATCGGGCAGCCCTACTCGCTGCACCAGCAGGACTGGCCGGAACCCGACGCCGCCCTCACCGCCCTGGAAACGGTCGAGCTGCCGGTGCAGATCAACGGGCGCCTGCGCGACCGCATCGATGTCTCGCCCACGGCCACGGAGGCGGAGGTGCGAGCGCTGGCCGAGGCGCGGCCGCGCGTCGCGGAGTTGCTGGACGGGCGCGAGCCGGCCCGCGTCATCTACGTGCCCGGCCGGATGCTCAACCTCGTCCTGCGATAGACGGCATGACTACTGCGCCCCAGCCGCCTCAGACGCGGCTGCACCCCTCGGCGCAGTCTCCATCGAGGCTGCCCGGCCTGCGGCTGGCCGGCGCGCTGCTGCTCGCCTGCACGGCGCTGCTCATGGCGTGCGGCGAAGAGGGGGATCCGCAGCCCGCGCCCGTGGAGGGCGCCTCGATCGAGACGATCCGCACCCGCGACGGTCTGCGCCTCGACGCGCGGCTGTTCGCCGCGGAGCCGGAGCGGATCGTGATCCTGCTCCACATGTTCCCCGCCGACCAGACAGCGTGGTACCCGTTCGCGCACGAACTGCAGGCGCGAGGCATCAGCGCCCTCACGCTCGACTTCCGCGGCTACGGCGCGTCCGAGGGCGAACAGGACCCAAGCGAGATCGACCACGACGTGCGCGCCGCGATCGCCTTCGCGCGCGAGCGCGGCTACATGCGCATCGTGCTCGTCGGCGCCTCGATGGGCGGCACCGCCGCGATCGTCGTTGCGGCCGACCAGCCGGTCGACGGCGTCGCCGCGCTCTCCGCGCCATCGCGGATGCGGGGCATCGACGCGAAGAGCACGATCGCGTCGCTGGACGTACCGCTGACGCTGATCGCCGCGTCCGGCGACCTCGCGGCGATGAACGCCCTCAACAGCTTCGCCGCGCGCGCCGGGCTCGGCGAGGACGCCCGCCTGGTCGTCCCCGGCAGGGCGCACGGCACGGAGCTGCTGGACTCGGCGGCCGGCGACGAGGTGCGCACGCGGCTGCTCGCCTTCCTCGACGACGTGTGGGGGAGCTAGCAGGCCCGCTCAGCGAGCCGCGGCCACGCCCAGGGAGGGACTCGCGCTCAGAAGCCGAGGCGATGCTGCTCCGGATCGTCGGCGGGGCTCTGGTCGCCGGTATCGGGCAAGCGATCGGGACCGCCGCCCGGCTGGTCGTCGAGGGCGGGCATCGCGAAGTCGTCGATCACGCTCTCCCCGGCCGCCGACGGATCGCTCTCGTCCGAGGCCTCGGCGTCCGGCGGCCCCAGCATCGTTCCGAGGGCGGCACGCGAGCGCTCGGGCGTCCGCTCATGCGCCCGGCCGTTGCCGTTGCCATGGCCATTGCCCGCACTCCCGTCCGGCGCCACCGGAACGGCGAGCCGTGCGTCTCCGCGAGCCCGCTCCTGCGGGACAGGCGCACCAGCGGGAGGCGCCTCGAGCTGGACCAGGCCTGAGTGCACGGACTGCCGGAACGCCTCGAGCTGCTGGTCGAGCCGGGAGAGCAGTTCCAGGGCGTAACGGTCGGCAGCAGCCATCTGCTGCTCGCTGAAGCGGCGTGACTCGCTGATGCGGCCCTGGATCTCGGCGTTCACCTCGGCGAGGCGCTCCTCGGCCTGCAGCTCGGCTTCCTGCGCGATCTCCTCGGCGCGCACCTGCGCGGCGCGGACGACCTCGTGCTGGCTCGTGAGCCTGGTGACGTGCTGCTCCGCCCGCGCGACCAGCAGCTGCGCCTCCTCCTCGGCGTCGCGCAGCAGCGCTTCGCGCTCCTCGATCAGCTGCTGCGCCTCGTGGAGCTCGTTGGGTACGGCGACCCGGATCTGGTCCACGACGTCGAGCAGCCGCTGGCGATCGACGATCGCGCGCCCGCCGATGGGCATCCGCTGGGCGTTCGCGACCAACTCCTCGATCTGGTCGATGTGATGCAAGAGATCCATCGCTTCGCCTCTCCCGTCAGTCGCCGCGGCGGCCGTCCCGGCTCTCACCGGATGCCGGCCGCGCTCCCATCGTCCCGCCACTACTCATCGCTGAACTTCTCGCGCAGCGCCGCTGCCACGCCCGCCGGCACGAAGTCACTCACGTCCAGGCCGAAACCCGCCAGCTCGCGCACCCGCGAGGCGCTGAGCACGAGATGCTCGACCGAGGTCATGAGGAACGCCGAGTCCACATCCGGCGCCATCTTGCGGTTCATCAGCGCCATGTCGAATTCCTCGAGGAAGTCGTTGATCGAGCGCAGACCCTTGACGAGCACCGTCGCGCCCTCGGCGCGCGCGCAGTCCACGGTGAGGCCGTAGTTCGCGATGACGCGGGCATTGGGGATGTCGGCGACCGCCTCGCTGAAGAGCGCGACCCGCTCGTCGGTGCTGAACAGGGCAGAGCGGCTGTTGGCGACGGCGACGACGACCTCCTCGTAGAGGCTCGCCGCGCGGCGTGCGATGTCGACGTGGCCAAGGGTCACGGGGTCGAAGCGGCCGGGATACATCGCCGTCGTCACGGTTGCGGCTCCCCTCGCTGCGCGTCCCGCTCGGCGGGACAGCGGTAGGCCGCGATCGCACCGTCTCCCTGGCGGCGCCGCCGCCAGACCGCGCAGCCGCCGAGCGTCGCCGGCGCGTGGCTGCGGGCGGCGTGCTCGACGGCGATCAGCGCATCGGGCGCGACCGCGCCCTCGATCGCGCGCTCGATTGCCTGCCAGGCGGCGCCGTCGCCGTACGGGGGGTCCGCGAGTACGAGCGTGAACAGCTCGCCCGCGGGCGGCCGCCAGCGACCGACGCGCCCGGTCACGACCTCGCCGCGATCGCCCATGCCAGCGCGCTCCAGGTTGTCGCGCAGCACGCGGCAGACGCGGCGGTCCGACTCGACGAAGAGACAGCGTCCGGCCCCGCGCGAGAGCGCCTCGATACCCAGCGCGCCACTCCCGGCGTACAGATCGAGTACGGAGCTGAGGTCGGCATCGGCCGCCTCCAGCATTCCGAAGAGCGACTCGCGCAGCCGCGCCGAGGTCGGCCGCGTGGCGCTGCCGCGCGGGGTCTGCAACTGCACCCCGCGTGCGCTTCCGGCGATCACTCGCAGCGGCATCGCGCGCCTCTACAGGTTCGCTGCCGGACCCGGCGGCCCCGGCGGCGGGGGCGTGGGTTCGGGTGTGGGCTCCGGCGTGGGTTCGGGCGTCGGCTGCGGCGTCGGTTCGGGCGTCGGCTGCGGCGTCGGTTCGGGTGTCGGTTGCGGCGTCGGTTCGGGCGTCGGCTGCGGCGTCGGTTCGGGTGTCGGCTGCGGTGTCGGCGCGGGTGTCGCTGCGGGCGTGGGTTCGGGTGTCGGCTGCGGCGTGGGTGCGGGCGTCGATTGCGGCGTGGGTGCGGGTGTCGGCGCAGGCGTGGGCTCGGGCGTCGGCTCCGCCGTGGATGTCGACTCCGAGTCATCGGTGGCGGGGGCAGGGACATCCGCGGAGGGCGTCTCGCGCACGGCCGCGGTCGTGGCGCCCTCGGCGGCGTCCTCCGTCCCCCCGCCGGCCTCGTTGCGAGTGCCGGGCGGGGCGACCGGGGACTCCGAGGCGACACGCAGCACGACCTGGCGGCCGACAAAGATCGTGCCGTCGGAGACGACCAGCGTGATGTCGTACGCGCCGTCCTGGTCCGGTGCGCGCCAGACGATCACGCCCCGGCTGCCGTCGCCCTCGACCACCCCGTCCGAGGCGGTCCACTCCGGTTCGAGGTACGGCCCGTACGGCAGTTCCAGGGTGACCGGCTCACCGTCGGCGAAGCGGCTCAGCACCTCGCGCAGCGGGGGTAGCTCGTCGTTCGGCGTCGCTCCCGTCACGACGACGCCGCCGAGGTCGAAGCGCTCCGCGAGGTCGAGCCGGAACGCCATCGAGAAGCGGTTCTCGACCCACACGCTGCGCGGCCCGCTGCGTCCGGCGTAGACGAAGCTCACCGCGCGGGCGCCGTCGTCCCAGAACAGCCCACTGTTCCCGGCCTCGCGATCGATGTTGACGGCGGCGACGGCCACGCTGTCGCCGGGGCCAATCGAGCCATAGGCCCCGTCGCTCAGCGCGGTCGCCAGCGCCAGCGCGTCCTGCAGCGTGAGTGGGCGCAGGCCGTCCGCCGACCGCTCCCACGAATGCCGATCGACGATCAACGAGACCCGCGAGGCGTCAAGCCCCTCGTCGTGCTGCCGGGTGAGCGCCGTCTCCAGCACGTCGTAGTAGATCGAGGCGTCCGCGGGGGCGCGCAACCAGATACCGTCGCTGCTGGCCGCGAGCTCGGGCCAGTCGTACGCGCCGAAGCTGGACCCGGCCGTCGCCGGCACGGCGACGACGACGCCGAGGCCCCGCACACGCGCGCCCTCGCCGAGGTTGACGATGAAGTAGCTGAGCGGTCCGCGCAGCGCCGGATCGAGAACTCCATAGTCGATCAGCAGCCCGTCCGCGCCAAGATCCTGCGCTGCAATCAGCAGCTCGTCGATGTGTGCGCGGGTGAGATCGGCCGTCGTCAGCAGCTGGTCCACCGCCGCCGAGGCGTCGGCGTTGTCCGCCGTCACGCCGAGGTAGACGCGCGCATCGCCGGCGGCCTGGAGCGCGGCCGCGAGGCCGCCGGCCTCGATAATGAGCGCCGGCTCGCCATCCTTGTCCTCGCCCGGCTGCGCGGCCAGCACCGCGACGATCGCCGGGGCCGGCAAGTCGGAGAGATCGGGCGCCTCCCCGGCGTCCACGATCAGTGCAATTGTCCGTTCGACCGAGGTCTGAGCGAGGACGGCGATGTTCTTCGGTACGACCTGCACCTCGCCCTGCGCCGCGGCGCCGTCGTCGATCACGCTGACGGCGCCGAGGTAGCGCCACTCGCCGTCCACGTGGGTGTAGAAGCCGACGTGCTCGTCCTCGCCAACCTGCTCGTTGAGGAGCACGGTCAACTCGGCGGGGCCGCTGGCCGCCGCGTCGATGTCGTAGAGCTCGCTGCGCGCGCTCAGGCCCTCCGGCAACGCGGGCAGCTCCTCGCGCGCGGCGGCCCCGACATCGCCATCGGGCGCATCGTCGCCGCGGTCGATGATCGAGAACGGCGACCAGACCAGGGCGACGATCAGCACGGCCAGGACGGCGACGACGGCGATGATCCGCAGCAGGCCGCGGCCGCCGCCCTCGTAGTCGTCACCGAAGTCCTCGTCGTACTCGTCGAAGGGGGAATCGAAGTCCCGATGATCGAGCGGCGCGAAGGAGTCGGGGTCGCGCCTGATGGGAGGGTCAGACTTGTCCATGGATCACTCCAGCCTCGGCAGCACGGCGATCGAAAGCTGCTGACCGGCGCGCACCACGGTGAGATTGGCCGTCTCACCGGGGCGCAGCGGCTTCAGCAGATTCACGAAGGGACGGTTGAGGTCGATCGCGACGCCGTTCACCGCAGTCACGATGTCCCCGATGCGGATGCCCGCCTGCTCCGCCGCGCTCCCCGCCTCGACCTCGATCACGAGCGCGCCAAGGGAGAGCGGGAGGCCCTGCTCCGCGGAGAACTCCGGTGTGAGCTCGATGTGGTGGCGGAACGGCCGCTCGATCCCGAGTCGCGGCCGCACGTACGCGCCGAGCAGCACGATGTCCTCGATGATCGGGCGCAGACTGTTCGATGACTGCGCGAAGGAGATGCCCTGGATCGGACCCCCGGTCCCGGTCGCGCGCACGACCGTGGTCAGGATCCCGACCACCTCGCCGTCGCTGTTGATCAGCGCGCCGCCGGAGTCACCGGAGTTCACGGCTGCATCGGTCTGCACCAGGTCCTCGAGGATCGCGCCGTTGCGCGGCCACTCCCGCCCTGTTGCCGAGACGACGCCGACGCTGACCGAGTTCCCGACCGCGAAGCCGGCGGCCGAGAGGGCCGCGACGGGCTCGCCCGGGACGAGGCGCGAGGAGTCGCCGAGCGAGGCGCTGCGCAGGCCCTCGGGCGAGACGCTGAGCACGGCGAGGTCGCTGTAGGGCGAATCGTGCGAGCGGATCACGGCGGGCCGCTGTTCGCCGGTGGCGAGCAGCACGTTGAGCTCGACCGCGCCGTCGATCACGTGGAAGTTCGTGACGATGTGCCCGCGCTCGTCGATGACGACGCCGGAGCCGACGTTGCGCTGCTGGGTGACGATGCCCTGCTCGTTACGTCGAGGAACGCCGTCGGCGATGACCGTGACTACCGCCGGCAGCACGCGTTCGATCGCGCGCTGGAGGCGCTCGGCGCTGCCAACGGCGACGGCGGTCGCTGCGGGCGTCGCGGCAGTCGCGACGGGCGAGGGCATCGCCGCCTCATCGCCCGCGTCCCGTCCGCCGGGCGCGACGACGACGACGAGGCCGCCCGCGAGGCCGCCGGCCAGCCCGGCGGCGAGCGCGAGAAACAGCAGCGAGAGGGAGCGATGTTGGTCCACGTGTGCTGGCGTGATCGTCTTGACCCCTGCCGAGGCCTGACCTCGGCGCCCCGCACCCGGTTATGGTACCACCGACCTGCGGCAGTGTGTAAGCCCATGATCGATAGGCTGCCGGAGTCCGCAGGCAGGCCCTCAGCCGCTAGGGCGACAGATAGTCGGTGCTGTCGCGGACAGTCTGATAGTCGTGATGGTCGAGGTAGTGCACCCATGTCTTCCTGGACCGCCGCACGCCCAGCGCGCGATTGGCGCCAGGCCCTCGCCACGCCGCTGCCTCCGCCCGTGGGTATTGCTGGAAACGGTCAGTGACGAACTCAAGCGCCGGCCGGAGGTCTGTGTCGGTAGAGAAGATGACGCCAACGTCGTAACGGCCATCGATGGCCCCCGCGATGAAGTCGATGGCTAGTTCAACGTCCACGCCCTTCTGCTCAGCTCGCGTCGCGGGCCAGTCGCCCGGGTAGCGCAGCGCCCGCGGGATGACGATCGCTCCGGCCCGCTCCCAGGCCTCGCACTGGCGCATGTGGGCGCCGTACGTCTTCGGCTGCCTGCTTGAGTCTGGACGCCCGGTGTAGATGCGGACCTCACTCAGAGTCCGTGTGAGTCCCGGCGGAGGGCGCTCGCAGATCAGATTCCCGAGCACAAGCGGATCGGTCTGGCCATCGGTGTGATGTGTCGCCGCATCGTCATGGAAGCACCGGCGTGCCGCCTGCAGGACGTTCTGGGCGTCAATGAAGAGCGCGACGCGATCCGCCATCAGACGCCTTCCAGACAAAAGAATAGCCCCGCCAGTTCGCCACCGGAGCGGCGGACGGCGGGGAAGATTAGCCCCTGACGGAGCATGGCGAGTGTCAGCGTCACGCAGGCGGCTGTCAACACGCACAAGCGTCGGCAGGCCACGCCCGTAGTTCCGTCCTCGGCGCCTACGCCGAGCTGCCGGAGCGCCGCGAGGCGTAGACGGCGCTCGCGCGCGGGCGCTACGGCGTCGCGACCGGCAGCTCCGCGCCGAGCGCGGCGAGGTCCAGCTCGCGCAGGGAGGCGACGACGAGGCGCGCGCCGGGCTGCGGCGGCGCGGCCGTCGAGGCCTGCCGCGACTGCACGACGAACATGCCCGCCGCCTCCGCCGACTTCACGCCTGCCGGGGAGTCCTCGATCGCGACGCAGGCGGCGGGCGAGACGCCGAGGCGCTGCGCCGCGAGCAGGAAGATGTCGGGCGCGGGCTTGCCACGCTCGATGTCGTCGCCGCTGATCGTGACGTCGAAGGCGCCCGCGAGGCCGCAGCCATCGAGCGTCGCGTGTACCCACTCGGCGATCGACTGCGACGCGAGGCCGACGGCCCAGCCGGCCGCGCGCGCGGAGGCGATCAGCTCGCGCGCGCCGTCGAGCGGTTCGACGTCGCCACTCCGCAACTCGGCGGTGGTGAGCGCGGCGTAGCGGAGTCTCAGCGCCTCGACCGAGTCGTCGGGGGCGTAGTGCTCGCGCACCCACTCCATGAACGGCTCGATCGCGAGGCCGGTGAAGCGCGCGTAATCCTCCTCGCTGATGCGCTCGGGGGCGACCAGCCGCTGCGAGGCGCGCAGGTGCGCCGGCTCGGAGTCGACGAGCACGCCGTCGAGGTCGAAGACGATCGCGCGCCCGGGGCTCGCGCTCACGCGCCCGGCCCGTCGCCGTCGTCGACGGACGTAGCGGCGGGCGCCGCGCCCTCGAGCAGTTGCTTCAGCCGCCAGATCGCGTCGCGCAGCGCCTGGCGGCGGTGCGCGCGCTGCACGAGCACGTCGAGCAGCGCACCCGCGAAGCCGCCGGCCGGTGTGTAGATCGCCTCGACCAGCAGGTGGACGTCGTCCGGCCCCTCGGCGGTGAGCACCCAGCTCAGCGTCTCGAACGCGCCGTGCTCGCCGCCTGCCCCGTCCGGGGCGGCGCGGAAGAGCAGCAGCCGCGGCGGCTCGCGCTCGGTGGCCTCCAGGCGGACGCGCTCGGATCGCAGCGGCAGCGTCAGCACGCCGTCGAGGCGTGCACGCGGGCCGGGCTCGCCCGCGACATCGCGGAAGCTGCGGGGCAGCCACTCGCCGTAGCGCCCCGTCGCCTCGAGGCGTTCGAACGTCGCGCTCGCGCTGGCGTGGATGTGCACGTCCTCGCGGATGCGTCCCACGCGCCGCTAGCCGCCCGATTCGCGCATCGCCGGGAAGAGCACGACCTCGCGGATCGAGTGCTCGCCCGTGACGAGCATCACCAGCCGCTCGATGCCGACACCGAGGCCGCCAGCCGGGGGCATCCCCTGCTCCAGCGCACGCACGAAGTCCTCGTCGGCCAGTTCCGCCTCCTCGTCGCCGCCCGCCGCCTTTTGCGACTGCTCAAGCAGGCGCTCGCGCTGCTCGACGGGGTCGTTCTGCTCGGAGTAGGCGTTGGCTCGCTCGATGCCGAGCGCGAACAGCTCGAAGCGCTCGGCGAGGCTGGGGTCGTCGCGCTTGCGCTTGGCGAGCGGCGAGAGCTCCGCCGGGTAGTCGAAGACGAACGTCGGGTGCACCAGGCGCGGCTCGACGAAGGCGGCCATCAGCGCGTCGAGCGCCGTCCCCCACGAGGCGTCCGGGGCGACCTCGAGCCCGCGGTCGCGGGCGAGCGTGCGGATCTGCTCCGCCTCCGGGTGCGCGCGGTAGTCGATGCCGGTGTGCTCCAGCAGCGCCTCGCGGTAGGTGGTGCGCACCCAGGGAGCGCCGAGGTCGAGCGTCTGATCGCCGTGCCTGACTTCCAGGCCGCCGGTGACCTCGCGCAGCACGTAGCGGAACAGCGCCTCGACCATGTCCGCGACGTCCTCGTAGTCGGCGTAGGCCTCGTAGGACTCGAGCAGCGTGAACTCGGGGTTGTGGCGGTGGGAGATGCCCTCGTTGCGGAAGACGCGGCCGATCTCGAAGACCTTGTCGAAGCCGCCGACGACCAGCCGCTTGAGGTGCAGTTCGAGCGAGATGCGCAGCGCCAGATCGCGATCGAGGGCGCCGTGGTGCGTGTAGAAGGGCCGCGCCGCCGCGCCGCCCGCCTGCTCCTGCAGGACCGGCGTCTCCACCTCCATGAAGCCGCGCCGGTGGAAGAAGCGGCGCACCGCCACGAGCACCTCCGAGCGCGCTCGCGCGATCTCGCGCGACCGCTCGTTCGCCATCAGATCGAGGTGGCGCTGGCGGTAGCGCGTCTCGACGTCGACCAGGCCGGCCCACTTCTCCGGCGGCGGTCGCAGCGCCTTCGTCAGCACTCGCCAGCCCGTGACGGCGACCGTGACCTCGCCGTGGCGCGTGCGAAACAGCCGCCCGCTCGCCTCGACGAAGTCACCGAGGTCGACCAGCGCCAGCAGCCCGAACGGCTCGCCGAGGACGTTGCGGCGCAGGTGCAGCTGGATGCTGCCGGAGCCGTCGCGCAGGTCGACGAAGGCCGCGCGGCCCATGTCGCGGATCGCCGTCACGCGTCCGGCGACGGTCACGGCGCGGCGGCTCTCCTCGAGGCCCTCGCGCTCGTTGCGCTCGAAGAGCGCGACGGCCTTCGCCGCCTCGTGGGTTCGGGACGTGCGGGCGGGGTAGGCGTCGCCGAGCGCGAGCAGTTGCTCGCGCTTCTGGCGGCGCAGCTCGATCAGTTCCTGTTCGGACGGCATCGGCCACCTGCCCGCGCAGCAGCGGCGGCAGTCCTCCTGCCGCCGCAACGACGCCCGCGCGCGCCGGTCAGCGAACCTCGACGATGGTCATCATCGTGTCGCCGGCGGGAGCGCTGACCTTCACTCTGTCATTCCGCTTCCTGCCGAGCAACGCCTGCCCGACGGGCGACTCGTGACTGATGCGGCCCGCGCCCGGGTTCGCCTCGGCGGGCCCGACGAGCTGGAAGGTCTGCTGCACGCCGCCCTTGAGCTGGACCGTGACGTTCGAGCCGACGCGCACGTCCACCGCGTGGTGCGCGGCGTCCTCGTCGATCACCTCGGCGCTCTCAAGCAGCAATTCGATCTCGCGGATGCGGCCTTCGAGGAAGGCCTGCTGGTTCTTGGCGTCCTCGTACTGCCCGTCGATCTGGGCGATGCCGAGCTCCTGGGCCTCGTGGATCGCCTCGGCGACCTCGACGCGGCGACTGGTGCGGAGTACGTGCAGCTCGTCCTCGAGCCGCCTGAGGCCTTGTTGCGTGAGCAGAACCCGATTCTCGCTCATTCTCCACCTCCGAGGGATGCGGATCCGCCGGCCGTGCAGCCGGTGGTCCGCTGGACCCTGTGAGACCAAGAGACGCAATACGGACTCGCCATGAAGGCAAGCCCGCAACCAAGACGACACCTTGTATCTAACCTTGCGTCTATCGTATCGCGAGCCCCTCGTGCGTGACAAGATTCTGTAAGGCGGGCTCCAGCCCAGCAGTTCCGGGTGGAGAACCGCGATGCGCACCGTCAGCGAATATCTGGACCTTCCCTACCACCGCGTGATCCAGCCGGACGAGAGCGGATTCTGGTCCGCTCACGTGCTGGAGCTCGACGGCGTGTTCAGCGAGGGGGAGACCGCTGCCGAGGCGGCCGAGAATCTGGGCCTGGCGATGGGCCTCTGGATCGAGCATGAACTCGCCCAGGGTCACCCGATCCCGGAACCCTGGGGTAGCACGACCCGATCCGGCGACTTCCGTCTGCGCATGCCGCGGTCTCTGCACACTCGGGCCGCGACCCGCGCGAAGATCGAAGGCGTCTCGCTCAACCACCTCGTCGTGACCGCGCTGGCGGCATACATGGAGCAGATGGCGCCGGCCGGCGTCAGTCTTGACGACTGACCCGGGACGGTCCCGGTCTCCCCCGAGGTCTCGTGAGGCGCCATTTCGTTGCCCTCCGCGCGGGGGCCGCGTAGGCTCGCAGCGTGGAGCGCCACTTCACTGTTTCCGGCTTCCTCTCGCACGACGGGCGAACCGCGCTCCACTGGCACCGCCTCGGGCTGTGGCTGCCCCCCGGCGGGCACATCGAGCCCAACGAAGACCCGATCCAGGCCGTGCTGCGCGAGATCGAGGAGGAAACCGGCGTCGAGGCGCTCATCGTCCCCACCAGCACCCCCTACCCGCACGAGGACCCTCGGCAGTTGCCTCCGCCCGTGACGATCGGCGTCTACGAGATCGACGAGCCCGGCAACCCGCATCAGCACATCGACTTCGTCTACTTCACCCGCCCCCGCGCGGCGGGCGCGCCGGACCTGGCCGGACGGCCCGACCAGGACGAAGGCTGGCGCTGGGTGAGCCGCGAGGAACTGCGCGAGCCGGGCGCGCTGCTCGCCGGGCCGGAGGGATCGGCGCCGGTCCCGGAGGATGTGCGCCGCCTCGCCCTCGACGCGATCGAGGCGACCGACGCCGCGGCCGGCGCGGACCGGCGGGACTGAGCCGATGCTGCCGCTACGGCTGATCCGCGAGCAGACCGACGAGGTGCGCCGCGCCTGCGCGCTGCGCGGCGTCGAGGCGTCGATCGACGAGATCCTCGAGGCCGACCGCGCGCGCCGCTCGCTGCTCAGCGAGGTCGAGGGCATGCGCGCCGAGCGCAACCAGGCCGGGAGGGCGATCGGTGCCACCCGCGACCCCGAGGAGCGCCAGCGGCTGATCGATGCCCAGCGCCAGGTCGCGGCGCGGCTCGACGAACTCGACGCCTCCGTGCGCGAGCGCGACGACGAGCTGCAGCGCCTGCTGCTGGAGCTGCCGAACCTGCTCCACGCCTCGGTGCCCGAGGGCGGCGAGGAAGCCGGGCTCGTGCTCTTCGGGGGCGTCGCGGACGGCGCACCGGTGAGCGCCGACCCGCCGCGGCCCGTCTCGGCCGATGAGGCGCCCGCGAGCGAGGAGGGCCGGCGGCCGCACTGGGAGATCGGGCAGGAGCGCGGGCTGATCGACTTCGAGCGCGGGACGAAGATCTCGGGGTCGCGCTTCTACGTGCTGCGCGGGGGGGCGGCGCGCCTGCAGCGCGCGCTCATCGCCTGGATGCTGGACCTGCACCGCGAGCGCGGCTACAGCGAGGTCTACGTGCCGTTCGTCGTCAGGGAGGAGATGCTCGTCGGCTCCGGCCAGCTGCCGAAGTTCGGCGACAACCTCTACCGCGATCACGAGGACGACGTCTGGCTGATCCCCACCGCCGAGGTGCCCGTCACCAACCTCTACCGCGACGAGATCCTGCCGCTGGATGCGCTGCCGATCCATCACGTCGCCTACACGCCCTGCTTCCGCCGCGAGCGCATGAGCGCCGGGCGCGACGTGCGAGGCATCAAGCGCGGCCACCAGTTCGACAAGGTCGAGCTCGTCAAGTTCTGCGAGCCGGAGCGCTCCTGGGACGAGCTGGAGACGCTGCTCGACGAGGCGCTCGAGGTCGTGCGCGCGCTCGGCTTCCGCTACCGCGTCGTGCGGCTGGCGGCGCGGGACGTGGGCGCGGCCTCGGCGATGACCTACGACATCGAGGTCTGGGCGCCCGGCGCGGGCGAGTGGCTGGAGGTCTCCTCCTGCTCCAACTTCCTCGACTTCCAGGCGCGCCGCGCCAACCTGCGCTACCGCGACGCCGAGGGGCGCGTGCGCCACATGCACACGCTCAACGGCTCCGGCCTCGCGCTCCCGCGCACGCTCGCCGCCCTGCTCGAGCAGTACGAGCGCCCGGACGGCATCGAGGTCCCCGAGGTGCTGCGCCCCTACCTCGGCGGCGCGACGCTGATCGAGGACGAGCCGCAGATCGGCTCCTGACCCCAACCGAACCCCCGGCACGGCGGATCCGCACGTCTGTGCTTGACATTGACGCACGCATGTTCCAGTATTCGTCTTGAGTGGCGGACATGCGTTCTACGTGCGGGAGGTGAGGAATGCTGTTCGCAACCGTCCTTGGGGTACTGCTGGGAGGCGCCGCCGTGCTGCTGGTGGAGCAGTGGCTTCGCGCCGAGCTGGGCGCGCAGCGCCCCGCCGTGCAACCGAGAATCGTGCAGCCCGTCCGGACGTCCTCGATCGCGCTGCGCCGCCTGCCACCGCGCTAGACTGCGCGCGTGACAGATCAGCCCGACTCTGGACCGCCGACGCTCGTGCGCCTGCTGTTCGATGCGTTCGATGAGTTCGAGCGGGTCGCGGAGGCGATCGCGGGCCTCGATGCGAGCGCTACGCCGGCGGACGGGGGCGGTCGGCTCAACGCTGCCGGCTGGATCGTCGCCCATGTGGCGAAGCAGCAGGACCACTACTGGAACACTGAGTTGCAGGGCCTCGATCGCGATCCCTGGCTCGAGGAGCAGCGCGTCGACTTCGGCGACGCGCCCTCGGCGCCGGACCTCGCAGCCGCGATCGAGGCGTTCCGGCAGGTGCGCTCACGCGCGATTCCCTGGCTGCGCCGCCTCGACGCCTCGCGCCTCGAGGAGGTCGTCCGCCGCTCGCCCAGCCTGCGACGCGACCAGAGCGTGAGCGACCTGCTGTCGAGGAGCATCGGCCATCTCTTCGCGCACGCCGGCGAGCTGAGCGCGATCGCCTCGCTGGCGGGCGCGCCGGACCTCGGTGTGCCGGGGCGCATGACGCACTCGACACGCCGCTGAGCAGGCGGAGGATGTAGCCCCCGCTACGTCGCGAGCATCCGCGCCGCCTCCTCCCTCGCCTCGTCGAGGGTCTCGACGAAGCGATCCGCGGGAACGCGCTCGAGCACGTTCAGCGCCTCGAGCGTGCTGGCGGGCATGCCGTGGAGGCCCATCACGATGCACTCGGTATCCTCGGCCATGGCGATGTCGATCATCTGCTCCACCACCAGGGCGGCGCTGTCGTCCATGTAGACGGTCTCGGAGAAGTCGAGGATCACGACCTCGTGGTCGCGGATGTCCACGCCGATCGTGCTGACCAGCTTGCTGGAGGAGGCGACGGAGAAGGTCCCGCGGAGCGACACCATGCCCACGCGCGCGGAGAACGCGTCTACCTCGTCCGCGTCTTCCTGGTGAGCGAGGAAGCTCTGGTCCAGCAAGGGCACGGAGACCACGCTGTCCAGCTGGAGCCGCTCCAACTGCCGCGCGCTGGCCATCGCGGCGGCGATCAGGCCGATCGCCACGGCGGTCACGAGGTCGAGGAAGACGGTCAGTCCGAGCGTGATCAGCATCACGATCAGGTGTTCCCGCTGCACGCGGTGGATGCGGGTGATGAAGCGCCAATCGATGATGTCCCAGCCGACCTTCATCAGGATGCCGGCCAGCGCCGCGTGCGGGACCGACTCCACGTAGGCGCCCAGACCCAGCACCAGCGCCAGCAGGATCGCGGCCCGCAACGCTCCCGATACCTGTGTCCGGCCGCCGGCGCGGATGTTCACCACCGTGCCCATGGTGGCCCCGGCGCCGGGCAGCGCCCCGATCAGCCCGGCGATCGTGTTGCCGATGCCCTGACCCACCAGCTCCCGGTTCGGGTCGTGCCGCGTGCGCGTCATCGAGTCGGCCACCAGCGAGGTGAGCAGGCTGTCGATCGAGCCGAGCAGCGCGAGGATCAGCGCCGGCTGCACCGAGCGCGCCAGGATGTTCGGCGACAGCTCCGGCAGGTGCAGCTCCGGCAGGCCGGTCGGCACCTCGCCGATCACGGGCGTGCCGCCCAGCCACAACACGCCCAGCAGCGTCCCGGCGATCAGCGCCGCGAGCGTGGGAGGCAGGTTGTCGACGAGCAGCGATTTTGTCAGTGCAAGAGAGCAGCGACTTTGTCAGTCCCGCCGTCTCCGTCGGAGGATGCCGCAGCGCCGTTCCGGCGTCCAGGCACGCCGTTGGCCCGGACGTAGCTGCTCACGGTGTCGCGGGAGATCCCCAGCAGCCTGGCGGTCGCCCGCATCGAGAGCCCCTGCAGTCGCGCCTGCTGGATCGCCTTCCAGCGGGCGAGCTGCCGGGGTGTGGGAGCGCGGAGCTGCTTGCTCCCGGTCTCGGGTCTGGTGGTAGCACCGTTGCTCGCCACCTTGACCGCGGTAGAGGCAGCAGGGAGCGCGGGGAGCCGCCGGGGTGCTCCTCCGGAGCCGAGCCCTGAGGCGATGCGCTCGTGGTCGGGGTTCCGGGCCAGCTCGGAGCGCGCCGCTCTCAGCACCCCGGCGCGCGGCGGCGCCTCGCGCGAACGGATCGTCTCCCCCTGATGCAGGACGGAGAGCTCGCCGCCCGGCCGTTCCACCACCTCGACCTGCGCCCCGGCGTAGCTGGTCCGCTCGGGCCCGGGCAGCAGCTGGAGCGTGCGCCAGCGGTACTTGACCGTGTTGTCGCGCGCGACGGTGCGCGGGTGCCGGAAGCCGAGGACGGCGCCGAGGTCGAGCGCGGGGTCGAGCGGGCGGTAGGCCGGCTCGGGCTCTGCCGCCGGGACCCGGAAGCGGGCATTGAAGCGCGGCAGGAAGCGCTCGAGCACGGCCTGCGCCTCGGCGATGGTGGAAGCCGAGGCGTCGCTGAGTTCGGTCACCAGGCGGTCCTGGAACGTCCCTGCGGCACGTTCCACACGGCCCTTGGCCTGTGGTGAGCGGGCGAAGATCTGGGTGATCCCGAGTTCCCGCATCGCCCGTGCGAATTGGGTTGCGACCTTCAGGCCCCGCCGTCCGTCGGAGGAGGCTTTGAAGACGCCGTGGCGGTCGCTGTAGAGGGCGAGCGGGATGCCGCAGCGCCGGACGATCTCCTCCAGCAGCAGGAAGTAGCCGCGCGCATCCTCGACGGGGCGGAAGAGGGCGTGCACGGCTGCGCCGGTCGCATCGTCGACGGCGAGCAGCAAGGCGAAGCGCGGGCCGCGCTCCTCGAGCCAGGCGTGGTGGCTGCCGTCGATCTGCAGCAGCATCCCCTCGCGGGGCATGCGCTCACGCCGGACACGGTGCTCGGGGGGCCGGCGGCGGCGGGGACTCGCGATGCCGGCCCGCGCCAGGATCCGGCGGACCGTCCAATTGCTCACGTCCAGGCCCTCGTGCTCCCAGAGCAGCTCGGCGAGGTGGGTGTGGTTCGCTCCCGGGTAGCGGGTGCTGGCGAAGCGCACCACGGCCGAGGCGACATCGGCCGGGACGGCGTTGTGCGGACGGCGCCTCCGGTTGCCGTGCTCCAGCGCCGCCGCTCCGCGCGCGCGGTAGGCGGCGAGGAGCCGCCACGCGTGTCGCTCGCTGAGGCCCAGGATCTCGGCGGCCTGCGCGGCCCGCAGATCTCCGGCCATCACCCCTTCGAGTACGTAGCGTCGTGCTTCTTCGGACTGCTGCACCTGTCACCCCCTGCTCGCTGGCTGGGGACTGACAGAATCGCTGCTCCGTTAACTACTGACCGAATCGCTGCTCAACGACAGGCAGGTACCTCCTGAACTGGGCCGGCCAGCCCACCCCGACAGCGAGCGTCACGACGGCAATCGCCAGCGCGCTGGTGTTGAGATCGCTGAGCGCGTCCGGCCACTCGCGGATCGCGTCCAGCGGGCCGCCCGTCGCGACGGGAGCGCCCAGGAACGGCAGGGTCTGCAGCAGGATGATGATCACGCCGATGCCGGACATGAACCCGGAGATGACCGAGTACGGCGTGTAGGCGACGAAGCGCCCGATTCTCAGCACGCCCAGCAGGATCTGGATCAGCCCGGCCATGATCACGACCGTGAACGCCTCGGCGAGGCTTGCCGCGTGAGTGGTGACGATGACCGCCATCGCCACGGCCATCGGGCCGGTGGGGCCGGAGATCTGCGAACGCGTGCCCCCGAAGACCGCGGCGAAGAACCCGACCGCGATCGCCCCGTAGATCCCGGCGACCGCCCCGAGGCCGGACGCCTCGCCGAACGCGAGGCCCACCGGCAGTCCCACCACCGCTGCGGTGACGCCGCCGAAGAAGTCGCCACGAAATAGCTGGGCGTTGTACTTCACTTCAGAACGCTTCGCCGACCCTCGCTCACCGGGGACGGCCCGGAGACTACACGAAATCGAGGCCCGCTTCGTTCGCCGGAGAAGACAGCGACGCGCGACCGGCCGGGAACGCCGCGATGCGACCTCGCTAGAAGGCTGGAGCCAGGACAAACCTCGACCGAGGACCGGGCGGCTAGAGCTCCCGGACGAGCATCCCGCCGGGCTGGCGACGCCAGGTGCGGATGCGCGCGTGCTCGATGCCGGCAGCGAGCGCGTAGTCGCGGGCGCGGGCCGCGAAGCCGGACGGCACGTAGATGTAAAGCGGCGCATCGTCGTTCTCGAGTTGCGCCCACACCAGCTCCGCCTGGCGCCGCGTCACCGTCTCCTTCGTCTCCACCTGCGCGACCATGATCGGACGGTTGCGCGGGTGCTCGACGACGACGATGTCCGGGAACACCTGCGAGCGCGAGGCGCCGCCCGCCGTGAACTCCAGCGCCAGCTGCGGCTCCGGGACGTTGACGTACGTCCGGTAGTCGGGGTGCGCGTCGTCCGGGAACGGGAAGCGGTCGGTTGCGAGCTGGCTGATCGTGTCCTCCAGCTCGTAGCGGCGCGACTCCTCGCTGCGCCGCCAGGGCACGCCGGCCTCGCGCCAGCCGGCCATCACGCGCTCGCGCTTCGAGTCGAAGCCGCGCAGCTCGCGCGCCTGCTGGACGACGAAGATCAGGAGGAACAGCAACGCCGGCGGCAGCAACAGGACGCCGAGCTCCGGGGGTCCCTGCAGGTTCTGGAAGATCCCCAGCCTGGGGATGATGTCGATGATCCCGCCGATGATGGGCGTACCGCCGTTGACGGGGTCACCCGGCGCCAAAAAGACCCCGACCAGCATGACGAGCATTGCGACGAACGCGATCGCCCCGATCGGCGAGGGCTGGCCGTACTGCGAGACGGCGGGGCCACCATGGT
Organism: Dehalococcoidia bacterium; assembly: GCA_965220125.1. GTDB lineage: Bacteria > Chloroflexota > Dehalococcoidia > UBA2979 > UBA2979 > VXMT01. The sequence goes on along the minus strand of CBDCPB010000004.1, from coordinate 3,047,710 downwards.
GCCCGTGCTCCTCGACCGCCTCGATCTGCGTGCCGGCGGCGGCGAGGACCGGAGCGGCCTCGGCGGGCTCTTCGGCCGGCGCTTCCGCAGGTTCGTCCGCGGCGGCGGGCGCCTCCGCGGGCGCATCCTCGGCAGCCGCGGGCTCGGCCTCGGGCGCGGGCTCTTCGGCCGCCGGGGCGGCAGGGGCCGGAGCCACGCCGCCACCGACCATCGCGCGCGCGCCGGCCGGATCGCTGAACCAGAGGGTGTTGATCTCCAGGAAGTGCGCCTGATCCTCGGGCAGGTCGGCCTCGGCGAAGATCGCGGTCACCGGGCAGGCGGGCTCACAGGCGCCGCAATCGATGCAGACCTCGGGCTCGATGTAGAGCATCCGGTCTTCGCCTGCGTCGAAGTGGATGCAGTCGACCGGGCAGACCTCGACGCAGGACTGGTCCTGAACGTCGATGCAGGGCTGGGTGATGATGAACGTCACCCGTGAGCCCTCCCCTCCCACGCTCGCCCGAAGGCGGGCGTCAGGCATGTCATCCTGTCGGCATCCTATCGGCGCTCAGTGTGAGCGTCTACGCCGTTTGCAGGATGATCACGCGTCTCGTTAGCCGCCGACGTGCGCGGCGGCGGAGCGGCCGGCGGCGCGACCGAAGACCGCGCCGGACATCAGGCCCGAGCCCGCGGGGTAGTTGTAGTGGAAAAGGCCGCCGACCATCTCGCCGCAGGCGTAGAGGCCGGGGAGCGGCGCCCAGTCCGTGCTGATCACCTCGGAGTCCGTGTTCACGCGCACGCCGCCGAAGGTGAAGGTGATGCCGCCGGTGATCGGGTAGGCGCGGAACGGCGGCGAGTCCAGCTGCTGCGCCCAGTTGGTCTTCTCCGGCTCCAGTCCCTCCGTCTTGAGCCCGTCGCGGATACCGGGGTCGAACGCGCCCCCGCCGAGGACGGCGTCGTTGAAGGCGTCGAGCGTGAGCCTCGCCGTCTCCTGGTCGAGCGGCAACTGCGCGACCAGCTCCTCCAGCGTGTCCGCGACGATCGGATCGCTCGTGCGGTAGCGCGGCTCGAGGGCCTCGAACACCTTCGAGTCGAAGATCTGGTAGCCGATGCCGCCGGGCTGGCGCAGCACCGCGCCGCCGGTCTTCGCGTAGGTCAGCAGGTGGAAGTCCTCGCCCTCGTCGATGAAGCGCTCGCCCTCGCTGTTGAGGACCACGCCGAAGGGGTAGGAGAGCCGGTTGGTCTGGTCCGTGAGCCTGCGGTCGCCGTACATCGGCGCCTCCGCGGAGATCGGCGTGCCGTGGCTGCCGGACCACTGCCCGTAGGGCAGCGCGCCGACCTCGAGGGCCATGCGCAGCCCGTCGCCGTTGTTGTAGCGCGTGCCGCGCACGCGGGCGGTGTCCCACGGCCGCCCGAGGTAGCGCGCGCGCCACTCGGGATTCGCCTCGAAGCCGCCACAGCCGAGGATCACCGCGCCCGCCTCGATCTCGTGCAGTCCGTCCGCGTCGTTCACCAGCACGCCGCTGACTGCGCCGCTGGAGTCCTGCAGGACGGAGCGCGCGCCCGTGCCGTAGCGCAGCTCGATGCCCCGCTCCGCGGCGACCTCGAACCACATCCGCGAGAGGCCGATGCCGATGCCGATCGCGCGGATCACCGCGCCCTGCGGCCAGCGCACCGCGCCCTCGTACTTCACGGCGGAGAGGTCGGTGGCGGGGCCCATCACGATGCCCTGCTCGACCATCCAGCGGACCGTCTCGTAGGAGCGGCCGATCAGCGCCTCGGACAGCTCCGGGTCCGAGGAGCCCTCGGTCACGCGGTCGAGGTCGGCGCGGAACTGGGCGGCGCCGTAGGGCTTGATGTTCTGGGTGAAGCCTGGAATCTGCTTCTCGATGTCCGGGACGATCGGCAGCAGGTCTTCAGGCGTCTCGAAGGCGAAGCGGAAGAGACCGCCGCTGTAGTGGGTGTTGCCGCCGCGCAGCTCCTCGGGGGCCTTCTCCAGCATCAGCACCCGCTCGGCGCCGTGCTCGCGGGCGGAGACGGCGGCTGCGTGGGCGGCGTTGCCCGCGCCGACGACGATCACGTCGTACTGCATGGTCGGTTCCTCGCTTCCGGGCTGTTCCTGCCCTCGGGACGCGGTCGCGCCTTCGCTGCGCCGGGGGATGGTACGGGCTGAGGCGGTCAGGGGGGAGCGGCGCGCTCCCGCAGGCTCAGTGGATCACGTTGTCGTGGACCAGCTGCTTCCGCTCCTCGTCGCTGAGGCCGAGCAGCTCCCCGTAGATGTAGCGCTCGCCGCTGCCCTGCAGCTTCGCCGCGTGGCGCACCCGCGCCGGCGTGTCCGAGAGGCTCCAGGGCGCCGTCATCACCCACCTGGGCCCGAGGATCGCGTGCTCCACCTCCACCCAGCGGCCCTGCGCCCGCAGGTGCTCGTCCTCCAGCAGTTGCTTGCCGTTGAGCACCGGCGCGGCGGCCACGCCCGCCGCCTGCAACCGCGCCGCGAGGTCGCCCGGCGGCTGCGTGCTGGTCCACTCGCCGATCAGCGCGTCCAGCTCCTGCTCGTGCTCGAGCCGCTCCAGCACACCGGCGAAGCGTGGATCCTCGGCCAGCTCGGGGCGGCCCATCGCCTCGCAGAGCGCGCGCCACTCGCCGTCCGTGCCGATGGCGATGCTGATCCACTCGTACTCGCCGGCGCAGCGGTAGACGGCATGCGGGGCCATCGTCGGCTCGCGGTTGCCCTGCGGCTCCGCGTTGCGCCCGTTCAGCGCCGAGTCCAGCAGCAGGTCGCCGACCAGCGTGGTCAGCGACTCGTTGGCCGAGAGATCGAGGTACTGACCCTCCCCGGTGCGCTCGCGGTGGAGCAGCGCATAGAGCACCGCGAAGACCAGCCACTGCGAGCTGATCAGGTCCGGCCAGTTCACGTACTCGCCGGGCGGCCCGCCCGGATAGCCCGAGGCGAGCCCGACGCCGCTGCGCGAGACGAAGTTCGGCGCGTAGCCGACCTCGTGCTCGGCGGGGCCACCCTGGCCGGAGGCGCTGAGCGAGATCGCGATGATGTCCGGTCGCAGCTCGCGCAGCGCCTCGTAGCCGAGGCCGAGCCGCGCGACGGAGCCCGGCCGCTGGTTCTCGACGACGATGTCGCACTGCGCCGCCAGCCGCCGCCCGAGGTCGAGGCCGCGCGGGTCGCGGAGGTTGAGCCGCACGCACTCCTTGTTGAGGTAGAGCACGTTGATCGCGGGGTCGTCGTCGGTGGCGCGGATGCGCGGAATCATCGCGCTCGTCACGCGAATCACCTCGGCGCCGAGGAAGCCGAGCATCTGCGTCGCCGCCGGCCCGGCGACGCCCGTCGTCAGGTCCAGGACGCGCTTCCCCGCGAGCGGGCCGGGCGCGGGTTCGTCCGTCATCAGCGCCTACTCCCCCGCATCCGGGTCATCGCCTCCGCCCAGCTCGACCCCTGCGCGCTCCTCCTGGAGCCGGAAGAAGATGTTGGAGTCCAGTTCGCCCCAGCCGCGCCCGAGGGCGGCGAGCATCTCCTGCTCGGAGAGCGCGGCGTGCGACATCGGCACGCCCAGCTCACGCCCGAGCTCGGTCGCGAGGCCGAGGTCCTTGCGCGAGAGCCGCAGCGCGAAGCTGGGCGGATCCCAGTGCTGCGCGAACACGGTGTCGACGAGGCGGTGGTTGAGGAAGTGCCCCTGCCCGAAGGCGCCGTCCTGCAGCACGCGCTGCATCACGTGCGGATCGACGCCTGCCTTCGCGGCCAGCGTCAGGCCCTCGGCGATCGCCATCCGCGAGGAGATCGAGGTCATGTTGTGCACGAGCTTGGCGACCATGCCGCTGCCGATGCCCCCGATGTAGCTGACCTTGTCGCCGATCGAGTCGAGCACCGGCTTCAGCTCCTCGTAGCGGTCGGCGTCACCGCCGACCATCACGGCGAGGGTGCCGGCTGCCGCGCCCGTGATGCCGCCGCTGACGGGCGCGTCCAGCACCTCGATGCCGCGCTCCGCGAAGCGCGCGTGGATCGCGCGGATCAGCGTCGGCGAGTTGGACGAGAGGTCGATGTAGACGCTGCCGCCGGCGGCGTGTTCGAGGATGCCACCGGGACCGAGCGCGACCGCCTCCACCTCGGGCGGGCCGGGCAGCGAGGTGAAAACGATCTCGCCCGCCTCGGCGACTCCCTGCACGCTGTCGGCCCAGGTCGCGCCGCCGGCGAGGTGCGGATCGGCGATCTCGCGGCGCAGATCGTGGACGGTGAGATCGTGGCCGGCCTTGATCAGGTTCATCGCCATCGGGCCGCCCATGTTGCCGAGCCCGATGAAGCCGATGCGCATGGCCATGCCCTCCGCTCAGCGCTCGCCCGGCCCGCGATCACTGGCCGCTGCGGCGTCGCCGGGCGGATACTAGCAGCGCCCGCGGGCAGGCGCTGCTGGTAGCGCGGCGCAGCGTGTAGGCTTGCGCATCCCATGATCCCGCGCGCCGCATATCGCGCGCGCCGCGCACTCCGGAGAGGACCGCGAACGTGACCGCCCGCCCCCTCGACGGCATGCGTGTGGTGGAGTGGTGCTCGCTCGTCTGCGGGCCGTTCTGCGGCAAGTGGCTCGCCGAGGCCGGCGCCGACGTGATCAAGATCGAGGCCCCCGGCGAGGGCGACGAGGCGCGCCGCCGCGGCCCCTTCCCGGACGACCAGCCCGACCCCGAACGCAGCGGCCTCTACCTGCTGCTGAACACCAACAAGCGCAGCATCACCCTCAACCCCGAGACCGCCGACGGCCTCGCGATCCTGCGCGACCTGATCGCGCGCGCCGACGTCTTCCTGCACGATCGTCCCCCCGCGCTCGCCGACGAGCTGGGCCTCGACCACGAGACGCTGTCCGCGCAGCACGAGCGGCTGGTGCTGACCTCGATCTCGCCCTACGGGTACAGCGGCCCGAGGCGCGACGAGCACGCCTACCCGCTCAACGTCGTGCACGCGAGCGGGGCCACCTACCACCAGCTCGCCGGCCAGATCGCGCTGCGCGACTTCCCGGACGCCGGACCGGTCAAGCCCGGCTCCTACATCGCCGAGTGCGACGCCGGGCTGAACGCCGCCACGGCCACCCTCGCGGCGCTGCTCGCGAGGGTGGGCACGGGCCGCGGCCAGCACGTCGACGTCTCGAAGCAGTGGGCGATGATGAGCACGCAGCGGCCGGAGGTGCATCGCTACGCCTCGGACGGCACGATCGTCACCCGCGAGCTCGATACGGAATGGTTCCCCGGCGTCTACCAGTGCAAGGACGGCTGGGTGGTGTTCGGCGCGGTCTGGGGCGAGCGCAACTGGGCCGCCGCCGTCGAGATGATGGGACACCCCTGGTTCGCCTCGGAGCCGTGGTTCACCGAGGAGCTGTGGAACCTCCCCCAGCTTGGCATCCCGAAGCCCGACCACGCCGACGAGGTGCGCGACACGATCGCCGAGTGGTGCATGGAGCGCACCCGCGAGCAGATCCAGGACACCGGGCAGGCACACGGCCTCACGATCACCGGCCACACGACCATGGAGGAGGTGCTCGCCAGCGAGCAGATGCGCGTGCGCGGCTTCATCCGCGAAATCGAGCATCCCGAGACCGGCCCGATCCCCGACACCGCCTTCCCGTTCCGCACCTCGACGATCGAATCGCGCCGGCCGGGCCCGGCGCCCCGCCTCGGCGAGCACAACCGCGAGGTCTACTGCGACCTGCTCGGCCTCGAGCCGGAGCAGCTCCCGATCCTCCGCCAGGCCGGCGCGATCTAGCCGCCCACGGCGACATGACGACCACGGAGCAGAACCCGGACACGAAGGAGCACCAGCCATGACGCGCGACCCGATGCAGACCCGCCTCTGCGACGAGTACGGGTGCGAGGTTCCCCTCGTCGGCTTCGCCCACACGCGCGACGTGGTCGCCGCGGTGACGAACGCCGGGGGCATCGGCATGTACGGCGTCAACGCGCTGACGCCGGAGGAGATCCGCAACGACATCCACTGGATCCGCGAGCGCGTCGGCGACAAGCCGTTCGGCATCGACTTCCTGCTCTCCGCCTCGTACGTCGAGGGCACCCCGGAGGAGCTGATGCCTCAGATCCCGCAGCAGCACTGGGACTTCGTCGACGGCGTGATGCGCGAGCACGGCATCCCGGAGCCGAAGACGCCCGGCCCGTGGGGCGTCAAGCGCGTCGACCTGCTGCGCAAGGCGCGCGCCAAGTTCGACGTGCTGATCGAGGAGCAGATCCCGATCTTCGCCTCCGGCATGGGCAGCCCGGCCTTCGCGCTGGAGATGCTGCACGACGCCGGCATCAAGGTCTGGGGGCTGATCGGTCTCGCCCGCCAAGCGGCGCGGGAGCTGGAGCAGGGCCTCGACCTGATCGTGGCGCAGGGGCAGGATTCGGCCGGGCACACCGGGCGGATGGGCACCTTCACGCTCGTGCCCGAGGTCGTCGAGCTGGCGAAGGCCTACGACAAGCCGGTGCTCGCCGCGGGCGGCATCACGCACGGCCGCCACATCGCGGGCGCGCTCGCCCTCGGGGCCGACGGCGTCTGGACGGGCACGATCTGGCAGGCGACGCACGAGTCCGACACGCCGATGAAGAAGAAGCAACGGCTGATCGAGGGGCGCGGGCAGGACGCCTGGATCTCGACCGCCTACGACGGCAAGCGCGTGCGCGCGATGCGCTCCAACTTCCAGGAGATGTGGGAGCGCGAGGATGCTCCCGATGTGTTGCCGATGCCGCTGCAGGGCATGCTGGTTGGCAAGATCGAGACGGCGATCGAGGACCACCAGCTCGACGGCTGGCTGCACGTCACCGCCGGCCAGGGCCTGACCTTCATCGAGGAACTCAAGCCCGCGCGCCAGGTCGTCTTCGACCTCGCCGAGCAGGCGCGCGACAGCCTCGAGGCGCTCGGCGCTTACGGCGGCGAGTAGCGCCCGCGCGGTTGGCGGGCAACGAGAGAGCCGCCCTCGCGGGCGGCTCTTCCGTGTCTGCGGCCGAGACGATCGCGCTAGTCGATCTCGATGAATCCGACCACGTTCCCCCAGCGCCCCTCGCCTACGACCTCGCCGTCGAGGATGACCTGACAGGGCCGCCCGCGGTCGTCGGGGCATTCGACGGAAGCTCGGGACCTTGGAGCGGCATCGGACGGCTGGGGTTCGGACTCGAACCGCTCGAGGTATGCGCGGGAGTCGATGACCTCAATCTCGCCCGTCGAGACGGTGAGTATCGATATCTCTGCATCGTCGGCGCCCCGTACCAGCCGACCGTAGTAGAAGTCGAACAGGTCAGGCGGGCTCCCGCTGGACCAGGCGAACTGATCGGCGGGGAGCCACGTCCAGTTGGTGCTCCCGTCGGTCAGCCCGAAGTAGTCGAACTGGTGCAGCACACGCCCGGTCCCCAACTCGATGATCGTCAAACCGCTACAGCTCGCGTACGAGCAGGTCTCCAGGGCTGCGTAGCGGATGTTTGGCGAGACCTGCCGCGACCTGGTCACGCCCGCTGGCGGATCGAGGACCACGCCAAGCTCCGTCGAGACGATGCCGGCGAACAGCGTACCGCCGTACGCGTGCTCGACAATGCCGAGCAGCGTCCCGTCCCCGCTCCAGAACGTGGAGAAGTCCGAGGCGGCAACGCGACCCGTCCACTCGAAATCGAACTCCTCCCGAATGATGGTGCGGCCGGTGGGAAGGTCGAAGACGAACAGGGTGTGCGAGGCCGGCCAGTATCCCTCGCCTGGATGGATGAACCCGTCCGGCGCCTCGTCTTTCCACAGCATGATGGCGACCTTGCCGCCATCCGGCGAGACATCGACCGCCCCGATGTGCTCCCGCTCCTGAAGCACATCCTCGAGCAGGACGGCCCTCACTTCCCCGCCGGGCGAGACGAAGCGAACCGTGCCTGCTTCCAGTTCGAGAAACCCGTTTCGCGCCAGCCGGAGCGAGAGCGGGTTGCGCTCGCCGAATTCGACACGCCAGTCGTAGGCTCGCCAGCTTCGGCCCGTGCCAGCGTCGTGGACCATCACTCGTTCGCGCCGGTACCAGGGCGCCGAGCCCGCGTCGCCGACGCCGGACTCGGCGCCCATCAGGCGGTAGACGAGCAGCGGCCCGACCATCTCCTCGGCGGGCGGAGTGTCCGGGGGTTCGCGGGGTTGCACCCACTCGCGAAGCGTCAGGCCACGCAGCCGGAGGGGCTCGCCAGGCTCAACCAGCCCGATGAGCTGGGGTTCGCCTTCCCAAACGACACGTCCCTCGAACAGCAGGAGGCATCTGCCCCACGGAGTGCCTCCATAGTGGCACGCCTTCGGGACTCGAACGTCCCGGTCTCGAAGCTCGATCCACTCGGTGCGAGAGAGCACCCCGTTTTCGCCACTCGTGAGGTCGAGGATGTAAGCGGTCACCCCTGGATCCGGCGCTCCCTCGTTCCAGGCCTCCAGTGCCCGGCTTGCCGCGTCGTCAACCTCTTCGTAGACGTGGAGTGGGCGCACGTCGCCGAACTCGAAGAATACGTACTGATCCGTGGCAGACCCCCCGCCCGCACGGTCCAGCGACGTCCACGACCCCTGGGAGGGGACGATCCCCTGGCCCTTGGCGACTTCCACCGTCCAGAGAACATCATCCGTATCGACCTCGATCACATCGAAGCTCTCCCAGAGGTATGAGCTTCCTCCCGGAAAGGGGAATACTCGCTCTCCTGGCCGAAGTGCGTAGCGGAGGCCGGGGGCGAGGAGCCACCCTTCGGGAAGGACTCGCGCATCCCCGTCGAGCGCGACGATGGCAAGCCGATCGGGGAGATAGTGCCGGTCGTCCCAGGAGCCATCTGAGGCGGCGAGGCTGATCGCGTCGCTATCGGCGCTCCAGTCACCCAGGGTGAGAATCCCGGTGGTCTCCTCACCGCTCCCCTCCGCGATCGTCCACAGGAGCGGTAGTCGGGGATCACCGGCGACGAGCCCCAGGAGCGCTTCGCCGGTGGCAGTATCGAGCACCGTCAGGTTGAACGTATCGCCGTAGGCGATCGCCACCTTCCGCCCATCGGGAGAGACCTTCAACTCCCTGATTAGCTCGTCCCTGAAGAGGATTGCCTCGGTGTAGCCATTCAGATCGACACGGCGCGCCTGCCCCTCCCCCCACACCAGGAGGCTCGTACCGAGCAGCTCAACCCCGGAGCTCTTCAACGAGACCCGGCGGTAGTCGCCATACCGCACGGAGAAGTACGTGTGATGGTAGTCGAGGGCGATCCAGTACCCACCCGTACTGACGTCGTAGACATAGACCCGTCGATTGGGCCCGGGCTCGTCGCCTTGCCGCTCGCCCTCCAGGTACTCGGAAAAGACGATGAGGGGCCCTGCCACGGGCACGCTGGGGGCAGGGAAGGGTGTCGGTGTCGCGGTGGGCGTGGGCGTCGCGGTGGGCGTGGGCGTCGTGGTGGGCGCGGGCGTCGTCGTGGGCGCGGGCGTCGTGGTGGGCGCGGGCGTCCTCGTGGGCGCGGGCGTCCTCGTGGGCGCGGGCGTCCTCGTGGGCGCGGGCGTCCTCGTGGGCGCGGGCGTCGTCGTGGGCGCGGGCGTCGTGGTGGGCGCGGGCGTCCTCGTGGGCGTGGGCGTCGTGGTGGGCGTGGGCTCCGTGGTGGGCGTGGGCGGCGTCGGGCGATCGCCCGGAGTTCCGCTGCACGCGGCCAGCGAGAGTGCGAGGCCGGCCGCGAGCAGGAGCGGCAGCAAACGCCGCACGCAGTGCACAAGCATCGTCCCCTCCCGCGGCCCCTTCGAGGTTAACGGCGCCGCTTGCGGATTTGTTCCGCACCTCGGCCCCGCCGCGCGCGAGTCCGACACGCCGATGAAGAAGAGGCCGCCGCTGACCGCCGAGCAGGCGCGCGACAGCCTCGAGGCGCTCGGCGCCTACGGCGGCGAGTAGCGCCCGGCTCGCGGACTCGCGGGAAACGGAAGAGCCGCCCTCGCGGGCGGCTCTTCCGTGTATGGAGCCGGCGGAACCGCGTTAGCGGCCCTTCCACTCCGGCTGGCGCTTCTCGGCGAAGGCGCGCGGGCCCTCGGAGATGTCCTCGCTGGTCTCGACGCGGTGCAGCAGGTGCTTCGCCATCACCATCGCCTCGTCGTGCGGCAGCACGTGGGTGCGGTAGAGGATCTCCTTGAGGCAGCGCACGGACAGCGGCGCGTTCTCAAGCAGGATGTTGGCCCAGCGGTAGGCCTCGTCCAGCACCTCGTCCTTCGGGACGATCGCGTTGATGAAGCCCATCTCCTTGGCGCGCTCGGGCGTGATGTACTCGCCCATCAGCACCACCTCGAGGGCGTTCCCGAGCCCGATGATGCGCGGCAGGTCCGCCACCCAGTGCGGCATCAGCCCGCGCTTCACCTCGCGGATGCCGAGGATCGCGTCGTCCGCGCAGATCCGGAAGTCGGAGCGCTGCGCCATCATCCAGCCGCCGGCCAGGCAGTAGCCGTGGATCGCCGAGATTACCGGCTTCCAGACGTTCTCCGGGTTGCTGTTCCCGTTGACCCGCTGCTTGCGCCAGTCGATGCCGGCCGCGTTCATCTCGGCGCGCTCCTTGAGGTCCATCCCCGCGGAGAAGGCGCGGCTGTCCGGGTGCGCGCTGAGGATCGCCACCCAGATGTCGTCGTTCTCCTCGACCTCCCGCCAGGCGTCTGCGAGCCCCTGGTTGAGCTCGAAGTTGAGCGCGTTCATCACCTCGGGACGGTTCATCTCGAGGTGTGCGATGTGGTTATCGACGCTGAAGTTCAGGACCGACACGGTCACCCCCTGGTTGCTGCTGTCGCGATGTTCCCTGAGCGCGGCTGAAGGTACGTCACCCGGCCGCCGCATGTCCACGCTCGCCGCCCGGACGCAGCCAGCGCCGCATCGCGTGCCGCCGCTTGCCGACCCTGCCGATCTCCTCGAACCCGGCCGCGAGCCGCGCGAGATCGTCCCAGCGATCCGCGGTCACGGGCGCGAACTCGAGCGCTTCGGCCATCGCGCAGGTCCTCCCGGCGGCAGTCTATCGAGGCCCGAACCAGCAGGGCGGGTATGATCCGCGACACACGATCCGCGAGAGGGGCGCCCATGGACCTGTCGAGCTACGAGCACATCGAATTCCGCCGCGACGGCCACGTGCTGGTGATGACGCTGAACCGGCCGGAGCGCCTGAACGCGGTCCACCCGCCGCTGCGGGGGGAGCTGATCCGCGCCTTCAACGAGCTGGACGATGACGACGAGTCGCGCGCCGTCCTGATGACCGGCGCGGGCCGCGCCTTCTGCGCCGGCGGCGACGTGCAGCGCATGAACGAGCAGGGCGGCAGCAACACGCGTGCCAAGTTCGCCCAGGTGCGCACCGGCGAAATCCTGCGCGCGCACCTGGACCTGGAGAAGCCGATCGTGGCCGCGGTCAACGGCCCGGCGATCGGCCTCGGCGCCACCCTCGCGCTGATGTGCGACGTCGTCGTCGCCTCGCCGCGGGCGCGCATCGGCGACCGGCACGTCAACATCGGCCTCGTCGCCGGTGACGGCGGGGCGCTGATCTGGCCGCTGCTCGTCGGCCTCAACAAGGCCAAGGAGCTGCTCATGCTCGGCGACCTCGTCGAGGGCGAGGACCTCGAGCGGCTCGGCATCGTCAACCACCTCGTGCCCGAGGAGGAGCTCGAGGCGCGCTCGATGGAGCTGGCGCAGCGCCTCGCGGCGATGCCGCCCTACGCCGTGAAGGCGACGAAGCTCACGGTTAACACGCTGATCCGCGACAAGATCTCCTCGGTCTTCGACCTCGGCCTCGCCTACGAGCACTACTCGGCGAAGATGGCCGACCACCGCGAGGCGACCAGCGCCTGGGCGGAGAAGCGCGACGGCATCTTCACAGGCGAGTAGGCACCGGCGAGTAGCGCGCGCACGCGGCGAGGGCGACGCGACGGACGGAGGCGCACGATGGCGCAGTACGAGGGCTACGAGACGATCCTGATCGAGCAGCAGGAGCGCGTGCTGCGGTTGACGATGAACCGCCCGGAGGCGCTCAACGCCTTCGACGCGCAGATGCACGAGGAGATGTCGCGCGTCTTCTCCGAAATCCACGACGACGACGGCACGGACGTCGTGGTGCTCACCGGCGCCGGCCGCGCCTTCTCCGCAGGCGGGGACATGACCTGGCTGCAGGACATGATCGACGACCCCTCCGTCTGGGCGCGCACCAGCGTCGAGGGCAAGCGGATCGTGCTCTCCATCCTGGAGGCGCGGCAGCCCGTGGTCGCGCGCCTCAACGGCGCGGCGGTCGGCCTCGGCGCGACGGTCGCCCTCGCCTGCGACGTCGTGTTCGGGGCCGAGGGCGCCGTGATCGGCGACCCGCACGTCAGCGTCGGCCTCGTCGCCGGCGACGGCGGCGCCGTGCTCTGGCCCTCGCTCGTCGGCTACGCGCGGGCGCGCGAGTTCCTCTACACCGGCGAGCTGATCGAGGCGACGCGCGCGGCGCAGATCGGGCTGATCAACCGCGCCGTCCCCGCCGACGAGCTGGACGAGGTGGTCGACGCCTTCGTCGCGCGGATCGCGAACGGCCCGAAAGTGGCGATCCAGGGCACGAAGGCGTCGATCAACCAGCCGCTGCGCGCGGTCGCCGGGACGAACCTCGACCTCTCGCTCACGCTCGAGGGCATCTCCAACATGAGCGCCGACCACCAGGAGGGCATCAACGCCTTCCGGGAGCGCCGCGAGCCCCGATTCACGGGACGCTGATTCAGCGGCCGCTGACGGCCGCCGCGGCGCGCACCTACCCCGCGCCGAAGGCGTCGCGGAAGTCGCGCAGCGCGTCGATGTGCTGCTGCACCGTGGTGAGGCCGCCTTCCAGGGTGTGCAGCGCGAAGTGCGTCGCGCCCGCCTCCTCGCAGCGCCGCGCGTGCTCGGCCTGCTGCTCCGGGCCCCAGCGCGAGACGCGCGCGCGCGTCTCGATGCCGATCCCGGCCGGGTCGCGCCCGGCGGCGCGGGCCGCCTCGTGGATCTGCTCGATGCCGGCCGCGAGGTAGTCCGGACGCGCCCAGCCGGCCACCCAGCCGTCCGCGATGCGCCCGACGCGGTCCAGCACGGTCGGCGCGTGGCCGCCGATCCAGACGGGGATGGGGGATTCCGGGCGCGGGCTGATCGCGGACTCCGGGATCGAGTCGAACTCGCCCTCGAAGCTCAGCAGCGGCTCGGTCCAGAGTCGCCGCATCAGCGTGATCTGCTCCTCTGAACGCCGCCCGCGCGCGCGGAACACCTCGCCCAGGCCGAGCCCGCGGTACTCGAGATCGGACCAGCCGATGCCGATCCCGAGCAGCAGCCGGCCGCCGGAGAGGATGGCGACCTCGGCGGCCTGCTTTGCCGCGAGCGCGGTCTGGCGCTGCGGCAGCACGAGGATGCCGGTGAGGAAGCGCGGGCGGGTGGTGATCGCCGCCAGATAGCCCATCAGCACCATCGGCTCGTGCCAGTCGGTGCTGCTGGTGTAGTAGCCGCGCCGCTCGGCGCGGCCCGGTTGGGGCGGATCGGAGGGGTCGCTGCCGAGTACGTGGTCGTAGACCTCGATCAGGTCGTAGCCGAGGTCCTCGGCGGCCTGGGCCCAGTCGCGGATCGCGGCCGGGTCCGAGCCGATCTCGTTCGTGGGGAAGCAAGCACCGAGTTCCATCGCGTCCTCCTCGCCGGTTCGGCGGAGAGGCTACGCCCAGGGAGCAAGCGGCGGCGCACCGGGGCAGGGGGTTCCGAGGGGTTCCGCGGGGTTCCGCGGACCGATCGAGCGCCGCGGATCACGCCATCGCGAGGCCGCCGCGTTTGCCCGCAGGGGCGCGCTCTGCTATCAACCGTTGGGCGCGCCTCGATCCGCGAGCAGCGCCATGGCCGGGCTATGGCCGGGCGGCAACACGCCGCCGATCAAGCAGGCCGCACACTAGCAGGCCAAAGGAGGTCTCGATGAAGGTCAGTATGTTCCACCTGATGCCGTATTCGGCGATGCCGGAAGAGCCGCCGCACGGCCCCGACTGGAAGTCAGCGGGTATCTGGGTGGACCTCCCGAACTCGGTCTACGACCCGCAGATCGGTAACGAGCTCTACAACGAGTACCTCGACGAGCTCGAGTACGCCGAGCAGGTCGGCCTGGACGGCGTCTGCGTCAACGAGCACCACGCCAACATGTACGGCACGATGCCCTCGCCGAGCATCATGCTGGCCGCCCTCGCGCGCCGCACCAGCAAGGCCAACCTGATCGTGCTGGGCACCTCGATCGCCCTCTACAACCCGCCCACCCGTGTCGCCGAAGAGATGTCGATGATCGACGTGATCTCCGGCGGGCGCGTGGTCTGCGGCTTCCCCGTGGGCACCTCGCAGGACACGAACTGGGTCTACGGCATGTCGCCCTCGACCTTCCGCGAGCGCTACTACGAGGCCGAGGACCTGATCAAGAAGGCGATGGAGACGCGCGAGCCGTTCCACTACAACGGCAAGTACACGAAGCTGCGCTACGTCAGCATCTGGCCGCGTCCCGCGCAGGAGCCGCGTCCCCCGATCTGGGTGCCCGGCGGCGGCTCGATCGAGACCTGGGACTGGACGATCGAGAAGGACCACGTCTACGCGGCGCTCAGCTACGGCGGCTACAAGCGCGCCCAGCAGACCCTCAACGGCTACTGGAGCCGCGTCCGAGAGCTCGGCGCCGACGAGACGCCGTACCGCGCCGCCTACATGCAGCTCACGCTCGTGTCCGACTCCTACGAGTCGGCCAAGGCGGAGTACCAGGAGGGCGTCGAGTTCTTCTACCAGAAGCTGCTCGGCTCCACCGGCCGCTACTTCCCCGAGGCGCCCGGCTACCGCACCGAGGCCTCGATCCGCGCCGGCTTCGAGCGCAGCCTCGCGCTCGCGCAGGAGTCCACCCCGGAGGCGGGCCGCACGGCGCCCGCGGCCGGGGGCCCGTCCTGGGACCAATTGGTCGAGGAAGGCAACATCGTGGCCGGCAGCCCGGACGAGGTCGCCGAGAAGCTGCGCGAGATCTCGACAAGCCTGCGCGTCGGCCACGTGCTGCCGCTGCTGCAGATCGGGAACATGCGCCGCGAGACCACGATGAAGAACATCAAGATGTTCGGCGAAGAGGTTCTCCCGCAGATCCACGACGTCTGGGACGACGAGGACTGGGAAGACCGCTGGTCGCCTCGCCCGCTCGCGCAGCGCGTGACGCCGGCGCCGATCGGCGGATAGCAGAAGCATCGCTCAGCACCGCCCGCCGGAGGGACCGGCGGGCGGTTCAGCACGGAGGTACAGGTTGACGACAGCCACGAGCCACACGACGAGGACCCTCTCGGTCCGGGACGGCGCCTTCGAGATCGAAGTGCGCGAGGGCGGCGACGGCCCGCCGCTCCTCTACCTGCATAACATGATGGCCGAGTACGGCTGGTTCCCGTTCATGGAGCGGCTGAGCGAGCACTACCGCGTGATCGCGCCAATCTTCCCCGGCTTCCGTGACTCCAGCGGGCTCCAGCACATCGACGACCCGGTCGACACCGTCGTCTACCACAACGACCTGCTCGACGCGCTCGGCCTCGACAGCGTCACGCTGATGGGCCACGAGCTGGGCGGCATGTTCGCCGCCGAGCTGGCCGCGCTCAGCCCGCACCGTGTCGACAAGCTGGTGCTGATCGACGCCTACGGGCTGTGGATCGAGGAGCACCCCTGCCCGGACTACTTCGCCACGCCGCGGCGCACCCTGCCGAGCCTGATGTGGCACGACCCGATGTCCGAGGTCGCGCAGGAGTACAACCCGCCGACCCGTGACCCCGAGATCTCGATCCAGCGCACGCGCGCGCAGACCTCGGGCAGCCGCTTCATCTGGCAGTTCCCGGATCGCGGCCTGGAGAAGCGCATCCACCGCATCCAGTCGCCGACGCTGGTCGTCTGGGGCGAGTCGGACGGGCAGATCCCGCCCGAGTACGGCAAGGCCTTCAACGCGCTGATCTCCGGCTCGCAGCTGGTGACCATCCCCGAGGCCGGCAACCTGCCTCAGATCGAGCAGGTCGACGCCTTCATGGACGCCGTCTCGGGCTTCCTCGGCTAGCACGCCTCCTCGGCGAGACGCACGCAACGGCCCCCCTCGCGGGGGCCGTTCCGCGTCCACCCCTCGCCGCCGGTGGGCGAGTGCCGCTATGATCCGCCGCGCTACCATGCGCACGCGCCGAGGGCGCTGACGGGCGCCTGTGCGGCGATCGCGGCTGATCGGGGGCAGGGTGGGCTGGCGCGAGGAATACGAGGCGCGACTGCTGTCGCCCGGCGAGGCCGCGCAGTTGGTGCAGCGCGGCAACACGCTCTTCACGCCGATCGGCGGCGACGCCTACGCCGTGATACCGGCGCTGATCGCCCGCATCTCCGAACTGGGCCGCGAGGTCAGGATCCGCGCCTGCGCGCCATCCGCCGAGCAGCAGTGGTTCAAGGACGAGTTCGCCGGCCTCGGCTTCGACGTCAACCTCGAGGTCTACGCCGGACCGGGCGGGCGGGCTGCGCTGGAGTCACTGCGCGCCGACTACTACCCGCAGCTGTTCTCGACACAGTTCCGCCACTACGACGACCGCGGCTCGCACGAGCCGATCGATGTGTTCATGTCGAACTGCGCGCCGCCCGACGACGACGGCTACATCCACTTCGGCGGCGTCCCCTGGCACAAGGGCGACTTCGTGCGCCGAGCGGGCGTCTCGATCCTCGAGGTCTGCCCCTGGCTCCCCAAGGTGCGCACGACCGAGCGGCTGCACGTGACCGAGGTCTCCGCCTTCGTGCTCACGGAGACCACCAGCCGCCCACCGCCCCCGGCGCGCGAACCCCCGCCCGAGGCGATCACGATCGCCGGGCACGTCAGCGGCATCATCGAGGACGGCGACACGATCCAGATCGGCGCGGGGCGCACCTCCGTGTTCCTCGGCGACCTCGGAGCGTTCGACGGCAAGCG
Organism: Dehalococcoidia bacterium; assembly: GCA_965220125.1. GTDB lineage: Bacteria > Chloroflexota > Dehalococcoidia > UBA2979 > UBA2979 > VXMT01. The sequence goes on along the minus strand of CBDCPB010000004.1, from coordinate 3,030,811 downwards.
CGACCTCGGCTGGCACTCGGAGGTCACGCCGCACGCGGTGCTCGAGTTGATGATGGAGGGCACGATCAACTCCAGCCGCAAGTCGCTCGATCCCGGCCTGCATGTCACGACGAGCGTGGCGCCCTGGAACGACGAGGAGGCGCGCTGGCTCGAGGACGGCCCACTCGAGACGCGCTCCGTGAGCGAGGTCAACCAGATCTCCGTCGTCGCCCAGCAGCGGCGCATGACCTCGATCAACAACGCACTGAGCGTGGACCTCACCGGCCAGATCTGCGCGGAGTCGATCGGCACCACCGTCTTCCACGGCACGGGCGGGCAGCCCGAGTTCCACATCGGCGCCTTCATCGCACCCGAGGGCAAGGCGATCACGGTCCTGCCCTCGACGGCGCGGAGCGGCGTGGTGAGCCGCATCACCGCGCGGGTGGCCGACGGCTCCTACGTCACAATTCCGCGCTCGTTCGCGGACTACGTCGTGACGGAGCACGGGGTCGCCCGGCTCGCGGGCAAGAGCCAGCGCCAGCGCGCCGAGGAACTGATCGCCGTCGCGCATCCGGACCACCGCGGAGAGCTGCGGTCCGCCGCGCTCCGGCAGTATTACCCGGCCGGCTGGGAGGCCCCGCCCCCGCCCGATCGGGAGGCGGAGGGCTCCTGATGGCGGACGGGCCGCTCAACGGGATCCGCGTGCTCGACCTCTCGATCATCTACGCCGGCCCCTACGCCGGCATGCACCTCTCCGACCTCGGCGCGGACGTCGTGAAGATCGAGCGGCCCGAGGGCGATCCGTTCCGCAGCACCGGCGCGGTCGCACCGGGCCAGAGCAAGGTCTTCCAGTACCTCAACCGCGGCAAGCGCAGCCTCGTCATCAACCTCGCAACCGTCGAGGGGCGGGCGCTGCTGCACCGCATCGTGCCGGGCTTCGACGTGGTGGTGCACAACTACCGGCCGGGCGTGCCGGAGCGCCTGGGGTTCGGCTACGAGACGCTGTCCGCCCTGCGGCCGGACCTGATCTACGCCGAGGTGAGCGGCTTCGGCTTTACCGGGCCGCGCGCCGACCTGCCCGGCAGCAACATCGTCGCCGAGGCCCACGGCGGCGCGATGGTGATGGGCGAGAAGACCAGCGAGGACGGCGCGCCGATGCGCACCGGCGTGACGATGGCGGACCTTTCGACCGGCATCGCGCTGGCGATGGGCATCTGCGCCGCGCTGCTGCACCGCGAACGCACGGGCGAGGGGCAGGTCGTCTCCGCCTCGCTGCTGCGCTCCGTGCTCTCACAGACGGGCATGTTCAACATGCGCGAGCCGGTCACGGACGCGGCCGTGCGCGACCCGCTGATGGCCGAGGTCGCCGAGCTGCGCTCGCGCGGCGCCTCCTACCGCGAGCTGCTGGACGCGCGCATCCGCTACCACGGCACGCTGGGCGGCCCCTTCCACGGCGGCTACCTCGTGAGCGACGGCGCGATCGCGATCGGTGCGCTCACTCCCCCCACCCGCGCCGCCGCCCAGAGCGTGCTCGGCATCGGCGAGAATCCGGAGGACGAGGAGGGCGGCGACCCGGCGGAGCAGCGCGTGCGCATGGCGGAGGTGCGCCGGCAGGTCGCGGCCGTGCTGCTCGGCGACACCCGCGAGCGCTGGCTGGCGCGCTTCGCCGAGGCGGGCGTACCGGCCGCGCCGGTCCACTTCCCCGAGGAGGTCGCCGACGATCCGCAAGGCGCGACGCACTTCGTGGAGGTCGAGCACGAGCAGCTCGGTCCGCAGCGCCAGGCCGCCCCGATCGTCGATCTCTCGCGCTCCCCGACGGCGATCGCCTCTGGCTCGGTAGCCCTCGGACGCCACACGGACGAGCTGCTGCGGGCGCAGCGGATCAGCGCGGACGAGATCGCGGAACTGCGGCAGGCCGGCGTGATCATCTAGGTACAAGAATACGGCGCGGAGGTCGGACCGTACCCCTCAGCGTTTGACGGTTGGCGACGACGGTTTCTATCATCCGTGATTGCGCAGGAAAAACGTGACGCTAGGACCAGGGGGGTTCCATTGAAGAGACTTACATTGCTGATCCTGGCGCTGGTTGCGCTGGGACTCGCCGTCGCCTGCAACGGTGACGACGGCGAGGGCGGCACGGTCGCCACCATCCAGGACCGTGGCGAGTTGCTCTGCGGCGTGAAGCAGACCCAGCCGCTGTTCGGCTTCAAGGAGGCCGACGGCAGCGTGAGCGGCTTCGACATCGAGTTCTGCAAGGCGATCGCCGCGGCGGTCCTGAAGGACGCCAACGCCGTTGAGTTCGTGGACGCCTCGGACGCCTCGACGCGCTTCGAGCTGCTCGCCGACGAGACGATCGACGTGCTGATCCGCACGACCACGATCACCGCCTCGCGTGACCGCGAGCTGGGAGTCGACTTCGCACAGACGACCTTCTTCACCGGTCAGGGCTTCGCCGTGCGCAACGACTCGGGCTACGACACGACGTCCGACATGGGCGACGCCACCATCTGCGTCCAGACGGGCACGACGACCGAGCAGAACGTGGCTGACCACTTCACCGACATCGACCTGGTCTACGACCCGAAGGGTGGTCTCAGCACCGATGTCGCCGAAGCGTTCTTCGCCGGGCGCTGTGACGTGCTGACCGCGGACGCTTCGGACCTCGCCTCGCGGATCGCGGTTCGTGACGACGCGGCGGACTACAAGATCCTTCCGCAGATCATCTCCAAGGAGCCGCTCGCGCCCGGTGTGCGCGACAACGAGAGCGAGTGGAAGGACGTGGTCAACTGGGTCGTCCACGGCCTGATCGCTGCCGAGGAAGAGGGGATCACGCAGGCGAACGTGGCCGGCATGGCCGCGAACCCGCCGAACACCGCAATCGCCCGCCTGCTGGGCGTGCCCTACGAGGGTGGCTCGGTCTCCACGCTGGGCTTCGACTCCGTCGACGCGCAGTTCATCCAGCGGGCGATCGCCGCCGTGGGTAACTACGGCGAGATCTACGATCGCACGATCGGCGACAACATCCCGCGCGACTGCACGCTCAACGCGCTGGCCACCGACAAGTCCGTCCGGTGCCCGGCGGGCGAGGGCGGCATCCTCTACGCGCTGCCGTACCGCTAGGTCGTCAGCCCGTTAGATAGAGGAGAACAATGTGAGAGGGGCCGTCCCGGCACCCGGGGCGGCCCCTCTCACGTATCCGGTTCCGGTTTGTCCGCAGGGCGCCGTAAGCCGGTGACCGCGAATCCAGCCCTGCGGCCGAGGCCGCCCCGCGTACCGATCATCCGCCGGCGCCGGGCGGCTCCATGAAGCGATCGGCCCTGCTGATGCTCATGCCGATCGCGCTGGCACTCTCCACGGCCTGCGGCGGTGACGACGGGGCCGAGGGCGCAGCACGGTGGCCACCGTCCAGGAGCGGGGCGAGTTGCGTTGCGGGGTGAAGCAGACACAGCCGCTGTTCGGCTTCAAGGAGGCCGACGGCGCCATCAGCGGATTCGACATCGAGTTCTGCAAGGCGATCGCGGCCGCGACGCTGGGCGACGCGACCAGGGTCCAGTTCGTCGACGCCTCCGATGCCTCGATCCGTTTCGAGTTGCTCGCCGGCGGCGAAATCGATGTGCTGCTCCGCACGACCTCGATCACTGCCTCGCGCGACCGCGACCTTGGCGTGGACTATGCGCGGACCATCTTCTACACCGGTCAGGGTTTCGCAGTCCGCAAGGACTCGCCGTACAAATCGACAGCGGACATGGGCGACGCCATCATCTGCGTCCAGACCGGCACGACCACCGAACAGAACATCGCGGACCACTTCACGGAGATCGGCCTCGTCTACGACCCGAAGGGCGGTCTCAGCCAGGATGTCGTCGACGCGTTCTTCTCCGGACGCTGCGACGTGCTGACGGCGGATGTCTCGGACATCGCCTCGCGGATCGCCGTACGCAATGACGCCGCCGAGTACGAGATCCTCCCGCAGATCATCTCCAAGGGGCCGCTCGCGCCGAGCGTTCGCGACTACGACAGCGAGTGGAAAGACGTCGTCAACTGGGTCGTCCACGGCCTGATTGCGGCCGAGGAACTGGGGATCACGCAGGAGAACGGAGCCCGGATGGCCACGACCCCGCCGAACGCCGAGATCGCGCGACTGCTGGGTGTTCCCTACGGTGGAGGCGAGGTCGCGACACTGGGCTTGACTCGGTCGGCGCGCAGTTCATCCAGCGAGCGATCGCCGCCGTCGGCAACTACGGCGAGATCTACGCTCGCACGATCGACGACAAGATTCCCCGCGCCTGCACGCTCAACGCGCTGGCCATCGACAAATCGGTGGACTGCCCGCCGGGCGAAGGCGGTATCCTCTACGCGCTGCCGTACCGCTAGGTCGTCATGCGAACTAGCCAAGAGGAGAGTAATGTGAGGTCGGCCGGCCCATCGTCGGGGACAGTCGTTCTCTCAACTCAGCCCCGTCCATCCCCGGGCAGGCTGTGAAGCGGTGACCATGTCTGCAGCTGCTCCACCCGAGGCCGGACCCGTACCGCTCATCCACCGGCGCAGCTTCCGCGACTTCGCCACGCAGGGCGTCTACGTCGCGGTCACCGCGCTTGCCTTCGCGTACGTGTTCGTCGCGCTCGACCTGCGCGACTTCGGCTTCGGGTTCCTCGACGAACCGGCGGCCTTCAACGTCGCCAACCAGTGGCTGATCGATGTCGACGGCGTCACCAACTCGCGGATCACGATGTACCTGGTCGGGGTGTGGTCATCGATCCGTGCGGTGATGGTGGCGATCTTCCTCGCGACCATCGTGGGCGTCGCGGTCGGCGTCGCGCGGCTCTCCTCGAACTGGCTCGTGTCGCGGCTGGCCACGCTGTTCGTGGAGGTCTTCCGCAACACCCCCCTGCTCGTGCAGGTGGTGCTGATTTACTCCGTGTTCCTCGTCGGCATGCCGCTGATTCAGGACGTGATCAGCATCGGCGACATCGTCTTCGTCTCCAACCGCGGCGTGGCGATCCCCTGGCCGGTCCCGAACAGCGGCGTGTGGGGCGCACCGCACTGGTTCTCCGGCATCTGGGTGCTGGCGCTGCTGATCTCGGCTGCCGCGGCGATGCGGCTGCGGTACCAGCGGCAGGCGCTGGAGCGCGACACGGGCCTACCGCAACACGCGAACCGCAGGGCCTTCATCGTGTTTGCCGCCGGCGCAGTGATCTCCTACCTGGTGCTGGGCGCGCCGGTCAGCATCGACGCGCCAATCGTCACCGGCACGCACTACGTCGAAGGCATAGTGATCGAGCCGGAGTTCGCCGCGCTCGTCACGGGCCTGACGCTCTACACCGGCGCATTCATCGCCGAGATCGTGCGGTCCGGGATCCAGGCTCTGCCCACAGGCCAGACGGAGGCGGCGAACGCGGTGGGGCTGAGCGGCTACCAGCGCCTGACACTGATCATCCTTCCGCAGGCGCTGCGCCAGATCATCCCGTCGGTCACGAACCAGTACCTGAACATCAACAAGAACTCGTCGCTCGCCTACGCGGTGCTCTACGACGACCTGTTCCGCGTCGCCAACATCGTGCAGAACAAGGCCGGGCACGCGCTGGAGATGTTCTTCGTGATCATCATCACCTACATGGCGATCTCGTTCGTGCTCTCGGCGGTGATGAACTTCTTCAACTCGCGCGTCACGGTGCACGAGGTCTAGGAGGGCGCCGATGGCCGACATGTCCATCCCGCCCGCGCAACGCCGGATCGTGCTGCCGCCGCACCGCGTGCGCTCGGGACGCCCCTGGTCCATACGCGCCCGCGAGTGGGTGCGCCACAACCTCTTCCCCTCGCGCAGGGGCACGCTCCTGACATTCGTCGCGCTGGCGATCGTTGGCGTGCTGCTGGCGGCCATGATCTGGTTCGTCTTCGTCGACGCCAACTGGCGGGTGGTCACGGACAACCGCTGGCTGCTCTTCGCCGGCGGGTTCCCGCGCGAGGACGCGTGGCGGCTCTGGTTCGGCATGGCCTTCGTGTTCACGCTGATCGGGCTCACCTACGGCACCTGGTCCAGCCTTGCGCGCAAGGACCACCTCTTCATCGGGGTCGTCGGCGCATTCGTGGTCTTCCTGATGGCGCACGGCGGCGCGGCGCTCTGGTCGTCACTGTGGTTCCTCGTCGCGATTGGCATGCTCTACGTGGGCTATTTCGCGACGGTCTGGATGCCGCGCGAGTTTGGGCCACGGCGCACGCTGCAGCAGCGTGTCGTCGGCGGGCTGCTGGTGGCGGCGCTGCCGATTGCGCTGACCATCCTGCTCGGCTTCGGCGGCGCGAACGCGCGCCAGCTCGATGGCTTCGTGCTGAACCTGGTCCTCGCGCCGGTCGGCATCGCCGGCGGATTGGTCATCGCGATCCCGCTCGCGATCGGCCGCGCCTCCAGCCTGCGCGCCATCTCCTGGACCTGCACCGCCTACATCGAGGTCGTGCGCGGGGCGCCGCTGCTGGGCTGGCTGTTCGTGGCGCTGTTCATCCTCGACGACCTGTTCCCGGGCGACCTGATCATCCGCGCCATGGTGGTGATGGCCGTCTTCACCGCCGCCTACATGGCCGAGTCGATCCGCGGGGCGCTGCAGGCGCTGCCCCGAGGGCAGTACGAGGCCGCGCACGCCGTGGGCCTCACCCGGTTCCAGTCTCTGCGACTGATCATCCTGCCCCAGGCGCTGCGCATCTCGATCCCGCCGATCGTCGGACAGGCGATCGCGATCTGGAAGGACACCACGCTGGTCACGGTGATCCTGCCGCTGCGCGAACTCAAGGGGAACGCCGACTCCTCGATCGCGCAGTTCGAGTTCACCCCGTACCGCATCGAGGCCTACGTGTTCGTCGCCCTGGTCTTCTGGGTGGTGGCGTTCATGATGTCCCGTATCTCACAGCGCATCGAACGCACACTGGGCGTCGGCGAGCGTTAGGATTCACGACAGGAGCAACCGATGACCACCGAGACCGAACCGATGGCAGCCAACACGTCCGGGATGCCGGACATGATCGTCGCCGAGAACGTCGACAAGTGGTTCGGCGACTTCCAGGCGCTCGACAACGTGACGATGTCCGTCGCGGAGCACGAGATCGTCGTGATCTTCGGGCCGTCGGGGTCCGGCAAGTCCACCTTCATCCGCTGCCTCAACCGCCTCGAGGAGCACGACGCCGGGCGCATCGTGATCGACGGCATCGAGATGAACGACGACGTGCGCAACCTGAACGCGATCCGCTCCGAGGTCGGGATGGTCTTCCAGCAGTTCAACCTCTTCCCGCACCTCTCGGTGATGAGCAACATCACGCTCGGCCCGCAGAAGGTGCGGCACATGCCGAAGCTGGAGGCCGAGGGGCTGGCGATGCAGCTCCTCGATCGCGTCGGGATTCCGGAGCAGGCGGACAAGTACCCCGCGCAACTTTCGGGCGGTCAGCAGCAGCGCGTCGCGATCGCGCGAGCGCTGGCGATGCAGCCCAAGATCATGCTCTTCGACGAGCCGACCTCGGCGCTCGACCCGGAGATGATCAATGAAGTGCTCAACGTGATGAAGGAACTGGCCCTGTCGGGCATGACGATGATCGTGGTGACGCACGAGATGGGCTTCGCGCGCGAGGTGGCGGATCGGCTCGTGTTCTTCGACGAGGGCCTCATCGTCGAGCAGGGCACCCCACAGCACTTCTTCGAGAACCCGACCGAGGACCGGACGAAGCTCTTCCTCTCGCAGATCCTCTAAGCCCTGATCCAGAGCGCCGGGCTAACTGGCGAATAGGCAGGAGGTGGAAGTCCTCTATGGCAAAGAGCTAGTCACGCATGTCATTCCGCGAGCCGTGCGCGGGTCGTCGCGAGGCGGACCGTGAAGCGTCGGTAGCGGGGTGCGCGGGCGGGGCTATTGAGCATCGAAAGGGCCATTTGGGGTGCCGAGGCTTTTGGATTGGTCGAAGGCAACACCGGCGGCGGCGCTACAGGCGAGCCGTGGCCGGGCCCCGCGGTGTCGAAGAACCCATGCACGCGCACACGTCTATCGCCGGGACCTGGGAGAGCTGCGCGTTGTCCCGACGAGTCGTACGCCGGGACCGCGTCGGGAAGGGACGTAAACCGTAGCCGATGATGCACGATGCGCAGCAGTCTGATGGGGCCGTACGAGCGATGAAGGCGGCGAACAAGGGGGCGCGAGCCCCGGCGGAGTCGCTGGAGCAAAGGGCCCCAACCGAGAGGAATCCTCAAAGCACCGGCACGGTCCGGACGCAGAGTCGGGGGGCGGTGTCACCCGGAGCGGAGAGGATACGGCAGTTCGTGGAACGGAAGCCGGGAGAGAAACTCACCGCGCTCTTGCACCACATCACGCCGGAGGCGCTGCGGGAGGCGTATCTCGCGTTGAAGCGGGATGCGGCTCCGGGCGTGGACGGGGTGAGGTGGCGAGAATACGGGGACGGGCTGGACGAGCGATTGCTCGACCTGCATGGCCGCGTACAGCGGGGAGCGTACCGGGCGAAGCCCGTCAGGCGGGTGGAGATACCCAAGCCGGACGGGGGAGTACGGCCGCTCGGTATCGTCTCGCTGGAGGACAAGATCGTTCAGCGGGCGGTGGTGGACAATCTTTTGAACCCGATTTACGAATCGGGCTACTACGGCTTCTCGCATGGCTTCAGGCCAGGGCGTTCGGCGCATAACGCGCTGGACGCACTGGCCTACGCGGTCGAACGGCGTAAGGTCAGCTGGCCTACGCGGTCGAACGGCGTAAGGTCAGCTGGGTTGTCGAGGTGGACATCCGGGAGTTCTTCGGCAGCATCGACCGGGGGCGGCTGATGTCGTTTCTGGAGATGCGCATCGGGGACCAGCGGGTGTTGCGCCTGATACGAAAGTGGCTGAGCGTCGGCGTCATGGACGCGGAGCCGGAAGTCGATTTCGTGCGGGGGATGCCGCAGGGGGCGCCGATATCGCCGCTGCTTGCGAACGTGTACCTGCACAACGTGCTCGACGACTGGTTTGCGCGCGAGTGGCGACCGCGGGAGGTCCGGGGCGAGGCGTACATCGTGCGGTCTGCCGATGACTTCGTCCTGGGGTTCCAGCACCGTAGCGATGCGGTGCGGTTCATGGAGGCACTCCGGGAGCGGTTCGCGGCTTACGGGCTGGAGCTGCACCCGGAGAAGACCCGTCTACTTGAGTTCGGCAGGTTCGCGCTGGCGAACAGGCGGAAGCGCGGGGAGGGCCGACCGGAGACGTTCGACTTCCTCGGGCTGACGCACTACTGCCGGACCCGGCGCGACGGGAGATTCGGGCTGGGGCGCAAGCCCGTTGCGAAGCGGATGCGCCGGACGCTGAAGGCCATCAAGGCCGAGTTGTGGCGGCGCATGCACGACAACCCCGTGACGACGGGGCAGTGGCTGGGGCGGGTACTGCGTGGGTGGCTTGGCTACTACGCGGTGCCGACCAGCCCGCCGGCGCTCACGTGGTTTGTCCGTTTCGTGAAGCGGCTCTGGCTGCGCGTTCTCCGACGGCGGTCGCAGCGCGACCGTTTCACGTGGGAGCGCATCCTTGCCCTGTGCCAGGAACACTGGCCCCGAATCTCCATCCTTCACCCGTGGCCTGCGGAGCGATTTGCCGTCACGCACTTGAGGTAGGAGCCGGATGCCCGAGAGGGCACGTCCGGATCTGTGCGGGGGGTGCCGGGCAACCGGCATCCCTACCGCGAACCCCACCTTGATCCTTGAAACTGGCCCCTTACCTTCTTCAAGCGGGCTCAGTAGCCTCTGAGCCCAGGAAGCCCAGCAGTGCCGGCATGGCTCATTTGGCCCTGCCGCAACGGACGGCTCGGGTGGTGTTGCCACCGGCACTGTTCGGCGCGTGAACCTCTGATGGGGACATGCGAGCCAATCGCTGATTTGTAAGGTGGATGACGGCGAGCGCGCCTGCGGCCTTCCTGCTGGAATGAGGGGGAAACCCCGGAAGGAGTCGCAGTGGGTACGCCCGACGAAACCACCGTGTGGATCGGCCTCGACATCGGCAAGACAGAGCACTTCGCCGATGTGCTGGATGAGGCAGGCTCGCCGCTGTTCGCCGGCGCCGTCGCGAACGGCGAGGCCGACATCGAGGCGCTCCTCGCTCGCGCGGAGTCCTTCGGCTCCCCGGCGCTGGTCGTCGACCAGCCCGGCTCGCTGGCCCGGCTCGTGCTCGGTGTCGCCGCCCGCCGCGGCGTGCCGGTGGCGTACGTGCCGGGGCTGGTCATGCGCCGTGCCGCCGACCTCTACCCGGGTGAGTCCAAGACCGACCGCCGCGACGCGTTCGTGCTGGCCGACACCGGCCGCACCCGGCGCCACCAGGTGCACTGGCTCGATGCCGGCAACGACGAGCTGCTCGACCAGCTGCGCGTCCTCAATGGCTACGACGCCGACCTCGCCGCCGACGCCACGCGGCTCTCGAACCGGCTGCGCGACGCCCTCACGGGTCTCTCCCCGGCCCTGGAGCGCGTACTGGGCCCCAAGCTCCACTATTCGGGGGCACTGGACCTGCTCGCCCGCTACCCGACACCGCAGGCGCTGGCCACGGCGGGTCGCGGCCGGATCGCGCGGACGCTCCGGAAGCGCTCGCCGCGCCTCGCGAAGGCGCTCACCGAGGCCGTCACTGGGGCCCTCGACGCGCAGACCGTGGTCGTACGCGGCTCGGTCGCGATGGGTCGGGTGATCGCCGAGGTCGCGACCGAGCTGGAGCGCACGCAGCAGCGGCGGGAGCGGCTCGGCGCGGAGATCGGGAAGCTCTTCGAGGCCCACCCTTTCGGCCTCATCCTCGGCTCCCTGCCCGGGGTCGGGCCGAGGACGGGCGCGCGGATGCTCGCCGAGATCGGTGACATCTCTCGCTTCGCGAACGGATCGAGGCTGGCCAGCTACGCCGGCCTTGCCCCGGTCACCCGCCAGTCCGGCAGCAGCATCCGGGGGCAGACCCGGAGCCGCCGCGGCAATCACCGGCTCAAGAACGCGATGTACCTCTCCGCCTTCGCCTCGCTGCGCGATCCCGTCTCGCGGGCGTTCTACGACCGCAAGCGAGCCGAGGGGAAGAGACACAACGCCGCAGTCATCTGCCTCGCGCGCCGGCGCTGCGACGTCATCCTGGCCATGCTCCGCTCGCGCACGCCGTATCAGGCGAAGGTCCCGCACGACCAGCCGGTCGCCGCTTGATGGCCTCAACTCAGCTGGCTTCAGGAGCCCGAGGGCCTTGACGAAGAAGATGGGGGCCCCACCCCCGGGGTGTGATCAGCTGGTCGGTGCACCTCCCTTCGGGGCGGTGGTGACCCGCAGCCGGTAGGACTCGGTCCCGGTCTGGATGATGTGGGCGCGGAAGGTGAGGCGGTCGACGACCGCGGCGGCGAGGCGGGCGTCGGTGAAGGTGCGGCCCCACTCCGAGAAGGGGGCGTTGGAGGCGACCGCCACCGAGGCCCGCTCCTCGCGCTCGGTCAGGATCTGGAAGAGATGGCATGAGGGCCGGCCTCCTCCTCAAGGGGGATACTCGCCCCCTGAAACAACGGCCTCGATGGGCCAGGTAGCGGCTCTGCGGAGCCTTGACGAGGTAGGAGACGGGCCATGCAGCAGGGTATCGCAACGACGCGCAGCATCGACGGCGGGGATGGAGCGGCCATCACCGTCGGCCTCGACGTGGGCGACCGCTACACCCACGTCCACGCCCTCGGCGCCGGCGGGGAGGTGATATGCGAGCGGCGCGTCCGCACCGCAGCGGCCGCGCTGGGCGCAGCGCTGACCGGCCTCCCCCCGGCGCGGGTCGTGCTCGAGGCGGGGCCGCGCTCGCCGTGGCTGAGCCGCCTCGTGGCGGAGCTCGGCCACGGGGTGGTCGTCGCCAACCCCCCGCCAGGTCGCGCTGATCGCCGGCAACCAGCGCAAGACCGACCGGCTCGACGCCGCGTGGCTGGCGCGGCTGGGGCGCTTCGACCCCCAACTGCTCGCCCCGATCCGCCACAGGAGCGAGCAGAGTCAGCACGACCTCGCCGTGGTGCGCGCGCGCGACGCGCTCGTGCGCTCCAGGACGCTGCTGATCAACCACGTGCGCGGGGCCGTCAAGGCTTGCGGCGCCGCTCTGCCGTCGTGCACGTCCGAGGCCTTCCACCGCAAAGCGGCGGAGCATCTCCCCGCTGCGCTCATGGCGGCGCTGCTGCCGCTGGTGGAGACGACCGGCGAGCTGACCGCGCGCATCGCGGCGGCCGGGCGGGAGATCGAGGCGCTGTGCGAGGCTCACCCCGAGACCGCGGCGCTGCGCCAGGTCACAGGCGTCGGGCCGATCACCGCGCTCACGTTCGTGCTGACGATCGAGGACCCCTCCCGCTTCCCAAAGAGCCGGGAGGTGGGGGCGTACCTCGGGCTCGTGCCGAGGCAGCGCGACTCGGGGGAGCGCGCGCCGCAGCTCGGCATCGGCAAGAGCGGCGACCCGGGCTTGCGGCGGTTGCTGGTGCAGACCGCGCACTACATCCTCGGTCCCTTCGGACCCGATACCGACCTGCGCCGCTGGGGTGAGCACTACGCGGGAACAGGGGCGGGCAACGCGAAGAAGCGCGCGGTCGTGCCTGTCGCGAGGCGGCTGGCGGTGCTGCTACTCGCGCTGTGGAAGAGCGGGGAGGTCTACGAGCCGCTGCGCCACGCCGCGGCCCGCGAGGCCGCCTAGGAGAGCGGCTCCCCGGTAACCGCGAGGCCGGACCGGGCAGAAGCGACACCCCGAGAGCAGCGACGCGACCGAAGCGTGTACGTATGCCGAACCATCGGGCGACTGCGAGGCACGTCTTGTCCCATCGAGGACGCGAAGCAGATGGCAGCGCCCCCTGGAAGCAGGAAGTGCCTTCATGCACCGGGCCCGATGCGCGGCCCATCGAGAGTGCGGATAGAAGCTCGGCACAGGCCTCACTACCGGATGTCACGGGCGGCTCTCGGGCGCCGAGCAGGCGGTACGCAAGCCGGAGGGGGCCGCCACGTCGGCCTTGCGGAAAGACCGTCCCTCATAGAAGTTTCCGAGCGCTGACTTCAGACGACAAGGACACGTTCGACTTCAACACCTCGAATGGCCGGCTGACCTTCAAGGCGGCGCCGGACTTCGAGGACGCTGCCGATTTGGGCCGTGACAACGTGTACGACGTGACGCTGAGCGTCTCGGCTGGCGGCCACACGACCACGTTGGATATCGCCGTCACCGTCACGAACAAGGAAGAGCCGGGGATGCTCGACCTGCCCACAACGCAGCCGCAGGAGGGCGCAGGCTACACCGCCATCCTCGGCGATCCCGACGGCGTGCAGTCGACGACGTGGACGTGGGAGCGCTCGCTGAACGGCGGCTGCCCCTGGACGGCCGTCACCGGGTCCGCCGCCAGCACCACGACAAGCGTCTACACGCCGGTCACCGGTGACGTCGGCCACTACCTGCGCGTGACCGCCGCGCATGAGGACGGGTATGGGCCGAACAAGAGCCTCGTTGCCGTGTCCACCAACTCGGTCCTCGCGGCCCCGGTCGTCAACAACCCGCCAGCGTTCACGGAGACGAACCCGACCCGCAGCGTCGCCGAGAACGCACGGGCGGACGACCCGGTCGGCGGCCCCGTCACGGCCACCGATCCCGACCCGGGTAACATGATGAGGTACGAGTTCATTCCGCTCGTGTCGGACCTCTTCACGATTGACGGCAGCAGCGGTCAGATTCGGGTCAAGACCCAGGGGGCGCTCGACTACGACGATCCAACGAAACGGTCGCACACCGTCACCGTCAAAGCCCTCGACAGGCCGAATGCCTTCGACACCGTCCTGGTCACCATCGACGTCACGGACGTGAACGAGCCGCCGGACGCCGTCGCCGACGCCCCCAGCAGCTTCGACGAGGACACCCATGTCATCCTCGACGTGCTCGACAACGACAGCGACCCCGAGGACGAGCGGAGCGAGTTGCTGCTGACGGTGTCCAACTCGGGGCCCAACGCACCCCGCAAACGTGGGCCAAAACCGCACGATTACCTACGAGCCCAACGCCGACTACACGGAGCGGACGCATTCACCTACCAGGTCCGGGACAACGGCAGCCCGTCCCTCTCGAGCACTGCCTCCGTCTCCGTCGAGGTCGACGCGGTGAACGACCCGCCCACGTTCCGCGAGTCCATGCCCGCGCGCTCCGTGTCCGAAAGCGCGGAGGCTGGCGACAAAGTCGGCGCGCCGGTGACGGCGACGGACGTCGACGAGAACGACACGCTCACGTACAGCCTCTCCGGTACCGAGGCGAGCTTCTTTGACATCGATCCGGGTAGCGGTCAGATCACGGTCCGTGATCGGGTCACCTTCGACATCGCGACGAAGGACACGTACACCGTCACGGTCGACGCCGACGACGGGAACCTCGGCACGATGACCGTTGAGGTGACCATCACCGTCACCGAGCGTCCGGTGGCGCCTGTCGCCATCTTCGGTGGCGGCGGTGGCGGAGGCGGCGGGCCGACGGGACCGACGCCCAGCGAGGTCGAGTTCGAGTGGACCGTGACGCGCGACATCGAGGCGCTCGACAGCGGCCACGACTCACCAACCGGCGCCTGGTCGGACGGCACGCTGCTCTGGCTCGCCGAGAACGGCGACGGCGCCGACGACGCCGTCTACGCCTACGACCTCGCCACCGGCGAGCGTGTCGAGGAGCGTGAGTTCGAGCTCGACGAGACGAACCGCGCGCCGCGCGGCCTGTGGTCCAACGGCAAGACCGCCTGGGTCGCCGACAGCGGCCAGGACCGTCTCTTCGCCCACGACCTCGAGAGCGGCGAACGGGACGAAGAGCGTGAGGTCGAGCTCGACACGCGCAACCGCGACCCGCGCGGCATCTGGTCCGACGGCACGACCGTATGGGTGCTCGACGGCGGCAAGAACGCGCTCTTCGCCTACGACCTCGCCACCGGCGAACTCATCGCGGAGTACGCCCTGGACTCCTCCAACGACGACCCGCGGGGTCTCTGGTCCGACGGCGTCACCATCTGGGTCTCCGACCACGGCGCCAAGCGCCTCTTCGCCTACCGCGTCGCGGCGCAGGACACGGAGACCACGACCGGGGAAGACGAAGAGGCGGCGGCGTTCGAGCGCGCCCGCGACGAGGAATTCACCGAACTGAGCCGCGCCAGCAACAACAGCCCGCGCGGCATCTGGTCCGACGGCGAGGTCATGTACGTCGCCGACGAGAGCGACGCCAGGGTCTACAGCTACAACCTGCCCGACGCGATCGACGCACGCCTCGCCTCGCTGAGCCTCAGGCGCGTCGAGTTCGGGGAGTTCGACCCCGGCGTGACGGAGTACGACGGTCGAGGCGGAGGCGACCCGGCGCGGGGCGACGGTCGCGATCGAGCCGGCCGACGCCGACGAGGCGACGGACGGCCACCAGCTGGCGCTTGAGGGAGTTGGCGAGATCACCGTCACCGTGACCTCGGCGGACGCGAGCCGCACGAAGGTCTACCTCGTGCGCTTCGGCGGCGCGTCCGAAGAGCCGTCCACGGCGGCCTGCCTGCGCGGCGCCGTGAACACGGGCTTCAGCCTCCTCGTGTACGGGGGCGGCAGCATCGAGGACCCGCGGCCTGCGCGCAGAGCCGCCACGTCACGGCCATCTACGCATTGCACGAGGGCGAGTACGTGTCCTACATCCTCGGAGCGCCGGAGTTCGTGAACAGCGCCTTCCGCGAGCTGTGCGCCAACGGTGTGCCTTCGCTCACGCCACTGACCGCCAGGAGCGAGGGGCCGCCCTCGGCGGACCCGGCCGCCGCCGGCGAGGTCACGGAGCCGTGGCCGCTGTGCCTGCGCGGCGCCATCACCGAGGGCTTCAGCCTGGTGCTCTATGAGGGCGGCAGCGTCGAGGATCTCGATGCCTGTGCACGGAGCCTGAGCGTCACAGCCGTCTACGCGCTCCACGAGGGCGAGTACGTGTCCTACATCCTCGGCGCGCCCGAGTTCGTGAACCGGCCGTTCGGCGAGTTGTACGCCGGAGGCGTCCCCGCCGCCACGCCGCTCATCGCCAGGAGCGACGGGCCGCCGGCGGCGGACTCAGGCGGTGACGACACGGCAGTCAACTAGGGATGGTCTGAACAGGTGGCGTAGCGGGCGCGGTGCGGGTCGATCGGCGTACCGCGCTGCGCTGCGGGGGCCGATGCCGCGGTTCAGGGGGCGGTCTCGCCGTCATTCCGCTGCGGGATCGCCCGCACGAGCGATTCCGGACGCACGGCTCCCGCGATCAGGCGAGCTGAGGCGCGGCTCGCAGCAGGTTCGCGAAGCCGAGCAGCAGCGCGAGACGCTGGCGGTTCTTCTCAAGACCCCGGTAGCGCACCTTCGCGTACCCGAAGTGCCGCTTCACGTAGAGAAACGGATGCTCGGCCTTCGCACGCACCGAGGCCTTCCGCCGCTCCGCCCGCGCCTCCTTGCTCCCCGGCGCCAGCTGCCGCCTGAGCCCCGGGCGCATCGCCACCTGCCAGCTCAGCTCCGACCCCGCGTGCTCCGGGCGTTTCTCCGCTCCCTGGTAGCCGGCATCGCCCCACGCCTCCGTCTCGCCGCCGTGCAACAGGCGATGCGCCTCGGTCACGTCGGACACGTTCGCCGCCGTCGTGTGCAGGCTGTGCACCAACCCGGACCGCGCGTCCGTGCCGCTGTGCAGCTTCATCCCGAAGTACCACTGCCGGCCCTTTCTGGTCTGATGCATCTCGGGGTCGCGCGCGCACGCTCCCGGTTCTTCGTCGATGACGGCGCGCTGATGATCGTGGAGTCGACGATCGTGCCCTCGCGCACCTGTAGCCCCTGCCGTGCCAGATGCGCGTTGATCGTCGCGAACAGCGCCGTTCCCAGTTGATGACACTCCAGCAGGTGGCGGAAATGCAGGATCGTCGTCTCATCGGGAATCGGCTCGGAGAGGCTGAGACCGGCGAACTCGAGCATCGAGCGGGAGTCGTAGAGTTCCTGCTCCATGCCGGGGTCGCTGAGATTGAACCAGAGCTGCAGGCAGTGGATGCGCAGCATCACGCGCAGCGGGTAGGGACGGCGTCCGCGGCCCGGCTTCGGGTAGGCGGGCGCGATGCGCTGCTCCAGCTCAGCCCAGGGGACGAGCCCGTCCATGCGCTCCAGAAACCTCTGCCGCCTCGTCTTGACCTTCTTGTGCTCGTACTCGACGCTGCCGAACGAACGCTGCTGCATGAGGCGCCCCTCTCCCGGTCGCCCCATGATCGCATCCGCTCACCCGCTCAGGCGAGTTGTTCAGACCATCCCTAGTGTCCTGAGTTGTTAACGCGATAAACAAGCGGGTATGATGTTGGTACAGCGGGGTGTTGCCCGTGTGGGGCAGACGCT
Source organism: Dehalococcoidia bacterium (assembly GCA_965220125.1). Taxonomy (GTDB): domain Bacteria; phylum Chloroflexota; class Dehalococcoidia; order UBA2979; family UBA2979; genus VXMT01. The sequence continues at coordinate 3,013,501 of CBDCPB010000004.1, read as the reverse complement.
GGAGTGTCATGAGTACCCGACTTGGCCGGCCGACGGTGGCGGTTGTACTGAGCGACGATGAGCGTGAGACGCTGGAACGGTGGGCGCGCCGACCGACATCGGCTCAGGCGTTGGCGCTGCGCTGCCGGATCGTGCTCGCTGCGGCAGAAGGGACCCCGAATACCGAGATCGCCGCGGCGCTTGGTTGCCATCCGGTGACCGCGGGCAAATGGCGCAGACGCTTTGCGCAGCGGCGGCTCGATGGACTGAGCGATGAGCCGCGCCCCGGTGCACCGCGCACGATCAGCGACGCCCAGATTGAAGCGGTGATCGTCAAGACACTGGAAGAACAACCGCACAACGCGACGCAGTGGTCGACCAGATCGATGGCCGCCGCGGTGGGGATGTCGCAGACGGCGATCTCCAAGATCTGGCGCGCCTTTGGCCTCAAGCCACACCTCGTGGAGCACTTCAAGCTGTCGCCGGACCCGCAGTTCATCGACAAGGTGCGCGACGTGGCTGGACTCTATCTCAACCCACCGGAGGCAGCGGTCGTCTTGTGTGTTGACGAGAAGACCCAGATCCAGGCACTCGACCGCACCGCCCCGATGCTGCCGATGATGCCGAGCGTTCCGCGACGCCAGACCCACGACTACGTCCGTCACGGCACCACCAATCTCTACGCGGCGCTTGACGTCGCCTCGGGCCACGTGATCGCGGACATGACCCCCAGGCACCGTGCCCGGGAGTTCAAGCAGTTCCTCACCCTCATCGACCGCAGCGTGCCCGACGAACTCGCGGTGCATGTCGTGTTGGACAACGTCGCCACGCACCGCACCCCGGAGATCCAGCGCTGGCTCCGGCGTCATCCCCGGTTCACGTTTCATTTCACCCCGACCTACAGCTCCTGGATGAACCTCGTGGAGCGCTGGTTCGCGGAGCTCACCACCAAATGGCTCAGGCGCGGCACTCATCACGGCGTCGCTGACCTGATCCGTGCAGTGGAGGCCTGGGTCGCCGACTGGAACGAGCACCCGCGCCCCTTCATCTGGCACAAGACCGCCGACCAAATCTTCGACAACCTCACCGGATATCTCAATCGCATTCCCAACTCAGGACACTAGAGGCCTCGCGAAGCAAGGCGCCACTGCATCCACCACACGGCGGAAACGGCCCCGTCTGCTGGGGTGCGAGCGAGTCCGGACCTGCTCAGATCGAGACCGCCCAGCTGAAGACGGGTAGTCCTCTCGCAGCAGATCGACTGCGCATCGCTCGAATGTTGCACCGTCGAGCGGTCGTCCGCTTGCGTCGCGAATCGCGCGATCCAGCGTGTCTGGCATGCGAACGCTCCGGGGAGTGGTCTAGGCTCAGTCTGGTATCGCTGTGGCGCCGCTCCAGGAGACCGGCCCTTTCGGGTGGAAGCGCGAGCGAGTTCGGCGCGGCCGCTTGGCCCGCCGTCTCATGGCACCACAAGGGCCAGCCTGGAAACGCCGTACTGATCTGCGCACAGCCCAGATCCCCATGAAGCTTCTCGGAGCGTACCTGCAACGCCCGGCGGGACCAACGCGCGATGCTAGTGCGCCGTTCGCAGCCCGCCCGCCGGTATCGTGGCCACGAACCCCGCGCGATCACCGGAGGCCCGCAGGCGCTCGTGCGAGTTCACGAGTCGCGGCGTTGTCTCAGGCGTGCGCCTGCGTCGCTTCACCGTGATGTCCTCCTCCGCCCACCTTCGCGGGCCAAAGGACTCTCATCACGGTGGTCTCATCTCGGGGGGTCAGGTCAGGCCGACCGTGGCGGCGGCCTCCAGCTCGGAGCCGGCGAGCCGCCTGAGCCGGGGGACGCGCGCCTCGACGATGCGGCGCCCGCGCCCGTGCTACTCCTCGGTGAGCACGAAGTACCGCCCGGCTGGCCTCGCGGGATCCGGTCGATAGACGTACATCCGCCCAGGGGCCAGCGCCTCTTCGTAGAGCACTTCCTCGCGGCCACCGGCGGTAACGGCCAGCGCGTAGTTGTCCGCTCCCGGCAGATAGAATTTCGCGACGCCCCTGCGATTGGTCTGCGATCGGTTCAAACCCGCGACGATCACCTCTGCTCCGGGAACGGGATTGCCGCCGCCGTCGAGCACAAGCAGTCTCGCGGCCTGACGTGGGAAGAGGTGAACCGCAAGAAACTGTTGTAGCCGCCCGGCACGACCGGGCACGGTCCCCTCCGGCATATTGTCCAGGACGTCCTTCTCGTAGCCGACCTGCTTCGGGGTGGCCCAATCAGGGCCGTACTTGAAGCGGAGGTAATCCTCGGGCGGACTTGGGACGAGATACTTCTCGCCGATGAAGTCGACCTCGGCTAACTCGGTGAAGAGGCCGACGGGAAACGGCACTCCCGGGTAGTGTGCGATCGTCCCCTTCACGACTCGGTAGCACTGCCAATCTATCCTGATGCGGTACTTCATGATCTTCACGGAGGTGTAGAGGCCGGCGTGGAGCACCTCGACGTAACAGCCGTGCGCCCGGAGCGTCTCTACGGTGGGCTCGATTAAGTCCTCAGTGAAACCGTGAAGCCCTATGATCGATCCGAGGTCGAGGTCGTCGTCCCATGCGATCAGCGCGTGATCGCGCACCGCGCCCAGGCAGGTGCCCTGGCGGAGGAAGAAGACCACGCCGTGCTGTTCGAAGACCGCTCTTACCTCGCGCAGCAGTCGCTCGGCGGCCCCGAGGTCCATCGGCGGGATCGTTCGCTCAAGGTGCTCCATGAGAGCGGCGTTCTCAGCGTCGCTCTCTGCGTTGGCTAATGTCGTAGCCTCGTCGTCCGGCAGTGATTCGGTCATCGGCGCCTACAGCAGTGCCGCGAGCGCTTCGACGAGGACGCGATTCTCCGCCGGAGTGCGCGACGCGATGCGCAAGTATCGGTTCGCGTCGGGCATGCTCTTTCCAGAGCAATCCTTGATCAGGATGTTGTGCTCGACGTAGAGGCGGCGTGCGAAGTCGGGGCCCGTGGCGGTGGGATCCGTCATCCGGCCGAGCACGAAGTTCGCGTCCGGCTCGACGCAGTCGAGCCCTGGAAGTGCGGACAGGTCGGTGTACAACTCCCGGCAGGTCGTTCGGGTCAACTCGCAGCTCTCCGCGAACTCCCCGCGGTACCTGCCGACGACGCGCAGGAACTCCTCGGCCAGCGCGTTGACGTTCCAGATCGGCAGGGACCGACGCACTCTCGTGACGAACGCGCGGTCCGCGCTGAGGAGGTAGCCGAGACGGAGGCCGGCGATCCCGAACACTTTGCTCATGCTCTTGATCACCACGAGGTTGGGATATGCCGCAACGTCGCCTTCAACGCTTCCGCTGGCGCCTGCGCGCGAGAACTCGATGAACGACTCATCGACGACGAGGCGGCAGTCGTGAGATTCGAGCAGGCGCGCGAGGCGCAGGATGTCCTCACGTGAGATGGACACGGCAGTCGGGTTATTTGGCGTGACGACGACGGCGGTATCGGACTTCCAACGAATTGCGGACTCGGCGAATGCATCGACATCCAGCTCGAACGTCTCCTGCTCAAGCGGGAAGCGGTTCAGCCCCGCGGCATCGACCACCTCCTCGTACTCGTTGAACGACGGCGTCGGGATCGTCAGACGCCGTACGAACTGATCGCCGAGGATCTTGATCAGCTCCGCAGCGCCGTTGGCCACTGCGAGATTATCGGGGTCCGCGCCCGTCCAGTCGGAGACCAGACGCGCCAACTCCTCTTGAGCGACCGGGTAGTTCGTGATGAGGTCGCGGAGGTCAGCGCGAAACCCCTCCAGCATCTCCAGCGGTGGGAAGTGCATATTGTATAAGTAGGAGTGGTCGGTGAATCCGTATCGCCAGTACGCGCCGTGCAGCTTCTGAATACGGTCGAACTGCGCGCTGCGGTCGAGGAACAGAAATCGTGCAGCTTCCAGATCACGCCGGTCATCGATCTCATACCAACGGCTCGCAGAAACATCAACCGCCGCGAGATCAGTGAGCGATCCGTCGGCCACGCAGTCGCGCAAGATCGTCTCGTAATACCGATCGACATGGCCAGCGTCGATTGCCAGGCAGAGACGGGGGACGAGTGTCTCGCGCAGCAGGTTCTCGCGCAGCACGTAGATATTGACAGTCTTGAATGAGTCGGCAAAGTGGAACTGACGGTCCTGATCGGCGCCGAGAACGAAGCTCGTCACGCGCTTCTCGCGATCGCAGCGAACCACTGTGCCGGATAACGCTCGATGGTAGGGCGCCACGGCAGCGCTGCTGCCGGGCTCCTCGAGCAGCGCCGTGATCACCGTTCTATCAAACGCCACGTCCCCCTCGATCAGCAGGACATCTTGATCGAGGTAGTCGCGAGCGTGCCAGAGGGAGCGAATGTTGTTGGTCGTCTCATAGTCGGACGCCGTGACGTAGTGGATGTCGATGCCGGCGAAGCGAGAGCCAATGGCGCTGCGGACCACGTCGCCCTTGTAGCCAATCACCAGGACCGCCTCAGTCGTTCCCTGCGCGGCAAGCTCCCTGAGCGTGCGCTCGAGAAGCGGCTCGCCTCCGACCGTGACCATGCACTTGGGGAGAGCCTCCGTCAGCGGTTTCAAGCGGACCCCGACGCCCGCAGCAAGGACCACCGCACGGCGGATGCCCGACCGGGGAGTGCTGGAGATCTCGCTATGTATCGGGCTTATCAATGGAGCCGCCACCGTATCGCTGCTACTCTTTGACGCCCGCTGCAGTCTCTGCAGGACGCTGAGTCCCGGAACCCCGGCCGACCCGCGCCGGGGACGTGAAATAGTCGCGCAGTCGGTCGATGCCTTCCTCGTAGCGTTCATTGCAGAAGGCGAGGCGGAGGTCGTGCGGCAGGCCAAAATCGGTTCCCGGCACGACGGCAACGTGGACGCTCTGCAGGATGTCGCGAGCCAGCTCCTTCGATGACGCGAACCCCCGACCGGCGTTCCATTCTTCGCACCGGAGGATGGCGTAGAATCCGCCCTCGGCCGCGATCGGGTGACATCCGGTACCCGCGAGTCGTTCCGTCGTGTACTCCGCTCTGGCTCGATAAGTGCGCGTGAGCTCCTCGAGGCTCTGGTCGTCCTCGAGCGCGGCGATCATTCCGTACTGGTAGCACGGGTCTGTACACAACAACGTGTGTTGCTGGATGACACGCAGGTTCACCTGCAGCTCCTCCGGGAGGATCGCGAAGCCGACCCGCTTCGTGTACATCCGGTAGCCTTTGGAGAATCCGTTCGTGACGATTGTCGTGTTCGCATGTTCTGGAAGCAGCGCCAGTGGCGAGTGGAAGTCGTCATAGAACATCGTGTTGTTGTAGATCTCGTCGTTCAGAATATATGCGTGGCCACCGACGATCTCGTACATCTCCCGCATCTCTTCCGGTGTCACGATATTCCCCACGGGATTGCCGGGTGAGTTGATCACGACGAGCGATGTACGTTCTGGCGAGAAATTCTGACGAAACGAGTCCATGTCGACTCGTTTGGTATTGATGTCAATGTCGTAGAATTTGACGGTAGCTCCGGCCAGCGTGGCACAGTATAGATACAGGGCGTAATACGGGCGCGGAATCATGATCTCGTATTCCGGCCCGGACAGTAGTTGGAAGATGTTGCGGAAAATCGGTGATGTGCCGGTATTGACGATCACTTGCGCGGCCGAGACGCTCGCTCCGTGTCGTCGACTGTAGAAGTTCGCGATCGCCTCGCGAAGCTCCGGTAGGCCCTCCGGGTAGACGCGGCGAACGAAGTCGGGATCGTGAAGCTTGGCGACCATCCGATCCAGAACGATGGTAGGAATCGGAAGCTCGGGTACGCCGATCGTGAGCTTGAGGACATCCGCTCCCTGTTGCGTCAACTCGTCTGCGAGTTCGTCAAGGACAAACATCTGAAACTCGAGATCTCGCGGCATGAAATCTCTCATTATACGCGGCAGCTGTGGCCTCCCTGTCTCGCGGTGCTCTTGACGACGCTGCGTGGCATGCCGCGCAGCGTCGTCACCTGCTCCCGCCGCGCGGCGGGAGCAACGTAGCACACCTCACCAGGTTGATTGCGGATCACATGGTGACGGCTCCTCGAACGCGAGGGACTCACCGAGCTTCGTGAAGCCCTCCGCCACAGAACGGCCGACGTCCTCGTCGCCTACGCCGTCGACCGCCTGTCACGGTGACCCGACCCCTGAAACGGGACCGCTGTTGATGAGAGTCCTTTGGCCCGCGAAGGTGGGCGGAGGAGGACATCACGGTGAAACGACGCAGGCAGACGCCTGAGCAGATCGTGCGCAAGCTGCGGGAAGTGAAGCGGCTGCCCGGCGAAGGGCAGACGATCGCCGAGGCGGCGAAGCAGGTCGAGATCTCGGAGCAGACCTACCACCGCTGGCGCAACCAGTACGGCGGGATGAAGGCCGACGACGCCAGGCGGCTGCGCGAGCTGGAGCGCGCGAACGCGCGGCTGAAGCGGATCGTCGCCGACAAGGAACTCGAGATCGACGCGCTCAAGGAGATCGCGAAGGGAAACTTCTATGAGGGACGGTCTTTCCGCAAGGCCGACGTGGCGGCCTCCCTGCCCGAGCGGGCGTGGCGCCTCATTCACCCCTCGCCTGCGCGTGATCTCCGAACAGAGGAGCCTGTGCCTGTCTTCTGACTTGTTTGGATGTCCACAGCGCGCCTCGCCACGATTCGTGGTTGGGTGACCGCAGGGCACGGCCGGCAGGCTCCCTGCTTCTTGCCCACCGAGGACGGTGTGGCTCTCGCATAGCCTGCCCGCCGGCCGTGCCCGCACACGGCGTAGCTCGATAGAGGCCTGGTCATCCCTGAATTCAGGTTGCTCGCCGTGTCCGGCATGCACGAGGCACAGGAGGCAACGTTGGTCACCAGCGGCATCGATCCACACAAGCGCACCCACACGGCGGTCGCGCTCGACGAGCACCGGCAGCAGCTCGGCGAACTCCAGGTGGTCGCCTCCCCGGCGATGACCCGCACGCTGCTCCGCTGGGCCTCCGCATGGCCGGCCCGGCGCTGGGCGATCGAGGGCAGCGACGGGCTCGGACGGCTGCTGGCGCAGCAGCTCGTCGCTGCCCGCGAGACGGTCGTGGACGTGCCGCCCACCCTGGCGTCGCAGGTCCGCCTGCTGCGCACCGGTCACGGCCGCAAGACGGACCGGCTCGACGCGCTGAGCGTCGCCGAGATCGCCGCATCGCGCGGGGACCTGCGCCAGGTCGTCACCGACGGGGAGACGACGGTGCTGCGGCTGCTGGCCGACCGCCGCCCTGCGGCCGGGGCAGCGCATTCTCGATGACTGGATGCTCCCGCAGGATCGCGGTCGCCACCGTTCGCTCCGCGTCCAGCGGGCTCGGAGCCTCTAGCAGTGGGTCCGGCGTCGCCTGCGAGGCATGGCGCCCTCGGCAGGATTCGAACCTGCGACCCGCGGATTAGAAGTCCGCTGCTCTGTCCTCTGAGCTACGAGGGCGGCCCAATCATTGTAGCCCGCAGCGCGCCGGCGACCGTCCGCGCTCTGTGCCGCACAGCGGCTCAGGGCGTTCCGCTAGAATCAGCCGGCTGGCGCACGGATGGGCCGCAGTCGCAGCCCACGCACCGTCTGGGGGCACATGACCGACTCGCCGCTCCAACAGGTCGCGATCGTCGGGGCCTACAACACGAAGGTCGCCCGCCATCTCGAGGGCGAGACGTCGCTCTCGGTCACGGTCGACGCGATGCGGGGCGCGCTGGCGGACGCCGGGATCGAGGGCTCCGAGGTCGATGGCGTCAACGTCGTGGCCAGCATGGAGCCGGCCGCGTCCACGCACTTCGTGCACATGCTGGGCGGGCGACCGAGCTGGACGGGCGGAGCGCTCGTCGGCGTATCGTCGGTCCTCGAGGCCGCCGCGGCGATCGCGGCGGGCTTCTGCCAGACGGTGGTGATCGCAAACGGCCAGGCGGGCGCCTACACGGCGCGTCCGTCGACCGCGCCGTGGACCCGGCCGAGCAACGAGTTCGTGGAGTGCTTCGGGCTCTATACCGCTGCCGAGTTCGCCCTGATCGCGCAGCGGCACATGTACCTCTACGACACGAAGCCGGAGCACCTCGCCGAGGTCGCATCGACGATTCGCACGAACGGCGGCCGCAACCCGGACGCCGTCTACAGCGGCCAGGTCGTCACGCCGGATGACGTCCTCAACTCCGCATGGTCGCCTCCCCGTTCCACCTGCTGGATTGCGCGATGACCGCCGAGGGCGGCGCCGGCCTCGTGCTCACGACCGTCGAACGAGCGCGCGACCTCGATGTTCCCGCGGTGCAGGTGCTCGGCGGCGGACTCGATCGGCGCGGGCCCGCCTACCACATGGCGCCGATCTGGGACCGGGTCGGCGACGTGGGGGCCTGGGCCGCGAAGAAGGCCTTCGCGATGTCCGGGCTCAAGCCCTCGGACGTCGATGTGTGCGAGTTCTACGATCCGTTCTCCTTCGAGCTCATCCGTCAGTTCGAGGCGTACGGCTTCTGTGAGCTGGGCGAAGGCGGCCCCTTCGTGATGGACGGCCGGATCCGGCCCGGCGGCGAGTTCCCGATCGTCACCGACGGCGGAACGATGTCGTTCTGTCACGCCGGCACGGCGCAACTCCTGCAGCGAGTCGTCTCGGCCGTGCGGCAGCTCCGCGGCAGCGCCGACTACAACCAGATCGAGGGCGCGGAGGTAGCGATGGTGACAAATCACGGCGCCGGCGCGCTCTTCACCGACGTCGCCTTGCTCGGCCGCAGCTAGCAGCAAGCCGGAGGGCCCTCACCCGCTCCCCACGAGAGAGGGACCAGCCCGCAGAGGCAACTGCGGGGCCGCCCTCGCCGCGCGCTCGTCCCACACCCCCAAAGACCCCCACAACAGATGTATCCTGTCAGCGCCATGACGAGTACTCCCCAGACCGCACGGGCCGAAGCCGGAGCGCGCGCCGGCACGCGCGGCGAGGTCCCGATAGACCTCGACGACCCGCGTCTCTACCTCAACCGCGAGCTGAGCTGGCTGGACTTCAACGACCGCGTCCTGGCGGAGGCGCAGGATCCGCGCAATCCGCTGCTGGAGCGCGTCAAGTTCGTCGCCATCACCAGCAGCAACCTCGACGAGTTCTACGCGAAGCGGATCGGCTGGCTGCAGCGCCTGCTGCGCACCAACCCGGCGCGCCGCACCGTGGACGGCCTCAGCGTCGCCGCGCAGCTGATGCAGGCGAAGGAGCGCTGCGCCGCGATGCGGCACGCCACCGACGAGCTCTGGATGCGCGAGCTGCGCCCCGCCCTCGCCGCCGCGGGCGTGCGGATCGTCAGCTTCGATTCGCTGAACGAGGCCGAGCAGGGGGAGCTGGGTGAGCACTTCGAGCGCATGATCCTGCCGGTGCTGACCCCGCTGGTCGTCGACCCCGCGCACCCCTTCCCATTCATCTCCGGCGGCAGCCTCTCGCTCGTGATCGAGCTGACGGACCCCGCGAGCGGCATCGGACGCTTCGCGCGCGTCAAGGTGCCGCCGAACCGCCCTCGCTTCCTCGAGATCGGGGAGGGGCGCTTCGTGCCGATCGAGGAGGTGATCGGGGCCTTCCTGCACCTGCTCTTCACGGGCGTCGAGGTGCGCGGCTGGAACATGGTGCGCGTGCTGCGCAGCGCGGACATCGGCGAACCCGGCGAGGCCGCACAGGATCTGCGCGAGCTGATCGAGAGCCAGCTCGAGCAGCGGCGGCTCGCCTCCGCGGTCGCCCTCGAGGCTCCCGCCGCGCTTCCGCCGGACCACCGGCGGCTGCTGCTCGACGAACTCGATCTCGACGAGTCCGACGTGATCGAAGTCGAGGACCTGATCGGCAAGGAAGCGCTGATGCAGATCGGCACGCTGCCGCGGCCCGATCTCGCGGTCCCCCCGTTCACCCCGGCCGTGCCCTCCTCGTTCGCGAGTCTCAAGGACCATGCCGCGCTGTTCGCGCTGCTGCGCGAGCGGGACGTGCTGGTCAGCCACCCCTACGAGTCCTTCGACGCAACGGTGGCCCGCTTCGTGGAGGCCGCCGCGCACGACCCGCAGGTGCTCGCGATCAAGCAGACGCTGTACCGCACTTCGCCGGACTCGCCCGTGCTCGAGGCGCTGATCGATGCGGCGGGCAAGGGCAAGCAGGTCGCCGTCGTCGTCGAGCTCTCGGCGCGCTTCGACGAGGCGAACAACATCGAGTGGACGCGCCGCCTGGAACAGGCGGGCGTGCACATCGCTTATGGGTCGCCCGCGCTGAAGGTGCACAGCAAGACCTGCCTCGTCGTCCGCGAGGAGGAACCGGGGCTGCGGCTCTACGCGCACATCGGGACCGGGAACTACAACTCCGCGACCGCGCGGGTGTACAGCGATCTCGGGATGTTCACCTCCGACCACGGCATCTGTTCGGACCTCGTGACGGTCTTCAATCACCTCACGGGATCGTCGGCGCGCCCGGTCACGGACCACCTCGTGGTCGCGCCGACCACGCTGCGGCGCGACTTCGAGCAGCGCGTGCGCCGCGAGATCGAGCACGCCCGCAACGGCAAGCCCGCGCGCGCGATCTTCAAGATGAACGCGCTCGAGGACGCCCGCTTCACGCGCCTGCTCTACGAGGCCGCGCAGGCCGGGGTCCAGGTGGACCTGATCGTGCGCGGCATCTGCAGGCTGCGGCCCGGCCTCGAGGGCCTGAGCGAGCGCGTGCGCGTCGTCAGCGTCGTCGGCCGCTTCCTCGAGCACGCCCGCATCTACTACTTCGAGAACGACGGCGATCCGGATTACTTCATCGGCAGCGCCGACCTGATGGAGCGCAACATGGACGAGCGGATCGAGATCCTGACGCCAATCCGCCAGCCCGACCTGCGCGAGCAGCTTCGCGGCATCCTCGACTCACAACTCGCCGACTGCCGCCAAGGCTGGGAACTGCGCGACTCCGTGTGGGAGCGGGACCAGCACTGCACGCGGCCCGGCGTCCACGCCGAGCTGCTGGCCCGCGCCCCGTTCAGCTAGCACCCCGCAGCCAACGCCTCGCGCGCCCTCACGATGTGAGAGGGGTCGCCCATCGTCCGGGGCGGCGGGCAGCCACGCCCGTTACCATGACGCCCGCACCGTCACACGCGGCGCGAGGGGCGACGGATGACGCAGGCGCTCGCCAACTACCGGATCTGCGACTTCACGGGCCAGCTCGCGGGCGCGGGCGCGACACGCGCCCTCGCGGCCTTCGGCGGCGAGGTGATCCGCATCGAGGATCCGGTGAACGAGGGGCGCTGGGACATCCTGCGCGGGCAGCCGCCCTACCCCGACGAGCGGCGCGGAATCAACCTCGGCGGCGCCTTCAACAACCACAACACGGAGAAGCTGGGGATCACCCTCAACCTCCGCACCGCGCGCGGCAAGGAGCTGCTGCGTGAGCTGGTGCGCGTCTCCGACGCGGTGACGGAGAACTTCTCGGCGGGCGTGCTGGAGCGGCTCGGCTTCGGCTACGAGCAGTTGCGGGAGCTGAAGCCGGACATCGTCTACGTCTCCAACAGCGGCTTCGGCGACAGCGGCCCTTACCGCGACTTCAAGACCTGGGGCCCGATCGTGCAGGCGATCTCCGGACTGACGTGGACCTCGAAGCTGCGCGACCAGCCGCCCGCCGGCTGGGGCTACTCCTACATGGACCACACCGGCGCCTACTACATGTGCATCGCGCTGCTCGCCGCGCTGCACCACCGCAACGTCAGCGGCGAGGGCCAGTGGGTGGACATGGCCTGCACCGAGGCGGGCGCGACGCTGACCGGCCCGGCGATCCTCGACTACACCGCCAACGGCCGCCCGACGCGCCGGGACGGGCTGCCCGACTCGAACCACAGCCTCTCGCCCCGCATGAGCCCACACGCGATCTACCCCGCCGCCGGCCAGGACTGCTGGATCGCGATCGCCTGCCGCAGCGAGGAGGACTGGCGCGCCCTCGCCGGCGTCGTGGCCGAACCGTGGACCGCCGAACCGCGCTTCGCCAGCCTCAAGGCGCGCTGCGAGCACGAGGAGGCGCTCGACGCGCTGCTCGCGGCCTGGACGGGCGAGCGGGACGCCTTCGAGACCGCCGCGCGGCTGCGGGCTGCGGGCGTGCCCGCCGCCGCGGTCGCCCGCCCCGAGGACCGCGTCGAGCACGATGCGAGCACGGCGGCCTGGGGCCTCTGGCCAGAGGTCACGCAGACGGAGATGGGCCGCGTCCGCGTCGACGGCGTTCCGGCGCACCTGAGCGAGACGGACTGGGAGCTCACGCGCGGCGCGCCCTGCCTCGGCGAGCACAACGAGTACGTCTTCGGCGACTTGCTCGGCCTCGGCAGCTCCGAGGTCGAACAGCTGCACCGGGACGGCGTGATATGACGCAGCCGCCCGCGCCCGGCCCACAGTCCGGCCCAATGGCCGGCCTGCGCGTCGTCGAGCTCTGCGACGAGGCGGGGGAGCTGGCGGGCAAGCTGCTCGGCGACATGGGCGCGGACGTGGTCAAGGTGGAGCCGCCCGGGGGCGCCCGCACGCGTGGCTACGAGCCCTTCCTCGGCGACGAGCCGCACCCGGAGCGCAGCCTCTACTTCTGGCACTACAACACCAGCAAGCGCTCGGTCGCGCTCGACCTCGACAGCGAGAGCGGCCGCGAGGCGTTCCGCCGCCTGACCGCGAGCGCCGACGTGCTGGTGGAGGACCAGCCGCCGGGCCGCCTCGCGGCGCTGGGGCTGGACTACGGGGATCTGCGGGTGGCCAACCCTCGCCTGATCCACGCCGCGATCACGCCGTTCGGGCGCGACGATCCCCGCAGCCTGGAGCCGTTCACGGACCTGACGATCCTCGCGGGCGGCGGTCCGGTCTGGTCCTGCGGCTACGACGACCACTCGCTGCCGCCGGTGCGCGGCGGCGGCGGCCAGGGCTTCCACACGGGCTGCCACTGGGCGCTGATCAGCATCCTGACCGCGCTGCTCCATCGCGACGGCGGCGGCGAGGGGCAGTTCATCGACGTCAGCATGCACGCCGCCTCGAACGTCACCACCGAGGCGGGGAGCTACCAGTGGCTCGTCGCCAACACCACCGTGCAGCGCCAGACCGGCCGCCACGCCGCCCCCTTGCCGACCGGCCCGACCCAGCTCCAGGCGGCCGACGGGCGCTGGATCAACACCGGCTTCTTCCCCCGCCATCCGGACCAGTTCGAGACCGTGATCGCGTGGCTGCGCAGCCTCGACCTCCTCGACGCGCTCGAGGAGGCGCCGCTGCTCGAGGTCGCGGCGGGCCTCGATCGCATGCTCGACATCGGGCGCATCAGCGAGGACGGGGAGGAGGCCGCCCTGCTCGGCGCTGGGCGGGCGGCCATGAGCCTGCTGGCCGCTCGGCTGCCCGCCTACGACTTCTTCGCCGGCGCCCAGGAGCGCGGCTTCCAGGTCGGGATCATCTACGCGCCCGAGGAGGTGATCGCGGACCCGCACTTCGTCGCGCGCGGCTTCCCCACCGAGGTCGAGCACCCGGAGCTGGACCGCTCGTTCACCTATCCCGGCGCTCCCTACCGCTTCACGGAGTCACCGTGGGAGATCAGCCGCCGCCCCCCGCTGATCGGCGAACACACCGAGGAGCTGCTGGCGGAACTCGGCCTCGACTCCGCCGACGTCGCCTGACGCCTCGGCGGCCGACTCAGGCCACCACCCCGCGCCCGCGCAGCTCCGCGATCCGCGCCGCATCGAGGCCCAGCGAGGCGAGCACGGCGTCCGTGTGGTCGCCGAGCCGCGCCGAGGCCGTCCGCACCTCGCCCGGCGTGCCGAGCAACTTCGGCGCGACGCCGACCTGCTCGACCGCGCCCACGCGGGGATCCTCGAGCGCCTCGACGAGGCCGCGCTCCCGCACGTGCGGGTCCGCCGCCATCTCGTCGAGGTCGAGCACGGGCGTGAGGCAGGCGTCCGCATCGCCGAGCGCGGCGAACCAGTCGTCGCGCGGGCGCGTCCGGAAGGTCGCGGCGAAGGCGGCCCCCATCTCCTCCTGGCGATCGTCGTCGTGCTGGTGCGGGATGAAGTCCTCGTGACCCAGCCCGCGGCAAAGCGCCTCGAAGAAGTACGCCTCGATCGCGCCCACGCTCACCCACTTGCCGTCGGCGCACTGGTAGACGTTGTAGAAGCAGCGCCCGCCGCCCAGCGGGTGCTCCCCGCGCGCCGGCGGCGGCTTGCCGACGTTGAACATCCTCGAGATCTGCATGCTCAGCAGCGAGGTCACGCCGTCCGACATCGCGAGGTCGATGTCCTGGCCGCGCCCGCTGCGCTCGCGCGCCTGCACGGCGAGCAGCACGGCGAAGGCCACCATCAGGCCGCCGCCGCCGAAGTCCGCGACGAGGTTGAGCGGCAGGACCGGCCGGCCGGCCGCATCGCCGATCAGCCCGAGCGCACCTCCAATCGAGATGTAGTTGATGTCGTGCCCGGCCATCTGCGCGTAGGGGCCGGTCCGGCCGTAGCCGGAGAGCGTGCAGGTGATGATCCGCGGATTGCGCGCCGACAGCGCCGCGTAGTCGATCCCGAGTCGCTGCGTGACGCCCGGCCGGAAGCCGTCGAGGACGACGTCGGCGTCATCGACCAGGCGGAAGAACAGCTCGAGGCCCTCCGGCTCGCGCAGGTTGAGTGCGACCGAGCGCTTGTTGCGGCGGAAGGCGTTCGTGGCGACCTCGCGGTCGGCACGGGCAGCGGCCTCCGCGCTCTCGTTGCCACCGGAGGTATCGAAGCGCGGCACGGCGCCAGGCGGGATCTCCACCATCAGCACGTCCGCTCCGAAGTCGGCGAGCAGCATCGAGCCGTACATCCCGGGCCCGAGCCGCGCGAGGTCGAGCACGCGCAGGCCCTCCAGTGCCTCTGTCATCCGCAACCTCCCCTGTCCATCGCCGCCGTCGTCCGGTGACAGGCTAGAATGCCCCCGACGCGACGACCAGACCCGAGCCAGGAGCAGCGCCATGCACCTCATGTACTTCACCGAGCAGCCAGACTCGGCATATCCGGAGCCGCGGGACGAGGATGGCAACCTGGGCACGACGCGGGTGACGTTCTCCAACCAGTACTACAACCCCGTCGAGGGCAGCCGCCTCTACAACGACCGCCTCCGGGAGTACCTGAGAGCCGAGGAGGTCGGCTACGACGGCATCATGCTCAACGAGCACCACAACGCGCCGTTCTGCATGCAGTCGCAGATCACGGTCTGGTCGAGCATCCTCGCCGCCGTGACCGAGCGCGTGAAGATCGTGCTGCTGGGCACGCCGCTGCCGACCCTCGACAACCCGCTCGCGGCGGCCGAGAGCCTCGCGATGGTCGACATGATCTCGAAGGGCCGCCTCGTCGCCGGCATCGTCCGCGGCGGCGGCTCGGAGCAGCTCGCCAACAACGTCAACCCGGCCTTCAACCGCGACCGCTTCTACGAGGCGCACGACCTGATCGTGAAGGCCTGGACTGAGCCCGGCCCTTGGCGCTGGGAGGGCGATCACTACCACTTCCGCGCCGTGAACCCGTGGGCGCGCCCGCTGCAGCAGCCGCACCCCCGCATCTGGGTGCCCGGCACCGCCAGCCCGGAGACGATCGTCTGGTGCGCGCAACAGCGCTACCCCTACATCGCGCTCAACACCGCCGTCGACGTCACGCAGCAGATCTGGAACCTCTACGACGAGACCGCGGCGGAGGCCGGCTACGAGGCCGGCCCCGAGCACCGCGGCTACCTGCTGCGCGTGCACGTCGCCGACACGGAGGAGAAGGCGGTCGAGAACGCCAGGCAGTTCATGTGGATGCAGGGCGAGTTCGCCGGTGTCGGGCAGCCGGAGTACCAGTCGCCCTCGGGCTACTTCTCGCCCACCAGGCGCGAGCAGTACGTGCAGGTGATCAACCACCGCGGCGAGGATCCGCGCGCGCGCCCCTTCGAGGTGCAGCGCGGGGACCGCACGATCGTCGCCGGCACTCCGGACCAGGTCGTCGAGCAGTTGCGCGCGGTCATGGAGGCGACTCGGCCCGGCATCTTCGCGCTCTGGGGCAGCGACGGGCGCGTCAGCCACGAGGACGCGATGCGCTGCATCGAGCTGACCGGCCAGGAGGTGCTGCCGCGCCTGCGCGAGATCGCGAAGGAGCTGGGCCTCGAGGATCCGTTCGAGACGAACGCCCCGGTCAGCTCGCAGCACCTCGAGCCCGCAGTGGTGCCGGAGAGCTTCGAGGTGCCGGAGCCGCCGGTCGAGCCCCCTCGCAACCTGCGCCGCGGCGCGGCCGTCGGCACGGACAGCCTGCGCCCGGGCTCTATCGGGTCGCCCGCCTCGAGGAGCTAGCCATGCCTTCCGACCCGCTCCGCACGCGCCTCTGCGACGAATACGGCTGCGAGTACCCCGTCGTCGGGTTCGCGCACACGAAGGACGTGGTCGCCGCCGTCACCAACGCCGGCGGCATCGGCGTCTACGGCGCCAACTCGCTCACGCCCGAGCAGATCCAGTCCGACGTGCGCTGGATCAAGGAGCGCGTCGGCGACCGCCCCTTCGGTGTCGACCTGCTGCTCTCCGCCTCCTACATCGAGGGCACCCCGGAGGAGCTGGAGTCGCAGATCCCGCAGGAGCACATCGACTTCGTCGATCGCGTGATGGAGGAGCACGGCATCCCTGAGCCGAAGACGCCCGGCCCCTGGGGCATGGCGCGCGTGGACCTGCTGCGCAAGGCCCGCGCCAAGATCGAGATCATCAAGGAGGAGCGGGTGCCGATCTTCGCCTCCGGCATGGGCAGCCCGGCCTTCATCCTCGACGAGCTGCACGAGGCGGGGGTGAAGGTCTGGGGACTGATCGGTCTCGCCCGCCAGGCGCGGCGCGAGTTGGAGCAGGGCCTCGACCTGATCGTCGCCCAGGGCCAGGACTCCGGCGGCCACACCGGCCGCATGGGCACCTTCTCGCTCGTGCGCGAGGTGACCGAGCTGGCGAAGGAGTACGACACGCCGATCCTCGCCGCCGGGGGCGTCACCACCGGCGCGCACATCGTCGCCTCGCTCGCCCTCGGGGCGTCCGGCGTCTGGTGCGGGACGATCTGGCAGACCACGCACGAGTCCGAGACGTCGATGCCGAAGAAGCAGAAGCTGCTCGCCTCCGGCAACCAGGACGCCTGGGTCTCCGAGGTCATCGACGGCAAGCGCATGCGCGTCATCCGCGGCGCCATGCTCGACGTCTTCGACGCGCCGGACGCGCCCCCGCCGCTCGCGATGCCGCTCCAGGGCATGCTGCTCGGCAAGCTCGAACAGGCCGTCGAGGATCACCAGATCCACGACTGGCTGCGCATCCCGGCGGGCCAGGGCGTCGGCTTCGTCACGGAGATGAAGCCTGCGCGGCAAACCGTGCTCGACCTCATCGACGAGGCGCGCGACAGCCTCGACTGGATGGGCTTCGACCCCCCCGACGAGGACGAGTAGCCGCAGACCGGGCGTCGCGGCGCCACCGGGACGGGATCAGGCACGCGAGGAGACCACGATGGCAGACGAACCAACGATCAGCGCCCTCGAGGCGATCCACTCGACGCGAGCGATCCGCCGCTTCAAGCCCGATCCGATTCCCGAAGACGTGCTGTGGGCGATCCTCGACGCCGCGATCCGCGGGCCGACCGGCGCCAACCGCCAGAACTGGGGCTGGGTCGTCGTGCGCGACCCCGAGGCGAAGCGCCAGATCGCCGTCTGGTTCAAGCAGGAGTACGACAACACCTACGGCCGCGTCGACGAATCGACCCTGACCGATACGGGCCGCATCCAGTCCGGCACCTACACGATCAACGAGGAGATCGACTACGGGCTGACCGCCCAGAACTACCGGGCGGTGAGGCACCTGGCGCACCATCTGCACGAGGCGCCGGTGATCCTCTTCCCCGTGCTCTTCGGGGGCCCCGGATCGAGGCGAGAGGGGCGCAACCCGCGCCGCGCGGGCGCGTCGATCTTCGGTGGGGTGCAGAACATGATGCTGGCCGCGCGGGCGTACGGCGTCGGCTCGGTGATCACGGGCTGGGCGGTGGACATGCCGGAGCTGCACGAGCTGCTCAACCTGCCCGAGGGCTACGAGCCGATGGCGCTGGTGCCGATGGGCTACCCGACGGTCCGCTTCTCCCAGCCGCAGCGCCGCCCGGTGGACGAGGTGACGCACTGGGACCGCTGGGGCGAGCAACACCCGAGGCCGCCGCAGGAGTAGCCGGAAGCGCCCGCCCCGGGACAAGATCGGCTCGCCCGGGCGGGGGTGGGAGGCCGCCGATGCCGGGCTCGCGCCCGCCTCCAACCACCGCCCAACCGAGCAATCGGGCGGGCCGTGTCACATTGCGAGATTCAGGCGCGCCCCTTAAAGTAGCGCGCTAACGCGGGGCATCGGCGCACGGAGGTGAGCCGAAGCGAGTGATCCCGGAGGGGCATATGACAGAGCAGCAATCAGACGAGCGCTGGTCCAGGTTCACCGGAACGCGGGTCAGCCGGCGCAACGTGATCCGCGGCGGCGTCCTCGGCGCGGCAGGGCTGACCGCTGCCGCACTGATCGGCTGTGGCGACGACGACGAAGAAGAGGTCGTTGCGACCCCCGTCGCGACCGCCGCTCCGACGACTGCGGCGACGCAGGCGCCGACGGCCGCCCCGACGCCGGAGCCGGAGGCGGACTACGTCACGGGCGCGAGGGCGCAGGGCGCTCCCTTCGCCTGGAACTACCCGGAGCCGAACGAGACCCCGAAGCGCGGCGGTATCTACAAAGCCGTGCTGACGTTCGCGCACGGCAGCTTCGACCCCGAC
The DNA here is from genome assembly GCA_965220125.1 of Dehalococcoidia bacterium. Taxonomy (GTDB): domain Bacteria; phylum Chloroflexota; class Dehalococcoidia; order UBA2979; family UBA2979; genus VXMT01. The sequence goes on along the minus strand of CBDCPB010000004.1, from coordinate 2,994,762 downwards.
ACGTCTTCCTTCTCGTGGACGCCCAACAGCATGATCGGCGACTTCATCGTCGGCTATAACGTCGGGCCGAGCATGAACAAGGGCCTCGAGATCGAGGTCAGCCCGGACGACGGCCTGGCCACCCAGTGGGAGACCTCCGAGGACGGACTGACGTACACGTTCAACATCCGCGAGGCGAACTTCCAGAACGTGGCGCCGGTCAACGGCCGCGCGCTGGTCGCCCAGGACATCGTCACGGCCTTCGACCGCATGCTCGCCGGCTACTTCGCCGGCCCGCTCGGCACGATGGACCGCATGGAGGCGCCGGACGACCGCACCCTGCTGGTGCACATGAAGGTCCCGGACCCCGACCTCCCGACCACGCTGGGGAACCGGCAGTTCCCGGTCTTCGCGCAGGAGCCCTACGACGAGGGCACCCAGGAGACGAACCCGATCGGCACGGGCGCGATGATCCTGGACAACGCGAACACCGTGAAGGACCAGACGCTGGCCTTCACCGCGAACCCGGACTACTGGGCCGGCGCGCCGCTGCTCGACGGCTTCCAGTTCGAGCGGATCCTGGACCGCGCGACGCACCTGGCGGAGTTCGTGCAGGGGCGCGTCCAGTTCGCGCGTCAGCCCGAAGAGCTGTCGCAGATCAGGAACCTCTTCGACGAAGTGCCGGGCATGCAGATCACGAGCGACCCGTTCTGGAGCTCCGGGACCACCGTCTACGCGGTCAACCCGAACATCGAGCCGTTCAACGACATCCGGGTGCGGCGGGGGCTGAAGCTCGCGATGAACACCGTCAAGTACGGCGATCTGCGCTTCCCGCTCGGCTGGAACACCGGGCCGGCCTTCGCGCTGCCCTTCGTCTTCGGCGCCGACTACCCGGGGCAGAAGTCGATCGACCCGGGCACGGTGCCGGACGAGTTCGGGCCGTGGTTCAAGTACGACCCGGCGGAGGCGAAGAAGCTGCTGGAGGCCGCCGGCGTCGGCGAGGATCTCAAGTGGCGCCACCGCGGTCCCGCCGGCTTCACCGGCGAGACCACCTCGCAGGACGCGCTGTGGCTGCAGGACATGCAGGCGATCGGCGCGGACGTCGAGTTCGCCAACCCCGAGTCCGTGAACTTCACCACCCAATACTACGGTGGTGGCTTCCGCGACCCGGAGGTGCGGGCCACCGAGAGCATCCAGGGCTGGTCGACGGCGACGCCGACCCGCAACGGCTACTTCTGGGAGAACATCCACTCCGAGTCCAGTGTCAACCACTTCGACACCCGCGACGCGGAGGTGGACCGCCTGGCCGACCTGCAGCGCTCCGAGAGCGACCCGGACCAGCGGCAGGAGTACATCCGCGGGCTGTTCGACTACTTCAACGACCAGGCCTACTGGATGGACAAGCCTCCCGGAACCTGGACCGGTACGGTGCTGCGGCCGGAGTCGCGGTTCTTCCGCTTCAACGCACCGCACATCGGCATCCACTGGTTCTGGGACTGGGGCTACGGGGTGCACAAGGCGTGGCTCGGCGAGACCCTCACGGAGTCGCCGACGATCGCGCTGCTGGACCTGTAGCCGGAACGAACGCGGAGACTGGCCGGAGGGAGCCGACCCGGCGGGCCGGCTCCCTCTGCGTCCGGCAGCGCGTGCAGTGCGAAACACGCGAGGGCGCACAACGTCGCTGAGGCCGAGCGGCTACAATGCGCGTCGTTCCTGCCGCGCCGGTTCGACCAGCCGGCCGGATGCCCGGCGGGACACGCTGGCACCGAGGGCAGCGCCATGACGCAGTACCTGATCAAGCGGTTGCTCGCCGCCATTCCCACGCTCCTCATCGTCTCGATCGGGATCTTTGGCCTCGTTCGCCTCATACCCGGCGACGTGGTGATGGCGAGAATCGCCCAGGGTGGCAGCGGTGCGGGCGGCGGCGCCAACGCGGCGCTGATCGAGCGCACACGCACGGAACTCGGCCTTAATCGCCCGTTTCACGAACAGTACGTGGACTGGCTCAGCGGAGCATTGCAAGGGGACCTGGGCAAGTCACTCTCAAGCGGCACGCCGATCAATGAGATCCTGCTCGACCGGCTCCCGGTGACGATCGAGATCGTCATCCTCGCGATGGGGCTCTCGATGCTGCTCGCCATCCCGCTTGGGATCATCTCTGCCGTCAATCAGGACCGCCCGCTCGACTATGCGGCAAGGTTGTTCACGGTCTTCGGGCTCTCCATCCCGGACTTTGTGATCGGCACGGTGACGATCCTGTTCCTCACCTTCTATCTCGACGACGCGACGTTCGGGTTGTTCCACTCCTGGCTGCCGCCACTCGGCTGGTACCCGCCCTGGGAGGATCCCTGGACGAACTTCCAGGCGTTGAGCATCCCCGTGCTGATCCTCGCCTATCGCTCGTCCGCGGTGAGCGCACGCATGATGCGTTCCACCATGCTGGAGGTGCTGCGCGAGGACTACATCCGGACGGCGCGGGCCAAGGGCGTGACCGAACGCACCGTGGTATTCCGCCACGCCTTGCGCAACTCCGTTATCCCCGTGCTCACGATCATGGGCGCGCAGATATCGTTCCTCTTCGGCGGATCGGTGATCGTCGAGCAGATCTTCAGGATTCCCGGGATGGGGCAATGGACGCTCGACGCCGTCGGTCAGCGCGACTACACGGCGGTGCAGGCAGCCGTCCTGATGATGGCCCTCGTCTTCATCGTCGTGAACCTCGCTGTCGACCTGATGTACGGGATCATCGACCCACGAATCCGCTACAGCTAGGCGGCGGAATGCTGGGGCGAGGTACGAGGCAGCATGGCTGAACGCACGTTGGATGCGGGAACGACGCGACAGTTCGCCAGTCAGGCGCGCCACCCCGCCGTCGACCCCCTGATCCGGATCGTCCGCAATCCGGTTGGCGGCGGATCAGCCGCCATCCTGATCGTCCTGATCGGATCCGCGGTCGTAGCCTGGGGCGGGTTCGCCGGCGACCCGTATACGAGCCTGGGCGGGCGGCTCGAGAGCCCCGGCCGCGAGTTTCCGTTCGGCACGGACCAAATCGGCCGCGACGTGCTCGCCCGCGTGCTGCAAGGCGCCGTCATCTCGCTCTACGTCGGGTTCCTCGCCACCGGGCTGGCCGGTGGCCTGGGCTCGTTCGTCGGGTTGGTCAGCGGCTTCGCCGGCGGCTGGTTGGACCTCGTCATCCAGCGCGTCGTGGATGCGCTGCTCTCGATCCCCGGGCTCGTGCTCGCGCTCTTCTTCGCGGCGGTCTTCGACCCGAGCACGGAGACCGGCGTGCTGGCGATCACGATCGCCATCACGCCGGCGGTATCGCGCGTGATTCGCAGCGCGGTGCTCGCCGCCAAGGAGAACGTCTACGTCGAGGCGGCGCGCACGATCGGCGCCACGCCGCTTCGCATCATGGTGCGGCACGTGCTGCCCAACGTGACGGCGCCAATCCTGATCATGGTGTCCACGCTGCTCGGCGCCGCGATCCTGATCGAGGCAGGCCTCGCGTTCCTCGGCATGGGCGCGCAGGAGCCCGACCCGTCGTGGGGCGTGATGCTGAGGTCGGCGCGCCAGTTCATGGAGGTCGCACCCTGGCTGGTGATCGCTCCGGGCGCGGCGATCAGCCTCACCGTGCTCGCCTTCAACCTGCTGGGCGACCGCATCCGCGACGTGCTGGACCCGCGCCTGCGAGGCTCGCGCTAGCCGCACGGGCCCTACTCAAGCCAGAGGTGGTCCTCGAACGCCCAGTCGAGGAGCTGGCGAGCCTCCTCGAAGCGGTTCGGCGCATCCAGCAGCACGACGAAGAGCCGCCGCCCGTCCCGGCTGGCGGACGCCACCAGCGTGAGGCCGGCCTCGTCCGTGAAGCCGGTCTTGACGCCGTCCGCGTCCGGGTAGCTGCCGAGCAGGTAGTTCCCGTTCTGCATCGCGAGCGTGCGCGAACCCTGGGCGGTCCAGTACGTCTCGCCGACGATTGACTCGAACTCGGGCAGCGTCATCCCGTAGCGGGCGAGCATGGCGAGGTCGTAGGCGGAGGCGTGGTGCCCGACCTCGTCGAGACCGTGCGGATTCTCGAAGTTGCTGTCCTCCAGGCCCAGCCGGTGGAGCAGCGTATTCATCGCGGTCACAAACTCCTCGTCGGAGCCCGTCAGGTGTCGCCCGATGGCGAGCGCGGCGTCGTTGCCGGAGGGCAGCATCAGCCCGTAGAGCATGTCCGTCACGGTGAAGCAGTCGCCGGGCAACAACCCCATCAACGAGCTGTCCGGCATCGAACGGCTGTCGACGTCACTGTCCACCCAACTGCTGAGGTCACTGCCCTCGATGGCGAGGATCGCCGTCGCGATCTTCGTGAGGCTGGCCGGGGCGAACGGCTCGCGCGCGTCCTTGCCGTAGAGGACGGCGCCCGAGTCCGCGTCGATGACCACGGCGGCGTCCGCGCTGATCTCCGGGGCGGCCATCGCATTGAGCGAACGCGGCGCGGACGCGCTCGGCGGCGGGAATGGAATGGCCTCCGAAGCGGGCGCGGTTGAGGTGCTGCGGGCCAGGCGGCCCACGGTCTTGCCGCACTGGATCATCAGCGGCGTGCCGCCGGGGATGCGCCCGCTCGGGAACTGGCGGAACCACTCGGCGTTCGCGAAGTTCGGAGCGCCGAAGACGTAGGCGACGTAGCCGCCCCCCGTCCGGTTCGCCCACACGACGCGCAAGCTGCATCCCCGGACGGCAGCAGCGTTCGCCATCCCGTGGACGGTGCCTCCGCCCCAGATCACGAGTCCGAAGCCCGCATCCGGGATCCAGCCGAGCAGCCCCGGCCCCATTCCCGCACTCTGTGTCCCGCACGCCGGGGCGAGCGGCACGGGCTCCAGGAACTCGGCGGCGACCCACCCGGCGATCCCGTGTGCGCGGACGCGCTGCCAGACATACCCGTCCGCACTGACAGACCCCGCGAGCACCTGCAGCGTCGTGCCGTCCGCCAGGCAGGAGATCTGGTCGCCGGACAAGCCCGCAGCGTCGCGCAGGCGCAGGCAATCGCCATCGCCGCGCACGATCGCCTCGTGGCCGGGGACGAGTTGACCGATGGCAGGGTGGACGGGAGGGGCAGGCGGAGTGAAGCGCGCAGCCGTGCCGGCGGACGCACGCTGCAGCCCGGCGTCACTTGCCAGGACGAGGACCACAAGCGAGAAGGCAAGAAGAAGCTGGCGAGCCATGCCCACACCCGAGCCGAAACCCGCCAGCTCAGATCCGAGTATACACAGCTACCGCCGCCAAACGAAGTCCGCGGATCGCATCATTGGATCTGTTACCGAATCACGTCGTGTGCATCACCACCCCTGTTACCGAAGTCGGCTTTACGAAGTCTGTGCGCGGGATCGACCGCGGGAATGGCCCGACACGTGGTCGCCCGTGCTCACCTACCGCCGATCGACGCGACGCCGCCGTCGCGGCGCCCCGGCGAGGACCCCGGCCGCGACGCCAGCGCCTGCGGCGACCATCGCCGGGCAGGCGGTGACCGTTCACGGGCTCCGGCACGGAGTGGACGGCGAGCTACGAGGTGCTCGCGCAGGAAGCCGACACCGCCGCCGTCCTCGACCTCGGCGAGATCGAGGACGCTGCCGGGAACAAGGCGAACCCGCCCGCCGTGTTCACGGGCATCCCCATCGACAACACCGCGCCGGATGGTGACGTACAGTGCGCCCCAGACGCCTGACCGTGGCGAGGCGATCGAGGACATCAGCCCCGGCGACGGACGACGCGGATGGCGTACATACCGTGGTACGATGAGCTCATGCGAGTGGACAAGATCAGCATCTCGCTCGACGCCGGGCTGGGCGATGCGGTTCGCCAGGCTGCGCGCCGGGACGACAAGGGCCTCTCCGCCTGGCTGGCCGAAGCGGCCAGGGCGAAGCTGCGCGCCGAGGCGCTCGGAGCCTTCCTCGACGCCTGGGAGCGGGAGCACGGCCCACTCACCGTCGAGGAACTGCGCCGCGCCGAGGCCGAGTTGGGGCTCCTCGCGGAGGCGCCTTCCCGGTGAGCGCGCTCGTGCTAGACGCGGGCGCGTTCATCGCCGTCGATCGCGACGACCGCGCGATGATCGCGCGCCTGCGAGCCGCTGAGCAGCATGCGATCGGGCTTCGCACGAGCGCCATCGTCGTCGCCCAGGTATGGCGCGATCCGGTCGGCAAGCAGGCACGGTTGGCGCGCCTGCTCCGCGCTGTGGACATCCGGGCCATCGACGATCGGCTTGCGCGCGATGCCGGCGTCCTGCTCGGACGCGCGGGCGCCGCCGACCCGATCGACGCGACCGTGGTCCTCGTCGCCGAGAGCGGCGATCGCATTCTCACCAGCGACCCCGGCGACCTGCGCCGGCTCGCCGACACCGCCGGCGCGCGCGTTGCCGTGGTCCCCTGCTGAGGGCAGCCGCGCGACCGCGCGTGAGACGCGAGGCGGCGGGTCCGGTACTGTCGCCTCCTCGATCGAGTGGCGAGTCCGTCGCTGCCTGCGCCTGGCCCGGCGCCACCGTGCAACGCGCGTGAGCAGCGGCGGCGCTGCTAACGCGAAACGGGCGACCCGCAGCGTGATCGGAGCGCCTGCTTGGGTAACCGAGTTGTGATGCAGCGAAAGCGAGGTACGGTAACAGTCACTTTTGGTGCACTGCATTCCGGGAGCGTGCAGCACCGGGACGCGGACGCCGGCTAGTGGTAGATGATCATGTCCGGGACGTGCGCGAGAGCCTGGATCTGCTCCGGGGACATGATCGGCTGGTCCTGTCGGAAGAACAGCTTGATCGCCGACCGCTCCGAGGGCGCGACAAGCGAGTACCGCTCGTAGTGGCGCAGCTTCAGGTTGATGCCGCCAAATCCGTCCATGTCGATCGTCAACTCGACGCTGCTGACATCCTCGACTGCGTCGCGATTGAGCAGCATCCAGTCGACGAACTGATGCACGACGAGGATCTTGGTCGGCAGCCCCTCTTCCTCGACAAGCGAAGCGAGATAGCGCTGGACCTCGTTGAGTTGTTCCGCCTCCAGGGACCCGATCGCCAGACCCGGACGCAGCCCCCGCTGCAAGGTCGCGAACTCCGGGTCCAGCGCCAGGTGCACGAACGGCTCGCGCAGGAACCGCTCGAGCAACTTCACCTCGGCGAGCGGGTCGCTCCAACCGATCTGCACATCGAGGAAGATGAGCATCTCGCGATCGCGGGCCGCCTCGACGTACGTGGCGATCCGCTCGTCGGACATGCGTCGGAGGTAGGTGCCGTCCGCAGTCTGGTGGGCCTGGGCGACGGCGGTGATCAGGTGGAACGCCGGGATCACGTCGCGTGGGCCGTTCAGCCGATCGTAGCGTGCTGCCCAGGTCGCGATCTCGCGCGCTGTCTCCGCCGGAGGGGCCGCACCGAGCGCGCCCATCACGGGCACGCCGGGGTAGCCGTAGAAGGCCACGACCTGGGCGTCCTCGAACAGCGACTCACCGGAAGGAGGCCGCGGGAACTTCCACGGGCGTTCGACATCCGAGATCACGAGGTACTCGAGCCCGGGCGTGAGTTGGGACAGGCCCTGCATGTGCGACGGTACGCCATCGCCCCAGCCGACCGCGTACCACGGCTGGCCTTCCGGGATGAACCAGACCGACAGCCCCGGCACGCTGCCATCGGGATCGCGCTCCCAGTCCCGCCAGCCAAGCGCCCCGCCCGCGAACACCTCAGGCAGTGAGGTCCGCGGACCGCTCCAACGCAGCTGCGTGAAGCCCGGCCTGAGCAGCACGTCGCACCGGGGGAGCGTGTCGATACCGCTGATCGCGACCTGCTGGACCCAGCCGAGCGTCCGCGAGGCGATCTCGACCTGCGGATCGTCGCCGTGGCAGAGGTAGGCGCGCTCGTCCTCGATCCGCAGCGGCGATCGCGGCTCGACAAGGTGCGTCGAACCGAGGCCGCCGGCCATGCGTACCTTCACCCGCGCCTGCGTGAGACAGGTAATCTCGATCGCAAGCGGCGTGCTCAGCAGATCCACCGTCGCCACGCCAGGGGCGGCCTCGGCGGCGGCATCGCAGGGAGCGAGAGAGGCAGCGGCAGAGCCGCCGCCGGCAACCGTGAGCACGAACGCCAGGAGAGCGGCCAGCAGGATGGCCAATGCTGTTGGCTGTGCGGGCGTTGCCCGGAACCAACCCCGGGGCCGTATGGAAGAACTCAAGCGGATCATCGGCGGCATCGGCGTTTCCTGACCGATTATCCCCCTATAACAGTATCGGCCTCTCCGCCGTGAAAGTGAACCCCGCGGCTGCGGGTTGCGCCCCCGCGCCGCCTGCGCTACCACCCAGGCATGCTGGAGCGCATCAGCGAAGCCGGGAGCAGCGAGGGCGTCCGCGAGCGCCGCTTCGGCATCGTGCGGCCCGACGGGCGCGTGCCGGGCGTGCTCTGGACGCCTGCACAGGCCGGCGGCCCGACTCCGCTGGTACTGCTGGGCCACGGCGGCGGCGGGCACAAGCGCGACGAGAGCCGCCTCGAGCGCGCGCACGCCTACGTCCGGCGGCACGGCATCGCCGCCGCCGCCATCGACGGCCCCTACCACGGCGATCGCGCGGCACGCGGTCGCGAGCAGGGCTACGACGCGGCGGTCGCCGAGGAGATGGTGGGAGACTGGCAGGCCACGCTCGACGCCCTGCTCGACCTCGGCGAGTTCGACGACGACCGCATCGGCTACGGCGGCGTCTCGATGGGCACGATGTTCGGGCTGCCGTTCATCGTCGCCGACGGCCGCATCCGCTGCGCCGTGCTCGGCCTCTGCGGCGTCCGCAGCTCGGCCCGGACCGAGGACAGTCTCTTCGCCCGCCTGGTGCGCGACGCTCCGCGGCTCACCTGCCCGACGCTGTTCCTCATGCAGTGGGACGACGAGCTGTTCGACCGTGAGGGCGTGCTGGCGCTCTTCGATCTGCTGGGCGCGGCCGACAAGCGCCTCTACGCCAACCCCGGCGGCCACGCGGAGACACCGGAGCACGTGCGCGACCTCGGCCTGGAGTTCGTTGCGCAGCAGTTGCTGGCGTAGCGCGCGGGGCCCGAGGGCTCACCGGGAACGCGGGAGCCGCGTAGCCCGCGAGCCTGCGTGCCGCTACGCTGCGCCCGGGAGGGCCCGCCCGCCGGCAGGGCCGACGCGCAGCGCAAGGACGGCCCGAGGATGGAAGTCGCAAACGAACTCATGGTCCGCGGGATCGTCGTCGGAGTCTTCCAGGAGAACTGCTGGGTCGTCGGCAACCGCCGCAGCGGCGAGGCGATCTGCATCGACCCCGGCGACCAGCCGGACGAGATCCTCGCCCTCGCGCGCGACATGGGCGTCACCATCAAGGCGATCGCGAACTCCCACGCGCACCTCGACCACATCCTCGGCATTCACGGCGTGCACGAGGCAACCGGCGCGACGTTCCTGCTCCACGAGAGCGAGCTCGATCTGCTGCAGAACGGCTGGAAGACGTCCGCCGAACGGATGGGGCTGGATCTGGCGCAGGGCCCCCCCGACCCGGACGGTTATGTCGCCGAAGATGACATCGTCGAGGTGGACGGGCTGCGCCTGCGCGTGATCACCACGCCCGGCCACACCACCGGCAGCGTCAGCTACTACAACGAGGATGCGAACTTCCTGTTCAGCGGCGACACGCTCTTCCGCGGCTCGATCGGGCGCACGGACATGCCCGGCGGCAGCTACGACGAGGAGCTGCGGAGCATCACCGGGAAGCTGCTGGTGCTGCCGGACGAGACGATCGTGCTGCCGGGCCACATGCAGGAGACCTCGGTGGCGTTCGAGAAGGAGCACAACCCCTTCGTGCTGGACTGGCAGCGCCGCCGCGCCGCCGCCGAGGGCCGCTAACCGCCGTACGCCCTACCCGGCCGCCGAGCCGCGCGTCTGGACCATGTGCACGCGCCCGAAGAGCGTGCGGACGCCGAGGACCTCGACGCCGCCGTGGTCCGCCAGCGTCGTGACGTGTTGCTGCACCCAGCGGCCCGCGGGCTGCCCGGCGACGGCGGCCAGCGCCGCCGCCGTGAACGCGTTCGGGAAGCGGGTCCAGGGGCGGCCCGTCGCGAGGACCAGCGTCGCCGCCAGCGCCGACAGCCCCGCGCCGACGGCGACCGTCGTGCCGCAGAGCGGCGAGATCGCCAGTGCTGCCTCGCCCGCCTGGAGGCGGCGCAGCGCCTCGCGCGCCGCCTCCTCCAGCTCCTCCAGCTCGAGGTCGGCGATGATCACGAAGCCGTTCGCCGTTGCGCGGCCGGCGAGCCGCGTGGGGCCGCGGCGCGCGAGCAAGACCGCGACCGTGGCGTGCTCCAGCGCATGATTGCGCCGGATCGCGTCAAGCCAGAGCTGGATTGCCTCGAACATCGCCCCTGCCTTTCGCGATCGAGTGTAGCCGGGCGCGCTCAGTAGGCGCGGCTGGTGCCGGGCGCGCCGACGTTGAAGTCCGCATCGACGAAGACGCTGACGTGCACATCCCTGCCCGCGCCGTTCGGCGTCGTGATGCGCAGCGTCCCCCTCGCCGAGGAGTCGGGCAGCAGCGTGGGGTTCACCGTGATCGTGATCTCCGCGTCACGGGAACAGCCGCGGCCCGTGCAGTCGATATCCGACCCAAGGGCCACGCCCGCCGGCGGATCGACGACGATCCAGCCCGCCGAGGGCGTCGCGGACCAGGAGAGAACACCTGTGCCGGAATTGCGGATGCGCACGGTCCCGCGCGTCTCCTCGAACGTGCCCTCGGTGAGGATCTCCTGCGGCAGCGAGCTCACGGACAGGCGCGGCTGTGCCAGCACCTGAGACCGGAAGCTCTCGCTCACCGAGGGCGGCTCCGTGGGATGTGACGGCTGCGGCGTCGGCACGTCCATGTTCGTGTACGGGAAGCGGAAGTTCGCGATCGAGAGCGCCTCGAAATAGGCGACCTCCGAGAGATTCGGCAGGGTCGCATCGACGGGCGTCCAGAGCTGGCCGCCGTCGGGCGTCGGCGGATGCGCCATGCAGCCCCAGACCAACTCCTGGTAGGGGTAGCGGTTGCGCGATTGCGTTCCGTCGCAGAGGTAGCGCGCACGCGGCCAGCCTCCGAATGTCGGGTCCGCCGGGTGATTGGACTTGAGGGCGCCCGGACCGGTGAACCCGTTGTAGGACCAGACCGCGTAGTACCAGTTCTCGATCAACTCCGGCTTCGAATCCGTATCGGCGCCCACGATCGGGCGCGACTGCGGGGCGCGATTCCACTTGTCCGCGAGGATCGCGGCGCCGCGCGCGACGTTGTACGCGTAGTGCGTCACCACGCTCACCTGCGTCGCGCTCGGCTGGCCGTCGCTGCCCAGCGGCACGGTCATCCCCGTCGTGACCTGCATTACCCCATGCCCGCAATCGAACGAGATCAGCGCCTCCCCCCGGGATTCGAACGGCACCGAACGCGAGGCCATCGTGATCCCCGACTCCACCCAGGCGATCGAGCGCAGCAGCTCGACCGGCAGCTCCCGGATCGAGCTGTCCGAACGGTTCGCGCGCGTGCCGACCTCGATCGTCGGCAGGCCAAAGGCCGGACTATCGGGGAATAGCGCGTTGACGGCCGCGGCATCAATCGCGCCCAGATAGGACTGCCGCGCTCGATCGGCTTCGTACGTCTCCGGCGTGCGCAGGAAGGCGCAGGACAGCGCCGGCGCCGCGCCCGGAGGCGAGGCCCAGAGCCCGAGCGCCAGCACCAGAGCGAACGCGATCAGCGTCGCCCGCGCGGCCCGGCGCCGCGCACCGTCAGGCATCGAGCAGCCAGCCGATGAAGATCAACTCGCGGTCCGCACGCACGGTCACCCGGGTGCCCGCGCTCGCGATCACCACCAGCGACTCGCGGCCCGGATCGTAGGCGTCGCGGCCGTCGAAGCTGCGCGCCGCCAGGTAGCGGCCATCCGCGCTCCAGCCGAGCGGCGCGTCGAAGCCGCGCTCCGGCGCGGTCAGGCGCGCTGGCTCGTCGCCGCCTTCGAGGGTGAGCGTGAGCGGGGCGGCGCCCGGAGCGAAGCCGGGCTCCTGCCCGAAGGTGATGCCGTCGCCCGTCGACGTCCAGACCGGCGAGAACTGATCGCCGGCGAACCCCTCGCCGGCCTCGATCCGCGGCTCGCCGCCGCCGTCGAGCGTCGTCACGTGGAGCCGCTGCACGACACGCTCTGCCTCGATCCGCGGCGCGAGATAGAAGAGCGTGCCGCCATCCGGCGAGAGCCGCCAGCCGCGCGCGATGTGGTCCGAGGCGTGGAGCAGCAGTTCGGCGTCGCCCTCGCCGCTGCCATCGCTGCGGTAGAGGTCCGTGCCGCCGTTCGAGAGTTCCGCGTAGACCACGCCGCCATCGTCCGCGACAGCCACGGGGAAGACACCGAACCGGGTGGAGAGCTCGCGCAGGGTTCGTCGCGTGCGCGTCGCGAGATCGACGCGCACCAGCTCCTGCGTGCCCGCGGCGACGTTGCTGCTGCGATAGATGAGGTAGCGCCCCTCGCGGTCGAAGACCGGCGGGACGAGCAGGTCGGCGTCTCCGGCGAGACGCGTCAACTCGCCGCTGGCGGCATCCAGCAGCCACAACTCGGCGGGCGAGTCGCGGAGCGGCTTCGCCTCCGGCGGCAGCGCGACGAAGGCGGCCAGCGAGCCGCTCATCTCCGTCGCGGGCGTCAGCGCCCAGCCGGGCGCGTGCGGCACACGCGCGATCTCCTCCCGCGCGTCGAGATCGCCGGCGGGCGCCACGTAGATGCGGTCCTCCGTGGAGCCGAACTCGGCGAAGACGAGGCGCGCCTCGGAGCCGGCGTCGGGCTCGTCGCCGCGGGGGTCGCACGCAGCGGCGGTCACGGCGAGCAGAACGAGCAGCGGCAGGACAAGGCGGGGCATGGTTACGCGCCCTCGGGCTGTTCCGGGATTCCGGCCCCCCGCCTGACGAGCCCTCAGTCACCTGAGGGCTCCAACTCACGATATGGACGGCCCTCGCGCGGTGTCAACGCGCGAGCCCGGGAGAATGCCTTGCAGCCCCGGCGAGCGCGCTCCGAGGCAGCCGCTGGTACGCTGGATCGCGTGATCATTCGCTATCTCGCGGTGCTCGATGATGCGCCGCTTGCCTTCGTCATCCTGATCGCTGCGTTCGGCGCCTCGCTGCTGGTCGGCCTGGTGCTGCACGAGTTCGCGCACGCCTACGTGGCGGACTCGCTCGGGGACCGCACGCCGAGGTCGTTCGGGCGGCTCTCGCTCAATCCGAAGCGGCACCTGGACCCGCTGGGGGCGGCGCTGATCTTCCTCGCCGGCTTCGGCTGGGCGCGGCCGGTGCCGGTCAATCCGCTCAACACCTCCGGCAACGTCAAGCTGAACATGGCGGCGATCGCCATCGCCGGACCGGTGACGAACCTGATCGTCGCCGCGATCGCCGGCCTGCCGATCAAGCTCGGCTGGGTTCCCTTCTTCCACCCGTTCGTGGCGCCCTCGCTGGCCGAGATCGCGGCGGGCGTGTGGACGGAGTCGCCGGAGAACCTGGTGGGGCTCTTCCTCGGGACGATCGTGCTGCTCAACGTGATCCTCGCGATCTTCAACCTCGTGCCGCTGGCGCCGCTCGATGGCTTCCGCGTGGTCGTCGGGCTGCTGCCGCGCCCGCTCGCGACGCAGTTCACGAGGCTTGAGCCGTGGTGCCCCGGCATTCTGATGGTGCTGATCTTCCTCCCCTTCCTCGGAGGACCGGCGTGGCTGTTCGACGCGATGGGCCCGCCTCGCAACCTCCTGCTGGAGCTGTTCGCGGGCGACACCGTGGTCCGGCTGGTCTAACGGCGCGTGCGGGCGGCCGCTACGGACCTCGTACGGCACGCGCGGCGCTTCTTCCGAGGCCTCCGCGGCTCGCTCTCCCCCGCGGAGGAGCGCGCGGTACGCGAACTGCTCCGCCCCGCCGAACTCCAGCTCTTCGCCTCGCTGCAGGGCCGCGAGCGCCGTCACGCCCTCGACGTGCTGACGTGGCTGCGCGCGAACGCCTCGCCCTCGGACGAGCTGCTGCTGGCTGCGCTGCTGCACAACACCGGCAAGGGCGCGCTGCACGCCCACGAGCGCGTCCTCCACGTCCTGCTGCTGCAGTTCGCACCGAGGCTGCACGGGCGCCTCGCCGATCGCGACGCCAGCCGGCTGGGGCGCGCCCTCGCGGCGCTGCGCGACCACCCCGGGCGGGGCGCGGCGCGGCTCGGCGCCATCGGCTGCTCGCCGCGCGTCTGCGAGCTGGTCCGCCGCCACCACGACGCCGCGCCGGGCGACGACCGCGAACTCGCCTGGCTGATGGAGGCCGACCGGGTCTGCTGAGGGCGCACGCGGAGGGCGGCCGGGGCTGCCCGTGCTAACATCGACGCCAGACGAGTGAGCGGCGCTCCGCGCCCCACGCAGTACGAATGGCACGGTGCATATGACCCAGGTGGCCATCCTCGGCACGGGCCTGATCGGGGCATCGATCGGCCTCGGATTGCGTGCTCACGAAAGTACGAGCGACATCGAGATCGTCGGCTTCGACGTCAGCCGCGAGCGCGAGCGCGAGGCGGAGCGCCGCAAGGCGATCGACCGGCGCGCGAACGGCCTGCGCGACGCCGTCCATGACGCCTCGCTGGTGGTGATCAGCACGCCGGTGCTCGCGACCCGCGAGGTGATGGAGGAGATCGCATCCGCCCTGCCGGAGGGAGCGATCGTCACGGACACCTGCTCGACGAAGGCGCAGGTGATGAGCTGGGCCCGGGAGCTGCTGCCGAACTCGATCAACTTCGTCGGCGGCCATCCGCTGGCCGGCAAGACGCAGTTCGGATCGGCCGCCGCCGAGGCGACGCTCTTCCAGGACGCGCGCTGGGTGATCGTGCCCTCGCGCTCCGCCTCCAGCAGCGCCGTCGAGACCGTCGCCGGCCTCGCCACCGCGCTCGGCGCGAAGCCGATGTACATGGACGCCGAGGAGCACGACGCCTACGCCGCGGCGATCTCGCACCTGCCGATGTTCGCCGCGAGCGCGCTCTTCCGCCTGGTGCGCGACTCCGAGGCGTGGCCGGAGATGTCCCTGCTGGCTGCCAGCGGCTTCAAGGACACGACGCGCCTCGCCGGCACCGACGAGCAGATGGCGCACGACATCGCAGTCACCAACCGCGAGCAGGTCGTGCACTGGCTGCAACGCCTGCGCGGCGCGCTCCACGACCTCGAGGACATGATCGCCGACCCGGAGCGGAACGACGAGTTCCTGCGCTACCTGGTGCAACTCAACCTCGACCATCTCTCCTTCCAGGACGGCCAGATCGGGCGCGTCGAGATCGACCAGAAGGGCTCCGGCGTCCCGATGCCCGGCATGACCGACCTGTTCCTCGGCGGCGCGCTCTCCGAGCGGCTGCGCCAGATGAACGAAGACGACGAGGACAAGCAGACGCGCCAGCGCAGGCGCTTCCTCGGCCGTAGCTAGCCGCGGCATGGGCGCCCCGCAGACAATGCGAGTCACACCGCCCGCGCGGCTGCGCGGCCGGATCGAAATCCCCGGCGACAAGTCGATCACGCACCGCGCGCTCATGCTCAACGCAGCCGCCGAGGGCGAGGCGCGCATCGACCGCTTCCTCGATGCCGCCGACACCCGCTCCACGCTGGAGTGCATGCGCGCCCTCGGCGCGGAGATCGAGCAGCTCGCCGAGGACGCGCTCGTCGTCCGCGGGCGCGGCCGCGCGGGGCTCCACGAGGCGTCCGACGTGCTCGACTGCGGGAACTCGGGCACGACGATCCGGCTGCTCAGCGGCCTCCTTGCGGGGTTCCCGTTCCTCTCGGTGCTCAGCGGCGACGGCTCCCTGCGCGGCCGCCCGATGGGCCGCATCGTCCAGCCGCTGCGCACCCTCGGCGCCCGCGTCGGCGCGCGCGCCGGCGGCACGCTGCCGCCGCTGGCGATCGAGGGCGGCGCGATCGCCGGCGGCCAGCGCATCGAGACGCCGGTCGCCTCGGCGCAGGTCAAGTCCGCCATCCTGCTCGCCGGGCTCGCCGCCGAGGGCGCGACCGCCGTCGCCGAGCCCTCGCGCTCGCGCGACCACAGCGAGCGCATGCTGGCCGCGATGGGCGCCCACATCGCCGTCGAGGGCGCGACGGTGACGCTGACGCCGCCCGCGGGCGACCTGCAGGCCGTCGGCGTGCGCGTGCCCGGCGACATCTCCACCGCGGCCGCCTGGATCGTCGCCGCCACGCTGCACCCGGACGCCGACGTGCTGCTCAGCGGCGTCGGCCTCAACCCCACGCGCGCGGGCATCCTCGACGTGCTGCGCGAGATGGGCGCCGACATCGAGGAACTCGAGCAGCGCTCCACGGGCGGCGAACCGGTCGCGGACCTGCGCGTCCGCTCCGCCTCGCTGCGTGGCGTGCGCATCGGCGGCGACGTCGTGCCGCGCGCGATCGACGAGCTGCCGCTGCTCGCGCTCGCGGGCGCCGTCGCCGAGGGCGAGACGGTGATCGCCGACGCCGCGGAACTGCGCGTCAAGGAGTCGGACCGCGTCGCCACCACGGCGGCGGCGCTGCGCGCCCTCGGCGCGGAGGTCGAGGAGCGCGCGGATGGCCTCGCCGTCGGCGGCGGCGCGAGGCTGCGCGGCGGTCTCGTCGACGCGGCGGGCGACCACCGCCTCGCGATGCTCGGCGCGGTCGGCGCGCTGATCGCGGAGGGCGAGTCCGCGATCGAGGGCGCGGACGCCGTGGGCGTCTCCTACCCCGCGTTCTGGTCGGACCTCGCACGGATCGGCGCGGCGTAGGAGCGAGACTTGTCGACCACGCCGCCTCTGCTCGCCGTGATCTCGGGGCCGTCCGGCGTCGGCAAGGACGCGGTGATGAGCGCGCTGCTCGCGGGCGACGACTTCGCGCGCCCGGTCACGATGACCACGCGCCCGCCGCGACCGGGCGAGGTCGACGGCGTCCACTACGTCTTCGCCAGCAGCGACGCGTTCCGCGCCGCCATCCGCTCCGGCGAGCTGCTCGAGCATGCCGAGGTCCACGGCCGCCTCTACGGCACGCCGCGCACGCAGCTGCGCAGCGCCCTCGGGAGCGGGCGCGACGTGCTGCTGCAGGTCGACGTGCAGGGTGCGATCGCAATCCGCGAGGCGATCCCGGAGGCGCGGCTGCTCTTTATCGCCCCCGAGAGCCTCGAGCAGATCGAGCAGCGCCTGCGCGAGCGCGGCGCGCCACCGATCGAGCGCGCCCTTCGCCTCGCCTCCGCGCGCGCCGAGCTGGAGCAGCAGGACGCCTTCGACGCCGTGATCGTGAACACCGAGGGCGACCTCGAAGGCACAGTCGCGCAGGCGCGCGCCTGGATCGCCAGGGAGCGCGCTCGTCCGGGGCGCCGGGCCGTGGAGGTCTGAGCGCGGGCCGCTCAGGCGCCGATCAGGGCTTGAGGCTTGTGCGGGAGGCCTCGAACTCCTCGTAGAAGACCCTCACGCTGATCTGGAACGTGGTCCGGAAGAGCTGCTCCCAGTTCGCGTGGGTCGGCTGCTGCTCGAAGAAGTCGAAGAGGGCGGGCTCGCCGGCTCGCTCCACGAGCCGCTCCACCGCGAAGTAGCCGAGGGCGCGGGTAGCAACGAGGCCCGCCTCGAAGGCTCCGTCCGGAGTCTCGCGGCTCTCCAGCGAGCGGGACGACAGCCTCACCCAACGGCGTAGCCCTGCGAGGTGATCCTCGAGATCCAGCCCCTTTGCCTCCGCCCGATACGCAGTCGTTGCGTACTCTCCCGCGCCGTATGCCAGCCACCGGGGAGGAACATCGTGCGCCGGGATCATGGCCAGGATGTAGTAGCTGGCGTGCGGGGCCCGGGATACGCAGAGATCGAGGCCGACCGCCGCGGTATCACACTGAGGGGGAACCTCGTGGGTCGGGACCAGGGCCAGGATGTAGTAGCTGTCGTGCGGGGCCCGGTATCCGCAGAGATCGAGGTCGATCGCAGCGGTATCACCCGCGGGTCGAGTGCAGATGGCATTGGGATTGAACTCGGGAACCGCGACCAGGATCGAATGGGTATCGGGGCCGACGTAGAGCGTGAATTCCGGGGGTTGCGCGCCGAAGCGCTCCGTCATGAAGGCGCGCACCTGCTCCATGTCGGCGAGGATGGCCGCCCGCGTGTCTTCCGGGACGTCGCCGAGGAACACGACGGCGGCCCCATCCTGGTCGTCGGCGAGATGGGGCACGGTCGGCGCCACGTCGGCGCGGTACGCCTCGAATTCCGCGTAGAAGTCCTCCACCGTGATCCCGAAGGCGGTTGCGAACGCTTCCTGCCACGTCTCCGCGGACGGCAGCAGGCGGTAGTACTCGAAGATTGCGGGGTCGCCCGCGCGTGCGCCGAGCCACTCGACGGCGAGGAACCCTACTCCCCCGATGGCCCAGCTGCGGAGACGGTCCTCGTTGCCTCTCGTGTCGACACTGCGCAGGGGAAGCCCGGCTCGCGTTGCGGCTTGTATCTCCTTGCGCCTGGCTACCTTGTAGTTGAGGGATCGGGCCGCCTCGGCGTACAGGATCCCGGCGTAGCGTTGTGTGCCTCTGAACATCCACTCGGGGCCACCCGGGGCGCTCTCGAGACCGCGCAGGCCGAGCAGCGCGCGGACCTGTGTAGCGTTCAGCCCAAGCTTCTGGACCGGGTAGGCGCACCTGAGCGTGTACACACGGACATGGTCGTCGCTGAGCCGACCGCAGAAGCCCTCCTCGGGCTCGCTTCCGAACACTTCGAGGTGGGTGGCGCGCAGCGACTCCACATCGGCGCCGACGTTCAGCGGCGTATCTCTCGGCACGACTCCGAAGCGCTCGGCGAAGAACGCCTCCACGTGCTCGTACTCAGCAACGATCGCCGACTGGATGTGATCGGGGATCTCGCCGAGGAACGCGATCGGGGGCTCCGCGCTGGTGGCTTGCCTCCAGTTGACCGCTCGGGCCACCTGTATCCAGAGCGCATCGCCCCTGCTCAGCACGAGTTGCGACCCCGCGGCGTCGTGCCCGCTGCGGCTGTACGCGGCGTAGTCCCCGCTGCGCGCGTCCCGGTCCCACGCCGAGACCACCCCATCAGCAACCGGGCCCAGGGCTTCCTTGAGCGACGTGCCGTCCTGGCCCGTCCAGCCGACGAGGTTGAGGCCCCGGCGCAGGTGCAGCACCGCGCCATCCGGCGCGATCGGGCGTGTCCACTCGACGGGTGCGTCTCCGTCGATCAGCAGCCACAGGCCCATGCCGGGCATGAGCCAGGGCAACTCCTGATAGTGGCGCCGCCATGACATCTGGTAGCGCTGCTGCTCAGCGTCCCACGCCGAGAGCCAGCGAAGCTCCGGGAGTTCCTCGAACAACTGCCCGGACGGGGTCGCGTGGCCGGCCCAGCCGACCATGTTCCAGCCGGGCTGCAATTCCGTCGTGATCGTGCCGGCCTCGGGCGCGGCAGGCGTCTCCGCAGGCGTCTCCGCGGACGCGGGAGCGGGCGTGGACGCGATCCCCGCGCCGAGCACCAGCGCAGCAAGCAAGGAGATGACGGCTGAGTGGAAGCGTTGTCGACGCATGCTCGCCCCCGCGGCGTGGCGCGGCGTGGCGCGCCGCGGCCGCGCACGCCTCGCCACTCACTGTACAGCGTCGGCCTCACGCCCATGCACCACCCGCGTTGACACTCCACCGGGGCCAGCCGTAGCCTCGATCGAGACCGCAGCGTGAAGAGAGCGACGCGGAACGGGAGTAGTACGCCGCCACGCGGGGCCCAGAGAGCCGGGGCAAGGTGGAAGCCCGGCGCCCGACAGCAGCAGCGGAATGGACCCGGGAGTCTCGGCCCGAACGCCCCTCGGGGCAAGTAGGCGTCGACGGTGTGGGCGCCGTTATCCAGGCCCAGGGCATCACCGCCGCGCCCCACGTCGGGCAGCCGGGCGGCCGTGCCTTGAATGAGCGCGAGCCGCGGGCCTCGAGGCCTGCCGGCGCGCGGAACTTGGGTGGCGCCGCGAGGACCATCGCCCCAGGGCGGTGGTTCTTTTGCGTCCGGAGCGCACACTGTTCGGGGAGAACGAGGAGGCTTGATCGTGCACAGCAGCCCTGCGCCGTACTGCCACCAGTCCGCGCCGCGCCTCGGCGGCGTCTGGTGCTGGCCGCACGCCGCACGGACGGAAGGCTGCAGCGCACGAACAGGACCACGACGATGACCACACCCACCGCACCCCGCACGACACCGACCCGCGAGGAGCTGCGCGGCCTCGCGGCCGCCGGCGGGGGCAACCTCGCCGCGATCTACCGCGAGGTCCGCGCCGACCTCGAGACGCCCGTCTCCGCCTACCTCAAGGTCGCGCGCGGCGAGTATTCGTTCCTGCTCGAATCCGTCGAGGGCGGCGAGCGCATGGGGCGCTACTCCTTCATCGGCACGGAGCCGTACCGCGTGAGCGCGCTGCACCACGAGGACGGCGACCCGCTGACCGTGATCGAGGACGAGATCGCGCAGTTCCGCCCCGTCCCGGCGCCCGGGCTGCCGCGCTTCCACGGCGGCGCCGTCGGCTACATCGGCTACGAGGCGGTCGGGCACTTCGAGCGCGTGCCGCAGCCGGCGACGGACGCGCTGGGCGTGCCGGAGTCCTGGCTGATGTTCACGGACACGCTGCTGGTCTTCGACCACGTGCTGCACACGATCAAGGTGATCTCGCACGCACGCCTCGACGGCGATGTCGACGCCGCCTACGACGCGGCGGTCGCGAAGATCGAGCGCCTCACGGAGCGCCTCGCGGCGCCGCTCGCAGCGCTGCCCTACACGCCGATCGACGGGCCGACGGGGCAGCCGATCGAGTCCAACTGGGCGCACGAGGACTACCTGGAGGCCGTCGAGACGACCAAGCGCTACATCACCGACGGCGACATCATCCAGGCGGTGATCGCGCAGCGCTTCTCGCGCAAGACCGGCGTGCATCCGGTGGAGCTCTACCGCTCGCTGCGCGTGATCAACCCCTCGCCCTACATGTACCTGCTGCAGTTCGGCGAGATCGCCATCGTCGGCGCCTCTCCCGAGCTGCTCGTGAAGGTCGAGGACGGCCGCGTCGACGTGCACCCGATCGCGGGGACGCGGCCGCGCACCGGCTCCCCCGCCGAGGACGAGCGGCTGGCCGAGGAGCTGCGCAACGATCCGAAGGAGATCGCGGAGCACGTGATGCTGCTCGACCTCGGACGCAACGACGTCGGGCGCGTCTCGAAGACCGGCTCGGTCGAGGTGACGCAGAGCTTCGACCTCGAGTTCTACTCGCACGTCATGCACCTCGTGAGCCACGTGCAGGGCGAGCTGCGCGAGGGGATGAGCGAGTACGACGCGCTGCGATCGGCGTTCCCGGCGGGCACCGTCTCCGGCGCGCCGAAGATTCGCGCGATGGAGATCATCGCGGAGCTGGAGCCGGACCGGCGCGGCCCCTACGCCGGGGCGGTCGGGTTCTTCGACCTCTCGGGTAACGTGGAGACCTGCATCACGATCCGCACCGTGCTGCTGCGCGACGGCGTCGCCTACGTGCAGGCCGGCGGCGGCATCGTCTACGACTCCGAACCGCAGCGGGAGTTCGAGGAGACACAGCACAAGGCGCGCGCGCTGATGGCCGCCATCGACGACGCCGAGGCGCGGGCCGGCGTCAGCGCGCCTGCGGGAAGCCTGGGCTACTGATGGACGCCAAACCGCTCGTCGCCGCCGCCGCGCTGCGCCGCAGCGACGGCCGCGTGCTGCTCGTGCAACACGCCGCCGCGGAGCGCAGCGGCGCAGGCAGCCGCTGGTCCCTGCCCTCGGAGCCGGTCGCAGACGACGAGACCGCGGAGCAGGCGCTGGCACGGCTGCTGAACGACCGGCTGCACCTCACCCCGGACCGGGCCGAGTTCAGCGACTCGATCGCGCTGCCGGACGCGATCGCGAACGTCTTCCTCTGCAGCTCGTGGCGAGGCGACCCGCAGTACGCCCCCGCCGACTTCGTCGACGCGGCGTGGGCGCCTCCCGGCGGGGCAGCCGGCATCAACGTCGTCGAGGGCGTGCGCGAATGGCTGCAGGGCCTGCCCGCGGACGGCGGCGCGCTCCCGAAGAGCGCCGGCATCGAGGAACTGACGGCGGAGCTGATCGTGGCGCGCGATGCGCTGCGCGCGGCCTACCTCGCCCTCGACGAGCCGTGGCGCGACGTCAGCCTCGACGGTGACTGGGCGCCGGTCGATCTGCTCGCGCACTGCGCCACGGTCGAGGCCTACTACGCCTCCGAGGCGCGCGAGTTGCTGGAGACGCCGGGCCACACCTGGCGCCCCTTCAACCCGGCGCAGGGCGCCGCCGAGCGCGCCGGCCGAGCGCGCCCGGCCGGCGATCGCGCGGAGCTGGAGCGCCTCGATGCGCTGCGCGCGGAGACGCTCGCCTGGCTCGAGACGCTCGGGCAAGGCGAGCTGGACGCCTACGGCAACCACGCCGATCGCGGCGCGGTGCGTGTCGGCGACCGGATCGCCCGCATCGCGGCCCACGACCGCGCGCACACGCAGCAACTCGCGAAGATGCTCGCCGCCTCGCAGGCGGACCCCGATGACGACGAGGAGGCCGACGATGCTTCTACTGATCGATAACTACGATTCGTTCACCTACAACCTCTACCAGTACCTCTCCGAGCTGGGCGCGACCGTCGAGGTCGTGCGCAACGACGAGGCGAGCGTCGAGGACTGCCTCGCGATGGGGCCGGAGCGGATCGTCGTCTCGCCGGGGCCGTGCACGCCGGCTGAGGCGGGCATCTCGATCGACCTGATCCGCGCGGCGGCCGGGCAGGTGCCGCTGCTCGGCGTCTGCCTCGGGCACCAGAGCATCGGCGAGGCGTTCGGCGCGCGGGTCGGTCACGCGGGCGAGATCATGCACGGCAAGATCTCGACGGTGACGCACGACGGGCGAGGCGTCTTCGAGTCGCTGCCGCAGCCGTTCGAGGCGATTCGCTATCATTCACTGGCGATCGAGCCGGACTCGCTGCCGGACGAGCTCGAGGTCTCGGCGCGCGCGGAGAGCGGGGTGATCATGGGTGTCCGCCACCGCACGCTGCCGATCGAGGGCGTCCAGTTCCACCCCGAGTCGATCATGACGGCCACGGGCCACGATCTGCTCCGCAACTTCCTCGCGATG
This sequence comes from Dehalococcoidia bacterium, assembly GCA_965220125.1. Taxonomy (GTDB): domain Bacteria; phylum Chloroflexota; class Dehalococcoidia; order UBA2979; family UBA2979; genus VXMT01. Next base: position 2,971,703 of record CBDCPB010000004.1, on the reverse strand, counting down.
GAGTCGCCGCGCACCGCGACGGCCCCGGCGTGAGGCGGGAGGCATCCTGAGATGGGCACGTTCCAGCAGCGGATCGAACTCGCCGCCGGGCCGGACGGTCCGTTCGAAACCCTCGACGCGCTCGTGGGCACTCGCGCGATGTATACCCTCGTGCCGTCCTCGGTGCTGCAACGCCTGGGCGTCGAACCGACGGAGCGCCGCAGGTTCATCACGCCGGGTGGGAGCGGCGTGGAACGCGACGTGGGTTGGGCCACGGTCCGGATAGACGAGGAATACGCCACCACACTCGTCGTGTTCGGCGAAGGGGATGACGAGCCGGTGCTCGGATCGTTCACGCTCACGGGGTGTGGCCTCGGAGTCGATCCCCTGCGGCAGCGGCTGATTCCGGTACCCGCCTACCTTCCCGGCTTCCAGGTAGTCCCCGACGAGCAGCGGGAGGCAGTCTGAGATGGGACTGCTAGCTGTGGACGCATTCCTCGTCGGCATTCGGACGGACAGCGCCTCATGATCCGCGAGGCGATCGCGGCGGTCGCGGGGGAGGGGCGCGACCTCAGCGAGGACGAGGCCGCCGCCGTGATGGGCGAGATCATGGAGGCGGAGGCGACGCCCGCGCAGTTCGGCGCCTTCGTCGTCGCGCTGCAGCACAAGGGCGAGACCGTCGACGAGGTCGTCGGGATGGCGCGCGTGATGCGAGAGCACTCGCTCAAGGCGCACGTCAGCGCGCGCCCGCTGCTCGACACCTGCGGCACCGGCGGCTCCGGGCTCGCGACGTTCAACGTGTCGACGGCGGCCGCGATCGTCGCCGCCTCCGCCGGAGCGAAGGTCGCCAAACACGGCAACCGCGCGATGACCTCACAGTCCGGCTCGGCCGACCTGCTCGAGGCGCTCGGGGCGGAGATCGCGCTTGCGCCGGAGCAGGTGGCGCGCTGCATCGAGCGCACCGGCGTGGGCTTCCTCTTCGCGCAGTCGTTCCACCCGGCGATGAAGTTCGCGGCGCCGCTGCGGCGTGAGATCGGCGTGCGCACGGTCTTCAACATCCTCGGCCCGCTCACCAACCCCGCCTCCGCCAACAGCCACGTGCTCGGCACGCCCAGCCTCGCCACGGCCGAGCTGCTCGCCGGCGCGCTGGCCCGCCTCGGCGTGCGGCACGCCCTCGTGGTCTCGAGCGACGAGGGCCTCGACGAGATCTCGGTCTCGGCGCCGACCACGCTGTTCGAGGTCCGCGGCATGGAGGTCACGCAACGCCGCGTCACCCCGAAGGACCTGGGCGTGATGGAGCGCACGCTCGAGGAGGTGCGCGGCGGGAGCGCCGAGGAGAACGCGGAGGCGCTGCGCGCCGTGCTGCGCGGCGACGGATCGCTGGCGCTGCGCGACTTCATCGCCATCAACGCCGGCGCGGGGCTCTACGTCTGCGGCCTCGCCGCCTCGATCCAGCAGGGCGCCGAGCAGGCGCTGACGGCGATCGACGAGGGCGAGGCGGCTGCGCGCCTCGGCGCCTTCGTCGAGGCGACCCGGCGCAGCTGACGCCATGACGGCGAACACGACGGCCGCGTCCAGCGGCCCGCGCGAGACGGGCACGGTGCTCGATCGCATCGTCGCCGACCGGCGGCTGCGGCTGGCCGAGGACCAGCGCTCGGCGCCGTTCGACGTACTCGAAGGCCTCGCCGCCTCGCGCCCGCCGCCGATCGACTTCGCCGCCCGCCTCGTCGAGGGGCGCCGCGCCTCCCTGGAGGGTGCACGGCTGCGGCTGATCGGCGAGATCAAGCGCGCCTCGCCCTCCCGAGGCGTGATCGACGGCGGGCTCGACGCCGCCTCGCAGGCGCGCGAGTACGCCGCCGCGGGCGCGTCCGCCGTCTCCGTGCTGACCGAGCCGAGCTTCTTCCAGGGCAGCATCGCTGACCTCGCAGCTGCCGCCGAGGCGTTCCAAGGGGACGCGGACCGGCCGGCGCTGCTGCGCAAGGACTTCGTGTTCGATGCCTACCAGGTCAGCGAGGCGCGCGCGCACGGCGCGGACGCGCTGCTGCTGATCGCGATGATGCTGCCGCCCCGCGCGCTCGCCGAGCTGCTCGCGCTCACGCACGCGCAGGGCATGGAGGCGCTGGTCGAGGTCCACGACGCCGAGGAGCTCGCGGCCGCCGTCGACGCCGGGGCGCGGGTGATCGGCGTCAACAACCGCGATCTGCGCACCTTCGACGAGGATCTCGCGACCTTCGAGCGGCTCGCGCCGCTCGCGCCGGACGGCGTCGCGCTCGTCGCCGAGTCGGCGATCCACACCGCCGGGGACGCCGCGCGGATGGCCGACGCCGGCGCCCACGCGCTCCTCGTCGGCGAGGCGCTCGTCCGCACGGGTGACGTGGCCTCGAAGGTTCGCGAGTTGACGCTCGCGCAGGCTCGTCGCGAGGCGGCCGGCTCATGACGCTGGTGAAGGTCGACGGCAACCGCACGCCGGCCGACGTGCTCTCCGCGGCCAACGCCGGCGCCGACTTCGTGGGGATGATCTTCGCGGAGTCGAGTCGCCAGGTGAGTATCGCCGAGGCACAGGCGATGGTGCGGGCCCTTGGCGAGCCGCTCGCCGCGCACGAGATCGCGCTGCCGCCCCCCGCCTGGGGCCACGCCCGCGAGGACGAGCGCGAGTGGTTCCGCCACGGCGCGGAGGTGATCGAGGCTTACCTCGAGGCGAAGCGGCCGCTGACCGTCGGCGTCTTCGCCGACCAGCAAATCGAGGAAGTCAACGAGATCGCGCTGGAGAGCGAGCTGGACCTGGTTCAGCTCTCCGGCGACGAGACCTGGGACGACTGCCTGCTCGTCGCGCGGCAGGTGATCCAGGTGGTGCACGTCTCCCCGCTCGACTCGCCCTCGGACCCGCTCAGGTTCGTCGAGCCGGGCTTCGCGATCGCGCTCCTGCTGGACTCGGCGCACGGGCCGTACCGCGGCGGATCGGGGCGCACGTTCGACTGGGAAGTCGCCCGCATCGTCTCGGCGGAGCTGCCGATGATGCTGGCCGGCGGGCTCACTCCGGAGAACGTCGGCGAGGCGATCGAGCGCGTCGCCCCCTGGGCCGTCGACGTCTCGAGCGGCACGGAGACCGACGGGCGCAAGGACCCCGCCCGCGTGCGCGACTTCATCGAGGCAGTGCGCCGCCAGGACGCCGCCGCCTGACACCGGGGTCCGTCGGGCGACGGCGCTCGGCGGACTGTGCCGGGACTACGGAGCGATGAGAGGCGCAGCAGGCCCCTGACCGAGAATCCCCTTGTCGGTTCTGGACGCGCGGTGAACGCCAGGTGACCGACGTGGTGGTTCTCGGTGCAACTCGCCAGCGACGTTTCCCGACCAACGGAGCCGTCCGGCCTGCGTATGGCTATACTGTGTCACAAGGTCGCGGCTGTGCCTGGTGACCCACCTGCCCGAGCGAGGCGATCCGCGAGTGCCACCGCGCGAGACGAACACGGGAACGGACAGGCCCCTCGGCGTCCTCAGGGCGCCCCGGGGGCCGAACCAGCAACCCGCTCGCGAACGTGAACTTGAGGGGCGCATGTATACTCCGGCGGGGCTTATACTGCGGCCCTGTCACCAATCGTGAGCGAGGGTTCAGGAGACGGACTTATGGAAATCAACGCGGAGCGCGATGGCGCGACCGTCGTCGCCAAGCCGATGGGGCGCCTCGACGGCTCCAACGCGAGCGACTTCCAGGAAGCCCTCGAGGGGGCGATCGAGGAGAGCGATCGCGGCCTCGTCCTTGACTTCGAGGACATCTCCTACATCAGCAGCGCGGGACTCCGCGTCATCCTGCTCACGGCCCGGACCCTCCAGGGCAACGGCGGCTCAATGGCCCTCTGTTCGCTCGACGCCCCGATCCGCGAGGTCTTCGCGATCAGTGGCTTCGACACCATCATCCCGATTCACGCCACCCGCGACGAGGCGCTGGCTGCCGTCAGCGGGTAGCCCGCGTCACCCAGCCTGAACGAAACACGATCACCCCCAAGACCACGCGATGACCCACAAAATCCTGGTCGTTGACGATGAGCCTGACCTCGAACCCCTCATGCTCCAGCGCATGCGCCGCGCCATCCGCCAGGGCGTCTACGAGTTCGTCTTCGCCCGGAACGGAGTGGAGGCCCTGCAGAAGCTCGGTGAGGACGACGGGATCGATATGGTCCTCTCGGACATCAACATGCCCGAGATGGACGGTCTGACGCTGCTGGAGCAGATCCCCTCGGTCAACCCGGACATCCGCGCCGTGATCATCTCCGCCTACGGCGACATGCAGAACATCCGCACCGCCATGAACCGCGGCGCGTTCGACTTCGTGACCAAGCCGCTGGACTTCGACGACCTGCGGATCACCGTCGACCGCACGCTCCAGCATGTCGAGGAGTGGCGCGAGGCGCTCAAGAGCCGGGACCGGCTGGTGACGCTGCAGAACGAGCTGGACGTCGCCAGCAAGATGCAGCAGTCGATCCTTCCGACCGCCTTTCCCAGCAACGAGAATTACGAGACCTTCGGGACCATGCAGCCGGCCCGGAACGTGGGCGGTGACTTTTTCGACGTGGTCCGCCTGCAGCACGACCAGATCGGCCTCGCCATCGCGGACGTGTCCGGCAAGGGCGTGCCCGCCGCCCTCTTCATGATGTCCAGCCGCACCCTGCTCAAGGGCGCGGCGATCAGCTTCGAGGAACCCGGCCCCGTCCTGTCGGAGGTCAACAACCTGCTTCAGGAAGACGACACGGCGGGCATGTTCGTCACGATGCTGTACGCCACCTACAGTCCCGCGACCGGGAACTTCACCTATGCCAGCGGCGGGCACGACGCCCCGCTCGTGATCCACGCCGACGGCAGCTCCACGCTGCTGCCCCTGACCGGCGGGATCGCGCTGGGCGTGGTGCCGGGTATCGAATACCGGCAGGAGAGCTACACGCTCGCGCCCGGCGACACCGTCGTCCTCTACACCGACGGCGTGACCGAGGCCACCAACATCGACGACGAACTGCTGGGAGTCGAAGGCATGCGCGCGCACTTCGGGCCCGGGCACCTGGCCGAAGACGCGAAAACGACCGGAATCGAAATCATGCGGGTGGTCAACGACTTCACCGGTGAGGCGCCCCAGCACGACGACGTCACCTGCCTGATCCTGCGACAGGAGTGACGAGTTGAGCGCGGAACTCTCACTCACCGTCAAGACCGCCCACCACGAGTTGGAGCGGATTGTCGCCGCCATCGAGAACCTGGCGGAAGAGGACGACTGGCCGCCCGGCCTGCTCTTCCGGGTGAATCTCGTCCTCGAAGAGCTGGGCCTCAACATCATGGACTACGGGCACGATGACGATACCCACGACTTCGAGATCTCCCTGATATCCGAAGGAGAGCTGGTGACGATCGAGATCGTCGACGGCGGACGGCCCTTCGATCCCCTGAACGACGCTCCCGAACCCGATCTGACGTCGGGGATCGCAGACCGGCGCATCGGGGGCCTCGGCGTCCACTTCGTGCGCACCTTGATGGACGACGTGCAGTACGAACGCTCCGCGGGCAAGAACCGCCTGAAGATGGTCACCCGCAAAGTCAGATGAAGCGGAAGGGCCCCGTGCGAGTCGCCGGGCTGGCCGGGGTCTGTCTCGTCCTCGCGGCGTCTCTCCTGGCGGGCTGCTTCTGGTTCGAGGGCGACGAGGGTGATGGTGTCGTCACCGACGGCACGCCCGAGCCAACCGCGACCGTCGAGCCGGCAACGCCCGGAGTCACCGAGAACCGGATCCTGTTCGGCCAGTCCGCGGCGTTCAACGGGCCCGCCCAGGAGCTCGGCAAGAACATGCGGATCGGGATCGAGGCCGCGTTCTACGAGGCCAACCTGGCGGGCGGTGTCCACGGACGCTTGCTTGAGCTGATCTCGATCGACGACTCCTACGAGCCGGAAGCCGCCATCGCCAACACTCGCCAGCTGATTGAAGAGGATCGGGTGTTCGCGCTGATCGGGGCAGTGGGCACGCCCACCTCGCGCTCGGCCACACCGATTGCGGCGGATGCGGGCGTGCCCTACATCGCGCCATTCACGGGCGCCGCGTTCCTGCGCGACCCGGCATGGGACAACATCATCAACCTGCGCGCCTCCTACAACCAGGAGACCGAGGAGATGGTGGCCCGGCTGATCGGCGACCTCGGCATCGAGCGCATCGGCATCATGTACCAGGACGATTCCTACGGCCGGGCCGGCTACCAGGGCTCACGGGCCGCACTGGAGCGCCGCGGGCTTGAGCCCGTAGCCGTCGGCCTCTATCCACGCAACACGACAGCCGTGAAGACAGCGCTCCTGGACCTCCGCGAGGGCGCCCCCGACGCCGTGATCATGATCGGCGCCTATGAGCCGATGGCGGCGCTCATCAAGTGGGGGCGAACGACCGGGTTCAACCCGGTCTTCCTGAACGTCTCGTTCGTCGGCAGCAACGCGCTGGCGCGCGAGCTTGGCCCTGACGGCGCCGGGGTCGTTGTGACCCAGGTGGTTCCCTTCCCGGACGACGACTCACTCCCGCTGATCGCCGCCTACAAGCAAGCCCTGGCCGTCTACGCGCCGGACACGACCCCGGGGTTCGTGTCCCTGGAGGGCTACCTTGCCGGCCGGCTCGCCACCGCCGGGTTGCAGAGCTGCGGCGAGGAGGTAGACCGATCCTGCTTCACCGCCGGCCTGCTGGGGGCGAGCTCCATCGACATCGATGGCTTCGAACTGAGCTTCGGCGAGAGCGACAACCAGGGCTCCGACTCCGTGTTCATCACGGTGATCGGCGCCGATGGCCGCTACCATCCGATCGAGACGCTGCAGGACGTGGAGACATGGTCGACAAACTGAAGCGCCTGCTCGAGAGCCGCTTCCGGATCTCCACCCAGCTGTACCTGGCAATGGGTGGCGCGGTCCTCCTCACGCTGGCCGCCAGTCTCGTCGCCTGGTTCTCGTTCAATCAGGTCGGGGAGGTCCAGAGCAACGTCAATGAAGGCAGCGTCCCTGAACTGGCCGCCGCGTTCGGGGTCGCCCAGTACAGCGGCATCCTGGTGGCGGCGGCTCCCAACCTCACCGTTGCCGCCACTACGGAGGAGTTCGACCAGGTCGTCCTGAGCATCGATGAGGCGTACGCCTCGTTCGAGGAGCAGATGGCCGCGCTCGAGGAGGGCGACAGCGAGCGTGATCGCGTGGTCCGCATCCGCGGCTACGCCGACACGCTCATCTCCAATATCGAAGCGCTTGAGAGCGAGACCTCCGGAGTGTTCGAGCTGATCGTCCGCCGGGAGGCGCTGCAATTGGAGCTCACGGAAGTGCGCGCCCAGCTCGACGATGCGCTTGCGCCGGCCATCGACGATCAGTTGTTCTTCGCGTTGACCGGCTACCGGGACCTCTCGGCGCCCCCGGCCCCGCGCTCGGAGCACCTCTCCGAGGAGCAGTTCGTGCGCTACCGGCGCCTCGCCGAGTTGCAGGCGGACGTGAACATCGCGACCGAACTCCTCGCGAACGCCTTCACCCTTTCGGACGCATCCCTGATCGAGCCGCTCAGGGAACGCTTCGAATCCACGGTCAGCCGCATCGACAGGAACCTGTCGGCGCTGGCGGGGTCTCCCTTCCACGCCGAAGCGGCGCCGGTCTTCGGGCGTCTCTTCGCGCTCGGCTCGGGCGAGGACAGCGTGTTCGATCTGTTCGCGAGCGAACTCAGAATCGCCGACCGCCAGGCGGAGTTGCTCGATCTCAATCGCGACCTCTCGGTCGAGGTGATCGCGGAGGTGGACGGCCTGGTGAGCGCCGCCCAGGCGAGCGCCGGGGACGCCACCCAGGCATCCACGCAGGCGATCTTCACGGGCCGCGTGCTGCTGCTCGCCATCAACGTGATCAGCATCACGGGCGCGCTGCTGATCACCTGGCTCTTCATCGGCCGGGTCCTGCTGCGGCGCATCGGGATGCTTTCGGAGTGGATGCGCGGCATGGCCCAGGGAGACCTGGAGACCCGTGCCGAGATCGGGGGGCGGGACGAGGTCGCGGAGATGGCCGCCGCGCTCGACGTGTTCCGGCGTCACGCCCTGGAAGTGCAACGCCTGAACCTCGTCGAGCAACTCGCGGAGGAACTCCAGGGCAAGAACGACGAACTCGAGGACGTGCTGGCCCAGCTGCAACAGGCGCAGGACCAGATCGTCATGCGGGAGAAGCTGGCGGCGCTCGGCGAACTCACCGCGGGCGTGGCCCACGAGATCCGCAACCCGCTGAACTTCGTGAAGAACTTCTCCGAGGCCTCGGGCGAACTGGTGGAAGAACTGAAGGAGATCCTCGAGGAAGAGGGCGTGGAACTCACGGACGAGCAACGCGATCTCGTCCAGGACATCACCGGCGATCTGACCAGCAACGTCGAGCGCATCAGCTCACACGGCGAGCGAGCGAACCGGATCGTGCAGGACATGCTGAGCATGGGCCGTGGCTCGCAGGAGTGGCAGTCCATGGACATTAACGCGCTGGTGGACCAGCACGCGCTGCTGGCCTACCACAGCGCCCGCGCCACGAACGCCGACTTCCAGCTCGATATCCAGCGGGAGTTCGCTCCCGACACCGGCGAGCTGGAAGTGATCCCGCAGGACCTGGGACGCGTCTTCCTCAACATGGTCAGCAACGCCTGTCACGCGACCAACGAGAGGCGCCTTGCCAGCGCAGCGGGAGGCGGACAGTACCACCCAATGCTCACGCTGATCACGCGGCGGGAGGACGACGAGGTCCAGATCCGCATCCGGGACAACGGCTCCGGCATCCCGGACGACGTCATCGAGAAGATCTTCAACCCCTTCTTCACGACCAAGCCGACGGACCAGGGCACGGGCCTCGGGCTGGCGATCTCCGCCGACATCGTGCGTCGCCACGGAGGATCGATCCGTGTCGAATCGGAGCCGGGCGAGTTCACCGAGATGACCATCGGCCTGCCGCTGGAGCGGCCGCCCGAGCCGGACAGGGCCGTGCTGGCAGCCCACCCCGGGTTCGAGTAGCCGCCAGCCCACCACTGCAGCTCCCTGCAAGCGCGGCAGCCGCCGGAGTGAGTCGGCGGTATCATCGAGAGCACCGCGCACGGCGAGAAGGATGCGACGTGGAGACGTTCCGGACGGTGATCGAGCCGGCGGCCCTCGCCGACCCCCGGTCGCGGGCAGCAGCATGACCACCACCGTGGGCCGCTCCGCCCTGCCCGACGAGCGCGGCTACTTCGGCGCCTTCGGCGGGCGCTACGTGCCGGAGACACTGATGCCCGCGCTCAGCGAGCTGGAGGAGGCCTACACCGCCGCCCGCGAGGACGCCACCTTCCGCGAGGAGCTCGAGCGGCTGCTGCGAGAGTTCGTCGGGCGGCCCACGCCGATCACGCGCGCGGACCGCCTCGCGCGGCAGATCGCGGGCGATCGCGCGCCGCTCGTCTACCTCAAGCGCGAGGACCTGACGCACACCGGCGCGCACAAGATCAACGCCGCGCTGGCGCAGGGCCTGCTCGCGCAGCGCATGGGCAAGCCGCGCATCGTCGCGGAGACCGGGGCCGGGCAGCACGGCGTCGCGACGGCCACCGCCTGCGCGCTGCTCGGCCTCGAGTGCGTCGTCTACATGGGCGCCGAGGACGTGCGGCGGCAGGCGCTCAACGTCTTCCGCATGAAGCTGCTCGGTGCCGAGGTGCGCACCGTCGACTCCGGCTCGCGCACGCTCAAGGACGCGATCAACGAGGCGATCCGCGACTGGGTCACGAACGTGCGCAACACGTACTACCTGCTCGGCTCGGTCGTGGGGCCGCACCCCTACCCGCTGCTCGTCCGCGACTTCCAGGCCGTGATCGGCCAGGAGGCGCGCGCGCAGCTGCTGGAGGCCGAGGGGCGGCTGCCCTCGATCGCGCTTGCCTGCGTCGGCGGCGGCTCGAACGCGATTGGGCTGTTCCACGCCTTCATCGACGACCCCGTGCGCCTGATCGGCGTCGAGGCCGCGGGCGAGGGCCTGGACGGGCGGCACGCGGCCCCGCTCGCGGTGGGCGCGCCCGGCGTGCTGCACGGCTCGCGCTCCTACCTGCTGCAGGACGCGCACGGACAGGTCACCGAGGCGCACTCGATCTCGGCCGGCCTGGACTACCCCGGCGTCGGACCGGAGCACTCCTGGCTGAAGGTCAGCGAGCGCGCCGAGTACGTCTCCGTCACGGACGAGGAGGCGCTCGCCGCCTTCCGGCTGCTGAGCGAGACCGAGGGCATCATCCCGGCGCTGGAGCCCGCGCACGCGCTCGCGTACCTCGCGAAGCTGCTCCCCGAGCTGGACGAGGACGAGCTGGTGCTCGTCAACCTCAGCGGGCGCGGCGACAAGGACATGGGCACGGTCGCCGACGCGCTCGGCGTCACGCTCTAGGCAGCTACAACCACTCACCGCGCTCATTCACCTCTTTATCTGGCTGACAATTCGCTGACGGACTGTGTGCCGCGCTCCCTGCGAAACGTGAGCAACAACCACCTTGTTTCGCTGGGGCTGTCCGACTGCGGGACACCGACCGATGTCTCCTACGGTGAGCACCCGCTCTGCGAGGTTAGCTATCAGTTCACCCTCTGCGTAACATGGCGGGCGGGTTCTGGATCTGTCTGGACGCGGAGCAAGCAGAGGAGTGCAACCGCTGGGTGTCCGCCTCGAACGCAGGGACGGATCAGCCGCTCCTCGATCGCCTCGCCGAATCCCTCTGGATGGGTGACGCGCCATGAAGTCGAATCTGCTTGCCGCAACGCTCTTGCTGGCCGCCATGCTGCTCAGCGTTTCCGTGGGCAAGGGACTCCCAGCCGCTGAGGCTGCCGACGACGCCGGCGGGGAGGTCATCGTCGAGTTGCGTATCTGGCAGGACGTGAACGACGAGGAGAACCTGTACGTGAGCGCCCGCCTGCAAGGGGGCAGGTGGGACGCACACGGGACGCGTGCGGTCCAGTTGCAGTATGGGCTGGGCGGCCTAGGGGGGTACAGCTACGACACGCTATCGATCGGCGGTGTGGAGCTGGGTATCTGGCAGCGGAGGCCGCAGGCTCCGGGTGCGTACCGCATTGACGTGGTACGAGACCCGTACTACGGCTACCGGTTTACCCAGGTGGAAGATGCGGAGGGGGATTCGGGTCCCCTCCCTGTCTTCGTGCGGGCCTGCGGCAAGGAGTGTCCCACGGCTTGGGAGGAGCTCGCGATTTGGCAGGAGCTGGGGGCCGTGCAGCTCCTGCCTGATGACGGCCACAGCGCGAGCGGCCGGTATCGCTACGGCGACATGACTATCGCAGTGTCGCCCACTTCCGGACTCCTCGCGGATCGTGAGTACCTGCTGGCGCTGCGTGACCCGCTCGCGGGCACCGGCGCGCTGAACTGGAGCGCGGGAACCCCGGTTGCGCAGTGGGAAGGGGTCGTGGTCGAGGGGGCTCCGCCGCGCGTGACGGCGTTGCGGCTGACGGGCCTCGGGCTGACCGGCGAGATGTGGGGCTGGCTGGCCGACCTTACCGAGCTGCGAGAGCTCTGGCTGGACGACAACCCCCTCCTCAGGGGCGGGATTCCATCCAAGCTGCTGAACCTGGACAAGCTTACGCACCTGTACCTCGGTGGTGACCGCCTGTCGGGGTGCGTCCCGCCGCCACTGCTGGCCGTGCCCAACAACAACCTCGACCGGGTGGGCTTGCGGCCTTGCCCTGCTGTGGCTCAGGTGAGCAGAGCGTGGGGTCGCGACGAGTTCGTGTTCAGAGGGGGCAACTACGACGGTGGCGGAGTGGGCGGCTTTGACGTTGGTGGGGCGGGCACCTACTTGTTCAGGACACGGGGCATGGTCTTCGACATGCCCGTGCGCGCCTGGCTGACGGTGGCCTGGTCGGAAATCTTGGCTATCTCGTTGAGTGACAGCGAGCCATGGCCTCCAGGCGAGTCCTACAACTGCCTCCAAGTCCCCGGGGGCTTCGGCGGGCCATTTCTGGTCGACTATGTCACCGGGGCCTGGATCGCTTATTACGGCACCGGCGAGGAGTGTGAGCGGCACGTTCCTCCGCAACTCCCGCAGTACGAGGCAATCTTCGATCAACTCAGCGCGTCGCTCTGGGTACCCCGGAGGGCTCCCTGGTGATGAAACGCTTGTCCTGATGGTCGGCCCGAACGGCCGAGTCCGGCGCGACCGCGAGCATGATGTCGGCCTAGCGCTCGGCGTCGCCTCGCATGGGGCAGCCTCCAGGCCACGCCCCCACCGCCCCCACCATCCTGCCAGACGGCCTCGCCTCTTTTAGCAGCCTGCTGATATGGAGTGCCTCTTCGTCAAGGGCACCCAGCGGTGCCCGTCGATCTTGCCCTGACGGGTGGTGGGCGTGGCAAGATGGCGGCTCCGGGGCGGAGGTGGATCGATGAGGGGCCATGGTCCGACGATCCGTCACTCTGATATTCGCAGCGAAGATACTCACAGCGAGAAGGACGGAGCCTGACCTAGATATTCGCTGACCCACCGCGAGCGGTGTCCTCAATCCGACTTGTCGGCTCCGCCCTCCTCGCATCCACCAAGTGACCGGGCCGCGGGTGGCGTGACCTCATAGGAACCTGGCTCAGAGTTGCCTCATCGCTGTTCTGTCCGCCCACCACGACCCGGTCACACACCTCCCCGCAGGAAGGTACGGCGAGCATGCCGGAAACGCGGAGCGGTGTCATCGGAGGGGTGGATACCCACTCCCGCACGCACCACGCAGTCGCACTCGACGACCGAGGAGAGAGACTCGGGGATGCCGAGTTCCCAGCGACCGCGCGGGGCTACCGGGAGTTGCACCAGTGGCTGGAGGCGTTCGGCACGATCGCGGCGATCGCCGTGGAGGGCACCTCGTCCTACGGGGCCGGGCTCACACGCTGGTTGCTCGCACAGGGGCTGGATGTGCGCGAGGTCAACCAGCCGCACCGGCACACGCGCCGGCGCCAGGGTAAGTCAGACCCGATCGACGCCGAGGCCGCCGCGAGGCAGGTGCTGGCGGGTACGGCGCAGGTGCTGCCCAAGGCCACGAACGGCGTCGTCGAGTCGATCCGCACCCTCGCAAATGCTCGTTCAGCCGCGGTCAAGGCCCGCAGTGCGGCGCTGCTGCAGCTGCGCGACCTGATCGCCACGGCGCCGGCGGAACTCCGCGAGGCGCTGCCGCAGCAGACCCTGCCCGCGAAGGCGCGGCAGTGCGCGCGATTCCGTCCGGACAGGGCCCGGCTCGACCAACCACTACAGGCCGCGAAGCTCGCGCTGCGCAGCGTCGCTCACCACGTCGCCGAGCTGGACCGCGAGGTCGCCGATCTCGACCAGGCGCTGCGGTCACTTGTGGAGAGGGTCGCGCCCAGCTCCCTCGCACTGCTCGGTGTCGGCATCGTGAACGCCGCGCAGTTGCTTGTCACCGCCGGCGAGAACATCGGACGGCTGTCGAGCGAGGCCGCCTTCGCACGGCTCTGCGGCGCCGCGCCCCTCGAGGCGTCCTCCGGGCGCACGCAGCGACATCGCCTGAACCCGGGCGGCGACCGGCAGGCCAACAGCGCGCTGTACCGGATCGTGCTCGTCCGCCTGCGCTATTGCGCCCGCACCAGGGCTTACGTGGCGAAGCGCACCGCGGGGGGTAAGTCCAAACGCGAGATCATCCGCTGCCTGAAGCGCTATGTCGCTCGCCAGCTCTATCGAACGCTCACTGCCGATCTGGCGCGATACGCCACGCAGTTGTCGCCCGGCTCGACTCCCGGCGCCCTCCGTGCCTGTGAGGGCGGGCACCCAGCGTCTTTGGACGGCGAGCACCCACGGCAGCCAACACGGGCATCCACAGATCCCGGATCAGCGCGGGCGGGGTTGGAAGCGGGGCGTCCCTCTGTCCCGAATCGCCTCGCCGCTCACGCCGCGTGGGAGGCTGCCGGATCGCTCCCTTGACTCTCTATAGGAACGTCGGGTTGCCTCAGGCCTATCCGCATGACCGTGCTTCGTCGGGAGGGAGCGCCGTCTAGGGTCGCGGGTTGGCGACGCAGAGCGTCGTTGCCGCATAGCAGGCTCGCGCGTCCTCCGAATCGTGACCTCGCTCATCGATCCTCCCCCGCCCCGGACGCGACCTCTCCCGCCTCCAGGGCCGGTTTCGCCTTTCTCGGTTCCTCCTCCTCAGGCGGCGAGGCGGGGCTCGGCGTGGATGCGCAACACCGCCCACATGTAGCCCACGAGTTCGCGCGCCACGGCTACGGTTGCCACCGGCGAGGGCTTTCCCTGCTCCGTCATCCGCCGGAAGCGGCGGTGCAGACGTCGCTGCGCCCCCTCCGCCATCGATACCGCCCAGCCCGGCTGTCCCTCCCGGCGCCGGCGCAGCCTCACCCCCACCCGCGGCGGGTGCCGGTAATGCCAGGAACTCTCCACCAGCACCCGGCGGACGTGGCTGTTGCCGGCCTTCGTGATCTCGCCCCGACGCTGGCGGGCGCCGCTGCTGTACTCGCTGGGCGTGAGCCCGAGGTACGACATCAGCTGCCGGGAGCTCCCGAACCGCGTCACGTCTCCGAGCTCGGCCAACACCGTCATCGCCGTGACCGTGTCCACCCCGCGGAAGCAGCGCAGCAGCCCCACCGCCGCGCGGTAGTCGTCTCCCTCCGCGCAGGCGACAAGCTCTTGCTCCAGTGTCCGCGCCCGCTCCTCCGCCGCCTCGAGCGCCTGCAGGTAGCCGTCGAAGGTCGCCTGCGCCGCCGAGTGGTCGAAGGAGATCGTGCGCAGCCACGCGCGATGCTCCAGGGTCCAGTTCCGCTTCCCGTAGCTGAGTCCGCGGCGGAGCAGCAGCTTCGAAAGCCGGTGCTGCGCCCGCTTGCGGTCGGCCACCGCGTCCTCGCGCGCCCGGGAGAGGTCGCGCACCGCCTCCTGGTCGGGGGTCGGAGCATGGACCTCGGTGAGCAGTCCCGCCCGTAGCAGCTCTGCCAGGTTCCGCGCGTCGCGACGGTCGGTCTTCACGCGGTCGCCGGGCTTACGCGGGATCAGCGCCGGGGCGATGACCCGGCAGTCGACGCCCTTCGCCCGGAGCTGGCGCATCAGGGCGAAGCCCGTGGGACCCGCCTCGTAGCACGCGACGACGGGGCCCCGTGCGTCGCGCAGGAGCCGCCTCGCGAGGCTGGCCACCGCCCGCGGCTCGTTTGCAAGCCCCCACTCCTCGCGCTGCGCCTCATTCGGCCGCAGCACCGTCACCCGGATCGTGCGCGCATGCACGTCCATCCCCACGTACGTCGTCTGCTTCTGCATTCCTCATCCCCTCCCTGATCCGGCTCTGCCTCCAAACGCAGAACCGCATCAGTGAACTGGAACGAGGCGCTCCATAGGGTCTAGGCCGGCAGCCGACCGCGGTGCGGCAGCGCAGGCCGCCTGTTACGCTCGCAACGTGATCGCTGATCGTGCCGAACCGGGGCTCGCGACGCTTCCGCCGCTCTGGCGCGTGCGCGACATGGTCTCCGCGCTTGCCGTCGTCATCCTCGCATTCGCCGTGCTTGCGGGCCTCTTCGCCACCACGGCGGAGCGAGGCACGGGAGTCAACGCCGCCGGCTTAGCGGCCATCGTCGGCTTCAACCTGCTCCTCGTGGCCACGGTGCTGCTGCTCGCAGCGCGGCGCGGGATCACGCTGGCGGAGCTCGGCTTCGTGCGGCCGCGCGTCTGGGGCCCGATCGCCATCGCCTGGTTCGGGGCCTACGTGATCCTCGGCTGCTACATCGCGGCGATCGCGCTGCTCGATACGCTCGGACTGCCGGTCGAGGCGTTCAAGGGTGGCAACACGATCGAGTTCGACCATGACCGCGTCGCCCTCGTGGTGGTGCTGGCCATCGCCACCGTGATCGGGGCGCCGTTCAGCGAGGAGCTGCTGTTCCGCGGACTGCTGCATCGCGGGCTGCGCGGCTACTGGCGTCCGCTTCCGGCGATGGCGCTGAGCGGGGCGCTGTTCGGCATCTTCCACGTGAACCTCGCCGTGCTCGTGCCGTTCACGTTCATCGGCGTGCTCTGGGCGTGGGCCTACGAGGAGTCAGGCTCGCTCTGGACGACGATTGCGGCACATGCCGGCGTCAACGGCGTCGCGTTCGCCGCTACACTGATCTTCCTCGGTTGAGAGCTAGCGAATGAGCGTCGCCCATGAGTGATCGCATCGCGCAGTTGTTCGAGCGCACGCGGGCCGAGGGCCGCCCGGCGCTGATCGCCTTCGTGCCCGGCTGCTGGCCGGAGCCGGACGCGACGCCGGGGATCGTGCGCGCGCTGCTCGAGGGCGGCGCGGACGCCGTCGAGCTGGGCGTGCCCTTCAGCGACCCGCTCGCCGACGGGGTCACCAACCAGGCCGCCTACCAGCAGGCGCTCGACGCCGGCGTGACGCTGGACGACGTGCTCGCCAGTGTCCGCACGCTGCGCGACGACGGCGTCTCCGCGCCGCTGCTGCTGATGGGATACTTCAACCCGATGCTCGCTCCGGGAACGGAGTCGTTTGCGCGAATGGCCGCCGAGGCCGGAGTCGACGGCCTGATCGTCGTCGACCTGCCCGTCGAGGAGGCGGACGAGCTGGCGGAGCCGGCGAGGGCGAACGGCGTGCACCTCGTCTACCTGCTCGCGCCGACCTCCACCGCGGAGCGCATCACGGCGGTCGGCGAACGCGGAAGCGGCTTCATCTACTGCGTGAGCGTGACCGGCGTGACCGGAGCGCGCGCGCAGCTCCCGGCGGATCTGTCGGCGTTCATCGCGCGGGTGCGCGAGCGCGCCTCGCTCCCGCTCGCGGTAGGCTTCGGCATCTCGGCGCGCGAGCATGTCGAGGAGGTCGGCCGCATCGCCGACGCCGCGATCGTCGGCAGCGCGGTCGTGCAAACGATCCGCGAGGCGCCCCGCGAGCGGCGCCACGAGGCGGTGCGTAACCTGATGGAGCGGCTGAGCGGGCGGGTAGCGGAGGCGGCGGCATCATGATGGTTCGCGGCATCCGGGGCGCCACGTCGGTGCGCGCGAACACGCGCGAGGCGATCCTCGAGGCGGCCAGGGAGTTGCTGCACGCCGTCGTCGAGGCGAACGACGTCGAGCGCTCGCACATCGCTTCGGTCTTCTTCACGACGACGCCGGACCTCAACGCCGAGTTCCCCGCCGTCGCCGCGCGCGAGGTCGGCTGGATCGACGTGCCGCTGCTCTGCGGGCACGAGATGGCCGTGCCCGGCGGGCTGCCGCGCTGCCTGCGGCTGCTGATGCACGTCAACACGGACCGTGGTCCCGATGAGATCCAGCACGTCTATCTGCACGAAGCGACCGCGCTGCGCCCCGACATCGCCGGAACCGGCGGCGGGGAGGACGGCGAAGCGTGATCGTCGTCATGCGCATCGACAGCGGCGACGAGCAGAGCGCCGGCGTGCTGCAGCGCATCGAGTCGTTCGGGCTGCAGGGCGAGGTCATTCACGGGGAGCAGCGCAAGGTGATCGCCGTCCTCGGGCAGGTCTTCCCGGACCTGCGCGACGAGCTGGCGACGATGGACGGCGTGGACCAGGTGCTGCGCGTCTCGCGCCCCTACAAGCTCGCCAGCCGCGAGGTGCGCGAGAGCGACACCGTCGTCGAGCTCGGATACGGCGTCAGCATCGGCAACGGGCGACCGGTGGTGATGGCGGGGCCGTGTGCGATCGAGTCGGAGGAGCAGTTGCGGGAGACCGCGGCGGCGGTCAGGCAGGCCGGCGCGCACATCCTGCGCGGGGGCGCCTTCAAGCCGCGCACCTCGCCCTACTCCTTCCGCGGACTCGGCCTCGAGGCGCTCGAGATGCTGCGCAGCGCGGGCCGCGAGTTCCAGATGCCGGTGATCACGGAGCTGCTTTCCGAGCGCGACGTGGATGTCGTCTCGGAGCACTCCGACGTGCTGCAGATCGGCGCGCGCAACATGCAGAACTACGTGCTGCTCTCCGAGGCCGGCAAGACCGGCAAACCAGTGATGCTGAAGCGCGGGCTTGCCGCCACCATCGAGGAGTGGCTGCTCTCCGCGGAGTACGTGCTCACGCAGGGCAACCGCAACGTGATCCTCTGCGAGCGCGGCGTGCGCACCTTCGAGACCGCGACGCGCAACACGCTGGACCTCAACGCCGTGGCGCTCGTGAAGCGGCTCAGCCACCTGCCCGTCATCGTGGACCCCTCGCACGGGACGGGGCACTGGTACCTGGTGCGGCCGATGGCGACCGCCGGCCTCGCGGTCGGCGCGGACGGACTGATGATCGAGGTGCACCCGGACCCGGACCGGGCGCTCTCGGACGGAGCGCAGTCGCTCACCCCGAAGCACTTCGACGAGCTGATGCAGGAGGCGTCGGCGCTCGCCCGCGCGATCGGCCGCCCGCTCGCCGAGCGCCCGTGGGTTGCGGCCTGAGCCCGGCGCGCTCGATGACCGACCCGCACTCCGCCGATCAGCCTCCCGAGGATCAGTCTCCGGCCGTCTCCGCCACGGAACCGCCGTCCGACGCCGCCGAGGCGCAGGAGGAGGACGCGTTCGCCCTCGATTTGCCGAAGTTCCAGGGCCCGCTCGAACTGCTGCTGCACCTGATCGAGCGGCACGAGCTCGACATCACAGAGGTCTCGCTCCTCGCCGTCGCCGAGCAGTACCTGGCGTATGTGCGCGCGGGCGACCGCATCGACCTCGGTGCGCTCGCCGCGTTCATTTCAACGGGGGCGCGGCTGCTGCTCCTCAAGTCGCGCGCGCTGCTCCCGCCCGAGCCCGTGGACGGCGACGACGATGCGGAGGACCACGACCCGCAGGGGCTGCTCGACGCGCTCGTCGAGTACCGCCGCTATCGCCGCGCCGCCGAGCACCTGCGCGGCCTGGAGGACGAGCGCCGCAGCGCGTACCGCCGCGAGGCCGCACCGCCGGAAATGCCGCCCGCCAGCGGGCTCGACGGCATCAACACGGACCAGCTCTACGCGCTGTTCCGCGAGGTGCTGGAACGGCTCCCCGCGGAGGAGCCGCAGCCGGAGCTGGCGCGCGAGCCCGTGCTGCTGCGCGATCGCGTCTCGCTGCTCACGGAGCGCCTCGATCGGGAGCGCACGGTCTCCTTCCGCGAGCTGATCGGCGCGGCCACCTCGCGGCTGGTGGTGATCGTGGACTTCCTCGCGGTGCTTGACCTGATCCGCCGCGGCTACCTGGAGGCGCGCCAGGACGGCGCCTTCGGCGAGATCACCCTCGCGCGCGTCGAGGGCGCTTCGCCGCAGGCCGCGCTGCAGGCCTCGCTGCCCGCCGTGGAGGAACCCGGCGACGGATAGCAAGGGCCGCGAGCGGACGCTGGTTTGAAGCAGCGATCGGGCCGGTGCTACGATCCATGCTCACGGTCGCGCCGACGGCGGCCATGAGGGGGCCAGTCCGCCACGTGCTACTCATTCGCGAAGAGCTGCGCCGCGCCACCACGCCGGGTGCGCACGCCCTGACGCTCGGCGTCTTCGACGGGGTCCACCGCGGCCATCGCATGCTCTTCGACCGGCTGCGCGCCGAGGCCGCCGCCCGCCAGCTCGGCGCCGGCATCGTCACCTTCCACCCGCACCCGATCACCGTGCTCCGCCCCGAGATCGAGATCTCCTACCTCACCTCCCTCGAAACGCGCGTCGAACAGCTCCGCACCAGCGGCGTCGACTTCGTCGCCGTCGTGCAGTTCACCTCCGAGCTGGCGCAAGTCTCCGCCGAGGACTTCGCGCGCATCCTCGTCGAGGAGACCGGACTCAAGCTGATCGTCGCGGGGCACGACTTCGCCCTCGGGCGTAACCGCGAGGGCACGCCGGACCGCCTCGCCGAGCTGGGCCTCGACCTCGGCTTCGAGGTGCAGCCGATCGAGCTGCTGCCGGAGGACGGCGCGCCGGTCTCCTCGACGCGCGTGCGCGAGGCGCTGGCGGCCGGATTGATGGCGGAGGCGGCGGACCTGCTGGGCCGCCCGTTCGCGCTGCGCGGCCCGATCGTTCACGGCGACGAGCGCGGCCGCACGATCGGCTTCCCGACGATCAACCTCGGCCTCAGCCCCGACCTCGCGCTTCCCGCCGACGGCGTCTACGTCTCGCGCACCGAGGTCGGCGGCCGCCGCCTCGAGAGCTGCACGAACATCGGCATGCGCCCCACCTTCGACGGGGTGCGGCGTTCGGTGGAGACGCACCTGCTGGACTTCGAGGGCGACCTCTACGGCCGCGTCGCCTCGGTGGAGTTGCTGCACCGCCTGCGCCCGGAGCAGAAGTTCGACGGTCCCGAGGCGCTGATCGCGCAGATCCGCCGCGACGTCGAAGAGACTCGGGCCTGGTTCGCATGAGCGCAGCCGTAGAGCAGCAGTTCGCCGCGATCATGCGCGGCGCCGAGTTCGGCGACGAGGCCACGCGCCGCACGATGGAGCGCGAGCTGCGCGAGCGGCTCGCCGAGGGCCGCCCGCTGCGCGTCTACTGCGGCTACGACCCGACGGCGGTCGACCTGCACCTCGGCCACACGCTGACGATGCGCAAGCTGCGCACCTTCCAGGACTTCGGCCACGAGGTGACGTTCCTGATCGGCAACTTCACCAGCCTCGTCAGCGACCCCTCGGACAAGAACAAGACCCGCCCGATGCTCTCCCCGGAGGAGATCGAGGCGAACAGCCGCACCTACGTGGACCAGGTCTTCCGCATCCTCGACCGCGAGCGCACGATCGTGCGGCGCAACGCGGACTGGCTCGGCAAGCTCAGCTTCGGCGACGTGCTGCGCCTCGCCTCGCACTTCACGGTGGCGCAGTTCCTGGAGCGCGACAGCCTCGCGCGCCGCTTCGAGCGCCACGACCCGATCCAGGTCAGCGAGTTCCTCTACGCGCTGATGCAGGCCTATGACGCGGTCGCGATGGAGACCGACGTGCAGGTCGGCGGCAGCGACCAGCTCTTCAACCTGATGGCCGGCCGCCAGCTCCAGCGCGAGTACGGCCAGCGTCCGCAGATCGCGATCACGCTGCCGCTCCTCGCCGGCACCGACGGCCACGAGAAGATGTCGAAGTCGCTCGGCAATCACATCGGCATCGACGAGCCCCCGAGCGAGCTGTTCGGCAAGGTGATGTCGATTCCGGATTCCTCGCTGCGCAACTACTTCACGCTGCTCACGGACCTCTCGGGCGTGGAGATCGAGGCGCTGCTCGCGGGCTCGCCGATGGAGGCCAAGAAGCGGCTCGCCTTCGAGATCACCACCGGGCTGCACGACGCCGCCGTGGCCGAGGCCGCGCGAGACTACTTCGAGTCGACCTTCCAGCGCCGTCAGACGCCGGACGAGATGCCCGAGTACGCACTTGCCGGCGACGGCGACCTCGCGCCCTCGGGACGCCTCGATCGCGTGCTGGTGGACGCCGAGCTGGCGAAGAGCGGCGCCGAGGTGCGGCGGCTCGTCGAGCAGGGCGCGGTGCGCGTCAACGGCGAGCCGGTCTCGGAGTTCGACTGCACGGTCCACCCGGGCGACGAGCTGCGCGTGGGCCGCCGGCGCTTCCTGCGGCTGGTCGCGAGCCCTGCCGGTGAACGGAGTCAGTGACGCAAGATGCTTGACGGAGGCTTCGAAATCGACATCGAGGGCATCTGCGAGAACGTCGAGGAGGCCTCGGTCATCTCGATCTACTTCCCGATGCTGCGCCGCACGCTGCTGCTGGACACGCGCTCCGGCAAGTTCGTCCGCCCCTACATCGGCGTCGTGCCGATGGTGCGCAACGCGAGGGAGCGCTTCGAGTCGCTGAAGCGGCTGCGCCCCCGGCTCCCGCGCCCGGACTCGATCACGCTGATCCCCTGGACGCGGCGCGTCGGAGCGCTCGAGGAGGCCGGCGTCTGGGAGCGCGTGGTCGCGCGCCTCGACGCGGCGGGCGGCGCGGCCGAGCTGGCGCGCGCCCGGGACTGCCTCGCGGAGCTCTACGCCCTCGAGCAGCAGGAACTGGGCAACGCGATCCGCGGCCGCCAGTACGAGACGATCTGGCGCAATCCGGAACTCGGCCCCGCGACGGCCTGAGGCGGCCCGCGGGTCGGGCGGCTCAGGCCTCGGCGGCGGCCTGCAGCTGCTTCAGCACCTGCTCCTGCACGTGCACCGGCACCTCGGCGTAGCGGTCGACGGCGACCGTGAAGGTGCCGCGGCCGTTGGTCATCGAGCGCAGGTCCGGGCCGTAGCGCTGGATCTCGGCGAGCGGGGCCTCGCCCTGGATCACGCTGTAGTCGCCCTCGGTGTCCACGCCGTGGACCTGGCCGCGGCGGCCGTTGAGATCGCTCATCACGTCGCCGACACGGTCGCCGGGGACGCGCACCACGAGCCGCACGATCGGCTCCAGCAGGATCGGCCGCGCGTCGAGGAAGCCCTGCTTCAGCGCCTGCGAGGCGGCCAGCTTGAACGCCATCTCCGAGGAGTCCACGGAGTGCGATGAGCCATCGAGCAGCGTCACGCGTACATCGACGATCGGCGCGTGCGCGAGCGGGCCGTCCGGCAGCGCCTCCATCAGGCCCTTCTCGACCGCCGGGATGAACTGCCTGGGCACGTTGCCACCGACGACCTTCTGCTCGAAGGTGAAGCCCGCACCGCGCTCGGCCGGGTCGACCTCGATGACGACGTGTCCGTACTGGCCGTGTCCGCCGGTCTGCTTCTTGTGCTTGTACTCGGCCTTCGCCTTGGTCGTAACCGTCTCGCGGTAGGGCACGATCGGGATCGTCACGTCCACCTCGACGCCGTAATTCTTCTCGAGGCGCGCGGCGGCGATGTTGGCCTGCGCGTCGCCGATCGTGGACATCACCGTCTCGCTCGTGTTTGCGTCGCGGGCGACCAGGATCGTCGGGTCCTGCTCGACCAGCCGCTGGAGGGCCGAGGAGAGCTTGTCGACGTCGGCCTTCGTCTTCGGGTGCAGCGCGGAGCGGAACGTCGCCTCGGGGAAGGGGAGGCCCGGCACGCGCTCGCCCTGCGCGTCGCCGCCGAGGAGTGTGTCGCCGGTCATCGTCTCGGCGAGCTTGGCGGCCACGCCGATGTCGCCCGCGGTCAGCTGCGGCGTTTCGATCTGCTCCTTGCCGCGCTGGATGAAGAGATGCCCCAGCCGCTCGTTGCTGCGCCGCTCCGGGTTGTAGGGATTCGCGTCCGGCGTGAGCACCCCGCTGAGCACCTTCATGAACGTCAGCCTGCCCACGAAAGGGTCCGCCGCCGTCTTGAAGACGTGCACCACCAACGGGCCGGAGGGGTCCATCGTGCAGGAGCCGTCCGCCAGCTCGTGCTCCCGGCCCAGCGGCGAGGGCAGCAGCCGCGCGAGTTCGTTCATCAGCGTCCGCACGCCCACGCCGCTGACGGCGCAGACCGGCAGCACCGGCACCACGTCCCCGGCCGCGACCGCCGCCGCCAGCACAGCCGCGACTCGCTCGGGCGGCAGCTCCTCGCCCTCGAGGTACAGCTCGAGCAGCTCGTCGTCGGTCTCGGCGATCGACTCGATCAGCTGCTCGCGCGCGGCCTCGATCGCATCCGCGAGGTCGGCGGGCGCCTCGCCGGGGGTCGCGTCGGCACCCATGCGCGCGTCGCCGCTGGCGAGGTGCACGATGCCCTCGAACGTGGCGGCGGTCCCGATCGGGATCGCCAGCGGGACGACCTTCACGCCGAAGCGATCGCGCACCTCGTCGAGCACCTGCTCGAAGTTCGCGTGTTCGCGGTCCATCCGCGTGACGGCGATGAAGCGAGGCAGGCCGCGCGCCTCCGCCTGGCTCCAGGCGAGCTCGGCGCCTGCCTCGATGCCGGCGGAGGCGTCGACGGCGATGAGCGCGGAGTCGGCGGCGGCGAGCCCGCTGACGACCTCGCCGATGAAGTCGGCGTAGCCGGGCGTGTCGATGATGTTGAGGCGCTGCCCGGCCCACTCGACGGGCAGCATGGAGAGCGAGATCGAGTAGGTGCGGGCGTGCTCCTCGGCGTCGTAGTCGGAGACGGTGTTGCCGTCCTCGACACGGCCGAGGCGGTTGGTGACGCCGGAGGCGAAGAGCATCGCCTCGCCCAGCATCGTCTTCCCCGCCCCGCTGTGCCCCAGCAGGACGACGTTGCGAAGCTGTTCGGACGTGTAGGCATTCATCGTGTCGGCACCCCCTGCGCGCACGTGGTGGCGGGATGTTACACCGCGCGGGCGCGCGAGGGCAGGTGGGGTCAGGGCATCTGAGCGACATGTCAACGTGCCAGGATGCGCGATGCGCGGAGCCGCGTTAGGCGATACCATCCCGTGTCCAAGGCGTGGGAGAGCCACGGGGTGGTGGTCGTGGAGTGCGCCGTAGTCATCGGAGAACTCCGATTCAAGACCCCGATGAGGGCGTTCCTCACGAGTCGGCGGTTCCACGAACTCGTCGCTGGGGCACCTCCCGATGAAGAACCCCCGATGGTTGACCAGCGCATGGTGTTCAACGCCACGGACGATGGGATTCGCGTCGTGGTCCAGCCCGCCCTGGTCGCAATAATCCGGCAGGGTGGGCACGACGGCGCAGTCGATGAGATCGTCAACCGCCTCGTCCCTATCCAGCGCGAGTTTCAAAATCTCGCGATCTCACGAGTCGGCGTACGGTCGGCGTGGCTTCGAGGAGTGAAAGAGGAGAGTTGGGAAGAACTAGTCACGAAGTTCCGCCGAGCGTTCTTCGTCCCAGGACAAGCCTACGAGCGGGGCGAGGACTTGGGCGTGTCTTTCTCGTCACACGGCGGAGGGCCCGGCTACCAAGTCCAATGCGGTCCGATGGACCGCGAGCAACTAGAGCAGCAGTTCCTTCCGTTCCCGGACCAGTACGAGTCACCAGACTTGCTTTTCTTCACGGATGTAGACTATTGGGTAGAGACAGTGCCGGCATTCAACAGGCGGAAGGTTGCCGATGTCCTGCGTGAGGCCCTAACCTTCGCATCCGACTTCGCCAACGACGTGGTCGCACAGTTCGAGCGGAACGCCGAATGACTATCAACGCCCCAACAATCACCGTCGGCAGGCCCGACAACCGTACGCCTCTGGGTGTTGGCGAAGAGGTCGAGATCGCCCCTAGCGCGCTGCGATACGAAGCCACTCTCGATGCGATCACCCCACCCCGTTCCTCGCCAATGCATCTCTCTCGCCGATTTCTTCGAGCCTTCGTTATCGGCTTGACGGTCTCCGCACTGGCAGCGGTGTTGTTCGGGATTGCGGGATCCGACGACGGCACATTCGTTTCGTTGCTGGCCGCCGGGGGGTTCCTTTCGCTTACCGCCACTGCTGCGCTTCGCTGGTTCTCGAACGGCCGCATTTAGACGGCTGGAGCATCAAGGCTCGCGTTCATCAGCCGTGACTACTATGACGGTCATACAGACCAGCAGGAACACGAGCAACGCGACCAAGGGCCCGAAGTTCCGCAGCGTGGGGTCGGGATCCAGGGGCATCCTCAGTACGAAGAGCACGGCAGCGCACGTAACGACGACGTTGACGACCGATATCGGCCGCCAGCCAGCCCGAGCCAGCGCGATGATCAAGTCAACGAATGGGTCCACTTGGACTTCTTCCCATGGCCCAAGGCTCCCTCATGCCACCTTCACGTGCTACCCCGCCGCCCGCAGGTCCAGCACCTCGAGCTGGAGGGTGCCGCGGAAGTTGTCCTTGCTGAACGTGTAGACGATGTCCGCCGCCTCGCCGTCGGGGACCGCGTGCTCCGCGAGGCCGAAGGCGATCGCGCGCCAGCTGACGCGGCCCTCCTTCAGCGTGAACTGCAGGTGCGACCGGTCGCTGCCCACGACGCGGCTGTTGAGGATGCGCACCGCCCTCGCGAGGAAGCGCGGCGTCGGGTTGCCGATGCCGTGCGGGCCGAGCTGCTGGAGGCGGCGCAGCAGCTCGCCGTTGACGGCGGCGACCTGCAGTTCCGCCTCCACGTCGAGGGTCGGCGTAAGGTCGGCGGCGATCAGGTGCTCGGCGGCGTCGGCGACGAGGCGCTCGCGCAGCTCGGGCAGCCGGGACGCCTCGATGCTGAAGCCGGCGGCGGCGCGGTGGCCGCCGAAGCGCAGGAAGAGGTCGGCGTGGCGGCGCAGCAGCGCCGTGATGTCGAAGGCGTCGATCGAGCGGCACGAGGCGCGGCCCTGCCCGTCGGCGATCTGGAGCGCGATCGCGGGCCGGTGGTGCGCCTCGGCGAGCCGCCCGGCGACGAGGCCGACGATGCCCGATGAGAACCCCTCGCTCGCGACGATCAACAGCGGCGCTTGCAACTCCCCGGGGGTCAGCAGCTCGCCGGCCAGCTCGAGGGCGGCCGTCGTCTCCTCGCGGCGCTCGCGGTTGAGCCGGTCGAGTTCGGCCGCGAGGCGTTGCGCCTCATCCTCGTCCTCCGTGAGCAGCAGAGCGAGGGCGATATTCGCGTGCGCCATCCGCCCCGCGGCGTTGATCCGCGGGCCGAGCTGCCAGCCGCACATGTCCGGATCAGCCTCGGCGAGGTCGACCTTCGACGCCGACGCGAGGGCGCGGAGCCCCGGCCGCCGCGAGCGCGCGAGCGCACGCAGCCCGATGCGCACCAGGTCGCGGTTCTCGCCCAGCATCGGCGCGAGGTCGCAGATCGTCCCGAGGGCGACGAGCGCGCGGTGCTCCTCGGGCGATCCGCCGCGGCCTGCCTGCACGTAGAGGCTGTCGACGACCTTGTGGGCGACGCCGACGGCGGCGGGCTCGGATCCGTACTGCGAGCCGCCGAGTTTCGGGTTGACGAGCGCGAGCGCGTCGGGGAGCTCGTCCGGCACGGTGTGGTGGTCGATCACGATCACGTCCATGCCCAGCTCGTTGGCCAGTTCCACCTCGCGCAGCGCCGAGGTGCCGCAGTCCGCCGTGACCAGCACGCTCGCGCCCTGCGCATGCAGCAGGCGGACTGCCTGCGGGTTGGGGCCGTAGCCCTCGCTAAAGCGGTCCGGGATGTAGGGCAGCGGACGCGCGCCGAGCTCGCGCAGGCCCTCGCTGAGGATCGTTGTCGAGGTCAGCCCGTCCACATCGAAGTCGCCGAGGATCGCGACCGTCTCGGCGTCGGCGCAGGCCCGCCCGAGCCGCTCGACCGCGATGTCGAGGTTCGGCATCAGCGCGGGGTCCGTCAGCGCGCCCGGCTCGCCGAGGTACGCGATCGCCTCGTCGAGGCTGCGCACGCCGCGGTTCGCGAGCAGGGCGGAGATCAGCGGCGGCCATTCGGCGCCCTCGAAGGCGCCGATGTCGGGCGCGGCGCGAAGGCGCCAGCGGCGTCCGCCGGAGCCCTCGATCAGCCGCGCGTCCGTTGCCGGGGCGATCGGGTTAGTCGTGGTACCTCCGGAACAGCAGGGAGGAGTTGTGACCGCCGAAGCCCAGGGAGTTCATCATCGCGTACTCGATGTCCACGTCGCGCGCGCCCTCGGCGATGTAGTCGAGGTCGCAGTCGGGGTCGGGGACCTCGAGGTTGCGCGTCATGTGCAGGCGCTGGTCGCGGAGCGAGAGCACGGTGACGGCCGACTCGATGCCGCCCGCGGCGCCGAGCGTGTGGCCGAGCATCGATTTCGTCGAGTTGATGGGGATGCCGAGCGCGGACTCGCCGAAGACGGCCTTGATCGACATCGTCTCGAACTTGTCGTTGAGCGGCGTGCTCGTGCCGTGCGCGTTGATGTAGCCGACGTCGCTCGCGGCGACGCCGCCCTTGCGCAGCGCGATCTTCATCGCGCGCGCGGCGCCCTCGCCGTTCGCGGACGGCTGCGTGACGTGGAAGGCGTCGGCGGACTGCCCGTAGGAGACCGCCTCGGCGAGGATCGTGGCGCCTCGCGCCTTCGCGAACTCGAGCTCCTCGAGGATCAGCGTGCCCGCGCCCTCGGCCAGCACGAAGCCGTCGCGCTCCATGTCGAACGGCCGCGAGGCGTGCTCGGGGTCGTCGTTGCGCTGCGTGGAGAGCGCGCGCGAGGCGTGGAAGGAGGCGAGGCCCATGCGCGTCACGCAGGCGTCGCTGCCTCCGGTGATCATCGCGCGCGCGTCGCCGCGGCGGATCACCTCGAGGGCGGTGCCGATCGCGTCGGCGCCGGAGGCGCAGGCGGAGACGGTGTTGTAGTTGGGCCCGCGCGCGCCGAAGCGGATCGAGACCTGGCCGGCGGCCATGTCTGAGATGAAGGCCGGCACGAGGAAGGGCGAGACGCGGTGCGGCCCCTTCTCGAACATCACCTTGAACTGATCCTCGAGCCAGGTGAGCCCGCCCATGCCGGAGCCAATCATCGCCCCGACCTCGTCGGCGATCGGCGCGATCTCGAGAGCGGACTGTTCGAGCGCATCCTGCGTCGCCGCGATCGAGAGTTGGACGAAGCGGTCCATGCGCCGCGCGTCCTTGCGGCCGATGTAGTTCAGCGGGTCGAAGTCCGGCGCCTCGCCGGCGATGCGCGAGCCGAGGTCCGAGGACTCGCAGAGCGTGACCGGCCCGATGCCGTTCTCGCCCGCGAGCAGCGCGTCCCACGTCGCCTCGCGGCCAATCCCGACGGCGGTGACGAGGCCGACGCCCGTGACGACGACGCGGCGCTGGCCTGCCAGGGCCTCGCCGTTGGCGGGGGTACTCATCGCGTTCGGATCGAGGCCGCCCATTACACACCCTCCCAGCGTCCGAAGAGCAGGACCGAATTATGCCCCCCGAGTCCAACCGAAGTGCTCATCGCGTGCCGCACCTCCATCGGACGCGCCTCGTTCGGGACGTAGTCGAGGTCGCAATCCGGGTCGGGCGTACGATAGTTGATCGTGGGCGGTGCGATCTGCCGATCGCAGGCGAGCACCGCCACCGCCGCCTCCACCGCGCCCGCGGCGCCCATCATGTGCCCGAGCATCGACTTGGTTGACGAGACCGCGAGGCGGTCCGCATCCGCGCCGAAGACGGTGCGGATCGCGAGCGTCTCGACGCGGTCGTTGAGCGGCGTGCTCGTGCCGTGGGCGTTGAGGTAGTCCACCTCGCCCGGCGGCGCCTCGCTGCCGGCGAGCACCTGCTGCATCGCGCGCACGACCCCGCGCCCGTCATCGGCGGCGGCGGCCATGTCGAAGGCGTCGCTGGCGGTGGCCGCGCCCTCCCACTCGGCGTAGATCCGCGCCCCGCGCGCCAGCGCGTGCTCGAGATCCTCGAGGATCAGCACGCCGGCGCCCTCGGAGATGACGAAGCCGTTGCGATCGGCGTCGAAGGGTCGCGAGGCCTGCGTCGGGTCGTCGTGCACGGCGAGGGCGCGCATCGCCTGGAAGCCGGCGTAGTAGATCGGGTGCAAGGGGGCCTCGAAGCCGCCGGCGAGGATCACGTCGGCGGCGCCGCGGCGGATCATCTCCGCGGCCTCGCCGACGGCCGCGCCGCCCGTCGCGCAGGCGGCGGTGACGGCCATGTTCGGCCCGCCCGCGCCGAGCGCGATCGCGACGAGGCCGGAGGCGGTGTCCGGCAGCGCGTTGGTGATCATGAAGGGGCTGACCCGGCGCGGCCCGCGCTGCTCCAGCAACTGCTGGTTCTCGATCAGCAGGTGCGCCCCGCCGATGCCCGTCCCGAGCACGATGCCGACGCTGCCCGGCGGCTGCCGCTCCAGATCGAGCTGCGCGTCCTGCACCGCCTGCTTCGAGGCAGCGATCGCCAGCACGGAGGAGCGGTCGATGCGCCTCGCGAGCTTCGGATCGACGTGCTGTGCGGGGTCGAAGCCGCGCAGCTCGCCGGCGATCGGACACTCGAACGCGGAGGCGTCGAAGGCGCTGATTGGGCCGATCCCGGAGCGGCCCTCGATCAGGCCCTCCCAGGTCGATTCAACATCGAGGCCCAGGGGCGTGAGCAGCCCGAGGCCCGTGACCACGACTCGCCGCGGCGCCTGAGCCATCAGGTCTGGGGCGCCTCGAGGGCGTCGGGCGGCAGGACGGAGATCGGGATCGGCTCAACCTCGGCGTCGTCGAGCGAGACGGCGACGACGCGGTTCGAGATGCGGCGCACCATGCGCGAGAGCACGTGGCCGGGGCCCACCTCGATGAAGGTGTGCACGCCCTGGTTGGTCATCTCGTGCACGTTGCCTTCCCAGAAGACCGGCGCTCGCAGCTGCTCGGAGAACTCCTCCCGCAGCTCCGCCGCCGTGTGCAGCAGGCGCGAGGAGCGGTTCGAGACGATCGGGCGCACGGGGTCGCTGAATGGCACGTCCTTGATGATCGCGGCGAACTCCTCGGCCTGCTCGTTGTGCAGCGGAGTGTGGCTGGAGACCTTGACCTTCAGCCGGATCACGCGCCCCTGCAGCTCGCGCGCGTGCTCCATCGCGCGTTCGAGGGCGGAGACGTCGCCGCTGATCACGGTCTGCGTCTGCAGGTTGTGGTTGGCGACATCGACGCGGTCCGCGGGCGAGTGCGTCGCACCCTCGCAGATCTCCCGCACGAGTTCGCCGTCGAGGCCGATGATCGAGGCCATCCCGACGGGGCGGCCCTCGTTGAAGCTGCTCATCAGGCGCGAGCGTTCCAGCACCACCAGCAGCGCGTCGCGGAAGGTCAGCGCCTCGCTGGCGACGGCCGCGCCGAACAGACCGAGCGAATGGCCGCCGAAGAGGCGTGGCTGGATCGAGCGCCTCACCTCGCCGAGCTTCTCGCACATGCCGCGGAAGATCGCGGTCGAGGTGGTGAGCACCGCAGGCTGAGTGAGGCGCGTCTCGGACAGCTCGTCGGCGTCGCCCTCGAAGCAGACGCGCGCGACGTCGATGCCGGTGACGTCGCTCGCCTCCTCGAAGGCGCGGCGCGCCTGCGCCGAGTGCTGGTGGACGAGGCGGCCCATGCCGGGCGCCTGCGAGCCCTGGCCGGGGAAGACAATCGCGACCGGGTCGTATTGCAACGAACCGGGACCGGCGGCGCTCACGGCGCCAACTCCGGCGCGGCGCGCGCGCGCGCGAGGACTCCGCGGAGCCCGTGCGACTGCAGTGAAACGAGGTGAGCAATCACCGCGCGACGCCCCCCTTGCGGCTCAGTTCCGCTACCGCGTCTACGCGTATCCTTGCCATGGTAGTGGCTACCCGCCTCTGCGCGTCAAGCGCCGCTGCCGACTGCCCCCTCGCCCGCGGGGAGCCGGTGAGCGCGAGTAGACCCGCCAGAGCCGCTCCTAGCCGTCGAGCGCCTTCCGCGTATCGGGCAGTGCGCGGAGCAGATCCTGCGCGACCGCCGTCGCCAGACCCATCGCCGATTCAAGCGCTCGACCGGACTCGGTGTGCATGTAGACCGCCGCCGCGGCCGCGTCGAAGGGGTCCATCCCCTGCGCGATCAGCGAGACGATGAAGCCCGCCAGCACGTCGCCCGTTCCGGCCGTCGCGAGGACCGCGCTGGCGAACTCGGAGAGCCGCGCGCGCCCGTCCGGGTGGGCGACGATCGTGCCCGCGCCCTTCAGCACCACCACGCTGCCGCTGCGCTGCGCGTACCCGGTGGCGTGCCGCAGCCGTTCGGACTGCACCTCCTCGACGCTCAGGCCGAGCAGCCGCGCCATCTCGCCCGGGTGCGGGGTCAGCACGCGCGGCAGCGCCAGCCGCTCGTGCCAGTCCGGGATCGTCGCCAGCGCGTTCAGCGCGTCCGCGTCGAATACCGCCGCGCTCAGGCCCTCGACCGCGTCGAGGCCGTCGAGCACGCCGCTCACGAACTCCACCGTGTCCGGCGTGTCGCTGAGGCCGGGGCCGATCAGCAGGGCCTCGCGGCCCGCGAGTGCGCCCAGCAGTTCGCCGGCGGCCGCGGCGCCACCCGCCGGCAGCGGGTGGTGCGTGACCTCCGGCGACAGCGCGGCGAACATCGGCTGGATCGACTCCGGCGCGGCCAGCACGATCAGCCCCGCACCTGCGCGCAGCGCCGACTCCGAGGCGAGCCGCGCCGCACCGGGATAGAACTTCGAGCCGGCCGCGACGACTGCGGTGCCGAAGGTGCCCTTGTGCGCATCGTCGGAGCGGAACGGCATGTGCTTCTGGAGATCGCGCATCCGGATCTCCTCGTAGGGAAGCGCGTCGCCCGCGCCCTCCGGCAACCCGATCTCGACCTCCGCGATGTTCCCCGCGATCGCGCGGGCCGGCATCGCGAACAGGCCGACCTTGGCGAAGCCGAGCGCCACCGTCGTGTCCGCGCGCACCACCGCCGGGTCCGCCGTCCCCGTGTCCGGATTCACACCCGAGGGCACGTCGATGGCGACGAGGTGCGGGCGCAGCGTGCGGTCCGCGCGCGCCTCGGCGAGGCGGTCGAGCACGTCCTTGATCGGCCCGTCGATCGGGCGATTCAGTCCCGTGCCGAGCAGCGCGTCGACGATGCCCTGCGCGCCGCGCATCGCCTCGGCGAGCTGATCGCAGCCCGGATCGTCGGCCGCCGCCAGCGTCTCGACGCCGGCCTCGATGGCGCGCTGCAGCAGCGGATCGTCGGCGGGGCGATCGCCCACGAGGTAGACGGCGGAATCGGCGCCCCACTCCTTGAGGCTGATCGCCGTGAGCAGCCCGTCGCCGCCGTTCTTGCCGGGGCCCACGAGCACGATCGCGGTGCGGCCCTCGACCGCGCCCATGTTGATCCACGTCTCCTGCGCGACGGTGACCCCGGCGCGCTCCATCAATTCCGCCTCGCTCGTGCCCGCCTCGACGGCGGCCGCCTCCAGGGCGCGCATCTGCTCGACCGTGACCAGTTTCATGGGTGCTTCCCCTCGTTACGCGCTCGCCGGCGCCTCGCCGCGAGCCTGTCAGTCACCGTACTTCGGCCTACTGGAGCCGCCCCGAGGCGCGCAGCCGCTCGACGAGCCGCGCGCGCGCGGCCTCGGGCTCCTGCTCGCGGCGCTCCTGCGAGGAGACCACGACGGCAATCGCGAACTCCGCCAGGTGGCTGAGCGAGATATCCATCGCGTCCAGCCCGATCGTTTCCGCGCGCGCCGCCGCGCCCCCGTAGAGATAGACCAGCGGCTTGCCGCGCCGGTCCGGGAGCACCTCGATGTCGCGCCAGGCGACGGAGCGCGCTCCCGTGCCAAGCGCCTTCATCACCGCCTCCTTCGCCGCGAAGCGGGCCGCCAGCTCCGGCACGCGACCCCGGCAGAACGCGACTTCCTCGGGCGTGTAGACGCGCTCCAGGAAGCGACGAGGGTGGCGCTGCAACACGCGCGCCACGCGGTCGATCTCGATCATGTCGACGCCAACGGCGTGCGTACTCACGGCGCGCGATTCTAGCACGCGCAGGCCGTTATACTCTCCGCTCGTGAGGATTCGAGCGTGACTGCCCAGGTCATCAGTGGCGCCGCGATCGCCGCGGACATCCGCGTCGAGGTCGCCGATCGCGTGCGCGCGCACCTCGCGGGCGGCGGCGTAGCGCCGCAGCTCACCGCGGTCCTCGTCGGCGACGACCCCGCCTCGGCCACCTACGTTCGCAACAAGGCGCGCGCCTGCGAGGAGGTCGGCCTCGACGCGCAGACGCTGACGCCGCCCGCCGACATCTCGCAGGACGAGCTGCTGGAGATCGTGCGCGGGCTCAACGCCGACCCCGTGGTCTCGGGCATCCTCGTGCAGCTCCCGCTGCCGCCGCAGCTCGACGAGCGCACCATCACCGAGGCGGTCGATCCCGCGAAGGACGTGGACGGGCTGCACCCGGTGAACCTCGGACGGCTCGTGCAAGGCGAGCCGCACCTCGTGCCGGCCACCCCGGCGGGCGTGCAGCAGTTGCTGCTGCGCACGGGCGTCGATCCGGCGGGCAAGCGCGTCGTCGTCGTCGGCCGCTCGACGCTCGTCGGCAAGCCGCTGGCGCTGCTGCTCGGTCAGAAGGCGGAGGGCGCGAACGCCACCGTCACGCTGGCGCACACCGGCACCAGCGACCTCGGCGCCGTCACCCGCGAGGCCGACATCCTCGTCGTCGCGGCGGGCCGGCCGAAGACGGTGACGGCGGAGATGGTGCGCCCCGGCGCGGTCGTCATCGACGTCGGCACGAACCGCGTCGACGACGCGACGCGCAAGCGCGGCTGGCGCCTCGCGGGCGACGTGGACTTCGAGGGCGTCTCGCAGGTCGCCTCGGCGATCACGCCGGTCCCCGGCGGCGTCGGCCCGATGACCATCGCGATGCTGCTGGTGAACACGCTGCGCGCGGCGGGTGTGGCGTAGCCTCCGCTTGGATTCTTCCAAGGAGGCTATCGTGAACTTGTCTGTTGGAGACGGCTGGCGGTTCGGGATCGGACTTGGGCTCGCCGCCCTCACGCTTTCGATTCCCGCCATGATCCTGTGGGCGGTCCTGCTCGCCGCTCTCGTCGGCACCTCGGTGTAGCCGCGGTTCAAGGCCCGGGACAGGCCTCGCCCAAACAGGGTGGGTTGGGTGTCACACGGGGCACCGAGCCCCGCCGCGTCACGAGCGGTCGTCAGGACAGGCTGCGCAGCGCCTCGCGCGGGCTGATCGCGCGGATCGGTGAGTCGGCGAAGTCCCTGACGTTTCTCGTCACGATGTAGCGGGCGTCGCAGGCCTGAGCGGCGGCCACCTGGAGCGCGTCCTCGAAGTCCGCCATCGGCAGCCCCGCCGCGTAGCGCACCGACTCCGCGTCAGTCGGCGCGATTTCGACCCACTGGGTCAGCCTGACCAGGAAGTCGCGGGCGTCCACGCCGTGCTGGTCCGCGATGTAGTACGCGTTGGCTACCGTGTGCCAGGCGATGCAGACAGGCTCGTCGGCGCCCTCGGCGAAGTCCATGAATGCCTCGGACACCTCAAAGAACGGATCCCGTTCGAGAGCCACGTCCAGCAGCACGTCCGTGTCGATGAGGATGGTCAGACGCCGCCTATCCGCCAGCGGCTGCTGCTAGTCGGCATCACGCGCCTCCGACTCCTCGCTGTAGACGTCTCCCGTCTCGCGTAGGCCGTACTTCTCAGCCAGATAGTCGTAGCGAGGATCCTCACCGGGCGCCGGCGGAGGGCGATTACCCTTCAGCGAGCCGCGCCAACGCTCCGCCCATGTCGTGCCGCCTTCGTTTGGCCTGGCAGGCTCCAACTCGTCGAGGCGCTTGCGCGCTTTGTACTCCGCGAACGGGCCGGAGTTCGGGTCGGGTGGTGGCAGGCGGAGCTCGGACTTCTGCCAGGCGCGCCACCGCTCGTCGAGCGACGCCTCTCTGGCGGCTGCGTCCTCGTTCGGCTCAAGGGGCTGAGGGGCCCGCTTGCGCGCGCCTGCGCCGTCGTCCAGCCCCGGCGGGACACCCCAGTCGATCGGCTGGTCGTCGTCATCCCAACGGACGCCGTGCCGGCCGCCCGTTGCCTCGTCGAGGTAGCGGTAGCGTGGGTGGTTGCTGCGCGGAGGGGGCGGCTGTTCGCCGCTGCGCCACGCGCGCCACCGCGCCGCCCATACCTTCGCGAACTCGTCAGGCTCTTGATCGCCGATCCACCCGCGGTCGTCGAGCCCATCCTCCGCCGCCAGTTCGCGCAGCGAGCGCTCAACGAGCGAGGAGAGCGAGACGCCACGCGCGCGGGCGTAGCGCTTGGCCGCCGGGATCACCTCGGCGTCCACGTTGACCGTGAGCCGCTTCTTCATCGCCGCGCCGCTCCCCGTGCGCACGTCCTCCAGAGCAGTATACGGGCGAGCGGCTGCGCCACGGCGCGCGCGCACCGCTCCCCTTCGCGCTCTGCGCCCACCCGTGCGAACATCGAGGCATGGACGACCTGCGGCAGCGACTGGCCGAACTACTCGAGCGCGTGCGCGATGTGCAGGTGCGGCTTTGACCTGCCCGCACGCGAGCGCGAGCTGAGCGAGGCTCGCACCCAGGCCGCCGCCCCCGACCTCTGGAACGACTCCGCACGAGCACAGGCGCTGATGAAGCGCGTCTCCCGCCTCGAACGCCAGGTCGAGACCTGGCGCACGCTCGAACGCCGCTCCGCCGACCTCGCCGATCTCGTTGAGCTCGCCGACGATACCGACGGCGAGGAGCGCTCCGACCTCGAACGCGACATCGAGGACGAACTCGGCGGCCTCGAGGCGCAGTTCACCGAGCTGGAGGTAGCGCTCACCCTCGGCGGCCCCTACGACGACCACAGCGCGGTGCTGGCGATCCACGCCGGGGCCGGCGGCACCGAGGCGCAGGACTGGGTGGAGATGCTGCTGCGCCTGTACCTGCGCTGGGCCGAGCGCCACGAGTACAGCACGCAGGTGGTGTCGATCTCCCCCGGCGACGAGGCGGGCATCAAGTCCGTCTCGATCCGCATCATCGGCGAGGACGCCTACGGGCTGCTGCGCTCCGAGCGCGGCGTGCACCGGCTCGTGCGGATCTCGCCCTTCGACGCCTCGAACTCCCGCCACACCAGCTTCGCGCTCGTCGAGGTGATGCCGGAGGCGCAGGACGAGGACATCGAGATCGAGATCCGCCCGGACGAGCTGCGCGTGGACACCTACCGCGCGAGCGGCCACGGCGGCCAGAACGTGCAGAAGAACGACACCGCCGTGCGCCTCACGCACCTGCCGACTGGTATCGTGGTGACCTGTCAGAACGAACGCTCCCAGCTCCGCAACCGCGAGTCCGCCATGCAGGTCCTGCGATCACGTCTGCTCGAGATCGAGCTGGAGAAGCGCGAAGCGGAGCTCGCCCGCATCAAGGGCGATCATGTGCAGCCGGGCTGGGGCAACCAGATCCGCTCCTACGTGCTGCACCCCTACCGCATGGCCAAGGACCTGCGCACGAACCTCGAGACGAGCGACACCAACGCCGTCCTCGACGGCGAGATCGACGACTTCATCTACGCCTGGCTGCGCGAGCAGGTGGGCGTGAACGAGATGGCAGCGAGATGAGCCTGTTGTCGCGCACGGCGGCGGCGTTCGGACTCGCGCTGGCGTTCGCCCTCGCCCTCGCGCTCGCCTGGCCGGGCGCGACACGGGCGGAGGGCATCGAGGCGTCCAACCTGCGCGTGCGCAGCGCCGACCCGACCTCGGTCACCTTCAGCGTGCGCGTAGCCGCGCCCGCCGGGCTCAAAGAGGCGGAACTCGTCTACCGCGTGCTCAACCCGAAGGAAGGGGACGTCGGCGGGACGGTGGTCCGCGAGGACTTCGAGGCCGGCAAGGAGTTCGACGTCTCGCTCACCCTCGAGACGCGGACAGGGCAGCGCTACATCCCGATCGGCTCGCAGTTCCGCTACCACTGGCGCTTCACCGGCGAGGACGACGAGAGCTTCGTCACAGAGGAGCAGAGCTACCTCTTCCTCGACGGGCGCTACCCCTGGGTCTCCGTGCAGGACGGCGACGTGACCGTCTACTACTACGGCACCAACCACGACCGCGCCGAGCGCGTGCTGGAGGGCACCCGCTCGTCCCTCGAAGCCACCGAGCGGCTGCTGCAGGTGAAGGTTCCGTACCCGGTGCGCGTGATGGTCTGGGCCTCCGAGAACGACGGCGAACTGGCGATGCGCTCGCGCGGCGCGGTCTTCGACCGGCTTGTGAATACCGGCGGCCAGCGGGTCGGCTCCGATCTGCTGTTCGTCTTCCACGCCACGATCGACGTCGTGCGCCACGAGGCGGCGCACATCGTCACCGCCATCGCCGGCGACGGCCCCTTCACCCGCATCCCCTCGTGGCTCGACGAGGGCACGGCGGTCTACATGCAGAGCTCGCAGCTGGAGTACGACGACGCGATCGCCTTCGCGATCGCCGCGGACCGCACGCTGCGGCTGCGCAACCTGGAGTCCCCCAGCAACAACCCGAACCTGATCAACATCCAATACGGCCAGTCCTGGTCCGTGGTGGACTACATGATCGAGGAGTTGGGCGAGCAGCAATTCGCCGATCTGTTCCGCACCGTCCGCGAGGGCGCGACCACCGACAGCGCCCTCGAACAGATCTACGGGTTCGACCAGGACGGCCTCTACAACAGCTGGCGCGTGGCCAAGGGCCTCGACCCGATCGACTACGCGCCGCGCGTCGAGGCCACCGCCGCCCCGGCCGCCGAGGCGACGCGCGCCCCACTCGCGATCCCGACCTCGATCGGCGCAAGCAGCGGCTCCGGCGACGGTGAAGCGGCGTCGCCGGCCGCGACCAGCGAGGCGGCGGCCCCGGTTGCGACTGCTGCAGCCGACGCCGAGCCGACGGCTGCGGCAGCGAGCGCCGGCGGCGGCTCGAACGCCGTCGTGGGCATCGCGGTCGGCATCGTTGCGCTGCTGCTGGCGGGTGCGCTCGCTGGCGGCGCCATCTACATCGCGCGCCGCCCCGGCTAGCGGCCGGGCGCTGGGATGAGCGAAGGTTTCCCGGACTTCGATCTCTACGAGGAGCTCGAAGTCTCCTCGAACGCTTCTGGCGAGGTCATCCAGGCCGCATACAGGCGACTCGCACGGAAGTATCACCCGGACAGCAGCTCCGAGCCGGATGCCGCCCGCATGGTACGGCTCAACGCCCCCTTCGAAGTCCTGTCGAGGGCGGAGCAGCGGCGCGCGTACGACGTGTGGAGGGCCGGAACGCCGCGTGCGGATACGGGTGGCCGCACCCCGGGATCTGAACCGCGATCGGCACGCAGGGAACCCGGTGCAGCGCAGCGACAAGCTCGCCCCGAGTCACCACCAGGCCGCTCACGATCGAGGATCGGGCCGTGGACTCTGTTACTCGCTGTCCTCGCGGTCGGCATTGTCGGTCGGGCCGTCGTACAAATGCAGTCGGACGACAGTTCAACACCACCGGCCACAGCGCGCGCCACGGTGGCGCCCCGCACTGCAACGACGACACCCCTGCGCCGATCGACTCCCGCGCCGATTCTCAACCGCTCGAACGCCGTAACCGCAACACCAACCCGCGCACAAGGCGCGGCTCCGTCCGCACGCACACCAAGGCCAACGCCTGCGGCGGCGAGGGTCGCCACACCCGCACAAGCGCCAACGCCTGTGGCTACGAGGGCCAACACGCCCTCTCCTACGCCGACGGGGGCCGATACGCCCACTCCGACGCCACGTCCGCCGCGGCGGCGACGGCCGCGCCCACTGCTACACGAACGGCCGCCGCGGCGGCGACGGCCGCGCCCACTCCGACGCCAACGTCCGCCGCGGCGACGACGGCCGCGCCCACGCCGACGCCAACGCCTGTGGCTACGCGGGCCAACACGCCCTCACCTACGGCGACGGGGGCCGATGCGCCCACACCCACGCCAACGCCCACGGCGGCGAGGGCCGAGACGCCCACACCCACACCTACACCCGCGACTCCCGGGGGTCTCGGTGACGGCGTCTACCTCGTGCCCTCCGAGATCGCGCCGGGAACGTACCGCGCCCTCGACTCAGACAACTCGTGCCGTGTCTACCGCGATAACAGCCACCCCGTGGCCTCCGGCCCCGGACGGGTCACCTTCGAGGTACAGGCCGCGTGGTCCAGCATCCGGGTCCGCGATTGCGGGACCTTCGAACTCCAGGCTCCTTGAGGGTTGCTACGTCTCGCGCCGCTCCGGCTAGCGGCCGGGGATGATGAGGCCGCCCGGCGTGGTGGGCGGCGGCTGGCCGGCGGCGGCCTGCGCCTCGCGGGCGGCGAACTCCTGCGCCTGGTCGACGTCCATGAAGGGCGAGACGAGGATGCGCTCGCGGATCACCGGCTCCGGGTCGGCGGCGGCGACGCGCTTCAACTGCTCCAGCAGGTCGTTCTCGTCCCAGGCGCCCGTGAAGCGGCGGCCGTTGACCAGCAGCACCGGGATCTCGGAGACCATCCGCGCCTGC
Organism: Dehalococcoidia bacterium; assembly: GCA_965220125.1. Taxonomy (GTDB): domain Bacteria; phylum Chloroflexota; class Dehalococcoidia; order UBA2979; family UBA2979; genus VXMT01. Next base: position 2,932,159 of record CBDCPB010000004.1, on the reverse strand, counting down.
GCCAGCCGCGGGAACTCGGAGATCTCGATCGCCTCGAGGCGCACGCGGCGCCCCTCGACCGCGAACGCCGCGGCCACCCGCAGCGTGTAGGCCGAGTACGGGTCGTAGGGCGCGACGAGCAGCTCGATCCGCAGTTCCTCCTCGATCGCTTGCAGCGCCTCGCGCGTCTCCGGGTTGATCGGCGCGACGCCCCCGCCGACGTAGACCAGGGCGTCCATGAAGGCCGTGAAGAGCAGCCCGGACCAGAGCCCGACGAAGCGAATCTCGCGGCCGTTGCGCCCTCGCAGCACGGTCACGGGCGGGCGCTCGATGCCGGCCTCGGCGGCGCGGTCGGCGTGCCTGTCGATGTCGTAGGGCGTGAGCGAGATCAGCGGGTGCAGCGCGGCGAGCTGCCTCGCGGCGGTGGAGACGGGTTCGCAGAACATGCAGGGATCGCGGTCCGTGCGCACGAGCCTGGATTCGCGCTGCGTCCAGGTCTCGACCGAGACGGGTCCGGCGAGGCGTTGCGAGAGGTAGTTCGCGATCGCTGGCCGTTGTTCGCGCGGGATGACCGGTTCGCTGCTCACCACCTCAATCGCCGCCTTCCGTTGTCTGCGCGCGCCGCAGCGCGCCGATTGCGACCACCAGACGCTGCAGCGCGGTGAGCACCGTGGCGATCGCGAGGATCCACAGCGTCACGCGCAGCCAGCCCGTCATCAACCCCACCGACAGCAGCAGCACGCGCTCCGGGCGCGTCGCCAGCCCCGCGGTGACATCGGAGCCAAGTTCCCCCGCCCGCGTGCGTACGTAGGAGACGAGGAACGAGCCCGCGAGCGCGACGAAGACCAGCGCGGCCTCCTCGCTGTTCCCGCGCTCCAGCTCGTAGAGGATCACGCCGAACAGCACGACCGCCTCGGAGCAGCGGTCGAGCGTGGAGTCCAGCAGCGCGCCGACCGGGCCGGCGCGGCCCGTCGCCCGCGCCAGCGCACCGTCGAACAGATCGAGGGCGCCCGCGATCAGCACCACGATGCCGCCGATCAGCAGCTCGCCGTTCGCGATCAGCGCGGCGCCGGCCACGGCGCCGAGCAAGCCGGCGACCGTGATCACGTTCGGCGTGATACGCAGCGCGATCAGCACGCGCACGATCGGATCGAGGATCAGCGCCGGGACGCGCGAGGGCAGCAAGCGCGGGAGCATCGTCATCGCCGCGTGCTCCTTGCCGCGCTCGTCCTCAATGCGGACCCGCGCCTAGTCGGGACGCCGCGCGGCGGCCTGCACCGCGCGGCTGTGGGTAGCGCGATCGTAGCGCAGTCGCTCGTAGTAGGAGAGCACCCGCCGCGTGACGCGCGGCCAGGAGTAGGCCTCGACGCGCAGGCGGCCCGCCTTCACCAGCTCCTCGCGCAGCCCGCGGCTGCGCACCAGCCGTGTCAGCGCGTCCGCGAGCGCCATCGGATCGCGGGGCCGCACCAGCAGCCCCTCGACCTCGTCCGTGACCACCGAGGCGTAGCCGTCGATGTTCGAGGCAACGATCGGCACGCCCGAGGAGAGCGCCTCCAGCAGCACGTAGCCCTGCGACTCGTGGCCCTCCGCCGGCGAGCAGAAGATGTCGGCGCTGCGGTAGTAGCGGGGCAGATCCTCGTCGGATACGTCGTCGACGAAGCGGATGCCGCGGCGGCCCGCGTGCTCCATCGAGGCGCGGTAGCGGCGCTTGCCGCGCGAGTCCGGCCCGACGACCACGAGGCGCGTCCCCGGGTCGCGCGCGTTGACGATGCCGAAGGCGCGCAGCAGGTGCGCGAGTCCCTTCCGCTTCTCCGCGCGCCCGACGTAGAGGATGTTGACGCGCCCATCATCGAGGCCCTGGATCGGCTCAAGCCTGGGATCGGCGAAGCGCTCAACCTCGATGCCGTTGGGGATGATGTTGTAGAAGCCGGGGAAGTAGCGCCCGACGTAGCGCCCGGCGGGGGGCGAGACGGTGATCTTGCCGTCGAGCTCGCGGAACCAGCGCTTGAGCAGCCCCCGCCCGTAGGAGTAGAGGCGGTTGCCGCCGTCCTTCGTCGCGTGGAAGGTGCCGACGTTGACGACGTCCGGGTTCGCCGCGCGCGAGTTGCGCAGCACCTGGATCGGCAGCGTCGGCATCAGCGGCTCGTGCACGTGCACCACGTCCAGCGCCTCCTGCTCGAGCACGTGGCGCACCTGCCGCCCCAGTCGCGGCGAGAGCGCGATGCGCGCCATCGAGCCCGAGGCGGGCACGGGCGTCGGGCGGCCGAGCACGCGCACGCGCGGGTCGTCCACCGAGGCGCTGGCCGGGGCGAGGATGATCGCCTCGTGGCCGTAGTCCTCGAAGCGCGCCGAGAGTTGCTCGATGTGCTTGTTGACCCCGCCGGGAGTGAGCCAGTCGTAGGGAGAGACGAGCGCTATCTTCATCGCGCCGTCTCCCCTCGCAGCCGCCGCCAGCGCTCACCGGCCACCTTGCGCGGCGTCACGGCGAGCCCGCGCAACTGCTGCGCCGCCAACTGCCGCACGCCGAGCGTCCGCAGTCCGGGCGCGCCGTGCGTGACCCCGCAGCAGCGACGCTCCACGATCGCTTGCCGCAGCTCCGCCGCCGTGCTGCCCTCGAACATCGTCGTCGCGCTGCCGACGTGTTCGAGGAAGTGTGCGTCGCTGCCGCCGGTCTCCGCCAGGCCGTAGCGCTCGGCGTTGAGCCGCCGCGCCTTGGCGCCGGTCACGCGCCCCGCGATCGTCGGGTTCGCGACCTCGATGCCGTCCAGGTGCACCGCGGGGTCGTCGATCGCCAGCAGCCGCTCGAGCGCGCGCTGCCCGATCGAGCGCGTGAGCCAGGAGAACGGGTGCGGGGCGACGGCCAGCCCGCCGGCGCGGTGCACGGCCGCCACGGACTCCTCGAGCGGCCGCAGCGTCGGCAGCGGCTCGTCGATCCAGAGTGCGAGCAGGTGGCCGGAGCGGGTCGTGAGCTCGATGCCGGGGACGAACTCGAAGCGGTAGCGCCCCTGCGCATGCAACTCGCGCGCGATCAGCGCGCCCTGCACGTCGTCGTGGTCGGTCACCGCGAGCACGTCGAGATCGGTGTGCTGCTCGACGTGGTCGAGCAGCGCGCCCGCATCCGCCATGCCGTCGCCGTGCGCCGTGTGTATCTGGAGGTCGGCCTGGCCGAAGCGGATGACCGAGGACGCGTCATCGGTCATGGCGGCATTCTACGCACATCGAGCGGCGGCTACGAGGCAGACCCGGCCGGCGGGCCCGTGTCATCCCAGACGGGGTGCAGCGCGAACCACTGATCCGGGGACTCGCGGATGCCGCGCTCCAGCGCGCGCAGCAGCAGCTCCATCCCCGCGGCCGCATCGGCCTCGCGGTCCCCGCTGCGCGGCAGCACGAGCGGCGGATCGAGGCTGAGGCGCACGCCTCCCCGCTCCGTGCGCCGCACGAAGCCGACGACGATGTCCGCGTTGGCGCGCAACGCCAGCTCGACGGGCCCTCGCGGCAGGCGCGCCGGCTCGCCGAAGAACGGCTGCAACTGCCCGCTGCCGAGCACGTCGCGATCGCCGAGGATGGCCAGCATCCCCCCGTTGCGCAACTGCTCGATCGCCGCGCGCACGCCGCGGCGGTCCGCGGGCACGAAGCGCACGCCCGGCGACGCGCGCACGTCGTGCACGAGGCGGTGCAGCGCGGGCGGCGAGAGCGGCTCCGTGAGCACCAGCACGTCGAGTCCCAGCGCGCCAACCGCGCGGACCATGTGCTCCGGGCTGCCGAGATGCGCCGAGACGAGGATCACGCCGCAGCCGCGGTCGTGCGCGGCGAAGAAGTGCTCGAAGCCATCGACGGCCTCGAGACGGTCGATCGCCCGCTCGGGCGGGCGGTGGGCCGACCAGGCAAGATCGGCCCAGTAGCGGGCGGCGCTGCGCAGGCAACCGCGGGCGGCGCGGGTTCGCTCCCGTGGGGTCGCCTCCGGGGCGCAGGCGCGGCGCATGTGCGCGAGTGCGACGTTCCGCAGCCGCGGCGAGGCGTACCAGGCAAGCGCCGCGCCGAGGTCGGCGATGAGATAGAGCGCGCGCTGCGGCAGCCGCCCGAAGAGGCGCACCCAGCACCACAGCAGGATGAAGCCAGACACGGGCTAGCTCGCAGCCTCCGTCACCGCATCGTCCAGCCAGAGCGGGCGGAAGATGTACCACTGCTCCGGCCGGGCTCGCACCATCTCCTCGAAGGCGTTGAACATTGCCTGCGTCAGCGCGCGCGAGTCCTCATCGCGATCGCCGGTGCGCTCGTACTCGATGCGCCGGAACTCGCCCACGAACTGGTCGCTCCACGGCCCCAGGCGCGGCACGGTGGCCGCGACCACGTTGGCCCCGGTGCGCAGCGCCAGCCGCGCCGCACCGTCCGGGACCGAGATCGTCGCGCCGAAGAACTCGACGCCGACGCCGCCCGTGGGCTGCGGCACGTCGGCGAGCACGGCCACGATCTCGTTGTCGCGGAGGGCGCGCACGAGCTGCATCGTGAGCCGCCCGGCGGGCAGGATGCGCAGCCCGATCCCCCGCCGCGAGGAGAAGACGAGGTCGTCCAGCCGCGGGTCGGCGAACGTATCGGCGATGACGGAGATCGGGTAGCCGTGCTCCGTCATCGCGGCCGCGCCGAGATCCCAGTTGCCGAAGTGGATGGTCACGAGGAGCACGCCGTTGCCGGCGCGCGCCTCGTCGAGTTGCGGCCACTCGTCGAAGATGATGCGCCGCCGCACCTCCGGGCCGGAGACGGCGGTGAGGCGCAGGAAGTCGACGATGTAGAGGCCGTAGAAGGCGAAGGAGCGGCGGGCCAGCCGCCGCGCACGCGCCTCGTCGCCCGCGGTGACGCGGCGCATGTTGGCGATGCAGCGCCGGCGACCGCCGCGCCAGAGGTAGAAGACGCAGATCCCGCCCAGCCGCGCGACCGCGTACGAGGCTCGCAGCGGGACCGCTCGCACGAGCAGGGCCGCGATCCGGAACCCCCAGTAGATGGCCATCGGCGCGCAGTCTACCCCGCGGATCGCGCGACGGGCGCCTTCGCGCGCCTGCTATCCGGCCGCCGCCGCCTCCGCCTCTCCGGCGATGAAGACCTCGAGCTCCTCGCGCGCGACGTGGTCCACCCACTGCTCCGGCGGCGACTTCATGAAGTAGGCCGAGGGGGCGAGCAGCGGTCCGCCGATGCCGCGGTCGAGCGCGATCTTCGCGCAGCGGATGGCGTCGATCACGACGCCGGCGGAGTTGGGGCTGTCCCAGACCTCCAGCTTGCACTCCAGGTTGAGCGGCACGTTGCCGAACGTGGTGCCCTCCATGCGGATGTGGCACCACTTGCGGTCCTCCAGCCACGGCACGTGATCCGAGGGCCCCACGTGGATGTCCGTGCCCGGCAGCTCGTAGTCGATCTGCGAGGTGACGGCGTTGGTCTTCGAGATCTTCTTGGACTCGAGCCGCTCGCGCTCGAGCATGTTGAGGAAGTCCGTGTTGCCGCCGAAGTTGAGCTGGTAGGTGCGGTCCACGCGCACGCCGCGGTCCAGGAAGAGCCTCGCCAGCAGGCGGTGCAGGATCGTCGCGCCGACCTGCGACTTGATGTCGTCGCCGATCACGGGCAGACCCGCATCGATGAAGCGCTGCTGGAAGTGGCCCTCCTTGGCGATGAAGACGGGGATGCAGTTGATGAAGGCGCAGCCCGCCGCCAGCACCTGCTCCACGTACCACTTCGTCGCCTCCTCGGAGCCGACGGGCAGGTAGTTGACGACGACGTCGGTGTTGGTCGCGCGCAGGATGCCGGCGACGTCGGCGGTTGCGCCCGGCGCCTTCGTGATCACCTCGGAGAGGTACTTGCCGAGGCCGTCGTGCGTCATGCCGCGGTCCACGGTGACACCCGTGGCCGGCACGTCGGCGAAGCGGAAAGTGTTGTTCGGCGGCGCGTAGATCGCCTCGGAGATGTCGCTGCCGACCTTGTTCACGTCGATGTCGAAGGCGGCGGTGAAGCGGATGTCGCGGATGTGGTAGTCGCCGAGCTGCGGGTGCATCAGCCCCGGGATCGTCTCGTCCGCGCTTGCGTCGCGGTAGAACTCGACGCCCTGGACCAGCGAGGAGGCGCAGTTCCCCACGCCGATGATCGCTACGTTGATCGGATCGCCCATCGAGCAACCTCCATTCGCGCCGCTCGCGCGGGAGCGCGGCGCGGTCTTCCGAACTACGATAGGCGCGCCGCTTCCATTACTCCAATACGAATCGATGATGAGACACAGAAGCCGTGCTTATCTATGCTACCCCCATGACACTTCCCCCCGAGGTCGCCGGTGGCGACGCGGCAGAACCCATCGAGGCCATCGAGGCCGCGCCGCTCAACGTGCACATGCAGCAGCTCGCGTATCTCCGGGCTGTGGAGCGGCATGGCTCGCTGACGGAGGCGGCGCGCCGCCTCGGCGTCACCCAGCCCGCGCTCTCGCAGGCGATCGCGCAGCTGGAGCGGCGGCTCGGCGCGCCGCTGCTGGAGCGCGCGGGACGGGGGCGGCGGCTGACCGAAGCGGGCGCCGAGGTCGCCCGCTTCGCCTCGGAGGTGCTGGGCCGAGCCGCGCAACTGCGCGAGTGGCTGCAGGAGCTGGAGGCTGGCGGCGGCGGAGTGCTGCGGGTCGGGATGATCGACGCGGCGAGCCTCTACGTGCTGCCGGGGACCGTGCGCGCCTTCCGCGACGCCCGCCCCGGCGTACAGGTGCGGCTGATCGTCGATCGCAGCGCCGTCCTGCTCGATCGGCTGGCGCGCTTCGAGCTGGACGTCGCCTTCGTCGTCGGGCCGCCCCCCGAGGGCTACCGCTCGACCGAGGTGCTGCGCGAGCCGCTCTACGTCTACGCGCCTCGGGATACGGAGGAGGCGCCGGAGCAGGGGGAGTGGGCGCTCTACCCACAGGGACGCCGCACGCGCCTGCTGATCGACGAGGGGCTGGCGCTGCGCGGACTGAGGCCGCTCGTGACGCTGGAGAGCGACAACCCGGCCGTGCTGCGCCAGATGGTGGCGCTCGGCCTCTGCTGGAGCGTGCTGCCCGCCGAGATCGCCGAGGCCGGGACGCCCTCGCTGCGGCCGCAGCGCCGCGAGCTCATCGCCGAGCGCACGCTGCTCGCGGTCCGCCGCGCGCACGCGCCGGACGACGCGCGCGTCGCCGCCTTCCTGCGCCTCGTCACCGAGCGCGGCGCCTCACCGGCGGGGTAGGCCCGCGAGCGGGCGCGCGCAATCATCGAGGCGTGGTGGGCTCAGTCCGCGAAGACACGGTAGGGGTGCCAGATGCCGGGGATCGGCCCGCACTCCAGCAGCGCGACGAGCCTGCCGTGCGCGCCGTAGCCGCGCGCCTTCACGCCGACCCGCGCCGGGGGCCGCCCGTCGATCGGCCGCGGACGCACGTCGCGGCCCTGCCGGGCCAGCGCGATCGAGCGCTTGCCGAGGATCACCGCCGGCCAGTCGCGCAGCACCGCGTCCGGGGCGTGCACCAGCTCATCGCTCAGCCCCGCCTCCAGCCGCAGTACCGCGTCATCGAGCGTCGTCGCGTCCTCGAGGCGGAACGGCCCGACCGCCGTGCGACTGAGGCTCCCGAGGTGCCCGCCCACGCCGAGCGCCTCGCCGAGGTCGTGCGCGAGCGAGCGCATGTAGAAGCCCTTGCTGCACTCGACCTCGATCTCCAGCTGCGGCGGCTCGCACGACTCGAGCGTCAGCTCGTAGACCGTCACCGGACGCGGCTCGAGCTGCGGCTGCTCGCCGCGCCGGGCCGCGCGCCAGGCGCGCTCGCCCTCGAGCTTGACGGCGCTGAAGGCGGGCGGCGTCTGCATCAACTCGCCGCGGAACGCGTCGAGGGCGTCTTCGACGTCGGCGCACGTCACGCCAGAGGCGTCGCAGCTCGCCTGTACCTCGCCCACGGCGTCGTAGGTGTCGGTCCTGACGCCGAGTGTGACGGTCGCGCGGTAGCGCTTGCGCGCGTCCATCAGCGAGTCGACCAGCCGCGTCGAGGGCCCGAGGGCGATCGGCAGCACGCCGGTCGCCGGGTGGTCGAGCGTGCCCGCGTGGCCGACGCGGCGGATGCGCGCGGCACGCCGCACCACCCGCACCACGTCGAACGAGGTCATGTCCGGGGGTTTGTCTATGTTGAGGAAGCCGCTCAGCGCCGGGGCCTCCGCGCGCGCGGCGGAGGCGCTCACAGCTCGCGCCCCTCGGAACTCGCGAGATCGCGCATCAGCACGGTCATGCGGTCCGCCTCGGCGATCGATCCGTCGAGCACGAAGTGCAGCCGGGGCACGCGCTTGATGCGGAGCCGCTTCATCAGCTCGCGGTGCAGGAACGAGGCGCTGCGCTCGAGCGCGACGAGCACCTCGGCGCCACCGTCCTCGGCGCCCATCACGCTCACGTGGACGCGCGCCGTCGAGAGGTCGGGCGCGACATCGACGCGCAGGATCGAGAGGAAGGCGTCCGCCAGCACGGGGTGCTTGACACGGCGCTGCAGCAGCTCGGCCAGCTCCGACTGGATGAGGTCGTTGACCTTCTCCATGCGACGGCTCATCGCGGCGCGGTCCTCACAGGTGAATCCGATCTTGGGTAGTGGTGGGGCGTGCGCCCCGGCGCTGTCGTGGGAGCGACGCTAGCGCACCTGCTCCATGTGGTAGGTGACGATCTCGTCGCCTTCCTCGAAGGCTTCGAAGCCATCCACGGTGATGCCGCATTCGAGGCCGGCGGCGACCTCGCGCGCGTCCTCCTGGAAGCGCTTGAGCGAGTCGATGCGCGCCTCGCGAATCAACTCGCCGCCGCGCATCACCCGCGCGAGTGCGCCGCGCGTGACGGCGCCGTCGCGCACGAGGCAGCCGGCAATCGAGTTGCGGCGTCCGCGGCGGAAGACCTGGCGCACCTCGGCGACGGCGTCGCGGCGCTCCTCGTAGATCGGCTGCAGCATCCCGCGCACGGCCTGCTCGACGTCCTCGATCACGTCGTAGATCACGCGGTACTCGCGGATCTCCACGTGCTCCGCCTCGGCGAGGCGCTGCGCGCCGGGCTCGGGGCGGGTGTTGAAGGCGATGATCACGCCCTGCGACGCGACCGCGAGGTTCACGTCGGACTCGTTGACCGTCCCGGCGGCGGCGTGGATCACCTTGACGTTGATCTCATCCACGGCGAGGCCCTCGATGGCGCGCACGAGCGGTTCGATCGAGCCCTGCACGTCCGTCTTGAGCACGATGTTGAAGTCCTGCACGGCCCCGCGGTGAATCTCCCCGAAGAGCGTGTCGAGGGTCACGCCGATGCGGACGCTGCCCTCGCGGTCGGCCGCGCGGCGCAGCTCCTCGCTCTCGGCGCGGGCGCTGCGCTCGTCCTTGACGGCCTCGAAGCGCTCGCCCGCCGGCGGCACCTCGCTCAGCCCGAGCACGGTCACGGGCGTCGAGGGGCCCGCCTCCTTGAGTTGCTGCCCGCCCGAGTCCGTCATCGCCTTGATGCGGCCGTAGGCCAGCCCGGCGCGGATCACGTCGCCGCGGCGGAGCGTGCCCGTCTGCACGAGAATCGTCGCCGCGATGCCGCGCCGCGGGTCGGTCGCCGCCTCGAGCACGACGCCGATGGCGCCGCGATCGGGGTTTGCCTTCAACTCCTCCAGATCGGCGACGAGCAGCACGTTCTCGAGCAGGTCGTCGATGCCGTCGCCGACGAGCGCGGAGATGGGCACGACGACGGTGTCGCCGCCGAACTCCTCGGGGACGAGCTCGGCGCCCATCAGACCCTGCTTCACGCGATCGACGTTGGCGTTCGGCAGGTCCGTCTTGTTGAGCGCAACCACGATCGGCACGCCGGCCGCGCGGGCGTGATCGATCGCCTCGCGCGTCTGCGGCATCACGCCGTCGTCGGCGGCGACGACGATGATCGCGATGTCGGTGACCTGCGCTCCGCGTGCGCGCATCTCCGTGAACGCCTCGTGGCCCGGCGTGTCGATGAAGGTCAGCGTGCGGCCGTCCGGGGCGGCGGCCTGGTAGGCGCCGATGTGCTGGGTGATGCCGCCGGCCTCGCCCTCGACGACGCTGGCGCGCCGGATCGTGTCGAGCAGCGTCGTCTTGCCGTGGTCGACGTGGCCCAGCACGGTGACCACCGGCGCGCGCGGTTTCGCGTCCTCGCCCTCCTCGATGATGCGGCGTGACAGGGGAGCGGACTCGACCTCGCCGGCGGCGGCGGCCGCCGCCTCCTCGCCGCCCTCCTCCTCGGGTGTGTACCCGAGGTCGGCGGCAACGACGGCGGCCGTGTCGAAGTCCACGACCTGGTTGATGGTCGCCATCACGCCGTTCTTCATCAGTTCCTTGATCACGTCGACGGGCGTGATGCCGAGCAGGCCCGCGAGGTCGCTGATGACGACGGCAGGAGGAATCGTGACGCGCGGCGCCTCGGCAGTTGAAACGGTCTGGTCCGGAGCCTGGGTCATCGCTCGTGCTCCCCATTTCGTGCGGTCCCGGCGGTCGCGGCAATGGCGCTCCGGCTGGCCTCGCGCTGCTGCGCGTATGCACGCAGTGTAGCGCGGTCCGCGGCGCTGACCGCGGTCCGCAGCGCCCGATCCAGCCGTCTCTCCTCGATCGCCTGCTGCCAGCAGGCGGCTGATTCGCAGAGGTAGCCGCCGCGTCCCGGCGCGCGTCCCCGCTCGTCCACGCTGACCGAGCCGTCCGCGCCGCGCACGAGCCTGGTCAGCGATCGCTGATCGCGCCGCTCGCGGCAGCTCAGGCAGCTACGCTGCGGAGGCGTCCGTGTGCGGGCCGGGGCCATTGCCTTGCATCCGTCCCGTTCGCTGATCGCGTTCGCTGCGCCGCGGCTAGTCCTCGTACTCCTCGAACTCCGCGTACTCATCCGCGTCATCGGCATCGGCATCGGCATCGTCGTACGGGACGTCGCCGTGCAGCTCGCTGAGCCCCTCCTCGATATCTTCCTCGTCGATCTCGAAGCGACGGCGGCCACCGCGCGGCTGCCGCTCGCGCGCCGGCTCGGCCGCCCCGCGGCGGCGGCGGCGTGCGGGACCACGGCCGGGACGCGCCGGCCGGTCCGCTTCGTCGTCGATGTCGCGCAGCTCGCCGATCTCCTCGGCGAAGCGCAGCCCGCCGGGCGCGGATCGTGGCGCGGCCGGCGTGGGCGCCGGCGCCGCCTCGGCCGGCGCGGCCTCCGCGGCGGCGACCTCGGCCGCAGCCGCGGCCTCCCCGGCGGCTTCGGCAGCCGCGGCGGGCTCGGCGAACTCGGCGAGCACCTCCTGCTCCGGTGTGAGCGGGGCGGGCTCGGCGGGCGCCTCGATCGGCTCGTGCTCGCCGGGCAGCCCGGGACGCGCGTAGCCGGCCTGCGAGGGCGCCACCACGTCCGGCAGTGTCGGGAGCGCGGGCATGGGCGCCAGCGGGAGCGCGTCCATGTTCGGCTCGGGCGGCGGGTACAGATCCTCGCCGTTGCGGATCAGCACGCTCTCGGGGCTGATCTCGATGCGGCGGCCGGTCAGCCGCGCGGTCAGGCGCGCGTTCTGCCCCTCCTTGCCGATCGCGAGGCTGAACTGCTTGTCGGGCACCGCGAGGAATGCCGTGTTCGTCTCCACTTCAAGGCGCACCGAGACGACCTCGGCGGGGCTCAGCGCGTTCGCGACGAAGCCCGCCTCGTTCGGATCCCAGCGGATCACGTCGATGCGCTCTCCGCCAAGCTCGTTGACCACGTTCTGGATGCGTGCTCCGCGCACGCCGACGACGGCGCCGATCGGGTCGATGCCGTCCTGGCGCGAGATCACGGCGATCTTGCTGCGGTAGCCGGGCTCGCGCGCCATCGCGACGATCTCGACGGTGCCCTTGCCGATCTCCGGCGACTCCAGTTCGAGCAGCCGCCGCAGCAGCTCCGGATGCGAGCGCGAGGCGACGACCTGCGGCCCCTTGGCCGCACGGTAGACCTCCTTGACGTAGACCCGCAGCCGCTGCCCGACACGATAGTGCTCGGGGCGCACCTGCTCGGCGGCCGGCAGCACGGCCTCGGTCCGCCCGAGGTCGAGGATCACGTTGCGGCGCCCGGCCTCGACGCGCAGCACGGTGCCGGAGACGAGCTCGCCCTGCTTGGTGGTGAACTCGCCGAAGACCGCCTCGCGCTCGGCCTCGCGCAGGCGCTGCAGCACCACCTGCTTCGCCGTCTGCGCGGCGATGCGGCCGGCCTCGAGCGAGGCTTCCAGCGGCTCGCGGATGCGCTCGCCCTCCGCCGCGCCGGCATGGCCCATCTCGGCCGCGCGCTCGGGTGAGACCTGGATCTCGTCGTCCTCGATCTCCTCGTCGGGCATCACGTCCCAGACGCGCCAGGCGTCGATGTCGCCCGTCTCGACATCGATCTTGACCTCGATCTCGGCGTACTGGAGTTCGTCCTTCTTGTAGGCGGAGGCCATCGCCGCCTCGACGGCCTGGAAGACCGTATCGCTGTCGAGGTTCTTCTCCGCAGAAAGCTGCGCGATCGCGGTGACGAATTCGCTCTTCATGTGCTGCCGCCGCTCCCGGGGATTCCCCGGCTGGGGCCGCCCTTGCTACAAAAAAACGTGGGCGCTGGCCCACGTCTCGCAAGGAGGCGCTGGTGTCTCCGCCAGTGTAGCACGCACCCCCGCCCTCGCGGGGCGTGGATCTCCTCAGTCGGTTGCGATATCCGGGTCCAGCGCCTCGATCGCCGCTACACGCAGCGCGCGCAGGCGGGCGACGACCTCGCCGCGCGGGGCGTGCTCCACCTCGCCCGTCGCGCGCGTGCGCAGCTCGACGGTACCGCGCTCGTGGTTGCGGGCTGACACGGTGAGCCGCCACGGCAGGCCGATCAGGTCGGCGTCGTTGAACTTCACCCCGGGCGACTCGTCGCGGTCGTCGAACAGCACCTCGAGGCCGGCGTCCGCCAGCCCGGCGTAGAGCGCCTCCGCCTCCTCGGCGACCTGCGGATCGCGGTCCAGCCGCAGCGCGACGAGGTGCACGTCGTAGGGCGCGACCGAGGCCGGCCAGCTGATGCCGTCCTCGTCGTGGTTCGCCTCGACCGCCGCGGCGACGATGCGATCCACGCCGATCCCGTAGCAGCCCATCGTCGGCACCACAGCCGCGCCGTCGGGCCCGAGCACGTCGACGCTGAACGCCTCGGAATAGATCTGCCCGAGGCGGAAGACGTGCCCCATCTCGATGCCGCGATGCAGCCCGATCACGCCCTCGCCGCAGACCCCGCAGCTGTGGCCGTCCTCGACGAGGGCGATGTCGGCGACCTCGCTCGCCTGCCAGTCGCGGCCGTGGTTGACGTTGATCAGGTGGTGGTCGGGCCGGTTCGCCCCGGCGACGAGGTTCGGTGAGTCCGGGATCGAGCTGTCGGCGATCACCGTCATGCGATCGCCCAGCCCGACCGGCGAGGCGGAGCCGGCGACGAGGCCGAACTGCTCCACCTCGGCGTCGCTCATCGCCCGCAGTGCGCGTCCGCCGAGGGCGTTCGCGAGCTTGACCTCGTTGATCTGCAGGTCGCCGCGCACGACGGCGAAGATCGGCTCGTCCGCCTCGCCGCCGCCCTCGGCCATGTAGAACACGGCCTTCGCGGTCCGCGCCTCCGGGACGTCGAGGAACATGGCGAGTTGCTCGATCGTCGTGGCGCCCGGCGTCGCGACCTCCTCGAGGGGGAGCGCGTCCTCGGGCTCGGCGGGCGGGCGGGCGAAGGCGGCCTTCTCCGTGTTGGCGGCGTAGCCGCAGTCCGAGCAGAGCGCGACGGTGTCCTCGCCGGCCTCGCTGAGGAAGATGAACTCCTGCGAGCCCTTGCCGCCGATCGCGCCCGAGTCCGCCTCGACGGGGACCGTCGGCACGCCGCAGCGCGCGAAGATACGGCGGTAGGCCTGGAACATCGCCTCGTACGAGGCGCTGAGGCCGTCCTCGTCGGCATCGAAGGAGTAGGCGTCCTTCATCGTGAACTCGCGCACGCGCACCAGGCCGCCGCGCGGCCGTCCCTCGTCGCGGAACTTGGTCTGGATCTGGTAGAGCGTGACGGGCAGATCGCGGTAGGAGCTGGAGTGGTCCGCGAAGAGGCGGGTGATCACCTCCTCATGCGTCGGTCCGAGCACGAGCTCGCGCCCGCGCTGGTCGTTGAGGTGGAAGAGCACGGGGCCGAAGGCCTCCTCGCGCCCGCTCTGGCGCCAGATCTCGACCGGCTGGATGGCGGGCAGCAGCACCTCCTGCCCGCCCGCCGCGTCCATCTCCTCGCGCACGACGGCCTCGGCCTTGAGCCGCGCGCGGCGACCGAGCGGCAGGTAGCTGTAGGCGCCGGCCATGAGCTGGTCGATGCAGCCCGCGCGCAGCAGCAGCCGATGGCTCGCCGTCTCCGCATCGGCGGGCGCCTGGCGCAGCGTGCGTCCGAACAGCCGTGACATTCGCATGCCTCGGAGGGTACGCAGGCAGGGCGGCGCGGGCAAAGTGCGGAGGCCATTACACTCTACTGAGTCCGAATGAAGGCAGGAAAAGAGGCCAGCTATCCGGCTTCACCGGAAGAGCCCCGGGGCTCTTGTCACTGGCCAAGTTAGGAGAAGAACGCTAGCGAGACGGGAAATACCGTGTCAAGGCGGGGCGCTGGCGCGGTGTGCGTCCGAAGAGCCGTGACATCCGCACCGAGCCGCGCCCTGACGCTATACTGCTTGCTCACCGGAGGTTCGCATGGCCGTACGATCGGGACCGGGCAGACGGAAGCGGCGCTACGCGGGAAGCGCCGAGCAACTTCGCGCGGGCGCCTACCGGAGAGTGTCCGTTGTTCGTCCCTCGCTCCTGGGGGGCGCCGCGAGCCTGTTCGACTTCGCGGGAGTCTTCTCTCCGCGCGTCCGCATCAGTCGGCCGGGCAGGTCCGACGCCGAAGCGCTCGCGGCGGACTGGGAAGCCGTAGGGAACGATCTCTGGACGGCGATCGGTGCCGTGAAGGCCGAGGCCGATCCGACCGGCGAGGCCTGACTCGAAGTTGCCTGGGTGGTTCGCGCGCGCGCCAAAGGAGCTGGCGCGAGGCCGGGGCGGTCAGTCTTCATCCTTGAGGTCGCTCAGGCTGTCGCCAGGCTCGTCTGCCAACACATCCTGAATCGTGTTCAGCTTGACCCGCGCCCGCGAAGCCTGCCGGATGAGTTGTGAGACAAATCGACTCATTTCGATCAACGAGTCGTGCGGATCCCCGATTGCCTCGCCAATCAGCCCGGACACAGGGCCGCCCAGCTCGTAAACCACCACCAGTTCCTCCTGATGCCTCGGCAAGGGCGTCGGGAAGTGAGCCAGCTTACGCCTCTGTAGACCTTGATGGATTTTGTCGCGCACGTCGACGCCGAGTCGCTCGGCTCCGTACGTGTCCCGCAAATCTCCTATCGGGATTGCGATTACCTCGTGTCCATGAACAGCACGCGCCAGATCGTCGAGGTTCAAGTATCCGGCTACGTCCGGGGCGACGGGTTCCGCCTCGATCACTGACCGCTCGTCGTGGGAGTTGAATTGGTGCTGTTCCATGCGGTAGCGACTGCCGAACAGCGCATCACATGACGGACACTTGAACATGCTCGACAGGGCCACGGATGTCTCCTGCGATTCTGCAACAATAATCTAGTAGTGAAACAACCCATCGGCAAACCCCGCCGCCTTGCCCACGCCCCGGCAGGTGCTACCATCCGCCGCGCCGCCTCGGAACCCCCGAGGCACGCCACCACCGCATCCGCACCGGGAGCCCGCGATGAAGCTGCATGAGTACCAGGCAAAGGAACTGCTGGCGCGCTACGGCGTGCCCGTGCCGGGCGGCGCCGTCGCCCGCAGCGCCGACGAGGCCGCCGCCGCCGCCGAGGCGCTCGGCGGCAAGGTCGTCGTCAAGGCGCAGGTGCACGCCGGCGGACGCGGCAAGGCGGGTGGCATCAAGCTCGCCAACTCCGCCGAGGAGGCGCGCGCCGCCGCCGAGGAGCTGCTCGGCACGCGGCTCGTCACCATCCAGAGCCCGCAGGGCCAGCCGATCAACTCGGTGCTCGTCGAGGAGCAGATCGACGTCGCGCGCGAGCTCTACCTCGGCGCCGTCATCGACAACCAGTCCGGGCGGCCCGTCGTGATCGCCTCCGCCGCCGGGGGCATGGACATCGAGCAGGTCGCCGAGGAGACGCCGGACCAGATCCACAGCCAGGCGATCGACCCGGCCTGCGGCTTCCAGGGCTACCAGGCGCGCGCCCTCGCCTTCGCCACGGGCCTCGACGGCGACCTCAACCGCCCCGCCGTCGCGCTGATCCAGGCGCTCGCGCGGGCCTTCGAGGAGAACGACGGCTCGCTCGCCGAGATCAACCCGCTCGTCGTCACCGGCGACGGCAAGCTGCTCGCCGTCGACGCCAAGTTCAGCATCGACGACGAGGCCGACTTCCGGCATCGCGACCTCGTGGAGCTGCGCGACACCTCGCAGGACGACCCGCTGGAGGTCGAGGCTGAAGAGGCCGGCGTGCAGAACTACGTGAAGCTGGACGGCGACATCGGCTGCATGGTCAACGGCGCCGGCCTCGCGATGGCGACGATGGACGCGATCAAGTTCGAGGGCGGCGAGCCCGCGAACTTCCTCGACATCGGGACCGCGAACGACCCGGAGGCGATCGTCACCGCGCTGCGGCTGATCGGCGCCGACCCGGACGTGAAGGCCGTGCTGGTCAACATCTTCGGCGGCCTCGCGCGCACCGACGTGATTGCGGAGGGCGTGGTGCAGGCCAAGCGCGACGGCCTGATCCCGCAGCCGACGGTCGTGCGGCTGGCCGGCACCAACGTCGACGAGGGCACACGCATCCTCGACGAATCGGGCATCGATCTGATCCGCGCGGACGGCTTCGCCGACGCCGCGCGCAAGGCCGTCGAGGCGGCGGGCTAGGCCCAGCGTGACCGCGAAGGAACTGCCCCCGACGCCAGTCCTGATCGAGCGCATCCAGGATGCGCTATGTAAGGCCGTGAGAATTCCCGAAGTAGCGAAAAAATGCAGCGGGCGCGTCATCACACCAGCACTCAAGCGCCCCATCTGGAGGATGGGGTTCGAGTTCGCGCGGATGTACCCGAGAGCGAACGGCCTGGGCGATCAAGCGCAGGAGACAGCCGAATGCCGCTTGGGCATGCGACACGGAAGTTGTTGGACCTGGGACCCAAGGAAGCGCGACCACTCCGCCCTGAAGGAATACTCGTTCGATGTCTCGTGGGTCGAGTACGGTGATGAGTACCGAGGGTCCACACTCGGCGACCTCGAGATCCCGGACTTCAAGCGTCTGTTTCTTGCGTTCGAAACCGAGTTGGGGAACAGGGCCGCGGTCCTCTACGACTTCGACAAGCTGCTCTGCGCCCGCGCTGAGCTGCGGATCTTGTTATGGGACTCCAGCCGCAGCACGCGCAACTACCTCCACAGCCACGAGAAACTGATCGAGCGGCTCCGGGGGGCCGATGGCGGACGCGAGGGCTACTGGCTGCTGAGCGGCTGGGATAGTGACTGCCTCGAACACCGCGTGTACCACAACGGCGAACGCCGGCTAGACCTTGAGCAGGCTTGCCCGACAAGCAATCAGGGACGGACAACGAGCGAGGGAGCGTAACGTGGGCGTATTGATGGACGAGAACAGCCGCGTCGTCATCCAGGGCTTCGGCGGCGCGGGACAGCGCGAGGCGAAGACCAGCCGCGAGTACGGCACGCAGATCGTCTGTGGCGTCACGCCCGGCCGCGGCGGGCAGGTCCTCGAGAACACGCCGATCCGCAACACCGTGCGCGAGGCCGTCGACGAGTTCGGCGCGAACGTCTCGCTGATCTTCGTGCCCGCGCCCTTCGCCGCCGACGCGATCCTCGAGTCCGCCGACGCCGGCATCCCCGTCGCGATCTGCATCACCGAGGGCATCCCGGTGCTGGACATGGTGCGCGTGAAGCGCGCGCTGCAGGGCATGGAGACGACGCTGATCGGCCCCAACTGCCCCGGCGTGATCACCCCGGCCGCGCGGGCGCGCGCCGGCATCATGCCCACCGACGTCTACCTCGAAGGCAGCGTCGGCGTGATCTCGCGCTCCGGCACGCTCGTCTACGAGACGGTCGACCAGTTGACGCGGGCCGGCATCGGGCAGTCCTCGAGCGTCGGCGTGGGCGGCGACCCGATCATCGGCACCACGCAGGCCGAGGCGCTGGCGCTGTTCGAGGCGGACCCGGACACGGCGGCGGTCGTGCTGATCGGCGAGATCGGCGGGACCGCCGAGCAGGAGGCGGCGGCGTACGTCGCGCAGATGTCGAAGCCGGTGACGGCGTTCATCGCCGGCGCGACCGCCCCGCCCGGCCGTCGCATGGGCCACGCCGGCGCGATCATCGCCGGCAAGGCCGGCACCGCCGACGCGAAGAAGGCCGCGCTGCGCGAGGCCGGCGCGATGGTCGCCGACTCCCCCTCGCAGATCGGCGAGACGTGTCTTGAGCAGCTCCGGGGCACCGGCCTGCTGTAGGGCCTCGCGCCCGCCGCTGGTGTACGCTGGTACGGCCATGGTGAAGCAGAAGACCCAGCCGCAACGCCGCGACGGCGCTGAGCCCACCTCTCGCTCCGGGCAGAAGCGCAACGGGCTCAGCGCGGAACTGCGCGAGGATCTGCGCGCCCTGATCGCACGCTGGGCGCCTGCCCTCAAGGAACTCGATAAACACTAGAAGGCACCGGCGCCAATCCCGAAACTGGCGGGCCCGGTGCCGACGATTCGTGCTGACCGCCACTACGTCACACGGTGCGTAGCCGCTCCGACCGCTCGCGCCACATCGACCGAGGAAGCAATGAGCCGCCTCCATTACCTCGACGAGGGAGAGATCCAAAGCATCGTCGAGACGCTGACTCAGGATCAGTTCCCCGGAACGCCCGCCTTCCAGCTGGCGGGGCCGCAAGGAGCCGCGCGCCTGGAGTCGGCCCTCGCTCAGCCGCACTGGCCGCACCACCGCACCGCTCAACAGAAGGCGGCGGCGCTGCACTACAGCCTGAACAAGAACCACCCGTACGTGGACGGGAACAAACGGCTGGCGGTCACCGCCATGGCGTGGTTCCTGCTCCGCAATGGCTTCGTGCTGTTCACGACGAACGATCGCCTCGTGGACTTCGCTCTGCGTGTCGCCGACGATCGCCTGAGCCGCGACGCGAGCGCACGCTGGATCGAGAAACGGGCGATCCGGACTACCTGGACGGACGAACGTCTTCGGAAGTGGAGCAGCTCGCTCTCCGACGACGAACTCTCCGAGGTCCGGCAAGGGTCAGCGCCACCGCCGTCCTCTACAGGGGGCGATCGCACCACGCGCTTCATGGCATACGTTGCGAACCTGCTCCACGAGAGGATCGGGCGATAACAGCAGGCAGGCCTGCGCCCCGGTTGCCGCGCCCCCACACCCTTGCCTACGCTCCGCCGCGGAGGAGGGCGCAAGAAACTGTGACGACCGAACGCACCAGAGATGGCAAGCTCGAGGGCAAGGTCGCCGTCGTCACGGGCGGCACGAGCGGGATCGGCCTGGCCGTCGCACGCACGTTCCTTGCCGAGGGCGCGCGCGTTGCCGTCTGCGGGCGTGACCCGCGCAGGCTCGACGCCGCCTCGGTTGCCCTCGGTGAGCGGGCGATCGCCATCCCCTGCGATGTCACCTCGGTCGAGGAGCTCGAGCGGCTCTTCGAGGAGGCCGCGGCGAAGCTGGGGCCGATCGACGTCGTGGTCGTGAACGCGGGCGGGGATAGTCCGCCGCAGCCCTTCCTCGACGTGACCGAGGAGGACTTCGACGCGGTCGCGACGCTCAACTTCAAGTCCGTGTTCTTCACGGTCCAGAAGGCCGCTCCGAGGATGAACGACGGCGGCTCGATCGTGATCATGACCTCGGGCGCGGACCGGGAGGGCTACGCCGAGGGCGCAGTCTACGGCGCCTCGAAGGCGGCCGCGCGGTCGCTCGCGCGCTCGCTCGGCGCGGGGCTGCTGAGGCGCGGCATCCGCGTCAACGCGATCCGGCCGGGCCTGATCGACACGCCGATCCTCGCCACCACGATGGACCAGCAGACGCGCGAGTTCATACGCCGCCGCCTCATCCCGATGCGCCGCGAGGGCCGGCCCGACGAGATCGCCAAGGCGGCGCTCTTCCTCGCCTCGGACGACTCGTCCTACGTGCTGGGCGTCGAGCTCGGCGTCGACGGCGGCCTGATCGACCTGTAGCGCCAGCCCTCGGGGCGCGGCTGGCGACCGATCCCCAGCCCGGCGGAACCTTCAGAACCTGCGAAGCGTCCTACAGTCGTACGCGGCGCTAGCAGGTCAGGGGGGCTGCTCTTGGCGAACGCACGAGCCGTCAGCAACCGCACCGCCCCTCGGCTCGCGCGCGTGTGCGCGGGGCTGCTGGCGCTGCTCGTCCTGCTGACGCTCGCCTGCGAGAGCAGCGAGGACCGCGTGGCTCCCTCGCCCACCGTGGCTGCGACCGCCACGCCCGCCGCGACGCCAACCGTTGTGCCTCGCGAGACGGCCACGCCAACACCCGCCGCTACCGCTACGCCGTCCACAACAGCCACGCCTGCCGCTACCGCGACGCCTCGTGCGACGGCCACGCCGCAGCCCACGCCAACGCCGACGCCGGCCCCCGACGCCGCGCCGACGCCGACCGCCGCCCCAACTGAGGTCGCGACCACCGCCGCTGCGACCACACCCACCACCCCGACGGTGAGCGCGCTGGAGAGTGCCGTAGCCTCCGACCGGGCGGCTCTTGTGGCGCTCTACGAGGCCACGGACGGTGCGAACTGGCGCAACAGCACGAACTGGCTCACCAGCGGGCCGCTCAGTGAGTGGTATGGCGTGGGGACATCGAGGACGGGCCGTGTCACGGAACTTGGCCTTGATGAGAACGGGTTGAGCGGCACGCTCCCCGCGGACCTGGGGCGCCTTTCTGCGCTGACGTACCTCTATCTCAACGAGAACGAACTGAGCGGCGCGATCCCGGTGGAGCTGGGCCGCCTCGTCAACCTCCGCGTCCTGTGGCTACAGAGCAACAAGCTCAGCGGGCCGATCCCGGCGAAGCTGCGAGACTTCTCCAGGCTCGAGTACCTGTATCTCAACCACAACGAATTGAGCGGCCCGCTGCCGGAACTGGGCCTCCTCGTCAACCTCCGCGACCTGCAGCTCGGGACCAACAGGCTCAGCGGACCGCTCCCGGCAGAGGTGGGGCGCCTTGCCAATCTGGAGCGCCTGAGCCTCGGTGGGAACGAGTTGAGCGGGCCGATCCCGGCGGAGCTGGGCCGACTCGCCAATCTGGAGCACCTGTCCCTTGGTGCCAACTCGTTGAGCGGGCCGATCCCGGTGGAGCTGGGCCGCCTTGCCAACCTGACGCGGTTGAACCTCGCTGGCAACACGTTGGCCGGGCCGATCCCGGCGGAGCTGGGCGGACTTTCCAATCTGGAGTACCTGTGGCTCGGTGGCAATGCGCTGAGCGGGCCCATCCCTCCGGAGCTGAGGCGACTCGCTAACCTGAGGACGTTGAGCCTCGGTCGGAACGAGTTGAGCGGACCGATCCCGGCGGAACTGGGCGGCCTTGCCAATCTGGAAAGCCTGTGGCTGAGTGAGAATGAGTTGAGCGGACCAATTCCGGCGGAACTGGGCCGCCTCACAAGTCTGGAGAACCTGTCGCTGGCTGAGAACGAGTTGAGCGGACCGATCCCCCCGGAGCTGGGCCGCCTCGCCAACCTGAGGCAGTTGGACCTCCACGGGAACGAGTTGAGCGGGCCGATCCCGGCAGAGCTGGGCGACATCACCACCCTGGCGTTCCTGTATCTCCAGGACAACCAGTTCAGCGGCTGTATCCCGAAGGGGCTCACCTGGTACCGCAGTGTCGCGGCTCTCGACCTCCCTGCCTGCGAGGATGGTCGGAGCAACTAGGCGATGCCGAACTCACCCCCACAGGCGAACGGCGGTTTTCGCGACTCCCGTCGCTGTGCTCGCTTCATGATGCGCGGGCTCCTCGCATCGCTGGCGATAGCGATGCTGCTGGCGTTGTCGTGCGGGGGTGACGAGGGCATCGCGACCGTCCCCGTCACCACGCCGCAAGCCACCCAAACGCCGGCCGCCGCTCCAAGTCCCACTCAGAGCGAGACGCCCACCCTCGTCACGACGCCCACACCGACCCCGACGCCGTCCGCCACCGCGACGCCACCCCCCACGGCCACCCCGACACCCGCGGCGACAGTCACGCCGACCCCGACCCCCGAACCGACGCCCACACCCGTGACCGTGAGTGGCCCGCTGCTCGTCCTCTACGAAGTATTGGAGGTAGACCGGGGCCGACCACAGTGGGGGCGGACGGAGACGAGACTTGTCTACGTCTACGATCTGAGCGCCGACCGGTATTGGGTCGCCTTCGACTACCCGCACACCGTCTTGGGCAGCGGTCTGGAGCGGTCCGCCGTGCAGATGGCGGGCGAGAGTCTCGTCGTCTGGGCTGAAGACGAAGTTCGCCGCGTCAGCCTCGAAGGCGAGACGGAGAGCGTCCTCTTCGAATACGACCAGATCTCCTGGCTCGAAGTCTCACCCGATGGAACGAAAGTAGCCATCGTGTACGGCGTCAACCCTTCCGGGGGCACCCGCCACGCTGCTGTGCTCGTCGTCGACATCGCCACCGGCGAGGAACTCCTGGACACCGGGAGGCGTTTTGACCCGATCTCCGTCGGTTCATCAGAAGACCTCCGGCAGCGTTGGCATGCGGACGGGACCGCGCTCCTGGTAGAAGAACGGCGGCGGCCCGGACTCCTCCGGCTGGACGGCACGTTCGATGTGCTGCCGGAGGACTGGCATGTGTCCGTTGACTTGCGCTACGCCCTGCGCGTTGGAGAAGCGGTTGGCGCTATCTCGCTTAATCCTCACCACAGCCGGAGCGTGTGGGCGAGCCTGGACGTGCTCGATGTCGAGACGGGGGATGTGCTCTTGACGGTCCAGGCCCAGGACGGCGGGGGCCTGTATCAGCACCTGGACTACGCCGGCGACAGTTGGTGGGGCCCGGGCCTCCGCAAGGAGCTGGCCTGGGAGGACCGGCGCCACGTCTTCTTCAACGAACTGGCTCCCGAACCTGATTGGAGAGTGGGTGATCAGCCCAGCCTTGGCGTCCTCCAGGTTCTCGATGTCGCCACCGGGGAAGTCCCGCCCCTCACAGCCGAAGTCGAAGGACTCATGCGGGGGCCTATCGGGGGCGGCTGTGGCCCGCGGTCCTCCGTGCGCAGGATTTGTTACGAGGGCCGGGTCATCTGGGAAGGAGCAGCTGGGTGGTTCGGGTATCTTGGCTTCATCGAGCCTGCTGGTGACCTCGAGGTCCGAGGCATCGCACCGATTAGCGTCGCAGTGGAGCCCGACCCGCCGCCTCCGCCACCTCGCGAGGAGATGGTGGGCCCGCTCCTGCTCTATGAGGTATACAGGCCCCATCCAACCACGCCGAGGCTGGCGATCGCCTATGACGTGGGCACGGGCAGGGACTGGCTTGTCGTCAACTATCGAGGCGACCCTCCCGTACAGGCCGCGCACGGCGGCCTCGTCGGGGAAATCGACCAGGACCTGGTTTGGATCTCCCCTGACGGTCAGATTGAACTGCTGCACGAGCGTTCGCCGAACGCGTTCCGGGTATCGCCCGACGGGCGCAAGGTGGCGGCGACCTTCTACGGGGGCAGCGACGGCACGACGTATCTTCCTGACCACGTCGTTGTCCTCGACGTCCCTGCCGGCGACCGCAGCCTGCGTCTCACTGCGGACGAGATGGTTTCCGCAGTGGGACTGGATGCTTCCGCGAGCTGGGGGGTGAGGCTGCCGAGCGGCGACGGCGCCGACGCGTGGACATCGGACTCAGCTGCCGTCCTCGTGCGGCTGCTCGAGTGGAGGGACGAGTACGGCGACCCGGGTGTGTCGCACGTCGTACTGACGCTCGGCGGTGCTGCGCACCTCAATCCCTGCGGATCAGGCGCGTACATCTCGCACTCGTGCCTTTCGCCGGATGGGCGCTACGTCGTCCGCGGCCGGGCTCGTGGCTCCGACGAGTACGCGCGCGAGAATTGGCAGAGTTTCGACATCATCGACTTCGAGACCGATCGTGTCCTCTGGTCGCTTGAGACCGAGACGGTCCTTCAGGAGTACCACGGGGAGTGGGCGTCCGCCGACCAGTTCGCCTGGTCGAGTGGAGCTTGGCCCAACGTGTTCCGCTTCGATCTCCAGCGCCTCGAACGAGAGGCGGAGCGCGCCGAGGTCTCCGTGCTCGACGTCCACAGCGGCGAGATCGAGGTGATGGACAGCGCCGACTACCTCGCGCGCTTCCACCCGCCTCCCCGCGCCACCACCGATTGCTCCGAGAACCCCGGGCAGCCCTGCAAGATCCTGCTCGACGGCGAGGTCGTAGGGGAGGGGCGCTGGCTGCGGATCATCGGCATCATCGAGCTCGACTAGGCTGCCTCGCGCGATGGGGCAACGGACCCCCTCACCCCAACCCTCTCCCGCGAGGGGCGAGGGGGTAGCACCTACAGGAAGACGGGCTCGCGGCTGGTGAAGCGGTAGAGGCGGGCGGGGCGGTGGGCGCCCTCGCGGCGCACGTCCTCGGTGGCCTCGATCAGCGCGGTCGAGAGCATGCGCTTGCGGAAGTTGCGGCGGTCCAGCCGCGCGCCGAGGATTGCCTCGTAGGCGGCCTGCAGCTCGCGCAGCGTGAAGCGCTCCGGCAGCAGGCCGTAGGCGATGTTCGTGTAGTCCAGCTTCGCCCGCACCCGCTCCACCGCCTGCGCGATCACGCGGCCGTTGGAGAACGCCAGCGGCGGCAGCGCGTCTACCGGCAGCCAGGCCGGCCGCCAGGCGTCGTCCGCACTCTCGCGCAGCCGCACCGCCTCCGCCTCGACCAGCGCGAAGTAGGCGATCGCGACGCCCTGCTGCGTGGGGTCGAGCCCGGACTCGGTGAACAGCTGCTCGAGGTAGACGTCGCGGGCGCCGGTCTCCTCGAAGAGCTTGACCTCCGCCGCCTGCTGCAGCGTGCGGCCGCCGTCCCAGAGCCCGCCGGGCAGCGCCCACAGCTCGGCCTCGGGCGGCTCGTCGCGGTAGACGAGCAGCACCTGCAGCCGCTCCTCGATGATCGCGAAGATGACCAGGATCGTGGCGACGGCCGGCGCGTTCGTCATTGCCGCGCTCGCGTCCCGGCCACGGCCGCGATCATCGTGCAGCCCTAGACCACCGTGAGCAGGAGATCGCCGTCACGTCGCGCCCCCGCGCGCTGCCCGCGCAGCGACCAGGAGGTCGCCTCGGCGATCTCGACGCCGACGAGCTCGCCGACAAGTCCCACTCCGGACCCGGCTGAGTCGAAGTGCACGATCCGCCCGCCGCGCGTGCGGCCGCTGGCGTGGCCGTCCTCCTCGCGCTCGACGAGCACCTCGACGGTCTCGCCGAGCAGCGCGCGGTTGCGGACGACCGCGCTCTCCGCATGGATCGCCTCGATGACCTTGAGGCGCGCCTTCTTGACCTCGCGCGGCACGTCGTCTTCGAGCTTGCGGTAGGCGAAGGTGCCCGGCCGCGGCGAGTAGGCGGCGACGTGGATCACGTCGAAGCCGATCCGTTCGAGGAGCGCCACGGTGCTCTCGAACTCCTCGTCCGTCTCGCCCGGGCAGCCGACGATCACGTCGGTGGCGATCGCCGCGTCGGGCATGCGCATGCGGATACGCTCGACGCGCTCCTCGTACTCGGCAACGCTGTAGCCACGACGCATCCGCTCCAGCATCCGGTCGTCGCCCGACTGCACGGGGATGTTGAAGTGCTCGCAGACCTTCGGCAGGTCCGCGACTGCGTCGATGATGCGGTCCGTCATGTCCTTCGGGTACGAGGTGAGGAAGCGCGTGCGCGCGATGCCCTCGATCGCCTCGATGCCCTCGAAGAGCGTGGCGAGGTCGGCCCGCTCGTCGAGGTCGTGGCCGTAGGCCTCGACGGTCTGGCCGAGCAGCGTGACCTCGCGCAGCCCGCGGGCGGCGAGGTGGCGCACCTCGCCGAGCACCTCGGCGACGGGCCGCGATCGCTCGCGGCCGCGCCGCAGCGGCACGATGCAGTAGGTGCAGAACTTGTCGCAGCCGTGCACGACGGGCACGTAGGCCGTCGGACCGGTCGGTTCGCCGAAGGTCTCGGTCCAGAACTCGCCCTCGGAGATGTCGCGGGCCTGCCCGGCCACCTCGAGGATCGGGTCGAACTCCTGCGGGCGCGCCCAGACGTCGACCCAGGGGAAGCGGCGCGCGAGGGCGACGCGCTCCTTGTCGCCCTCGGGGCCGACCATGCAGCCCATCACCGCGATCTGGAAGGTCTCGCCGCGCTTGCGGCGCTGGTTGAGGGCGTGGAGGCGGCCGGCGGCGCGGTCCTCGGCGTGCTGGCGGACGGCGCAGGTGTTGACGACGGCGAGGTCGGCGCGCGCGGGGTCCTCGGCAGGCGTGTAGCCGGTGCGCTCGAGGCCGGCGGCGAGGCGCAGGGAGTCGGCCTGGTTCATCTGGCAGCCGAGCGTCCAGATGTGGAAGGTAGGCACGTGGCTACTCCGTCCGGCGTGCGGGCCGCCGCCTGTGCGTCTCGCTTCGAGGCGCGTGCGGTGCGGATGGCGGAGGGGGCGGGATTCGAACCCGCGATCCCGAAAAGGGATAAGCGCTTAGCAGGCGCCCGCACTAGGCCACTATGCGACCCCTCCACCAGCGATCGTAGGGGCGCGGGCCTGCGGGCGGCAAGGCGGGCAGCTCGCCACCATGGGATTGACGCCGGGCACGGCGGACGGTTGAGATTGAAGAGCACCACCAGTCGACGGAGGATCGATGACGTGTTCAGGCAAGCCGTACACCCCGGCCTCGTCCTCAAGGACGAACTCGCGGAGTTCGACGTCACGCCGACAGAGTTCGCCCGCCAGATCGACGTGCCGCCCAACCGCATCAGCCAGATCATCGCCGGCAAGCGCTCGGTGACCGGCGACACCGCCCTGCGCTTCGGCCACTGGTTCGGCGTCGAGCCCCAGTTCTGGCTGAATCTCCAGACGCAGTTCGACCTCGCAACAGCCGACCGGCTCGTCGGCGAAGCCGTGAAGGAGCTTCCGACCGCGTCGTCTGCGTAACGGGATGTCGAGTCCAACTGAGGACAGACATCGCAGGTTTGACGCCCCGCGGGGAGTTCGCGTACCATGTACGCCGTCACTTAGCGTACTTCATACACGAAGTGTAGCGCGCGGCTGCCGCGTCGCTCTCGCGTCCGCAGCGCCGCAGAGAGGTCCTCCCCCATGGTCTCCTCGATCGCCCGACCCGTCCCGCAGTTGCAGTGTGAGTCCGATGTCGGCATCGAGACGCTCCCGCTCTCGCAGGAGGCGTCCTTCGGCTCCTGGCAGCGCGAGATTCCCGAGGCGTACTGGCAGCTCGGCAGCGACGAGCTGGTGGCGCGGGTGCGCGAGGCGCGAGCCAGCCTCGGCGATCGCGCCGTCATCCTCGGCCACCACTACCAGCGCGAGGACATCATCCAGTTCGCCGACGAGCGCGGCGACTCCTTCATGCTCGCCCAGTACGCGGCGGAGCACCCGGAGTCGGAGTACATCGTCTTCTGCGGCGTGCACTTCATGGCCGAGGCGGCGGACATCCTCTCCGCCCCGCACCAGCAGGTGGTGCTGCCCAACATGGAGGCCGGCTGCTCGATGGCGGACATGGCCGCCCCCGCCG
The DNA here is from genome assembly GCA_965220125.1 of Dehalococcoidia bacterium. Classification (GTDB taxonomy): domain Bacteria; phylum Chloroflexota; class Dehalococcoidia; order UBA2979; family UBA2979; genus VXMT01. Next base: position 2,904,495 of record CBDCPB010000004.1, on the reverse strand, counting down.
ACGTGCACGTCGCCTGGCGCGAACTCGGCGACCTCTTCGGCTCCACCGAGGATCTGATCCCCGTCACCTACATGAACTCGGCGGCCTCGCTGAAGGCCTTCTGCGGCGAGCACGGCGGCGTGGTCTGCACCTCCTCGAACGCGGTCAAGGTGCTTGAGTGGGCCTTCGAGCAGGGCAAGCGCGTCTTCTTCTTCCCCGACCAGCACCTCGGCCGCAACACCGGTCACGCGATGGGGATCCCGCTCGAGCAGATGACGCTCTGGAACTGGCGGCTGCCCGCGGGCAACCTCGGCGGCGCCGCGCCGGAGCAGCTTGAGCGCTCGCGCGTCATCCTCTGGCAGGGCCACTGTTCCGTGCACCAGCGCTTCACGACGACGCAGATCGACGAGGCGCGCGAGCGCTACCCGGACGTGCGGATCGTCGTCCACCCGGAGTGCCGCTACGACATCGTGCAGGCCGCCGACGCGATCGGCTCGACCGCCTACATCGCGCGTTATGTCGCTGAGGCGCCCGCCGGGTCGGCGATCGGCATCGGGACCGAGATCAACCTCGTCTCGCGGCTGGCGAAGGAGAATCCGGACAAGACCGTGTTCTGCCTCGACCCCGTCGTCTGCCCCTGCAGCACGATGTACCGGGTCCACCCCGCCTACCTGGCGTGGGTGATGGAGTCGCTCGCCGCCGGGCACGTCGTGAACCAGATCGTCGTGCCCGAGGAGGAGCAGGCGCACGCCCGCATCGCCCTCGAGCGCATGCTGGCGCTGCGCTAACCGCGGCCCGGCGCCGAACCGTGACCGCCCACCCCGCCGCACCGCAGCCTGAGCCCGCGCGCGAGGTGCTGCGCGCGGACCTGCTGATCATCGGCTCCGGCATCGCCGGCCTGTTCGTCGCGCTCCAGGCCCACCAGCGCGGCGCCGAGGTGCTGGTCGTCACGAAGAGCGCGATCGACGAGGCGAGCACGCGCTACGCCCAGGGCGGCATCAGCGCCGCGATCGGACCCGGCGACTCGCCCGAACTGCACCTGCGCGACACCATCGAGGCCGGCGCCGGGCTCGTCGACGCGGCCGCCGCGCGCGTGCTCGTCGAGGAGGCCGCGGGCCGCATCGCCGACCTCGGCGGCTACGGGGTGCGCTTCGATGAGGCCGAGGGCGAAGCCGCGCTCGGCAAGGAGGGCGCGCACTCCACGCGGCGCGTGCTGCGCGCGCGCGGCGACCAGACCGGACTGGAGATCGAGCTCTCGCTCTCCTCGCTCGTGCAGCGCGAGGGCATCACGGTGCTGGAGCACGCGCTGGCCGAGCGGCTGCTGGTCGCGGACGGGCGCGCGATCGGCGCGGACGTGCTCTGCGCCGACGACGGCGCGCGGCTGCGCTGCGAGGCGGAGACGGTGGTGCTCGCAACGGGCGGCGCGGGTCAGGTCTACCGCGTGACCACCAACCCGCAGGTCGCGACCGGGGACGGCGTCGCCCTCGCCTTCCGCGCCGGGGCCGAGGTCCAGGACATGGAGTTCACGCAGTTCCACCCGACGGCGCTGCGGCTGGCGGGCCAGCCCTCGTTCCTGATCTCGGAGGCCGTGCGCGGCGAGGGCGCGCTGCTCTTCGACACCGCCGGACGGCGCTTCATGGCCGATCTCGATCCGGCGGCGGAGCTGGCGCCTCGCAACATCGTCGCGCTGGCCGAGCTGGCGCAGATGCGTGCGACCGGCAGCGATCACGTGCTGCTGGACATCACGCATCGCGACGCCGCCTGGCTGGCCGCGCGCTTCCCGAACATCTACCGCACCTGCCTCGCCGCCGGCCTCGACATGGCGCGCGACCGCATCCCGGTCTCGCCGGCGGCGCACTACACGATGGGCGGCGTGCGCACGGACACCTGGGGGCGGACGACGCTGCCGGGCCTCTACGCCGTCGGCGAGGTGACCTGCACGGGTGTGCACGGCGCGAACCGCCTCGCCAGCAACTCGCTGCTCGAATCGGTCGTCTTCGCGCATCGCCTCGTCGAGGCGCTCTACGGCGGCCCCCTGCCCGAGGGCGAGGAAGGGCCGCCGGCGCTCAGCGGCGACGCGCACACGCTCGACGCCGGAGGCGCGGCCCGGCCCGCCGATCGCGCGCCCTCGCGGGAGGAGCTGCGCGCCCTGATGTGGAGCGAGGCCGGCCTCGAACGCGAGGGCGAGCGGCTGCGCGCGGCCGCGGCGCAGATCGCCGCCTGGGAGGCCGCACTGCCCCACCCGCACACGCGCGAGGAGCACGAGGTGGCCTCGATGCTGACCTGCGGGCGGCTGATCACGGAGGCGGCGCTGCTGCGCGAGGAGTCACGCGGGGCGCACTACCGGCGGGACTTCCCGGAGCAGCGGCCGGAGTGGCGGCGGCGGCTCGTGTTCCGCGCGCTCGCCTAGGCAGCCCCGTGACCTCGACACCCGTGCCGCCGTTCCCGGGTGTCCGGGCCCTGCTCTTCGACTTCGATCACACGCTCGCCGACTTCGGCTCGCACGTGCGCTGGAACGACGCCGCGCGCGAACTCGCGGCCTGGTACGAGGAGTGCGGCGTCCCCGGCGACGCGATCGGCCGCGGCGCGATCAGCCTCTACGCGCGGATCGCAACGTCCGGCGTGCTGCCCGAAGCCGCCCTCGAGGCGGCGCAGCGCGGGGCCGCGGCGATCCTCGACCGCTCCGAGGCCGGAGGGATCGCGGCGACGAGTTTGCTGCCCGGCGTGCGCGAGGCGCTGGAGGCGCTCGAAGGCTCCGGCCTGCTTGCGGGAGTCGTCAGCTCGAACTCGCGCGAGGTTCTGCGAGCGATCCTCGAGCGCGAGGGCGTCGCCGCGCGCTTCGGCGTGGTCGGGCGCGAGGACGTGCGGCTGCCCAAGCCCGCGCCCGAGGGCCTGCTGCTCGCCTGCGATCGGCTCGGCGTCGCGCCGCGCGAGGCCGTCTACGCCGGCGACAACGTCGCCGACATCGAGGCCGCCCGAGCCGCCGGGATGCGCGCCTGCGGCATCCGTGGCGGGGACTCGAGCGAGGAGGCGCTGCTCGCGGCGGGCGCACCCGCAGTCCTCGACGGCATCGCAGCGCTCGTCGCTGCATCGCTGCCTGCCGCGGACCCGGAGCGCGTCGCGTGAGCGGCGCACCGCAGGGGCTGCGTCCGCCCGACGCCGCGGCGCTGCGCGACGCCGTCGCGCGCGCGCTCGCCGAGGACCGCGTCTCGCAGGACGTGACGACGCTGGCGACGGTCCCGCCGGACCAGTCCGGGCGCGGCGCGCTGCTGATCAAGCAGGACGGCGTGCTCTGCGGGCTGGACACGGTCCGCGAAGTCTTTCGCCAGCTCGGCGGGGGCGTTGCCGTCGAGACGCGGGCCGCCGACGGCGATGCGGTCCGCTGCGGGCAGATCGTGGCGACGCTCGCCGGGCCGCTCGCGCCGCTGCTCTCGGGCGAGCGGGTCGCGCTCAACTTCCTGCAGCGGCTGAGCGGCATCGCGACGCTGACGCGCGCCTTCGTCGAGCGCGCGGCCGAGGGCGGTGCGGCGCGCATCACGGACACGCGCAAGACGACGCCGGGGCTGCGCGCGCTGGAGCGCTACGCGGTGCGCGCCGGCGGCGCGCACAACCACCGCGACACCCTCGCGGACGGCGTGCTGATCAAGGACAACCACCTCGCCGCCGCCGCCGCGCGCGGGATCACGCTCCCGCAGCTGCTGCGCGAGGCGCGCGATCGTGCGCCGCACACCCAGCGCATCGAGGTCGAGGCGCCGGACGTGGAGACGGCGCTGCTCGCGATCGAGGCGGGCGCGGACATCGTGATGCTCGACAACATGCCGGTCGCGGCGATGCGCGAGGCCGTCGAGGCGGCCGGCGGGCGCGCGCTGCTCGAGGCCTCGGGCGGCGTGGGCCTCGACACCGTGCGCGAGATCGCGGCGACGGGCGTGGATCTGATCTCCGTGGGCGCGCTGACGCACTCCGCGCCGGCCCTCGACATCTCGCTGGAGGTCGAGCCGGCATGAACCAGGTGATCGTCATCTCGGGGCCGCCGGGGGCGGGCAAGAGCGCGGTCGCGGGGGCGCTCTGCGAGCGCTTCGACCGCATGCTGCTGATCGAGGTGGACGAGCTGCGGCGCTGGGTCTGCGCCGGCTACCGCCGCCCCTGGGACGGCGACGCGCAGGCCGCGGAGCAACTGCGGCTCGGCGCCCGCGCCGCCTGCGCCGTCGCACGCGAGGCGATCGCGATGCGCTACGCCGTCGCGATCTGCGACGTCGTCGACCCGGAGCTGGCGGCCGTCTACCGCGAGGTGCTCGAGGGCATCGGCGCGGCGGCGCACTTCGTCACACTGCTGCCGAACGCCGGGACGACGCTCGCTCGCGGCGCCGCGAGCGCGGACCCGCAGGCGGAGCGCAGCCGCGATCTCCACGCGCAGCTCAGCGCCGCGCACGAGGCGGGCGAGCTGCCCGGCGCCGCCCTCGACAGCTCGGCGGATGCGGACGCCTACGTCACCGCCGACCGCCTCCAGGAGCTGGTCGCGCGCGGCGAGGCGCTGCTGCTGCCCGAGTAACGCGCCGTCTCAGCACGTGTGATCCGCCGCGCGCTATGCCTCGCTGTCGAGGGTGATCGTCACCGGGCCGTCGTTGGTGCTCTCGACCGCCATCATCGCGCCGAAGCGGCCCTCGGCGACCGTCACGCCGAGGGCGCGCAGCTCCTCGCAGACGGCCGCGACCAGCGGCTCGGCGTCCTCGGGCGGCGCGGCCTCGAAGAACGAGGGGCGGCGGCCCTTGCGAGTGTCGGCGAGCAGGGTGAACTGCGAGACGATCAGCGCGCCGCCGCCCTCATCGAGCAGCGAGCGGTCCATCCCGCGCGCCTCGCCGGGGAAGATGCGCAGCTCGGCGACCTTCCTGGCAAGCCACCGTGCCTGCGCCTGCCCGTCGCCCGTGGCGACGCCGACGTAGACGAGCAGCCCGCGCCCGATCTCGCCGCTGACGACGCCATCGACGGAGACGCGCGCCTGATCGACGCGCTGTACGACGGCTCGCACGAGGGGCCTCGCGCCGCCTAGCTGCTCTTCTTGTCGCCGGAGCCGCTCTTCGAGGAGGCCTCAGTCTTCTTCTTCGCCGCGGCGGCGGACTCCTTCTTGGCCTCGCGCTCGGAGGTCGCCGCCTCGGCTGCGAGGACCTTGTCGGACTTCTCGGAGTCCTCGTCGCTGGCGGGCTCGCTGCGTTTGGAGGTGGAGCGGCTGTCGGTCGCGTACCAGCCGGAGCCCTTGAAGACGACGGGCGGCGCGTGGATGACGCGACGGGCGGTCTCGCCGCACTCGTCGCACGGCTGCTCCGGGGGAGAGCCGAAGGGCTGGCGCTTGTCGTAGCGGTGGCCGCTATCGCAGCGGTAGTCGTAGGTCGGCACGATCGGGGAGTCTCCGTTGGGTTGGTCGCGCAGCAACGCCGCAGGAGAACGCTCCCACGGCGTGCGAGTCAGTGTACGCAAGGGCCTATTACGCCACAACCCGGACGCCTCGGCTGCCCTTCGGAAGCCGACTCAGTCGGTAGCGTCTCCGAACCAGTGCGCCGGCATCGGGGCGACGATGTCGCCGAGGACTCTGATCTTGTCCCGGTTGCGGCCGAACGCCATGCGCGGCGGCGCCAACTGCGGCGCCGGGAGGCCGCTCCCGGTGATGACGATCTCCTCGCCGCTCTCCGTCAGCTCGCCCATGATCCCCTCCTGGTCCATGGATAGTCTCGACCAGCGACGCGTCTCCCGCCACCCGCATGCCCTCGCGCTCCGGGGCCCCCCATGCGGCCACAGCCGACCGCGCTGCGCTGGCCCCTGCGCCGGGGCTGTGGCTATACTCGGTGGCTCGCGGACACGGTCGGCTCTGGCCGGAGACGCAGCGCGAGAGGCGTACGGCAGGCTGCGGCCCGCCGCAATGCGAGGCGCAAACGCGCCGAGGGAGTGACGTGAGCGCAGCCGCAACCATGAAGCAGATGCTGGAGGCGGGCGTCCACTTCGGACACCAGACCCGGCGCTGGAACCCGCGCATGCGGCCGTTCATCTACACCGAGCGGCACGGCATCCACATCCTCGATCTCGCACAGACCGTGCGGCGCTTCGACGAGGCGCTGCAGCAGGTCCGGGAGACCGTCTCGGCCGGCCAGACCGTGCTCTTCGTCGCCACGAAGAAGCAGGCCCGCGCCGTGATCCGCGCCGAGGCCGATCGCTGCGGGATGCCCTACGTCACCAACCGCTGGCTCGGCGGCACGCTCACCAACTGGGCCACCATCTCGCGCCGCATCGAGTACCTGCGCGACCTCGAGCTGCGGATCGCCTCCGGCGAGCACGAGATGCTGCCCAAGCGCGAGCGGCTGCGGCTGGAGAAGCAGTTCAGTCGCATGCAGCGCGCCTTCGGCGGCATCAGCACGCTGGAGCGGCCGCCTGGGATGCTCTTCGTGATCGACGTGAAGCTCGAGGACATCGCCGTCCGCGAGGCGAACCGCACGAAGACCCCGATCGTCGCGATGTGCGACACGGACGCCGATCCCACGCTGATCGACTTCCCCGTGCCGGCCAACGACGACGCGATCCGCGCGATCCAGCTGGTGACGGCGCGCGTCGCCGACGCGGTCCTCGAGGGCCGCGCCTACGGCGAGGTGGAGCAGGAGGCGGCCGCCGCCGGCTCGGTGGCGATGATGCCGCCCGCCGAGGCCGCACCCGTCGCCCAAGCCGTACCCGCCGCCGAAGCCGCACCGGCCGCCGAAGCCGCACCGGCCGCCGAAGCCGCACCGGCCGCCGAAGCCGCACCGGCCGCCGAAGCCGCACCGGCCGCCGCTGCAGAGGCTCCGGCTCCTGCGGCTCCGGCTCCTGCGGCTCCGGCTCCTGCGGCTCCGGCTCCTGCGGCTCCGGCTCCTGCGGCTCCCGCTGCCGAGGCGCCGACCCCGGCTGCGCCGGCGTCCGACGGCGCGGAACAGTAACGAACGAAGCCTGCCGGCGCGGCAGGCAGCCCATCCGGCGCAACGCAACGAGGGAGCGGTCGTGGTCTCAGTCCAGGATGTGAAGCGGCTCCGCGAGGAGACCGGCGCGGGCGTCATGGACGCCAAGCGCGCACTCGATCAGGCAGAGGGCGACTTCGATCGCGCCCGCTCGCTGCTGCGCGAGGAGGGCATCGCCACGGCCGCGAAGCGCGCGGATCGCGCGACCGGCGAGGGCGTAATCGAGTCCTATATCCACGCCGGCGGACGCATCGGCGTGCTCGTCGAACTGAACAGCGAGACCGACTTCGTGGCGCGCACGGAGCAGTTCCGCGATCTCGCGCACGATGTCGCGCTGCAGGTCGCCGCGATGGACCCGGACGCGCTCACAGCCGACGATGTCCCGGAGGACGTGCCCGAGGGCGAGCGTGAGCAGCGCGCGCTGCTCACACAGCCGTTCATCAAGGAGCCCGGCAAGACGATCCAGCAACTCGTCGAGGACACGATCTCGGCGACGGGTGAGAACATCCGCATCTCTCGCTTCATTCGCTTCGAGATCGGCGGAGGGTCGCCCGCGGAGTAGCGAGGCGGACAACGCAGGCCGGCGCGCGAATGCCGGCCGGAGGAGGCGGCGGTGGACGTCGATGAGGTCCTGCTCGACGCCGACGACCGCATGGACAAGGCGGTCGAGTCCTGCCGCCAGACGCTCGCGGCCGTGCGAACGGGCCGGGCCAACACCGCGATCGTGGAGCGCCTGCAAGTCTCGCACTACGACCAGACGCTGCCGCTCAACCAGCTCGCGACGCTCGCCGCGCCCGATCCCACGCTCGTGACCGTGCAGCCCTGGGACAAGTCCGCGCTGCAGCCGATCATGCGGGCAATCCAGGCGAGCGACCTCGGGATCACGCCCAGCAACGACGGCTCCATCATCCGGCTGCCAATCCCGCCGCTCACCGAGGAGCGCCGCCGCGAGCTGGTGCGGCTGGTCGGCGGGCGCTGCGAGGAAGGCAAGGTCGCGGTCCGCAACATTCGCCGCCACGGCATCGACGAGCTGCGCAAGGCGCTGCGCGCCGGCGAGCTCTCCGAGGACGAGGAGCGCCGCGCGCTCACCGACGTCGAGGAGCTGACCGGGGCGCACACGAAGCAGATCGACGAGATCGGGGCGCAGAAGGAGCAAGAGCTCCTCGAAATCTAGGGGCCAGCCGGGGCGCGGGGCATGGAGCGCAAGTCAGGGTGACGCCGCATGTCCGTGAGCCAGCCGGGCCTCCGAGCGAACATGGTCGCTAAGCCCGCGGCGAGCGGCGTCGCGAGCCCGCAAAGCGAGGCGCTGCCCCGCCACGTCGCGATCATCATGGACGGCAACGGGCGCTGGGCCCGCGATCGCGGGCAGAGCCGCCAGCAGGGCCACCGCGCCGGCGCCGACCGCATCCGCCCGGTGATCGAGCGCCTCGGCGAGCATGGCGTCCCCGTCGTCACCCTCTTCGCCTTCTCGACCGAGAACTGGGGACGCCCGCGCAACGAGGTCGACTACCTGATGTGGCTCGCCGGCCGCGTGATCGACCGCGAGCTGGACTCGCTCCACGAGGCAGGCATCCGGCTGCGCCACGTCGGCGACCTCTCGCCGCTGCCGCGCTCGCTGCAGCAGAAGGTGGCGGCAGCCGTCGCCCGCACCGCCGCCAACGACCGCATCACCGTCAACCTCGCCTTCAACTACGGCGGACGCTCCGACATCGTCGAGGCGGTGCGGCGGCTGATCGCCGACGGCGTAGCCGCGGGCGAGGTGGACGCCGAGGCGATCGCGAGCCGTCTGGCGACCGCCGAACTGCCGGACCCGGACCTGCTGATCCGCACCGGCGGCGAGCGCCGGCTCTCCAACTTCCTGGTCTGGGAGGCGGCCTACAGCGAGTACTACTTCACCTCCACGCTCTGGCCCGACTTCGGGCCAGAGGACGTGGACGAGGCGCTGGGGGAGTACCGCCGCCGCCGCCGCCGCTTCGGTCTGGTCCCGGACCGCCAGGCGGAGCACGCGCACCCGGACGCCTGAGCCGTGCTGCGCGCGCGTCTCCTCGTGGCCGCGATCGGGCTGCCACTGCTGGCGCTGGCGATTGCGCTCCCGGAGCCCGTCTTCGCCGTCGCCATCTCGCTGCTGCTCGCCGCCGCAGCCGCCGAGCTGTTCATCGCCGCCGCCGGGACGCGGCCGCTCTGGCAGCCGCTGGCCGCAGCCGCCGCGACGGCCCTCGCGGCGGCCTGGATGCGGCAGGCCGCGGACGGCTTCCCGCTCTGGACGCTGCTGCCGCTGCCCGTCATCGCGCTCTACGGGCTGGTCCGGCCCGGCCCCGGCCCGCGCCGCCTGCGCGAGGCCTGGTGGCTCGGCGCGGTCGTCTACATCGGCGTGCTCGGCGCGCACTGGCTGCTGCTGCGCGGCGAGCCCGAGGGCCAGCGCTGGCTGATCGTGCTGCTCGGCGTCACCTTCGCCACCGACACCGGCGCCTACGCCGTCGGGCGCTTGATCGGCCGCCACCCGCTCGCGCCCCGCATCTCGCCCGGCAAGACGCGCGAGGGCGCGATCGGCGGATTCCTCGCCGGCGCCGGCGCCGCCGTCGTGCTGCCGATTGCACTCGGCCTCGACGCCGCAGCCGTGCTGATCGCGGCGATCGCGGTCACGCTGCCGATCGCGGCGCAGGCGGGCGACCTGCTGGAGTCGGCGCTGAAGCGGCGGATCGGAGTGAAGGACAGCTCCGGACTGCTGCCGGGGCACGGCGGCCTGCTCGACCGCATGGACTCGCAGTTGCTCGCGGGGCCGTTGCTATACTGGCTATTGCAGTGGCTGTAACGGCAACGCCGGCCCTGCCCCGCAACCTCGCACGGAGGCTCGGGGCGAGGCTCGCAGGGAGGTCCGCATGACCGAGATCGGCCTCGCGATCCTCGGCTCCACCGGCTCGATCGGCACGCAGACGCTCGATGTCGTGCGCGGCCTGCCCGACCGCTTCCGCGTCGCCGCGCTCGCCGCCGGCGGCAACGTCTCCCTGCTGCGCGAACAGATCGAGGAGTTCCGCCCCAGCGCGGCCTGCGCCCGCCCCGGCCCCGAGGCGGACCGGCTCGCCTCGGACTTCGGCCGCGACGCCTGGCTGCCGCTCGACGAGCTGGCCGTGCGGCCCGACGTGGACATCGTGGTCGTGGCCACGGCGGGACGCCTCGGGCTTGAGCCGACGCTGCGCGCGCTCGAGGCCGGCAAGATCGTCGCGCTCGCCAACAAGGAGGTGCTCGTCGTCGGCGGGCACGTCGTGCGCGCCGCCCTCGAGGCGAACGCGCACCGCGGCGCGGAGTTGCGCCCGATCGATTCGGAGCACTCGGCGATCTGGCAGTGCCTCTGGGGCGAGCCGCTGGAGACCGTCGACCGGCTCACGCTGACCGCCTCTGGCGGCGCCTTCCGCGACTACGACATGGACGCGCTCGATCGCGTCACGCCGGAGCAGGCGCTGAAACACCCGACCTGGGAGATGGGACCGAAGGTCACGATCGACAGCGCCACCCTCTTCAACAAGGGCCTCGAGGCGATCGAGGCGCGCTGGCTGTTCGATATCCCGATCGACCGCGTCGACATCCTCCAGCACCGCGAGAGCATCATTCACTCGATGGTCACCTACTCCGACGGCTCCATGAAGGCGCAGCTGGGCGAGCCGGACATGCGTCTGCCGATCCAGTGCGCGCTCACCTACCCGGAGCGCGCAGCGCAGCAGCCCGCCCCGCCGCTCGACCTCGCCGCGCGCGGGACGCTGAACTTCAGCGAGGTGGACACGGAGCGCTTCCCGGCGCTGCCGACCGTGCTCGAGGCGGGACGGCGCGGCGACACCTCGGCCGCCATGCTCTCCGGCGCCGACGAGTCCGCCGTCGAGCACTTCCTCGCCGGCCGTTGCCGCTTCACTGACATCGCCCGGCTGCTGATGGAGGCGCTCGACGCGCACGAGGCGGACACGGACCCCGGCCTCGAGCAACTGATCGCCGCCGAGGCGTGGGGCCAGCGCTTCGTCAACGAGCGCGTGGCCGCCGGGATTCGCTGAGCCGCGCATGAGTGACGGCATGGGCGGGCAGAGCGGCGACGAGCGCCCGGCGCGCGGCGGCGTGCGCATCCCCCGAAGCCTCACCACGGCGCTGTCGATCGCGGTCGCGCTCGCTGTCAGCTGGTGGTTCGCGCCCGACGCGGTCAGCTCGATCCTGCTCTTCATCGGCATGCTCGTCGTGCTGGTCGTGGCGCACGAGCTGGCGCACTTCGCGACCGCGAAGCTGTTCGGCATCTATGTGCTGGAGTTCGGCGTGGGCTTCCCGCCGCGGATCGTGGGGCGGCAGTGGGGCGACACCGTGTACTCGCTGAACTGGACGCCCCTCGGCGGCTTCGTGCGCCTGCTCGGCGAGGAGCTCCCGGACCACCCGCGCTCGCTCGCCGCCGCCGCGCGCTGGAAGCGCTTCATCGTGCTGGTCTCCGGATCCGTCGTGAACCTGCTGCTGCCGGTCCTGCTCTTCGCCGTCGCCTTCACGATCCCCCACGAGGAGTCGATCGGCCGCGCGGTCATCGAGCTGGTCGTGCCGGACGCGCCGGCCGAGGCCGCAGGCTTCCGCAGCGGCGACGTGATCTACGAGATCGGCGGGCGCGAGGCGACGAACGTCGCCGCCGCCCTGCGGCTGATCCGGCTCAACCTCGGCAAGGAGATCGACGTAGTCGTGCGGCGCGGCCAGCAGTACGACACGCTGCGCGTCGAGCCGCGCTGGACGCCGCCGAGCGGTCAGGGGCCGACCGGGATCACGATCCGCGCGCAGTGCACGGTGGTTGGCGGCGAGGGCTGCGTGCCGTTCACGGAGACGGTCTCGCAGCCGCCGTGGGAATCGATCCCCGCGGGCGCGCGGGCCACGCTCGACGCGATGATCCTCGCGCGCAACGAGCTGGTCTCCTGGTTCAAGGGCGGCAGCAGCCCGGCAGTCGCCGGCCCGGTCGGTATCGCCCAGACCACCGGCGAGGTCGCGCGCGCGGGCGGCATCACGCCGCTGCTGATGCTCGCGGCGCTGCTTTCGATCAACCTCGGCGTGCTCAACCTGCTGCCGCTGCCGATGCTCGACGGCGGGCGCGTCTTCTTCCTGCTGATCGAGGTGCTGCGAGGAGGGCGGCGGATCGCGCCGGAGAAGGAGGCGCTCGTCCACCTCGTGGGCTTCATCGCCTTCATCGCGCTGGCGATCGTCATCACCTTCGCCGACATCGCCCGAATCGCCAGCGGCGACTCGCAGTTCCGCTAGCGGGACTGCGCCGCCGCTCAGGCTGGCTGGTAACGCTGGACGGCGATCTCGTCTGCACGCGCGCGCATCCTCGAGGCGTCGTGCCACGCCTGCATCCGCAGCAGCATGTCCATGCTGACAGCGAAGGCCTTTTCGATGCGCAGCGCCATCTCAGGTGAGAGCGCGGCGTTGCCGTTCAGGAGATCGGACAGCGTCGCCCGGCGCACTCCGAGGATGCCCGCCGCCTGCGTCACACTCAGGCCCAACTCCTCGACGACCTCCACGCGGACGAACTCGCCCGGATGCGAGGGGGTCATGTTCACTTCGATGCCGCTGTCGCTCATCAGTGGTAGTCCTCCAGGTTCAGGCGATCGATGTAGCCATCGTCTCCCTCGAACGTGACCCGCCAGTTCTCGGATACGGACACACTCCACATGCCCCGCCGGTAGCCCGAGAGCAAGTCAACACGCCAGCCAGACGGTGCGTCAGCAGTGAATCTCTTCATGTCCTCGGCCAGCATCAGCGCAGTAAGGATGTCGCGGACTCGATCGACCTGCTCGCGCCCCGGAAGTGGCGGGGCATCGTCCTCAATCAGCCGGCGCAGACCCCTGTGGCGGAACAGAGCGCAAAAGCATCTCTCTGGAGTGTACGGCGACACCGTACACTTGGACAAGCACCCATGGCCCTGAGCTGCAAGCCGTCGTCGCGGCGAGAGTCCCTGCTGTGGCGGGGCCTCTGGCACCCCGCCCGACGAATCCGGTTGACACCCCGCCCGAATGGCCCAACGATCAACGCAACGGAGGTCGGCTAGTGGCTCGCAATTACACGCGCAGCGTGTCCGTCGGACCGATCACGATCGGCGGCGGCGCGCCGATCGCCGTGCAGTCGATGGCCGCGACGAAGACCCAGGACATCGAGCCCACCCTCAACCAGGTCGAGTTGCTGCAACGCGCCGGCGCGGACCTCGTGCGCATCGCCGTCGACTCGCGCAAGGACGTGGAGGCGCTGGCCGAGGTGCGCGCCCGCACCACCGCGACGCTCTCCGTGGACCTGCAGGAGAACTACCGCCTCGCCACCATCGTGGCGCCGCACGTGAACAAGATCCGCTACAACCCCGGCCACCTCTGGCACCACGAGCGCGAGAAGCCCGTGCGCGACAAGGTCGCCTTCATCGCCGAGACCGCCGAGGCGAACGACTGCGCGATCCGCGTGGGCGTCAACTGCGGCTCCGTCGACCCGGCGCAGATCGAGGCCCACGGCGACGACGACGTGGCGGCGATGGTCGCCAGCGCGCTCGAGCACTGCGCGATCCTCGACAGCCTCGGCTTCGAGCGCTACGTCGTCTCGCTCAAGGACTCTGACTGGCGCAAGGTGGTCGAGGGCAACCGCCGCTTCGCGGCCGAGCGGCCGGACGTGCCGCTGCACCTCGGCGTCACCGAGGCCGGGATGCTTCCCGAGGGCGAGATCAAGACGCGGCTGGCCTTCGAGCAACTGGTGCCGGAGGGCATCGGCGACACGGTGCGCGTCTCGCTCACGCTGCCGTTCGAGGACAAGGGCACGGAGATCGACGCCGGGCGGCGCATCCTCGCCGACATCGAGTCCGGGCGCTTCCGCTCGATGCCGACGGTGCTGGACGACGGCCTCAACATCATCTCCTGCCCGTCCTGCTCGCGCGTGGAGAACGAGGCGTTCATCGAGCTGGCGCAGGACGTGCGCGAGATGACGGCCTGGGCGAAGCAGCACGACGTCACCATCGCGGTGATGGGCTGCCGCGTGAACGGTCCCGGTGAGACAGATGACGCCGACCTCGGCCTCTGGTGCGGCCCGGTCGCCGTGAATCTCAAGCGCGGCACGGAGACGGTCGGCTCCTTCCCGTACGACGAGGTGATCGAGCACCTGCAGCGCGAACTAGAGTCAATAGTCGAAGAGCGCGCGACAGCGTGAGTCCCAAAGACCCCGTAGCCGAGGGGGCGCGGTGAGCGCCCCAGGGTCAGATCGTGCCTCGCAGCGGCCGCTGCTGGCGCTGAGCACCATGTGGGCGGTGCAGCCGCGCTTCGAGCGTGACCTCGGCGCCTTCATGGAGCGCGCCGCCGAGCTGGGCTACGAGGCGATCGAGATCAACCACTCGATGGACGCCGAGCAGATCGGCGCAATCCTCGGGCACGCGACGCTGCCCGTCACGGCCGTCCACGCGCCCGCTCCGCTGGAACGCGACCGCGAGCGCGGCTGGAACCGCGGCCTCAACCTCGCGTCCACGGACGAGGAGGAGCGAGCGCTGGCCGTGCACTACACGCAGCGATCGATCGACGTGGCCGCCGAGGCGGGCGCACCCGCGGTCGTCGTGCATCTCGGCTCCGTGGGCGGGCGAGCGATCAACGCGGCGAGCCGGCTGCGCGAGATGTACCCGCGCCGGCAGCTGGCCGCCGAGGCCTGGGAGCAGGCGATCGACGAGGCGCGCCGCGATCGCGCACAGCGCGCTGCCCCGTACCTCGCGCAGGCCCGGCGCTCGCTCGCCGAGCTGGCGGAGTACGCGGCGCCGAAGGGCATCGCGCTCGGTCTCGAGTGCCGGTTGCACTACCACCAGATCCCGCTGCCCGATGAGGCCGCGGAGCTGCTGACGCCCTACGCGCCGGAGACGGCGGGGTACTGGCACGACGCGGGGCACGCCGAGGTGCTGCACCGCCTCGGGCTGGTGGAGCGCAACGCCTGGTTCGATCTGCCGGGCGATCGCGTGCTGGGCAGCCACCTGCACGATGTCGACGGCCTGCGGGACCACTACGCGCCGGGCAACGGCGACCTGAACTTTGCCTGGCTGGCCGAGCGGCTGCCCGCCGAGGCCGCGCGCACACTCGAGATCGACCAGCGCGAGGCTGACGAGGCCGTCCTCCGCGCCATCGTGCTGCTCCGCGACCAAGGCGTGATCGAGGCGGAGTAGCGGCCCGGGGCGCCGGCTCCGGAGCCCGGCCGCCTCAGAGCCCTCCGCGATCCTGTCGTTGCAGCGGATCCCCGAAGACCGGGGCGATCCGATCCCAGAAGATGGCGCCGAGGAGCGCGATCAGCGCGAAGGCCGCGAGGACGAGGCCGGAACGCCTGACGCCCCGGGCGAAGTCGTCCGAGGCCCCCTCCGCGAGCTCGACCAGCTTGTCACCCGTCAGGCGGACCGTGGATGCGGACTCCCCGTCGGCCTGGGCAGCGATCTCCTCGCGCGCCTGCTCAAACACCGCGCCGGAGACCCCCTCGTAGACGGGCCAGAACAGGAAGAGCACCACGAAGGCGGCAGCGAGCAGGGATCCCGACGCCCACGCCACCCCGCCGGGCCAGTTCGTCCCGCCGAGCGCGCCAATGGCGACAAGCACGGCCGCCAGGAACAGCCAGGCGAACCAGATGCTCCCGCGAACCGCGTTCGACCCGTCGTGCACGACATCCAGCGCCTCGGCGAACCCACTGGCCGAGGGGTCACCGGGCGTGTGGACGTAGCCGTCGGCCAGGAACGAGCGGAGGCGGTCGAAGTCCCTCAAGACCTCGCGATCGGACGAGAGGTCGGCGCGGAGGTCGGCCTCGCTGTAGCTCCAACCCACGGCGAACAGCTCGCGGCTGTCGTCGAGGGCATCGAGGGCATCCGCGCCGCCGTCCTCCCGCACGGCCAACCGCAAGTCGGCGTCCGTGTAGGTGACCGTGTCCGGGACGGGATCGAGCACCAGCGGCGGAATCGCGTCGGCGATGACGGGGCGCGCCTCTCCCACCGCGTCGTCCGCCGAGACTCCCGGGGGGAGACAGTCCGGCAGAGTGCCGCTCTCCGCAGCCGCAGCGGCGCTCACGTCGGCGTCCGTGGAGCAGACGGGCAGGCCCCGCACGTTCTCGGCGACTCTCGCGACGGCCAGGTCCGTCAGGAGCCGCGCGGCATCCTGCTTGTTGCCAACCAGCGAGATCGCGGTCGAGAACCCCTCGGACCGTCCCGTCACGTAGGCGCTCACGTCCTCGATGAGCAGGTCCGCCTGCTGCTCTACCCAGGCTCGAGGCGCGGCCTCGCGCAGCAGGTCCTTGACCTCGTCACGGCTGATCTCCACGCCGTAGGGCAGTGTGACCGTCTCGTCCAGGCCCTCGTCCACCGCCGGGTCGAGCACGTCCGTGTACACGAGCTCGTGGGCGTCGGACTCTCGCAGGATCGACTTGAGGTCCTCGACGGCGGTCGCGACCTGCGCATCGCTCAGGCGAATCCGGATCTCAACGCTGTCCGATTCCCCGGTCAGGTACGCCGTCAGCTCGTCGAGGATGTGCTCGACCTGCGCTCCGAACCACTCGGGAGTGACGACGCCGAGGACCACCTCGGCAAGCCTTCCGCCGGCGTCATCGTCGCTGCCGAAGAGGCGCTGCATCCAGCCGGAGGCGTCCGCGCCCGAGGCCAGCGCATCGCCCGCCGCCTCGCGGATTCTCGGCTCGAGCTCCCGCTCGAGCAGCCGCTCGTAGACGCCGGCCTCGCGCATCAGCACCTGCACCTCGCGCACGACACCGCGGATCGTCTCCCCCGCGCGCAGATCGAGGGTGAACTCGTCGCGCTCGCCGGTGGCGTAGCCGGCGATCTCCCGCACCGCGGGGGCGACGATCGCTTCCAGATCCTCGGGAGACAGCGCGCGGTGCACCGCGTCGACGATCCGCGCCGTCGAGAGCCCGGATGTGGCGACCGGGTTCTCGCGGAGGTCGGCGCCAAGCTCGTCGGGCTCGCGCTCGCGTACCTCGTCGAGGGCCGACGTCAGCACGTCGACCATGACGAAGCGGTAGACGTCGGCCTCCTCCAGCCGGTCCGTGTAGAAGTCAGCGTTGAGGAAGGTGCCGTTCAGACTCAGCAGCATGAGCGCGCCGACCAGCAGCGCCGTCAACGGACCACCGAGCGCAACAGCGCCCGCCCGCCTCAGCCAGATCATGGCTCACCACTTCGCCGGCAACTGCCAGCGTACGGTTCGCTCGGCTCGCCGAACGCCTGCCCCCCATGGAGAGTGGCCGTTAGCCGGACAGACATCGGCCATTGGCGGATTGCTGCGAGCATGGAGTACACTCAGGGAAATCCTTGGCTGCTGAGGCGGTCAAGCCGGAGGCCCCCCATTGCGGGGGTCTTCGCATGTATTGGCCAGGAGCATATGGCGAGTCGCGCCTATGTCGACGGATTCAACCTGTACCACTCCTTGCTTCGTCGTAATCCATCCCTCAAGTGGCTCGACTTCACAAGGCTCTGGAGCGCTCTGCTTCCTGATCTGACGGTCGAACACACCTACTATTTCACCGCCAGAGTGCACGCCATGCCCCTCGACAAGGGAGCGCCCGCGAGGCAACAGCGCTTGCTCGATGCGCTCCAGTTCTCCGGCGTTCAGATAGTCCTGGGCAAATTCCGCCAGGACAGAGTGATGGCGCGCCCTACGCATGGTTCACTTCGAGACCGTATCGAGGTTCATAGAACCCGCGAGAAGGCTTCGGACGTGAACCTGGCGTCAACCCTGTTGCGTGACGCATACACGGGCGTGATCGACACGGCGATCGTCGTATCGAACGACAGCGATCTCGAGAAGCCCCTACTGTTCGCGCGCGAGCACGGTGTATCTGTGATTCTCTGCACTCCCACCGCTCGGCTCAGTTCTGCGCTCGTGAAAGCCGCATCCCGGCACCAGGTGCTGCGGAATGAACATCTTCGCGAGTGCCAGTTCCCATCACAAATCACCCTGCCCTCAGGCAGAGAGGTGCACCGGCCCGGCGAGTGGGCCTAGAGGCCGGGAGCTATCGCCCCTGCCAGTTCGGGTCGCGCTTCTCGGCGAAGGCGCGGGCGCCTTCCTTGATGTCCTCGGAGTTGACGACCGGCAGCGACAGCCACGCGCCGAGGCGGTAGGAGTCGTCGATCTTCGCCATCCGCCAGGCCTGGATCATCGCCTTCGTCGCCTGCACCGAGAGCGGCGCGTTCGAGGCGATCTGCTCGGCCAGCGCGATCGCGCGAGGCATCAGCTGATCCGGCGGGTCGACGACCTCAGAGACGATGCCGAACTGCAGCGCCTGCTCAGGCTCGACGCGGTCGCCGACGAGCAGCACGTGGTTGGCGGCGGAGAGGTTGACGATCCTCGGCAGGTGGTGAATCGCGTAGCCGGCGATGATGCCGCGCCGCGGCTCGAACAGCCCGACGTAGGCGTTCGAGGCCATGATCCGGATGTCGCAGTCCAGCGCCTGCTCCAGCCCGCCGCCAACGGCGAGGCCGTTGATCGCGGCGATGAACGGCTTCGGGCTGCCGGAGTAGACATGCCGCGGCACCTGCCCGGTCTGCCGGGCGGCGACGCCCTCGCCGGTGTTGGCGCGGTCGGCGGCTTCCTTCAGGTCCATGCCGGCGCTGAAGGCGCGGCCCGCACCGGTGAGGATGCCGACCCGCATGTTGGGGTCCTCGTTGAAGTCGTCGACGTTCTCCGCCATCTCCGCGCGCAACTGGCCGCCGAGGGCGTTGAGCCGCTCGGGCCGGTTGAGCGTAAAGATCGCATAGAAGTCCCGCTTCTCGTATAGCGCGTCAGGCATGAGGTTCCTCCCGTTCTGCCTTGCGGTGTTCCCTATCTTCCTGCTTCGCCGCGGCGCGGACGCCTCAGCGCCCCTGCCACACGGGGTCGCGCTTCTCGGCGAAGGCTTGCGGCCCCTCCCGCGCGTCCTCGGAGTCGAGGACGATCGCGTCGATCCACTGGTACAGCCGGTAGTTGTCGTCGATGTCGGCCATGCGCCAGGCCTGGACTTCGGCCTTGGTGCCGTGCACGGAGAGCGGAGCGTTCTCGGCGATCATCTGCGCGATCTCCACGGCCCGCGGGATCAACTGCTCCGGCTCGACGACCTCGCTCACGACGCCCCACTCGAGCGCCTGCGGGGCCTCGATCGGGTCGGCGGTGAGCAGCATGTAGGCGGCGGCGGTGGAGCCGACGATGCGCGGCAGGTGGTGCATCGCGTAGCCGGCCATGATGCCGCGCTTCGGCTCGAACAGCCCGACGTACGCCGTGCTCGACATGATGCGGATGTCGCAGTCGAGGGCGATCTCGCAGCCGCCACCGACGGCGAGCCCGTTGATCGCGGCGATGAACGGCTTGGGGCTGCGCGAGAAGGCCATCTGCTCGACGCTGCCGCTCGGGCGGGTGCCGGTGACGTTGTCCCCGCTGGCAGCGCGGTCGGCGGCCTCTTTGAGGTCCATGCCCGCGCAGAACGCACGCCCGGCCCCGGTCAGGATCCCGACGCGCATCCGCGGATCGGCGTTGAAGTCCGCAACCGCCTCGTCGAGGGCTTCCATGACCCCGCCGCCGAGGGCGTTGAGCCGCTCCGGGCGGTTGAGCGTGAAGACCGCGTAGACATCGTGCTTCTCGTACAGGAGCTCACTCATCGGCGCGCCGTCGTCTCCCTCGTGGACCTCGCCGCCATCGGGCGCTTCGCGGGCCATCATACGCCGCTCCGCGAGCGCGTGTGGGGCGGCCTCGTCAGCCGCCGCGCGATCAGCCGCCGCCCAGCTCACGGCGCATCAGCGCGAGGCCCATCGGCCCCAGCTCGAAGGCGCGCGCGTGGAACGCCTTGAGGTCGAACGCTTCGCCGAGGCGGCCGCGCGCCGCCTCGCGCGCCCCCAGCCAGGCGCGCTCCCCCACCTTGTAGCTGATCGCCTGCCCCGGCAGGCCGAGGTAGCGGTCGACCTCGCTGGCGACGAAGTCCTTGGGGAAGTGGCTGCGCTGCTCCAGGAACTCCAGCCCCAGCGCCGCGGTCCAGCGCTCCCCCGGATGGAAGCCGCCGGACGCCGCGCCCTCCGGGATCGAGAGCTCGAGGTGCATGCCGATGTCGATGACGACGCGCACGCAGCGCAGCGCCTGCGCGCGCAGCATCCCCAGCTCGTAGTCGGGCGTGTCGAGGTAGCCGAGCTCGCCCATCAACTGCTCGGCGTACAGCCCCCAGCCCTCGACGTAACCGGACGTGCCGCCGAGCAGCCGCTGCCAGCGCGAGAGCAGCCCGGTCATCCAGGTCGTCATCCCGATCTGCAGGTGGTGGCCGGGGACGCCCTCGTGGTAGGCGATGGAGACCTCGCCCCAGAGCGGGAAGCGCGTCTTGCCGCCCGTCGGGTACCAGGTGCGGCCGGGCCGGCTGAAGTCCTCCGAGGGGCCGGTGTAGTACATCGCCAGCGCGCCGCCGGGCGGTGCGATCAGCGCCTCGATGCGGCGCACCGGCTCGGGGATCTCGAAGTGCCGCCCGTCCAGCTCCGCGATCGTCGAGTCCTGCAGCTCCTGCATCCAGCGCTGGAAGGCGTCGACGCCCTCGATCGCGCGCTCCGGGTCCGTCTCCAGCAGCTCCTTCGCCGCCTCGACGCCTTCGCCCGGCAGGATGCGCTCGGCGACCTCCTCCATGCGGTGCTCGATGCGCCGCAGCTCGTCCCAGCCCCAGTCGTAGGTCTCCCGCAGGTCCAGCTCGTCGCCGTTGTAGACACGCACGCCGAGGGCGTAACGGTCCGTCCCGACGGCGTCGCGCGGCCTCGCGAGCTGCAGGTAGCGGCGGCGCAGGTAGCGGCCGAAGGCGGCGCAGGCGCCGCTCGCCGCGCCCGCCGCGTTGCGCAGCTCCGTCGCCAGCCCGGGCGACTCGATGCCGGAGTCGCCGAACTCCTCGGCGAGCCCTCGGAAGAAGCTGGTCGTGCCCTCCTGGTGGCCGCTCCAGACCTCGGCCTGCAGCGCGCAGGCCTCGACCTGCCGCCGGGACGCCACGCGCTCGCGCACGATGCCCGCCTCGAGCGTGTCGCGATAGCGGCTGAGCGCCTCCGGCACCTTCGCCATGCGCAGCGCGATGTTGGCCCAGTCCTGCTCCGTCGCGCGCGGCATCAGGTCGAAGACCCGCCGGGTCGACTGCAACGGGCTGGCGAGGATGTTGAGGCTGCGGTAGTGCTCGCCGGCGGCGTCCAGTTCGAGTGTGAGGCGCAGCCGCTCCGACATCGCCTCGCGGGCGATGCGGTCACGATCGTCCTGCGGCTCTTCCGCCTCGAGCGCGCTCAGCGTCTCGCGATCGAGCGTCGCGCGCGCCTCGTGCCCGGCGGGCGAGAAGTCGGTCAGCCGCTCCTCGTGGCCGGGGATGCCCATCGAGGTCGCGGCGTTGGGGTGCAGCTCGGCGAGGCGCTCGACGTAGTCGCTGGCGATCGCGTAGATCGGCGACGGCTCGCCGTCGGGCGCTGCTGCTTCAGGCGACACGACGCCTCCCGCCGTTACCGACTGTCCCCTCCTAGAACGTCGCGATCGGGTTGGCCGGCGATCCCGTGCCCTGCGCGAGGCGGAGCGGGTTCAGCGTCAGGCAGAACTCCCAGCGGTTGCGCTCCGCGCAGGCCTCGGCGAGCCGTTCGAGGTGGCCGTTGTCGATCAGGCGCAGGCCCATCGCCACCAGCGTGACCTGGTGCACCGGCAGCATCGTCTTCGGGAAGTCACCCGCCGGCGTGGCGTCCTGGATCACGTCCGAGCCGAGCAGCGCCACGTCGCGCTCGCGGATCCACGGCAGGCAGGCCGCGTTGTAGCCGGAGTGGTCGTTCGGCGGCTCCTCGCCCGAGGCCGCGGCCGCGTCGACCGCCGCGCCATGGCCGGTGCGCAACAGCAGCACGTCGCCCGGCTCCACGCGGACGCCCTGCGCCTCCTCGGCGGCCTCGAGGTCCTCGGGGAAGACGTGGTCGCCGGGCTCGAGCGTGGTGACGCCCTTCACGCGGGCGACATCGAGCAGCACGCCGCGGCTCATGATGCCGTCGCGCATCACGTCCGAGGTCTGGACGGTCGCGCCCTCGGAGGCCTTGACGAGCGCGGCGGAGCGGCCGTTGTACATCTGGCCCTTGTAGAAGACGTGCGCGAGGCCGTCGATGTGCGTGAACACCATGCCGTGGAAGACGAAGGCGACGTGCTCGGCGGCCCACTCGAGCATCTCGACGCCGGGGAAGAGCGGATGCCCCGGGTTGTCACCGAGGGCGTAGCGCTCGCCGGTCTGGACCATGTTGATCAGCGGGTTGGCGGCGCCCATCGCCATCGGGCCCGGGTAGGGAATCTGGCGCGAGCAGGAGACGCTGACGCCCTCGCGCACCAGCGAGGCGGCCTGCATCCGCTTCTCAGGGGTGATCAGGTTGAGCGTGCCGAGGAGGTCGTCGTCCCCCCAGCGTCCCCAGTTGCTCAGGGAGTCGAAGTAGCCGAGCACCTCGTCCTGGGTGGGTGGCGTTCCCATCAGCCGGTCTCCTCCCGACGCCGCTTCGCGCCCTCACGCGAGCCCGCGGCGATGCTACACCAGCGCCGCGCTGTGTTGCGGCGGAGGGCTCGGGGCGGGGGGCAGGGGACAAGCCCTCGAGGCGCGCTCGAGTCTGCCGCTGGCGGGTCCGATCCGGCGAGGGCGTGGGGGCGCAGCCCCCACAGAGAAGAAAGTCCGGGGGCGGGTGGGTGGGGAGCCGCGCGCAGCGCGAGCTCGTCCGGGAACCGGACGCTAGTAGCGGATGTTGATCGAGGTGCGCGTGCGCACCAGCTCGCCGTGCTGGTTCTCCCAGCGAATCTCCGTGTAGGTGAAGAGTGTCAGACCGAGGCGGCCGGTGCGCTCGTCCCATTTGGTCAGCGCGAACGTCTCCGCGATGGTGTCACCGGGTCGCATCGGGACGCCGTAGACGTCCTCCTGGCCGCCGTTCATGCCGTGCTGGCCGGGTACGTTCGGATCGGGCGGGAGTGACGGGCGCGGCAGGTTGTTGTCCGCGTCCCAGAACCGCCGCTCCCTGGGCGTGTCGATCTGCCAGGCGAAGGGGTTGAACTCGGGCGGCGCGATGATGCCGCCCCAGCGCGTCGCCTTCGCGTACTCCTCGTCCCAGAAGAGGCGCGGCGGCGGCTCCGGGTAGTAGGTCGCGATCGCCCAGCGCCGGATGTCCGAGGTCTCGATCGGCAGCGACCATGACGGCTCGCTCCAGGCGCCGAGCGCCTCGCGCATCTGCGGCGTGACCAGCGTCTCGACTCCCTCGGCCATCGTGCTCTCCCCTGCGAACCGCTCTCGCATTGTGGCGGCTAGCTGTAGTTCCCACGTAGGTTGTTGACAGGTGAGGGGCTCCGCCCGCTGCTGTGTGTGTGAAACGAACGCACCAGTAGCAGAGAGGAGCCTCTCGTGGCACATCCTAACGCGCGTCTGACTCCGGCCACCCGGCTGGAGATGGTTCTGGAGGTCGAGGCCGGCTGGTCGCAGGCGGAGGTTGCGCGGCGCTTCCGGGTTTCTCGTGCGACGGTCGGCAAGTGGTGGCGCCGCTACCGCGAGGAGGGCGCGGCCGGGCTCCGGGACCGCAGCTCCGCTCCGCGCTCCAACCCGCGCCGCAGCGCAGCCGCGCTTGAGCAGCGCATCTGCGCCGTGCGCCGCAGTCAGGGGTTCGGGCCGCACCGCATCGCCTGGGCGCTCGGGATCGCCCGCTCCACCGCCTACGCCGTGCTCCGCCGCTTCGGGCTCAACCGCCTCGACCGCCTGCACCGCGTGAGCAGGAAGCAGCTGCGCTACGAGCACCCCGCCCCCGGCGACCTGCTGCATATCGACGTGAAGAAGCTGGGCCGCATCCCCGAGGGCGGCGGGCACCGCGTGCGCGGGCGCTCCGCGGCGACCCCGCGCACGCGCGGCCTGGACTACCTGCATGTCGCCGTCGACGACCACAGCCGCTACGCCTACGTCGCCGTGCTGCCCGACGAGCGCGGCGCGAGCTGCGCCGCCTTCCTCAAGCAGGCGCTCGCCGCGTTCGGCCGCCGCGGCGTGCGCGTGCGCGGCGTGCTCACGGACAACGCCAAGGCCTACACCGTCTCCGGCGACTTCCGCGGCGTGGCCGCCGCCGCTGGCGTGGAGCTGCGGCGCACCCGGCCCTACCGTCCGCAGACGAACGGCAAGGCCGAGCGCTTCATCCAGATCCTGCAGAACGAGTGGGCCTACGCCCGCCCCTACCGCTCCAACGCCGAGCGGCTGCACCAGCTCCCGCGCTGGCTCTACCGCTACAATGTTCGCCGGCCACACGGCGGCATCGGCGGGGCTGTCCCCGCCTCACGCCTGTAAACAACGTTCGTGGGAACTACAGCTAGCGGAGCATAGCGTGCCGCGGCGGGCGAGGAAGGCGGGTGGCGGAGGGGGTGGGATTCGAACCCACGACAACTTGCGCTGCGACGGTGTTCAAGACCGCTCCCTTAAACCACTCGGGCACCCCTCCACCCTCCATTGTAGGTCCGGTCCGCCCGTGCGAGGCGTCCGGGCCCGGCCACGCGCGCTATGCTGCGGCCCTGAGCAGGCGCTCATGAGCGAAGGGAGCCACGAAAATGCCCACGGTGAACACCGCCCGCGGCCCGGTCGAGACCTCCGAGCTCGGCCGCACCTTCATGCACGAGCACATCGCGATCCGCGGGACCGACGTCTTCGCGCACTGGCCCGAACTCGACGAGTCCGCCGCCTGCGTCGAGGCGGCGACCGCGCGCTTCGCCCAGCTCGATGAGCGCGGCGTCGGGACGATCGTCGACGCGACCCCGGCCAACCTCGGCCGCGACATCGCGCTGATCGAGCAGGTCCAGGCCTCGACGAGCGTCAATATCATCGTCGCGACCGGGATGTACTGGAACGTGCCGCTCTACTGGCAAGGCCGCGACCCCGACGAGATGGCCGATGCCTTCGTGCGCGAGATCGAGCAGGGCATCGGCGAGACCTCGGTGCGCGCGGGCATCATCAAGCTCGCCTCGCACCAGACGCTGGAGCCCGTGCACGAGGTGCTGCTGCGCGCCGGGGCGCGCGCCCACCGCCGCACCGGCGTGCCGATCACGACGCACGCGATGCCGCAGGAGATCGGCCTCGAGCAGCAGCGCATCTTCCGCGAGGAGGGCGCGGACCTCTCGCGCATCGTGATCGGACACCAGGGCAACCAGCCGACGCCGGACTACTACCGCGAGTTGATGGACGGCGGCGGCGTGATCGGCGTCGACAACTTCGGGATCGAGCAGGCCAACCCGGCCTGGCACGACTCGACCGGCCGCATCGCGGTGGTCGCCGAGCTCTGCGCGGACGGCTACGCCGACCGCATCGTGCTCGCACACGACAGCATCTGCTGCGTCGACTGGGCCAACGTGCAGGGAATGCGCGAGCGCAATCCGAACTGGATCTCGACCTACATCCCGGACGTGATCGCCCCCGCCATGCTGGAGGCCGGCGTGAGCGAGGCGCAGCTGGAGCAGATGCTCGTCGCCAACCCGCGGCGCCTGTTCGAGACGCAGGGCCCCTACTAGGGAGTCAGCCTAGGGAGGTCAGTCTAGCGAGGTCGGCCTAGTACCAGATCGCGACCTCGCGCCCGTCGAGGCGCTGCGGCGGATCGGGCAGCGAGCGCGCCTCGCCACTCGCGATGCGGGCCGCCGTCCAGGCGCAGGCGACGGCGTCGACAATGTCGTCCGCCGCCCCGCGGCGGCTCGCCTCGCCCACTGGGTCGGGGATGGCGAGACCGGCCGCGGAGAGCAGCGCACGCCGCTGCATCAGCCCGTCCCACGTCTTCTTCGAGGGCAGCGCCTGCCCGCCGCCGAGGACGGCGAACGAGACCTCGGGATGCGCCTCGAAGACGCGAGCGCCCACGGCCGCGAGTGCGTCTACCTCGCGGATCTTAGGGACGAGCATGAAGCTCTGCGAGGAGATGCTCTGCCTGCCTCCGCTGGCGCGCCTGGACACCCGCCGCGCCTCCGCGTACGCCTCCCGGTGGGTCGGAAACGCGCTGGCGTCCACGTCGAGCACCGCGCGTAGTGGCGACCAGAACACGCTGTTGGCACGCTCGCCGAGGAACTCGCGCGCCTGTCCGTCGGCGTCGCGCTTCCCATCGCTGCTCAGGCCGATCGGGATGTCGAAGGCGAACGCCTCGGCGTGCGGGTACGTCTCGAGGGCGGCGCGCGCCGACTCGCGGTACTCGATGGCGATCAGCCGCCCGTCGCGGACGACGGCGGCGATCCACCCCGTGCGACAGCCATCGAGGCCGACTGCAATGCCCATCGCGCCCCCGTGGAGGGCGCGTCCGCGCCGCCCCGGTGCAGGTTAGGCGGCGCCGGACTGCGCTTCCAGCTCCATCTCCTCGACGAGGGAGGCAATCAGTCGCGCTGCAGCTCCGCGAGGTGATCGCGGGCGAAGCGCTCGATCAGCTCCGGAACGCGCTCGGTTTCGCGAAAGTCGATGGTCGTGAGGGCGTGCTGCACGCCTTCGTCGCGCAGCGCCGCGAGCTGCTCGGCGGCGTCCGCCATGCCATCGGCGCCGATCGTGACGTGCGAGTGGATTCCGACCGTCAGCTCGGCGGGGTCGCGGCCCTCGGCCTCGGCGGCGTCATGCAGCATTCCGATGTGCTTGCGCAGCAGCGGCGCCTCCGCGCCGCGCGAGATCCAGCCGTCGCCCCAGCGGGCGGCGCGACGGAACTGCTGCGGACTGTTGCCGCCCATCCAGATCGGCAGGCGCCGCGCCGGGACCGGTCGCGAGATCCAGCCGTCCACCTGGTGGAACTCGCCCTCGAAGTCGACGGGCTCGCCCGTCCAGAACGCGCGGTAGAGCTGGAGCATCTCCTCCGTGCGCCGCCCGCGCCGGTCCCACGGCATCGAGAGCACCTCGAACTCCTCGCGCGCCCAGCCCACCCCCGCGCCGAGGATCAGCCGGCCGCCGGCGAGGTGGTCGATGCTGGCCATGATCTTGGCGTGGAGCACCGGCTGCCGCATCGGCACGACCAGCACCGAGACACCGAGCTCGACGCGATCGGTCACGGCGGCGAGGAAGGCGAGCGTCGTGAGCGGCTCGAGGAACGCCTCCTCGACCTTGAAGGGCGCGCGGTGCTGGCTGCCGTGCCGCCGCGGCATCACCACGTGGTCGGAAACCCACAGCGAGTCGAAGCCGTGCGCCTCGGCCGCGCGGGCGTGCGCCTTGATGTGCTCCCGCGTCGCCCGCCAGCCGAACGCCGGCGCCCGCAACCCGACTTTCATGCTCGGCTTCCTCGCCGTTCCGTGCACCACCGGCTCACTGCGAGGTCCGCTCGCTCACACGCGGTGTCCCTCGTGACGTGCCGCGAGGATCTCCTCCCTGGTCATCCCGGTGGGCCTCCAGTCGGCCCGTCGCCGCAGGAAACGATCCACCGCCCGCTCGCGAGCGGCGACCTCGGGATGCTTGTCCGCGCGTTCCCCGCCTTCGGATGCTCGTGAATCGCACATACCGATGTCTCTCCGTCCGCCCCTCGATTATGCCCGAGCGTTGCGCAGCGCGACGTTCAGGGCGACCCCACCGCGCCGCAGGCCCGCAGCGCCTCGATCTCCGCGTCGCTGAGGCCGGCCTCGCGCAGCACCTCGCCGCCGTGGCGGCCGAGCGGCGGCGCCGGGCCGGCGGCTCGCACCGGCGAGGCGGACATCTCGAAGACCGAGGCGAGCTGCTGCTGGCTGCCCGTGATCGGATCGTCGATCTCCGTGAACAGCGGGCCCGCCTGCGGATCGTCGGCGAGTTGCGGCGAGAAGTGCATCGGGGCGACCGGCGCACCGGCGGCGCGGAACTCCTCGACCCACTCGGCGACGGGCCGCGCGCGGATCAGCGCCGCCAGCTCCTGCCGCAGCTCCTCGATCTCCGCCATCACGCCCGGGTCCAGCGGGTCGAAGTCCGGGTCGTCGCCGCCCTCGTCGCGGGTGCCGAGGACGCCGCGGATCGCCTCCCGGTGCCCGGGCGAGGTCGCGCCGAGGACGAGCGGGCCGTCCCTGGCCATGTAGACGGACTGGTAGAGCCGCCGCACCGCGCCGAGCTGGCGCAGCGGGTTGCCCTCGCCCCAGGCGGCGGCGACCTCGGGGAAGCTCGCGCCGCCCTCGATCAGCGAGCGCACGCGCTCCCAGGCGGGCATGGAGAAGACGGCGTCCGAGACCGGCTCGCGCATCACCGAGCTGCCGATCGCCGCCAGCGCCCCGCGCAGCAGCGAGGCGTCCACGAGCTGCCCCTCGCCCGTGCGCTCGCGGTGGTGCACCGCCGCCGTCACGCCGAGCGCGATCGAGAGCCCGGCGATCAGGTCGGCGACCCACATCGACTGCGTGCCGATCGGGGTGCCCTCGGCGTCGAGGCGGCCCTCGTCGGCCATCATCCCGGAGTAGGCCTGCACGATCAGGTCGATCGCCGGGTCGTCGGCGAGCGGGCCGCTCGCGCCGAAGCCGGTGACTCGCGCGTAGATCACGTCCGCCCGCTGCGCCGCGATCGTCTCGTAGTCGATGCCGAGCGAGCGCGCGACGTTGAGCCGGAAGTTGTTGATCACCACGCCGAAGCGCGGCAGCAGGCGCTCGTAGACGAGCGTGCGCGCCTCGGGCCGTTCGAGGTCGAGCACGAGGCTGCGCTTGCCGCGGTTCAGCCACTGGAAGCGCTTGCTGGTGCCCGGCGCGATGCTGCCGCTGCGCCGGGTGCGGTCGCCGTTGGGCGACTCGACCTTCACGACGTCGGCGCCCATGTCGGCGAGCAGCATCCCCGCGAGCGGCGCGGCGATGATCTGCGAGAACTCGAGCACGCGCGTGCCCGCCAGCGGCCCTGCTCGCTGCCCCTCGGCCATCCTCGCCCCCCTCGCAGACTGCCGTGTCCGCACCGCGGCGATTCTAGCCCGGCGGCAGCGTGGGCTCCGGGCCGCCGCCGAGGACGTAGAATCGCGCACAGGCGCCGCCCCGCGGGCGCCGCTGGACGGAGGCCCCACCATGACCCTCTCACGCGACCTCGCAGCAGCCGTCTCGGCGCTCGACCGCACGGACCTCGACGGCGAGGCGGTGCGCTGGGCGCAGATCGGGATCGCCGACACGATCGCCTGCGCGATCGCCGGCTCACTCGAGCAAGCGCCGCGGCTGGCGATGGCCGCGCTCGGCGCGGACCGCGAGGAGGGGCCCAGCCTGCTGCTCGGCCTCGGCCGCCGCACGGGTCCGCTCAGTGCGGCGCTCGTCAACGGCGTCGCCGCGCACGCGCTCGACTTCGACGACGTGAACGACACGCTCGGCGGGCACCCCTCGGCGCCGCTCGTGCCCGCGCTGCTCGCTCTCGGCGAGGCCTACGGGGCGAGCGGCAGCGAGCTGCTGCTCGCCTACGTCGCGGGCTTCGAGGTGGAGTGCAAGATCGGGCTCGCCGTCAACTTCCACCACTACGACAAGGGCTGGCACCCCACCGCCACGCTCGGCGTCTTCGGCGCCGCCGCCGCCTCGGCGAAGCTGCTGCGGCTCACCGAGGAGGAGACGGCGACGGCGCTCTCGATCGCCGCCTCGTTCGCGAGCGGCCTCAAGGCCAACTTCGGCACGATGACCAAGCCGCTGCACGTCGGCCACGCCTCGCGCAACGGGGCCTTCGCCGCGCTGCTCGCGCGCGAGGGCTTCACCGCCGGTGAGGACGCCTTCGGGCACGAGATGGGATTCTTCGAGGTCTACAACGGCCCCGAAACCTACGACGCCTCGCGGGTGCTCGGGGAGTGGGCGGACCCGCTCTCCGTGGTCGAGCCCGGCGTGGGCGTGAAGCCGTACCCGTGCTGCGGCAGCACCCACGCGGCCGTCGACGCCGTGCGCCAGCTGGTCTCCGCGAAGGGCATCGAGGCCGGGGACGTGGCCTCGGTGCGCGTGCTTGCCCACCCGAGCCGCATCCCGCACATCGACCGCCCGACGGTGCGGACCGGCCTCGAGGGGAAGTTCTCGATCCAGTACTGCGTCGCCCGGGCCATCCACGACGGCGCGCTGCGCCTCAGCCACTTCGACGACAGCCAGGCGAACGAGGCGGCCGTGCAGGCGCTGATGCCCGGCGTCAGCATCGAGCCGGGCGTCGCGCGCGAGTCCGACGAGCGCCTCGCCGTGCGCGTCGAGATCGCCACGCGCGACGGCGCGACGCACGACTGGCGCGTCGAGGAGGCAATCGGCACGGGCGGGTCGCGATCGCCGATCCCGGAGAAAGACTTCCGCACGAAGTTCCGGGACTGCTGCGTGCGCGTGATCAGCGCCGAGGCCGCGGACCGCCTCTACGCGCTCTGCACCGACCTCGACGGCGTCGCCGGCGTCGGCGAGCTCACGGAGACCGTCGCCGAGGGCGCGCAGGCGCCGGTGGCGGGCTAGCCGGTCGGAGGATCGAGGTGGCTGCGAGCCTGCCCGAGGGCTACCGCGAGATAGACCGCTGGGAGCCCGGCCGGATCCCGCGTCGGGTGATCGCGTTGTTCATCGTGCTCGCACTGGTGGCGATGTTCATCACCGGGAACGTCGCCCTGGCGATCAGGAGTCTGCGAGTCGGAGCCGCCGAGATCAGCTTCGATCTCTGGGGCCTGCTGTTGGGACCGGTCCTGGGCGTGGTGCTGCACGAGTTGGCGCACGGCGTTGCCTTCCTCGCGCTGGGCGCCCGTCCAAGGTTCGGAGCGAGACTCCGTACGAAGTTCGGTCCGGTCTTCTATGCCGCCGCCCCCGGCTCCTGCCTCAGCAGGAGCGGCTATCTCGTGGTGGGCCTGGCGCCGGCGGTGGGACTGACCATCGCGCTGCTGGCGATCATCGCCGTGGCGCCCTCGGACGGCCTCATCGCCGGCGCGGCGTTCCTGGCCGTGGTCCTGAATGTCGGCGGCTCGGCCGGCGATGCGATGATGATGCGCGCGGTGCTCTCGTACCCCTCGGACGCGCGCTTCGAGGACACGGGGGACGGGTTCACGGTCTACGGTCCGGCGCCCACCGGGTGAGCCATCGGGGGGTTGGAGGCATGCTCGAAGCATGCTATCGTCATGCCATGGCGAACCTGCAGGTGAAGAACGTGCCCGACTCACTCCACGAACGTCTGCGCCGTCACGCGCGCGAACAGCACATCACGCTCAGCGCCGCCGTGCTGAGCGCCGTTGAGCGCGAGCTGGCGAGGGCGGAGTGGCGCCGCCACCTGGCGCAGCGCCCCACGACCGACCTCGGCGGCTCCGCCGCGGAACTGCTCGCCGAGGCGCGTGCGGAGCGCGAGACGGAGCTCGGGTGACGGGCTACGTCGTCGACGCCTCCGTCGCGGTCGAGTACCTCCTGAAAACCCCGCTCGGACTGGCCGTCGCCGGCACGATCGAGGGCGCCGCGCTCGCAGCGCCCGAGTTGCTGGACGCGGAGATCGTCCACGTGCTGCGCAAGGCTGTGCTGCGCGGACGCCTCGAGGAGGAGCGTGCGCTGATGGCGATCGACGACCTGGCGCTGTGGCCGGTCGAGCGTCTCCCGCACCGGGAGTTCGCGCGGTCCGCCTGGCAGCACCGCCACAACGTCAGCGCCTATGATGCCTTCTACGTGGCCGTCGCCGACGCCCTCGCGCTGCCCCTGCTGACCGCCGACGGGCGGCTCTCGCGGGCCTCGGGACTGGGCGTCGCCGTGCAGCACGTCCGCATGAGCTGAGCCGGCCTCTCGTGATCGCCGCGCGAGCGGGGGAATGATGCGCGTCGGGCTCTTCCTGACCAGCCAGCAGCACCTCGACACGGACATGGCCGCCGCCTTCCAGGAGCAGGTGGCGATGGTGCGGCTCGCGCGCGACGCCGGCTGGGACTCGCTGTTCAGCGGCCAGCACTACCTCAACGAGGGCGACAACCAGGGCCTCCAGCTCGTGCCCTTCCTCGCCCGGATGCAGGCCGAGGCCGGCGAGATGACGATCGGCCTCGGCATCCTGCTGCTCAACCTGCACAACCCGGTCTACGTCGCCGAGACCGTCGCGACGCTCGACGTGATCAGCGGCGGCCGCTTCGTCTTCGGCATCGGCCTCGGCTACCGCGACGTCGAGTTCGACGCCTTCCGCGTGCCGCGCGGCCAGCGTGTCGCGCGCTTCGAGGAGACGCTCGCGCTGGTGAAGCGGCTGTGGACCGAGGAGTCCGTCAGTCACGACAGCGAGGTCGCGAAGCTGGACGGCGTGCGCATGAACCTGCGGCCCGTGCAGCAGCCGCACCCGCCGATCTGGATCGCCGCCAACAGCGACGCCGCCGTGCGCCGCGCCGCGCGCCTCGGCGACGCCTGGTTCGTGAACCCGCACGCCACCCTCGAGACCGTGCGCCGCCAACTCGCGCTCTATCGCGAGGAGCGCGCGGCAGCCGGCCTCGGCGCGCCGGCAGCGCTCCCCGCCATGCGCGAGGTCTACTGCGCGCCGGACCGCGAGACGGCGCTGCGCATCGCTGGTCCCGCCCTCGGCGGGAAGTACGCCGACTACTCGCGCTGGGGCCAGGACGAGGTGATGCCCGGCGAGGAGCAGTTCGCCGCGCCGTTCGAGGAGCTGCTCTCCGATCGCTTCGTGCTCGGCTCGCCCGAGGAGTGCTACGAGCAGTTGCGGCCGCTCTGGGAAGACCTCGGCGTGACGGAGCTGATCATCCGCACGCACTGGGCGGGGATGCCGGCCGCGGACTCGCTCGCCAGCATGCGGCTGATCTCGGACGAACTGCTCCCCGAACTGCGGCGCGCCCAGCCCGCGGATTGGAACGGCTGACCATGCGGATCGTACGGCTCTACAGCGGCGACGACGGCGAATCCTACTTCGAGGATCTCGATGTCCCGATCGAGGGCGGGCTCTCGCTGGCCTTCCCCGTGCAGACGCTCGATTTCCGTGAGGCGCCGGACGAGCACGAGCCGGGCTGGCACAACGCCTCGCGGCGGCAGTTCGTGATCACCACCAGCGGCGCGCTCGAGGTCGAGATCGGCAGCGGGGAGAGGCGCCGCCTCGGCGCCGGCGAGGTGATGCTGGCGGAGGATCTGACCGGGCACGGGCACGTCTCGCGCACCGTGGAGTCGCCGCGCCGCAGCATCGTCGTCCCGTTCGCCGAAGACGCCGACCTGGAAGCGCTGCTCGACCTCCTCCGCACGGCCCAGGGCGGGAACGGCGGCCGTGACTGACCCGCTCGAGGTCACGGTGCGCGACGCGCGCGCGGACGACCTGCCGGCGATCCAGCGCATCTACAACCGCGAGATCGTCGAGGGCGTCGCGACCTGGGACGACTGGCCCTGGAGCAACGAGCAGCGGCGCGCCTGGTTCGAGCAGCAGCGCGACGAGGTCGTGCTCGTGGCAGTGGGACCGGACTCGGTGGCCGGGTTCGGCTACCTCTCGCCCTACCGCGGCAAGTTCGGCTACCGCTTCACGCGCGAGGTCACGTTCTACGTCGACCCCGCCTTTCACCGCCGCGGCGTCGGGCGCCGGCTGCTCGCGGCGCTGATCGAGCGGGCGCGGGCGCGCAAGCTGCACTCGCTCGTCGCCTGGATCGAGGCGGGCAACGAGGCCAGTCGCGCCCTCGTGCGCTCGTTCGGCTTCGAGGAGGTGGCGTACGAGCGCGAGTCCGGCTACAAGCACGGCCGCTGGCTGGACACGATCGCGGCGCAGCTGCTGCTCCAGCCCGCCGAGGAGTTCGAGCGCCTCGTCGCCCCCGGCTTCCGCGTCCTCACCATCGAGACCGCGGAGCAGCTGGCCGAGGCGATCGAGGTGCGGCGCGCCGTCTTCATCGAGGAGCAGCGCGTCCCCGAGGACGAGGAGATCGACGACTACGACGCCGATCCCGCCGCGCCCGGCATGCGCGAGCGCGTCGTCCACGTGCTCGGCCGCCTCGACGGGCAGCCCGCGGCGACGGCGCGGCTCCTGCTCGATCACGCGGGCGAGCCGCCGCACGGCTACCCGCACATCGGCCGCGTCGCGGTGCTCGCCGAGCTGCGCGGGCGGCGCTACGGCGTGCAGATCATGGAGGCGCTGCACGAGGAGGCGCGGCAGCGCGGCCACCACGGCATCACGCTCGCCGCGCAGGAGCACGCGCGGCCGTTCTACGAGCGGCTCAGCTACGTTGCTCGCGGCGGATTGTTCCTCGACGCCGACATTGAGCACCGCTGGATGGACCTCGAATTCTCGAGTTGATGATGGGCCAGCAGGGCTGTCGCGGGCGCCACCTGGCGCTCGAGTCCTGGGAGAATGACACATGAGTGCTAGTACTGAGTCACCGGGCGTTTTGTAATAATGAGGGTTAGTTAGAACTGAAAGGATGAGGGGGACGCTGTGAGAGTATTCTGGCTCCGCGCACCCGGGCGATTCGCGCTGCTGCTGGCGCTGATCGCCTCGCTCAGTCTCGCCGCCGCGTCATGCGGCGACGACGAGGGCGAGCAACTGAAGATCGGCTTCCTCGCCGACTTCTCCGGCCCGCTCGCCGAGTTCGGGCCGGTGATCCGGACCGGCGTCGATCTTGCGATCCAGCACATCAACGAAGCCGGCGGCGTCAACGGTCAGGACGTAGTCCTCGTCACCGGCGACACGCGCGTCGATCCGACGCAGGGCGTCGAGGAAGCGCGCCGCCTCATCGATGTCGAGGGGGTGCACGCCATCGTCGGGCCGCTCTCCAGCACCGTCACGCTTGCCGTCGCTGAGAGCGTCGCCGGCGCCGCCGGCATCCCCGTGATCTCACCCTCGGCGACATCGCCTGCGCTGTCGTCGTCCGAAGACAGCGGCTACCTGTTCCGCAGCACGACATCCGATGCGGCGCAGGGCGTGGTGCTCGCCCAGCTCGCCACCGACGAGGGCCTGAGCAACGTCGCCGTGATCTTCCGCGACGACGCCTACGGCCAGGGCCTCTCCGACGCCTTCTCCGCCGCGTTCGGCGGTACGGCCACCGCCGTGGCTTATTCGGCCGACGGCCAGATCTCCTACCTCGCCGAGCTGCAGCAAGCAGCCGAGGGCGGCGCCGACACGCTGGTCGCCATCGGCTTCCCCGACGAAGCGCTGGTCTTCATCCGCGAAGCGATCGAGAACGAGATCTTCTCGGGCTTCCTCTTCGTCGACGGCACGAAGAGCCAGGACCTGATCGACGGGATCGGGGCCGAGTACCTGAACGGCTCCAAGGGCACCGCACCGGGCAGCGGCCCGGAGACGCCCTCGGCCGAGGCGTGGAACGCGGGCTACATCGCCGAGTACGGCGAGCTGCCGACGCTCCCCTTCGTCCGCGAGGCCTACGACGCCACGATTGCGATCGCCCTTGCCGCCGAGGCGGCGGGCTCGACCGACGGCGAAGCGATTCGCGACCAGCTCGCACGGATCGGCGCACCCGGCGGCGATCTCTTCGTGCCCGGCCCCGAGGGCATCGCGGACGCCCTCGAGGCGGTGCGCGACGGAGACGACATCAACTACGAAGGCGCTGCCACCACGCTCGACTGGAACGACGTGGGCGATGTGACCACGGGCTTCATCGAGATCTGGCAGTACGAGGGCGGCGAGATCGTCTCGCTGCGGGAGGTACCGTTCAGCCTGAACTAGGCCCTGAGGCCAAGGGCGGGCAGATGGAATGAGGTGTCACTGATGAGTGGATTCTGGCTACGCCAACCTGGGCGATTCGCGCTGCTGCTGGCGCTGGTCGCCTCGCTGAGCCTCGCCGTCGCGTCATGCGGCGACGAGGGCGAGCAACTGAAGATCGGCTACCTCGCCGACTTCTCCGGCCCGCTTGCCGAGTACGGCGCGGACATCGAGACCGGCGTGCAGTTGGCGATCAAGCACATCAACGAGGCCGGCGGCGTCAACGGCCAGGACGTCGTCTACGTCACCGGCGACACGCGCGTGGACCCGACCCAGTCCGTCGAGGAGGCTCGCCGCCTCGTCGACATCGAGGGCGTGCACGGCATCGTCGGACCGCTCGCCAGCACAGCGACGCTCGCGGTGGCGGACAGCGTCACCGGGCCGGGCGGCATTCCGCACATCTCCCCATCGGCGACCTCGCCGGCGATCACCGACGCCGACGACGACGGGTTCCTGTTCCGCACCACCGGATCGGACGCGGTGCAGGGCGTGGTGCTCGCCCAGCTGGTCGAGAGCGAAGGCCACACGAACGTCGGCGTGATCTTCCGCGACGACGCCTGGGGCCAGGGCCTCTCCGAGGTCTTCAGCGCGAACTTCAGCGGCACGGCGACCCTCGCCTCGTACGCGGCCGACGGGCAGCCCAGCTACCTCGCGGAGCTGCAGCAGGCCGCCAGCGGCGGCGCCGAGGTGCTGGTGGCGATGGGCTTCGCGGAGACGGAGGTCTTCCTCCGCGAGTCGATCGAGAACGAGATCTTCGCGCGCTTCATCTTCACCGACGGCAACAAGAGCGAGGACCTGATCGAGCTGATCGGCGCGGAGCGCCTCGAGGGCACCGTGGGCACGGCGCCGAGCAGCAACCCCGAGAACGCCTCGACCAAGGCCTGGGACGCCGCCTACATGGCGGAGTACGGCCGGCTGCCCTCGCTCCCCTTCGTGCGCGAGGCCTACGACGCCGTGATCGCGATCGCCCTCGCCGCCGAGGCGGCAGGCTCGACCGACGGCGCTGCAATCCGCGACGAGCTCGCGCGCATCGCCGGACCTCCGGGCGACACGTACGTCGCCGATGCAGCCGGCGTGAAGGCCGCGCTCGAAGCCGTGCGGGACGGCGACGACATCAACTTCGAGGGCGCGGCGACCCCGATCGACTGGAACGACGCCGGCGACGTGACCTCCGGCTTCATGGAGATCTACGGCTACCGCGACGGCGAACTCATCACCCTCGAGATCAAGCCCTTCAGCATCGAGTAGGGGAAGCAAGCGGTAGCAGCAACGAGCGGGCGGCCATCGAGCCGCCCGCTTCGCGCCCGGGGCGTCCGATGAGTGGGGCTCGCGAGGGCGCTATCCGCCGGCGCCGGGCTGTCCGCGCAGGCGCGTCCGCAGCGCGCCGAGCCAGGAGCCGCCGCTGTCTCCACCGCCCCCGCCGCCGCCCTCGCCTCGCGGCGCGAAGCGGCTGACGCGCGGCTCCTCGGCAAGCAGCCCCTGTGGCCGCGCGAGGATGAAGCCGACGATCAGCAGCCCGATCGCGATCCGCCGCAGCATGAAGACGCGCGTGCCGAGGAAGTCGGGCAGTTCCTCCTGGATCAGCGGCAGCCCGAACCAGACGAAGCCGACCACGAGCGCGCCGAGCATCACGCCGCGGTTATTGCCGCTGCCCCCGACCATCACCATCGTCCAGACGAGGAACGTCGTGAGGTTGTCGAACGAGTCGGGTGCGATCGTGCCGATGCGGTGCGCCCAGATCGCGCCCGCGAGGCCCATCAGCGCGCCGCCGAGCACGAAGCTCTGGATGCGGTAGCTCGTCGTCATCTTGCCGACCGACTGCGTGGTCGCCTCGTTCTCACGGATCGCGCGCAGCACGCGGCCCCAGGGCGAGGCCGTCGCGCCGCGCACCACGAGGAAGACCAGCAGCAGCACCAGCCCCGTCATCACGAGCAGCACCCAGTCGTAGTCGATGCCGATGTCCCTCGACATGCCCTCGAGGGGGCGCGGGATGCCGTTGAGGCCGCGCGCGCGGTTGGCGAGGCCTTCCTGCGTGTTGGCGATGCTGCGCAGGATCGTGGCGATGCCGATGGTGGCGATCGCGAGGAAGTCGTCGCGCAGGCGCAGCGTCGGAAGGCCCACCAGCAGGGCGAGCACGCCCCCCGCCAGCGCCCCGCCGATCCAGCCGACGGGGACCGGCAATTCGAGGCCGCCGACGTAGTTCTCGAACTGGCCCGGCGGGTCGAGCGTGAGCAGCGCGCTCACGTAGGCGCCGATGCCGAAGAAGCCGACCACGCCGAAGTTGATCGTGCCCGTGTAGCCCCACTGCACGTTCAGGGCAAGCGCGACGATGGCGAAGATCGCCGCCGTCGTGAGGAAGCCGACCGTCCAGTTCACCCCTCCGCTGAACGTGACCAACTGCGGCAACTCGCCCGCGAACGGCGCCAGCGTCTCCAGTGGAAGCATCAGCCAGCCCCCCCGATCGACGAACCGAAGAGCCCGCGCGGGCGCACGATCAGCATCCCGATCAGCAGCACGAAGGGCACCGCCGGCTTGAAGCCGGTGTTGATCCACTCCGTCGAGAGCTCCTGCGAGATGCCGACGATGAGCCCGCCGACGAGCGCGCCCCAGGGGTTCCCGATGCCGCCGAGGATGACCGCGGCGAACATCGGCAGCAGCAGGAACTCGAACCCGGCGTCGAAGCGCAGTTGCGATTGCAGGGCGAACATCACGCCGGCCACCGCGGTCAGCGCGGCGGCGATCACCCAGGTCGCGAGGCGGACCCGCTCCGTGTCGATGCCGCTCGCCTCGGCCAGCGGCGGGTTGTCCGCCGTCGCCCGCATCGCCGTACCGAGTCGGGTGCGGTGCAGCAGCAGGTAGAGCGCGACGGCGAGCGTCGGCAGGAGCACGACGATCAGCAACTGGTCCGCCTTGAGCCGGAGGCCGCCGGCGAACGACCACGCCTCGTTGATCTCGTTGTGGTAGCGCAGGGGCGCGGAGCCCCAGATCGCCTGCACCACGGCCTGCAGCGCGATGGCGATGCCGAGCGCGGCGATCTCGAGGTTGAGCAGCCCGGTCTGGCGCGCCCGCAGCCGCCGGAAGACGAACCGATCTGCCCCGACCGAAACCGCCGCGACCCCCGCCCAGGCGAACAGCACCGCGGCGATCATCCCCCAGCCGAAGGAGAACGGCCCGATGTGCCCGACGCTCAGCCCGAGGTCCACGTACACGAAGAACGCCAGGTACATCCCCAGCGTCATCAGGTCCGCGTGCGCGAAGTTCGCGAACTTGAACACTCCGTAGACCAGCGTCAGCCCCATCGCGCCGAGCCCGATGATCGAGCCGACGATGATGCCGATAAGGACGAGCTGCGCGATCTCGATCATGCGCCGCTCCCCTCCTCGGAACTGTCGAGGCCAAGGAACATGCGGCCCACCTCGGGATTGGCGAGCATCTCGGGGCCCGGCTGCTCGTGGGCGTTGCGGCCGTCGACGAGCAGGTAGGCGCGGTCCGAGATCGCGAGCGCCTCGCGCGCGTTCTGCTCCACCATCAGCAGCGCCACGCCGCCCTCGCGCACCGCCTGCAGGCGACCGAAGATCTCCCCGCGGCGCACGGGCGAGAGCGCGGCGGTCGGCTCGTCGAGCAGCAGCACCTTCGGATCGAGCATCAGCGCCCGCGCGATCGCCAGCGCCTGGCGCTGCCCACCCGAGAGGTGCGAGGCGCGTGCGGCCGGGCGCTCGGCGAGCTCGGGGAAGAGCCTCAGCACCTCGGCGACGCGTGAGGCGACGCCGTCGCGGCGCTGGTAGCCGCCCATCTCGAGGTTTTCGCGGACCGTGAGCGAGGGGAAGACGTTCTCCGTCTGCGGCACGAACGAGACGCCCAGCCCCACCATGCGCGAGGGCATCTCGTCGGTGACCTCGTTACCTTCGAGGCGCACCTGCCCCTCGCTGACCGGCAGCAGCCCGAAGATCGCCTTGAGCAGCGTCGACTTGCCCGCGCCGTTCGGGCCGATGATCGTCACCAGCTCGCCGCGCTCGATGCGCAGCGAGATGTCATGCACGATCATCACGCTGCCGTAGCCGGCGCGGACGGCGTCGACCTCGAGCAGCGCGCTCACAGCGCCTGGGCTCCGAGGTAGGCGGACTGCACCTCGGCGTTCTCGAGCACGGCCTGCGGGTCGCCGGCGGTCAGCACCTTGCCGTCGGCCATCGCGATCAGCCGCTCGCTGAGGCGCAGCACCAGGTCCATGTCGTGCGCGATCACGAGGAAGGTGATGCCGAAGCGATCGCGCAGCGCGCGGATGCGCTCGATCAGCCGCAGCGTCAGCGTGGGGTTCACGCCCGCGCTCGGCTCGTCGAGCAGGATCAGGGTGGGGCTGGACATCAGCGCGCGCCCCAGCTCGAGCAGCTTGCGCTGGCCGCCGGAGAGGTTGCCGGCGCGGTTCTGCGCCTCGTGGCCGAGGTCGACCTCCGCGAGCACCTCGTGCGCGCGCTCGGCGATCTCGCGCTCCTGCGCGGCGACGCGCCAGGGGCGCAGCCAGCTCTCCTGGATGCGCTCGCCGACCTGCTCCTCGGGAACCACCATCAGGTTCTCGAGCACGGTCATCGCGCCCAGTTCCTGCGGGATCTGGAAGGTGCGAATCAGGCCGCGGCGGAAGACGCGGTAGGGCGGCAGACCGGTGATGTCCTCGCCGGCGAAGCGCACGCGCCCCCCGTCGGGCTTGAGCGCCCCGGCGATGCAGTTGAAGCAGGTGGTCTTGCCCGCGCCGTTCGGGCCGATCAGGCCGCTGATCGAGCCGCGGGCGACCTCGAACGTCGCGCCGCCGACGGCGGTGTGGCCGCCGAAGCGCTTGACCAGGCCAGACACGTCGAGCAGCGCGTCCACGGGCATCGTCCCTCGATCGCGATGCTACCCGTTGCCGCGAGCACGCGTACACGCAGCTGCGGCGGTCGACCCGATGGCCGAGGGCGGCGCGTGCGCCGGTAGCGCGGTCCCGCGTATCGTGCGCCTCGCGGCAGCACGGGACGGCGAGCGGGGCGACGGATGCGGCAGGGGCGATCGTGAGCCGCGCTGACGGCGCCCTGCGGCTGCTGCGCAGCGCGCCGAGGCCGGTCGCCTCCTGGCTGCTGCTCGTGGCGGGGGCGCTACTGCTCTTTGCCGCGCAGTTCGCCCTCTGGGCCGCCGATGCCCTCGTCGACAGCGACGGCTTCACCGAGCGGGCGGTGCGCGCCCTCGACGACGAGGACGTGCAGGCCTTCGTGTCGCACTTCCTCGTCGAGGATCTGATCGAGCAGGGCGAGCCCGGCCTGATCGCCGGCCGCCCGCTGATCGAGGCGGCCGTGCAGGCAGTGCTCGGCAGCGCCGCCTTCGAGCAGCTCTACGAGACGGCGTTGCGGCAGACGCACCGCACACTCTTCTCGGACGAGCCGATCGTGCTGCAGCTCGTCGACGCCTCGATCGCCGTCGAGGTAACGCTGGCGCAATTCAACCCGGAGCTCGCCGAGTCGGTGCCCTCGCTCGACAGCGCGGTGGTCGAACTCGCGGACTCCGAGTACGTGAACACGGCGCTGTCCATCACCAGAACCATCCGCTTCCTCGCGGCTGTGCTGCCGCTGCTCGCGCTCGCCGCCTTCGCGGCCTCGTGGGCGGTCGCGAGAGGGCGGCGTCGCGCCCTCGTGCGCATCGGGATCACGGTCGCGGTCGTCGCCGCCCTGACGATCCTCGCGCTCGATGTGGGCAAGGCAGCGCTCGAGGAGTTCGCGGGCGGCGGCCTCCGGGGCGCTGCGGCCGCGGGCGTATGGGACGCGTTCCTCGGCGACCTGCGGGCGTGGAACATCGCACTCGGCGCGGGCGGACTGGTGCTGGCCGCGGCCCCCCAGCTCGCCAGCCTCGACATCGGCGAGCTGTTGATGCGGGCGTGGCGACTGGCGACCGCGCCGCAGTCCAACGCCGGGCGGCTCGTGCGAGCCGTCGCCGCGGTCGTGCTGGGCTGGCTGGCGCTGTTCCGCACGGACGACTTCGTGACGGTCGTGGTCGCGCTCGCCGGCCTCACCGCCATCTACCTCGGGCTGATCGAGTTGATGCGCCTGCTCTGGAAGGAACGCGCCACCACAGCGAGCGATGTCGCGCGGGCAGCCGCCTCCGCCGAGATTCGCCCGCAGCTCTCCGCGGGCGTGCGCATCGCCGCGCTCGCTGCGCTGATCGCGGGCGGCGCCCTGGCCGTCGTGCTGCTGCTCGCGGGCCTCGGCCTGTTCGGCGGCGACGACGGCGAGCGGGTGACGGTCTGCAACGGCCACGCCGCGCTGTGCAGCCGTCCGCTCAACGAGGTCGCGTTCGCCGCAACACACAACTCGATGTCGGCGGCCTCCGAGGGCTGGCTGTTCGCCGCGCACCGCGACGGGATCGCCGGGCAGCTGGACTACGGCATCCGCGGGCTGCTGATCGACGTCTGGTTCGGATACCCCTCGCTGACGGGCGTCGCGACGGAGCTGCTCGGCAAGGACCGCGAGGCGATGGTCGAGCTCTACGGCGCGGAGGTGGTCGACGCCCGCGACCGCATCGCGGCGGGGCTCGGACCCCTCGAGGATCGCGAGCTCTACCTCTGCCACGGCTTCTGCGAACTGGGCGCAACACCGCTGCGCGAGGCGCTGGACGACATCCGCCGCTTCCTCGCCACCAACCCCGGCGAGGTGCTGATCGTCTTCATCCAGGACGAGGCGCCGGCCGAGGACATCGCCGCGGCGTTCGCCGGCGCCGGCCTCGAGCGCTACGCCTACGCGCACCCCGGCCGCGCTGCGCCGTGGCCGACGCTCGGCGAGCTGGTCGAGCGCAACGAGCGACTGATCGTGATGACGGAGGCCGCGGAGCATGCGCCGGTCCCGTGGCTGCATCGCGGCTTCGAGCTGACGCAGGAGACGCCGTTCGCCTTCCATTCCGTCGAGGACCTCAGCTGCGAGCCCAACCGCGGCGCCGCCGACGCGCCGCTGTTCCTCGTCAACCACTGGATCGAGGACATCGCGCCCACGCCGGAGGACGCGGAGCTGCTCAACGCGCGGGACGTGCTGCTCACGCGGCTGCGCGACTGCGAGGCCGAGCGCGGCCAGACGCCGAACCTGGTGGCGGTGAACTTCTACCGCTCAGGCGACCTCCTCGCCGTGATCGACGAGATCAACGGCGTGAGCGCGGCCGCCGCGGAGTAGCGGAGCCCGTCGCGACGTGACAGATTGCGCGCGTCCACGCACGAGCAACCGACGGACCGCAACATGACCGACAGCCCCGGCATCGAAGACCCGGAGATCGCCGAGTACCTGGACCGCCGCAGCGAGTGGGCGGTGCTCACCACGCTCGACGCGAACGGCTACCCGCACAGCGTCGCCCTCGGCTACTACCGCATCGGCGGCGTGGTGTACGTCGGCACGCCGGCGCGCACGCGCAAGGTGCGCAACGCCGAGGCGAACCCGCGCGCCTCGCTCATGGTCGCGGGCGCCAAGGCGTCGGGCGACTGGAGCGGCGTGCTGCTGCAGGGCGACATCGAGATCGTGCGCGATTATGACGAGCGGCTCGCGATCGAGCGCGAGGGCCGCCGCCAGCGCGGCGTGCCCGAGGACGAGCTGCCGGACGCGCCCCGCGAGGGCGAGGTGATCCTGCGGCTGCGCCCGGAGCGCACGATCACCTGGCGCTACTGAGCCGCGCACCGCGACCACGCTCGATGACCTCGCCGCCCACGCCGACGCCGTCCGCACCCACGCGCGACCCCTCGACGCGCGAGCGCACCCTCGACCAGACGCTGCCGCCCTACCGCGTGATCCTGCACGACGACGACGTGAACGAGATGGGCCACGTCGTGCGCGCGCTCCTCGCCTCGGTGCCCGAGCTCGATGTGCGCGGCGCGACCGCGATCATGCTTGAGGCTCACCTCCGGGGCCGTGCCGAGGTGATCGCCTGCCCGCTGGAGCGCGCCGAGCTGTACCGCGACCGCCTCGAATCACACGGGCTGACGGCCACGATCGAGCGGGTCTGAAGCGGGGACTTGCGCAGGCCCGGCGTTCCTGAACAGCCTTTTGCCACACTTGGGTCCGTGAGCAAACGTCGAGGCCGGCAGCTGCTCCGATGTTCTGAGATGAATTCTCAGTTAGTTGACACAAATCACGTGCAATTA
This sequence comes from Dehalococcoidia bacterium, assembly GCA_965220125.1. GTDB lineage: Bacteria > Chloroflexota > Dehalococcoidia > UBA2979 > UBA2979 > VXMT01. The sequence goes on along the minus strand of CBDCPB010000004.1, from coordinate 2,860,890 downwards.
GAAAACAAACGCAGGACAATATAGGCGGAATCGCTCTCCTAGCGGAGTCAGGAGGTGTGACATGAGGGAGAGGAGCAGGACCTTCCGAAGGCAGCTGGGGAGAATGGCCGCGATATGCATGGCCTCCGTAGCCGTGATCTTCCTGCTCTGTGCGATAGCCCTCACGCCCGTCCGGCAGCGCCCCGCCTACGCCGTCCACAACGACTGGTACACGGTCTGCCCGTCCCCGATCGTCGAGGGGGAAACGGGGAAGATGCGCATTCGCCTTGAGGGGTACGGAGGACTCTCCGTGACCATCTCCACCTATTACGACGGCTACACCGCCGACCCCAGCGACTTCGTTGTCTATGACGGAGTGCTCATGACGGGCGCGGCCAACAGCCAATCGGTGTGGGTCCCCGTGATCACGAAAGAGGATTCGCACCCGGAAAGGAACGAGATCTTCACCATCGGCTACTGGGATGACCGCATCTGGCACGGCTGCGTGATCATGATCATGGACGACGACTACCCCGAAATCACCGACGTGGAGATCGGCTCGCGCCCGGTCAACGGGACCACCTACCGCGCAGGCGAGAGCATCGACGTCATGGTGACGCTGGACCAGGAGGTCGATGTCGAGGGGACACCCGTCATGGGCCTCTATGTCGGGGGCGCGGGCGGCACGGCCTGGCGCGGCGCGAGGTACTACACCGGTTCCGGCACGAGGTTCCTGACCTTTAGATACCAGGTACAGGCTACCGACCTGGACCTCGACGGCATCACCGTGAGCAGCGCCGCGTCAGACTATGACCGGAATCCCACCCATGGCATCAGCGGGACGATCTACGCGAAGGGGACGGACGCACCGATCGACTACACCCACGACGGCATCCGCAACGCCTCGGAGCACCAGGTTGATGGCCGGCCCTACGTCCAGAGCACCCGGGTCATCTCCGCTCCGTCCGATGGCTGGGAGGCGTATCGCGCCAACCAGGTGATCGAGATCTCGCGGACCTTCAACAGCGAGGTGGTCGTCGAAGGCGATGTGCGCGCCAGGCTCTGGGTCGGCCAGGAACGACATTGGGTCGAGGCCCTGACCTCGGTACGCGAGGCCCACTACCTCAGGGGCTCCGGGACCGACACGCTGGTGTTCGGCTACACCGTCCAGCCGGGTGACATGGACCCCACAGGCATCGTGACCGGGTACGGAACCTTCGTTGGGAGCGGCACCATCAAGACCGGCGGCGTGGAGATCGATCGGGATCGGATGTACCCCAGCACGGGTCCTTTGCCCCGCCACAAGGTCGATACGGCCGAGCCGTCCATCGAGTCCGTCACTTTCGAGTCCTCTCCCGCCAACGGGGTCGCGTACGCAGCCAGCGAGGTCGTCAGCCTCGGAGTGACCTTCAGCGAGCCGGTGACGCTCAGCGGCGATCTGCAACTCGAACTGGACGTTGGCGGCGTGGCAAGGCAGGCGGCGCTGCGGACCGGAACCAGTCAGGGATCAGGCCGGTCGTTCGGCGAGACAGCAGTCTTCCAGTACGAGGTGCAGCAGGGTGACACCGACCTCGACGGGATCGGCATCAGCGCTAACAGCCTGAGGTTGAACGGCGGCGGCATCCATGACACAGCCGGCAACGCGGCGGGGCTCTCGCACGCCGTTGTCGCGGCCGACTCCGGCCAAAGGGTGGACACCTCCCCGGAGCCCTGACACGCCCCCCCAACCCCGTCGCCAGTCGGCGGGGTGTGAGGTAGGAGGCCGTCGCGACGGAAGCGGCGGCCTCCCCTCTACCCGCAGCGGACCAGCCTCCCGCCCCGAGTGCGCGGCCTCAGACGCGGCCCGCCGGAACGTCGTAGGCTGGCGGCATGCGCACGCTGACCGTCGCCCTGATGCTCCTGCTGCTCGTCGCCGGCGCCGCGATCGCCGCCTCGTGTGGTGGCGATGGCGAGGGCGAGCAACTGCGGATCGGCTACCTCGCCGATCGCTCCGGCTCGCTCGCCGAACTCGGCGACGTGGTCAGCGTCGGCGTCGAGCTTGCCGTGCAGCACATCAACGAGGCCGGAGGGGTCAACGGCCGCGACGTCGTGCTCGTCGCGGGCGACACGAAAGTGAACCCGACGCAGGGCGTCGAGGAGGCGCGCCGCCTCGTGGAGATCGAGGGCGTACAGGCGATCGTCGGCGCGATCTCGAGCACCGTGACGCTCGCGGTGACGGAGAGCGTGATCGGGCCCTCGGGCGTCGTGATGATCACGCCGTCCGCCTCCTCGCCGGCGCTGTCCACCTCGAACGACAACGACTTCCTGTTCCGCAGCGCCCCCTCGGACGTGGCGAAGGGCGTGATCCTCGCTGCGCTCGCCCGGGAGGAGGGGCTCGACAACGTCGGCCTGCTCTACCGCGACGACGCCTACGGGCAGGGGCTGGCCGAGGTGTTCACGCAGCACTTCGGCGGGACGGTCTCGGCCGCGTCCTACTCGGCGCTGGGTCAGACCTCGTACCTGGCCGAGCTGCAGCAGGCCGCGAGCGGCGGCGCCGATCTGCTGGTGGTGGTCGCCTTCCCCGGCGAGGCGGAGGTCTTCCTGCGCGAATCGATCGAGCACGGCGTCTTCACGAAGTTCGTCTTCGCCGACGCCACCCGCAGCGAGGATCTGGCCGCCAAGATCGGCCCCGCGCACCTCGACGGCTCCCGTGGCACCGCACCCGGCAGCGGCCCCGACGAGCCCTCGACGGCGGCGTGGAACCGCGCTTATGTCGCGCAGTTCGGCGAGGAGCCGGCGCGCGCCTACGTGCGCGAGGGCTACGACGCCGTGATCGCCATCGCGCTCGCCGCCGAGGCCGCCGGCTCCAGCGACAGCGCCGCGATCCGCGACCAGCTGCGCAACGTGGTGCAACCTCCGGGCCGGACGGTAATCGCCGGTCCCGAGGGCGTCGCGGCCGCCCTCGAGGCCGTCCGCAACGGCGAGGAGATCGACTACGACGGCGCGGCCTCGCCGCTCGACTGGAACGCCACGGGCGACCTCGTGACCGGCTTCGTCGAGATCTGGGAGTACCAGGGCGGCAAGATCGTCGCGATCGAGTCCCGCGCGTTCGATCTCCGCTAACCCGCTACCGCCCGCGCAGCGACGACAGCCCGTGCTCGCGGCGGCGCTCGTTGAGCGCACGCCAGGCGACGCGATCAGCCTCGATGAAGCGCGTGAGCGAGGCGTTCGTGACGCCGAGGGCGCGCGCCGCCTCGCTCGGTCGCCACTGCGCGGCCGCGAGGATGTCGAAGAGCGAGGCCAGCGCCGCCCGGTAGCGCGCATCGCGGCGCCCGAGGACGAGCCTGCGGTCCTTCGTGCGCGCGGCGGCGAGTTCGGGGGCGGGGGTGTAGTCCTCGAGGGTGACGGGCGCGCGCAGTTGCAGCGCGATCGCGTGCCGCAGGCGGCGCAGCGCGCGCGCCCGGTTCTCGTGCTGCGAGCGCGATTCGTTGGCCTCGGCGCTGACGCCGGAGGGGCGGTGCCGCAGGCGCACGGCGGAGTCGGTGACGTTGCGCTTCTGCCCGCCCGGCCCGCTCGCGCGGAAGCGGTCGAAGTCGCACTGGCGCAGCAGCGCCGCGTCGTCGAGGCCGAGAAACTCGCGCCAGTCGGGCCGCTCCGTGCTCACGTCCGCGACCGTAGCACGCCGCATCAGCCCGGCAGTATCTCGGCGGGGTAGCGCGTGCCGACGAGGCCGCGTTCGACGAGCGCTTCGTACTCCTCGCGTGAGTAGCCGAGCAGGTCGAGGTACACCTCCTCGTTGTGCTCGCCCAGCCGCGGCGGCGGGAGCCGCACCTCGTCCGAGGTGTTGCGCATCTTGAAGAGGTACCCGGGGTAGCGGTGCGTGCCCACCGTCGGCATGTGGATCTCGCGGAACCAGTTGCGCGCGTTCAGCTGTGGGTCCGCGAGGATCTCCAGTGCGTCGCGCAACGGAGCCGCGCAGACGCCGGCCGCCTGCAACTCGTGGAACAGCGCTTCCTTGTCGCGGGCGGCGGTCAGCTCGCCGATGCTCGCCTCGAGCGCGGCGCGATGCTCCCGGCGGCTCCCCGCGCTCGCGTAGCGCGGGTCGGCGGCGAGCCCGGGGCTGCCGAGCACCGCGCAGAGCGAGGCGAACTGCTCGTCGGTCGCGACGTCGATCGCGATCCACTGGTCCTCGCCGCTGGTCGGGTAGACGCCGTGGGGGGCGTGCCAGCGGTGGGTGTTCCCCTGCGCCGTCGCCTCGTAGCCGTTCATCACGTAGTCGAGGATGAACTCGCCGAGCGTCGGGATGAACCCCTCCGCGAGCGGCAGCTCGATGAGCTGGCCCTCGCCGGTCCGCTGGCGGTGGCGCAGTCCCATCATCGCGGCGACCGCGCCGTGGACCCCCGCCATCGCGTCGGCGCTGAGCACGTCGCCGGAGAGCTGCGGCTCCCCGTCGATGTAGCGGCGGAGCAGCGTCTGTCCGGCCATCGCCTCGGCGTGGGTGCCGAAGCAGCGGTAGTCGTGGTAGGGCCCGGACAGGCCGAAGGCCGGCATCCGCACCATGACGAGCCGCGGGTTCACCTCGCGCAGGTCGTCCCAGCTGAGGCGCGCACGGTCGAACGCGCCCGGCGAGTTGTTCTCGATCACCACGTCGCTGACCTCCACCAGGCGCAGGAATGCCTCGCGGCCCTCGGGAGCGGAGAGGTCGGCGGTCATCGACTTCTTGTTGCGGGCGTGGGAGTTGAAGTTGGCCGAGCGGTTCCAGGGGTCGTCCTTCGGATCGAGATCGGGGTAGAGCACGGCCGGGTTGGAGCCGGCGCGCACCTGCTCCTCGCACTGCTCCTTCGTCAAGGCGACCTCGGCGCCGCGAGTGTTCGGGTGGATGCGGTTGATCGACTCGACGCGGATCACCTCGGCGCCCCACTCCGCCAGCAACTGTGTGCTGTACGGGCCGGCCCAGACCACCGTCGCGGCGGCCACGCGCACGCCCTCGAGGGGTGGCCGCAGCAGGCCGCCGTCCGCCGCCGGCCGCGGCGTCCGGGACGTTCGAGGCGATCGGGGCGCCTCGCGCGGCGCCCAGGCCAAGGGCGCCGTGAGGGTCGCATCGTGCTCGCCCAGCAGCGGCGCCCGTCGCGGTGCGGGCCGGGGCGAGGCGTTCATGATGAACGGCCTGCCGGGGTACTCGAGCGGCCCGGTCCGCGGATGATCGATCGTGTCCCAGGCGCCTCGACCCCGGAAGTGCGGATTCTGCAGCACCTCCCCGATGGTCTGCAGCGCTCCGCCGAGGATGCCGAACTCCTGCGCCTGGCGGAGCGCCTCGATCTTCGGCGTGCGCTGCAGGAACTCCGCGTAGGACGCCTCGAGCTCCTCGATGAGTTCGTCGGGTACATAGGCGACGGGCTGGAACAGCTCCTCCCGGGTGATCAGATCCTCGCGCCCGATCAGGGCGAGGAAGCCCGGCAGCCGGGCGCCGAACCCGTGCAGGTTGATGTAGCCGTCCATCGCAGGCCGGATGCCGCTCGCCGGCATCTGGCCGCCGGTGCGGCGTCGCATCGTGACGCCCGCGTAGGCCGCGCCCGTCAGGTCGACCACGCGCCGATCGCGGAACCCGGCCTGGCACTCGTAGACCGCGAGGTCGATGTAGTCGCCGGCGCCTCCCGCCTCGACGCGGTAGCGGGCGAGCAGGATGGCGAGCGCGGCCGTCCCCCCGGCCGAGTAGTGCGCCACGTGCCCGGCGAACTTCAGCGGTTCCCGGCTGCGGTGGCCTGTCAGCAGCAGCGGGCCGCCCATCGCCTGGAGGGTGATCTCGGAAGCCAGGTAGTCGCGATACGGCCCGTCCTGCCCGAACGGTGTGAGCGAGAGCATCACGAGGTCGTCGCGGTCGCGGGAGAGCTCGTCCCAGCCCCAACCCCAGGCCGAGGCGCGTCCCGCGTCATGGTCCTCGATCACGATGTCGCACTCCGTGGCGAGGCGGCGGATCGTCGCCGCCCCCTCGGCGGTCGCCGGATCGACGGTCGCGGAGCGCTTGTTGGTGTTGAGGTGGAGGAACAGGCCGGACGCCTCGGGGTCCTCGACGTTGCCCGGGAACGGTCCGAAGCGGCGAGCCGGGTCGCCGTCGGGCGGCTCGAGCTTGAGCACGTCGGCCCCGTAGTCGGCGAGGAGCTTCGTCGCGTACGGGCCGGCGACATTGCGCGTGAGATCGAGTACGCGGATGTCCTCGAGGGGAGCTGCCATCGCCGTCACCTCAGATCCGGAGTCACCCCAGATCGCCGGAGTCTCGAGGCTCGCCATCCTCGCGACGGTGACCACGCGGACGCGATCCATCGTGGTCCTCGCCGCCTTGCGGGGCGGGCCGGGGCGAAACGCATGATACGCCGCGCCCGGCGGGCGGCAGTCGCTGGCGGGCGCCGGAGGAACTCGCGACCAGCCGGGCGGCTCCGCGCTCACGACCGCGACCGTAGCACGGCAGGGCGTCATGCGACCCGCGGAACTGCGCATCAGATGATGCTGTTTTAGTGGACGACAGCAAGCAGGACTCTTAGTAAAGTCCTAAACGCTGCACTTAACTCAGACGTGAAGCCGCGTCCGTTCGTCGGAGTGGGTCTTGCGCGGCGCAAGACGACAAGCAGTTCGATCATCTGCTTACGCTAATTAAGCCGGACACACCTCATGCGGCGACAACTAAAGAATCACGTCATATACTTAACTAACGAGTGAAGGGATCAACGCCATGGATGCCGCCGCATTCACCAACCCATCGGGCGAACTCGTGACGCAACGCCCTCGCGGCGGCGGGCGCTACCTGACGTTCGTCCCGAACCCGCTGCCGCCCCCACCCGCGATCGAGCAGGCCGCGATCGCGAGCACGGGTGCGCTGCTCGCCGATGCCGAGTACTGGCTCGGACAGCTGATCGGCCTCGGCGGTCTGCTCCACGACGCGAACGAGCTGGCCGCGCCGTACATCCGGCGCGAGGCCGTCCGCAGCTCGCAGATCGAGGGCACGCGCACGTCCCTGCTCGAACTCGCCGGCTTCGAGGCAGCATCCGACGGACCACCCCCGGACGACGACGCACGTCAGACCCTCAACTACGTCGCGGCGCTCGACGAAGGGCTACGCCGCATCCGCGAGGGCGCTGCGATCGACGCCCTCCTCGTTTGCGACCTGCACCGCACGTTGATGGCGGGGGCGCGCGACGAGGCGCGCAGCGCTCCGGGCGAGTTCCGGGATGTCCAGAACTACATCACCGGCGGCGGCGAGGTGATATATGCCCCACCGCCTCCCGACCGGATGCTCGACTGCCTCGACAGCCTGTTCGGATACGTCGATTCGCGGCCCGATGCGCCGCCGCTCGTGGAGATCGCGTGGGTGCACTACGCCTTCGAGGCGATTCACCCCTTCCGTGACGGCAACGGGCGCGTCGGGCGAATCCTGATCCCGCTGCTGCTCGCCCGGCGGCGGGGGCTCGAGCATCCGCTGCTCTACCTCAGCCCGTACCTCTTCGAGCACCGGCAGGAGTACTACGACCGCCTCTTCGCCGTCAGCGCGCGCAGCGACTGGGCCGGCTGGCTCGCGTACATACTGCGCGCCGTCGCCTCGCAGGCGCGGGCATCCGTCGCGACGGCGATACGCCTGATCGCCCTCGAGGACGAGTGGCGGCTGCGACTCGAGCAGGGAGGCGCGACGCCGACGGCGCTCCGCCTCGCGTCGCTGATCCGGCGCCAGTTGCTCGGAGTCACCGCACCGCTGGCGATCAACGTGCTCGCCGGGGCCGGCCACCCGGTCACCCCGCCGACGGTCTACCAGGCGATCTCCGACCTCGAGCGGACAGGCATCCTCACCGAGATCACCGGCCGGGCTCGCGGCCGCATCTGGCTCGCCCTCGAACTGGTAGACCTGCTCGAAGGCGACGAGGGCGCCACCGACGAGGCCAGCGCAGGTTAGACGGCAGCGGAACCTTCCGGCAGGCGCGCCCGCCGCCTATCCTGCAAGGGGCAGACCTGACCGACGGAGGCCACCATGCGCGTGCAGATCGTCGGGGCGACCGGCTACGGCGGCCTCGGCATCCTCGAACTGCTGCTCCAGCACCCCGCGCTCGAGCCCTCGGCGCTGATCGCGCGCGACGACGCCGGACGGGCGATCGCGGACATCTACCCGCACCTCGCGGGACGCACCGACCTCGTCGTGCAGGCGCCCGACGATGCCGACATCGGCGGCGACTGCGACGCCGTGGTCTTCGCCACGCCGGACCGCGTCTCGATGGGCTACGCGGCGGCGCTCGCCGATGCGGGCGTGCGCTTCCTCGACTACTCGGGCGACTTCCGCTTCCCGGACGAGGCCGCCTACGCGCGCTACGCGGCGGCGCACCCCTCGATCGGCGACAGCGCGCATCAGGCCGCCGCGCTGCTCGGGCGCGCGAGCTACGGCGTGCCGGAGCTGCGCGCCGAGGCCGTCGCCGGGGCGCCGATCGTCGGCAACCCCGGCTGCTTCGCCGTCGGCATCACGCTCGGCCTCGCGCCGCTCTTCGCCGACGGGCTGGTCGAGGGCGGGTCGGTGGTGGTCGACGGGCTCACCGGGTCGTCGGGCGCGGGCAAGAAGCCGGCGGCCGCGCAGCACTTCTCGCACCTCAACGACAACGTCGTCCCCTACCGCGTGTTCAGCCATCAGCACGTCGTCGAGGCGGAACAGACGCTCGGCGGCCTCGCGGGCGCGCCGGCGAGCGTGCTCTTCGTGCCGCACCTGCTCGGCACGACGCGCGGCATCCTCAGCACGATGCACCTGACGCTGAGCCGCAGCGCCTCGCGCGATGCGCTGCTCAAGCGCTACCGTGAGTTCTACGCTGGCGCGCCGTTCGTGCGCGTGCTGGACACACCGCCGTCGCTGAAGCAGACGGCGGGCTCGAACTACTGCGACATCTCGCTCGTGAGCTCGCCCGACGAGCGGCGCGTGGTCGTGATCTCCTCGATCGACAACCTGCTCAAGGGGCAGAGCGGGAACGCGCTGCAGAACCTCAACCTGATGCTGGGCCTCGATCAGACGGCCGGCCTCGAGCGCACGCCGCTGTACCCATAGCGCAGTACCCGTAACGCGCTCCGCGGCGGCCGGGAACGCCCTCGGGCGAACCTTAGTGGGGCACGTCCGGCGCGGGCAGGCGCGGGCCGCGTCCGAAGCGGCTGACGCTGCGGTCGATGCCGATCGCGAGCGCGAGCAGGAAGATCGGCGAGACGGTGATCACCGTGGCCACGCCGACGGTGCTCGCGAGCGCCCCCATCAGGAGCAGCGGCGGGATCGCGAAGCCGTCCTTGAGCAGGCCCAGCAGCGCGAACGCGCGCCCCTGGATGCGCAGCGGCACGGTGCGGCTGATGTAGGTCTGCGTGGCCACCACCGCCAGCGTCACCCCGGCCCCGAGGAACATCGAGAGCAGCGCCGCCATCTCCACCCGCGGCCCCACGCCCGGGATGCTGAAGAACAGCAGCCAGCCGAACAGATCGGTCAGCGTGGCGACGAGGCCGAGCGCCGTCACCGCCGTAGAGACGAGGATGAAGCCGATCACCGCGATCGGGCGCTCGCCGGCCCAGCGGATCAGCAGCGGCGCCGCGCCGAGGGCGGCCAGCAGGCCGATCGGCGCCGGCGCGAAGACGTAGAGCGTGTTCGCGGGGTCGACATCGAGCACCTCGCTGACGTACTGCGGACCGAGCATCGCGAGCACGACGTTGATCGTGCTCGCCAGCGCGGCCAGCACCAGCATCCACATCACCTGCCGCTCGGCGAGCAGCCAGCGCACGACCCCCATCGTTGAGGCCGGCGCGGACCCCTCGCCCTCCCCCACCGGCCCGGGATGTGGCGGCGGACGCAGATCGAAGACGCGGCTGGCGGAGAACAGGAACAGTATCCCGGCGATGATCGTCACCGGGTCCACGCCGTAGGCGCGCACGATCAGCGGGGCCAGCACGGCCTTGCCCAGCAGGTCCGCCGCCGAGGAGATCAGCCCGAGCATCGAGTTCGCCGCCGCCAACTCCTCGGCCGTCGCGACGAGCGGCAGCGTGGACGCCTCGGACGGCTGCGAGAACTGATGCAGGAGGCGCACGACGAAGATCACCACCAGCAGCGATCGGAAGTCCGAGCCGAACACGAAGGCGACGGCGAGCGTGAGCACGCCCATGCCCACGTAGGCGCCGGCGAGGGCGACTCGCTTCGGGAGCGCATCGGCGACGGCGCCGCCGTAGAGCCCGAGCAGCAGGCTGGGCAGCAGGAAGCTGGTGCCCAGCAGCGCCGCCTGGATCGCGCCGCCGTCCCCTCGCGCCGTCGAGATCAGCGCGCCGAAGATCAGCGCGTTGATCGCGACGTCGGTGAGGAAGCGCGAGGCGAGCAGCGCCTGGAACTGCGGGTTTCGGGCTACCGATCCGGGGGGCAGCCAGAACCAGAGCACACGGAAGACGTGCGCCTGGCCGGCGTCGAGGGCGCGATCGATGCGCTGGAGTCCCTCGAACGCCGGCTCGTCGAACTGGGGTGGCAGCGCCATCGCCAGCCCATCGTAGGCGACCGGACGTTAACGAACCGAACGAACGCAATGGCCGCGCGAGCAGCCCTCCGGACTAGTCGAAGACGGCGAGCGCCCGCTCGACGCTGGCGCGATCTTCGGGCGCGGGCGCGAGCACGAGCGTGACGCCCTCCTCGGCCCAGGCCTCCGCCTGCTCGCGCACCTCCGAGGCCGTGCCCACCAGGCAGGCGTCGGCGATGAAGCGCTCCGAGATCGCCGCGAGCCGCGCCTCCTCGTCGCCGGCGGCGATCGCGGCGCGGGCGGCGGCGACCTCGTCGTGGTAACCGGCCTCCTCGAAGTAGGCCTGGTAGTAGGGCCGCGAGAAGTAGAGGAACAGCTTGTCGCGCGCCGCGGCCAGGGCGGCGGCGCGGTTGTCGTCGACCGCGGTCGGGATGAACGTCCCGACGAAGAAGTCGTCGCGTCGCTCGGGCGGGATCTCGGCGAGCGAGGTCGCCATGCGCGAGCGGAGGCCGTTGGCCCAGAGCGCGCCGTCGGCGATCTCGCTGGCGAGCGCGGTCATGCGCCGCCGCAGCGTCGCGAGGACCAGGCGCGGGAAGGCCGCCCCCTCGGTGTGCGCGCGCATCTCGGCGACGTACTCGCGCATGTCCGTGAGCGGCCGGCCGACGCTGAGCCCCAGCTCCTGGTGCGTCGGCTGATGCGAGACGCCAAGCCCGAGCAGCAGCCGCCCGGGGTGCAGCTCCTCGATCAGCGAGCCTGCCTGACCCATGAGATGCGGGTGCCGCAGGTAGATGTGCGCGATGCCCGTGGCGACGCTGATGCGCTCGGTTCGATCGAGGACGGCGAGCAGGAACGCGACGTTGTCGCCGCGGCTCGGCGCCCAGACGGCGGGAAAGCCGCGCCGCTCCACTTCCTGCACAAACGCCATCTGCTCCGCGCGAGAGCCGGCCTGGTCCCAGATCCGGAGATGCGGCTTGTCCATCGCTGTCTGCCCTCGCTACTCGAACGCCGCGAGCGCCCGCTCAACGGAGGCGCGATCGTCCAGCGCGGGCGAGAGCACGAGCGTGACGCCCTCCTCGGCCCAGGCCTCCGCCTGCTCACGCACCTCCGAGGCCGTGCCCACGAGGCAGGCGTCGGCGATGAAGCGCTCGGAGATCGCGGCGAGCAGCGCATCGTCGTCGCCCGCCGCGATGGCGGCGCGGGCGGCGGCTACCTCGTCGTGGTAGCCGGCCTCCTCGAAGTAGCTCTGGTAGTACGGCAGCTCGAAGTACACGCGCAGCGCGGCGCGCGTTGAGGCGAGTCCGCTCGCGCGGTCATCGACGACGGCGGTCACGATGAAGGTGCCGGCGAAGAAGCCCTCGCGCCGATCGGGCGGGATTTCGGCGAGCGAGGTCGCCATGTGCGATCGGATGCCGTTCGCCCAGAGCGCGCCATCGGCGATCTCGCCGGAGAGCGCCGTCATGCGGCGGCGCAGCGTCGCGAGCACCAGGCGCGGAAACACCGCGCCCTCGGCGTGCACCCGCATCTCCGCGACGTACTCGCGCATGTCCGCGAGGGGCCGCCCGACGCTCAGCCCGAGCGCCTTGTGCATCGGCTCATGCGAGACCCCGAGGCCGAGCAGCAGCCGTCCCGGGTGGAGCTCCTCGATCAGCGAGCCCGCCTGACCCATCAGCTGCGGATGCCGCAGGTAGATGTGCGCGATGCCCGTGGCGACGGTGATGCGCTCGGTGCGCTCGAGGATGGCGAGCAGGAGGGCGACGTTGTCGCCGCGGCTCGGCGCCCAGACGCCGGGGAAGCCTCGCCGCTCCAGGTCCTGCACGAGCGCCATCAGCTCCGCCCGCTTGCCGGACTGGTCCCAGATCCTCAGATACGGCTTGCCCATCGCTGTCTCCCCCGCTACTCGAACGCCGCGAGCGCCCGCTCGAGGCCCGCGCGGTCGCCCACCGAGGGCGAGAGTACCAGCGTGACGCCCTCGTCGGCCCAGGCTTCCGCCTGATCGCGCACCTCGGAGGCCGTGCCCACGAGACAGGAGTCGGCGATGAAGCGCTCGGAGATCGCGGCGAGCAGGGCGTCGCCATCGCCCGCCGCGGTCGCGGCGCGGGCGGCGGCCACCTCGTCGTGGTAGCCGGCCTCCTCGAAGTAGGCCTGGTAGTAGGGCAGCTCGAAGTAGCGGCGCAGCCCCGCGCGCGCGGCGGCGAGGGCGGCCGCGCGGTCGTCGTCGACGGCGGTCGCGAGCAGGTTGCCGGCAAAGAAGCTCTCGCGGCGATCGGGCGGCACTTCGGAGAGCGAGTCGGCCATGTGCGATCGGATGCCGTTGGCCCACAGCCCGCCCTCGGCGATCTCGCCGGCAAGGGCCGTCATGCGCCGTCGCAGCGTCGCGAGCACCAGCCGCGGGAACGCCGCTCCCTCGGTGTGGGCGCGCATCGCCGCGACGTACTCGCGCATGTCCGCGAGCGGCCGCCCGACGCTGAGCCCGAGCGCCTTGTGCATCGGCTGGTGCGAGACGCCGAGGCCGAGCAGCAGCCGTCCGGGGTGCAGCTCCTCGATCAGCGAGCCCGCCTGCCCCATCAGCTGCGGGTGCCGCAGGTAGATGTGCGCGATGCCCGTGCCGACGGTGATGCGCTCCGTGCGCTCGAGGATGGCGAGCAGCAAGGCGATGTTGTCACCGCGGCTCGGCGCCCAGACGCCGGGGAAGCCGCGCCGCTCCAACTCCTGCACGAACGCGATCTGGTCCGCGCGGCCACCCGGCTGGTCCCAGATCGTCAGGTACGGCTTGTCCATCGCTGTTCCTCCTTCTGGCTACCCGGGCCGGCTACGAGCCGGCCTCGCGGACGACGTTGCGCAGCGGCTCACCGCGCGCCCAGCGGCCGAGGTTGTCGAGGAAGATCGCCACCGCTCGCGGGTCGTTGCCCATCGAGGCGCCCGAGTTGTGCGGCGTGACGATCACCTGCAGCATCTCCCAGAGCGGCGACTCTTCCGGCAGCGGCTCCTCCTCGAAGACGTCGAGGTAGGCGCCGCCGATCTGCCCCGACTGCAGCGCCTCGATCAGCGCCTGCTCGTCGACGATCGGGCCGCGGCCGATGTTCAGCACATGCGCGCCGCGCGGCATCGCGGCGAACGCCGTGGCGTCGAAGAGCCCTCGCGTCTCCGGCGTCAGCGGGCAGGCAATCGCGAGCCAGTCGGCGCGCGGCAGCAGCGAGGGCAGCGCGTCGGGGTGGTGCAGCTCGTCGACGGGGTCGCCCTCGCGGGCCGGGCTGCGCCGTACGCCAACGACGTGCATCCCGATCGCCCGCGCGATGCGCGCGATCGCCGACCCGATCTCGCCGAGACCGAAGACGACGAGCGTTTGCTCGAGGAGATCGGGCCTCCGCTCGTCGCCGGCCTGCTCCCAGGCGTGCCGCCGCTGCGCGTCGGCGTAGGCGGGGAAGCCGCGCGAGAGCGCGAGCAGCGCGGCGATCGCCGACTGCGCGATCGGCTCGGCCGTAGCACCGGCGGAGTTGGTGAGCGTGATGCCGCGCGCCAGCATGCGCCCGAAGATCGGGTGATCGACCCCCGCGTTGCGGACGTGTAGCCACTGCAGCCGCGGTGCGCGGTGCAGCGAGGAAAAGAAGCTGCGCCTGAGCGGGCCGGAGATGAGATCAATGCTGTAGCAGGCGATCTCGATGCGCGCGCACTGCTCGTCGGCGAGCCGCGCGTCCGGGTCGGGCGGCAGCCTGATGATCTCGGCCTCGATGCCGGCGTCGGCCACGGCGCGGTGGAACGCTTCGCCGTAGCGTTCGAGGAACACCTCGGACGTCAGGATGCCGGTCATCGTCCCTCCCGCGGGCACGATAGCGGGGAGTCGGCGGCGTCACCAGCGCGAGCGAGTCGCCGCGCCCTCTTGACAGCGCGGCGCGCAAGGCGCGAGATCGCCTCAGCATGACCACGACACCGAGCCGCTACCCCGTCGAACTGCCGCTGCGCTCGGGCGCGGTGCTGCTGCGCCCGCCCGAGCCGGCCGACCGCGACGCGATCCTCGCCTTCGCGCAGTCGCTGCCGATGCACGACCTGCTGTTCCTGCGCCGCGACATCACCCGCCCCGAGGAGGTGGACGACTGGATCCGCGCGGTCGTCGCCGACGAGCTGGCGACGGTGCTGGCGCTCCGCGGGGACGCCGTCGTCGGCTACGCCGTCGTCGACCGCAGCCGCCTCGAGTGGATGCGCCACGTCGCCGAGCTGCGGGTGATGGTGTCGGCCACGATGCGCGGCCAGGGGCTGGGCCGGCTGCTGACCACCGAGGCGTTCCGCATCGCCTCGGAGATGGGCGTCGAGAAGATGGTCGCCCAGATGACGACCGACCAGCGCACGGCGATCACCGTCTTCCAGAACCTCGGCTTCGAAAACGAGGCGGTGCTGCACCAGCACGTGCGCGACCGCGACGGCAAGAAGTACGACCTGCTGATCCTGCGCCGCGCCGTCTCCGGCTTCGAGTCGAGCGTGATCCTCGAGGAATACGGCGCGAGTCAGCCGTAGCGACCGCTAGAAGAAGGCCAGCAGCGCGGTCTGCACGCCGACGAGGAAGATGCCGGCGGCGAGCGCGCGCGTGAGCAGGCCCTCGCCGAGGCGGTCGTGGAGCTTTCGGGCGAGCGGCACGGAGGCGATCACGCCGGCCGTGAGCAGGGGCATGTCGTTCAGCGGCTCGCCCGTGTGCCCCGCCACCAGGTGCAGCGCGACGCCGCCCGTCGAGACCGCCGTGATGAGCACCTGCGCGGTCGGGACCGCGAGCGCGTGCGGGACGCGCATCACGCGCACCGCGAGCGGCGTGTAGAACAGCCCCCCGCCGAGGCCGACCAGCGTGCTCACTCCCGCGGCGGCGGCAGCGGCGAACAGGCTGCGCCAGACCGGCACGCGGTACTGGAACGTCAGGCCGGCGCGATCGCGCAGTTCACGCTGCCAGCCCGCGCGCAACGGCTCGGCGAAGTCCGCCACCGGCCGCCTGGCGAGGTAGATGCCGGTGAAGGCAAGCAGCAGCCCAAAGGCGAGCGCGAATGCCTCGCGCGGCATCAGCGACGTCGCGGCGGCCCCCACGAGCGCGGCCGGCAAGGCCGCGGCGACCAGCGCCCCCGAGAGCGGCCGATCGACGCGCCTGTGCATCCAGGCGTAGCCGGCCGCGGCCGCGTTGGCGACCGCGACCGCCGCCAGCGTCGCCGTCGTGATCTCCTCCGGCAGGGCCTCTGGATAGCGGAGCAGCAGGATCGGCGCGAAGAGGAAGCCGCCGCCCGCACCGACGGACCCGGCGTAGACGCCGACGACGAAGCCGATGCCGAAGAGGAAGACCCACTCAAGCACGGGCACGTCCACTCATGTCCGCAACATGCTCGCCGCCGCCGAAGGCGCTACCGTACAGCCGGTCACCCACCCGGGCAGGCAAGCGACGGAGGATGCCGATGGCGACGATTTCCACCGTGACCGGCGAGGTGGCGCCCGAGGATCTCGGCGTCACGCTCTTCCACGAACACCTCGCGATGGTCTCGCCCGGCCTCGAGCTGAACTGGCCGCAGGCCTTCGACCGGCCGGCCGAGGTCGAGAACGCCGTCGAGCTGCTCTCGCGGGCGGCGGCCGCCGGCGTGCGCACGCTCGTCGACCTGACGACCATCGACCTCGGGCGCGACATCACCATGCAGCAGGCGATCGGCGAGCGCAGCGAGGTGCAGATCGTCGTCGCCACCGGCGTGCACATGCGGCCCTCGCGCTTCCTGCTGCACGCGCCCGAGGAACGCATCGTCGGACTGTTCGTCGACGACATCGAGCGCGGCATCGGTGGTACGAGTATCCGCGCAGGCGCGCTCAAGATCGCCAGCGGCGACGAAGTGACGGCGGAGAACGAGCGCCTGCTGCGCTGCGTCGCGCGCGCGCACCTCGCCACCGGCGTCCCGATCATCACGCACAGCGAGGCGCTGGCCGAGAGCGGCGCGCGGCAGCAGGAGATCCTCGCCGACGAGGGCGTGGACCTCTCGCACGTGGCGGTCGGGCACGTCGGCGACACCACGGACCTCGGTTACCTCGAACGGCTCGCGGCGCGCGGCAGCTTCATCGGGATGGACCGCTTCGGCCTCAACGTGCAGCTGCCGCTGGCCGAGCGCATCGAGGTGGTCGCGGCGCTCTGCAAGCGCGGCCTCGAGGCGAGCATGCTGCTCTCGCATGACGCCGCCACCTCGTACGACGCGCTCCCGCCCGGCCTCGGCCTGGCCGACCAGCCGCAGTGGAGCTTCACGACGATCCACGAGCTGGTGCTGCCCGCCCTGCGCGAGCAGGGCGTGAGCGAGGCGCAGATCGAGACGATGCTCGTCGACAATCCTCGCCGTCTGCTCACCCCGGTCGCTCCCGCCTGACGCCCGCCGCGGCTACGCCTGCGGCGCCTTGCCCTCGGCGAGCAGCTCGCGCAGGCCGCTCTCGACGGCACCCGCGAGGTGATCGAGGTCGGCCTCGGTCATCGCGGTGGAGAGGCAGCCCATGTGCGGCTGGGTGAAGACGCCGTTGCGCAGCAGGTGGCCCTGCAACTGGAAGATCCAGGCGCGCTCGTCCTCGCGCCACCAGGAGTCGCGGTAGTTGCGGATCGGGCGCGTCGTCAGGTGCATCCGGAAGAACGAGCCCATCCCCGTGACCTGGCCCGGATAGCCGGCGGAGGCGAACGCGCCGCGCAGCGCCTCGCGCGCGTACTCGCCGAGGGCGTTGAGGCGGTCGCACACCTCGGGCGTCAGCAGCTCCATCGCCGCCAGCCCCGCGGTCATCGAGGTGACATTGCCGTTGAAGGTGCCGCCGTGCGAGATGCGCGGGCGGTCGTCCGGGTCGGGGGCGAAGAAGCTGCCCTCGAAGACGCGCATGATCTCCTCGCCGCCACCCATCCCGCCGACGGGGAAGCCGCCGCCGATGATCTTCGCGAAGGTCGTCAGGTCCGGCTCGATGCCCAGCTCGCCCTGCGCGCCGCCGTAGCCGAGGCGCAGCGAGACCACCTCGTCGACGATGAAGACGATGCCGTGCCGCCGCGTGAAGTCGCGCAGCATCGCGAGGAACTCGGGCGAGGGCGGGACCAGCGCCACGACATCGGAGACCGGGTCGAGCAGCACGGCCGCCAGCTGCGCCGCGTGCGGCTCGAGGATGCGCTCGGCGGCCTCGGGGTCGTTCCAGGGGATCACGATCGTGTCGTCGAGCACGCCCTGCGGCACGCCGACGGCGTTGGGCACGGGCACGGGATCCGGCTCGCCCCAGACGTCGGAGCCCGGCCAGTAGGAGATTTCCGAGTAGTCGTAGGTGCCGTGGTAGGCGCCCTCGACCTTCGCGATCTTCGGGCGGCCGGTGTAGGCGCGGGCGGTGCGGATCGCCATCATCACCGCCTCGGTGCCGGAGTTGGAGAAGCGCAGGCGCTCGCAGCTCGGCACGCGCTCCTGGAGCAGTTCGGCGAGGCGCAGCTCGGCCTCGCTGCCGAAGCTGTAGGCGCTGCCGCTGGCGATCTGCTTCGAGACCGCCTCGACGATCGCGGGGTGCCCGTGCCCGTGGATCAGCGCCGTGTTGTTGTTGTTGAAGTCGATCAGCTCATGCCCGTCGGCGTCCGTCACCCGCGCGCCCCGCGCCGAGCGCGCGTAGAGCACGTACGGCCCCGGACCGGGCGCCGAGGCGACGACGCGGCTGTAGCCGTTCGCCAGCACCCCGCGCGCACGCGCGAACATCCGCGCCGACTTCGAATCCGGGTCCGGGTAGCGATACGGTTGCTGCATGACTCCCCCTCGCGGCTGCGCGCGGATCGCCCGGCGATTGTCCGGTCGTGACCGTGCGGGCGATGGTATCCCGGCGTGCGGGTACGATGGCCCCATGACGAGGGAGCTGGCCGCGGACGTGGTGGTTGTCGGATCGGGCGCGGCCGGCCTCAGCGCCGCCGTCAGCGCCGCGGTCGAGCTGGGCGAGGGCGGCTCGGTGCTGCTGCTCGAACGCTCGGACCGCCTCGGCGGCACCACCGCCGTCTCCGGCGGCGTCGCCTGGCTGCCGAACAACGACCACATGCGCGAGCTGGAGCTGCCGGACTCGCCGGAGCAGGCCCTCAGCTACCTGCGTGCGATCTCGCTCGGCCGCGCCGACCCGGCCCTGCTCGAGGCCTTCGTCGCCACCGCCCCGGAGGCCGCGCGCTTCCTCGAGGCGGAGACACCGCTGCGCCTCAGCGCGGCCGGACGCGGCAACGCCGCGGGCGCCGTGCTGCCCTTCCCCGACTACCAGTCCGACCTGCCCGGCGGCGCCGCCAACGGCCGCTCGCTGGACCCCGCGCCCTTCGACCCGTCCGCCCTCGGCGATCTGGCCGAGGCGATGCGCGAGCCGCTGCCCTACAGCGGGAGCTGGTCCGGCGGCGGGCTCGTGCTCGACAGCGGCGAGTGGGCAGGCGGGCGCGCGCTCGCGGGCGCACTGATCGCGGGCTGCCTCGCGCACGGCGTGCGCATCGAGCGCGGCGTGCGCGCGCAGCGCCTGCTCGCCGGCGCCGACGGCGGCGTCGCCGGCCTCGAGGCCGAGCAGGCGGGCGAGACGCTGCGGATCGAGGCACGGCGCGGCGTCGTGCTCGCCGCGGGCGGCTTCGAGTGGGATGCGGAGCTGCGCCGCGAGTGGCTGCGCGGCCCGGTCGACGCGCTGCTCAGCCCGGAGGGGCTCAACGAGGGCGACGCGCTGCGCATGGCGATGGAGCGCGGCGCGGCCGTCGCCAACCTCGGCGAGGCGTGGTGGACGCTGGCCGTACGCCTCACGGGCGAGGGCGCGAGCGCCGACGACGCGCAGGGCGAGCTGCGCTTCCTCTCCGGCCCGCGCTCGCTGCCGGGCTCGATCCTCGTGAACCGCCTCGGGCGGCGTTTCGTGAACGAGGCGGTCAACTACCACGACATCGTGCGCGCCTTCCACGTCTTCGACCCCGGCGCGTTCACCTACCCGAACCGCCCCGCCTGGTTCCTCTTTGGTGAGTCCTACCGCCGCGCCTACGGCCTGCTCAGCGCCGCGCCCGACGCGCCCGACCCGCCCTGGCTCAAGGCGTCACCCAGCCTCGAGGCGCTCGCCGCTCGCTGCGGCATCGACGCCGCGGGGCTCCGCGAGACGGTCGCCCGCTTCGACGAGCAGGCGGGGCGCGGGGTGGATCCGGACTTCGGGCGCGGCGAGGGCTCGTACGACCTCGCGACCGGCGACCCGTCGCGCGAGGGACGCGCGCGCACCCTCGGCCCGATCGGCGGGCCGCCCTACTACGCGATCGAGGTCCATGTCGCGGTGCTCGGCACGAGCAGCGGGCTGCGCGTGAACGCCGAGGGCCGGGTGCTGGACGTGCGCGGCGAGCCGATCGCCGGCCTCCACGCCGCGGGCAACACGATCGCCGCGCCGACGGGCCCCGGCTACGGAGGCGGCGGCGGCACGATCGGCCCCGCGCTCACCTTCGGCTACCTCGCGGGCCGCTCCGCCGCGCGCGGCGGCTGAGGGCGCGCGCCACGGGGCGCGAGGCACCCCGGATCAGGTCGGGAAGCCGAGGGCCTCGGCGACCGCTCGTTGCCGCCGGTCGAGCGTGAGAAAGACAGTGCTGCCCAGCTCATCCGCGATGAAGAGCGCGGTCGCGACATGCCAGAGATCGGCGCCGCGCAGATGGCCGGCAGCCAGCACCGCCACGAATTCGGGAGTCAGAGGCCTGTCCGGCAGCACCCATTCGATGCCGGCGAGGAGTGCGCGATCAAGGGGGCGCCGCTCGCGGCTGAGGGACGATCTGAGTTCGGCTTCGAGCAGGTTCGACGATAGGAGTGTGGAGAATTCCCCCATCCGGCGTTCCAGCATCGGTCGCGTCGGCTCACCGACCGCGAGAGCGACCAGCACGGAGGAATCGACGTAGGCGACGCTCACCTGTTGCGGTCGGCGAGGAACCGCTCAAGCGCGCCCGGGATGTGCGCCACTGGCCGGAGCGGTGCTCTGGGTTCGCGGGACCGGACCAACACGCCGCTCCGCCGAAGTTCATCGAGCCGCTCCTCGATCGTTTTGGGCCGGGGCTCGATCGGGCGGATCTCGGCGACCGGCTCCCCCCGATACGTGACGGTGACGGTCGTGCCCGTGCGGACCTGGCGCAGCACCTCGGAGAAGCGCGCCTTCGCCTCGTACGTCGAGTAGGTGTTCCCCGGCATGACCACATCCTAACTGGTCAGACTAGTCCGATACAAGCCGCTCCCGCTCCCTCCCCCTGATCGCAGGAGGGGGCGGACACCAGCGGGCGCCTGCCGCTACGAGGCGACCAGCGCCTCCAGGTCCGCGGTCGTCACGGTCCCCGGCTCGATGCCCTCGCGCGCGCAGCGGTTCGCGAGCAGGTTGAGCGCGCGATTGTACGGCGTCTCGATGCGGTGGTGCGCGCCGAGCAGGGCGACCTCGCCGTTGATGTAGTCCGTCTCCGCCGAGCGCAGGCCGCGCTGGATGCCCTGCCAGAGCGAGCTGGCGAAGGGCGGGGCGCCCTCGATCCGCGCCCAGTCGTAGCGCGGCTGGCGGTTCAGCCGCAGCGCCTCCTCCGGCGTCGGCAGGTCGATCCCCGTGGCTACGAGGACCGCGCGCGTCTCGGCAACCAGTTGCTCGCGGATCGCCGCCGTGTCCGCGCCGGGGCCGAAGACGCCCGCCAGCGCGGAGCCGACGTTGATCAGCAGCTTCTCGTGCTTCCAGCGCATCACGTCGGGCTCCGCCTGCCCGTCGAAGCCGCAGGCGCTGAGGTCGGCGGCGAGCTGCTCGACGACGTCGTCGACGCCCTCGGGGCAGCGCCCGAGCTCGATCTCGCCGCCGCCCCGCGGCTCGTAGTTCGCGACGACTCCGGGTTCGAGCAGCATGCCGGGGAAGCGCACCACCATGCCGTAGACGTTGCGGAAGCGGCGCAGCGCCTCGCGCTCCGTCGCCACGCCGTTCTGCGCGCAGATCACCGGCACGCCGTCGCCCGCCGCGTCGCGCAGCTCATCGAGCGCCGCGAAGGCGTCCTGCGTCTTCACGGTGAGCAGCACCGCGTCGCCCTCGCGGAACTCGACATCCGAGGGCCGCTCGACGGCCGTCAACTCCGTGCACACGGCCTCCAGCGGCGTGCGCAGCGTCAGCCCGTGCTCACGGATCGCATCGAGGTGCCTGCCGCGCGCGATCAGCACCACCTCGCGGCCGATCCGCGAGAGCGAGGCGCCCATCACGCCGCCGGTCGCGCCCGCTCCGTAGACGACGTAGCGCACGGCCGCCTACCCGACCCGCTCGGCGATGCGCGCCGCCGCGTCGAAGCCCTCGAGGATGTCGGCGTAGTGCGCCTCCAGGTCCTTGCGCGTGTGCGGGTGGCTGAAGATGTAGCGCTGGTTCTCGCGTATCGCCTCCAGCACGCGCGGCGCGATGTCCTCCGGGTAGACGGGGTTCGGCTGGCGCGGCACGGGGTGCGGCCCGAGCGTGAACGGCCCGCCGAAGCGCTCCTGGCGGTGCCGCCCGGCGTCCTCGATGTCCGTCAGCATCCCGCCGGGACAGAAGACCGAGGCCGAGATCTCGCCGTCGTCGTCCTCCAGCTCGTTGCGCAGCGCGATCGTGAGCGCGACCACTCCGTGCTTCACGGCCTGATAGATGCCCCGCTGGTTGCGGCGCGCGATCAGCCCGCTCATCGAGGCGGTGTTCACGATGTGCGCCTCGCCGCCCTGCGCGCGCATGCGGGGGAGGAAGGCGTGGATCCCGTTGAGCGGCCCCCAGAGGTTCACCTCCAGCAACCACTCCCAGTCGAGGACCGACGACTCCTCGATCTTCTTGTGCATCGAGACGCCGGCGTTGTTGAACAGCAGGTGCGCCGCCCCGAACTCCTCGTACGTGCGGTCCGCGAGCGCGTCGACCTGCGCGCGCTCCGCGACATCGATCTCGACGGCGATCGCCTCGCCGCCCCGGTCGCGGATCGAGGCCGCGACCGCCTCGGCCGGGTCGCCCTCGATGTCTGCGACGACGACGCGCATGCCCTCGTTCGCGCACTCGTTGGCCAGCGCCCGTCCGACGCCGTGCCCGGCGCCCGTGACGACGGCGACCTTATCCCGAAGCTCCCGCATCGCACCCCTCCCGTCGGCGCCCGCCGAGCGCGGGCGACGCACAGTCTATGGGCCTGAGGCGGTCCGGACTGCTTGCGCGACCCGCGCGCCCTCGGACACCCTCGGCCCGCGCCAGGCATCCCCGGAGTTCATTGGTCTGGTCTGGTCGGACCAACCGGCGCACAGTATTGCCATGGTGATCAACGTGTCCGAAGCCAGGACCCATCTGTCGGAGCTGCTCGACCGGGTGGCCAACGGCGAAGTGATCGTGCTGGGCAAGGCCGGCAAGCCGATGGCCCGGCTGGTGCCCTACGGGCAACCGCGGCAACCTCGGGAGCCGGGCCGCCTGGCGGGAACGATCTGGATCGCCCGGGACTTCGACGAGACGCCGGAGGACATCATCGCCGCCTTCGAGGGCAACCTTGAGGCTCAGCAATGAATCGTTCTTTGTTGCGCGACCGCGCGCCCTCGGACACCCTCGACCCGTGCCTGCTCCCGCCTTCGGCCTGAACCGCTTCGACTTCCGCTCCGTGGCGGCCTTCGCCGCCGACGTGCGGCGCGCCGAGGAGCTGGGCTGGGACTACGGCTTCATCCCCGACTCGCAGCTGCGCCGCCGCGACACCTACGTGATGCTCGCCGAGGCGGCCCGCGCGACCAGCCGCATCCGCATCGGCCCGCTGATCGCGAACCCGATCAACCGCCACATCAGCGTCACCGCCTCCTCGATCGCCACCGTCGACGAGCTCGCGGACGGCCGCACGCTGCTCGGGCTCGGCATCGGCGACACCGCCGTGCGGCTGGCCGGGCTGCGGCCGGCGCGCGTCCGCGAGCTCGAGGAGGCGACGCGCCTCGCCCGCGCCCTGCTGCACGGCGAGGCCGTCGAGACCGGCGCGCGCGACCCGGCGCGGCTGCCGCACGCGCGGCCCGTGCCCGTCTGGATCGCCGCCGGCGGCCCGCGCATGCTGCGCGCGGCCGGACGCGTCGCCGACGGCGTCTTCATCCGCGTCGGCACGGTGCCCGCCAACCTCGAGGCGGCGATCGGGGCCGTGCGCGCGGGCGCGGCCGAGGCCGGGCGCGACCCCGACGGCGTCGCTCTGGGCGTGGTCTTCCACACCGTGCTCGTCGACGACCCGGAGCGCGCGCTGCGCATCGGGCGATCGATGGCCGCCGGGTTCTATGAGTACTCGCCGACGCTCTTCGAGGCGCCCGGCCTGCGCTGGGACGGGCCGCCCGTCGAGGAGCTGCAGCGCGAGGTCAGCCCGGACTTCCACCACACCCCGGACCTCGAGGGCGCGGGCCGCCTGCTCGACTTCCTCCCGCCGGCCGCCGCGGAGGCGTTCTGTCTGCACGGCGACGCCGAGGCGGTCGCGGGGCAGCTGATCGAGCTGCTGCGCGCGCTGCCGGTGTTCGAGATCGTCGTGCTGCACCCGGTGCCCGACCCCGCGCACGAGGCGCCCGGGGCGCCGCCGGACTACATGGCCCTCGTCGCGCGCGAGGTGCTGCCGCGCGTGCGCGCCGCCCTCGAAGCGCCGCGCGGCTAGCCGACGACGCCCGCCTCGCGCAGTGCCGCGATCTCGGCGGCGCTGTAGCCGCCGAGGCCGGCCAGCACTTCGTCGCTGTGCGCGCCAGCGACCGGCGCGGCGCCGGAGACCGAGGTCGGCGTGCGCTCCAGGTCGAACATCGGGCCGACGAAGCGCTGCGGCCCCGTCACTGCGTGCTCCAGCTCGACGAAGTGCCGCTTGCCCTCCTCGTGGTCCGCGATGTCCTCCGGGAACAGCACCGGCGCGGCTGGCGCGCCGACCGCCTCGAAGCGCTCGATCCAGTCCGCGACCGTCCGCTGGCGCACGATCTCGGCGACCCGCAGCTGCAGGCCCTCGACGATGTCGGCGCTGTCGTCGGCGAACTGGTTGTAGTCGGGATCGTCCGTCGGGTCGTCCTCGATGCCGAGCACGCCGCGGATCGCGTCGCGATTCTCCTTCGTGACCGCGCCCATGACGAGCCCGCCGTCGGACGCCGAGTAGCCGCGCCAGTAGCTGATCAGCGGCGCGCCGGAGCGAGTCGATCCCGCGCGCGCCTCGATGAGCCCGCGGTAGTCGGACCCGGCGGCGCGTGCGCTCTGCAGTTGCTCGAGGACGAGGTCGCGCCCGTAGGCGTCGTGCACGGGCTCGACGTTCACGTGGTAGCACAGCATCGCCAGCACGGAGCGCAGCATGGAGACGGAGATGCGCTGCCCCTCGCCCGTGCGCTCGCGGTGGTAGAGCGCCGAGGTGAGCGCGATCGCCGCCGCCAGTCCCGCCGGGAAGTCCGCGATCACGATCGGCGGCCAGACGGGCGCGCCGTCGTCGGTCAGCTTCGCGTCAAGGGCGATGCTACCGGCGTAGGCCTGCGCGATCATGTCGGCCGCGGGCTTCCGCTCATACGGTCCGCCCCGATCGAAGCCGCTGATTTCGGCGTAGATCAGGTCCGGCCGGATCTCGCGCAGCGTCTCGTAACCGATGCCGAGCCGCTCCGCGACGCCCTGGCGGTAGTTGATCAGCACCACGTCGAACTCGGGCAGCAGCCGGTAGACCACCTCGCGCGCCTCGGGCTCCCGCAGGTTCAGCTCGAGGCTGCGCTTGCCGCGGTTGACCGACTGGAAGATCTTCGAGTTCGCCGGCGCCGCGGCGAAGAGATTGCGGAAGGGCTCGCCGCCCGGCGGCTCCACCTTGACCACGTCCGCGCCGAGGTCGGAGAGCTGCAGACCCGCGAACGGCGCCGAGAAGATCAGCGAGAACTCGAGCACCCGGACCCCGTGCAGCGGCCCTCGCGGGCCCTCGGCTGTCTCGCTCATCGTCCCCTCCCGTCGCGCCAGAACAGATCGAGGCGGCCGCGCCCGGCGGCCCATGTATCGCCGTCCTGTATACCGCATCGGGGCGCCGATCCGGCCTTCGGCGAGGGCCGGGAACCAAATCGAGGTTCGGCGCGTCTTAACCTATGTCGCGCCCGTCCGTCCGAGTGGACGAACCGCCGCGACGGACGGGGAGCGGCAGTACGCGGCCCCTCCTCCCGCGACGCGGAAGCCGGCGGGGGCTCGGCCCCCCGCCA
Source organism: Dehalococcoidia bacterium (assembly GCA_965220125.1). Classification (GTDB taxonomy): domain Bacteria; phylum Chloroflexota; class Dehalococcoidia; order UBA2979; family UBA2979; genus VXMT01. Next base: position 2,835,305 of record CBDCPB010000004.1, on the reverse strand, counting down.
AAGAGTGAGCCCTCGCCGGCCAACGCGTCACCCCAGCCGACACGGTGCAGATAGGGAGTCCGCTAGTCTGGCCGTCCCCGGAGCGAGAGGGCACACGAGTGAGTCGAGGGCGTAGCGGCACGGCACTCCTCGCGATCCTCTTCGCCACGCTGAGCCTCGGCCCGAGCGGCGCGCACGCGCAGACCGAGGGCGGCTCGGTCGCCTCGGACCGCGAGGCGCTTGTCGCGCTCTACCACGCCACCGACGGGCCGAACTGGACGAACAGCACGAACTGGCTGAGCGAAGCGCCGCTCGGCGAGTGGTACGGGGTCACGACCGACGAGGACGGTCGCGTCACGGATCTGCTTCTCTCCACTAACAGGCTGTCAGGTCCGCTGCCGATCGCACTGGGCAGCCTCACCGAACTGACGGTGCTAAGCCTCGAGCGTAACCAGTTGACCGGCGAGATACCTCGCGAACTGGGCAGCCTGACCCGCCTGGACAGGCTGGACCTCTGGGATAACCAGCTGACCGGGGGGATACCGCGCGAACTGGGCAGCCTCTCCGAACTGACCGTGCTCTATCTCGGGTCTAACCGGTTGACCGAGGAGATACCGCGAGAACTCGGCAACCTCGGCGAACTGGAGTGGCTGACCCTCTGGGGGAACCAGTTGACCGGGGGAATCCCGCGCGAACTCGGCAGCCTCTCCGAACTGACGCTGCTGAGTCTTGGGGACAACCGGTTGACCGGGACGATACCGCGCGCGCTCGGCAGGCTTTCCGGACTGGTGGTGCTTTCTGTCAACTACAACCAGTTGACCGGGGGGATACCGCGCGAACTCGGCAACCTCTCCGAACTGACGCACTTAAGCCTCGGGTCTAACCAGTTGACCGGGGGGACACCGCGCGAACTCGGCAACCTCTCCGTACTGACGAGCTTAGGCCTCGGGTATAACCAGTTGACCGGGGAGATACCGCACGAACTCGGTAACCTCGGCGATCTGGAGTGGCTCGACCTCCGAGCTAACCGCCTGACCGGGGAGATACCTCCCGACCTGGGCAACCTCGCCAACCTGAAGGGCTTGTCCCTTGCGGGCAACGAGCTGACTGGGTGCATCCCCCCAGATCTGCGAGCTGCGCTGGACGATGACCTCGACTCGCTTGGTCTGCGCCTCTGCGAGGCCGCGCCCGAACCTCCCGACTCCGGCAACGCCGGACTGCGCCCACCGCCACCCGAAGGCGCCGGAGCCCTCCCGCCGCTCGCACTCCTCCTGCTGCTGCTCGCCGCCTCGGCCGTCGCCCGTCGCATCGTCCGAGGCGGGCGCGACGCGCCTCCGGCCCCAACTCCGTAGTCAGCGCCACGGGCCGCTGCTAGCCTCCACGACGCACGAGGCGGCCCCCACGAGCGGGCTGCCCGGCGCCGCGACGCAAGGGAGGCTCACCATCACCATCCCCACCGAAACCACCACCGCGGACGAGCTGCAGGCGATCTTCGACCAGGTCTCCAACTGGGGCCGCTGGGGCCCCGAGGACGAACGCGGCGCGCTCAACCTGATCAGCGCCGAGAAGCGCGCCGCCGCGGCCGCCCTCGTGCAGGAGGGCGTCACGATCAGCTGCGCCCTGGAGCTGGCGAAGACGCCGCACGCGGACAACCCCACGCCCGTGCGCCACGCGATGCTCGTCGCCGGCGACATCACGCGGCCGCAGAACCTGCAGGGGTCGAGCGACTACTTCTCGATCGCGCCGCACGGCGTCGCGAACACGCACCTCGACGCGCTCTGCCACATCTTCCGCGACGGCAAGATGTACAACGGCTTCGACCAGGCGCAGGTCACCAGCGTGGGCGCGCGGCGCAACAGCATCATGGCCGGCAAGGACGGCGTGGTCAGCCGCGGCGTGCTGCTCGACATCCCCGCCCTGCACGGCGTCCCCTACCTCGAGCTCGGCGAGCGCATCACCGTCGAGGACCTCGAGGCGGCCGAGGCGCGGCAGGGCGTCACCGTCTCCGAGGGCGACATCCTGCTCGTCTGCATCGGACGCGACGCCCGCCGCGAGGAGCACGGCTACTGGACGTCGGGCATCGACGGAATCGCCGGGCTCTCGGTGACGTGCGCGCCGTGGATTCGCGAGCGCGGCGTGGCCGTGATGGGCTGCGACGGGATCACGGACGCGATGCCGCACCAGATCGAGGGCTGGGACACCCCGATGCACCAGGTGCTGATCGTCTCGATGGGCATCCACCTGATCGACAACATGCAGCTCGGCCGCCTCGCCGCGGCCTGCGAGGAGCGGGGCCGCTGGGAGTTCCTCCTGACCCTCGCGCCGCTGCGCCTGGACCAGGGCACCGCCTCCCCGATCAACCCGATCGCGATGTTCTAATGGTTGAGTGAAGGAGCGGTGCGGTGAGCGTGATCGAGTACCTCGGGTACCGGGCGACAGTCGCCTTTGATGCCGAAGTCGGCCTCTACCACGGCGAGGTCATCGGGATCCGCGACGTGATCACGTTCCAGGCGAAATCGGCCTCGGAACTTCGCGACGAGTTTGCCGCCTCCGTCGACGAGTACCTCGCGGTGTGCGCCGAACGAAGCCGGACCCCCGCGTAGCGCCTCCTACCCCCGCGGGAGGCCGAGGCCGCGCGTGGCGATGATGTTGCGCTGGATCTCGGAGGTGCCCGCGCCGATCGTGTGCGGGATCGTGGTCAGGTAGCGCTGGGTGAAGTCGGCGCGCGCCGGCGAGCGCTCGTCCCCAGGATCCCAGAGGTTCGAGTAGAGCCCGAAGGTGCGCACGCCCGTGCGCGAGATCGCCTGCAGCGTCTCGCTGATGCGCAACTTGCCCATCGATGCCTCGTAGTTCGGGATCAGCCCCGCCGCCTGCATCGAGATCACGCGCAGCGAGAAGTTCTCGCAGACCGCCGTGTCGATCGCGCGGTCGGCGATCTCCGCGCGGATCGAGGGCAGGTCACGCACCGAGCCCGGCGCGCGCGGCTCGCGCACCTCGTCGAGCAGCTGGTTGAACTGGCGGCGCACGTTCGTCGCCTGGCGCACGCCGGAACGCTCGAAGTCGAGCAGCGTCATGGACACGTACCAGCCGCGGTTGACGTCGCCCACCACGTTAGTGGCGGGGACGCGCACGTCCTCGAAGAAGACCTCGTTGAAGCCGTGCTCCCAGGCCATGTTGACGAGCGGGCGGACGCTGACGCCCTCGGTGGTCATGTCGTCGATCAGCAGGAAGCTGATGCCGCGGTGCTTGGGCGCGTCCGGGTCCGTGCGCACCATCGCGAAGATCGCGTCGGCGTGGTGGCCGTTGGTGGTCCAGATCTTCTGGCCGTTGACCACGTACTCGTCGCCATCGAGGACGGCGCGCGTCTGCACCGAGGCGAGGTCCGAGCCCGCGCCCGGCTCGGAGTAGCCCTGGCACCACACCATCTCGCCGCCGAGGATGCGCGGCAGGTAGGCGCTCTTCTGCGCGTCGCTGCCGTGGACGACGAGCGTGGGCGTGAGCATCTCGACGGAGTGCGAGCTGCCGACGACGGGCGCGCTGACGCGGGCCATCTCCTGGTTGTAGATGAACTGCTCCCACTTGGAGAGCCCGCCCCCGCCGTACTCGGTGGGGATGTGCGGCGCGACCCAGCCGCGCTCGCCGAGGGCATCCGCCCACTCGCGGGCGGCCTCGCGACGCTCCGGTTCCGCGGCCTTGCGGTCGGCGACCCACTCGTCGGGCGCGCCGGGCGGGCGCGCGCGGTAGTGCTCGGGGAGGCGCTGTTCGATGAAGCCGCGCACCTCGCTGCGGAACGCGGCCTGCTCGGGGCTGTCTTGCCACTCCATGGACATCCTCCTGCCAGCCTAGGGTAGCCGAAACGCGCGAGGGCGACCGCCGGGCCTCCGCCGTACGGGCAATGCCGCGACTCAGCCGTGCGGCTCTGGAGTCGCGACGGCTTCCCAGGCATAGCCCGTCTCCACCCGCCGCAGCCGCCCCAGGGTGGGGATGCCGAAGTGGCCGCCCGTGACGAGGGCGTCCTGTGCAATCGCCAGCTCGGCGACCTTGCGGCGCGAGCGCTCGGCCTCGGCGGCGTCGTGCTCGAGGAAGGTGGGCCACTCGGGCCGCACCAGGTGGGCGGGGTGGTAGGCGACGTCGCCGGTGATCAGCAGGCGCTCGCCGCCCGACGAGAGCAGCAGCGAGCAGTGGCCGGGCGTGTGGCCCGGCGTCGGCACCATCGTCAGCGAGGCCGCCGGCGAGGCGAAGAGCGCGCGCTCGCCGTCGACGGGTTCGATGCGAGCGGCCTCGCGTACGGGCAGCACGCAGCGGCGCACGAACTCGAGGCGCTGCGGATCCGCCTCGGGGCCGAGCCAGTGGTCGAGCTCGGTCCGTGAGACGTAGACCGTCGCGTTGGGGAAGGTGAGCGCGCCGTCGCGGTCCTCGTCGATCAGCCAGCCGACGTGGTCGGGGTGAAGGTGCGTCTGCACGACGGCGTCGACATCCTCGAGGGCGACACCCAGCTCCGCGATCCGCTCCAGCAGCTCGCCGCAGCCCGGCGTGCCGAGCGTGCGCCCGAAGACCCCGTAGCCGGCGTCGACGAGCGTGGTGCGGCCGTCGCCGCGGATCAGGAAGCTGCCGAGGTTGAACGGCACCGGATCGGACGGGTCCGTGATCCCGACCTCGCGCATCCACTCGGTGCTGTCGACGCCGGGCAGGTGGCGTGCGAAGTCGGTGACGTCGGGCGCGCTGTCGCTGATCGCGGCGACCTCGATCGAGCCGATGCGAACAGTCTCGCTGAGCCTCGACATGGGCGCGAGGCTAGCCGAGCTCGGCGGCGATGCGTTCGCCCGCCTCGAAGTCGTCGAGGATCTGCTGGTAGTAGGCCTCGACGGTGGGGCGGGTGTGCGGGTGGCTGAAGATGTAGAGCCGGTTCTCGCGGACCGCAGCCAACACGCGCTTCGCGACGTCATCCACCGTCATCGGGTTGGGCTCGCGGGCGACGGGGCGGGGCCGCTGGGGGTATGGGCCGCCGAAGCGCTCCGGGCGGTTGCGGCCGGAGTCGGACATGTTGGTCAGCATCCCGCCGGGGCACCAGCAGGAAACGACGATGCCCTCCGGGGCGAGTTCGTCGTGCAGCACGGCGCTGACGCCGACCAGACCGTGCTTGATCGAGGTGTAGATGCCGTTCACGTTCTGGCGCGCGACGAGGCCGGAGACGGAGGCGGTGTTGATGATGTGCGCCGGCCCCTCCTGCTCCCGCATCCGCGGCACGAAGGCGTAGACGCCGTACATCGGTCCCATCAGGTCGACGCTGGTCACCCAGTCCCAGTCCTCATCGGGCGCCTCGGCGATCGGATTGCGCTTGCTCACGCCGGCGTTGTTGAACAGCAGGTTGACCTCGCCAAACTCCTCATAGGCGCGGGCCGCGAGGGCCTCGATGGCGGCGCGGTCGCTGACGTCGGTCTGCACCGCGATCGCGGCTGCCCCGGCCTCGCGGACCTCGGCGGCGGCCTCCTCGGCGGGGCCGGACTCGATGTCGGCGATCGCGATGCCGCGCGCGCCCTGGCGGGCGCACTCGAGCGCGATGGCGCGGCCTACGCCGCTGCCGCCTCCGGTGATCACCGCAACGCTGCCCTCGATGTCGGTCATCGTGCTATCCCTTCGAGCGCCGCCCCGGCCGCGATGCCCCGCTCGACGTCGTCGACGAACTCATCGACGCCGATCGAGCCGGGAGGGATGCCGTTGCGTACGCAATGGTTGGCTGCCTGCTGGAGGGCGCGGTTCCACGGCGCGGGGACGCCGTGCAGCGCGCCGGTCAGCACGATCTCGCCGTTCACGTAGTCCGTCTCCACGCTGCGGTTGCCTCGCTGGATGCCCTGCCAGACGGAACTGGTGAAGGCGTCGTGGCCGGGAATCTCGCCCCACTCGAAGCCGGGCGCGCGCCCGGCGGCCGCGGACTCCTCGCGCGAGGCGTAGTCGATGCCGGCGGCGCCGAAGACGGCCTCCGTCTCGGCCTCGAGGCGCGCGCGCAGCGCGACGGTGTCCGCGCCGGGCCCGAAGACGGCGGGGAAGGCCGCGCCGAGGTTGCGGATCAGCTTGTGGTACTTCCAGCGCATCACCTGCTCCTCGACCTCGCCGCGGAAGCCGCTCGCCGTCAGGTCGGCAGCGATGGCGCGGACCAGGTCGTCGGCGCCCTCGGGGTAGCGGCCGAGCACCAGCGTACCGCCGCCGTTGGCGTCGTAGTTGAGGACCAGGCCCGGCTCGAGGAATGAGGTGGCGACCAGCACCTCGACGGCGTAGACGCGCTCGAAGCGGCGCAGCGCCATGCGCTCGTTCTCGATGCCGTTCTGCAGGCAGACGACGGGCAGGCCGGCCCCGCCCGCCAGGCGCAACTCGTCGAGGGCGTCCGCGCAGTCCTGTGTCTTCATCGTGAGGAAGACCACGTCGTCCTCGCGGAAGTCGACCTCGCCGGGGCTGGCGACGGCGGGGATGCGAAGCTGCAGCGTCTCGACCGGGCTCTTCACTGTGAGTCCGCGCTCCTGGATGGCCTCGAGGTGCGGGCCGCGGGCGATCAGGACCACCTCGCGGCCGCCGGCGAAGAGCCGCGCGCCGATGGTGCAGCCGATGCCCCCGGCACCGTAGAACACGTAGCGGTTCGGCATGCGTCCTCCCGCTCGCATTGGTAGGCGACAGCGCCGCGCTTGTCCAGCCTGCGGCGGCTGCGCAGGCGGCATCTCATGCGTCGCCACGATCGCCTTGGTGCTGTAAAGTGCGGCGCGGCGAACACATAAGGAAGGAAGGCACCGCTTGGCTAAAGGTCATGGCCTGCTTCGAGGCAAATACGCAGTCGTCGGCGTTGGCGAGACCGAGTACTCGCGCAACTCCGGCCGCACCACGCGCCAGATGGGCGTGGAAGCGGTCAAGAAGGCGATCGACGACTCCGGCCTCGACTACGACACCACCAGTTGGGGCACCACCTGCTACCAGGTCGGCGACGCAGCCGGCTCGGAGATCATCTTCTCCGACCTTGGCGTGCGCATGGACTACCAGGTCGACACCTGGGGCGGCGGCTCGTCCTCGGAGACGCTGGTCGGGCTCGCGATCGGCGCGCTCGAGGCGGGTCTCTGCGACGCGATGGTCGTCTACCGGACGATGAACGGCTTCACGGAGATGCGCATCGGCGGCACGCCCGTGGGCGCGCCGGTCGGGCCGCCTCCGTTCATGACGCGCCACGGCGACCACACGATGCAGAGCCGCGTCTACGGCATCGCCAGCGCGCTCCAGAACTTCGGGCTCACCTTCGTGCGCCACATGTACGAGTACGGCACCACGCCGGAGCAGCTCGCGCACGTCAAGGTGGCGCACAGCAAGGGCGCCTCGAACAACCCGAAGGCCTACTACAAGCAGCGCATGACCGTCGACGACGTGCTCAACTCGCGCTACATCGTGGAGCCGTTCCACCTGCTCGACTGCTGCGTGGAGACGGACAACGCGACGGCGATCGTGATCACCAGCACGGAGCGCGCGCGCGACCTTCCGAGGCCGAACGTCTCGATCCTCGGGACCGGCGGGCGCACCCACAAGTGGTCGCCGGACTACCACTGGGGCCACGGGCCGATCAACCAGGTCGGCGGCATCTACACGAAGGACGTGGTGTTCCCGAACGCCGGGGTCGGCCCGGAGGACGTGGACATCACCGGCTCCTACGACGCCTTCACCTTCACGACGCTGCTGCAGTTGGAGGCCTACGGCTTCTGCCCGATCGGCGAGGGCGGCGCCTACGTCTCCGACGGCACAATCGAGCTCGGCGGCAGGCGGCCAAACAACCCCTCGGGCGGCCACCTCTGCGAGAGCTACACGCACGGCATGAACATGGTCATCGAGAACGTGCGCCAGCTCCGCGGCGAGGTCGACGACTACTGCGCTGGGCCGCACAGCTACGACTACAGCGAGGGCAACTGCCGCCAGGTTCGCGACCCGGAGATCACGATGAACCTCGGCTGGGCGCAGCCGCCGACCGGTTCCTCGCTGATCATGACCAACCAGGTCTAGGCGAGCGACCAGCGAAGAGGAGCAACATCAATGGCTGAGTACCTCGGAGCAGGGGTCTACGTCCCGGAGAACGACCCGCAGCATCGCGAGTACCTGACGGAGGCCGGCAAGGGCTACCTCCCGTTGCAGCAGTGCGACGACTGCGGCGCGAAGATCTACCCCGTCCGCACGATGTGTCCGGAGTGCCGCGGCAGCGACATGACCTGGACCCCCGCCACCGGCAAGGGAACGATCTACTCCTACTACATCGTCCCGCACCCGATTAACCCGGCGTTCAAGGACTTCGTCCCCTACCCCGTGATCCTCGTCGAGCTGGACGAGGAGCGCGGCGCACTGGGCGAGCACCGCGCGCTGCGCGTGATCGGCAACCTGCTGGGCGACGACGGCAACCCCGCGCCGCGCGAGGACGTCGCAATCGGCAAGCGCGTCGAGGTGACCTTCGTGGACCTCGGCGACGGCTGGGGGCTGCCGCAGTGGAAGCTCTCCGGCGAGCCGGACGAGCACGAGGCCTGGCAGATCCCGCACAGCTACCCGCCCTAGGGAGCACCACGCGGGCTGTAAAGCCCCAGGCACAAATTCGGAGGGGGCAGCACGTGCTGCCCCCTCCTTGTACCCTCCCCGCGACGCCCGGCGCGCCGGGGGAGGGACAAGCCGATGACGTCCGAGGGCAGGCGTCGGGAGCAGCCCCCGTTCCGCGCGCCGCTGCGTATCGCACACCGCGGCGGTAACGCGCTCAAGCGACTCGCCGAGGCCGAGCGCGCGAACGTCGATGTGGTCGAACTCGATCTCTGGCTGCACCGCGGCCGCCTCGACGTCCGTCACGCGAAGTCGACCGGCCGCTTGCCCCTGCTGCGGGACGGCTGGTCAGCGCGACCGGGCCGCGCGGGCCGGCTGCAACTCGCCAACGTCCTCGATTCCGCCCAGCCCGGCACGCGCCTGATGCTCGATCTGAAGGGCAGCGACGCCGATCTGCCGAGGATGGCGATGAACCTCATGGCGGAACGCAGGCCGGGCGAGCCGTACCTGGTCAGCTCGAAGGTATGGGGCCTGCTCGCCCCCTTCAGCAGCCTCCCTCACGTCCTCGCCATCTACTCCTGCGGGTCACGCAAGGCGCTCGCCGAGACGCTCGAGATCGCGCGCCGCGACGGGCTGCCGGCGGTGGGGACGCACCGGCGGCGCCTCGATCCGCAACGCGTCGCCGACCTGCGCGAGCACGTGCCGGAGTGCTTCGCCTGGGGAGTCGACGATCGCCAGGACGCCCGCGAACTCGTCCAGTGGGGCGTGACCGGCATCATCAGTGACAACTACGAGATGCTGCGCAATCTCGGGCGTTCTGCGCGGCGGGGGCAGGCTGCGGCCGGGTAGATTGCGCCCGCAGGGCGGCGGGCGGCGCGAGTGACCAGAGGCGCCGCTGTGCCGCATAGTCGATCCGTACGTGGCGCGGCGAGTGCAGGACTCCATGCAGGGGGTGGACGTGGCTCGGTTGGGCGTTCGACTCGATGGCGAGCGGCGACGGCGGCTCGAGGAGCTCGCCGCTGGGAGGGGCACGCCGATCTCGGAAGTCGTGCGCTGCCTGATCGATGACGCCTATGAGGGCGTCATCCAGCAGCGCCGCCGGAACGCGGCGCTGCGATTGGCCGGGTTGGAGGTGGAGGATCCGCCGGATGCCGCCACGCTCTCGCGTGAGCTGGAGGCGGCCCATGATCCCGGTGGTATACCGGCGTGGGGCGATTCGGTACCGGCTCGCGAAGACGGGTAACGTGCGCCCGCAGGGCGCGAGCGGCGCCGACACGCACTGAGGGGAGCCGACCCATGACGACCACCGCGGACACGCAAATCCTGACCGCCCACTACGACGACAAGACCGTCGCCTCGCTGCTCTTCGACTTCTTCGCCGTCGACGGCGACGCCAGCCTCGACGGCTACCTCGAGGATCGTGCGCGCCCGCTGCTGGATGGCGGCGCCGCGACGGCGGCCAACATCTTCGAGCTGCGCGAGCAGGAAGTACCCGCCACCCCGATCGCGCGTGGGATCAGGCTGGGGCTGACGGAGGCCTACGAGGACAGGCTCTGGCATCAACTGGATCGTGATGCAGCGACGACGGCCACTCCCGACCGGCCGCGTCCGGCCACCGTCTACGGGGCCGCCTACCAGCTCGCCGGCGACGACTTCGACCCGCTGGCCGCGATGCCCGAGGCCGCGGGGCGCTCGGTGATCAGCACCGGCGCGTACCGCAAGATGATCGACTTCGGCCGCCCCGACCCGACCAGCGACGACGCCTTCCAGGCCGCGATGATCGTCTTCACGCACCCGACGGACCTCGGCTACACGGGCTCGTTCGACGACTGGTACACGACGAACCACATGATCGACGTGGCCAAGTCACCGCCGTTCCGCAGCGCTACGCGCTACCTCCTCGAGCGCCGCATCGAGGCAACGCCCCTGCCCTACCTCTGCATCTACGAGGTGGAGGCGCCGTACAGCGAGCAGATGCATCGCGACATGATGCAGCAGGTCGGCGTCGACCCGTGGCCGCAACGGGAGGCGCAGCCGGTCACCGACGGCGGCCAGGGCGTGCTGATGATCGACTTCTGGGGCTACTTCCAGCGCGCCTGGCACGCCTCATAGGCGATTCGCGGTCCACGCCGTTGACGCGAGGCGGGGAGGGCGGACAATAGGCGCGTGACCGCCGCCGAGACGACCACACGCCCGACTCCGACGGAGATCACGACGCCGGACGCCGATGCCGGGCAGCAACTCGCGCCCCGCTACCACCTGGTGCTGCTGGATGACGACTACCATACCTACGCCTATGTCATCGAGATGCTGGGCGATATCTTCGGCTACGGGCGAGAGAAGGCGTTCGCCCTCGCCCGCATGGTGGACACACAAGGGCAGGTGATCGTGGAGACGGCGGGGCATGAGCAGGTGACGCAACACCAGCGCAGGATTCACGGCTACGGCGCTGACCCGCGCATCGCCACCTCGCAGGGCTCGATGTCGGCGCTGGTCGAGGAAGCCCCGTGACGCACGGGATACCCGACACGCCCGGCGTAATCGCGCCCGGCACGGTCGCGCGCGCGCCCGTCGAGGGGCCGCTCAACATCGCGCGCGCCTGCCTGGAGCAGCGCGCGCTCGATCCGGCATTCGCCGACCGGCCCGCGTTCAGCTTCCTCTACGGTGATCGCACCGAGCGCTGGACCTACGCCGAGGCCTGGGAACGCGTCGCGCGCATCGGGCGCGGGTTGCTGGCGCGGGGCCTCGAGCCGGGCGACCGCGTGCTGGTGCGCACGCCGCACTCGCCGGAGTACGCGTTCGCCTTCTTCGGCGCGAACGCCGCCGGACTCGCGCCGATCCCCGCCTCGCCGCAGCTGACGCCCGCCGAGGCCGGGTTCCTCTGCTCCGACGCCGAGCCGCGCGCCGCCGTCACCTCCGCCGATCTGCCGCGGCCGGGCTTCGACGGCATCCGCATCGACGCCGCCACGCTCGACGACCTCGACGGCGACGCCGAGTTGCCGCAGACCCAGGCCGAGGACCCGGCGTTCCTGATCTACACCTCGGGGACGCAGGCGCAGCCGAAGGGCGTGCTGCACGCGCAGCGCACGCTCTACGGGCGGGCGCTGATGTGGGGCGCGTGGGAGGGCTTCCAGCCAGGCGACGTGACGCTGCACGCCGGGACGCTGAACTGGTCCTACACCCTCGGCGTCGGGCTGATGGATGTCTGGGCGGTGGGCGGGCACGCGATGCTCTACGGCGGACCGCCGGACCCCGCGATCTGGTCGCGGCTGATCGCTGAGCACGGCGTCAACATCTTCACCGCCGTCCCCACCGTCTACCGCCAGCTGCTCAAGTACGGGGCGCCCGAGGACACCGACCTCTCCTCGCTGCGTCACTGCCTCTGCGCCGGCGAGCCGCTGCTGCCGCAGCTCGCCGAGGAGTGGGCCGCCGCGGCGGACACGGAGATGTTCGAGGCGCTCGGCATGACCGAGGTCAGCACCTACATCTCCTCGGGGCCCGCGACTCCGGTGCGACCCGGATCGCCGGGTCAGCCCCAGCCCGGCCGCCGCGTCGTGATCCTGCCCGAGGACGGCGATGCGCCGGACGCGGAGCAGCCGCTGCCGCCGGGCGAGGTCGGGCTGCTCTCGGTGCACCGCTCGGACCCCGGGCTGATGCTCGGCTACTGGCGGCGGCCGGACGAGGAGGCCTCGGTCTACCGCGGCGAGTGGTTCACCGGCGGCGACCTCGCGGCGATGGACGAGGACGGCTACATCTGGTTCCACGGCCGCGCCGACGACGTGATCAAGTCGTTCGGCTTCCGCCTCTCCCCGGTCGAGATCGAGGCGGCGATCGAGTCCTGCCCCGGCGTCTCCGAGGTCGCCGTCGTCGGCGTGCCTATCGACCCGACGAAGACGCTGGTCACGGCCTGCGTAGTCCCGCAGGACGGCGCGCGCGTCGAGGAGGACGCGCTGCGCGCCCACGCGGAGACGCGCCTCGCCGGATACAAGCAGCCGCACGAGTACCGCCTGGTCGACGAGCTCCCGCGCACGCGCAACGGCAAGGTGCAGCGCAAGGTCCTGCTCGCCAGGCTCAGGGGCGAGCCCGGCGACGCGTAGCCGCCTCGGCCCCTGCTCGGGGCACCGCTGCGAGGGCGAAGCGCTCACCGCGTCGCCGTGGGCGACTCGGCGAAGACGGCGGGCGGACGGCGCAGCTGCAGGGCGACGCGATCGAGGCGCGCGAACTCCTCGCCGGGCCCGACGCGCACGCGCAGTTCCTCGCCACCGGCGAGGCGCACGTGCAGCACCTGGTCGTGGCCGTAGAACTCGTGGCCGCAGACCTCGGCGGGCGTGCCCTGCTCGCGCAGCAGTACGTCCTCGGGGCGGATCACGACGGCGCAGCGGCTCGCATCGGGCGGCGCGGGCAGATCGCCGAACGGGGTCCGCACGCTCCCGTTCACGGCGGGCAGCCGCAGCACGATCGCGTCGCCGATGCTCTCCGCGACGTGCAGCGTGCCCGGCTCCAGGTAGATCTCCTCTGGCGTACCGCACTGCTCGACGCGGCCCGCCCAGAGGAAGGCGACGCGGTCGGCGATCGAGAGCGCCTCCTCCTGGTCGTGCGTGACCAGGATCGTCGTCGTCCCCGCGCGGCGCAGGATCTCGCGCAGTTCGCCGCGCACGCGCGCGCGCAGCGAGGGATCGAGGTTGGAGAAGGGCTCGTCGAGCAGCAGCAGCCGAGGCCGGGGCGCGAGCGCCCTCGCCAGTGCGGTGCGCTGCTGCTCGCCGCCGGAGAGATCGTGCACGGCGCGCGTGCCGAGGCCGTCGAGGCCGGTCAGCTCAAGCACCTCGCGCACGCGCGACTCGCGGTCGGTTCGGCGCGGGAGGCCGTAAGCGACGTTGTCCGCCACCGAGAGGTGCGGGAAGAGCGCGTAGTCCTGGAAGACCATGCCCACGCCACGTCGCTCCGGAGGCACGAACGCACCCTCGCCGGCCACGCGCTCGCCGAACAGCTCGATCGCGCCCTCGTCCGGTCGCTCGAAGCCGGCGATCAGGCGCAGCGCCGTCGTCTTGCCGGAGCCGCTTGCGCCGAGCACGACGCAGAGCTCGCCGGCGGCGACCTCGAGATCGAGCCCGTCGAGCGCCCGCACATCGCCGAAGCGGCGGACGAGGCCGCGCGCACGCAGGGCGGGCAGCGAGGGCGTCCCGTGCGCCGCGGCGGACGTGCGCTCAGGCATCGCGCCTCCAGAGCGTGAGGACGGCGAGCGGGAGGGCGGAGAGCAGCACCAGCAGCAGCGCGGGCAGCGCCGCGCGCGCGAAGAACGCCTCGCTGGAGGCGGACCAGACCTGCACCGCAAGCGGCTCGAAGCCGATCGGGCTGAGGATCAGCGTGGCCGGAAGCTCCTTCATCGTGGTCAGGAAGACGAGCGCCATGCCCACGGCGATGCCGCGGCTGGCGAGGGGCAGCGTGATCGAGCCCAGCACCTGCCAGGGCCGCCGGCCCAGTCCGCTCGCCGCCTCCTCCATTGAGGGGCTGATCTGCAGCAGCGAGGTACGCGTGGCGCCCAGCACCTGCGGCAGGAAGAGCAGCGCGTAGGCGGCGACCAGCAGCGCCAGCGACTGGTAGAGCCGCCCGCCGAACAAGGCTCCGGCGAGAGATTCGCTGTGCAGCGCCGCGAAGACCAGCGCAAGCGCCACGACCAGCCCCGGCAGCGCGAAGCCGCTGTGGCTCAGCAACTCGATCGGCTGCGTCAGCGCGAAGCGCCGGTGGCGCGCCGAGAGCACCGCGACCGGCAGCGCCAGCCCCGCCGCGACCAGCGCTGCGAGCCCGGACGCCGTCAGCGAGTCCAGCATCGAGGCGCCCACGCCGCCCAGCGCCTCCCCGGCCGCGAGCCCTCGCAGCAGCCAGTAGCCGAGCAGGGCGAGCGGCAGGGCCAGCGCGAGCGCGATCAGCGCCGACACCAGCCCGAGTGCCGGCCAGCGCCAGCGGCCGAGCGGCGCGGCGGCAGCGGGCCGCGAGCCGCCTCGCGCGCTGTGGTAGCGGCGCTCGCCGCGCGCCCACAGCTCGAGCGCGATCAGCGCGAAGGCGATGCTGATCAGCACGAGCGCCAGCGCCGAGGCGCCCGAGAAGTCGAACCCGGACTCGTAGCGCACGAACAGCGCCCGCGTCAGCGTGTCGTAGCGCAGCAGCGCGACCGCGCCGAAGTCCGAGATCGCGTACAACGCCACAAGCAACCCGCCCGACGCCAGCGCGGGACGGAGTTGTGGCAGCACGACCCGGCGGAACGTGGTCCAGCGCCCGTAGCCGAGGCCGCGCGACGTCTCCTCGAGGCGCGGGTCGAGGCCGAGCAGCGCCGGGCGCAGCGTCAGCAGCAGGTAGGGGTAGGTGAAGAGCGCGAGCACGAGCATCGCGCCCGGGAATCCGTAAATCGAGGGCAGCCGCGCCACGCCGAACGGCTCGAGCACGTCCTGAAGCAGCCCGAGCGGACCGAACGCGGAGACCGCGAGCATCGCCGCGATGTACGAGGGCACGGCGAGCGGCAGCGCCGCGAGGATCGACAGTGCGCGCCTGCCGGGCAGGTCCGTGCGCGTCGTCAGCCAGGCGAGCGGCAGCGCGATCGCGGCGGCGAGGGCCGTCGTCGCGGCGGCGAGGGCGGCCGTGCGTAGCGCGAGGCCGAACGTCGAGCTCGCCGCGATCGCCTCCCACGCGGCCTCGGGCGACTGTCCGGCACGCACCAGCAGGTAGACGGGAGGGATGGCGCAGAGCGCGCCGACGAGCAGCGCGGGCAACAGGATCACGGCCGGCGGCCAGCCGGGACCGACGAGCGGCACACGGCGTGCGGGCAGTGCGATCAGCCGCGCCGTCATCGCCACTCCCGCGTCTGCCCGGGGCGCACCGGTCGTGCTGCCGGGCCTGCCCGCCGAACATCGTACGGGCAACGGCTCGATATTCGCTACACCTAACGTCGTGGGATCGTACCAGCGTTGCTCGTAACACGCTGCCCCGTATGCCCGTACCACGTCGGTACTGCCGCGGCGACGACGCCGGGGCTGTGCGCGCACCGGAGGCGGCGCCGCCCTCGATGGCCGCGCTGGCGCGCGGCGCCCCCTCACCCCCGCCCTCTCCCTCAAGGGGCGAGGGAGCCGGACCGCCTCGGTGCGCGTGACGCCAACTCTCTCCCACAAGAGGCGATGGAGCCGGACCGCCGCGGTGCGCGTGACGCCCACCCTCTCCCGCAACGCGAGGGAGCCGGACCGCCTTGATGCGCGTGACGCCCGCTGGCGCAGCCCGTACGCTCGGCCCCGCGATCTGCCGGATGCAGCGAAGCGCCGGGCCGCCCGCCGCCGGAGATGGAGACGCCTGCGATGAACCTGCTCGAGGATCCCGGACGCTTCCACTGGAAGTGGATCGCCATCACCGCCGGGCTGCTGATCCTCTACGCGATCGAGCGCACAATCCGCACCGGCGGGCTGTTCTAGCCTCCGCGCACGCGCCGCACGGATGCCGCCCCCCGTTCACCCCTCGCCGGTCGAACGCTGGCTGCTGGCGAACGCACCGCCCGAGCCGCTCGACTCCGCCCGCGCGCTCTACGAGCGGATGCCGCGCCAGCGCGGCGGCCAGCTCCCGTTCGTCGACGTGCCCTACGACCCCCGACGCGAGGACCACTGGGCGGACGCCGCGAGGATCTCGGACTACCTCGCGCACGCCCCTCCCGAGCACGCACGGCGCGCCCCGCGCGTGCTCGACATCGGACCGGGCGACGGCTGGCCGGCGCTGCCGATGGCCGCCGGACGCCCCGACGCCGAGGTGCTGGGCGTCGATCCGTCGCCGCGGCGCACGCGCGCGTGCAGCGAGAACGCCGCGCGGCTGGGGCTGGCGAACGCGCGCTTCGTGACGGCGGACGCCGCGGCCCTGCCCCTCGCGGACGGCTCGCTGGACCTCGTGACGGCGGCCGCATCGCTCGAGGAGGCGTCGGCGCCGGAGGCGGTGTTCGCGGAGCTGCGGCGCGTGCTGCGGCCGGGCGGGGCGCTGCGCGCCTCGTACCAGAACTGGCGGCTCCCCGCCCCGGAGGTCGAGAGCGTGTTGCTCTGGGACGGCGTCGACGCCGCCGCACAGCCGATCAGGCTCTACAGCTACGTGCGGCGGCTACAGGATCCGCCGCTTGAGCGCCGCTACACCCTCGAGCTCCCCACCGATGGCGAGGCGGCGCGGCTGCACCAGCAGGCCCTCGAGGCGGCCGCGCTCGGCCGGCGCGCCTACGGCGAGACGCTGCTGGCGGGCGCGGTCGCGCCCTCGCTCGGGGTCGAGCTGCTGGAGCGGCTCGCGCCCCACGCGCGTCGCAGCACCGTTGTGGAGCTGCGGCGCTGGACCACGGCGTGGCTGCGCGAAGCGCTCAAACGCGCGGGGTTCGCCGAGGTGCGCGCGACCGCGCACCCGGGCGAGCTGGCGCGGCGCCTCGGGCGCGCGCTGATCGCCGCCTCCCCGGCAGCCACAGCCGGCGAGCGCGACGCCCTCGAGGCCCTGACGGGCAGCTTCGGCTACTGGACGGCGCTGATCGGCGAGGCGGGCGGCACGCTGCCGGGCGACGGGATGATTGCGGCGGTCGCGTGAGGCTCGGTTAGCGCGAGCCCCTCAGGCGTGGGTCGATCACGTCGCGGACGACGTCGCCGAGGAGGTTGAAGGCCAGCACCGTGAGGGCGATGGCCACGCCGGCGGAGAGGGCCATCCAGGGCTGCTCCTCCATGAAGATGCGGCCGTCACGCAGGCTGATGCCCCACGACACCTCTGGCAGCTGGGTGGCGAGTCCGAGGAAGCTGAGCGCGCCCTCGATCAGGATCGCCGATCCGAAGCCCGCGGAAATCAGGATCAGGATCGGAGGCATGACGTTCGGCAGTACGTGGCGGACCATGCGTCGCACCGGGGAGGCTCCGACCACCTCGGCCGCCTCGACGTAGACGTTCTCCTTGACGGCGAAGACCGCGCCGCGCACCACGCGCGAGTTGCTGGCGGAGATGAAGACGGCGATCGCCAGCACGGCGTTGGTGGTGCTGGGCCCGATCACCGAGATGATCGCAATCGTCATCATCAGTGCCGGGATTGCCTGGATCGCGTCGACGAAGCGCTGCATCACGAGGTCGGTCTTGCCCCCGAGGAAGCCACTGACAAGGCCGATGATCGAGCCCGCGAGGGTGCCGAACGTAACCGTCAGGAAACCCGCGTAGATCGAGACGCGCGCTCCCCGGATGAGGCGCGAGAGCGTGTCGCGGCCAAGATTGTCGGTGCCCAGGAAGTGAGAGGTGCCGGGCCCCTGGTATGTATCGATCGAGGATGCAGTGAAGGAGTACGGAGAAATCCACGGTCCCGAAATCGCGACCAGGACGAGCAGGACGATGATGGCAAGGGAGAATGCGCCGACAGGCGTCCGGACGATGCTCCAGATGGCATGGAGGACCGGGTTGCGTTGCAGTGTCGAGAACTCCCGAAGTTCTCCCGTTTGAAGCGTGCTCTGAGCCATCGCCGCCTCCCCTGCCCTAGCTGTAGCGGATGCGCGGGTCGATCAGCGCGTACGAGAGATCGACCAGCAGGTTCATGATGATGAAGACAACGGACGTTATGAGCACCACGCCCTGCACCACCGGATAGTCGCGGACCTCGACGGCATTGAGCATCAGCGAGCCAATGCCGGGGAGGGAGAACACCACCTCGATGAGCACGATCCCGCCGAGCAGGAAGCTCAACTGCGTTCCCAGGATCGTGATGACCGGGATCAGGGCGTTGCGCAGCGAGTGCTTGAGGATGATTGGACGCTCCTTGAGGCCCTTCGCACGGGCGGTGCGCACGTAGTCCTGGCGCAGCACCTCGAGCATGGCGGATCGCGTCATGCGCGCAGTGATCGCTGAAAGCCGGTACCCGACGATGAGCGCAGGCAGGGTGTACGCCTGCAGGTTGGTCCACGTATCGGACCACAGAGAGAAGTAGCCGAATGGGGGCAACCACCCAACATAGACCGAGAGGACGTAGAGCAGCACGGTCGCGGTGAAGAAGTCCGGGACCGACAGGCCCAGAACCGAGAAGAAGCGCGACGTGTAGTCAATCCAGCTGTCCTGCTTGACTGCCGCGATGATGCCGAGCGGGAGGGAGATAACGATAGCGGTGACCATCGCCATGAAGGCAAGCTGGACCGACACCCTCGACCGCTTGGCAATCTGCTCCAGGATGTCCCGTCTGCTGTCGAGCGATTTCCCGAAGTCGGCGCGGATGAGACCGCCGCCGCCGCACTCGCCGATCAGCGGCCGCTCGCCCATGAAGCCGAGGGTCAGGATCGAAGCATCCTTGGGCAGACCGTCGGATGTGACGGCGTCAGGGTCCGCTGAGCCCGCAGCCCAGTTGAGCAAGTCGCCGACCACCCAGCACTGGTACTGGTGCGGCCACGTGCGCGTGAGCCCGAGCTCGTAGCGCATTCTGTCGAGGCCTTCTTTGGTGATGCCTCCCTCTTCCAGGTTGGCCATGAGGACGTCGCCCGGCTGCAGGCGGATCAGCAGCGAGACCAGGATCGAGATGATGATGATTGTGGGAATGGCGGCAAGCAGGCGGCGAATAATGTAGCGGTACATGCGGCCTCGCCTCGCTGTGCTCCCGGTGCGGGCGTAGCGCCCGCTGGCGGGCGCCTACTGACGCCCGGCGCCCGACGCGGCAATCATAGTACGCCGTGCCTGCCGTTTGGGCCGCCACGCGCTTCCAGGGCTCCGGCTCCGGCGTCCCGACTCTCCGGAGCCCCGCGTTGCCCCTTGAAATGAGGGGGGAGCCGGCCCGTTGGCCGGCTCCCCGTTCGTACTGCTTCCCGCTGCCGCTACTTGTCGAGCCAAATGTCCGTGAAGGAATCACCGAAGCGGTAGAAGTAGTGGTAGCTGATGTACGGCCCGTTGAAGCGGGCGAACCGCAGCCATGGCGGGTACGACGTGAGCGAGAACGTGTGAATCGTCTCAAGCCGGTACGCCTCGTTGACCAACTTGTCGAAGATCTTCCGCTGCGTCTCGCTGCGGCTGTCCGGATCGAGGTCGATCCGCTGGGCGTCCGCCCAGGCATCGATCTCCGCGTCGTTGATGTACCAGCGGTTGTCGGCCGACTCCGAGTGGACCTGCTCCCAGTAGAAGCCGTCCGCGGCGCCGGTGCTGGACGGGGTCGCCCAGCCGTCGGCGACCTCGGGGTACTCGCCCGGGACCCACTGGGTGTTGAACTCCGTGTAGTCCACGGACTTGAAGTTGACCGTAATGCCGAGTTGACCGAACTGCTCCTGCATCAGCTCGGCGTCGCCGGTGCTGAGGTAACGGTCCGTGGTGAGAACCTCGAACTCGAGATTCTCCTGGCCCGCAGCCTGGAGCAGCTTGGTCGCCTCGTCCGGGTCAAACGTCCACCACGGTCCCAGGGTGCCGGCCTCGAAGGACGGAGTCTCGTCGTAGACGAACGGCCAGGCCGCCGTCGGCAGACAGGTGCCGGTACCGTCGTAGATGATCTGGATGGCCAGATCGCGGTTGAAGCCGAGGTGCAGCGCCTGCCGCACTCGCGGGTCGGAGAAGCGCGGGTCCGTGAGGTTCATGCCCCACGATCCGCTGTTGAGCACCACCGGGTCGGCGAGAACGACGTAGTCCGGGTTCGTGTCGAGCAGCTCTGCGGCGTGCCTCGGCGTCGACGGCCAGCTGTAGCAGTAGTCGATGTCGCCGGTGCGGTAGGCCGCGATGCGCGCCGCCGAGTCCCGCATGATCCGGAACTCCAGGCCGTCCAGCCACGGCTCGCGGCCGTGCAGGTTCTTCTCCCAGTAGTCCGGGTTCTTAATGAACTTGATGTGGCTGCCTTCTTCGATCTCCGTGATGATCAGCGGGCCGGTGCCGATCGCATTTGTGTCGATCAGATCCTGCTCCACCAGCTCATGCGGGTAGACGCTCATGAAGTGCGTGCCGAACGGGATCAGGAAGTCCGGGCTGGGCGCCGAGAGCGTGAACTGGAAGGTGTTCGCGTCCGGGGTCGTCATGTCGGTGACAAGGCCGAACGCACCCTTGTTGACGCCGCCTTCGACCGTGGACTGCCGCTGCGCCCAGGACAGCACGTCCGCGGAGGAGAAGTCACGCCCGTTGAGCGGCACGACGTTTTGGAACTTGACCCCGCTGGCCAGGTTCATGGTGACCTGCGTGCCGTCCGGCGACCACTCCCAGCTCTGGGCCAACTCCGGCTCGAGCTCGACGCTGAGCTTGGCGCCGGTGTCCGGTCCGTGCTTGAAGCCGAGCAGGCTGTTGTAGGTGGCGTCCGGCGTGGTCGTGTTGCCACCGGCCTTCTTCAGGGCGGTGTCCATGGAGCCGAGGTCCCAGGAGACGCCCACCTTGAGGGTGCCGCCGGGCTTCGGATCCCCGGCCGGCTCCGCGTAGTTGTACGGGTACAGCGAGCCATCGGCCTCGGCCTGTGAGATGTAGGCCGGCACCGGCGGCTCCGTCGGCGCCGCAGTCGGCGTCGGCGTCGCGACGGTCGTAGTCGGCGTCGGGGTCGCGACCGGCGGTTGCGTCGCGGCCGGCGCGGGCGGCTCTTCCTCGTCGTCGTCACCGCAGCCGATCAGGGCGGCGGCGGCGAGGCCCGCTCCGCCGATGACGCCGCCTCGCAGCACCGTACGACGACTCAGACGGGTGTTGAGTCCCTCAAACCAGTTGCGGCTGTCTTCTGCCATGCCACTCCCCTTCGCGTGCAGCTCCCCGCTTGCGATGTTGACGGTACGAACGAGCGGCCGAACCGGATCGCTCGTACTTCGATCGCGCGGATGCTAGCATATCGCGCCAGCGCTTTGCGCGCGATCAGGCGCGATCTGGCAATAGCGTTTGTCATGCGGCGACCCTCAATTCGCGAGGCCCAGCACCCGCTCCAGCCACTGCGACAGGTCGCGCGCGCTGTGCGCCCCAACCTCGTGCGCCATCGGGTACTCGCGGTAGTCGGGCTCCAGCCCGAGCGCCGCGAGGCGGTCGCGGGAGGCTCGTCCGCGGTCGACGCTCACGCTGGCGTCGGACGCACCGTGCTGGACGAGCAGCGGCAGCGCGCGCACCGCGTCGCCGGGAACTTCGCCGTCGGCGAAGACGTCGTCGGGCAGGCTCGTGCTCAGCGCCGCGAGGCCGACGTAGCGCTCCGGCTCGCTGAAGCCGGCGCGGTAGGCCATGCCGCCGCCCTGGCTGAAGCCGAGCAGCGCGACGCGGTCGCGGCGCACCGGATACGCCTCGAGGGCGAAGTCGACGAACCCGCTGACCATGGCGTTGGCGGCCTCGACGACTTCGGGGGAGCCGCGGCCGTCGGGGCCGCTAAAGGCGTGCCAGTTGAAGCCATGGAAGTTCGGCTCGATCTGCAGCGGCGCCTGGGGGCAGATCATGAGCAGCCGCCCGCCCGCGAGGTAGGGGCTGAGTCCCAGCAGATCCTGCGCGTTCGCCCCGTAGCCATGCAGCGCGATCAGCGTCGGCAGCAACCCATCCCCGTCCGCATCATCGCTCGGGCCCGGGTGTGCGACGGCGTGAATCAGTGTCATGGAGCCTCCCGCGACGCGCTCGACGGCGCTCGCGGCCGCAGTATAGGGGCGCGGCTCGCCGGGACCCCGCGGTCGGCTGCCGCGCGCTGCTATCATCGCGCCGAACCGCGAGACGGGAGCGTGAAGCGTGGCCTACCACGTGTACTTCGAGGATGTCGATGTCGGCGACAGCCTGCCGGACTGGTCGCGCACGACGGACTTCATGCACTGGAACCGCTACGCGGCGGTCAACGACGAGTTCGTCTACATCCACATGGACGACGACGCGGGCCGGCGCGGCGCCAACGAGCAGGGCGCCTTCGGCATGGGCAACCTGCGCTTCGCCTACCTGATCAACATGCTGCGCGACTGGGCCGGCGACGAGGTCGAGGTGCGCGAGCTGGCGGTGCAGTTCCGCGCCATCAACCAGAAGAACGACGCGCTCACCTGCACCGCCACGATCACCGGGAAGACCGTCGAGGACGGCGAGCACCTCGTGCGCCTCGAGATCAACGTGATGAACCAGGACGGGCGGGGCACCACGCCCGGCCACGCCGTCGTCGTGCTGCCCTCGCGCGGCGCGTAGCGAGCCGCCACGACGATCCCGTGGCCTGTCCCGCCCGGGGAATCCCCTGGAGAGGCCAGCTAGCACCATGATCGCATCCGACTTCATCGCCGAATCCCCGGAGCAGATCGGCATCGACCCCGAGGGTCTGCAGCGCCTGCGCGACTACGTGCGCAGCCAGGTGGCCGCTGGTCTTCCCAGCGCGCAGGTGGCGGTCGGCCGCCGCGGCCGGATCGCCGCCGTCGCCGGCTACGGGGAGGTGACGCGGGGAGGCCGCTCCGGCGCGGCCGAACCGGACACCCTCTACTGCATCTACTCCTCAACCAAGGGGATCGTCGGCGCCGCTGCCTGGGCGTTGATCGAGGACGGACTGCTGGACATCAATGAGCGCGTCTCGGCGATCATCCCGCAGTTCCTGACCAACGGCACCGACAAGGTCACCGTCCGCCAGGTGCTGACGCACACCGCGGGCTTCCCCTACGCGCCGATGCATCCCGACCTCTGGGAGGACCGCGTCAAACGGCAGGCGCGAATGGACTACTGGCGCCTCACCTGGGAGCCGGACAGCCGCTTCGAGTACCACGCCACCTCGGCCCACTGGACCCTCGCCGAGATCATCAGTCAGCGCACCGGCGAGGACTTCCGGGACTACGTTCGCCAGCGCCTGCTGCTGCCGATGGGCGTGCCCGATCTCTGGGTCGGCCTGCCGGACGAGCAACAGCCGCGCGCCGCCGATGTCGTCTACACCGAGCCGCCGGTGATGCCGGAGGGCGGCTGGACCGAGACCAACCCCGACACCGTGCTTCACTTCAACCTGCCATCCCAGCGGCGATCGGGCTGCCCCGGGGCCGCTGGCTTCGGGGGCGCAGGCGAGCTCGCCCTCTTCTACCAGCGGCTGGTCAGTCCGGCCGAGTCCGGCGATCGAGCGCCGCTCAAGCCCGAGACCATCGAGTACGCCACGCGGGTGCTGACGAACGATCACCACCGGGCGCCGAACGGAGTGCCGGTCAACCGCGCGCTGGCGGTCGTGGTGGCGGGCGATCGCCCGGCTGAGCGTGGGTTTGCGCCGACAGCCTCGGCACGCGCCTTCGGGCATGGTGGCGCCGGCGGTCAGATCGCCTGGGGCGATCCGGAGAGCGGATTGTCGCTCGGATTCGTCACCAACGGCTTTGTTCCCCCGGTCGATCAGGAGGCGCGCAGCCGGGAGATCAACCGCCTCGCCGGTGAGTGTCTGATCGACTGAGTCTCCCTCGACTGAATCTCCTGGGACGTGGCCACGCTCCGAGGCGCTAACGAGTGCGCAGACCCCTACCCAGGGGGTAGGGGTATACTGGTAGCGGAGGGTGCAGCCATGGACGCCGATACCAGGGCCGACGTGCTCAAGCGGTTCGCGTACCTCGAGGGCCACCTCGCCGGGGTGCGCCGCATGATCGAGGACGACACCTACTGCGTGGACGTGCTCAAGCAGACCTACGCGGTACGCCGCGCCATAGAGAAGGCGGAGTCGCGCATGCTCTCCGGCCACCTCCACCACTGCGTCGTCGACGGCGTACGCGGCGGCGATCAGCAGCGCGTGATCGAGGAACTCGTGCAGCTCTACGAGCTGGCGAACAAGTAGCGCGCGCGAGGTCCGAGGCGTGACGACCGACCCTCAGGGAGCAGCGGGGACGCGGCGCGTTCTGATGTGCGAGCCGGTGCACTTCCGGATCGAGTACGAGATCAATCCCTGGATGCGCCGCTCCAACCGGATCGACGGGCCCCGAGCGCTCGCGCAGTGGCGGCTGCTGCGCGCGCGCATCGAGGCGCTCGGCGTCACCGTCGAGCTGATCGCGCAGGCGCCCGGGACGCCGGACATGACCTTCACGGCGAACGCCGGCGTGCTGGCCGGCGATCGCTTCATCCCCTCCAACTTCCGCTTCCCCGAGCGGCAGCCGGAGGAGGACCATTTCGTCCGCTGGTTCCGCGCGCACGGCTACCGGATCGAGCCGGTGCATCGCCCGCACTACTGGGAAGGCGAGGGGGACGTGCTGCCCGCCGATGGTGCGATCTTCGCCGGCTACCGCTTTCGCACCGAGTTCCGCGCGCTCGACCACCTGGAGGAGGCGCTCGGTCAGGAACTGGTGCGTCTCGAGCTGGCCGACCAGCGTTTCTACCACCTCGATACCTGCTTTGCGCCGCTGGGCGGCGGGCGCGCGCTGTACGAGCCGGCGGGGTTCAGTCGCGAGGCGCGCGCTCGGCTCGCGGAGCACTTCGACGACCTGATCGCGGTCGACCACGGGGAGGCGCTGCGCTTCGCCTGCAACGCGCTGGTGGTCGGCAAGCAGGTGGTGCTGAACAGCGGCTGCCCGAAGACGGCGCGCGCCCTCGCCGAGCGCGGCTACGAGGCGATCGAGACGCCCACCGATGAGTTCATCAAGGCGGGCGGCAGCGTGAAGTGCCTCACGCTCACGCTCGACGCCTTCCCCCCGGCGGCCGGGCCCGCCGAGCAGGCGCCGGCGCGAAGCGCGAGCGCGGAGCGGCGGCGATGACGGCCCGGCAGCCTCCCCCCGCCGCAGCCGCGACCGAGGAGCTGCAGCTCCCGATCCGCGGGATGCACTGCGCCTCCTGCGTGCGGCGCGTCGAGCGCGCGCTCGTCGCCGTGCCCGGCGTCGAGTCCGCGAGCGTGAACCTCGCCACCGAGGCGGCCACGGTCTCCACAAGCGGCGCGCCGCTGGCCGCACTGCGCGAGGCGGTCGAGCGCTCCGGCTACGAGCTGCGGCTGCCGGGCGACCGCGACGAGGACGACGCGGACGGCGACGGCGTCGAGGCGGAGCGGCGCGCCGAGCAGGCGGCGCTGCGCAGGCGCGCGCTGCTCGCCGGGCTTGCGGCGGTCGTGCTCGTCTCCGCGATGGGCTGGACGCGGCTGCCCGGCCTCGAGGACGTGTCCGAGCGCGTCTGGCATCCGCTCTTCTTCGCGCTCGCGACCCCGGTGCAGCTCTGGGCGGCGTGGCGCATCCACGCCGCGGCGCTGCGCGCGGCCCGCCACGGCCTCGCGACGATGGACACGCTGATCTCGCTCGGCACCTCGGCGGCCTACGGCTACTCGCTGCTGGCGACCTTCGCGCCGGGGCTGTTCGAGGGCGCCCGCGGCCTCGAACCGAACGTCTACTTCGACACGGCTGCCGCGATCGTCGCGCTCGTCCTCGGCGGGCGGCTGCTGGAGGCGCGCGCGAAGGCGAAGTCGGCGCAGGCGCTGCGCGCGCTGATCGAGCTGCGCCCGCGGCTCGCGCGCGTGCTTGAGGGCGACGAGGAGTACGAGATCCCGATCGGCGCCGTGCAGCCGGGCGACATCGTGATCGTGCGCCCCGGCGAGCAGCTGCCGGTCGACGGCGAGGTCGTCGCGGGCGCCTCGGCGGTCGACGAGTCGATGCTGACCGGCGAGTCGCTGCCGGTCGCGAAGCGCGAGGGCGACCCGGTCTACGGCGCAACGCAGAACACGACGGGCGCGCTACGCGTGCGCGCGACGGCCCTCGGCGCGGACTCGGCGCTGTCGAGGATCATCGCGCTCGTCGAGCAGGCGCAGGGCTCGAAGGCGCCGATCCAGGCGCTCGTCGATCGCGTCGCCGCCGTCTTCGTGCCGGTCGTGATCGCCGTCGCACTGCTGACGCTCGCGCTGTGGTGGGCGTTCGGGCCGGCGCCGGCGCTGACGTTTGCGCTGATCAACGCCGTCACGGTGCTGATCGTGGCCTGCCCCTGCGCGCTCGGCCTCGCCACGCCGACGGCGATCATGGTCGGCATCGGGCGCGGCGCGCGGGCGGGCCTGCTGATCCGCGACGCCTCCGCCCTCGAAGTCGCGCGGCGCGTCGACACCGTGCTGCTCGACAAGACCGGAACGCTGACCGAGGGCCGGCCCGAGGTCGCCTCGATCGCCGCGGCGCGCGGCTTCGAGGAGGACGAGCTGCTGCGCCTGCTGGCGACGGCGGAGCGCGGCTCGGAGCACCCGCTGGCCGGCGCAATCGAGCGCGAGGCCGCCCGTCGCGGGCTCGCCCTCGGCCAGCCCGACGCACTGGAGGCCGAACCGGGCCGCGGCATCGTCGCCGCCGTCGAGGGCCGCGAGGTTGTCGCCGGCAGCCTCGAGCTGCTGGCCTCGCGGGGCGCGGCCGCCGAGGGGCTGGCGAGTGACTTCGAGGCAGCCGCGGCGCGCGGCGAGACGCCGATCGCCGTCGCCATGGATGGCGAGGCGGCGGGCGTGATCGGCGTCTCGGACCGGCTGCGCGCCGACGCCGCGGAGGCGGTCGCGCGGCTGCACGCGCTACGCCTCGAGGTCGCGCTGCTGACCGGCGACCGCATCGAGGCGGGTGAGGCGATCGCGGCGCAGGCGGGCATCGGGCGCGTCGTCGCGGGCGCGACGCCCGCGGACAAGGCGGAGGCCGTGCGCGCGCTGCAGGCCGAGGGCCGCGTCGTGGCGATGGTGGGCGACGGCATCAACGACGCGCCCGCGCTGGCGCAGGCGGACGTCGGCATCGCGATCGGCGGCGGGGCGGACGCGGCGATCGGCGCGGCGAGCGTCGCGCTGCTGCGCGCGGACCCCGGCGGCGTCGCCGACGCGATCGCGCTGAGCCGCTCGACAATGCGGACGCTGCGCCAGAACCTGGTCTGGGCGTTCGCCTACAACGTGCTGCTGATCCCGGTCGCGGCCGGCCTCGGCTACCTGCTGTTCGAGGGCGGCTCGGTCCCCGCGGCGCTGACGCCGCTCTTCGGCGAGCACGGCTTCCTCAACCCAATCGTCGCCGCCGCCGCCATGGCCTTCAGCTCGCTGTCGGTGATGGCCAACTCCCTGCTGCCGCGCGGTGCTGCCGGATAGCGGCTCGCGCTGATGGCTCCTCCGACGCACATCTGGATTGGAGGCATGATTGGACGGTGGCGCGCAACTCGCTGGCGCAAGCGGTATTCTGATCCGGGCCGGAGGGAGATCGGGTGAGCACCCAACTCTGCGAGGGTATCGGTACATGAATGAGGACGATCTGTTTGACGATTCACGCCTCTGTACTCGGTGCCGGCACCCCGCCGAGGCACATGGAGCTGCTGTTGGAACAGACGAGGTGCGCAGGATCTTCTGCAACAGCTGCCCCCCGACGCACATTCGAATGATGGGAGATGAAGGCACCGAGAACCCCATGCCCTTCCTCATCGAAGGACCGATTGGCGCACCAATTCCATGCTTCGAGCAGAAGCACGTGACCAGACCGCGGGCGAACTTCCTGCCACGTTCGCCCGGACCTGACGGCGCTGACCGAGTGACGTTCCACGGTGTGGACTGGCGCGTCGAAGAAATCGAGCAGCTCAAACATGGCGACGAGGTGCGCGGGAATCTCGAGTACAAGTATCAACTGTATGCGGATCAGGAAGGCCTATGCCCGGGATGCGCCGGTCGCATACGGTTCGACAACATGGAGGTGGACCGCGTGGTCCCAGGCGCTGACGGGGGCGGATACACCGTCGAGAACGTTCAGCTTCTTTGCTCGGCGTGCAACAAGATCAAGGGTGATAGGGACATGGAGTACCTGAAGGACCGTCGTCGGTCACAGGGCTTTCCGGACGGGTCAAGGTAGACCGCAACGGGATCCTGCCAGCCCGACAGATCCGTTACCTGCTGGGACGAACTGACGAGGCGGGGCCTAGCCGACGTCCTCGACGACGTCGACCTCGCAGTGGTAGGTGCGGAACTCGTCGACGAAGTAGTCGGCGAGCGGGGCCTGGACCTGCTGCTCGAAGAGCTCGGAGTTGCGGTAGGCGTCGAGGTCGGCCTGCGAGTCCCAGATGCTGACGGCGAAGCCGGCGTCGGCCTCATCGAGGTCGTGGGCGAGCCAGCGGCCGCGCAGTCCCTGGATGCCGCTGCTGATCGGCTCCATGGTCTGGCGGTAGGCCTCGGCGTACTCGGGCCACTTGCCGGGCTGCACCTTGCCCCACGTGATTCGCATGATCATGGCGCACCTCCTTCACTACGAGTGTAGTGACCTGCGGTCGCCCGCAAGTGCGCCTGGTCACAAGCGGCGGAGCCGAGGCGAGTCAGCGGCGGCGCGCCGCCCGAGGCCGGTCCTCCACACGAACGACGAAGCGCAGGCCCGACCAGGTCTCATCGATCGCGCAGACCTTGTTGTCGACGAGTCCCGCCGCGAGGCCGACCTCGCGCACGATGTTGCCGTCGAGGTCGGTCGGGACGCCCGAGGCGCGCTTCGGCCACGCGATCCACAGCCCGCCCGCCGGGTCGAGCGCCCGCGCGAGCGTGGTGAACCTGCGGCGCAGGTCGCGCTGGGTGTCCGTGAAACTCACGATGACGTCGAGCGGTCCTCGAGCCGTGCGGCGCAGCGCGACGCCCTCCGGCAGCTCGCCGAGCGTGGCGTCGAACCCCTCGGGGGCGCGCAGCAGCGCGACCCGCTGGCCGGGCTTGATGCCGAATTTCTTCGGAAGCGGCGTCCCCGAGTAGCCGACCATGCCCGGAGGGTACAGGCGGCCGCCGCGCACCGCGGGCTACCCTGCGCGCGGCGACGATCGGGCGAGGAAGGCGGGGCTGGCGATGCGCATCTCGGTCATCGGTGGCGAGCAGGCGGACAGCGAGGCCTCGCGACTGGCGTTCGAGGTCGGGCGCGAGCTCGGCGCGCGCGGGCACGTGCTGATCTGCGGCGGGCGCGGCGGCGTGATGCGCGAGGTCTGCCGCGGCGCGAAGGAGAGCGGCGGGCTGACGATCGGCATCCTGCCCGGCGACGACCTCGGCGAGGCCAACGAGTACGTCGACATCCCCCTGCCGACCGGCCTCGGGTTCGCGCGCAACGTGCTGGTCGCCCGCGCGGGCGAGGCCGTGATCGCCATCGGCGGGAAGTTCGGCACGCTCTCCGAGATCGCCTTCGCGCTGATCTCCGAGCGGCCGGTGATCGGCCTCGGCACCTGGGAGCTGCGCGACGGCGACGGCCACGAGGCGCCGATCGAGCGCGTCGAGGACGCGAAGTCCGCCGTCGATGCCTGCGAGGCGGGGGTCGCGGGCGCCGGGCCGGGTCAGCGCTCGAGGCGGTAGCGCAGGTACAACTCGCTCGTCTCCGCGTTGCGGTGCGCCGAGAGCAGCGCGAGCCGCCGCGCGCCCTCGTGCGTGGCGGGATGGCCGGGGGTCTCGACGGCCGTCGGGGCGCCGTCGCCGCCGACGACGAGCGGGCCGACGGTCAGGAACAGCTCGTCGACGAGGCCGCGGCGGAAGAACTCGCCGTTGAGCGTCGGGCCGCCCTCGAGCAGCAGCAGCCGGCAGCCCAGCGCCTCGCGCATGTGCGCGAGCATCGAGGGCGCCTCGTCGCCCGCGGGGACGCGGTGGACGGGTCGGCCGGCCGCGGCGAGCGCGGAGGCGCGCTCGGCGGGCGCGTCGTCCGCGAGGTACACGACGGCCTCGAAGTCGCTCCCGCTGAAGAAGCGGTTGTCGAGCGGGAGGTCGCCGGAGCGCGAGAGCGTGGCGGCGATCGGCAGGCGCGGCTTGCCCCGGCTGAGGCGCAGCGCCTCAAGGGCCTCGTCGTTGAGGCGCGGCGAGTGGCCGCTGGCGCGCAGCGTGCCCGCGCCGGTGAGCACGATGTCGGCGTGGACGCGCAGCTCGCGCAGCAGTTGGCGGTCCGCCGCCGATCCGAGGCCGCGCTCGCTGCCCTTGATCACGGTCTTGCCATCGACGGACGCGACCATGTTGACGATCACGTACGGCCGATCGGCGGGCGCCTCGGGGAACTCGAGGGCGGCGTAGTCCGGTGTGCTGCCGGGGATGTCCATCGCCTCGAGTCTGCCACCGCGCGCTCGCGCGGCGCCAGCGCGCAGGCCGCCGCAGCTACTCGGCGTCGATGGCGGCGACGAGGGCGGCCCGTACGTCCTCAAGCGAGGCGACGCCCTCGAACTTCGCGATGACGGCGCCGCCGCGGGCTGCGATGAAGACCCACGGCTCGGTCTGGAGCTGCCAGTCCCGCAGCAGCGGGATGGGGACGAGGCGGCCCGTCGCGCGCACCTCATCGAGTTCGTAGGGCTCGATGTGCACGAACTGCACCTCGCCGCCGAACTCCTCCCAGAGGGGTACGACGACCGCCTCCATGAGCGGGCCGCAGAAGCGGCTCTGGCAGTACGCGGGCGTCGCGATCGCCACGAGCACCGGCTTCCCCGTGGCGACGGCCTCGGCGACGGTCAGCTCGTTCATCTCCGGGATCGGCTCGGCCATGCTGCTGACGACGCTGATGTGGGCGCCGTCGCGCAGCGTGAGGTGCGGGCTCTCCGGCAGCGCGTCGCCGGCCTGCGGTTCGGGCGTGCGCTCGAGGACGTTGAACGGCTGCACGCGGAGGCGGCGGCGCTCGCCCTCGATCTCGACATCGAGCTGGGCGCTCCAGTCGCCCACGCGGTCGAAGTCGACGTTGGCATGGAAGACGGCGACCAGTTCGTCCTCGTGGACATGCGTGGAGCCGTCGGCGTGCTCGTGATCGGTCTGCTGACTGAACGCCGCGCGCTTCAGCTCGTAACTGCGGACGAAGGCGCCCCGCCGTGAGTCGTCGAGGCGGTAGAGCCGGACGCTGCCGCTCACCTCGAGGATCAGCGAGGTGTCCGAGCGGAAGAACCCGAAGGTGAGGCGGTTCTCGCCCACGGCCAGCGCCGAGTTGAGCACGACGGGCTGCGCATCCGGGTCGAACGCCTCGCCGACGGCGCGCGCGGAGAAGTCCAGCGACGACGGCGCGCCGCCCTCGCTGGACCCGCAGGCGGCCGCGAGAGCAACCAGCAGCGCGAGGAGGACGGCGGTCCGTGGCGCGCGGGCGATCGCCCGCAGCGACGCGCGCGCAGGACGCGGGTCGGGAGGCACGTGACCGCTAGTCGCGCGGCAGGCCGAGACCCTGCAGGGCGATGATGTTGCGCTGAATCTCACTGCTGCCGCCGGCAATCGTGATCGCGACGTTGGACTTGTGCGTCGACCAGATGCGGCCCTCGATCGGTGCGTCCGGTGAGGCGGCGGCGACGGTACCGAGCGGGCCCGCGATCTCCGTGCCGAACTCGCCCATGCGGCGCTCGAGCTCCGTCATGAAGATCTTCAGCACGGACGACTCGGTGCGCAGCCTCATGCCCGCGGCGATCTTCGAGGCGGTCATGCCCTGCAGCACCTCCCCCGCCTCGATGTCGATTAGCAGCTGCGCGATGCGGTCGCGCACCCAGGGATCCTCGGAGAGCGGCCGGCCGGCGACGCTCGTCTCCCGGATGTGGGCGACCAGGTGATCGACCATGAGCCGCATGTGGCCGTAGGGGATGCCCGAGGTGCGGTCGAGGTCCAGCGCCTCGCGGACGTAGTCCCAGCCCCGGTTCTCGATGCCCAGCAGGTGGTCGGCCGGGACGCGCACGTCGTCGTAGAAGGTGGCGCCGATCTCGCCGCCGTCGAGCGTGGGCATCGAGGCGACGGTGAAGCCCTCGCGGCCGTGCTCGACGAAGAGCAGCGAGATGCCGTCGCGCAGCGGCGCGTCCGGGTCCGTGCGGACGGCGAGGTACATGATGTCGCCGGGGGCGGGGTGGCCGTACATCTTCGAGCCGTTGATGACGTACTCATCGCCGTCGCGCACGGCGCGCGTCTGCAGGTTGGCGAGGTCCGAGCCGGTCTCCGGCTCGGTGAAGCCGAGCGTGAAGTCGATCTCGCCGTCGCGGATCTTGGGGAGCAACTCCGATTTCATCCAGTCCGAGCCGTACTTGATGATCAGCGGCCCCATGATGTTGACGTTGTAGAGCGAGAGCGGCGCCCCGATCCGCGAAGCCTCGTCCGAGAGGATGAAGCGCTCGACAGCGGTGAGGTCGCCCGTGCCGCCGTATTCCTCGGGCCAGCCGATCGAGTACCAGCCGCGCGCGGCGACCATCTCCTTGAAGCGCTTGACGGCGCCCGCCAACTCCGGGGCGCGGCGGCTGCGGCGGCCCACCGAGCGCACCTCGGCCGGCCAGGCGTCGTCGAGGAACTCGCGGACCTGCGCGCGGAACCCCTGCTGCTCGTCGGTCCAGGCGAAGTCCATCCGTCCCCGTCCTTTCGCGTCCCGCTGCGTTTCCGGCCGTCGCCCGCTAGCTGTAGTTCCCACGAACGTTGTTTACAGGCGTGAGGCGGGGACAGCCCCGCCGATGCCGCCGTGTGGCCGGCGAACATTGTAGCGGTAGAGCCAGCGCGGGAGCTGGTGCAGCCGCTCGGCGTTGGAGCGGTAGGGGCGGGCGTAGGCCCACTCGTTCTGCAGGATCTGGATGAAGCGCTCGGCCTTGCCGTTCGTCTGCGGACGGTAGGGCCGGGTGCGCCGCAGCTCCACGCCAGCGGCGGCGGCCACGCCGCGGAAGTCGCCGGAGACGGTGTAGGCCTTGGCGTTGTCCGTGAGCACGCCGCGCACGCGCACGCCGCGGCGGCCGAACGCGGCGAGCGCCTGCTTGAGGAAGGCGGCGCAGCTCGCGCCGCGCTCGTCGGGCAGCACGGCGACGTAGGCGTAGCGGCTGTGGTCGTCGACGGCGACATGCAGGTAGTCCAGGCCGCGCGTGCGCGGGGTCGCCGCGGAGCGCCCGCGCACGCGGTGCCCGCCGCCCTCGGGGATGCGGCCCAGCTTCTTCACGTCGATATGCAGCAGGTCGCCGGGGGCGGGGTGCTCGTAGCGCAGCTGCTTCCTGCTCACGCGGTGCAGGCGGTCGAGGCGGTTGAGCCCGAAGCGGCGGAGCACGGCGTAGGCGGTGGAGCGGGCGATCCCGAGCGCCCAGGCGATGCGGTGCGGCCCGAACCCCTGACTGCGGCGCACGGCGCAGATGCGCTGCTCAAGCGCGGCTGCGCTGCGGCGCGGGTTGGAGCGCGGAGCGGAGCTGCGGTCCCGGAGCCCGGCCGCGCCCTCCTCGCGGTAGCGGCGCCACCACTTGCCGACCGTCGCACGAGAAACCCGGAAGCGCCGCGCAACCTCCGCCTGCGACCAGCCGGCCTCGACCTCCAGAACCATCTCCAGCCGGGTGGCCGGAGTCAGACGCGCGTTAGGATGTGCCACGAGAGGCTCCTCTCTGCTACTGGTGCGTTCGTTTCACACACACAGCAGCGGGCGGAGCCCCTCACCTGTCAACAACCTACGTGGGAACTACAGCTAGTCGCGAGGCAGTCCGAGGCCCTGCAGCGCGATGATGTTGCGCTGGATCTCGTTGCTGCCGCCGGCGATCGTGATGCCGGGGTTGTTGCGCTGCGTGTAGTGGAACCAGCCGCCCGAGGGCGCCTCCCCCGACTCCGGCGTGAGCGAGGCAAGCGGGCCCGAGACCTCCATCGCGAACTCTCCGATGCGGCGCTCCAGCTCGGTCAGGAAGATCTTGACGACCGACGACTCCGCCCGCAGCTTCAGGCCCGCCGCGATCTTGGAGGCGGTCATGCCCTGCAGCAGCTCGCCCGCCTCGATCTCGATCACGAACTGCGCGATGCGGTCGCGCACCCACGGATCCTCGATCAGCGGGCGGCCGTCGAGCGAGGACTCCTTGACGTACTCGATCAGCTCGGCGAGGCGCATCGGCATCTGGCCGTAGGTGATGCCGCTGGTGCGGTCGAGGTCGAGCGCCTCGCGGATGTAGTCCCAGCCGCTGTTCTCCTCACCCAGCAGGTGGTCGGCGGGGACGCGCACGTTGTCGTAGAAGGTGGCGCCGACGCTGGCGCCGGTCAGGGTCGGCATCTGGGTGGAGGTGAAGCCCTCGCGGCCGTACTCGACGAAGAGCACGGAGATGCCCTTGCGCAGCGGGGCGTCGGGGTCCGTGCGCACGGCGAGGTACATCACGTCGTCGGGGCCCGGATTGCCGTACATCTTCGCGCCGTTGATGACGTACTCGTCGCCGTCGCGGTAGGCGCGGGTCGTCAGGTTGGCGAGGTCCGAGCCCGTCTCCGGCTCGGTGAAGCCGAGCGTGAAGTCCATCTCGCCGGCGCGGATCTTCGGCAGTACCTCGTACTTCATCCAGTCGGTGCCGTACTTGATGATCAGCGGGCCGATGATGCTGACGAGGTAGGGCGGCAGCGGCGCGCCGATGCGGCTCGCCTCGTCGCTGACGATGTAGCGCTCCATCTGGCTGAAGGCGGGCAGGCCGCCATACTCCTCCGGGAGTCCCAGCGAGAACCAGCCGCGCTCGGCGGCGGCGTGGCGGAAGCGCTCGGCCTCCTCGGGGCCCGCGCGGCCGGCGCGCTGGACCTCCGGCGGCCACTCGCCCTCGAGGAACTCGCGCACCTCGGCGCGGAATTGCTCTTCGCTCTCGGTGTATTCGAAGTCCATGGCGATCCTCCGGTGTTCCTGCGGCGTTCCTGCGCTGCGCCGCTAGTCGAGGATCGCGCTGGCGACGGCGCGGCGGTGCTCGTGCGCGGTGCCATACGTGCAGGCCGCTGCCGTGCCGAGGCGGTACGGGAACTGCACGAAGTGGTCGTCGATAAAGCCGACGCCGCCGTGCACCTGGATCGCGTCTCGGGTGATGCGCGCGGTGGCGTCGCCCATGAAGGCCTTGGCGTAGCGCGCGCCCATCTCGTAGGGCTGGCCCGTGGAGTGCAGCCAGGCGGCCTTGTAGCAGAGGTAGCGCCCGGTCTCGATGTCGACCGACATGTTGGCGCACTTGTGCGAGATCGCCTGGAAGGCGCCGATCGGCTTGCCGAAGGCGACACGCGTCTTCGAGTACTCCGCGGCCAGCTCCAGCGAGCGCTGGCAGAGGCCGAGCATCAGCACGGAGTTCGCGATCGCGCCGAGCAGCGTGACGTTCGTCTGCAGCCCCGCGGCCGAGACGACTCGGCCCTCGGCGCCGTCGAAGCGCACGTCGTAGAGCGGCTCGCCGCCGGAGGCGGGCATCCGCTCGGCGCTGACGCCGCTCGCGCCGGTCTCGACGACGGCCATCTCGTCGTCATTGGCGAGCGGGACCAGCAGGTGCGTCGCAAGCTCGGCCCACGGCACGACGAGCCGGCGGTCACTGAGCGTGACGGCGTCGCCGTCGCCGCGCGTCGCCATCTGCGTCGTGCCGTCGTCCGCGGTGAGCGCGGGGATGACGACGGCCTCGCCGTCGGCGATCGACTGGGTGAGATCCGGGTCGGCCTCGATGAGCGAGAGGCCGGCGGCGATGGTGGAGTGGGGGTAGGGGCTGA
This sequence comes from Dehalococcoidia bacterium, assembly GCA_965220125.1. GTDB lineage: Bacteria > Chloroflexota > Dehalococcoidia > UBA2979 > UBA2979 > VXMT01. The sequence goes on along the minus strand of CBDCPB010000004.1, from coordinate 2,799,587 downwards.
CGGAGTAGCCCTTGCCCATCTCCTCGAGCAGGAGCACGGCGTCGAAGAGTCCGCCGCCGGTGCCGCCCATCTCCTCGGGGAAGGGGGCGGAGTTCCAGCCGAGGTCGACGATGTTGGGCCACAGCTCGCTGTCGTAGCCCTCGTCGGCGCGGTAGCCGTCGCGCATCCGGTCGAGCGGGAAGTCGCGCGAGAAGAAGTCGCGCGCGGTCTGCCCGAGCAGTTCCTGCAGCTCATTGAATTCGTGGTTCACGTAGACGCCGCCCCTCGTACCTCGGGTTCCGGGGCAGCCGATCATGGAGTCGCGGCGTCGCCCCCGGCCCTCGCCCGCCGCGAGCGCAATATATGCCGCCAGCGTTGCTGGCGGTAGCGCGCGGGCGGTTGCGGGTCAGTTGCAGTAGGGGAGGCCGAGGTACCTCAAGTCCGTGTTCTCCGTGTCCCGCAACGCCCTCGGGATACACCCGCTCAACCGATTGCCGAAGAGATGGAGTGCTCGCAGATTCGGGAGGTCGCCCAGTTCGGCCGGGATCGGCCCGCTCAAGTCGTTGTGCTGAAGCAGCAGCGACTCGAGCTTGCTGAGGTTGCCCAGCTCCGGTGGGATCGTGCCGCTGAGCTCGTTGTCCCATAGGTCGAGTTTCTCAAGGTTGGCGAGGCGGCCGAACTCCGCAGGGATCGGCCCGTTCAACCTGTTCCCACGAAGATCCAGGTTCTTCAGGCTGGCGAGGTCGCCCAGCTCGCCGGGGATTGGCCCGCTGAGTTCGTTGTCCCAGAGGTGGAGTTCCTCCAGGTAGGCGAGGCGGCCCAGCGCGCCGGGGATCGGCCCGGTCAACTCGTTGCGGCTCAGGCCCAGCCACTCGAGGATGCCGAGGCCGCCAAGTTCCGCCGGGATCGGCCCACTCAACCGATTGGAGCCAAGCGAAAGCCTCTTCAGGTTGACGAGGCTTCCCAGCTCCACAGGGATCGGCCCGTTCAGCTCGTTAGATCCCAGGAACAGCCGTTCGAGTCCGGCAAGGTTGCGCAGCTCCGCCGGGATAGGCCCGCTCAGCCTGTTGTAGGCGAGGTCCAGCTTCTCGAGCTCGGTGAGGCTGCCCAGCCACGCCGGCACCAACCCGCTCAACTCGTTGTCGCCGAGATCCAGCTCCTCGAGGTTGGCGAGACGGCCCAGTTCCGCCGGCAGCGGTCCGCTCAACTCGTTGGAACTGAGGTCCAGCTCCTCGAGGTTGGCGAGACGGCCCAGTTCTGCCGGCAGCGGTCCGCTCAACTTGTTGAAACTCAGGTCCAGCTCCTCGAGCCTGGCTAGACCCGCCAGCCATGCCGGGACCGGCCCGCTCAACTCATTGCCCCGGAGTGATAACGACTCCACGTTGGACAGGGCGGCCAGCTCAGCGGGAATCTCCCCGCTCAATTGGTTTCGGCCGAGCCAGAGCAGAGTGAGCTCGTCGAGGCCGCCCAGCGACGCCGGAATCGGCCCACTCAGCTCGTTCCACTCCAGCCTGAGCCAGGTCAGGTTCACGAGGTCGCCCAGCTCCGCCGGGATCGGCCCGCTCAACGCGTTCGACTCAAGGTCCAGCAATTCCAGCCGGGTGAGTGCGCCCAACTCCGCCGGGATCGGCCCGCTCAGCCCGTTGGAGCCGAGGTTCAGCGTTCGCAGGTTGGTCAGCTTGCCCAACTCCACGGGAATCGACCCGCCTAGCTCGTTGGAATCGAGGTTCAGCCTTCGCAGGCCGATGAGGTTGCCCAACTCGGGCGGGATCGGACCGCTCAGGCCGTTCCCCGGGAGGGCCAGTTCGCGTACCTGGCCGCCAGCGGTCCGGACACCGTGCCATTCCCGGATTGGCTTGTCGGTCAACCAGTTCGTGCGATCGTGCCAGTTCGGTCCGTCCGTGGCCGCGTAGAGCTCTACCAGTGCGGCCCTGTCCAGAGGGGGAGGTCGCGCGACCGCCACACCGCAGAACGGCAGGCCGAGAAGGTCGAGGTCACTCTTCGCTACATCCCGCAACCCGTCGGGAACGCAGCCGCTGAGTTCGTTGTCCCAAAGACTCAGCGCTTGCAGGGTGAGATTGTCGAGTTCCGGCGGGATCGGCCCACTCAGGTTGTTGGCCGCGAGCTCCAGTGTCTGCAGCTCCGCCAGGCGACCCAGTTCCACCGGGATCGGCCCACTGAGCGCGTTGTACCCGAGGTTCAGTGATAGCAGTTCGGACAGGTGGCTCAGCTCCGCGGGGATCGGCCCGTCGAGACCGTTGCCTCCGAGGTTCAGCCTGTGAAGTTTGGCGAGGCGTCCCAGCTCGGGCGGAATCGGACCGCTCAAGCGATTGGACCCGAGCCACAACGTGCCCAGGTTGCTGAGGCCGCCCAACTCCGACGGGATCGGTCCACTCAACCGATTGTTGCCGAGCAGCAACTCTCTCAGGTTGCGGAGCCTGCCCAACTCGGGCGGGATCGGCCCGCTCAGCTTGTTGATCCAGAGCACCAGCGTCTCCAGATTGGCAAGGCCGCCGAGCTCCGCGGGGATCGGGCCGCTCAGCTCGTTGTCGCCGAGATACAGCACCTCCAGATTCGCAAGGCCGCCGAGTCCGGGCGGGATCGGCCCGCTCAACTCGTTGCGCCAGAGTGTCAGCGTGCGGAGGTTGACAAGGCCGCCCAGCTCCGCCGGGATCGGCCCGCTCAACTCGTTGGACCAGAAGTCCAGCGCCCGCAGCCTGGACAGGTTTCCCAACTCCGGCGGGATCGGCCCGCTCAGGCTATTGTCCAAGAACCGAAGTGACTCCACGTGAGTGAGCCACCCGAGCTCCGCCGGGATCGGTCCGCTCAATCCGTTGCTCCGTAGCGTGAGCGCCCGGACGCGGCCGGCGCCGTCGGCTGTGACTCCATGCCACTCACCAAGCGGTCTGTCGCTGAGCCAGTTCGTGCTGTCCACCCAGTTCGGCCCGTCCGTCGCCTCGTAGAGCGCGACGAGGGCGGCCCGGTCCGAAGCCGCCGAGCCCGTCATGGGCGTGGCAGTTGGCGTCGGCGTGGCGGTTCGCGTCGGCGTGGCAGTTGGCGTCGGCGTGGCGGTTCGCGTCGGCGTGGCAGTTGGCGTCGGCGTCGCGGTTGGCGTCGGCGTGGCAGTTGGCGTCGGCGTGGCGGTTGGCGTCGGCGTCGCGGTCGGCGCTGGCGTGGCGGTGGGCGTTGGCGTGGCGGTGGGCGTCGCCGTCGACGTTGGCGTCGCGGTGGGCGTCGGCGTGGCGGTGGGCGTCGCCGTCGACGTTGGCGTCGCGGTGGGCGTCGGCGTGGCGGTGGGCGTCGCCGTCGACGTTGGCGTCGCGGTGGGCGTCGGCGTGCCGGTGGGCGTCGGCGTTGCGGTGGGCGTCGGCGTGGCGGTGGGTGTCGGCGTCGCGGTGGGAGTCGGCGTCGGCGTGGCGGTCGGTGTTGGCGTCGCGGTCGGCGTCGGCGTCGCGGTGGGCGTCGGCGTGGCGGTCGGCGTCGGCGTCGCGGTGGGAGTCGGCGTGGCTGTCGGCGTCGGCGTGGCGGTGGGCGTCGGCGTTGCCGTGGGCGTCGGCGTTGCGGTGGGCGTCGGCGTCGCGGTGGCTGTCGGCGTGGGCGCAGCGTCGTCCCCGCCGCCCGTGCAGGCCGCGAGAGTGAGCACAGCTACTGCAACCAGGGCGGTGAGCCGTGGGCGCATGGTCCGTTCCCATCGGGTCTATAGCGCCGTCCGTAGAACACTACGCGCTCCGGCACCTCGCGGTTCCCGCGTCAGCCCCCCAGCCCGCCGAGGTCCTCGATGGCGCCGTCGACGTAGAGGATGGAGGCGGCGGCGGCGAGCTGCTCGGTGAGGCGGGCGCGCGTGGCCTCGTCGGTGACGCCGGCGGCGGCGGCGATGCGCTCGCTCAGCTCCGCGATCGAGGCGACACCGTCGGCGGCGGCGAGCATGCGCGCGACGGGCAGGCTGAGCGGCGTGCCATCGGGGCGCTGGACGCTGCTGAGCACGTGGCCCCAGCGGAACTCGTCGCCCTCGATCACCGGCTTGCGCTCGATGAGCACGCCCTCATCGAGGCGCGGGACGGAGGCGGCGATCGCCGCCGGACCGGCGCGGTCGAGGGCGGCTCGGCGCGCGGCGCGCTCCGCCTCGACGGCGCGCACGCCCGCGACGAAGGCGGGCGGGGCGTCGCCGTGGTTGATGACGGCGCGCTCGTAGCCGATCGGCGATTGCCCGGCGACCATGCGGATGAAGGCGTGGCGCGGGCTGAACTCGGACTCGTCGCTGATGCGGCGCGCCTCCCAGAAGTAGGAACCGGCGCTTCGATTGCTGGAGTAGAAGAGCTTCGCGAGCTGGTGGAAGTTGTTGTACTGCGCGAGGCAGAGGTCGCGGTACGCCTCGGCGGCGGGGCCCTCGAGCGTCGGATCGCGCAGCGCCGAGGCGATGTAGGCGGCGGCGAGCACGCCGCTGCTCAGCGCCAGGTGGACGCCCGAGGAGAACAGCGGGTCGATGAAGCACCCCGCGTCACCGACGAGCACGTAGCCCGGACCGGCCAGCTCGCGTGAGCGGTAGGACCAGTCGCGGACCACGTGGGGCCCGTCGACGAGCGAGGCGCGTTCGAGCAGCGCCGCCGTGCGCGGCGCCGAGGCGATCCCGGCGCGGAACGCCTCGGCCACGCCCTGCTCGGCGATCGACTGCTGGCCGGCCTCGCTGTCGAGGACGACGCCGATGCTGGCCTGGCCGGTGTGCAGCGGGATCGTCCAGCACCAGCCGTGCTCGCAGGACTCGATGAAGATGTTGGTGGCGTCCGGCCCGGGCAGACGCTCGGCGTCCTCGAAGTAGCCGTAGATGGCGAGGTTGCGGAAGAAGTCGTCCCACTCGCGCAGATCGAGGGCGTGACCGAGCAGCGCCGTCTGCCCGCTGGCGTCGACGACCCAGCGCGCGGCGACGAAGTCCTCCGCGCCGTCCTCGCTGCGGTAGCGCACGCCGCTGGCGCGGCCGTCCTCGAAGGGGACTTCGACGGCCTGGCAGCCCTCGCGGACGTCGGCGCCGAGCGAGCGGGCGTGTTCGAGCAGGATCTGGTCGAACTCGGGGCGGGTGACCTGGAAGGAGCTGGGGTAGCTGCGGTTGGTCTCGCGGAAGTACCAGCTCCAGGGCTCCGGGTCCGAGCCCCAGACCATCGTCGCGCCGTGCTTGGGCAGGAAGCCCGCGGCCTCGACGGCGGGCAGCACGCCGAGGCGTTCGAGGATCGGGATGCTGGCGGGCAGCAGCGACTCGCCGACGTGGTCGCGCGGGAAGCGATCGCGCTCCAGCAGCACCACGCGCAGGCCGCCACGGGCGAGCATCGCGGCGGCGCTGCTGCCGCCGGGGCCGCCGCCGATGACGGCGACGTCGGCCTGCGCGGCGGGCGGCTCGCTCATCGCGGGAGCGTTCGCGCGCCGGGGCGCGACGTCTGGCTCGAGCCCCAGCTCGCGATCAGGCGGTGGCCGCGGCCTCGTCGACGACCGGCTCGTTGGTCGCCGGGTCCACCTCGTAGGGGCCGTGCAGTTCGAGCTCCTCGCCGATCTCGCGGACCGCGGGGATGACCTCCTCGCCGAAGAGCTTGAGGCTGCGCATCTGGTCCTCGTGGCTCATCGCGCCGTCGCCGTCCCAGAAGAAGATCGCGCCGGGCCGCAGGTACTCGAGGACGTGGCGGACCTTGGGGATCACGGTCTTCGGCGTGCCGGTGATGATCGTGTAGCGCTCGAGCTGTTCGTCGTAGGTGCCCTGGAAGCCCGCAGCCGGAAGAGTCTCCTTCCGCGGAGCGCCATCTTCGCTCTCGAGGCGGCCACGCGCGATGGCGGCGGCGCGGTTGATCGAGGTCGGCAGCAGGTGCGTGCGCGAGGTCAGGCCGGGCAGGTTCTGGAGGAAGCTGCGGACCACGCCCTGGTTGCCCTCCAGGAACGGGTTGGGCGGACCCTCGACGTACTTCTGCGCGGTCTCGTAGGCGAGCTCCTCGGTCTCGTCGACGTGCACCTTGAAGAGGTAGCCGCGGTGCTGCGTGCCGGCCTCGTAGCCCTCCTCGCGGGCGACCTCGGCGTAGTACTCGAAGGACTGCTTCGTGGGCTCGAGGTCGGTGGCGAGCATGACGTAGGGGTAGCGGTGGCGGGCGGACCACTCGACGGTGTTCTTGCTCATCACGCCGGGAATCCAGATCGGTGGGTGCGGCGTCTGGTAGGGCTTCGCCCAGGGGTTCACGTAGCGGAAGTTGTAGTGCTCGCCCTCCCAGCGGTACGGGCCGGGCGTGGTCCAGGCCTTCACCACGAAGTCGTGGGCCTCCTGAAAGCGCTCCCAGTTGAACGGCGGCTGTGAGTTGTGGGAGACGCTCTCGCGCCCGGTCCCGCGCACCCAGCCGGTGACGAGGCGGCCGCGCGAGATCATGTCGATCTCGGCCAGTTCCTCGGCGAGGAAGAGCGGGTCGTCCCAGATCGGCAGGATGTTGCCGAGCAGCACGATCTTCACCTTCTTCGTGATGCGGGCGAGGATCGCGGCCTCGACGTTCATCACGGAGCCCATGCAGAACGGCGTCGAGTGGTGCTCGTTGAGCATCACGCCGTCGAACCCCATCTCCTCGGCGTAGACGCGCTCGTCGAGGTAGCGGTTGTAGAGGTCCGCGCCGACGCGCGGGTCGTAGACCTCGTTGGTGATACCGAGGTCCGGAATCGGGCGCGCGGTGGTGCCGAAGACGCCGGACTGCGGATCCTGATACGGGCGCTCGGTGAAATGACCGACAAACATGGCCGCCTCCTGCCTGCACGACGCGCCGCCCGCAGGTGGCGTGCCCTCGTCGTCATCGTACACCGGCGGCGCTGGCCCGGCGCGCGCGGGCGCTGCGCCGCGCTGCAGAGATGCGGATCAGGCGGCCGCGGCGCGCGCCAGCCCGACCCTCCGCTCCGCGATCAGCCTCCGAGGTGCGCGGCGACGAGCTCGGCGAGCCGCCCCGGCTGCTCCATGTCCACCATGTGGCCGCTGTCCGCGACGACCTCGATGCTGGCGTTGGGCAGCGCGGCCTCGTAGGCCTGCGCGACGGCCATCGGGACGACGCGATCGTCGGCGCCCCAGACGAGCAGGGTCGGGGTCTGGACCTCCTGCAGCAGGTGCGGGAGGCGGCGGTTGAACATGTAGGGCTTCCAGGTCAGGCGCGCGGTCATCTCGCGGCTGAAGTCCCACAGCTCGCGGACCTCGGGCGGCGGGTCCTCGCCGAACTCGGCGGTGTAGTTCGCCTCGTCGCTGAAGCCGGACTTCACGTACTCGTCGTAGTCGACCAGCATCTGGTCGAGGATCTCGCCCTCGTCCGGCTGGATGCCGGGCGCGCCGACCAGCACGAGGCTGGAGATGCGTGCCTGGCTCATCGTGGCCATTTCGGCGGCGATCCAGCCGCCGAAGCCGAGGCCGACGATCGAGACCGCGCCGATGCCGAGCTTGTCGAGCAGCTGGTGGAGCAGGATCGCGAGGTCACGGGGGTCGCGCGCCCACTCGGGGCGCTCGGACTGGCCGTATCCGGGCAGGTCGGGCACGAGCACCTGCCGCGAGGCAGCCAGCTGCTCGTAGACGGGCAGCCAGCCGGGGTTGCCGATCGAGTGGTGCAGGACGAGCAGCGCATCGCCGCTGCCGCCTTGCAGGTACTGGACGCGACGACCCGCGACCTCGATCTGCTCCGTCGTGTGGGTCTCGGTACTCGTCGTCATGCTGCCACCCGTCGCCGCCCGTGTTGCGCCGCGCGCATCATACCAGCGCCCGCCGCCGGGTCGAGAGTCTCGATGCCGCTCGAACGGGATGGCGGGCGCGGCTACGATGTGCGGACGAGAACGCACGCGCGGACGAGCGAAGGGGGTGCGGCGTGGAGGTCAAGCGACTGCGACAGGTCTACATCGTCGCGGACGACGTGGAGGCGGCCGCCCGCTTCTACACCAAGACACTGGGGCTCGCCGAGCAGTTCCGCGACGGCGCGAACTGGGTGCAGCTCTCGGCCGGCGACATCTCGCTCGCCATCGCGAGCGCCGCCGAGGGCCAGGGCGCGGCCGCCGGCCAGCCCGTCCCCGTCTTCGAGGTCGACGACATCGAGGCGGCACTGGCGGCCGTCAGCGCGGGCGGCGGCAGCGCCGGCGACGTGCGAGACATGGGAGACCACGGCCGCACGGCCCTCGCGAGCGACCCCTCGGGCGCCTCGATCTCCTTCTTCCAGCGCTGACGCGCGGGCGGCGGCAGCGCCGGCGAGGTGCGCACTGTCTGGCCTCACTTGGGGGCAACCACGGCCGCACGGCCCTCGCAAGCGACCCCTCGGGTGCCTCGATCTCCTTCTTCCAGCGCTGACGCGCCGGCGGCGGCAGCGCTGGCGACGTGCGCAGTGTCTGGCCTCATTCGGGGGCGACCACGGCCGCACGGCCCTCGCGAGCGACCCTTCGGGTGCCTCGATCTCCTTCTTCCAGCGCTGACGCGCTGGCGGCGGCAGCGCTGGCGACGTGCGCACGGTGTGACCTCATTTGGGGGCGACCACGGCCGCACCGCCCTCGCGAGCGATCCCTCGGGCGCCTCGATCTCCTTCTTCCAGCGCTGACGGGCGGGCGGCGGCAGCGCAGGCGACGTGCGCACTGTCTGCCCTCATTTGGGGGCGAGCACGGCCGCACCGCCCTCGCGAGCGACCCCTCGGGCGCCTCGATCTCCTTCTTCCAGCGCTGAGGCGCAGGTGCGCGGACGGGACGCTCCGACCTCAGAGCGAGGCGGAGGGCAGCGACAGTTCCGGGAAGTACGTGCGATAGAAGCCCTGGTCCCGCGTGAGGAAGGCATCGGCCGCGCCGAGGGCGTGCGCGCCTATTAGAAAGTCGGTCATGATCCGCTGGCGCGGGCCACCGGCCTCGCGGTATCGCCGCCAGCGCACCCCGGCCTCCCAGGCGATTGTCGTGTCGAGAGGGGAGAGTTGCGCGCCTATGAGTGTGAGCGCCTCGTCGAGCGCGGCCCGGTCACCAAATCTGGGAACCAGCTCCGCGTAGACGATATCGCAGACGAGGACCGCGCCCCGGTCATAGGCGTCGCGAAGCTGAGCATCCGACCAAGGTCCAAACCGATCATCGGGCAGAAAGACGTCCAGCAGGACGTTCGTGTCGACGGCAGTGATCACCTGCCGCGGATTTCCGCCATGTACTCGTCGGTACTCCCACCCGTGCCGAGAATCCCGTACACGCGGTCCACGGGGTGCTCCGCCCCCGTCCGCTTGCGGATGAGAACGCCGCCTTCGGTGGGAGCCATCTCCACCTCGACATCGTGGTGCATCCCGTAGCGGTCCCGCAGCTTCTTTGGAATCGTGACCTGGCCGCGTTCAGAGACTCGCATGAATCATCTCCGTATGAATTGTGTGACAGTGAAATCATATTCGGACGTAGCGCGGAAGTACAGCCGAGGGGCTGCGAGGAGCTCCCGCCGCTACGCCGCCGGTGAGCCGACGCGCGCTTCGCGGTAGCGGCGGTGCAGGTCGGCGGCCACCTCCGGACGGAAGCTGAGCGCCAGCAGCGTGTCGCGGACCTCGTCCGCGTAGGGGCGCACCGGCGCCGGGTGCGTGCGCACCTCGGCGATGAACGTGTCGAAGCGCTCGCGCAGGTCGGACGCGTCGCTCGCGTCGCGGGCGAGGGCGAACAGGGCCTTGCGGAAGCGGCGTTCCACGGCTCGGCCTCCCGGGACCTGGCGCGGCGTCGCTAGCCGGCCGGCTTCCAGCGCAGGATCGTCACGTCGTCGGTCACGTCGTCGAAGACGGCCTCCATCGCCATCCCGACCTCGAGGTCCTCGCTCTCGACCTCGACGGCATTGCCGTAGACGACGTTGTAGGTGGCGTTGTTGTGGACGCTCACGCTGGCGGGGTCTACCTCGTCCGGCAGCACCTGGATGACGTTGTAGGGGTCATGCCCGCGCCACGGTCCGAGGATGCCCTGCGTGACGATCACGTAGGTGTAGAGCGTGCCCTTGCCGCTCACTTCCTCCCAGCCCATCTCCTCGCCGAGGCAGAAGCGGCAGGTGCGGTCCGGCGGGTGCTGGAAGGCCTGGCAGGACTGGCAGCGCTGCAGCACCATGCGGTGCTCCCTGAGCGCGTCCCAGTAGCCCTGGGTGAGGACGTCCGGCTGGGGCAGCAGGTAGGGGTACTCGTCAGCCATCGCTAATCCGCCTTCATCATCACGAGCGCGCTCTTGCCGACCACGCCGGTGTGGAGCGCGATCTTCGGGTCGCGAGTCTGGCGACAGACTGCACGGTCGTAGCTGTGCTCGCCCTCGGCCCAGCCGGGGCAGAGGTCCTCGGCCTCGCCCCAGAGCTGCTGTGCGGCCTCGAGGGCGTTGTTGAGGCCGTGGCAGTAGCCCTCGTTGATCAGGCCGCCCTGCGTCTCCATCGGGATCTGGCCGTCGAGCGCGGTCGCGCCGCTGCGCACGAAGTCGGCGCACTCGCCCTTCCCGCACCAGCCGATGTCCTCGACCATGCGCATCGGGCAGTCCGTGAAGTTGTCGTAGAGCAGCGCGATGTCGATGTCGCCCAGGGTGATGTCGGCGGCCCCGAAGAGCTGGTCACGCATGTACTTGAAGCCGGTGTCGGCGAGGTCCTCGAAGGGGCTCGGTCCGCCGATCGCGCCGCGGATCAGCAGCGGCGTCTTGCGCATCCCCTTCGCACGCTCGGTGCTGGTGAGGATCATCGCGCAGGCCACGTCCGTCTCCAGGCAGCAATCGAGCAGGTGGTACGGATTGACGATGTAGCGCGAGTTCTGGTGGTCCTCGACGGTGACCGGGTCACGCATCGTGGCGCGCGGGTTCTTGACGGCGTTGCTGCGCGAGTTGACGGTCCACTCGGCGAGGTCCGCGCTGCTCACGTCGTAGAGGCCCATGTAGCGCCGCGCCTGCTGCGCGTACGTCGAGGGCGGGCCGGCGAGGCCGTAGACGTTCTGGAACTGGCCGGGACCGCCGACGCGGTTGGTGCCTCCGCCGGCGCCCGCGCCGGACTGGCCCATGCGGTAGCCGGAGCGCCCGTTCATCGAGCGGTAGACCAGGCAGTACTCGGCCATGCCGTGGTAGATGATCTGGGCGCCCATCATGATCGAGGCGGAGGCGTAGTTACCGCCGCCCGTCAGGCTGGTGTCCTGATGGATGCGCCGCACGCCGAGCGCGCGCAGCGCGGCCTGCGGATCGATCGAATCGTTGGTCTGGTAGGTGACGCCGGCGTCGATGTCCTTCGGGTCCATGCCGGCGTCGGCGGCGGCCTCGCGGGCAGCGCGCACGGTCAGCGTAGTCACGCTCTCGCCGGAGTTCTTGGAGAATCCTCCCGGCGCCGACGGGCTGCGGCTGTAGCCGATGCCGACGATCGCCACGCTGTCGCGGAAGTCCGCTGCGGGCATACGCTTCATCCCCCTCGCAAGCCCTCGCCGAAGCCTCAGACAAGGAGCGCCCGGACGATACCACCGGCACTGCCGCCCCGCCAGCATTGGCGCGAGCGGGTCGTTCGGCGTTCCGCTGCACGCCCCGCCGGGCAAGAAGGTTTGCGACGACCTCCTACGGCATGCTATGAAGCGGAGCGCGCCCGCGGGCAGGGTTCCGCGCGCGGCGGAGGGAGCGATCTATGCCGGGTCCGGAAATCAGAGGCAAGTACGCGATCGTGGGTGTCGGCGAAACCGAATACTCGCGAAACTCCGGCCGCACCACGCGGGCGATGGGCGCCGAGGCGGTCCGCAACGCCATGCAGGACGCCGGCATGTGGGACGACCGGAAAGAAACCAGCTGGGGCATGCTCTCCTACCAGGGCCGCGGCTCGGCCAACGCCCCGGACCTCGCCGGCGACGTCGGCATCCGGCTCGACTTCTACTTCGACTGCATGGGCGGCGGCTCCTCGACCGAGGCGCTGACCGGCATGGCGGTCGGCGTGATCGAGGCCGGGATGTGCGACGCGGTGATCATCAACCGCTCGATGAACGGCTTCACGGAGACGCGGACCGGCGGCACCGGCCAGCAGGCGCCGCGCTTCAGCTCCGCCAACGGCACGGACACGCTGCAGACGGGGATCTACGGCTTCGGTACGCCGCTCCAGAGCTTCTCTCTCGCCTTCGTGCGCCACATGCACAACTACGGCACGACGAACGAGCAGCTGGCCGAGGTGAAGGTCGCCCACAGCTGGGGCGCCTCGAACAACCCGAAGGCCTACTACAAGACGCGGCTGACCGTGGAGGACGTGGTCAACTCGCGCTACATCGTGAAGCCGTTCCACCTGCTCGACTGCTGCGTGGAGACGGACAACGCGACCGCGATCATCGTGACCACGGCGGAGCGGGCGGCGAGCCTGGCGCGGCCGGTGGTCAAGATCCTGGGGCTGGCCGGGCGTGTCTGTAAGTGGCAGGCGGGCTACCCGTGGCAGAACGACCCGATCTCGCAGGTCGCCGGTGAGTACAACGCAAAGATCCTGTGGCCGAACGCCGGCGTCGGGCCGGAGGACATCGACATCACCGGCTCCTACGACGCGTTCACGTTCACCTCGCTGATCCAGCTCGAGGCCTACGGCTTCTGCCCGATCGGCGAGGGCGGCACCTACGTCTCCGACGGCACCATCAAGCTGGGCGGGAAACGGCCGAACAACCCCTCGGGCGGACACCTCTGCGAGGGCTACACGCACGGCATGAACATGGTGATCGAGAACGTGCGCCAGCTGCGCAAGCAGGTGGACGACTACTGCACGGGCGACCACAGCTTCGACTACAGCGAGGGCAACTGCCGTCAGGTGCGGGACCCGGAGATCACCGCCAACCTCGGTTGGGCGAACCCGGGCACCGCCTCCTCGATGGTGATGACGAACCAGTAGTCAGCCGACCGCGGCCGGGCATGCGTTGGGGGCGCCGGGAGGCGCCCCTTCCGCGTCCGCCGTCAGGCCGGCGCACCCGGCCAGGGATTGACCACGTCGATCCCGCACTCCGCGAACCCGCCTGTGTCCCTGGTCGCAACCGAGGCTCCCGCCGAGCGAGCGATCGCCGCGATCTGGCAGTCCGACTGGCTGATTGGGCGGCCGGCAGCACGCCGAGTGGATGCAATGGCGGCGTACTCGCCCGCGGCCTCGCTATCGAAAGGCAGGATGCGGTCGGCGAAGAGCACTCGGAAGGCGCGCTCGGCGGCGGAAGCGAGTCCGCGCCGCCGCTCTCCCGTTGGCAGGAGTGCGATGCCGGCTCGGATCTCCGCCTCGGTGACAGCAGTGACGAACAGACTGCTTGCAGGCTGGTCGTCCAGCCATGCGACTACTTCCCACTGCGGATTGTCCCGCATCAACTCCGAGACAACGTTGGTATCGAGGACAAGCACGCGGGGCCTCAGTCGAACCGCGGGGGTTCGCGCATCGGCTCGCGCGGCGGAATCGGCAGCTCCACGCCGCCGAACGGCTTGAACAGTTCGTGAAGCGCAGTTCCGAGGTTTCCGGTCGGCAAGGTCTCTTCATCCAGCGCCGCGTGCAGGATCTCGCGCGCCTCCTGCTCCATCGAGTGGCCATGTTCGGCCGCCCGGATGCGCAGCCGCCGCTTCAGTCCGTCATCGAGATTGCGCACCGTGATGCTGGCCATGACCGGTGCCTCCACCCAGTCTGCAACGCAATCATACAGTGATTGCGTTGCAATCACCATCGCAGGAATCGCTCTGTACGCAGGCCTGTGCCGCGTCCCTACGAGGTCGGCGGCCGCCGAGGCGTGTACGGCGGCGGGTCCGCCATGTGCGGCAGGCCGTGCGCGCCGCCGGGGCGGAAGTCCAGCGGCGCGTGGCGGTGCGCGCGCAGCAGCCGCACCAGCGTCTCGAGGTCCGGGACGGGTTCCGGGAAGCCCGTCGCCACGCGGCCGACGGCCGGGAGGCTGTGCACATCCGAGCCGGCGGTACGACCCACGCCCAGCTCCTCGGCGAGCGTCGCCCAGTAGCCGTCGACGTGGTCCGTGTGATCGCCGTTGACGACCTCGACCGCCTCGAACAGGTCGGGGATCGAGGACCAGCTCGGGCGTTGCTGGTCGCCCTCGCGCATCGGGTGCGCCCAGACCATCGCGCCGCCTTCGGCGAGCACGATCTCGCGCAGCCGCTCGATGTTGGTGAGCTCCGGGCGGTAGCGGTCGAGGCCGAAGACGAGCACGTGCCCGGCGGTGCTGCCGATCTCCATGCCCGGCAGCACGGCGACACCGTGGCGCTCGCCGATCTCGCGCGCCGCGGCGGGGTCCCACAGGGCGTTGTGCTCGGTGAGGCAGACGCCATCGAGGCCCCGCGCCGCCGCCTGCGCGACCAGCCGCTCGGCCCGCACGCCGCTGTCGAGCGAGAGCTCGGAGCTGTGGCAGTGCATGTCGACCACGGCGCCGCCGGGGAAGCGCGCGTCGGCGACGACGCCGAGTTCCGCGCCGGGCTCGTGCGCCATCGAGACGGCAGCCGGCAGCGGCCGGCCGGCCGCTGCCGCGGGTGGCGTCTCCGCCCCCTCCCCGGTCACGGAGTGACGACCACGCAGGCGTGCACTCTGCCCGCTATCCCGCCGCCCGCTCGCGGGCGAGGCGGATCAGCTCCGGCAGCACCTCGAGGCAGTCGCCGGTGATGCCGTAACGGGCGTAGCGGAAGATCGGCGCGTCGCCGTCGGTGTTGACGCCGACGAGCACGCGCGCCGTCGAGCAGCCGACCATGTGCTGGCTGGCGCCGGAGATACCGGCCGCGATGTAGAGGTCCGGGCTGACGATCTTGCCCGTCAGGCCGACCTGCTCCTCAGCCGGCGCCCAGCCGTCGTCGACGATCGCGCGCGAGGCGCCCGGCAGGCCGCCGAGGGCCTCCGCGAGCTCGCGGATCAGGCCGAAGTTGTCGCCCTGCTGCAGCCCGCGCCCGCCGGAGACGACGATCTTAGCGTCCTCGAGGCGCGGCCCGGTGAGCGCGGCGGGCTCCGCGACGGTCACGCGCTGCTCCGCCGGCGCCGCGACATCAAGGGCGACCGTCTCCGCCGTGCGGCCGGCCTCGCGCTCCGGCGCCGTGGCCACGCCCGGCGCGAGCGAGACGACGCGCGGCGTCGCGGACATGCGGTAGACGGCGCGGGCGGCGCCGCCGAAGACCGAGGCGACGGCCTCGACGTTCGCGCCGTCCGTGCGGAATTCGCTCACGCCCATCACGCAGCCGCCGCCGAGCCGCGCGCCGAGGCGCGGCGCCAGCTCGAGGGCGTTCGGGCCGCGGGCGACGACCACGCTGCTCGCACCGGAGGCGTTGACCGCCTCGGCCGCCGCCGCGACGACGGCGTCGCCGGTGAACGTGGCGAGGTGATCGGCGTCGGCGCTGAGCACCTGCGCCGCGCCGCGCTCGGCCGCCTCGGCGGCGGCCGCCTCGAGGCCATGCCCGACGAGCGCGCAGGCGAGCGGCTCGCCGAGCGCGTCGGCGAGGCTGCGGCCGAGTCCGAGCGCCTCACCCTCGGCCTGGTTGAGTCCCTCGGAACGGGGTTGCGCGATGACGACCAGCACGCCGCTCACAGCACGCCCTCCTCTTCCAGCTTCGCGAACAGGGCCGCGGCCTGCGCGGCGGGAGTCTCGCCCTCGATCCGCTCGCAGTAGCCCTGCACGTCGGGGATGAACAGCTCGACCAGCTCGACGCCGTGCGCACCGGCCTCGGCGCCGAGGTCGGCGGCGGCGCGGACGGTCGGCGGGTGGCGGCGGGCGGCGATCATGCCGCGGCTGGTGGGGTAGCGCGGCACGCCCAGCTCGTTGCTGATCGTCACGACGGCCGGCGTCGCGACCGAGACGAGCTCCTCGCCGAGCGGCGTCGCGCGCTGGACGCGCAGGCGCCCGTCCTCGGCGCTCACGCCGAAGCCGAGCGTGACGCAGGCGAAGCCGAGCAGCTCCGCCAGCGCGCCCGGCACGGTGCCCTGGTCGTAGTCCGAGGACTGCCGCCCGCAGAGCACGAGATCCACATCTCCGAGCTCGCTGATCTGCGCGCTGAGCAGGCGCGCGGTGCGCAGCGCATCGGCGGCCCCGGCCTCGGGATCGTCGATGCGGATGATCTCGTCGCAGCCCATCGCGACGCAGTGCTTGAGCACCTGGTCGACGCCCTCGCCGCCGACGGAGATGGCGGTGATCTTCACCTCGTCGCCATCGTCGCGGAGCCGGAGCGCGGCCTCGATCGCCTGGTCGTCGTAGGCGTTGATGATCAGCGGCAGCCTGGTGCTGAAGGCTCGCCCGCTCTCATCGACCTCGAGCTGGCCCCACAGCGCGTAGCTGTTGACGCCGTCCGGGTCGACGACCTGCTTGACGCAGATCACGATGTGCATGCGGCCTCCCTCGGTCGCGTTCCCTGCGTGTGTGTGGGCACTGGCCCGGGATCTCCCGGACGAGTGCTAAACTTATCCGAACCCCTGGTCACGCCCAACAAGCATTAGCCTATCCCCTTCATGCCCCGAACACTGACCCCATAGCAATAATCCGGAGGACTCCGTGCACTACCAGGGCTCCCACCAGCAGTACGACGTGGTATCCGAAAACAACGTCATGGTCCCGGCCAGGGACGGCGTCGGCATGGCCACCGACCTCTACTTCCCCGCGACGGCCGGACGCCGCGCCGACGGCAAGTTCCCCGTAGTCCTCGTGCGCACTCCCTACAACAAGGCGGCCCCGGGCGCCGTCCTCGACGCCCGCTACCTTGCCCGGCGCGGCTACGTCTGCGCCATGCAGGACGTCCGCGGCCGCTTCGAGTCCGAGGGCGAATGGTACGCCTTCGCCAAGGAGGCCCCCGACGGCTACGACGCCGTCGAGTGGCTGGGCACGCAGCCCTGGAGCACTGGCCGTGTGGGGACTATGGGCGACTCCTACGCCGGGAGTGACCAGGCCGCCCTCGCGACCCTGAACCCGCCCCACCTGTCGACCATGATCGTCGCAGTCGGCGCGTCCAACTACTACCACAGCTCCATGCGCCAGAACGGCGCGCTCGAGCAGCGCTTCCTCGTCTACGTCTTCCGCATGGCCGCCACGAGCAAGGAGGCCGAGGCCGACCCCGGGCTGAAGGCCGAGATCATGAAAGCCTACACGACCTACATGGACGAGCTCATCGCGCAGTACCCCCTGCGCGAGGGCGCGACCATACTCAGGCGGCTCCCCTCATACGAGCGGTGGGCCATCGACATACAGACCCACGGCGACTACGACGACTACTGGAAGCAGCGCGGCTACGCCATCTCCGAGTACTACGACGAACACGCCGACGTGCCGACCCTCTACCTCGGCGGCTGGTATGACTCCTACGCGCGGAACACCTGCGAGTCCTACGTGGCCCTGAGCCGCAGCAAGAAGTCCCCCCAGTACCTGCTGATGGGTCCGTGGACACACGGCAGGTACGAGACGCCCCATTCGGGCGACCTCTACTTCGGCATCGACGCCCAGATCGACTACATGGACCTGAAGCTGGCCTGGTTCGACCAGCACCTCAAGGACCTCCATACCGGGACCTCCGGCTGGCAGCCGGTGAGGATCTTCACGATGGGGCAGGGGAGCGACGACAGCGCCGTCCTGGGGTCGCCCGGCGACGGCCCCGAGTACCCCGGCCGCGTCCATCACGGCGGCTACTGGCGCAGCGAGCCGGACTGGCCGCTGCCGGACACGGCCTTCACCCCCTTCTACCTCCACGCCGGCGGCTCCCTGTCTCCTGAAACGCCCGCAGAAGAGGGGTGCGGCGCCACGAGCTACACCTACGATCCCATGGACCCCGTGCCAACCCTCGGGGGCGGCATCTCCGCCGCCGACACGGTCATGGCCCCCGGCGGGTTCGACCAGAGGGGCCGCCCCGGGGTCATCGGATGCCGCGACACCTTGCCGCTGAACGTCCGGCGCGACGTCCTCACCTTCCAGACCGGCGAACTGGAGAGCGACACCGAGGTCACCGGCCCCATTGAAATGCGCCTCTGGGCCTCCTCGTCGGCCCTCGACACCGACTTCACCGCCAAGCTAATCGACGTCTACCCGCCCAGCGACAACTTCCCCGACGGACTCGCCTTCAACATCACCGACTCCATCATCCGCGCCCGGTACCGCAACGGCTGGGACAACCCCGAGGACCTGGAGCCCGGCGCCGCCTACGAGTTCGTATTCCAGCTCTACCCGACGTCCAACATCTTCCGCAAGGGCCACCGCATCCGGCTCGACATCAGCAGCAGCAACTGGCCCCGCTTCGACGTCAACCCCAACACCGGCGGCCCCCTGGGCATCGACAGGGCCTACACCACCGCCACCCAGACCATCTACCACGACCCCGGCCACCCCTCCCACGTCATCCTGCCCCTCCAACCGTGATTCCCTCTCCCCCCGACGACACTTACACGGACATCGTTCCTGGGAAGGGAGACCCTTCGCAATCGTCATTACCATCAAAATCGCCAGCAACCCGAATTTGTAGGGGCGACTCGCTGAGTCTGGCCCGGGCCGCCCCTACTCCTCGTCGTCGAAGAAGACGAAGCTCTCCTCGCACCAGACGAGCTGCACGCCCTGTCCGCTGTGATCGTCGATGCTGCGACCGGCGAGTTCCAGCCAGCGCCAGGGCGGGTCGCCCTGCTCGAACCTGCGGCCGGTGAGCATGCCGCGGTAGGTGACGCGGCCGGCGTAGTTCGTGCCCTCGATCTGCGCGCCGCCCTCGCAGGTGCAGGGCCTGCCCGTCAGCGATTCGTCGAAGAAGTAGCGGATGTCTTCGTCCTCGTCGACGGCCTCGGGGGTCGCGTCGTCGAGGTCGTCTGGACGTTCGTCTTCGCGCTCGCTCACCGGCCTGCCCCCTGCCGCAGCCGCCGTCGTGCGGGCCAAGTTTCGCGTCGCCTCGTGGCGGCGTCAAAGCCCGTCGCGGCGGGCGTCATGATAGCCGCCCGCGCCGCCTGCTACGATCCGCGCCGCAGGCACCGGTGGGCCGCACGGGCCGGCCGGCGGAGGAGCGGGAGGGCCGCATGGGACTCGCAGATCGCACGCCGCCGACGGAGGCGGACTTCTTCGCCTATCGCGAGCGCTTCAGCAACTGGGGGCGCTGGGGCGACGACGACCAGCTGGGCACGCTCAACCACATCACGCCCGAGGTGCGCGCGCAGGCGGCCGGGCTGGTGCAGGCGGGCCGGGCGATCTCGCTCGCCAACTCGCTGGACACGCGGCCGGGGCCGCGCAACCCGTTCCCCGTCTCGCACTACCTGCGCTGGCACCAGGGCATCGCCTGGGACTTCTTCGCGATCAACTACCACGGCCTGACCAACACGCACATCGACGCGCACTGCCACATCTTCACGGACGACGAGGAGCCGCTGCTCTACAACGGCCGGTCCGCCTCGCTGGTGACGGTGACGGGCGCGAAGAGCGGATCCGTGGACCACTGGCGCGACGGCATCGTCACGCGCGGCGTGCTCTACGACATCCCCCGCTACCGCGGCGTCGACCACGTCAGCTACGAGGAGCCCGTCCACGGCTGGGAGCTGGAGGACGTGGCGAAGGCGCAGGGCGTCGAGCCGCGACCCGGCGACGCGGTGATCATCCGATCCGGCGCGGACGCGGTGCAGCGCGCGCTGCAGAGCGGGACGCTGCAGCCGCCGAGCGAGGGTGGGAGCGTCACCGTGCCGGGTGCGCCGCCGCGGCCGGGCGTGCACGCCTCGGCGCTCGAGTTCCTCTACGAGTACGACGCCTCGATCCTGGTCTGGGACCTGCAGGAGGCGGCGGGACAGGGCTTCGAGGGCAGCGGCGGCGCGATCCACCAGCTCGCGCTGCCCTACATGGGCCTGCCGCTGCTCGACAACGCCAACCTCGAGGCGATCGGCGTCGCCGCGGCCGAGCTGGGCCGCTACGAGTTCCAGTTCGTCTGCGCACCGCTGGTGATCTGGGGCGGCACCGGGTCACCGGTGAACCCGCTGGCCGTGCTGTAGGGGCGCGCCGGGCATGTCAAGGTGAGACTGGAGTACACGCGGCATGCGATTCACGCGATGGCGGAACGAGAGGTCATTGGCGCGTCGTGAGCGTATTCTTGGTCGCAATGCGGGAGAGAGGCTATGAGACTGAGCGTGGACAAGGCAGCCGACGCCCTCTACCTGCGTCTCGACGAATCCTCCATCGTCGAGTCCGAAGAGGTCTCGCCCGGAATCGTCCTCGACTACAACGAGTCGAACGAAGTGGTTGGTGTGGAGATACTTCACCTCTCCAGGCGCTCCCCTGAGTTGAACTTGTCCGTCCTGCAATTCGAGACTGCCTGAGTGTTGAACCGATCGACGTCCGGGAAAGAGACCCCGAGCACGCGTCGGTGAGCGCCATGACCGCCGAACAGCAGAGGCGAGTGGAAGCGCTCAACCGGTTCGAGCGCGCGACCGAGTTCCCGCTGCTCGCGCTCGCCCTGCTCACCATCCCCCTGCTGCTGGCTCCGATTGTGTTCGACCTGCCCGACGGGCGGGAACGGGTCATCTTCGCCCTGGACTGGTTGATCTGGGGCATCTTCGCAGCCGATCTGCTGGTCCGGACCTGGCTGGCGCCTCGCAAACTGAGCTACCTCCGGCAGCACTGGTTCGACGTGCTGATCGTGGTGCTGCCGTTCCTGCGGCCACTGCGCGTCGCGCGTTCGGCGCACGCCCTGCGCGTGCTTGGAGCGGCCCGGGTGCTGGCGTACGTGGCTCGGGCATTGCACGTGACACGGACGATCCTTGTTCGCCACGGTGCACGGTCATCACTGCTCTTCATGGGCGCCGTGCTGGCGGTCTCGGTGATCGCGATCTACTTCGCGGAGCGATCGAGCGGTGGCCCGATCGACAGTCTCGACACGGCGGTCTGGTGGGCGATCACGACCGCCACGACGGTCGGCTACGGTGACACCTACCCCGTCACGCCGTTGGGCCGAGGCATCGCCGTGGTGCTGATGATCGCCGGCATCGGCGTGTTCGCGGTGTTCACCGCGAGCGCTGCCGCGTTCCTCTTCGAGTCCGGGAAGGCGTCCGCCGACCCGGCGTCCGACGAGGTGCTGGAGGAGTTGAGGCGCCTCCACGCGCGCCTCGACGCGGCCGGCCTGGCCGAGGGCGAGGTCGAGCCCGCTACGTCACCCGGATCGGGTGCGGGAGGGGCTGGTTGAACGGGAAGAGACGGGCCGCCTGGCGGGGCGCCCTGCTCTTCCGAAGCGGTAGAGTATTCGGTATAGTAAAGACGGATGGAGGCTCCCCTGCGACGCTTCACCGATGAGCGCGGAGGCGAGGTTCAGCTTACCGACGAGCGGCTCGGGCACATCCTGCGAAGGCACCCGGATATGGCCTTCCAGCTGCACAGGTTCGACGAGGCCCTCGCCGAACCGGATGCGGTCCGGCCGTCACGGTCGAGCACGGGGGTGCAACTCTACTACCGGCTCTATCCGGACTTGAAGGGTCGGAACCGCTACATCTGCCTGGTGGTCAAGAAGGGGGACGATCGCTCGTTCATCCTCACCGGGTATCTGGATCGAAAGATCAAGGGAGATTGAGCATGGCGAACAAGCGGGTATCCGTCTGGTACGACGACGAAGGGGACATGATCGAGGTCCTGTGGGCGTTCCGGGAGGGCTACTTCACCCCTACCGATGACGATCGCATCCTCAAGCGGCTGGACGACGGCGGCGAGGTCATCGGGTTCCTCATCCACGAGGTGAGCACGCTCAAGCAGCCGAGCCCCATCGAGTTCGAGCTGGCATCCGAGGCCCCGGCCGACGACGTCAGCAATGTGACTGCGAGGGAGGCCGCCGCACGGCTGGGAATCTCGGACCGCAGGGTGCGTCAACTGGCCCGGGCCGGGCGCGTCCGGGGAGCAACCAAGCACGGCAGCGAGTGGCTCATCCCCACGCCGGTCGAACTGGTCCCCGGCAGGCGCGGCCCCGTCGGCGTCGCCGGTCGCACTGATGATGCAGCGGCCGGCCGAACCGGCTGACCGCACCGGCCCCCGAGACCGCTACGTCACCCGGATCGGGTGCGGGAGGGGCTGGTTGAAGAGGTAGCCCTTGTCGTTGAAGGGGACCTCCTCCGGCTGCGTCTCGCCCGCAGCGTCCGTCGCGCGGGTCGTGATCGTGTGCTCGCCCGGCTCTGCGCTCCACTCGAACTCGAACTTGACCCATGAGTAGTCGACCTGCGGGCCGAGGACGGCCGCGTCGCTCCAGCTCGCGCCGCCGTCGCTGCTCCACTCGACGCGGGCGATCTGGCCGCCGGGCGAATGGGCGTAGCCGTGGAGGCGGTGGACGCCGGCCGAACGTTCGGCGGGCCATGGCAGCGCGAGGGCGCTCTTGATGTTCTGCTCCTCCGCGATCTCGCCCGGAGCCTCGCCCTCTGGCTCGTAGTTGGCGCCGATCAGCACGTAGTGGGTGGTGTTGTTGCGCGCCCAGATCGGCTCGCGGGAGACGACGATGCGGCCGAGCCACTTGATGCTGGTGCTGCCCACCCAGCCGGGCGCGATCGCGCGCAGCGGGAAGCCGTGGTCCTTCGGCAGCGTCTCGCCGTTCAGCTCGTAGGCGAGCAGCGTGTCGGGGTGCAGCGCCTTCTCCAGCGGGAGCACGCGCCGGAAGCCGCGCTCCGGGGCGGACGTATCGAGGCCGACCAGCATCACGCAGACGGCATCGTCGCGGACCCCCGCCAGCGTCAGCACGTCGCGCAGGGAGACGCCGGTCCACGCGCCGTTGGAGACACCCCCCGTGCCCCACTGCGAGCCGGTCGTCAGCCAGCCGCTCAG
This sequence comes from Dehalococcoidia bacterium, assembly GCA_965220125.1. Classification (GTDB taxonomy): domain Bacteria; phylum Chloroflexota; class Dehalococcoidia; order UBA2979; family UBA2979; genus VXMT01. Next base: position 2,776,926 of record CBDCPB010000004.1, on the reverse strand, counting down.
CCGCTCGAACATCGCGCGCTGGTTGCCCGCGCATTCGAGGTAGGAGACGAAGCTGCGCGAGGGCAGGCGGCGGATCTCCTCGTAGCTCAGCTCCAGCGGGCTCTCGACGGCGTCCCCCTCGATGGAGAGCCGCCAGTCCGCGGCGTCGACGGCAATGGTCGAGGGCGAGTTGTTGCGCACGAAGAACAGCGGCGTCGGCGTGATCACCTCGTCCATCCGCTCGAGCCGAGCCTCGAGGCTCTTCCCGGCGTGCTCGATGAACGGCTCGGTGTCCTTGAACCAGGGCGAGGACCGGTCGTCGCCGTCGTCGCCGCCGTCGAGGTCGATGCAGGCCGCCAGGACCGCGGCGGCGCCGCCCGCCGCCATCAGCTCCAGGAAGCGGCGGCGGCTGATGCCCTGCGCCCCGGCGCGCTGCCAGAGCTGCTCGACCATTGCCTCGTCGCCTTCCTCCACCGCGCCCAACTCGGGCGCGGCGACATCACGCCTCGAGGTCATGCGTTCCTCCGTGGCCAGGGGAGTGGTTCGCGCTCAAGTCCGCCCGTTGGCGCGCCGATGCTGGCGCACCTTGCCGCTCCGGGCAAGACCCGCGGGATCGCGGTTCGATCCGGCGGAGCGGTCGTGGCTCCTCGGCGGGGCGCTCCGTAGAATGCGCCGATGGCAGGCGATCACGACCATGCTCCCGGGAGCTACGGCGACCACATCGCCGCGGTGTACGACGAGCTGCACGCCCACATGGACCCCGCGCAGGCCGTCGAGGCGCTCGCCGCGCTGGCCGGCGGCGGACGCGTGCTGGAGCTGGGAATCGGCACCGGACGGATCGCGCTGCCCCTCGCGGCGCGCGGGGTCGAGGTCCACGGCATCGACGCCTCCGAGGCCATGGTCGCGGAGCTCCGCGCGAAGCCCGGAGGCGCCGCCATCCCGGTCACGATGGGCGACTTCGCCGATGTCGCCGTCGATGGCGAGTTCGAGCTGATCTTCGTCGCGTTCAACACCTTCTTCGCGCTGCTCTCGCAGGAGGAGCAGGTGCGCTGCATGCGCAACGTGGCGGCGCACCTCAGCCCCGGCGGCGCGTTCGTCGTCGGAGGCGTTCGTGCCGGACATGTGCCGCTACGACGACAGCGGTCAGTCGCTGCGCGAGCAGCGCACCGACGACGAACACGCAGTCTTCCATGTCTCGCAACTCGATCTCGCGCAGCAGCGGATCTCCACGCGCTTCGTCTCCATCGACGGCGAGCACGCCTCGCAGTACCCGATCGAGATCCGCTACGTCTGGCCCTCGGAGCTGGACCTGATGGCGCAACTCGCGGGGCTGCGGCTGCGTGAGCGCTGGAGCGACTGGCAGGGCGGGCAGTTCACGGCCGCGAGCCAGTCGCACGTCTCGATCTACGAGCGGGCCTAGCCCCGTACCTACAGCCCGTGCTCGGCGACCACCTCGGTGTCGTAGAGGATGTTGCCCGTGTACGAGCCGGGCGGCTGCTGGCAGATCCAGACGGCCGACTTGCCGAGGTCGTGCGCGATCTCGACATCGAGCAGCGGCGCGTCGGGGTCGTCGATGTTGCGCAGCAGGGCGACGCCGGGCGTGGTGACCTGGTGGTCGGGCGAGAGGCAGTTGAAGGAGATGTTGTCGACCTGGTGCTCCAGCGCGAGCTGCTGGTTGACGCGGTCGAGCGCGGCCTTCGTGGGCCCGTAGAGGTACGAGGTCGGCCGCCGCTCCTCCACCGGATAGGGTCCGGGCGGCGAGTTGACCGCGCCGCGCGAGGAGATGTTGATCACGTGCCCGCCGCCGATCGCGCGCATGTGCGGGATCGCCGCCCGCATCAGCAGGATCGGCCCGCGCACGTTCACGTGGAGCATGAGGTCGATGTGCCTCGCCGCCATCGTCTCGATGGTGCCGCGCGCCTGCACGGCGGCGTTGTTGACGAGGATGTCGAGGCGGCCGAACTGCTCGACGGTGTCCTCGATGCAGGCGCTGCAGCTCTCGGGATCGCGCATGTCGAGGCGGATCGCGAACCCCGTGCCGCCCTCGTCCTCGATCTCCTTGACGACGTCATGGATCGTCACCGGCCAGCGCGGGTCGGTGACCTCGCTGCTGCGGGCGGCGATGACGGTGCTGGCGCCGGCGCGCGCGAGGTAGAGCGCGATGTCGTGCCCGATCCCGCGGGTGGCGCCAGCGACGATCGCGACCTTGCCCGCCAGCGGCTTGCCGTCTTCAGACATCACGCAGCCTCGATTCGTATGTCCGCAACGTCGTACTGCCCGCTCCGAGCGCGGGCGAGCGTAGCAGGATCCGTAGTGGCGTTCAGCCCGCGGTCGTGACGCGCTACCCGGAAGGCGGCGGCTCCATCATGAACTCGCGGAGCGCCGGCAGGATCCGTTCAGGCGCCTCTTCGGCGAGGAAGTGGCCGCAGTTCTCGAAGGTGAGCAGGCGCGCGTCGGACAGCGCGGACTGCCAGCGTTCGAGCTCCTTCTTGCGGAACGCGATGTCGCGGAAGCCCCAGAGGAGCAGGGCGGGCTTGTCGGCGAAGGCTTGCCGCTCATCCCAGATCGAGCGCAGCCAGTCGCTCGCTCCGACGATGTGGCCGGGGAGGGCAGCGACCGCCGCGCGTGCCTGCGGCGTCGGCTGGGCGTTGCGGTAGTGACTCATCACCTCCGGCGTCAGCACGGCCTTGTCGCCGACGGCCCTCGGCATGACCTGGGTCACGAAGAAGTTGAAGCGCTTGATGAGGAACTGCCCCAGCCAGCTGCGCATCATGAAGCTGAACATCACGAAGTGCCGATCGTCGGAGACCGGCCAGCACCACGTGTTCGCGATCACGATGCGCGCGACCCGCTCCGGATGCCGGCGCGCGAACTCAAGCCCGATCGGCCCGCCCCAGTCCGTCAGGAACAGCGTCGCGTCGCGGACCTCGAGGTCTTCGAGCAGCGCGGCGAAGCGCTCCGCGTGCGCGGCGGGGTGATGGTCCTCGCGGCGGCCGCTGCGGGACGAGAGGCCGAAGCCGATGTGGTCCGGCGCGATACAGCGGTACTCGGAGCGCAGTCCCTCGATCAGCTGGCGGAACTCGAAGGACCAGGCCGGATTGCCGTGCACGAAGACGATCGGCGCGCCCGATCCTTCGTCGACGTAGTGCATGCGCTGCCCGTCCGGCGTATCGAAGAAGCGGCTCTCGAAGGGGAACAGCGTGTCCGACACCCAGTCGGGACGCTCGTCATCCGCCATCGCGCACACCTCCGCGCTACTCGACGACCGGCGCGCCGTCGCGGATGCGCAACTCGCCGTCCTGCAGCAGGTGCCTGATGCGGCGCGTAGCCGCGAGGTCGGCGAGCGGGTCGCCGTCGAGCACAAGCAGGTCGGCGCGCCGGCCCGGCCGCACCGACCCGAGTTCGTGCTCGAGGCCGAGGATGCGCGCGCCCTGCAGTGTGGCGGCCTGGATCGCCTCGTGCGCGGTCATGCCGAGGCCGACGAGCTGCGCGATCTCGTCGTGCAGCGCGTCCGGGCCGGTGAACGGGCTGCCCATGTCCGTGCCGGCGGCCAGCGGCACGCCCGCGCGCCAGGCCGCGATGATGTTCTCGCGGTGCGCGGCGGCCACCTCGTGCGCGCGCTCCAGCGTCTCCGCGCCGAGTGCGTCGCCCGCCGCCTCGATGACGATCTTGATCACCGCCAGCGTCGGCACGATCGCGGTCCCCCGCTCCAGCATCTCCCCGATCAGCTCGGCGGTGACGAACGAGGCGTGCTCGACGGTGTCGACGCCTCCGAGGACGGCGTTGCGGATGCTCGGCTCGCCGTGGGCGTGGGCGGCGACGGTCTTGCCCTCGGCGTGCGCCATCGAGGTGACGATGCGCACCTCGCGCTCGTTGAACTGCTCCGTGTTGGGGCCGTGGCCCGTGCCGATCACGCCGCCGGAGACCATCAGCTTGAGCAGGTCCGCCCCGGCGTCGAGCTGATCGCGGGCGGCGCGCCGCACCCCGTCCTCGCCCTCGGCGAGCGCGCCGACGTGCCAGCCGTGGCCCTCCGGCGCGGTCAGCCAGGCGCCGGCCGCGTAGACGCGCGGCCCGGCCGTCAGCCCGTCCGCGATCGCGTCGCGCAGCCCGAGGATCACCGGCGCCACGCCGCCGACATCGCGCGCCGTGGTGACGCCAGCCGCGAGCAGCTCGCCGGCGCGCCGCGCCGAGTCGATCGCCTGGTAGCCGTGCGAGCGCTCGGCGCCGTGTTCGAGCGCCTCGGGAGTGGCGTCGAGGCTGAGGTGCGTGTGCGCGTCGATCAGCCCCGGTAGCGCCGTCGCGCCACCCGCGTCGAGCTGCGGCTCGTCGCCGGCGAGGTGGACGCCGATCTCGGCGAAGCGCCCGTCGCGCACGCGCACGTCGACGCCCTCGAGCAGCGCGCCCGTGCCATCGAGCAGGCGCAGGTTGCGGATCAGCACACGCGTCTCCCGTTCACCACAGCCGCTCGTTGACGAGGCGCCCGGCGAGCCGTAGGGTTAGTCATGCAGTTAGCCAAGCGATCGCCTCAAGGGACTGTAGCGATGGTAACGGTGAACGTTCACGAAGCGAAGACTCATCTCTCTCGGCTCCTCGCACAGGTCGAGGCCGGCGAGGAGGTCGTGATCGCCCGCAACGGGGCGCCCGTGGCGAGGCTGGTGCAGATACGGAAGCCGCGGGGCACACCTCAATTCGGTTCGTGGAAGGGCCGCCTCACCCTGGATGACAGCTTTTTCGACCCGCTGCCGGAAGAGGAGCTGGCGGCCTGGGAGGGAGCCTACGAGGGGCCCGACATGGAGGAGGAGACGTAGCGATTGCGCCTCCTGCTCGATACCCACGCACTCGTCTGGTGGCTTGAGGGAAGCGCCCGACTGTCGGTCAGCGCCCGCCGGGCGATCGCTGACCCATCGAACGAGAAGCTGGTCAGCGCCGCGTCGGCGTGGGAGATCACAACCAAGCATCGGCTCGGGAAACTGCCCGGAGCCGACGAGTTCGCGGGCGAGATCCCGTGGGCCATCGCGGACGAGGGATTCGAGGAACTGCCGGTGACCGTGGACGACGGTGCGCGTGCCGGCGCGTTGCCCGGTCCCCACAGCGATCCGTTCGACAGGATGCTGATCGCACAGGCCCTGTCCCGCAACCTTACTGTCGTGTCGATCGATGAGCGCTTCGATACGTACGGCGTGCGCCGCCTCTGGTGAGCCAGAGCGCCCTCGCTGCTACCAGCCTCCGAGGTCGCGATCATGCGCGACAATGCAGCGACCGTACGGGGGCGCACGGAACTGATCAGCGACCAGGGGTCGCCGCAAGGGAGAGGAGCCGAACGTGAAGGTGATCACTGGCTACGGCGAGGTCTGGCTGGGCGACATCAAGGAGCAGGTGCAGCGCGCCGAGGCAGCCGGCTTCGACGGCATCGCCACCGGCGAGCTGAAGCACAACTCGATTCTCGCGCTCACGCTCGCCGCCGAGCACACCGAGCGGATCGAGATCGCGACCAGCGTCACCATCGCCTTCCCGCGCAGCCCGTACGTCATGGCGCAGACCGCCTGGGATCTCCAGGAGTTCAGCAAGGGCCGCATCAACATCGGCCTCGGGAGCCAGGTGAAGGGGCACATCGTGCGTCGCTTCGGCGGCGCCTGGACGCCGCCCGCCAGGCGCGTCGAGGGCTACATCGGGATGATGCGCGCCGTCTGGCGCTCCTGGCAGGAGGGCGAGCGGCCCGCGTACCACAGCGACGACTACAACTACACGCTCATGACCCCGGCCTTCAGCCCGGGCCCGATCGACTATCCGCACCCGAAGATCTCCCTCGCCTGCGTCGGCCCGAGGATGGCCGAAGCCGCCGGCTACTGCGCCGACGGCCTCCTCCCCCACGGGTTCATGACCGAGAAGTACCTCCGCGAGACCGTGCTACCCGCCGTCAAGAAGGGCGCCGACCGCGCCGGCCGCTCGCTCGACGAGATCGGCATTGCCGTCGGCGGCTTCAACGCCTTCGGCGAGACGGACTCCGACGTCGAGCAGGCGATCGAGGCGCTGCGCAGGCCGATCTCCTTCTACGGCTCCACCCGCTCCTACCACGGCGTGTTCCGCGCACACGGCCTCGAGGGACTCGGCATGCAGCTCTACGAGCTCTCGCTGAAGGGCCAGTGGGACAAGATGTACGAGGCGGTCAACTTCGAGGTCGCCGTCCAGATGGCGAACGCCAGCACCTACGACAACCTCCCGCAGTTCGCGCGCGAGCACTTCGACTACGCCAACCGCATCAGCCTCCCGATGCCGCGCCGCGGCGAGCGCGCGGGCATCTACGGCGGCGACGCCAGCCGCGACGCGAGGGCGCCCGTGCCCAGCGAGGAGCGGCTGCAGTGGCTGATCAAGGAGTTGCACGACATCTAGCCGCATCTAGCCGCATCTAGCCGCGAGCGCCCCTACCCGCCCTCGCCGCTACCGGGCGCCGGGGCGATACTCCCTCCCGCAGCGTCGGCCGCCCGGCGCCGGCCGGGAGCGCCGCTGCCGCGACGGAAGGACCGAGGATGAGCGCCGACCCTGGCGCGGCGATCGTCGCCGAGGGCCTCGTCCGCACCTTCCCCGGCGTGCGCGCCGTCGACGGCATCGACCTCTCGATCGAGCGCGGGCGCGTCTTCGGCTTCCTCGGCGCGAACGGCTCCGGCAAGACCACCACGATCCGCATGCTGACCACGCTGCTGCGTCCGACCGAGGGGCGCGCGTTCGTCGACGGCCTCGACGTGCAGCGCCACGCCACCGAGGTGCGGCGGCGCATCGGCGTCGCGCTGCAGGAGGCCGGCCTCGACGACCTCCAGACCGGGCGCGAGCTGCTGACGCTGCAGGGCCGCCTGCAGGGCATGTCCCGCTCCGCCGTCGGGCCGCGCGTGGACGAGCTGCTGACGATCGTCGAACTCGATGACGCGGCCGACCGCAAGATCGGCGCCTACTCCGGCGGGATGAAGCGGCGGCTCGACCTCGCCTCAGCGCTCGTGCACGGGCCGAGCATCATTTTCCTCGACGAGCCGACGAGCGGCCTCGACCCGATCAGCCGCGAGGCGCTCTGGCGTTATGTTGACCACCTCAACCGCGAGGACGGCGTCACCTTCTTCCTCACCACCCAGTACCTCGAGGAGGCTGACCGGCTCGCCGACGAGATCGCGATCATCGACGCCGGGCGGATCATCGCCTCGGGCTCCCCGTCGGTGCTCAAGGCCGAGATCGGCGCGGACGTGGTCACGCTGCGGATCGAGCACGGCGACGCCGCTGCGGAAGCCGCCGAGCGCGCCAGCGAGCGGATCGGCGCCATGCCCGGCCTCGAGGAGCTGCGGCGCACGGAGGACTCGCTCGTGGTCTACATCCGCGAGGGCAGCCAGGCGATCGCGCCGATCGTGACGATCGCCAACGAGACCGGGCTCTCCGTGCTCGAAGTCACGCTCGCCCGTCCGACGCTGGACGACGTCTTCCTGCGCGCGACGGGGCGACACCTCGAAGTCGATGCCGACGTGCCGGACCCGGCCGCGCGGGACGCTTCGGAGGCGGCGGCGTGACGGCGCTCGCGACGGCCTCGTACGAGCTCTGCCTGCGCGCCGTTCGCGAGACGATCCGGCAGCCGGGCGTGGAGGTCAGCAACCTCTTCATCCCGCTGTTCTTCTTCTTCGTCACGGTCGGTGCGATCAGCAACATCGCCGGGCCGGCCTTCGGCGTCGAGAACTACGAAGGCTTCCAGCTGCCGGTCGCGGTCCTCCAGTGCGTGGCCGGCTCCGCCTCGGTCTCGGGCATCGCCATCGTGAAGGACATCGAGAGCGGCTACTTCGACAAGCTGCTGCTCACGCCCAGCCCGAGGCTGGCGATCGTGCTCGGGCGGCTGATCGCCGACGGCATCCGCGCGATCGCGTTCACCGCGGTGATCCTGGTCGTCGTCTCGTTCGTAGGCGCGGGGATGGAGGCGGGGCCGCTCGGGTACGTCGTGATCCTCGCGCTGGCGGGGCTGTTCGGGGCGGCCTACTCCGGCATCGGCGCGACGATCGCGCTGCGCACGGGCAACGCGCAGGCGGCGCAGGCGGGGTTCCTGGTGTTCTTCCCCCTGCTCTTCCTCTCGCCCGCCTTCGCGCCGAAGGAGGTCTTCGACCCCTGGATGGAGTTCCTCGCCTCGCTCAATCCCGTCACCTACCTGCTCGAGGGCATGCGAGCACTCGTGCTCGAAGGCTGGGAGTGGGACAACCTCGCCGGCGCGCTCGCCTCCGTGCTCGGCCTCGGCGTCGTGACGATCGCGCTCGCGCTGCTGTCGCTGCGGAGGCGCACACGCTAGCCCTCGCCACCGCCACGAGGGCGCGAGGCTAGTCGAAGATCTCGTCCTCCCGGAACGTGGTCCACGACCCGAATACGGGGAACGGCGCGGGCAGGTTGCCCTCGGGATCATTCAGCCTGAAGGCGATGCGCTCCGCATCGAACACGTTCTGGATCGAGATCGAGACGCCGGAGGTGTTGATGCAGCCCTCGCACGCCTCGGGGAACTGCTGTGCCGTCCTCGGGTCGGCGAAGTAGATCGTGATCTCCGAACTATCGGCCGCCGCGCGCTCGATGCGGTAGTCGCTCGCGGCGATCTCCCACTCGCTGACCGCGTGGCCGCCCCCGGCGGACTGCGCCCGGAGCGTCACGCCGCTGAAGAAGTCGAGCACCACGGCTTTTCGCCGGTCCGCGTCCCTCGAGGGCTCGAACTGGCGGAAGGTGCGGTCGGCGAGCTCCGCCTTGATGCGCTCCGCCTCCACCTCGCTGATCGGCTCGAGCGGAGCGCTCTCGCCGCCGGCGCAGCGGGCGAGGAGCGCGGTTACGAGGAGCATCAACGACCACAGCTTGAGCACGACGCGTCTCCCTCGCGGCCGCCGGGCAGGTCCTCGCACCACCCGGTCACGCCTGCGGATCGCCCCGTTCGAGGATATTCGCGCGGTGGTCCCGGCGTGCGCGGAAGCGCGTCCGGCCGATTCCGGCGCGAGGCGCGAACAGCGTATAGAATCGCCCCACTTGTCAGGAGGAGCACATGGACTGGGACGACTCGGCCGAACTCGCGGCATTCCGCACACGCATCCGCACCTTCTTCGAAGAGAAGCTGCCGGAGCGCTACAAGCGCGCCGCCGCCGGCGAGTGGCTGCGCCAGATGATCCCCGGACCCGACGGCGAGCCGATGTACTTCGACGAGCCCAGCTGGGACCACGACCGGCTCTCCCCCGATCCCGAGATCGTCGGCGCCTCGCGCGAGTGGGGCGACGCGCTCGCCGCCGAGGGCCTCGTCGCTCCCGCCTGGGCGAAGGAGCACGGCGGCGCGGGACTCTCCACGCTGGAGCAGTTCGTGTTCAACGAGGAGCGCGAGCGCGCCGGCGCGCCGCGCGTCGGCGGGACCGGCGCGATGTTCCTCGGCTCGCTGCTGATGGTCTACGGCAGCGCGGAGCAGCAGGCGAAGTACATGCCGCCGATCGCGCGTGGCGACATACAGTGGGCGCAGGGCTACTCCGAGCCGGGCGCCGGCTCGGACCTCGGCTCGCTGCAGTTGCGCGCCCAGCGCGACGGCGACGAATACGTGCTCAACGGACAGAAGATCTGGTCCACCCCGCAGACCGCCGACTCGATGTACGCCCTCGTGCGCACGGACCCGGATGCGCCGAAGCACAAGGGCATCTCCTTCCTGATGATCGAGGACTTCTTCATCGACGGCATCTCGAAGCGGCCGATCGAGAACGCGGTGTTCGACCACAGCTCGTTCGGCGAGACCTTCTTCGACGACGCGCGCGTGCCGGCCGAGAACCGCATCGGCGAGGAAAACAGCGGCTGGTACGTGGCGATGACGCTGATGGACTTCGACCGCGCCTCGATCTCCAACACCGCCGAGGACCGCGCGCTGCTCGAGGATCTGCAGGACTACCTCGCCACGCCCGAGGGCGCGGCGAAGTCGCGGCTCGCGGATTCGGCGACGATCCGCGCGGAGCTGACGGACCGCGCAATCGAGATCGAGGTCGGCTACAACCTCTCGCTGCGCCTCGCGTCGCTGCAGGCGAAGGGCCTGATCCCGAACTACGAGGCCTCGATTGGGCAGGTCTTCTCCAAGGCGCTCAACCAGCGCATGGCGCGCACCGGCACGGTGATCTTCGGGCTGTACTCGAATATCTGGCCGGGGGACGATCGGGCGCCGATGACGGGGAACTTCACGCGCTCCTACGTGCGCACGATCCCCTCGACGATCGCGGGCGGCAGCGCCGAGATTCAGCGCAACGTGATCGCCACGCGCGGCCTGGGGCTGCCTCGAGGCTAGCGGGCGGGCGGCAGCCGCAGCGGCTGCCGCCGCGCGCCGGCGCTACGACTCGCCGTTCGCCGAGCCGTCGTCCTGGGCCACGCTGCGCGCGCCGCCGGAGATCCCGGCGAGCGTGCTGCTGATGTTCCCCGCGACGCTCGCGAGGTCCATCGGGATGATCCACTTCGTGGACTGGCCGTCGCCGAGCTGCTTCATCATCTCCAGGTACTGCAGGCCCATCGTGTTGGAGTCCACGCCCCGCGCCACGTCGTAGATCCGCTCGAGGCCGATCGAGAAGCCCTCGGCCTGCAGGATCTGGGCCTGCCGCGACCCCTCGGCGCGCAGGATCGAGGACTCGCGCACGCCCTCGGCCTCGAGGATGGCGGCCTGCTTGTTGCCCTCGGCGACGTTGATCGCGGACTGGCGCTGGCCCTCGGACTCGGTGATCTGGGCGCGCTTGGTGCGGTCCGCCGTCAGCAGCTGGGTCATCGCGTCCTGGATGTCGTGCTGCGGCGTGATCTCGCGGATCTCGATCGAGGTGACCTTCACGCCCCAGCGAATCGTCTCCATGGCGATCTTGGTCTGCAAGCGGGTGTTGATCTCCTCACGGCGGGCCAGCACGTCCTCCACCGTCATGTCGCCGATCACCGCGCGCAGCGAGGTTGTCGCCAGGTTGCGGACGGCGATGATGAAGTTGTTGATGTTGATCACCGCCGACTCGGGATCGATCACCTGGAGGAAGACGACGAAGTCGACGTCGACGAGCGCGTTGTCCTTGGTGATCGAGGTCTGCTTCGGCTCCTCGATGACGAACTCGCGCATATCGACACGCACGCCGCGGTCGATAAAGGGGATCAGGATCACGAGGCCGGGGCCGCGCGTGCCGACGTAGCGGCCGAGGCGGAAGATCACGGCCCGTTCGTACTGGCGCACCACGTTGATGAAGAACACCCGCCACCTCCTCGAAACTGCCGGTCTTGCCCGGCTCATTCGAGTATAGCCGCGCGCAGGGGCGTCCACGCGACCATCGCGCAAGACGCCCTCAGGTATCATGCGCCGGGCGTGGCGGGGCGCGCCCGCGGAGGAGCATCGATGTCCGAAGCGAACGGCGAGCAGGGGGCGCTGGAACAGCGCGGGGCCGCGAGGATGCTCGACGACCTCAAGGTGATCGACCTGACCACGATGATCGCGGGGCCGGTCACCGCGCGCATGTTCTCCGAGCTTGGCGCGAACGTGATCCACATCGAGCCGCCCTGGGGCGACGACGGGCGCAACTCGACCACGCCCTTCCTCGGAAGTGAGGGCGTGCTCTACACGGTGTCGAACCGCAGCAAGCGCGGCATCGTGCTGGACATCCGCGCGGACAAGGGCCGCGACCTGCTGCTGCGCATGGTCGAGGACGCCGACGTCTTCATCGAGAACATGCGCATCGGCGTCCTCGATCGCCACGGCCTCGGCTACGAGGATCTCTCGAAGCTGAACCCGCGCCTCGTCTACATCTCGATCAGCGGCTGGGGGCGCGAGGGGCCGCTCAAGTACGAGCCGACCTACGACGTGATCATCCAGGCCTTCAGCACCGCGATGCGGCGCTACGACGAGCACGGCCCGCCGCGCCTCAACGGATCGATGGTGGGCGACACCTCGACGCCGCTGCTCGCCGCCTTCGCGGCGATGGCGGCGCTGCGCGAGCGCGACCGCACGGGGCGCGGCTCGCACGTGACCAGCTCGCTGCTGCAGGGCGCGTTCCACATGATGGCGCCTCGCAAGGTGGTGGCCGAGGACGAGATGGGCCCACCGCACGAGCGCCAGCTGCCGGGCGGGGCAGGCGTGTTCCAGACGCAGGACGGGGAGTGGACCTTCGTCTGCGCCTGGAACAACGGCCAGTTCGAGCGCTTCTGCCAGCTCGCGGGCTACCCGCACCTGGCCGGCAACCCCGCGTACGCGACGCGCCAGCTGCGCGAGGCCGCCCAGGTGGAACTCAACGAGCTGTTCACCGCCTGGATCCACCCGCAGCGGCGCGACGACCTGATCGCCGCGCTGCGCGCGGCCGACATCCCCTGCTCGCCCGTCTACGGCGGCGTCGAGGAACTGATGGCCGACGAACACGTCCAGGCCAACGACTTCGTCGTGGGCATCGACCACCCGACGAAGGGGCGCATCTGGCAGATGGGCGGCGGCTTCGAGATCGACGGCGAGCGCGGCGTGCTGAGCTACTCGCCGCTCTTCGGCGAGCACACGGACGAGGTGCTGCGCGAGCACGGCTGCTCCGATGCGGAGATCGCCGCGCTGCGCGAGGAAGGGGTGGTCGCATGAGGATCGCAGTTTTCGGGCAGGCCGCGTTCGGCCTGGACACGTACAACGCGCTACGCGAGGCCGGCGAGCAGATCGTCGGCGTCTCCACCCCTCGGACGCCCGAGGGCGGGCGGCCGGACCCGCTGCGCGCCGCCGCCGACGAGGCCGGACTGCCCTGGGTGGAGACGCGCGCGCTGCGCCGCGCGGAGGCCTTCGAGGCCTACAGCGCGTGGGCGCCGGAGCTGATCGTCTTCGCCTTCGTCACCGACATCGTGCGCAAGAACGTGCTCGATGCGGCCACGCACGGCGCGATCCAGTACCACCCCTCGCTGCTGCCGAAGTACCGCGGCCGCTCGGCGATGAACTGGCCCGTCGTCAACGGCGACGCCGAGACCGGACTGACGATCTTCTGGGTGGACGAGGGCATCGACACCGGGCCGATCCTGCTCCAGCGCACGGTCGAGATCCGCCCGGACGACACCATGGGCTCGCTCTACTTCGAGCGGCTCTACCCGCAGGGCATCGAGGCGCTCGCCGAGGCCACGGCGCTGGTGCGGGAGGGCCGCGCACCGCGCATAGAGCAGGACCACGCAGAGGCCAGCTACGAGCCGCCCTTCGACGACGAGCACGCGCTGGTCGACTGGTCGAGGCCGGCGCGCGCGCTGTTCAACCACGTGCGCGGCTGTGATCCCGCGCCGGGCGCGATCGCCGCGCTCGGCGAGACGCGAGTGCGGCTCTTCGACCCCTCGCTCGCGCCCGCCGCGCCCTCGGAGCCGATCGGCACCGTGCTGGAGCCGGACGCGGCGAACCCGCAGGCGGCGCGCATCGCCGTGATCGGCGGCGTGCTCGCGATCGGGCGCGCGCGGGCGGACGGCGGCAAGGTCGCGGCGTCCGAGGTACTGACCCCGGGCGACCGCCTGACGGCGGCGACCCGGACGCCTGACGGGCGCGGCTCTCGTTACGTCGAGTCCGCGGGATCGGCCTCGCGTTCCTCCGTCGACGCCCAGTAGCGGGCGGCGAAGTAGGCGAGGAAGGCCCCGAGCAGCAGCGCGATCACGCCAATCACCGCGAGCACGATCACCAGCAGCCGAGCGATGCTGAGGTCCGTCGAGCCCTGGCCGACGCCGATGCCGATCGCGAACGCCAGCGCCAGCGCCGCCCCCGCCCCGAGTACGCCACCCGTCGGCAGGAACAGCTCCAGCACGATCAGCAGGACCGCGAGCACGACGAAGGCGAGTGCCGCCTCGGCGGGCAGCAGCGTCCCCACGCCGAGGAAGAACAGCAGCAACGCGAGCGCCCCGGCGACGCCGGGGACGAACGTCCCGGGCGCGAAGAACAGCTCCGTCGCAACGCCGACCATCCCGATCAGCAGCAGCAGCGTGACCACGAACGGATCGCCGAGGAAGCCGACGATCCGCTCGTAGGCGTTGAACTCGTTCTCCACCCGCGGCGCGGTCGCGAGCCGCAGCTCCACCGTGCGCCCGTCGATCAGCTCCACCGTGCGGCCCTCGACGGCGGCGAGCAGCTCCGGCTCGGTCGCGGCGACGAGGTCGATCACGTTGAGTTCGAGCGCCTCGCTCGGGGTGGCGGAACTGGCGTCGCGGACGGCGGCCTCGGCCCAGTCCGCGTTGCGCCCGCGCAGCTCGGCGACGCCGCGCGCGAAGGCGACGGTGTCGTTGGTGACCTTCTTGCCGAGGTCGCCCTCGACGTCCTCGCCGGTGGCCGTGACCGGCGTGGCCGCGCCGATGGTGGTGCTCGGAGCCATCGCCGCGATGTGGCCGGCCATCGCGATGAACGTGCCTGCCGAGGCGGCCTCCGCGCCCGGCGGGCCGACCCAGGCGATGACGGGCACCTCGGAGCGTTCGATGCGCCCGACGATCGACTTCATCGCGCCGATCTCGCCGCCGGGCGTGTCGATGCGCAGCAGCACGGCGCGCCCGCGGCGATCCTCGGCGTGGTCAATGGCACGGTCGATGTAGGCGGCGAGCACGCCGTCCACCTGCCGCTCGATGGTGACGACGTGCAGCGCGCCCTCCGTGCCGTCGACCTCACAGGCCGAGCCGAGCGCGGCGAGCGCGAACGCGAACGCCGCGAGCAGCGCGCGCGGGCGGGCGAGTGGGGCTCGGGCGGTGCGAATCATGCGGACGCCTCCCCCGACACGGTAGCCCTACGGGCGGACTGCGGGTCACAGCTCGCGAGCGAGATCCTCGTCGCGGCCGGCGAAGACGAGCAGGTCGCCGGGGCCGATGGTGCGATCGCGCACGGGGTTGAGCTCCACCTCGCCGCTGCGCACGGCGATCAGCAGCCGGCGCGTGCCCTCGTTGCTGTCGAGGTCGCCCAGCCGCCGCCCATGCATGTTTTCAGGCGCCTCGCGGATGACGATGCCGTAGTCGTGGCTGACGGAGAGGTAGTCGTGGGCGCCCTGGATCCGCAGCAGGTGGGCGAAGCGCTCGCCGCCCTCGCGCTCCGGCTGGACGACACGGCGGACGCCGATGCGTTCGAGGATCGAGGCGTGCAGCTGGTTGGAGGCCTTCGCGTAGACCGCGCTCACGCCGAGCGACTGGACGTTCATCGCCGCGAGCACGCTCGCCTCGATCACGCCGGTGGCGACGACGGCGGCGTCGACGCTGCCGACGCCAAGGTCGCGCAGCGCGAGTTCGTCGGTGATGTCGGCGACGGCGGCCTTCGCGCAATCCGGCGCGGCCCGCTCCACGCGCGCCTCATTGAGGTCGATCGCGAGCGCCTCGTGGCCGAGCGGCCCGAGGGCGCGGACAAGCTGGGAGCCGAAGCGGCCGAGCCCGAGTACGGCGATCTGCATCGTTCGTTCCTCTCGCTATGCGCGCCGCGCTATCCGATGCGCACCCGCCCGTACGGGTAACGGTAGCGCTCCTGGGGGCGGTCCGGGATGGAGATCGCGACGATCAGCGGCCCGAGCCTCCCGATGAACATCAACGCAGTGAGCAGGATTGCCCCCGGCGTGGAGAGATCCCCCGTGCTGCCCATCGACCAGCCGACGTTGGCGAGGCCGGACATGACCTCGAAGAGCAGCGGCAGGAACGGTCCATCCTCGAACAGCAGCAGGAGCGACATTCCCACGGCAAGGAGGAAGACGCCGAGCAGCGTGACAGCCGTCGCGCGCAGCACGATCGCCTGCGGGATCTCGCGCCCGAAGACCTGGGCGCTGTGCCTGCCACGCAGGGCGGAGAGGATGACGACGAGCGACACCATGAAGGTTCCGATCTTGATGCCGCTGGCGGTGGAGGTGGACGCGCCGCCAATGAACATCAGCGGAAGCAGTATCGCGATGCTCGCGTCCTGCAGCGCGGCGATCTCGATGGTGGACATGCCGGTCGTGCGATTGACGGCGAGGAAGTAGATGTTGGCGAGCGCCTCGAAGGGGTTGAGCCCGCTCAGCGGATTGCCCGCGCGCAGCTCGATGCTGGCGAACACCAGCATGGCGATCAGCTGCAGTGCCGCCATCCCGATCACGACCAGCCTCGTGTCGAGCGACCAGCGCCGCGGACGCGTTCGCAGGTTGAAGACGGTGATGAAGGAGAGGCTGCCGAGGAGGGCGGCTGTCCCCACCACGATAATCGGGTAGGGCTCGTCGACCTGCCCGCTGAACCCGCGGCCCCCGCCCATCAGATCGAAGCCCGCGCAGTTGGAGGCGGAAAGAGCGTGGAAGAAGGCACGCCAGATCGCCGGGCCCGGCTCCCACTTCGTCAGCGACCAGGGCAGCAGCAGCAGGAACGTCGTAGCCTCGAGCGTGAAGACGAACAGCGCGACGCGGCGCAGCAAGCGGCGCACGTCGCGCTCCGAGTCGCCCATCAGCTCGATGCCGAAGAAGTCGCGCCCGCGCAGTCCGAATTGGCCGCCGACGAAGAGGATCAGCATCCCCGCGTACATCGTGACGCCGAGCCCGCCGAGCTGGATCAGCACGATGACCACGAGCTCGCCGAAGAAGCTGAACTGGTCGGCGGTGTCGAAGCGCACGAGGCCGGTGACGCAGATCGCCGAGGTGGCGGTGAAGAGGGCGTCCCAGCCGTTGGTCCACTCGCCGGACTCGGACGCGATGGGGAGCGACAGCAGCAGCGCGCCCAGCGCAATCAGGAGCGCGAAGCCGGTGGGCACCATCCACGGCCGGGGCCGGAAGCTGCGCCGCCGGATGGCGCTGACGCGCACCGTCTCCGAGCGCCGCCGCGCACGCCGCACGACGACGTCGCCGGGGAGCCTGCGTCCGAGACGCCTCATGCGCGCCTGGCCCTGTCTGCCGGTCCCCGCCGGCCTGCGCGCTCCAGCCTACGCCTGCGCCACGCTGGGCGCAGCCGCGCCGAGGGGACGACGTTGACAGATCGCCCCGGCACGGCGACGGTGCTGCGCATCGATCGCGACGGGGCGAGAGCGAGCCCCGGCGGGCGCGCTCGGCCTCGGAGCCGGCGGAGGGAGTGACATCGTGGGCACGCTCGACGGACGGGTCGCGCTGGTCACCGGGGCGAGCCGCGGCATCGGTGAGGCGATCGCCATGCGCTTCGCCGCCGAGGGCGCGCGCGTGGTCTGCGTCGCCCGCACGCTGCACGAGGGCGATCACCCCCTCGACGGCTCGCTCGAGCGCACGGTCGCCGCGATCCGCGAGGCCGGCGGCGAGGCCGAGGCCGTCGCCGCGAACATCTCCGAGGGCGACGAGTGCAGCCGCGTGGTCTCGGCTGCCGAGCAGGCGTTCGGGCCGGTCGACGTGCTCGTGAACAACGCCGCCGCGAACTACTTCGCGCCGGTCGCGGAGATCCCGGAGCGGCGCTGGCAGCGCGTCTTCGCGGTCAACGTGCACGCGCCGTTCATGCTGGCGCAGGGCGTGCTGCCAGGGATGATCGAGCGCGGCGGCGGCGCGATCGTGAACATCGGCTCCGGCGGCGCGACCGGCCCCGGCCGCGGCCCCTACCCCACGGTGTCCGAGGGCCGCAGCGTGCTCTACGGCACGACCAAGGCAGCGCTCGAACGCTTCACGCAGGGCCTGGCCGAGGAGGTCGAGCAGCACGGCATCGCCGTCTCCTGCGTCTCGCCTTCGGAAGCGGTGCGGACGCCGGGCGCGCTGTTCCACCTCGAGGCGTCCGGGATGGGCGACCAGGGCGCCCCGGTCGACTACATGGTGGACGCGGCGCTGCTGCTGGCGACGGAGCCGCTGGAGCGGGTGAGCGGCCTCGTGACCTACGACCAGCGGCTGCTCAAGGAGTACGGCCGCCTCGAGGACGCGAAGGGCACGGGCGTCACCCGTCCGGGCTCGGGCTACTCGCAGAGCTAGGAAGTCGCCGGGCCGGCGGCGCGCGGGCTGAGCCGCACGAGCGGGATCTCGCGCGGATGCGCCTCTTCGATCATCGCGTCGTAGCGCGGGTAGGCGCGCGCGGCGATCGGCCACAGCCGCTCGCGCTCCTCGCCCTCGATCAGCGAGGCCAGCACCGCGATGCGGCGGCGCCGCACATGGACCCAGGCGTGCGGATCCGCGAGCAGGTTGCGATACCACTCAGGGTGGCGCGGGCTCCCGCCGATCGAGCCGACGACGAAGTAGTCGCCGCCGTCCTCGAAGTAGAAGAGCGGCGCCTCGCGCAGCTCGCCGCTGCGCTGCCCGATGCTGACGAGCAGCAACGTCGGCACGTAGGCCACGCCGATACGCCTCGTGACGTGGCGGCTGAGCAGCGAGTAGCCCGTGTAGCGCACCAGCGCGCGCTCGACGCGGCTGCGGATGCGAAGCAGGTCGAGCAGCGCGATCAGCATGGGGCTCCTCGCGGCATGGTTGCCAGCAGCACGGAGCGCGGTCAACCGGCCCGCGACGGGAACGCTCGTGTTGGGGCTAGACTAGAACCGGGTCGGGAACGTGAACGGGGTGCCGAGACAATGGAGCAGACTGCGGAGGACTCCTACGAATTGGCTCGCTCTCACCTTGAGCGAGTCCAGGACTCTCTGTGGGGCGATCCGGTCGATTGGGCAGATCTCTCGATGTACGGCTTCTATTGCCTTGAGTCTTGTGTCGTCGCCGCAGCTCTGCATCTGGGCCAAGAGCGTCCAACTGGTCACCGCGATAAGGCGGATACAGCCGGCTTCCTCGCTGACGAGCACGACCTACCTGACGTATGGGACTTGCTGCGGGACCTGAACGACATGCGCAAACACGAAGCATACGGTGATGTCGATCCGCCGGACGGCCTGGACGCAGAGGAGGTCGCGACCGCAATCGAGGAGTACGTTGAGTCCGTTGGGGCATTGCTTCAGACATGAAGCAACAACTGAGAACGCAAAGAGCCCAACGTTCGTCGGATGCGCTGGAGACCGCGCTCAAAGCGGTCCGATCGTGGCCGAGCGAGGCTGCACGAGCGTGGACGCTCGACGCAGTAGAACGTGCACTATCGGACGAGACGATTGAAGCGATAGTCGCGTCAGGATCGGCCGTGCGCGAGGTCGAGATCAGCGAAGACCTCGACCTCGTGCTGGTCTACCGGCGTGATCGCTCTCCTTTGCCGCGACCGCCGATCGATGTCGATCTGCGACAGTATGAGCGGGACGAGGTTCCACGGAAGCTGGCCGCCGACCACGACTACCTCTCATGGACGGTGCGGTTCGGCCATGTGCTGTTCGAGCGCGCCGCGTGGTGGACGCGGTTACGGACGCAGTGGAACGACCGCCTCGCATTGCCGTCTGCGTCGGAAGCAAGGAAGCGCGCGCGCAAGACGAAGCGCCACTACGACGACATGCTCGCCGTGGGAGACCGCGATGCCGCAGCTGAGCTTCAAGTCTCGATGCTGACGCACCTCGCCCGCGCAGCACTAAGCGACGGCGGTATCTTCCCGCAGTCGCGGCCCGAACTTGCAGGTCAGCTACGCGGCATCGGCGAGCGAGCGCTCGCAGACCGGCTGGACGAGGCGCTGCGACAGCGACGCCGATAGCCGCACCGCTCGCCGCACGCCGACGGCGGCCGACGGCGCACGCGACGATCCTGCGAGGTCCAATGAGCACAGTGCCGCACATCCGCGAACGCGCGATCGCCCGCCTGCGCGCGGCGCTGACCTACTGGCTCGCGACGACGCGGCCGGACGGACGGCCGCACTCGATGCCGGTCTGGGGTGTCTGGGTGGACGATGCGCTGTGGTTCGGCACCGGAGGCCAGAAGATCCGCAATCTCGCGCACGAGCCCTACGCCGTCGCGCACGTCGAGAGCGGCGAGGACGTCGCGATCGTCGAGGGCCCGGTCGAGCGCCTGCCGTTCGCCGAGGCGCCCGCCGCGGTGGTCGCCGCCTACGGCGCGAAGTACGTCGACCCGACGACGGGCGAGCCGTTCCCGCTCGATGGCGCCGGGGAGCAGCCGGGGGATGCCGCCCTCTACGTGCTTCGCCCGCGCATCGGCCATGCCTGGCTCGAAGGCGCGTTCGTGGAGACGCAGACACGCTGGACCTTCGAGGACGGCGCGTAGCGCGCGGGCCTCGCGGCCGCATCGACGCTCCGCGCGGCTCGGCGTAGCCTGACCGGCGCCGCGGACGGGAGCGCGAGCACGAGATGAAGGTCTACGCAGGCACCGGCACGCACACGCCGTTCGCGGACATCGCCGCGCACGTGCGCCGCGTCGAGGCGCTCGGTTACGACGGCATCAAGGTGCCGGAGACGGTCAACGACGGGATGATCAGCGCCGCGCTCGTCGCCGAGCACAGCGAGCGGCTGCGCATCGTGACCGCGATCATCCTCGCCTTCCCGCGCAGCCCGATGCAGCTCGCCTACAGCGCCTGGGGCGTGCAGCGCCTCGCCGAGGGCCGCCTCAGCCTCGGACTCGGCACGCAGGTGAAGGGCAACATCGAGGGCCGCTACGGCGTGCCGTGGACGCCCCCGATCGGGCGCATGCGCGAGTACCTGCAGGCGATGCACGCTATCTTCGGCGCGTTCCAGTCCGGCGAGGGCGTGCGCTTCGAGGGCGAGCAGTACCGCATCACGCGCCTCCAGCCGCGCTTCAACCCCGGCCCGATCGACTACCCGGCGCCGACGCTCTGGCTGGGCGCGGTCAACCCGGCGATCTGCCGCCTCGCCGGCGAGCTGGCGGACGGCGTGCTCACGCACCCGACGAACTCCAGCCCTCGCTACCTGCGCGAGGTCACGCTCGCCAACGTCGCCGAGGGCGCGAAGCGCAGCGGCCGCGACCCCTCCGAGGTCGAGCTGATTCCGAGCTTGCAGCTGCTGACGGGCGCGACGCAGGCGGAGATCGACAGGCGGCGCGAGGTGGTGCGCGAATCGATGGGCTTCTGGTACTCCACCCCGCCCTACTGGCCGACGCTGCAACTGCACGGCTGGACGGAGCTCGGCCCGGAGTTGCGCGAGCTGACGCGGGCGGGCAAGTGGGACGAGCTGGCCTCGCTGATCAGCGACGATCTGATCGACGCGCTGATGCCGGAAGGCACCTACGACCGCATCGCCGAGATCATCCTCGAGTGGTACGGCGACCTCGCCGACGGCGTCACCTTCCCGCTGCCGGAGGACCCGGCGCAGGACGAGCAGGTCGCACGCGTGATCGAGCGGCTTCAGCAGGGGTAAGGCCCTTCGTGTCGCTTGACAAGCGACAGGCGACAGCGTAGCCTACTCTTGTGATCCTCTCCTTCAGGCACCGGGGACTCCGGGCTCTTTACGACGGCCGTGGGTCACGGAAGGTGGCTCCGCAGCATGTCCGAAAGTTGACCCGGATCCTCGCCGTGCTCGATCAGAGTCGTTCATCGAGAGACATGAACCTCCCGGGGTTCCGACTCCATTCGCTGACCGGCGATCTGCGAGGCTACTACGCCGTTTCGGTATCCGGGAATTGGCGAGTGACCTTCCGATTCGAAGACGGCCACGCTGTCGATGTCGACTACACGGACTACCATTGACGAGGTGACATGATACCCATGCAGAATCCCCCCCATCCCGGCGAGATCGTGAGATGGGAGTGCCTCGAACCGCTCGGCTTGACGGTGACGCGGGCAGCGGAAGGCCTGGGCGTGACGCGTCAGGCGCTGTCGGACCTGGTGAACAAGCGTGCCGGGGTGTCGGTCGAGATGTCCTTCCGCCTGTCCCAGGCGTTCGGCTCCTCACCTGAGACCTGGCTCGGTATGCAGACGGCCTACGACCTCTGGCAGGCGCGGGATCGCGCCAGGGAACTCAAGGTCGAGAGGTTCGTTGAGCCGAGTCCGGCTTGAGCGCCGGGTACAAACGAGGAGGCAAGACGATGCAGCTTTCCGGGGACGATCGGACGGCGATCCAGGATCTCGTGTCGCGCTACAACATGGCGCACGACACGGACGACGTGGAGGGCTGGCTCGACACCTTCACCGAGGACGCCACGTTCGTCACCGGCCGCAGCCGCCGCGAGGGCCACGGAGAGTTGCGCGACTTCTTCCTGCACGGCGGCGAGCGGCTGCCGAACGTCCGCCACATCACCTACAACGCGGTGTTCGATCCGATCGAGGGCGAGAGCGAGCGCATCGTGATGCGCTCGGACCTGCTGGTCTTCCGCGCCGACGAGCCGCCGGTGCTGGTGCTGACGCGCCGCTACCGCGACACGCTGCGCCGCGACGCCGGCGAGTGGCGCTTCGAGCGCCGCGAGATCACGGCGGACTGACGCCCCGCTTGGGGCCCTCTGGGGGCGCACCGGAGCCTTCCGAGGCGTTACGATGCCTCGCAGCACCAGCTTGGCGAGGAGGCACACGCACCAGAACCACCTCACTCTCACGGGACTCGACGACGAACTACTCGACTACATCCGGCGTCTCGCCCGACATGAGGCGCTTTCTCTCAACGACGCAGCTCTGCAGCTCCTCCGCACGGGCGCTTGGCTGACGTACGTCCCGGGCGAAGCGGGTGTGATCGGCTCCTCACTGGACCACCTCATCGGCTCCTGGACTGCGGCTGAAGTGGATGAGTTCAACGCCGCGCTGAGGGACTTCGAGGCGTTCTTCGCCCCGGGGAGGATCGAGGAGTGATCGATCCTGCCCGCCCGTACGCACCGAGCGCCCTCGTATACTCCCGGCGCGAGCGAGGAGGGCCGCACATGTTCAGGACGATCGGGCACACCTTCGAGTTGATGAAGATGAGCTGGCGCGTGCTGATGCTGGACCGCGAGCTGATCCTGTTCCCGATCATGTCGGGCATCGCGGTGCTGGTGCTGGTCGCCGTCATGGGCGGGATCGGCCTCTCGACGGGCACCTTCGACCGGGCCGCGGAGGGCGCCTCGGAGTCGCTGAGCGCTGCTGACGCGGTGCTGGGGCTGGTCTTCGTCTTCGTGTCCTCGGCGATCGTGATCTTCTTCAATGCGGCGCTGGTGGCGGCGGCGCTGGAGCGGCTGCGAGGCGGGGACCCGAACATCGGGTCCGGGCTGCGCGCCGCCTCCGCGCGACTGCCGCAGATCCTCGCCTGGGCGCTGATCTCGGTGATCGTCTCGATCATCCTGCAGGCGCTGCGCGAGCGCGGGGGCATCGCCGGCCAGGTCGCATCGTGGATCGGCGGCGTGGCCTGGGGCCTCGCGACGTTCTTCGTGATCCCCGTGCTGGTCGCCGAGGGCGTCGGGCCGATCGAGGCGATCAAGCGCTCGGCCGGGCTGCTCGGGCAAACCTGGGGCCGCCAGGTCACCGCGGGCTTCGGGTTCGGGATTGTTGCCATCCTCGCGGTGATCCTCGCGCTGGTGCCCGCGGTGCTGCTGTTCTTCGTGCACCCAATTCTTGGCATCGCCGTCGGCGTACCGCTGGTCGCGCTGGCGCTCGGCACGGTCTCTGCCCTCGAGGGCATCTTCAAGGCCGCGCTCTACGACTTCGCCAACGGGCAGACCCCGCACGGCTTCGACCGCGCGACGCTGGCGGACGCCTACCGGGCGCGGTAGCCGGGACCGGCTCGCGCGGCGGTTGCGCCGCCGGGCGGCTATGATCGCCGCGGCTTCCGCGCCGGGTCCGGACGGCGCGCCGCCAGCCGGCGAGGCGAGACGGACCGAGGTGTCGATGCGGCCTTCGAAGGAGAGCGACGCCCGCGCCACCCGCGCGACGACCGCCGCACCCCCGGCTCCGGATGCGCCCGCACCCATTGAACCGGCGCCGGCCAACGCCTCGTTCTGGGGCCCGCTGCACAACCGCGACTACCGCTGGTACCTGCTCGGCGGGCTCACGTTTTCCGGCTCGCTCTGGGTCGGCATCACGGCGATTGGCTGGGTTGCGCTCGAACTGACCGGTACCCCCTCCGGGGTGACACTCGTCAGCGTCGTCTGGTTCTCGCCGTTCTTCCTGCTGGCGCTGCCCGCGGGCGTGCTCGCCGACGCGGTGGACCGGCGGGCGCTGATGATCATCGCGCGAGGGCTCTCGGCGGTGCTCTTGACCGGCGCGGCCGTGGTCGCCTTCGCCGGGCTGTTGAGCTACCCGCTGCTGCTGGTGTTCGCCGCCTTAACCGGGACGCTGATCGTGCTGGAGATGCCGGCCCGTCAGGCCTACGTCGCGATGCTGGTGCCCCGCGGGCAACTGGTGAACGCGATGGCGATGCTTTCCAGCGAGGGCAGCATCTCGCGCGTCGCGGGGCCGCTGCTCGCGGGCTTCCTGCTGGACGAGACAGGCGCCGGAGGGGCCTTCCTCGCGTTCGCGGTGCTGAGCCTGCTGATCGTCGCGTTCACGCTCCCGATCCGCACGCCGGGACGTGTCGAGCGGGAGCGCGAGCCCGGAGCGGCGGCGGGGCGGATGCACCGCGAGCTGATGGAGGGGCTGCGACACCTCGCCGGCCACCACGACGCGCGGGCGCTGGTGGTGCTCGGCGTGCTCGGCGGTTCCGTGGCGTGGGTCTACGTCACGCTGCTGCCGGTGATGACGAGGGACGTGTTCGACGGGGACGCACAGCTGCTGGGCGTGCTCAGCGCCGCGATCGGGATCGGACAGGTGCCGTCCACGCTGCTGCTCGCCTTCTATCGCAACTTTCGCTGGACCGGCGCCGCGTACATCGGCGCGATGTTCACGCTGGGCCTCGCCGTCGTCGGCTACTCGATGTCCACCTGGGTGCCGTTGACGATGGTGCTGCTGGCGGTCACCGGGCTGACCTTCTCCAGCCTGCACATCCTGCTCAACTCGATGCTGCTGCGCATTGTCGAGCCGCGCTTCCACGGCCGCGTGATCGGCGCAATGACCCTCACCTGGGGTTTCAACGTGCTGGGGCTGCTCTCGGCGGGCGTGATCGCCGAGACGCTCGGGGTGCAACTCGCCGTCGGGCTCTCCGGCGCGGCGCTGATGGTCTGCGCCAGCGGCGCGGTGCTGCTGCGCCCCCGCCTGCTCCGTATCTGAGCGCCGCGCGGCAGCACGGGCAGCCGCACACGCCCTCGATGCGCTAAGGTCGCGCACGGAGCAGATGGCGCAGGCGGACCGCCCCGCAGGCGCGAACGGGGGAGCGCTCGATGGACGAGTTCGCGGGACGGGTCGCCGTCATCACCGGCGCCGCGAGCGGCATGGGCCGCGCCTACGCGCGCCGCTTCTCCTCCGAGGGCATGAGCGTCGTGCTCGCCGACATCGACGCCGAGGCGCTCGATCACCTCGTCGGCGAGCTGCGCGAGGCCGGCCACGACGCCAGCGGCGTGATCGCCGACGTGACCGACCCGGACGCCGTCGAGGCGCTCGCGGAGACGGCGTTCGAGCGCCACGGCGGGGTCCACGTGCTGTGCAACAACGCCGGCGGGAGCGGCGGCAGCCGCGGCCCGATCTGGGAGAGCCCGCTGGACGACTGGAGCTTCGTCTTCGGCCTCAACATGTACGGCGTGGTGCACGGCGTGCGCTCGTTCGTCCCTCGCATGATCGCGATGGACGAGGAGGCGCACGTGGTCAACACCTCCTCGATGTCCGGGATCGTGCCCGGAGGCCTGCTCTACGGCGCGGCCAAGCACGCCGTGGTCAGCATCACGGAGACGCTCTACCTGCAGCTGCGCCGCCGCAACCTGAAGGTTCACGCGCACGCGCTCTGCCCGTGGTTCGTGCAGACCTCGCTCACGCAGCGCAGCGACGACCCGCGCGCCGTCGCCGCCTACCAGGGCGCCATCCAGCCGGAGGACGTGGCGGAGGCGGTCATGCAGGCGCTGCGCGATAACCGCTTCTACGTGCTGCCGCAGCACGATCTCGACGAGTTGATCGTCGCGCGCGCGAAGAACATCGTGGCGGAGAGCGAGCCCGCCTCGGTGACGCCCTGGGAGGCGAGCGCCGACGCGCGCGCGGGCCGCGTACCGGGCAGCGGCGCGCAGGCGCAGTAAGGGGGAGCGATGAGCGAGTACCTACCGAGCCCCAGGGACTGGGTGGCCGAGCAGGTCGAGGTCTACGAGGGCAGCAACGGCCGCGAGGGCACGACGCTGCGCGAGACCGGGATGCCGGTGATCATCGTCACCTGCCGGGGACACAAGAGCGGCGCGATCCGCAAGGTGCCGCTGATGACGGTCGCCGACGGCGACGGCTACGTGCTGGTCGCCTCGGTCGGCGGAGGGCCGAAGCACCCGCTCTGGTACTACAACCTGCTCGCCGACCCCGAGGTCGAGATTCGCGACCGCGATCGCGTCGAGCCGATGCGTGCGCGGCTCGTCGAGGACGAGGCGGAGCGGGCGCGCCTCTGGGAGATCTCCGTTGCGGCCTACCCGCCGTACGCGGAGTACCAGGAGCGCACGGAGCGCGTGATCCCCGTCTTCCGCGCGGAGCCCGTCGGCGACGGCGAGTAGCGTCCGGGGGCAGCGCCGCCAGGCAAGCGGTCGCATTACGCCGCAGTTCACCACGATCGCCGATACTGGACCCGCCAGGCCGCGAGGCGCCCTCGCGGCGGTGAAGAAGGGCGTGTGAGATGAGCGACACTACCAGCCTCCTGGGCACCGTCTTCCGCCAGTTCGAGCAGGCGGCCAGCTTCACGGACTACGAGCCCGGCCTGCTCCAGCAGATGCGGGACTGCAACGCGGTCTACCACCTGCGCTTCCCCGTCGAGATGGAAGACGGGCAGGTGGAAGTCATCGAGGCCTACCGGGCGGAGCACAGCTACCACCGGATGCCCACCAAGGGCGGCATTCGCATCAGCCCGCACGTCACCGCCGACGAGGTGACCGCCCTCGCCACGCTGATGACCTTCAAGTGCGCGCTCGTCGAGGTGCCGTTCGGAGGGGCGAAGGGCGGCATCCTGCTGGACCCGCGGCGGCCCGACGACGTCCGCAGGCGGGTGATCCGCCGTTACACGGCGGAGTTGACGCGCAAGAACTTCATCGGACCCAGCGTCGATGTGCCCGCCCCCGACTACGGGAGCGGCGAGCAGGAGATGGCCTGGATCGCCGACACCTACCGCCACATGCGACCCAACGAACTCGACCACTGGGCCTGCGTCACCGGCAAACCGGTCGCCCTGCACGGCATCCCGGGGCGCACCGAGGCGACGGGCCTCGGCGTCTGCGACGGCATCATGGAGGCGCTCGACCACGCCGAAGACGTGAACGCGCTGGGCCTCTCCCGCGGCCTCGAGGGCAAGCGCGTGATCGTGCAGGGCCTGGGCAACGTCGGCGCACACGCCGCGAGCCACCTGCAGGATTGCGGCGCGCGCATCACTGGCGTCGCCGAGTACGAGGGGGGGCTCTACTCGGAGACGGAGCTGGACATCGAGCAGGTGCTGGCCTACCGCGCGGAGACCGGATCGCTGCACGGCTTCCCCGGCGCCACGTTCATCCCCACATCCGCCGAGACGATCGAGCAGGACTGCGACATCCTGGTCCCCGCCGCGATCGAGGGCGTGATCACCGCGGAGAACGCGCCGCGCATCCAGGCGAAGATCATCGCCGAGGCCTCGAACGGCCCGGTCTACCCGGACGCGGAGCCGATTCTCGCCGAGCGCGGCACGCTGCTCATCCCGGACATCTACCTCAACGCCGGCGGCGTCACGGTCTCCTACTTCGAGTGGCTGAAGAACCTCTCGCACGTCAGCTTCGACCGCATGCACAAGCGCTACGAGGAGATCTCGAACCGCCGCCTGTTGACAGCGACCGAGCAGCTCGCGGGCAGCAACTTCGCGCCTGACGAGCTGGCCCTGCTCACCCGCGGCCCGTCAGAGATCGACTTCGTGCGCACGGCGCTGGAGGAGACGATGTCCGAGTCCTACCGGGCCATGCACGAGGTCTGGAAGGAGCGTGATCTGCCGGACCTGCGCACGGCCGCCTTCCTGATCGCCATCGACCGCATCGCCGCGAACTACATCGCCCTCGGCATCTTCCCGTAGGAGACCTTTGCGTAGCTCCCTGTATCGAGCAACGTAGGGACCCGATTCGACGCAATCCAGGCTACCCCACCGCCCCTGGATTCCGGCTTTCGCCGGAATGACGGTTCTGAAGAGTCTCGCCGGGTAGGGCGCGGCAGACTGGCTGGCCGCCTAGAGGACCATCTCGCAGAGGTCCGGGGAGTACGTGAGAGGGGCGTCCGTGGCCGCCTGCACCTGCTCCGGCGTGACCCCGGGCGCGACCTCGCTCAGCAGCAGGCCGCCCGCGACGACATCGATCACCGCCAGGTCCGTGACCACCAGGTCCACGCAGGCGCTCGCCGTCAGCGGGTAGTCGCAGCGCTCGCGGATGCGCGGCCGGCCCTCGCGCGTCGTGTGCTCCATCGCCACGATCACGCGGCGCGCGCCCACGGCGAGGTCCATCGCCCCGCCGATGCCGCCGCCGCCCCGCTCCGGGATCGACCAGTTCGCGAGATCGCCGCGCGCGGAGACCTCGAGGCCCCCGAGGACGGCGACGTCGATGTGCCCGCCGCGGATCATCGCGAACGAGTCGGCGCTGTGGAAGAAGCTGGCGCCGTGTCGCAGCTCGACCGGCTGGCCGCCGGCGTTGATCAGGTCGCGGTCGAAGCCGTCCTCGCGGATCGCGCCGTAGCCGAGGATGCCGTTCTCCGCCTGAAAGAGCACGCCGTGGTCCGGCGGCAGGTAGTTCGAGACCAGCGTCGGCAGCCCGATGCCGAGGTTCACCGCCATCCCGTCGCGCAGCTCGCGCGCAACGCGCAGTGCGATCAGCTCGCGAGTCAGCCCGGCAGCCATGCTAGATGCCTTCCATGCGCAGCTCGATCGGGTCGCAGCGCACGATGCGGTCGACATAGAGGGCGGGCGTGCCGATCGTCTCGGGGTCCAGCTCGCCCGTCTCGACGATCTCTGAGACCTCGGCGATCACGAGGTCGGCGGCGGTCGCCATCAGCGGGTTGAAGTTGCGCCCGGACATCCGGTAGACGAGGTTGCCGAGCCGGTCCGCGCGGTGCGCCTGGATCAGCGCGACGTCGGCGCGCAACGGCGTCTCCAGCAGGTAGTCCACGCCCTCGACCTCGATGCGCCGCTTGCCCTCCTCGACGACCGTGTCGAGGCCGGTGCGGGTGAGCACGCCCCCGAGGCCGGCCCCGCCGGCGCGGATGCGCTCGACGAACGTCCCTTGCGGGACCAGTTCGAGCGTCACATCGCCGCGCTGGTACTGCTCCTCGAAGTGGCTCTTCTTCGAGGAGGAGGCGCGGACCGCGAAGGTCGCGATCATGTGCGCGATCTGGCTGTTCTCGCAGAGCTCGTCGAGGCGGTCACCGAAGCCGATGTTGTTGGCGATCCCCGTCAGCCGCCGCGTCCCGCGGCGCTTGAGCGCGAGGATCAGGTTCGTCGGCGATCCGGCCGAGACGAAGCCGCCGACCATCACGGAGGCGCCATCCTCGATTCCCTCGAGGGCGGCGTCCGGCGAATCGAAGATCTCGGCGACCAGCGTGTGCCTCCCTCGCTCGCGCCCGCGGGGATGATAGCGCGGGAGGCGGGCGGCGCTGCGCTATCATCGCGGCGCGCGAGGAGATCGGCCATGACCGCGAACCCGGCGAACCCAACTCCGGCGAACCCTCTGTATACGAGGCTCTGCGAGGAATACGGCTGCGAGTATCCGATCGTCGCGTTCTCGCACACGCGCGACGTCGTCGTGGCGGCCTCCAACGCGGGGGCGATCGGGATGCTCGGCTGCAGCACGCACTCGATGGACGAGCTGCGCGCCGACCTCGCCTGGATCAAGGAGCGCGTCGGCGACCGGCCCTTCGGCTGCGACATCACGCTGCCCTCGTCCTACGTGCAGGGGAACCGCGAGCAGCTCGATGAGCAGATCCCCGAGGGCCACCGCCAGTTCGTCGAGGAGCTGATCCGCGAGCACGAGATCCCCGAGCCGAAGACGCCGGGACCGTGGGGCACCCAGCGCCTGCGCAGCCTCGCCGACACGCGCGCCAAGCTCGAGCTGTTCATGAACGAGCGGATCCCGATCTTCGCCTCGGGGATGGGCAGCCCCGCCTTCGTGCTCGACGAGCTGCACGACGCCGGGGTGAAGGTCTGGGGCCTCGTCGGCCTCGCCCGCCAGGCCGCGCGCGAGCTGGAGTCCGGGCTCGACCTGATCATCGCGCAGGGGCAGGACTCCGGCGGGCACACCGGGCGCATCGGCACCTTCTCGATCGTCCCGGAGGTCGCCGAGCTGGCGAGGGCGTACGACACGCCGATCCTCGCCGCCGGCGGCGTGACGACGGGCCGCCACCTCGTCGCCGCGCTCTCGCTCGGCGCGGTCGGCGTCTGGACCGGCACGCTCTGGCTGGCGACGCACGAGAACGGGCACCTCGAAAGCTGGCAGAAGCAGAAGGTCGTCGAGGCGCGCACGCAGGACGCCTGGGTGACCACCGCGATGGACGGCAAGCGCGCGCGAGGACTGCGCGACTCCTTCGTCGAGGCGTGGGAGCAGCCCGAGGCGCCACCGCCCCTCGCGATGCCGTTGCAGGGGCTGCTCGTCGGCAAGCTGCTCCAGGCCGCCGAGGACTGGGACCGCCGCGACTGGATCCGCACGCCCGGCGGGCAGGGCGTCGGCTTCGTGCGCGAGATCAAGCCGACCCGGCAGGTGATCTTCGACGTGATGGAAGAGGCCTGGGACGCCCTCGACGCCGTCCAGCTCGCCGAGCCTCCCGGCGCGTAGCCGGCGGCCTCCGGAAGCGATCGAGGCGATGGCGCAACCCTCCGCCGCCGGCGCGCTGTCTGGCCTGCGCGTGCTCAACCTCGGCAGCTCGCTCTCCGCGGCCTGGTGCGCGCGCACGCTCGCCGACTACGGCGCCGACGCGACGATCGTCGAGCCGCCCGGCGGGGCGGCGCTGCGGCAGCTGGGCCCGCACGGTCCCGATGGCGAGAGCATCCCCGCCGCCTACGCGCTCGCCAACCAGCGTTCGCTCGTCCTCGAACTCGCGCGCGAGGCCGACCGCGCCACGCTGCGCCGCCTCGCCTCGGCCAGCGATGTGCTGATCGAGAGCCGCGCGCCCGGCGTCCTCGAGGACGCGGGCGCGAGCTTCGAGGAGCTGCGCGGCGAGCGGCCGGGGCTGATCCTCGCGGCGCTGACGCCGCACGGCCTGACCGGCCCGCGCTCCGGCCGGGCGGGCAACGACCTCACGGCATTCGCGCGCTCCGGGTGGGCGGCGATCAACGGACGCGCGGGCGAGCCGCCGCTGAAGGGCGCCCGCCACGTCGCCTCGCTCTATGCCGGGCTGACCGGCGCGGCGGCAGTGCTGGCGGCGCTGCGCGAGCGGGCCGCGAGCGGGCGAGGGCAACTCGTCGATCTCGCGGAGACGGACGCCCTCGCCACGACGTTCGCCTCGGTCGCGGCGCACGCGCAGTACCAGGGCGAGCTGGAGCAGCGCAACGTCGTCTGGTTCCGCGACCCGCTCCAGGGGCCGCTGCCGGCGGCCGACGGCTACTTCCACCTCATGCTCGGCCGCAGCGACTTCTTCCGGCTGGCGCTGCACATCCTCGAACTCCCGGAGCTGGCCGAGGACCGGCGCTTCGAGACGCGCGCCGCCCGCCTTGACCTCGCCCCGGAGTGGGTGCCCTCGGTGCGCGAGCGGGTCGCGGCGCGCGCGAAGCTCGAGCTGTTCGAGGCGCTGACCAGCGCGCGCGTCGTCGCCGGGCCGGTGCTCGATGCCGCCGAACTCTCCGCGAACGAACACCTCGAGGCGCGCGGCTTCTTCGTGCGGCCGGAGGGCGGCGGACCGCGCATGCCCGGGCCACCCGCGCGGCTCTCGGCGACGCCTCCGCGGCTGCGCCGGTCCGCGCCCGCCCCCGGCGCGGACGGCGCCTCGGTGCTCCGCGAGGAGCGCAAGCCTGACGAGCGCACGCCGCGCGCCGGCGAGCGATCGAGGCCGCTGGAGGGGTTGCGGGTGCTGGCGCTGACGCAGGTCTGGGCTGGCGCGCACTGCGCGCAGCAGCTCGCGCTGCTCGGCGCGGAGGTGATCAAGATCGAGGCCCGCCGCCGCCCCGACACCTGGCGCGGCGGCTACGAGATGCGAATCCTCAGCGCCCTGCAAGACCGCCCGACGGCGCGCCGCGGCTGGAACTGCCACCCGTCCTTCAACTCCGGCAACCTCAACCAGCTCGGCGTCACGCTCGACCTGCAGAGGCCGGAGGGCATCCGGCTCTTCCGCCGGCTGCTGCGCTCGACCGACATCGTGGTCGAGAACTTCACGCCGCGCGTCCTCGGCAGCCTCGGGATCGGCTACGAGGCGATGCGCGAGCAGCGGCCGGACGTGATCCTCTGCTCGATCAGCGGCTTCGGCGCGAGCGGCCCCTACCGCGATCGCCCCTCCAACGGCGGGACGATCGAGCCCGCCTCGGGCATGTCATCGCTGCTCGGCTTCCCCGGCGGGCAGCCTCGCAACTCCGGCGCGACCTTCCCCGACCCGCTCGCCGCGATGACCGCGACGACGGCGATCCTCGCGGCGCTCGAACACCGCGCACGCACGGGCGAGGGCCAGCACATCGACGTCTCGATGCAGGAGGCGACGCTCGCGCTGGTCGGCGACGCGGCGCTGGAGCAGGAGCTGACCGGGCGCACGCCCGGGCCGCAGGGCAACCGCCACCCGGACATCGCGCCGCACGGCGTCTACCCCGCGAGTGGCGAGGATCGCTGGCTCGCCTTCGCCGCCGAGGACGACGCGCAGTGGCGGGAGCTCTGCGAGGTCGCCGACCGCCCCGACTGGCTGACCGACCCGCGCTACGCCACCAACGCCGCACGCAAGGCGCACGAGGACGCCCTCGACGCCGCGATCGCAGAGTGGACGCGCACGCAGCCGCGCGACGAGCTGGCGGAGCGCCTCGCCGCCGCCGGGCTGCCCGCTGCACCCGTGCTGACGCCGGGCGAGCTCCCGGCGGACGCCTCCTTCCGCGAGCGCGGCGTCGTCGCCGAGGTCAAGCACCCCGAGGCGGGCGTCTGGCCCTACGTCGTCGTCCCCTACCGCCTGACCGAGACCCCGCTGCGCGTGACCGCGCCCGCCCCCTGCCTCGGCGAGCACTCGGCAGAGGTGCTCGCCCGCCTCGCCGGCGTCGACGCCGCCCGCTACGAGGAGCTCGTGCGCCTCGGCATCAGCGGCGAGGACCCGCCGGAGTAGCGGCGCCGACGGCTCCAGATCGCCGCGATCACTACAATCGCGGGTGATGGGCGAGTTGGTGGTGGTGTGCGGGCCGGCCGGCTCCGGCAAGACCGGGCAGCTCGTTCGCCACGCCGCGAGCCGTTACGAACGGGACCGCTTCGCCTCGACGCTCGTGCTCGTGCCGACGGCGCGGCACGGCGATCAGTTCCGCCGTCGCGTGGTCGCGCAGGGCAGCGTGGCACTCAACCTCGATGTCGCGACGCTGGCCCAGTACGCGCGCCGCCACGCCGGCCGGCAGACGCTGTCGAGGGATGTCGCAGCGGATCTGCTGAGGCGCGTCTCAATGGAGCGCATCGCCTCGGGTGGCGCGGGCCGCTTCGAACCGATCGCCGCGACGCCGGGCCTGCACTCGCTCATCGCCGAGGCCGTGACGGAGCTGTTGGCTTCGGACATCGAGCCCCCGGACCTCGCCACGGCCGCCACGAGCGCGGGGAGCGCGGACCTCGATGCGCTGTCCGATATCTACGCCGCGTACCGGCGCGCGCTGATCGAGGGCCGGTGGCGCGATCCCGGCGAGGCGGCGTCTCTGGCCGCGGAGGCCGTCGACGGCGGGGGCGACGTCCCCGGCCTCGTGCTCCTCGACTCGTTCGAATTCCTCAACCCGCGCGAGCTGTCGCTCGTCGCCGCGCTGGCGCGCCGCACGCGCGTACTCGTCGCGATCGATCGCGAGGCCAGCGAGCGCGCGCGCTGGACCGTCACGCGCCTCGAGGCGCTCGCGGGCGGCGCGGCGATCGAGGAACTGCCGCCGCGCGATCGCTCCACCAGCGTGAGCGCCCACAGCACGTTCGATGCCGAGGCGCAGTTGCGCGGCATCGCGCGGGCAATCAAGCAGCGGCTGGCGGCGGAGCCCGCGCTGCGGCCCTCGGACGTGGCCGTGGCGTTCCGGCAGGCGACGCAGCACCTCGCGCTCGCCGGGCGCGTCTTCGCGGAGTACGAGCTGCCCTTCGACCCCGCGGCCGGCGAGCGGCTGGCCTCGCGGCCGTTCGGTACCTGGGTGCTGGAACTGCTGCGGCTGCCCGCGCGCGAGTGGCGGCTCACGCGGCTCGCGGAGCTGCTCCGCTCCTCCTTCCTCGATCGCCGCCGCTGGGGTATCGAGGCGGACACCGTCGATCACCTCCTGCGCATCGGCCGGCGCCAGCATCTGATGTCCGGCCTCGAGCAGTTGCGGAAGCTGCCCGCTGCGCTCGGCGAGGGGGCCGCGAGCGCCGAACGCGACGGCCGCGCGCCGTACGCCGCGCGCCTGCGGGCCGCGGGCGACGGCGTCTCGCGGGCCGTCGAGGGCCTGCATGAGCTGCTCGGCGGCGGGGAGCGCTCGGCGGGCGGCTGGGCGGCGGCGCTCGACGAGGCGCTGCTCGGCCCGTCCGGACTCGTCCGCGCCAACGTCGATGGCTACGAGAGCCTCGATGTCGAGACGGCGGCGCTCCGCGCCGACCTCGACGCGATGCGCGCGAGCGACGAGACGCTGGGCGCAACGCCGCTGTCGCTCGAAGCGTTCGCCCGTGAACTGGAGCGCCGCATGGAGCGGCCGTCCGTGCTGCTGCGAGAGGCCGGGGGCGTGCTGTTCGCGCCGATGCACACGCTGCACGGTCTGCGCTTCGCGCACGTCTTCGTCGGCGGCCTCGTGGAGGGCGAGTTTCCCGCCCCGCGGCGCGCGGCGCGCCTGCTCGATCGCGAGGGACGCGAGCGGCTGCGCGAGGCGGGCCTCGATCTGCCGCCCGAACCGCGCGCGACGGAGGAGGAGCTGTGGCGCTCCACTTCGTCGCGCGCCGACACACATACGGCCCTGTGGCGGCCCCGCTACGACGGCTCGGGTCGCCCAGTCCCCGCGTCCTGGTACTTCCAGGAGCCGGGCGTCGAGGCAGTCGACGAGCCGGACAGCGTCGCGCCGCACGACGCGGCCTCGCAGCGCGAGCTGGCTACCGTGCTCACTCCACGCTGGGGCGAGGGCGAGCGCCGCCGTCCGGCGGAGTCCGCGGCCTGGTCGCTGGTGGTGCGCTCGGCGGCGCCGATCGAGCAGCAGCGACGCTCCTTCGTGGGCGCGGGTCGCCACGAGGGCGCGCTGCCGGGCGTGGCGCCGGAGGGGTTGGTCGGGCCGCAGGTTCAGTGGAGCGCGAGCCGCATCGAGGCGTACCGCACCTGTGCCTTCCAGTTCTTCGCCCACTACGCGCTGCGGCTCTACGAGGTCGAGGACGAACTCGCCGAGGCGGATGCGGCGATTCGCGGGACCGTGATCCACGAGGTCATGGAGGACGCGCTGGGCCCGCTGGCGGAGAACAACCTGCCGCTCGTCCCCGCGACGGCTGACGAGGCGCTGAGGCGCATGCGTGAGCAGGGCCGGGAGATCTGGCTGGGCGCGCCGGACCGCCATCACTTCGGCCGCGCCGCGCTCTGGCGCTTCGGCTGGGACGACACCGCCGGCGACCTCGAGCACCTGATCCGCCGCGAGGCGGAGCGGAACGAGGCGCTCGGCGTGACGCGGGTCGCCGGGCTCGAACTGCGGATAGACACCGCGCTGCCCGGCATCGAGCCCTCGCTGCGGCTGCGGGGCAACATCGACCGCGTGGACGCCGGTCCGGGCTTCGCGCAGATCGTGGACTACAAGAGCGGGCGGCCAATCAGCCGCGCGGACGTCGAGGCCGGCCGGCGCCTGCAGCTGCAGTTGTACGCGCTCGCGGCGCGCGAGCAGCTCGGCGCCGAGCGGTTGATCGCCCGCTACGCCTACCTCGATCCCCGGGCAGACGAATGGGAGCTGGACAGCGCGAACGCGGACCACGCGGCGCTGATCGAGGATGCCGCGCGGCAGGCCGAGGTCGTGCGCGCCTCGGTGGCCGCGGGCGACTTCCGGGTCAACCCGCAGGTCACGCCCTGCCCCCGCTACTGCGATTTCCAGCACATCTGCCGCGTCAATCAATTCACACGGTCGAAGCAGTGGAACTGACCGCCGAACAGCGGGCGATCATCGAGGCGGACGCCTCCGACCTGGCGGTCACCGCCGGCGCGGGCAGCGGCAAGACCCGCGTACTGGTCGAGCGCTACCTGCGGCTGCTGCGCGAATGCGCGATCCCGGAGATCGCGGCGGTGACCTTCACCGAGGCCGCCGCCGCCGAGATGCGCCAGCGGGTGCGCCGGGCAGTGATGTCCGAGCCTTCGCTCAGGCACCACCGCGCGCTGCTCGACGAGGCGGCGATCGGGACGGTCCACTCGCTGGGTCTGCGCCTGCTCCGCGAGCACCCCGTCGAGGCGGCGATCGATCCGTCCGCGGCCGTGCTCGCCGACGACGAGGCGGAGCTGCTGCGCCGCGCGGCCTGCATCGAGGCGATCGACGCAGCCGCCGAGGCCGGGGACGCGCGAACCGCCGCGCTGCGCGGGATCGGCGTCTACCACGTCGGGATCCAGCTCCCGCTGATGGTCGCGCAACGGGACGCCGTCGGCGCCGCCTTCGAGGCGATGGGCGCGAACAGCGCCGAGTGGTCCGCACGCGTGCGCGCGATGCTCGGCGAGCGCTACGGGTCTCAGCAGGCGCCGATGCGGGCGCGCGCGGAGGAGATCGCGGCGCGGATCAGGCGCGACGCCGCCATCGTCGGCGAGAAGCTCGCGGCGGTCGTGGGCGACGTCCTGCCGCCGCTGGCCGAGGCCCGCGAGGCGCAGTCCTGGCAGGACTGCGCCTCCTCCCTCAGCGAGGCGAGGGCACGCACAAGGCTGAACGTAGGGCGCCGGAGCCCTCCAGACTCCGACGTGAAGGATGCCTTCCGCGAGCTGCGCGAACTCGACGACGAGGCGCGCACGTTGCCCGCCTGGAACGAGCACGACGAACCAGCGCTCGAGGCGCTCGCAGGGCAGCGCGCCCTCTTCGCGGACGCGCTGCGGCGCTACGAGACGGCGAAGCGTGCGCAGGGCGCGCTCGACTACCTGGACCTGGAACTCGGCGCGGTCGCCCTGCTGCGCGACCACCCGCCGGTTGCGGCCGCCGTGCGCGGGCGCTTCCGCCACCTGATGGTGGACGAGGCGCAGGACATCAACCCCGTGCAGGCGGAACTGCTCGAGTTGATCGCGGGTGGAGACGGCGACGGGCCGCGGCCCGCGCTCTTCCTCGTCGGCGACGCGCGGCAGTCGATCTACCGCTTCCGTGGCGCGGACGTGCGACGCTTCACGGAGTTGCAGGAACTGGTCGCCTCCCGGGCTGGGCCGCTGCTGCCGCTCAGCCGCTCGTTCCGGGCCCACGACCAACTGGTGAGCCGTATCAACGAGTTGTTCGGCGAGGTCTTCGCCGGGACAGCACGGTCCGCGGCGGCGCTCCCGCCGATGACGGGCCGGCCGAGCCCGGCGCCGAGAGCCGGCCCGCACCTCACGCTGATGCCGATCGCGAGCCGCACCGGGGACGGCGAACGGTCGAACGACCACGACCGCCGCCGCGTCGAGGCGGACGCGGTCGCCGCGGAGATTGCGGAGTTGCTCGCGGAGCGGCGGATGGTCTGGGACCGGGACACGGACGAGATGCGCCCGGCACGGCCCGGCGACATCGCAATCCTGCTGCGCCGCTTCAGCAACGTCCACGTCTTCCAACAAGCCCTCGAGGCGCACGGGACGCCGGCCACCACGCCGAGCGGCACGGGCTTCTTCACGCGGCAGGAAGTCCTCGACTGCGGACATCTGCTGCGCTGGCTGGCTGAGCCGCAGGACGAGATCGCGCTCAGCGGCGTGCTGCGATCGCCCTTCTTCGCCCTCGCGGACGACACGCTGCTCGCGCTCCGGGAGCGAGGGCGCTCGCTCGCGGCGGCGCTGGCCGATCCGCCCCCCGAGGTCGCCGGGGAGGAGCGCGCGCGCTGCGCGCACGCCGCGGAGACGCTCGCCGAACTGCGCCGGGCCGCGGGCTCTCACCCGGCCGACGCCCTGCTCGAGCTGGCCATGCAGCGCACGGGCTTCGAGGCGTCGTGGGCGCCGCTTGCCGGCGGCGAGCAGGCTCGCGCGAACATTCGCAAGCTGCTGCGGATGGTCCGCACCCTGGCCGGGCACCCGCTCTCCGAGGTGGTCTCCTACCTCGAGCAGCGCCGCGACGACCTCGATCCGCGCGAGGGGCCGGCCGTGCTGGACCGCCCGGACGCCGTGCAACTGATGACGGTGCACGGCGCGAAGGGCCTCGAATTCCCGATCGTCTTCGTGCCGGAGGCGCATCTACCGCCGGTCAGATCGTGGCCGGCGGCCCGCTGGCATCGCGAGGACGGCATCTCGGTCACACTGGAGCGCGACGACGACGACGACACGCGTCCGCGGCCGGGCTTCTACGCGCACCTCCAGCAACGGGATCACAGCGAGGACTCCGACGAGCACCTGCGGCTCTTTTATGTCGCCGCGACGCGCGCCGGGGACTACCTCCACCTCTCCGGCGACGAGTCGGGCGGCGGCGGCTGGCTGCACGCCGCGCTCGCGGCCGAAACGGACGGCGCGCTCCGCGGCATCGAGCTGCGCGAGGCCCTGCCGCCCGATCCCGGGGCCAGGGCCTCGCGGCCGGGGCCGCGGGCGGTCCGGCCTCCCGCCGCGTCCGGGGAGGAGGACTACGTCCCGCCGCTGCTCGCCCGGCCGCGCGTCATCCCGCTGCGCGCGAGCACGCCGGTCACGGCGCTGCGACCTCCCGAGTCGGCCCCGCGGTCACGCGAGCGCGGCGACGGCCTCGCCGCCCTGCGCGGGCGGGTCGTGCACCGCGCGCTCGAGGTTTCAGGCGGCCAGCCGGGTTCCCTCGACGATGCCGCGCTGGCCGATCTCGCGCGCGAGCAGAGCGAACGCGCGCTGGACGATGCGACGGCGCGCGCGCTGGCTGCCGAGGTCCGCGAGATGCTCGATCGCTTCGCGCAATCGCCGCTGGCCGCCAGGCTGGCCGGAGCGGCCGTCGAGCGCTGGTTCGAGTTGCCGTTCGCCTGGGACTGGGACGGCGTGCCGGTCCACGGCAGCATCGATCTCGTCTACCGCGACGGGAGCGGTTGGAGCGTCATCGACTTCAAGAGCGACCGGCTGGACGGGACCACGGCGCAGGAGGCGGCGAGCCGCTACGCCGTGCAGATCGGGCTCTACCAGCGCGCCATCGAGGCGGCCGTCGGAGCACCGGCGAGCGCGGGCCTGCTCTGGCTGCGCAGCGGAGAACTCACGGTGCTGGAGCCGGCCGTGATCGAGGCAGCGATCACCGAGGCTCGCGAACGCATCGACGCCGGCGCCCTGCTCGAGCCCGCCGATGCCGGGTACCTCGAAGCGCCGGAGTGAGGCCCGCGCAAAGCCCGGCAGGCTCCCGCTGACGCGCGAGCAGCAGGCCCGGGCTACTCGGCAGCCAGAAGCGCCCCGACGCGCTCTTCGTGCACGTCCGGCGACCCGAGGTAGTGGTAGAGCGAGTGGGACGCCTGCGTGTACAGATACAGCCCGAACTCCTTGGTCGAGCCGATACCGGCATGCACGTGGTGCGCTTCCTCGCACGTCATGTAGAAGCCCTGGCTGGTGAGCGCCTTGGCAACGGAGACGTACTTGGGTGCCTCGGGATCGTCCCGTGCGAGGAGGTCGAGCGCCTCCTGCGTGGTGAGGCGGGCCGCATCGATCAGGTTGCGCTGTTCGATGACGCGGTCGGCCACCCGCTGGAAACGCGAGATCGATTGCCCGAATTGCACGCGCTGGTGTGAGTAGTCGATGGTCATCTCGTACACGCGCTCGGCTGCGCCGATCATGTAGCTGCAGAGCACGACGGCTCCGACGCGGAACGCAGGCTCCAGCACGTCCCAGCCCTCGCCGACAGACCCGATCACGGCCGATGCGGGAACAGTCACGCCCTCCAGGCGAATCTCGAACAGTGGCTGAGCCGTCCAGCCGCTCATGCGCCGCGTCGTGACACCGGCAGCGTTCGCGTCGACGAGGAAGAGCGTGACGCCCTCGGCAGCGCGTGCGGCCACGATCAGCACGTCTGCCACCGCCGCGTCCGGTACGTAGAGCTTTGTCCCGTCGAGCCGATACCCGTCGCCGGCGGGCGTCGCGCGGAGCTGGACGTTGTCGGCCGTCCAGTCGTCCTGCTCCTCGCTGATGGCCGGGACGATGACGCGGGCGCCGCGGGCGATCGCGCCGAGGTACTCGCGCTTCTGCTCCTCCGTGCCGCCCTCCTGCAGGATCTGCGCCGCGAGCACAGCGCACGAGAGGTGCGGTCCGGGCACGAGTTGCCGCCCCATCTCTTCGTAAATCGTCGCGGCGTCCTCGAGGCTGCCGCCAACGCCGCCGTAGGCCTCCGGGATCAGCGTGCCGGTCCACTGCATCCCGGCCAGTGCTTGCCAGGCCTCGAGGTCCACGCCGTCGTCGCCCTCGAGATCGGCTTCGAGCCGGCGTTCGCGCGTGAAGCGCTCCTCGATGAAATCACGCGCGGCGCGGCTGAGGAGTTCCTGCTGCTCGCGGCTCCCGTTGCTGTCGGCAGGGGTCATCTTCGCTCCGCCTTGATCTCCTGCAGGCTGCGGTCCGAGGCCATGCCACGGAACATGCGCGTCTTCTGCGTCTCGATGGTGCCTCCGGGGTGCGTGTTCACGATTGCCTGGCGCTGGAAGTACTCAAGCTCGCCCTCGTACGGCGCCCAGGCAGTGTCGCCGATGATCGAGAGCGGCCCCAACACCTGCTGAATCGCTTCCGACAGCTCAACGGCGTAGAGCTTGCCGAGCATCGCCCCCTGCGAGCCCTGGTAGGTGTTGAGCTGGTGCGTTGCTGCGCGAGGGTCGGCCTGACGCCTCTGGTTGCGCTCGAGCAGCAGGCGGTTCACCTGCCCGCCGATCCAGGCCTTCGTCACTGCCGAGCGCTGGCGCGGGCTGTCGATCAGCCGCTTCCCACCGCGGGTGGTGGTCCGCGCGTACTCCATGAGCATGTCGAGGACAAACGGCGTCCGCCCGCCGGAGGCGGGCAATCCCACCGAGCCGAACTCGGGGACGCTGATCATGAAGCAGCTCCAGCCGTCCCCCTCGTTGCCGATGCGGTTCTCGGCCGGGACGACGACGTTGTCGAGCGTGATCAGGTTCTTCTTGTGGCCCGCCATCATCTCCATCGGCATCACGGTCAGCCCGGGCGCGTCCGAAGGCGTAACGAACGCGCTGAGATTCGCATGGCGGCTCCCGTTCGGGGCGGTAACCGCGAGGACGAAGTACTGGTCGGCTCTGAAGTTGCCGCCGACGAAGATCTTGGAGCCGTTGAGCACGTACTCATCGCCATGGCGCACCGCCTGCGCCTGCATGCCCGGGAGGTCAGAACCGTGGTCCGGCTCGGTGAACAGCTCCCAGGTCACCACGTCCGCGCGCAGGATCGGCGGCACAAAGCGCTGCTTCTGCTCATCGGTACCGAGCTGCCAGGTAGCAGCGGCGAGGCTGCCGCCAATGTCCCCGGGGAGGCGGACGTTCTGGAATGCGGGGACGTTGTGGAGAAGCTCGTCATGGATGATCTCGACCTTCTCGCGTGGGAGACTGCCGCCGCCGTACTCGGTGGGCCAGCCGGGGCCGTACCAGCCCTGCTGCGCGAGTTCGCGCAGGAACTGGTGATTGCGCTGGTACTCCTCCTCGCTCGCGTCGTTGCCGTCGGGCGGAGAGCCCACACCGTCGAGGTGTGCGTCGAGCCAGCCGACGACTTCGCGGCGAAAGGCCTCCAGCTCGGCATCGTCCACAGCGCGGTCCACGTCAGTCGTCATCTCGTCCTCCCTGCGCAGCACTGGCTGCGCGCCCCCGCGATCGGGAGCGTACCATCGGCCTGGACCCTGGGCGCTCTAGAACCCGAGCTCGTCCCACTGGCGCCCCATCTCGTCCAGGGCGCCGCGCAGCCCGCGCTTGTTCCGCTCACGCAGGAAGTTGAACTCGTCGTCCCGCCACACCAGGTTGGTGAACAGCGGGTGCGCGATGCTGGTCCAGGTGTTGTAGGCCGGCACGCCCATCAGATCCCAGAACAGACGCATCGAGCGTCGCCCCAGCATCAGGTTGTCGGTCGAGTGCCACGCGACCATCTTCGCGTAGCGCATCGCCTCGTCCATCAGCTGGTCCGGCGGAACGACCGATGCGACGAAGCCCCACTCCTTGAGTTCCTGCGCCGGCATCATCCGCCCCGTGAGGATCGCCTCGCGACCGCGATTGATCCCGAGCTTCTGCAGCATCACCACCATGTCCGGCGTGAAGCCGGCAAAGCCGATGCGCGATTCCGGCTCGCCCATCGTCGCGGTCTCGCTCGCCACGACGATGTCGCACTGGATGACGTAGTGGAATCCGGCTGCGACCGCGGCGCCGTTGACGGCGGCAATCACGGTCTTGTCGCAGTTGAGCAGGTTCCTGCCCCCGCCCCACTGGCCCGGCCGATGCATCCGCAGGGACTGCGGAAGCCGCTGCCCGGGGCGAAGTCCCGAAACCTCAACCGGGGTGCGGCGCAGGTCCACGCCGGCGCAGAAGGCTCGCCCTGCCCCCGTGAGGATGATCGCCTTGATCTCGTCGTCATCCTCTGCCCGCTGGATCTTGTTGCTCAGCTCGTTGAAACTCCAGGGTGCCAACATCGCATTGAGACGCTCGGGTCTGTTGAGCGTAATCAGCGCGATGTGCTTGTCGACCTTTTCGTACAGGACAAGCTGCTCGGGATTTTCCTCTTCGCCTGTCCGGAAGTCCGCGCCTAGCTGATCACTCTGCTGCCCGGTCATACATGTCCCGCCTGTCCTGATGCCCGCGCAGCGTGCATGCACGCACACGCATACAGGCCCGTTGGTCACGCAGGGCCCGGGGGGGCTGGCATTTGCCCGCCGAATGCCGGATCAGTACCATCCGACCGTGACCGCTGTCAATCACGGATGTGTGCAGTTCGGCGAGCCGGAGGTACTGGTTCAGCAACCCTCCTCATGAGTCAAAGACAGCCGATATGAGAGATTTCCCGACATGCAGGGACGGCGATGCTCCATGCCTTTGTCCAGCATGGTGAACAGTCGGTGAGTCCGCTGATCCTGCATACGTCCGACTTGCATCTCGGAGACGCGCTCGAACGAGGCAGCGCTTCCAATCTCGATCTCCTCGCCAGCGCCGTGTCCCGGATGGAGCCGGACGTGGTCGTAGTGGCCGGCGATGTGTTCGAGAACAACCGGGTTGCGCCGTCTCTTGCCAAGCGCGTGATGGCCCGCCTCGACTCCCTCCCGGCTCCCGTCGTGCTGCTGCCCGGCAACCACGATTGCCTGGGACCGGACTCCGTCTACGAGCGGCTGGACACCGCCCGCCTGCGCAACGTGACCGTGTTCGGGATGCACAACGGTGGCTCGGCCGTCTTCGGAGAACACGACCTGGAGGTCTGCGGCCGCCCGCATCGCGGATACGGTGACCAGGCGCCGCTCGGCATGCCCGCTCCCCCGCGGACGACCCGCTGGCGCGTCACCGTCGCCCATGGCCACTGGGAGCGCGGCCCTGCCGACAGACATCGGGGCTGGCGGTTCACGCTTGGCGACGTGGCCCGCCTCGATACCGACTATCTGGCTCTGGGGCACTGGGACGTCCCGACGCAGGTGAGCGGGCCGCCGACCCCGGCCTACTATTCCGGATCGCCCGCGCTGTGCGGCAGCGTGAACCTCGTCCGCCTTGAGCCGGGCACGCCCGCAACCGTCACCATCGCGCCCGTGCGACCGCCGTAGCGGCGACGAGGCGTCTCTGGAGAGGCGGGCGAGTCCCGCCGGCAGATTGACCCCGGCGGCAGCCTGATCCAGAGTGAGCACCTGCTCAGCGAACCCGGGGTGTCGCGGCCGACGCAGCAGGCAGCATTTCATTCGTCCGATGCCTGGTCGGCGGCCTGGACCTCCACGACGAGGACTGTCAGTTCATGCGCATCCCGGTACTGAGCAGCGTTCGCGTCCTCGACATCACCTCCGGCGATGCAGCCTTCTGCGGGCGCATCCTCGGAGATCTCGGCGCCGATGTGATCAAGGCCGAGCCGCCAGGCGGGGAGGAGGAGCGGGCGCTCCCGCCCCACGCGCCGGGCGGCGACGCCCCGGATGCCGCAGGGCAGCAGGAGGTCAGCCTCTCCTGGAACTTCCTGAATCTGAACAAGCGCGGCATCACCCTGAATTTGGGCGACGAATATGGACGTCGGCTGTTCAGCGAATTGCTCGGCCGAGTCGATGTGCTGATCGAATCCTCCCCGCCCGGCGCCATGCATCCGCGGGCGCTTGATCACGAACAGCTCTGCAGTGAGTTCCCGGAGCTGATCGTCACTTCAATTACCCCGTTTGGAACCAGCGGTCCGTACGCGGAGTTCCCGGCTACCGACCTCATCAGCATGGCGATGGCGGGCTACGTCGCTTCCAACGGCTACCCCGATCTGCCGCCGAACCGGCTCAGCGTCGACCAGGCGGTGCTGCTCGCCGCCGCGGAGGCCTCGACGGGGACGCTGACGGCCCTCATGGCGCGGGAGCAGTCCGGATACGGCCAGCACGTCGACGTCGCCGTCCACGACGTGATCGTCGAGCTGTTCGGCCGCGCCGCCCTCGCGAAGTGGCAGGCCGAGC
This sequence comes from Dehalococcoidia bacterium, assembly GCA_965220125.1. Taxonomy (GTDB): domain Bacteria; phylum Chloroflexota; class Dehalococcoidia; order UBA2979; family UBA2979; genus VXMT01. Next base: position 2,732,381 of record CBDCPB010000004.1, on the reverse strand, counting down.
GGACCAACTTCGCCCGCCAGGGCGATCAGGCGATGGCGTCGCTGGGGCTGACCGGACGCAGGAGCGTCTTCCGCTGCGCCGACGGCTACATCAACTTCCAGATTCTCGGTGGCGTGAACAGCAAATTCGTACAGAACCTCGCCGATTGGATGAGGGAGAGCGGCTGGACCAGCAATGTCACCGGGATGGACTGGATGGCCTACGAGTACGGCGTCCTCGACAGCGACGAACTGGTGGCCGCGGAGGAGCAGTTCGAGCAGTTCTTCCTCACGAAGACCAGCGCCGAACTGCTGCGCGACAGCCTGCAGCACAGGCTGATGATCTTTCCGATCTCGCGCCCCTCGGACATCCTCGTCCTGGAGCCGCTGACCGAACTTGGGCAGATGCCGCGCCAGCCCCTCGGCCGCGGCGAAGACGACGAGGGCATCGCCGCGCCGGGGCGGTACTTCTTCTCCTCGCTCCTCGACTGGGGCGAGGGCCTGCGGGCGCCAGCGCCCGGCGAACACAATCAGGATGTGTACGGCGGAGAGATCGGCCTGACGCGCGACGAGCTGGAAGCGGCTCGGCAATCCGGTGTCATCTAGGTGTCGGGTCCAGAGACGAAAGGTCAGGAGGCGCTCGTGGGGGAAGATCGTGGCTCGCCAACCGGCGCTGGGGCAGCCCCGGCGCCGGGGGCGCTCGAAGGCATCCGGGTCACGGACCTCTCCTGGATCATCGCCGGCCCATCCGTATCGCGTTACCTCGCGAAGTGCGGCGCGGACGTCATCCGCGTCGAAAGCTCGAAGCGTCTCGACACGCTGCGGGTCACGCCGCCGTTCCTCGGCGAGCGGAGCCTCGATTCGAGCCTGTCCTTCAACGCCCAGAACGCCGGGAAACGAAGCCTCGCGGTCGACCTCTCGACGGACGCCGGGCGCGAGGTCGCGCTGAAACTGATCGCCCGCTCGGACGCCGTGCTGGAGAACTACACGGGCGGCACGCTGGAGCGCATGGGGCTGGGCTACGAGGTACTCCGGAAGGTGAAGCCGGACATCGTCGTCCTGAGCCTCGGCATGTTCGGCCAGACGGGTTCGTGGCGCGCCATCCCCGGATACGGGATGGGCCTCGCGAGCCTGATGGGGTTCGCGGAACTCAATGGGTGGCCCGGCCGGCCGCCGCTCGTGCCGGGCGCCTACACGGATCAGACGGTCCCGCCGATCGCCGCCAGCGTGCTCCTCGCTGCGCTGCTGCACCGAAAGCGGACGGGGCAGGGCCAGTGGATCGACTTCTCGCAGTCCGCGGCCGCGGCGCTGCTGCTGGCCGCGCCGCTGCTTGAGGCGTCGGCGAACGGCAACAACTGGACGCGGATCGGCAACCGCTCGCGGACGGCGGCGCCGCACGGCGTCTACCCCACGGCCGAGCCCGATGTCTGGTGCGCCATAGCCGTGGACAGCGAGGAGCGGTGGGCGGCGCTGACGCGCGTGATGGGGCATCCGGCGTGGGCGGGGGACGAACGGTTTGCCAGCCTGGAAGGCCGCCTCGGCGCGCAGGACGACCTCGACGAGTTTGTCTCGCAGTGGACCGGAGCGCTGCTGGTGGACGATGTCGTGCGGATGCTGCGCGAGGCGGGAGTACCGGTCTCGCCGCTGTGCTCCGCCGACGAGATCGCCGAGGATCCCCAGCTGCAGCATCGGGGCTTCTTCGGGAAGGTCCAGCATCCAGTCATGGGCGAGGTCATCGACTCCGCACCGGGATTCAAGCTCTCGCGGAATCCCGTGAGCTTTGAGCCGAGCCCGGTGATGGGGGAGCACACCGGGCAGGTGTTGAGCGAGGTGATCGGCATGCCCGACGAGGAGATCGCGGCGCTCGTCGCAAGCGGCGTCACCGGGTAGGCACGCTCAGCAGCGCGGCTGCGGGGAGCGCCGGCCCGAGCGCTGCGCCCCAACTCGATCAGGCCTAGCTGACCCTGGCGGGATCGGCGCTCCCGATCGCCGGCATCGGGTACTGCGACGACCGTCTCGTGAACGAACAGGGCATCCGGCGTATTCCGTGGCGTCGCGTGCGCCGCGCTGACGTGTCGGCGCCGCGTCAGCTCGCGGCGGGCGGGGCCTGCACGTAGGCCGAGGACTGGAACGCGCGGATGGCGTCCACATGCACCACGCGGACGTGCGCGGGCGCGTCCTCGATGGTCCCGGTGTAGTCGACAATCGTGCGCACGCCGGCGGCGATCAGGCGGTCCGCCACGCCCGCGGCGTACCTCGGCGGCACCGCGACGATCGCCGCCGCGATGCCGGACGCGTCGAGGGCGTCTTCCAGGCCATCGACGGACTCGACTGTCAGTCCGCGGATCGTGTGGCCGGTCTGGCGGGGGTCGGCATCGAAGGCCGCCGTGATCTCATAGCCGGCCTGCGCGAGTTGCTCGCTCGCCAGCGTCGGCCGGCCGAGGCGGCCGCAGCCGACCAGCGCGATCGGGCTCAGCGGCTGCCCGCCGAACGCCGCCTCGAACGCCTCGGTCAGCGCCTGCGGGCCGCGTTCCTGCTCGATCAGCCGTCCCTCGCGCACGAGGTAGTGGAGGTGAGCGCTGGTCTCCCAGATCGCCATGTTCCGCGTGTCCGCGTTCATCTCCTGCCACGTCCCCACGTTCCAGCTGATGCGCGAGGCGATCCCGGCGGCGCTGCGCGGGCCCTCGGCGGCGGCCGCGAGGATCTCGCCGGCGCGCTCGTGGTGATGCTCGATGATCTCGTCGACCCGCGTCCGCAGGTCGGCGAACGAGTACTCGTGGGCAGGGTGGACCATCTCCACATCGAGGTCCGCGAGCGCCCGGTGGGCGTCGATGAAGTCCTGCAGCGGGTTGCCGGTATCGGTCGGGTAGCGGCTGACGTTGGGCGTGGTGACCGGCAGCACGTGGTCGCCAGCGAAGAGCAGCCTGCGCTCGCGGTCGTGGATGCAGGTGTGGCCGGGCGTGTGTCCGGGAGTCCAGATCGTCCACAGGCCGGAGCCGGGCACGAGTTCCTCGCCGCCCTCGAGGAGCAGGTCCACCTCGGGCGGGCCGGCGCCGGGATCGAAGGTGAGCACGTACGGATTGGTCGCGTCGGCGCGGTGGATGGCGATCGGGGCGCCGGTGAACTCGCGCGCCTTCGCGGCGAGCCCGAAGTGATCGGTGTGGCCGTGGGTCACGACGATCAGCGAGAAGTCGCGCGGGTCCAGGCCTGCCTCCGGGATCTGCCGTCGCAGCGCCTCGAGGCCCGCCTCGCTGTCCATGCCCGCGTCGACCATGAGCCAGCCGTCGGAGGTCTCGATGGCGTAGACGAGCGTGTAGCGCTCGCGGCTGCTGGGCCGGATCTGGTTCGCCGGCATGGGGATACGGAACTGGTAGACGCCCTCGGCCGCTGGCTCCACTCGGTCCCTCCCGAACCAGGCGCTGTCAGCGCCCGCCTACAGCGCTTGCCAGGGTACGTGCCGCCGGTCCGGCGGGATCGAGGCCCGCCTCCGGATGCTCCCCGCCCGCCGCCATGCGGGAACGAGTGCAGCGGCGCGGGGTTACTCCCTCAGCCGCGGGTCCATCAGGTCGCGTATGCCGTCGCCCAGCATGTTCGCCGCGAACACCACAACGCTGAGCGCGATGACCGGGCCAATCAGCATCCACGGCGCGATGATCATGTAGGTGCGGCCCTCCACGCTGAGCATCCCGCCCCAGGTTGGGTTCGGCGGCGGGATTCCGAAGCCCAGGAAGCTGAGCGACGCCTCCGCGAGAATGATCACGCCGACCAGCAGGCTCGCAACCACCATCAGCACGGGGAAGAGGTTCGGCAGCATGTGCCGGACCACTACCCGAAACGGGCTGCATCCGATGGCAATCGCCGCCTCGATGTAGGTCTCGGACTTCAGCGACAGGACGGCGCCGCGGACCACGCGCGACTGGCTGAACGCGAAGAGCCCGCTAATCGCCAGCACGACGTTCAGCCAGCTCGAGCCCATAAGCGCGATCACCGTAAGCAGCAGCACCAGCCCGGGGATGGCCTGCACCGTGTCCACGAGGCGCTGCAGCAGGTAGTCCAGGGCGCCGCCGAAGTAGCCGCTCGTGACTCCGATCAGCAGCGCCCCGAGGATCGAGAGCGTGCTGCCGACGGCGGCAATCGAGAGCGAGACCCGCCCGCCGAACATCAGCCGGCTCAGCATGTCCCGGCCGAACTGGTCCGTGCCGGCCGGATAGCCCAGCGCGGGTCCCTCGAGCGTCGGGCCGACGCTGTTGAGGTTGGGCGGATACGGCGCCAGCAGCGGCGCCAGCAACGCGGCGAGCCCGAATGCGAGCAATATGAGCGCCGATACGCCCGCGACGGGCTTGCGCGCGAGCAGCGTGCGAAGAACCCGCAGCCAGCGCAGCGGGAGCGCCGTGGAGGCCGTAGGGGACAAGGACGCGATCTCCGCCGCCACTTCGCTACTGCCCCATCTCCGCGAGCCGGATCCGCGGATCGAGGAGGCCATAGGAGAAATCCACCATGAGATTCGTCAACATGACGAGCACACCGAGGACCAGCACAAGGCCCTGAATGACCGGATAGTCACGGCTGTTCACCGCCTCCAGCAGCAGCCGCCCCAGGCCCGGCAGCGCGAACACGTTCTCGATGATCACCGTGCCGGAAAACAGGGCGACGACCTGGAGCCCGACGATGGAAACCACGGGGATCATCGCGTTTCGCATCGCGTGCCGAACGACGACGCGGGGTTCGGTCGCCCCCTTCGCGCGCGCGGTGCGCACGTAGTCCTGTCGCAGCACCTCCAGCATCGTCGTGCGCGTCATTCGTGTGAGCGAGGCGGACAGCGCGAGTCCGAGCACGACGGCGGGCAGGATGAACTGCCCCAGATGCCCGCTCACGTCGTCCTCGAGTCGCACATACCTGAGCGGCGGGATCCACCCGAACCACAGCACCGGCAGCACGATCGCCATGATCGCCAGCGCGAAGTTCGGGACGCTGAGGGCGACCAGCGCGACGGCTCGCAGCCCATAGTCGAGGAACGTATCCTGCCTCACCGCTGATATCACGCCGAGCGGTATGCCCACGATGACCGACACCACCAGCGTATACACGCCAAGCATCGCAGTGATCGGCGCCCGGTTCTTGATCGACTCGGCGACCGGCACCCTGGTGAACAGCGACCGCCCGAAGTCGCCCCGGAGCGCATTCCAGGAGTACTGCAGCACCTCTTCGGCGAGCGAGCGATCGAGGCCCAACTGCTCTTCGAGTTGATCCCGCTCATCCTCGGACAACAGGATCGGATTCTCCTCGAACAGCGTGTCGATGATGTCGCCCGGAAGCAGCCTCAGCATGCCCGAGACGAGCACGAGCATGACGAGGAGCGTCGGCAAGATGCCGACGATCCTCCTGATGATGTAACCAAGCAAGGCATCTCCCGAGTTCCCGCCTGCTCCTCAATCACGAGGAGAGCGAGGCGGCCGCCAGCTGCGCAGCGGGCCTCCCAGGCGCTATGCCTTCCAATAGCGATCCGCCAGCAGCAGCAGGTCGAAGTCGACCAGCCCGGCCGGACCCGGGTAGTAGCCCATGATCGCCGGGTTGACGTAGTGGGTCACCGGCAGCCGGGCCACGATCAGCATCGGCGTATCGTCGATGACCATGCCCTCGGCCGATCGGATCTGTTCCCTGCGTGTGTCCGGATCGGTCTCCTGCACCGCTTTCGCCAGCAAGCCGTCGACCTCCGGGTTGCTGTATTCCCGCCAGTTCCTGCTGCCGTCGGAGCCGAAGTTCTGGAGCAGGCCGAGCACCACGTCGAGCGGCCCGAACAGCCCCTGGGCGAGCGCGACGAACTCGCCGCTTCCTCGCCGCTGGCCCTGCTCGCTGCGGTCGACGACCTGGATGGTCACATCCATGGCGGGCCAGATCTGCTTCAGCGTGTGCTGGATGCGGACGGCCTGCGACGCCATGATCGCGGCGACGTTGCCCCCACCGGGCGCGACGGACGTGATCGGGAGCGAGATGCTCCCGTCGGGGAAGCCCGCCGCAGACATCAGTTGCCTGGCCTCGGCGACGTCGGCGTCCTTGGTGTCCGGGTTCCATCCGGGCATCTTCTTGATGTCCTCGGCCTGGAACGCGTCGGGATACGCCGAACCGGCAGGCCCGCTGTAGTCCCAGAAGCCGTCCCCGTACTCCTCGGCACCCATCCCGGCGTAGTCGAGGACGCGCTGGATCGCCCGGCGAATCCGGACGTCATCGACCGGCTTGCGCGATATGTTGAAGTCCAGGTGCTGGATGCGGTTCGATGGGAAGCTGATCAGGTTGTAGTCGTCCGCGAGGGTCTCGATGGTCTGTCGCCCCGCCTTGGACAAGGTCGTGTAGAAGTCGATAGCCCCCGCGGCGAACGCGCTGGCGCGCGCCGCATCGTCCGGCAACACGGACCACTCGACGCGCTCGAAGTACGGAGCGCCCTTCCCTCGCCAGTAGTTCGGGAAGCGGTTGAACGTGGCGCCCTCGCCATTCCGCAGCTCCTCAAGGACGTACGGCCCGGTGCCGACAGGAAGCGCCTCCGAGATATTGCCGCTGAACCCGCCGCTCTCGGCAAAGTCCTTCGGCACCAGCGGGTTGCGGTGGTTCGCCAGGCCGATCAGGAACGGGCTGAACGGGCTGTCGAGCAGCACGCGCACGGACGACTCGTCCACTGCCTCCGCCGAGATCAGTGGCCCAAGCTCCGTCCGCCGTTGATAGAGCGTGACGTTGTCCGGGTCGTACTTGCCCGTGATTCGCTCGATGCTGTAGGCCGCGTCTTCAGTGGTGTAGACGCGACCGTTGCTCGGCGCGCGATCATGCGTCAATACGCCCTGCACCATCGTGAACACGTACTCCGTCGCGCTCGGTTGCTCCCATGACTCGAAGAGCCGCGGCTGCACCTCGAACGTGTCCCGCTTGATGTCCAGAGCCACATCGCCGACGTGGGTCCAGGGCGAGGAGACCGAACCGGTGTGCGGATCAGGGTGCTCGCGCGTACCCCAGTGGACCGACAGCAACTCGCTGAGCGGTGGCTCCACCGCAGCAGGGGTTGGAGCAGCCGTGGCGGCGGCAGTGGCCGTGGCGGCGGCAGCAGTGGCAGCAGTGGCAGCAGTCGTCGCGGCAGCCGTGGCAGTGGCGGCAGCCGTGGCAGCAGTCGTGGCCGCAGCCGGCGCGGCGGCGCCGTCATCGTCATCGTCATCGCCGCCACACCCGATCAATGCCGCAGCACCGAGGCCAAGGCCCGCGACGCCCGCAGCACCGATCAAACGCCGCCTCGTCCAGAGGCTGTTCGCTGCCCACTTCTCCAAAGTTTCGTTACTCATGCTCACTCCTCCTGCTTCCGAGCGACTACCCGGCTTCACGCCGTCGCCAATCGCGCCCAACCGCCATGCACCGAACCGGGGCGTGCGCCCACGGTCGGCGACCGCATTCGGATCACAACCGTTCGTCCGCTATTAGCAGCGTTATACAAGCATGTCAAGGAACCGGCCCGGCGAGCGTGGGCGTGGCCGAAGCCTCGCGCGAGGAACTTTCGGCACTCGGACTCTTGTCTGTCACCGCCACCCTCACAGAATGGTTCTCGTGAGAAGCCTGCGTCGGATCCTCCTTTCACAGTGTGCCACAGGACCCGGGACCACCGCGACGCGTGGCGGCAGGGCGCACCGCATCGGTGCTATCATCCGCCCGGCTCGCGAGGGGGTGACGCGTGCGGGTAGACGGTGAACACCGCTTCGAGCTCCCCCGCTCCGTGATGTGGGAGCACCTGCTGAACCCGGACTCGCTGCAAGCGGCGATCCCGGGCTGCGAGGCCTTCGACGAGGTCGCCCCCGACACCTGGGAACTGACCGCCAAGGTGGGCGTGGGACCGGTGCGCGGAACCTTCACGGGCCGCGTCGAAGTGCGTAACCGGGAGCCGGAAACACGCTACACGCTGATCGCCTCGGGCCGGGGACGGCCCGGCGGCGGCACGGGCGAGGCCGCGATCAGTCTGGCGGACGACGGGGACGGGACGCGCCTGCGCTACGAGGCCGAGGTGACGGTCCGCGGCACGATTGCGCGCGTCGGTGGCCGGTTGCTGACCGGCTCGGCGCGTACGATGGCGCGGCAGTTCTTCGATGCGATCGAGCAAGAGGCAAAGGCGGCAACAGAGAGGAGTGCGGCGATATGACCGTACCGATTTCAGTGACCGTGAACGGACGGCTCCACGAACTGGAGGTGGAGCCTCGCACGCTGCTGGTGCATCTCCTGCGGGAGGAGCTGAACCTGACCGGCACGCATGTGGGCTGCGACACCAGTCAGTGCGGCGCCTGCACCGTGACGCTCGACGGCGCGTCCGCCAAGTCCTGCACCGTGCTCGCGGTGCAGGCCGACGGCGCATCCGTCACCACCATCGAGGGCCTGAGCGCGGACGGCGAGATGCATCCGCTGCAGCAGGCCTTCTGGGACGAGCACGGGCTGCAGTGCGGCTACTGCACGCCGGGCATGATCATGTCCGGCGTCGACCTGCTGGAGCGCTCCCCGGACCCCTCGGACGATGAGATCCGCCGAGGGCTGGACGGGAACCTCTGCCGCTGCACGGGCTACGAGCACATCATCAACGCCGTGAAGACGGCGGCGGGAGGTGCGCCATGACCATGCAGGCAACACCGGGCCAGCTCGTCGGACAGCGCGTTCGCCGTCGCGAGGACCCGCGCCTGGTCAAGGGCCGCGGTAACTACGTCGACGACATGAAGCTGCCGGGCATGCTGCACCTGGCCTTCAAGCGCAGCGACGTGGCGCACGGCATCATCCGCTCGATCGACACCAGCGCCGCCGAGGCGATGCCCGGCGTCGAGCTGGTGCTCACCGGCGCGCAGCTCGCCGAGATGATCCCGCCGATGCCCGTCGCCACGCCGTTCCCGGCGCCGGATCACCACTCCGTCCCGCCGGAGCGCGTGCGCTACGTCGGTGAGCCGGTCGCAGTCGTCGTGGCGACCGATCGCTTCCTGGCCGCCGACGCCGCCGACGCGATCATGGTGGACATCGAGGAACTGCCCGCCGTCGTCGACCCGGAGCGGGCGATGAGCGGCGACCCGGCCGTCCTCCACGAGGCGTTCGAGAACAACCTCGCCGTCCCGTTCGCCCCGTCCGGCACCGGCGTGAACGCGGCGACACTCGAGGTCGAGGACGAGTCGGCGCTCAATGCGGCGTTCGAGCGGGCCGACGTCGTCGTCTCGCAGCGCATGGTCAGCCAGCGACTGGTGCCGAACGCGATGGAGCCTCGAGGCGTGATCGCGCGCTTCGAGCCGGGCAACGACGAGCTGACGGTCTGGTCGACGACCCAGAACCCGCACATCGCGCGCACGCTGCTGGCGGCGATCCTGGGCATGGGCCAGCACCAGGTGCGCGTCATCGCCCCGGACGTCGGCGGCGGCTTCGGCAGCAAGATCAACGTCTACGGCGAGGACTTCGTCGCGGCGGCGATCTCGCGCCGCCTCGGCCTGCCGGTCAAGTGGATCGAGGACCGCTCCGAGGCGTTCCTGACCACGATCCACGGCCGCGACGTGATCTGCTACCTCGACCTCGCGGCCAGCAACCAGGGCAAGGTGCTGGCCGTCAAGATGCGGCTGGTGGCCGACATCGGCGCCTACGAGATGGTGCTGACGGCCGCGATCCCCACGCTGGTCGCGTTCATGATCAGCGGCGTCTACGACATCCCCGTCGTGCGCTGCGACCTGACCGAGGTCTTCACCAACAAGATGCCGACCGACGCCTACCGCGGTGCGGGACGGCCCGAGGGCATCTACTTCCTCGAGCGCGGCATGGAAATGCTGGGTGTGAAGCTGGGCATGGACCCGGCCGAGGTGCGGCGGGTGAACTTCATCCAGCCGGAGCAGTTCCCGTACACCACCGCGGGCGGGATGGTCTACGACTCCGGCGAGTACGAGACCGCGCTCGACAAGGCGCTGGAGAACGCCGGCTGGGAGCAGATGAAGGCGGACCGCGACGCCGCCCGGGCGGAAGGCCGCCTGGTCGGCCTCGGGATGTCCTTCTACACCGAGATCTGCGGCTTCGGGCCCTCGGCGGCGATGCCGAGCGTGGGCCTCTGGGAGCACGGGAGCGTGAGCGTGGAGCGCGACGGCAAGGTGCGCGCCACCACCGGCGTCTCTTCGCACGGCCAGGGTCACGAGACGACCTTCGCGCAGATGCTCGCCGACGAGTTCAGCATCCCGATGGACGACATCACTATCGTCCACGGCGACACCGGCCAGGTGCGAGGCGGTACCGGCACGTTCGGCAGCCGCTCGCAGGTGGTCGGCGGCACGGCGCTGCTGCTCGCCACCGGCAAGGTGCAGGACAAGATGCGCCGCTTCGCGGCGCCGATGCTGGAGCTGCAGCCCGGCGACCTCGCCTTCAAGGACGGCATGATCGGGCCCGCGGGCCAGGAGGAGACCGGCGTCCCGTTCACGGACGTGGCGGCCTTCGCCTACGCCCCGATTCCGCTGCCCCCGGACACCGAGCCGGGACTGAGCGACGAGGCCTTCTGGGAGCCCGAGGGCTTCACCTGGCCCTTCGGCTGCTACATCTCCCAGGTGGAGATCGACCGCGACACCGGCGAGCTGGAACTGCAGCGCTTCGTGGGCGTGGACGATTGCGGCAACATCGTCAACCCGCTGATCGTCACCGGGCAGATCCACGGCGGCATCGCCCAGGGCGTGGGCCAGGCGATGACCGAGGAGGCGGTCTACGACGAGGCGAGCGGTCAGCTCGTGACCGCCTCGTTCATGGACTACGCGATCCCGCGCGCGCGGGACTTCCCGCGCTTCGAGCTGGACCACACCGTGACGCCTTCGCCGCTCAACCCGTTGGGCGTGAAGGGCATCGGCGAGGCCGGCACGATCGGGTCCACTCCCTGCATCGTCAGCGCCGCCGTTGACGCGCTCAGCGAGTTCGGCGTGGAGCACATCGACATGATGCTGCGTCCGGAGAAGCTCTGGCGTCTGATCCATGGAGGCGACGCATGATCCCCTCAGCGTTCGAGTACCAGCGCGCCGGCTCCGTCGAGGAGGCGATCGCGCTCAAGCAGCAGGCGGAAGGCGACGCCCGCTTCATCGCCGGGGGTCACAGCCTGATCCCGCTGATGAAGCTGCGCCTCGCCGAGCCGTCGCTGCTCATCGACATCAGCCGCATCCCCGGCCTCTCCGGCGTCAGCGAGGACGGCGGACGGATCTCGATCGGCGCGCTCACCACGCACGCCGAACTCGAGGACGACGCGGTCCTGCTGGCGTCCGCGCCCGTCGTCGCCGAGGCGGCGGGCGAGATCGGCGACCAGCAGGTGCGCAACCGCGGCACGATCGGCGGGAGCCTGGCGCACGCCGACCCGGCGTCCGACCTCCCGGCCGTGGTGGTCGCGCTCGACGCGTCGATCCACATCGCCGGTCCGGGCGGCGAGCGCACGGTCGCTGCCGGCGACTTCTTCAGCGGCCTCTTCGAGGTCGACCTCGCGGAGGAGGAGTTGATCACCTCGGTCAGCTTCGACGCTCCCTCGCAGGCGGCCTACGCGAAGCTTCGCCACCCGGCCTCGCACTTCGCGATCGTCGGTGTGGCGGCCTCGCTGACCGTCGAGGGCGGCGTCTGCACGGGCGCCCGCGTGGCCGTGACGGGCGCCTCGACGCACGCGCAGCGGCTCGGGGCGGTCGAGGACGCGTTGACCGGCTCGGCGCTGGACGAAGAGGCGATCTCCGCCGCCGCCGCGGCGGCCGACAGCCTGGAGGACCTGAACGCGGACCTGGCGGGCTCGGAGGAGTACCGGCGGGCGATGACGCGGGTCTTCACGGGCCGCGCGATCGCCGCCGCCGCCGGCCGCTAACCACACGTCGGGGCGCCAGCGCACGCCTCGGCGAACTGATCGCACACCTCGCGCCGGGGATCACGCCCGGCGCGAGGCGTGTCTGCAGCCGATGCATGAGAGAGGCAGGGAGCCATGCGAGGAGTCGGAGTCGTCGAGTTCGGGGGCCCGGAGGTACTGCGGGTCGTCGATCTGCCCGAGGTCCACGCCGGTCCCGGCGAGGTTCGCATTCGCGTCCACGCCGCCGCGGTGAGCCCAACGGACACGATGCTGCGCAACGGCTCCCGCGCCGACGCGCTGCGTGACGTAGCGGGGCCGCACGTCCCCGGCATGGACGCCGCCGGCGTCATCGACGAGATCGGCCCCGGCACGGAGACCGACCTCGCCGTCGGCGACGCGGTGATGGCGATGGTGCTCCCGGGCGGCAGCCACGGCGCCTACCGCGAGAGCATCGTGCTCTCCGCCGACTCCGTCGTCCGGGCCCCGGCAGGCGGCAGCCACGCCGAGGCGTCCACGCTGCCGATGAACGGGCTCACGGCTCGCCAGTCGCTCGACCAGCTCGCGCTGCAGCCGGGTCAGACCCTCGGCGTCACCGGCGCGGCCGGCTGCTACGGCGGCTACGTCGTGCAACTCGCCAAGGCGGAGGGGTTGCGCGTCATCGCCGACGCCTCAGCCGCCGACGAGCAGCTCGTCCGCGACCTCGGCGCCGACATCGTCGTGCCTCGAGGCGACGACATCTCAGAGCAGATCCGCAAGGTCGCGGCCGGGGGCGTCGACGGGCTCGCCGACGGTGCGGTGCAGAACGAGCTCGCGGTGGGCGCGATCCGCGACGGCGGCGCCTACGCCGCGGTGCGCGGCTGGGGCGGCACCGGCGAGCGCGGGATCGCCTTCCACGTCACCTCGGTGCGCACGTACGACCACCGGGCGGACCTGCTCGACCGGCTGCGCCAGCAGACCGAGGACGGGCAGCTGACTCTGCGCGTGTACCAGACGTACCCGGCGGAACAGGCGGCGGACGCCCACGCCCGCCTCGAGGCCGGAGGCGCCCGCGGCCGCTGCGTGATCGTGTTCTAGGGGATCCCGGGTACTCGGTGATTGAGTGGCTCGGAGGGTCGGGCCGCGCCGCCTACTCGGCGAGGTAGTCAGGCTCCTCGTCCGCGACCTGCAGCGATCCCCTGCTCCCGATCCGTAGTGGAATCGCCGTCTCTGCCTCGCCATCACCAAAGAGGGCGACGATCCGCAGGCGAGCGCCCAGCCCCTCGAGATACCTCCGGAGCGACGACAGCCGGATGTCATCGCCACGTTCGAACTGGGACACCGCGGGCTGGCTGCTGCCCATGCTCACCGCCAACTCGGCCTGGGAGCGGTCGAGCGCGCGGCGGAGTTCGTACAGGCCGATCTCCGCCACGGTCGCCTCACGCAGCGCGGCGAGCCGCTCGGGTGCGCCCGGGCGGGCTACGACCTTCTCGTGGAGGTCTCGATAGTTCCTGGCCATGACACCGACTCCCTTACCCGTCCCCGCTCCCGATCAACCCTTCCGCGCGCAGTGCCTCGAGATGGTCGCCATAGAGCGCGTCCGCCTCGGGAATCGCCCGCCTGTACCACTCATTCCACTGCCCGGACTTGTCACCGCCCAGCAGCAGGATGGCGTAGCGGCGCGGATCAAAGGCGAACAGCACACGCAGCGCGCCACCCTGTGAGACCCGCAACTCCTTCATGTTGGAATGGCGGGAGCCCGTGATCGTCCCTACCACCGGCCTCCCGAGTCCCGGACCAGTCTCCGCCAGCAGCATCACGCGATCGTCGAGCGCCTCTTGCTGCCCGACGCTCAGTTGCTGCCACCAGCCCTCGAACTGATCCGTGTACTCGACTTCCCACACGCGGAGTATAAGCCTTTTCTACTATAAGTCAAGTCTAATGTTGTTGCGCCGCGGGTTACGCGTCGGCCCGCACGAACTTCTGGAGCGCGCGCGAGCCGCGGTCGATGCCGCGGTAGGTCTCCGCGAGGTCGCCGACGTAGATGCTGCCCTGTGAGTCCACGGCAAGGCCGTGCGGGCCGATCACCTGGCCCGCGTCCTGCCGCTCTGCCGGGCAGGGCGGGATCGGCGGCTGCTCCGGGCATTGGCAGCCCTCGTCGCCCCAGCCGGTGATGCGCTCGCCCTCGGGGCTCCAGATGCTGATGCGGTGCAGCAGCTCGGCGACGTAGGCGTTGCCGTCCGGGCCGAAGGCGAGGTCGTCCGGCAGGTTCACGCCGGACCACTCCTCCTCGTACGTCCCGTCGAGGGCGAAGACCTGGATGCGGCGGTTCGAGCGGTCGCAGACGTAAACGCGGCCGTCGGGGCCGATCGTGACGGCGTGCGGGTTCGAGAACTGGCTCGGCCCGGAGCCGGGACTGCCCCAGCCGAAGCGGTACTCGCCGTCGGCGCTGAAGACGTGGATGCGCGCGTTCCCGTAGCCGTCGCTGACGTAGAGGTCGCCGTTCGCGGCCACCGCCACGCGCGTCGGCTGGTTGAACGGCTCACCGCTCATGAAGGGCGCGCACTGGTTCGGAGTTCCGAGGCTGAGCAGCGGCTTCCCCTCGGGCGTGAACTTGCGCACGGTGTGGTCGCCCGTGTCGGCGAGCCAGACGTTGCCCTCGGCGTCCACGCTGATGCCGTGCGCCGTCGTCGTCACGTCGTCGCCCCACCAGTCGAGGAAGTAGCCGTCGCGGTCGTAGACCTGGACCGGGCGCGGCGAGCGCGAGAAGACGAAGACGCGGTCCTCGGCGTCGACGGCGACGCCGGCCACGTCCGTCATCACCCAGCCCCGAGGTCGCCTCGCCCAGTTGTCGACGACGTGATACGTGTGCTCGCCGCAGCCGAGCGGCTCCTCGACGATCCCCCGGGAGCGGGTCGCGGGGGCGCCCCAGCGCCCGTCGCCGTTCGCCCAGCCGTGATGCTCGAGCCGCGTCACGTTCACCATCGAGGTTCCGCCCTTCGGCCCGCTACCTGCCGGGCCACGGCACCCGGCGATGGTCGAGGTCCGGCCCCAGCTCCGCCGGCACGCGCTCGATCAGCGCGTCCAGCGTCCACGGCCCCTCGCTGCCGATGTGCGACACCCACTCGCGGTGGTTGAGCAGGTAGACCCGCCGGCCGACCGCGCCGAAGACCTGCCCGTTGATCGAGGTGGCCTCGTCGGTCAGCAGGTAGGCGACGATCGGCGCGACGTTCGCCGGGTCCATGACGCCGCCGATCGCCTGCTCGCTCGGCAGTGGGTCGCCCTCGCCGACCTGTCCCGCCTGCTGCGCGACGATGTCGTGCATGCGCGTCGCCCCGACGGGGACGATGCAGTTCGAGGTGATCCCGAGCGGCTCGAGCTCCTCGGCGAGGCTGAGCGCGAAGCCGATCACGCCCGCCTTCGCCGTCGCGTAGGCGACGCGGGCGCCCGCGCCGGCCAGGGCGGTGCTCGACGAGAAGGAGATGATGCGGCCGCTGCCCTGCTCGCGCATGACGTTCGCCGCCGCCCGCGCGCAGGAGTAGTGCCCGCGCAGGTGCACCGCGATCGCCCGGTCCCAGGCCTCGGGACTGACCTCGAGCACGCCGCCGTCGACGAGGATGCCGGCGCAGCAGATCATCGCGTCCAGCCGCCCGAAGCTCTCGAGGGCGGTCGCGACGATCTGCTCGCCGCCCTCCATCGTCGAGACATCGGACCGGCTCGCGGCGGCCTCGCCGCCGGCGGCGATGATCTCGTTCGCGACGACCTGGGCGACGTCCGCCTCCGGGCCGCCCGCGCCGTCCACGGGCCCGCCGTAGTCGGCGACGATGACCTTCGCGCCCTCCTCGGCGAGCCGCAGTGCGATCCCGCGGCCGATGCCGCGCCCCGCGCCGGTAACGGCGGCGACCTTGCCCTCGAGTGGTTTCGTCATGGGCGCCATACTAGAGGAGCGCGGGGCGGGCCGCGTATTCACCCCTCGATTGACGCGTTCACCCACTGCTCGTACGCTCGGTTCGTGGAGCTTCGCTTCCGCACCCGCCGCTTGCAGCGGGCCTTAGAGCAGCGCAACCGCGCAGTGCGCGAGTGGGGCCCGGTCACGGGGCAGCGGTACGTCGATCTCGTGCGAGCACTCCGGCGCACCGAGCGTGTTGAGCACCTGTACGATATCCGTCCGCTGGACTTCCACCCGCTGACGGGCGACCGGAGAGGG
The DNA here is from genome assembly GCA_965220125.1 of Dehalococcoidia bacterium. Taxonomy (GTDB): domain Bacteria; phylum Chloroflexota; class Dehalococcoidia; order UBA2979; family UBA2979; genus VXMT01. The sequence goes on along the minus strand of CBDCPB010000004.1, from coordinate 2,716,393 downwards.
CAACACTCGCTTCGGTTGACGGGGCGAATGCGGATGATCGTGACGGTCGAGGACGAACGGACCGTCACCGTCGAGGAGGTGGTGGACTACCATGACTGAGACGTTTCCCTACGTGGAGCCTGACTCTGTCTCCCACCCCGGCTGGTTGCTCGCCGAGGAGTTGGAGGTCCGCGGGATGTCGCAGCGCGAGCTGGCGCGACGCATCGGGCGACCGTATCAGGTGGTGAACGAGATCGTGCGCGGCCGCAAGGCAATCACCGCCGAGACCGCCCTGCAGCTTGAGGCCGAGTTCGGGACGAGGGCGTACATCTGGCTTGGTCTGCAGGCAGACTATGACCTCGTGATGGCCCGGCAGAAGCTCAAGGCGTCGGCACGCGCGTCGTAAGTGGGCACTGTCGCGAGCGCGCCTGATAGCATCGCCGCCAGCCAGCCGCTCGCGTGGTGAGACGAGGCGCCCGATGACCCTGAAGCTCGGCATCCATACCGGCCCGCAAGACCTCGCGATGGACGAGCTGCTCCAGGTCTGGCGGCGCGCCGACGAGGCCGGCTTCCACTGGGCCTCGGTCTGGGACCACTTCTACGCCAATCCCCTGAACCTGCGGGAAGACCCCTGCTTCGAGGGCGTCGCCTCGCTGGCCGCGCTGGCCGGGGCGACCTCGAACATGCGCGTCGGCTGCCTCGTCTTCTGCGCGCTGTTCCGCAACCCCTCCCTGCTTGCCAAAGCCGCGGTCACCATCGACCACCTCTCCGGCGGACGGGCGGAGATCGGCATCGGCGCCGGCTGGTTCGAGGAGGAGTTCCGCGAGTTCGGCTACGACTTCCCGCCGCTGGGGCAGCGCTTCGAGCAACTCGAGGAGACGTTGCAGATCGTGCGCTCGCTGTGGCGCGATCCGGTGACGGACTTCGACGGCAAGCACTACCAGCTCTCCGGCGCGGTCTGCAGCCCCAGGCCGCTCAACCCGGGCATGCGCATCTGGGTCGGCGGCAACGGCCCGAGGCGGACGCCCCGGCTCGCAGCCCAGTACGCCGACGGCTACAACGTCCCCTACCAGCCGCCCGAGATCATCCGCGAGCGGCTGGACGCGCTGGAGGAAGCGTGCGAGCGGCTGGGCCGCGACCCCGGGGAGATCGAGACCAGCGTCAATCTCCGCTTCCACATGCGCGCCCACGCCGATGACAGCGCTGCCGATCCGCCCGCCAACTTCGTCCCCGGCTCGATCACGGGCACGGCCCAGCAGGCCATCGACCGCATCGGCGAGTACGTGGAGACGGGCGTGCAGGGGCTGAACATCGCCTTCCGGCCGCCGATCAACTGGGACGCCTACGAGGCCTACATCGAGGACGTCCTGCCGGTCTTCCACACGGCGAGCTCCTGATGCTGGAGCGCTTCCACGTCCCGTCCGAAATCGAGGTGCGCGTCGATCCGGGGGTGATGCGCGCCACGGTCGAGGACCTGTTCGTCGCCCTCGGCATGCCGCGCGATCACGCCGAGCAGTCGACGGACGTGCTGCTCTACGCGGACATCCGCGGGATCGACTCGCACGGCGCCTCGAACATGCTGCGCCGCTACGTCGACTCGATCCGCAACGGCACCATCAACCTGCAGCCGCAGTGGCGCATCACCCACGACAGCCCTGCCGCCTGCACGATCGACTCGGACGGCGCGCACGGCGGGGTGATCGGGCCCGAGGCGATGCGCATCGCGATCGAACGGGCGCGCGCGTACGGGATCGGCTCGGTCGCCGTCTACAACGGCGGCCACTATGGCGCCGCCGCCTACACCGCCGCGATGGCCCTCGAGCACGACATGATCGGCGTCTCGATGACCGCCGGCGGCGTCAACGTCACGCCGACGTTCGGCGCCGAGCCGCTGATCGGCCTCAACCCGATCGCGATGGCGGTACCCACCCGCGAGGAGGCCCCGTTCATCTTCGACGGGTCGATGAGTTCGATCGCCGGCAACAAGGTGCGGCTCGTGCAGCGCCTCGGGCGCGACACGATGCCGGGCTGGATCGCCGGCGAGGACGGCGAGCCGATCATGGAGGAGCAGCCGATCCCGGAGCCGTACATGATGCTGCCGCTCGGCGGCACGCGTGAGATCGGCTCTCACAAGGGCTACGGCCTCGCCGTCATGGTCGAGGTGCTGACGAGCCTGCTCTCGGGCGGCGCCGCCGGGCCGGACCGTCGCGCCCGCCAGGCGCACCACCTGCTCGCCTACCGCATCGACGCGTTCACGGACCTCGAGGGATTCAAGGACGACATGGCCGCCTACCTGCGGCGGCTGCGCGAGGCGAAGACCGCGCCCGGCGAGGAGCGCGTCTACTACGCCGGCCTGCCCGAGCACGAGGAAGAGGCGATCCGCCGCGAGCTCGGCATCCCCTACCACCCCGAGGTGATCGAGTGGTTCCGGGGCATCCTCGCCGAGCTGGGCATTGAGGACCGCCTGCCGGCGGTCTGACGGACGGGCGTGTCGCAGGGGCGGCGGCGTCAGCGCCCGGTGTACTGCGGCGGACGGTTCTCCTCGTAGGCCCGAATCGCTTCCTTGTGGTCGTCCATCTGCAGCGAGAGCCACTCCAGCGCCGAGGCAGGAACCTGACCGAGCAGCACCTCTTCCTCCAGGCGGCGGTTGAGCGACATCTTGGTCCAGCGCACGGCGAGGCGCGGGTTCGCCGCGATCCGCCGCGCGAGGTCGCGCGCGCGCGCCATCAGCTGGTCGCCGGGGACAGCCTCGCTGATCAGGCCGATCCGCTCCGCCTCCGCCGCGTCGATCAGGTCGCCGGTGAGCAGCAGCTGCTTCGCCTTCGGCAGGCCGAGCAGGTGCGAGAAGATCACCGTACCGCCGTCGCCTGGCACCATCCCCAGCTTGATGTGCGAGTCGCCGATGCGCGCCGTCTCGGCGGCGATCACGATGTCGCAGAACAGCGCGAGGGTCGCGCCGACGCCGACCGCCGCGCCGTTGACGGCGGCGATGATCGGCGGCTCGAGGGCGAGCAGGCCGCGGATGATGTCATGGCGGCCCGGCTTCGGGATCGCCCAGGCGTGATCCTCGTCGCCGCTGTTGCGGTCCGACATCGCCTTGATGTCGCCGCCCGCGCAGAAGGCGCGCCCGGCGCCCGTGAGCACGACGACGTGCACGGCCGGGTCGCGGTTCACGTCGTGGAAGATGCGCTCGAGCTCATCGAGCATCGGCGGGTGCGCGGCGTTGAGCCGGTCCGGGCGGTTGAGCGTGATCGTGAGGATGCCCTCGTCGTCGAGTTCGATCTTGAGGAACTCGTAGCCCTCGTAGTCCATCTCCGCGGCCCTGCCTGCCGGACGCTCAGTCCACGCGCACGAACTTCTGGACCGCGCGCGAGCCGCGATCGATGCCGCGGTAGGTGTCGGCGAGGTCGCCCACGTAGATGCTGCCCTCGGAGTCGAGCGTGAGGCCGTGCGGACCGATCACCATCCCGGCGTCCAAGCTCTCCGCCGGGCACTGCACGATCGGCAGCGCGTCCTGCGGGCACTCGCAGCCCTCGTCGCCCCAGCCCGCGATCCGCTCGCCCTCGGGGCTCCAGATCGTGATCCGGTGCAGCAGCTCTGCGATGTAGACCGTGCCGTCCGGGCCGACCACCAGATCGTCCGGCAGGTGCACGCCGCGCCACTCCTCGAGGTACTCGCCGTCGAGGTCGAACAGCTGGATGCGGCTGTTCATGCGGTCGCAGACGTACACGCGCTGGTTGTGGTCGATGAAGATCGCGTGGGGCGTGCTGAACTGGCCGGGCCCGTCTCCCGGGCTGCCGAAGGTGAACTTGTGGTCGCCGCCGGCGTCGAATACGTGGATGTGGCTATTGCCGTAGCCGTCGCTGACGTAGAGGTCGCCGTTCGCGGCGACCGCCACGCGCGTCGGCCGGTTGAACGGTATTCCGCCCATGTCCGGCATGTTGATGTGCCGCCGGCCGATCGCGAGCAGCAGCTTGCCGTCCGCCGTGCATTTCTTGACGAGGTGATCGCCCGTGTCGGCGAGCCAGACATCGCCCGCCGGGTCGATCGTGATCCCGTGCGGGGTGGTGTGCTCGTCGTCGCCCCACCAGTCGAGGAAGTTGCCGTCCCGGTCGTAGATATGGATCGGGCGGGTCGAGCGGTTGTAGACGAAGAGGTTGTCGTCGGCGTCGACGGCCACGCCGGCGACGTCGCCGAGCGGCCAGCCGCGAGGGCGTCGCGCCCAGTTATCGATCACCCGGTAGCGGTGCGCCCCTTCGCCGAACACGGTGTCCGGCGTGCGGACCCAGCGCGTGAACGGCTCGGTGAGCTGCCCCGGCACGGCGGCCGAGCGCTCCCACTGGGCCTTCTGCACGTCAAGACTCATGGCACGCCATCCTCCCCGTGATCAGCGCGGCGCACGCCGGCAGGTGCCGGGCGTGCGCCGCGTGATGACCGTCCGCGCTGTCCGCGCGACGGCTAGTCCTCGACCCAGATCTCCTCGAAGAGGTGCGCCTTGACGTTGCCGCCTCCGGAGAGACCGAAGCGGTACCCCTTGACCCTGTTCTTCCAGAACATGAAGCCCTGACCACGCAGGCCCGGTGCGATGTAGACGTTCTGGAGGATGTGGCGCTCGACGTTGTGGTACACCTCGCGCCGCGCCTCGAGGTCGAGGATCCCGCGCTGCTGATCGATCATCTCGGTCAGCACGGGGTCGTCGATGCCGTAGGGGTTCTGCGACCCGCCGGGGTGGAAGGTCTGCAGGAGCGAGTGGTCCACGGTGTCGCCGCCGCCACGCGTCGTCGACTGGAAGACGAAGTCCTCGTTCGCGTCGGCGTGTTCGGTGGAGATGATTCCGCCCCTGGGCAGGATCTTGAGCTCGGTCTTGATGCCGATCCCGGCGAGCTCCGCCTGCAGCACTTCGTTCTGCACCACGTAGAACTCGCCGGTGTGCTGGGGCACCTTGAGCTCGCCGCCGACGGCGGCCTGCACCAGCTGCGCGGCCTGCGCGATGTCCGCCTCCTTCTCCGGGCGGTAGCCCGGCGCCTGGATGATCTCCTCGTCGGGGAGGGTGAAGTACGGGTCGCGGCCGCCGGGAGTCGACAGCGAGGCGAACCCTTCGTACTGGAACTCGGCGAGCGCCTGGCGGTTGAACACGAGGTGTACGGCCCCGCGCAGCCGGATGTCGTTGAACGGCTCCTTCTGGACGGCGAAGACGGCGCCGCTGTAGCCGCGGAAATCGCCGTTGGAGTGCCGGACGGTCAGATCCTCATCCTCCTGCAGCTGGATGCCGAAGCTGTTCGGCCAGACGCGCGCCGGCCCATCGATCTCACCCGCCTTGAAGAGGCCGAACTGCACCGAGTCGTCCGGGACGATCCGGTACTCGACCGCGTCGAGGTAGGGACGGCCGGCCCGCCAGTAGTCGGGGTTCCTGACGTAGCGTCCGCCGACGCCCTCCTCGTGCGACTCGGAGAGGAACGGTCCGGTGCCGATCAAGGCCGCTGTGTCGTTCAGGTCGTCCCCGGAAAACCCAATGACCTCGGGCGCGACCATCGCGTTGTAGAGCGAGGCCAGCGCGTCGAGGAAGTTGGCGTCCGGGCCACTGAGGTTGAACTGGATGGTGCCCTCGTCGACGGCGTCGACGCTCTCGAGCGACGAGAATATGAAGGCACGAGGCGACCAGTCCCTGAAGGCGATGCGCTCCACGTTGATCTTGGCGTCCTGGGCCGTGAACGGACGTCCGTTGACGGGCGGGAGGTTTTGCCACTTCGCAGCCGGGTCCAGCCTCGCAACGAGCGTGGTATCGCCTCTCCACTCCCAGTCGGTGACGAGGTCGCCGGCGGCGAGCAGCGTCCCCGGATCCGGCACGAACAGGTTGTTGCCGACCAGGCCCCAGTGGTCGTTCGTCTGGATCGGCGATGTCGCGCGGTGCGGATCCCATGAGGTGCGGGCGCGGAAGAAGACCGTGACGATCTCGCCGCCCCGCTTCGCCTCGTCGGGGTCAGGTGTGGGCGTGGGCGTGGGCGTTGGCGTTGGCGGCGGCGTGGCCCGCGTCGCCGGGGCCCTCGGCGTGGCCGTCGGTGTCGCCGCAGGCGCCTCCGTGGCCGTCGGCGTCGGAGCAGGCGTGGCCGGAGCGGCCGTAGCCGCGGCCGGGGCCGGCGCGGGCTCGTCGTCGTCGTCGTCGCAGCCGATGAGCGCGGCGGCTACCAGCCCGGTCGCGCCCACGGCGCCGCCTCGCAGTAGCGCACGGCGGCTGAAGATCCCTCGTCCTTCAATCAGACTGTCTGGCATTGTTCCCCCCTCTGTGCCAATCGCCTCGCCATACCAGGGCCGCGAATACCCCGATCGGCATGCGCGGCGACGGACGTAATGAACAGTACTTTAGCGGATCAAGCGAGGAGATGCGCGTGGCGACGCATCACTCACCGCTCAGCCGCGGATCGAGGACGTCGCGGACCGGGTCGCCGAACACGTTGAAGGCGGACACCACCAGCGCGAGCGCGATCCCTGAGAACAGCACGAGCGACAGGTTCGTCGCGAAGTAGCAGCGCGACTCCTCGCCGCCGATCATCCGGCGAGCAACGCGCTCCGCTCACCGCGCCTGGTCCGGATCGCTCTGGTCATCCCCAAGCTCGAAGTCCACATGGTGGATGGTTCCGCCGAACGGGAATGGCGCGCGGTAGAGATCGCTCACGGCGGTCTTCGAGTCCTGGCCGATGTCCAAACCCTCGATCGCAAACAAGCCGGCAAACGTCCCGGCGATGGGACCGCCGCCGACGAGGGCGCCGCCGATGTGGAGGCTCGCTTCGCCGGTCAGGTCTCCGGTCTTCTCGAAACGAATGCTCACGCTGGCGCGGCCGGGGGGCACGTCCGCTTCGGAGACGATCCGGGTACGTCCGGGTTGGTGATTGTACTCGAAGATCAGGCGACCACCCTGGATGAAGAAGCTGTATCCCCCCGTGATGCCGCCGCGCGCAACGATCACGCCATCGTCGTCCGCGGTCTGTCGCTCGATCGCCGCCGTGATCGTGTATGAGCGGTTGCGAGTATCCGGAGCCGCGTTCGCCGGGATGTGAGCGATGTCAGCGTAGCAACGGAAGCGGCGCTGTTCAGCCGGAGTGCCCGGGGGCGGGGGGAGCGACAGCGTGCCGTCGAGGCGGGTGTCCAGCGGCAGGATGTCGTAGAGGCCCGCAGCTACCCACCATCGCTCCATCAACTCCCGCAGCTTCGGCGGGTGCTCAACCGCGAGGTCCTGACACTCCGAGAAGTCCTCGTCCAGGTGATAAAGTTCCCACTGGTCCGCCTCGAACTCGGTGGCGGGGTCATGGTAGGCGACGGCCTTCCAGCCCTCGTGCCAGATGGCGCGGTGACCCGCCGTCTCGAAGTACTGCGTGCGCTTCCTGGTGGGTGCGCGCGGCTGATCGAACGTGTACGCCATGCTGGTGCCGTGGATCGGCATCTGGCGGGCGCCCTGATACGTGGTCGGCGCCTCCAGATCGAGGAGCTCGATGATCGTCGGCGTGACATCCGTCATGTGGTGGAATTGGCTGCGTGTCGCTCCGGCGTCCTCGATCCGCGCGGGCCAACTGACGATCATCGGAACGCGGACGCCGCCTCCGTGCGTGTTGATCTTGTAGCGCTTGAGCGGCGTGTTCCCGACCTGAGACCAGCCGTACGCCGAGAAGGAGTGGGAATCCGGCCCGCCGATCTTGTCGATGTTGGGCAGGTTCACCGAATGATCGACCGGGATCTGATTGTAGTTCACGATGAATGTTCCGGTCGGCGAGCCTGCCTTGGCCCCATTGTCGGAAACAAGGATCGTGAGCGTGTTCTCGAGATCGCCGATCGATTCGAGGTAGTCGAGCAGTCGTCCGATTTGCGCATCGGTGTGGTCGAGCATCGCGGCGAAAGCTTCCTGGAAGCGGGCGGAGACACGCTGGTCGCCGGCTGAAAGCTCGTCCCAGGGGAGCACGTCGTCGTTTCTGGGGGCGAGCTCGGTGCCGGGCGGGATGATCCCCATCTCCAGCTGTCGCTCGTAGACCTCCTGCCGTTCTACATCCCACCCCCGGTCGAACCGCCCGCGGTACTTCGCCAGCCACTCCGGAGGCGCCTGCAGCGGGGCGTGGCAGGCGCCGAACGCCAGGTAGAGGAAGAACGGCTTGTTGGGCATGAGCGAGCGCTGGTTGCGGACCATGGAGATGCCCTGGTCCACCAGATCCTCGCTCAGGTGGTAGCCCTCGCCCTCCGGGCGTGGCCTGGGGTGGTTGTCCTCCGTCAGCACGGGCTCAAAGTGGTCGGTGAGGGAATCGAGGAACCCGTAGTAGCGCTCGAAGCCCTTCTGCAGCGGCCAGTTGTGGAAGGGCCCGACCGCGGACGTCTCAGCGATCGGGGCCTGGTGCCACTTGCCGACCGCAAAGGTGCTGTACCCGTTGGACTGCAGCATCTGCGCCAGGGTCGCCGCCGCGGGCGAGATCGCGCCTCGGCCGCGGGGGAAGCCCGAGTTCCAGTTCGGATTGTTGCCCATCCCGACCGAGTGGTGGTTCCGCCCGGTCAGCAGGCTCGCCCGGGAAGCGGCGCAGACCGGCGGCACGTGGAAGTTCGTGTAGCGCACGCCCGCCTCGGCGAGCCGGTCCATGTTCGGGGTCTCGATCGGCGACCCGTAGCAGCCCAGGTGAGCGAAGCCGACGTCGTCCAGCACGATGATCAGGAAGTTCGGACTGCCCGCCTTGGCCTCTACCGGGCGCGGCCACCACGGTATTGACTCGTGCATGTATCGACCGATGACGCCCTCGAACGCAGCGTCAGATCCCGCTTCCGGCATGCCGTAGCTCGTCCTCCCTGTATGCTCGGGCATCCATATGCCCGGGCATCTCTCGCGCCGTCGTCGTCACTATCATAGCGATGCGCGCCGCAGCCAGATCCCCTCTGGCCGAACCCCGGGGGCCGACAACAACACGGAGGCAGTGTCCACAGCCTCGCAACGCTGGACGTTATCCCACAAGGTCGAGCGGAGACAACCCCGCGCGTTCGCGATCACTCGCCACGGAGCCGCGGATCGAGGACGTCGCGCAGCGCGTCGCCGAACATGTTGAAGGCGAACACCACCAGCGTGAGAGCCATTCCCGGGAACAGCACGAGCGAGGGGTTCGACGCGAAGTAGAACCGCGACTCCTCGCCGCCGATCATCCGCCCCCACGAGGGTGTGGGCGGCGGGACGCCCAGGCCGAGGAAGCTGAGCGCGCCCTCCGCCAGGATGACGCTGCCGAGGCTGACCGTCGCGATCACGATCAGCGGCGAGACCACGTTCGGCAGGACGTGCCGGATGATCACGCGCGGCGTGCTGGCGCCCACCACCCTCGCCGCCTCGACGTAGGTCGACTCCTTGATCGCGAGGGTGGAGCCGCGGACCACGCGGGAGTTGCTCGCGATCATCAGCACGCCGAGTACGAGCATGACGTTCAGGGCGCTCGGCCCCAGCACGGCGACCGCCACCAGCGCAAGCACAAGCGGCGGGTAAGCCATCACGCCGTCCACCACGCGCTGGATCACCATGTCGACCTTTCCGCCGACGTACCCTACCCAGAGCCCGAGGACAGTGGCCGCACCCGTTCCGATCGCGACTGCCCCGAAGCCGATGAACACGGAGAGTCGCGCGCCGACGATGATGCGGCTGAACTGATCGCGTGCGAACGCGTCCGTCCCGAAGGGGTGGTCCAGCGTGGGGCCGGAGAGGCGGGGCCCGATGGCGATCGCCGACGGATCGAACGGCACGATGTAGGGACCGATGGCGCCGAGCACGATGAAGATGACCACGACCACGGCGCCAAAGGTACCCAGCGGCTGCTTGCGCGGGAAGCGCCACAGATTTCGTCGCAGCGAGAGCACGCGGCCGCGCGGACGGGAGAGGCTCTCCGCAGCCGTCATCGCCAGTCGCCCATCGCACTCACCGCTCCCCGTCTCCCGCCTCGTGCGCCGCTCATCCGTAACGGATCTGCGGGTTGAGGAACCCGTACAGGAGGTCGACTCCCAGGTTGACGAGCATCACGAACACGCCAAAGAGGAGCACCACGCTCTGGATCATCTCGAACTCCCGCTCACGAATCGCCTCCAGCATCAGGCGCCCCAGTCCCGGCAGGCCGAAGATCGACTCGATGATCACGCTGCCGCCGAGCAGGGTGGCGACCGATAGCCCGATCACCGTGACCACGGGGATCGCCGCGTTCCTGAAGGCGTGCCTCGTGACCACGCGGTACTCCGTCAGGCCTTTCGCGCGGGCCGTCCGCACGTAGTCCGCGCGGATCACCTCCAGCATCTCCGAACGGACCATGCGCATCACTGTGGCGCCGAGCCGTAGCGAGAGCACCAGCGCGGGCAGCAGAAGGAGCTTGATGTTCTCGGTGGGATCCTCGGCGAACGAGACGTACTGGCGCAACGGTGTCCACCCCCACCAGATCGCCGGCAGCACGATCAGCAGCGTCGCCAGCCAGAAGTTAGGGATCGACAGCCCGCCGATCGCGAGCGAGCGGACGGTCAGATCGATGAACGAGCCCGGCTTGAGCGCCGAGATCAGGCCCGTGGGGATGCCGAGGATGACCGCGAAGAGGATCGAGAGCACGTCGAGTTCGACCGTGATCGGCAGCGCCCGCCAGACGCGCGCTCGCACGCTCTCCTTACTGAATATGGAGTCGCCGAGGTCGCCCTGTACCAGCCCGCCCATCCACTCGAAGTATTGCTGCAGCAGGGGCCGGTCGAGCCCGAGATCGGCGCGGATCTTTGTGCGATCGTCCTTCGGCACACCGGCCTCGGCCAGCCGGTCGTCAAGGGCGTCACCCGGCAGCAGCCGGATCGAGCCGAAGACGATCAGGGAGATGATGAACACCGTGGGCGGGACCAGCAGGACCCGCCGCATCACGTACTCCTGCATCGGTCACACCCCGGTCGCGTACGCCGCCCGACTATACACGCGCAGCACCGGCCTCCCCGCGCCACGAGGGCCTCGCGATCCGCCATCCGGCCCGCGAGGCCGACGCGCTCGCCGCCGTCTCTGCTATGAATGCACTACCAGCAACGCCGGCGAGATGCGGGAGTAGCGCGATGCCCATGCCCAGCGACATCGGCGTCGTCGACACGCTGCTCGGCATCCCCACGCCCGGCCACAAGGCGTACACCTCGTTCCGGCCGATGCTGCGCGACTACGAGTCGCTCGAGGTCTTCGAGCACCCGGTGGAGTACCAGTACCGCAACCGCCCGGACCTCCCGCAGGCCGGGAGCCTGGAGGAGATGGTCGACTTCACGCTCACGGAGATGGACACGCACGGGATCTGGCGTGCGCTCGTCGACGTGACCGGCGAGGAGAGCGCCGGCCGGCGCGCCCTCGAGCTGCACCCGGACCGCTTCGCCGGCGCGTACACCGTCGACCCCAACGAGGGCGTCCCGGCCCTGCGCAAGCTGGAGCACGCCGTCCGGGAGCTGGGCGTGAAGGCGGCGAGCGTGACGCCGGCCTTCGTCCACCCGCAGGCGCCGATCAACGACAAGCGGGTCTACCCGGTCTACGCCAAGTGCGTCGAGCTGGACATCGCGGTCACGGTCACCACGGGCGTGCCCGGCCCGCGCGTGCCGATGCAGGCGCAGGACGTGGCGCTGATCGACGAGGTCTGCTGGTTCTTCCCGGAGCTGCGCTTCGTGATGCGCCACGGCGGTGAGCCGTGGACGGCGCTGGCCGTGAAGCTGCTGCTCAAGTGGCCGAACCTCTACTACTCGACCAGCGCCTTCGCGCCCCGCCACTACCCCCAGGACATCATCGACTTCGCGAACACCCGAGGCGCGGACAAGGTGATCTACGCCGGCTACTTCCCGACGGGCCTCTCGCTGGAGCGGATCTTCGCCGAGCTGGCGGAGGTCCCGTTCCGCGACCGCGTCTGGCCGAAGTTCCTGCGCGAGAACGCGGTGCGCGTCTTCAAGCTCGACGAGTAGCGGCGACAGGGAGTCTTCGATGACCACCACCGCCAGCGCCCTCGAGTTCCCCGGCGAGCCCGTGATCGAGGACCGCGTCTGCGAGCGCCGCTTCGAGGTGACGCGCGGCGGCGAGGCGATTCCCGGCATCCTCTGGACGCCGGCCGCGCGTGTTGGGGCGGCGCCGCTGGTGCTGCTCGGCCACGGTGGCAGCGGGCACAAGCGCAACGACCGGATGCTGGCGCTCGGCGTGCGCTTCGCACGCGATCGCGGTTTTGCCGCGGCGGCGATCGACGGCCCCGGCCACGGCGACCGCGGCGGCCTGACCGCGACCACCGACCCCGCCTACCGCGCGATCTGGCAGCGACCCAACAACGTCCCGAGCATGGTCGCCGACTGGCAGGCGACGCTCGACGCGCTGAGCGAACTGGACGCGATCGACCAGGCCCGCGTCGGCTACTGGGGCATGTCGATGGGCACGATGTTCGGGCTGCCGTTCGTCGCCGCCGAACCGCGGATCCGGGCCGCCGTCCTGGGCAAGGTGGGGCTCACCGGCAGCAGCGTCGACCGCAGCAAGATCGCGCCGCACCTGCGAGCGGCGGCGCCAAAGGTCGCCTGCCCCACGTATTTCCATGTGCAGTGGGACGACGAGCGATTCGACCGCTACAGCTCGCTCTTCCTCTTCGACATGATCGGCGCCGCCGAGAAGGAGCTGCACGCCTTCCCCGGCGAGCACGCCGTGACCACGCCCGAGGCGCTCGAAGGCTCGATCGCCTTCCTCGCACGCCACCTCACCGCCTGAGAGGCCGTCCCGCCGTCAGGCCCAGGACTTGCCGGACGGCATCGGCAGCGCGCCCGCCGGCGTGATCTCGTCGAGGGCGCCGGCGATGAGCGTGCGCTGCTCGCCGGCGCGCTCGTCGAGCACGCCGCGCGCGCGCACGAAGGCCGCCGTGCGCACGACGTCGCGCCGCTCCTCGGCCAGCTCGCGCCGCACGAGGATGTTCATCAGGCCGTACTCGTCCTCGAGCAGCAGGAAGACGATGCCACGCGCGGTGAGCGGGCGCTGGCGGCAGACCACCAGCCCCGCGACCTCCACCGTGCGCCCGGCCGGCAGCGCCTGCAGGTGGCGGCTGGAGGCGACGCCCTCGCCGAGCGCGCGGCGCAGGAAGCGCATCGGGTGGCGGTCCGGCGAGAGGCCCAGCAGCGCGTAGTCGGCGGCCATCCGCTGGTAGGGGCCGAAGTCCGGCAGCGTCACCATGTCTTGCGCCGTCGGCAGATCGAGGCGTAACTGACGCCCGGCCACCTCCGCCGCGGGTGCGCCCGCCGTCCCGGCGACGGCCCCGCCCGTGAACAGCCCGAGCTGCCAGAGCAGCTCGCGGCGCTGCAGCCCGAAGCCGTCGAAGGCGCCGACCTGGATGAGGCGCGCCGTCGCCTGCCGGCCCAGCCCCGTGCGCTGCACGAAGCCGAACAGCGAGCGGTACTCGCCCGCGCGTTCGCGCTCCTCCTCGATGCGCTCGGCCCAGGCGGCGCCGAGGCCCCGCACGTAGCCAAGGCCGACGCGGATCGCGCCCTCGGGCAGCTCGACCGTGCAGCGGGCGGCGCTGACGTTGATGTCGGGCCGCTCGACGGCGACGCCGTGGCGCTTGGCGTCGTTGGTCAGCACGTGCGGCGGGTAGAAGCCCATCGGCTGCTGGTTGAAGAGCGCGCACAGGAACTCGGGGCCGTAGCGCTGCTTGAGCCAGCTCGACTGGTAGGCGAGCAGCGCGAAGGCCGCGCCGTGGCTCTTCGGGAAGCCGAACTCCGCGAACCCCGCGAGGTTGCCGAAGACCTGCTCCGCTACCGTGAGCGGCACCCCGCGCTCCGCCGCGCCCGCCATGAAGCGCGCGCGCCAGGCATCGAGTTCCTCGTGCGCGCGCCTGCGGCCCAGCGAGCGGCGGAAGCGATCGGCCTCGCCGGGCGTGAAGCCGCCCATGTGGCGGGCGACCTGCAGCACCTGCTCCTGGAAGATCACCACCCCCAGCGTCTCCTCCAGCACCTCGCGCACGCACTCGTGCGGCGGGGCGGGGCGGTAGCCGGGGTTGCGGCGCTGCTGCTCGCGACGCCGCACGTAGGGGTTCACCGCGCCGCCGACGATCGGCCCCGGCCGCACGATCGAGACCTGCACGGTGAGATCCTCGAGGTTGCGCGGCTGCGTCCGCGGCAGCATCGCGATCTGCGCGCGCGATTCGATCTGGAAGACGCCGACCGTGTCGCCGCGGCAGATCGCGTCGTAGACCGCCTCGTCCTCGAAGTCGATACGCGAGAGGTCGACGATGCGCCCGCGCCCGTCGGCGATCAGGTCGATCGTCTCCTCGACGACCGAGAGCATGCCGAGCGCGAGGAAGTCGATCTTCACCATCCGCGCGTCGTCGACGGAGTCCTTGTCCCAGTGGCAGAGGTAGCGGCCCGCCATCGCCGCCGGCTGGCAGGGTACGCAGTCGATCAGCGGCCCCGAGGAGATCACCATGCCCCCGGGGTGCTGCGAGAGGTGGCGCGGCACGCCCGCGAGCTGCGGCACGAGCGCGGCCAGCTCCCGCCAGCCTCGCGCCTCCGCGCGGTCCCGGAACTGCGGCGAGCGCGCGAGTTCCTCGGGCAGCTGGCCGGGCCCGTCGTAGGGGCCGGCCAGCCCGGCGAGGCGGTCCAGCTCCGCCGAGGGCAGCCCCAGCGCCTTGCCGACGTCGCGCACCGCGCTGCGCAGCCGGTAGGTGGCGAAGGCGGCGACGAGCGCGCTGCGCTCGCGGCCCCAGCGCTCGTGGACGCGCTCGATCAGCTCCGCCCGGATGTCGCGCGGGAAGTCGAGGTCGATGTCGGGCAGCGACTCCATCTCCTCGTTGAGGAAGCGCCCGACGAAGAGGCGATGGCGAATCGGGTCGATGTGCGAGAGCCCGATCAGGTAGCAGACCAGCGAGGAGACCGAGGAGCCGCGGCCGCGCCCGGGCGGCAGGTTGGTGACGCTGCGGGCGGCGCCGGGCCCGCGCACCTCGCGGGCCACCTCCTGCGCCAGCTTGAAGATCTCGTGGTAGATGAGAAAGAACCCGGCCAGGTCGTGCAGTCCGATCAGCCGCAGCTCCTCGACCAGTTGCGCCTCGGCCTTGCCGCGCTCGGCCGGCGAGCGGTAGCGCTCCCCCAGACGCTCGCGGCAGAGCCGCTCCAGCTCCTCGAGCGGCGTGACGCCTCCGGGCAGGGGCGGCGAGGGCAGCCGGTAGCCGAGGTCGGCTGTCAGGTCGAAGCGGCAACGGCGCGCGATCCGCAGCGTGTTCGCCGCCGCTTGCGGGTGGTAGCGCGCGAAGCGCTCGGCCTGCTCCCGCGGGCTGCGCAGCCAGAACTCGGCGTTCGGCCGCCGCTCGGCGTGGGACTCGTCGAGGCTCGCGCGATGGCGGATCGCGACCAGCACGTCCTGCAGCCGGTGCCGCTCGCGCACGTGGTAGTGGACGTTGCCGGTGCCGACCACGCCCACGCCCGCCCGCTCCGCGAGCGCGACCAGCGCCTCGTTGCGCGGGCGGTCGCCGTGCACGTCGTTGTCCTGCAGCTCGACGAAGACCCGGTCCGCCCCGAACCAGCCGGCGAGGCGCTCGAGCGCCGCGGCCGCCTCGGCCCGGCGTCCCGCCTGCACGAGGCGGGGGATGCGGCCCTCGCGGCAGCCGCTGAGCACGATCAGCCCGTCCGCGTGCCGCTCCAGATCGGCGAGCGGGAGTACGGGGTCGAGCCGCCGCGCCTCCTGCGCACGGCGATCGCTCTCGCGCAGCCCGAAGGCGTAGCTGGAGAGCCGGCAGAGGTTGGCGTAGCCCTGCCGCGTCTCCGCCAGCAGCGTGAGGTGCGAGCGCACCTCGCCGCCGTCGCAGTCGTCGTCGCCCGACGCCGCCGGTTCGGAGACAGTGAGCTCGAGGCCGCTGATCGGCCGCAGTCCCGCCTCGCGGGCGGCGCGCGCGAACTCCATCGCCCCGAACATGCCGTCGTGGTCGGTCAGCGCCAGCGCGGCGTGACCCTGCTCGACGGCGGTCCGCACCAGCTCGCCGGGGCTCGATGCGCCCTCCAGCAACGAGTAGTGGCTATGCGCGTGCAGTTCGACGTAGGGCACGCCGTCGAGCGCGTCGCCGACGAGGGGCGCGGCCGGATCGCGAGGCGCACGCGAGCGCGGGGTGTCCGGCACGGCCCGAGCCTGCCGGGCCTCGAACTCGTCCCAGCGCTCCATGTAGCCGGGCTGCTGATCGCGGCGTATACGCGCCACGGCGTCACCCCCTCGCCGCACCGGGAGGCATGGTAACAGAACGTGCGTTCTGCTACCATGCGCAAGCCTCTTGGCGGGGGTGAACCATGAGGATTCGACGCTCACGGATCGCATGCCTGCTCGTGCCATCGCCGGCGCTCGCCGCCGAGCTGGCGGCGCGTCCGCAGCTGCACGGGCGGCCCGTCGCCGTCAGCGATGACTCCGGGCGGCGCGTGGCCGAGGCCAGCGAGGCCGCCGCCGCGCGCGGGGTGCGGCCGGGACAGCGGCTCAGCGAGGCGCTGGCCTGCTGCCCCGCGCTCGCCGTCATCGAGGCGCGGCCGGCGCGCGTGCGGCGCGCCGCCTCGCAGCTCGTCGAGGCCGCCGCCGCCGTCAGCCCGCTGGTCGAGGAGGCGGCGCCGGGCGAGGTCTACGCCGACCTGCGCGGCCTCGAGGGCCTCTACCCGCAGCAGGACGCACTCGCCCGGGCGCTGCTGGAGGCGGCTCCGCGCGAGTTCGGCGCGCGGCTGGGAGTGGCGGACAGCCGCTTCACGGCGCGCGTGGCCGCCTTCGCCGCGCAACCGGGGGCGTGGCTGCGCATCGACGGCGACGAGGCGCGCGCCTTCCTCGCGCCGCGGCCGACCGCGCTGCTGCCGCTGGAGCAGGCGGCGCGGGAGTGGCTCGCGCTGCTCGGCATCGCCACGCTCGGCGACCTCGCGGCGCTGCCGCGACACGCCGTCGAGGCGCAGCTCGGGGAGGCGGGCGGGCGCGCCTGGCTGGCCGCGCGCGGCGAAGATCCGACGCCGCTCGCGCCCATCGCGCAGCGCGAGCGCGTGCTGGAGCGCGCGCAGGCCGAGCCGCCGCTGATCGGCCGCGAGGCGCTGCTGCACACCTTCGGGCAACTGCTGGGACGCGCGCTCGCACGGCCCGTGGCGCGCGGCCGTCTCGTGCGCGCCGTCCAGCTCAACGCCGTGATGGAGGACGAGCGGGTCTGGGAGCGCCGTCGCGTGCTGACCGAGCCGACCGGCGACCGCACGCGGCTGTGGACCGCGCTCGCGCCCTCGATCGAGGCGGCGGAGTTCGGCGGGCCGGTGGCCGAGCTGACGCTGGAGCTCGGCGGCCTGACCGCCGAGCGTGGCCGCCAGGCCCGGCTGCTGCGCGAGGGCGGCGCGCGGCGTCGCGAGCAGTTGGACGAGATGGCCCGCCACCTGCGGCTGCGCTACGGGCAGGCGGCGCTGCGCCGTGTCGTCGCGCTCGCTCCGCAGAGCCGCATCCCCGAGCGCCGCTACGCCCTCGCCGACTACGAGCCGTGAGCGCGGAGCGGCAGCCGGCGGACGGCGCGCTCAGCCCGCTGGGCCTGCCACGGCCGATCGAGGTGCGTCCCGGCCCCGAGGGCGAGCCGCGCGAGTTGCGGCGGACGCGGCGCGGCGTGCGGGACGCACCGCTCGCCGTCGAGCGCGTCGCGGAGGCGTGGCGCATCGCGGACGAGTGGTGGCGCGAGCCGCCGCTGCGGCGCAGCTACTACCGCGTCGTCCTCGAGGGCGGCGGCACGCTCACGCTCTTCCACGACGAGACGCAGCCGCCCGGCGACGGCTGGTACGAGCAGCGCTACTGATCGGGCGGCGCTGTCCGCCTTCGATGGAACGCCGTCACGTTCGGCTCCCACGCGGAGGGCCCGTAGACGGCCCCGCTGCTCACAATGTCTATGATGGCCGTGCGGGGCCCGCGGACGGGGAGCGGAATCAAGGCGCGGGCGTTGTGAGGAGGGCGCGATGCCGGAGCATTCGAACGCGGCGGTCGTGAGGCGGGGCTACGAGGCGTTCGCCTCAGGCGACGCTGAGACCCTCGCCGCGCTGATCGCCGAGGACGCCGTCTGGCACGTGGGAGGGCGCAACCTGTTCTCCGACACCTACCAGGGGCGCGACGCGATCTTCACCTACTTCCGCAAGCTGCGGGAGTTCACCAACGACTCGCTCGCCATCGAGCTGCACGACGTGCTGGCGAACGACGAGCACGCCGTCGCGCTCGTGCACATGACCGGAAGGCGCGCGCGCAGGGAACTCGCGATGAACGCGACCACGACCTACCACATGCGCGACGGGCAGGTCGTCGAGGCGTGGACCTTCCACGCGGATCAGCACGCCGCGGACGACTTCTTCTCGTACCGCAAGCACAGCCAGGGGCGGATGCCGTAACGAACGCCGGCCTCCCGGCGCCCGTCGACCCGCGTCGACACCGGAGACCTCAACGTCGACGCCCTCCCGTTCTCTGACGCAGCCGCCCCAGGGGACGAGATTGCCGGAAGGGCGCTGCCATCCGGTCCGCGTTACCCACGGCAGGGACGCGGCGGGAGGCGTTGCTCGCTGCACTACAATGCAGGCGTCGCTCCACGGACCTGGCGGCCACGGATCAAACGCCATCGCTTCACCTGTGACCGCACCCACCACCCCGCTCTGCCGTCAGCCGGACAGGCCTGAGAGCGTGCGGCGAGGAGAGCCGGCTTGCCGACCAATCAGCACTGGTGGCCGGATCATCTGAACCTGAAGGTTCTCCGCCAGAATTCTCCCCTGTCGGATCCGATGGGCCAGGATTTCGACTACGCCGAGGCGGTGAAGACCCTCGATGTCCGATGCGTTGAAGAAGGACATCGAGGAGGTGATGACGACCTCGCAGGACTGGTGGCCGGCCGACCACGGCCACTACGGGCCGCTCTTCATCCGCATGACCTGGCACGCCGCGGGCACGTACCGCATCAGCGGTGTTCGTGCGCGACTTCGTGGCCGCGTGGGACAGAGTGATGAACTTCGATCGCTTCGACGTGGCGTGATCCTCAGCGGGGAGCTCGTAGCGGTCGTCTCCAATGCACCCGCGAGGGGTGGCGGAGTGGAACAACGTCCGCTACGGCATCGATGACGGCCCGCCAGCCGCGTTAGTAGCCCATGTCGCGCAGCTGGCTGACGGTGCGGCCCATCTGCCGCTCCTCCGGGTCGATCGCCACGTCGATCAGCGACGCGCGGCCGGAAGCGAGGGCGCGCTCGAGGGCAGGAGCGATCTCCTCGGGCCGCTCGACGTGCTCGGCGTGTCCGCCGAAGGCCTCCATGATCTTGTCGTAGCGCGCCTCCGGCACGTACATCCCGACCCGCTCGGGGTAGTCCTCGGGGAACAGGGCGCCCTCGAGCGTGCTGCCGAGGATCCCCTGGTTGTTGTCGACGATGAAGACGACCGGCAGGCTGTGGCGCAACGCGGTCTCGATCTCCATGCCGTTGAAGCCGAAGGCGCTGTCGCCGTTCACGCTGATCACCGTGGCTTCGGGCCGAGCGAGCTTGGCGCCGATCGCGAACGGCACGCCCGTGCCGATGCAGGCGTTGGTCCCGGAGTTGAGGCGGGTGGCCGGCCCGTAGCTCTGCAGCACCTGGCGCGCGGTCGCCATCGTGATCTCGCCGTCGACGGTGATGATCGCGTCGCGGGGGGCGGCGTTGCGGATCTCGGACATCAGCCGGTAGTGCGAGATCGGCTCCTTGTCGGATGCGAGCATCGGCGCGAGGCGCTCCTCGTTCCTCGCGAGCGTCTCACGCAGCTCGTGCCGCCAGGGCGACTCGGCGCGCTCCTCGGCGAGGCCCTCCGTGCGGCCGGCGAGCGCCGCGTTGAGCTGCCGCAGCACGTGGCCGGCGTCGCCGGCGATGCCCACGTCGACGTCGCGCTGGACGCCGATCTCCTCCGCCTCGATGTCCACCTGGATCAGCTTCGCGTCGGCGGCGAAGCCCTGTCCCATCTGGAACATCCAGTTGAGTCGCGCCGCCAGCACCACCACCACGTCGGCGCCGCGTATCGCCTGGCTGCGGGCGGCGGCGACGTTGAGCGGGTGGTCGTCGGGGATGTAGCCGCGCCCCATGGGGGAAGCGAGGAACGGCACGCCGAGGTCCTCGACGAGTTGCCGGAGGTCCCCGAACGCATCATCGCCGGCCCAGCGTATGCCCTTGCCGACGATCAGCAGCGGGCGCTCCGCGTTGAGCAGCAGTTCCGCTGCCTGCTCGATGAGCATCGGATCCCCCTGCGGCCGCGCCGGCGCTGCGCCGCGGATGGACGGGCGGACTTCGATCTCCTCGATCTCCTCGCGCAGCACGTCGAGGGGGAGGTCGATGTAGACGGGGCCGGGGCGGCCGCTGAGCGCCTTGTGGAAGCCCATCGCGATCAGCTCGGGGATGCGCTCGGCGCTGTCGGCCTGGATCGCCCACTTCGTGATCGGCTGCATCATCGCGACCGAGTCGGCTTCCTGGAACGTATTTCGCCCGCGCTGGTGCAGCGCCGCGGAGCCGCCGAGGACCAGCAGCGGGTAGCCGCTGTCCCACGCCACGTGGACGCCGGTGATCGCGTTCGTGACGGCGGGGCCGGAGCCCGTCATCGCGACGCCGACCTTGCCGGCGACGTAGCCGTGGGCGATCGCCATCATCGAGGCGGCCTGCTCGTGCCTCACTCCGATCGGCCGCACGCCGATCTCGCCGCAGGCGCCGATCACGTTGGTGACCGGGCCGGCGACGATCGTGAAGACCGCATCGGCCCCCTGATCCTGCAGCGCCTGCGCAACCAGCATGTTCCCGGAAATCCCGGACATCATTCGATCCCTTCTCGCGAGCGGCGGCCGGCGGGCCGGCAAGCGCTCCCTTGTGGTGCTCAGCCCGCGGCGATCACGCGCTCGTCGTGCAGCCGCTCGATCTCCGTCCAGTCGTAGCCGAGGCTCAGCAGCACCTCCTCGGTGTGCTGGCCGAGTTCCGGCGCCGCGCCCTGCACGGCGCCCGGGGTCTCGCTGAAGCGGACGGGCACGCCCACCGACAGGTAGTCGTCGAACTGGGGGTGCTCGACCTCGACGATATAGCCGTTCTCCCAGAACTGCGGCTCGTCGAGCACCTCCGCGTACTCGAGGACCGGGCCGCAGGGCACGCCCTCCGCCAGCATCCGGTCCAGCCAGTACTGCCTCGGCCTGGTCAGCAGCGTCCCTTTCACCTCCGCCAGGAGCCACTCGGCGTGCTCGCGGCGGGCGAACGCGTCGGCGCTGCGCTCGTCGCTGATCAGGTCCTCGCGGCCGATCGCGCGGCAGAGGCCGGGCCAGTCCTTCGGATCGAGGACGCCGACGGTCAGCCACTTGCCGTCGCCGGCCTGGTGCCAGCCGAAGGCGGCCTGGTTGTAGCCCCCGGAGCCCTCGCGGACCTCCTGGTGTTTGGTGTGCAGGAAGTTCGCCAGCGTCAGGTTCTGCACGGTCATCATGCTGCCGAGCAGCGAGGCGTCGACCCGCTGGCCCGTGCCGAAGCGCTCGCGCGCGACGATCGCCGCCATGATCCCGTAGGCGAAGACAATGCTCCCCGACTGGTCGGCGAGGCCCCACTGCACGGCCTGCGGCTCTTTGCCGGGCCCGCCGCCCTGGGCGATCAGGGCGCCGCTCATGCCCTGCGCGATGTGATCGAAGGAGGCGCGCCGCGCCCACTCACCTATCGGCCCGAAGCCGGTGGTGGAGCCGTAGATCAGCCGCTCGTTGTGCTTGCGCAGTTCCTCGTAGCCCAGTCCGAGTCCGTCCATCACGCCCTGCCGGAAGTTCTCGGTGACGACGTCGACCTCGGCCACGAGCTTGCAGACGATCTCGCGCGCCTCGGGCTTGCGGAGGTCGAGCGTGATGCTGCGCTTGCCGCGGTTGTTGCCCTCGAAGTAGGAGCAGAAGCCGTCCGGCAGGCGGCCGAGCGAGCGCCCCGGATCACCGTCGCCCGGCAGTTCGACCTTGAGCACGTCGGCGCCCATGTCGGACAGCATCGCCGTGGCGTGGGGGCCGTTCTGGTAGCGGGTGAAGTCCAGGATGCGGATTCCATCGAGCGGTCCTGGCATGCCTCGGTCTCCTTTTCAGCCTCCGGCCCGTCGCCGGCGGCAGCTATCTCGCGCCGCGCAGCCGGGGGTCGAGGACGTCGCGCACTACGTCACCAAACAGGTTGAAGGAGAGCACCGTCAGGCTGATCGCGAGGCCGGGGAAGATCGCGAGCCAGGGCGCGATCTCCATGTATTCCCGGCCGGACGTCGACAGCATCAGCCCCCACGAGGAGTCTGGTGGCTGCGTCGCGAGCCCGAGGAAGCTCAACGACGCTTCGATCAGGATCGCGGCCCCGAGCAGGGCGGAGACCAGGATCAGGATCGGCGCCACGACGTTCGGGAGGATGTGGCGGAACATCACGCGCCTGTCGCTCGCACCCGTCGCCCGCGCCGCCTCCACGAAGACGTTCTGCTTCACGGACAGTACGGCCGAGCGGATGACGCGAGAGTTGCTCGGCGCGATGACGATGGCGATCGCGAGCACGGCGTTCGTGGTGTTCGTGCCCAGCACGGACACCAGCGCCATCGCAAGGACGATGCCGGGAAAGGAGAGCATGCCGTCGACCACGCGCTGCACCGCGAGATCGAATTTGCCGCCCAGGAACCCGCTCACCAGCCCCACGAACGATCCAGTCAGGGTGCCTGCGAATACCGAGAGGAGACCCACGTAGAGGGACATGCGCGAGCCGTCGATGATGCGGCTCAGCTGATCACGTCCGAGATCGTCAGTGCCGAACGGGTGCCTGAGACTCGGGCCCGTGAATATGTCTACCGAGAGATCGAGGGGATCGTACGGTTCAATCCACGGAGCAGTAATCGCCATGAAGATGAGCCCGAGAATCATGAGCCCGAAGACCGCCCCGAACGGCTGCCTGATGATGCGGATGAACACGTCGGCCGCAGGGTGACGTTGCTTCCGCGCGAACTCCCTGATCTCGGGTGGCGCCGCCGTGGTCGCTGTTCGCATTGGCTGCTGCCTTCTTCGTCAGTCTGGTCCGGCCGCCGCCCTCAGGAGTAGCGGATGCGGGGGTCGATGACGGCGTACGTCAGATCGACGGCCAGATTCACGAAAATGAAGATTCCGGCCATCAGCATCACCGTCCCCTGCACGACCGGGTAGTCGCGGCGCTCGACTGCGTCGAACGCAAGTCTTCCCATCCCCGGCAGACGGAAGATCTGCTCGATGATCACAAGGCCGCCGATCAGGAAGCTCACCTGCGTGCCCATGATCGTGAGCACCGGGATCACCGCGTTTCGCATCGCGTGCTTCATGATCACGGTTCGTTCGCCGAGGCCCTTGGCCCGCGCGGTTCGCACGTAGTCCTCGCGCAACACCTCGAGCATGGCCGACCGCATCATGCGTGCGCTTACCGCGGAGAAGCGATAGCCGACGATGAGCGCGGGAAAGATGAGCGCCTGGAAGTTCCTCCACGGGTCCTCCCAGGGTGCATACCATCCAAAGTGCGGAAGCCAACCGATGTAGAGCGACAGCACCAGCAGCAGCACGGTGGCGATCCAGAAGTCCGGGATCGAGAGGCCCATGATGGAGAACAGCCGGGCGCCATAGTCGAGCCAGGTGTCCTGGTTCACCGCGGAGATTATCCCGATGGGAATCGCGATGACGATCGCGATCACCATCGCCATGACGGCGATCTGCAGCGAGACGCCCATGCGATCAATCATGGTCGAGAGCACGTCATCCGACGTCCAGAGCGAGTTCCCGAAGTCCCCCCTGACCACGCCGGTCACCCAATCGACATATTCGACCACCGGGTTGCGGTCGAGCCCAAGCTCGTGCCGCATCCTGTCCAGGTCTTCCTGGGAGACGTATGCGCGGCCACCCCCGGTGTCCGCGAGCCGCGCCATCACCACATCGCCCGGGATCAGTCGCAGCAGCCCGAAGATGACTACCGACACCACGAGGAGCGACGGAATCGAGGCCAGAACCCGCTGGATGATGTACTTACCCATCGTCCCGTTCAATCCAAACGCGCGATGCGCGCACGATGAGATCGCTGGGCGCGCTCATCCGGGGCTGACGACAACCGGCGCCCCTCGTCCTGCAGAGGCCGGGGCCTACGAAACCCTGCGCCAGCTCCGCACGGCGACGATCGCCGGGGGATGTCGCACCCTGGCGATCGTCCCGCCACCGAGCGAGCGCTACTTGTCCAGCCACGCCTTGTGGTAGCCAAAGCCCCAATCGAAGGTGTGGTACACGGAAATGAATGCTCCATTCCACCGGTAGTACCTGAGCCACGGTTGCACCGGCGTGTAGTTGAACGTCTGAGACATGGACAGGCGGAGCACCCGGTCCAGCTCGCGGTCCCAGATCTTGCGATGCAGCTCGCGACGCGCCTCCGGGTCGAATTCGCCGACCGCCTGCTCAGCCCAGGTATCGATGTCCGGATCCTTGACCGTGTGCACGTTCTGTGAGGACTGCGAGTGCACCAGATCGAAGAACGAGCCCTTTGCCGTCGGCGCGGCCGTCGAGTACCCCTGCATCATCTGGCTGTCAGGGTCATCCCTGAACTTGCTCGTGAAGCGCAACGCGGAGAATGTCTGGAAGTCCACGTCCTGGGACTCGAGATTGATGCCGATCTCTTTCCAGGGCGAACTCACGAACGCGATGTTGTTGGGCTGGCTGGCCCCGTACGACGGCGTAAACAAGGTCGTCAAGCTGACGCCGTCCGCGCCGGCCGCCTGCACGAGCTTCTTCGCCTCGGCTGGGTCGTGCCGCCACCAGCGACCGAGCTCGTCCCCCGACGGCTCCTCGTCGAATACCAGCGGCCAGAGGAACACCGGGAGCACCCTGCCCAGGCCTCCGGACAGAATCTGGACCATCTCTTCCCGGTCCAGCGCCAGCGACATCGCTTGACGCACCCTGTCGTCCTGCAGCTTCGGGTGATCGGTGTTGAACGCGAAGAAGCTGATGGCGTTCGTAATCGGATCCGACGTGATCCGCGTGCCGGGGTTGCTCTCGATCAGCCCGTCGGCCTGATCCTTGTTTCTGACGATGCTATTGGCATGATCGAGCCTGCCCACCCGGTACTCGGCGAGCCGCGCGGCGACATCGGGGATGATGACCAGCTCCGCGCCGTCGAGGTACGGTTTCCCCTGCCAATAGTCGGGGTTCGACTCGAAGGTCACCTGCGCTTCCTTCTCCACGTCCGTGAGTATCGCGGGGCCTGTGCCGATGGCCATCGTGTCGATCGACCCGTCGTCCCACAGCTCAGGCGCGTAGATCGGTAGTTGGCGGCTGGCGAGCGCCACGGGCAGGTCCGCGTCCGGCGATCTCATCTGGATGGTGAACGTCTGGTCGTCGACCACGGTGAAGGAGTCCGCGTACGCGAAGAAGGCCTGGTTCAGGCCCCCTGCCGCATGCCGCTCGTAGGTCAGCTTTACGTCCTGCGCGATGAACGGCCTGCCGTTGACCGGCGCCACATTCTGGTAGTTGACGTTCGGCTCCAGATCGAACGTGAATTCGAGACCGTCTGGGCTCACCTCCCAGGACTTCGCGAGCTCCGGCTGAGTCTTCGGAACGTACTTACCCAGATCCTGCCCGGTCGCGAACCCAACCAGGCGGTCCGCTGAGAACGTCGCCGTCGAGGCCGCAAGCTCAAGCTGCTTTCCTGTGTCAAACGTCGCTGGCGTCCCGCGATAGAGGAGGGAGATACGCAGTATCCCGCCGGCCTTCGGCGCCCCCTCGGGCTCGGCGTAGCCGTACGGGAAGGGCGCGCCGTCTGCGAGTGCCTGCGCGGCGTAGTCCGGCTCCGCGGGCGCCGCCTCGGTCGGCGTGGCCGTGGGCGCGGCGGCTGCGGCCTGTGTAGCCGTGGGCGTGGCGGCCGCGGCTTGTGTGGCCGTGGGCGTGGCGGCCGCGGCTTGTGTGGCCGTCGCGGCTGGGGCGGGCGGCTCCTCTTCCTCGTCGCCGCAGCCGATCAGCGCCGCGGCGGCGAGCCCGGCGCCGCCGAGCGCCGCGCCGCGCAGCAGGGATCGTCGGGTGGTGAGCACCCCCATGAGCCGTGCAAGCTCGCGTTCGTCGTTCATCCGATGCCCCCCTTGCGGATCTGATCCCTGGCGTTGCTCCGTTCGGCCCTCCGGCACACCGCGCGGCGGGGGAGCGCCCGCGAAGGGACGCGCCCCGCCCGCGTTCGCCGGCTAGTAGTCGAGGTGGTACACGCGCGCCGCGTTGTCGTGGAGGACCTTCTCGAGCGTCTCCCTCGGCAGCGAGCTGAGGTTCCGCTCGATGAAGTCCTTCGGCACGTCCGCGATCGATGCCGGACCCGGCGACATGCTCGTGGGATGCGGGAAATCCGTCTCGTAGAGCACGTTGTCGGGCAGCAGGTCGATGGTCCGGAGCGCGATGTCACGCTCGAACCAGAAGCAGGCATAGACCTGGCGCTTGAAGTACTCGCTGGGCAGCAACTCCATCTCCGGGTGCTCCTCGCGGGCGCCCGCGTTCATCCACTGCCAGTCCAGCGCCTCGAGGACGTAGGGAACCCAGCCGATGCCGCTCTCGACGGAGACGAAGTTGAGGTTGGGGTGGCGGTGGCAGATGCCGGAGATCAGGATCTCCATGATGCCGTTCATGTTGTCCATGAAGAAGCGCACGGTGCCCGCGGAGTAGTTCGCCTGCGAGCCGTTGCCGGCAAAGCCGCCGTGCACCTCGACCGGGTTACCGGAGCCGATGTGGAAGTTGATGCTCAGGCCCAGGTCCTCGGCCGTGTGCCACACGGGGTTCCAGTGCGGGTCGGCCAGCATCGGCGAATCGCCGAAGAGGTGCGGCTGCTGCGGGAACAGCACGCCCTTGTGGCCGAGCTTGAAGCAGCGGTTGATCTCCTCGACCGTCGCATCAATGTCCCAGAAGGGGACGGCCATGATCGGCAGCAGCCGCTTCGGATCGACGGCGGACCACTCGTGCAGGAAGTCGTTGTAGGCGCGGACGCAGGCGAGCATGAGCTCGGGGTCCTCAAGCTTGAGGAAGTTCTGATTCCCGAAGCCCGCCACGTTCGGGTAGATGATGTGGGCGTACATCCCGTACTCGTCCATGCGCTCCAGGCGCTTCGTCGAGTCGTAGGAGCCGGGGTCGAAGTCCTCGAGGGTCGACGGGTGGGCCGGAGGCCACTCGCGCCAGCCGGCCATCGCCGTGATGCCGATCGGCGACGAGGGCTGTCCGTTGAGGATCCAGATGTCACGCGGCATCTCCGGGTCCGCGCTCGGATCCCAGTGCCTCGCCGTCTCCCAGGGGATGTTGCGAACGTGGGGCACCATGTCGCCCCACTTCTTCGTCGAGACGCGCGACGTGAAGAGGTCGTACGGCTCCGTTACGTGCGTGTCAACGTCGATGACCTTGATCTCGTCCGTGATCATGCTGCCTCCAACACGAGGCGCTGACCGGGGGAGGGCGTAGCCTCGCGAACGCGCCGGACCGGGAACGCCGGTCCACGGGGTCTGGGATGACCGTTGGTGATCGGAGCGGGCGTTCCCCCTTCGCCCTATCACCCTCGCTATATCACTGCTGTTGACTATAGGTCGGGGCACCGGATTGTCAAGAAACCCTCGATCTCCCGTTGGTCGCCTCTCTCGAATGCGGCCGGCGACGAACCCGCCGCGCGACGCGCTATGATCGCGCTCGCCATGCCGGGGCGAAACGCGTCGGCAGCGTACGAAGGAGTCGTGACGCGTGAGCGCTCCCCTCCGCGTGCTGACATGGATGCCACCCGAGATGACCGAACGCGTGACGCGCGAGGTCGAGGGCGTCGAGCTGATCCACATCCCGGCGCGTGGCCCGTTCCCGGAGGACGCCGACGGCGAGGTGCTGCTGGTGGGCGCGCGCAGCGTGCCGATCATGGAGGAGGCGCTGCGCAGCGGCGTTCGCTGGATCCACATCTACGGCACCGGCGTCGACGAGTTCCCGATCGAGCTGCTCGATGACGGTCAGACCCTCAGCTGCTCACGCGGCGCGAGCGGCGTGCCGATCGCCGAGTGGGTGATGGCCACGATGCTCGCCTTCGAGAAGCGGCTGCCGCAGACGTGGATCCACGAGCGACCCGATCGACGCGTCGACCCGGGGCTCGGGACGCTGTCCGGAAAGACGCTGGGACTGGTGGGGCTGGGCGGCATCGGCGCCGCCCTCGCCGAGCGGGCGCTGCCCTTCGGGATGCGGGTGCTCGCCCTGCGCCGCCGCCCGCGGCCGAGCGAGGCGCCAGGCGTCGAGTTGGCAAGCGACCTCGGTGAGTTGCTGCGGGAGGCGGACCACCTCGTGCTCGCCGCCCCGGCGACCGCCGCCACCCACCACCTGATCGACCGAGCCGCCCTCGCGCAGCTGAAGCCGGGCGTGCACCTGGTCAACGTCGCGCGCGGGACGCTGGTCGACCAGGAGGCACTGCGCGAGGCGCTCGATGACGGGCGCGTCGCGATGGCCTCGCTCGATACGGTCGAGCCGGAGCCGCTGCCGGCCGGGCACTGGCTCTACTCGCACCCGCGCGCGCGGATCACCCCCCACCTCTCATGGAGCATGCCGGCGGGGCGCGATCGGATCGTCGATATCTTCATCGCGAATCTGCGCCACTACCTGGCGGGCGAACCGCTCGAAGGGGTCGTGGACATCGAGGAGGGCTACTGAGCCCCGTGCTCGCGGTAGCTCGCTCCGGCTCCGCCGATCACTCGCCTCGAACGTAGCGGACAGCGGCGCTCGCCGCGGAGACGGCCTCGCCGACTGCCTCGGCGACATGGCCGCCGTAGCCGCGCCTCACGGCGCCGGCGGCGAAGACACCCGGCAGCGAGGTCGCGAACGCCGTGTCGGTGACGATGTAGCCGTCCTCGCGCTCCAGCTCGGGCGGCAGGAACTCGCTGTTCGGGGTGGAGCCGATGAACGGGAAGACGGCCGTGCAGGCCAACTCCGAGACGCTGCCGTCCCCGACGCCGCGCAATCGCACGCCCTCGACCTGGCCGCTTCCGAGGACTTCGTCGACCTCGCAGCCCCAGACGAACTCGACGTTGTCGAGCCTCGAGAGCCGGTTGACGTAGTCCGCCTTCGCCCTGAGCGAGCTGCGGGCGACGACGTAGACCCTGCGGCAGAAGCCGGCCAGAACGAGCGCCTCCTGCGCCGCCGCGTCCCCGCCTCCGATCACGGCGACGTCCTGGTCGCGGAACAGCGGCGCGTCGCACGAGGCGCACTGCGAGACGCCCCGGTCGATCAACTCGCGTTCCCCGGGCACGCCCAGCCGCTTGAGCCGTGCGCCCGAGGCCACGACCACCGCCCGCGCGCGATGCCGCTCGCCGCCCGCGATCGCGAGATGCCCTCCGTCCTCGACCGAGAGCGCCTCGACCGGGGCCTGGATGATCGAGACGCCAAGCGAGCGGCACCCCTCGAAGAGGCCGACGGCGAGCGACACGCCGGAGAGCTCGCCGTCGGCCGGATAGCCGTCGAGTTGATCGACGTTCACGATCTGCCCGCCGAACAGCGGCTCGCCCTCGATCAAGGCGGTGCTGAGGCCGTAGCGGACGGCGTGGTGCGCGGCCGTGAGGCCGCTGACGCCAGCGCCGATCACGAGGACGTCGTACCTGCCGCGGCGGCGCACCATCCCGGACCGTCCCGTCAGCCCGTTTGCGCGCCGGCGAGCCGCGTCTCCCAATCGGCGGGCAGACGGATCTGCTTCGCCACCGGGTAGCCGAGCCTGCCGTTGTGCGCGAAGGTGCAGGCGTTGTTGCGCAGCGGGTCGCCGGCGACCCCGATCATGAAGTCGTCGGGCTCGAACACGATCGGCACGAGCCGGTTCGGATCATCCGATTCGAGGAACACCCTCGGGATCCTGCCGAGGTTGACCTCGGACTCCAGCGACCGGATCACGTGATCGGTCCAGTCGCCGAGGTAGCGCTCGAACTCCCAGGCGGGCAGCCGCGCGTGGTCGAAGAGGTACTGCTTGACGTCCTGCTTGCTCCACCCGGCCTTCGCGATCGTCTGCGCCAGGATCGGGCTCAGCACCAGCAGCGGGCGCAGCGAGCCCATCGACTTGCCGACGGTGAAGATCAGCTGCCAGGTGTTCTGCTTCAGCACCGCGTCGGCGATGTACGGCAGGACAAGCTCCGGCGTATCGCCGTAGACCGAGGCCATCATGTCGCCGCCGGTGTAGCGCGCGATGGTGACGGTGTTGTCGCCCGCCTCGAAGCCCATCTCGACGCTGGTGGGCGGCCAGCCGATCTCGGCGAGCACGTCCTCGTTCTCGGCCAGCACCACGCGCCAGGTGTTGCCGAAGGTCCCCTTGTCGTTCTTGTGCAGCAGGAAACCGGCGACGTTGCGCAGGTAGAGCCGCCAGAAGCGGCCGATCGAGGTGTTCGCGATGAAGCCGTCGCGCAGGACGCCCTGCTCGAAGTTGAAGCCGAGCTCCCTCGCGATCGGTCCGTTGATCGTGATCAGCGTCTCGGCGCCCGGCGTGTTGCCGCTGTGCTCCACGCCGTACTCGGGATCGGCCATCGCCTCGGCGAGGGCGAGCAGCACCGGCATGTACTCGGGCCGGCAGCCCGCCATCACGCCGTTGACCGCGACGCTCCAGACGGTGACCGCGCGGTTGTCGGGCAGGATCACGCCGATCATCTCGTCGGGGTCGCGATCGGTGAAGCCGAGGAACTCCGCGACCTTCTCGACGGTCGGCGGCACGACCGGCAGCCCGTCGCTCCACTCGCACTCGTAGAAGTAGCGGTTGACCTCCTCGAACGTGCCGTCGAAGACGATCTCGCGCGGCGAGGGCTCGGCGACGGCCGGTGCGTCCGCGGGCGCCTCGAGCAGATTCGCGACGACCGCGTCCAGCGTCACCTCGCGGACGTTGCGCTCCATCTCCTGCTCGCTCTGGTTGCCGACATGCCCCGGCACCAGCGCGAGCGGCAGGTTCGGCAGTCCGAGGCCCTCCGAGGTGGTGCCGGCCTGGCCGATGAACCCCTCGCAGACGAGCGACGAGGTGGGGACGCCCGCGAACTCGCACGCCGCACTTGCCCGCATCACGGCGGGCGTGCAGCTCCCTCAGCAGCCCATCCCGGAGATGACGGCGTCGACCCCCATCTCCTTGAAGCGCTGCGGCAGCGAGGCGAGAATCTCGCGCTCCTCGGAGCCGTGCGTGGAGCCGAACTCGCGCCAGCTCACGAAGCGGACCCCGGGGTAGCGCGCCTCGAGCTGTGGCTCCAGCAGGTCGAAGATCTCGTCGCCGCGGTAGACGTAGTCCCAGAGCTGGGCGACCGTCTTGCCGGCCAGCGTGTCCAGCCGTGGCGCGAGCGGCTGAGGCTGGAGTTGCCTCGCGCTGCGCGGCCAGACCACCCGGTAGCGGCCTCCCTCGTTGCTGTTCGTCATGGCTCCGGCTCCTTCGAGGCTGGTCGTGCGCTACGAGTCAGGCGCGGCGCCGCCCGATCCTACTCGTTGCGCGGTGAGCCTGCCCGGCGAGCGGGGGGCGCGCGATCCGGCGACGCAGGCCCGCTTCGGCGGGGCGTCAGGCCGTGGACGTGCCGGGCTGCAGCGGCCGCATACCCGCCGTCATGCCTCGGACCGGACGGGCTCGCCGAACGCGCAGCGCCGATCGCGTAGCATCGGCGCGCGCCGAGGAGCACACGATGAGCGGAGAACGACCGAGCGCGCTGCGCGTCCGCGACCCCGGCATCCGGCAGCTCCTCGCGCGCGACGCGCGCTGGCAGGCGTGGCTCGACGTCGAGGTCGCGCTGGCCCGGGCGCAGGCCGAGATCGGCATGATTCCCGCCTCGGCCGCGACGGAGATCGAGCGCAAGGCGCGGCTCGAGCTGTTCGACCTCGATCGCGTGACCGAGGGGCTGCGCGTGACCGGGCACGGCCTCGTCCCGCTGGTCTGGGAGCTCGACCGGCTCTGCGAAGGTGACGCCGGGGGCTACGTGCACTGGGGCGCGACCACGCAGAACATCACCCAGACGGGCTTGCTGCTGCAGGTCCGCAAGGCCCACCGCATCGTGCTCGCGGAGATCGCGGGCTTGCTCGAGGCGTTCGCCGACCTCGCCGAGCGTACGAAGGACGACGCGATCGCCGGCCGCACGCACGGCCAGCACGCGGTGCCGGCGACCTTCGGCGCGAAGGTCGCCGTGTGGATCGACGAGCTGTGCCGGCACACGGAGCGGCTACGGCAGATCGAGCCGCGACTCTTCGTCGCGATGCTCGGCGGCGGCGCGGGCACGGCCGCGTCGTTCGAGGGCCACGGCCCCGCGCTGCAGCGCCGCATGGGCGAGCTGCTGGGGCTCGGCTCGATGCCGCTGCCCGGCCGCACCAGCTACGACCACATGACGGAGTACGTCCTCGCGCTCGCGCTGCTCGGCACGAGCTGCGGCAAGGCCGCACGCGAGGTGCGCACGCTCATGTCGGAGGAGTTCGCGGAGGTCGAGGAGCCCGTCTCGCCCGGCACCGTCGGCAGCAGCACGATGCCCCAGAAGCGCAATCCGAAGCTCTGCCAGGACATCATCGCGGACGAGACCGAGCTGCGATCGCTCGTCCCGCTCGCGATCGAGGCGATGCTCGGCGATCACGAGGCCGACGGCAGCCGCTCGATGATGATCGACCGCGCGCTGCGCCGTGCGCTCGAACTGAGCGGCGACATCCTCGTGCGCCTGCTCGACGTGGCGGCGGGACTGCGCGTCTTCCCGGAGCGGATGCGGCGCAACCTCGATCTCTCGGGCGGGCTGATCATGTCGGAGAGTCTCATGCTGGCGCTGGGGCGCGAGATCGGGCGGCAGCGCGCGCACGACGCCGTCTACGAGGCGGCGCAGGAAGCCGCCACCAGCGGGGAGGCGTTCGCCTCGCTGCTCGCGAGAGACGAGGAGATCGCCGCGCGCCTCGGCGCGGAGCGCCTGGCGGAGATGCTCGATCCCACGCGCTACACGGGCGACAGCGCACGCCAGGCCTCGGAGCAGGCTGCGCGCGCCCTGCGCGTGGCGGCGGAGCTGCGCGAGGCGCTGGCCGCGGACTGAGCGGTCCTCGATCGCGCGAGTTCGCGATCAGCGCGAGGCGAGCTGAGCCCAGGTGGGTCGCCGGATCAGCAGCAGGAAGATCGCACCGCTGAGGGTGAACAGCGCGTAGCAGGTGAACACCAGGCGGTAGCTCCCCGTCTGGTCGAACGCCCAGCCGGCGACGACCGGCCCGGCGAAGCCGAGCGGCATCATCAGCGTCGAGGTCAGCCCGCGGATCGTGGCGAAATAGCGCGTCCCGAAGTAGTCGGCCACCAGCGTCATGAACATCGCCACCCAGGCCGCGTGCGCGAACGGGTAGGTGAGGAAGTAGAGCGGCAGCAGCCAGAGCCGCGAGGAGGAGAGCGACGCGAAGATCAGCATCCCGACGCATTGCAGGAGGTAGGAGATCACGTAGAGCCGGCGACGGCCGACGATGTCGCCGAGCCAGCCGCAGATGAAGCGCAGGGGAACCTGGAACAGCCCGTAGGCGCCGGTAATCAGGGCCGCGCCCTGCAGCGAGAAGCCGACGTTCTGGAGGTGCGGAACCTGGTGCACGATCCAGCTGATCTGCGTCGCAGCGCCAATCGCGGTGGCGCCCCCGAGCAGGTAGAAGGCCGGCGTGTGCAGCGCCTCGGCGACCGTCATCCCGTCGCCCAGCGAGCTTGCGGCCTGCGAGGCAGCCGGGGTTGCCGGAGCCGGCTCTCCGTCCGGGCGGTAGCCGTACGGCTCTGGGCGGTTGCGCAGCACCAGCGAGAGCGGCAGCCCGACGCCGACGATGACGAACGCGGCGACCAGCAGGGTCGGCCGCCAGCCGAACGCGCCGATCAGCACTGCCAGCGCCGGCACCATGAAGTAGCCGGCCCCGCGCGCGGAGGCGAGCAGCCCGAGCGCCTGGCCTCGCTTCTGGTCGAACCAGCGCATCAGCGACGCCGAGTACGCTGTCGAGGAGCCGAGGCTCTCCCCGGAGGCGATCACGAGGCTCGCGAGGTAGTAGACCCAGAGGACGCGGGCCTGGGAGAAGAGCACGAGCCCGATGCCGACGATCAGCACGCCGCTGAGCGCCATCCTGCGCGCTCCGAGCCGGTCGACGAGCGCGCCCGTGACGGGGGCGAGCAGTCCGTGCTCGAAACTGCGCAGC
Organism: Dehalococcoidia bacterium; assembly: GCA_965220125.1. Lineage (GTDB taxonomy): Bacteria > Chloroflexota > Dehalococcoidia > UBA2979 > UBA2979 > VXMT01. The sequence goes on along the minus strand of CBDCPB010000004.1, from coordinate 2,682,302 downwards.
GAGAAGCCCACCGAGATCGCGGCCAGACTCCAGCCGGTCTCCTCGCGGATCGGCTCGATGAACACACCGAAGCCGAAGCCGACCACACCGAACGTGAGGAAGCTGGTGAACGCGCCGGCGAGCGCGATGTACCAGCCGTAGAACAGCCGGCCGCGTACGAGGTCGCCTCCGCGGCCCAGGGCGGCTTGCATCGCGCCTCCGTTCGGGCGCCGGCCCTCGCCGGCCCGGCGTCGCCGGCAGCGTAGCGCCTGGCCGCCTCGCCCGGCTCCGCGCGGCGAGGGCCCGAGCCGCTCGCCTGTGCGGGGGAGCGCGGGGCGCGACGCGCCATCGCGGTCGCGCTAGCATGCGCTCCCCCCGCAACTCCGCGGCTACACCGCAGAAGGGCCGTCCCCATGTCAGACGAGAGTCAGGAGAGCCAGTACTCGGTCCGCTACACGAATCCGATCTACGGCGAGGAGGAGATCGCGGCAGTCGTCGAGGCGCTCCGCACGGAGCCGGAGTTGCAGGTGGGCCCGCGCGTGCGAGAGATGGAGCGCCGGGTCGCGGCCATGTTCGACAAGAAGCACGGCGTCATGACGAACTCCGGCACCTCGGCGCTGTACCTCGCCGTCGAGCTCCTCGACCTCCCGCCGGGGAGCGAGATCATCACCTCGATCATCAGCTTCTCCGCCACGTTCGCGCCGATCGTGCGCGGCGGGTTCGTCGCCTCGTACGTGGACGTGGAGTTCGACACCTACAACATCGACGTCGACAAGATCGAGGAGATGATCACGCCGAACACGCGGGCGATGCTGATCCCCAACCTGATCGGCAACGCGCCGGACTGGGAGCGGATCCGCGAGATCGCGGACCGCCACGACCTCAAGGTCATCGAGGACTCGGCGGACACGCTCGGAGCGGAGTTGCGCGGCCAGACGACCGGCACCTGGACCGACATCAGCATGACCAGCTTCGCCCGCTCGCACATCATCACCAGCGGAGGCAGCGGCGGTCTGGTCGCCGTCAACAGCGAGGAGGAGTGGGACCGGGCGCTGATGCTGCGCCGCTGGGGGCGCACCTCCGAGGTGCAGATGTACGGCTCGAAGCAGGGCTCGGGCGGCCGCTTCGAGGCGGTGATCGACGGCATCCCCTACGACACCTACTTCATCTTCGACGAGGTCGGCTGGAACTTCGAGCCGTCGGAGATGCACGCCGCGTTCGGGCTCGTGCAACTCGGCAGGCTCGAGGAGTTCTACGAGGCGCGCAAGCGCCGCTTCGACCTGCACACGGAGTTCTTCAACCTCGAGCGCATCCGGGAGCGATTCGTGCCGGCGCGGCAGCTGGAAGGGCTGAAGACGAGCTGGATCTCCTACCCGCTGATGATCCGCGAGGATGCCGGCTTCGACCGGGCCGAGTTCCAGCAGTTCATGGAGAGCAGGGGCGTCCAGACGCGCATGGTCTGGTCCGGCAACATCCTCCGCCAGCCCGCGTTCAGGGACACCGCCCACAAGGCTGCTCCCGAGGGCTACCCGAACGCCGATCGCGTCATGGAGTACGGCCTCATCCTCCCGATGAACCACGCAGTGCCGACCGATGACATCGAGCAGATCCATTCGCTGATCGATGAGTTCGTCAGCACGCACTGAGCTCCTCACATCAGGCGGCCGCCACCGTCCTGAAACAGGGACGGCCGCGGCGGTTGGTGATAACCGCCGCGGCCGGCATCCCGCACGGAGCGAGGGACCCTACCTCACTGGCTGTAGCCCGAGGACGAGCCCGAGGTAGAGCCCGCGGCAGGCGCCAGCTGCGCGGCGGCCGCCGTCAGCCAGTCCAGGAGGAAGCGGAAGTCGCCGTACGCCTGCGCGGCGCCGAAGCGCTCGCCCAGCAGGTCGAGCTCCCCAAGCAGTGCCGCGAGGTCGAAGTGGATGCCACCGGCGTCGACCGCGGCGTTCTCGACCTGCGGCGAGAGCGCGCTGTAGCGGTCCGCCGCCAGCCCCACGATCGCGCCGAGCCGGAAGTGGCGGTCAGCGGCGTCGAACGGCGCGTCCGTGCGCCCGGCCACGTCCAGCCGCTGGCTCAGCGTGTCGCCCGAGAACGGATCGACCCAGCGCGCCTCGATCTCGCCCAGCACGGCTGAGCGGTAGAGCGCTTCGTTGCGCAGCACCAGCTCGTAGAACACCGTCGTCGCGGACCCGGAGGGAAGCTCGGCGAACTCCCTGCGGTTCTGCTCGAAGGTGTGGTCCGGCGTGATCCGGTTCTCGTAGCCGACGATGCGCCATGCCTGCACAGCTCGCGGATCCCAGGTCACCTGCGCCCGCGCCTGGTCGGCGAAGGGCGTCGACAGCGTCAGCCAGTTCTCGCGGCTGAAGGTCGAGCGCGCCTGCGCGGTGTCGTCCAGGTAGCGGTACCAGCCGTTGCCGTGCTGCGCCAGCTGCTCCAGCAGGTAGTCGTTGTAGTTGGCGATGCCCACGCCGATCGTGATCAGGCGCAACGGGTTCCGCCGGTCGTGGTCCGGAGCCGACTCGAGGATGGCGAAGGGGTCCGTCGCGTCCACGTTCGCGACGCCGTCGGACATCAGGATGATGTAGTTGAAGGCGTCCGGCCGCTCGCGGCGCGCCTCGTCGGCGAGCCGCACACCGAGGTTCAGCCCGGCCTGCACGTTCGTGCTGCCGTGCGGCCCGAGCCGCGCGATCGAGCGCGAGACATCCCCGTCGTCGGGCCGGCTGTGCTCCACGGTGTAGGCACTGAGCACGTCGGTAGTGAAGTGCACGACGGCGATGCGGTCGCGCGAGTTGAGGCTCTGGCGGATCGTCTCAGCCGCCTCGCGGGCGATGGCGACCCGGTTCCCGTCCGCCATCGAGCCTGATGCATCCAGCACCAGCGTCACGTTCAGGGGTGTGCTGTCACGCAGCCTCGGCGCCTGGAGGGCGACGCGGGCGAGGTGCCGCCCGCCTCCGAGGGGGTGCTCCACCACCTCGCTCGTGATCGCGAAGCTGCGCTCGTCGCGAGGCAGGCCGTAGCCGTAGGCGAAGGCGTTCACCCACTCCTCCGCACGCACCGAGTCGGGCTCCACCGCCAGGCCGTTCTGCGCCCAGTTGAGCGCGAGGAAGTAGGACGTACGGTCCGTGTCGAGGCTGAACGTCGAGACGGCGTCCGTGCCTGCATCGACGAACGGCGTGCGCCCGTAGTTCCTGAAGGTCGTGTCCGTGGGCCCCGGCCGCTGTTCTGCCGGCGCGGCGGCGGGGGTCGGCGCGCCGGTGGCCCGTGCGGCGGGAGCCCCCGTGGCCGTGGGGGTAGCCAGTGAGGGGGCAGCCTGTACCGGTCGAGCGGTGGCGGCCGCCGTGGCAGAGCGGATCGTGGCGGCGGTGGGGGCCGCCGTAGCGGCAGCGGTCGCCGTGGCGGCCGGCGCGGCACGGGCCGGCGCGGCGGTGGCGGCGGGCGCGCGCGCCTCGTCAGCGTCGTCGTCGCCGCAGGCGGCGACCGCCAGCGTGAGGATCGCGATCGCGGCGATCGCGGCGGGGATCCGGTACATCCGTATTGCCAGTCGCATGGGAACCTCCCTGGGCTGTGCTGTCTGAGGGGGGACGGACATCGGGCCCGTGCCGGTCGACAGCAGAGAACCGCTGGCGAGTCGCCTGGGCCCTCATATCAGGAGATACGCACGTCATCGCCGAACGGTTCCAATCACGCAGATCCGCCCGACCCCCACGCGGGGGGACGCAGCCGCCGGCACGTCGCAATGCACGGGTGTCTGACCGGGTCGGAACCTCGGGCCGTGGTGGTCAGCGGGCGAGGAAGGCCAGTTCTTCCTCCACCAGCGAGACGAGCAGGTCGTCGAGGCGCTCCACCGTGTATTCCCCAACGTCGTGGGCGGTCGTTCCTCCCGCGCCGTAGACGATGAAGATGAAGCGGCCCATCGTGTGCTGGGCGATCTGCCGGAACACGTACTCGCCCTGCTGATCCAGCCCGCTCGAGGCGATGGCGAAGGTCTTGATACCCCGCTGGTGCGCCTCGATCATCTCGTCCGCGTAGCTGTAGTCCTCGACGTAGTTGAGGTGCGGCGGCGCGTCGGCGATCAGGAACATCAGCCGTATCGCGTCTCCGAGGCGCCAGCTGGGCTCGTGCACGGCCACGTGCAGCGCTTCGTTGAGGGACTCCGGATAGTCACCGCCGCCGTACGCGACGACCCCTCGAATGGTGTCGACGAACCGAGTGGCGTCGGGCTCGAAGTCGTACACCCGGGTCACGAACTCATCCTCCCGGTCGCGATAGGCGACCATCCCGAAGCGCAGGTCCGGTTGCGACGGCAAGTCGCTGATCCGTGACGAGATGGAGAGCAGCGTGTCCTTAATCTGATCGATCTCGTCATCCATGCTGCCGGTCGCGTCGAGCAGGAAGAGGATGTCGAGCGGTACGCCGACGCCGGACGAGGACTGGACCAGATCGAGGGTGACGTCCCAGTCCAACACCTCCCCGCGGGCAAACTCGAGCTGCTGGCTTTCCTCATCCGTCTCCACGTACAGGGTGAAGGACTCGGCCCCCTCGCTGGCCTCGAAGGCCAGGGGGAAGAAGAGCGTCTGGCCGTTCGCGTAGGTGCGCCCCTCGAAGAGGACGGCTTCGCCCGCGGAGACGCGGACCCGTGCGTTGTGCACCGGCCGGCCATCGGCGTCCGTGACGGTGATGACGTAGCGTTCCGAGACGTCCACGTCCTGAATGGGGGGCCCCGCGTACTGGTTTCGGTAGTAGACGTACTCGTCCCAGCGCTCGTTGTCGTTGACCTCTCCCGCGGACAGGGCTGTTCGCTGGCGCTCTCCATCCGAGGCGCTCTCCCGGGTTGAGCTGGATTCCGCCGCGTCGTCGGAGGCGCCATCGGACTCGGGTGGCGCCGCGTCGGCCATGGAGGGCTCGGCCATGCCGTCGCCGTCGGCCATCCCGTCGCCATCGTCGAAGGCGTCGGCCATCGCGTCGCCGCCGCGGCCGCCGCCGTCGTCCGCTGGCGCCACAGGCTCGGCCGTGGGCTCGGCGGCGGGAGCCGGCCTGACGGCCGCGACGGGCGTGGCGGTGGCGGCCGACGTGGCGGCCGCGACGGGCGCGGGGGTAGGGGCCGCGGTTGGCGTGGAGGCCCCCGCGGTCGGCCTGGGGGCCGCCGTGGGGGCGGCGGTCGGAGCAGCGGTGGGCGCAGCGGCAGCAGTCGGGGCCGCCCTCGAGGCCTGCGTAGCGGCAGCGGTCGGCGTAGCGACAGCCCTGGCGGTCGCGGCGGCAGTTGGGGCCGCCGTGGCGATCGCCGCCGCGGTCGGCGCCGCGAGCGCCGGCGTGGCAGTGGCGGCCGCCGCGGTGGGGGCCGCCATGGGGGCCGCCGTGGCGGCCGGTCTGGCCGCGATCCTGGGCGCCGCGACATCGTCGCCGCCGCCGCCGCCGAGGCCGGCGAGGGCCCAGACCCCGATCGCGACGACCACAACCAGCAGCGCCGCAGCAGCCGCCGGGACCCAGGCCCTGCCGCTAGTGAAGGCCATTCCGCGGCGCAGGAAGGCGAGGCGCGGCTCCTGCTGTTTTCCCAGGCGCCCCTCCAGCCGAGACCAGAGATCGTCGGGGGCGCGCAGATCCCGAGCCTCCTCGCTGAAGTGTTCGCGGAGGCGGCGCTCCAGCTCCCGGTCGGGTCCGTCGTTACGCGCCATTGCCGGCTACCTCCATGACGCCGGACTGCTCCAGCAGCTCACGCATGTGGCGGAGCGCACGGTGCAGCCGGGACTTGACGGTGCCCTCCCGCACCCCGGCGGATCGGGCCACCTCGCGAACCGTGAGGTCGGCGAAGTAGCGCAGCACCACGACCTCGCGGTGCTCGGGGCTGAGCTGGGCGAGGACGTGCCGCACGGCCTGGCGGTCTTCGCTCGCCTCGATCGAGTCAAACGCGCCGGGAGGTGCTGCCAGCGGCGCCGACTCCTCCAGCGGGACGGTCGCCAGCCTGCGTTTCCGCTGCTGGGTGAGCACGGCGTTCACCAGGATGCGCATCAGCCACGGCTTGATCGGGCGGCCTCGCTTGAATGTCCGGATGCCTCGCCAGGCCAGCAGGAACGCCTCCTGGACGTGCTCCTCGGCGTGGGCCGCATTGCCGGTCATCAGGTAGGCGGTGCCGAAGAGCGGGTGCTTGTACTGCTCCACCAGGTAGCGGAAGGCCTCGCGGTCCCCGTTCTGGCAGCGCAGTACGGCCTCGTCCTCGGTCATGCGCCCCTCACCCTCCGCGGGCCGGCCGCGGTAGTGTTCGCGCCTCGCATCAAGTCGCGCCAGTACCATCCTGATAGTAACTACGCGCCGGGGCGCCGGATCGTTCCCCCGATCCGCCAATTCCCCACTGTCGGGCGCAGCGGCCTCGCGCACGGCGCGCGTGCCGAGCCCGTCCGGGCGCTGTGAAGCGCCCCGCTGTTCGAGGAGCTGCGCGACGGCGATGCGCGATGGGCCGCGGTTCGGCACACTGGCGGCAGGCACCGGCGGCGCAACGGTTAGGAATCATCGTGCGAGCAGGCCTGATCTCGGACACGCACTCCCCGGCGATGGGCAAGGTCCCGCCGGTCGAGGTCGCGCGCGCCTTCGAGGGCGTCGATCTGATCCTGCACGCCGGCGACGTCTACACCTCGGAGTGCCTGGACTGGCTCGAGCGGATCGCGCCCGTGCTCGCGGTGGAGGTCCCGCCGGCGCCGTGTTTCGACGACCCGCGCGTCGCCCGCAAGCGTGTCGTCGATGTCGCCGGCCGTCCGGTCGGGCTGGTGCACGACCTCATCATCATCGGCTACGGCTTCGAGGTGGTGCCGGGCATCATCGAGCGCCAGGTACGCGACGACACCTCGCTCGACGAATGCCTCCAGCAGGTCTTCGGCGAGCGCGTCGAGGCGGTGATCTTCGGCGACACGCACGTCCCGATGGTGGAGCGGCACCAGGGCATCCTGTTCGTCAATTCCGGCAGCACGATGCTGCCGTGGCAGCGTCGCCAACTCGGCACAGTTGCCATCCTCGAGGCGGACGGCGACGGCCTCGAGGCGCGGATCGTGCACCTGAGCGAGTACAGCGAGTAGCCGCCCGTAGCGCCGGGTTGCGGTGCTGCGTTACCCTCGCCCCGCAATACGCGATACGCGATGCGGATACGCGATACCCGATGCGGATACGCGATACCCGATCAAGGAGGCCCGTATGCCAAGACCGATTCCCGTGCCCGACGCCATGAGCAAGCCGTTCTGGGACGCCTGCAACGAGCGCCGGCTGATCATCCAGGTCTGCACCATGTGCGACCGCAAGCAGTTCCCGCCGGAGGCGGAGTGCCGCGAGTGCGGCTGGCACCTCCACCTCGACTGGGTCGAGACCAGCGGCCGCGGCACCATCAACGGCTACTCGGTCACCTACGACTCGCGGATCATGGCCTGGCACGAAGAGCAGCCGTTCAACAACGCCGTGATCTCCCTCGAGGAATACCCCGAGATCAACTTCTTCTCGAACCTGCCCGGCGTACCCGTGAACGAGGTCCCCGTCGGGGCCACGGTGGAGGTCGACTTCATCGCGGTGTCGGAGGATCAACTGATCCCCGAGTGGAAGGTCGTCGAATAGCACTGACGCCCACGCGGCGTAGACCATCCACAACCCCTCGGCACAAGGCAGGGAGGCACAACTCATGGCAAGCCAGATTCACTGGGAGCGCAACGAGGATCCGGTCGGCATCTGGGAGCACCGCGGCAAGGTCGCGCTCGCCGGCCGCGGCCACTCGGCGAACACGGACCGCCGCTGGGACGGCGTCAGCATGGACAAGACGCTGGGCGCCAAGGTCGTCGAGGCCGCCCGCGCCGCGCTGGACGACGCCGGTATCTCGCCCGACGAGGTCGACGGCGTCGTCTCCTCGGGGGGCGGGCAGGCCTCGCACATCAGCCTCGGCTCGCAGTGGGGGCCGACACGGCCCTTCTTCGACTCGCCGCACGACTCGGAGGACGGGCTCACGTACGTGACGGCCGAGTGGCTGCAGAAAACGATGAACCTCGAGAACACCACGTACCTGAACTCGCACGGCGAGACACTCTGGAACCTGATCGGTCTCGCCGCGCAGGTGGTGGGCGACGGGCGCTGCGAGGTCTGCCTGGTGACCTACCCGAACGGGAATATCGAGGGCCGCTACCACCAGAACCCGAGCCTCGCAGCGCCGGGACGGATGCAGTGGACCCACCCGCACGGCTGGGGGCTGTCCGGCCATGGCTACGTCTTCGAGCAGTACGCCCGCAAGTACGGGACCAACCACGACCGCATGGCGCCGTTCGTCGTCCAGGAGCACGCCAACGGATTGCTCTGGCCGTACAGCTACTACGCACAGCACGAGCCGGAGCCGTTCACGGAGGAGGACTACCTCAACGGGCGCTGGATCGCCCAGAACCTCAGCATCTTCGACTGTGACCGGCCCGTGCAGGCCGGCGCCGCCTACATCGTCACCACCGCCGAGCGCGCGAAGGACATGAAGCAGACGCCGGTCTACATCCTCGACCACACCGAGAGCGCGTTCACCCCGCGCAGCCTGGTCCAGACCCTCGACGACACCGAGGAGTGGACGGACACGCAGGCGCAGCGCTCGTACGCCGGCTCCGGCCTGAGGCCCGAGGACATCGACGTGTTCGCGCCGTACGACGGGTTCGCGGTGTTCACGCAGTACTTCCTCGAGGCCTTCGGGTGGCGAGGCGTGAAGCGCGGCGATGCGCACGACTTCTACGCCGACGACATCTCGCTCAAGGGGCCGAACCCGCTCAACTCGGGCGGAGGCAACATGGGCACCGGCCGCATGCGCACCGTCTTCATCACCGATCCGATGGAGCAGTTGCAGGGGCGCGCCGGCGACCGGCAGGTCGCGATCAAGGCCGAGGTCGCGGTCACGATCGGCGTGCTTCCGAACAACGCGGCGGCACTGGCGTTCAGCACGGTCCCCGACTAGCAGCCGGGGACCGCTGACCGCCTGCCGGGCGATACCCGTTGCGGCCTGGCGGATCGTGGCATTATGGCGTGGTATGAGCACCAGCCCTCCAACAACGCATCGCGGTGTCGGAGGACCAACTGATCCCGGAGTGGAAGATCGTCGAGGAACGCTGACGGCCTCGCAGGCGGAACATGGCGGGGACGCGTAGCGCAGGAGGGCACGAGTCATGGCACGCGCGATTCACTGGGAGCGCAACGAGGATCCGGTCGGCATCTGGGAGCACCGCGGCAAGGTCGCGCTCGCCGGCCGCGGCCACACGAAGAACACCGACCGCCGCTGGGACGGCGTCAGCATGGACAAGACGCTGGGCGCCTACGTCATCGAGGCCGCACGCGCCGCGATGGACGACGCCGGCATCTCGCCCGACGACGTCGATGGCATCGTCACCTCGGCGGGTGGGCAGCCCAACCACGCGAGCCTCGGCTCGCAGTGGGGGCCGCTGCGGCCCTTCTTCGACGCGCCGTACGACTCGGAGGACGGGCTCACGTACGTGACGGCCGAGTGGCTGCAGAAGACGATGAACCTCGAGAACGTCAAGTACCTGAACTCGCACGGCACGACCCTCTGGAACCTGATCGGTCTCGCCGCCCAGGTCGTGGGCGACGGACGCTGCGAGGTCTGCCTGGTGCCCTACCCGAACGGGAACATCGAGGGCCGCTACCACCAGAACCCGACCCTCGCGGCCCCCGGAGGGGCGCAGTGGAGCTTCCCGTGGGGCTGGGGGCTGTCCGGCCAGGGCTACGTCTTCGAGCAGTACGCGCGCAAGTACGGGACGAACCACGACCGGCTGGCGCCGTTCATCGTCCAGGAGCATGCCAACGGCCTGCTCTGGCCGCACAGCTACTACGCACAGCACGAACCGGAACCGTTCACCGAGGAGGACTACCTCAACGGGCGCTGGATCGCACAAAACCTCAGCATCTTCGACTGCGACCGGCCCGTGCAGGCCGGCGCCTGCTACGTGGTGACCACCGCCGAGCGCGCGAAGGACATGAAGCAGAAGCCGGTCTACATCCTCGACCACACCGAGAGCAACTTCGCCCCGCGCAGCCTGGTCCAGACCCTCGACGACACCGAGGAGTGGACGGACACGCAGGCGAGGCGGTCGTATGCCGGCTCCGGCCTGCGGCCCGAGGACATCGACGTGTTCGCGCCGTACGACGGCTTCGCGGTGTTCACGCAGTACTTCCTCGAGGCCTTCGGGTGGCGGGGCGTGAAGCGCGGCGACGCGCACGACTTCTACGCCGGCGACATCTCGCTCAAGGGGCCGAACCCGCTCAACTCGGGCGGCGGAAACATGGGCACCGGACGCATGCGCACGGTCTTCATCACCGACCCGATGGAGCAGCTGCAGGGGCGCGCCGGCGAGCGGCAGATCGCCACCAAGGCCGAGGTCGCGGTCACGATCGGGGTGCTCCCGATCAACGCCGCCGCGCTGGCGTTCAGCACGGTCCCCGACTAGCAGCCGGGACTGCGCAGGAAGGCACGAGTCATGGCGCACGCGATTCACTGGGAGCGCAACGAGGATCCGGTCGGCATCTGGGAGCACCGCGGCAAGGTCGTGCTCGCCGGCCGCGGCCACACGCAGAACACCGACCGCCGCTGGGACGGCGTGAGCATGGACAAGACGCTGGGCGCCTACGTGATCGAGGCCACACGCGCCGCGATGGATGACGCCGGCATCACGCCCGACGACGTTGACGGCATCGTCACCTCGGCGGGCGGGCAGACCAACCACGTGAGCCTCGGCTCGCAGTGGGGGCCGCTGCGGCCCTTCTTCGACCCGCCGTACGACACGGAGGACGGACTCACGTACGTGACGGCCGAGTGGCTGCGCAAGACGATGAACCTCCCGAACGTGAAGTACATGAACTCGCACGGCGCGACCCTCTGGAACCTGATCGGGCTCGCCGCCCAGGTCGTCGGCGACGGGCGCTGCGAGGTCTGCCTGGTGCCCTACCCGAACGGGAACATCGAGGGCCGCTACCACCAGAACCCGACCCTCCAGGCGCCCGGACCGAACCAGTGGACCCACCCATACGGCTGGGGGCTGTCCGGCCAGGGCTACGTCTTCGGGCAGTACGCCCGCAAGTACGGGACGAACCACGACCGGCTGGCGCCGTTCATCGTCCAGGAGCATGCCAACGGCCTGCTCTGGCCGCATAGCTACTACGCCCAGCACGAGCCCGAGCCGTTCACCGAGGAGGACTACCTCAACGGCCGCTGGATCGCACAGAACCTCAGCATCTTCGACTGCGACCGGCCCGTGCAGGCCGGCGCCTGCTACGTGGTCACCACCGCCGAGCGCGCGAAGGATATGAAGCAGAAGCCGGTCTACATCCTCGACCACACGGAGAGCGAGTTCGCCCCCCGCAGCCTCGTCGAGACCCTCGACGACACCGAGCAGTGGACAGACACCCAGGCGCGGCGCTCGTACGCCGGCTCCGGCCTGCGGCCCGACGACATCGACGTGTTCGCGCCGTACGACGGCTTCGCGGTATTCACGCAGTACTTCCTCGAGGCCTTCGGCTGGCGAGGCGTGAAGCGCGGCGAGGCGCACGACTTCTACGCCGGGGACATCTCGCTCAAGGGGCCGAACCCGCTCAACTCGGGCGGAGGCAACATGGGCACGGGACGGATGCGCACCGTCTTCATCACCGACCCGATGGAGCAGTTGCAGGGGCGCGCGGGCGAACGCCAGGTCGCCACCAAGGCCGAGGTCGCGGTCACGATCGGGGTGCTCCCGTTCCGGGCCGCCGCGCTGGCGTTCAGCACGGTCCCCGACTAATCGTCGGGGCTGCGCCGCCGTTCCGGCGTCACGCCCCGTTGCGGCCTAGCGGTTCGCTAGCGATACTCCCTCGGCGTACAAGGAGCCGAGGGAGTATTGAGTGGCGATCCTGCTGAGCTTTGATATCGACGGAACCCTGGAGCTGGGAGACCCGCCGGGGGGCGTCACGGTCGACATGGTCCGGCGGGCAATCGACCACGGCTTCATCGTCGGCAGTTGCTCGGACCGGCCCCTGAGCAGCCAGCGCCGCATCTGGGCGTCACTCGAGATCGAGCCCGACTTCGTCGCGTCCAAGCACCAGCTCGGCAAGGTCAAGGAACAGTTCGACGACGCCGACGCCTACTACCACATGGGCGACCGCAACACCGACTACGAGGCGGCCGAGGACAACGGCTTCGGCTTCTGGTGGCACCATGAGGCCGAACTCGAGCCCTGGCTGGAGCTGACCAACTCCGACTAACCCAGAGGGCTCAACCACACCTCGAAGGCCCGCCGTTGGCGGGCCTTCGCCGTGACACCCCCGCATCCGACGCCGCGTCGCAGCGGCGCATGGTCCACGAGCGAATCCTCGCGCTCGAGTAGGGCGTCGACGCGAGCAGGGGAGGACTGCCCCGGTTCCGCGGTTCAGCTGTCGTCGGCGAATCGCGGCATCACCTGCGTGGCGAAGGTCTCGAGGTTCTTCAGCGACTTGCTCAGCGGGACTCCCATGTGTGAGAACTCGACAAGCAGGTAGTCCAGGTGGCATACGTCCCGCAGCTCCTCGATCTTCTCGACCACGTCCTCGGGCGAACCCACAAGCAGGCTGCGCGGCTCCAGGAAGTCCCAGTCCAGCTTCACGTCGTCGCCCAGGACCTCGCCGGGGTTGGTGAAGACCTGCCTGCCGCGAAACGGATCGTTGAAGATGAAGGCGGACATGATGCCCTCTTCCGCATCGCGGCGTGCCTCCTCCATCGAGGGGGCGACATACATGGATCGCATGACCGCCTGGTCTTCTCCCACGGCGAAGGGCCTCCCCTCCCGCTCCGTCCTGACCTGGGCGTAGAGTTCCATTCGTGCCCTGATCCTGAGCGCGGGAGGCTGCCAGTAGCACGCCTTCAGTCCAAGCTCGGCCGCAGTCGTCACGGATCTGTCGGTGGAGACGGTCATCCAGAGCGGCGGGTGGGGGTCCTGATAGGGTCTCGGCGTCACTCGCAGCTTCGTGACCCGCTCCCCGTCCTGCCATGCGGGGTTCGGCGGATACAGCGGGTGGGAGAAGACGGTGCCGTCGGCGGGGAAGCTGTAGTTGGTTCCACGGTAGGAGAAGTACTCGTTGGTCCAGATCCCCCGCACTATCTCCACCGTCTCGCGGAAGAGTTCCCGGTTCTCCTCATCCTTGCGAGGGTCCGCGTTGGGATGAAACTGCGGACCCTCGTACGGCCAGACTCCCCTGCCGAAGCCAACCTCGACGCGTCCGCGGGTCAGGTTGTCGAGGATCGCAACGTCCTCGGCGAGCCGTATCGGATGCCACCACGGAGCGATGTTCGCCATCTGCCCGATGCGAATCCGGGACGTCCGCGCCGCGAGGTCCGCTCCGAGCAGAATCGGGTTCGGCAAGTCGCCCACCGCATAGGGCCCGAAGTGGTGTTCCCCGAGCCACATCGCCTCGAAGCCGAGCTCCTCGGCCAGAATCGTCTGCTGTCTGAGGTTGTCGATCAGTTGCTCGGCGTTGTCGGCCTCTCCGGCGGACCCCGCCACGGTCGTGAACGCCGCGAACTTCATGCCTGGAACCTCCCGGGCAGCTGGCTCTTCAGCGCCCTCGAACAGTCGTGTTAGGCTTGCGGGCCACGATACTACGAGGAGTACCGCCATGACATCGGGCCGGAATCGGGGCCTGGTCCAGACCGTGCTGGGCCCTGTCCCTCCATCGGAACTGGGCGCCACCACGACCCATGAGCACCTCTACATCGACTTCGCATTCGCGTATCGCCCCGCCCAGGACTCGCCGTCCGAGGAGCTGGCGGATGCGCCCATCACGCTCGAGAACCTCGGATGGATACGGCGCCACTACTACAGCAACCGCTCCAACCTTCAGTTGCTGGACGTGGATACAGCGATAAGCGAAGTCAGAAAGTACCGCGACGTCGGCGGCGGCGCGATCGTGGACGCGACCAGCACGGGAATCCGGCGCAATCCGGATGCGCTGGTCCAGATCTCCCGGGAGACGGGCGTTCACGTCGTCATGGGCTCGGGCTTCTACGTGGAGGCGGCCCATCCAGACGACATGGATGAGCGAGGCGTGGAGGATCTGGCGCGGGAGATCATCGGCGACATCGTTGAGGGCGTTGAGGGCAGCGGCGTACGAGCGGGCATCATCGGGGAGGTCGGTTGCACCTGGCCGCTGGCCCCGAACGAGCGCAAGTCCCTGCTGGCGGCGGCGATCGCCCAGAGAGAAACGGGCGCGGCGATACTGATCCATCCCGGGCGGCATCAGGATGCGCCGCTGGAGATCCTGGACGTGCTCGCCAGCGGAGGCGCGGAGCTACCCCGGGTGATCATGGGACATCTCGATCGAACCGTGTTCGAGTTCGAGACGCTCCAGCGTATTGCCGCGTCAGGCTGTTACCTCGAATGGGACCTGTTCGGCAATGAGGGGTCGTACTATCCGCGCGCCGAAATCGACATGCCCAGCGACGCCCAGAGGCTGGACTTCATCGGGCGCATCGCCGACGCCGGCTACGCCGACAAAGTCGTCATTGGTCAGGACATCTTCGCGAAGCATCGGCTCGTCAGGTATGGCGGGCACGGCTACGGCCACATCCTCGAGAACATCGTCCCCACGATGCGACGCAAGGGCTTTTCGGAAGACGTGATTCGAGCGATCACCGTGGGCAACCCGGCCACGATACTCGCGTTCGCACAGGCGCCATGAGGAGCTGTTCGGGGCGAGGCTGTCCCCGCCCCATGCCTGGACACAACGCCCGCGGGAACTACGGCCGGGCGGGCGCCGCCGGAACGATCGCGTCCGTTACGACCCGCGCGGCGGTCATGCCCTCGATGGTCGTGTGGTCGTAGCCGAGGATCTCGCGCAGCACGTACTCACTGTGCTCACCGAAGCGTGGCGCCGGCCGCGCCTCCGTCACCGGACGGCGCGCCATGCGCCAGACGGGCGAAAAGGTTTCATGCACCCCGATGTCCGGGTGGTCACACGCGAGGAACGCTCCACGTGCCCGCAGATGCTCGTCCCGCGCCACGAGCAGCGGCGTCAGCACCGGGGCCGCCGACACGCCGGCCCCCTGCAGGAGCACCGCAGCCTCGTCGGCGTCGCGGTCTGATGTCCACTGGCCGATTGCGGCGTCGATGCTCTCGCCGCCGGCGCGACGACCCTCGACGGTGGCGTACCCGGGAAGGTCGAGGCGGGGATCGGCAACCACCTCGCAGAGGGCGCGCCATGCAGCGTCGGAATCAACGGCGATCGCCAGCCATCGCTCGGAGACCTCGCCTGTCTGCTCGCCGCCCGGCGCGAGGATCGGGCGAGGTTCGCCGTCGCGGCAGCGGTAGACATCGTGGGGTGCGAACGCGGGACTGCGGTTGCCGATCCGCGCCGGCAGTGGCTGGCCAAGCGCCTCGGCAAGGATGAACTCCCCGATCACACCGATGATCCCGTCACGCTGCGGCACGACGGCGTAGGCGCCCTCGCCGGTCCGCTCGCGGCGATCGAGCGCAAGCGCCACTGCAGCCGCGGCGGTCGTGCCGGCAATCGGGTCGCCGTAGGAGATACCGGACTTGTGCGGCGGTCCACCCTCGTAGCCCTGCAGCGCCACCAGTCCGCCCATCTGCTCGATGGTCGGACCGTAGCCCATGCGAGCGGCGTCCGGCCCACGGTGCCCGAAGGCGGGCATCGAGACGTACACGATCCCGGGCCTGATCGCGCGCACGTCCTCGTACGCCAGCCCAAGGCGTTCGGCGACGCCCGAGCTCCAGTTTTCGATGAACACGTCCGATCGCTCGATCAGACGGCGCAGCGCCGCTATCCCTGCCGGCGACTTCAGGTCGAGCGAGAAGCCGAGCTTGTTGCGGTTGTACTCGTTGAAGTGGGAGCTCTGGTTGATCTCGGGCGAGGTGGTCGCGCCGCCCATCGTGCGGACCGGGTCCGGGAAGGTTGGCCCCTCGACCTTGATCACCTCGGCGCCCATATCCGCGAGGAAGCGCGTCCCGTACGGCCCGGCCCACACCTGCGTCATGTCGACGACGCGCAGACCCGCCAGCGGCAGCGTCGCCGCCGCGGGCGGCGTCGCGATCCGGGGCGGCTCTCTCTGCTCGTTCAGCACCTGGGCCGTGTGCTCGCCGAGCAGCGGCGCCGGCCGCGCCTCGCCGCGGTCACTCCCATCGAACTCGATCGGGCCGGCCGGCAGCGGGTGAGCGCCGGGCACCGGGCGCCACACCTCGCGCCAGAAGCCGATCTCGACGAGGCCCGGCCACTCGAGGAGGTCGCGCGGGCTCGGGATCATCGCGAAGGGCCCGCGGTAGCGGGCTGACTCTTCGAAAACCTCGCGCGCCGTCCGGGTCGCGGTCCATTCGGCGATGAGGTGCTGGAGCACCTCGTTTGCCTCCGGCGTCCACGCCGACGTGAAGAGCGGCGACTGCTTCAGCTCCGGGTGGCCGATGCAGTCGTAGACCGCGGACGACTGTCGCGGCATCGCGGCGAGGCCCACGTAGCCATCCGCGCAGGCGTGGATGCCCCATGTGGCGCGCGCGCCGTTGCCGGTACGCGAGCCCTCGGCCCCGTGGACCAGCGCGGCGGGGCCGCGGCCCTCGAGGGTGCTCGCCTGCACCTCCTGGATCGAGATGTCGATGTGGTCGCCCACGCCGCTGCGGCGAGCTGCCAGCAGGCCCATGACAGTCGCGGCGAAGCCGTGCAGTCCGGCCTGATAGTGGGCCTGGTGTCCGGCGGTGAGCAGCGGCGGTCGGTCCGGGTCACCGCAGATCGCCATCTGGCCGCCCGCGGCCGCGGCCGTCAGCGCGGTCACGCGCCAGCCGGCACGCGGGCCTGTCTGGCCGAACGGTGTGATGGAACAGACGACCAGGGCCGGCTGTGCCTCGACGAGCGCGGCAAGATCGATGCCGCGGCTGCCGAGCGCACCCGGCGCGTAGCTCTCCACGATCGCATCTGCGCCTGCGATCAGGCCGAGCGCGCGCTCCCGGTCATCGTCACGATCGAGGTCGAGGACGACGCTGCGCTTCCCTCCACCGAGATAGGCGAACAGCAGGCCGCGTTCCGGGTCGTGTTGGGGCGAGGCGGCTCCGCCGGCGTCGAGGCGGGGTGGGAGCCAACGGGTGGGGTGACCCTCGGGCGGCTCGATCGCGATCACGTCGGCGCCGTAGAGCGCGAGCAGCCGCGTCGCGAACGCCCCGGCGACGTCCGTGCTGAGGTCGATCACGCGGGTCCCGGCGAGCATCACATTGCGGCGACCTGCGGGATCACGAGGCGGCCCATCGCCTCCATGACCCGCGGATCGCCGGCGCCCTGCAGGGAGCCGAGGATGGCCTGCGCGCCCGCGTCCGCGAGCTCCCCGATCTTCTCGACGACTTCGGCGGCGCGCTCGCCCTCGGGACCGGGATCGAAGCGCATGGTGACGGTTCGCTCGATCGCCTCGTAGTCCGTGCCCTCCTCGGCGCAGTGCTGTCCGAGGATCGCGAAGAGGCGCTTCGCTCCCTCGGGGCTGTCGCCGCGCACGTTGCACTGGTCCGCGTAGCGCGCGACAAGGCGCAGCGTCTTCCGCTCGCCGCTCCCGGCGACCATGATCGGCGGCCGTGGCTGCTGGATCGGCCGCGGTGAGCACAGCGTCTCCGCGAGCTGGTAGTGCGTTCCCTCGAACGGGCCGTCGTCGTCGCTCCACATCTGCAGGCAGATCCGGATTGCCTCCTCGAGGCGCTCGTAGCGCTCCCGCAACGGCGGGAATGCGATTCCCAGGCCGAGGTGCTCCCGCTCGTACCAGGCCGCGCCGATCCCCAGCCAGGCGCGACCCTGCGAGAGGACGTCGAGGCCCGTGACCTGCTTCGCGAGGAAGCCGGGGTTGCGGTAGGTCACCCCGGTCGCGAGCACGCCGAGCTTCACGCGCGAGGTCCGCGCGGCGATGTACCCGAGGATGCCGTACGCCTCGAACATCTCGTGTTCGGCCGGACCGACTCCCGGAATCTGGAAGTAGTGGTCCATCACCGAGATGCGGTCGAAGCCGGCCGCATCGGCGCCGCTCACGATCTCGTCCAGCTTCGCCGCGAAGACCGGCGCCGCGACGTCATACGTGAAGTTCGCGAGGTGCAGTCCCAGCTTCAAGCGGCGCCTCCCTTGCGGCGCGACGGCGGCGTCGCGCGAGCGCGTACCTCGCCCGGCGGGAGCACCGCTGCGTTGGTCACGGTCCGATGGTAGCAATCCCGCAGCATCAGGGCTCCGACTACTCCTGTTGCGCGGGTTCGCCGCTCAGCGGCGCGTAGCGCGAGAGGAAGAAGCGGGCGACCTCGATCGAGTGGAACGCGAAGGCGCGCTGCAGGTCGAAGCCGTGCGGCTGGTCGGCGAAGACGGTGAGGTCCGTGGAGACGCCGGCCTGCGTCAGCGCCTCATGGAGGCGCAGGCTCTGGTCGAGGGCGACCATCGTGTCGGCGGAGCCGTGCATGAGCAGGGTGGGCGGGAAGCCCGCCCCGACGTGCGTCAGCGGGCTCATCGCGGCCCAGTCCGCCGACGAGGGATCCTCCGGCAGGTGCTGGGCGTGCTCCCAGGCGGCGCCGAGCGCGGGCTCGAGGCTGGCGATCGGGTAGTAGTTGACGCTGGCGGCGATCGGGCTCGCCTCGCCGCTCAGGCGAGCGGCCGCGAGCAGCGTCATGTGCGAGCCCGCGGAGAGCCCCCAGAGCACGAGGCGATCCGGATCGACGCCGAGCTCGCTAGCCTGATCCTGCATCCAGCGGACCGCCGCGAGCACGTCGTCGAGCTGCGCGGGCCACTTGGCCTCGCCGCTGAGCCGGTACTCGCTGGCGACGCAGGGGTAGCCGTTGCGGGCCATGAGGATGCCGTAGCCGCGCATCATCGCCCGCCCGCCGCCGTGCCAGCTCCCGCCGTGGACAAGCAGGACTCCCGGCTGCGGCCCGGTCCCGCCCGCCGGACGGAAGATGTCGCAGTGCAGATCCCGTCCGCCCGCGGAGGCGAAGGCGACGCCTTCCTCGATCTGGACGCGCGCCTCCGGCTCAGCCACGAGTACCCCCTCGGCCCGGGCGCGCGGTCGCCGCGGCTAGCGTCCCTGGAACTGCGGCTCGCGGCGTTCGACGAAGGACTGGACGCCTTCCTTGAAGTCATCGGTGAGGAAAAACCGTTCGATGACGAGGCCGGTGAACTCCTGCGAGCGCTGCCAGGGCTCGTCGGTGCGCTGGTAGACGACGCGCTTGGAGGCCGCGAGCGCCATCGGGCCACTGACCGCGATCTGCCCGGCGAGTTCGAGCGCGGCGTCCATGAGCTCCTCGCGCGGGACGACCTTGAGCACGATCCCCAGCTCCAGCGCTTCCTCGGCCTCCACCATCCGCGCCGTGTACATCAGCTCGAGGGCGTGCTGGTCGCCGACCGCCTGCGGCAGCAGGTGACCGAGGCCCCCGTCCGCGAAGAGCCCGCGCTTCATCTGCGTGACCTGGAAGCGCGCGTCGTCCGCGCCGATGCGGAGGTCGGTCGCGAGGGCGATACCGAAGCCCATGCCGATCGCGTAGCCGTTGATCGCACCGACAATCGGCACGTCGCAACGCCGCAGCAGATCGGCGGGGTGGGAGTCGGTGTGCGGTGGCCGCCAGGCCGGGCGGCCGCCCTCGGCGCTGCTGGCGAGCCCGCCGACATCGGCGCCCGAGCAGAAGGCGCGCCCTTCCCCCGTGAGCACGATGCAGCGCGTCTTGTAGTCGCCCTCGTTGAGAGTGGCGAGGTATTCGCCGAGCTGCGCCGTCACGTCGCGGCTCCAGGCGTTGAGCCTCTCGGGCCGGTTGATCTTGACGACCGTGATCGGTCCCTGTTCGTCGATCAGAACCTCGTTCGCCATCGGTCACTCGCCTCTCGTCGTGACACGGTCGCCGCTGCGGGCACGGGGCGCGGGGCGCCGCATGCCGCTGGAGTATAGGGTCTCCGCTCGCCATCGCCTGCCGCCGCTGGTTCGGTCCTGCGCTTCCTGCTAGCCGTCCGGCTCGGGGGTGCGTCCACGCGGGCGCAGCGCGTCCGGCACCTCGATCCCGGCATCGACGAAGGCCTGGCGCTGCGCGGCGCGCACCGGGCGGAAGAGCGTGCGATGCCCCTCGCGCGCCCACTCGAGGCTGTCCTCGAACGGCTGCGCCTGCCCCTGGAAGCGCGGCATGACATGGCGGGCGAAGAGCTCGTAGCTGCGCCGCATCCGCCCGCTCGTGCGCGCCCATTCGCGGTGGTTGATGAGGATGCCGCCCACGCCGCCGGAGGCTTCGAGCACCTCCTCGATGGCGGCCGTCGCGTCGTCGGGCGTGCCGATCGCCACGCCGGGCTGGTTCGCGAGCCAGTCGACGCTGTCGCGGCCGCCTTCGAAGCGGATCCCGAGCGTGCCGAAGTAGCCGTGGTTGAGCGCGAGCACGCCCTCGCGGATGTCCTCGAGCGCCTCTTCGCGGGAGTCGGCGAGGTGCATGGTCATCGTGATGCGCCAGTCGCGGCGATCGACCTCCGTGCCGTGCCGCGCGGCCTCCTCGCTGGCCCACGTCCAGGCCTGGGACATCGTCCCGAGGCCGCCGGCCAGCTCGGAGGAGGCGACGGAGAGCATCCCCAGGCCGTGGCGCCCGGCGGCCTGCGCGCCGGCCGGCGAGACGGCGTGCGCGACGAAGACCGGGACGTGGGGCTGCTGGTAGGAGGCCATCTGCAGGCGCGCGTCGCGCAGCTCGTACCACTCGGTCTGCTCCGTCACGACCTCGCCGCGCAGCAGCCGCATGATCGCGTCGAGCGCCTCGCCCATCCGCCGCCGCTGCGTCGTCGGCTCGATGCCGAGCTGGAAGGCGTCGGAGTAGAGCGCGCCGGGGCCGACGCCGAAGTTGATGCGGCCTCGCGTCAGGTGGTCGAGCTGGACCATGCGATGGGCGAGCGTGAAGGGGTGGTGGTAGGGCAGGCTGACCACGCCCGTGCCGAAGCGGATGCGCCTCGTGCGCTGGGCCGCCGCGGCGATGAACAACGCCGGGTCGCCGACGGTTTCCCAGCCGGCGCTGTGATGCTCGCCGATCCAGGCCTCGTCGAAGTTGAGGCGGTCGAGGAGTTCGATCACCTCCATGTCGCGCTCGTAGGCGACGGTCGGATGCTCGCCGGGCTGGTGGAAGGGCTGGGCGAAGATCCCGAACTTCAGGGGCTCGCTGCGATCGGCCATCGGCCGGCCCTCGCTCTCCTCACGCGCGCGTCGTCACGCGGAGCGCGGGAAGCATACTGCAAGCCGGCGAGGGACTCGTTCGCTACGGCTAGTCCCGCTCGGCGCGCGCCGACTTCGCCCGCGCACGCCCGTTCGGGTCGAGGATGACCTTGCGCGGACGGATGGCGAGCGGGGTGACCTCGAGGCATTCGTCCTCGCGAAGCAGTTCGAGGGCGAGCTGGAGCGACAGCACGTGCGGCGGCACGAGCTTCTCCGTCCGGTCCGCGGCGGCCGCGCGCATGTTCGTGAGCTTCTTCTCACGGGTCGGGTTGACGTCCATATCGCCGGCGCGCGAGTTCTCGCCGACGATCATCCCCTGATAGACCTCGACGCCCGGGCCGACGAAGAGCGCGCCCCGCTCCTGGAGGTTCAGCAGTGCGTAGGCCCGGGTGTCGCCGCGGCGATCGGCGACCAGGCTACCGGTCGCGCGGCCCGCCAGCTCGCCGAACCACGGTTCGTAGCCCTGGAAGACGTGGTGAGCGATGCCGGTCCCGCGAGTCTCCGTCAGGAACTCCGTGTAGAAGCCGATCAGCCCTCGCGAGGGCGCGACGTACTCCAGGCGGATCCGTCCGCTGCCGTGATTGATGGTCCGCGTCGCTCGCGCCTTGCGGGGCGCCAGCAGCTGTGTGACCACCCCGAGGTAGTCCTCCGGGATGTCGACGGTCAGCGCCTCCACGGGCTCGTGCCGCCTGCCGCCGATCTCGCGGGTCACGACCTCGGGCCGGCCGACGGTCAGCTCGAAGCCCTCGCGCCGCAGCGTCTCAACGAGGATCGCGAGCTGCAACTCGCCGCGCACCTGGACGATCCACGCGTCGGGACGTCCGGAGTCCAGGATCCGTAGCGAGACGTTGCCGATCAGCTCGGCGTCGAGCCGGTTCTTCAGCATGCGCGCGGTGAGCAGATCGCCCTCGCGCCCCGCCAGCGGCGAGGTGTTGATGCCGATCAGCGCCGAGAGGCTGGGCTCGTCGACGGAGATCAGCGCCAGCGGCCGCGGATCGTCGGGGTCGGCCAGCGTCTCCCCGATCGTGATGTCGGGGATGCCGGCGATTGCGACGATCTCCCCCGGCCCGGCCTCGTCCGCCTCGACGCGTTCGAGCACCTCGGTGACGTAGAGCTGGCGCAGCGTCGCGCGCTCGACCGTGCCGTCCCGGCGGCACCAGGCGATCTGCTCGCCTCGCCGCAGCACGCCGTTGATCACCCGGCACAGCGCGAGGCGGCCGACGTACGGCGAGGCATCGAGGTTCGTGACCAGCGCCTGGAGACCGTGGCCGACCTCGTAGGTCGGCACCGGGATGTGCGCGAGCAGCACCTCGATCAGCGGCTGCAGGTCGGCGCCACGGCGCCCCGGATCCAGCGAGGCCGTGCCGTCGCGCGCGGTGCAGTAGACGATCGGGAAGTCGATCTGTTCGTCGGTCGCGTCGAGGTCGAGGAACAGCTCGTAGACCTCGTCGACGACCTCGGCGATGCGGGCGTCGGGGCGGTCGACCTTGTTGACGACGAGGATGATCGGCAGCTTGCGCTCGAGCGCCTTGCGGAGCACGAAGCGGGTCTGCGGCAGCGGTCCCTCGCTCGCATCAACCAGCAAGAGCGCCCCGTCGACCATCGTCAGCCCGCGTTCGACCTCGCCGCCGAAGTCGGCGTGCCCCGGCGTGTCGATGATGTTCACCTTCACGCCGCCCACGCGGATGGCCATGTTCTTCGCGAGGATGGTGATGCCCTTCTCGCGTTCGAGGTCGTTCGAGTCCAGCACCCGATCCGGCAACTCCACGCGCGCGTC
Organism: Dehalococcoidia bacterium; assembly: GCA_965220125.1. Taxonomy (GTDB): domain Bacteria; phylum Chloroflexota; class Dehalococcoidia; order UBA2979; family UBA2979; genus VXMT01. Next base: position 2,659,350 of record CBDCPB010000004.1, on the reverse strand, counting down.
GAGCTGCCCCGACTGGCGCAGCAACGCATCGACGAGCGTCGTCTTGCCGTGATCGACGTGGGCGATGATCGCGACGTTGCGGATGTCCTCGCGGACGCCGCGCGCACCGGCACGAGGGGTTGCGAGGGTGGGAGAGGTTGTGATGGCGGGCTCCGGGTGAGGTCAGGCTCGGGAGTGCCGTCTCAGCGGCGCCCCACCCAGTTGAGCACGCGGGCAGCGCAGGCGATAGCGGAGGGCGGCCGCGCCGTGGCCGGGAGCGCCGGCGACGGGCGGGTCTGCGCTCTAACCGAGGACGCGGCCCGCGGCGAGCTGCGCGATCTCCTCGTCGCCGAGGCCCGCCTCCTGCAACACCTCGTGTGTGTGCTCGCCAACGTCCGGCGCGGCCCCGCGAACGGCGATGTCCGCGCCCTCGATCCGGAACGGGGCGTTGAGGATCTCGAACGGGCCCGCCCGCGGGTGCTCGATTGTGGCGAACGCCTCCATCGCTCGAGGCTGCGGGTCACGGATCACCTCGGGGAGATCCGCGACCGGCGCCCAGAGACAGCCGGCCTCGTCGAGGCGGGCTCTCCAGGTCTCGAGGTCCTCGCCCAGGAACCGCTGCTCCAGCGCCTCGGCCAGCTCCGCCCCCCGAGCCAGCAGCTTCGCGATCGAGTCGTAGCGCTCGTCGCCGGCCCAGCCGGGCTCGCGGACCGCCTCGCAGAGCCGCGGCCAGTAGCGTTCGGCCTGCGGCATCATCAGCAGCAGCCAGCGGCCGTCGCGTGTCGGGTAGCTGTTGGCGAGCGCGTTCCAGGGCGAGCGCCGATCGACCTTCGCGGGCTGCGCGGCCGACTGCAGCGCGTTCTGCAGATCCGAGCCGATGGTCCACATCCCGGTCAACTGGAGCGTCACCTCCACGCGTTGCGCCTCGCCGGTCTGGTCCCGAAGGCGCAACGCGGCGAGCGTGGCGGCGAGGATGTTGAGCGCGGTCGTGTGGTCGCCCTGTCCGCCGCGCGCCATCACCGGCGCGTCGCCCGACTCACCGAGCGCGCCCATGACCCCGGAGCGCGCCCAGAACGCGAGGTAGTCGAAGCCCCCGCGGTCCGCGTCGGGGCCGCGCGACCCGTAGCCGCTGAACGCGACGTAGACCACCCGGGGGTTGATGGCGCGGATCTCCTCGAAGCCGAGGCCGTACCGCTCCACGCGATGGCGAGTCAGGTTGGTGATGAAGATGTCCGCGCCGGCGGACAGCCGCCGCACGAGATCGGGGCCGCCGGAACGCTCCAGATCCACCGCGACGGAGCGCTTGCCCCGGTTGTCGAGCTCGAACGGGGGCAGGATCTGCGCGTCCGGCGAATTCGTCTGCAGCACACCGCGGAAAGCATCGCCTCCGGGAGGCTCGACCTTCACGACGTCGGCGCCGAGGTCGGCCATGAGGGCGGCGGCGGCCGGCGCGGCGAGCCAGTTCGCGACCTCGAGCACCCGAATCTCATCGAGGGGCGCTGCCATCGGACATGCTCCTGACTCGCGACGCTCTACACCGGCAGGAAGCAATCGTACGCCGACGGTCGGCGGTGTGTGGGCGCAACTGGTTGCACTCGTAGCGAGCGCGCGGCCGGGCGCTACCCCGCCTGCAGTCGCCGGATCACCGCTGCGACCTCGTCGTCGTGCGCCGGGTTCTCCGGCGGCGCGAGCCCGAGGCCGTCCGCCAGGCCCCGGTAGCGATCGAGCAGCACGTCCGCGATCTCGCCGTACGTCCCCTGCGGCACGAGCGCGTCGAGCACCTCGTCGCCGAGGAGGGCCGGAAGGTCGTCCCAGCGGCCCTCGCGCGTGAGCTCGCGCAAGCGCTGCCCGAGGTCTCCCCAGCCGTGCGCCTCGAGCGTCGGCCAGTACATGGGCGTCGAGTACAGGAACGCGAGCATGCGCCGCGCCGAGTCGCGCGCCGCCGCCAGCTCGGCCGCATCGCGCCCGGTGATGATCGGGGTTCCGGCGACGAGTTCGATCTGCTCGAGGCTGCGCCCGCCGCGCTCGGCGCCCGCGGCCAGCGCCGGCCTCGTGACCTCGCGCAGATAGCGCGGGCTGGAGTTCGTCGGATGGGTGACGAGGCCATCGCAGAGCTCGCCCGCCAGCTCGCACAGCCGGCGGTTCACCGCTCCGAGAGTGAGCGGAGGCGGCGGCGCCTCGATCGGGCCGGGGTTGAAGTAGGGCTGGAGGCGCGTGAAGCGGTAGTGCTCCCCCTCGAAGTCGAGGCCGGCGCCCTCCTGGAAGGCGGCGAAGATTGCGTGCAGCGCCTGCAGATACTCGCGCATGCGCGCCACCGGCGCGCGCCAGGGCACGGAGAATCGCCCCTCGATGTTCGCGCGGATCTGCGTGCCGAGCCCCAGCCCGAAGCGCCCGCCCGACATGCGCTGGAGGTCCCATGCCGCATACGCCACCACCATCGGGCTGCGCGGGAAGGCGAGGATCACCGAACTCCGCACGTGCAGCCGCGTCGTGTGCTCCAGCGCGAGCAGCGAGACCATGAGCCCGTCGTGGATCGTCTCCGGCACCCGCAGACCGTCGAAGCCCATGCGCTCGACGCGCTGTGCGTAGGGGCCGACCTCCTCCAGCGGCATGTTCGGGTCGGTCGAGGCGTAGACCCGCATCGTGTCCCTCCTGCCCACCATGAAGCCCAGGGCGCCCTCGCTGCTGCGCGGCCGGCTGCAGCGGCGCACATCAGTGGGCGCGGCGCTCAGGCCGAGCGCATCGACTCGATCACGCGCCCGCTGGCCGCGACGGCCGCGTCGATCGCTGCGTCGTCGACTCCGAGGTGCGTGACCATCCGCACCCGCTGCGGGCTGGGCCCGCTGCACAGCACGCCCTCGGCGGCGAGGCGCTCGCGGAACTCGATACCGTCCAGCGCGCCATCGATCTCGAAGAAGACGATGTTGGTCTCGGCGCCGGCGACCTCCAGGGCGCCGCCGGGCAGCGCGGCCAGCCCGTCGGCGAGGCGCGCCGCGCGCTCGTGGTCCTCGATCAGGCGCTCGACGTGGTGTTCGAGGGCGTGGAGCGCGGCGGCGGCGATCACGCCGGCCTGGCGCATCCCGCCTCCCAGCTGGCGGCGCAAGACGCGCGCACGGTCGATCACCTCACGCGGTCCCGTCAGCACGGAGCCGACCGGCGCGCCGAGGCCCTTCGAGAAGCAGAACGAGACGGTGTCGGCGAGCGCGGCGATCGTGGCGGCCTCGGTCTCCAGCGCCAGCGCGGCGTTGAAGATGCGCGCGCCGTCGAGGTGCACCGCGGCGCCGGCGAGGCGCGCGACCTCGGCCACGCCGCGCATGCTGTCGAGGGGGATCGCCGCGCCGTTACAGCGGTTCTGCGTGTTCTCGAGGCAGACCAGCGTGGTCCGCGGCGCCGCGCCGGGGGCGCGGATCAGCAGACGCAGTTCGGCCGGGTCGATGCGGCCTCGCTCGTCGTTGGCGACGCTGCGCAGGCTGATGCCACCCAGCGCCGAGGCGCCGACCGCCTCGTGGTGGAGGATGTGCGACTCCGAACCGACAACTGCCTCGTCGCCGCGGCCGCAGTACACGAGCAGCGCGAGCAGGTTGGCCATCGTGCCGCTCGGCACGTAGAGCGCGGCCTCCTTGCCGACACGCTCGGCCGAGGCCTCCTCGAGGCGCTGCACGGTGGGGTCGTCGCCCAGCACGTCGTCACCAACCTCGGCGCGCGCCATCGCCCGGCGCATCGCGTCGCTGGGCCGGGTGACGGTGTCGGATCGCAAGTCGATGACCATGCTGAGCCTCCTCTGGCGCGCAGGCCGTCAGAGCAGGTCACCGAGTTGCTTCGGATGCGGGTACGGGTGCCGGAAATGCACGCGTTCGGAGAAGACCTCCGGCGCCCTCGCCAGCAACTCGTCCCAGGCGGCGAGCAGGCAGTCTTCGCCCTCGTAGTCGAAGTCGCTCGCCCGCATGTTGTTACCGCGGCCATCCACCGCCGGCGGATGCTCGAGCCACCACTCGACCGTCGTCCTCACCCAATCCTGCGGCCGCACGGCGTCTCGATAGCCGAGGTCCCCGCGCAGCTTGCTGTTGCTCATCAGCCGGTGGAACGGCTGCCCACTGAGCGGCACGAACGTCCGACCCGGTGGCGCAATGCTCCATGGGATCTCGACGAACTCGAACTCGTACCCCAGCATCCCGGCGATCAGCTCGACCCACTGCTGCGCCGTGAACTGCACGTCATCGGCGAGGTGGTAGATCTGCCCGGCCGAGCGCTCAGGCTGATCGATCGCCAGGGCGATGGCGTGACCGACGTTCTCCGAGGCGCAACGCGTGCTGAGTGTCAGCCCGCCGCCCTGGATGATGAAGCGCCTCCGATCGTCGAGCACGCGCCTGATAATCCGCCACTCGCTCGACACGATGCTGTGCGGGCCATAGACGTACGGATAGCGGAAGTGTGTTGCCTGATAGTGACCGGCCGCGTGGCGATCCATGACCGCGCGTTCTGTCTCCATCATGCGGTCGACGAAGGCGTCGGCGCCGTCCTCTTCCAGCTCGTTCTCCTCGAACCCCGGGGTCAGCACCGGCCCATCGTGCTCGGCGTTGTGGGGATCGCGGACGTGCATCCAGCCCTTCATGACCGGGAACCCGCCGATCGTGATCAGGCGCGGCGTCCTGCCCTCGAGGGCCTCGGCGAGGTATCGAATGCGGCCGTATGTCGCCACGACCAGATCGAAGCTGCGGCCCGCGAGATCGCGCGCGATCGTCTCCTCGAAGTGCGGCTCGCCGTGGATGTGCTCGAGGTCGTCCGGCAGGTCGTCGGCCTCGTGCAGCCCGCGGTGGTAGAGCGTCACGTCGTAGCCACGCCGCAACAGCTGCCGCACGATCGGAGGGCCGGTGGCCGCTGTGCCGCCGACGACGAGTGCGCGCATCGAACCCTCCTGAGAGCGACAAGACGATCGTGCGCCGGTTCCGAAGCAAGCGACGACGCGCACATACTACCCCCCGCCCACTCGCGGATGAACGCGAGTGGGTACGGCAGGCCGATGGGGACGAACTCGTGCTGCTGCTTCAGGCCCGAGGCCCACATCGAGGTCGCGCCCGGCAAGGCCGCTGCCACCGAGGCGGCGTGGCATGATGCGCGGGATCGCCGGAGGCGAGAGAGGAGCCCGACCATGTCCGATTGGGAGTTCATCGAGGTAGAGCGCGAAGAGCGCGTCGGGATCATCCGCTTCAACCGGCCGGATCGGATGAACGCGTTCGGCGCCGAGCTGGCCGCAGAGATCCGCCAGGCGCTCGAGCAGTTCAATGCCGACCCCGACATCGGCGCGATTGTGACGACCGGCAACGGCCGCGCGTACAGCTCCGGCGCCGACCTGAGCGCGCGCATGGGCGGCGACTTCGACCGCCCGCAGCCGCGGCCCCCGGGCGCGCACCCGTGGCAGCCCGAGTTCCTCGCGGTCGAGTGCAAGCCGCTGATCGCCGCGGTCAACGGGATCGCGCTCGGCGTCGGGCTCACCTCGATCCTCTGGTACGACGCGATCGTGGCCTCGACGGCGGCGCGCTTCTCGATGCGCTTCGCGGCGATCGGGCTGACGCCGGAGGTCAGCTCCGCGTGGATGCTGCCGCGGGTGATCGGCCTCCACAACGCGAAGGAGATGATGCTGACGGGGCGGATCTACAGCGCGCAGCAGGCGCTGGAGCTGGGCCTCGTGAACCGGCTGGTCGAGCCCGACCAGTTGCTGCCCGAGGCGATCACGCTCGGCCAGGAGATCGCCGCGAACCCCGCCTCGACGCTGCACACGGTCAAGAAGATGACATTCGACGACCTGTTCGCGCCCACCCTCGGGGCCACCGAGCAGAACTCACGCGTGCAGTTCGACGCCGCACTGGAGACGCCGGAGCATCGCGAGGCAGTGCGCGCGTTCGCGGAGAAGCGCACGCCTCGATTCCATGACGCGGAGTACATGCGCGGCGTGGTCGAGGAGATGCAGCAGGGCTAGCGGTTCCTGTCCGCGGCGCAAGTGCGAGAGGGGGACACGCGGAGATGAGCACTGCCCCCGGTGGACCGCTCGCGCGGCGCGTCCGCTCCCGACGGCGCCGCTCGTGGCTGTCGGCGGTCGCGGCGGGCCTCGTGGCGCTGGCGGTATTGGCCGGCGGGTGCAGTTCGGATGACGCCGCCCCTCGATCGCCCGGCACGAGCCCAACACCTGCCGCGCAAGCGACGCCGGCAGGCACAGCGCCGCAACCCGCGACGACGGCCACTCCGCACCCCACCACGACGCCCGCCGGCACGCGCACGCCCGCAGCGGAGGACTCCCGACCCGCCGACCCCAGCGACCCCTACTTCGACCGCCAACGCGTGCTGAACATCGCCATCGAGATCGCGCGCGAGGACTGGGAAACCCTGCGCCACCAGACCCGCACGTTCGAGGATCTGATAGCCGAGATCGAGAGGTACGGCCTCTCCCGGCCATTCGCCGACATCTACACCTGGTTCCCGGCCACCGTGACGGTGGACGGCGAGACTCACATCGGGGTCGGCGTCCGGAAGAAGGGATTCATCGGCTCCCAGAGCGACACCAGGCCCTCGCTCAAGCTCCGCTTCGACAAGTACGTGGACGGCCAGGCTCTCGGCGGCGTCATGGAGCGCATGACCCTGAACAACGGCATCCAGGACCCTTCGCTGGTCAACACCTGTCTGGCCCATCAGATCTTCGCCCTCGCCGGGACGCCGACCCCCCGTTGCAGCTTCGCCACCGTCTCGGTGAACGGGACGAATCTCGGCCTCTACGTCCACGTCGAGGAGATCAAGCCTCCCTTCCTGGCGCGCCACTTCGCGAGCGCCGAGGGCAACCTGTACGAGGGAACGGTCAGCGACTTCACCCCCGAATACCGCGGCACCTTCGAGAAGAAGTCCAACGAAGACGCCGACGACTGGTCGGACATCGACGGCGTGGTCGCCGCGTTGCAAGACCCCTCCGAGGCCGGCCTGGCGGCGCTGGCGGACGCTCTCGACCTGGACCGCTTCCTCACCTTCTGGGCCGTGGAGGTGCTGCTGGGTCACTGGGATGGCTACAGCGGCAACCGCAACAACTACCGCTTCTACCGGGAACCGGGCGGCCGCTTCGTGTTCATGCCCTGGGGCGTGGACGAGGCGTTCCACCTGAAGGACGATCCCAATCCGTTCGACAACATCAGCAACCCCCCGCCGTCGGTGCTGGCCCTCACGGCCATTCCCAGCCGGCTGTATCAGGATGACGCCTGGCGAGCGAAGTACGCCGGCCGCCTGAAGGAGTTGCTCGATACCGTCTGGAACGAGGACGAGCTGCTGAGAAGCGTTGACGAGATGGCGGCCATCGTGCGGGAGCACTCCCTGCCGGAACGCAGGTCGGCCGCCGCCGCGGACGCCGAGCGGGTGCGCCAGTTCATCCTGAAGCGGCGGACCGAGATCCTGGACGACCTGACGCCGCAGCCGCCGGACTGGCCCGCTCCCGTTCTGGCCGCCGCCTCCTCCGGCGAATCCGGGTCCGGCACGCTGGAAGTGCGCTTTGAGACCAGCTGGGGGAGCAACAAGAGTCTGAATCCCTTCGCAGAGGGCGAAGTCTCCTATCTGGCGGTGGACGGGACCGAGCTGCCCGCCGGCGACCTGGCAGTGATCGCCGGCCACGCCAGCGCGGAGGAGACGGCGGGGTTCGGCATCGAGGATGCGGCCTCGCTCGTCGTCATCAGCCTGCAACCCGATGGGTCGGTCAAAGGGCTCACCATCGTGCTGCCCATCGCCCGGCTGACGGACGGCGCCACGCTGGCGATCGGCAAGGACCGGATCGCGGGAGGGGTGTGGTCCATCCCGGCCGGGGGCTCGACCCCGGACAGCTTCACGCCCTTCAGCGAGGGCGTGCTGATGCTCTCGGAAGCGAGCGCCGAACAGGGCGCGACGGTCTCCGGCAGCTTCTCCGGCGTCTTCGGGGGCATCCCTCCCGCCCTGCCGCCGGAGAGTGCCGGCAATGACGAGGCGAGTAGCGGCGCCGCCCCGCCGGACGCCGGCCTGGTCATCAACGAGATAGCCGCCCAGGGGGATCCCCTCGACTGGTTCGAGCTCTACAACTCGTCCGACTCCCAGCTGGCCCTCGCCAACTTCGTTGTGGCCGACGATCTGTCGGACCCCGGCAAGCGGGTCCCCTTCCCCCCGGATCTGGTGATTCCACCCGGCGGGTACCTGCAAGTTGAACTCGACAAGGACGGTTGGCCCGGCTTTGCCCTCGGCAGGGACGAGGAGTTGGGCATCTGGACGGCCAGCGGCGTGCCGATCGACCGGGCCGACTGGGACGAGGGTCAGGCCGACGAGGGCACGAGCTACGCTCGCGTGCCGGACGTCAGCGGTGAGTTCCAGACCGTGCGCACTCCCACTCCGGGCGCCGCGAACCAGCCCGAGGACTGAACGCGCAAGAGCCGGGAATGGTCTCCCGGTGGTTGCCGAGCGGCGACCCCGAGCGAGCGCTCAGCGACCCTTGAACACGGGGGCGCGGCGCTCGCCGAGGGCGGCACGCGCCTCGGCGGCGTCCTCAGACGTGCCTGGAATGGGGGAGGCGTTCGAGGTCAGCACCGCCGTGGCTTCCAGCGTGCTGTCCGCGGCGGCCCGGATCACCCGCTTGTTGATCCAGGAGACCAACGGCGGGTTGCGCGTGATGCGGTCGCACAACGCGCGCACCTCCGCCTCGAGGTCCTCGGCGGGGACGATCTTGTTCAGCACGCCCCACTCGGCGGCAGTCTTGCCATCGAGGTGGCCGGTGAAGGAGAACTCGAGCGCGCGACCAAGGCCGGCGAGCCTCGTCAGGTAGTAGGCGCCGCCGTGCTCGATCATCTGGCCGACCAGGTGGTAGGAGATGAAGCGCGTGTGCTCGCTGCCGTAGCGGATGTCGCACTGCAGCGCCATGTCCATGCCGAGTCCGGCGGCCACGCCGTTGACCATCGCGATCGTCGGCTTGCGGATGAACGAGATGTCCTTCATCAGCTTGGTGACGCCGTAGTAGAAGCCCTGTCGCGTCGCATCCAGCCCGCCGGCCTCGTAGGGTGCGTTGCCGAGGAAGTTGTCGTTCGGCTCGAACTGGCCGAGATCGCTGCTGCGGATGTCGACACCGGCGCAGAAGCCGCGCCCGATGCCGGTCAGCACGATCACCTTCACGTCTGGGTCATCGTCGCCGGCGCGCATGTACTCGCCGACCTTGGCCAGCGTGCCGTTCCGCTCGGGGCCGCCGACGGCGGCGTTCAGCTTCTCGGGTCGGTTGAACTTGATCCACAGGATCCCGCTGTCTTCCTTCTCGTAGAGGAGGTACGGGACGAGCTCGAGCTGCTGCACGGGAACCCCCTTGGGACGCCTGGAGTCTCGGACTCGCGACGAGCGTAACGCCTCGATCGTGGGAAGCAGGCAGGCGCCGCGTCCTTCGAGGACGCGTTAGCCGCCGCCCGTCACGTCGATAGTCACGCCGGTGACGAAGTCCGCGTGCGCCGAGGCCAGGAAGCACACGACGTTGGCCTGGTCGATCGGCTCGGCGACGCGGCCCAGCGGTATCGCGGCGATCTGGCGCTCTCGTGAGCCCGCTGGCCGCTGTTCGTATACGCGGCGGATGCGCTCGGTCATGGTGGTCGCGGGTGCGATCGCGTTGACGTTGATGCCCGCGGGGCCGACCTCCATTGCAAGCTTCGAGGTGAACGAGATGATGCCACCCTTGGCGGTGGCGTAGGCCGCTGAACTCGTCGGGCTCCTCCCGCGACTTGATCGGGAGGAGAAGTTCACGATCTTGCCGCCGCCCTGCGCGGTCATGTGAGGGATCACGGCGTGGCAGAACAGGAAGGTCCCGGTGAGGTTGAAGTCCAGCACCGCCTGCCACTCCTCCAGCGTCAGCTGCTCGGTCGTGGCGCCCGGATTCGGGATGGCCGTGGAGCCGCCGACACCGTTGACGAGGATGTCGATCCTGCCGAAGCGGCCGACGACATCGGCGACGACGGCATCCACCTCCGCCTGCTCGAGTGCGTTGGCGTGATACGCATGGTGGGGGCCGCCTCCGGCCGCCGCGAACGCCTCCATCGCGCCGTCGAGCAGCTCCCGGTTGTTGTCGACGGCGGCGATGGCGCCGCCCTCGGCCGCGATGATCTCGGCGCTGGCGCGGCAGATGCCGCTGGCGGCCCCGGTGATCAGCGCCACCTTGCCTTCGAAGCGAGCGAACGAGGCTTCGGCCATGGTGACGTCCCTCCGTGTCCCTCGCCGCGCTGCTCCGACGCCCGCTATCCCGGCGTCGGGATCCCGGCCGTTGCCAGAGCCTCCGCGGCGCCCGCCTGCGCGAACGCGCCGGCCTGCGGCAGCACCTCCCGCGCGAACAGCTCCAGCATCTTCGTGGTCTTCGCCGGGCCGTAGTACGGGGGGTAGTGGATCATTACCGACGAGGCGCCCGCCTTGGCGAGGGTCTCGAGGCCGCGCAGCACCGTGTCCGGCGACCCGTGCAGCACGGTGTCCCTGACCAGCTTCTCGTAGGCGAACGCGCCCTCGTCGCTCTTCTCGGCGACGTCACCGAGATAGCTGCCGGTGTTGCCGCCCGCCATGAAGCTCTTGAGATGGCGCACGATGCCCGCTTCCGAATCCTCGCGAGCCCTGGCATCGGATTCGGCGACGTAGACCATGCGGGCGACGTCGATGTTCCCGAACGCCGGATTCTGGCTGTAGGGCGCCGTCGCTTCCGCCATGTGCTCGCGGTAGAGCGCGATGTGTTCGCCGATGGTCTCGATCGAGGGCAGCGTCGACTGCATGAGACCGAAGCCGTTGCGAGCCGCGTACGCCATCGAGCCGTCCGTGCCTGCCGCCATGTAGATCGGCGGATGCGGCTCCTGGATCGACTGAGGGAAGACCTCGCTCTGCTCGTCCATTCTGATCTTGAAGAACCGGCCGTCCGCGTTGACGCGCTTGTCGTAGAAGCCCTGCAGGATGAGCGGAACCGCCTCCTCCTGCATCAGCACGCGCCGCTCCTCGTAATCGACGCCGAGGCCCTCGAACTCGTATGGCCGGTAGCCGGAGCCAAGGCCGAGCTGGAAGCGGCCATCGCTCAGGATGTCGACGAACGCCGAGTTCTCGACGATGCGCATGGGATGGTGCAGCGGCACGACCATGACGGCGGCGCCGAGCTTGACGCGGCTGGTCTTGGCGGCGAGGTAGGACAGGTAGCTGAACGGATCGGGCAGGATGCCGTAGTTGTTCGAGAAATGATGTTCGGCGATCCAGACGCTGTCGTAGCCGTTCTCTTCCGCGGTCATCACCTCGGCAGTGACGCGCGCGTGGATCGACTGGTGCGGATACGGCGATGTCTCGGGGTCGGGATGCGAGGTGAGCAGCAGTCCGATCTCCACGTCAGTCCCCCGGCAAGGTCCGCACGGCAACGATAGCCGTATCCCGGCTCAGGCCGCCATCCCGGTTCGTGCTGCTATAGCCTTGACGACAACCTGCTGAGCTGCAACGACACCAGTGACGGGAGCGATTCCGTACGAGGAGGGAAACGATGACCGCATTCGTGCTCATACACGGCGCATATCAAGGCGGCTGGATCTGGGGCCCCGTCGCGGAACGGCTACGCGCCGAGGGCCACGTGGTGCACTCGCCGTCCCTAGACGGCTGCGGCGAGCGGTCAGCGCAGCGCCGGCCCGGCATCACCACCGAGTCGCAGGCGGAAGAGATCGCGCAGCTGCTCTTCTACGAGGACCTCAGCGACATCGTGCTGGTCGGCACGTCGTCGGGTGGGATGGTCACGGCGAAGACGGCTGAACTCGCGCGCGAGCGGGTGGCTCGTCTCGTCTTCGTGGACGCGCTCGTCCTGATGCACGGTGAGCTCATTGGAGATGTCCTCAGCCGCCCGAGGGCCGAGGTGGGGGATGGCGGACCATCCGGGGAACACCTGACACGCCTGCTCCAGGGCCTTCCGGCCGGGACCGCCGCGTGGGCGGGCGAGCGCTTCGGAGGGCGTCCCGACGCGGTATTCACCCAGCCGGTCCAACTGGAGTCGTTCTGGGACCAGACCTGGGATGTCTCGGTCATCTGGTGCCGGCGCGCCGAGAATCCCGGCGAGGCGCACCAGCGCCGTTGCGCCGAGGCGCTTGGCGCGCGCTGGCACGAACTCGACACCGGACACTACCCCATGATCAGCGAGCCGGACGCGTTGACACAGCTCCTCATGGAGGGGTGACGCACGCGGCCGCACGAGCTCCGGCGGCTGCGAACGTCAACGACCGGGTCTCGCGGCCCGATAGCACCCGCTCGCTTTCGCCTGCGCTCCTCAACTGCTCAGCGCTAGTCGACGACGACCGGCGCGACCGCTCCGAGGAGCCAGCGCGCGATCGACGTCATCGCGGCGTCCTGGTGCGGCTGGCCGAAGACCTGCACGCCGACTGGCATAGCGCCGACGCTCACGAGCGGCATGCTGACGGCCGGGGCGAACAGCATCGAACTCGGGAAGTTGAACACCGGATCGCCGGTCGGGCGCGGGGCAAGCGGAACGCCCGGCTCATCGCCGAGCCAGAGGTGAGCGGGGCCCGGACATGAGAGCGTGATGATGGCATCGGCGGATCCGGCGAGGGCCGCGTGCGCCGCCTGGGCGGCCTCGCGGGCGAGCAGCGCCGCCCGGTAGTCGTCCACCGACATCGCCTCTGCCCGGGCAAGCACGGCCTTTGCCCGCTCGCTGACGCCGTCGGGGTGCTGATCGACAAGGTTCCGCGTCGCCCAGCGGTTTTCCCAGCCCGTGATCGCGTTGCACACCTCGCGAGCATCGCTGATCGCGCCCTCCAGCGACTCGACCAGCGGGTGGTCCCGCCGCCGCAGGAGCTGGACGCCAAGCTCGCGCAACTGACCGAGGACCGCTGAGAAGCCTTCCTTGCTGGATTCGTCCAGCTCATCCCAGCCCTGGGTCTCCAGGACGATCAGCCGCTCGGGCTTGCGCGGCGCGGGAGTGGTCGAAGGCCCGTCCAATCCGGGCCAGCCACGATCGCCTCCGGCGCGACGCGCGATTTCGATGGCAACCTGCCACATGTCCTCGATGCAGCCCGCATGGACGCCGTGGGTGCTCATGCTTGTCGCCTGCCGCTCGCCGCGGTTGATGCCTCCCTGCGTCGGCTTGAGGGCGACGTTCCCGCAGTAGCCGGCGGGCCTGATGACCGACCCACCGACCTGCGAGCCAAGCGCCGCCGGGAGCATCCGCGCCGCGACCGCGGCCGCCGATCCGGACGAGGAGCCGCCGGGCGAGCGCCGCGGGTCGAACGGGTTGGTCGTTGGTCCGGGATGCGCGCCTCCGAGCTCGGCCGTGACGGTCTTTCCGAGGATCAGCGCGCCCGCCTGCCGCAGCGCCCAGACGGCCGCGTTGTCCCGCTTCGGGAAGTTCCCGCGGAACGCCTCGCAGCCGTACTCGGTCGGCATGTCCTTCGTCTCCAGGAGGTCCTTGATCCCCACCGGCATACCATCGATGGGCGAGCGCGGCTCGCCCGCGGCCCAGCGCGCCGCGCTCGCGTTCGCGGCGGCGCGGGCCGGGTCCCGGTTGAGGTGCGCGAAGGCATGGACCAGTGGCTCACGCTCCTCGATGGTCGCCAGGCAGCGCTCGAGGAAGTCGCGGGGCGTGTCGTCGCCCGTGCGGAACCGCCGGGCGGCGTCGTGGAACGTCAGGGGCTCGTGGGCCCGCGGGTCGTAGCCCGTCACGGTCGCTTGCGCCATCACTCAGTCTCCCTTGCCTCGGAGGGCCAGTGTTCGCCGAGCGGCGCTCAGCGGCCCTTGAACACGGGGTCGCGCCGCTCGCCCAGGGCTGCACGCGCCTCGGCCGCGTCCTCAGAAGTGCCGGGAATGGGGGAGGCGTTCGAGGTCAGCACGGCCGTGGCTTCAAGCGTGGTGTCCATCGCCGCCCGGATCACCCGCTTGTTGATCCACGAGACCAGCGGCGGGTTGCGCATGATGCGGTCGCACAGCGCGCGCACCTCTGCCTCGAGATCCTCGGACGGGACGAGCCTGTTCAGGACGCCCCACTCCGCGGCAGTCGCGCCATCGAGGTGGCCGGTGAACGAGAACTCGAGCGCGCGACCGAGGCCGGCAAGCCTCGTCAGGTAGTAGGCGCCGCCGTTCTCGATGATCTGGCCGACCTGGTGGTAGGAGATGAAGCGCGTGTGCTCGCTGCCGTAGCGAATGTCGCACTGCAGCGCCACGTCCATGCCAAATCCGGCGGCCACGCCGTTGACCATCGCGACCGTCGGCTTGCGGATGAACGAGATGTCCTTCATCAGCTTCGTGATGCCGTAGTAGAAGCGCTGTCGCGTCGCATCCAACCCGCCGGCCTCGTAGGGTGCGTTACCGAGAAAATTGTCACCCGGCTCGAAGGCGCCGAGGTCCGTGCCCCTGACGTTCACGCCCGCGCAGAAGCCGCGGCCCACGCCGGTGAGCACGATCACCTTGACATCTGGGTCGTCGTCGCCGGCGCGCATGTACTCGCCGACCTTGGCCAGCGTGCCGTTCCGCTCGGCTCCGCCCACGGCGGCGTTGAGCATTTCGGGCCGGTTGAACTTGATCCAGAGGATCCCGTTGTCCTCCTTCTCGTAGAGCAGGTACGGGACAAGCTCGAGTTGCTGCATTGGGGGACCCCCTTCGGACGCCTCGGATTCTCAGACTCGCGCGCGCGAATCGGATGCCGTGACTGTACCGCGCCTTCAGCTCCTCGGCAGCCCGAGGCCGCGCGTGGCGATGATCTTGCGCTGGATCTCGGAGGCGCCCCCGGCGATCGTCCGCGGCGCCGTGAAGACGTACTCCCGCGTCGCTCAGGCCGCCATCGGCGCCCGCGGATCGGCCCCGTCCCAGAGGTTCGAGTAGAGGCCGAACGCGCTCACGGCCGTGCGCGCGATGCGCTGCGTCAGCTCGGCGCCGAAGAGCTTGCCCATCGAGGCCTCGTAGTTCGGGATCCGTCCCGCAGCCTGCATCGAGGCGATCCGCAGGCAGAGCTGGTAGTGCACGTCCGGGGCGCGATCGTCAACATCGCCTCGATCGCCGTCTGCGGCGCAACTCTGGTCGCGCCCACGCCGCCTCCCGGTAGAGTGATAATGCAGCGATGGCCCGGCACAGCGGGCGACGAACCCGACAGGGAACGGCGACATGACCACAACTGAACAGTCCCGAGCGAGCAGCGTTTACAGCGTCGTCGGTACCCGGCCCGTGCGCCACGACGGCGTGGATAAGGTCACCGGTGAGGCCAGGTACGGAGCCGACATCCGGCTCACCGGGATGCTCCACGGGAAGATCCTCAGGAGCCCGCACGCCCACGCCCGCATCAAGTCGATCGACACCAGCAAGGCGGAAGCTCTCCCGGGCGTCTTCGCCGTCCTGACCTCGGCCGACTTTCCCATCATGGAGCGTCAGCCGCTGGATCTGGCGGTGACCCAGGGAAACCTGCGGCTGACGGCCGAGCACGTCATGGCCAACGAGACAGCCCTGTACAAGGGGCATGCGCTGGCGGCGGTCGCGGCGAGCAGCCCACATCTGGCCGAGGACGCGCTGGCCCTGATCGAAGTGGACTACGAGGTGCTCCCCGCGGTCCTGTCGTTGGCCGAGGCGATGGCAGACGACGCACCCGTCATCCACGAGGACCTGACGACCCATTTCAAGCTCGCGCGCTTCGCCCGCGGCGACGACACGGGAGTTCGCGGCAACATCGCTTCCCACATCCAGCACCGGCTCGGTGATGTCGAGGAGGGCTTCAGGAAGGCGGACGTCATCCTGGAGCGGGAGTTCTTCACGGAGACGGTCCACCAGGGGTACATCGAGCCTCATGCGGCCACCGCCAGCTGGGCGCGCGACGGCCGTTTGACCGTATACACCTGCACCCAGGGGTCCTTTCCGATCCGCACCGCCACCGCCGCCATCTGCGGCGTCCCCGAGTCGCTGGTCAAGGTTGTACCAACCGAGATCGGCGGTGGGTTCGGAGCCAAGCTCGTAGCCTACGTGGAGCCCGTGGCCGCCATCCTCTCCCGCAAGAGCGGCCGCCCCGTGCAGATCGTGATGACCCGGACGGACGTCTTCGAGGGCACCGGCCCCGCGTCCGCTAGCCATGCGCGGACGAAGATCGGCGCGACCAGGGACGGCAGGATCACCGCAGCCCAGGTAGCGCTGTTCTTCGAGGCCGGGGCCTTCCCCGGCTCGGCCGTCGGTGGGGGCGCGCTCTGCGCAACCGGCCCCTACAACATCGAGCACCTCCTGGTCGACGGCTACGACGTGGTGGTCAACAAGAACAAGACCCAGTCCTACCGCGCGCCGGGACAACCGCAGGGCGCGTTCGCCGTTGAACCCGTCATCGACGAGCTGGCGGAGCAGCTGGGCATGGATCCTCTCGAGCTCCGCTTGAAGAACGTCGCCCGGGAGGGTGACCGCATGCCCAACAGCGTCGCTCACCTCCGCTGCGGCATCGCGGAGATGGAAGAGGCGATGCGGTCGCATGACCACTACAACGCGCCGCTGACCGGCCCCAACCAGGGTCGCGGCGTGGCCGTTGGTTTCCGCTGGCAGGGCGGGCAGAGCTCGTCGGCAACGATCAACGTCAACAGCGACGGCGCCATCAACCTCATCACCGGCTCGGTGGACATCGGAGGTTCCCGGACCGCCGTGGCGATGCAGGCCGCCGAAGTCCTGGGCCTGAGCGCCGAAGACGTGACGCCGACGGTGGTCGACACCGACACGATCGGATTTACCGGCGCCACCAGCGGCAGCCGCACGGCCTTCGACACGGGGCTGGCGGTTATCAAGGCGGCTCAGGAAGTCATTCGGCTGATGAGCGCCAGGGCGGCGGCAATCTGGGAGGTCCAGGAAGAGGACGTGGTCTTCGCCAACGGCACGTTCATTTGCACCCCGAATCCGGCGGAGACCTTCACCTTCAAGGAGCTGGCGGCCTGGTTGGCGAGTACCGGAGGCCCGGTGACCTGCTCGGTCTCGGCCCCGTCCACCGGCATCGGGCCGGTCATCGCCGGCAACATCGTGGACGTGGAGGTCGACCCCGAGACGGGCAAGACGGAGATCCTGCGGTACACCGCGTTCATGGACGTGGGCACGGCGGTGCATCCCAGCTACGTCGAGGGCCAGATCCAGGGCGGCACCGTGCAGGGGATCGGCTGGGCGCTGAACGAAGAGTACTTCTACAACGACCAGGGGGCGATGCTGAACAGCAGCTTCCTGGACTATCGGATGCCCACGACGCTGGACGTACCGATGATCGATGCGGTCATGATCGAGGTGCCCAACCCTCACCATCCGTTTGGTCTGCGCGGCGTCGGCGAGGCCTCGATCATCCCTCCGCTGGCCGCCGTTGCGAATGCGGTGTCTCACGCCATCGGCGTGCGCATACACAGGCTGCCCATCACCCCCAGAGCGGTGCTTGAGGCGCTGGAGTCTAAGGCCGGCTAGCGCCGAAAGCGAGTTTCGAACTGGCGATCCGCCGGCATGGAAGCGCACGTAGGGCCGCTCTGGCCGAACGCGCTGACCGAGATCATGACCGCCCCCGGATTGGCGGCGCGTACGGCCTCCGGCGTGACGCCCAACCGCTCCATCACCCCCGGCGTGTAGCTCTCCGCGATCACGTCGCAGCGCCGCACGAGCTCACGGAACGTGGCGCGGTCCGCCTCCTTGTGAGGGTCGCCACGCTCAGCTTCCCGCGGTTGAGCTGCTCCGCCATCATCGTCGAGGCCGCCGAGCGCCCGTGTGTGAAGCGCGTCTCGCGGGTCGGTTAGACTGCTGCCACCGACCGAGCG
This sequence comes from Dehalococcoidia bacterium, assembly GCA_965220125.1. GTDB lineage: Bacteria > Chloroflexota > Dehalococcoidia > UBA2979 > UBA2979 > VXMT01. Next base: position 2,641,594 of record CBDCPB010000004.1, on the reverse strand, counting down.
TCCCGTGCGGGACGTTGAGGTCGAGCGGAGGGACGGGGTCGGCGTGGACAAGGGTACGAGCGTGATCTCCGCCGGGGCGGTCGAGGTCGCCATGAGCTACCGAGGCGACATCCCGGGCGACGGCGGCCTATGCATTCAGATCTATGCGGACGTAGATAGGCAGGATACCGAGCTGCTGCGCTTCGACTGCTTCGCCGAGGCGCCGCACTACCACTACGGGCCGGAGTTGGATAACGAGCGCCTGATGCTGGACGCGACGGCGGCCGGTGATCCCCTCGCCTGGGTGTTGGAGCGTTTCGAGCGCGGCCGCCTGCGACCCATGATCGAGCGCGCGGGCTATCCGGACGTCGCATCTTCGCTGGACGAGGACGCATTCCAGGCGGCGTTGCCGAGCGTGAGCGACGAAGCCCGAACGATCGTCGCGCAGCACACGTCGTAGCTCACGCCGCTCGTGGAGCCCGATACCTCGGCCCATCACCGCCTCGGCGAGCACCACGACCACTCACGCAGGAAGTCGACGGAGCGGCCCGACGGGTGGCAGGCACGCACGTCGACGCCGGGCGAGCTCCGCGAGGCCGATCAGCCGTGGAACAGGACCGGCGGTCCTCCCGAGGCGATCGCCTCGGTGCGGCGTCGTACCTGTTCGATCGCCCGCTCCGGTTGCGTGAGCACGTAGAAGCGCTCCTCGCGGATCGCTTCGCAGACCAGCTCCGCGATCTCCTCGGGTGTGCGGTACTCGTCCTCGGGCTCCGACCGCCGAGCGCGCATCCGCGCCTCGTAGCGCTCGCGCTCCAGCTCCAGGCGCTCGTCGTCGCCGGGCTCGCGGTACTCCGCCGGGCGCTCGCTCTTCGCGATCCCGCCGGCGATGCGACCGGGCACGAGGAGCGACGCCCGCACCTTCGCGCCGGCGTCCGCGAGCTCGTGGTGCAGCACCTCGGTCAGCGTCATGATCGCGCCCTTGCTCACCACGTACGGGCTGTTGCCCCGACGCGCGCCGAACGCCGGGACGGTCGAGGTATTCACGATGTGCCCCTCACCGCCCTGCGCCAGCATGAGCGGCACGAACACGCGCACGGCGTGCACCGTGCCCCAGAGGTTGGCGTCCAGCGTCCAGCGCCAGTCCGCGTCGCTCGCCTCCCAGAGACTCGCGCTGCGCGGGTTCACGCCGACGTTGTTGCAGAGCACGTGCACCGCGCCGAACGCCTCCAGCGTGCGCTCCGCGAGCGCCCGCACCGCGCCGAGCTTCCCGACATCCGTCGGCACCGCGAGGCAGCTCGCGCCTGCCGCCCGCAGCTCTGCCTCCGCGCTCGCCAATCCCGCGGCGTCGATGTCCGCCAGCACGACCCGCATCCGCTCCTCCGCGAAGCGTCGCGCCAGCGCGAGCCCGAGGTTCCCGACCCCCGCCACGATCGCCACCCGATCGCTGAGCTCCTGCACGTTCGTCCTCCCTCACCCGCCGCGCCCTCCAGCGAGTCGCGCTGGATGCTAGTCTCCGCCCCGCTGGCTGGCGAGCGTGCCCGCGCCGGCCGCGAGGGGAGCGAGCGCGTGGAGGCCGATCGCGATCTCGAGGGCAAGACCGCGCTCGTCACCGGCTCCGGCCGCAACCTCGGCCGCGCCATCCTCATCGAGCTCGCGGCTCGTGGCGCACACGTCGTGGTCAACGCGCGCAGCAACCGCGCCGAGGCCGAGGCGGTGGCGGAGGAGGCCCGCGCGCTCGGGGCGGACGCCCTCGTGACGCTCGGCGATGTCGGCGACGCGGACGCGGTGCACGCGCTCGTCCGCGAGGCGCTGCGGCGCTTCTCCTCGATCGACATCTACGTGAGCAACGCCGCCACCCGCCCGCACGGGAGCGTCCTCGACGTCAGCCCCGAGGACTGGCGGCGCGCGCTCGCGACCAACCTCGACGCCTCGTTCCACCTCGCGAAGGCGATCGCGCCCTCGATGGTCGAGCGGGGCTGGGGCCGCATCATCCACATCGGCGGCGGCTTCGGCGTCGCCCCCGGCCGGCTCCACACGCTCACGGGCAAGGCCGGCCTGCTCGGCCTCACGAAGGCGCTCGCCGCGGACCTCGGGCGCTACGGCATCACCGCCAACATGGTCGCCCCCGCCGCCCTGGACGTGCGCGGCGAGCGCGCCGGATCCCCGCCCGGAAGCGGGCCGGACGCCGTCCCGGCTGGCCGCTGGGGCACGCCCGAGGATGTCGCCTGGACGTGCGCATTCCTCGCTTCCGAGCGCTCCGGCTTCATCACCGGCCAGACGCTGCACGTCAACGGCGGCCGGATGATGCGCTGAGGGCCGGGGTACCGGCCTCGCCGCTTCCGGCGGGCGCGCCACCAGGCCGCGATCGCCGCGCACCTGAAGCCCGAGCCCACCGCGAAGGCGCCGCAGACCACCGACGCGCGCCGCTGTCAGCTACCACTGCACCAACATCGGCGTCGGCGTCCCAGGACGACAAGATCGTGCGCGTCCCGCTGGTTCTGAACGTGGCTCTTCCCGGCCGCGCGAAGGGAGGCGCAGCGCGCTCTCCGCGTAGGTAATCCGCCGTGACGTCCGCCGGCTGGACCTCGCTGCCGGAAGTCAGTCGCTCCTGGCGATCAGCGGGGTGACCGGGGCCAGGCCCTCGGGGAAGAGCGCCACGAATGCCTCGTTCACGAAGTCCGGCGCGCCGAGGATGTAGGACACGTACTCGCCCTCGTGCAGCGCGTACACGGCCGCGATGTCCAGACTCCGCGCGCAGGCCTCGAGGTCATCGACACTGCCGCCTTCGTAGACGACGAGGCTGAAGCCGCCGGCGATCGCGCCGCGCAGGCACTCCGGCCACGGCCCCGTGACCTCGCTGGCGGCGGCCGGGGCCGCCGAGGGCGGCCCCTCGCTCCTGGCGATCAGCGGCGTGAGGGCGGGGACGCCGTCCGGGTAGAGCTCGCGGAAGGTGCGGTTCGCGAACTCCTGCGCCCCGAGGCTGTAGGACACGTACTCGCCATCGTGCAGCGCGTGGAGGGCGGTGACGTGCCAGCTCTCCGCGCAGGCCACGAGCTCCTCGACGCTGCCGCCCTCGGAGACGACGAGGCTGAAGCCGACCGCGACGGCGCCGCGCAGGCAGTCCGCCGCGGGCGCCGGTTCGGCGAGCCGTACCCGGTAGACCCGCGTGCGGCTGCCGTCCTCCGAGGTCACCGTGACCGTGATCTCCCCGACCCCCTCCAACGCCACCTGGTGCCCGTCGGCGTCCTCGTCGGCGTCGGCGGGCTCGATCACGACCGCCGCGCCGCCCTGCGCCGCCTCCGCCTCCAGCGTCGTCTCCGTCACACCGTCCTCGGCGACGCCCTCGTAGTCAGGGCGGCTGGGTGCGAACTCCCCGATCTCCACGCCGCTGAGCGCCAGCGAGGCGAGGCGCGCGTCGATCGCGTCGGGCATGTTGTAGCTGTAGACCTTGTCGTCGCTCTCGTCGGCGACGTACATCACCTCGCCGTCGGACCAGATGCCGCGCGGGCTGTTGTTGGAGGCCCTGCCGAGCTCCGTGAACTCCTCGTCGCGGACGCGCATGAGCGGGATCGCGTCGGCGTCCTCGGCCGCCGGGCCCTCGGGCTTCGGCAGGCGGTAGGCGAAGAGTCGCTTGGGGTCGTGGTTGGAGACCCAGACGGTGACGTGGTCGGACCAGATGCCGTAGGGATCGTCGTTGGCGGCGTCGAGTTCGTACTCACCCAGCAGCTCGCCGCTCCCGAGGGCGTAGGCGAAGAGGGCGTCGGCGCGGCCGTCGAGCACCCAGATCGTCTCGCCGTCGGACCAGATACCGCGCGGGTCGCGGTTGCGCTCGGTCGGCTCGAACTCGCGCTCCTCGAGGCGCTCACCGCTCGCCAGTTCGTAGGCGAAGAGCCGGTCCTGGCCGCTGTCGGAGACCCACACCGTGTCGCCGTCGGACCAGAAGCCGCGCGGCGCGCGGTTCGTCTCGGCGAGCTCGAACTCGCGCTCCTCCACGCGCTCGCCGGACTCGATGTCGTAGGCGTAGACCTCGTCGTCGGCGCCCTGGCCGTTCTCGGCGAGCCACAGGGTGGCGCCGTCGGACCAGGCCCCCAAAGGCGTGTCGTGACCGCTGTCGAGTTCCTCGATGTCGCGGCTGACGGTCCACTCGAAGTCCTCGTCGCTCGGCGTGGGGGCGGGAGGCGGACCGCCTCCGCCGCCGATGCCGGTGATGATGCGGGGAGGTGGCTGGTCGCCCCGTACCGTGACCTGGACCGTCACCGTGGCCGCGCGCTCCACGTAGCCATCGTCGGTGACCGTGAGGGTGAGCGTGATGTCCTGCGCGGCGTTGGTCTTGGGGGGCGCGGTCCACGTCGTGTCGAGGGCCGAGGCGTCGTGGAAGCTCCCAGCGCCCGAGCTGGTCCAGGCGTAGCTCAGGGTAGTGGTGTCGGGGTCGCTCGCCGTTCCGCGCAGCGTCACCTCGCCGCCCCCGTCCACGCTGGCGGCGCCAGGGGACACCGAAGCGGTCGGCCTCTGGTTTTCCCGCACCCTGACGTGCACCTCCGCCGCGTGCGTGAGCCGCCCTGCGCCATCGTCGGTGACGGTGAGGGTGAGCACGATGTCCTGGCGGGCGTGAGTCTTCGCGGGTGCGGTCCAGGTCGTGTCGAGGGCCGAGGCGTCGTCGAAGGTCCCACCGCCCGAGCTGGTCCAGGCGTAGCTCAGGGTGTCGCCCTCCGGGTCGGTCGCCGTCCCGTCCAGCGTCACCCGGCCGAGCCCGTTCACGATGGTCGGCGCGGTGGCCCTCGCCGAGGCCGTCGGCGCGGTGTTGGACGGCGGCGCGGGCGTGCCGCTGCCCGGAGGCGACCAGCCGCTCATCCCTTCGGGATTCCTCGCCAGCACCTGCACCTCGTAGGCCGTGCCCTCGGTCAGTCTGGGGATTGTCGCTGTCAGGGCGGTCCCGGTGTGCGGCCAATCGGTGAACCCGCCGCTGCTGCCGATCCGGTACTGCACGTCGTAGTCGGTGATCGGAGGCTTCGCCTTCGGCGGCTCCGCCCACGTCACCGTCAGACTCGTGGCCGAGGCCGCTGTGACCGTCGGGGCGTCGGGCGTGCCTGGCGGCCCGAGCGTGTCGTTGCGCACCACCCGGCTGGAGAAGCCCGGCGCGTTGTTCTCCGCCTCGTCCCGGATTGGGCTCGTCTGCGGCGCGGTGTAGGTGACCCTCACCTCCTGGGCGACCGTCACTGCCGACGCAAGCGTCAGCGCTACCGCGCTCCCGCTCACGGAGACGCCGGAGACACTCCGCGCGGCGCCCTCCACCGCGACCGCGAAGGCGCCCATCGCCGGCGTCGAGGTCTCGTCCAGCGCCTCCCCATAGGTCAGCGTCAGCGTCTCGCGATCCACCGTCGCGCGACCGACCTTTGGCTGGATGCGGTCCACAAGGTTCGGCCTGAGCACGAACAGGCCCTGCTCTCTCACGCTGACAATCACGATTCCACTGTCAAAGAACGGATAGTTGCCCCACGTCCCCTCGTAGACCTCCGGCGAGTCAGCGTCGGGCAGCATGTCGAAGAACGCCACTTCAGTGAGGTTGCCGTTGGCGATGTCGGTGACGTCGAGGATGCGAAAGCCAGCCTGGTAGTTCGCCTGGTAGGTGTATTTGCCTTTGACGAACTGGTTATGGTCGATTGCTCTTGTCGTTGAGACGTGAGTGCCGACGAGTGTCGGGCTGCCAAGATCGCTTACATCCCACAAGTACGTAGTAGTACCCGTGACAGTCGGATCTCTGGATTCATCGTACTCGTCGCCCAGCACGAAGTAGGCGTGATCTTCCGTCAGCCAGCCCTGGTGTGTGTACCCGGAGCCTGTGTATCCCGTACGGCTGAGCATTGCAGGCGCTGCCTTGTTCGTCACGTCGACGATCGTCAGCGTGTCCGTGTTGGAGTTGAAGCAGATCTCCGCTCCCTGGTGATCGGGGTCAGGCCCAATGTAGTTCACGCACTGCGCATCATGGGTGTATCCGTCTTCGCTGAAACAACCGGCCCAGGTTGGGTTCGTCGGATTCTGAATGTTGATCATGTGCAGGCCGCCGTCGCAAGTGTTCGTACGTACCGCGTACGCGAAGCCGCTGTCCTCATTGATCGCGATATTGTGAGCATCCGAGAACCCGGCATAGTGTGCGGTTTCGGAGAACGTAACGGGCGGTGAGGACACCGTTCGCAACCGGGTCAGGTCAAATACCTGCATGCCACCGAGGCTTGCTTCCGTCACTATGAAGGCATGGTTCTTATAGACCTTTATGTCCCGCCACTGGGAGTTCCCGCTGTGTGGCGGAAGGTTGCCGAGATAGATCGGGCGGAGCGGGTCGCTGATGTCCACGAATGCCGTGCCGGTGCTCCGGCCCATCATGGCGTATTCCTTGCCGGTCAAGGAATCCTGCCAGCCCCAGATGTCGTTACCGAGGCCGCCTCCGATGTCGTTCATCGCCAGATACGACATCAGGTCGACGTTGCTGCAGAGGTTGACGCCCGCCCTCCCTGCGGTGCAGATGGTCGCCGTCGGCTCGTCGTCGTCGGTGATCGTCAGCGTCACGTCGGATGGCCCCGTGACGTCCGTTGCCCCCGTCACGGCCCCCGACACCGTCACCTCCCTGCGCGGCTCCTCCACGGTGTTGTCGACAGCATTGATCGTTACGCTCCCGGTGCTCGTCAGCTCCCCCGCTGTGATCGCCAGCGTGCGGTTCGCACTCAGCGTGAATTCTCCCGGCGCCGCGGGAGCCACCGCCTCCGCCGATACCGTCACCGTGAGTGCCGTCGCCGACGCGGAGTCCAGACTCGCCGTCACCGTGCTTACCCCGCTGCCCTCGCCGATCGAGGACGGTGACAGCTCCAGCGTCACTACCACCTGCGCCGGATCGCCCCTCGGCCTCACTGCCGCCGTGGGCGCGGCGCCCTGTGGGGTGGCGGTGGCCGTCGCCGAGGGTGCAGCGCCCCGCGGGGTGGCGGTGGCCGTCGCCGAGGGCAGGCCCGGGTCGCCGTTTGTGTTGATGGCCCGCACCTGGAAGGTGTGCGCCACGCCGCCGGTCAGGCCGCTGACGTAGCCAACGTGGTTCGAGGAGGAACCGCTGGACGGGATGGAGGTCCAGGCGCTGTAACGTCCGCCGGTGTGGTAGCGGTAGTCGTGGTGGTCGATGTTGTCGGTGGGGGCGGGTGCGTTCCAGCTCAGCCTCACCTCGCCGTCCACGCGCCCCTGTTCCGCCGTCAGGCCCGCCGGAGCGGCCGGCGGTTCAATCAGCAGCTTGTGGGGGTCCTCGTCGGTGTCGTGGCGAAGCACCACCGGCCCTTGCAGCGCATCCGGGGCGCGCGTCGCGGTGGCGTCGTAGGTGACGGTGATCCAGGTGGTGGGCTGGGTTCCGGCACTCACGCCGTCCGGCAGCGTGGTCACGCCGAGGGCGACGCATGCGAGCGCGAGGCATGCGCGCAGCGCCCGCATCGCGTTCGGCCCGGGGAAGTGAGACATCATCACCCTGCTAGCGGATCACCGGACATCGCTGAGGCCATGCGCGACAGCTTCGGCATCGACCTGACCGCGCAGCCCGAGTTGCTGCCTCAATCGCGAGCCCTCTTGGTGAGCCCGATTCATCTCTGGCTCACCGCGCTACTCGCCGGACGCCCGTTTAACTGCGAGCGAGACCGACTCTATCACGACACGCTTGTGACATGGGTGGCCGTGTAAGGGTGTACAAAAGTGCAGCTATCCACCCCTTAGCTCTGTGCTCGCGATGACTGATGGACGGGACGCGTGCCCTACCGCCCTCCCCGCTGACTCCGCGCACGTCGCGGCGCAGAAGCAGGCCAGGGGGCTGACGGCAGATGGGCTTGCCGCGATACAGGCGACTGCATTCGACCCGCAACCGGGACGGGGCGGCAGACTGGAGAGTGTGCAGGCCGCGGAGGTCAAAGGGCGGCTCGACATCGCGATCGTCAGCCTCATGCGCGACGCCCTGCTCAGGGTTTCGGAGGCGGCCGCCCTGACCTGGGGAGACATCGAGGCCGACCCCGGCGGAAGGCGTCAGTACGCGACGCCCTGCTCAGGGTTTCGGAGGCGGCCGCCCTGACCTGGGGAGACATCGAGGCCGACCCCGGCGGAAGGCGTCAGTACGCGACGCCTTCGTCGACCAGCCGGCTGATCTCGTCGCCCGACAAGCCGAGCAGGTCCCGCAACACCTCTTCCGTGTGCTGGCCCATCCACGGCGCGGGCTCCGTGATGCTCGTTGGGGTCCTGCTGTAGCGCCACGGCAGGCCCGCCTTCGTCTGCTTCCCGTCGAAGGGATGGTCAACCGTCACCCAGAAGTCGCGCTGGCTGAGATGCTCGCTCTCGTGCAGCTCGCGGCTGTTGTAGGAAGGAGCGGACGCGACGCCGGCGGCCTGAAGGCGCTCGGTCACCTCGGCCGCGGTGAGGTCCACCGTCCACGTGCCGATCAGCCGGTCCAGCTCATCCTGGTGCTGCCACCGTCCGAGGACGGTGGCGAATCGCGGATCCTCGGCCCAGGCCGGATTGCCCATCGTCTGGCAAAGCGCGGTCCACTCGGCGTCGCTGCCTACCGCGATGCTGACCCAACGATCCTCACCTTTCGACGGATAGCAGTTGTGCGGCGCCATCACCGTATCCCCGTTCCCACTGCGGCCGGCAACGCGAGCGGTCAGGATGTAGTCCAGCAGGACATCGGGGATGAAGGCGGCGACGCCCTCCCGCGCCGAGATGTCGAGAAACGCCCCCTCGCCAGTCAGCTCGCGGCGCTGCAGCGCTGCCAGCAGCGCCGTGGCGGCCCAGACGCCGGTGGAGCAGTCGGCCCAGCCTGTCACCGCATCTTCGGTCGGGGGACCATCGGGATGCCCGGAGATGTGGGCGGCTCCACCGATCGCGGAGAAGGTGCCCGCGTACCCGGCGTAGTTGCGCTCTGGACCGTCGGCCCAGCCTGAGTAGGAGATGTGCGCCATGATGATGTCGCTTCGCACCTGCCGCTGCGCCTCATAGCCCAGTCCGAGGCGGTCGATCACGCCCGGCCGCATGTTCACGACGGTTGCATCGCCGCCGGCGATCAGCCTCTTGGCCAGCTCGACCGCGCGCGGCTGCCGCAGGTTGAGGCGCACGCTCTTCTTTCCGAGGTTGAACTCGTTGAAGCCGAAGCTCATGTCAACCCCCTCCAGCGATGCGCGCCGGTAGGGGTCGATGTGTTGCATGCTCTCGATCTTGATGACCTCGGCGCCCATCGCCGCCATGATCATCGTGGAGAAGGGGCCGGCCTGCATGTGCGAGAAGTCGATGATTCTGATGCCCTCTAGTGGCTGGTTCATCTCTTGAGCCTCTTCCCTAGATGACCCCGGCCTGTCGCAGGCGAACGAGGTCGGAAGTCGAGTAGCCCGGGAGGCCGCAATACACTTCCTCATTGTGTTGGCCCAACAGGGGTGCGGGCGTGCTCTCGCCGTAGCTCCCTTCAGACAGATTGAGCGGTATCGAGGGATGAAGATGGCGCCCGGCGACCGGATGTTCAGTCGGGCGAAAGAACTCCCGCGTCTGCAACTGATCGGACTCGACGAGGTCTCTGGCCGTCGCGACCATGCCCACCGGCACGCCCAGCTCCTGGGCGGCGTGGTAGAGCTCTTCCACCGTCTGCTCGAGCAGCCACTCTCCAACGTGCTCGTTGATGAAGTCCGCCCGCTCCCGCATCTGGATGGGATCGTCGAACCACGCCTCCCGGGTCCAGTCCGGGTTGCCCATGAGGCGCGCGAGGCTCTGCCACATGTGAGGCTCCAGCAGGATCGGCATCGTCCAGCCGTCCCCGGCGGGCATCAAGCCCAAACTGGGGAAGCCGGTGCTGAGGCGATCGGGCACCGTGCCGTCGTCGCCGTAGCGATCGAGCGGCAATCGGTAGGAGGAGATCTGCGACTCCTGCTTGGAGAAGTCGACGTGCTGGCCCCCGACGCCGAGCCGGCGAGCACACACGGCGCCCAACGTGCCCAGGGCGGCGTTCAGGCCGATCTCGCATTCCATGAGGTAGGCCCCGTGCTTCAGCGGCGGCCTGCCGGGTGAAGTCTCCCATGAGAGACGGCCGTTGGGGTTCAACTGGCCGCCTCCGCCGGCGTGCTCGATGTTGATCGGATGTGCCCGGTAGTCACTGTGAGCCCCGGTCTGGCCATAGGGCGTGATCGAGGTCACCACCAACTCCGGGTTGACCTCGTGCAGCCGTTCGACCGGCAGCTCCAGATCGCGCCAGAACCCGGGAGCCCTGTCCTCGATCAGCACGTCCGAGCTCTGCAGCAGCGCGAGGAAGATCTCCCGTCCATCCGCGGTGGTGGGATCGAGGGTGATCCCGCGCTTGTTGGTGTTCAGCGCCAGGAAGAGGACGCTCGCTTCGGGGTTGGGCTCGTCGTGCAGGAAGGGGCCGCGCCGGCGAGCCTCGTCACCGCTGCCCGGCGGCTCCACCTTGATCACGTCTGCGCCGAGGTCGGCCAGGACCTTCCCGCAGAACGGACCGCAGGCGAGACCCGCGTACTCCAGCACACGTACGCCGGCGAGCAGATTGAGTGGCATCAGGCGTCCGGCTTCGACTGCGCGGCGGGGACCGGAGCGGCCTCAGCCCGCACGGGCGGGACCTAGCGGCCTTTCCACTGCGGTTCCCGCTTCTCCAGGAAGGCGCTGATGCCCTCCCGGACGTCCTCCGACGAGCCGACGCGGTCCATCAGCTCATAGTTGACCGGATGGGCGACACTGAAGGGCGACTCAAGGCCCACCATGATTCCCTGCTTGCAGGCCTGCACGACCCCGGGAGAGCACGCGAGGATGGCGCCCGCCAGCCGCTCGGCCGCCTCCATCAACTCCTCGCGAGGGACCACTTCATTGAAGAGCCCGGCCCGGTAGCCCTCCTCCGCACCGACGTGCTTCGACGTCAGGATCATCTCCATCGCCAGCTTCAGGGGGATCTGGCGAGGCAGGCGATGCACGACCGCCCCGGCGGCGATGTAGCCGAGCCGGCCCTCCACAATGCCGAATTGGGTCGTGTCCGCCGCCACGATCATGTCGCAGGCGAGGGCGAGTTCGGCGCCGGCGCCCAGCGCGTACCCGTGGACCGCGGCGATCACCGGCTTCCACAGCTCAAACTCGGGACTCGTGAACGACGGCCGCGTCGCCGCACGCGGAGCAGGCGCCGACTCGTCGCCGAGGAGCCGCGGGGCCATGTCCTTGATATCGGCTCCGGCGCAGAAGGCCCGGTCTCCCGCGCCGGTGAGGATCGCGACCCACATGTCCGGATCGTCCCGGAAGTCGTGCATCGCTGCCGTCAGCCCCTCGCTGGCCTCGCGATTGAGCGCGTTGAGGCGTTCCGGGCGGTTCAGTGTGATGTAGGCCGTGCGGCCCTTCTTCTCGTAGATAACCGCGCCGTCAACCATCACACACCCTCTCCGGAACTCCCCCGTCTCGGGAACTTCCCCGTGCTGCCGCTCCCACGATCGCCGACGGAGGCGATCGATGTCGCGGGCGTGGCCGGACGATCCTCCTCGGGCGCCGTGGTGCTCCTGCTACTCAGGGCGCCGACTTGCGGTTGTCCGGGGCCGTCTCCAGGTCGATCGAAATCCAGCTCGGATTCATGATCGAGCCGAAGCGAGCGCGGTTGCCTCGCCAGTTCTGAACCCACGGCTGCCACATCCGGAACAGCGATGCCGCGGAGATGCCCGCGAAGTACATCTGCTCGAACAGCCTGCTCTCGATGTTCTGGAAGATTTCGCCGCGCGCCTCGGAGTCGAACGAGATTTTCTGCGCGTCGAGCAACGCATCGAGCTCCGGGTCATTGATGCCTTGCGCCGCTGCGTTGGGGTGGGAGGAGTGCCACCTGGCCACAGCGCTGCCCGGCCGCGCGACCCCGTTCACGGAAGTGAGGAGCGTGTCGTACTCGCCGCTCTGACTTTGCACCTCCCTCATCAAGGCAGATTCCAGAGGCCGGATGGTCACGTCTACGTTCAGCGCCTCTCCGTACTGCTGCTTGAGGTTGGTCGAATATGACTCCGCAAACGCGAAGTCGCTTCTGAACCCCATGTCCATCGAGAATCCATCGCCGTAGCCGGCGGCGCCCAGGAGCTTCACGGCCTCGGCGATGTCGGCGTCCTTTGGCAGACGGTAACCGGGCTGTTCGAGCAGCACGTCCTGCGACAGGGTGTAGCCCTCCCGTACGATCATCATCGGCCCGCTGATGACGCCGTCACCGAAGGTCACCACCCGTTCCGCATCCTCCCGGTTGATCGTCAGGTGCAGCGCCTGCCGCACGCGGAGGTCATCGAACGGCTTGCGGGTCAAGTTGAAGAACGGGCCGTAGATGTAGTCCGACGCCCACGAATCCGAGAGCGCGTCGCGATTCGCGGCCAGAACCGGCTTCGCCTGGACCCCGTCATTGCGGGTCAGGATGTCGGCCTCCTTCGCGATGAAGGCGGCAGACAGTGTCGCGTCCGCCGTGTCCCACACGATGTGAATCCCGTCGAGATACGGCCGACCTGGCTGCCAGTAGTTCTCGAAGCGCGTCAGGAGGGCGGTGGAGCCTGCCTGGTGGCTCTCCAGCCTGAATGGCCCGGTTCCGACGGCCTCGCGTGTGAAATCGCCACCACCATCCGCAAAGCTCCTCGGCATCATGGCAACCTGCCCGATGTAGCCGTTGAGCACCTCGAGGAACTCCGCATCGGGCGAGTTCCCAACCACGCGAAGCGTCAGATCATCGACTGCCTCGACAGGTTGGCTCACGCCCCTGCGGAAGGCGTTGTTGTTCGCCTCCGGATCCTGCGCTCTCCCCAGGCTGAACACAGCATCGTCCGCCGTCAGCGTTGCTCCGTTCTGGAAGGCCACACCCGGGCGGATATTGAAGACGTACGTGACGTTGTCCGGCTGCTGCTCCCAGCTCTCGGCGAGATGGCCCACCAGGTTGTAGGGGCTGCGCCACTCCGAGTTCGTGAAGTCCACCTCGATCAGCGACTCGTAGACGAACTTGCCGAACAGCAGATTGCTGATTGGCCGGTCGGTGTAGTACGGGTCGAGGTTTGTGGGGGAAATGCCCGGGGGGGTGATGTAACGGAGGAACCCCCCGGTCTTCGGGCCGCCAGGCGCCGCCGCCTCGGGCGTCGGCGTTGCCGTGCCAGCCGGTGCAGCGGTAGCGGTAGCGGCAGCGGTAGCGGTAGCGGCCGGCGCTGCCGTACCGGCCGGTGCAGCGGTAGCGGTAGCGGCCGGCGCTGCCGTGCCAGCCGGCGCGGTGGTAGCGGCAGCGGTAGCGGCCGGCGCCGCGTCATCATCGTCGTCATCGCCACAGCCGATCAGCGCCGCGGCGCCGAGGGCAGCCCCGCCGACTGCCGCCTGCGTCAGAAAGCGCCGCCGCGAGAGCCAACTCGAAAACTCGGTGTGCTGCATGCCACATCCCTTTCTTCATCGGGCGCGCGCCCCAAGAGCCATGAGCGAGCGCTCATACTGGCATCACTCGTTATAGGGGTCTGCTCGCAGCGGCGTCAACCGGCTTGGCCAGATGCCCGCATACGCGATCCTGGCTGCGGGCGCCGCCGCGACCGTGGCCTCCGGCAGCGGCGATGTCGGTCGCCGCTGCGGCGTCGTCGCTGCGAGCAGGACCACGCCGGTGAGGGGCTGCTGCTTGACCGGCAGTGGCTCTTTCTGACATACAATCGTCGTACAAGAGCGGGCGCTCGCTCTTGCCTGCCGCCCGCTTGCCGTCAGGTTGAGAACGGACCGACGACAGCCGGCACTCACCGGGACCCGTAACAGGGGCGGACCACGCGAATGGCCGGGTACATCGTTCGCAGGCTCGTGGCGGTAGTGCCGACGCTTCTCGGCCTCTCGCTGATCCTCTTCCTGCTGGTCCGGCTCATGCCCGGCGACGCGGCGCTGTTGCAGGCGTTCGCCGGTGAAGGTCTGATACTGGAGGGCGAGACCGACCCCGCAGTCGTCCAGGAGATGCGCCGCGAACTGGGAATCGACAGACCCATCCCCTTCCAGTACCTGGTGTGGCTCGGGGACACGGCGCGGCTGGACTTCGGGACGTCCTACTGGACGCGGAACTCGGTCACGAGCGAGATCAAGCGGCGTCTTGCCGTGACGATCGAGTTGCTACTGCTGAGCGTTCTCGTCGCCGTTGGCACCGGACTGCTGGTAGGGGTGGTATCCGCCATCTATCAGGACACCAGCATCGACTATCTGGGCAGGGTCGTCGGGGTGCTCGGCCTCTCCCTGCCGAACTTCTGGATCGCCTTGCTCGTGATCTTGCTGCCCGCGCTGTGGTGGAGCTACCTGCCTCCACTCGGGTATACCCCCTTCCCCGACGATCCGCTCCGGAATCTCGAGCAATTCGCGCTGCCCAGCCTCACCCTCGGCTGGTCGCTTTCGGCGTCCATCATGCGGATCACGAGGTCCGAGGTTCTGGAGGTCCTCCGTCAGGACTACGTCAGGACGGCGCGCGCCAAGGGACTGACCGAGGTTGCGGTGATCTACAGGCACGTGCTCAGGAACAGCCTCATCCCGGTAATCACGGTGATCGGCCTGCAGATCGGCTTCCTCATCGGCGGCTCGGTAGTGATCGAGAACGTATTCGGGCTCCCCGGCCTCGGCGAACTCACTCTCACCGCCATCACCCAGCGCGACTACCCAGTCATTCAAACCACGGTGCTGTTCGCCGCAGTCGGGTTCCTCTTTTCGACCCTCGTTGTCGATCTCAGCTACGGAGTGCTCGATCCAAGGATCCGCTACGACTAGATCCGGCGTTCGGCAACATCGGGGCAGGGTCATGCGCATCGCTCCGCAAGAGCGCGTTGCCCTCCCAGGGCATGCTGCTGCGCGTGAGCGTCTCCGCGCGACGAGCTACCCGACTGGCGCAGCAGACGCCACTCGGGGCCGGTCGCCGCGCTCACCGGGGTCCGGGTGCGGCGCCGAGGTCGGTCCGCAAGCCCGTCCGCCCCCGCCAACGAGCTCAATGCCGACGGTGTCCCAACACTCGACGGCAAGCGCTGGTACCCCATACGGGTGCACCGCGTCCTCCGCAACGAGACCTACACCGGAGCCAGGATGATCCGGCGCCCGGGGCAGGAGCACCGCGTCCGCGAGGTCTACGAGCGCCCTGAGAGCGAGCACATCGAGATCCCGGGAGCATCGCCGCCGACGTCGATTCAGGACTCGCCGCCACCTCGCAGAGCAGCAGCGCGAGACGCTGGCGGTTCTTCTAAGACCCCGGTAGCGGCACTTCGCGTACCCGCAGTGCCGCTTCACGTAGAGAATCGGATGCTCAGCCTTCGCACGCACCGAGGCCTTCCGCTGCGAGCGACTTGAGCAGACCGCACCGGCACTCCCCGATCCGGGAGCTTCCTTGATGGCATGCTGGTCGCGGTCAACGGCGAGACGGGACCGGCGCCCGGCCGAATGAAACGTTGCGTCGCGCGACTCGATCTAGACTCCGATGTGTGGCCTTGCCCGTTCGGGGGACGTCTCCGGGGTCGGGCTGCCCGGGTTCGCCGTTGCAGCGAGCCGCACAGTGCAGCGAACGACACACGTAGGTCGGCGCAGGACCGGGAGGTTGCGATGGCGGGGCCGCTGAGTGGGATTACGGTGCTCGACTTCACGTGGGCGATGGCGGGGCCCTACGGGGTGATGATTCTGGCGGACCTCGGAGCGGAGGTGTGGAAGATTGAGACGCCGTTCCAGACGGAGCGGCGGCGCGGGAATGCACCATACGTGCACGGGGTCAGCACCTACTTCTTCTCGGTGAACCGCGGCAAGAAGAGCATCATGCTCGACCTCAAGGCGCCCGAAGCGACGGAGATCGTGCAGCGGCTGGTGCGGCGGGCGGACGTGGTCACGGAGAACTTCACGCCGGGGACGATGGAGCGCCTCGGGTTTGGGTACGAGGCGCTCTCGGAGCTGAATCCGGCGCTGGTGTACGCGTCGACGTCCGGGTTCGGGCAGACGGGGCCGTACCGGGAGCGGGGTGCGGTGGACATCATCGTGCAGGCGATGGGCGGGCTCATGAGCACGACCGGGCACGAGAGCGATCCGCTGCCCTCGCGCGCGGGCTATTCGATCGGGGACATGGCAGGGGGGATGTACACCGCGATCGGGGTGCTGTCGGCGTTGGTGGAGCGCGGCTCGAGTGGCCTCGGGCAGCACGTGGACGTCGCCATGCTCGACAGCCAGGTGGCGCTGATGGAGAACCCGATCGTGCGCCACTTCGCGACGGGGGAGGTGCAGCCGCGGGCGGGGCTGCGGCATCCACTGAGCACGCCGCACCAGGCGTTCCCGGCGAGCGACGGCTGGTTCGTGGTGGCGGGCGTACGGGACCACAGTTGGCAGCTCTTCTGCGGAACGATCGAAGCGGACGAGCTCGCGGTGGACCCGCGGTTCTCGGAGAACGCGCTGCGCACGCGAAACTACGAGGAGCTGGAGCCGCTGATGTTCGCGGCGACGCGGCGCAAGCCCCGGGACTACTGGCTGGAGACGCTGAAGGACGAGTTCCTGGTCGCGCCACTGAACAACATCGGTGACGTGGCCAGGGACCCGCATCTCCACTCGCGCGACATGTTTCGTGAGTTGCCGACGTGGACCGGAGGGACGCTGACGGTGTCGAACACTCCGGTGAAGCACTCGCGGACACCCGGTGGAGCGGAGCGCGGGGCGGCGAAGCCGGGAGAGCACAGCCGCGAGCTGCTGGGAAGCGTCGGGTTCCTCGAGGCGGAGCTCGACGACCTCGTGGCGCGCGGGGTGATCGCAGTGGAGCCGGCGGAAGACGAGTAGCGCGGCCTCCGGCCACATCGCGAGGGCGCCGCGATTCCGGAGCCGATCCGTGCTGTGACGTGCTGGTGGCTCGCGCGGCGCTACGCCCGCGGCAACCCCAGCCCTCGTGTCGCGATGATGTTGCGCTGCACCTCGGACGTGCCGGCCGCGATCGTGCGCGGCACGTCGAGGACGTAGCGCTGGGTGAAGAGCGCAAACAGGGGCGCACGCTCGTCGTGCTCGTCCCAGAGGTTGGAGTAGAGGCCGAAGAGACGGGTGCCCGTGCGCGTTGCTGCCTGCGTGATCTCGGAGATGAACATCTTGGACATCGAGGCCTCGTAGTTCGGGATCAGCCCGCGGTTCTGCATAGAGATGATGCGGAACGAGAAGTTCTGGCCGACCTCGGTCTCCACGTACCGATCGGCGAGTTCGGCGCGGAGGGTGGGCGAAAGCCGCGCCCGCTTCCGGCCGTCCTCGGTTCTGAGGTACTCGCGCAGGAGGTCGAGCCGACGACGCACGCCGATCGCGCCGGAGATGTTCGAGCGCTCGAAGTCGAGCAGCGTCATCCCGACGTACCAGCCGCGGTCGACATCGCCGACCACGTTATCGGCGCGGGTGCGGACAGCCTCGAAGAAGGTTTCGTTGAATCCGTGCTCCCAGCCCATGTTGATCAGCGGGCGCACGGAGAGACCGGGCGTCTCGATCTCGGGCAGGAGCATGAAGGAGATGCCGCGGTGCTTCGGGGCGTTGGGGTCGGTGCGGACGAGGAGGAAGAGGGCGTCGGCGTGATGGGCGTTGGAGGTCCAGATCTTCTGCCCGTTGATCACCCACTCGTCGCCGTCGCGGACGGCGCGCGTCTGCAGCGAGGCGAGGTCCGAGCCGGCGCCCGGCTCGGAGTAGCCCTGGGCCCACAGGATCTCCCCCGAGAGAATGCCCGGGAGGACGCGCGACTTCTGCTCGTCGGTGCCGTGCACAATCAGCGTCGGTCCGAGCATCGCAAGCCCGTTACCGCCGACCTGCGGCGCTCCGGCCGCCGTCCGCTCGTACGCGAGGATGAACTGCTCCATCGGGGTCATGCCGGCGCCGCCATACTCCTGCGGCCACTGCGGCGCGAACCAGCCGCGCTCGGACAGTGCGTCGCCCCAGGCGATGGCCGCTTCGCGGCGCTCGTCGTCGTCTGACTTGCGGTCCGCACTCCAGTCGTTGTCGAGGCCTCGAGCCTGGCGCGCGCGGTAGTACTCCGGCGTGTTCTGCTTGAGCATCGCCCGGACCTCGCTCCGGAACGCTGCTTGCTGCTCGTCGTCAGTCCAGTCCATGGTTGTGCCCTCGTCCCGCGCGGAGACTGCGTGCTCCGATGCTAGCAGCACGAAACGACCTCGTGGCGCGCGGCGTGATCGCCGAGGAACCGGCGGAGGAGGAGTAGCGCGGCCTCGCTGAGACAAGCAGCCTAGGGCAGCGTCGTGGCCAGCACCCACATCGGGGTCTCGCCGACGTGGTAGGTCTCGAGTGGCGTGAGCGTCCCGCGCTCGCCGTCCACCTGGTACGAGGCGAGGCGACCGGACTCGAGCCCGGCGACGAACAGGAAGCTCCCGCTCGGGTCGAGGCCGAACGCGCGCGGGACAGGCTCGGTCGCGACGCGTCCGGTGGCCGTCAGCCGCCCCGTCGTCTCATCGACGGCGAAGCTCGCGACGCTGTTGTGCCCCCGGTTCGGGGCGAAGAGGAACCTCCCCGACGGGGTGATCTGGATCTGCGAGCACGAGTTGCGACCGTCGAAGTCGGCGGGGAGCGTCGAAACGGTCTGCACGGGGACGAGCGTTCCGCTGCGCCGGTCGAACGCCCAGGCGGTCACGCTGCCGCCCTGCTCGTTCGACGTGTAGACGAGGTCCTTGTCCGGATGGAAGCAGAAGTGACGCGGCCCGTCCTCGGCCTCGGGGCTCGCGCTGGCCGGATCGTTCGGCGTCAGCTCACCGCTGCGTTCGTCGAACCTGAACTGGAAGATCGCGTTGGGGCCCCGTCCCGCGATGTGAGGGACGAAGACGAACCGGTTCGAGGCGTCGGTCTGGATCGAGTGAGCCCCGGTCGCCGTGTCGAGCCAGTGCACGGCCGGCTCGCCGAGCGCGCCGCCGGCGTCCAACGGGTGCACCGCCACTTTGCCGATCTGGTAGTAGGAAGAGAACAGGAAGCTCCCGTTGCGGTCGGTGGCGACGAAGTTTGGCTCGCCCTCGAGGGGGACCGTCCCCGTCATGGAGAGATCGCCCGTGCGAGGGTCGATCTCGAAGCTCGACATGAGGCGCTCGCCGCGGCGCCCGACGTACATGCGCCTCCGCTCGGGATCGAGGGCGAGCGGCGCCGGTCCCCCCGGCACCTCGATCTCGTGTCGCTGCGCGAGCCGGCCATCGGCGGGATCCATGACGAACCGCAGGATCCTGTCGTCGCCCTGGAGTGATACGTAGACGTACGTGGGCATTTGCTGTGCTCCCTCGGCACGTGCGTTTTCGCCCGACGGCGCGACCCCGCGTCAGCTCGCGCGCGAGCGCGAGCGGCGGCGGGAGCCCCTGGGCTGAGGCTCCGGGGCGAGCACCGCTTCGGCGTGCTCGATGTCCGCGAGCGCCTGCCGGAACACCACCTGCTTGAGGTAGGTCTGGTACGGGACGCCAAGGATCGCCGCCGCGCGCTTCACGACGGCGATCTGGCCCTTACCCCAGCGCAGGGTGATGCTGCCGGTCGCGCGCTCACGGTCCGCCTCGGCCTCCAGGCGCGAGACGAGCTCGGAGACCTCCGCGTCCTCCTCGACGCGCTCGTCGACGACCTTCATCTCGGGGGACTTGCGCGGCTTGGCCATCATTCCTCCTCCTGTTCGAAGCAGCTGATCACGATCACCGAGTGGTCGTGGGGGTGGCGCGTCCAGTAGAGGCCGTGCGTCTCGGTCGCGCTCTCGAAGCGCTGTCGCACCTCGTTCCAGGACTTCTCTTCGCCCTCGAAGAACGCGCGGAACGCGTCCTCCGGCGTCGTACCGTGCCGCAACATGATGTGCAGCACCTCGGGCACCTCCAGATCGTAGTAGAAGCGGAAGCGCTCGCCACCGGCCTCGATGATCAGCGCTTCGCGCATCGGCATGCCGTGAGTGTACTGCAAATAGCATTACACAGGGCCGTCAGATCGTGCGGCTAAATCGCGCCACCCGCGCGTAGCGACTCTATCTCCCCGGCGTCGAGGCCGAGCTCGGCCAGCACCTCGGCGGTGTGCTCGCCGACGAGGGGGGCGCGTCGCGTGATCGCGAGTGGAGAGTCGGAGTACAGCCCCCAGATCCCGGGGTAGCGGAAGCTCTCGTCGAGCTCGGGGTGCTCAACGTCGACCCAGTAGCCGCGGTCCTCCCAGTGCGGGTCGGCGAGGATCTCGTCGACGCTGCGCACGGCGCCCCACGGCAGCCCGCGCTCCTGCGCGCCTCGGTAGGCCTCCTCGGCGGTGATCCGCGGGAAGAAGTCGTGCAGCACGTCCGAGATGTGCTCCTGGCTCTCGGCGACGACCTGCGCGTCCCGGTAGCGCTCGTCGAGGAGGTCGCCGGCGGCGCCGTACTCGTCCATCCACTCGGCGAAGATGCGGACCCGCTCGGGCGAGATCCGCTGGTTGAACATCGCGTTGATGTAGGCGCCGTCCTTGCAGAGGTACTGCGTCCGGGGGCGCGGCATCGACCAGGCGGAGTGGCGGCCCGTCTGCCGGCGGACGACGCGGCCGGTCGAAAAGTACGTGGGGATCGCCGATTCCGTGGTGAGCGAGCAGGCTTCGTGGATCGAGACGTCGAGGTGCTGGCCCTCGCCGCTCATATCGCGGTAGACGAGCGCGGCGCTGATCGCGACGAGGGCGAAGTGGCAGCCGATGTGCCAGGCGTTCCCGCCGCCCGGCGCGATCGGCGGCGCGTCCGGGTAGTCCTCCTCGTCGTAGCCGCACTGGGCCATCTGGCCGCCGGCCGCAAGCTGCACGAGGTCGCTCGTCTGGAAGTCGCGCCAGGGACCGTCCTGACCGAAGGGCGTGAGCGAGCAGTAGATCAGCCGCGGGTCGGCGTCACGCAACTCGTCCGGGCCGAGACCGAGCGCCGCCAGCCGGCCGGGCGGCTGCGTCTCCAGGAACACGTCGGCCCCGGCGACGAGGCGACGCAGCACGGCGGCGCCCCCGGCGCTCTCGATGTCGAGCGTGATCGCGCGCTTGCCGCTGTTGTAGTGCCAGAACGAGAGGCTGCGGTCGGGGTGCGGCTCGTCGGAATGGTAGGGACCGACCCGGCGCTCGGGCACGCCTCCCGGCGGCTCGACCTTGATCACGTCGGCGCCGAGGTCGGCGAGGAGGCGTCCGCACCACTGGCCCTGCTCGCCGGCGAGCTCGACCACGCGGAGATCCGCGAGCGGGCCGCCGGCCGCCTCCGCTCCCGCCTCGGTCGTCACGAGGGGGCTCCGGATCCGGCCACCGCCTCCGCCTCGAGGTAGGGCTCGAGCGGCAGATTCTCGGGCCAGATCGAGTCGTCCCGGTAACCCTCGCCAAGCTCCTGCTCGCTGAGGCCGAGCAGTCCGCACAGCACCTCGCGATTGTGCTCGCCGATGAGCGGAGCGGCCGTCCGCGAGGTCGTCTCGACGGCCGAGCCGCGGAACGGGAGGTTCTGGTAGCCCATCGGGCCGAGCCCGGCGTGCGGGAGCTCGGTGAACATCGCGCGATGGCGGAGCTGCGGATCGCGTTGGACCCGGTCCTCGTTGCTCTGGACGGGCATGGCGGGCACGCCGGACGCCTGACAGCGCTCGGCCAACTCGTACTTCTCGAGGGTTTGCGTCCACGCCTCGATCCGCTGGTCGAGCTCCTCCTGGTGCTCGAGCCGGCCGTCGTTGCCGGCGAAGCGGGGAGCGTGCGCCCACTCGGGGTCGCCCATCACCCCGACGAGGGCGTGCCACTGCTCGTCGTCGCGGCAGACGATCGCGCACCAGTCGTTGTAGCCGCCGGGGGCGGTGCGGTAGGCGTTGTGCGGGGCGACCATCGGACCGCGGTAGTTGTCGAGGCGCGGCGTCCCCGGCCAGTGGGTGCGGTTGCCGGGCGGGAAGCCCTCGCGGCGCATCGCCCGGCCGTTGACGGTCGCGTCGAGGATCGCCGGCCCGGAGAGCGCGAGCCCGGCGCCGACCTGCGAGAGGTCGACGTGCTGGCCGCGGCCGGTCACGTGGCGGTGGTGGAGCGCCGTCATGACGGCGATGGCGCCGTAGATGCCGCCCGTGTCATCCAGATACGACCAGCCCCAGCCGGCCGGCGGCTCGCCGGGCAGCCCGGAGAGGAACGTCATGCCGGAGAGCGCCTGCGCGCTCGGCCCGTAGGTGCGGTAGGGGTGATCGGGGCCGCTGTGTCCGAGGGCGGAGAGCGAGACGTAGATGATGTCCGGCTTGATCTCGAGCAGCTGCTCGTAGCCGAGCTCCCAGCGCTGCATCACTCGCGAGGTGAAGTTCTCGATCACCACGTCCGAGACGGCGATCAGGCGCTTCAGCAGTTCGCGGCTGCGCGCATTGCGGAGGTTGAGGGTGACGCTGAGCTTGTTGACGTTCTTCTCGCTGAACCAGTGGCTGTTGTTGAGGTTCGGCTCGATGTGCTCCGGCTGGCCCGTGTTCGTGTAGCGATCGTTGTGGTGGACAGAGCCGGGCTCGGGCCACTCGACCTTGATCACCTCGGCGCCGAGCGTGCCGAGGATGCGCGTGCCCCAGGGGCCGGCGCGCACCCAGCTGAGATCGACGACGCGTACGCCCTCGAGGGCACGCGCACCGCCGCGGGCCGGCTGCCCGGTAGATCGCTGACTCATTGCCGCCTCAGTTCTCGAAGTGCCAGCCGTCCGCCGCCTCGCCGCTGACACGCCAGCGCGGCACGACGAAGGCGTCCTCGGGTGCGTGATCGTAGACCACCTCGACGCGTGCGCCGATGGCCGCGGCGTCCTCGTCGTCGACGAGCACGCCGCCGATGCGCACCGGCTCGCCGTTCGCGTTCGCGCAGTCGGTGAGCTCGACGAGCGCGACGACGTAGGGGACGGCCTCGCGGAAGGCGGCGAGCACGGGGTGGCAGACGACGACGTAGCTCGCGATCACGCCCCGTCCCTCCGCCTCGTGCCAGCCCGGGTTCATCGAGCGGCACGAGGGGCAGACCGGCCCGGGCGGGAACCAGCGGTGCGCGCAGTCCTCGCAGCTCTGAACGAGCAGGCGGTGAGCGGCCGTGCCCTCCCACCAACCGACGCTGTCGTGGTCGGGCTGGTGGTTGATCAGCGAGTAGTCGATCGGACCTGGCATCGGTGCCTCCCCGGCGGTTCTAGCGGCGCAGCGCGACGGACCAGCCCTGGGCGGTGCCGCCGCCGCCGACGCTGAACGCGACCGTCGGTGGGCTCGGGTCGTCCCGGTTGCCGCTCCGCCGATCCTCGCGGCTGCGGACCTGGCGGCAGCCGCCCGCGCGGTCGTAGTGGTGCTCCCCGTCCGCCCAGCCGGGGCAGTAGTCGTCGGCGCGGCCGCGCAACTGGCGCGTTGTCTCGATCAGGTAGCCGATGCCGTGCGCGTAGCCCTCGGAGAGCTGGCCGCCGTTGGTGTTCTGAGGCAACTCGCCGTCGAGGCCGATGCGCCCGTCGCCGATGAAGGCGCCGCCCTCGCCCTCGCCGCAGAAGCCGAACGCCTCCAGGTACTTCATCGGCGTGGTCGTGAAGTTGTCGTACATCGTGACGATGTCGACGTCGCCGCGATCGATGCCGGCGTTGGCGAAGGCGCGCTCGCCGACGTGGCTGCTCCAGCCCTCGTTGAGGTCGGCCAGCGCCCAGGTCCAGTCGGGGCGGTAGGACGAGGCGCGGGCATTCCCGCCGAGGATGTAGACCGGCGGTTGCGCGAGGTCACGCGCCCGCTCCGTGGAGGTGACGATCAGGCAGCCGGCGACATCGTTCTCCTGGCAGCAGTCGAGCAGCCGGAAGGGCTTCGTGATCCAGCGCGAGTTCTGGTGGTCGTCGATCGTGATCGCCTCGCGGCGCGTGGCCTTCGGGTTGTTGGTCGCAGCCTCGCGCTGGGTGACGGCGAGCTCAGCCATGTTGAGCGTGCTGTAGCCGTAGCGGTGGAGGTAGGCCATCGCCTCCATCGCGAAGCGGGTGGGCGCGCCGCGCACCCCCCACGGGATCTGGTACTGGTTGATGCCGCTCGCGAGCTGCGGACGCGCGGCCCCCGGTCCCGAGCCTCGCTCGGTGGGAGCGCCGCCGCCCATGCGCACGCCGGAGCGGCCGTTCATCGAGCGGAAGATCGCGATCACCTCGCAGTGGCCGCCCTCGAGCAGGCCGACGGATTGGTGCACGAGCTGGCCGATGCTGTTGCCGCCGCCGAGGATGTCGACGCCGACGTTGGTGCGGATGCCGAGCGCGGTCGCGACCTGGTCGTTCGTGCAGGAGTCGCCGGCGGCGGTCTGATGGCTGGTGATGCCGTCGATCTCATCGACGGAGAGGCCTGCGTCGCGGGCGGCCTTGAGGATCGCCTCGCAGGCCATCGAGAGCGTGGTCCGGCCCGACCAGCGCGAGTAGTCGGTCTCGCCGACGCCGACGATGCAGTAACGGCCACTGAGCCGGCTCATCGCGTGCTCCCGCCCCTCGGGAAGCACTATAGCGGCGTTGCAGGCTCGTCAAGGTGGCGCGTGAAGCTGGCGATCGGCCAGCGCCGAGGGTGCGGGCTCGTGCCCGCAGTCACGCTGCCTCTATCATCGCCCCGGCAGGGCACGAGGCCCGGCCTCGACGGGGGAGCATCCCATGGCGTTGATCGAGTACGAGCAGCAGGACCACATCGTGACGATTGCGCTCAACCGGCCCGAGCGCCTGAACGCGCTGGGGGGCACGCTTCGCGACGAGCTCTGCGAGGCGTGGCTGCGCTTTGATGAGGATCCCGAGGCGCGCGTTGCGATCTTCACCGGGCGCGGCCGGGCGTTCTGCGCCGGCCGCGACCTCAAGGAGTCGCTCGAGCAGGGGCACGGCGGGTCGGGCAGCAGGTACAGCGAGGTGCTCAGCCAGGACCTCGTGCCGCAGACGTCGAAGCCGACCATCGCGGCGGTGCACGGGTACGCGATCGCCGCCGGGTTCGTGATGGCGCTGGGCTGCGACATGATCGTGGCCGCCGAGGGCACGAAGTTCCAGATGCAGCAGCTTCGTCACGGGGGCACGATCGGGCACTACAGTCTCGCGATCCTCGAGCAGCTGCCGTGGCAGTCGGCGATGGAGATGCTGCTCGGCGGCGTGGAGCTGGATGCACGCCGCGCCCACCAGCTCGGGTTCGTGAATCACGTGGTCCCGCCGGATGCGCTGCTGCAGAAGGCCGGGGAGATGGCGGCGAATCTCGCGGCCCTGCCGCCGCTGCACCTCCAGCGGACGAAGCAGCTTCTGACCGAGGTCCGCCCGCGGCCGACGCAGCAGGTTCGCGAGCTCGAGCGCGAGACGCGCGAGTTCATCGCGGGGCTCGAGGACACGACGGAGTCGATGAAGGCCTGGGTCGAGCGCCGGCCGCCCGTCTACCGCGGACGCTGACCGGGGCAGTGCGCGAACTGAGGCGATCGATGCGAACGCGCCGGAACCCGGAGGGGAGCACACGCTCGTGAGGCTCGACATCTTCACCGAGGTCCAGAAGGCCCGCGCGGCCTGGGGCGACGACCACGAGCAGGACGTCATCGAGGAGACCCTGGAGCAGGCTCGCCTCGCGGACGAGCTCGGCTACGAGTGCTGGTGGCAGGTCGAGCACCACGGAGCCACCGAGTTCAGCTACAGCTCGGCCCCCGAGCTGCTGCTGACCGCGATCTCGCAGCGGACGAGCCGGCTGCGGCTGGGACACTCAGGAGTGCTCGCGCCGTTCAAGGTGAATCATCCGATCCGCGTCGCCGAGCGCGCCGCGACGCTGGACCGGCTCAGTCACGGTCGCGCCGAGGTCGGATTCGCGCGCTCGGGCGGCCTCGAATGGGAGACGTTCGGCGTCGACCCGGAGAGCTCGCTGGAGCAGGTCCGGCAGTGCATGCAGATGGTGAAGGGGATGTGGACGGAGAGCCCCTTCTCCTTCCAGAGCGAGCTGTTCGAGATCCCCGAGCGCAACATCATCCCGAAGCCGTTGCAGCAGCCCCACCCGCCGATGTGGCAGACCACATCGAGCCCGGGCTCGTTCCGGATGGCGGGGAACCTCGGCGTCGGCGTGCTGGCCACCACGCTGATGCAGCCGCTCGACGTGATGGCGATGTTGCTCGGCGAGTACCGCGACGGCCTCAAGGACTGCGAGCCGGTCGGTGATTTCGTCAACGACCAAACGGCGGTGTTCACGTTCGTGCACTGTGCCGAGACCACGCGGGCGGCGATCGAGAGTGGCGCCGCCAACGCGGCGCTGTGGTACGTGAACTCGGCTCCCGCGGTCTTCAAGGTGGATCCCGAGATCTTCTACGACTCGATCCGCGGCGAGGTCCTCGAGGGCGCGGCCTCGCGGATCACGGTCACCGAGGACACGGCAGCGGCTCCGGCGAGCGACGAGGAGCTGGACGATCCCAACCCGGTGGTGCGACTGCTCCGCCACGCCGCGGCGGGGCGGGAGGTCTCGCCCGAGGAGGCCTACGAGACGCTCGATCCGCTGGACTCGGTCATCATCGGCGACGTCGAGACGTGCCGGCGGAAGATGCAGCGCTACCGGGACATCGGCGTGGACCGCCTGATGTGCTTCATGCAGATCGGCGACCTCGGGCACGAGTCGATCATGCAGAGCCTGCGACTCACCGCCGGGCAGCTGATGCCCGCGATGGCGGACTAGCGGCTGCTCTCCGAGCGCTCGAGCACCTCGGTTAGTCCGGACAGCGGCACGACCTCGCAGTCGCTGCGGAACTGGCTCTCGGCGCCGCCGTACACCACGGTCTTGCCGGACACGCCCGGAAGCAGCTCGCCAACGCGGTTGATCGAGGTGAAGTAGTCGGAAGCCACGGTCGCGCCAGCTTTGATCTCGATCGCCCTGACGCCGCTGCCGGTCTCGTAGAGGAGGTCGCACTCCAGGCCGCGGGAGTCGCGGAAGAAGGAGAGATTGGGCTGGAGCCCCTGGTTGAAGCGGTGCTTGAGCGCTTCCGCCACGACCACGTTCTCGAAGAGCGCCCCGCGCAGCGGATGCGTCGCCACCTGCCTCGGGCTCTCGATGCCGAGCAGGTAGCTGGCCAGTCCCACGTCATGGAAGTAGAGCTTCGGCGACTTGACCAGGCGCTTGCGGATGTTGGCGTGGAACGGCGGCAGCTGGAAGATGACGTAGCTCGTCTCGAGGACCGTGAGCCACTCGCGCGCCGTCGTGTGGGACACGCCGGCGTCCGAGCCGAGCGCGCTCAGGTTGAGCAGTTGGCCGACGCGTCCCGCGCAGAGACGCACGAAGCGCCTGAACGCCGAGAGGTTGCGGATCCCGCCCAGCCGGCGCACGTCGCGCTCGACGTAGGTCTCGAAGTAGTCGCCGAGCGCCTGCCGCGGCTCCAGACCCTGGTCATGAATCCGGGGGGAGAACCCCGAATGGATGATGTCGTCCAGCGCCTCGCTCGCAGCGGTGCGGCGCCGCTCCGCGAGAGAGAACGGCAGCAGGCGGAGCTGCGCGGTGCGCCCGGCCAGCGACTGGCTGAAGGCGTCTGAAAGCCGGAACTGCTCGCTGCCCGTGAGCACGAACAGGCCGTTCCGTCCTCGTTCGTCGGCGAGGACCTGGAGGTACGACGGCGGCGTCTCCGGGTACCAGGAATTGTGCGAAGCGCTGGCCAACCCGGACGCTCCCGACTACGAGGAGTTAGCGGAGTGGGCCGCCGAACTGATCGGCCTCCCGCTCGACGTGCACGCCTTCGACGTCGACGCGGCGAACGACGCCGTGCGCAGCCTCTCGGGAGGCGCTGGTGGCAGCGAGCCGACCGGGTCCCGCAGCTAGCTACCCGAGCGAGCGCCGCTGGCGTGGCCGGGGCGGCGGCATCCCGCCGAGCGCTCGCCGGGGGCGACCGTCGGGGGGCGCGGGCCCTGCGCGGTGACGGTCGCCGTCCGGCGGCAGCAGATCGGCAGTCGTCCCGACGGCGGAATGCCGGACAATCGCGCCCCCGGCGCGTATACACAGGCGCGCGTCCCCGTCAATCTGAACGGGACGGTTGCCGAGAGCGCCGATCGTCACGGCCGGCCACGCAGGCTGCGAAGCAGCGCGGCTGACGGACGGTGATTGAGGGGCTGGATCGCAGGCGGTCGCTGGCCTGACACCTTCGCCTGTCCGGGTGCGCGGCCGAGAGGAACCGCGGGTGGTGGACGCAGGATCGAGCGCCGGAAGCGCGCCGGCAAGAGAGGCGAGGCAGCTGCTCGGGGAGGCCCTCGACCTGATCGCTGCAGGTCACGACTGGGAGTTCCCGGACATGCTCGCGGGCTACTTCCGGAGCAACGGCACGCTCGCGCCGCCCAGCATGGGCGAGGTGATGCAGTGGGGCTTCTATCCCGAGGATGTCCTCGCCGTCGTGGCGACCGACGTCGAGCATGCCGCGGCTCTGCTCCGCGGTCGCGCGCTCGCTCCGGGCGTCGAAGCCCCCAGGCTGGCCGCGCGGGCGGCCGAGGCGCTCGCCGAGCGGCTGCGCGAAGCCGCATCGCGGCTGGACGCTCACCCCGCAGCACGAGCGCACCGCAGGCTGGCCGCCATCTGCGCCGGGATCGGGCTTGACGAGCCCGCCGTCGCCGGGCTCGCGTTCGAACTCGAGGACTTCTACGCAATCGGCGGACCGCTCGAACCGTCCCTTGCGGGCCGGCGCGAGGTGCTGTCCGGCCCGCCCGCCGGCCTTGTCGAGCCTCCAGGCTTCAGCGGACTCGATCTGCTCATGCTGAGCGATGGAAACCTGCCGCCCTTCGAGCGGGTGGCGGAGGCGGTAGCGGAGGAGGCGGATCGCGCGTTCCGCCCCGATACCGACCCGACGGGCGTGGGCGCCCGTTCAGCCGGCGCGCTCACCGCGGTGCTGGGGGAGTTTGCGGCGACGTACGCCGGCATCGGAGCCGACCCCCGCAGCCAGGCATGGTTTGCCGTAGCGAGCGCGCTCAAGGGGATGCACGATCGCGCCCTCGAGGCGAACGTTCGCGGGAGCGGCCCGTCGCCCGGCGCGCTTGCGTACGCGAATCTGTCCCTCGCGTTGGCGGCGTACTACATCGAGGGCTGCGTTCCGATCGGCGAAGACGCCGGGCCGCCCCTGCCAGCGCGCCTCACCGTCGTGGCGGCGTGCCTCGACCCGGAAGCCATCTCCCGCGTCCGCTGGGAGCTCGGCGCGGAACTCCCCGCCGATCTGTTTGTCCGCAACGTCTTCGCTGACCTCGACGCGCGGCTCGGCGACGCCGAGGCCATGCTGCGCGGAGCCGGCGCGTGGGGCGTCCCGCACTGGGGTGAGGCAGCGTCCGGCGGTGCACACTCAGAGCTGTGTGAGCGCGTGGCCGGCCTCCTCTGGGAGATCACGTTCGATCCCGAGGTGGCTGAAGCCGTCGAGGACGTGACCGCGCTCGCGGCGTGGCTCGCCAGTGGCTACGAAAACATGGCGCTCGCGCCACCAGGGCAGTCCGTCGTCCCGCCGTCGCTGGCCGACTTCGAACGGATGGGCTGGAGTGGCGCTGCGCTCTCACGCGTCGCGGACGATCTGGAGCGTTCCACGGCTCCCAAGCGTGCGAGGCGCGCCCGCAAACGAGCACCCGCCAAGGGGGCACCAGACCTCATCGCGCGCCTGCGCGCAGCCGCTGCTCGCCTGCGCTGACAGGACTGCCCGGCCGATACCTTCGGCGCCAACACGCGAACCGTTCGCAGAAGGCGCTGAGCCGCATCCGATGGCCATCACGCCCGGCGATGCGTGACGCTGCACGTCCAGCGGCCACTCCGTTGATACGCATGCTGAGTCAACTTATACTCAGGACATGAGTAAGCGGCTCCAGGTCATAATGCCCGACGACGAGTACCGCGCGGTCGCCGACATCGCGAGGCGCCAGGGGAAGCCCCTCTCGCGCATCGTGCGCGACAGCCTCCGGCGCACGGTGGCCGAGGAGCAGCAGGTGGCGCCGGAGCAGCGCATCGCCGCGGTATTGCGCTTCGCGCGGTTCGCCGGCCCGACCGGGGACATCGATCAGTTGCTCGGCGAGATCGAGCGCGGCCGCGCGCTCGCATGATCTATGTCGATTCGAACGTGCCGATGTACCTCGTCGGCGCCGAACACCCGCACAAGCGTCGCGTCGTGGCCCTCGTCCCGCAGCTCCTTTCGGCGCGCGACCAACTCGTCACGAGCGCCGAGACGTTCCAGGAACTGCTGCAGCGCTACGGGGCGCTCGGCGACCCCGAACACCTCAGCGCCGCGTACGACGCGCTCGAGGCGATGATCTCGCTGGTTGCCGATGTGACCAAGGACGACGTCGATCAGGCGCGCGCCCACCCAGGGCGGTACCCCCGGCTCTCCTCCCGCGACTGTCTGCACCTCGCCGTCATGCAGCGTATCGGCTGCACCGATATCTGGAGCTACGACACGGGCTTCGATGCCGTGGGCGCGATCCAGCGCATCGCCTGAGGGGCGCGTGGGTCGGTGAGTGCGACCGCGCGGCGTGAACGCGGTCCGCGAGGTCGCGGGAGCAGCCAGCAACACCTCGTTCACCTTCGGCGAGCTCCGCATGTCCGGCGGGAGCAGCGCCGAGCCGTAGCGCTCCCCGGGACGGCGGTCAGCGCGGCGCGCGGCCTGACGGCGTCGCCGCTTCGGCTCGGCGTGCCGCTGGCGTCAGCCAGCCGAGGCTGCTGTGCGGACGCTGCGTGTTGTACCCGACCCGCCAGTCCTCGATCACGACCTGCGCTTCCAGCAACGAACCGAACCGGCTCGTCGACCTCTACACGAACGGTCGGTTCGAGATGGCACTGCTGGACGAGAAGAGCGCGGCGCTGGCGGATCGCCGGAGAGCGCTGGAGAAGGAGCGGATGCGCCTGATCGCGGAGGCCGGGCCCGGTTGCGACCCGGCGACGTTGCGCGAGCGCATGCCCGAGGCGCTCGCGTTCATCCGCGAGTGGGTGCGGCGGGCCGGCGGAGACAAGCTCCAGCTGCTGCTCGAGGCCCTCAGGGTCAGTATCAAGGCCACGCGCGGCGAGGTCGAGATCCGGGTCGAAGTGCCCTTGATCAAGGCCGTTCGAAAGGGGACATTATGTCACCATTGCACGAATATCGGCGTCGGTGCTCCGAGACGACATGATCGTGCGCGTCCCGCTGGTGGTGACGGCGCCATTGCCGCGGCTCAAGCGGCGGCGGCGGGCGGAGCGGGAGTGACGGCGGCTGGCAGATCGCCTCCGACGTCTCCAACGATCAGCCGACGGCCGCGGTCAGCGGTCTGCTAAGCCTCAGGCAGGGAGGCCGTGGCGAGCTTGCGGCGCTGGCGCTCCTCGGAGGCGCGGGCGGATGCGTCCTCGCCGCCCCCTTCGGGCCAACCGACGATGCCGGCGTCCTTGAACCGCTCGATCTCGGCCGGTGGATAGCCGAGTTCGGCGAGGATCTGCCGCGTGTGCTCGCCGGACTCACAGGCCGGCCAGATCTTCGGTGGGGCGCTGTCCAGCGTCACGATCGGGCCGTGGCGCCAGTACTCGCCAAACGTCGGGTGCTCGACCCGGACGGTGAAGCCGAGCTCGCGGTTGGCTTCCTCCTCCACGGCGAACTCGGCGACGTTGGCGGCGTCGGCGCGGACGCAGGCGACATCGCGGCCGGCCAGGTCGCGTTCCCACTCGTCGGCGCTGCGGGTCAGGAACGCCTCGGCGAGGGCGGCGGCGAGCGCGTCGGCGTGCTGCTCTC
This sequence comes from Dehalococcoidia bacterium, assembly GCA_965220125.1. Taxonomy (GTDB): domain Bacteria; phylum Chloroflexota; class Dehalococcoidia; order UBA2979; family UBA2979; genus VXMT01. Next base: position 2,610,022 of record CBDCPB010000004.1, on the reverse strand, counting down.
GCGCCTCGGGGCTCTCGAAGCGAGGGTCCGTGAGCCACTCCGCGCGCCCGATCTCGGCGCAGAGCGCGCGCCACTCGTGCTCGAACGGGGCGGCGAGGAACACCCAGGCGTCGTCGCCGCTGCGGTAGAGACGGTAGAGCGGCCCGAGGCCGAGCAGTTCGGGGTCGGGTTGGCGGCGCCGCGGCACGCCGGGCCCGCGGACGGCCCCGTCGGCGTTGGCGTACAGATTCGAGGCGATCATCGTCGTGAGCTGGTACTGGCCGACGCCGAGTTCCTCGGCGGCGCGCAGCCCGAGTAGCAGGCCGCTCCCGAGGCCGAGCGCCGCGTTGACGTCCGGGTTGCCCTCGTTCGCGTGCTGGAGGCGCCAGGCCTTCTGCTTGAGCGCGTCGATCGGCAGCTTGGCATCGTTCGCGTGCAGCTCGCTCGGGGGCATCTGCTGGATCGCGCCGCCACCGAGGGCGCCCGCGATCGGGTGCATCGCCGGCTTGAAGGAGTAGGGGCCGGAGTCTCCGTAGGAGGCGCCGTAGTGGTAGACGACCCCGGGATTGAGCTCGCGTGCCTGCTCGTAGCCGATGCCGAGCCGCTCGGCGACGCCGGGGCGGAAGTTGTGCATGACGACATCCGCCTGCCGTAGCAGCCGGTGGACGATCTCCTGGCCCTCGGTCGTCTTGAGGTCGACGCCGATGCTCTCCTTGCCTGCCGTGGTCTTGAAGAACAGCATGCGGCCCGCCGAGTACCTGCTGACCTCGCCCTCGGGCGGCTCGACCTTGATCACGCGCGCACCGAGGTCGGCGAGCAGCGCGCTCCCGAACGGCGTCGCGTAGAAGGTCGAGAAGTCGACGACGAGCGTCCCGTCGAGGGGCGTCGCGGGTGCAGGGCCGGCGTCCCCAGCCTCGATCGCCGTCCAGTTCGCGGAGTCCACGCCGTTGGCCGAACCGAGCGGCGGCGCGCCCCGGCGGGGAGCGACCAGCGTCTCCGTCTGCCGGACGATCGGGCCGACCTGCTCGACGCCGTCGATCTCGACGATGTGCTCGTTGTGCCGGACCTGCGGGTGGTCGAACGCGTCGGCTGCCTCGAAGAAGGGCTCGACGGCGATGTCTCGATCCTCGTCGAGGATCGCCTTCCACTCGGTCCAGGTCTTCTCGCGCACGCGCTCGAGCACGATCTCCCAGACAGCCTCGGCGTCGGCCGGGTCGTCGACGGCGGGGAGGTTGGGGAACCTCGGGTCGGAGTAGAGATGCGTCAGGCCGAGGGCGTTCATCTGCGCCATGTAGGTGTGCGCGACGAAGTTCGCGAACTGGAGCCAGACGCCGTCCTTCGTCACCGCGGTGAGGTAGAACGGCGCCGGCACGGTGGTGGTGAACGCGCCCCAGCGCCGGGCGCGATCGCGGGCGAGCTCGTCGCCCGCGGCCGCCTGTATCGCGTACCAGCGGATCATGTCGTAGGCGCTGTTGCCCTGGAGCAGGCTCGTCTCGACGTGCGTGCCTCGATGCGTCTGGCGGCGCACGTGCAGCGCGGCGAGGATGCCCTGCAGCGCCGCGTGCAGCGCGCCGTAGCCCGCCGACGGCACGGCCGCGAACGCCGGACCGCCGCGGTCGGCGACCATGCTCGCGAACTCGAGCATGCGTCCGGTCTTCGCCGAGACGATGCCCTCGTAGCCCTTCAGCTGCGCCCACGGGCCGCGCGCTCCGAAGCCGCTGATCGAGGCGTAGACGAGCGCCGGATTGAGCTCGCGGGCCTCTTCGTAGCCGAGGCCCAGGCGCGTCATCACGCCGGGCCGGGAGCTCTCGATCAGCACGTCCGCCGCGGCGACGAGTTCGCGTGCGGCGGCGCGGCCGTCCACGGACTTGAGATCGAGCACGCGGCTGCCTTTGCCGCGGTTCCAGAAGCCCCAGGCGGGATGCCCCCGGTACGGGTCTCCCGAGGGCGGTTCGATCTTGACGACGTCCGCGCCGTAGTCGGCGAGGATCATGCCGGTGAGGTTGCCGGGCATCCCCCGGCTGAAGTCGAGCACACGGAGTCCGCTACAGGCTGCCGTATCGGTCATCACTCCTCCAGACACACCTCGAAGCGCCAGCGCTGGCGGGCGCCTCACGGGCCGCTGCGCCAGCTAGCGGCCCCGCATGCGCGGGTCGAGTTCATCGCGCAGCGCGTCGCCGAGCATGTTCATCGCGAAGACGACGAGGCTGAGCGCGATCATCGGCGCGAGCAGCAGCCAGGGCGCGACGAGCATGTAGGTGCGGCCGTCGGTGCTCATCATGCCTCCCCAGGATGCGGCCGGCGGGGGCACGCCATAGCCCAGGAAGCTGAGCGATGCCTCGGCCACGATGAGCCCGCCGATCGTCGTCGAGATGAGCACAATCACCACCGGAAAGACGTTGGGGATGACGTGCCGCGCGAGGGTCCGGACGTTCGTCGCCCCAATCGCGGTGGCCGCCACGACGTACTGCTCGTCGCGGATGTCGATCACGGAGCCGCGCACGACGCGCGAGAGCCCGAGCGAGGAGCGCAGGCCGAGGGCGAGCACGACGTTGAGCGTGCTGGGGCCGAGCACCACCATGATCCCGATCAGCAGGATCAGCGGGGGCACCGACTGCACTGCGTCGACCAGGCGCTGGACGACGTAGTCGAAGCTGCCGCCGAGGTATCCGCTTGCCGCGCCCAGCACCGTGGCGAGGGCGGCGGCCATCAGCGTGGCGCCAAGTCCGACGTACAGGGACGTGCGACCGCCGTGGATCACCCGACTCAGCACGTCCCGCCCGAACTGGTCCGTACCAAGCACGTGATCGGGCGAGGGACCGGTGACGGACGGACCGACTCGATTCTCGATCGGGTTGTAGGGCGCGATGATGTCGGCGAACACTGCCGTGACGACAAGCAGGACGAGCACCACAAGCGAGAATGCCCCGATTGGCTGTCGGCGCGTGAAGCGAGCCAACAGATGGAGCTGTCGCGCGAAGCCGGATGCCGGTTCCGCCCTCGAAGACGCGAGTACGGCGTCGCCCTGGACGCTCATCTCACGCCGCCTTCCGCCGCCGCGCGAGCACCACCGGCCTCACGCTTCGACCCTCACCCGGGGGTTGAGGTAGCCGTAGGAGAGGTCGACGGTGAGGTTGGTGAGGATCACGATCATCCCGGCCATGACCGTGACGCCCTGGACGATCGGGTAGTTGCGCTCGTTCAGCGCCGAGATAAGCAACCGGCCCATCCCGGGCAGGCCGAAGACCGCCTCGATGATCACCGTGCCCGACAGCAGGAACGCGACCTGCAGCCCGAGGAGGGAGACGACGGGGATGAGGGCGTTCCGCAGGGCGTGACCGAGGACGACGCGCCGCTCGGGTAGCCCCTTCGCGCGCGCGGTGCGCACGAAGTCCTGGCGCAGCACCTCGAGCATCATCGTGCGCGTCAGGCGCATGATCGCGGCGCTCAGCGCGAGACCGAGGACGAGCGCCGGCGTGACGTACTGGGCGAAGTAACCCCAGACGTCGTCCGTCGAGAAGGACGAATAGAAGACAGGCGGAGACCAGTTCCACCACAGGGTGGGCATCACGATCACGAACGTCGCGAGCGCGAAGTTCGGGATGCTCAGGCCGAGGATGGAGATGCCTCTCAGCAGAAGGTCCATGGGACTGTTCTGCCATACCGCCGAGAAGATTCCGATCCCTACGCCGACGAGGATGCCCCAGACGAGCGCCAGGATGGCGAGGAAGATCGTGACCGGCAGCGCGGCGCGGACCATGTCGGTCACCGCTCGCTCCGACCAGATGGATGTTCCGAGGTCTCCCCGAAGCGCGTTCAGCGTGTACTCGACGTACTCCTCGTGTATGGGCTTGTCGAGCCCGAGGCGACGTTCGATCGCCTCGCGGTCGGTTCTGCTGAGTTCAGCGGAGCCACCCTGCGTGGCTGCTTCGGCCAGCAGCACGTCCACTGCATCGCTGGGCAGCAGCCGAAGCAGTCCCACCACCATGAACAGCAAGACCAGCATCGTCGGGATGATGGCGAGGATCCGCTTGATGAGGTATTGCCGCATCAGGTCGCCATCTAGTGCAGCCGCCGCCGTTCATCGTCCACCGAGACGGGGCGCCACGCTCCGATGGGGCGTGGCGCCCGTCCGTCTTCGCCGAGCTGCGCCCGCCGCGCTACTTCTCCAGCCAGAGTACCGCCGTGTGCCGATGCACGGAGTTCCAGTTCTCGAAGCTGCCGGCCAGCGCCCGCTCGCCGTCCGGGATGGTCGGGAGCCCGCGCACGTTGCCGGACCAGATGCCGGCCTGGTAGAGCCGGTGCGTGATCACCCCCGGCAGGTCTTCGAACAGGATGTCCTCCGCCTGACGGATGAGCGCCGCGGCCTCGTCGCGCTCGAGAGCCGTCCGCGCCCGCTCGAGCACGCCATCGAGCGCGGGGTTGGAGTAGCCGCCGATGTTGACGGAGCCGCCCGTCTCGTAGTGCTGGCTGGCGTCCACGGCCGCGGGCGACGTGGACACGGCGGCCCGCATCGCGTAGTCGAACGCACCGTCGTTCTGGCGTGCGCTCTGCGTCGCTGAGTCCGAAACGAGGTCGACCTCGACGGAGATGTCGGGGAACGCACGCCGCCAGTCGTCCATCTGGCGGATCGAGAAGTCATACCCGTAGGCGAGCGAGGTCTCCGTGCCCAGCACCTTGAAGTCCAGGCCGGCGCCTTGCGGGAAGCCGGCCGCGTCGAGCAGCCTGGCGCCCTCGGCGATGTCCTCGTCCTTCTCGGCCGTCCGCCAGCCGGGGAAGGTGCGGACCTCCTGCTCGGTGTAGGTCGCGCCGTGCGCATTGTTGATGACGCCGGCAAGCCCGAAGAAGCCCTCGCCCCAGTAGTCCTCCTGGTTCAGCACGTAGTTGGTCGCCAGGTGAAGCGCACGCCGGACCCGCAGGTCGTCGAACGGCGCGCGCTGGAAGTTGAACTTCGCGTACGCACACGTCGAGCCCGGCCATGCGTGGATCTGCGCGTCGGGAGCCTGCTGGGTCACCGTCTGGCGCTCCACCCGTGAGGGGTTCTCGAGGTATTCGGCGTTCCCCTGGAGGAAGTCCGCCACCTGGCTGACGCGGTCGCCCAGCTGTCGCAATTCAATACCCTCGAGGTACGGCCGGCCGGCCCAGAAGTCCGGGTTGCGGGTGAACGTTGTGATCTCACCGTCGATGAACCGCTCGACGATGAACGGCCCGGTCCCCGCGAGTTCTTCGGGTGTGTTGAAGAGCGCCGGGTTCTCGAAGTTCTCGCGAGGGATGAACGTCATCAGGTAGTCGGTCAAGCCCTCCGGGAAGTGCGGAGCCGACTCACTGAAGGTCACCTGAACGTTGGAGTTGTCGACAGCGGACGCATCAGTCATCCCGCGCAGCCCCCCGCGCCGGGTGTAGCTCGAGATGTTGTCCGGGTCGGCGAGGCCGCTGATCCGCATCAGGTTCATCGCGAGGTCCTGAGCGTCGAAGTCGCGGCCGTTGGTGAGCGGCACGTCGTGCGTCTTCACGCCCGGTTGCACGGTCACGTTGTGGACGAGCCCGTCGGGGGTCTCCCAGCTGCCGAACAGCTCGGGCGTCAGGTCGTTGGCCGGAGCGTTCCAGCGAACCGCGACATTCCCCATGAACATCCAGAAGAAGGCGCCGCGCCCGCCGGCGAAATGCGGGTCGACGTGAACCGTCACCGGGTAGCGGAAGTGCCAACGGAAGGTGCCGCCTTCCTGCGGTCCGCCCTCCGACGGGGCTTGGGTCGCTGACGCCCCCTGCACCTGGGTGGGGGTGGCCGCCGCCGTTCCCGTGGCGGCAGGGGCGGCAGTGGCGGCAGGGGCGGCAGTGCCAGCAGGGGCCGCAGTTGCCGCAGTTGCCGCGGGGGCGGCTGGGGCCGCTCCGTCGTCGTCATCGTCGTCGTCGCCACAGCCGATGAGCGCGGCTGCCGCGAGTCCCGCCGTTCCGATTGCCGCGCCCTGGAGCAGGCTGCGCCGGGTGATCCGGCCGATCAGCAGATTGAGGTCGTCCCGGTCGTCCACGTTGCCCTCGTTTCGTTGCGAGTTACCGCGGCCCGGAGCGCGGACGCCCCGTGCGCTCGTTGGGCCTCAGCCCCCCCATGCTTCGCGGGTGACCCGGACGATGGAGTACTGCCGTTGCAGAACGGACTCTCGACTGCCCATGCACATCCGCGTATAAGATGAACGGCATCGTACACGTAACGGAATGGCAAGTCCACGTCGCGGCGTCGGCGGAGTGCGAGTCCGGCGCCTGCCTCGAGGGGAGCGACAGATGTGGCCAATGCGTGATCAGACAGCGGTCGTCGGCATCGGGCAGACCGAGTACACGAAGCGCGGCGGCATCGTGCGCAGCGAGTTCCAGGTCGCGTGTGAAGCGGTCGTCAACGCCGTTGCCGACGCCGGCCTGCGCGTGCAGGACATCGACGGGCTCGTCACCTACGAGGGCGACAACAACCCTCCGGCTGCGGTGGCGCAGGCGCTGGGCATCCCGACGGTGCGGTTCATGAACCTCTACCCCGGCGGCGGCAACTCGGCGGCCGGCGTGGTGCACAACGCGGCAATGGCCGTGTACAGCGGTACCGCCGAGGTCGTCGTCAGCTACCGATCGATCTGCCAGGGCCAGACCGGCCGCTTCGGCAGCGGGCAGTCCCGCGGGGCGTTCGGCGAGCGGGTCGGAGGCGCCCGTGCGTTCACCGCGCCGTTCGGCGTGCTCTCGCCGGCTCAGGGCTACGCCTTCGAGGCGCGGCGCCACATGCACGAGTTCGGGACGACCAGCGAGCAACTCGGCGCAATCGCGGTGGCGTCCTACAAGCACGCGGAGGAGAACCCGCACGCGGTGATGCGGGGTACGCGGCTCACCCTCGAGGACCATCAGAACTCGAGGATGATCGTCGATCCGTACCACCTCTTCGACTGCTGCCAGGAGAGCGACGGCGCGTGCGCGCTGGTCATCACCAGCGCCGAACGTGCGCGCTCGCTTCCGCAGCCGCTGGTGCTGATCGCCGGCGCGGCGCAGGGCGCGAGCTTCGAGGCCGGCTCCGATCGGCACTCACGCAGCGCGCGCGGCTGGACCTCGGCGGGGCTGTCGGACACCGCTGCTGATCTCTACAAACGTGCGGGCGTGGGCCCCGGGGAAATCGACGTCGCGCAGTTCTACGAGAACTTCACCGGCCAGGTGCTGATGGCGATCGAGGACCTCGGCTTCTGCCGCAAGGGCGAGGGTGGAGCCTTTGTCGAGGGCGGCACGATCGAGTGGCCCGACGGCGATCTGCCGATCAACACCTCCGGCGGCAACCTGGCCGAGGGCTACATCCACGGGCTGAATCTCGTGCTCGAGGCGGTCCGCCAGGCCCGCGGCGCCTCGACGGCGCAAGTCGAGGGCGCGGAGCACTCGCTGGTGGTGTCCGGCCCCTCGGCGACCCCGTCGAGCGCGCTGATCCTGCGCCGCGGTTCGTAGCGCGGGCAACCGGACGGACTCGCACGCCGCGGAGCGCTGGGAGAAAGAGACACGATGGCCTACTTCACCGAGGACATGCTGCTGCCAGAGCCGAATCGGGACAACGAGGAGTTCTGGGCAGGCTGCACCGCGCACCGGCTCGTGATTCAGCGCTGCGCACGCTGCGGCACCTACCGGCACCTGCCGGTACCGGTCTGTTCCGAGTGCACTTCGTTCGAGTGGGAGTGGGTGGAGTCCAGCGGGCGAGGCGAGATCTTCAGCTACATCATCGTCCCACACGGGGTGCATCCGGCGACGCTCGGCGCCGTCCCCTACAACGCCGTGATCGTGCAGCTCGACGACTGCGGCGGAGTGAAGCTGACCAGCAACCTCATCAACGCGGCGAACGAGGACATCCACATCGGGATGCCGGTCCGGGTCGCGTGGGAGGACGTGGGCGAGGGCGTCACGCTGCCCCGCTTCGAGCCCGCCTGAGGTAGCACCGAGGCCGGAGGCAAGCGAGAGAGGAGCCGGAACTGTGGCGCCCATCCTGAAGGACCTCCGCGTGGTTGATTTCACGCAAGGCATGGCCGGCAGCCTCGCGACGATGCTGCTCGCCGACAACGGAGCGGACGTCGTCAAGGTCGAGCCTCCCGGCGGCGACCCGTACCGCAAGCTGCCGGCGTGGGTCATGTGGAATCGCGGCAAGCGCAGCGTCGTCCTCGACCTCGACCACGCGGCTGGGCGCGCGGACGCGCGGGCGCTCGCGCTCGGGGCGGACGTGCTGATCGAGAACGTCCGTCTCGACGGGCAAGCCGGACCCGAGCTCGCGTACGAGTCCCTCGCCAGCGAGCATGCGGGGCTGATCTACTGCACCATCACCGGCCTCGGCTCGTCCGGGGCCTACGCCGAGCTGCCGCCGTACGAGGGCCTGATCGCGGCCCGCAGCGGCGACTACCTGCAGCTCGGGAAGTGGATGCTGCGCGATCGGCCCGTCTACCGGGCGCGGCCCAACGGCAGCTACGGCGCCGCGCACCTCGCAGTGCAGGGCATCGTCGCCGCGCTCCGGGCGCGCGAGCGAATCGGACTGGGCCAGCGCATCGAGACGACCCTCTACCAGGGGCTCGGCTGCTACGACGCGAACAGCTCGCTGACCCGCCAGGTCGAATTGGGGCTGTCCGACGCCGACATCCAGAGCGCGCGCGGCCGCGCCTCGGTGAACCTCCCGTACATGGTCGCCCGCTGCGGGGACGGCCAGTGGATGCAGCTGACAAACATGGCCGCACGGCTGTTCCCGAACTGGATGCGCGCCATCGGCCTGGAGCACATCTACGATGAGCCACGCTTCGCCGGCGCCCCCTTCGCGATGGAGGCCGAACCCCGCGAGGAACTGCGCCGGCTCATCCTCGAGCGGATGCTCGAGAAGAGCCTCGACGAGTGGATTGAGATCTTCACCAACAGCGATGTCGCGGGCGACCGCTTCGTCACTACGCAGCAGGCGATGGACCTCCCGCAGTTCCGCGCGCTCGACGCGATCGTGGAGATCGAGGATCCGCTGGTGGGCCCGACGCAGCAGATCGGGCCGTTCGCCCACTTCAGCGAGACGCCGTCCGCCATCGGCGCTCCGGCGCCGCGGCCCGGCGAACACACCTCCGAGGTGCTGACCGAGGCGCGACCAACACCGCAGACCCAGCCCTCGACGAACGGCGCTGCAGCCGATGCGCCCGCGCTCCCGCTCGATGGCATGCTGGTGCTCGACTTCGCCTCGTGGCTGGCCGCGCCGCTGGGGACCGCGCTGGTCGCGGACCTCGGGGCGCGGGTGATCAAGGTCGAGCCGCTGACCGGCGACGAGTTCCGCGTCTACACCCTCGGCCGTGGGCGCACCTTCCAGGGCAAGGAGAACCTCGTACTCGACCTCAAGCGCGACGAGGGCAAGGCAGTGATGCGCCGGCTGCTCGGGCGGGCGGACGGGCTCCTGCACAACATGCGCGGCGAGGCGCCACAGCGCCTCGCCATCGACTACGAGTCGGTGCGGGCGATCAACCCCGGCATCGTCTACATCTACGCGGGCTCGTATGGCTCGATCGGCCCCGGCGCGGGACGCGCGGCGTTCCACCCGATCGGCGGGGCGCTCAGCGGTGGCGTCCTCTGGCAGCTGGGAGCAGCCGACCAGCCGCCGCCGAATGACGTCGAGCTGACGCTCGACGAGATCGTCGCGCAGAGCGAGGCGATGCTCGCCGCGAACGAGGGCTCACCGGACGTGACGTCGGCGATCTCTGTCGGCACGGCGATGGCGCTCGGCCTCTATCACAAGGAGCGGACCGGCCTGGGGCAGTACATCGAGACGCGGATGCTCGTGGCGAACGGCTACATCTGCTCCGACGACTTCATTCGCTACCCCGGGAAGCCCGGCCGCCTCGGGCTGGACGCGGACCTGCGGGGCACCCACGCCCTGCACAGGCTCTACCGCACCGCCGACGGCTGGTGCTTTGCCGACGTGCAGATCGAGACCGAGTGGCCGGCGCTCTGCGCTGCCCTCGGCCGCGACGATCTGGCGACTGATCCGCGCTTCGCGGACGAGGAGGCGCGGCTGCGCAACGACGGTCAGCTCGTCGCGCTGCTGGGCCTCGCGTTCCGCGAGCGATCGTCGGAGCAGTGGGAGCGGGCCATGCGCGAGCACCGTGCGCCGTGCGTGCGCGCCGACGTCCTCGAGGCGTCCGACTTCTTCCTCGGCGATCCCGCCGTACGCGAGAACGGCTTCATCGCGGAGGTCGAGCAGCGGCTCACGGGCAGGATGCTGCGGCAGGGGCCCGCCGTGGCGTTCTCGCGGACGCCGGCTCGTGCCGAGCCCGCGCCCGGCTTCGGCGAGCACGGGCCGGACATCCTCGCCGAGCTCGGCTACAGCGGCGAGGAGGCGGAGGCGCTCCGGGCGGCGGGCGTGATCGCCTGGCCTGCCGAGCTCACTACGAGCGTCGCCGCCGGGTAGACGGACAACACGGCCAGCGCAGGGAGGACCCGATGACCGAGCTCACAGCCGAGGGAAACCTCTCCGACATCCGCGTGATCGAGCTCGCGGACGAGCAGGCGGAGTACGCGGGCCGGCTGCTGGCCGGGCTCGGCGCCGAGGTGATCAAGATCGAGCCCCCGGGCGGCAACTCCACCCGCCGGATCGGGCCCTTCTACGAGGACGAGCCCGGCCCCGAGCGCTCGCTGTTCTTCTGGCACTACAACCTCGGCAAGCGATCGGTCGAACTCGACCTGGAGCAGGCGGGCGACCGCGAGAGGCTGCTCGAGCTGCTCGCGAAGGCCGACCTCTTCCTCGAGTCGACCGAGGGCGGCTACCTCGAGCGGCTCGGGCTCGACGCGCCGGCGCTGCTGGAGCGCTTCCCGAACCTGGTGGTGGCGAGGATGTCGCCGTTCGGCGACAGCGGACCGTGGAAGGACTACAAGGCCTCGGACCTCGTCCACCTCGCGCTCGGCGGGCCGATGATGAACTGCGGGTACGACCCGCAACCGGACGGCGCCTACGACCTGCCGCCGATCGCCCCGCAGATGTGGCACGCCTACCACATCGCGGGTGAGCAGATGGCGATCAACATCATGGGCGCGCTGCTCTACCGGCGCCGCACCGGCGAGGGGCAGTACCTGTCCTGCGCGATCCACGACGCCGTCGCGAAGAACACCGAGCTCGACCTCATGACGTGGATCTACCGGCGGGCGCCGTACTACCGGCAGACCTGCAGCCACGCCTCGGAGGCGGTCTCGGCCGTCGCCACCATCGGACCAACGAAGGACGGACGCTGGTTCTGGACCAGCGGCGCGATGGGCAACAAAGTCGGCTTCGAGCAGCTTGTTGAATTCCTCGATGGCTACGGCCTGGCGGCGGACCTCAAGGATCCCCGCTACGTCGCCGAGGGTGCGCAGCCCACCGGCGTCGGGGTCAGGGGCGACCCGGAGGTGGGCTTTCACCAGACCGAGGTGATGCACCGGCTGCTCATGAAGTACCGCTACGAGGATGTTCCCTGGCGCGACGCGCAAGAGGCGGGATTCATGTGGGTCCCCGTGCGCAAGCCGCACGAGAACGCGCTCGACGAGCACTGGCTCGCGCGCGGGAGCTTCGCCACCGTCGAGCACGAAGACATCGGGCGCTCGTTCCTCTACACCACGAGCAAGTGGGTCTCGACGGAGGCGCCCTGGAAGGTCGGGCCGCGCGCGCCGCACGTCGGCGAGCACACCGCGGAGGTGCTCGCCGAGCTCGGCGCGGAGGCGCCGCGCACAAGCACGATCCCGATCCGCCCGAACAGCGACACGCGCCGCTCGCGCCTCGGGAAGCCGTTCGCGCTCGACGGCGTGCGCATCCTCGACTTCACGTGGTGGCTGGCCTCGGGTGGCGCGCCGCGGTTCCTGTCGGCCCTGGGGGCAGACGACATCAAGGTCGAGTGGAACGGGGCGCTCGATCTCCGCCTGAACATGGGGCAGTACCCGATCGGAGGGAAGGAGGCCCGTGAGAAGGCGACGGAGCCGCTGCCGCCGGACCTGAGCACGATCAACCTCTCGGGGCAGTTCAACGACTTCCACGCCGGCCAGCGCGGTATCTCGCTCAACGTGCGCCACCGCAAGGGGCTCGAGATCGTAAAGCGGCTCGTGGCCGAGTGCGACATCGTCGCGGAGGGTTTCTCACCCGGTGTGATGGAGAGCTGGGGCCTCGGCTACGACGTGCTGCGCGAGATCAAGCCGGACATCATCTACGTGCAGCAGTCGGGGATGGGCGCGCACGGCCGCTACGGCCCGTACCGCACGGCAGGGCCGATCGCGGGGGCGATGGCCGCCCTTTCCGAGATGTCCGGACTGCCGGAGCCCGCGCCGCCGGCCGGGTGGGGCTACTCCTACCTCGACTGGTTCGGAGCGTACAACCTGGCCACCGCGATGATGGCGGGGCTGAACTACCGCGCGCGCACCGGCAAGGGGCAGTGGATCGATTCCTCGCAGGTGGACTCCGGGATCTACATCAACGGCACATCCGTACTCGAATGGTCGGCGAACGGCCGCGTGTGGCAGCGCTACGGCAACCGCTCGCCCTACAAGCTCGCGGCTCCGCACGGCGCGTACCGTTGCCGCGGAGTGGACCGCTGGCTTGCGATTGCCTGCTTCAGCGAGGACGAGTGGACCGCCCTCGTTCAGGCGATGGGCTCCCCGAGTTGGGCGGCGGACCCGCGCTTCGCGACGCTGGCGTCGCGCGTCCAGCACCAGGACGAGCTCGACGCGCTCGTCACCGGCTGGACCAGCGAGCGCGACGAGTACGAGATGATGCACCTGCTGCAGCGCGCCGGCGTCCCGGCCGGCGTCTGCCAGGACGCGCAGAACCGCGTCGAGCGCGACGCGCAGCTGGCCCACCTGGAGTGGCTGACCGAGGTGACCGGGACCGAGATCGGAACCTGGCCGGTCAAGGAGGTCCCCGTGAAGATGAGCGCTACGCCGCCGTTCATGGGCGGGCCGATCGACCGTGCCGCGCCGTGCTACGGCGAGGACAACGTGGAGGTCTACGGCGAGCTACTCGGGATGTCGCCGGACGAGGTCGCCCAACTCGCCGAGGAGGGCGTGATCTAGCCTGTCCTCTCTCCGGGAGGAGCGCGCTGGCCGTAGTTCACACGAACGTGTTTAGAGGCGTGGGACTGGGACAGCCCCGCCGATGCCGCCGTGCGGCCGGCGAGCGTTTTAGCGGGCGCCCACGGCGCCGCGCTGCTGCGAGCGCGAGATCGCGGCCGCGGCGCGGGTCTCCTCGTCTTCCTGCTCGAATAGCGCGACCACGCCGGCGCCGGCCAGCGCCTCGATCTCCTCGCTCGAGTAGCCGAGTTCCGCGAGGATGCGCTCGCTGTGCTCGCCGACCTCGCAGGCGGGGCCGATCCTCGCGGGAGCAGAGTCGAGCGTCACGATCGCGCCGTGGCGGGCGTAGCGCCCGTAGATCGGGTGCTCGACCGGCACGGTGAAGCCGAGCTCGTAGTTCGAGGGCTCCTCGACCGCGAACTCGGCGACCGTCGGCCCATCGGCGCGGGCACAGGCCACGTCGTGCTCGGCGAGGAGGCGCTCCCAGCTATCCGCGTCGCGGGTCGCGAAGGTCTCGGCGAGCGCCTCGGCGAGCGTGTCCGCGTGCTCGGCACGGGCGGCTCGCGAAACGAAGCGCGGATCCTCGATCAGTTCCTCGCGCCCGATGGCCGTGGCGAGGGCGCGCCACTCGTGCTCGAACGGGGCGGCGACAAAGACCCAACCATCGTCGGCGGTCTGGTAGAGGCGGGAGAGCGGTCCGACACCGAGCAGCAGGGCGTCCGGCTCGACGCGCGCGGGCTTGCCCTCGTAGCGCAGAGCGGCGTCGCCATTCGCGTAGATGTTCGCGCAGAGCATCGAGGTGGTCTGATACTGCCCGAGGCCGTGTTCCTCGCGGCCGTGGAGCCCGAGCAGCAGCGCAGTGCCAACCGAGAGGGCAGCGTTGACGTCGGGATTGCCCTCATTGGCCTGCAGCAGCCGCCAGGCCTTCTGCTTGAGCTCCTCGATCGGGAGCTCGGCGTCTGCGGGGTCGAGCTCGCTCGGCGGCATCTGCGCGATCGCGCCGCCGCCAATGGCGCCGGCGATCGGGTGGAAGGCGGGCTTGAACGAGTAGGGCCCGGAGTCTCCGTACGAGGCGCCGTAGTGGTAGACGACCCGCGGGTTGAGCTGCTTCGTGTGCTCGTAGCCGATACCGAGCCGATCGGCGACGCCGGGCCGGAAGTTGTGCAGGACGATGTCGGCGTGCGCGAGCATCCGGTGCACGACCTCGCGGCCTTCCCCGGTCTTGAGATCGATGGCGAGGCTCTCCTTGCCGCCTGTGGTCTTGAAGTGGAGCATGCGGCCCGCCACGTAGCGGCTGTAGTCGCCCTCTGGCGGCTCGACCTTGATCACGCGCGCTCCCAGGTCTGCGAGCAGGCTCGAGCCGAACGGCGTCGCGTAGTACGTGGCGAAGTCCACCACCGTCACGCCGTCGAGCGGGGCGGTGGGAGCGGCGCCCTCGGGACCGGGTTCGCGAGGCTCCCAGGGGCGGTCCAGCAGCTCGCTGCTCACGCCGAGGGCGGGCGCGGGCCGGGGCGCGACTGCGGGCAGCTCGGTCATGCGCACAAGCGGCCCCGCCTGCTCCTGGCCGCCGACCTGGACGACGTGGCCGTTGTGCCGGACCTGGGGGTGGTCGAAGGCCTGCTCGACGGTGTGGAACGGCTCGACGGCGACGTCGCGCTCCTCGTCGAGGATCGCCTTCCACTCGGCCCAGGTCTTCTCGCGCACGCGCTCGAGGACGGCTTCCCAGACGCCCTCGCTGTCGTCGGGGTCGCTGAGCGCGGGGAGGTCGACGTAGCGCGGGTCGGAGTAGAGGTCCGTGAGGCCGAGGGCGACCATCTGCGCCATGAAGAGGTGGGGCATCGTATTCGCGAACTGCAGCCAGACGCCGTCCCTGGTGACCGCTGTGAGGTAGTTGGGGCGCGGGATCTGGTGCTGGACCGCACCCCAGGATTTCAACCGATCGGCGGCGAGCGGGTCGTTCGAGGCCGCCTGCAGGGCGTACCAGCGGATCATGTCGTACGCGCTGTTGCCCTGGAGCAGGCTCGTCTCGACGTGGCTGCCGCGTCCCGTCCGGCGGCGCACGTGCAGCGCGGCGAGGATGCCCTGGAGCGCCCCATGGAGGGCGCCGAAGCCGGCGCTCGGGACCGCCGTGAAGCCGGGCCCTTCGCGGTCGGCGATGCCGCTGAACTCCCGCATCCGGCCGGTCTTCGCGTTGACGACGCCTTCGTAGCCCTTGCGGCGCCGCCATGGTCCGCGCGCGCCGAACCCGGTCATCGAGCAGTACACGAGCCGCGGGTTGCGCCCGCGCAATGCCTCGACGCCGAGGCCGAGGCGGTCCATGACGCCCGGGCGGAAGTTCTCGATCAGCACGTCGGCCCCGCTGATCAGGGCGCGCACCCGCTCGGCGGCGGCCTCGTCCTTGAGGTCAGCTTCGATGCTGCCCTTGCCGCGGTTCCAGAAGCCCCAGGCGGGCTCGGCGCGGAAGGAGTCGCCGCCGGGCTGCTCGATCTTCACGACCTCGGCGCCGTAGTCGGCGAGGATCATCGCGGCGAGGTTGCCGAACATCCCCCGCGTGAAGTCCACGACCCGGAGCCCGTCGCACGGTGCCGGCACGTTGTCCCCCATCCTGTCGTCGGTGCTTGTGCGCGAGGGGACGCGACCCGGTCCCAGCGGTCGCCCCGCCTACCCTTGCGGCCAGTCGATGCCGAACTGCTCCGCCACCTCGTCGTTGTGCTCGCCGAGCCTGGGGGCGCGCGGCGACGTTCGCCAGTCCAGGTGCTCGGCGACCCAGCCTCGAGCCGCATCCGTCAGCGTTGCGCCGACCTCGGGGTATTCGACCTCGGTGAAGTTCCCGCGCTCCACGTAGTGCGGGTCGCTGAGGTTGTCCTCCGGCGCGCGCAGCGGCGACCACGTCAGTCCCTCCGCCTGCGCGCGCTGAAAGAGGTCCTCCGAGTCGTACTCGGCCACGTAGCGAGCCGTGACGTCGTGCATGACCGCCTGCCCCTGCGGGCTCAGCAGGAACGTGTCGTCGTCGAACCTCGGGTCGAGCAGGGGCTCGGCGATGCCAGGTTCGTCGACGTCACGATCGAGGAGGATGAAGTCCAGCAGCTCCTGGTAGCCCTTCCGCCCGGCGTGGAACGGCATCACGTGCCTGCCGTCACGGGCTTGCGGCGCCGGCGCCTGCGGCTGGCGGCCCCGGAACGAGCGGTCGGCAAGGTAATTTGACGTGTGGAACTCGTTCCCGTTCGCCACCGCCTCGTGGATCGAGGCGTCGATGTACTGTCCGGCGCCGTGGCGGTCGCGGTAGTGAATCGCTCCCAGCAGATTGAGCATCGTGACGGCGCCCGCGAAGTGCAGCGAGTGCCAGGGGCCCGGCGTCATCGGCGGCGTCGGGTAGACGCCGGTCTCCGGATCGCGGGCATAGCCCGAGTGGCTGGTCGGCCCACCCATCGCGAGCAGGACAAGGTCCGATCCTACGTACTGAGACCACGGTCCGTCCTGCCCGAAGTCACTCAGCGAGCAGTAGATCAGCGCCGGATGCTCCTCGCGGATGTCAGCGTAGCCCAGCCCGAGGGAGGCGAGGTAGCCCGGTCGGCAGCTCTCCAGCAGCACATCGACGTGGGGCAGCAGCGCGCGCAGCGCGGCGCGGCCCTCGCTGGTTTCGAGGTCAAGCGTGACCCCGCGCTTGGCGTAGTTGTAGTGCCAGAAGAACAGGCTCTGCTCCGGGTCGCCCGAGTCCTGGTAGAACGGGCCGAGCGTGCGGCTGTCGGACCCCGCCAGCGGCTCGACCTTGATCACGTCGGCGCCGAACCCCGCGAGGAGGCGTCCGAGGAACTCGCCCCGGTGATCGGTCAGCTCGAGGACTCGCAGATCATCGAGCGCGAGCGCGGACACTAGATCACACCCTCGGCCCCGAGCCGGCGCATCTCGGAACTCGAGAGCCCGACGAGTTCGCCCCAGACGCGCTCGTTGTGCTCGGCGTAGCGGGGCGTGCCGCTGCGAGGCATGCCGGCGACGTCCGGCGGGCTCTCCGTCATCCGTCCGGCCGGCCGTTCAACGCGAACCGTCCCCAGCGCCGAGTGCGGGATGGTGGTGTGGAAGTCGCGATGCGCCAGCTGCGGGTCGCGTTCGACCCGATCGGACGGGGTCTGCACGGGACCCGCCGGCACGCGCATCGCCTGGAGGCGATCGGTGAGCGCGTACTTCTCCCACTGGCTCGTGCACTCGCCGACGAGCGCGTCGAGCTCATCGGCGTGCTCCATTCGCGCCTCAAGCGAAGCGAATCGCGTATCTTCGCTCCACTCCGCGCGTCCCAGGGTCTCCACGAGCGAGCGCCAGTGCGCCTCCTCGTGGCAGTCGATGGCGATCCAGTGGTCGTCGCCGGCGCACGGGTACAGGCCGTGCGGCGCGGACGGGCGGCCGTGCGGCCGGTTGCCGCGACGCTCATACGTGCGGCCGTGCGCGGCGTAGTCCAGCAGCGCGGGGCCGCTGAGCATCAGCGCGGCGCCGCTCTGCGCAAGGTCGATGAACTGCCCCTGGCCCGTGCGATCGCGAACACGCAGCGCAGCCATCATCAACATGGCCAGGAACCAGCCTCCCTGCACGTCCATGTAGGAGTTCCCGAATCCCGTCGGGAAGCGATCGGGAAGCCCTCCCATGTAGGTCAGCCCGCCGGCCGCTGCGGCAATCGGGCCCCACGACTTGTACTCGCGGTATGGCCCGTGCCATCCGAATCCCGAACTCTGCAGGTAGATGAGATCCGGCCGGTGCTTGCACATCTCCTCATAGGGAAAGCCCCATGAGGTCATCGTAGGCGCCGTGAAGTTGTCCGCGACGATGTCGCCGTGGGGGAGCAGCTTCCTGAAGAGCTCCTTACCCTCGGGATGGCGCATGTTGAGGCTGATGCCGAACTTGCCGGGGTTGATGTTCTGGAAGTGCGCCCCCCGGTCTCCCTTGTCCTCCATCGTCTCCGGCATGCCGCCGTCGGGCATCGGCCAGTAGGGACGGCCGTAGCGCATGCTGTCCGGGTGCCCGATCCACTCAATGCGGATCACCTCGACACCGTAGGAGGCGAGGAACCGCGAACCCCAGGCGCCGGCCCCCGCCCAGAGGAAGTCGAGCATCCGGATGCCTTCGAGCGACTTCATCGGCAGGCCCTTCCCGGGTGGTCGGCGGCGTGCGCTGTTGCGGCACGACGGCCTGGCTGCGCCGGCCGCTTGCTTGCGCTTGACCTGTACGGTCGCGTTCACTTGTAGCCTAACGGACCGCACCAAATCCGGCGAGCCGTTCGGGTGCTTGTGCGTCGGGATGCGGCCACGACGCGCGGACGGCACAGCCGCGCCCCCCGGCGGGGCAGTCCGCGGCTGAGCCGGACAAGCCGAAGGGAATGGAACGTGAGCGCCGAGGCCCCGACAGCAGAATCACCAGCCGGCGTTGCCGGCCAGGCCATGCACCCGCGGACCGCGCGCGCTCGCTCGGACTTGCTCGCGGCCGCTATCGAGATCCTCACACGCGAGGGGTACGGCGCGCTCACGATGGACCAGATCGCCGCGGAAGCGCGCTCGAGCAAGCAGACGATCTACCGGCTCTGGTCGTCGAAGGAGGCGCTGGTCGCCGACGCGCTCACGAGCTACGTCGACGAGTACCCGGATCCCGATACCGGGAACCTGCGCGACGACCTGATCGCGCTGATCACGCGGCAGATCCGCGTCCTGACCTCGACCAAGCACGGTCGCGCACTCGCGGCCGCCTACGCGAGCGCAGCCGACTCCCGGGAGTTGCACGAACGGGTACGCGAGCCGGCGCGCCGCGCGCGCCGCGAGGCGATGGCGAAGATCATCGCGCGCGGCGTCGAGCGAAGCGAGTTGTGCCAGAACACGGACGTGGACCTGCTGATCGATCTGCTGCTCTCGCCGGCCCTCGTGCACATCATGCTCCACGGCCAGGCCGTGGATGAAGCGTACGGGCGGCGGGTCGTCGACAGCGTGATCCGCGCGTTCGACCCCCACCCCCCCAGCAGCTGCAGTTGCCGCTAGCGCGACCGTAGCCGGCGGCGCACTCTGGCCCGTGCGCGAGGGCGAAGTGTACGATGCGGCTCGTGAAGAAGCCCGCACTCGAGCACATCCGCATCTGCGATCTCACGGGACAACTCGCCGGCGCCGGGGCCACGCGCTACCTCGCGGCGGTCGGCGCCGAGGTGATCCGCGTCGAGGATCCGGTGCGCCAGGGCCGCTGGGACATCCTGCGCGGCATGGCCCCCTTCATCGATGAGCGGCGCGGCGTCGAGTTCGGGGGCGCGTTCAACAACCACAACGTCGAGAAGCTCGGGGTGACGCTCAACCTGCGAGACGAACGAGGCAAGGAGCTGTTCCGGCAGCTCGTCGCGATCTCGGACGTGGTCTCGGAGAACTTCGCCAGCGGAGTGATGGACCGCCTCGGGTTCGGCTACGACGATTTGCGCGCGATCAAGCCGGACATCATCTACGTGTCGAACTGCGGCTTCGGTCACACGGGGCCGTATCGCGAGTTCAAGACGTGGGGCCCGATCGTGCAGGCCTGCTGCGGGCTCACTTTCTCCTCCGGGCTTCCCGACCTGCCGGCGGCGGGCTGGGGCTACTCCTACATGGACCACCACGGCGGCAACTTCATGGCGATCGCCATCCTCGCGGCGCTCGTACGGCGCAACCGCAGCGGCGAGGGCCAGTGGATCGACATGGCCTGCACCGAGGCGGGCGCCACGCTGCTCGGTCCGGCCGTGCTCGACTACACGGTGAACGGCCGGCCGCTCCGCCGCGAGGGCAGCCCGCACAGCAACCGCAACCAGTTCCCGGCGATGGCTCCTCACAACGCCTACCCCGCGGCAGGCGAGGACCGCTGGGTGGCCATCGCCTGCCGCGATGATCGCGACTGGGAGGCGCTCGCCGCGATCACCGGGGAGCCGTGGGCCCGCGATGGGCGCTTCGCCAGCCTCGCCGGGCGGATCGAGCACGAGGACGAGCTCGACGCGGCGATTGGCGCCTGGACCGCCGAGCGCGACCGCTTCGAGGTTGCCGGGCAA
Source organism: Dehalococcoidia bacterium (assembly GCA_965220125.1). Taxonomy (GTDB): domain Bacteria; phylum Chloroflexota; class Dehalococcoidia; order UBA2979; family UBA2979; genus VXMT01. Next base: position 2,589,960 of record CBDCPB010000004.1, on the reverse strand, counting down.
CTGCGCGCCGCGGGCGTACCGGCTGCGGCCGTGACGCTCCCCGAAGAGCGCATCGATCACGACGCAAACACCGCGGCCTGGGAGCTCTGGCCGACGGTCACGCACTGCGAGATGGGCGAGGTGCGCGTCGACGGGCTGCCCGTCCACTTCTCCGAGACGGACTGGAAGATCGAGCACGGCGCGCCCTGCCTCGGCGAGCACAACGAGCGCATCCTCGGCGGCTTGCTCGGTTGCACCGTGGAGGAACTGGCCGCACTCGCCGCCGAGGGCGTGATATGAGCCAGCCGCAACTGCTTGAGGGCCTGCGCGTCGTCGAGTTGGCGAGCGAGCTGGCGGCCTTCGCCGGGAAGCTGCTCGGCGACATGGGCGCGGAGGTGATCGTCGTCGAGCCACCGGACGGCCACACGACGCGGAGCTTCGAGCCGTTCCTTGACGACGAGCCCGGCACCGAGCGCAGCCTCTGGTGGTGGCACTACAACACGAGCAAACGCGGCGTCACGATCGACCTCGATCGCGAGCCGGCGGTCTTCCGCGAGTTGGTCGCGACGGCGGACATGGTGATCGAGGCCGAGCCCCCCGGCCGCCTCGCGGAGCTCGGTCTGGACCACACCGATCTGCGCGCCGAGCGGCCCGATCTGATCTGGGTCTCGGTGACGCCGTTCGGCAGGGACATGCCCGACGCGCACGGCGTCACGGTGGACCTGACGCTGCTCGCCGAGGGCGGGCCGATGTGGTCGTGCGGTTACGACGATCACTCGCTGCCTCCCGTGCGGGGCGGCGGCAACCAGGGCTACCAGACCGCGTGCATCTGGGCTGTGATGGCGGCCTTGACGGCCGTGTTGCACCGCGATCTCACGGGACTGGGTCAGCACCTCGACGTCAACGCGTACGCCGCCCAGAACGTCACCACCGAGGCCGCGACGTACTCCTGGCTGGTGGCGCAAGAGACCGTGCAGCGGCAAACGGGGCGGCACGCGGCGGTACAGCCGACGATGTCGAACCTCGCGATCTCGGCCGACGGGAAGCAGGTGCACACGGGCGTGCCGCCCCGGACGGCGGATCAGTTCAGGGCGCTGATCGGCTGGATCGACGAGCTCGGCCTGCGCGAGGAGCTGCCGGGCACCGCGCTGCTGGAGGCGGGAATCGACATCGCCGAGACGCTGTTCGCCCGCCTCGGCGAGGACGACATGGCAACGGCGATCATCGGGGCGGCTCGCGAGGCGGTCGAACTGATCGCGTCCGGTCTGACGGCCTACGAGTTCTTCACCGGGGCGCAGCAACGCGGCCTCTCCGTCGGGGTCATCTACTCGCCCGAGGAGGTCATGAACGACCCGCACTTCATCGAGCGCGGGTTCCCCGTCCAGATCGAGCACGAGGATCTCCAGCGGAGCTTCACCTACCCCGGCGCGCCGTTCGTGGCGTCCGGGTCACCAGTCCGGGTCGAACGGCGAGCACCCCGCGTCGGGGAGCACAACGCAGAGCTGCTCGGACCGCTCGGCTCGTAACGATCCGGCACCCTCGCTGCTAGGAGGCGGGGCGGAACCTCGGGAGTGTCGCCTCCGGGTCCGAATCGTCGAACACCACCTCGACGGCCATACCGATGCGGATCTCGTCGAGCTCGACGCCGATGATGTTGCTCACCAGTCGCGTGCCCTCCTCGAGCTCGATCAGCGCGACGTTGTAGGGCACGTCGATGAAGAACGGGTGCGTGGGGTGGCGCTGGACCACGAACGAGTAGACGCTGCCCCGGCCGCTCGCCTCCTGCCAGTCACTCTCCAGCGATCCACAGGCGGTGCAGGACGGCTGCGGAGGATGCCGCAGCCGGCCGCACTCGCCGCAGCGCTGGATCACGAGCCGGTGCTCTTTGGCCGCGTCCCAGAACGGCTGGCTGTCGCGGTCGGGCGCGGGGATCGGTTGCGGGGTCTGGGTCTGGCTGGTCATCTGAACGACTCCATTACGGCTGCGAGGTGAGGATGAGCGCGCTGGTCGGCACCCCGTTGCCGCTGGTGCACATCGAGTAGCCGACGTCGGACAACTGGTTCGTCGACGTGCCGCGCACCTGGCGCACCGCCTCGAGGATCAGGTTGTGGCCGTGGATGTAGCCCTCGGACAGCTGGCCGCCCGAGGTGTTGAGCGGAAGCTCGCCTCCGGCGGCGCGGAGCGCCCCCGTGGCGGCGAAGGGGCCGCCTTCGCCCTTCGGCGCGAAGCCGAAGTCCTCGAGCGCCATGATCACCCAGGGCGTGAAGTGGTCGTAGACCTGGATCACGTCGATGTCCTTGGCGCCGACGCCCGCCATCGCATAGACATTCTCAGCCGCGTTCACGGTCTCGTAGCCCGTGGTCAGGGTCTCGCGGTAGTAGTTCGTCATCGTGAACTGCGGGAGCCCTATCCCCTGCGACGCGCCGGTGATGTAGGCGGGCGGCTGCGGCAGGTCGCGGGCGCGCTCGGCGGAGACGACAACCCAGGCGCACGCGCCGTCCGTCTCGAGGCAGTAGTCGAAGAGGCACAGCGGTTCGGCGATCATCCGCGCGTTCATGTAGTCGTCGATGGTGAGCGGAGAGCCGTAGAACGTCGCCCCGGGGTTCTGCTGGGCGTGCTCGCGGCAGGCGAGGGAGACCGCGGCGTAGTGCTCGCGCGTCCAGCCGAACTCCTCTATCTGGCGTCGCGCGGACATCGCGACCATGGCCCCGGCGCTGGCGAGGCCGAACGGCACGGTCCACTGCTGATCGTTGGCCACGTAGCGTGCGCCCTCCATCACCCCGAAGCGGCGCCCGGAGCGCTCGTTCATCGAGCGGTAGCCGACGACGACGTCCGCCTGGCGGGTGGCGATCATCATCGACGCGAGGAGCACGAGACCACAGGGGCTGCCGCCGCCGTAGTGCCCCAGGGCGTGCACGCGCAGATTGCGCACTCCGAGGTTGTTGATGACCTTGATCTCCTCGGTGTCGTCCATGTCCAGGCGGACCATGCCGTCGACGTCAGCGGGCGTCAGCCCGCAGTCATCGAGGGCGGCGCGGATCGCCTCGACCGCCAGCTGCGGCTCGCTCCGGCCGGAGTTCTTCGAGAACTCGGTATGGCCGATGCCCGCGATCGCAGCGACGTTCCGGAGCTGAGCTGGGTCGGGCATGTGGCTTCTCCCTCGGCTGCATCTGGAGCTACGCGCCGATAGTAGCATTACGATCGGCTATCGCAGCGAGGGATCGGCGCGTACAGGATGCAGGCCCGTGCGCGGCGCCATTATTCCGTCCGCGCCCAGTTTGACGTGATCGGAGCGGCGCTCGACCCTCCCGAGGTGGCGGGAGGGCGCGATGCTGCTGGTGCTCAACTGCGTCCTGCGGCTCTGGGGCGGGATCGCCCGTGACCGACGCGACCTCGTGATCGAGCACATCGCGCTCCGCCACCAGGCCGGCGTCCTGACGCGGACCCGACGGCGCCCGGCGTTGCTGCTCGGCGACCGTCTCCTCTGGTTGTCACTGTCACGGACGTGGCCGGCCTGGCGGAAGCACCTCGTGATCGTCCAGCCCGACACCGTCGTGCGCTGGCGCCGTGCCGGCTGGCGGCGCTACTGGCGCTGGCGCCGCCGTCCCGGGCGGCAAGGCCGCCCGCGGATCGACCCGGCCATCGCCGTCGAGATTCGACGGATGACGGAGGAGCATCCGCGCTGGGGACACATGCGCGTGCCTGGCGAGCTCCGCAAGCTCGGCTTCCGCGTCAGCCTGCAGACGGTCCGTCGCTACCGCAAAGACGTCCCGCGTGACCGCGAGCTGGGTCTGGCGGCAACTGATCAACGCCACGCCCTGGGGCACGAGCCCGCGCTTCCTGATCCGGGACCGCGACCGTTCCTGCGGCGGGCACTTCGTCGCACGGGCGAGGCGCATCGGCATCCGCACCGTGCTCACGCCACTCGCGACACCGCAGGCCAATGGCATCCCAGCGGCTCGTGGGCACGTTCCGGCGTGAATGCCTGGACCACATCATCGTGGTGAACGAGCGCCACCTGCGCTACGTGTTGCGCGAGTTCGTGCGTCATTACAACGCCGCGCGGCCGCACCAGACGCTGGCGCTCGACGTGCCGGAGCCAGGGGCCGGTCCACCCACCCCAGCAAGAGCACCGATCGTCAGCCGTCCAGTGCTCGGCGGGCCGACCCATGAGTACGAGCGGAAAGCCGCCTGATGGAATAGTGGCGCCGCACACCCTGCGCCACGATCGATCCAGGCGGGGCGTGGGCCGGGCGGTTGGCGCCCTCGGCCCGGACTACGGGAGGCAGCCGCCATGACCATGCGCAGCCACGTGATCGACTACCGCATCCACGGAGACGGCCTGCGGTTCGTCGAAGTCGAGCTCGACCCCGGCGAGACCGGGGCCATGATCTTCCTCGAGTCCGGCATCGGCTTCGAATCGATGGGCGTTCGGTCATCTCCGCCACTTCTCAGCGGCAGAGCGTTCTCTTCCGGCATCTTCCAGATCGATCGCGTCCTCGGCTGAGCGTTGCCAGTCGCGGAGTTGCCGCGACGCCGCTTGGCCGGGGCGCTTCATCGGGATCCCGAGCGGCGAGTGAGCCCGCGTCCTTCGACCCGTTCGGCAGCCTGCTAGTATCCGCGATACCAGCGCGGAAGCGTGGACCGCTTCGGACCCGGGGCTGACTCCCGCACTCGCCGGACGGCCAGGGACGAGCACGGACGACCTCCATGGCCCAGTACATCGTCAAGCGCCTGCTTCTGGCGATCCCCACCATCTTCATCGTCTCAACCATCGTGTTCGGCCTGCTGCGGCTGATTCCGGGCGACATCGCGCTCCAGCGCCTCTCGCAGGCGGGCTACGTCACCGACGAGCTGCTTGAGAAGCAACGGGCCGAGCTGGGCATCGACCGGCCGGTCCTGGAGCAATACACCGATTGGCTCGCGGACGCGCTTCGCGGCGATCTGGGCAACTCGCTGTGGTCGGACGACCCGGTGCTCGACCTGATCGTCACCAGGCTGCCGCTGTCGCTGGAGATCGTCGTCCTCTCGATGCTGATCGCGGTACTGATCGCGATCCCGCTGGGGGTGATCTCCGCGGTCAACCAGGACAGGCCGACGGACTACGGTGCACGGCTCTTTTCCATCTTCGGGCTGTCGGTTCCGGACTTCGTGCTCGGGACGTTGACGATCCTCGTGCTCTCCGCCCTGCTCGATGACATCACGTTCGGGCTGATGGATTCCTGGCTGCCCCCGCTCGGCTGGTACCCCCCCTGGGAGCAACCGTGGACGAATTTCCAGGCGCTGGTCTTCCCGGTGCTGATCCTCGCCTACCGGGCGTCCGCGGTGAACGCGCGGATGGTGCGCTCGACCATGCTCGAGGTGATGCGCCAGGACTATGTGCGGACGGCGCGGGCCAAGGGCCTGTCCGAGCGAACGGTAATCATGCGCCACGCGCTGCGGAATTCGATCATCCCGGTGCTCACGATCATGGGCGCGCAACTCGCGAACATTTTCGGCGGGACCGTCATCATCGAGCAGATCTTCGCGCTGCCGGGGTTGGGGCGGCTGACCCTGGACGCGGTGACGCAGCGGGACTACACGGTAGTGCAGGGCACCGTCTTGCTGATGGCGTGCATGTACGTGCTGGTGAATCTGGTGATCGACCTCTCCTACGGTTTGATCGATCCGCGGATTCGGTACGCGTAGCGGTTCGGGGCCACGGTCCGGGAGCGCGGAGTAACGAACATGGCCGAACAGCCAATCGCGGCGCCGGACATCGGGCGGATCGTGCGTCCGGCCCGGCATCCCGCCGTCGATGCGACCATCCGGATCCTCCGATCGCCGGTCGGCGGCGGCTCGGCCGCGGTGCTCGCGATCGTGGTGGCTGCCGCGCTGCTGGCCGCCTTCGACCTGGCGGGCAATCCCTTTCAAAGTTCATACGACACGCTCGACAAGCCGAGTACGGCGCACTTCTTCGGAACCGACGACATCGGCCGCGACATGTTCGCGCGGGTGTTGTACGGGGCCAGGATCTCGCTCTGGGTCGGGTTTCTGGCGACGGCGATCGGCGGCGGTCTCGGCTCGCTCCTGGGCCTAGTCAGCGGCTTCGCCGGAGGCTGGTTCGACCTGCTCTTCCAGCGCGTCGTGGACGCGTTGCTGGCGATCCCGGGGCTCGTGCTCGCGCTCTTCTTCGTCGTGGTGTTCGGTCCCGGCATAGACACCGGGATGCTCGCGATCGCGATCGCGATCACCCCCGCGGTCTCGCGCGTGGTCCGCAGCGCGGTGCTCGCGACCAAGGAGAACGTCTACGTCGATGCGGCGCGCGTGATCGGCGCCCACCCGGTGCGGATCATGCTCCGGCACATCCTGCCGAACGTGACGGCCCCGATTTTGATCATCGGCACCACCCTGCTCGGCGCAGCGATCATCATCGAGTCCGGGCTCGCGTTCCTGGGCCTCGGCGCTCAGCCTCCGGAGCCGTCCTGGGGGCTGATGCTGAGCGGTCCGGGGCGCCGCTACATGGAGGTCGCTCCCTGGCTCGCGTTCTTCCCGGCCGCGGCAATCAGCATCACCGTGCTCGCCTTCAATCTCCTTGGCGACGTGGTGCGGGACGTGCTCGACCCGCGGCTGCGGGGCACCTCGTAGCGGACAGAGCTGGGGCCGACCCGCGGGCCGGCCCCAGCATCTCCGCGAACTCTCCCTCGCTGGCTAGAGCAGCCCCGAGGACTCCAGGGCGATGGTCGGCGTCTCCTGCAGGGGATCGCCGAGCCAGGCCTTGTGCACCCCGTAGCCCCAGTCCCAGAACCAGTGGACCGCCACGTACGGGGAGTTGAAGCGGAACCAGCGCACCTCGGGGCGGACCCAGAAGCCCACCCAGGTGCCGGTCGCCTTGTCCATCCAGTACGCCTGGTCGTTGAAGTAGTCGAACAGCTCGCGGATGGTCTCCTGCCGCTGAACGGGGTCCAGCTCGGAGCGCTGCAAGTCGGCCAGGCGGTCGACCTCCGCGTCGTTCGTAGCGAAGTGGTTGGTCGACGACTGGGAGTGGAGGTTCTCCCAGAAGTAGCCGTTCGCCCTCGGCGTGGCTGTCGACCAGCCCTGGATGCTCTCCGACTGCCACTTCGACGGATCCTTGAACCCCTGACCGTAGTACTGGGCATTGAAGACCGAGAAGTCGACGTTCAGGAACTCGATGTCGGCGCCGATCGCCTGCATGTCCTCCAGCCAGAGCGCGTCGCGCGAGGTGGTGTCGCCGGAGAACTGCCTGGGGCCGATGTGCCGCCACTTCGGGTTCTCGACGCCCGCCGCCGAGAGCAGCTTCTTCGCCTCGCCCGGGTCGTACTTCCAGTACGCCCCGAACTCCTCCGGGTAGACATCCGGCTCCTTCGATTTGTGCGACGGGAAGTCTTCGCCGAACACGAACGGCCAGCCGAACGAGGGCCCCGTCACCCAGCCAACCGGGTTCAGGATCGTGCCGTCCTTGACGACGTTCTGGGCGAGCTTGAGTGCGCGCCGCACCCGCACGTCGTTGAAGGGCTCGACGTTCGGGTTCACGGCGTAGATCGTGCTCGCCCAGAGGATCGGGTCGACCGTGACCTGGAGGCCGGGCATCTCCTCGAAGAACTCCTTGAAGAGTTCCAGCGGAGGTTGCCGGCTGAAGTGCACCTGGCCGGAGCGGAACGCGGCCCGCTGCGTCTCGAGGTCGGGGAGCGTGACAAGTTCGAGCCCGTCGAGGTACGGCTCCCCGGCCCAGTAGTCCGGGTTCCGCGTGTAGACCATGACCTGGTCTTTGACCGTGTTGTCCTTGTCCAGGATCATCGCGCCGGTCCCGATCGGCGTGGTGTCCGCGATGCCCGCGTCGTAGGCCTCGGGAGCGTAGACCGGGGTCCGCCGGTTGCCCATCACGACCAGGATGTCCGCGTCGGGAAGCGCCATGTCGACAACGAATGTGCGGTCATCCGGCGCATCGACGCTGTCGATCGTGCCGAGGATGCCCTTCTGCTGCCCGGCGAGCATCCGCTCGTAGGCGAGCTTGACGTCATTGGCGACCATCGCGCGCCCGTTCGTCGGCGCCACGTTATGGAAGTTCGCCTCCCGGATGTTGAACGTGTACTGCATCCCGTCCGGTGAGACCTCCCACGACGTGGCCAGCCCGAAGTCGGGGTTCAACTCGACGGCGTACTTCGAAAGCGACGGCCCGAGGTTGTAACCGACGACGAAGTCTCCGACGAGCCCGTTCGTGCTTTCGGTCGTGGCGCCCGCAGACACGGTCGGGTCGTGGCTGCTGTGACCGGAGGCCTGGGGGTAACGGAAGACGCCGCCCTTGCGCGGGGTCTCATCCGGCTCCGGGCGGTTGTAGGCGAAGGGCGCGCCGTCCGCGCGGGCCCGCGTGACATAGTCCGGCTCCGCGGGCGCCGCCGCGGCAGTCGCGGCAGCGGTAGGCGCCGCCGCCGTTGCAGCCACGGTCGCGGCCACCGTCGCGGCCAGCGTCGCAGCAGGGGTCGCCGCCACCTCCTCGTCGTCATCATCGCCGCAGCCGATGAGCGCCGCCGCGGCCAGCCCGGCCGCGCCGGCGAGGCCCCCCCGAACCAGCGTGCGACGACCAATCCGCTGTGTGCCGAAGCCGAATCCGCCCTGGATCTCCTCGCGTTCTGACATCATGCCCAGCCACTTCTGACGCCGCGGCTGCGGCGTCGATTACGCCGAGGTTTACGCGAACGTTATACACGCCTGATACATCGCGAGGCAAAGCGGCCGCTGGGCGAGTCCGGGGATCGAGCCCCGGTATTGAGCGCTATTCGCTCAGCCGCTCCGCCTCGCCCTCAAGGTTGGGATGAGCCCACTCCGCCTCGTACCGCCTGCGCGCGAACTGCCACTCGCCGTCAACCTTGCGCAGCTGGTCGAAGTAGCGGCCCGCCAGGCGCAGGATCCCGTCCGACATCCCGAATGCGGCGATGTAGCACTCCACGCGCGCCTCGTCCGGAGCGCCCTCGACGGCCTCAATGGCGAGGCTGTTCGTCCAGTGGCGATAGTCGTCGCCGGTCACGTTGAGCAGGCGGCGCATGTAGGCCTCGATCGCCTCGCGCCCCTGGAATCGGAGGTCGAAGTCCTCGCCATGCAGCTCGAGGGCGCCCTCCTCGGTGAACATCGCCGCCGTCCGTTCCGCCTCGCGGCGGTCATAGGCGAGGTTCTGCCGCGCGAACAGGTCACGGATCGCCTCGCGGTCCTCGAGCGTCAGCGCCATCACTGCCTCCTCTGCCCCCTGCGCCATGGTTGTTCCTCCAGCCCCGCTGCCCGGTGCGGCGCGCGTTCGCGAGGATCGAGGAGCCCGGCGAGCCTGATGACGCGCGCCCGCCATTACGACGACTATAATGCGCCGGCGCAGCGAGGTGCGGGCGACGTCGCCACCCGGAACCACCGGGGCGGCGCGCGCCTCGCAGCCTTCCCGGTGGCGCACCCTCTCGAGGAGGCGCCGCCCGGCGGTCCCGCGCACGTGTCGGGTGAGCAGCCCGGGAGGCCAGCCGTGAAGATCGATCTGTTCTACGAGTTCTGCCAGGGGACGGGACGCCCCTGGCCGGCGGGCGCGGACCACCGCCTGTACCAGCAGGTGCTGGAGCAGGTCGATGTGGGTGAGGCCGCCGGCTTCAACTGCTTCTGGTCGGTGGAGCATCACGGCTCGGTCGAGTTCGCGCACATGCCGGCGCCGGAGATCTTCCTCACGGCCGTGGCGGCGCGCACAAAGCAGATGAGGGTGGGGCATGCGGTGGTGCTCACGCACCCGCTGTTCAACCACCCGGTTCGCGTCGCCGAGCGGGCGGCGGTGCTGGACAACCTGAGCGATGGCAGGCTCGAGATCGGCTTCGGACGCTCCACCCTCCGCGAGTGGGACGTGTTCCACATCGATGGCGAGTCAACGCGGTCCATCCTCCGCGAAGTCCTCGAGATCATGCCCCGGATGTGGACGGAGGACGAGTTCTCGTACGAGAGCGAGCACGTGCGCATCGCCCCGATCACCGTCGTTCCGCGGGTGCTGCAGGAGCCCCACCCGCCAATGTGGATTGCCGGTGGCAGCCCGGAGTCGATCGAGCTCGCGGGGCGCGGCGGGATCGGCTACCTCGGGCTCACGTTGTTCCAGCCGCTGTCGGCCCTGGCCGAGAGCGTGCGCGCCTACCGCGAGGCGCAGCGCGACCAGGAGCCGTTCGGGCAGGCGGTCAACAACCGCTGCGGCGCGTTCACCTACGTCTACTGCGCGGAGACCGAGGACGAAGCGATCCACGATGGCGGACCCCAGGCGGCGGCGTGGTACCTGACCAAGGTCCATACGCTGCGTCTCGGCTGGCAAGCCCGGCAGGCGGGTCCGACATCGGAAGCGTTCGACCGAGCGGCGCAGATCGAGAGCATCGCCTCATCCGGCGACAGCCCCGGACGCGACGTCCTGATCAAGGTGCTGGAGGGAGCCCCCATCTCCAACGAGGAGTTCTACGAGGCGATGGACGCCGAAGACCAGTTCGTCGTCGGCACCCCGGACCAGGTGATCGAGAAGATGGAGCGCTACCGGGAGGTCGGGCTGGACCACATGATGTGCCTGGTCCAGGCGGGGCCGAGCCTCCCGCACGAGAAGATCATGAAGTCGCTCCGGCTCATGGGCGAGACAGTGATCCCGCACTTCCACAACTGAGGCCGCGCGACCGGAGCGAATCGGGGGAGACGATGGCGTACGGGGACACCGAACACGACGAGGCGCTGAGGACCGCCTGGCACGACTTCTGCGACCGCCTCAAGGACGTGGGGGATCTCGTCTTCGCGGACCCCTCGCCCGCGACGCCCCTCGAGCGCGCGGTCGGCCTCCAGTACGTCGCCCGCAACATCTCGACGGGCCTCGACATCGGGGTCGAGCACGCCGATCGGCTCTACCCGCATCTCTTCCGCATGATGGGGCCCTACCGCAAGTGGGGAGGCGACAACCCGGACTGCATCTACTTCTGGGCGTTCGTCGATGGCCGGGAGACCTACCGGCTCGTCGGCAACCGCGGCAGCGCGCACTTCGTCGCCTTCTCGGCCAACCGCCCCACGGAAGCAGTCCCCGAGGGCGAGTCGGCCGAGGTAGGACGGCTGCTCGGCGACGAGCTGCAAACGGAGTGGGACGGCAGTTTCGTCGTCACCCTCAGTCCGGAGCCGCAGCCCGGCAACTGGATCCGCACCACTCCCGACGTGGACCGGGTCTGGATCCGGCAGTTCTTCGGCGACTGGAATCGCGAACAGCCGATGAACGTGCGGATCGAGCGGGTCGGCGCCGAGGGAGCGCCGCCGCGGCTCACGCCGGAGCGCCTCGCCGAGGGCCTGGGAACAGCCGCCGAGGAGCTGTTCAGCAACATCGCGTTCTGGCGGGGGTGGCAGGAGCACTATCGCGCCGAGCCGAACCGCTTCCTCGAGTCCCCGACAGCGCGCAAGCTCGGAGCGGCGCCCGGCGGGCTGCCGCAGCACTGCTACTTCATGGTGCAGCCCGACGAGGCGCTGCTGATCGAGTTCACGCCCCCGGACTGCTTCTACTGGAACTTCGAGCTCAACACCTACTGGATGACCTCGATCGACTATCGCTACCACCTCTCGAGCATCAACGGCTCACAGGCGGTGCTGGAGGAGGACGGCTCCGCGATCCTCGTCGTCGCCCACGACGATCCGGGCGTCCCCAACTGGCTCGCGACGGACGGGCACTGCGAGGGCCACATCGGCCTGCGCTGGATGCAGGCGGACTCCCAGCCCACCCCGGCCACGAGGCTGGTCAAGCTCGCCGACCTGCCCTCGATCCTCCCCGCCAACGCGCCTCGCATTGACGAGGCGGAGCGGAGGGAGCAGCTGCGGCGCCGGCGCATCGGCGTGGACCGCCGCTTCCGGCTCTAGGGTGTCCTATTCCCGAGTAGAGGCGTCAGATGCCGGCCTTCCGGAATAGCGGCCGCCGCGCGGTAGCGACAGCGGCCAGCTGGCGGGGCCGCGCGGAGCCGTCACCCCCGCCTCACCGGAGGCGCCGCTTGATGGCCACATCTGGTCGATGCACAAGTTCAACGTCGCGGTCACAATCGCAGGCGGCAGCAACGAGATCCAGCGCGACATCATCGCCGTGCAGGGCCTCGGCTTGCCGAGGGAATAGCGCCCAGGGGTCGCCGCCGCCGGCCCTGGGCTGTCAGGCGAACCACGGGCGGGGACGCGCGCCCCGTCCGCACAGCGGCAGAGGAGGACGCGAGCAATGCCAACACCACCAAGCCAGCAGGAGATCCTCGGCTACTTCGAAACCCTCAGCAACTGGGGGCGCTGGGGCGAGAGCGACACGCTCGGCACGCTGAACCTGATCACGCCCGAGAAGCGCAAGCAGGCGGCCTCGCTGATCCGGGACGGCGTCAGCGTCTCCTGCTCGCGCGTCATCCCCTGGTCCGGTTCGAGCGCGATGGCCGGCGCGAACCCGGTGACCAACATGGTGCAAAGCGGTGAGCTGTTCGCCCTCGGCGACGACCGGGAGAACGCGAGGTTTCCGGGCCGCAAGATGCTGCAGGCGTCGAGCGAGCATCTGTCGTTCGTCTTCCACGGCTCCGTCTTCACGCACATCGACGGCCTCGCCCACGTCTTCTGGGAGGGGCAGATGTACAACGGCCGCTCGGCCGCGCTGGTCAAGAGCGGCGAGGGCGCCACGATCCAGACCTCGGACGTCATGCAGGACGGCATCCTCACCCGGGGCGTCCTGCTCGACGTCGCCCGGCTCAAGGGCAGGACGACGCTCGACCCCGAGGACTACGTGTTCCCCGAGGACCTCGAAGCCGCCGAGGAGGCCCAGGGCGTGCGCGTCGAGGAAGGCGACGTGCTGCTTCTCCGCGTGGGCTACGGGGCTCAGATCGAAGCTGCAGCCGCGGCCGGCGAGCCACCGCCCCAGGAGTTCTCCGGCTACAACGCCGCCTGCCTGCCGTGGCTGCACGAGCGCGGGGTCGCCCTGATCGGCTCCGACGTCTTCACCGACCACGCGCCGATCGGGCAGTACGTGGAGACGATGATGCCGGTCCACCAGGTCGCCATCCCCGCGATGGGCCTGCGGCTGATCGACAACGCCCACCTCGAGCGGCTCGGCGAGGCCTGCGCGGAGCGCAATCGTTGGGAATTCAGCTTCTCCCTCAATCCGCTGCGCCTCGCCCAGGGCACGGGCTCCCCGGCGAACCCGATCGCGACGTTCTAGCACCACCCTCCTGGCGGGTTCAGCGGGGTGTTCTATCCCGGCGAGGTGGAGCACCTGCGCCGTGTCGAGCGCTTGCGCGATGGCGTCGACATCGAGGATTCCACGTGGTCCACGCTGCTCGCATTGGGTAAGAAGTACGGGGTACACGTCGCTGCCTAGCGTGGCGCACGGCATCGCCGAAAGGACGGCCTCCGCAATGTCAGATTAGGCCAGAGCCGAACTCGCGCCCAGCGGTGTGCTGCGCGCCGGGATCAACATGGCGAACGCGCTCCTCGTCACGGGCCGCACCGAGGACGGCGACCCCGACGGCGTCTCGCCCGACCTGGCCCGGGGCGGCTCAGCCCCTCGCCCTGTCAACAACCGGCCTGGGAACTACGACCAGGTCTCGGCGGTGCAGTCGAGCGCGGCTCGTTCGTGGCGCTCGCCTCGAGCACGCGGCGCTCGCGGTCACCCCCTGTCCGCGTATACGCCGAAGGATTGCGTGGTCGACCTGGCGTGCGGATCGGTGACGACGTTGATGACGGCCGGCTTCCCGGATGCGAAGGCTCGCTCCAGGGCGGGGCGTAGCTGCTCGGGCCTGTCCACGTATTCGCCGTGCGTGCCCAGCGCCTCGCCCAGCTTGTCGTAGCGCTGATTCGCGCCAATGAAGATCCAGGGCTTGAGCGGTTGTCCCGCGGGCGTAGCCGTCCAGCCTCCGTTGACATTGATCACGGTGACCACGGGCAGGTTGTGCCTCACGGCCGTGTCCAGGTTGATGGCGTTGATCCCGAAGGAGCCATCACCGTGCACTACCAGGACCTTCTTGTCCGGCATCGCGGCCTGCGCACCAATGCCGAAGGGCACCCCTACCCCCATACATCCGGAGCCACCGGAGTTGAGCCTGTGCCCGGGCAGGTACGTGGGTATGGACTGTCGCGCGAAGTTCAGCGTCTCGTGACCATCGACCACCACAATCGCGTCTTGAGGCAGGAAGTCCCTGATCTCCTTCATCATCCTCAGCGGGTGGATGGGCACCTGGTCCGAGTTGAGAAGCGGTTCGTTCCTCTCCGCATTCGTAGCCTCCCTGGCTCGGAGCTGCCCCACCCACGGTGAACCCTTCTTGTTCTCGAACCCCTGCTCCTTTGCCTCCTGAGTCAGCTGTTGGAGCACCATCCTCGCATCACCGACGATCCCGAGGTCCGCAGGTCTGTTGTGACCGATCTCCTCCCGGTCCGTGTTCACCTGGATGAACTTCAGATCGGGGGAGAAGCGGGGCGCCTGCATGAACTGCCAGATCCAGCTGTTGCGCGTGCCGATGGAAATGGCCACGTCCGCCTCTCTGAAGGCCATCGATCTGGCAGCCGGGAACGAGAGCTCATGGTCGTCCGGGATGACGCCCCGGCCCTGAGGTGTCGTGTAGAAGGGGATGCCGGTGGTCTCCACGAACTCCTGCAGCTCGTTCCACGCCCTGGACCAGAACACTCCGGTACCGGTCAGCACCAGGGGGCGCTCGGCCTCGGCCAGCATCTCGATGGCCCGCTTCACCAGGTCCGGGTCTCCCATGGACCGGGCGTCGGTGCGGGAGTTGGTGGGGTAGTAGACCGTGTCCTCTTCCACTTCCTGATGGAGGACGTCCCCGGGGAGATCGAGGTATACGGGACCCGGCCGACTGCCCCAGCACTTTCTGAAGGCGATGCTGACCAGCTCCGGTATCCTCGCGGCCGAGTTGGCCTGACCAGCCCACTTCGTGATGGGCCTCATGAGGCTCACCTGGTCGACCTCCTGGAAGTCATCCCAGTGCGTGAGCTCCGAGCTGCTGGAACCACCCAGTGCGATCACCGGGCAGGCATCGGCCATGGCCGTGACGATGCCCGTGACCAGGTTGGTAGTGCCCGGGCCCGAGCAGGCGGCGCAGATGCCGACCTCGCCCGTGACCCTGCTCCACCCGTGGGCCATCATCGCGGCGCCCTGCTCATGGCGGGCATCGATGAGCCTGATCCCGATCTGGTCGGCCTCATCGTAGAACTCGTCCATCGGGCCACCTGAGACGAAGAACATGGTCGAGACGCCTTCGTTCTTCAGGGCCTGTGCCAGAATCCTGTACCCCGTCACCTTTGCCATGATTGGCTCCTTTTCCTGAGACTACGAAACTGGCATCAGAAGACAGGTCTGCGCCGGAGCGTGACCGCCGCCTGCTCGCCCTGGTCGTCGGCCGCCGCTACTGCCGGTCAGAACGCCCCACGCTCCCGGAGCTGCCCGATCTCGTCCCAGCCGTAGCCCAGCTCCAGCAGCACCTCCTCCGTGTGCTGGCCGGCCTCCGGCGAGGGCTCCATCCGCAGCGCCTCGTCACGCAGCCCGAACGGGGGCGCGAGCGTCTCCATCTCGACACCCGAGCGGTGCTGCTTCTTCACGATGTAGTCGTTCGCACGCGCCTGCTCGTCGCCCACGATCTCCTCGACCTCGAAGAGCGGCGACCAGGGCAGGTCGCGGCTATCGAGGCGGCGGCCCAGCTCGTCGCGCGTGAGGAGCCCGATCGCCTGCTCGAGTTCGGCGATCGCCTCCGGACCGTTCTCCAGCAGATGCTCCATGCTGTCGAAGCGCGGGTCGTCGGCCAGCTCGGGACGCTCCAGCGCCTCGCACAGCGGGCCCCAGTAGCGCGTCGCCTGCAGCATCGCGAACTGCACCCAGGCGCCGTCCGCGCACTGGTACGAGGTGTCCAGGGGACTGAACGTGTGCCGCCGGCCCAGTCTGGGTTGCCTCGGCTGGCCGGCCAACGCCGAGGCAATACCCAACCCGTTGGCCCACATCCCGCACTGGTACAGCGAGACATCGACGATTGCCCCCTGCCCCTCCCGCTCCCGGCGATAGAGCGCCAGGAGCATGCCCGCCACGAGGGTGACCGCCGTCGGCAAGTCGCCCATCGCGCCGTTCAGCGCAACCGGAGGGGTGCCGTCGACCTGAAGGGCCGTCGCTATGCCACCCCGCGACCAGTACGCGAGCTCATCGAAGGCCGGGCGGTCGGCAACGGGACCAAACCTCCCCTGGCCGGTACCGTGCGCGACGATCAGCCGCGGGTAGCGCTGATGCAGCGCCTCCGGGTCCAGCCCGGCGCGCTCGAGGGACTTCGCGCGCACGTTGGTGAGGAAGATGTCCGCGCGCTCGAGCAGCCGCTGCATGACTTCACGCCCGGCCTCGGACTTGATATCGAGCTGCATGCTGCGCTTGCCGTTGTTCACCAGCTCGAAGCCCGGCGCAAGCGTGCTGACGTTGACGCCGATGACCTCGTTGAGCCGTCGCATCGGATCGGCGGAGCCCGCAGGCTCGAGCTTGATCACGTCCGCGCCGAAGCTGGCCAGGACGCTACCGCTCGCCGGCGTCATCATCCACGTCGCCAGCTCGACGACGGTGATTCCCGCGAGCGGCCCCTGTTCGCTCATGTTCGTGTTCCCTCAGCGCTCTCGTTGCGAGCATACCGCTGTCTGCGGTCGCCCTCCCGGACCTCCTGAGGTGGTTCCATCTTTCGGGCGATAGAATGAGGCACCGGGCCGGATCCTAGGTCCGGGCGTGGACGGCGTCAACAGACGCAGCGCATCATTGGATCTGTTACCAGGATCAAGAGGCGCGTGCATCACCACTGACGTTACCGACCGACTTCTCAAGCCTCGGTTATGCGGCCCTGCCGTCCCGGCTATTGCGCGCCGGGCGCATTGCCACGATACTCGACTAAGTCCGGCTTAGCTAAGGAGCACCCGATGCAGGTCAACATGCACGAGGCGAAATCGCAACTCTCCCGGCTCGGCGAACTCGCCTGGAGCGGAGAGGAGATCGTGATCGCCAGGGCCGGCAAGCCGTACCTGCTGCTCCAACCCTACCGGGAGCGACGCCGGCGCGAGCTTGGATCGCTTGAAGGTCAGATCTGGATCGCCGAGGACTTCGACGACACCCCGTTGGAGGTCATCGAGGCGTTCGAGGGCGTCGGTAGTGGCGGTTTGTAATGCTCCGCCTGCTCCTCGACACCCAGGTCCTGGTGTGGGCGCTCGGGAATCATCCGAGGCTGGGACCGGTCGCCCGTGAGGCCATTGCCGACCCCGGCAACGACGCCTACGTGAGCGCCGCCTCCGTCTGGGAAATCGCGATCAAGCAGGCCCTGGGAAAACTGCGGGCTCCGCAGGATCTGGCCGGGCGGGTTGAGCGGGATGGTTTCAGAGGCCTGCCCGTCAGCCTGTTCCACGCGGAGCATGCGGGAGGGCTCACGCCCATCCACCGCGATCCGTTCGATCGGCTGCTCGTCGCTCAGGCTCAAGTTGAGGGACTGACGATCGTGACGTCCGACAGCGTCATTCCCCGCTACGGCGTGCAAACCATGCCGGCCGAGCACTGAGCGCTCGGGCATCGACGCCCTTCGCCCTGTTCCCCTACGGAGGTGGCGCCCTTGGCGATGGCTTGGCCGGGTGAGGCTCCGCCGGAGTCGAGGCCCGACTTGTAAGTGCACGGTACGGACGCGCAATGCGGCGGCTTAGCGTGTCGACACGATGGCGTTCGCTTCGATCAGGCGGTCGATCTCCTCGCTGGAGAAGCCCCAGGAACGAAGCGTTCCCCCGCTGTCGGCAGCGGCCTCCGCCGGCGGCCGCGAGATCTCCGGGACGGTTCGGCTGAAGCGCGGTGCGGGCGCCGGCTGGATAACCCCGTCGATCTCGACGAAGGTCTTCCGCGCGACGTTCTGGGGGTGACTCGGAGCCTCCTCCATGCTCAGCACCGGCGCGAAGCAGACATCGCTCCCCTCCATGATGTCGCACCATTGCTGCCGCGTCTTGCTCCGAAAGACCTCCTCGAAGCGCTTCTTCATCATGGGCCATTGCGCCCGGTCGTTCTGTTCGGGGAGATCCTCGCCGGCGAGACCCATCTTTTCGATCAGCTCGGCATAGAACTGGGGCTCGATCGACCCGACCGAAATGTACTTGCCGTCCGAGGTCTCGTAGACGTCGTAGAAGGGAGCGCCGGAATCTTCCGTGTTGGTCCCGGGCTCCGCCGTCCAGGAGCCCGCTGCGTACAGTCCGTAGTAGTCGTTCATGAGATTCGAGGCGCCTTCGAGCATGGCGCTGTCGACGACCTGCCCCGTGCCTGAGTCTCGCGCCTCGAGGATGGCGGACAGGATTCCCACTGCCAGGTAGAGGGCGCCTCCCCCGTAGTCTCCCACGAGGGCGAGCGGGGGAACCGGCCGCTGCCCGGCTCGACGGATCGAGTGGAGCGCCCCCGTGAGCGCGATGTAGTTGATGTCGTGTCCGGCGGTCTCCGAGAGCGGACCGGATTGACCCCAGCCGGTCATCCTTGCGTACACGAGCTGCGGGTTACGGGTGAGGCAGACGTCGGGTCCGAGCCCGAGCCGCTCGGTGACCCCCGGGCGAAACCCTTCCATCAGAGCGTCGGCTTGCTCCACCAGACGGAGAATCGCTTCGACGCCCTCGGGGCTCTTGAGGTCCACGCCGATTGAGGGGCGCGAGCGCGTCAAGACATCGAACCGCGCACCCGTCCCCGCGCGCTCGAGGCGGTCGATGCGAACGACGTCGGCCCCGAGGTCGGCGAGCAGTGTGGCGCAGAAAGGCACGGGGCCGATGCCCCCTAACTCGATGATCCGAATTCCCTGCAAGGGTCCCACGACTCGATCTCCCTCTCCGGCGGTGGGGCGTCAGCGCAACACGGCTCCTGCCAACGCTCCGCCCCTCCGTTTGAACCTGACACCGCGCCGTCGCCCGGCTGTAGTTCCCACGCAGGTTGTTGCAAGACAGCGAATTGCGGGCGGCGCCGGGCGCAGGGATGTAGCATACCCGCAGGCGCCGGTGGCCCCCTGGCCCGTCAGTTCGATGTGGTCGCAGTGAGCTGACCAAACGGGCATCCGAGGAGTGGCTGATTCGTAGAAGTGGCCCGGTGAATGGCTGACCTGCTCATACGAAACGGGCTCGTGATAGATGGCAGCGGGAGCCCGGGCTTCTACGCCACTGTGGCCGTCGAGAACGAGAAGGTCACGATCCACCGGGGCGACGACTCGGCGCTCACTGCGCCGCGCGAGATCGACGCCACGGGAAGAGTCGTCTGTCCCGGGTTCATCGACCTGCACTCGCACGCCGGGCTCACGATCCTCGGCGAGCCGCACCACGATCCGAAAGTGCGCCAGGGCGTAACGACCGAGCTGGTGGGGGTCGACGGGATCTCCCATGCGCCCTTCAAGACAGATGACGAGCGGCGCCGCTACATCTGGCTCGACTCCGGGCTCAACGGTTATCCACCGCAAGAGGCGGACTGGCTGACGGTCGCAGAGCAGCTCTCGATGTACGACAAGAGCGTCGCCATCAACGTCGCATTCATCCTCGGGAACTCGCCGGTGCGCATCTGGAGTGTGGGCTGGGAGGACCGTCCGGCGACCGCCGCCGAGGTCGAGGATATGCGCGCCGTCACACGGGAGGCGATGCAGGAGGGGGCGTGGGGCCTCTCGACGGGCCTCGACTATCCGCCGGGCGCGTACGCCTCGACGGAAGAGCTGATCGCCATCAGCAGTGCCTCCGCCGAATACGGCGGGTTCTACCACACCCACACGCGCGCCTCGCTGCGCTCGCTCGGGCTCCTGGCGCCGTGGGAGGAGGCACTTGAGATCGGCCGCAAGAGCGGCGCGGCCGTCCACCTCACGCACTACCGCCAGACGGCTCAGGGTGTGGGGAGCCATCACGACTACATCGGGCTCGTCGAGGATGGGCGCGCCGAGGGCCTCGATGTCACGTTCGATTGCTACACGTACCCCTACTCGGGGACGAGCGCCACGATCATCCTCCCGAACTGGGCGATGAACGGCGGCCCCGAGCGCCTGATGCAGGCACTCCGCGACCCCGAGGACCGCGCCCACATCAAGCGCGAGGTGGAGAGCCCGCCCTTCGGTCCCTGGGAGAGCACCTGGCTCACCTGGTTCCGCAAGCCCGGGAACGCACGGTACGAGGGGCGCTCGGTCGCCCAGATCGCGGAGATGCGGAACCAGGAACCGATCGACGCGCTGCTCGACCTGCTCCTCGACGAGGAGCTCGGGGTCTCCTACGTCGGCCTCGGGACCAACGAGGCGACGCTGTACGCCTTCGTGTCGCACCCGTACGGCATGATCGCGAGCGACGCCATCCTGCTCGGCGAGTTCCCCAGCCCTCGCACCTACGGCTGCTTCCCCGTCGTCCTCGCGGAGTTCGTCCGTGCCGAGAAACACCTCCGACTGCCCGAGGCGATCCGCAAGATGACCTCGTTCCCGGCGCAGCGACTCGGTCTCCCGGACCGCGGACTGCTCCGTGACGGGTTCAAGGCCGACATCGTCGTCTTCGACGCCAACGAGGTGAAGGCGCCGGCGACGAGAGCCGAGCCAAAGCAATACCCCACCGGCATCGACTACGTGATCGTCAACGGCGAGATCGTGATCGACCAGGGTGAGAACAGTGGAGCGCTGCCGGGACGCGCGCTGCGTCGCGGCCGCGCATCGACATGACCAGCGACACCTCGAGGCGGACGGACAGCTTCAAGCCGGCGACGATCGAGGCGCGAATCCGCGCGTACGAGAGCTTCGGGATTCACCGCACCGGCTGGCCGGGTGACGATGCGACGAGCGACTGGCTGGTCGAGGAGTTGGGCCGCCTCGGCGTCGCAGCCGGCGCCGAGCGCTTCACGTTCCCCCGCGTCGAAACCCGTCGCGCACGCCTCACCTGGGGAACCGGCCCTCGAGACTACGCAGACGGCGTGCCGATGTATGACGGCGGGTTTACCCGTGCCGGAGGCATCGACGGCGAGCTTGTGAGCGACGAGGACGGCGATCCCTTCGGCAAGATCGTCGTGTTCGCCTCGGCGGCGGCTCGCGGCCCGGCAGGCAACCCGCCCGCGGGCGCGCGCGAGACGTTCGGCGAGCTGGCTCGCGCGGGTGCCGTGGGCGCCGTGGTCCCCACCGGCGAGGGCTCTTCGATCCGCCTGCGCAACGCCGAGTACATCGAGCGGCCCTACGCACTCCCGGTACTCCAGGTCGCGCCCGACGACATCCGCGACCTCGCGGCGGCGGTGGTTATCGGCGTCGAAGGCGTGCTCGAGATCGACGGCGAGCGGCTGCAGTCGACCGCGACCAACGTCGTCGCCGGCGTCGAGGGTACGGACCCCGGGGCAGCACCGCTGATCGTGATCACCCCGAAGTCTGGCTGGTTCACGTGCGCTGCCGAGCGTGGCGGCGGGATCGCGGTCTGGCTTGCGCTCGCCGAGCACTTCGCTCGCATTGCGCCACGCCGCGAGGTGCACCTGCTGGCCAGTTCGGGCCACGAACTGCATCACCAGGGACTCGAGCACTGGCTGCGCTCGCGCACGGCGCTCGTGCGCCGGGCCGTGCTGACGCTGCACCTCGGCGCCTCGATCGGGGCGCGCTACCCGGAACCGGAGTACGGGGCCAGCAGCACGGCCTGGCACGACGTGGCGCGCGACGCGATGCGCGCGGAGGGCATCGACCTGGGAGCTATGACGCCGATGCCACCAGGCGAGCCGGGTAGCGGCGAGGCGCGGAACATCCACGAGGCCGGCGGACGCTTCGTCTCGTTCCTCGGCCATCACCGCTACTTCCACATGCCCGACGACACCGTCGACAATGCCGTCGACGCGGAAGCGGTCGCTCGCTACGCGCGCGCCGCCCGGCGCGTCGTCGACGCCGCGATGGCGCAGGCGGACGAGGAGTTCGACGCCGCCGGTTAGTCGAGGCCACATCGGCTGCGCCGCGAGATGAGTCCCGTCCAGCTCGCGCACCCAGCGTGACCATCGCTGCGGTCGGGGGCGTCATGCTCGCTGGCGCCGGTTCCACGTGGAGTATGATCACCTGAAGTAGGGTCGATGGTCGCGCCTCCCCCTCGGACGACGCGAGGTTCAGGCAGCGCACGCACACTCCTGGAGACCTGATGCCGATCATGATCGGTTTCGCCCGGCAGCGACAACAGCTGATCGAGGCCGAGATCGCGCGGATCGCGGAGGAGCTGCCCAGGCTCGGCGTGCTCCGCGCCTGGGTCACCGGCGAGTTCGGCAGAGGCCGCGTTGGTCCCGATACCCCGCTCGAGCTCGTCGTGGTGCACGACACGATCCAGCCAGGCCATCGGCGCTCGGACTTCTTCGTCGATCATCTGCGCCCCCGGCTCGCCACGCACTTCGCCGTCTACACCCCCGAGGAAGCGGAGTCGCTCGAGGAGCGCGACCGTGTGCTCGTCGAGGCGATACGTCTCGCCGACCCGATCGTCGGATGACGGGCGAGCACATGCATGATGGCGACGCGGCCGCGCACGAGACGGCGCGCTGGCTGGCGCAGGCGCGCATCGACCTCGCCGACGCGCGCGGCTCCGCCGAGGCCAACCGCCACGCCCTCGCCTGCTTCCTCTGCCACCAGGCGGCCGAGAAGGCTGTGACAGCGTTCCTCTACTCGCGGGGTGTCGAGCTGATCTGGGGGCACGCTCTGGCCGACCTCTGCGAGGACGCCATGGCGCTCGACCCTTCGTTCGACCTGCTCAAGTCGACCGCCGCGCTGCTCGACAAGCACTATCTCGGTGCGCGCTACCCCTCGACACTGCCCGGGGGCATCCCAGGCGAGGTCTACGACGCCGAGGACTCCCGACGAGCGCTCGAGATCGCGGCCGACGCGCTCGAATTCGTGACAATGCGCCTCGACGCGGTCTAGCCGTAACTACACCCCTGCGAGACCGCTGATCGCAGGCAGACCTCCGGCGCCGCTACTCCGAGAGGAGGGTCACCGATCGCATCGGTGGGAGGATCTGGTGCGGCTCAAGCCGGATGACCTCCTTCTGGTAGACCTGGATGCGATAGGAGTCGGTGTCGGCGATGCAGAGTCGGTCGTCGTCGTTGACGACGACCGACTGGGGCTGACGCAGGAGGCGTTCCGTCTCGATCCGCGCCATATCGCGGATGCGGTTCGGGCCGGCCTGCGCGAGCATGTACTCGATCGCGTCTTTCGAGAGCGTGGCGGCGCCGACCATCTTGTCGATGTAGCGAGTCTCCGCGTTGAACTGCTGGACACGGTTGTTGCCGCGGTCGCAGACGTAGATGTCGCCGTCGCGGTCAACTGCCACGTCGGTCGGGCGATTGAACTCGCCGTCGCCCCGGCCAGAGCGGCCGAAGGCGAGGATGAACTCGCCGTCGCCGGTGAACTTCTGGACGCGATCGTTGCGCCAGTCGGCGACGTAGACGTCGCCGAGCTCGTCCACCGTGATGCCCCAGGGCATGTCGAACTGGCCCTCGCCGTCGCCGTGGCTGCCCCAGCCGTCGATGAACTGCCCGTCGTTCGTGAACTTCTGCACGCGATGATTCACGGAGTCGACAACGTAGAGGTGGCCCTCAGCGTCGCACGCCAGCCCGGCGGGTCGTCTGAATTCGCCGGCGCCCGAGCCGGATGTGCCCCAGCAGAACAGGAACTCGCCCTCCCGGTCGAAGACGGAGATGCGGTCGAGCGCCTCGTCGCTGATGTACAGCCGCTCGTCCGGGTCCGCCGCGATCGAGACCGGCCAGCGAAACGAACCTTCGGCGTCGCCCAGCGGGCCGAAGGTGTTGCCAGGCTCCTCATCCTCCACTGAGTAGACTCGCACGGCGTCCAGCACACCTGCGAACGCCTTTTCCTGTCGGCAGAGGATGTAGAGCCGCCCCTCGCTGCCAGACACGAGACCGACCGGGAAGTTCGTGAACCGGTACATGCCGAGCGTCTTGAGGTAAGGGAAGCCGGCTCGCAGCAGTCCGTAGGGCCTGCTCATTGCTCGTTCTCCTGTGACGCTACGCGGCCTGGAATGGCCGCAGTTGCTCGTACTGGCCGCCCACGATCTCCTGCGCCTCCACGCTCAGCCACTGCTCGAGCAGCGTGGCGTAGACTCCGCGGAAATCGACCGTGTGCGCGAGATCCTCGCCGTTCGCGAAGGTCGCCGGGTCGAGCGACGGGTATTCGCCGTACAGTCCGCCCTCAACACGGTCGCCGAGGATGAAGGCGCCGCCGCCGGTGCCATGGTCGGTGCCGCTGCCGTTGTCCGGCACGCGGCGGCCGAACTCCGTGAAGACATAGACCACGACCTCTTCCGACGCGTCGTGATCACGCAGGTCGGCGAAGAAGTCGCGCAGCGCGCCGCTGAGCTCGCGGAGCAGCCGCTCGTGCAGCGGCAACTCGACTGCGTGGTGGTCGTAGCCGGGGTGCCGCACGTAGAACACGCGTGTACCGAGACCCGCGATGTGCGTACGCGCCACGTCACGCAGGCTCCTCGCGATCGGGTTGCTCTGGTACTCGACGGAGGAGGTGTACTGGCCCGCTACCGCTTGCAACTCGTCAATGCCTGCGAGCAAGTCGGTGCCGGTCTGCCTGATGTAGCTCATCGTCGCCGCGCTGCCGATCGCCGGCGTGTACACACGCTGGAAGATGTCGAGCTCCTCGGCGCGCTGCTGCTGGATCTCGACCGACGTCATGAGGCCGTAGCTGTCGAGGTCGCCGACGGAGGTCACGCTCACGCCCGAGGCGGCCATCGCTCGTGGCAGCCCGCGGCCGAAGCTGACGCCGGTGAGCACGTTCTCGCCCCCCGGGTCAAGTTCCCGGATCGCCTTCGCGAGCCAGCCCTGCGTGGAGATCTTGTGCGGCTCGGCCGTGTGCATGATGTCCATTGCACGGAAGTGCGAGCGGTTGGAGTTCTGGTACCCGATGCCCTGCACGATCGCTACGTCGCCGGCGTCGAAGAGCTCCTTCAGGGGCGCCGCCGCCGGGTGGAAGCCCAGCTCGTTGTTGAACTTCAGCACCTGATCCTCGCCGATGCGCACGGCCTTTCTGTAGTCGTAGTAGCGCCCCGCACTGTAGGGCACGAGCGTGTTCATGAAGTCGTTGCCGCCGGTGAGCTGCACGACGACCAGCACCGGGTCCTTGCCGTTGATGCCGTTTCCGTTGCTCGTCACTGAGCCGTCTCCTTTCGTTGCAGCGGGCCTA
The DNA here is from genome assembly GCA_965220125.1 of Dehalococcoidia bacterium. Classification (GTDB taxonomy): domain Bacteria; phylum Chloroflexota; class Dehalococcoidia; order UBA2979; family UBA2979; genus VXMT01. The sequence goes on along the minus strand of CBDCPB010000004.1, from coordinate 2,564,800 downwards.
GGCGAACTGGAAGTCGGGCGTGGAGACGATCAGCCGCAGCATGCGCAAGACGCGCGTGCGGTCGTCGTCGCTCGTGGAGTCCTCGGCGAAGCGCAGGAGGCCCGCGCGTGTCGTCTCGTCGATGTCGATCGGGCCCAGCGCGTCGAGCGCGCCGTCGACGAACGCCTCCGCCGTGGCAAGCGAGCCGCTCTGCACCAGCCGCTCGACGAGGCGAGCGATGCCGGGGGCGGAGCCGTCGCCGATCTCGCCCACCGCGAAGTTCACGCGCTCGATCAGGATCCCGCCGTCGATCCACTCCTTGCCCGTGTGCCAGCCCTCGACGGAGGGCGGGTCCAGGAGCTTCTGGCCCATGGTGACGGTCGTGGTTTCCCGTCCGCCCAACGGTACGCTGACGTATTCGGCGAGGTCGGGACGGAAGTCGTGGTCGTTGCCGGCCAGCTTGAGCACGCCGGCGACCAGCTCGATCGGGCTCTTCACCTTCTTGAAGCGGGCGGTCCTGAACGAGTCGGAGTTGAACATCACGCGCAGCACGGGCGTGATCTCGCCGCCCGACTCGGTGAACGCGTCTGCCATCGCCCCGATCAACTCCGGGTCCTGCGGCGGAACGTCGTTCCAGCTCGGTACGGGTACTTCGTCGGCGACGAAGAAGTTGTACAGGTGCCGCGAGATGAACCGGGCGCAGGCGGGCTGCTCGACGATGATGTCGATCACATCGCCACCGTCGAGGTTGCCTGCGTGGCCGAGGAACGACTTCTCGTCGTCGTCGTGGTCGGCCGGGTCGAAGCGGAACTCGGCTGCGTAGAAGCCGTATGGGTAGAGCGGCAGCGGCTGCTCGAACGTCCACCCGGTGAACGCGCGCGAGGCATGCTTGATGTCGATCTCGCTGTAGTTGCCTACGCCGAGCGAGAACAGCTCCATCAGCTCGCGCCCGTAGTTCTCGTTCGGTTCGCCGAGGTGGTTTTCGTTGTTGTCGAGCCAGAAGATCATCGCCGGGTCGCGCGAGAGGTCGAGCAGGATCGTCCGCATGTCGGACAGTCCGTTGCGCCGGAACAGCTCGATCTGGGTCGACGAGGCCAGCGCGTGCTCGTTCTTGGTGAGGCCCGTGGCGAAGACGTGGTGCCAGAACAGCGCCATCTTCTCCTGCAGCTGGTTCTCCGAATTGATCATCCGGAACAACCATGTGGCCAGGTAGGTATGTGGCGGCTCGCCACCGAGGTAGCGCCCGATCAGGTCGTCCGCCACGCCGGCTTCGGGCCTGGGGTCGAGCAGGAACTCGACCGCCTCGGCATAGTCCCGCGTGGCGAGACGGTCGATCTGATCGCGCGTCGCCCCGAAGCCCGCTCGCCGGTAGAGATGGGCGAGCAGTGTCGCGTCGGTGCGCACCTCGGTCTGCGTGCTCATGCCGACCTCTCCCCTTGTGCGAATCCCACCAGACTGCGCTCTCGACCTCGGCCATGCGCGTGGCACGTGCTGATTCTATCGCCCGAAAGGTGGATGTCAAGAAGCGCGTGATGTTGCCGAGCTCGGCCAGCACCGTCAGCGCCGTCAGGGTGTGGATGCCCCGGAAGCAGCGCAGCAGCTCCACCGCTTCCCTGCATTCCCCGGAGGCAGCCTGGCGATCGAGTTCCTGCTCCAGCGCGCGCAGCCGCTGCTCGACCGCCGCTGCATTGGCCTTGCCGCCGCAGGCTGGCGACTGAGCGACGAGATCCGAGGCGAGATCGACCGCGTCTTTGGGGAGGAGCGCTTGTCGACCTGCCGCGCGACCACGTTGACGGCATATCTCCGAAGCGCCAATGGATCCTCGTGTCCCGTCGTTCGGGCGATAGCATGATCAGGGGGTGAAACAGGTGCTCTCCCAGTGGTGACGCGAGATTTGTCGGGATCAGTATCGTGAGTTCGACCCGGGCCGACACGCTACTCCGAGGTGGCGCCGTCGTCACGGCTGAAGCGAGCTACGCCGCGGATGTTGCGATCGCACAGGGCAAGATCGCAGCCATCGGTGCGCCCTCGTGGATGCCGGAGGCGGACGAAACGATCGACGTTGCAGGGAAGCTGATCTTTCCTGGTGTGATCGATCCGCACACTCACCTGGGGTTCGGCGAGGACTGGCAGCTCATCTCGAAGATGGCCGCGCGGTCAGGCGTGACAACCATCATCCCATTCATCGAACCTCGGTACGGCGCAGACGGCCAGGACTCGATCCCTGAGGCCATGGGACGAGCGAAGAGCGAGTTGTCCGGCCAGCTCGTCACAGACGTTGCCATGCACATGATCCTTGTCGAGGCGCCAGAAGAGTCCTCGGACGCTCTCGGAGTTCTTGAAACCGGCATCTCGGAAGCTATTGAGATGGGCGTCAGCTCCTTCAAGTTGTTCATGACGTACAAACGTGGCGGGCTAATGTCGTCAGACGGTCACATTCTGCGCGCGATGGAGATCGTCGGCCGTGCGGGCGGCGTGATTCAGTTGCATTGTGAGAACGGCGACGTCCTCGACTACCTGCGAGACCAGTCAATTCAGGCTGGCAGGACGAAGCCGGTCGACTATCCGCCCACATGCCCGCCATGGGCGGAAGCCGACGCTGTCGATCGCGCGATTCTGATGGCCCGCGCTACAGCCTGTCCCATCTACATCGTGCATCTCACGACCAGGGACGGCTTGTCCCGGATCGCCCAGGCTCAAGACGCGGGCCAACCGGTGTGGACGGAGACGTGCCCGCAATACCTTGTCCTCGACGATAGTGAGATGGAGCGCCTCGGGCCCTTCGCGAAGATCGGTCCACCGCTCCGATCGCGGGCGGAGGGGCATCAAGACGCCCTGTGGGGAGGCCTGAGGGACGGACGGATATCGACGGTCGGCAGCGACCATGCAACGGGTGACCCGGCCGGCAAGGAGCACGGATGGGAAAACGTCTTCATCCAGCCTGACGGAGTATCAGTTCCTTTCGGCTCGCCGTCGCTGGAAACGCTCGTTGCTATCACCTACCAGGAGGGAGTCGTCGAACGCGGACTGCCCCCGTCCTGGTTTGCACGAGTGACGGCCGAGAATCCCGCCCGGCTCTTCGGGTTGTACCCGCGGAAGGGGACGATTCGGACCGGCTCCGACGCGGATCTGTTGATCCTCGATCCCGACGCGACTTGGACTGTCCGGACAGAGGACCTGTTGGGAACCGCAGGGTTCACTCCGTACGAGGGCCGCGAGGTACGTGGCCGGCCATGGATGACGTTCCTTCGTGGTCGCGCGGTGCTGCGCGATGGGGAGGTTCAAGTTGCTCCCGGCCTGGGAGAGTTCGTCCCGGGGACCGGGTCCACCGCACCCCTCGGGGGGAGAGTCAGCGATTCAGACATGGTGTAGGACTGCTTGTTGACTGATAGGTCTCGCAGATGGTCGAGAAGGTTTGGATCCGCCTGACGTGATGATCCGCGGCGGTCTGCTTGACGAGCGGCGTCCCGAGACGGGCCCGCGACGCCGCGACGCACCTAGCTTCGCGGGAGCCCCAGCCCGCGGGTGGCGATGATGTTCCGCTGGATCTCCGAGGTGCCGCCCTCAATCGTGTCTGGAATCGTCGTGACGTAGCGACGCGTGAACGCGGCCTTCGCCGGGGCCCGCTCGTCATTCGCGTCCCAGATGTTCGAGTACAGCCCGAACACGCGAGTGCCGGTTCGTGCGATGCGCTGGGAGCTCTCCGAGATGAACAGCTTCGTCACGGACGCCTCGTAGTTCGGGATCTGCCCGGCGTTCTGCATGGAGACGATACGCAGCGAGAAGTTCTGGCCGACCGCCGTCTCCAGGTACCGCTCCGCGATCTCGTGCCGCACGGCGTGCGTCAGGTTGGCCGGGCGCTTGCCGGCCTCGGTCCTCGTGTAGCTGATGAGCCGCTCCAGGCTGCGCTGCAGGCCGACGGCGCCGTTGATGTCCGCTCGCTCGAGGTCGAGTACCGCGACGCCGTGGTACCACCCTCGGTTGACCTCGCCGACCACGTCGGACGCGGGCGTGCGCACGTCCTCGAAGAAGATCTCGTTGAATTCGTGGTCCCACGCCATGTTGATCAGTGGCCGGATGGAGAGCCCCGGCGTGTGGATGTCATCGATCAGATGGAAGGAGATACCGCGGTGCTTCGGCGCAGCCGCGTCGGTGCGCGTGAGGAGGAAGATCGCGTCGGCGTGGTGGGCATTCGAGGTCCAGATCTTCTGCCCGTTGATCACCCACTCGTCGCCTCTGCGCACCGCTCGAGTCTGCAGCGAGGCGAGGTCGGATCCAGCCGCGGGCTCGGAGTACCCCTGGGCCCAGACGGTCTCGCCGGAGAGGATCTTCGGCAGGTAGCGGGCGCGCTGGTCCTCCGTGCCGTGGACGATCAGCGTGGGGCCCAGCAGTCTGACGCCGGAGCCGCCCACGAGCGGCGCGCCGGCGAGCGCGAGCTCCTGCCGGTAGATGAACTGCTCGTTCGGGCTGAGTCCCGCGCCGCCGTAGTCCCTGGGCCAGTGCGGTGCGAACCAGCCCCGTTCGGAGATCGCGTCGCCCCAGGCCTGGGCCGCCTCACGGCGCTCGGGGTCATCCGACTTGCGGTCCGCAATCCAGCCGCCCCCGCGGTCCTCGCCGATCTCCTGCTCGCTCATCCTGCGGTAGAACGCGGGGAGGCGGTCACGCAGCAGCTCGCGAACCCGGGCGCGGAATTCGGTCTGCACAGCGGTGTCTTGCCAGTCCATCGCGACCCCTTCGAGGTCTGGGGACGGTGCGTTTCCGGGCAGGACGATAGTGAACCCCGCACCGGACCGCAACGTCCGGCCGGCGGGTCGTGCGGTTAAGCCTTGAGCGTGGTCCGGAGGATCTGCTCAGCGGCCGGCGCCCGCAGTCCAGTCTCGTTCCGCCAGCCCGGGGCTGCTGCGACTCGCGCCTATCTCCAGGCGGAACGCGGCGACGCAGCCACACACCGCTACTGCCGGCTGATTCCGGCCCTCTCAAGCACAGTGCAGACAGTTCAACCGGTTCCCCAATGAGCGCATGCCCATGCCCCTCGCACCGCTACGCGAGAAGCGGGCGGCGAGCACAAACTGCCCTCCCGCGATGTGCTATAACCTCATTCTGTTGGTCGAAAGTCTGGCTCTGACCCACAGTGAACGCGGTCCCGTTTGCACTACGCGGGCGGTCCCAGGCCGCGGCGCCCGGAGGACTCGCTACCATGACCGACTCGACCCGCACCACGCTCAACTATCTCGGCGAATCCGACGCCCGCACGTTCATGGGCGTGCCCGCGCTCGCCGATGTCGCCGATCTGGCGGCGGACATCGCAGTGTTGGGCGCTCCCTGCTGCTCGCCCTATCCCTCCGCCACCGAATACGTGAACGCGAACCTCGGCGGCCCGACTGCCATCCGCCAGGCCCTCGCCACCTGGGCCTGGGCCCACGACCGTTTCGACTGGGATCAGGAAGACTGCGTGTACGAGGACATGAGTGAGCGCGTCGTCGATCTCGGCGACTTGCCAGTCGCGTTGGATACCGCTGAGCGCAACCGCCAGCTCATCCGGGACACCTGCGCGACCATCCTCGCGAAGGGGGCGGTTCCGTTTGCACTCGGTGGAGACGACTCCGTGCCGGTGCCGGTGCTCCGGGCGATGGAGGAGCTTGGCGACGACGTGACGGTCGTGCACGTCGACTCCCACATCGACTGGCGCGACGAAGTGCACGGGGAGCGTTACGGGCTGTCGAGCGGGATGCGCCGCGCCTCCGAGCTGCCGTTTGTGAAGAACATGATCCAGCTCGGCATGCGTGGCCTCAGCTCCGCCGGCCGGCAGGACGTCGAGGACGCGAAGAAGTGGGGCGTGCACATCTTCACGGGCCGGGCGCTGCACGCGCACGGCGTCGAGCCGATCCTTGATCGCATTGAGCCGGGCGCGAACGTCTTTCTCACCATCGACCTCGACGGGCTCGACCCCTCGATCATGCCGGCGGTGTACGTCCCGGCGCCGGGCGGGCTGCTCTACTGGCAAATGATCGACCTGATCGACGGCATCGTCGCGAAGGCGCGGCTCCGCGCGTTCGCGATGGTCGAGCTGGTGCCCACGAGCGATCCCGAAGGGCTCGGCGCGCTCACCGCGGGCCGGATAGCGAGCAACGCGATCGCAGCGGTTCTCAGCGCCACCCGGCCACGCGAGACCGGCTAGCGCTCCCCTCGGAGTCCGATCATGGCACGCGAACCCGGACGTCCTTGCGGTAGCCTGACGCGGCTGCTCGCTCGCCGCTACCGGATCCCAACGTGGAGGGGTGCTACGCCAAGTTTCTGCACGAGAAGGCGCTCTACATCGGGGATGTGGCGCGCCTACACGGCCCGAGATCAGAGGATGGCGATATCGGCCACGACGCTCACCGCCGCGAAGACCGTGACCAGCACCACGAGCATGCCCTGGATCAGCTGGTAGTCCCTGAACTGGACGCCGGTAGTGATCAGGGTTCCGAAGCCCGTTCGCGCGGGCCGCGCGAACGGACCGCACTTGACAGCACCTCCCCGGACCGGCTATTTCGGGTGATAGAAATGAACACGCCGAAGGGCGATCCGGGGGACGCGCACTCGTCCAATGCGCGCATGGAAGCCGTGGCCGACGCCTGTCGCGAGTTGCGTCGAGCGTTCGGCGCCGACCAGGGCGCGGCGCGCCGCCCGCGGCCCTCAAGAGGAGAGCCATGAAGATCGAGATGTTCCACCTGCACCCCTATCGCGATCTGCCCGAGGACTTCGCCGAGCGCTACCGCAGCGTGTGGGTGGACGTGCCCACCGAGCTGTTCGACCCGGCCAAGGCGCACCAGATGTACAACGACACGCTCGACGAGCTGGAGTACGGGGCCAGCCTGGGCTTCGACGGCATCTGCGTGAACGAGCACCACCAGAACGCCTACGGCATGATGCCGGCGCCGAGCATCATGGCGGGCGCGCTCGCGCGCCGCACCAGGGACGTGGCGCTGATCGTGCTGGGCAACTCGATCGCGCTCTACGACCCTCCCATCCGCGTCGCCGAGGAGATGGCGATGCTCGACTGCATCTCCGGCGGGCGCATGATCTCCGGTTTCCCGGTGGGCTCGACGATGGACACGAACTACGCCTACGGCTCGAACCCGGCGACGCTGCGCGACAAGTACCGCGAGGCGACGGACCTGATCGTGCGCGCGTGGACCGACCCCGAGGTCTTCTCGTGGGACGGCCGCTTTTACCAGCTCCGTTACGTCAACCCCTGGCCGCGCCCGATCCAGAAGCCCCACCCCCCGATCTGGGTCCCGGGCGTGGGCTCGATCGAGACCTGGGAGTGGTGCCTCGAGAGGCAGTACATGTACTCTTACCTCTCCTACTTCGGCTTCATTCGCGGCAAGCAGGTGATGGACGGCTTCTGGGCCAAGGCCGACGAGATGGGGGTCGAGCGCAACCCCTACCAGGCCGGCTTCATGCAGCTCGTCGTCACCGCCGACTCCGAGCAGGAGTGCGAGGAGCGCTACGGGGCGCACGCGGAGTATTTCTTCAACAAGATGCTCCACGTCTACCCCGGCTTCGACGCCCCCGGCTACCGCACGCTCGACAGCATCCGTGCCGGGCTCGAGAGCGATCCGATTATTCTCCCCGGGCTCGAGTCGGGTCGCTCCGGCGGCTACGAGAGCAACGCCACCTGGAAGGACCTGAACGAGACCGGGAACATCATCTCGGGCACGCCCGAGCAGGTGACCGAGAAGCTCGAGCAGGTCGTGAAGGACCTCTACATCGGCCACCTGTTGCTGCTCTGCCAGATCGGCTCCATGCCGCACGACCTCGCGATGTACAACATCGAGCGCATCGCCACGGATGTGGCGCCGAACCTGCGCCATCTCCATTCGGAGTACGAGGACCACTGGTGGCCGCAGCCGCTGACCGACCGCGTCCAGCAGCAGCCGATGTTCGCGCCCGGGGGTGAGCGATGACCGAGTCGCGGATCGCCGTTGCCGACGGCCGCTTCAGCATCGCGCTGCGCGAGGAGGGCAGCGGCCCGCCGCTGCTCTTCCTGCACGGCGTCTCCGGGCTGCACTGGAACGCCGTGCTCGACGACCTCGCCGCGCGTCATCGCGTGATCGCGCCGCGGCATCCCGGCTTCGGCGACGCGAGCCAGGTCGAGCTCGACGACCTCGGCGACCTCGTCTACGCCTACCTCGACCTGATCGATGACCTCGCCCTCGACGGCGTGCCGGTGGTCGGGCACTCCTTCGGCGGCATGATCGCGGCCGAGCTGGCGGTGACGCAGCCGCAGCGCTTCTCGCGGCTCGTGCTGCTGGCGCCGATGGGGCTGTGGGACGGCTCGCGGCCGAGCTTCGACTTCTTCGCCTCCACCACGTGGGAGATGGCCGACGCCTTCTTCGCCGACCCCGAGAGCGAGGCCGCGCTGAACGCCGGTGAGACCGGGCTCGCGCGCATGGTCGAGCTCGAGATCGGCAGCGACGAGCACGGCGCGCTTGTCGAGAGCTACGTGGAGCGCCGGAAGGCCTTGGCCACGGCCGCGAAGTACCTCTGGCCGATCCCGAACCGCGGGCTAAACAAGCGCATCCACCGCATCGCCGCCCCCACGCGGCTGATCTGGGGTTCGCAGGACCATGTCATCCCGCCCTCGTACGCCGACGACTTCGCCGCCGCCATCGCCGGAGCCGGGATCCGCATGATCGAGAGCGCCGGCCACGAGCTGATGCTCGAGCAGCCCGAGTCGGTGGCCGAGGCGATCGAGGAGTTCATCGGCGCGTAGCGGCCCCCGGGGCGAGCCGATTCCAGCTCCAGACACGGTCAACGCCAGCCTCGAGGAGCACTCCATGACTGAACCTGCAATCCACAACTGGGGCCGCTGGGGTGAAGACGACCAGCTGGGGACGCTCAACCTGCAGTCGCCCGAGAGCGTGCTGCGCGCGTTGCAACTCGTCCGGCGCGGCAAGATCTACAACCTGTCCGTGCCGCTCGCGGAGCACGGACCGCAGGCCCCGATGTTTCACAAGACGTGGCAGACCACGTCTCTCTACACCAGCCCGGACCCCGGCGCCGTTGATTTCGCCGGGGACGTGGTCACCATGGTGACGCAGTCGGGCACACACCTGTGTGCGCTGTCGCACTGCTGGACCGACGACACACTCTGGAACGGCGTCAGCCACGACAAGGTCAGCAGCTACGGCGCCGAGTGGGCGGGTGTCGAGAACATCTCGACGTTCTGCGCCCGCGGGGTGATGCTCGACATTGCGAAGTTCAAGGGCGTGGAGCACCTCGGTCTGGGCGAAGTGGTGACGGTCGAGGACATGGAAGCGTGCGCCGCCGCGCAGGGCGTCGCGGTTGAACCCGGCGACGTGCTGTTGGTGCGAACGGGCTGGCACAACGTCTTCGAGAACGACCGCGAGCTGTGGGAGCAGGGATGCCCCGGTCCCGACGCCTCGTGTACCGCGTGGCTGCGGGAGAAGGATGTCATGGCCATTGGCGCCGACAACGGCGCCGTGGAAGCGGACGTGCGCGCGGACCCCTTCCCCACGCGCCTGAGGTTGCACCTCACCACGCTCCGCGACCTGGGCGTGTACATGATCGCGACCCTGGATCTCGAAGCGCTGGCGGCGGACGAGGTCTACGAGTTCCTGTTCATCGCCGCGCCGCTGCGCCTGCCCGGGGCCACTGCCTCGCCGTTGACGCCGCTTGCGCTAGCGTAGTAGCCGCGGAGCCGACCACCCGCACGCACGACGACCAGAGGTGAGGCGCGCACGCTTCGCCGCCGAACCCGAAGGGGACGCATTGGCTCAGCTGCTCGAGGGCATGCGGGTGCTCGACCTGGGCCGGAACGTGGCGGCGCCGTTCGCCGCCAAACTCCTCGCCGACTACGGCGCGGAGGTGATCAAGGTCGAGCACCCGGCCGGCGACCCGGCGCGCCGCGTGGGGCCCTTCTTCCACGACGAGCCTCGCCCGGAGACCTCCGCGCTCTTCCTGCACCTCAACACGAACAAGCGCGGCATCACCCTGGACCTCTCGACGCACGAGGGGCAGCGCATCCTGCGGCGGCTGGCCGCGGACGCCGACGCGATCGTCGAGGACTTCGCACCCGGGCAGATGGAGGAGTGGGGGATCGGCTACGAGGCGCTCGCGGCCGATCGTCCGGAGCTGGTCTTCGCCTCGATCACGCCGTTCGGGCAGAGCGGCCCCTACCGCGACTACCGCGGCTCGGAGATCACGCTGCAGGCGCTGGGCGGTTCGCTGCACAGCAACGGATCCGCCGCGCGCTACCCGGTGAAGCTCGGCGGCCACGCCGCGCACTACTACGCGGGTACGGCTGCGGCGCTGGGCATGATGCTCGCCTGCTACCGCGTCGACTCGGGTGACCGCGGCGACTGGATCGACCTCGCGGTCTACGAGACGCAGGCAGGCTCGATGGATCGGCGGAGATACTTCCTGACCGTCGCCGCCTACACCGGCTACCCGGCGCGCCGTCTATCGCCGGGCTCGAACGTGATCTCGGGCGTGCGGCCGACGCGCGATGGCTACGTCAACGTCGCCGGCATGCATCGCCCGGAGGCGCTGCTCCGCCTGATCGGGCGCGAGGACCTGCTGGGCCCCGAGGGGCTGGAGCGGTCGGCGTTCTCGGAGTCGGGCGCCTTCCTGGACGAGGTCGAGACATCCTTCCTCGGGTGGCTGCTTCAGCGCGGCAAGCGAGAGGTCGTGGCCGAGATGCAGGAGCGCCGCATCCTCGCGGGACTCCTGCAGACGACCGAAGACCTGCTGGAGGACGAGCACTACCGCAGCCGCGGGGTGTGGGAGACGGTGGACCATCCCGAGACCGGGCCGATCGAGTACCCCGGCCGGCAGCTCGTCCTCAGCGAGACGCCGAAGGCGCCAGCCGCGCGCGCTCCGCTGCTCTCCGAACACACCGCCGAGGTGCTCGTGGACGAACTCGGCGCGGACCTCGGGCTGACGCGCGCCGACCTGCCGCGACTTCGCGCGGAGGGGGTAGTCTGATGGCCGCACCGCCCGGTGCCGGAGGCACGTCCTGTGCGGCGGGCCAGAGGAGCCAACGATGAGCGAACGACCGAGAATCGGAGTCATGATCCCGGCAGCGGACGGTACAGCCGAACCGGATTTTCAGAGGTTATTTGCGCCCTTTGGGGTCACCGTGCATAGCCACCGGCTATGGCATGACAGCGAACTCGACCCTCAGACCCGCTTCGATCAGATGAACTCCGAGATCGTGGTGGCGGCCAGATACCTTGCGAGATTGGACGTCGCCGCCATCGCTTACTGCTGCACAACAGGGAGCTTTTATCGAGGTTCGGGCTGGGACAACGAGATATTGCAGTTGATCGAGTCCGCCTCTGGTGGAACACCGGCTTTCGCCACCAGTCCCTCCGTAGTGAAGGCGCTTCGCTCCGTGGGCGCGAAGAAGATCTCGGTGATAACCCCTTACCCGGACTGGAACAACGAGAAGCTACGGCTGTACCTGGAGGCGAAGGGCCTGGAAGTGCTCAATGTGGATGGGCATCCAAAGCCGGCTTCCGGCAAGGTCGCTATCCACAATCATGACCCCGAAGAGATAGTCGAATTCGCAAGCGAGAAATGTAGCCCGGACGCTGATGCCCTGCTGTGTTCGTGCACCGACTGGCGTTCGTTGGAGATCGTGAGCCGGTTGGAGGAGCATATTGGGAAAACCGTCATAACCTCGAATCAGGCCACGATTTGGGACATTGCGAAGAGACTCGATGTATCTGGACCCATCGACGGATACGGCAGCTTGCTCAAGGGGCTTGGTGCGGCGGTGGCCAGCTAGTGCTTGACCAGGTCGGAGGGAGCGCGCCGACCTGTCGCGACTTCGCGCGGAGGGGGTGATCTGATGGCCGCGCCGTCGCGCGCCGGAGGCACGCCGCGACGCCTGCCTCTCGAGGGCGTCCGCATCGCCACGATCACGGTCTTCTGGGCGGGGCCGCACGTTACGCAGTTGCTCGCCGAGTGGGGCGCGGACGTCGTCCGCGTCGAGCCGATCAACCTCGTGCAGCCGGGCACGCGGTTCGCTGAGCGCGTCGCCACGCCTGAGCAAGCTCGACAGATGGCGGAGCAGGGGCAGATCTTCATCTACTACCCCGACTTCGATCCGGGCGATGAGCCCTGGAACCGCAACGCCGAATTCAACGCGCACGCCCGCAATCAGCGGTCGATGGCCGCCGACATCATGCAACCCGAAGGCCGGGAGGCGTTCCTCCGCCTGATCGAGCACAGCGACGTGTTCATCGAGAACAACGTCCCCGAGACAATCGAGAAGGCGAACCTCACATACGAGGCGCTGCGGGAGGTCAACCCCCGGATCATCGTGCTGCGGATGCCGGCGTACGGCCTCGACGGCCCGTACAAGAACTACCGCGCGTGGGGAACCCACGTGGAAGGGATGATCGGCCACCACCTGATCCGCTCCTATCCGGACGAGACGCCCGACCGCATGAGTCCCGCGTTCACGGCGGACGCGCTCTCCGGCGTGACCGGCGCCTTCGCAGTCGTCGCGGCGCTTCGCCATCGCGACCGCACCGGCCAGGGCCAGCAGATCGAGATGCCACTCGCAGAGGCGTACCTGCCGGCGCTCGGTGAGTACATCCTCGACTACACCATGAACGGCCGGATCACGCCCCAGCTGGGCAACCGCCACGCTGCCCACGCGCCCCACGGTGTCTATCCGACGGCCGGCGAGGACCACTGGATCGCCATCGACGTCGGTTCCGACGAGGAGTTCGCCGCGCTCTGCGCGGTACTCGAGGCGCCCGCCCTTGCCTCGGACGAGCGATTCCAGACCAGCCAGCGCCGCTGGATGGAGGCGGCCGCTCTGGATGCGGAGCTGGGCAACTACACCCGTGCGCACGATCGCCACGACCTCTTCCACGCGCTGCAGCGCGCCGGGGTCACCGCGGCGCCGCTGCACGACGAACTGGACGCGCTGGCATCGGAGCAGTTGGCTGCACGCGAGTGGTTCGAGGAGACCGAGTACCCCGGCGTCGGTACACACCAGTACCCGGGACTGCTCTTCAGGATGGCGAACACGCCGAATCGCGTGCCTACGCCGCCGCCGAGGCTGGGCGAGCACAGCCGCGAGATCTACCTCGAGCTGCTCGGCTACAGCGCCGCTGAGTACGAGGCGCTCGAGGCTCGCCGGCTGGTGGGCGAGGGCTACGCGCCCGGGGTCGTTTGGTGGCCTCCGGACTGACACCGCGGCGATCGCCGTTGAGGGCAGCGGGAGTGGCAGCGACAGAAGCTCTGGCTACTTGTTCCGCACGTAGGGGCTCGTCGCCTCGACGAGCGCGTCGGCCAAAAAGTTCAGCGCGACGAGCAGGAGCGCGAGCGCCGCGGTAGGCGCCAGCACGTACCACCAGGCGCCGCGCGTGAGGAACTGCCTGGACGAGTCCAGCAGCAGCCCGAGCGTCGGAGTCGGGGGCGACGCGCCAAGACCGAGGAAGCTCAGCGCTGCCTCCCCGACGATCGAGAACGCGACGACGAGCGCCGCCTGGACCAGGAGCGGCGGCAAGGTGTTGATCGAAATATGGCGCATGATGATCCGGAGCGGTCCGGCGCCCAGGGTGCGCGCCGCCAGCACGTAGTCGCGCTCCTTCTCCTGCAGCACCTGCCCGCGCGCGAGTCGCGCGAAGTTCGGGATCGCCCCGATGCCGAGCGTGATCGCGACCTCGCGCGTGCCGGTCCCGAGGACGGTCAACACGATGAGCGCCATGATGATCCCGGGGAACGCCAGCATCGTGTCGATGAGCCGCATCAGGATCGCGTCGGCCCAGCGGCCGGCGTACCCGGCGCAATAGCCCACGGGGACGCCGATCGACATCCCGATGGCGAGTGCGCCCGCGCCGACGAAGAGCGAGATCCGGACGCCGTAGAGCACGCGGCTGAACATGTCGCGGCTCAGGTCATCGGTGCCGAAGAAGTGATCCCAGGAGGGCGCCAGCAGGCGAGTACCGCGGATCTGATCTGCGAAATGGTACGGGGCGATCCATGGCGCCAGCAGGGCGGACAGCCCGAACACGCCGAGGATCACCAGCGCGATCTGGCCTCGGCGCTCGCGGGCCACGCGATAGCAGGCATCGAACCACTGCGACTGCTGCCGCCATGTATACACGCGCCCACGGACGAGGAACTCCCGCTGCTGCTCGACTGCCATCAGGACACGCGGATTCGAGGATCAACGAAGCCGTAGGCGATGTCTGCCACGACGTTCACCGCCACGAAGACCGTGACCAGCACCACGAGCATGCCCTGGATCAGTTGGTAGTCCCTGAACTGGACACCGCTGATGATCAGGGTTCCGAAGCCCGGTCGCACGAACACGATCTCGACGATCACCGCGCCGGAGATCAGCCAGCCGATCTCCAGGGCCAGGACGGTGATCACCGGGATCAACGCGTTGCGCATCGCATGGCGCAGCACGACCGTCCGCTCTCGCAACCCCTTCGCGCGCGCCGTCCGCACGTAGTCCTGGTTCAGTGCTTCCATGAGCGAGCTGCGCACGAATCGGGCGAGGATGGCCGCAGGGCCGACGCCGATGGCGATCGTCGGCATGGCCAGGAACTTGAGCGCCTCGATGGGATTCTCGTTGATGGCGACCCGCCCGGTGATCGGGAACAAGCCCAGGTGGACCGCGAGCACCCAGATCAGGAGGAGCCCGAAGACGAAGTTCGGGATGCCGAGCGTGAGCATGGTGAATCCGGTCGCGAAGTAGTCGGGGAACCCGCCGGGCTTGAGGCCGGCGAAGATCCCCAGCGGGACGCCAACGACCACCATGAACAGGAAGCCGGCCGTCGCGAGCTCGGCACTCGGGAGGAGGGCGGCCTTCAGGAGGGTGCCCACCTCGACGGTACGACTAAACGACCGTCCGAAATCGCCCCGAACTGCGCCGCTCAACCAGTTGACGTACTGCTCCCACGCCGGGCGGTCCAGCCCGATCTGACGTCGTACCTGCTCGACCTGTTCGGGTGTCGCATTCCTTCCTGCCAGCACCTGGGCCGGGTCGCCCGGGATCATGCGCAGAATCGAGAAGATCAGGAGGGACGCCAGCAGCATCACGATCAGGCCCTGACCGATGCGGCTGACCAAGAACGGCAGCATGTGCGGCGCTCCCTCGGACGAACGATGGTACCGCGTCCTGCCGCACGGAAGACCGACCGTCCGCCAGGGCGCCTGCGGCGACCGCTCGCCTCACATCAGCAGATGTGGGACGAGCGGCCGCCGTGTGTTCCAGGGAAGCGAAAATCCGATCCTTGGCTACGCGTCGCTGATCCAGAGCTCGTTCATGAAGTACTGGTTGCGCACGGTCGCGGGTGCACCGTTCACGCGGTTGTTGATCGCCCAGGTGTCCTCACTCGCGACGACCGGGATCACGTGCGGGCGTTCCGCGAAGCGCTTGTTGAACTGATCGAGCAACGCCGCACGCTCGTCGGGCGTCGGTTGGTTGCCGAAGGCGGCGACGAGATCGAGGTAATCCTGCGATACCTCCGCCACTGCGTTGACCGGGTTTCCGGCGGCGTTCGGCGACGTCCGGACCTGGTAGTTGGTGTTCAGGAATGTCTCCGGGTTCATCCAGTGGAAGCCGAAGCCCGTGGTGTACCAACCCTCGAAGGTGCCGGAGAGGAACCCGCCCCAGAACGTTCCGCCATCGACGATCTCGATCGTGACGTTGATTCCGATTTCCCTCATGTCTGCCTGGACGGCCTCCGGGAAGGAGTCGGGGAACTCGCCTGGCAAGACGAACAGGGTGATCTCCGTGCCAGCGAGGCCGGCCTCGGCCAGCAGCGCCCTGGCGCCCTCGGGGTCATAGGCGACGTTGTTCGCCGCGTCATATGCGGGCGAGTTCTCGAGGAAGAACTGGCTCCTGACGGAGACGATGCCCTCGAATACCTCGTCACGGATGCTCTCCCGGTCGAGCCCCATGCTGACCGCGCGCAAGAAGCGCGGGTCGTCGTTCGCCGGGTGACCGCCGCCGAGCAGCGTCCGCACCGGCCCGATGACGAACATAGCGCTTGCCGCACCCGTCTCGACCCTGAGGTGGTCCATACCACTCAGGCGCTGGAACTGCGCGG
This sequence comes from Dehalococcoidia bacterium, assembly GCA_965220125.1. Classification (GTDB taxonomy): domain Bacteria; phylum Chloroflexota; class Dehalococcoidia; order UBA2979; family UBA2979; genus VXMT01. The sequence continues at coordinate 2,548,727 of CBDCPB010000004.1, read as the reverse complement.
GCTCGATGTGCGCCAGGTCGATTTCACCGCTCTCGAGGGCCAGCGCCCGGACGTCCGCATCCGCGACGACGCGGAACTCGATCGCGTCGAGATACGACGGCAGCGGGTAATTGTCGTGCGGCACCGCCGTCCAGCCCTCGCCCGGCTTCCAGCTGTCGAGGTCGAACTTGAAGGGGCCGCTTCCGTTGACCTCCGTCATTGCGTAGTAGCCCGCCAGGTTGTCGGCGTCATGGATCGGCGCGAGGGTGAACAGGTCGAAGATGACCTCTCCCGGCCAGCTCGGGTGGTTGAAGCGCAGAGTGGTGCTGTCGACCACGTCGATCGATTCGAGGTACCTGTTTGCAAGGGTTCCGGTCTGGTTGGGCGCCGTGCCCTCCGCGCTCATCGACTCATAGCTGGCCTTGACGGCCGCGGCGTCGAGCGGCTTGCCGTTGTGGAACGTCAGGCCGGGATGCAGCTTGACTTCGGTGCTGGTGAGGTCGCCATTCTGCTCCCACGACGCCGCGAGCCGGGGCTCGGGATCGAGCGTGTCCCTGCGCGCCATCATGAAGTCCCAGACGCCGGAGTGCTCCGCGGAGGTGGTCTGGCCAGCGAACAAGGCGAACGGCCCTCCCTGGGAAGCACCGTAAGCCTCGAAGGTATATGCATCGGAGGCGACCATCGTGCCGCCCGGCGTCGGGCCGGCCGGCGCCGCGGCGGCGGCTTCCGTTGCAGCCGGCGTTGCAGTGATACGAACGGGCACGATCGGGGTGGACGTCGAGGTGGCCTCCGGGGCCGCCGCGGCGGCCGTCGGGGTGGCCTCCGGGGCCGCGGTGGCCGCTGGTGCGGCCGTCGGAGCCGCGGTCGGCGCCGGCGCGTCGTCGTCGTCGTCATCGCCCTCGCAGCCGATGAGCGCTGCGCCGGCGAGGCCGGCTACGGCAATGCCCGCTCCCCGCAGCATCGACCGTCGCGTCAGCCTGCTGTTCCAGTCCCAACCGTCGCTCATGAGAGTTCCTCCCGATCCCCTCCGGGGTTCATTTCTATCGCCCGATTTACCCTGTCAGGGAGCACCTGTCAAGCCGCGCTCCCTCTCTCGGAGGCCGAACTGCTCGTCTGGAGAGGCTCACACGAGGGCGTGCCGCTCTCGTTGCCGCCGAGGCCAGTCCGGCCCACGAACGTCGGACTCCCCTCCGCGGTCTCCCGACGCGGCTCCCGGGCGTCCATGAAGCCTCCCACGGACTCACCGATCTCAGCGGGGGCAGGCGGGGCCGCCAGGCCAGCGGATCTCGCAGCACCAGCGTTCGGCAGTCGCATCGTCGGGGAACATGCGGAACAGTTCGGGGCGGGTGATACCGGAACGGTAGGCGTGTCCTCGTGCGCCCATGGAAGAGGGGCGAGCCGTCTGGCCGACGCCATCGACGCCGACGATGTCGCGGCACGGGGAGTCGAGGCCTCGCGCCACGAACGACTCGATATACTGACGCACGGCCTCCGGGCTCGGGCTGCGCTGGATGGCCGATTTGCGCGAGCGGTCCGCAGTTGCAACAGTTCGCTCACAGCCCGGATTGGGCCAGGAAGGAGCGCACGCTTGGCCGAGTACACCAAGCCCATCCCAGACCCGGATCCCACCAACCAGGTGTTTTTCGACGGCGCCAACGAGGGGAGGCTGATGCTTCCGCGGTGCACGACATGCAACAAAGTGCACTTCTACCCGCGGATTATCTGCCCCTACTGCCACTCCTCCCGGATCGAGTGGTTCGAGGCGTCCGGCACCGGCTTCATCCACACCTACGCCGTCCAACACCGCGCCTTCGATGGCTGGGCGGACGAGGCGCCGTTCGTTACCGCGTACATCGACCTCGCCGAGGGCGACCGCATGTTCACGGTGCTTCGCGGCGTCGACCCGGAGAAGCCTGAGGAGATCGAGATCGGCGCCAGGGTCCAGGTGGAGTTTGAACAGGCCAGCGACGACATCGCGATCCCGTTCTGGCGAGTCGTATAGCGCCGTAGCCAACCAGCTCGAGACGAGGGCAGAGGAGAGACGAATGCCGTTCAACCCCTCGATGGAGGCTGCGATCGTCGGCGCGGCCGAGTCCGACGAGATCGGGTACATCGAACGCCCGGTCACGGCGATGCAGCTCCACATCGAAGCGATCCGCAACGTCTGCGCCCAGGCCGGCGTCAAGCCTTCCGAGATCGAGGGCGTCGCTGCCCCGATGGTCGCCGACGCGGTCGCCGAGTACCTGGGCATCCATCCGAAGTGGATCGACACGACAGCGGTCGGTGGCTGCTCGTACGAGATGCACGCGCACCACATGATGTGCGCCATCGCCGCGGGTGTAATCGACCTCGGAGTGATCTCGCACGGCCAAATCGGCTGGTCGCAGCGCAAGACCGGCGGCAAGGGCGTCGGCCGCAGGGGATTCGATGAACCGTGGTCGCCGCACTCGCAGTTCGTAGCCCCCTACGGCGCCTTCGGCGCCCCGGGCGAGTATTCACACGCCATGCGGCGGCACATGCACGAGTGGGGCACGAGCAAGGAGGACTTCGCGCAGATCGCCGTCACCACGCGCGACTGGGCCACGCTCAACCCGCGCGCCGTGATGCACTCGAAGGAGACCAATCCGTACGGCGGCCCGATCACGATCGATGACGTGCTCAACTCGCGCTGGGTCTCATGGCCGCTCAACCTGCTCGACGTTTGCCTTGTGACGGATCACGGCGGCGCCGTGCTGCTCGCCTCGCGGGAGAAGGCGGAGAGCCTGCGCACGAAGCCGGTCTGGATCGCCGGCGCCGGCGAGAACATGAGCCACGCGCTGATGCTGGAGATGGGCGACTTCACGGCCATCTCCGCGCTCGCCTCCGGCCAGGCCGCCTACCGCATGGCCGGCATGGGCCCGGACGAGATGGAACTGGCGATGCTCTACGACTCGTTCACGATCACCGCGGCGATCGCCGCCGAGATGCTCGGTCTCACCCCTCGAGGGCAGGGTCCGAGCCTCTGGGAGGGCGGCAAGGCCGGCCCCGGCGGTTCCGGCATCCCCGTGAACACCAACGGCGGCGGTCTCTCCTTCAACCACAGCGGCATGTACGGCATGCAGCTCATGGTCGAGGCCTACCGCCAGCTCTCCGGCGCCGCCGAGGACGGCGTCCACGGGCTCCCGGGCAAGCAGACCAGCGCCGAGAGCTGCGTCGTCAACGGCACGGGCGGCGAACTGTCGGTCACCGGTACCCTCGTGCTGGTAGCCGACTAGACTTCGTCTTCGATCGCACCGCCGACGGCTGGCCACTGCGCATGCTCGCGATCGTCGAGGCCTGGGAGTAGCCGGCTTCGGCCTCCCTGACCATCTCCAGCCGGGTCAGCGGCGTCAAAGGCGCGTTAGGATGTGCCACGAGAGGCTCCTCTCCCGCTACTGGTGCGTTCGTCACACACACAGCAGCAGGCGGAGCGCCTCACCTGCAACAACCTGCGTGGGAACTACAGCTGGCGGCGGCACGCGACGGTGAGGAGCTCACGATGGACTGGCAGGACACACCGGAGCAGGCCGAGTTCCGCAAGCAGGTACGGGAACTGCTGCACCATCGCCTCCCCGACTTCTACCGGCGGATCGCCGAGGAGGGCATCGACGAGGGCTACGAGGGCGGATGGATCGCCGACCGCATGTCCGGCGACGCCGAGCGCCGCGACGCGGCTGACGCCTGGGGCGCGGCGGTCTCGGAGCGGGGCTGGTTCGCGCCGCACTGGCCGCAAGAGTACGGCGGCGCCGGGCTCTCGCCGAACGAGCAGTTCATCCTCAAACAGGAGATGGCGTTGAGAGGGGCCCCTCGCGACGTCGGTGGAGACGGCGTCAGCCTGCTGGGCCCGACGCTGATCGTGCGCGGCAGCGAGGAGCAGCGGGCGAAGTACCTGCCGAAGATCCTTTCGGGTGAGACGGTGTGGGTGCAGGGCTACTCGGAGCCGGGGGCGGGATCCGACCTCGCCTCGCTGCAGACGCGCGCCGTGCGCGACGGTGACGAGTGGGTGATCAACGGGCAGAAGATCTGGACCACGAACGCCCATCACGCCGACGCGATCTTCGCACTCACCCGCACCGACCCCGACGCGCCGAAGCACCGCGGGATCTCGTTCCTGCTGATCGACGACATCCGCACGCCCGGCCTGTCCGTGCGCCCGCTGATCAACATGGCGTGGCAGCACGGCTTCAACGAGACGTTCTTCGAGGACGTGCGCACGCCCGTCGCCAACGTCGTCGGCGAGGTCAACCGCGGCTGGTACGTGGGCGTTACGCTGCTCGACTTCGAGCGCTCCAACATCAGCGGCGCGATCGCGCTGCAGCGCAGCCTGCGTCAGCTGATCGAATACGCGGGCACGGAGCAGGGTCAGCAGCACGCGAAGCTCACCCCGGCAGCGCGACACGAGATCGCGGAGCGCTACGTCGAGACGGAGGTCGGGCAGAACTTCTCGCTGCGCATCATCTCGATGCAGAACGCGGGCCAGCTCCCGAACTACGAGGCCTCCGTGGCGAAGATGTTCATCTCGGAGAGCTCGCAGCGCGTAGCGCGCACCGGCACGAAGGTGTTTGGCCTCTACTCGAACATCTGGGACGTCGAGGACGATCGCGCGCCGGCGAAGGCGGCCTTCACGCACCGCTACGTGACCACGGTCCCGGCGACTATTGGCGCCGGCACCTCGGAGATCCAGCGCAACATCATCGCCACGCGGGGGCTCGGGCTGCCTCGAGGCTAGTCTCCGCGCGTCCTGGCTTCGACGGACCAGCAGTTCGACCAACGGCGGATGATCAACGGGGCCTCGAGGGGCAAGCGTGGTCGCCGCACGGCTGGGTCGGTGCCCGCGCGGGATGCCTCCACGCACGGGCTATGGAGGCGGCCGGTGCGCTGCGATCACGCCGATGGCCGTGTATGCTGCGGCACCGGAGCGTGTTCGACCGTCCAGCGGCGTGATTCCCATCTGGACCCGGAGTCCGGCGCCGTCCGCGGGCCGCTCTCTCAGAATTACGACGGCCGATTCCTCGCTCCGGGTCGTTGGAAGCGGTTACCGGGCTGGGTGACGTTCGAGCACCGCCCTCGGGCGGGAAGACGAGTGCCGGTATGTTGGACCTGATGCTCCGCGGCGGCTTCGTGGTGGACGGGACCGGGTCCGCGGGCTTCAAGGCTGACGTCGGCATTACCGGCGAGCGTGTCACCATTCACCGAGGCGACTCTACCGGGATTGACAGCGGGCGCGTAATCGACGTCTCCGGGTTAGTCGTATGTCCCGGCTTCATCGACCTGCACTCGCACGGCGGCTTGACGATTTTCGGGAGTCCGAAGCACGAGCCGAGCGTGCGCCAGGGTGTCACCACCGAACTCATCGGAATCGACGGAATCTCGCACGCTCCGTTCAAGACCGTCGAGGAACTCCAGCGCTTCATCTGGCTCGACTCGGGCCTGAACGGCTACCCCCCGCAGCCCGCGGACTGGTTGACTGTGGCCGACTTGCTGGGTCGGTACGACGGCGCTGTCTCAGTGAACATCGCCTACATCCTGGGCAACGCCCCGGTGCGCATCTGGTCGGTCGGGTGGCGGGATGAACTCGCCACGAACGCCCAGATCGCCGATATGGGCGCGGTTGTGCGAGAAGCGATGGAGGAGGGCGCGTACGGGCTGTCGACCGGGCTCGACTATCCCCCCGGCTCGTTCGCGTCGACCGACGAGCTGGTCGAGCTCTCGAGCGTGGCGCAGCGTCTTGGCGGGATGTATCACACCCACGCTCGTCACAAGCTGTCCCTTGCGGGTAATCCGCTCGCACCATTCGAAGAGGCAATCGAGATCGGCGAGCGCAGCGGAGCGCCGACTCATCTCACACACTATGCCAGCGTTGCCTGGCCCGACCTCGGAGCTGAGCCATACCTCAGACTGATCGAGGACGCGAGGTCCCGAGGCCTCGACGTTACGTTTGATTGCTATTCATACGCGAACGCCTCGAGTACTTCGGCGACATTTTTCCTTCCGTCATGGACGAAGGAGGACGGGCCCGAGGGACTGATCGCGGCGCTTCAGAGCCCCGACGACCGCGCGCGCATCCGTGGGCAGTTCGAGGACGATCGTCCACCTCCCGACCTCCAGCGCGAGATCGAGCGCAGGCGTCTCCGCAGGCTGTTCGCGGACGATCGTGCACGTCCCGACCTCCACCTGACCAACTTCACACAGGACCAGAACCTGGCGTACGAGGGTAAGACGATTCACGAGATTGCGGCGTTGCGCCAGGAAGACGCGCTGGACGTGTACATGGACCTGCTGGCCGAGGAGTCAATCGGGCTCTCGTACGTGGGGGATGGCGGTTCGGAGGAGATGCTCCCGGCGTTCGTCGCCCATCCGCTCGGGATGTTCGGGTCCGACGCCATGTACCTGGGTGAGTATCCGAGTCCGCGGACCTACGGGAATATGCCGCGTGTTCTAGGCCACTTCTCTCGCCTGGGAGGCTACGCGTCTCTGGAAGAGATGATCCGGAAGATGACGTCATTTGCGGCACAGCGGCTTGGCCTCCCTGATCGAGGAATCCTGAGGGATGGGTTCAAGGCCGACGTGGTGGTCTTCAATCCCGAGACGGTCGGGAGCGCCGCAACGCTTGAGAATCCTCGGGTCTTTCCCTCTGGAATCGAGCATGTCCTCGTCAACGGGCAACTCGTGATCGAGGATGGAGAGCACACCGGTGCGCTGCCGGGACGGGCGCTGCGACGCGGTCGATCCGAAACGTAGCCGAGGCGGGGTTGAGTAGAGTCGTCCACCGAACCGCGGGCGACGATCCTGGGGGAGAGGTGTTGTCGTGATCATCGACTTTCGTGTGACGCTCCCGTCGTCGGGTCGGTATCAGGACGGTGGCGACGAGGACAGGAGCTACCTGACCAACTACGGTCGGATCTATGCGAGCGAGCTCGGAGGTGGCTCTGACCCGGCGGCTATGGTCGCCGCGATGGAGGCGGCGGGTGTCGACCATGCCGTGCTGCAGGCGGAGTGGGACGCGGGCGACTATCGCGCCATGAACGACGACGTCGTCCGCCTCGTCCAGGAGTATCCCGAGCGTCTCACCGGCTACTGCACCGTGAATCCCGGGGCGGACGACGACATGGCCGCCGTCGTCGAGCGCGAAGTCAGCGAACGAGGCATCCGCGGCGTGAACTTGCAGCCATTCGCGTATCGGGTGATGGCCGACGACAGGCGCTTCTATCCGCTGTACCAGAAGTGCCAGGAGCTGGGTGTCCCTGTCACCATCCACTCATCGATCAACTTCTCGAACAACAGGCCGATCTCATTCGGGCGCCCGTTGTCCCTGTGCGAGATCGCCTGCGACTTCCCCGAACTGACGATCGTGGCGAATCACGGCGGCTGGCCGTGGGTCGCCGAGCTCGTCGGGATCGCGTGGAAGCACAGCAACGTCTACATCGAGATCGGCGCGGTGGCGCCGAAGTACCTCGCGACTCCCGGCTCGGGCTGGGAGACCTTGCTTCAGTTCGGCAATTCGCTGCTACAGGACCAGGTGCTGTTTGCAACCGACAGCATGATCCCGTTCGAGCGGGCGGTCGGAGAGCTGCGAGAGCTGCCGCTCAAGCCCGAGGTCACGGAGAAGTGGCTTGGGGGAAACGCCGCCGAACTGCTTCGGCTCGCGTGAGAGCCGCAAACCCGTGGTGGATAGTGGGCGAAGCGGACGAGACCGGACACATCGGCCGGCCGAAGGCGTCTAGTCCTGATCCTCCGGGCCAAAGTCGTTGACGAGGAGCGCGCCCAGCGTCCGCGGGAAGGTCTCGAACATCTCGTCGATGGTCCAGTTTTCGCCTCGGGCAAACGCCCGGGCCTCCACAGTGGGAATCGTGTAGAGCCCGACCTCGTTGCGCTCGATCGCGAAGTCGCGGCCGTTCACGTTCTGAGCCTCATCCGACGCCAGATACACCACCAGCGGACCGATGGCATCGGGGTCTCCTCGCGCGATCGCCGGCTGCCCACCCGCCTCCACCTCGGGCGGCATGGTGAGGCGCGTGTCGGCGGAGGGGCGCAGCGCATTGCAGGTCACGCCGTAGCGGCCAAGGTCGCGGGCCACGGTCCGCGTCAGCCCCACGATCCCTTCCTTGGCAGCGGCGTAGTTCGTCTGCCCGACAAAGCCGAGGCCAGACACCGAACTGGTATTGATGATCCGGCCGGACCGCTGCTGGCGCATGATCACCGCGGCATGCTTGATCGTGTTGAAGGTGCCGGTGAGATGGACCGCGATTACCTGGTCCCACTCCTCCGCGGTCATGTTGAACACCATGCGGTCGCGCAGGATGCCCGCGTTGTTGACCAGGATGTCCAATCGGCCGAATTCGTCCAGCGCCTGCTGAACCATCGCGCCGGCGTCCTCGAAATCCGCGACGTTGCCGAAGTTTGCGACCGCGCGTCCGCCGGCCGCCGTAATCTCGTCCGCGACCTGCTGGGCCGGCGCGGCGTCTGACCCTTCTCCGGCGGTGCTCCCGCCGAGGTCGTTGACTACCACGGCTGCGCCCTCGCTTGCCAGCGCGAGCGCCTCACCGCGGCCAATGCCCCGGCCGGCCCCGGTTACGATCGCGACTTTGCCTTCTAGTCGTCCCACAGCGCTCGATCTCCGGCGCACGCCGCCCGAGGCAGGGATCCCCACCTCTTCCTTCTCATGCGCAGCGAGCGGGATCGTAGCGGTGCGCTCGCCCCGTTGGCAATCACACGAGCGTTGCGCGCCAGGGCGGCAGAGAGACTCACCTCGGCCATTGCGGCTTCCTGCAGCGGCTATACAGTTGCCTTGAGTGCTATCGAGCCCGTCCCTACAAATTCGCCGCCTGCGTGGCCAGCGCTCGTGCGGCCGGCAGGACAGCCAGGCGCTTCGTCGCGAACCAGGTGTGGCTGTCTCCGGCACCGCGGAGGTTTGCACGTGTCTCCATCAGTCCCTTCCAACGGCGCGATCCCCTTCGGAGTCGTGCTTCCCGGACACGATCTCAAGAGCAACTCCGCGCACGCGCAGGCGCTGGAGGCGGCCGGTGCAGATTCGATCTGGGTGTACGAGACCGGACTCGAGACCGATGCGATCACGCCGATGGCCGTGTACGCCGCGGCAACCGAGCGTGTTCGAGTGTGCAGCGGCGTGATTCCCGTCTGGACCCGGAATCCGGCGCTGATTGCCCAGACGGCCGCGACACTCGACCTGCTGGCCCCGGGCCGCATCATCCTCGGCCTCGGAGCGTGGTGGGATCCGCTGGCAGCGCGAGTGGGGGTTGAGCGCAGGGCGCCGATCCGCGTGATGCGCGAGGTGGTTGAGGCGCTTCGCCTGCTGCTTCCGCGCGACAAGGAAGCGAGTTACGAAGGCACGTACGCCCATCTGGATCGCGCCTACCTCGACCATCCGGGCGCCGGCGGCCACGACGTCAAGATCTTCATCGGCGCGGTTGGACCGCAGATGCTGCGCCTGGCCAGTCGCATCGCGGATGGTGTCGTGCTCAACGGGGCTCATCCGGTCGAAGCGATCCGCGATGCTGTCGCCCGGATCGCCGAAGGTGCGGAGTCCGCGGGCCGCTCTCTGGATGAGATCGAGCGAGTGATGCCCGTCCGCGTGCTGGTCACGCGGGACAAGCATGCGGCGCTGCAACGGCAGAAGGTCTATTTCGCGCGCTTCCTGGCTCAGCAGCCTCACGTCGAGTCGCCGTCCGGGGTTGACCCCGAACTCGCGGCGCGCGTGCGCGCGATGGCGCCCGGCGGATGGCCCGCGCCCGCGGAAGACTACGCGGAGGCGGCGGCCCTCATCCCCGACGAGGCGGTTGCGCTGCTGGGATGTGTCGGTGAGCCCGACGAGGTTCGCGAGCGACTGGGCGCGTACCTCGATGCGGGCGTGACGCTCCCGATCCTCGTGGAGGTTCCGTCGCAGGATACCCTCGAGCTGCTCAAGGCCGGTCTCCCCTAGCATCAGCAGCGGCTGCCGCGCGAGCGCCGACCGCATTCGGCTCACTGGAGCACGAATGCATGGACAGGAACGGCTCAAGGGGGCAGCGGTGAACGTGATCGTGACGGGAGCGGCGCAGGGGATTGGCGAGGGAGTCGCGCGACACCTGGCCACGGAAGGCCATCGCCTCGTGCTCGCCGACATTCAGACGGCTGCGGCCGTCGCGGTGGCGCGTGACCTCGGCGCGTGGAGTGTCGAGGTCGACATCGCGAGCCCCGAGAGCGCCCGGGAGATGGCGCGCCGCGCGATCGCGGCGCTCGGTCACGTGGACGCCATCGTCAACGTAGCCGGGCTCGACGCCCCGCGCGGCACGGCGTTGACGACCGACGATGAGCTGTGGCGGCAGGTGCTGGACGTCGACCTCTCGGGACCATGGTGGTGCACGAAGGCGCTGCTCGAGCACTTTCTCGAACGCGGGGGCGGCCGCGTCGTGATCATCAGCTCCGTTGCCGCCTGGCGAGGGCATGACACGATCACGCCCGCCTACAGCGCCGCCAAGGCAGGGCTCCATGGCCTCGTCGTGGCGCTCGCGCACCAGCTGGAGCGCTCCGGCATCCTGGTCAACGCGATCGCTCCGGGTGCGACGGGGACCGGGGCGTTATCCGACTGGTCCGAGGAGGAGCGGGCCGTGCTCGATCAGAACGCGCCGCTCGGGCTGGGCGGAACCGAGCCGATCGCGCGCATGGTGGCGCACCTCCTGGGCCCCGGTGGCGATTGGATCAGCGGAGCGATCCGAACGTCAGCGGCGGCAACATAAAAGGTCGCTAGGGCCGCCCGGGGCTACTGGCCGCCCCTCCGGCGAAGCGCACGATTCGAGCTTTCAGTCACGGCTTGGGCGCCGGGCGAGTGACAATGGCCGGCGGCTCCGGCACTCGCGCCGCGAGTTCTCTGCCTTCCTCGATGATGTCGGCGAGGCGCTCCAAGTCGATCAGTGCGCAGAGCAGCACCGAGCGAGCAGTGAACCTCGACACGATCAGCGGATCGTGTGTGTTCGAATCGAACCAGGCGATCGGACTGCCGACGACCCCGAACACGAACTCCTTCATGAGTTCCGGGTTGTCCACCCTCAGGGTTCCTTCCTGCTTGGCGAGGTTGAGGTAGCGCCCGTACCAGTCCTGAAGCCGGCACCGCTTCTCCCAGAACTCGCTGAAGGGTGGCCTGTGAGCGTCAGGCAGGCGGGCGAGGAGCGCGAGGTTGTACGGCCCCGAGCAGTAGTTGCGGACGTCGAGGAATGTCAGCGCCCAGAGCCGAGCCGCACCACTCGCACCAGCGACGTCGATCAGGCGCGCCATTTGCAATGGAGGTTCGACGGTGCGGTCGAGCAGCTCCGCGAGGATGTCGTCCTTGCGTGCGAAGTAGTGATAGAGCGAACCCTGGCGCAAGCCCGCCGCCTCGGCGATCTCGCGCGTGGTTGTTCCACGGAACCCCTGCTCCGAGAACAGTCGCCCTGCTTCGAGCAGGATGTGCTCCACGGGCTCGATGTTGAGTGTGTCCTTGACGATTCGCGGACGCCCGATGCGGCGCGCGCTCGGCTCGCCGCGGCTCATCGCCGGTCAACCAATACGGTAGGAGCATCCGATCGCCGGCCAGGGGGCATGCACGGGTCGTCGGCCTCAAGCTTTTTCATCTGCGTCTCGGTGAGCCGAGGAGGTCGAGTAGCACATCCTTCGCCGTGGGGCATCGCGACCTCTCGCACCGCCATCGTATCAAAGCGCACGTCGCCCCGGAACCCCGTCGCCTCGGCCGTGGCGGCGAGCTGCTCAGCGGAGATCCTCACGCGACCTCCTCCCAGGCTCGATCCAGCACCTCGCGTGGCGCCACAAGGGTTCCAGCCGGACACGAGACGCCCTCGCCCGTGCCTTGCGCCATCGAGCTAGTGCGGCTGGCGCGGCCGGTGCTTGCGGAGCGCCTCGAGGCGTTGTCACGGAGGTAACGCCGCTTCGCCTCGTCGCCGAGGGGCAGGGCGCGCCCCTCGGTCGCGGCGCGGTCAACCGGGAGCGGGTAGTCGCTCGCCCATTCCCTTCGCGCAGCCTGGTCCCGGCTACCGTGCCGCGGCAGCCTCGAAGGTCGCGGCGATCGAGCGCCGGAGCATCGCGTCCACGTCGTCCTCCGTCGCCCCGTTGGCGAGCAGCCACGGCGCCTCGTGCCGGGAAACGAGAGTCCAGCAGTCGCTCCGGCGCGCTTCCGACCACCCGGCCCAGAGGCCGGCCGGTGAGCCGTCGTGACCGAGACAGACCTGCTCGGCGTACCCCGCTTTGGCCAGCGCGAGCGCGATCGCGGACCGCTCGGCCACGTAGTCATCCTCCGTGGAGGAGAACCGGTCGAGGCCGACCGTCGCGCCCCGGGCCGCGAGGCCGCGCAGGTAGTCGAGGTCTTGCGTGTCGTTGGAGTGGCCGATGGTCACGGCGCGAAGGTCGAGGCCTTCGTCCTCGAAGATGTCGAGCAGCGGCGTGCCGAGCTCGTCGACCGCTCGCGTGTGGCAGGAGATGGGCACGCCCGTCGCCTTCGAGGCGCGGGCCGCTGCGCGGGCCGTCCGCTCCAGCATGACGCGCGGGGAGATCCGTCCTTCCTCCTGCTCGAGCTGGTACTCGAGGTCCCAGGCGAGCTTGATCGCGCCGGCGCGGATCTGGCTGCCCTCGATGCCCTCACGGATCTCGCGCACGAAGTGCGCTGCGATCTCGTCCTCGTCCCAGCCGTAGTAGATCGTCGGCACCCAGCGGTACACGCCGGTCGCGCAGACGATGTTGAGCGGCGAGCGCTCCGCGACGGCCTCGAACAGCCAGACCTGGCGGCCGAGGTCGAAGGGCGTCAGGTCGATGAGTGAGTCGATCCCGGCGTCGTGGGCTTGCCTCAGCGCCTCCAGGCAGCGGTCGATCATCTCTGCCCGGTCGAGCAACCCGGGGATGCGCTCCATCCCGGGCGTGCCGTTGGTCAGATGCTCGTGCGAGAGCGTCCGTCCGAGTTCCGCGCTGGGGATGGAACCACTGATCGTCTGCACCATCGACATGCGCTACCTCCGTCCGACGGCTCCGCGTGCGCGCCGCCCTCCGTCTCCGGGGTCAGCGTGTACCCCAGTTCGCGGCTGCGCTGCTCGTCCGGCCGTGCGGGGCGAGCAAGCTTGCCCCTACGCTAGCGCAAGCGGCGTCAACGGCGAGCCGGTGGCCTTGGACAAGCGCCGCGGCGCGGCGATGAACAAGAACTCGTAGACCTCGTCCGCCGCCAGCAGCGCTTCCAGATCCAGGGTCGCGATCATGTACACGCCAGGTCGCGGAGCGCGTTGAGGTGCAAACGCAGGCGCGTGGGCGAGGGGTCCGTGCGCACGGTTGCTTCCACGGGGGCGGTGTCGGCGCCGATGGCCATGACATCCTTCTCCCGCAGCCACGCGGTACACGAGGCATCGGGACCGGGCCCTCCCTGCTGCCACAGCTCATAGTCGTGCTCGAAGAGGTTGTACCAGCCCGTTCGCACCAACAGCACGTCGCCGGATTGAACCTCTACGCCCTGCGCGGCTGCGCACGCCTCCATGTCCTCGGCCGTCACCACTTCTCCCAGACCGAGGTGCTCCACGCCCTTGAACTTCGGAATGTCCAGCATCACCCCGCAGGAGCAGAGCGCCGAGACGTTCTCGATCCCCGCCCACTCGGCGCCATAGCTGGTGACCTTGTCGTCGCTGGCGCCATTCCAGCGCCGCCATCCCCTGACTGACTGTCAGCTCGCGGCGGGGAGCACGAGGTAGCGCCGGATGTTGGGAATCCCTTCTCCCGCTCCGCTCACGCAGAAGGCAATGAGGCCCGGGGCTTGGCGCGCCTCGTGCGTGCGTTGGGCGCCGGCGAGCCGGTTCACTCGAGTCGCCGCGAGCCTGGGCCTCGCGTGAGAGCGTCCCTCAAGGACTTCACGTCCGGGGACGGGGGTGCGGTCAGCCCTCGATGGGTTCGATGAGCCCCTGCGTGCGTGGGCCGCTCGCTTCGGCTGGCAGTCACCCGGACGATCTGGAGAGGGCGATGACTGCCGACATCATGTTCGAGGTCCACGATTACGGGGACGTGCGGCTGGAGCTGATGCTGGTTGGCGACGGCGGTCCTCTGACGGTGCTCCTCCCCGGCGCCGGTGGCGGCGTGCGAGGGTATCGCGCGCTCGCTCCGCTGCTGGTGGGCGCGGGCCTGCGCGTGGTCGGCGTGAACCCTCGGGGGTCGGGAGCATCCAGCGGCGAGATGCACGGACTCACGCTGCATGAGCTCGCGAATGATGTGGCGCCCGTCGTCGAGGAGTTCGGTGGGCCCGCCGTCGTGATGGGACACGGCGGCGGCAATCGGATTGCGAGGATGCTCGCCACCGACCGCCCCGAGCTCGTCCGCGCTGTGGTCCTGCTGGCTGCAGGCGGGCGGGCGCCTCCGGACCCGGCGGCGGCGGATGCGGTGACGAAGATCTATGAGGCAACGCTACCCGAGGAGCAGCTCAAGCCCCTCCGGCGCCTCGCCCTGTTCAGCCCGTCGAGCGAGATGCGGGATGACTTCCCCCCGCACGATCAGTCACCCGCGCCGGCGGCGATGACGCTCGAGGCCGGCGCGGCGACTGATCTCGGCGAGTGGTGGGCCGGGGGCAACGCTCCCATGCTCGTGGTCCAGGGGGCCGATGACCGGGCGGCCCCACCTCAGAACGGTCATCAGCTCGCCGACGAGTACCCGGACCGTGTGACGGTTGTGGACGTACCCCGCGCCGGTCATGCGATGATGATCGAGCAGCCCGGCGCAGTCGCAGAGGCCGTCGCCGGCTTCCTCCGGGCGCAGGGCGTGCTGGTTACGAACTGACAGGGGCGGCAACGAGAGCCAGAGGAATCGCCGATGACCTTCGCCATCAACCACATCCACATCAAGTCTCGCGACCCATGGAAGAGCGCAGAGTGGTGGGTCGAGGCATTCAACTTCGAGATCGTGCGTGACTTCGTCCGTGAGGGCGGTGACCGCTTCGTGGCGACGCGCAGCGAGAACGGCATCACGGTCAATATCTCCGGCGCGCGCAGCGGCGAGACGCTCGGTCCCGGCGACGCCAGCGTGCACGAGGGGTTGGAGCACTTCGGGCTCGATTCAGCGGACCTCGAAGCGGACATCGAGCGACTCGAAGCGCTCGGAGCGGAGCTGTTGGAGGGGCCGGTCGACTTCGGCGCCATTCGCGCCTGCTGGTTGCGAGCCCCGGACGATGTCAGGATCGAGCTGATCCAGCAGGTCGAGCGCTAACTGGCCGCGGCCCCCACGATTCCAGCCCGCAACAGGCAGCAGTGACACCCACTCCGCCCACGGCGCCACGACGAGCACGTTCACCATCCCGGAATCGGTAGGCGTCAGCGGGCGACTGCAGCACCCGCGCGGGCCCCGTCGCTCGTCCCCGCGGACGCGGCAAGGCCGGTCAGAGTCCACGCCACGGACCGCCCGGTACCAGCGCGATCGATGTCGTCGGGCGCGCAGGTTTCCGCCTCCGGGCTCGTCGAACGAGGAGTCGCGGGGAGCGACCGGGGATCGCTCAACCCTGCAACGAGGCCAGTACCTCGTCATCGACGCTGAAGTCGACCACTTGCTGATCGGCATAGCCGGACTCGTGGTACCAGCGGTAGGAGTCCGCGAGCCCCGTCTCGATGTCGAAGCGCGGTCGCCAGTCAAGCTCTCGCTTCGCACGCTCGATGCTGAACAGCAGCACCGGGCGCACGAGGTAGAAGAAGACGCGGCGCGCCTCGGCGTTGCTGGCGTTGGGCATCCGCACGATGCGCGACTCGCGGCCCGCGGCTTCGCCCGCGGCACGCACCAGCCGGTTCGCCGTCTGCGCGTACTCGCCGAAGATGTTGTACGCCCGGCCGACCGCCTCGTCCCGCTGCAGCGAGGCGAGCACCGCCTCGGCGAGGTCCCGTGCGTGGGTGTGGTGCGAGGGGAACCGGCCGTCACCCGGGACCAGGATCGGACGGTCGCGGTCGATTCGCGCGAATAGCGCGGGCTCTGAGACCGGGACGTTGTTGTACGGCCCGTAGATGTAGCCGGGGCGCAGGCTCACCCACGGGAACTCCTCGCTCCGTCCGATCGCTTCGAGGCGGCGCTCGATGTCGGCCTTCTGCTGCGCGTACGCAAAGCTCGAGCCATCGAGGAGCGGCAACGTCTCGTCGATCGGAAACAGCTCGCTTGGGGCGTAGACCGCCTGCGTGCTGATGAAGACGTAGCGGTCGATCCGCCCTCGAAACAGCTCGTACGCCGCCTCGATGTCATCGACGGCGTAGGCGATGCAGTCGACGACGGCGTCGAAGTCGAGGTCGCCGATGGCGCTGCGCAGCTCGTCGGCCTTCGTGCGATCGGCGCGGAGCCGGCGGACCTCCGCTGGCAGGGGATCCGGCGTCACGCCACGGTTCAGCACCGCGACCTCATGACCCCGCTCCAGCAGCAGCTCGACGGTGTGCCGCCCAACGAACTGCGTGCCGCCTATCACGAGGACTCGCATACGCATGCTCCAGCTATCCCGGACTGCGGGGCGCGCAGTCTCCCGCGCCACAGTCTAGGTGCGAGGAGCGCTCGGCGCTGTGCGAGTGCCCTGCATGGCGAGTAGCCCGACCGCGCAAGTCCGCGGGTGCGCTACACGACGGCGGCCGCGCTCGTGAAGGAGCCGGCCGAAGCGCTACTATCGCGACCACCACCTCACACTGAGAGGTCGATGAGACCGATGGCCGAGCAACTTCGGATCGATACGCACGTACACCTCTACGAAACAACGGAACTGGCGAAGGGTGCAAAGTCCGGTTACGAGGTCTGGGAGTACGGCGAGAAGCCAGACATCCGCTTCTCGGCTCACGCAGGGACCGTCGACGACGCCATCGCGGCGATGGCAGAGAGCGGCTTCGCGAAGGCTGTCGTAGTGAACCTCTGGAGCGAAGCCCTGGACCGACGGCGCCTCGCAAGTGAAGTCGAAGCAGGAAAGCTCGACGCCACGGTCGAGGCGGCCACCCCGGCAAGGTTGTTGGAGTACAACCAGTGGGCATGCGACGTCGCGCGTGAGCACCCCCAGTTCATTCCATACGTATCGATCGATCCGCACGCTGAGACATCTGGAACCCTCGAGCTGCTCACCAATCTCGTCGAGCATCACGGAGCGCGCGGCCTCAAGCTCCACGCGGCCAGACTCGGGTTCTCGATGGACGACCGCCGTATGTGGCCGCTATATCAGCGTTGTGTCGCGCTCGGTATCCCGATCGTGGCCCACTCCGGCCCCGCACGCGACGGGGAGCAGTACGCGGAGCCGCGCGCGGTCGCTGAGGTGCTCCGCGCGTTCCCGGCGCTGGTGTTCGTCGTAGCTCACATGGGCGGTGGTTCGTGGAGGCAGCTGCCGGAGCTGATCGGCCTCTCATCCAACGTTGCGTACGATTGCTCCGAGATCATCGCGTGGCTGGGTGCTCCCCAGGCGCCAACCGCCAGGCAGTGTGTCGACCTTGTCCAGCAGATCGGCTCAGACCGTGTCATGCTGGGCTCGGACTTCCCCTGGTACGACATTGGTCACTCAGCCGCCATCGTGCTTGACCTCCCAGGGTTGTCCGATGAGGAAAAGGAGGCGATCCTCGGGGCGAACGCGGAGCGTATCTTGTCTCTCTAGCTCGCCAGACGATTGCAGCCGCCAGCCCGCGGCTGCAACGTTCTCATGCAGCTCCCGCTCGCTGCGCATGGCCACAAGCGCGACTGAAACGGCGCGGTTGCCGAGCACCCAGGTGATCGCCGGCTGCGGGAGCGACCTGCCTTTGCCCACGTACCAGAGCCTTCAGGCGCTCTGCGACCCGCAGTAGCGATTCGCGCGTGGCGGTACGGATGGAGGGTGCGTTGCGGCAGTTCAACGGACGGGTGGCCGTCGTGACCGGCGCCGCCAGCGGCATTGGTCGCGCCCTGGCCGAGCACTTCGCCGCCGAAGGCATGCGCGTCGTCCTCGCCGACGTCGAGGAGCCCGCCCTCGACGTGGCCGTGCACGAGCTGCGTGAGCGAGGGCACGACGTCATCGGCGTCGTCACCGACCGGCCGCCTGCCGGGCGCGGCGAGGGCAGCCAGGACCTGCGCCTCTGGGAGCAGCCGCGCGAGGACTTCAGCTGGCTGTTCGGCGTGAACCTCTGGGGCGTCGTGCACGGCACCCGCACATTCGTACCGGTCCTGCTCGAGCAGGAGGAGGGCCACCTGGTCAACACCGCCTCGGAGTTCGGCCTGCTCACAGGCGAGCACTACGGCATCTACACGTCGACGAAACACGCGGTCGTCGCGCTCTCGGAGACGCTCGCGCGGCAGCTGGCGGGCGCCTCGGTGGGCGGATCGCATCGCAACCCCTGTTACCGAAATCCCGGCGCGTGCATCAGACTGCTGTTCCGAAGTGACCGTGGCCGCAGGCGAGTCGATGCGGGGTCGAGAAGGGACCCGCACAGCTACTGCCCCCGTCATGCGCGAGCGGGCCAAGTTCCGTTCGATGGTCGTGTGACCGCTCAGGCTCAGCGAGATGTGGCCGAGTGTGATGCCGTGGTTCCGCCGAACGCGGCGACGCCCTCGCAACCGCCGTGATGTGGTGCGCCATCTCCGCAGCAACCACGATGTGAGCGAACGCCGCGCCGTGGACGGACATGATCCAGTGCAGCGATAGCTGTCCAATAAATGGGGGTTATATACTTGGGTTGACGACGCGTGCTACTCGCGCTTGGGCTTCGGGCGTGGCGTGAGCAGCGCCTTCGCCAATTGTGCTGTGGAGCGTGGACACGCAGGACTGGCGGCGGCCGGGCGAGGACCAGATCGCCTCGCACGTGCTCTCCAACGTGCGGCCCGGTGCGATCGTCCTGATGCACGACGGTGGCGGCGAACGCTCGCAGGCCGTGGCCGCCCTCGATACCGTGCTCGACGGGCTGACCGGGCGTGGGTACGCCTTCGGCCTGCCCTGCAGCTGATCTGCAGCTGACACCCGACCGCGAGGGAGCCGATACGTCGATGCGAGTCTGGACCCGGCGTGCTGCTCGACGCGTGACGGCCGTGGGCGCACTGCTCTTCGCAGCTACGCTGCTGGCGTCCTGCGACGGGATAGCCGACAACGATCTGGCAGCGCCGGACGGAGTGTCCATCGAGGGGGCCACCATCCTGACCGAGCACACCGACGCGGGCATGGCCACGCTCGAGGACGGCGAGTTCCGGGCGCCGGTCGCGCCCGGCTCGTCCAGCGAACTCGAGATCCGCCTCTCCCAGTCGGCCGTCGGCGACCTCGACGGCAACGGCATCCCGGACGCCGCCGCGATCACGATCGAGAACCCGGGCGGCAGCGGGAACTTCCGCTACCTGCATGCGCTGCTCAACGAGGAAGGTGAGCTCCGCGACGCCGACGCCGTCTTCCTCGGCGACCGCATCCGCGTCGCGGGCCTCTCCATCCACGAAGGCGTCATCACGGTGGCTACCGTCGACCGGCCGCCGGACGCACCGTTCAGCGAGAGTCCCTCGATCCTCGCGCTTCGCCAGTTCCGCCTCGCGGGCGAGACGTTCGAGGAGATCGCGGGCATCAGCAGTGCTGACGCGTTCGCGTGTGACGACAGCCTGCCCGACGCGGCGCTCGTCGTCGTGCTCTCGCCTGCCGGCGGCGAGGAGGTCGCGAACGGGTTCACGGTCCGCGGCTGCTCGCGCACGTTCGAGTCGAACGTGCAGTGGCGGCTGCTCGGCCGCGCGGGCGAGGTGCTGGCGAGCGGCTTCGCGATGGGCGGTGGGGTGGACGGCCCGGCGCCCTTCACCTTCGCGGTCACGTACGAAGCCGCCGAGCGCCAACTCGCGCACCTCGAGGTGTACGAGGAGGACGTGTCGGAGGGCGAGGGCTTCCCGCCACCGCGCACCGTCGTGCCGGTGGTGATCGCCGCAGCCGAGTGAGCCGCGAGGCGGCGCCCATGCCCGCACAGCGGGGACGACAGGTACGCTCACACGCATGACTACGACACAGATCGAGGCCGTCGAGCGAGCCGCGCTCGTGCGCAAGACGCCCTCGGCTGGTGGCGATGCTTCATGACCCGCAAGTAACGCGCGTCGCGCGTGCTGCTCAACGCGGGTGCGGTGTGGGAACTCATCAACCGCCTCAATATGAGCCTGGGAGATCGCACGCCGCGCCGACATCGCACCCGGCTATCTCTCGCAGCTCCTGAGCGGCCAGCGCTGCCCCAGATCACGCCGCAAGATCGAGTCCCCAACGCGCAGATCCTCGGTAACAGGTTCTGATGCACAGAGGGATATCCTCAGTAACACCCATTTATGATGCATTGCGGTGGGTGTGTCCGCACTCTGCCCGGGCCCTGTGGACACGCGCATCGCGCTTGCGGAGCGCAACCGCCCGGGCCGCGAGCGCGAAGCTCTCCGTCCGCTGACAGCTCCGCGGGGCATGGCCGGCGAAGCCATCGACGCTGCCGATGTCATGGACCCTGCCGATGTCGCGGCACAGGTAGTCGAGGCCGTGCGCGACGAGCGGTTCTACGTCCTGACACACGGCGACAAGTACGACGACGCCATACGTTCGCGGATGGAGGCGATCCTCGAGCGCCGCAACCCCGACGGCGACGTGTCCTGACGCGAGGCAGCCGTCGCCGATCCGGAACCGCCCGACAGTCTTCCGGGCGGTACTCCAGGCCGAAGCACCCGGATATCCCGTAGGTCATGTCACCGTCAACCCGCTCGCGGGGAGCGACATGCCTGCGGTGATCGAACGCGAGGTTCGGGAGCGCGGCTGGATGAGTTCTTGACTGGCGACGGCAGAGAAACATACCGTTCTGTTGGCCGAAAGTCGCACCCTGCGGACGAGATGAGCGCAAGCTATGATTCCCGCCTTCGGCTCACGGCTGGAAACCAGCGACGGCGGAGCGCATTCGCCGCTCGAGGCCGGCGACCCGTGTACGCCCCCGGGCCGACAGTCGGGTGCTCCTGCCGTATTGGTTGACCGGCGATGAGCGGCGGCGAGCCGAGCGCGCGCCGCATCGGGCGTCCGCGAATCGTCAAGGACACACTCAACATCGAGCCCGTGGAGCACATCCTGCTCGAAGCAGGGCGACTGTTCACGGAGCAGGGGTTCCGTGGAACAACGACGCGCGAGATCGCCGAGGCGGCGGGCTTGCGCCAGGGTTCGCTCTATCACTACTTCGCACGCAAGGACGACATCCTCGCGGAGCTGCTCGACCGCACCGTCGAACCTCCATTGCAAATGGCGCGCCTGATCGACGTCGCTGGTGCGAGTGGTGCGGCTCGTCTCTGGGCGCTGACATTCCTCGACGTCCGCAACTACTGCTCGGGGCCGTACAACCTCGCGCTCCTCGCCCGCCTGCCCGATGCTCACAGGCCACCCTTCAGCGAGTTCTGGGAGAAGCGGCGCCGGCTTCAGGACTGGTACGGGCGTTACCTCAACCTCGCCAAGCAGGAAGGAACCCTGAGGGTGGACAACCCGGAACTCATGAAGGAGTTCGTGTTCGGGGTCGTCGGCAGTCCGGTCGCCTGGTTCGATTCGAACACACACGATCCGCTGATCGTGTCGAGGTTCACTGCTCGCTCGGTGCTGCTCTGCGCACTGATCGACCTGCAGCGCCTCGCCGACATCATCGAGGAAGGCAGAGAACTCGCGGCGCGAGTGCCGGAGCCGGCGCCGGCCGTCGTCCAGCCGGCGGCACCCGACGCATCCTGAACTGAGAGTTCGAAGCGACTCGCTGCGGCATCCACCGAGGTTGGTGACTCCCGGGGCTGGTCGAACGGGACCCGTGACCAAGGGGTGTGGCTGGCGAAGTCGCACCGCAGCGGGAGGTCCGTGGATGACGGCCAGTACTGCGGCGAAAGCGACGTCATGATCGCTACGGGCCCCAGGCCCGCCATCGGATCCCCGCCTGGAGCTGGCCGCAATGCACGGCCCGCCTCCGAATCGCGTACATTGCCGCTGATTCCATGCCCCCGGCGACGCCCTCGAGACCCGAGGAGTAGCCCCGTATGGCCACAGCGACCGAGCGCAGTCAGCCCACCGCCGAGGACCTGGGCTACGACATCTACGACGCGGAGATGGTGGCGCAGCCCCATACGGTCTATCGCCGCCTGCGCCACGAGGCGCCCGTCGCCTGGTCGCCGACGCTGAAGGCCTGGTGCGTCAGCCGTTACGAGGACGTGCAGCACGTGCTGCGCCACCCGGACCTCTTCTCCAGCCGCAGCCGTCAGCCGGGCGGTCCGGCGGAGGGTCAGGCGCGCCCCGACCAGCACCGCGAGCAGATGGCGCCCCCCGGCACAATGACGATGATGCTGGCCGACGAGCCCGACCACGCCCGGCTGCGCAAGATCCTCGACCGCGACTTCACGCCGCGGAAGGTCGCGGCGCTCGAGCCACACATCCAGACGATCGCCGACCGGCTCCTCGAGGGCGCCGCAGATCGCGACACGTTCGACCTGATGGAGGAGCTGGCGATCCCGCTGCCCGTGACCGTAATCGCGGAGCTGCTCGGAATCCCACCCGAGCGTGGCGACGACTTCAAGCGATGGTCCGCTGCCTCGAACCTGCGCTTCCTGCCGGACTCCCCGCAGGAGGAGATCGACACCCGCAACGCCGCAGTCGTGGAGTTTCGCGAGTACCTGCAAGCGCAAATCGCGGCCCGCCGGCAGGAGCCGACCGACGATCTCATCGGCCGTCTCGTCGCCGCACGCGACGACGAGGAGCGGCTGACGGATGATGAGCTGCTGGCCTCGATCGAGCTACTCCTGCTCGCCGGCAACGAGACGACGACCAGCCTCATCGGCAACGGCGTACTCGCGCTGCTCCGCCACCCGGACCAGCTGCAGCTGCTGCGCGACGAGCCGGAGCGCATGGACGACGCCGTCGAGGAGGTTCTGCGCTACGACGGCACGATACAGATCGTGATCCGCATCGCCACTGCCGACACGAAGGTCGCGGGCCAGGCGATCGCCGCCGGGGATCTCGTGCTCCCGATAGTCGCCGCCGCCAACCGTGACGAGGAGGTGTGGGAGCGGGCCGAGGAGTTCGACATCGCGCGAGATCGCAACCGCCATCTTGCCTTCGGCGACTGGATCCATGTCTGCCTTGGGCAATACATTGCGCGAATCGAGACGAACGTGGCGCTGCGCACCCTGCTGCGCACGTTCCCGGGACTCGAGGCGGCCACCCCACTCGAGGAGCTGCCCTATAACCGCGGCTTCATGCTGCGCGGACTGGCGCACTTCCCGGTGCGCAACGCGCCGGCATGATCGGCGCGCGCTCCGCGCGCCGGGCGTCGTTCGTGCGCGCAGGGATATAGGAGGGGCTCGTGGCGAAGTTCGAGTTCGATCTCACCGTCTGCGCGCGCACAGCGCTGTGCCATTTCGAGCACCCGGAGCTGTTCGAGGAGGGCGGCGACGGCTTGCCGTTCGTGCGGCCCGACGCGCCTCAGGATGAGCTCAGCGAGGAGCAGGCGCGCGAGGTGACGATGCTCTGTCCCACCGGCGCCTTGCGCCTGGCGGCGGCGGGCGAGGAGGCATAGACCCGCCCGAACCGGGCCGGATCTCCGCCGGAGTTCCAATGAAACCCACCCCGGACCCTCTTGGGGGTGAGAGCTGCTGGTAGTCATCTGACCGCAAGACTGACAGCGTTGCGGATGCACGCCAGCGGACGGCCGCGACCCCTGGGGACAGGTTCTCGTGACGGTGGGTTCGATCCACACCGATGCGGACCGGGGCGAGACGCGCCCGCCCACGGGTGGCGGCACGCCGGAGGGGCGGCCAGTAGCCCCGGGCGGCCCTAGCGACCTTTTATGTTGCCGCCGCTGACGTTCGGATCGCTCCGCTGATCCAATCGCCACCGGGGCCCAGGAGGTGCGCCACCATGCGCGCGATCGGCTCGGTTCCGCCCAGCCCGAGCGGCGCGTTCTGATCGAGCACGGCCCGCTCCTCCTCGGACCAGTCGGATAACGCCCCGGTCCCCGTCGCACCCGGAGCGATCGCGTTGACCAGGATGCCGGAGCGCTCCAGCTGGTGCGCGAGCGCCACGACGAGGCCATGGAGCCCTGCCTTGGCGGCGCTGTAGGCGGGCGTGATCGTGTCATGCCCTCGCCAGGCGGCAACGGAGCTGATGATCACGACGCGGCCGCCCCCGCGTTCGAGAAAGTGCTCGAGCAGCGCCTTCGTGCACCACCATGGTCCCGAGAGGTCGACGTCCAGCACCTGCCGCCACAGCTCATCGTCGGTCGTCAACGCCGTGCCGCGCGGGGCGTCGAGCCCGGCTACGTTGACGATGGCGTCCACGTGACCGAGCGCCGCGATCGCGCGGCGCGCCATCTCCCGGGCGCTCTCGGGGCTCGCGATGTCGACCTCGACACTCCACGCGCCGAGGTCACGCGCCACCGCGACGGCCGCAGCCGTCTGAATGTCGGCGAGCACGAGGCGATGGCCTTCCGTGGCCAGGTGTCGCGCGACTCCCTCGCCAATCCCCTGCGCCGCTCCCGTCACGATCACGTTCACCGCTGCCCCCTTGAGCCGTTCCTGTCCATGCATTCGTGCTCCAGTGAGCCGAATGCGGTCGGCGCTCGCGCGGCAGCCGCTGCTGATGCTAGGGGAGACCGGCCTTGAGCAGCTCGAGGGTATCCTGCGACGGAACCTCCACGAGGATCGGGAGCGTCACGCCCGCATCGAGGTACGCGCCCAGTCGCTCGCGAACCTCGTCGGGCTCACCGACACATCCCAGCAGCGCAACCGCCTCGTCGGGGATGAGGGCCGCCGCCTCCGCGTAGTCTTCCGCGGGCGCGGGCCATCCGCCGGGCGCCATCGCGCGCACGCGCGCCGCGAGTTCGGGGTCAACCCCGGACGGCGACTCGACGTGAGGCTGCTGAGCCAGGAAGCGCGCGAAATAGACCTTCTGCCGTTGCAGCGCCGCATGCTTGTCCCGCGTGACCAGCACGCGGACGGGCATCACTCGCTCGATCTCATCCAGAGAGCGGCCCGCGGACTCCGCACCTTCGGCGATCCGGGCGACAGCATCGCGGATCGCTTCGACCGGATGAGCCCCGTTGAGCACGACACCATCCGCGATGCGACTGGCCAGGCGCAGCATCTGCGGTCCAACCGCGCCGATGAAGATCTTGACGTCGTGGCCGCCGGCGCCCGGATGGTCGAGGTAGGCGCGATCCAGATGGGCGTACGTGCCTTCGTAACTCGCTTCCTTGTCGCGCGGAAGCAGCAGGCGAAGCGCCTCAACCACCTCGCGCATCACGCGGATCGGCGCCCTGCGCTCAACCCCCACTCGCGCTGCCAGCGGATCCCACCACGCTCCGAGGCCGAGGATGATGCGGCCCGGGGCCAGCAGGTCGAGTGTCGCGGCCGTCTGGGCAATCAGCGCCGGATTCCGGGTCCAGACGGGAATCACGCCGCTGCACACTCGAACACGCTCGGTTGCCGCGGCGTACACGGCCATCGGCGTGATCGCATCGGTCTCGAGTCCGGTCTCGTACACCCAGATCGAATCTGCACCGGCCGCCTCCAGCGCCTGCGCGTGCGCGGAGTTGCTCTTGAGATCGTGTCCGGGAAGCACGACTCCGAAGGGGATCGCGCCGCTGGAAGAGACTGGAGAAGGCAAGCTCATTCCTCCTGCCGGAGACAACCTCTACGCTCTCGCACTCGCTTCGCGGCGAAGCTCCTGGCTGTCTTGATGCACGCAGGCGCGCGCCTGCGCACGCGGGGCATTCGGACCTGCTAATTCTATCGCCCGAAAGATGCGGGTCAACTGGTCAGGACACGTCGCCGTCGGGGTTGCGGCGTTCGAGGATCGCCTCCATCCGCGAGCGTATGGCGTCGTCGTACTTGTCGCCGTGCGTCAGGATGTAGAACCGCTCGTCGCGCACGGCCTCGACTACCTGTGCCGCGACATCGGCAGGGTCCATGACATCGGCCGGGTTGATAGCTTCACCGGCCATGCCCCGCGGAGCTGTCAGCGGACCGAGAGCTTCGCGTTCGCCGCCTGGGCGGTTGCGCTCCGCAAGCGCGATGCGCGTGGCCACGGGGCCGGGGCAGAGTACGGACACACCCACCGAGGCGCCCGCCAGCTGCCGCGCGAGCGTCTCCGAGAGCGCGACGACCGCGTGCTTCGTCGCCGTGTAGATGCCGTAATGCTCACCTGTGAGCAGGCCCAACTCGGAGCCGGTGTTGACCAGGTGGCCCTCCTCCTGCTCGAGCAAGACCGGTACGAAGGTGCGGATGCCGTGCACGACACCCCAGAGGTTCACGCCGAACAGCCAGCTGAAGTCTTCGAGCGGCTGCTCCCAGAGGCGCAGGCCCTGGCTGCCCTCGCCGCGCCCGGCAGGCGGCCGGTCGGAGTTGGCGATCACGCCGGCGTTGTTGCACACGAGGTGGATTGCACCGTACGCCTCGAGTGCCTCGTCGCGCAGGCGCTCGACTGCTGCCGCGTCGCTGACGTCGGTGACGACGCCGATGACGTCGTGCCCTCGCTCACGCAGCTCGTGCACTGCGACGTCGAGGGCGGGCTCCTCGACATCGGCGAGGACGACGCGCATGCCCTCGGCGGCACACCGCTCGGCGAGGGCGCGACCAATACCGCTGGCGGCCCCGGTCACGACGGCCACCCGTCCGTTGAACTGCCGCAACGTCGCCCTCCATCCGTACCGTCACGCCATCTGCGCTCGGACGGCCCCGCCGTTGGGCGCCGATGCGGACCACGCGGGCGGGGTTCGCGGTAGGGACGCCGGTTGCCCGGCGCCCCCCGCACGGATCCGGACGTGCGCGCTAACGCATCCGGCTCCCGCCTTGAGTCCTGACGGCAAATCGCTCCGACGGCCACGGGTGCAGGATGGCGACGCGGGGCCAGAGCTTCCTACAGAGGGCGTCGAGACGCTCCCATGGGAAGTAGCCCCGCTGTGACCTCCGGCGGAGGACTCGCATCCAGAGCCGCCTCAGAAACCGCACGAACCGTGACAGCGACGGCGAGCTCGTCGGCACCGCGTAGTAGCCCAGCCACCCGCGCAATACCCGCCCAAGCCACCGCCCCGTTGCCACCGGGTCCGCGTGCATGCGTCGCCGCAGTTCGGCCTTGACCGCCTGCAGCGTGCGGCGCATCCGCTTCGCAACGGGCTTGCGCCCCAGTCCGAACCGCCCCTCATGCGTTGTCCGGCAGTAGTGCGTGAACCCAAGGAAGTCGAACGTCTCCGGTCGACCCTCCCCGCGCTCACGCCGGTTCGCTTCCGCGAACCTCCCGAACTCCACCAGGCGCGTCTTCTCCGGGTGCACTCCCAGCCCGAACGCTGCGAACCGTTCCCGTAGCGCCTCCATGAAGCGCTCCGCATCCCTGCGGTACTGGAACCCCAGGACGAAGTCATCGGCATACCGCACGATGTACGCCTCGCCCCAGACCTCCCGCGGCCGCCACTCGCGCGCGAACCAGTCGTCGAGCACATGATGCAGGTACACGTTCGCCAGCAGCGGCGATATCACCGCCCCCTGCGGCGTCCCCCGCGCCACGTCGACCTCCAGCCCCGCTTCGATGACGCCGGCGTTCAGCCATTTCCGGATGAGGCGTAGCACCCGCCGGTCCCCGATGCGCATCTCCAGGAACTGCATCAGCTGCTCCCGGTCGATGCTGTCGAAGTACTCGCGGATGTCCACCTCGACAATCCAGCCGACCTTCCGCCGGTCCACCGCGTAGGCCAGCGCGTCCAGCGCGTCGTGCGCCGAGCGCCCCGGCCTAAACCCGTAGCTGAAGCCGAAAAACTCCGACTCGTATATCGGGTTCAGGATCTGCTCCACCACCGCCCGCTGGACGATCTTGTCCTCCAGCGAGGCAATACCGAGCGGCCGTACGCCCCCGTCCGGCTTGGCTATCTCCACCCGCCGCACGGGCTTCGCCCGGTACGCTCCCCTCTGCACGCGGCCGTGCAGGTCGAGCAATCGCTCGTCCAGCCCGTCCCCGTACTCGCGCCACGTCATCCCGTCCACGCCCGGAGCCGCGTCTCGCTTCAACGCGAGGTACGCCTCCCGCAGCGCGTCCGGCGTGATGTGGTGCAGGAGCGCGGTGAGCCTCTCCCCCGGCTTCTCCTTTACGAACTGCCGTATCCGCTCCGCCCCGGGTGACACCGCTCCCCGGCTCTGCGTCCGGACCGTGCCCGTGCGTCGCGGATTCCTCTCGGCCGCGGCCCTTCGCTCCAGCGGCTCCGCCGGGACTCGCGCCCCTTTGTTCGCCGCCTTCATCGCTACTACGCCCGCGTCAGACTGCTGCGCTCCGTCCATCATCGGCTTCGGTTGCCTCCCTTCCCGATGCGGTCCCGGCGTACGACCCGCCGGGACGGCTCGCAGCCCTCCCAGGTCCCGGTGCTGGACGTGTATGCGTGCCTGAGTTCTTCGACACCGTGGAGCCCGACGACGACTCGCCCGTAGCGCCGCCGCCGGTGTTGCCTTCGACCAAATGGAGGGCCTCGGCGCTCCAGACTGTCCTTTCGATGCTCGATAGCTCCGCCCACATACCCCGCTACCGACGCTTCACGGCCCACCTCACGATGACCCGCGCACGGCTCGCGGAGCGGCATGGAGTGACTTGCTCCTTCGCCGCAGAGGACTTGCACCTCCTGCCCACGCACCAGTTCGCCTGGCGCTCCCACATCGAATTATCATGGCGGGGCCTCGACGGGTTGTCATTCCCAACCGGGGGCGCCGCACCGTGATCACTCGTGACCAGCGCCCGGGGGCGGTCCGGAATCAGCGATTTCACCGGACAGGGCCGCGCGGAGCGGCGCGCACGAGGCGTTCGGGGACACCGGCCAGGGAGCGGGCCGAGGCGGGAGCACGACCGTGGACGGCAACCTGGCGAGCCTGAGCATTGCCGAGGCCAGCCGCCGCATCGACGACGGCTCGCTGTCGCCCAGCGAGTTGACCGAGGCCGCCTTCGCCCGCATCGAGGCAACCGACGGCGGCGAGCGTGGTGTCAACGCGTTCGTGCGGCTCATGCGCGCCTCGGCTTCGGCCGAGGCGTCCGCCGCCAGCGAGCGCGCCGCCGCCGGCCATCGCCTCGGGCCGCTGGACGGCATTCCGCTGGCGGTGAAGGACGTCTTCGACACCGCGGGCGTGGTGACCAACGCCGGTTCGGGCGCGTTCCTGGACCGCGTGCCGACCCAAGATGCGACCACGGTTGCGCGCCTGCGAGAGGCAGGCGCGGTGCTCCTCGGCAAGACGAACACGGACGAGTTCGCGATGGGCGGGACGTGCAACAACTACTGGCACGGCCCGACTCGCAACCCCTGGAACCTCGACCGGGTGCCCGGCGGATCGTCGGGTGGCTCGGCCGCCGCGATCGCGGCCGGACAGGCGCTCGGCGGGCTCGGCACGGACAGCGGCGGCTCGATTCGCATCCCCGCCGCGTTCTGCGGCGTCACCGGCTACAAGCCGACCTACGGGCTCGTCGGGCGCGGTGGCGTCGCGCCGATCCCGGCCACCATCGACCATGCCGGCCCGCTCGCCCGGACCGCCGAGGACTGCGCGTTGCTGCTGAACGTGCTGCAGGGCGCCGACCCGCGTGACCACGACTCCGTCGCCCGTCCCGGCGAGGACTTCACCGCGGATCTCGACGCGGGCGTCGCGGGCCTCACGCTCGGCGTGATCCCCTCGCTGCTCGATCAGTCGCAGGATGCCGTGCGGGAGAACTTCGAGGCGTCCCTCGATGTGCTGCGTGACCTCGGCGCCACGATCGTCCAGGTCGAACCGCTGGAGGACGAGGGCGACTGGCGCAGCCTGGCGTACTCGATCTTCCGCCCCGAGCTGGCGAGCGGCCTCGAGCAGATCGTGCGCGAGCGCCCCGAGGCCGTATCCGAACCGATGCGCTCGCGGCTCCTCGCCGGCCTCGAGACGCCGGCGATCTCGATGGTGCGGGCCCTTGAACGGCGCAAGCTCGTCGAGGCGCGCTTCGAGGCCGCCCTCGGCGGCATCGACGCCTACCTCGGCCCCAGCTCGCCGCTGGTGGCCGAGCCGATCGGTGACGACCCGCAGGTGGTTACCGAGAACGCCGACCTCAAGTTCCGCAACGCACTCACCTTCGACCTGACGCATCAGCCCTCGATCAGCGTGCCCAACGGGAGCGACGCCGACGGCCTGCCCACCGGCCTGCTGATCAGCGCCGCGCTGTTCGCGGATGCGCTCGCGCTGCGCATCGCGCATGCCTACCAGGGCACCTCCGACTTCCACGAGCAGGCTCCCGCGCTGTAAGCGGCGGTCGGGCGCGGCCGGAAACGAGGGGCGGTGACACGTCTCATCGAGCACTACGTGGTGTCGGAGCGACGGGCCTGCCGGCTCGTCGGTCAGGCGCGCTCGACCCAGCGCTACGCGCCGCGGCCGTCTCTGGCTGGCGGACGGCTCGATCGCGAGGCGTCGGGCCGAGCACCCGCACCACGTCCATACGTCGTCTCTACGTCCTTGCCTCAGCGCGGGGACGCACTCCCGATGACCGACGCCGTGCCGCCCCGGATCAGCCTGTCCTGCGGAGCTTCTTCAGGCTCTTCAGCTCACGCGGCGGGTCCAGGCGGCTCCCCAGCATCGTGAAGGACATCTCTCCGACATAGACGTCCCCGTTTGCCGCCACCCCGATTCCGTGCGGCGCGATGAACTGCCCCGGCCCCTCGCCCGCCTCGGGCGCGCCGTAGCGGCCGAGGAGTTCACCGTCGGGGCTCAGCACCGAGATCCGGTGACCGACCCCGGGCGCGTCCACCGTCAGCGGCACGCCGCACAGCTCACCGATGTAGATGTTGCCCTCGGGACCGACGGTCAGGGCGCACGGCCGGTGGATGTTGTTCCAGGTGACGATGTGGTTGCCGTCGAGGTCGAAGACCTGGACGCGCAGCGCCTCTCGGTCGGCGACGTAGAGGCGGTCGCCACGCAGGCCGATGTTGTGGGGGCACAGAAACTGACCGGCGTCGACGCCCGGCTCGCCCCAGGAGAGCAGGCGTTCTCCGCTGGGCGAGTACTTGTGGATACGCGCGTTCCCATAGCCGTCGCTGATGAAGATCGTGCCGTCCTCGGCGATCGCGATGTCCGTCGGACTGTTGAACGGCTCCCCGGAGAACTTCGGGGCGGGACGGCCGGGCGTGCCGATTGTCATCAGCAGCTCACCCTCGGTCGTCCACTTCGTGATCGTGTGCGCCCCCTCATCGGCGCAATACAGGTATCCGTCGTGTGCCGCGAGGATCGCGTGTGTGGCGTCGGTGAACGTCCCGGCCCCGAAGGTGCGGAGGAAGTTCCCGTCGCTGTCGAGGGCGATCACCGGATTCCTGGGGTTCTTTGTGAGCAGCCAGACCGTCCCGTCGGCCCCGACCGAGACGCCCGGGGTCTCGTGCAGCGTCATCCCGTCCGGGAGTCGCTCCCACTCTTCGAGAGCTTCGTACGGCAGAGTCGGCACGGCTGTTGCGCTGGTCATCTTCGTCTCCCAACGGTTCGCCCCCGAATTCGAGGCGACCCAAAGGTACGCGTCCGTCCGGTTCACCGCCTCGAAGATGTCCTCGATCGTCATCGGGGAGGGCCGTGCAGCGGTCCTACCGCTCGCCGCGGGCGGCAGTTGGGCATCGGTCCGGGCATCGTGCAGGTTGCGAATCCCACCTCTGCTCCACATGATTCGAGAGAGTGCACACGCCTCGGCGCCGAGCGCGCTGCGCCCGCAGACTCTCTCAGAGAAGGGAACTCCGATGACTGACCTGCTTGCGGGCCTGCGCGTCCTCGACTTCACACTCGCGGCGGTTGGCCCGTTCTGCTCCCGCATTCTTGCCGACCTCGGCGCGGAGGTCATCCACGTCGAGTACCCGCTGCCCGGCTGGGGCTACGACGCCGAGGGGCCCGAGAGCCGGTTCGAGGCGGAGGGACTGCGCACGACCCCCGCCAACCGACTCTTCCTGCACACCAACGGGGGCAAGAAGAGCCTCGCCGTGAACCTCAAGGATCCGCGCGGCGTGCAGATCATCTGGGACTTGATCCCGCAAACGGACATCGTCGTGGAGAACATGACGCCGCGCGTTATGCAGAGGCTCGGCCTCTCCTACGTCACGCTGAGCGACATCAACCCCCGCCTGATCATGTGCTCGCTCACCGGGTTCGGCCAGGAGGGACTCGAAGGCGACCTCGGCCGGCCGAGCAGCGACCCGATCGCGCAGGCCATGAGCGGGATGAACTGGAACACCGGCGACAGGGATGGCCCACCGTACGCCGTGGGTGGCGGCATCGGTGACCCGATCACCGCGGTCAACGGCGTGGTCGGCATTCTCGCGGCGATGCTCGGCCTGAACGCGACCGGCAAGGGCCAGCACATCGACATCTCGATGGTGGACGCCAACCTGTTCGTCGACTGCACGATCGCTCCGGCAGTTGCGATGTTCGGCAGCCAGGCGGCCGCCCCCTACCGCAACGGTCAGAACCAGAGCTACACGTTCCCGATGGGTACGTTCAAGGCTACCGGTGGCTACATCTCCATCCAGGCGCACGGGTCAGGCGAGCTCAGCCCGTGGGCGCGCCTCTGCGAGTTGATGGGCCGCGAGGATCTCGCCGATCACCCGGACTTCCGCTCCGACCAGGATCGGCTGCAGCGCACGGAGGAGGTCGTCGAGATCGTGGAGGGCTGGCTCTGCTCACTCGGCAGCCGCGAGGAGGCCCTCGCATTGCTCGCGGAGGAACGCATCACCGCCGGCCCGGTCCTGTCCCAGGAGGAAATGCTCACACACCCGTGGTTCGTCCAGCGTGGGAGCTTCGGCAAGATCGAGTACCCGGGCCTCGGAACAGTCGGAGTGGTTGAGCCGCCCTTCAAGTTCTCGAATGCGCAGGCGTACGTCCGCGGCCGCGCGCCGGAGATGGGCGAGCACACCCGCGAGATCCTCAGCGAGTACCTCGGGATGGACGAGCGGGCGATCGAGGATCTCATGTCGGAGAAGGTGCTGTTCGAGTCGGAGGCGGCAGTCCGCGTCCGGGAGGCCTCCACCCGCTAGGAGACCCTTGCGTAACTGGCGAAATCGGCAGATCCGGGGAAGCCGGGGGCGACGGGCGGCCCTGCGGGGGCCGTTGGCGGCTTGGGGCGGGGCGGGGCGGAGGCCTCAGACCGTGCCCGGGGCGCACTCCGCCCCGGGACGGGCCTCAGGCGGGGAGCAGACGGACCGCCCGTTTCAGGTTGTAGGCCGTGCACTTCAGCCACAGCTCGGTCGCGTTGCGCTCCAGCCCCAGGTAGCGCACCCGGCGGTAGCCGTAGCCGCGCTTGAGCGTCCCGAAGACCTGCTCCACCGGCGCCCGCACGCGCGAGAGCAGCGCGTTGCGCCGCTTCTGCCAGTGCGGCAACTCGGGATGGTGCTTGTTCGGGCGGTGCATGATCCGGTCCTTCACCCCCCGCGCCCGCAGCCGCGCGCGCCGCGCCTTCGTGTCGTACGCCTTGTCGGCGTAGACCGCCGCCTCGTCGCCCCCGAGCAGCTCCTCGGCGACCTCCGTCTCGTTGACGTTGGCCGGCGTCAGCCGCGCGCGGCGGATCAGCCCCGAGCCGGCGTCCATCCCGACGTGCGCCTTGTAGCCGAAGTGCGCCGCGCCGCCCTTGCGCGCCCAGGCCGCATCGCGGTCGGTGCTGCTGCGCGCGCCCGGGCCCGCGGCGAAGGGGGGCCGCCGCGCCTGCGCCTCGAGCAGGGTCGCGTCGAGCAGCGTGCCCTGCTTGACGAGCAGGCCGCGCGCCTCGAGCTGGCGCCCGACCGCGGCGAAGAGCGGCGCGGCGAGGCCGCGCCGGGTGAGCTGCGTGCGGAAGCGGCTGATCGTCGAGTGGTCGGGCGTGGCGTCGTCGAGGCCGAAGCCGGCGAAGCGGCGGAACGAGAGGCGGTCGCGCAGCGCCTCCTCGATCGCCGGGTCGGAGGCGTCGTACCACTGCTGGAGCAGCGTGATCCTGAACATCGCGAGCGGGGGGTAGGCGGGGCGGCCCTGGGGCGCGGCGTGGATCGCGGCGACGAGCCGGGCGATGGGCTCCCAGTCGAGCAGGGCGTCGATCCGCTCCAGCGTCTCGTTGCGGCCGAGCCCCTCGGGCAGGAACGCGTCCGCGAACGTCGGCGCGCCGGTCTGCTGATGCATGGCTCCCCCTCCGGTCCGCCCCGCCGCCCCCACCATGCCGCCCGCCGCCGCGTTACGCAAAGGTCTCGCGAGGGATGGTCTGAACAACTCGCCTGAGCGGGTGAGCGGATGCGATCATGGGGTGCGGACCCGGAGAGGGGCGCCCCATGCAGCAGCGGTCGTTCGGCAGCGTCGAGTACGAGCACAAGAAGGTCAGGACACGGCGCCAGAGGTTTCTGGAGCGCATGGACGGGCTCGTCCCCTGGGCTGAGCTGGAGCAGCGCATCGCGCCCGTCTACCCGAAGCCGGGCCGCGGACGCCGCCCCTACCCGCTGCGCGTGATGCTGCGCAGCCACTGCCTGCAGCTCTGGTTCAACCTCAGCGACCCCGGCATGGAGCAGGAACTCTACGACTCCCGCTCGATGCTCGAGTTCGCCGGTCTCAGCCTCTCCGAGCCGATCCCCGATGAGACGACGATCCTCAACTTCCGCCACCTGCTGGAGCGCCATCAGCTGGGAACGGCGCTGTTCGCGACGATCAACGCGCATCTGGCACGGCAGGGGCTGCAGCTGTGCGAGGGCACGATCGTGGACTCCACGATCATCAGCGCGCCGTCCTCGACGAAGAACCGCGAGCGTGCGCGCGACCCCGAGATGCACCAGACCAGAAAGGGCCGGCAGTGGTACTTCGGGATGAAGCTGCACAGCGGCACGGACGCGCGGTCCGGGCTGGTGCACAGCGTGCACACGACGGCGGCGAACATCGCCGACGTGACCGAGGCGCATCGCCTGTTGCACGGCGGCGAGACGGAGGCGTGGGGCGATGCCGGCTACCAGGGCGTGGAGAAGCGCCCGGAGCACGCGCGTTCGGGGGTGAGCTGGCGGGTGGCGATGCGCCCGAGTCTCAGGCGGCAGCTGGCGCCGGGGGGCGAGGAGGCACAGGCGGAGCGGCGGAAGGCCTCGGTGCGGGCGAAGGTTGAGCATCCGTTTCTCCACGTGAAGCGGCACTTCGGGTACGCGAAGGTCCGCTACCGGGGCCTTGAGAAGAACCGCCAGCGTCTCGCGCTGCTGCTCGGCTTCGCGAACCTGCTGCGAGCCGAGCCTCAGATCGCCTGATCGCGGGAGCCGTGCGTCCGGAATCGCTCGTGCGGGCGATCCCGCAGCGGAATGGGGGCGGGATCGCCCCCTGAACCGCGGTATCGGCCCCCACAGCGCGGCTCGGCACGCCGATCGACCCGCACCGCGCCCGACACGCCACCTGTTCAGACCATCCCTAGCCTGTCCCGATCCGGCCCGCGCGCAGTCCGCGCGAGAGGGTCCGGCGCCTCGTGACCAGGCTGCTTCCCGGCGAAGCTAGAACGCGCCGCGCTCCCGCAGATCCCCGATCTCGTCCCAGCCGTAGCCGAGCTCCAGCAGCACTTCCTCCGTGTGCTGGCCGGCCTCCGGTGCGGGCTCCATCTGCGGTTCCTCGTCCCGCAGACCGAACGGGGGCGCGAGCGTCTCCATCTCGACGCCGGAGCGATGCCGCTTCTTGACGAAGTAGTTGTTCACGCGCGCCTGCTCGTCGCTCACGATGTCCTCGGCGTCGAAGAGCGGCGCCCAGGGGAGGTCGCGGCTTTCGAGGCGTCGGCCCAGCTCGGCGCGCGTGAAGACCGCGATCGCCTGCTCCAGTTCGGCGGTCGCCTCCGGAACATGCTCGAACAGGTGCTCCATGGTGTCGAAGCGGGGGTCGTCGGCCAGGTCCGGACGCTCCAGCGCCTCGCAGAGCGGTCCCCAATAGCGAGTCGGCTGCAGCATCGCGAACTGAACCCAAGCGCCGTCGGCGCACTGGTACGAGGTGTCCAGGGGATTGAACGGGTGGCGCCGGCCCCGTCTCGGGCGGAACTGCACGCCCGCCAACGCCGCGGCGAGGACCGTCCCGTTCGCCCAGATCCCGCACTGATAGAGCGAGACATCGACGATCGCCCCCACCCCCTCGCGCTCCCGGCGATAGAGCGCCAGCAGCATCCCCGCGGCGAGGGTGACAGCCGTGGGTAAATCGCCCATCGCCCCGTTGATCGCAACCGGAAGCGCGCCCTCGTCCTGGAGCGCGGTCGCCATGCCGCCCCGCGACCAGTACGCGAGTTCGTCGAAGGACGGATGGTGGGCTACAGGACCAACCCTCCCGTAACTGCTGCCGTGCGCCACGATGAGCCGGGGGTAGCGCTGATGCAGCGCCTCGAGGCCCAGCCCGGCGCGCTCAAGAGCCTTCGCGCGCACGTTGGTGAGGAAGATGTCCGCATGCTCGAGTAGCCGCTGCATGACTTCACGCCCCGCTTCGGACCGGACATCGAGCTGAACGCTGCGCTTGCCGTTGTTCGCGAGTTCGAAGCTCGGCTCGAGCGCGCCGGCTCCCACGCCGACCTCGTTGAGCCGCCTGATCGGGTCGGCGGAGCCCGCGGGCTCGATCTTGATCACGTCCGCGCCGAAGCTGGCCAGGATGCTGCCGCTCGCCGGCGTCATCATCCAGCTCGCCAGCTCGACGACGCTGATTCCCGCCAGAGGCCCCTGCTCGCTCATGTGTATGCCTCCCCCGGCGCTCCCTTACGTGTACACCGCAGGTGCGGCCCTCCCGCTCCTCGTCCGGCAACCGGGCCCTTGGACGAGTGGCCAACCCTCGCGCGCTGGAGAGCCGTGCGTAGCGGCCGCCCCGGGGCAACACGTGCTCTACGAAGCGCAGATCCGTGTCATGGTCCCTCCAGGTTCAGAGCAGGTAGAGGCGATGATTCGGATCCCCTTCAAGGGTCCCACGGACGGATCTCCTCCTCTGTCGGGCGACGGAGCGCTACCGGGCTCAGCCTTTCGAAGCGGAAACCGCAGTCGGCTGGTCACTCCACGGGCACGCTTGCCGAACGATGAGGCGTTAGGAGCGCGAGCGCTCGTGACCACCCGCCGTTGACCCGACGTTCGCGAGCAGTTCGCGCCTACACCACCGCAAGCGGCGTCATCGGCGAGCCGGTGGCCTTGGCCAGGCGCAGTGGCGCGGCGATGAACACGAACTCGTAGACCTCGTCCGCCGCCAGCTCGTCGAGATCCATGAGCTCAATCAGGTAGATGCCCAGGTCGCGAAGCGCGGCAATGTGCAAACGCATGCTCGTCGGCGTGGGAACCCCCCGCACGTTCGCTTCCACCGATACGTTGTCGGCGCCCACGGCCATGACATCCTTCTCCTGCAGCCACGCGGCACAGGAGATGTCGGGGCCGGGCCCCCCTCGCTGCCACAGCTCGTAGTCGCTGTCGAAGACCCTGCGCCAGCCGGTTCGCAGCAACAGCACGTCGCCGGACTGAATCTCGACGCCCTGCGCATCGGCGCACGCCTGCATGTCCTCGGCCGTCACCACCTCGCCCATACCGAGGTGCTCCACGCCCTTGAACTTCGCGATGTCCAGCATCACCCCGCGGGAGAAGATCGCCGAGACGTTGTCGATACCCCCCCAGTCGAGCGTCCGCCCGTGGGCGGCCTCTCCGTCGTTGACACCATTCCAGAGCACACCGTCCGTCCAGACGTGCCCCAGCGCATCCAGGTGCGTCCCCGAGTGGGACTCCATGATGACCACGTCATCGACGAACTGAACATCGTGGGGGTCAGCAGTGGTGCTGATGTACGTGGTCTGCCACGTCTTGTGAAACGCCGGGGCCTGCGGCCCGCCCGACTCGAGCGGCACGGCGAGGTTGTAGATCTTGCCCTGCCGGACGAGCTTCAGAGCGCGAAGCACGCTCTCGGGCGACTGCAGGTTCAGCGCTCCCAGCTGGTCGTCCTCGCCCCAGCGGCCCCAGTTGTGAATCGAAGGTGCGGTCATGGAGTCCTCCCTGAGCCTCGCACTGAGTGTGACTAGAGCTGGAATCAGGCTCGCCGTTGCAGTCCAAGTTCGCCGTTGCGGCTTATCGCCGGGTTGGACTTTCGACCGACAGAATGATGTTCTACGCGTCCCCTCCCGTCAAGACCGATCCAGCCGGGCAGGGGCAAGTCCGCGCGCACGCAGCCGAGTCCCGCGACGGCCAGCAGCCGCTCCCGGTTGTCGCACTCAATGCTCACGCGACCGGGCAACGTTCGCAGAGGAGCCCGGGAGGCGGCGGCGCGCACTTAGCTCCGCGGGAGCCCCAGCCCGCGCGTGGCGATGATGTTGCGCTGGATCTCCGAGGTGCCACCCTCGATCGTATCGGGGACGGTCAGCACGTAGTGACGCGTGAACCCGCCGTTCAGCGGAGCTCGCTCGCTCGCGTCCCAGATGTTCGAGTAGAGCCCGAAGACGCGGGTGCCGGTGAGGGCGAGCCGCTGATTGCACTCCGAGATGAACAGCTTCGTCATGGACGCCTCGTAGTTCGGGATCAGCCCGGCATTCTGCATCGACAGGATCCGTAGCGAGAAGTTCTGGGCGACCGCGGTCTCCAGGAAGCGCTCCGCGAGCTCGTGCCGCACTGTCGGTGTCAGGCGTGCCTGCCGGGCGCCTGCCTCGGTCTTGATGTACGCGATGAGCCGATCCAGAGCGCGCTGCAGGTGGACGACGACGTTGATATCCGATCGCTCGAAGTCGAGCAGCGAAAGGGCGGGGTACCACCCGCGGTTGACCTCGCCGACCACATGTGAGGCGGGCGTGCGCACGTCCTCGAAGTGGACCTCGTTGAATTCGTGGCCCCACGCCATGTTGATCAATGGCCGGATCGAGATCCCCGCTGTGTGGATGTCATCGATCAACTGAAAGGAGATGCCGTGGTGTCTTGGCGCGCTGGGGTCGGTGCGTGTGAGGAGGACCAGCGCGTCGGCGTGCTGGGCGTTCGTGGTCCAGACCTTGTGTCCGTTGATCACCCATTCGTCACCCTCGAGCTCCGCTCGCGTCTGCAGCGAGGCGAGATCGGAGCCGGCGCCCGGCTCCGAGTAGCACTGCGCCCAAAGCGTCTCGCCCGAGAGGATCTTCGGCATATAACGCGCGCGCTGCTCTTCGGTGCCGTACACGATCAGGGTGGGACCGAGCAGTCTGACACCGCCGCCGCCCACGAGCGGCGCGCCGGCACGCGCGAGCTCCTGCCTGAAGATGAACTGCTCGTCCGGGCCGAGTCCGCCGCCGCCGTACTCCACGGGCCAGTGTGGTGCGAACCAGCCCCGTTCGGAGATCGCGTCTCCCCAGGCCTCGGCCGCCTCGCGGCGCTCCCTGTCCTCGGACTTGCGGTCCGCGACCCAGCCGCCCCCGCGTTCCTCGCCGATCTCCTCCTCGCTCACCCGGCGGTAGAACGCCGGGAGGTGGTCACGCAGTAGCTCGCGTACCTGGGCGCGAAACGCGGCCTGCTCGGCGGTGTCCAGCCAGTCCATTGACGATCCCTCCGAGGGTTCGAGACAGTATGGCTCCGGGGCGCGGCGGCCGTCGGCTTGTGCGGTCGACTCTCGAGCGTGGTCCCCAGATCAGCGCGGTGCTCGGTGGCCGCAGTCCAATCTCGTACCGCCGCCTCCTCTTCTATGGTCGCCCGGCGGGAGTTAGAGGGTGGCGCTCGAACCGAGCACCAGCGTCGTCATGACGCTTGCGTAGCCCCCTCACCCGTTGACCAGGCAGAGGTCGTTGCGCTCCACCTGCCTCACGCCGGCGCGCCCCATGATCTGGCGGGTGGCCTCGACGATGTGGCGGAAGCCGCCGGCGTCGCCGGGCTGACCCGCTCCGATCTGACCGCCGTCCGTGTTGATCGGGAACTCACCCTTGTACGTCGTGTCCGTCTCCTGATAGAAGTCGCCGATCTCGCCCTTCGGGCAGATGCCGGCGTCCTCCAGGGTCATCATCACCAGGATCGTGTAACAGTCGTAGAACTGCGCGAACTCGATGTCGCGGACGCTGCACTGCGCCATCTCCAGCGCCGTCGGGGCGGATATCACGGCCGGGCTGGTCGTCATGCGGTCCTCTTGCCAGATCTCGTAGTGCGAGGTCGCGGGGCCGCCCGCGCCCAGGATGTAGACGGGCGGGTTCGGGAGCGCCTTCGCCCGCTCTGCCGTCGTGACGATCACCGCGTTCGCGCCGGAGCAGGGCATCACGCTCTCCAGCAGGTGCAGCGGGTCGTTCGTGAAGCGCGAGTCGAGCACGTCCTGGATGCTGATCGGCTGCCCGGCCCAGACCGCGTGTTCGTTCTCCGCGGCGTTGAACCGCTCGTCCACGGAGCACTTCGCGAACTGCTCCTGCGTCGTGCCGAACTCGAACATGTAGCGCTGCTTGATCAGTCCGTAGGGCCCGTTGGCCGCGACCACCGGGCCGAACGGATCCTCCCACTCGACGACCGTCGCGCGCACGGAAGGGGGAAAGGAGCCCTGCAGCGACTCGCCGAAGATGCAGAGCACGTAGTTCGCCAGGCCCGCGTGGACCGCGGCCGCCGCGGTCGCGATCGAACTCGCCCCGCTCGCACCTTGCACGGTCATCGACGCCGTGAACCGCGGCTTAAGCTGGAGGTGCTCCGCGAGCGTCATCGGCATGATCTCCGAGCAGATCAGCCCGTCGACGTCGGCTTGCCTGAGCCCCGCGTCACGGATCGCGCCGCGTGCGGCCTCCGCCAGCAGGCTGAAGGTGTTGCGGCCGGGGTACGCTCGCCTCGTGGGCAGCTCGTAGAATCCGACGATCGCGGTCCGTCCCCGCAAGCTCATGGGTAGCCTCCCGATGCCCTCCAGCGCGCGTGCTCACGCGAGACGGTACGCGTCCTGTCAACCCTCGAGGTTCGCGCCCGCGCACGGGGCTTGACCTGCCGGCACGCTGAGCCAGCGGTGGACGTGCCGGGGGCGGCGAGGCGCCTCGGGCGCTGCGGTCGTCAACTGGCCGGCCGCCACTTCACGAGCGTCCACTCGTCGGTGACGTCGTCGAACGTCACCTCGAGCGGCATGTCGACCTCAACCTCGGCAAGCGGGTCGGCGTCGATCACGTTCGAGATCATGCGCGGGCCCTCTTCGAGCTGCACCACCGCGTACACGTACGGCGTGTCGTCGAGGAAGCTGGGGTCGGCAGGCTGCCGCACGAGGGTGAATGTGTGGAGCCGTGCCTTGCCGCTGACGGGCGTCCACTCCCAGTCCTCGCGCAGGCAAGTGGGACAGGCCGGTCGCGGGTACCAGAAGTAGGCATCGCAGCGCGGGCAGCGCGGGATCAGCAACTCGTGGCGCTTCGCCGCCTCCCAGAAGGGCGCGGTCAGCTGCGGATCCTCGGGGGCCGGCAGGGGCTTGCTGTACTCGCTGGTCATCGGCACATCTCCGTTTGTGCGGCCCGGCGTGTTCCCGGGCGAGTTCGACCTCAACGTGATCCGCGGCGGAGACGCTTGCTGAGCGTCGACACGCCCGCAGCACGACCCTATCATCCGCGATGCGAACAGGGGGCATGATGGCTGACGCTGAGTACGAGCCGGTGCTCAACGACGAGATTCGCTCGTGGGTTGGTCACGAGGGACCGGTCGAGACGGCGGAGGTGACGCAGCGCGACATCGAGCGTTACGCGTACGCCGTCGGTAACCTCAGCCCCCTCTTTCTCGATGAGGCGGCGGCGAAGGCGAGCCCGTTCGGCGGCCTCATCGCGCCGTTTCTGTTCTACCCGATCCCCTTCATCCGGCCACGCCGGCACGAAGATCTGCAGGAGGACGGCCTCCCGGGCGGGGACGGTGAGGCGAAACCGCCGATCCCGCTGCCTCGGGACATGTTTGGCGGGCAAGAGGTGGAGTACGTGCGACCGATTCGGCCGGGCGATGTGCTGACGCGGCAGTCGCGCATCAGCAGCATCGAGGAGCGGCGCGGTAGCACCGGTCCGCTGGTCTTCACCGAGACCGAGATGACGTACCACGACGCCAGCGGGGAGCTGGTGTTGACCGTGCGATCGACCACCATCCTGCGCTAGGGGGATCGACTGTGACTGACGCCGCGTACTGGGAGGACCTTGAGCTGGGACAAGAAATCTCCTCGTACACAGTGGACGCGTCGGCAGTGGCGCTGTTCCAGTTGTCCGCGGTCACGTGGAACTCGCACCGCATCCACTATGACCTCGCCTGGGCGAAGCATGAGGGGTATGAGGAGCGAGTGATCCACGGGCCGTTTCAGACTGAGATGCTGGTGCAAATGCTGCAGCGCTGGTTGGGCACGACGGGGTGGCTACAGAAGATCTCGTTCTCGCATCGACGCTTTGCGGTGCTCGGCGAGACGCTCACCGGTCGCGGCCGGATCACGGGTCTGCGCGAAGAGGACGGGAATCACTTCGCAGACCTCGAGGTCTGGGTCGAGAAGGGGCCCGACCAGGTGACGACGCCAGGCACGGCGACCGTAGTCCTGCCGACCCGCGACCGGCCGATCCGCGTACCGAATTAGTGAGGTCAGCGCGTCTCCAGCACCGAGCGATCGCTCGCTCTTGAGAACAAGGCGACAGGAATCGAGGTCGACACGGTGAACCCGAGAAACTCGGACCCGGCGGTCGCGTTGCCGCTGACCGGCATACGCGTGATCGAGGTCGCAAGCTGGGTCATGGCCCCCGCCGCCGGCGCCATCCTCGCTTCGTTTGGCGCCGACGTTGTGAAGGTCGAGCCTACAGGAGGCGGAGATCCCACCCGCGCCTTCACTCTCGAGCTCGATGGCGCCACGTTTGAGTCCAGCTTTGAGCTGTCGAACTCAGGGAAGCGGGGAATAACGCTAGACCTCGCGAACGATGCCGGACGAGAGGTACTGGACCGCCTTCTCGCCGGCGCCGACGTGTTCTTGACGAATCTGCGAACCCCATCTCTTGAACGCGCTGGACTTCTACCGGAGACGCTCCACGAGCGCTACCCGCGCCTGGTAATTGCGCACGCCACGGGGTACGGCCGAACAGGCGCTGAAGTTGGCCGTGCCGCCTTCGATTCACTTGCATACTGGGCCCGCAGCGGGATCGGACGAGCGCTTGCCCCTGACGGCGAGGCGCCAGTTCAGCAAACGGGTGCGATGGGCGACCTCCCATCGGGAGTTGCGCTCCTGGCAGGAATCATGACGGCGCTGTTCGCAAGAGAGCGCGGCCAGGGAGGCATGATCGTCGACGCCTCGTTGCTCGGCGTGGGGATGTGGACCAACGGATGGGAGCTGCAGCAATCGCTCCTCGGTCAAACAGAAGATCTTCGGCCCGGGCGAGGGCAACGGCGCAACCCTCTGAACGGTTGCTACCGATGCGGTGACGGTCGCTGGGTTCAACTCGCGATGTTTCAGGCTGGTCGCTACTGGGGTCCTCTCTGCGAGGCAATCGGTCGCAGCGACCTCGCCGAAGATCAGCGCTTTCAGGACTTCACGAGCATCCTCGAACACCACCGCGAGGCACGGATCGAGATTGAGAAGACGCTGTCCGGTTACACCCTTGAGGAGCTCGGTCCCCTGCTCGACGGGGCCGATATTCCCTGGGCGCCGGTCAGTTCAATCGACGAAATCCCCACGGATGAGCAAGCTCGTGCTAACGGGTTCATCGTCAAGCGAAAGCACCGCAGCGGTCGCGAAATCGACGTAGTCGCGCCGCCATTCCAGCTCAGGGGGGTGCAATTGGTGCTCGATGGCGCTCCGGAGGTCGGTCAGCATCGAGAGGAGTTGCTACTCGAACTCGGATACGACTGGCCCGAGATCGAGCGACTCGACAGGGCGGGCGCCTTCTAGGGCGTGCGCCCAGCTTGGTTCAGTGCTCCACAGGGGCTGGGCCCGCCGACTCTACGCCCACAGGTACGGTGGCCCCCTTGCCCGGGACGAACTCGCCCAGGCCTGGACCAACCACAAGCTCTCCGTCGCGCAGCACCGCGCGACCACGGAGGAAGGTCATCCATGGCCGGCCACGCACCTCGCGGCCCTCATAGGGGGTGTACCCGGCGGGACCCAGCAGGTCCTCTGCCCGAAGCGTCCAGCTCGCGTCCGGATCGAGGATCAGCAAATCCGCGTCGGAGCCGACCTGGATCGTGCCTTTCCGCGGGTACAGGCCGAAGAGTCGGGCGCTGTTCTCGGCCGTCGCTCGTGCGAACCAGGACGGCGACAGTCCGCGCTCGACGACTCCCTCGTGGTAGGTGATGGCGACTAGCGTCTCGATCGATGGCGATCCAAAGGGAACTGATGCCCCGTCGGGCTGGAGGAAGATGTTCTCCCATCCGTGTTCCTTGGCAGCCGCATCCTCGGGTGCATGATCGCTGCCGACCGTCGAGATCCGTCCGTCCTGAAGCCCCCGCCAGAGAGCGTCCTGATGTCCCTCCGCCCGCGATCGAAGCGGTGGACCGATCTTCGCGAAGGGCCCCAGGCGCTCCATCTCGCTGTCGTCGAGCACGAGGTACTGAGGGCATGTCTCCGTCCACACCGGCTGGCCGGCCGCTTGAGCCTCGGCAATCCGCGCCAGGCCATCCCTGGTCGAGAGGTGGACGATGTAGATCGGACAGGCTGCAGCCCGGGCCATGAGGATTGCGCGATTGACGGCGTCGGCTTCCGCCCATGGTGGACACGTGGGCGGGTAATCGGCGGGCTTCGTCTTGCCGGCCTGAATCGACTGGTCCCGCAGGTAATCGAGGACGGCGCCGTTCTCACAATGCAACTGAATCAGGCCGCCTGAACGACCTGCGATCTCCATCGCGCGCAGGATGTACCCGTCCGCTGACATGTATCCGGCAAGGCTGTAC
The DNA here is from genome assembly GCA_965220125.1 of Dehalococcoidia bacterium. GTDB lineage: Bacteria > Chloroflexota > Dehalococcoidia > UBA2979 > UBA2979 > VXMT01. The sequence continues at coordinate 2,504,037 of CBDCPB010000004.1, read as the reverse complement.
GTCATGAAGAACTTGAAGGAGGTGACGCCCAGCTCGATAGCTTCCGGGATGCCGGTTTCGAGAGCTCCGGACGCGTCCGCGGACTCTTCCATCGCTCCGGGGATGATCATGTGCATGGCAACGTCTGTGACGAGCTGGCCGGAAACCTCGCCCTTCGCTCGTCGTATCGCCTCTGGAATCGACTCCATGCCGTGTGCGCCGCGCTGAGGTTCGATAAACGGGATGATTGTGGTGACGCCTGACCGCGCGGCCATCTTCGAGATAAGCTGCCAGTCCTCGCCGAAGCCAAAGTGTGTGTGTGGATCGATCACACCGGGGAAGATCAGCTTCCCTGCAGCGTCGATCGTTTCGTCCGCCTCCGGCATCCACGAGGGCGCTCCGATAGCCGTGATCTTGCCGTTCGCGATCGCAACATCCGCGACGTAACTCGACTCGGCAGCAACGACCGTTCCACCCCGGATCAGGGTGCTGGCGCGGAGAGCACTCACGACACCGACCTCCGCCATGTGTGGTGCACGACGCTTGCGCACCAGATCGTAACAGCCTTAACTGCGCGGCAGCCCAAGCCCTCGCGTGGCGATGATGTTGCGCTGGATCTCCGAGGTGCCACCGCCAATGGTCGCCACAACCGTCATAACGTAGCGTTGCGTGAATGCCGCCTTCATCGGTGCGCGATCGTCCTCGGGATCCCAGATGTTGGAGTAGAGACCGAACACCTTCATGCCCGTGCGCGCGAGCCGCTGCAAGCTCTCCGAGATGAACATCTTTGTCACCGAGGCCTCGTAGTTGGGGATCTGGCCCGCGTTCTGCAGCGTGACGATGCGCAGCGAGAAGTTCAGCCCGACCTCAGCCTCGAGGTAACGCTCAGCGATCTCGTGTCGTGCAGCCGGGGTCAGCTTCGCCTGCCGCCGACCCTGCTCCGTGCCCGCGTACGCAATCAGCTGACGGAGGCTGCGCTGCAGCGCAACCGCGCCGCTGATGTTGGAGCGCTCGAAATCGAGCAGCGTAACGCCGACATACCAGCCACGGTTGACCTCGCCGACGACGTTGGACGCGGGCGTGCGCACGTCCTCGAAGAACGTCTCGTTGACGCCGTGCTGCCACGCCATGTCGATCAGCGGGCGCACCGCCAGGCCGGTCGTGTGGATGTCGTCGATCAGCAGGAACGAGATCCCGCGGTGCTTCGGCGCTTCGGGGTCGGTGCGTACAAGCACGAAGATCGAGTCGGCGTGATGGGCGTTCGTGGTCCAGATCTTCTGCCCGCTGATCACCCACTCATCGCCGTCGCGTACGGCGCGCGTCTGCAGGGAGGCGAGGTCGGACCCTGCCCCCGGCTCCGAGTAGCCCTGCACCCACGCCGTCTCGCCAGAGAGGATCTTCGGCAGGTACTTCGCCCGCTGCTCCTCGCTGCCGTGAACGATGAGCGTCGGGCCCATGTAGGCGGTGCCGTCTCCACCGAGGTCCGTAGGGGTTCCGGCCAGTGCCATCTCCTGTTTGAGGATGAACTGCTCGTTCGGCGAGAGCCCGGCGCCTCCGTACTCCCGCGGCCAGTGCGGCGCGAACCAGCCCCGCTCCGAAACCGCCGCGCCCCAGGCATCGGCCGCTTCGCGACGCTCGGGGTCGTCGGACTTGCGGTCGGCGACCCACCCGTGGTGGTAGGTCACGGCGAGGTCCTCCTTGGCCATCCGCCGGTAGAGGTCGGGGAGGCGATCACGCAGCAGTTCGCGTACCTGCTTGCGGAACTCGGCCTGCTCGGGTGTGTCATGCCAATCCATCGGCAACTCCCCATCGTCGCGCACGAGCCGGCAACCGCGAGACTGATCCCGGGCGAATGACCAGCCTGCGGCTCAATCGTCGCTTACGCGAGCCCAAGCAGTTGCGCGGCGTTTCCCCCAAGCCACTTCTCAGTGACCTCGGGCTTGAGCGGTAGCTCACGCAACTCCGTCACCGCCCGCTCGAACGGGATCATGCTGTTGGTGGCAAACAGTACCTGGTTCTGCAGCAATGAATTGCCGAACTGCAGCAGGGTCTCCCAGCCTGAGCCGGGAGTCCCGATGTACTTCGGCGCCACCGCGCCGATCTCGATGTAGACGTTGCTGTGCTTCCATGCGACCGCGACAAGCTCGGCTACCCACGGCCATCCTCCGTGGTTCGCGACGATCGTCAGCTCGGGGAAGTCGCAGGCGATCTCGCACAGGTAGAGCGGGCGCCCGAACTCGATCGACCTGTTGTTCGAGAAGTTGATCGATGAGTGGATGGTGACAGGAACACCCAGCTCCTGACACTTCTGGTACAGCGGATAGAAGCGCCTGTCGTTGGCCATCACCCGATACGCGAAGTGCTGCAGGTTCACGCCCCGCATGCCTCGCTCGGTGACTTCGCGCTCGACGACGGCAGCCATCTCGTCGTCCGTGCCGGGATTCACGGTGCAGTAGCCGGTGAAGCGCTCGGGGTACTCCTGGACGACGCCGACCACCTCGTCGTTGAGCGCCCGATAGTCGCCCGAGGCCCACTCCGCCTGCAGCACGGCATGGTCGACGCCCGCCGCATCCATCGCGGCCACCAATGCCGCCGGGTCGGAGCCACCTCCCAGATCGCTTGCGTAGACGCGACGGTAGGTTGTCAGGTAGCTCCTGTCCTCGTCGTCTTCACCCTCGGGTCGCCGCCCCTGCGACGGAGCGTCCACGCGAAAGTCGATGATCACCAGACCACCCCTCCCCGAGATCGTCACCCGGTTCGGTCGACGACTCTGCCAGATTCCCACCAGGCTACGTTTCGGATCGTCCGCGCCGTAGTGCCCGTCCCGGCAGCGCACCGCTGTGCTCCCCATCCTCGATCACGAGTTGACCATTGACGAGGACACATTCGATTCCAGAGGGGAAGACTCGAGGATTCTCAAGCGTTGCGTCACTCCCGACGGTCTCGGGATTGAAGGCCACCACGTCGGCCTTGAACCCATCCCTCGCCTTGTCCGGATGCGAACGGGCTGGCCACGCAGGCAGCCAAGACGCTCCTTGCAGGCGCGCTCATTCTATCGCCCGAAAGATGCATGTCAAATCTAGTCGCCTGAAGGCGGGAGGACTGCCATCACCTGCTCGCCGCAAGTCAGTTGAAGCGCGATCCTCGGCCCGCGAATTGAGCGCTGTGCTCGCCGCCTCGATATGATCGATGTCAGGCGTGGACCCGCGAACAACAACACCCTCGGGTGCGGGCACGCTGACGCGTGGCTGGCGTCGGCGGCGCGGTCCGTGCGTGGCGGCCTCGTCGGGGCGAAACAGATGCGTGGGGAGATGCACGGTGGTCTCGATGCGGCTTGCGCACCTGGCGATCGCGCTGACGGCGGCCGCCCTCGTCGCCTGTTCGGACGGGGACGACGCGAGCCCGCGCGATGCGGGCCGAGACGCGTCCGCTTCCGCTGCGCCCACCTCCGCGCCCGCTTCCGCTACGCCCACCTCGGAGCCCGCTTCCGCTACGCCCACCTCGGAGCCGAGTGTGCTCAGCGATCTGGACGTCCTCGCGAACTTCGCCCCTGAGTTCGAGTCGGCGAGGATCAGGCGAGTCGGGGAGGCCGGCGACATCCGGCTCGCGTGGACGATCGCGGACATGATGCGGTTCGTCCCGCCCGGACCCTCGGAAACCCAGCGGGCGCTGGTGGCCGCCTTCTCAAGACTGACGGGACAACCGGAGGAAGCGATCGGCTTCTGGGTCGAGGCCAGCAACCACCTGATCTCGAACGACATCCCCGCACCGGACGGATACCGGCAGTGGAAGGGCACGCTGTACACCGGACTCGTCGAGGAATGGGCGCCGTTCTTCGACGACGCGGACGCCGATGTCGACTGGCGCTTGATCTCCTGGGGCGGCGTGGGGATCGACGATCGACCGATCAACATCGACAACCTACCGATCGAGGAGGTCAACCCCTTCTGCGGCTGTATTCCGGCGCTCGACGATCCAGCCGTAACCGACGCCGCCGGCGGCGCCTGGTATCCCGACGACTTGCTGGTCTTCGGCGTCGAACTCAACGGCGAGGCGCGCGCCTACCCCAAACACCAGCTGCAGGTGCATGAGATGGTCAACGACACCCTCGGCGGCAGGCGGATCGGTCTCGTCTACTGCACGCTGTGCGGCACGGCCCAGGCATTCCTCACCGACGCACTCCCCGAGGGCGTCACAACGCCCGGCGGTGCGCTCGAACTCCGCACGTCCGGCCTGCTGGCGCGATCCAACAAGGTGATGTTCGACCTGCACACGTTCTCGTTCTTCGACACGTTCCGGGGCCGGGCCATCAGCGGACCGCTGCAGGATGCGGGTCTCGAACTGGAGCCGCTGACGGTCGCCGTGGCCACGTGGGGCGAGTGGAAGGCCGGCCACCCCGAGACGACGATCGTGGCGGAGGACGGCGGCATCGGGCGGCGCTACCCCAGCGATCCCCTCCGCGGGCGCGACGATGACGGGCCGATCTTTCCGGTGGGCGGCGTGGACCCGCGCCTGCCGGTACAGGTCCAGGTCCTCGGCGTTCGAACGGACCGCGTGACGATCGCGTTTCCCGAGCTGACCGTCCGGGCAGCGCTGGCGCAGGGCCGGCCTGTCGAGCACGACGGTGTCACGGTGCGGATCGTCGCCGGCGCGCTCGCAGCCTTCGATCGCAACGGCGAGCAGATCGCGACGCATCAGTCCTTCTGGTTCGCCTGGAGCCAGTTCTTCCCCGAGACCGACGTGTGGTCCGGGAACTAACGAGCCGGACGGAGCTCCGCAGCATCGCCTGCCGGTCGCCCGGCGAGGGAGCGGTGCTCCCTCGGTGACGTCTGCGCCGTAGTCCGCAACACGGCTTCGTGGCGAACGCAAGACTCGTCGATCGTTTCCGTGCTCATCGGAGCAATTGCCAGCGCTGCCGCCATGCGTTGCCGAGATTGCGCACGACACGCGGGCTCAAGGCAACGAAGTCGTCGCAGCCGGCGTGAGCCTGGAGAGCACTGCGTCGCGACCCCAGTGCCCCTCGAGAGGGCGCGGTTCGGCCACCAGGTCCCAGGGCCCCTTCCTCGACGACACCCCGGACCGCGAGGGGTCGCTGACGTGGTGGTCGCTGGCGCGGAACAAGCGCAGCGTGGTCGTCGACCTCGATACGGACGACGGTCGTGAGACGCTGGCGCGGCCAGCGGCGGAAGCCGACTTCCTCATCGAGTCGAGCGCCCCCGGTTGGATGTCCGGGCGCGGTCTCGGGTACGAGCAGCTCGCGGAGTGCGCCGGCGGCCGGCGCACGGTGTGGGCGCTGATCGTGATCTGGCGCTACTCGCGGCACTGCTTCGTCTGGCCGGCCATGAGCCAGAGGCTGGGCGCGGTGGTCGAGGGCCTGGAGGCGGTCTGGGCTCTGCGGCGACGCGGCCGCCTACCCGCACATGGCGCGCACGGTGTCGTGCAGGATCTGCATGCCCACCCGCAGGCCCTCGATCGCGATGCGCTCGTCGTTGCCGTGTCCGAGCGCCTGGTCCGAGGGCGGGACGAAGACGGGCACGAAGCCGTACGCCGGATAGCCGTGGCGGCGGAAGACGCGCGAGTCCGTGAACCCGGTCGAGGTCCACGGGACGACGACGACGTCCTCGACCGTGTTGCGCACGGCCCGCGACAGCGTCTCGTACAGCTCCGAGTCGATCGGCGAGGGCGGGCCACGGAGGTCCGCGGTTGATATCCTGAGCGAGGCGCAAGGACACCGGCTGTTCAAGACCTCATCCGATGTGGAGTCCTACCTGAGGGACGAACGCGGGGCATGGAACCGCTGACCCTTCCGCCAAGCGGAACTGTCTATCTCGATGCCAGCGGCTTCATCTACAGCGCCGAGCGCGTTGAACCCTACCGCGAGTTACTCGAACCGATGTGGCGGCAGGCGCAGGCCGGCCAGCTAACGATTGTCAGTAGCGAGCTGGTGGTCCTCGAGACGCTCGTCAAGCCGCTGCGCGACTGCGCGCTACGAGCGGCTTGAGAACGCCCGACGCGCTGCACGCGGCGACAGCTCTCTTCGCAGAGTGCACACTCTTCATTACGAACGACAGCGATTTCCGACGCGTCGAAGACCTGCCTGCCGTGGTCATCGACGATCTCCTTGGAGAACCGAGTGAAAGTCGCGAAGCGCGGGCTCGGGCTACCGCGGACGTGGCACCCACCCTCGCCTATAGCGGCCTCGCTCGCCGCAGGCGCCGCACCCTCACAATTTCCTGGAGAGTCGGTTGCCTGTTCCAAGAGTCCTCGATCAACTCTTGTGTTGACGGAACCTGAACCTGTTCCATGATCCAGTCGGGCAGAGCCTCACTGCTAACGCCGAGGCTATCGAGGTCCACTGCTTCACCCTTCCTCGGGAGGCTCGCGAACAGTTCCACGGCCCGGTATCGCCGGGGCCGAGGTCGCGCCCTCGGCCGATCCGCCGCGAGGGGACCCGGCAGTGCGTTGGTGGACCGCTGGTGCGCCGGCGGGCCCCGCCACGATCAGACGCGCCCTCTCACGTCTCATCAGCGACCTGCCATCTCGGAGAACATTCTCCCTGAGACGCTAGCGGCCGGGCGGGTGGGGACAGGACCAGGCGACGAACATCGGCCTCATTGTTCAGAAGCGACAAGATCGAGCGCGTGCCGGTGGTGGTTCGGGCGCCGTTGGCGCGGCCCGGAGTCCGGGCGGACCAAAGGCTAATCTAGCGCCTCCGGCCGACCCGCTGCGAGGGACGCGGCAGTGCGTTGGTGGACCGCTGGTGCGCCGGCGGGCCCCGCGTCAGGAGGGTGCACCGTGCCGCCAGCTCGCGGGGTAGCCGGCGTCGTCACGCACATTGCTTGCCAGGGATCGCGGGTGCTCGCGCCAGCCGTGCTAGCGATAGCCCGCCCGGGACGAGTCCTGCATCGCGGCGAAGTGTCGCTCCACTCGGCCTGTCAGCAGCATCAAGGCAATAGCGATGAGCCACAGGACAAAGGCGATACCGCTGATCCGGTGCACGATCGTTGCGGCATCCACCCAGATGAACTGCATCGCGATACCGAGCGCCACCGAACCCGGCGCAATGCGCCGGATCGCGCCGCCAGCCGTCCACTGTCGCTGCGCCGCCGCCAGCAGCGCCAATCCCGCGGCCGCGAACCCCATGTTGCCGGTGACCGATCGGACGCTCGCGATGGTCTCGGTCGAGGCATCCACGACGCTGAGCGCCGCGATCTCTGACGCGGCCGGCGCGGATGCGGCCAGTGCGATGGCGCACACGCCGGATACGGCTGTGAAGGCGCCCGAGACGGCGAGCAGAAGAGGGACGATGGGCGTGCCGAATCGTTCTCGAACGATCCAGGTTCTCCAGAGGAACCACGCCCCGGCGATCAACGTGAGCCCGGAGATGAGACGAGCAGCGCCGCTCACGCTGTACATGGCCTTGTTGGCGGCAATCGCGCGGATGGAGTCCAGCAGGTCCGGTTGGTCGGCATCCGCGGAGACGCGCGCGAACACCATCACGACAGTGGCAGCCGCCGTGAGTAGCAGAAGCAGGCCCGCCCTGCGAGCAGCGGGATCCCTGGACCGGCCGGCTGTGGTCGTCACTGGTTGACCTGACCTGTCATTTCTCCTGCCGCCTCACGGTTCGCAACAGCACCTCGGGTGGCGGACTCCGGCTACGGCAGCACGCCGGTCGAGCGCAGCAGGCGGAGCGTGCCGTCGAGGTCCGCGAGATCGCTCAGGTCGATGTCCGGCGGATCCAGGTCGGCGATGGGCGTGAGATGGGCGGCGCTCGGCACGCCCGCGATCAGCGGGTACTCGGAGTTCGTCTCGGCGTAGTAGCGCTGCGCCTCCTCGCCGAGCATGAACTCGAGGAACTCGCGCGCCTCATCGCCGCGCTCCGAGGTGCGAAGCACGCCGGCGCCGGCCACGTTGACGAGCGTGCCGATGTCGCCGGGGCCGGTGTGGTAGTTGCGGGCGGGGAAGCCCTCACCCTCCTCGGCCAGGAAGCGGTGCAGGTAGTAGTGGTTGACGAGGCCGACGTCGACCTCGCCGCGCCCGACGGCGGCGACGATCGAGACGTTGTTCGGGAACTCGGCCGCGTCGTTCGCCTTGATGCCCTCGAGCCAGGCGCGCGCGGCCTCCTCGCCCTCGCCGACGCGAAGCGCGGTGACCCACGCCTGGAACGAGCCGTTGGTGGGCGCCCAGGCGACGCGTCCGCGCCACTTCGGGTCCGTGAGGTCGAGGACCGAGGTCGGTAGCTCGGAGGAGTCGAGCGCGTCGGTGTTGTAGATCAACACGCGCGCGCGGCCGGAGAGCCCGATCCACTGCCCCTCGCGCGAGCGGTAGACCGCGGGCACCCGCTCAAGCACGTCGGCGTCGAGGTCGGTGAAGAGGCCAGCGGACTGCACCGCGCCGAGCGCGCCCGCGTCCTGTGCGATGTAGATGTCGGCCGGGGACTGATCGCCCTCCTCGATCAGGAGCGCGGCGAGTTGCGCGGTCCCTCCGTAGCGCACGCGGACGTCGATGCCCGTCTCCTCGGCGAAGCGTTCGAGGAGCGGCCCGATCAGATCGGGGCTACGGCCGGAGTAGACGGTGAGCTGCCGTTCGTCATCGCCACCGCAGCCGCCGGCAAGCAGCGCCACTCCGGCAACGACCGCCAGCGCCCCTATCCACAACAGCCGACGGACAATCCGTTGTGACGCCACCACTACCCCCCAGCATTCGTCCAGGCCAACCAGCACTGGACGTTGACACTGCTACCTGATATTAGGTTAGACTGCATTTCGGAGACAGTCTACGGCATCGCACGGTCACAGTGCGAATCGCCACAAGGAGCCGCTCCGCACGAACAGGGAAGCAATGCCCGGACTCATGATGGGTTCAGCCGACGGAGTAGAGCAAGTTTCGCGGGCCGCGGCGTTGCACCCGCTACGGGGTCGCCGCTTGCGCTGGCTCGCTGCGGCGCTGATCAGCGGGGTCGCGGCGATCGTGATCCTCCGCACAGCCGACGGCGCCCTGCTGCTCGATGGCCTCGAGGAGATCGCGAGCAGCCCCGCGCTGCTTGCGTTCTTCATCGGCGGCTACGCGGCGGCCTTCGCCCTGCGGGCATTCGCCTGGCGCGCGCTGCTCGGACGCTCCGGCAGCGGCGTCGCGATCGGGCGCCTGTTCGCGATCCTCCACGCCGCGCTGTTCGCCAACCACGCGCTGCCGGTGAAGGCTGGCGAGGTGCTGCGGCCGTTCCTCGGGGCCCGCGCCGGCATCCCGATCGCGGACGCGACCGTCTCGACGGCGGTGGCGCGGCTGTTCGATGTCGCAGCCCTGCTCGCGATTGCCGCGGCGCTGCTGCCGCTGACCGCGGGCGTCGAGGGCGTCGCGGTGCTGGCCCTCCCCGCGCTGATGCTCGCCACCATCGCGGGAGCACTGCTCTGGTTCCGGCGGACTCGCCTCGTCTGGACCCGCTTCGAGGTGCTGGACCGGCTCTGGGCGCGCGCGCGTGACTCGCTTCGCTCGCTGCCGCCCCGAGCGGTCGTGCGCGCCTTCGCCCTCACCGTGCCGAGCTGGATGCTCGAGTCCGTCGTCGTCTACGCGGCGGCGCGGGCGCTTGGCCTCGAGCTGTCACTGGCCGCCGCGGCGGCGGTGACGGCGTTCACGATCCTCTTCCAGGTCGTGCACTTCACGCCCGGCGGGATCGGCGTGTACGAGGCGAGCATGACCGCCGCCCTGCAGGCGCAGGGCATGCCGGGCGGCGAGGCGCTGACGCTCGCCGTGCTCACGCACGGCCTCAAGTTCGCCTACTCGTTCACCCTCGGCGCGCCGCTCACGCTGCTCGCCTTCGGCGGCCTCCCCACGCTCGGCCGGATCCGCGGGAGCCGCGAGGACTCGAAGCGCGCAGGCCGCTTCGAGATCGTCGCCGCCCGGCTCTGGAACGTGCTCAACGAGGGCAAGCCGTTCACGCCAGTCTTCGTCGTCGGGGCGCTCGTACTGCTCGGCCTCCCGCATCTCACCGACGGCGGCTACTGGCTCAGGCAGCTGGTCGCCCTCGTCGCGCTGCTGCCGCTGTTCGTGCTGTTCTACCGCTACGCCTTCCCACTCCGGCTGCGGGCCGGGCTATGGGTGCTGCTCGCCGCCTGCGTCGCGCTGTTCCGCGTCGCCGACGTCGCCGCGATCGCCCTCGTGCTCGCGCTCTACCTCGGGTTCACCGTCGTGCTCTGGGGCAGCGTCTACTACCACCTGCGCATCGGCACGCCGTGGACGAACGGGCTGCGCTTCTGGCGGCTCGTGCTCGAGAACCCCGACCCGACGAGCGGAAACTTCCTCGAGCAGATGCCGAAGCTGCTCATCCTCGTGCTGCTCTCCGGCTACCTCGTCGACCACCCCGGCGCGCTCTCGATCGCGGCCGTCGAGGCGTTCACGATCGCCGCCGCCGTCCTCGCCGTGCTCACGCACCAGTGGTGGTTCACCTGGGCGCCGCCCGACCCGCTCGCGCCGACCCGTCTGCGCAATGCCGACGGCCGCGCACTGTGCCGCCGCGTCATCCTGATCGTGATCGACGGCTGTCGCGCCGACCGCTTCGCCGAGGCGCGCACGCCCTTCCTCGATCGCCTCGCGTCCGAGGGCGTCGTCTGCGAGGACATGCGCACGGTCTACCCGGCGCGCACGGTGACGGCCTTCACCTCGATGCTCACGGGCGCGACCCCGCGCGTGCACGGCATGCGCAGCAACTTCGTGCCCTCGCTCGGCGCGAAGTGCGAGTCGATCTTCGGCGTGCTGGAGCAGCGCGGGATGCGTGGCCGCCTGGCCGGCATCGCGCACCTCGTCGACTCGTTCGGCGAGCAGTCCGTGGAGACGGTCACCGCCGTCACGCCCAACGAGGAGATCGACGAGGCCCTCGTCGCCCGCGCGCGCGAGGTCCTCGAGCGCGACGACCCGGAGCTGCTCGTCCTGCAGACGCTGTCCGTCGATCAGACGGGCCACGCGCGCGGCAGCTACTACCCCGAGTACCTCGAGCGCATCGAGGCGACCGACCAGCTGCTCGATGAGTTCCTCGGCTGGTGCCGCGGCAACGGCTACCTCGACGGCGCCACGGTGATGGTGACCTCCGACCACGGGCAGGGCCGCGGCATCGGCGGACACGGGCACCTCACCGAGCCCGAGCGGCGCGTGCCGTTCATCGCCTGGGGCGAGGGCGTCCCAAGCGGCGTGCGCATCGAGGCCGCGCGCAGCCTGCTCGACGTCGCGCCGACGCTCGCCTGGTACCTCGGAGTACCGCCGCCGGCGCAATCGGTGGGCCAGGTGCTGTTCACGCCGGCGGGTGTGCCGACGCGGCATGACGGACCGCTCGCGATCGTCATCCCCGCCTACAACGAGGCCGAGGTGCTACCGGACGTGCTCGCGCGCATCCCGCGCGCGCAGCTCGGCGACGCGGTCGCGATCGTCGTCGACGACGGCTCAACGGACGGCACTGCCGAGGTCGCCGAGCGCGCTGGCGCGGACCTCGTCGTGCGGCACGAGCGCAATCGCGGCCTCGGCGCAGCGTTGCGCACCGGCCTCGAGACGGCGCGCGGCCTCGACGCCCGCGCCGCCGTCTACCTCGACGCCGATCTCGAGTACGACCCGGCGGAGATCCCGGCGCTGCTCGCGCCGATCGAGGCCGGCGAGGCGGACTACGTCCTCGGGTCGCGCTTCCTCGGTCGCCGCGAGGGGCACGCGGCGTGGCGCTCCGCGGGCAACCGTGTCTTCACGCTGGTGCTGAGCTTCGCGGCGGGGCGGCGGATCTCGGATGGGCAGACGGGCTTCCGGGCGTTCTCGGCGCGCGCGCTCAACGTCGCGGAGATCGTCCACGACTACAACTACGCGCAGGTCCTCACGCTCGACCTGCTGCACAAGGGGATGCGCCTCGGCGAGGTTCCGATCTCCTACCGGAGCCGCTCACGCGGTCGGGTAAGGGGCTGGCGCGGTACGAGCCGTAGGCAGTGGCGCTTATCCCGCCGGTTTCCCGCCGGTGCTCACTTCCACGTGCCGTAGCCATCGCCCGTTTCCAGCCCCTCCCCTTCGAACCGTGCATGCGGTTCTCCCGCACACGGCTCACCGACGTCCTTCACCGGATGGCATTCGGCCCCGCCCGCCACGCACGCTCCACAACGTCCCTGCGGTGGACTTTGTCGTAGAGCGCGTGAAAACGTCGCTCGGCTCGGCCTTGGCCGCCCGGTAGAGCGTGTGCTGTAGTTCTCGGACCTTTTGCTCGGCGGTTCTAGCCACGACGGGCACTCGCCAATCCTTCCCCAAGCTACACGCGCAGACGAAGTAGCGGCCCTTCCCTCACCGGCGGTTCTGTTGTCCGCTCGGCTCAATCGGTACTATGGCCGCCTCCGACTCCCTCCCGGCCGGCTACCCACTTCCCGGTTCGTCACCGGTTATAGGGCACCTCGCTCCGGCGCCAATCCGCAGGCGCCGGACCGGGGAGGGCCTCCCCAGTTCCCGCCGTCACCTTCCACACGTTCCGCGCCCTCTACGCCGGGAGGTTCTTCGGGGTTGCGCCTCCAGGCTCTTCACCCCTTCCATGGCCTTCGCCCTGACGGCCGGGGCTCGGCTCCTCCTTGTTCCCACCATGCGGTGGGTATGTTCACGACGCGGCAGACTTCGCTTCATGCTGCGGACCGCGTGGTCGCTCCCCCTCAAGGGCTTTCGGCATCGGGCTCCGGCCCGGCCCGTTTCCAGACCCGACCGCCGATCTGCTACCGGGCCCCCTGGCAGTTACCCGGACCGGACTCTCACCGGTAGGCGACGACGAGCATGTCTCCGGACTGATCAGATCATTCTGCACCGTCCTTCGACTTCAGGGCGCACGCCGCTCATTCATCAACGGGCACTACCTCTGGCGCGTGCCGCTCGGCATGGCGCGGGAGTTGTTGGGCAGTCAGCCGTAGCGCCAACCGGCGCGGAGGGAGGAATCGAGTCATGAGAGTGTCATTGGGAGGGCTGCGCGCGGTCGCAGCCGTCGTGGTCCTCGCGGCGCTGGCGGCGCTGTTCGCCGCCTGCGACGGCGACGACGGCGAGGACCGGCCCGGTACGGTCGAGGTCGTAGGCAGCGGATCGGCGTCCGTGTCGGTGTCCGGAGCGTCCGGCTCGGCCTCGGGCTCCGTGTCCGGTACGACCGGCTCGGCCTCCGGCTCGGCGACGGGCTCCGTGTCCGGCGCCACCGGCTCGGCGTCGGGTTCGGCGACCGGCTCCGTGTCCGGCACGACCGGCTCGGGGACCGCCAGCGCCTCGGGTGTATCCGCACCGAGCAGCGACGTGTCCGAGGCGATGGGGGCCTACCAGCCGGTCTCCGATGTCGCATCGCACGCCCTCGTGGTCCTCGATGTCTGCGAGATCAACGGCCTGCTGCCGAAGGACGCGCCGATCGACTACGCCGCGATCGAGCGGGTCTACGTCGAGGGCGTCAACTCGGTGAAGAGCGATGGCTCCGTCCGAACGATCGCCGGCTTCGCCCGCTCCGAGCGTGGCGAGGCGATCTGGAACGACTACACCGCCCACTACGGCGACCAGACCTGGCTCGACGGCTTCGTGTGGAGCGCGATCAAGGGGACGGGCGCGTTCGCCGGCGAGTCCGACCTCGTCCGGCGGCAGGGCATCCAGAAGGGCATCCAGAACCAGATCATGGTCGCCTGGGCCCTGCACGAGGTCGTCGCGGCCATGAACAAGGCCGCCGACGGCAACTTCGACCCCGCCTCCGGAGCACCGCACAACTGGGACGAGGGCTGGGCGTTCTACCACGGGGCGGACCCCGGTTGCGGCCCCTTCGCTACCGCCGACAAGCGCGGCGGCAACTTCGGAACCGGCACGGCAGTCAACGACGCCCTCGCAACCGCCTTCACCGAGGGTGTCGAGGCGCTCGTCGCGGGTGACGCCAACGCCGCCCAGGCGGCTGCCGACGAGATCGTGCGGCAGATCACGATCACCTACGTGCAGGCGACGATCCGCTACGCCCACGTCTTCGACGGCGACCTCGATGGTGGCGACGACGGCGCGGCCCGCGTCCACCAGGCCGAGGGCTGGGCGTTCTTCCGCGTGCTCGAGCCGCTCGTGGCAGGCGTCGACGCCGACGCAGCCGCGACGATCGCCTCCTACCACGACCTCGCGGCCGGAGCTCCGAAGGCGGGCGCCGGTGAGGCCGTGCAGTCGGCGCTTGAGTCCGTCTACGGCGGCCTCGGCATCAGCGCCGGCGAGATCGGCACGCTCCAGTAGCGCCGCATGGCGCCGGCGGTGGGGAGCCCTTCTCCCACCGCCGGCGCCCCGGATTCGGAGGTATCCAGATGTCGTTGAGCAGCGATTCGGTCAGTAGTTAACGGAGCAGCGATTCTGTCAGTCCCCAGCCAGCGAGCAGGGGGTGACAGGTGCAGCAGTCCGAAGAAGCACGACGCTACGTACTCGAAGGGGTGATGGCCGGAGATCTGCGGGCCGCGCAGGCCGCCGAGATCCTGGGCCTCAGCGAGCGACACGCGTGGCGGCTCCTCGCCGCCTACCGCGCGCGCGGAGCGGCGGCGCTGGAGCACGGCAACCGGAGGCGCCGTCCGCACAACGCCGTCCCGGCCGATGTCGCCTCGGCCGTGGTGCGCTTCGCCAGCACCCGCTACCCGGGAGCGAACCACACCCACCTCGCCGAGCTGCTCTGGGAGCACGAGGGCCTGGACGTGAGCAATTGGACGGTCCGCCGGATCCTGGCGCGGGCCGGCATCGCGAGTCCCCGCCGCCGCCGGCCCCCCGAGCACCGTGTCCGGCGTGAGCGCATGCCCCGCGAGGGGATGCTGCTGCAGATCGACGGCAGCCACCACGCCTGGCTCGAGGAGCGCGGCCCGCGCTTCGCCTTGCTGCTCGCCGTCGACGATGCGACCGGCGCAGCCGTGCACGCCCTCTTCCGCCCCGTCGAGGATGCGCGCGGCTACTTCCTGCTGCTGGAGGAGATCGTCCGGCGCTGCGGCATCCCGCTCGCCCTCTACAGCGACCGCCACGGCGTCTTCAAAGCCTCCTCCGACGGACGGCGGGGCCTGAAGGTCGCAACCCAATTCGCACGGGCGATGCGGGAACTCGGGATCACCCAGATCTTCGCCCGCTCACCACAGGCCAAGGGCCGTGTGGAACGTGCCGCAGGGACGTTCCAGGACCGCCTGGTGACCGAACTCAGCGACGCCTCGGCTTCCACCATCGCCGAGGCGCAGGCCGTGCTCGAGCGCTTCCTGCCGCGCTTCAATGCCCGCTTCCGGGTCCCGGCGGCAGAGCCCGAGCCGGCCTACCGCCCGCTCGACCCCGCGCTCGACCTCGGCGCCGTCCTCGGCTTCCGGCACCCGCGCACCGTCGCGCGCGACAACACGGTCAAGTACCGCTGGCGCACGCTCCAGCTGCTGCCCGGGCCCGAGCGGACCAGCTACGCCGGGGCGCAGGTCGAGGTGGTGGAACGGCCGGGCGGCGAGCTCTCCGTCCTGCATCAGGGGGAGACGATCCGTTCGCGCGAGGCGCCGCCGCGCGCCGGGGTGCTGAGAGCGGCGCGCTCCGAGCTGGCCCGGAACCCCGACCACGAGCGCATCGCCTCAGGGCTCGGCTCCGGAGGAGCACCCCGGCGGCTCCCCGCGCTCCCTGCTGCCTCTACCGCGGTCAAGGTGGCGAGCAACGGTGCTACCACCAGACCCGAGACCGGGAGCAAGCAGCTCCGCGCTCCCACACCCCGGCAGCTCGCCCGCTGGAAGGCGATCCAGCAGGCGCGACTGCAGGGGCTCTCGATGCGGGCGACCGCCAGGCTGCTGGGGATCTCCCGCGACACCGTGAGCAGCTACGTCCGGGCCAACGGCGTGCCTGGACGCCGGAACGGCGCTGCGGCATCCTCCGACGGAGACGGCGGGACTGACAAAGTCGCTGCTCTCTTGCACTGACAAAATCGCTGCTCGTCGACAATCCAGATGAAGATCACCATTGCGGGCTACGGCTCGGTCGGGAGCTACGTCGCAGGGCTGTTCAGCGACCTCGATCCCACGCTCTACGACCCGCCACTCGGTCTCGGCACCGCCCACGATTTGCGTGACGCCGACTTCGTGATCCTCTGCGTACCGACGCCGCAACTCGCGTCGGGCGCGTGCGACACCTCGATCGTCGAGGAGGTCGTGAGGCTCGCCGACCCGCGCGTGGCGATCGTCTGCCACAGCACAGTCGCCATCGGCACAACCGAGCGCCTGATCGAGGAGAGCGGCAAGCCGGTCGTCTTCGTCCCGGAGTACGCGGGCGAGGGCGACGACCATCCGCTGCGCGATCCTCGTAACCGCCGCTTCCTGATCTACGGCGGCTACGAGCCCGCCGCGTCCGAGGTGCAGGCGCTCTACGAGCGCGCGTACGGGCCGGGGCTCCGTCACTTCCGCGTCCCGCCGACCGTGGCCGAGGTCGTCAAGTACATGGAGAACGCCTTCCTCGCCGCGAAGGTCGCGTTCTGCAACGAGTTCTTCGACCTCTGCGAGGCGACGGGCGTGGACTACGAGTGGGCCCGCCTGCTCTGGCTGCAGGACGAGCGCATCAATCCCAGCCACACCGTCGTCACGGCCGAGCGCGGCTACGGCGGTCAGTGCCTCCCCAAGGACATCGCCGCGGTCAGCGCCAGCGCCCGAGACCTCGGGACGCCGATGGCGATCCTCGAGGCGGTGCAGGAGGCGAACGGGCGGCATCGGATGCGGGGTGCGGGCGCCACAGCAGCCGCGCTGGCCGCCGCAGTGGAGGTATCGAGCCGATGACCGGCCGGCGCATGAAGATCGGGAGCATGCGCCCCTGCGACTGCGGGCAGCACACGTGGCTGGTGTTGCACGAATGCGGGGGAAGCACCCACGTGGCGCTGCGGATCAACGCCGACCTCGCTCGCTGGCTCACGCCGGACCACGCCGGCATCACGCGACTGCTCAGGGGCCTCGGCAACGTCCTGCAAGGCGTCGGCCAGGAACCGCGCGCGGTGATCGTGAGCTACGACGCGAAGCGCCGCATCCGGCTGCGGCTGCGCCTCGCCGGCAGCGCCGGCGAGACCGAGGTCGAGTGCGAGCCGGGCGTCGCCCTCCTCGCGGCCGAGCGGATCGGCCTGCCGATCCTGCTGCAATCGGGCGCCTCCGGGGGCGAGCTGCCGCAACAGGCGGCAGCACCAGCGCCGACCGGGATCCCGGATGTCTATCGCGAGACGCTGGCGGAGTTGGGGTTGCTCGAAGGGGCGCCGGACTGCTCGGACTGATCTGACGGCGGCGGCGGGCCTCGGCGTCCCGCGCGCGGGCGCCAGCCCGCAAGCGCCCACGCCGCCCACGCCGCCAGCGCAATCCCGCCGAGCCCCAGCCACGCGACCGTGAGCAGCCAGGTCTCGGATGTCCACGAGGTGTACTGCGGGAACAGCCCGGCCACGCCTCGGAAGAACACGGCGTGCATCTCGAACGGGTCGACCGCGATCACGACCTCGCGCGAGCGGCCGGCCTCCGCCAGCGCCGCCGTCACGGCGAGCGAGTAGACCGCGAGCGCCACGAGCGCCGCACGCCACGCCGTCCCGCCCCTCGAGGCGACGAGGACGAGCGGGATCGGCAGCAATGGGAAGACCGTCACGAGCGTGCGGCCGGGGAACCACCAGCCCATCATCGTGATCACGACGAATGTCGCGAGCAGCACCTGCGCGGCGACGAGGCCGAGCACGAGGCGCTGCCTCGCGTCGCCGCGCGCCAGCAGCACCAGCCCCGGGACGACGGTGAGCAGCGGCGGCGCCCAGCGCGCGACGCCGAAGCGCCGGTCGATCAGCAGCCCCCAGAGCCGGTAGACCCGGTCGCCGACCTCGATGTGCTCTCCGACGATCGTGGAGGTGGAGCCGCCCGCGTAGACGAGATTGACGTTGTACGGCGTCAGCGACTCGTACGTAGCGAGGTGGAAGGCGCCGTAGGCGAGCGCGGACAGCGCCCCGCCAACGACCAGCACGGCGCGACCCCTCGGCTCGGCGCGCCAGAGCACGTACAGCGCGACCAGGGCGGCGAGCGGCGCGTACTTCGCGCCAAGCCACGGCAGCGCGGTGAGCAGCAGCACCAGCACGAGCACGCGGGTGATGGAGAGGCGCTCGCCGCCGGTCGCGAGGAGCAGTGCCCCGACCAGCGCGAGGGCGGCGGGAAGCTCCGGGTAGACCTCGGACGAGTAGATGAACGCCGTCGCGCTGAGCGCCACTGCGAGAGTCGCGAGCCAGACGAGCCGCGGCCGCGCCTCGGTCAACCGCAGCGCGAGCAGGTAGGCGAGCGCCCACGTCAGCGCCGCCATCAGCACGAGCTGGACCTGCACTCCGACCAGCCCGTCGAGGCCGAACCCCGGCAGCAGCAGCAGCGACAACCCCACGTTGTGCGGGCTCAGCACCCGCCCGTCGTCGAGCGGGACGGACTGCGTCCACAGCCCGTCGCGGTGGTCGAAGAACGACTCGTAGGAGCGCGTCGCGTACTGGTTGCGGAGGTCGAGGTCGCCGTCCTGCAGCAGGCTCTGCGTCGTGATCAAATAGAACGGCTCGTCGCCCGTGATGGATGCGCCGCGGCTCGCCCGGATGTCGATCGACGTGCTGTAGACGACGGCCAGCACGGCGAAGAGCGCAATCGCCCCGGCCGGGCCGGGCCGCGCGCGGGCGAGTTGCACCAGCCGGCCTGTCGCGTCCATCAGTCGCACAGTGCTCCCCGGGAGGTGTTGACCGCGATCGAGAGCTCCTCGGGATCCCTCACGCCGCCATTGTCGCACCACAGCCGACGCGCTCAGTGTGTGCGTATCCGGGCCTAGAGTCGGGGAGAGCTACCCTAACCCGCGCGTGTTATGTCTACCATTGAACAAACATCGGCCTCACTGTTCAGAAACGACAAGATCCAGCGCGTCCCGGTGGTGGTGACGGTGCGTCTCGTGAAGCGCGGCAGGCGCGCGTGAGTTGGTCCGGGGCGGACACGCCGCTGGTGCGAATCCCGCACGGTTCACCAACATGGCACCGAAGCGATCGGCGACATGTGAATCGCTCCATGGGGCCAGCACCTTCACCGGACAGAGTCGCACCGCGGGCCTGTGAAGGCCTTCGGCGTGGGGATGCGTTACGCAATCAGCACGTCCGCTCAGCGCAGCTTCCACTGGGGCGGACGCTTCTCGGCGAAAGCTCTCGGGCCCTCGATCGAGTCTTCCATCGCCTCGACCTTGTCGAACAGTGCGAGCCCGAAGCGCTGCGCCCAGTGATCGTCCTGGAAGAGGTAGCGGTGGATGAGTTCCTTGTGCGTCCAGACCGAGACCGGGCCCATCTCGCAGACCTCCTCGGCCCACTGGATGGCTTCGTCGAGCAACTGCTCCCTCGGCACGACTCTGTTGACCCAGCCGACCTCGTACATCCGCTGCGCGGTGTATTGCCGCGCACCCCAGAGGGTCATCTCCATGACGATGGCGGGCGGAATCATGCGTGCCGCCTGCGCCATGAACGACGCCGGGAGGTTCCAGCGCACTTCCGGGACCCCGAACATCGCGTGCTCCGCGGCGATCCGCACATCGCAGATCTGGGACAGGTACCACCCCCCCGCTACGGCGAAGCCGTTCACCGCGCCGATGATCGGCTTCCAGAACTCGTGGTCCGTCGGGGCGAGCTTGGACCAGCCACCCTGATCGTCGACATACTGGACGAAGCCGCCCTCGTACTCCTCGTCGAGTTCGGCGCGGTCCTTGAGGTCCTCGCCGGCGCAGAAGAAGCGGTCCCCCACCGCGGTCAGGATCACCGCCCAGATGTCGTCGTCGGCCTTGAGGCGCGGCCACTCCTCGGCGAGGCGACGGGCGAGATCGAAGTTGATCGAGTTGCCGCGCTCCTCACGGTTCACGGTCATCACCGCATAGTGCTTCTCCGGCACCCGCTCTACGAGCAGCACCTCATCTCCTCGAATCGCCATGTTGGGCCTCCCTGGGGTTTCGTACTCGCATGGTGAGGGACGTACCGGCTCACTCCCGCGAGGGGAGCAGCACCGTGCCATGGGCTGGCGTCGCGACCCCCTCGCGGTCGTTCGTGATCGAGAGCTCGAGTTCGACGGCGTTGCCCCCGTCGGTCTGTTCCTTGGCGACCACCTTGCCACTCACCGTGATGGTGTCGCCCGGCATGTTCATGCGTCGCATCTCGAAGTGGAGCCTGCGTACCCAGCCCTCCGGTCCGGCGAAGTCGGCGAGGAGCCGGTAGAGCTGCGCGCGAGTCCAGCCCGTGTTGTAGAAGATGGTGCGGTGCCCTCCGGACTGCGCAAACGGCGGGTCGTGATGCACCGCGTAGAAGTCCTGCGAGCCACTCACCTGCTTGACCATCTCCGTCCAGTCGAGCGGATAGGAGAATCCCGGCAGTTCGTCACCCACGCTCACGTCCTCGAAATAGATCTGCAGTAGTGGGTCCAGCTTGACGGCCATTGCCGTGCCCCCTCGTGCTGAGCGCCTACGCCGTCTACAGCCCGAGCGGGTCGGGGTCGGCCTCGATCTCCTCGGGCGCGCGGTGGCGCAGGCTCGTGTTTCGGCTGATCGCGACGAGTTCGTCGTCCTGGTTGTAGAAGCGCGTCTCGTCGACGATCCAGATCGCGTTCGGGTCGAGGCGGATCGGTTTGACGTAGATGTCCGCGATCGAGGGCTGCGACCAGAGCCTGTCGCCGATCTTGATGGGCTCCAGGAACTCCCACGTCGTGCTGAGGTTGATTGCCCGATCGCCGATCACAGGAACGTCGAGTTCCTCGTTTTCGGGCGCCGGGATATCAGGGCCGCCGTTCCAGTTCGGCCAGGTGCCGTCGCCGGCGAAGTAGTCGGCCATCACCCCGGGGGCGATGTTGTCGCCGTACTGGCTGTCCCTCCCGTACTCGGGGTCGATGAAAAGGGGGTTCCTCCCGTAGCACATATGCTCATGGCGACGGATCGGATCGTGCTCCACCGGGTAGAGGCCATCCTTCCGCTCGCCCGTTCGTCCGACGTACTGCTCCCGGATCCTGTCGATGTCGAAATCGGCGGCTGCTACCTTCGGCATTGATTCCTCCTCACCCAAGCCGCGAACCGATCGGCCGGCTCACGGGGCGCTCGCGTACGGGCCCGGCGGCCGGCCCCGCGCACGCTAGATGCGCGACCAGTGCACCAGCGAGTACGGGGGGTCGTGATCGGGATGGTGCTCGAACACCGCTTCGACCTCGGCACCGATGGGGACGTCTTCCTCCGGCGCGCCGAGCAGGTTCCCGACCATTCGGATGTTTCCGGCGTGCGGGAGCTCCACGAGGACAACGACGTACGGCACCGCCTCGACGAGCGCCGGGTGCACCGGATGCCACGCGCGCTCCCAGGAGTAGATCTGCCCGCGCGGCTCCACCTGTCGCCACTCGATGTCGTACGAGTGACAGCTGTGGCAGAGCCACTCCGGACCCCACTGCCATGTCTCGCACGAGGGGCAGAACTGAACCAGGAGCTCGTTGCGGGCCGCACCCTCCCAGTACGGCCGGTCGAGCTCGTTCAGCAGCGGCACCGGGAACGCCGGAGCCTCGGCGAAGTACACGCCGCCTGCCTCGATTTCGGACTTCGTCGCATTGGCCATCGCTTCGTTCCCTACACTTCCGCGCCAAGGAGCAAGTTGCTTGTCGGCTCGACCATCGGCCCCGACGCGACCAGCGAGATTCCGGCACCCTCGACCTGCGAGGTCGAGGTGCCGCGGATCTGGCGCGTCGCCTCGGTGATCAGTTCGAAGCCGTGCATGTAGCACTCGGCCAGATTACCGCCGCTCGTGTTCAGCGGGAGGCCCCCCGTGTCGAAGCGGAAGTTCTCGAGGGTGAACTCCTCGTTGATCCGCTCCACGGGGACGAGTCCGTGCTCGACGATGCTCATCATTACGCCGCCGGTGAAGTTCTCGTACATCTGCGCGACGTCGACCTCGTCCGGCTTGACCTCGGCCATCTCGTAGAGCCGCTTGGCCGTCACCTTGAAGTTGGAGGTCGCGTAGTCCGGCGCGTTGTGGGCCGAGGCCGATTGGCGGTAGCCCGACCCCTGCGCGGCTCCAAGGATGTACGCAGGCTTCTGCTTCAGGTCGCGGGCGCGCTCGGCGGTCGTGATGATCGCCGCAGCCGAGCCGTCGTTCTCCTGGCAGCAGTCGTAGAGGTGGAACGGCTCGACGATCCAGCGCGAGTTGTCGTACGTCTCCTCGTCGAGCGGCCGGCCGTACATGACGGCGCGCGGGTTGCGCTGGGCATGGAAGTAGCAGGCGAGCGAGATCGCCCGCAGCGCCGCCTGTTCCACCCCCTGCTCGTACATATAACGATGGGTCTTCATCGCGAACATCTGCGCGGGCGACATCACCCCGTAGGGCATCGCGAGGGCGTCCGGCCCCTCCACGCCTCCCGCTGCAACGGCCCCACCGAAGCGTCCGAACTCGCCCTGCGAGAGTGCCCGGTAGGCGACGGCGTAGTCGCATAGCCCGGTGGCCACGGCCGCAGCCGCATTCATGATCGCGCCCGAGCCCCCACCACCACCTCCGCCCCAGACCATCGAGCTGACCTTCAGATCTTCGATGCCCAGCGCCGTGGCGAACCGGATCCCCTCGTTGCGATCCATCGAGTAGGAGAAGAAGCCGTCGATCTCGCGAATGTCGATACCGGCATCGTCGGCGGCCTTCTGCATGGCCATGAGGCCGAGCTTGAACTCGGCGTCCTCTGCCCCGCCCCGCCTGTAGTAGGCGGTCTCCCCGATGCCGACGATCGCGGCCTTCCCTCGAATCGTCTTCGTCACGTGCCCCTCCAATCACTGCTCGCGCAGACCCGTTGTTCTCCGCTCACGCTGTGGCGTCGCTCCCGTACGTGCTGCCGAACCGACCCACCATACGCTCCTTGTAGCGCGGATCGAACTCGGCGATCCTCAGTTGGGCCGCCGGCGGCAGGCCCAGCCGATCCTCGAGATCGGCGGGGGGCGGCTTCATCTCGGCCGCCTCCGGTGTGACGCCCATCGCACCCGAGGCGACGTACCCCTCGTACTCCTCCTCGCTGCAACCCAGCAGCTCGGTCGCGACCAGATGGTTATGCTCACCGAGCATCGGGGCGCGCGAACGCAGCTCCGCGGGAGTGCGGGAGAGCCCGGCCGCGGCGCCGGGCCAGGCCCGGCGGCCGGCCCCTTGCTCCGGCGCGTGGTCGACGAGCCAGAAGAACCCCCGGGTCGCGAGGTGCGGATCGAGCAGCAGGTCACGCGCGTTGGCCGCGACTGCGGCCGGAACACCCCGAGCCTGCAGCTCGGAGACCGCTTCGTCGCCGTCGCGGGGGCGCGCCCACGCCTCGATCGCCTCGCGGACCCGCGCCTGCTCGGCGGCGGAAAGCGGCCGCGCCCAGGGATCACGATCGAAGTCGAGGGCCTCGAAGTCGATGAACTCGCGCAGCCCGTCCCACGAGGCACGGTCGCAGACGTCGACCACGAGCCAGCGCGAGCCGTCGTCGCACGGGTAGCAGCCAGCGATCGGGTGACCGTCGTCGCCGTTCCCGCGCGGACCAGGAACGCTCGCGCCGAAGCCGCGGGCGAGGTGCGCGTCGCCGATCAGGTTGACGCCCACCTCGTACTGCGAGACGTCGACCCATGCGCCCTTGCCGGTGCGATCGCGCCGCTCGAGCGCGGCGACGATGAGGAAGGCTATGTGATAGGTCGCGGGGTGGTCGGTGAGGGGGATGGTGCCGCGCTGGGGTTCCTCGCCTGCGTATCCGTTGAGCGAGGTAATCCCGCTCATGACCTCGCTCATCATTCCGTATGAGCGGATTTCGCTGTACGGACCGCCGTAGCCGTAGCCGGAGGTGGAGACGAAGACGAGGTCCTCGCGGGCGGCGCGCAGGTCCTCATAGCCCAACCCGAGATCCTCCATGAGCTGCGGCGGATGGCTGTCGAGAACGATGTCGCAGCTCGCGACCAGGCGCAGGAACAGCTCGCGGCCCAACGGGTTCCCGACATCCAGCCCGACGCAGTAGGCCTTGTTCCGGTGTTGCTCCAGGTAGATGCCGCTCTGCTCCCAGTACGGGTCGCCGGCGACGCCATCGGGGAAGCACAGGTTCCGCGCCAGGTCCGGCCGCCGGTAGTGCTCGACGCGGATGATCTCGGCGCCGAAGTCGGCGAGCAGGCGCGCCGGGAATGTGCCCGCCTGCACGATCCCGTTGTCCAGCACGCGTACGCCGTCGAGCGCCCCGGACATCAGATTGCCCCCGCTGCTGCGGCCGCCTGCAGCTCGCCGTCCGAATGGCCGAGCAGTTCGCCGAACACGTTGGCATTGTGCTCACCGAGCCGCGGCGCCACCCGTGTGCGCTCCCGGGCGCCCTCCGAGAGCGCGTACGGCGGCCCGGGCATGCGTCCCTCGGAGCCTCCCGGCAGCCGGAGCGGGTCAAAGTGCGCGCGCGCCTCCAGGTGCTCGCAGGCGGCGACCTCGTCCAGCGTTTGCACCATGCCCGCCGGGATGCGGTGCTCCTTCGCCCGATCGAACCACTCGCGGCGCGTGCGGTTGCGCATCGAGCGGGACATGACATCGGCCACGCGTCCGGCGTTCGCGGTCATCGAGAGCGGAGGTTGCAGCTCGGGATCGAGGATCAACTCCTCCGCCTCGAGCGCGATGGCGAAGACATCCCAGGGGACCGCGGTGTGCCAGTTCACGATGATCGGGCCGTCGGAGGCGGGTTTCATGTCGAGCCAGCCGCGAGCCTGCAGCGCCCCCTGGTACTGGTAGTCGGCGAAGTGCATGAAGTACGAGGCGACGAGCGACTCCTGGATGGAGACGTCCACATGCTGGCCCTCGCCGGTCAGCCGGGCGTGCCGCCGGGCGATCAGGGCGGCATGCGCTGCATTGGACCCTGCCCAGTACTCGGAGATGTGGCGCGGATAGCGCAGCGGCTCACCGTCCTCGTCGCCGTTGCCGTCCATGAGCGCCGCGGCTGCCTGCAGGGTGAGCGAGGTGCCCCGAAGGTCGCGCGACGGCCCACTGACGCCGAAGTTCGTGATGCTCACCCACACCACAGAGGGGTTCACGCCCAGCATCTGGTCCAGGCCGAAGCCGTGGCGCTCCAGCGTACCCGGAGCGAAGTTCTCGACGACGATCTCGGCCCATCGAACGAGCTCGCGCAGCCACTCGGCGCCGGTCGGCGTCGTGAAGTCGAGCGTGACCGATCGCTTGTCCGCATTGAGGAAGGCGTGGACGGCGCTGACCGCCTCGCCCGAGCCATCGTCGAGCAGCGGCGGGAGCACGCGGGCGGGGTCCCCCGCGCCGGCCCGCTCCACGTGAATGACATCGGCTCCCGCGTCCACGAAGAGCTTCGCGCAGTACGGCCCGGCGGTGTAGTGGCCGAGATCGAGGATCCTCAGTCCCTCCAGCAGATCGTTCATGCCACAGACCCCCGGAGCCGCGGGTCGAGGGTGTCTCGCAGGCCATCGCCCAGCACGTTGATCGAAAAGACCGTGACGGCCAGGGCGACGCCCGGGAAGAACGCCATCCAGGGGGCCCGGGTGACGTACGGCCTGGCCTCCACCCCCATCATCTGCCCCCAGGTCGGGTCCGGCGGCTGCACGCCGTAGCCGAGGAAACTGAGCACGGACTCCGCGAGGATCGCCGAGCCGAAGTTCAGGGAGGCGATGATGATGATGGGCGCGATCACGTTGGGAAGCACGTGCCGCGCCATGACGCGTAGCGGCGTGGCGCCGATGGTGGTTGCCGCCTCGACGTAGATCTCCTCGCGCACGCTCATCACGGCGCCGCGCACAATGCGGGAGCTGGTGACGCCCTGGTAGAGCCCGATGATCAGCGCGATGCTCAGGAAGCTGGCGCCGGCCATGGTGACGATGAGCAGCAGGAACAGGATGAACGGGATGCCGATCGCCGCGTCCACGATACGCTGGAGCACCATGTCGGCGATGCCCCCGGTGTAGCCCGAGATCGCACCAACCAGCACTGCGATGAGGAGACCGAAGGCGACGGCGGCCAACCCCAGGAGCAGCGAGAAGCGCGTCGCGACCAGCACGCGGCTGAGGATGTCACGCCCCAGGTTGTCCGTCCCGAACAGGTACCCCTCCCCTGGTGAGCGCAGCCCGTTCAGCACGTCCGTATCGTACGGATCCTTCGGGGTGACAGCTGGACCGATCACGGCGATGACCAGTCCGAACAGCAGCACGATCGCCCCGAACGTCGCCAGCGGCTGTCGCCGGGCAAACAGCCTGATCGCACGCCACCACTCCAGTCCCGCACTCATGCGGCCCGTCCTGAGTTCGCGTAGGCGGCCTCCGGCGTGCGTAGCCATCGGACTCCCATCAGGCGCGGCTGTGCCTTATGCGTGGATCGATGAAGCCGTACGAGATGTCGACGGCCAGGTTCGTGACGATGATGATCGCCGCCATGAACAGCGTGACCGCCTGCACGACCTGGTAGTCGCGCCTCGAGATCGCGTCGAGCGACAGCTGACCCAGCCCGGGGAGCGCGTAGATGCTCTCCAGCACGACCGATCCGCTGAGCAGGAAGATGAAGCGGATGCCGATCAGGGTGACGACGGGGATCAGCGCGTTGCGCAGCGCGTGCCGGCGAATCTGCGTTGCCCTTGAGAGCCCCTTCGCGGCGGCCGTGCGCATGTAGTCGAGGCGCAACACCTCGAGCATCGTTGCGCGCAGCATCCGCATGATCGAGCCCGCGAGGAACACAGTGCCGACCAACGCCG
Organism: Dehalococcoidia bacterium; assembly: GCA_965220125.1. Lineage (GTDB taxonomy): Bacteria > Chloroflexota > Dehalococcoidia > UBA2979 > UBA2979 > VXMT01. The sequence continues at coordinate 2,477,365 of CBDCPB010000004.1, read as the reverse complement.
GAACGAGCATGTGCTGGATGCTCGCGATCGGATCCTCCTGCAGCGGCACGTGCCCGATCGGGGGCGTCCAGCGCCAGTAGTACGCCGGGAGCGAGATCGTGAGGACCGCGATCCAGAAGAACGGGATCGAGATGCCGCCGATCGCAATCGTGCGCAACAGGTAGTCGAGCGCCGACCCGCGCATCACCGCGGAGAGCACGCCGAGCGGTAGGCCGATCGCCAGGCTGAAGATGAGCGTCATCATCGCCAACTGGAACGTCACGGGCGTCCGGTCGCGGATTACGTCGGAGAGATCCCGGCCCGAGGCGAGCGACTCGCCGAGGTCTCCGCGCGCGAGTTCGCCGACGTAGCGGGCGAACTGCACCGCGATCGGATCGCTGAGCCCGAGCTTCTCCCGCAGCGCCTCCGCCTGGCCCGGCCGGGCGCCCGTGTCCTGGAAGAACTGGTCGACGATGTCCCCTGGCATCAGCCGCACCGCGACGAACACGATCACGACCACGAGCACCAGCGAGATGCCCGAGACCAACGCGCGGCCGAGAAGGTATCGCGCCACCGGTCCGTTTCCGGCGGCTACTCAGTCGAGCCCGTCGTTCCGGCTGTCACCGGTCCTTACTTCCGGTAGACCTGATCCACCCGCCCGCTGTCCCAGAGCATCGGGATGCCCTCGATGCGCGAGAGGGCCGCGTAGGAGAAGGGTCCCGATCCCGTCCAGGCGTTGGCGATCTCCTCCGGCGTGTTGATGAAGCGCTGCATGTCCTGCATCAGCGAGATCCGTTCTTCGATGTCGAAGGTGCTCTCCTCGACCGCGAGCCTGCGGTCGAAGTCCGGGTTCGCATACTGCGAGAAGTTCCGGCCTCCCTCGCTGTGGTACATCTTCTGCATCGCGTCGTGGGCGTCGACGCCCATCGAGTAGGCCGACGAGATCATCTGGAACTCGTGCAACGCCTCGGCCTGCTTCCAGGTGCCCCACTCGAGAGCCTGCTCGGACGGTTGCAGGACGTTGCCGGAGACATCCTTGTACATGTCGACCGCGATCTGCAGCTGGTCGATGCCGACGAGGGTCTGGGGCACGGACCACCCCATGATCCGCCACTCCATCGGGTTGTCCGCGTCGAAACCCGCCGCAGCGAGCATCTTGAGTCCCTCGGCGACGTCCTGCTCGCGCCGCCCCAGACCGAAGCCCGGCAGGTCCTCGAACTCCGCGTCCGGGAGATGGAACGCGAGATGCCCCATCCCGAGCGCGATCGACGGCTTCGCTCCGATAGGCCAGCCGTAGGTGCGGTTCGGCAGGCGGTCCATGATCAGGTTGATCGCCCAACGCACACGGATGTCGGCGAAGGCGGGGTCCTGCGTGTTCATGAAGTGCCCGTGAGCGGAAGCGGCCATCACCTCCGAGTACACGTACCCGTCGATCCCCTCGGACTCAAGGAATCCACCGAACGAGTCGTGGCCGGGGAGCAGCTCGGCGGGAACGAGCACGATGTCGATATTCCCCGCCCGGAACTGCGACCAGTGGTCCTCGACGTCGAGTTGCTCGAGCTCGTCGAGATACGGCAGCCCCGTGCGCCAGTAGTCGGGGTTCCGCACGAGCTTGGCGCCGGCGTCGGGGGCGAAACTTTCGACGATGAACGGCCCCGTGCCGATCGTCGCCTCCGGACTCTTGAGGTCCCCGAACTGGTCGATCACCTCCGGCGCGACGGGAATCCACTGATAGCCCGCGAGCATGGTGAGGATGATCGCCGTCGGGTACTTCGTGGTGAGCCGCACGGTGGAGTCGTCCGGCGCCTCGATCGTATCCACTACTGCCAGGTCGCCGCTGTGGATGAACGAGGGGTCATCCGAGCGCGCCCGCTCGAGGCCGAACACCACATCGCTCGCCTTGAGGTCGCGGCCGTTGACCGGCGGCTTGTTCTGCCACTTCACGCCTTCGTGGAGCTTGAAGACGACGTTGGTCTCGACCTGCTCCCAGGACTGCGCGAGATCCGGCTCGGGCAACTGGGCGTCGCCGCGATAGCGGACCAGCCGGTTGTAGGTGGCGCCGATGATCTGCTGAGCCCCGGAGATGCTGTCCTGGTGAATGTCGAGGTGGGCGGTCGTGTTCTGAGCCCACGACATCTTCCCGCCACGCTTCGCCTCGTCCTCCGCGCTGGTAGCGGCCTGGGTCGGGGTGGCTGTCGCGCGTGGCGCGACCGTGGCCGTCGCCCGCGCAGGCGCCGGCCGCGGCGTGGCAGTGGCTGTCGCCGGCGCTGCGGTGGCCGTCGCCGGCGCTGCGGTGGCCGTCGCCTGAGCCGGGGCGGCGGTGGGCGTCGCTGTCGCCGGGGCTGCTTCATCGTCGCAGCCGATCAACGCGGCAGTGGCGAGTCCGGCGCCTCCAAGGACACTCCCTCGCAGGAGCGCCCGGCGGCCGATGAGCGCCTTTCCCAAGCTCCGGTACGTGGTATCGATGTCACTTCGATCATCTCGCGCGGCCATGCTGTCTGTCCCCCCGCGGCGGAGCCACTACGCTCCGCTGGCCTCAATCGTTATATAGCGATTGTTGTTAATTGGACCCGGCGTGTCAACCAACAGCAGTCCTCGGGTGGGGCGGGTGTGGACGCCACTGCCGGGCCGGCTCGAGCGCCTAACCTGTCTTATTCCTGAGTAGCTGCGACGAGTGGCGCCTTCTGAAATAGAGGCCAGGCGGTACATCCTGCTGTGCGTCCAAGCACAGAGAGGAGCTCCGCCATGACCCCCGATGACAGACTGTACCGCTTTCGCCAGCTCCCGCCCGCCACCGCGGTGCGCGGGCGCCGCAGGACCTCGCGGTCGTGCGCAGCCGCGATGCGCTCGTGCGTGCGCGGACGCAGCTCATCAACCACGTGCGCGGCGCCGTGAAGGCGTGGGGGAAGCGCTGGCAGGGTCGACGGCACCGGCCTTCCACCGCAAGGCGGCCGAACATCTCCCCGAGGAGGTTGCAGACAGCGCTGCTGCCGCTGCTCGAGGTGATCGGCGAACTTAACCTTCGTGCTGACGATCGAGGATCGAGAGCGCTTCGCTCGCAGCCGCGATGTCGCCGCATACCTCGGCCTTGTGCCGAAGCGCCGCGACTCCGGCGGCCGCCGCACGCAACTGGGCATCTCCCGGCACGGCAACACGCAGCTCAGACGGCTGCTCGTGCAGTGTGCGCACTATATCCTCGGCCCCTCCGGCCCGGACTGCGACCTGCGCCGCTGGGGCGAGCGCTACGCAGGCTCGGGCGCGACGAACGCGAGGAAGCGCGCCGTCGTGGCGGTGGCCCGCCGGTTGGCCGTGCTCCTGCACGCGCTCTGGCGCACCGGCGAGGTTTACGAGCCGCTGCGTCAGGCCACCCGGGCGCAGAGCAAGGCAGCGTAGCGGACGACGGTCACAGGCGAAGGACCACCGCAACGACTGCACCGAGATGCCGGATAGCGGGCGACTGCGACTTGCCGTTTGTCCTTCGCAGGACGCAGACCAGCTAGCAGCGCCCCCTGGAAGCAGGTCCCCATCATGCCGCTGGACCCGCGGCCGCACCCCCGAGAGCGTGCTCGGAAAGGTCAAGGTATGGTCCGGACACACAGCAGGTGCCGCTGTTTCCACGACAACAGGATCGAAGCGCTTCCCGCTGGCGGTTCGGGCGCCGTTACCGCACCTCAAGAGGCGGCAGAGGGCGAAGCAGAAGTAACGGAAGGGCTAGGTGTAACGTCCACAGACGTTGTTGACACCTGCAGGGCGTCTTGATCCCTGCAGGGGTTGCTCGTGAAGGGAGCCTCCGGGAGAAGGTGTGAGTAACAAGCCAGCACCTTGCACCTGGAGGCTCCGATGCATCGTAACGCCCGACTGACCTTCCTCGCCCGCCGCACGATGGTGGAACGCATCGCCGCGGGCCGCGCGGTCGCGCACGTCGCCGCCGAGATGGGCGTCTCCCGTCCGACCGCCTACAAGTGGTGGCGACGCTGGCTGGAGGAGGGCGAGGCCGGTCTCGAGGACCGCCCCAGCCGCCCGCGACGCTCCCCGGCGCGTGTCCCGGCACGGCTGGAGCGCGCGATCGAGCGCCTGCGCCGCCGCGAGAAGCTCGGCCCGGCACGCATCGGCTTCCGCCTCGGGATGCACGCCTCCACCGTCCACCGCGTGCTGTGCCGCCGCGGCCTCAACCGCCTCGCCTGGCTCGACCGCCCGAGCGGGCAGCTGATCCGCCGCCCCCGGCGCTACGAGCATGCCCGCCCGGGCGACCTGCTGCACATCGACATCAAGAAGCTGGGGCGCATGCCCCCGGGCGGCGGCTGGCGCGCCCACGGACGGGGCCAGGCGCCGCGCAGCCGCGCCGGCTACGCCTTCATCCACTCCGCCGTGGACGACCACACGCGCCTCGCCTACAGCGAGATCCTCGCGGACGAGCGCGCCGTCAGCGCAGCCGCCTTCCTGCAGCGGGCGTGGGCCTGGTTCGCCGAGCTCGGCATCAAGGTGCGGGCCGTGCTCACCGATAATGGCGGCGCCTACAAGAGCCGCCTGTTCAGCTCCGCCTGCCGCCTCAGCGGCGTGCGGGCAAAGCGGACCCGACCCTACCGCCCGCAAACCAACGGCAAGGTCGAGCGCTTCCACCGCACGCTGCTCGAGGAGTGGGCCTACGTCCGCGTCTACCGCAGCGAGGCCGAACGCGCAGCCGCCCTCGGACCCTGGCTGCACCGCTACAATCATCACCGTTGCCACACCGCGATCGGAGGCGAACCCCCGATCAGCCGTGTCAACAACGTCCCGGGACACTACATCTAGGGATGGTCTGAACAGGTGGCGTGTCGGGCGCGGTGCGGGTCGATCGGCGTGCCGAGCCGCGCTGTGGGGGCCGATACCGCGGTTCAGGGGGCGCTCCCGCCCCGATTCCGCTGCGGGCTCGCCCGCACGAGCGATTCCGGACGCAGCGCTCCCGCGATCAGGCGATCTGAGGCTCGGCCCGCAGCAGGTTCGCGAAGCCGAGCAGCAGCGCGATCCGCTGGCGGTTCTTCTCAAGACCGCGGTAGCGGACCTGCGCGTATCCGAAGTGCCGCTTCACGTGGAGAAACGGATGCTCAACCTTCGCCCGCACCGAGGCCTTCCGCCGCTCCGCCTGTGCCTCCTCGCCCCCCGGCGCCAGCTGCCGCCTGAGACTCGGGCGCATCGCCACCCGCCAGCTCACCCCCGAACGCGCGTGCTCCGGGCGCTTCTCCACGCCCTGGTAGCCGGCATCGCCCCACGCCTCCGTCTCGCCGCCGTGCAACAGGCGATGCGCCTCGGTCACGTCGGCGATGTTCGCCGCCGTCGTGTGCACGCTGTGCACCAGCCCGGACCGCGCGTCCGTGCCGCTGTGCAGCTTCATCCCGAAGTACCACTGCCGGCCCTTTCTGGTCTGGTGCATCTCGGGGTCGCGCGCACGCTCGCGGTTCTTCGTCGAGGACGGCGCGCTGATGATCGTGGAGTCCACGATCGTGCCCTCGCACAGCTGCAGCCCCTGCCGTGCCAGATGCGCGTTGATCGTCGCGAACAGCGCCGTTCCCAGCTGATGGCGCTCCAGCAGGTGGCGGAAGTTGAGGATCGTCGTCTCATCGGGGATCGGCTCGGAGAGGCTGAGACCGGCGAACTCGAGCATCGAGCGGGAGTCGTAGAGTTCCTGCTCCATGCCGGGGTCGCTGAGGTTGAACCAGAGCTGCAGGCAGTGGCTGCGCAGCATCACGCGCAGCGGGTAGGGGCGGCGTCCGCGGCCCGGCTTCGGGTAGACGGGCGCGATGCGCTGCTCCAGCTCAGCCCAGGGGACGAGCCCGTCCATGCGCTCCAGAAACCTCTGGCGCCTCGTCTTGACCTTCTTGTGCTCGTACTCGACGCTGCCGAACGACCGCTGCTGCATGGGGCGCCCCTCTCCGGGTCCGCACCCCATGATCGCATCCGCTCACCCGCTCAGGCGAGTTGTTCAGACCATCCCTAGGGGCCGGCCCCCGGCGAGCTGCCGGAAACCCGCATAAGCAAGGTCTTCTCCGACAAGTTGAGCGTCAGTCGGCTCAAGATCAGTTGCCGGTCGCGATCGAGCCGTGGTAGCGTTCGGCGGAATTCCTGCTCGAACGGGCCGACACGACCCCAGGAGTCAAAGCGATGGATAACTGCACTTATTCTCTCTTTGATTGTGAAGAATGGAACGGCTAGCAACGGCATTTAGTGACTGAAACGGCCCCATATACCTGCCCCTTGCGAAGCTGGTGGAAGACCACCTATCTGTTCCTCTAAATTCTACTCCACGGAGCACAGTGTGGCGGTAATCGGACTGTAAGAAATGTGCGATCAGGCGCAGCGGTGTTCACCCGATCTGAATGTAGCTCTGGGTCTGCAGCGGGGCTCTAACTCCCGTTGACTCGCCGGTCGCGGGCGAGGCCACACCGCCGGCCACGCTTGTGGTTCACCGCTCGGCGCGCACTCTCTTGCGATGCTCCGCTCGCACGAACTTGATGAATTTGTGGATCGACTCGATGTCCTCAGGCGGGAGACCGGCCACCGCGTCGCGGAATGAGACCTCCGCCGCCTTGAGCAGCTCCGACTCGACGACGGATTGCCCCAGGAGATGCTCGGGGCTCGTCTCGCAGTGGAAGGCCAGCTCGACGAGGTGTTCGTGCTGGGGCTTCATGCGCCCCGCCTCCCACGCCCACACGGTGTGCGAGGCCACCCCGACGAGCTCGCCGACCTGACGCTGGGTCAAACCGACACTCTTGCGCGCCTTGCGAATACGCTCTCCGAGGTACTTCCAGCGGTAGCCGCGATCCCTGGTCATGCGTTGAGGGCTCCTGTTCCGTCGCCACGCCGGGGAGGCTGCACCACTAGGATAGAACGCAAGTTCTTGACACGCACTGTGGCCGCGCATACAGTACCACACTGTCCAGACGCAGATCATCGAGGAACTACGCACCGCCATGCCCCGCCGTCGAGCCGTGGTCAGACTCAAGCCCGAGCCGCTCTGGGAGCGGTTGGCCGTTCTCGGTCGCTCCCAGAACTGGCTCGCGCGCGAGGCCGGGATCAGTCCCGGTTACCTGTCCATGCTCGTCAACGGCAAGCGCTCCCCATCTGGACGCCTCCGCCGGCGGTTGCAACGGATCCTCGAGGTGGAGGACTTCCATGAGCTGTTCACCTTCGAGTCCACGCGAGACGAACCGTAGGAGCTCGCCCCGGCTTCCGTTTCACGGCGGCGGACCGGTGATTGCCGGCCGTCGCGTGCCTTACCCGAGCGGCGAGCTGCCGGACGACTTCCCGGAGCGGCTCGAACGGCTGAAGCAGGCGAGCGGCCTCTCCTGGGACGCCTTCGCCGAGGCCGTGGGTGTCGAACGCAAGCAGGTCTTCCGCTGGCGTCGCGGCACCGAGCCGAGTGGCAGCGCCTACCACGCCCTCGTCGAGCTGGCCCGCTGGATCCCGGGTGGCATCGAGATCCTCCTGGGCGAGGACTTCCTCGCACCTGAGAGCGAGGGGTAAGTCATGCCACGGCGCCGAGCGCGGCCCCGGCGGGCCACGTACTCATACCCCAACGGATTTGCCCGGAGCCTCGTCCGGATCAAGGAGGCGTCCGGTCTGACGTGGGCGGCGCTCGCCCGCGAGCTCGGGACCACCACGCTCAACGTCTGGCGATGGCGCAAGGGCGTGCGCCCCAATGCGCACCACCTCCTCGCCCTCCAGGACCTGGCGCGGCGGATGGACCTCGAGCACCTGCTGCCGAGGGCACGTGTTCGGCGGCGGCCGTAGCGCGTGTTGACCACTAGCAGGGTGATGAAAAACCCCTGAAGTCGGGAAACGGAGCGTTTCGCGGCACTGCGGCGCACGGAAAAACCCTTGAAAACAAAGGGTTCTCGGTAGCCGCACGCAGTCGATTCCGGGCCGAGACCGTCCCAGACGACTTTTTCATCACCCTGCTAGTCGTGTAGTCTATGGAGCATGCGAGTGAGCAGGTGAGTAATTCCAATCGACAATGCGGGGACGACCTTCGAAGTCGCGTCGACGCCGTGCTTGAGGCGGCGCGTGACGGCTCTCGGGTCGCCGGTCTCACCCACGGCTTCTACCGTTATCCGGCGCGCTTCTCCCCGCTGTTCGCGCGGGCGGCTATCGACGCCTTCACTGATCCAGGAGACCTCGTACTTGACCCGTTCATGGGCGGTGGGACCACGGTGGTGGAAGCCCGGACGCGAGGCCGGCGTGCCTTCGGCTCAGACACGAGCTCCCTCGCGGTGTTCATCGCGCGAGCGAAGACGACCGCGCTGACGGACCGCGAGCTCGCCGAGATCGCGCGGTGGATCGGACGGCAGGCTGAGAGAAGTTGGTCGCGAGGAGACCAGCGAAGCGCGGGGGAGCCGCGCCCCGACTACCCGCGGAACTTCAGCACCCCGCTCACGTGGCGCCTGCGCGACTTCCTACAGGGAGCTCTGAATGATCTCGATGCTCTTGTAGCTCCCCGCTCGAAACGATTTGCTCGGACGGTCCTGTTGAGGACAGCCCAGTGGGCCGTGGACACTCGTCGCAGACCTCGAGGTGTACGCGACGTACGGAAGCGTCTTCTCTATGACATGGAGGAGATGTCCCTTGGGCTACAGGCGTTCCGACGCGCGAGGAGCCACGCAGACAGGGCCGCCAGCATCACCCGCCGACGGCAAGTCGTGCAGAGACGTCCTGCAGAAGCATTGGACGAGGGAAGCCTGCTGTCGAAATTAGGTCCCCCTCGGCTCGTACTAACGTCCCCGCCTTACCCAGGCGTGCACGTCCTGTACCACCGCTGGCAGATAGACGGCGGGAAGGAGACTCCAGCCCCTTTCTGGATCGCTGGCGAGAGGGATGGAGCGGGCGCGTCGAGCTACACGCTCGCCGACAGGCACGACATGGACTCCTACTTTGAGCGCCACGAGGCTGCCTTCACTGCGATTGCTGGCAGGTGCGACTCCCGGTCAGTCGTTGTGCAACTCGTCGCGTTCTCCAACCCGGCGACCCTGCTTCCCCGCTACATGGAGAGCATGGAGCGTTCCGGCTTCCGCGAGTTGGCTCCCACCTTCGCCCTTGAGGATCGCTGGCGCGAGGTGCCGAATCGGAAGTGGTACTCGGCACAGCGAGGGCGAACACCGGCGAGCAGGGAGCTCGTCCTGTTTCACGCGCTGGATCAGCGCTGACCTCTCGGCACCGGATGCTCCCCGATAGCTCAGACGTTAGCCGCCGGTGATGTCATCCAGGTCAAGATCGCCCAGCTCGTTGATCAGCGGCAGGAGTACAGGACCGATCGCGTCAGATGTAGCCGCGATCCTATCCCTCTCATCCAACGCCTCGTCCTCAGACGTGCCCGCCTCCGGCTCGCGCAGCAACCCGAGTCCGAGCAGGACGAGCCCGTACTTCCATTGGGCGTCGAGAAGGTCCTTCTTCCTCGGTGTCGCCCTTCGCTCGGCTCGCAGGTACTCATTGTCCATGTTGACCTCGAAGAGGTACTTCGTGGCGTCGCCGGGTTCGTCTCTGCCGAGGTTCATGATCCGCAGGGCGGACCACTCGTTCATCCCGGATCCATCCCAGCCGTCCTCACGTACTTCTGCGATCTTCGGGAACTCAATTCCCGAAGGCGTCAAGCTCAACCGATCGGTGCCCCTCCCACGGCGACGCCGACCCCCGGGACCGCCGGGCCCTCTTTTCTGCTCGGCCATGACGGTGATGCAAGCCCGGTTCACGAACGGACTGATCAAGGTCTCGTCGTCCACGCAGACCTCGACGACAAGCTTGTCGCCACTTACAACGCTCGGCGGGAGATCGAGGCTGAGGTGAGCGATGCCGGAGGACAGCCGCATCACGTATGTGTACTCGGCGGGCTCGATCACGTTCCCGTCACGCTCAATGCTCACGTCAAGAGAACCTGGGAGGATCGCACGGTCGAAGTAGCTGTCCTCAACGTCGGTAGCGAAATCAATCCGTGTCCGCTGGCCGATATGACAGCTCCGATCCAGTACTTCACCGCGCTGCAGGTTGAGGAAGCGGAACTCGGTTGGATGCGGCCTGCCTTCGAACTCGTCGCCTTCGGTAGACGGATGGACGGTTGTTTGGCTCGGCAATCGAGCTCCACGGAGGAAGAGCGCGTTGAGTACATTGGACCGCCGCATCACTTGCTGAAGCACCTCCTCCAGTGGCCGGTCGTCAGCGAGCCGCTCCTCAAGGCGTTTGTCTGCACGCTCCCGACTCAGCTCCCGCAGCCGCGCATCGTCTGCGAGAAGTTGCTTAATCTGATCCTCGACCTCCTTGCGGAATTGAGATTGCGAGAGTCGGTCGCGGCTGTTCTGAGTAAGGTCCTCCAACGAGGGCACAGACACCTCAGTGCAGTCAACGACGACGGCCAGGGCACTCTCCAACGGACCGAGACCGACGGCCTTCGTGCCGAAGACCCGCGTGTGCAGCATTCCGTGCGACTGGCCGTTCACTGCAAAGACGACACCATGGTCGCCGCGATAGCGATTGGCGTTGTCGCCCTCGAGGCAGAAGATCCGGTAGGTGAAGGGCTCTCCTCTGACCTTCAGCGTGCCGGTCGCGTCGTACTTCGGGTTCGCTTCCGCCAGTCGGCGGTTGAGCCCAGTCAGGTTCCACTCGGTGCTTCTCGGCTCGTCCTTCCACCTGCATTCGTGCAGTCGGATAGGTAGTGGTAGTTGCGGCATCCACACATCCAAGTACTGGCGCAAGCCGCTCGTCTGCCCAAACTGAGTCACTGCCTCGGTCTGGTACTGGTAGAGCTTGATCAGCGTGCCCGACTCGACCTCGATTTCGTATGGATTGTGGTAGCGCGGCCCGATTGGAAGGCTCTCTGCCATGAATCGCAGGATTTCCCCGTATCCGGGACGCTGGTCGGCGTGGAGAGGCGCGAGGTACCGGTACGCCGTCATGCTGTCGCCCACTTGGTAGTCCCGCCGCACGATCGTGAACCCCCACGCGGACGACTCACCGTCCTCCTCCGCAAGGGCCGGAGCTCGACGACTGAGGATGAGTTGCATGTTGCTCTCCCCGCAGAATCGCAGCGCCGCCGTACCGCCCATCGCGAACTTTCCTTGGGTGAACGCGATGTCCTTCTTGAGGCTGTTCCCGATAGAGAGGAGTGTCTCCGGCTGCTTCTCCGGCGCCTGACCCTCACCGCGGTCGAGGATCGTCACTGACGGGTAGTTCCGCTTTCGATTGACCCGCCCGCGGCGGTCGCCGGTGAGCGTGATCGAAGTCGTTGACCGTGCAACTCCGAGGATCTTCGCCTGATCCCACGCCTCCAACGATCCGGAGTACGACGCGTTGGGGTTCACATCGAAGAAGCGTGCAACCGCGCCTCGCACGCTTGTCGGCGCGTCCGGTGCCTTGGGGTTGATCCCCGCCTCGCGACAACGCCTCATCAGTACCGCATCGATCGCATTCGTGATCTTCTCCGCGAGGGCAGCTTCAGGGATGACCGTTTGCGCACCGATCGTCGCGTAGTTGTCCTCGCGATCGCCGAGCAGTCTCCAAGAAGCCTCGTGGTCCCACAGTCCGGCCGCCGTGAGGGCATGGACTACTTCTTCCTCGCGATCGGCGGTGAGCAACTGGAAGAAGAGTTCGCGTACAGCAGTCTGGTCGCTGGTGTCGAGCATTCCGCTACCTCGATTCAGTTGCGCTCGCCGCGCTCGAGCTTCAGGGCCTCGGTGAGCAGGTAGTTGATCGCCGAGACGACCTCCTGACGCCGAGAGATCGGGGTGCGCGAGCCTTCGGGCACCAGTCCTGCCTCTTGCCATGTCGCGCCGCGGCCGAGGCTAAAGTCAGCATCCGTCAGGAGCTCCGTGAGCACAGCCTCGTCCTTCTTACGCTTGACGACCCACTCATGCCACACGGCAGCGATCACCCTGAGGATGGTGTTGTTGAACGCGAGTGTATTACCGCGCTCCCTCGACGGCTGCGCTTCGCCGGCGGCGAGCCGCCTGTACTCGTCGCGCGCCCTGATCAAGAACGCGAAGAAGCGCTCCGCCGGGCCGATGATCAGTTCGGCACTTGCGTCGAACTCCAGCGCTCGCTGCTTGCTGATACGCCCGTAGTACCCTACCTGGAGCGTCCGGAGCAGGGTTGAAAGCTGGTTGTACGAGATCAGCTTGTCGCTGGTCCTGGAGATGGTGCTCCGCTCCATCTCGACGTTCCCATCAAGCAGACCGCTGCTGTTCATCACAGCCTCCGCGGCTCGGTTGAAGGGATCACGAGCATCAAACCGTGATTTGGTGAGCGCATCGATCGGCCGGGCCTTCGCGGCATCGGAGAACATCTGCCTCAGAGAATCGATGTCGACCTCGCCGTAAAGGAGCACCGGGATCGCCTCCGATTCGAGCTGGTCGAGTCGGCTCGTGGTTGTGTCGAGTTCTTGCCTCAGCTCATCGATGACGGCACCGTCAAGTCCTTCTGCCTCGGCTTGATGGAGCCGTTCGGTCACCTCGCGGATCTCGGCGTGGCGCTCGTCAATCAGGTCATAAACGGCCCGACGCCGGTGCTGCCCGTCGAACAACTTGAGCTGCCCGATGGCAGCAAGGGGGATGCGGATCAGGCCGAACCGCCCGTCCGTGTTCGCGAAGGCCTCAAAATCGATCAGGCCCGGGTCGATCGCGACCATGACCGCCCCTGAGAGCCAGGCGGGCTGATCCCACAGGTAGTCCCGGATCGTGTCCGCGTGAGGCTGGTTCAGCCTACGGTTGGCGTCACTGACGATTCCGTCGTCCACGCGCCTCGGCAAGAGCCCGTTGAGGTCCCTGATGGTCAGCGCGAAGCCGTACACGTCCCGGCCACCCTGGGCGAACCGCATAGCTTGAGCGGTCAAGTCACCGAAGTGTGGTGAGGTTCCTTCGGCCGCCGCCACAGCACTGGTTGTGGTCATGGGGTAATCCAATCGGGTATTCACCGGTTTGTTGTAGAGACAGTATAAGCGCTTCGATTAGAGGTTGCAACCAGAGAAGTCCGAGAGCCTTCTCGTGGGTCCCAACCGCCCCGGAGGTTGATCAGCGTCGACTGGCTCTCAAGCACGTTCCTGCGGAGGCGCAGGCGCGCCAGCGGCGCGCCCCCCTAGGACGGCGCTTCACTCGTGAAGTCCCTCGCAGGGGATTCCCGCCGCTGCCGCACCGCACGACACTGCCCACCCAATCGTTCATTACCGCGCCCGACCAAGGGTCTCGCGTGTGAATCACCAGGATCTATAGACCGGAAAACGGCGAGATCGCCAGGGTCATTGATCCACTTCGCCAGGATCATTGATCCACCCCCGCCAGGGTCTTTTGACCACCCGGTCGCCGGTAGGGCCACCATCGGCTGCATCCCCAGGGGAGGGAGCAGCGATGGCCTACCGGGAGGTGCATCGAGTGGAGATCAGGGAAGTCATCCGCCGCTGGCAGGCGGGATTCAGCCAGCGTCGCATCGCCAGCGGCACGGGGCTGTCGCGCGTGACGGTGCGGCGCTACATCGCGGCGGCCGAGGCGGCCGGGCTCCAGCCAGGTGGCCCCGAGCCGAGTGAGCAGCAACTCGCCCGGCTGGCGACGCTGAGCCGCACCGGCCCGCGCCGCGCGGAGGTACCGAGCGAGCAGCTGCTCTCGCCCTGGGCGGAGCAGATCGAGCGCTGGCTGCAGGCCGAGCGCCTGCAGGTCACGCGGATCCATGAACTGCTCGCCGAGCGCGGCTGCGAGGTCTCCTACAGCACGCTGCGGCGCTTCATCGCCCGCCGCGGCTGGGGTCGCCGGCAGCCTCTGACCGTGCGCATGGAGGATGGGCCGCCGGGCGAGGTCGCGGAGCTGGACTTCGGCCGGCTCGGCCTCATCGCGGACCCCGAGAGCGGGCGGCGCCGCACGGTCTGGGCGCTGATCGTGGTCTGGCGCTACTCGCGGCACTGCTTCGTCTGGCCCACCACCAGCCAGACGCTGCACGCGGTGGTCGAGGGCCTGGAGGCGGCCTGGGCGTGCTTCGAGGGCGTGCCCCGCTACCTCGTGATCGACAACTTCCCGGCCGCCGTGGCCGGGGCCGACGCGCTGCACCCGCGCTTCACGCGGGGCTTCCTCGAGTACGCCCGCCAGCGTGGCTTCATCAGCGACCCCGCGCGCGTGCGCAAGCCTCGCGACAAGCCTCGGGTCGAGCGCAGCGTCCCGTACGTGCGCGAGCGCCTCTTCAAGGGCGCGCAGTTTCGCGACCTCGCCGAGCTGCGCGACGCCGCCCGGCGCTGGTCGCTCGAGGTGGCGGGGCAACGCATCCACGGGACGACCCGCAGGCGGCCGCTCGAGGTCTTCGAGCAGGAGGAGCGCCCGCTGCTCGCCCCCTGGGACGGGGAGCCCTACGAGGTCCCCGACTGGCGCACGGCGAAGGTCCATGCCGACCACCACGTCGCCTGCCAATACGCGCTCTACTCGGTGCCGTCGGCGCTCTGCCCGCCGGGGCAGCAGGTCGAGGTGCAGCTCGGCGCGAAGCTGGTGCGCATCTACCACCGCGGCGCGCTGCTCAAGGTCCACCCGCGCCAGCCCCGCGGCGGACGCGCCACCGACCGCAACGACTACCCGGCCGAGCTCAGCCCCTACACGCTGCGCGCGCCCGAGCAGCTGCAGCGGCGCGCGGCCGAACTCGGCGAGGCCACCGGCGCCTTCGCCGAGCGGCTCTTCGAGGGGCCGCTGCCCTGGGCCAAGCTGCGGCAGGGCCACAAGCTGCTCAGGCTCGCCGAGCGCTACTCCCCCGCCCGCCTCGACGCCGCCTGCCGCCGCGCGCTCGAGGTCGACCTGATCGACGTGCGCCGCCTCGAGCGCATCCTCGTCGAGGCCCTCGAGCAGGAGACCACGCCGCCCCAGCAGCCGCTGCCCCCGCCGCCGGGCCGCTTCGCCCGCCCCGGCGCCGTCTTCGCACTGACCGCCACGCAGACCACGACAGGAGCGTCACGATGACCGCCACGACCGCCGAGCTGCGCCCGCTGCTCAAGCGCCTCAAGCTCGGCCCGATGCTCGACACCCTGCCCGAGCGCATCGCCCTCGCCCGCCGCGACGGGCTCGACTACGCCGACTTCCTGCAGATCGTCCTCGCCGACGAGGTGAGCCGCCGCGACCATGGGCGCCTCGAACTGCGCCTGCGCCAGGCCGGCTTCGAGCAGCTCTGCAGGCTCGAGGACTTCGACTGGTCGGCCGGCATCCGGCTCGACCGCAGGCTGCTCGACGCCGCCTGCTCGCTGCGCTTCCTCGACCGCCGCGAGCACGTCCTGCTCGTCGGCCCCGTCGGCGTCGGCAAGAGCTTCCTCGCCCAGGCGCTCGGCTACGCCGCCGTCCGCTCGGGGCGCAGCGTGCGCTTCGTGACCGCCGACCAGTACTTCCGCGAGCTGGCGCAGGCAAGGGTCGACCACTCCACCGAGAAGACGTTCCGCGCCTTCCTCGCCCCCGACCTGCTGATCCTCGACGACCTCGGGCTGCACCGGCTCAGCGCGCAGCAGTCGATCGACCTCTACGAGCTGATTATCGGGCGCCACCGCAGCTCCAGCTTCGTCATCACCTCGAACCGCGCGGTCGAGGAGTGGCTCGGCCTCTTCGACGACCCGATCCTCGGCAACAGCGCACTCGACCGGCTCGCCAACGCCAGCTACCAGATCGTGATCGAGGGCGAGAGCTACCGCCAGCGACTCTCACCGCACCGCGCCCTGCTCGACGCCCAGGAAGGAGCTGATTGACGAGACGTACTGCTCACTGATACCAAGCCGCCCTACCGGCTGCCCGGGTGGTCTAATGACTGTGGCGACGGGTGGTCCATAGACCCTGGCGATTGACACTCGCCGCCGCGCGCGCCGCAAGAGGCGAATCTGCAACATGGATCGCACACACACCTGCCATGCTCGGAGACCGAACCGCCGGCCGGCCGCCAAAGGGTTTGCGGCCGATGCCGCAGGCCAGGACGATGCCGTCGCGCTTGAGGTCCGCTGGCGGACGGGTCCGCGAACGCGGGCCTGGAGCGAACTCTGGCGCCAGCTCCTCGATGGGTTGCACGTCGCGCGGGACAGAGAGCGTCCTGCCGAGGACGACGACTCGACAACGTAGGCAGCCACCGCGCGTCGAAGCGCACCCACGCGGCCGCGGTTGACGGCCGTCGTATCGTGATCCAGCGCCGGGAGGTGAATGATGAAGGCGATTATCTACTCGCGCGTTTCGACCGACGCGCAGGAACGTGACGGAACGTCGCTCGACACGCAGGAGCGAGCGTGCGCCGAGTACGTGATCGAGCAGGGCTGGGAGATTGTCCGCCGCGTCCGCGACACGGACAGCGGAGCCCTGCTCGAACGCGAGGGGCTCACCGAACTGCGTGAAGCGCTCCGGCACGGGACGGCCGACGTCATCGTCGCGCACGCCGTCGACCGCCTGTCGCGGAGCCAGAACCACATCGGAATCCTGTTCGACGAGTTTGAGACCTCCGGGGTCACGCTCGCATTCGTGACCGAGCGCTCCGAGGACACCGCGGTCGGGCGCTTCATCCTCGCCGCCCGCGCGTTTATCGCCGAGGTCGAGCGCGAGAAGATCGCGGAGCGGACGATGCGCGGCAAGGAAGAGCGCGCCAGAAGCGGCCGCATCCCCCAGGCGACGGGCCGCGGCATGTATGGCTACCACTACGACTCGGACACCGGCCGTCGCGTCATCAACGGCGAGCAGGCCGCTGTGGTCCGTCGGGTCTTCGAGGACTTCGCTGGTGGCGCGTCGATCCTCGGTATCACCAACGCGCTCAACGAGGCGGGAACCCTCAGTTTCACAGGACGAGCGTGGTCGGCTTGGACCGTGAAGAACATGCTCCGCAACCCCGGGTACGCCGGGCGCACCATCTTCAAGCGCACCAAGACGGGCCACAGGCGCGATCCCCTCACGGGCAAGCGGCGCCGCACCCTCGCGCTGAGGGACGAGTCGGAGTGGATCGAGATCCCCGACGCAACGCCGGCGGTCATCTCCGAGGAGCTGTTCAACGCGGTGCAGACGCGGCTACTGGACCCGGATCGGCGACGCCAGGCGCAGCGCAAGAACGATTACCCCCTCGGGGGCGCCGTGCGTTGCTCACACTGCCACAGCGCGATGGTGGGCCAGACGTCGATGGGCAAGTACCGCTACTACCGCTGCCGGCGGGCCTACGCGGGTCCGCGCCACGACCGCTGTCCTGCGCGATACGTCCGGGCAGGTGACCTCGAGCGTGCGGTGGCGCGCGAGCTCACCACGGTGCTCGCCTCGCCAGAGGTGGTGCTGGCTGAGCTTGAGCATGCGTCGTCAGACGACGCGCGCGGTGATGACCTGACCGCCGCTCAGCAACTCCTCGCGTCGCTCGACAATCAGCGACAGCGGGTGCTGAAGCTCTTCCAGATGGGCGAGGTCGATGAGGCGTACCTGCAGAAGGAACTGGAGGCCCTACGCGTCCGACGCTCGCCGGCCGAGGCGACCATCGCTCGACTGAACAACTCGGGCTCGGCGCCCCGCACTCCGGCGAACCCCGACGAATTCGCCGCCACGTGTGAGGCGCTCCGGGAGAGCGTCGTTGAGGAAATCGAGGCGGGCCGGCTCAAGAATGTCGCCGAGGCGATGCAGATCTCGGTCACGATCGAGAAAACCGACGACGGCGCGTCAGGCGCGCTTGAGGGCGTGATCCCGCACGAAATAGGTAGATTTGGCGAGGATTTTTCTCACCACTGCACGAACATGGGCCTCACTGTTCAGAAACGACAAGATCCAGCGCGTCCCGGTGGTGGTTCGGGTGCCGTTGGCGGGGCTTGCGAGGCGGGTCGGGACCGGCAGGGCGATCCCGTGATGCAGTCACTGGCGACTGCAAGGTATCGTGAGTGAGGATGCGCGAGTAAGTGCTGGCCAATGCGACAGCGGAGTCTGTGTGGGGTAAGCCAGGATGGCCGTCCTTGGAGGACTTCTCGGCAGCCGGGCCGACGCAACGCGCCGCAACACTGACGCCCGGCGCGCTCACCAGCGATGGAATGTAGGGGCCCCGTCGTGACCACCACCGACGGCGAGCGAGCAGCCGGCATCGACACCATCGTCGCGACGATGGTGGAGCGGATCGCGGACCGGTTCAACCCAGAGCGGATCCTCCTCTTTGGCTCGCGGGCGCGGGGCGACGCACGGGACTGGAGCGATGTAGACCTGCTGGTCGTGATGCCGGACGGCACGGACCGGCGCGAAGCCGCCGTCCAGATGGGCGTTGCCGTGGGTGACCTGCCGATCGCCAAGGACATCGTCGTCACAACGCCTGCCCACATTGCCGAGCGGGGTCATGTCATAGGCACGGTCCTGCGCCCGGCGCTGCGCGAAGGCAAGGTGCTCTATGAGCGAGCCTGAGGCGGCCGCCGAGGCGCGTCGCTGGCTGCGCTCCGCAAGAGAGGATCTGCAGGTGGTGCGCATCGCTCTCGGCGAAGACCCGCCCCTTGTGGGTCCTGCCTGCTTTCACTCACGCAGGCCGCCGAGAAGGCACTGAAGGCTGCGCTGGTGCTGGAGGACACTGAGTTTCCCTATGTCCACGACCTC
Source organism: Dehalococcoidia bacterium (assembly GCA_965220125.1). Taxonomy (GTDB): domain Bacteria; phylum Chloroflexota; class Dehalococcoidia; order UBA2979; family UBA2979; genus VXMT01. Next base: position 2,458,847 of record CBDCPB010000004.1, on the reverse strand, counting down.
AGGCGCTTGAGCAACCTCCTCCCCGACAACTGGCCCGCGAGGCCTTCGAATGTTGCGTTGCAGCGGTTGACTGGGTGGGGTGCCGAGTCCCGGTACCCGGGGGACTGGACGGAGCTCACCGCCGGTGACGCCGCAGCTGCCGAGGCCGACGCTCGAGCCGTCTACGAGTCCATCGCGGCAGAGTTCGGGCGCCGCGGCTTAGCTGCGGAGTGAGCGCCAGGGGCGACAGCAGTCGCGACGGTAACGCTGGTACTGGAGCCCGTGTGACCATGTGGACCTGAGCGCCGATCGGCTTGTGCTAACCGCCCGGCACCCTGCAGCGCCTCCCGGTCAAACCGCTCGAGGATCCTGAGGTCCTGGGAGAGCGCTTGGTGCGACCGCCGCGCGAGACTGTCGCGGACGATGCACTCCGGCGCCCCATCGAACTCCTGGTCTCCCGTTCTGCCGAGAGGTGAGGTCAGGACCAGGCCACGAACTTGGGCATCGCTGTTCGGGAACGACAACATCGAGCGCGTGCCGGTGGTGGTGACGGTGGCTCTCGCGAGGCGCAGCAAGCGCGATTGAGCGAGTGGCCGGAGATTCGATCCCGCATGGTGGGCCTGGACGTACTGTACGGCGGCCGCTACGCCTCCTCGCCACCGGGTGCGTCGTCCGGCGGCGCCTGCAGGTGCCAGTCCGTCAGCTGCTGATAGGCACGGCCGATGCGCACGAGCAGCGCTTCAGCGAACGGGGCGCCGACGATCTGCGCCGACAGCGGCAGACCGAGCTCGGAGGAGAACCCCGACGGCAGTGCGAGCGCGGGATACCCGAGCAGGTTGAACGGCCCCGCGTAGCTCGGCATCGTCAGCCGCCGGTTCACGTCGGGCGGCGGGTGTGCGGGCGCCGGCTCGTGGGTCATCGGCACGACGAGCACGTCGACGTCCGCCATCACGTGCGCGGCCTGCTTCGCGTACCAGCTGCGGAAGCGCTGGGCCTGGATGTAGTCGGCGGCCGAGTAGAGCGCGGCGCGGCCGATCATGATTCGCGCGCCCTTGCCGTACTCGGTCCAGCGGTCGCTCCCCATGTCCATGCGGTGGTAGGCGAAGGCCTCGCTGAGCATGGTCAGCGTGTTCGCCTCCTTCGCGATGTCCGAGTGCGGGAGCTTCACCTCGACGACCTCCGCGCCGAGGCCGGCGAGCGTGCCGATCACCGCCTCGGTCGCCAACCGCACCTCCTCGTCGAGCTCCTCGTGGTCGAAGAAGTACTCGCGCGGGATGCCCATCCGCAGCCCCGCGACCCCGCCCTCGACGCCCGCGAGGTAGTCCTCGGTGGACTCGGCCGACACGGTGGGGTCGCGCGGGTCATAGCCGGCGATGACGTTGAGGATCGCGCCGCAGTCGTAGGCCGAGCGGGCCATCGGGCCGATCGAGTCGAGCGTGTAGCCGAGGGGGACGCAGCCCCACTTCGGGACGCGGCCGTAGGTGACCTTGAGGCCGCTGTGCCCGCAGTAGGCGGCGGGGAAGCGCACGGAGCCCCCGGTGTCCGTCCCGAGCCCGCCGAGCACCATGCCGGTGGAGACGGCGATGCCCGTGCCCGACGACGACCCGCCGGGGCTGCGGTCCAACCGCCACGGGTTCCTCGGGATCGGGAACGGCTTCTCCTCATCCGGCGCGCCGAGGGCGAACTCGGAGAGCACGAGCTTGCCCATGATGACCGCGCCGGCGTCGCGGACGCGTTCAGCGACGACCGAGTCGTAGCCCTCGCCCCATGCGCGGTCGAGGATGAGCGAGTTGGCCGTCGTCTGCTGGTCCCTCGTGGCGAGGATGTCCTTGAGACCGAACGGGATGCCCTGCAGCGGCCCGCGGTCCACGCCCGCCGCGAGGTCGGCGTCGGCCTGCTCGGCCTGCTGCATCGCGCCCGCCTCATTGACCGCGATGAACGCGCCGAGACGCTCGTCGAGCGCGCCGATGCGCTCCAGCGCCTCGCCGGTCAACTCGACGCTGCTCGCCTCGCCGCTGCGGAGCGCCGCGGCAGCCGATTCGATGGTTCGGGGTGTGGTCATCTCACTCACCCTTCGCCGGCGGGACGGGCGTGAAGATCAGCGCGGGCTCCTCGTAGCGGACCTCCTCGATGTAGAGCCGGTCGGTCTGCTCGCGGAGCGTCGGATAACCGTCGACGAGCGACTGGAACTCCTCGTCGCTGACGGGCAGTCCCGCCGCGTCGACGAGCGCGCGGACGGTCGCTTCGACGTTGTCTGGTACGGGCATTGGGACCCCCTCCTGTGCACGTGGCCGCGGAGCGATGCGCGCGGCGACGCGGCGCAGCATAGCGGCGCGCCCCGCGGCCCTCCCCGGATGCGTTCGTCTACTCGGTCGCGGCGCCCTCCGCCTCCTCGAACATCTCGGGGAAGCTGTGGCGAAGGGCGTGGTCGACGTCGGCCAGCCGGAGCCTTCCCTCGACCCTGCGCGAGCCGCGCTCCGCTGCCGCGGCCGTGCGCACCATGTAGGCCTCGTGCGCCTCGACGATCTGGCTGCTGTAGCCCAGCGCGTCCTGCGTGCTGTTGATCGCGGCCTTGGTGGTTCGCAGCTGGAACGGCGCGTTCTCCGCGACGCGCTCGGCGTAAGCCAGCGCACGGTCATCGAGCTCCGCGCGAGGAGCGACTGCTGTCACGAAGCCCAACTCGCGGGCCTCCTCGGCGAGGATGAAGCGGTTCTCGAACAGGATCTCCTTGGCCTTGCGGATGCCGATGTCGTAGGGCACGGCGAAGTACTCGAACAGCCCGGCGCGGAACTTCGCATCGTCGGCAGCGAAGATCACGTCGGCGGCCGAGGCCACCATCCAGCCGCCGTTACGGGGTGGCGGCGTGCGAGGATCCCCTCCATCCGCGCGCGGATGGCGTGGTCGGCCCGGTCGGGGTGCGTGAGGATGTAGAACCTCTCGTCGCGCACGGCCTCGACGACCTGCGCCGCGACATCGGCAGGGTCCATGCCCTCCTTGAACTCGCCAGCGGCAACGGTGCCGCCCGCCGCGTCTCTCGCGGCCGTCGGCGAGCGGAGCGCTTCGCCTTCGCGGCCCGGCCGGGTGCGCTTCGCAAGCCGGATGCGCGTCTCCACGGGGCCCGGGCAGAGCACGGACACACCCACCGAGCTGCCGGCCAGCTGCCGCGCGAGCGTCTCCGTGAGCGCGACGACCGCGTGCTTCGTCGCCGCGTAGATGCCGTAGTACTCACGCGTGACCAGACCCAGGTCCGAGCCGGTGTTGACCAGATGACCCTCCTCCTGCTCGATCAGGACCGGGACGAACGTCCGGATGCCGTGCACGACGCCCCAGAGGTTCACGTCGAACAGCCAGCTGAAGGCGTCGCGCGACTGCTCCCAGAGCTGCAGGCCGAGGCCGGCCTCGCCGGGTCCCCGGTCGGAGTTCGCGGTGACGCCGGCGTTGTTGCAGACGAGGTGGATCGCCCCGAACGCCTCGAGCGCCTCGTCGCGCAGTCGCTCGACTGCTGCCGCGTCGCTGACGTCGGTGACGACGCCGATCACGTCGCTTCCCTGCTCACGCAGCTCGTGTACGGCGAGGTCCAGTGCGGGCTCCTCGACATCGGCGAGGACGACCCGCATGCCCTCGGCGGCACTCCGTTCGGCGATAGCGCGACCGATGCCGCTGGCGCCCCCGGTCACGACGGCCACGCGTCCCTCAAGCTCCCGCACGTCACCCTCCATCCGTACCGTCACCGCGCAACACTTAACACACCCCGCGGGCACCCGGTGTTCATATTGCGCAATCGCGCCCCCGGTTCCGCCCTCGGCGCTTCGGCGCGCCCTCAGCCCCTTCTCCGTCATTCCGGCCCCTTCCCGTCATTCCGGCCCCTTCCCGTCATTCCGGCGAAAGCCGGAATCCAGGCGCGCCGGACCACCCGCGCGACCCGAGAGCCCCGAGCGAAGCGCTAGGGATACTCGCGGACGACGTCGACCACCTCCCTAGAGGGAGGAGGGATGGCGCTCGCTGCCTACGGATCCGGCTGACGGACGACCAGGCGCTGGTTCGCCTCGACGTCGGTGATCACGGTTTCGCTGCCGTCGGGCCACTGCACACGCAGCTCGTCGACCGTGTCATGCCCCAGTCCGAAGATCTGGTCCGTCGGATTCTGCGACACGAAATTGCTGGCGATACTGATCTCCCGCAGCTGTGTGACGCCCCCCGCCGAGAGCATGATGCGGCTGCCCGCGGCCTCCGTATTCGGTGCCCGGCCCTCGAGCCGGACACTGAGGAAGCTGCCGCCGCTGGCATCGTTTCGCCAGAGGTTCGCGCCGCTAAACGTCAGCTCCAGAATGTCGATATCGCCGTCGCCGTCGAAGTCGGCGCAGACGACGCCGCGTCCTTCACCGCTGTCGTCCAACCCCAGCTCCGCGGCGTTCTCCTCGAACTGCCCGGAGCCGTCGGACACGAACACCCGGCTCTTGTCCGCCTCGAACTCGTTGGCGTAGCGATCGACGAATGGATATCCATTGGTGTGATAGATATCGAGATCTCCATCGTTCTCGATGTCGAGGAAACAGGACGCCCAGCCCCAGCCCCCATCGGCAACGCCGGCCTCGTCCGTTGCGTCCGTGAACACTCCCCCGTCGTTTCTGTACAGCCGGTTGCCGATGGCCCGGCGCAAACTCCCCTTCATGAGGATGCTCGACACAAACCAGTCGAGGTCCCCGTCGTGATCGTAGTCGCCCAGCGCGGATCCCATTCCGTTGTCATCGGTCAGCACCTCTACATCGGTCGCGTTGCGGAACGTGCCGTCCCGGTTGTTGACGAAGTAGTGGGTGTGGTTGTAGTCCCCGACGCTCAGGATGTCGGGGTACAGGTCGTCGTCGATGCGTGCGAACGAGGGGGTGAACGTGTGGTCCCAGAACCGCAGCGAGATCAGCGGATCGGGCAGGGTCAGGATGCTCGGCGAAATCCCTGCCTCGACGCTGACGCTGGTGAAGCGAATACCGCTCGCGTCCGAGTCGTTCCGCCACAGGTGCTCGGTATCCCCGGGCTCGCTGTAATCGCGCTCCGTACCCCAGTGGGAGATGAACAGATCGAGGTCGCCGTCCAGATCGTAGTCGCCGAACGCCGCCCCGACACTCTGTTCGGAGCGCATCGCATCGAGGCCGGACCCCGCAGTGACGTCAAGAAAGACGCCGGCGCCTTCGTTCCTGAAGATCAGGCACGGATCGCCCTCGAGGCCGCCGAGGAACAGGTCGAGATCGCCGTCACCGTCCATGTCGGCGAACATCGGTCCCGCATGGCGGTAGTTCTCACTCGCGGACTTCGTGTTGGCCAGCCCCGCCGCCGCCGCAACCTCCTCGAAGGTCAGATTGCCGAGGTTGCGGTAGAGCAGGTTCGGGCCAATGTCTCCCCGGACGATGAACACATCGACGTCTCCATCGCCGTCGTAGTCACCGGCCGCGACCCCGCCGGGAGCGTATGTCCGATCCAGGTCAAAACGCGGCAAGGGGGCCAGGAAGCCGGGGGCGTAGGCGATGCCGGAGGCCGCCGTCACGTTGACGAAGTGCGTCGTCGGCGGCTCCTGACCACCGCAGGCGGCGATCAGGAGCGCCACGGCCAGCGCAACGCAGGATCGCTGCCAGGAGCTGTTCCAGGAGGCGCTCGCTTCGGCGCCCTGCCGCGGCACGCGTCGCACGGCTCTGCGAATCGCCAACAGTCCGTCCCCTGTCCCATGGCTGTTGCGCGGTCCCGGGTGTGCGTAGAGCGTCCATTGTAGGGACGGTGACGCGTACCCCGTTTGCACCATGCGATTACGGGTCTACTCGAGGCAGCGGTCCGGCTGTGCCGGAGTCCCCCTCACCCTGGCCCTCTCCCGCCGGGGGAGAGGGGACCGGAGTCCCCTCCCGTCATTCCGGCGAAGGCCGGACTCGTGAAGAGGGGACCGGAGGGAGGAGACCCGAGGCGAGGGGGGCCGCTAGCCGATGTTGCGGGTGCGCGGGTCGAGGGCGAAGCGGAGGCCGTCGCCGACGAGGTTGAAGCAGACCGCGGTGATGCCGATCACGAGGCCCGGCACGGTCGCGATGTGCGGCGCCACGCCGAGCAGCGCCCGGCCCTCGGCGGTCATCAAGCCCCACTCAGGCGTCGGCGGGCTGATGCCGAGGCCGAGGAAGCCCAGACCCGCGACGAAGATGATCATCAGCCCGATCAGCGTGGAGGCGTAGACCAGCACGGAGGGGAAGGCTCCGGGCGCGATGTGCATCAGCATCAGCCGCAGCGGCGTCGCCCCGGTCGCCCGCGCGGCGTCCACGAAGTCGCGGCCGAGTTGCTCACGGACGGCGATGTAGGCGACGCGGGTGATCGGCGCCACGAGCACGGTGACGACGACGAGCACGAGGCTGCGGTACGAGTTGCCCAGGAGGATCGCGACCACGATCGCGAGCACCACCGTCGGGAACGCGAAGAGCACGTCCACGAAGCGCATCAGGATGTTCCCGACGAGACCGCCGACATACCCGGCGACGAGGGCGAGCGCCATGCTGATCGCCACCGCGAGCGCGACCGGGATGACGGCGAGCGGGATCGAGGTCCGGCCGCCCCAGATCACGCGACTGAGTATGTCGCGGCCCTGGCCGTCGAGACCCAGCAAGCGACCCTCCGTCCCGTACCCCTGAAGCCGCAGCGAGCTTTCCGTTTCGTACGGATCGAAGGGGGCAACGATCGGCGCCGCGATCGCCGCGGCGATGATGATCAGCAGCACGATGCCCGCAATGACCGCGAAGCGATCCTTGCGGAACGCCCTCCAGGTCACAGCGATCCAATGCTCACTGCCGGCCTTCACGAGGTCAGGACCTGCCTCGCGCCCTTCCCGTCCGGCTACCGGCATCGCATGGGCTCCGATCTCATTCCAGCCGCACCCGAGGATCAAGCAGACTCTGGGCAACGTCCGCGATGAGGGTCATCAAGACGAAGGTGGCCGCGACGAGCATCGTAATGGCCAGGATGGCTGCCGTTTCGCGCGACGCGACCGCCCCGAGGAGCAGGCCGCCGAGGCCCGGCCAGGCGAAGACCACCTCGACGAAGATCGTACCGCTGATCAGGTAGCCGAGCTGCAGCGTCACGATGTTGATGGCCGTCGGTGCAATGTTGCGCGCCGCGTGCCGCCGGATCACGGCCCGCTCGTGCAAGCCCTTCGCCCTCGCCGTGCGGATGTAGTCCTGCTGCATCACCTCGATCATCGCGGAGCGCACGAGCCGCGAGATCACCGCGGTCGGCACCGCGGCGAGGGTGAGCGCCGGCAGGATCAGGTGCAGCAGGAGATCGCGGAGCCCGCCCGGATTCCGGGTATCCCACATCCCGCCGGCGGGCAGCCAGTCCAGGTGCAGGGCGAAGAGGACGATCAACATCAGGCCGAGCCAGTACTGGGGCACGCTCGCCGCCAGAACCGACAGCGTCGTGATCGATCGGTCCGCCAGGCTGTTGGGCCTGGTCCCGGCGAACACGCCGGCTCCCACTCCAAGCGCCGTGCTCGGCACGAAGGCGGCCACGGCCAGCACCAGGGTGTTCTTCAGCGCGTCCCAGACGAGCTCCACGACAGGGGCCCTGTAAATGACGCCGTATCCGAAGTCGCCCCGGACGAAATCGCCGAGCCAGACGACATATCGCTCATACCAGGGCCGGTTCAGCCCCATCTCCTCCCTGAGTTGCTCGAGCACCTCCGGGCTTCTCGAGTTCGCCCACACGCCGAGGATTTCGCTCGCCAGGTCTCCGGGGAGGATGGCGACCAGCATGTAGGTCAGGGCGCTGATACCCCAGAGGACCAGGAGCGTGACTGCCAACCGCCGGGCGAGGAACCGTCCCAACTACACACCTCCGGCCGCGCGCGACGCTCTGCCTGACTCCTCCGGCTGCGCCGGAGTCCCCCTCACCCTCACCCTCTCCCGCCAGGGGGAGAGGGGACCGGAAGAGAGGGGACCGGAGACCCCCTCACCACCGAGGGTGAGGGGGTCCGTGCCAGGGGCGCGGCGCGCCGGCCGCGCCGCCGGGACTCGCCCCTGGTTCAGCCGATCTACGCGTCCTCCAGCCAGACGATGCTCAAGTCGTTCCACTGGGCGGCCACGTGGACGAAGCCCTGGACCTCGTCCCGCATGCCGATGGGCGCCGAGTCGTGGACGACCGGCAGCGCGTACGCCTGATCCATAATGAGGCGGTTCGCGTCGCGATACAGTTCGTTGGCAGCGTCCGGGTCGGTCTCGAACTGGGCCCGATCGAGGATGTCCAGGGCTTCGTCCCCGATGGCCTCAGGCATGGAATTCCACACGCCGACGTTGAGGCCGAAGACGTTGCCCCACCAGTTAACGGCCATCCCCCACGACCCGCTGGCGCTCGCGCCATCTGTATACAGGTCGGGCCACATGGAGCCGAAGGCATTCCACTCCACAATTTCCGCGCCCATGTTGAAGCCGATCTCGGCGTACTTGCTCTGCATCCACTGCGCCATCTGAACGGGCAGAAGGTTGCCCGAGCCGGCAGAGGGGAACCACCACGTGTCCTCGATGCTCTCCACCCCGGCCGCGGACAGGAGCTTCTTTGCCTCGGCCGGGTCGTAGGCGTACGAGACGTAGTCGGGGTCGAACGCGGGCTGGCCGGGCACGTTGGGCCCATACGCCGGAATCACGGTGTCCCGCAACAGGTCCGTTGCGATTCCCGGCCTGTCCATCCCATGTTGCAGCGCCTGCCGCACCCGCAGATCCTGAAAACTCTCGTTCCGCGGGTTCATGCTGATCCACCAGATGTGCGGTACCAGTCCCTGCACGACCTTGAAGCCCTGATCCAGCAGCTGCGGGATCGAGTCCGGTGGCACCACCCAGATTATGTCGGCCTCGCCGGTCTGCAGCGCCGTCACACGCGTCGCCGGCTCGCCCCGGGGGATCATGATGAGCCGGTCGAGGAAGGCCTTATCGCCCCAGTAATCCTCGTTGCGGTCAAACACGAGGCGCTCATCCTCGACGCGCTCGTTGAACTTGAACGGGCCGGAGGCGACGGGGGCGTTCGCGAACTCCTCGTTCCCGACCTTCTCGATTTGCGTCGGGCTGCAGATGTAGTTGCCGAAGATGCTCTGGGTCCAGAGGTTCAGGAAGTCAGGGAAGAAGCGGTTGTTGACCATCTTGATCGTGTAGTCGTCGACCACCTCAACGCGGTCGGTATGCTGGTGCAGCTGCGGATGCCCCCAGCCGGAGACCTGGGTGAAGGAGATGTCCGTATCTTCCCTCCAGAACCGGTCATAGTTGCGATTGACCGCTTCCGCGTTGACGTCAGTCCCGTCGTGAAACTTGGCGCCCCTGCGGAGCTTGAAGGTGTACTCCGTGCCGTCGTCGCTGACCTCCATGCTTTCGGCAAGCTTCATGACTATGGGCTGCAGCGGATCGGTATAGTCCGGCTGCCTGGTGTGGGGTGGGACCGTGAGGTCGGCCTCGATCAGCTTGTCCGCCATCTGATCTTTCGTGCGATGCGTCACCCAGTTGCCGACCGAATGCGGATCACTGTTGCCGATCCAGCTTTCCATCGCCCAGACGAGCGTGCCGCCGGACTTCGGACCGGCCGGCGCCTCGGTGGGCGTGGGGGTCGGCTCGGCGGTCGCCGCGGCGGGCGTCGGGGTTGCGGCAGCGGGGGCCTGCGTGGCGGCGGGCGCCGGCGCGTCGTCGTCGTCGTCGCCTGTGCATCCGATAAGTGCGGCGCCGGCGACGCCGGCGACGCCGATCGCTCCTGCTCTCAGAAAGCCCCGGCGGCTCAGGCCTGACCAGTCGCTCATGTGATGCCTCCGTCTCACGCGCGCCGAACCTCGCCAACTCTAAGCGTAATAATTAGCACACCCCGCAGGCACCCGGTGTTCACATTACGCAATCGCGCCCCCGGTTCCGCCCTCGGTGCTTCGGCGCGCCCGCAGCCCCCCTTCTTCGTCATTCCGAAGCCACTTCTTCGTCATTCCAGAGCCCCTTCTCCGTCCTTCCGGCGAACGCCGGAATCCAGGCGCGCCGGACCGCCCGCGCGACCCCGAGCGCCCCGATGGCGCGACGACACTCGGGGGGGGGCGCCCTCACCCTGACCCTCTCCCTCGGGGAGAGGGGATTGGATGGAGCACGTACGAACTCCAGAGGGCTAGTCCGGCTCCGTCTCCCTGGGGACCGGAGGGAGGGGGGAGGGCTAGCTGGTGCTCAGTTCGACGCGTCCGTTCGGGCCCTCGAGGGTGGCCCAGAGGCGGGGCTCGGGGCCGGGCGTGACTTCCAGATCGGCGGCGAGGCCGAGGACGTCAAGCTGGGAGCGAATCAACTCCGGCTCCGGATGCTCGCCGCGGAACGCCACCAGCTTCACGCCGCCGGGCGAGGTTGCCGCCGGGTGCTCCTCCGTCTCACTCCAGTCGACCAGCCTCGGGAAGAGATCGCCAAGGGGCCCATCGATGGCGGCGACCTTCCAGCGCAGCGAGCCGCGGTCGGGGCGGTCCACTCCCGCCCGCCGTACCGGGCCGAAGTCCGCGCCGGCGGCGCGTGCCGCCTCGACACACTGGTCGAAGTTCCGCACCCGCGCGGACCACCCACGGAGCGAGGGGTGGTCCAGGCCGCTGGTGTTCACGTCCAGCTCCGTGTCGGGGCCGATCACGAGGAGGTAGCACCCGCCGTCGATAGAGAGCACGGCGGTGCCCCTGCCCCCCTCGCCGAGGGCGGGCCGCACGCCGAGCCGTTCCTCAAGCTCGTCGATCACCGGCTCCAGGTCCGGGGTCCAGTACGCGATCGAGTCAATCGCCGGAATGCTCCAGCGGTGCAAACCGGGCCGTGCGCGCCGCGCCGCGATGTCGCTCGCGCCCGCGGAGAGGGCCTCGGCGACGCTCGCGATGCGGGGCGTGGAGGCGCTGCCGATCGGCATCGAGCAGCTGAGCGCCCCGATCACGTGCCCTTCGTCGTCATGCACGGCGACGGCGACGGAGGCGACCTCCGGGTCGCCTTCGGCGAGCTCGATCGCATGGCCCCGGACGATCGTCTCGGCGAGTTCCTTGACGAACTCTTCCAGCGACCTCCCCCCCGGGGTGGTTCGGCGCTGCCAGCCCAGCGGGAGCACGGCGTCGCGCTCGGCCGGCGACATCGCGGCGAGGATCGCGCGGCCGGCCGCGCTCGAGGTGTAGCGAACCACGGTGCCGGGCTCGAGGGTGATTCTGAGCGGACCCTCGCGCGGCGCCTCGCTCCAGACCACCATCACGCCGCCGATCACGGGGATGCCGAGCGAGACGGTCTCGCCCAGCTCCTCGACGAGCATCTCGATGACGGGGCGGGCGGCGACCTCGAGGGCGCTCGCCGCGACGGCGAGGCGGGCATAGCGGGTGAGGCGCAGGCCGAGGGCGTAGCGCCCGCCGTGGCGCTCCTGGTCGAGGAAGCCGCGGTCGCGCAGCGTCGCTGCGAGGCGGCTTGCGGTGGAGTGGGAGACCTGGAGCTCGTCGGCGATCTCGCGGATGCCGAGGAGCCGGCGCTCGCGGGCGAGCGCCTCGATGATCGCGAGTCCGCGGTCGAGCGACTGCACGCGAGCGGTGCGGTGCACGGGTCGTCCCCTCCTGCGTCGAAGCGGGCGAGATCCGGTCGGCACGGCACCGCGGACACCCGACCCGCTGGGACCTGCGTAGTGCGGGACTATAGCAAGCGTGGCGTGCACTTTAGTTGCACAATGCGCCTTCGTGTTGCGCATTGTGAGATGGCCAGTTTGGGCAAAGGGGGGCTCCGGTTCCCTCGCCCCGAGGCGGAGGGTTAGGGTGAGGGAGCGGGGGCCGGCCCCGCTCGACGCGGCGTTTCGCAAGGCCGCGGGAAATCGAAGATAGGGCCATGGCAATGCCGCGAGTTCGCGCGTGGTGGCCGGGAGCGGCCGCGGGACTCGTGGCCGCGGCGCTGGCGCTGGCCGTCGGCGAGTTCGTCGCGCGGCTCCTCGAGGGCGAGTCGCTGGTGCGAGCGATCGGCGACGTGGTCGTCGACAGTTCCCCGCGCGCCGTCTCCGGCGTGGCGATCGAAACCTTCGGCACGAACAACAAGCCCGCGCTGCTCAGCGGCGTCGTCGCCCTCTCGCTGTTGCTGGGCGCCCTGCTGGGTCCGCTCGCGATGCGCTACCGCGCGATCGGCGTTGGCGCCATGGCGGCCTTCGCCCTCGCCGGCGGCCTCGCGGGGGCGCGCGATCCGTTCACCTCGCCCGCGCAGGCCTGGACCACCGCGGCGGCCGCCGGCGGCGCCGGCATCGCGACGCTGCTCTGGCTGTTGCGGATGGCGAACGAGGGCGGCGCCGACGCCCCCGCCGCGCCTCCTGATCCTCGTGTGAAGCGCCCGGGGCGCAGGCGCTTCCTGCAGTTCGCCGGCGGCGGGCTGGCGGCGGCGGCCCTCTCCGTGCCCCTGGGGCGGCGCCTGATCGAACCGGCGGGCGATGTCGACGCGCAGCGCGCGGCAATCGTGCTGCCGCCGCCGAGCACCCCCGCGCCGGTGCCGAGTACCCCCACGCCGGCGTCGGCGGAGGCGACGCCGCAGCCCCCGCCGGGCGCCCCCACGCCGCCGTCGCAAACGCCGACGCCCGAGCCCTCGCCGGTCGTCCAGGGCGGCCCAGCCTCGGTCCCCGGCATCTCGCCGCTCGTCACCCCGAACAGCGAGTTCTACCGCATCGACACCGCGCTCTCGGTCCCCCGCATCGACAGCGCGCAGTGGCGGCTCCGGATCACCGGGATGGTCGAGCGGCCGGCCGAGTTCACGTTCGACGAGCTGCTCGCGATGGACCTGCGCGAAGAGGTGAGCACCCTCGCCTGTGTCTCGAACGAAGTCGGTGGGGAGCTCGTCGGGACCGCCTACTGGCTCGGTGTCCCGCTGCCGGCACTGCTGCACGGGGCGGGCGTCCAGGCCGATGCGACGCAGGTGATCGGGCGCTCCGTCGATGGGTTCACCGTCGGCTTCCCGACGGACGTCGCGCTCGATGGGCGTGAATCGCTGGTGGTGTTCGGCATGAACGGCGAGCCGCTGCCCGCCGACCACGGGTTCCCCGCCCGCCTGATCGTCCCCGGGCTCTACGGCTACGTCTCCGCCACGAAGTGGCTCGGCGAAATCGAGCTTTCGAGGCTCGACAGCTTCGACTCCTACTGGGTGTACCGGGGCTGGGCCCAGCAGGCTCCGATCAAGCTGCAGTCGCGCATCGACGTACCGCGCGGCGGACAATCGCTCGCGCCCGGCAAGATGCGCATCGCGGGCGTCGCCTGGGGCGGGCTGAGCGGCGTCAGCGGCGTTCAGGTGCGGGTGAGCCGGCGGTCTACGGGCGGGGAGCGTTCGGAAGGCGCATGGACCGACGCCGAACTTGGCGAGGAGCTGTCCGATAGCAGCTGGCGCCAGTGGGTGGCCGACTGGGTCGCCAGCGAGGGCGTCTTCGACCTCGAGGTGCGCGCAATCGATCGCAGCGGCATGGTGCAGACGGCCGAGGAGGCCCCGCCCTTCCCCGACGGCGCGACCGGACACCACACGACTCGGGTACGAATCCGGGCATAGGGCAAACCCCGCGTCATGCGCGGTCCGGCCCCGCTCCCGCGCGGGTCTCGCAATGTGAAACGACCCGCGCTCCTGGCCACATATGCTCAGCCTCCCGGAGGTGTCGACGTGCCAATCTACGAGTACGCATGTGCCGAGTGCGGGTCCGGCTTCGAGCTGCTGCGGCCCATGCGGGACGCCGGGCGCAGTCAGCCCTGTCCCGAGTGCGACGCCGAAGCGGGTCCGACGGTCCCCACACGCTGGAACGCCTACACGTACCGCGATGGCAACCCTCGCCTGCTGCCGGACAACGGCAAGTTCCGGCACCTGGGCCACGAGGTGTCAAAGCCGTACACCGGCGGCACCGGCAGCCCCTTGCAGCACCCGGAGGTCACGAAGCCGCAGCCGACCCGGGCCCCGAGCGTCGAGGAGGCCGAGCAGTACGCGCACAAGCGCGAGCTGCAGCGCAACGCCGACCTCGAGCGCGGCGGGATCGTCGAGCGGACGGAGGTCGAGGGGGAACGGCGCGAGTTCCTGCGCCGCCTGCGCGCGCCCGCCGCGTCGCAACGAGACGCGCGCGTCACGAGGCGCATCGCGGCTGATACCGAACGCAAGGACGCCGCCGCGCAGCATCAGCTGCGGACGGAGGCGAAGTTGCGCAAACAGCGCCACGAGCAAACCCGCTAGACCGGACACTCCCCTTGCGCTTGTGGCGCCGGCCGCAATGCGCAGCGGCGACGCGACCGAGGCGCCCGACAAGAAACTCGCGGCATCTCGTAATGCGAAACGACGCCGTCACCCCATCACCCATGCTCGGTCCTCCGGAGCTGTCGGCGTGCCTGCCGAACGTCAGCTGCGTGCGGAGGTAGCGGTCCGCACGCAGCGCTTCGGGCAGAGTCGCCAGACGGCCCCCTCCCTCCGTTGAACGAGGCCCAGCCTGCCCGGGCCTCGTTCAACCTGCCCGGCGTGCGCGGGTCAGTCGCCGTCGGTCGACGGAGTGTCGAGCACGAACCAGCGCCCTTCCCAGGAACGCCCCATGGCGAAGGTGACCGCCAGCTCGTGCGAGCCCCCGTCACGGACCGCCCCGGTTCGGTAGTCGACGAACTCGTACTCGACCGTGCCGATCGCCTTGAACCCGTGGCTGGCCGTGGTCTGCATGTTGCCCAGCCAGACCGCGATCAACTCCAGTTCGTCCACGTGATACGTCGCCACGCGCACCTCGGTCCCGTCCTGCCCGGCGGCGACCACATCCAGCAGTCGGAACAGCCGGTTGCCGTGGTTGACCGCGCTGAGCCAGCCCGCCTCGCCGCGTCGCAGGGCCTCCGACTCGATGGCCAGGTTCTGGCCGAGCACGGCGGCGATCGCATCGGCCTCGGCCTGGGTCGGGTTGCCGAGAATGACCTGGCCATCACCGAGGGTTGGCGAGGGCATGGTGAACGGCTCGATTGCCGGCAGCTCGGCCAGATCCATGATCTCGCCCTCGCCCGGCACGTCCACCGCGCTGCGCGCCGGGGAGCCGGCGAGGACGATCGCGCCCGCCGCCAGCGCCACGGCCGGCGCCGCCAGCAGCAGGAACGCGCGCGATCGGTGACGAGGCGCCCTCGCCTCGGGGACGGGCGGCGCGGCTTCGGCGTCCGCGGCGACAGGCGGGCCGAACCGATCGAAGGCGGGTCGCAGCGCGCACAGCAGGACCAGGCCGGCGAGCAGGCCGACCTTGGCGCCGAACTCGTCGGTCGCCGGCGCGATCAGCAGGGTCGACACGAGCGCCACGCCCACCGCGAACGCCACCCGAGACCTCGGTGCAACGGGGATCGTCCGCGGGTCGGTGATCATGAAGAACAGGAAGATGAGCGTCTCGGGTGAGCTGACCACGACCCACCAGAAGTCGCCGTCGCAGACCGGATCGACCGACCAGCGCGCCGTCATGCAGTGCCCGGACGCGGCCAGGACCCCCAGGCCCGCCGCCAGCGCCAGCCAGAACGCCGCGCCCATGGCCAGCAGCGCCAGGCGCGAGGTGATGAGCACACCGCCGATCAAGATCACGCCGTAGGCCAACGCCATCCACGGCGACAGCGGCGCCCACCAGAAGTCGAGCGGTTCGACCCGGTTGCTGCCGAGCAGTACGAACGCCGCGACGAGCGCCACGTTGGACGGGTTGAGCAGGTGGGTTCCGCCATAGCGGATCGCGTACTTCGAGAGCATGGCGCCGGCGCTGACCGCGGCGAACAGCGCCACGTCGCCCGTCGCCCAGTAGTCGCCGTGCTCGGTGCCGATCACGCGGAAGATCAGGGCGATGCCGCTCCCGGTCAGCATGGCGCTCGCCGGCCAGACCAGCCGCTGTTCGCGAACGAAGATCCAGACCACCTCGATCAGCGCGCTGACCAGGATCGCCACGAGGATCTGCGGCGCCGACACGGCGAAGTCGAGCGCGACCTGGCCGAGCACGTGGATCGTGATGATCACCGCCGCGAGGTGGAGCCTCGCGTCCCGGATGCTCGGGAGCACCACCGGATACGAGCGGCTGCCGACCCGGAGCCGACGCTCCGGCGAGGCGGCGCCGGCCGCGAGCGCCTCGTGCGGCGGGGCGGTGGTCGGCGGGGCGTAGAGCGACACGGCCCGTTCCTTCGTCCAGCGCCGCCTCGCGCCAGCTCTCACGGTCGAAGCGACCGAAGGCGCCGCTCGAACGGCATGAGCGTAAGCCTATTGGTCCGGGTGGGCCGTGCGCATTCCCGTCGTCTCACAGTGTGAATCGTGGCCGGGGATCTGCGCACTCCGGGCTGGGTACGCTGCGAGTCGGGACACCGTTCCGTAGTGCGAAACCGGGCGCGGAGGGGGGGCGGTAGCGTGGAGCCCGGAGAGACCCGACCAGCGGAGGGAAGAGGCGATGGAGATCGCGCTGCAGTACGAGATGCAGAGGCCAGAGCTGGACGACCACCTGGTGCTCACGTAGACGCTGGAGCAGTGCAATGCCGCGACGCTCGTCGAGGACGACTTCCTCGACGGCCTGGACGTGCTCCCCGGCTTCTCCTGCGCGGTGCGCGCCGTCTTCGGGGGGTAGACGCGCGGGCCTCGGGCACGAGCCCGGCGGCCGGACGAAGTGCATGCAGGCGCCTCGCCTCAACACGGAACAGGGGAGGGAACACACGGTGAAGATCAGAGACGTCACGGTCACCGAACTGCGAGCGTCGCCCGCGGACGGGGAGCGCCCCGCCCCGGCGGGCCGATTCATCGTCCAGGTCCACAGCGACGAGGGGCTGACCGGGATCGCGGAGGGCACGGGCAACGCCGGGGTGTTCCGTGCCTACCTCGCCGAGCTGATCAAGCCCTTGATCGTCGGCATGGACCCGCTGCGCCCGCGCCGCATCTGGGAGGCGCTGCGCCTGGGCGTTGTCTTGTGGACCCGGTTCCCGACGCAGGTCGTCGGACCCATCGACGTCGCCTGCTGGGACATCGTGGGCAAGGCCGCCGGGCTCCCGTTGCACGCGCTCCTGGGCGGCGCGCTCCGCACCGAGATCCCCCTCTACTGGAGCCGGGGCAACGGCTGGCGCAAGAATCCGGAGGAAATGCTGGAGGAGGTCCAGGAGGGATACGAGCGGGGCTTCCGCGCCTTCAAGATCCGGATGGATTGGCGCGACAACCGGCAGGACGGCGATCCGGCCAAGGACTTCGCCATCTTCCAGCGTTGCCGCGAGTGGCTGCCCGACGATGTGCCGCTGAGCTTCGACGCCAACTGCGGCTATTCCGTGCCTACCGCCATCGAGCAGGGGCGCCGCTTCGAGAAGTTGGGCATCGCCCACTTCGAGGAGCCGCTGCCGCAGTACGACCTGCCGGGGCTGCGCCAGGTCGTCGACGCGCTCGACTGCGCCGTCTCCACCGGGGAGGGCGAGACCTCGTCCTGGCGGTTCCGCGACCTGATCCAGATCGGCAACCCCGACATCCTGCAGCCCGACGTGATCATCGTGGGCGGCCTGACCGAGATGCTGCGCGTCTTCGAGCTGGCCGTGGTGCACAACAAGGTGCTCATGCCGCACAGCCCGAACATTGGGCCGAACGCGGCGGCCAGCCTGCACGCCTACAGCACGGTCACCAACGCCGTCCGGCCGCACGAGTTCTCGGAGGAGTTCACCGGCCTCGCCGAGGTGGTCGGCGAGATCTACCAGGAGCCCCTCATCCCGGAGGGCGGCGTGATCCGGCTGCCGGACCGCCCCGGCCTGGGCCTGGAGTTGGACCAAGCCGCCCTGCGCAAGGCCGCGGTCGACTAGATGTAGTTCCCACGAACGTTGTTTACAGGCGTGAGGCGGGGACAGCCCCGCCGATGCCGCCGTGTGGCCGGCGAACATTGTAGCGGTAGAGCCAGCGCGGGAGCTGGTGCAGCCGCTCGGCGTTGGAGCGGTAGGGGCGGGCGTAGGCCCACTCGTTCTGCAGGATCTGGATGAAGCGCTCGGCCTTGCCGTTCGTCTGCGGGCGGTAGGGCCGGGTGTGCCGCAGTTCCACGCCAGCGGCGGCGGCCACGCGGCGGAAGTCGCCGGAGACGGTGTAGGCCTTCGCGTTGTCCGTGAGCACGCCGCGCACGCGCACGCCGCGGCGGCCGAACGCGGCGAGCGCCTGCTCGAGGAAGGCGGCGCAGCTGGGGCCGCGCTCGTCGGGCAGCGCGGCGACGTAGGCGTAGCGGCTGTGGTCGTCGACGGCGACATGCAGGTAGTCGAGGCCGCGCGTGCGCGGGGTCCGGGCGGAGCGCCCGCGCACGCGGTGTCCGCCGCCCTCGGGGATGCGGCCCAGCTTCTTCACGTCGATATGCAGCAGGTCGCCGGGGGCGGGGTGCTCGTAGCGGACCACCGCGCGGGTGACGCGGTGCAGCCGGTCGAGGCGGTTGAGACCGAAGCGCCTGAGCACGGCGTAGGCGGTGGAGCGGGCGATCCCGAGCGCCCAGGCAATGCGGTGCGGCCCGAACCCCTGGCTGCGGCGCACGGCGCAGATGCGCTGCTCGAGCGCGGCTGCGGTGCGCCGCGGGTTGGAGCGCGGAGCGGAGGTACGGTCGCGGAGACCGGCCGCGCCCTCCTCCCGGTAGCGGCGCCACCACTTGGCGACCGTCGCACGAGCAACCCGGAAGCGCCGCGCAACTTCCGCCTGCGACCAGCCGGCCTCGACCTCCAGAACCATCTCCAGCCGGGTGGCCGGAGTCAGACGCGCGTTAGGATGTGCCACGAGAGGCTCCTCTCCTGCTACTGGTGCGTTCGTTTCACACACACAGCAGCAGGCGGAGCCCCTCACCTGTCAACAACCTACGTGGGAACTACAACTAGACGCGCGCCCGGGGACACAGCCCGCGCATCCTCGCGGCCCGCGCGTGCGAGCCGGCCGCCACCCTCAAGCGTCACTCCAAGGGGGTGGGTGGGGGCCGCACTATGACCTCGCTGCTGCGGAACCAGACACCGACCGGAGGGTCGGCGGGCACGTAACGGATATCGGGCACGATCTGCTCGTCGGCGGCGTCGCGGAAGCCCAGTTCGACGCGACCGTCGGCCAGCCGCCGGACGCGGATCTTGCCGATGGCCACGCGCGGGGCGTAGGGGGACACGGCCGGTTCCTTCGTCCAGCGCCGCCTCGCGCCAGCTCTCACGGTCGAAGAGACCGAGGCCCCGCTCGAACGGCGTGAGCGTAAGCCTATTGGTCCGGGTGAGCCGTGCGCATTCCCGTCGTCTCACAGTGTGAATCGTGGCCGGGGATCTGCGCACTCCGGGCTGGGTACGCTGCGAGTCGGGACACCGTTCCGTAGTGCGAAACCGGGCGCGGAGGGGGGCGGTAGCGTGGAGCCCGGAGAGACCCGACCAGCGGAGGGAAGAGGCGATGGAGATCGCGCTGCAGTACGAGATGCAGAGGCCAGAGCTGGACGACCACCTGGTGCTCACGGAGACGCTGGAGCAGTGCATCCTGGCCGATGAGGTGGGCTTCGACGAGCTCTGGTTCGTGGAGCACCACTTCCTGACGGGGTTCTCCGCGTCCCCGTGCCAGGATCTCATCTACGCCGCGTTGAGCCAGCGCACCACGCAGATCAAGCTGGGCCTCGGCGTGGTGATCCTGCCGTACCACCATCCGGCCAGGGTTGCGGAGCGGGTCGCCATGCTGGACCACCTCTCGGACGGACGCGTGGACTTCGAAACCGGTCGTTCAGGCACCTACGAGCTCACGGGTCTGGGAGTCGACCCTCGAGACTCGCGCGGGATGTGGAGGAATCGCTCACGATGATTCCCAGGATCTGGGATTCCGATTGGTTCTCCTGGGAGGGCCGCTACTGGAGCATGCCGCCGCGGCAGGTGCTGCCCAAGCCCTACCAGAAACCGCACCCGCCGATCTGGGTCGCCGCCCAGCAGCCGGCAACCTTCGACATCGCAGCCGAGAAGGGCATCGGAGTGAATCGGCCAGGCCTGCGCAGGCGCCGCCGTCACAGAGGCCGGGCATCCGACAGGTTCGGTTAGTAGGCGGAGAGTAGCTCCGTCGTTTCCTCGGTCAGCGCGTCCCAGTCCGGCGTGAACCCGTCGTCCGCCATCCCGTCCTTCTCGAGCCCCGCTCAGCTCGAGGCGGCTACGCCAGCAGCCGGTGGGCTCGATGGTCGCGGTGTTACCCGACTGGGTCACCGTGACCTCCAGGTGCTGAAGTCAGCCGAGACCCCTCATGTGACCCCCCATCTCGAACGACTCGTCGCGGCGGGTGCAGGGCGATGAGCCGGGCTGGGTGCGGGGTTGATCGAGATGACGATCCCCGATGTTGGAAGCTCACAAGCCCGGCCTGGATGCGCTGCCATCTCGGTGTCGTTGAGCAGCGATTCGGTCAGTAGTTAACGGAGCAGCGATTCTGTCAGTCCCCAGCCAGCGAGCAGGGGGTGACAGGTGCAGCAGTCCGAAGAAGCACGACGCTACGTACTCGAAGGGGTGATGGCCGGAGATCTGCGGGCCGCGCAGGCCGCCGAGATCCTGGGCCTCAGCGAGCGACACGCGTGGCGGCTCCTCGCCGCCTACCGCGCGCGCGGAGCGGCGGCGCTGGAGCACGGCAACCGGAGGCGCCGTCCGCACAACGCCGTCCCGGCCGATGTCGCCTCGGCCGTGGTGCGCTTCGCCAGCACCCGCTACCCGGGAGCGAACCACACCCACCTCGCCGAGCTGCTCTGGGAGCACGAGGGCCTGGACGTGAGCAATTGGACGGTCCGCCGGATCCTGGCGCGGGCCGGCATCGCGAGTCCCCGCCGCCGCCGGCCCCCCGAGCACCGTGTCCGGCGTGAGCGCATGCCCCGCGAGGGGATGCTGCTGCAGATCGACGGCAGCCACCACGCCTGGCTCGAGGAGCGCGGCCCGCGCTTCGCCTTGCTGCTCGCCGTCGACGATGCGACCGGCGCAGCCGTGCACGCCCTCTTCCGCCCCGTCGAGGACGCGCGCGGCTACTTCCTGCTGCTGGAGGAGATCGTCCGGCGCTGCGGCATCCCGCTCGCCCTCTACAGCGACCGCCACGGCGTCTTCAAAGCCTCCTCCGACGGACGGCGGGGCCTGAAGGTCGCAACCCAATTCGCACGGGCGATGCGGGAACTCGGGATCACCCAGATCTTCGCCCGCTCACCACAGGCCAAGGGCCGCGTGGAACGTGCCGCAGGGACGCTCCAGGACCGCCTGGTGACCGAACTCAGCGACGCCTCGGCTTCCACCATCGCCGAGGCGCAGGCCGTGCTCGAGCGCTTCCTGCCGCGCTTCAATGCCCGCTTCCGGGTCCCGGCGGCAGAGCCCGAGCCGGCCTACCGCCCGCTCGACCCCGCGCTCGACCTCGGCGCCGTCCTCGGCTTCCGGCACCCGCGCACCGTCGCGCGCGACAACACGGTCAAGTACCGCTGGCGCACGCTCCAGCTGCTGCCCGGGCCCGAGCGGACCAGCTACGCCGGGGCGCGGGTCGAGGTGCTGGAACGCCCGGGCGGCGAGCTCTCCGTCCTGCACCAGGGGGAGACGATCCGTTCGCGCGAGGCGCCGCCGCGCGCCGGGGTGCTGAGAGCGGCGCGCTCCGAGCTGGCCCGGAACCCCGACCACGAGCGCATCGCCTCAGGGCTCGGCTCCGGAGGAGCACCCCGGCGGCTCCCCGCGCTCCCTGCTGCCTCTACCGCGGTCAAGGTGGCGAGCAACGGTGCTACCACCAGACCCGAGACCGGGAGCAAGCAGCTCCGCGCTCCCACACCCCGGCAGCTCGCCCGCTGGAAGGCGATCCAGCAGGCGCGACTGCAGGGGCTCTCGATGCGGGCGACCGCCAGGCTGCTCGGGATCTCCCGCGACACCGTCAGCAGCTACGTCCGGGCCAACGGCGTGCCTGGACGCCAGACCGGCGCCGCGGCATCCTCCGACGGAGACGGCGGGACTGACAAAGTCGCTGCTCTCTTGCACTGACAAAATCGCTGCTCGTCGACAATCTCGGAGGGCGTTCGCCCTGAGACGCCAGCCGCCGGGCGACGGGTCAGGACCAGGCGACGAACATGGGCATGACGACGTGGGTGTAGCGGTCGTCGCCGACGGGGCGGAGGACGCCGGGGCTTGAGGGGGAGCTGGTCTCGATGGCGACACGGTCGGCGTCGATGACTTGCAGGACCTCGGTCAGGTAGCGGCTGTTGAAGGCGATCTTCGCCTCTTCGCCGTCGACCATGGCGTCCAGTTCGCCCTCGTTGTTGCCCAATTCCTCGGCGCGCGCGGTGATCAGCAGGCGGCCGGGTGCGGCGTCCTCGCCGGGCGTGGCGACGAGCCGCACGATGCCGGAGCCGTCGCGCGCGAAGATCGAGGCGATGCGCGTCTCTCGCATGAACTCGGCCACGGCGATCTCCGTGCGGGTCGCGTGCGAGCTCGGGATCAGCTGGTCGTAGTTGGGGAACGTGCCCTGCAGCAGCGTGGCGCTGAGCGTCGCGTGGCCGAGGTCGAAGAGCACCTGCGTGCCGACTGGGTTGAAGCGCATCTCCACCGGCTCGTCGACCTCCGCGAGTATCCGCGAGAGTTCGCCGAGGGCGCGCGCCGGCACGATCGCCTCGCGCTCGGCAGGCGCGTCCCCCAGATCCATCGTGTGGACCGCGAGGCGGAAGCCGTCGGCGGCAGCGAGCCGCAACTGCGCGCTCTTGATTCCGAAGTGGACACCCGTGAGCACGGGCCGCGAGTTGTCGGTGGCGGCGGCGAACACCACCTGGTTGATGGCGCGTCGCAGCGCGGCGGAGTCAAGCGCCAGCGAGTCGCCGTCCTCGACCGGCGGGATGGGCGGGAAGTCATCGGCGCTCTGCCCGCCGATCGAGGCTTCGTTACGGGCGCAGGAGAGGCTGACCTGGCGGGAGCGTTCGGCGAGCGAGAGGCTGATCGGCTGCTGGGGGAGCGAGGCGACGAAGTCGGAGAGCAGCCGCGAGGGCAGCGTGATCGCCCCCGCCTCCCCGACGGCGGCGTCGATCCTGTAGGTGATCGCGATCGTCTCGGCATCCGTCGCCGAGAGCGTGAGGCCCTCGTCGCGCGCTTCGAGCAGGATGTGGCCGGCGATGGGAAGGGGCGAGCGTGCGGGGACGGCGCGAGATACCGCGCTGAGCCCGCGGTGGAGATCTTCCTGCTGGACCGTAAGCTGCATGGGCGGAGTCCGACCCGCCTAACCGCTCAAGCGCTGCGCGCCTGAGCCCGCGAAGCGAGTATACGGGTGAGCACCCGCCGCGGCAATCAGACCCGTACACATGGGATGACCCGCACGAGACCCTGCCCCGGCTCGATCGGCTGCTACGAGCAGTAGGGCTCGAACAGCTCCGAGGCAGCGCCCACGCGGCGCACCAGCTCCCGGTAGTCCCGCTGCTCGCCCAGCTCGGCGCTCACGCCGTCGAGGAGTTCCGAGACCGCATCGAGGCTGCCGCACTGCGCCCAGAAGGACTTGCGCAGCAGTTCGGCGAACTCGGCGGCGGCGGCGGTCTGGCGGAAGTACGGGCTGGCCGATCCGATCTCGGCGGCCACCTCGGCTACCGGGATGCCAGCCTCGATCTCGGTCGGCTCGCCCGTCTGCGGGTCGAGCCAGCGCAGCCGCACGGTGGCCAGCACGCCGTCCGCGGCGGCCCCATCTTCGAGGCGCAGCTCGTAGAGCGCGGTCGCGTCCTGGGCGAAGCCGGGCTCCCCGAAGTCCAGCGAGTCGTCGCGGAAGTCCTCGTCGGAGACGGCGCGGTTCTCGTAGCCGATGAGCCGGTACTTGCGAACCGTCTCCGGGTTGAACTCGACCTGGATGCGGGCGTCGCGGGCCGCCTCGGTGAAGACGCCCTGGGCGCTCTCCTCAAGGTAGCGGTTGGCGGCCTCGCGGTCGGCCAGGTAGATGGGATGAGAGTCGGTCCCCTCCTCAGAGGGGATACTTCCCCCCAAGAAGACGGCCTCACGTAGGTGGGCCAGGAACGGCTCTGACGAGCCTGAGCGAGGTAGGAGACCGACCATGGCACAGGGTACAGCAGTCGCAGAGAGCAGGAGGGTGGGGGACGCGGAGCTCGTGACCATCGGGATCGACGTGAGCGACCGCTACAGCCACCTCTGCATCCTCGGGGACGACGGGGAGATCCTCCGGGAGGAGCGAGTCCGCACCACGACCGCGGCGCTCACCCGGGCGCTCGCGCCACTGCAGGACGCGCGGGTGGTGCTGGAGGTGGGGCCGCGGTCCCCGTGGCTGAGCCGGATGTTCTCGACGCTCGGGCACGACGTCATAGTCGCCAACCCGAGGCAGGTAAAGCTGATCGCGCGCAGCCAGCGCAAGAATGACCGCTCCGATGCCGAGCACCTCGCACGGCTCGGACGATACGACCCGAAGCTCCTCTTTCCCATCCGGCACCGGGGCGCCACGGCACAGGCGGACCTCCAGGTCCTCCGCAGCCGCGACGCGCTGATGCGGGCGAGGACCGCGCTCATCAACCACGTCCGGGGCGCGGTGAAGGCGTGGGGCGCGGCGCTCCCGAGCTGCACGACGCCGGCCTTCCACCGTGCGGTCGCCGGGCACATCCCGGGGGAGCTACGCCCGGCGCTGCTGCCGGTGCTGCGGCAGATCGAGCAGCTGACCGGGGAGATCCGCCAAGCCGACGCGGAGATCGCCGCGATGTGCGAGCGCTACACGGAGACCGGCGCGCTCCGGCAGATCGCGGGCGTCGGTCCGATCACCTCGCTCACCTTCGTCCTCACCATCGAGGACCCGACCCGCTTCCCGAAGAACCGGGAGATCGGCCCCTACCTCGGACTGGTGCCCAGAAGCCGCGATTCCGGCGACCGGCAGCCCCAGCTCCGGATCACGAAGGACGGGGACGTGGCGCTGCGCCGGGTGCTGAGCCAGGCCGCGCACTACATCCTGGGCCCGTTCGGCCCCGATAGCGACCTCAGGCGATGGGGGCTGCGCTACGCGGAGTCGGGGGCCGGCAATGCGAAGAAGCGTGCCGTCGTCGCGGTCGCGAGGCGACTAGCGGTGCTGATGCTCGCGCTCTGGAAGAGCGGCGAGGTCTACGAGCCGTTGCGCCAGGCGCGCGCGGCCGAGGCGGCGTAGCAGCAGGCAGCACGCGAGGAGCGGGGCGACCGGGCGGCCGGTGGGCTTCGGAGGATGCGACAGATGCCGACACGCGGGCGACTGCGGCGACCACTGGTCCCAACGAGGACGGCAGGTAGATGGCAGCGCCCACATCCTGGAGACAGGTTGTCCATCATGCACCGGGCCCGGAGCGGCCCCTCGACGAGTGCGAATGGAAGCATGGCCAACACGACTTCCCGGGGACGACACGACGGGACCACTCGCATCGGCACCGACGACCACCACAGGGCCGCGGATGGGAGGCGCGCTCGCTAGGACGGCGCAGGCGGCCGCCACGTCGGCCCTTGCGGATCAGACGACTCTCATGGAAGTGGTACGTGCCGTTGCCGCGGTTGGCGAGCGCCTCCAGCAGGACGTCGTTGTAGTTGCCGCTGATGCCGACGCCGATCGAGGTGAGCGTGGCCTGGCGCTGCGCCTGCTGGTCGACCAACCCGAGAATCGAGTCGGGTCCGGTCGCGCCGACGTTGGCGACGCCATCGGAGAGCAACACGATGCGCACCTGCTGGCCGCGCTCAAGCTCGTCGCCGGCCAGATCGTAGGCCAGGCGCAGTCCATCCTCGGCGAACGTGCTGCCACCCGTGCGGAGCGCGCGCGCGCCGGTCACGATCTCCTGACGGCGATCGCCGTCCTCGAAGCCGCTGACGAGGCTGGCCTCGGCGCCGTAGGTGACGATGGCGGCGCGGTCCTGCGCGGTCATCATCCCGGCGAGTCCGGCGATGACGTCCCTGGCCACGCCGATCCGGTTGTCGGCCTCCATCGAGCCGGAGACGTCGACGACGAAGATCAGCGAGACCGGACCGCGCTCGGTCCGCGGCGCGGGGTTGCTGACGCCAACTCGCAGCAGCACGTAGCCCTCCTCCCCGAACGGCGAAGGCGCGGCGTCGAGGTGCAGCCCGAGGGCGCCCTCGGCGGCCGGGTAGTCCTGCGGCAGGCTGTTGATGAACTCCTCGACCCGCACTGCGTCCGGGGGCGGCAGGGAGTTCTGGTCGAGGTAGAGCGCGAGGATCTCGTAGGACGCGGTGTCCCCGTCCAGCGCGAAGGTCGAGAGCGCGTCCTCGTCGGCATCGATGAACGGATTGACGCCGTGTCCCTCGAAGAACATGAGGGGAAGCGGCCGGTCGTTGGGGTTGGCCGAGCCACCGGCCTCCGGCGGGACCGCGGTTGGCGCCGCGGTGACGGCGTATTGGATCCGCGCCGACGAGGGCGCCGCTTGCGGCGCGGAGCTCTCGTAGTCGTCATCGTCGCTGCAGGCGAGCAAGAGCAACGCGGCCGCGAGCGCCGCCAGGGTAAGCGCGCCGGACACCGCCCGCGCCCGCGAGCTGTCGCGCCCTGAGACCCGGGCGAACGTGGACGCGGCGAGGGCGGCGAGGGCCAGGACGATGCCGATTGCGAGGATCAATGCTCTCATCTGGGGCCTCCCTGCGGAGCCGGTGCGGAGCGTTCGCCCCGTGTATCCGGAGTTGCAGATAGGTACGTCCCAGAACGGCGACCGGTTCCCTCGACCCCCGCGCGCGGGCTGCACGCAGCGACGGGACCGCGGGTCTCCCGAAGGCCCGTACAGCGCGCGGGCGCTACGCCTCCGAGGCCGCCGCGCGGAGCGCCCCGGTGGCGGCCTCGACGGTGCGCTCGATCAGCGCCTCGTCGTGGGCGAGCGGGAGACGTTGCCAGCGGCGGGTTCGCGCTGGCAGACGGTTGCCCCGGCCCTCAGTCCATGCCCCAGCACACAACGGTCCCGTCCGTCTTCACCCCGCAGCTGTGGACTGAACCGGCGCTGACGGAAGCAAAGGAGCCATCGGGGGGCGAAGACTGGCCGTGGTAGTCGTAGCCCCAGCATGCAACGGTACCGTCCGTCCGCAGGCCACAGGTGTGGTGCCATCCTGCGCTGACGGAATTGAAGGAGCCCGCCGGCGGCACTGCCTTTCCGTGATCGTTACCTCCCCAGCAGGCGACCGAGCCATCGGCCAATAGCCCGCATGTGTGGTCCCACCCGGCGCTGAGGGCCGTGAACGAACCGGTCGGCGGCGTGGCTTCGCCCTGGGCGTCCCAACCCCAGCAGACGACCGAACCGTCGGCCCGCAACCCACAGGTGTGGTTCCCGCCGGCGCTGACGGAGGTGAATGAGTCGTCGGGCGGCGAACTTTGACCATCCCAGTTCCCGCCCCAGCAGCGGACTGAGCCGTCCGTCCGTACGCCGCAGGCGTGGTCAGTCCCGACGCTGACTGAGCTGAACGAGCCGCCAGGCGGCGAGCCTCGCACTCCAGCGCCCCATCCCCAGCACGCGATGGCGCCGTCGGTCCGCACCGCGCAGGTCTGGCGCAACCCGGCGCTGAGGGAGATGAACGAGCCGACCGGCGACAAGACCCGCCCATCGGCGTCCCTTCCCCAGCAGGCGACGGTACCGTCGGGCTTCAACCCGCAGGTGTGAGAAGGTCCGCCGCTGAGGGAGCTGAAGGCCCCGGCGGGCGGGTGGGCCTCGTGCGGCGGCAAGGCATGGCCATTGACCCCTCGGCCCCAGCACACGGCTGGACCGGCGGCCTTCACACCGCAGCTGTAGTGCAATCCGGCGCTCAGGGAGTTGAAGGCGCCCCCGGGCGGCGAGGTCTCGCCGGAGATGTCGCCGCCCCAGCACACGACCGAGCCATTGGTCTTGATCCCGCAACTGTGCTCCGCGCCGGCGCTGACGGCGGTGAACGAGCCGGCCGGCGGCGAGGCCTCCCCGTGGTCGTTCCTGCCCCAACATGCGACCGTGCTGTCGGTTCTCACCCCACAAGCGTGGTGCGCACCAACGCTGATCGAGGCGAACGAGCCAGCGGGGACCAAAGTTCGGCCATCCACATCCCAGCCCCAGCACGCGATCGAGCTGTCGGTCTTCACGCCGCAGGTGAGGGCCCAGCCGGCGCCTATGGATGTGAAGGATCCGGCTGGCGGCGAGGTCTTGCCGAAGGATCCGTCACCCCAGCACACGACGGCCATGTCCGTCGTCAGCCCGCAAGCATGGCTCGGCCCAACGGTCACCGAGGTGAACGAACCTTCCGGCGGCGAGGCCTCCCCGTCGTCGTTCCTGCCCCAGCACGAGACAGACCGGTTGGTCTTCACCGCGCAACTGGACCACATGCCGACGCTGACAGAGGTAAAGGCGCCGTCGGGTGGCGTGGCCTGGCCCTCGTTGTTCCGGCCCCAGCAGAGCAGCGAACCATCAGCGCGCACCCCACAGGTGTGCTCATGACCGACGCTGATCGATAGGTAGGCGCGGCCTGGGGGCGTGGACTGTCCATGTGAATCCAGGCCCCAGCACACGACAGCGCCGCCGGTCTCGACCCCGCAGCTGTGGCTCCCTCCAGCATTGACGGAGCCGAAGGCGCCGCCGGGCGGCGGGACCTGGCCCCATTCGTCGCTGCCCCAGCAGACGACTGCCTCGTCGGTCCTCACGCCGCAACTGTGATCGTCACCGGCACTGACTGAGCTGAAGGCGCCGAGGTGCGGCGTGGCCTGGCCATCGTCGTTCTTGCCCCAGCAGCGCACCGCGCCCTCCGTCGTCACCCCGCAGCTGTGGTCTCCTCCGGCGCTGACCGAGGCGAACGAGCCGTCAGGCGGGGTGGCCTGACCCTGGTCGTTCTTGCCCCAGCAGCGCACGGCCCCCTCCGTTGTCACCCCGCAGCTGTGGTCTCCTCCGGCGCTGACCGAGGCGAACGAGCCGTCAGGCGGCGTGGTCTGGCCCTCGTTGTTCCTGCCCCAGCAGAGGACCGCACCCTCGCTCGTCACTCCGCAGGTGTGGAACCGCCCGGCACTGACGGACGCGAGGGGATCGCTGGGCGGCGTCGACTGGCGCAACCCACCCCAGCCCCAGCACTCTGCCAGGCCGCCGGCCTTCAACCCGCAGTTGTGGAACCCCCCGGCGCTAACGGAGGTGAAGGAACCAGCGGGCGGCGTGGACTGCTCATAGAAGTCCCAGCCCCAGCAGACGACGGAACCGCCGGTCCTGAGCCCGCAGCTGTGGAGCGTCCCGGCGCTGATCGAGGTGAACGAACTGCCCGGCGGCGACGTGTCGTGGGGCTGGGCAACGACAGCGGGCTGCGAATCGCCGGACGGCGCCGGCGACGCTGACGCGAGGGCGCTGGAGGCAGCAAGGGCGGCGACGGACAGGACGATGCCTATTGCGAGGATCAGCGCTCTCATCCGGCGCCTCCCGGTTGCGGAGTCCGTGCGGAGCGCCGCCCTGCCCGAGTAGTCATAGGTAGAGTACGTCGCAGGGGGGCGCTGGGTTCCCGAAGCCCGGAGAGCGGGCTCGCGAAGGCGCTACGCCTCGGAGGCGGCCTCGCGCAGCGCGCCGGCGACGGCCTCGACGGTGCGCTCGATCAGCGCCTCGTCGTGGGCGAGGGAGACGAACCAGGCCTCGAACTGCGAGGGCGGCAGCATGACGCCGCCATCGAGCAGCGCGCGGTGGAAGCGGGCGAAGCGCGCGGTGTCGCTCTGCGCCGCTTCGGCGTAGTCGCCCGGCGCCTCGGCGCGGAAGAAGCCGGTCAGCGCCGACCCGACGCGCGCGACCGCGAACGGCACGCCCGCCTCGCGCGCCGCGTCTGCGACGCCGTCGGCGAGCTGCGCGCCGAGCGCCTCGAGGCGCGCGTAGGCGGCCTCGTCGGCCTGCAGCGTGCGCAGCGTCGCGAGGCCGGCCGCCGTCGCCAGCGGATTACCG
Source organism: Dehalococcoidia bacterium (assembly GCA_965220125.1). GTDB lineage: Bacteria > Chloroflexota > Dehalococcoidia > UBA2979 > UBA2979 > VXMT01. Next base: position 2,429,078 of record CBDCPB010000004.1, on the reverse strand, counting down.
GAGAGCGTGCCTGCCTGGTAGACGCCGCCGGCCGGCGCCATCTGCTCCAGCAGCTCGCGCGGTCCGCCGTAGGCGCCGACCGGCAGGCCGCCGCCGATCACCTTGCCGAGCGTCGTGAGGTCCGGGCGCACGCCGTAGCGGCCCTGCGCGCCGGACCAGCCGACGCGGAAGCCGGTGATCACCTCGTCGAAGACGAGCAGCGCGCCGTGCGCGTCGCAGAGCCGCCGCAGCGCCTCGAGGAAGCCGTCGCGCGGCGGCACGACGCCCATGTTGCCGGCGACTGGCTCGACGATGACGGCGGCGACGGCGCCGGGATGCGCCTCGAAGATCGCCTCGACGGCCGCGGCGTCGTTGTAGGGGGCGAGCAGCGTCTGCGCGGCGAAGGCGGCCGGCACGCCGGGCGAGTCCGGCAGCCCGAGGGTGGCGACGCCCGACCCGGCGGCGGCGAGCAGCCCGTCCGAGTGGCCGTGGTAGCCGCCCTCGAACTTCACGATCAGGTCGCGCCCGGTGGCCGCGCGGGCGAGCCGCAGCGCGCTCATCACCGCCTCGGTTCCGGAGTTGACGAGGCGCACCATCTCCACCGAGGGCAGCGCCTCGACGACCAGTTCCGCCAGCTCCAGCTCCGCCTCGGTCGGCGCGCCGAAGGAGGTGCCGCGCGCCGCCGCCTGCGCCACCGCATCGACCACCACCGGGTGCGCGTGGCCGAGGATCAGCGGACCGAACGATCCGAGGTAGTCGATGTACTCGTTGCCATCCGCGTCCGTGACGATCGCGCCCGCGCCGCTGGCGAGCACGACCGGGTCGCCGCCGACGGCGCGGTAGGCGCGCGCGGGCGAGTTGACGCCGCCGGGGAGCACGGCCTGCGCCCGCGCCATCAGCGCGCGCGAGCGCTCGAGTGGGCGGCCTGACGCCTCCGCACTCACGGGGCGACCGCGCTCCGCAGCGGTACGCCGAGCGCCTCTGCCACCTCGGACAGTTCGGTCACCTCGAGGGCCGGCGTGGGCAAGTCCTCGGCCAGTTCGGCGTCCTCCTCGCGTCGCACCCAGGCGACGGGCAGCCCGGCGTGGTCGGCGCCCAGCACGTCGGCCTGCGGCGAGTCGCCGACGTAGAGCACCTCGGCGGGGTCGCAGCCGAGGCGGTGGCACGTCTCGTCGAAGACGGCGCGATGCGGCTTGTAGTTCCGCAGCGATTCGGAAGACTGGATAACGGAGAAGCGCAGCCGGTTGTGCGAGATGGCGCTCTGCAGGAAGTCCTCGTCCGCGTTCGAGAGCAGCGCGAGCCGGTAGCCGGCTGCATCGAGGGCATCCACTACGTCGCGCGTGCCGGGGTAGGCCGGTGCGTGGCTCAGCACCTCGCGGAAGTGGTTCGCGCCGGCGGCCGGGTCGCCGTCGAGGCCCTGGTCCTCGAAGACCCAGGCAAACTGGCGCCGCCAGATCTCCCAGGTGGTGATGAACTCGGGCACGGGGCCGTGGAGCATGTACTCGCGGTCCGGTTTGCCCTCGTCGTCGACGCGGTCGCCCCAGGGGCTGACGCTGTTCCAGGCCTTCGCGAAGCTCTTCGCCGTCGCGTCGAAGTCCTCGACGGCGAGGCCCTGCTGGTCGAGCGCCTCGCGCAGCGCGACACGGAAGTCCCAGTCGAGGAGCGTGCCGTAGCCGTCGAAGGCCACGGCGCGAATCGCGCCCGCGTCGAAGGGCGCCCCCTCCCCCGACGCTCCCTCGGCGGGCGCCTCGTCGGTCGTCGTCACCGCGTCTCGCGTAGCCAGCGCGCCGCCTCCTTCGCGTGGTACGTGATCAGGATGTCGGCGCCGGCGCGGCGGATCCCGGTCAGCGCCTCGAGGACGGCGCCGCGCTCGTCGATCCAGCCCTGTGCGGCCGCCGCCTTCAACATCGCGTACTCGCCGGAGACGTTGTACGCCGCGAGCGGCAGTTCGGTCGAGTCGCGCACCGCGCGCACCACGTCGAGGTAGGCGAGCGCCGGCTTCACCATCACGATGTCGGCCTGCTCGGCGATGTCGATCGCGGCCTCACGCACGGCCTCGCGCACGTTCGGCGGGTCCATCTGGTAGCCGCGGCGGTCGCCGAACTGCGGGGCCGAGTCGGCAGCCTCGCGGAACGGCCCGTAGAAGGCCGAGGCGTACTTCGCGCTGTAGGCCATGATCGGCAACTGCGCGAAGCCGGACTCGTCGAGCGCCTCGCGGATCGCGCCGACGCGCCCGTCCATCATGTCCGAGGGCGCGACCATGTCCACGCCTGCCTCGGCGAGCGAGACCGAGGTGCGCGCGAGCAACTCGATCGCGGCGTCGTTCTCCACCTCGCCACGCGCGCTGATCGGTCCGCAGTGCCCGTGGTCCGTGTACTCGCAGAGGCAGACGTCGGCGATTACGGCCAGCGAGGGGTCGGCCTGCTTGAGCGCCGCGATCGCCTGCTGCGTGATGCCGTCGCTCGCCCAGGCGCCGCTGCCCTCGGCGTCCTTGAGGTCGGGCACGCCGAACAGCAGCACCGCGCGCACGCCGAGATCGCGCAACTCCGCCGCCTCCGCGGCGAGCATGTCGGTCGAGAGCCGCGCCTGCCCGGGCATCGACTCGATCGGCTGGCGCACGCCGCGCCCCTCGGTCACGAACAGCGGATAGACGAAGGAGGCCGGGTCGAGCCGCGTCTCGCGCACCAGCCCGCGCAGCGCCTCGGAGCTGCGCAGCCTCCTCGTGCGCGCGAACGCCCGCGTGCGTGTGGCGATGGTCATGGGGCTGTCCTCCTCGTGCGCTTCGGGAGGCCGGAGTGCCGGCAGGCCGTCTGTGGGTTCGTCATAGACGAAACCTGTTGTCCCTGGTGGCGTCGGCGACGAGGGCGTCGAGGTCGAGGGCCGCTATACGAGGAGCGAAGGCATCGCGGAACTTGGGGAGGAGGTCGACGGCCCACTCCGAGAGGCCTTGGAGTTCAGATTCTGACGAATCTATCGAGCCGGGTCTGCGCAGCGACACGCGCGAGCCCTTGCGGTCTTCCTTCTTCTCCCAAGTCAACGGTCCGCCCACAGTGTCTTCGATCACTTCGCGCTGATTGTAGAGCCTCTCGAAAGCGATCTTGTTCTGCTCCTTAGATCCCACGGCGATCCAAGTCTCCACCCAGAGCTCCCCGCCGCCCGAGAACCATGCGCCAACAGTTAGCCCTTGCACTCCGGTCGAGAAGTTCTTGCCCGTTGCTGTGCTCACGCTGTCCGCGCGAACTCGTGTGAACCCTGGGTGCGCTGAGTGCAACGCCTCCACCAACTTGGTGAAGAATGTCTGGTATGCGGTTTGTCTGGCTGTGGGCGGAGCCACCGACTTCCTGACGACTTCTCGCTGAAACTCGCTGGGCTGAGCAACGACGTTCAGCCGGAGGGCCGGCAGGGATTCGCCGATCCGGAGGATCTCGATTTCGACGGCGAAGAAGCTAACAGTCTCAGCGGTGTGTTCGTTGAGCCAATGGATGGCCTCGCGGTGCTCGTCCCGGACATCGCTGCTGACCCATACAATGACCCGCGCATCGAGGCCCGCAGCGTACGTGAGGGTCTTGCCGAGGTGATCGTGATCCGTTCGCTCCAGTTGGTTCTCGATGATCACGGTGCGTTCGGTATTGGCTTCCTTCCCGAGGAGGTCGAGGCTGAAGCTCCCGACGGCCACCTCACGGCCAGTGATCTCTATATCCAGCCCTATCGCATCGCCGAGCAGGTCGATGTTCTCCTCAAGCCAAGGCGTGAAGTCATGCGCTTCGTGCTCCCAGACGTTTCTTGGTTCGATGTATTGCAGCGTGCCTAACTCAGACTTGGTCGCCATCACGCCTCCCCCGCCGCGTATCTTCGCAGCGCCGCCACGAGTGCGTCGACCGAGGCGTGCTCGGCGACCACGTGCGGGGGCAGGCCCGCCTCGCGTGCGGCCTCGGCGGTCTGCGGGCCGATGCAGGCGACGACGGCGTTGCGCAGGGCGTCGAGGTCGCCGCCGAGCAGGGCGGCGAGATTGCGCACCGTCGAGGACGAGGTGAACGTCAGCGCCTCGATCTCGCCCGCGCGCAGCGCCGCCAGCACCTCCGGCGGCGGGTCGGCGGGCGGGGCGGCGAGGTAGAGCGTGACCTCGTCCACCGAGGCGCCCGCGGCCCGCAGGCGCTCGACCAGCGCCGGATCGGCGCGCTCGGCGCGGGGCAGGAGCACGCGCGCGCCCTCGACGCCGCACTCCAGCAGCGCCTCGGCCACGCCCCCGCCGCTCGCGCGCGGCGGCAGCAGGTCGGCGGCGAGCCCGCGCGCTTCGAGGGCACGCGCCGTCGCGATGCCGACGGCGGCGATGCGGGCGCCAGAGAAGAGCCGCGCGTCCTCGCCCGCCTCGCGCACGAGGTCGAACCAGGCCTCGACGGCGTTGCCGGAGGTGAACGCGACCCAGTCGTAGGCGCCCGCGCGCAGCGCCTCGATGGCGGCGCGCACCGCCTCGGGGTCGGCGCGGCGGGCGATCTCGATCGCGGGCAGCAGCACGGGCTCGGCGCCCTCGGCGCGCAGCGCCTCGGCGAGGCTCGAGGCCTGCCGCCGCGTGCGCGTCACCAGCACGCGCCAGCCGGCCAGCGGACGGCGCAGCGCCGGCGCGAGGCGCTCGCGCAGCGCGACGACCTCGCCGACGACGAGCAGCGCCGGAGGCTGCACCCCGGCTTCGCGCGCCGCCGCCGCGATCTCCGCGAGCGGCGCCTCGACGACGCGCTGGCGCGGCGTCGTCGCCTCGACGATCAGCGCGCTCGGCGTCGCGGGCGGCCGTCCGCCCTCGATCAGCGCGCGGGCGATGCCCTCGAGGCGGCCGACGCCCATCAGCACGACGAGCGTGTCGGTTGCCGTCGCCAGCTCGGCCCAGCGCACCTGCGCGGCGGGCTTGGCGGGGTCCTCGTGGCCGGTGACGACGGCGAAGCTGGCGGCGACGCCGCGATGCGTGACGGGGATGCCGGCCGCCGCGACCCCGCCGATCGCCGAGGTCACCCCCGGCACGACGGTCGCCTCGATGCCCGCGTCCGCGAGCGCCTCCAACTCCTCGCCGCCGCGCCCGAAGACGAACGGGTCGCCGCCCTTGAGGCGCACGACGCGCTTGCCCGCGCGCGCGTGCGCGACGAGCGCGGCGTTGATCTGCTCCTGTGTCATCGCCACGCGGCCCGGCGCCTTGCCGACGTCGATGCGCTCCGCGCCAGCGGCGCAGGCATCGAGCAGCGCGGCCGGGGCGAGGCGGTCGTAGAGCACGACCTCGGCCTCGCGCAGCGCCTGCAGGCCGCCCTGCGTCACCAGGCCCGGATCGCCCGGCCCCGCTCCGACGAACCAGACGCGGCCGGCCTCGGGCTGGGGCGCGCTCACTGCGGCTCGTCCCCGGCGGCCGGGGCCGCGCCGAGCTGCGCCGCGAGGCCGCGGCCGAGCTCCTCGGCCGCGTCCACGGGGCCGGCGGCGTCGCCGAAGCTCGCCTGCTCGCCGGAGTCGTCGCCGATCATCGCGCGCAGCGCGAGCAGGCCGTCCGCGACCTGCGCGTAGGCCCCGACGGGCACGGAACAGCCGCTGCCCAGCTCGGCGAGGATGCCGCGCTCGGCCTCGACGGCGGCGCGAGTGGGCGCGTCGTCGAGGCTCGCCAGCAGCTCGCGCGTGGCCGCGTCGTCGTTGCGGCACTGCACGGCGAGCGCGCCCTGCCCCGGCGAGGGCAGGAACTCCATCGGCTCGAACAGCTGCGTCGCCTCGTCGAGCCGTCCGAGGCGCGCGAGGCCGGCCGCCGCCAGCACGACGGCGTCGTACTCCCCGCTCGCCACCCTGCCGAGGCGCGTCTCGACGTTGCCGCGGATCGGTGCGACCTCGATGTCCGGGCGCAGCGCGCGCAGCAGCAGCGCGCGCCGCCGCGATCCGCTGCCGACCCGCGCGCCCGAGGGCAGCGCGGCAAGCCGCCGCCCGCCCGAGGCGACGAGCACGTCGCGCGGATCGCCGCGCGGCAGGATCGCGGCCAACGTCAGCCCCTCGGGCGCGGCGGTGGGCACGTCCTTCAGCGAGTGCACGGCGATGTCCGCCCGCCCGTCGAGCAGCGCCTGCTCGACCGCGCGCACGAAGACGCCGCGCCCGCCGATCTCCGTCAGTGGCGAGCTGCGGTCGATGTCGCCCTCGGTCCTGACGCGCACGAGCTCGATCTCGATGCCGGGCTGCTGCGCGCGCAGGGCGTCGGCGACAAGCTCGCTCTGCGCGAGCGCCAGACGCGATCCGCGCGTGGCGAGGCGCAGCGGGGTCAAGGCGCCGCGGGCGGGTCCGCCGGCTCGTCGAGGCGGAAGAGGTGCCGGACCGCGTCCACGTAGACATCGCGGTCGCCGCGCTCGCGCAGGGCGGAGATCGGGTCGTGCAGGATCTGGCGCACCAGCGCCTTCGTCATCGCCTCGACGCGCTGGCGCTCCGCGGCGTCGAGATCGAGCCGCCGCAGCGTGCGCGCCAGCTCGGCGCTGCGCAGCTGCTCGGCGCGCTCGCTGAGCGCGGCGATCGTCGGCGCGACCTGCAGGTGCTCCCACCACTCGAGGAAGCGCGCCGTCTCCTCCACGACGAGCCGTTCGACGGCCCGCACCTCGGCGGCGCGGGCGTGGGCGTGCGTGGCGGCGATCTCCTGGAGGTCGTCGATGTCGCGGTAGGTGACGCCGGGGATGGCGCCGACGGCGGGATCGCAGGCGCGCGGCACCCCGATGTCGATGATCAGCTGCGGCGCGCCCTCGCGGCGCACGAGCGCACTCGCGACGCGGCCGCTGTTCAGTACGGGCTCCGGCGCGTCGGTGGCGGCGATCACGACGTCGGCCGCGGACAGCTCGGCGCCGAGTGCTCCGTAGGGCACGCTGCGCCCGCCCAGCTCCTCGGCGAGCGCCTCCGCCCGCGAGGTGGTGCGGTTGCTGACGGCGATCGAGCCCACGCCGTGATCGACGAGCGAGGCGGCGGCCAGCCTCCCCGCCTCGCCGGCGCCGACGACAAGCACCGCGGCGGTCGCCGGGTCGGCGACGAGCTCACGAGCCTGCTGCGCGGCGATCGAGGAGATCGAGAGCGCGCCGTGCCCGATCGCGGTCTCGCTGCGGGCGCGCCGCCCGACGCGGATCGCGGTGTGGAAGAGGCGCGAGAGCAGCGCCGTGTCGGCGCCCGCCGCGACCGTCGCGGCGAACGAGGAGCGGACCTGCCCGAGGATCTCGGACTCGCCGACCACCATCGAGTCGATGCCCGCGGCGACGGCGTAGAGGTGGCTCACCGCCTCCTCGTCGCGGCGCGGCAGCAGGTAGCGCTCGCCGACGTCCGGGCCGACATCGGCCGCCGCGCAAAGGAAGCTCGTGAGCTCACCCGGCTCGTGGTCGCCGGGCACGTAGAGCTCGAGCCGGTTGCAGGTGGCGACGATCGCGCCCGATCCGAAGCGCTCGGCCACCTCGTGGCGGATGTCCGGCAGCGCATCCGCGGGGATCGCGAAGCGCTCGCGCACACCCAGCGGCGCGTTGCGGTGACTGACGCCGACCATCGTGAGCATCGTTGTCTGCCCTTCTGCGCGTTCCGTCGTCATACCGGCTGCCCTTGCCACGCCGGGACCGCGAGCGGCCGGTCGAGGCCGAGCGACGCGACGAGGCGGGCGCGGGCCGCCTCGTACTCGCCGGAGCGCAGCAGCGCCCGCAATTCGTCGTCGATGGCGGCCTGCCAGGTGTCGTTCGCGATGCGATTCGGGCAGCCCTCGCAGAGCAGCGGCGGAGGCGGGCGCGTGCGGTCGCAGCTCGCCGCGCACTCGCGGTCGCGCTCGCGCGCCTGCACGCGCACCTCCGCGAGCAGGTCGCCGAGCGCCGTCACCTCGTCGCTGAGGAACTCCTCGAGACGTTCGCGCAGCCAGCGCGCCAGTGCCGGGCTCGCGCCGCCGGTCGAGGCCGCGAGGGCGATGCGGCCGCGCTTCGCGAGCGAGGGCAGGATGAAGTCGCAGTTGGCCGCGTCGTCGGCGGCGTTGACCCAGATGCCGAGCTCGCGCGCCTCGTCGGCGATGCCGGCGTTCACCGCGCCGTCGTCGGTGGCGATCATCACGACCTCGAAGCCGCGCACGTCGCCGCGCTCGTAGACGCGCGGGCGCCAGGTTGCGCGGCCGTCATCGACGACCTCGCGCACGGGGGGGATCAGCTCCGGCGCGACGATGGTCACGTCCGCGCCCGCGTCGACGAGCTTGCCGAGCTTCTCGTCGGCGACGCGGCCGCCGCCCACGAGCAGGACGCGCCGGGCGTCCATCTCCACGAAGATCGGGTAGTAGCCCACGCTGCTCCCTATCCGCCGTCGTAGGCGGCGCTGACGCCGAGCAGGACGCGGTCGGCGAGACCGCCGATGCGTTCCCGCGCCTCGGCGGCCTGGCCCGCGTCCATGCGGTTGCGTTCGGCCATGTGCTTCGCCGTCTCGTCGAGCGAGCGGCGGAAGAACGTGAAGGCCTCCATCGCGCGGCGCAGCGGCGTCCCGCGCTCCACGAGCAGCTCGCCGTAGTGGCGGCCGATCTCGTCAACCTCGGTCTCGATCTCGGAGCGTGGCCGCTCGGCGGAGATGTACTCGCCCACGAGTTCGACGAGGCGCCGTCCGAGGGGCCGCAGCGCGTCGCGCTCGGACTGCTCGATCTCCTGGTACCAGCCCGTCCCGCCGCGCCCGGCGTTCAGCTTGCGGCGGATCTGCGAGACGGCGGCAGTACCGAGGTCGCCGCCGGGGCCGGCTCGGGTCAGCGAGAGCAGGTCTTCCTCGGCGAAGCGGCGATGCCCGCCGGGCGTGCGGAAGCAGCGGATCTGGCCCGAGTCCGCCCAGCGGCGCACGGTCGACTGGTTGACGCCGAGGATCTCGCAGGCCCGCCCGAGGTTGACCCAGTTCGGCCCCGATCGCGGTGCGGAGCGCGCTGCGGCGTCCTGGTTCGATACCACGCAAATCTACCTGTTCGGTGATAAGACCTGAGAGGTTTTTCTTCCGGCGAACGCAGCGTAGCAACCCTGCGCGGTAGGGACGAACGCCAACGGGCCGCGCGCGGAGGTTTGCACAGATTCCGCCGCGACGGCATCGCCCTGCCTACTCGGGCGGCTCCTTGCGCCCTCGCCGCAGGCCGCGGCGCACGGCCTCGCCGCCGTAGCGGCTGCGGATCCCGTCGAGCGCGCGGTCGACGTTCGCCGCCCGCCGCGCCCCGGCGTCGTCGAAGCCGAGCTGCACGGCGTCCTCGACGAGGTTCGAGGCGCCGAGGCCGATCAGCCGCACAGGCCGCATCCGCTCGCGCGTAAGCAGCTCGTCGAGCAGCGCGACGCCGAGGCCGGCGAGCTCGTCGGTGAGCTGCACGGGCTGCGCGACGGTGCGGCTGCGCGTGAGCGTCGTGAAGTCCGACCAGCGCAGCTTGAGCGTGACCGTGCGCGCGCGGCGGCCCTGCCGCCGCAGGTCGGCGCCGACACGCTCGGCGTGCGCGCGCAGCGTGTGCCGCAGCTCGTCGAGGTCGTGCACGTCATCCTCGAAGGTGACTTCGCGCGAGATCGACTTTGCGCCCCGGCCGCCGTCGCTGACGGGGGCGGGATCGATGCCGCGCGCGCGGTCGGCGAGCAGCAGTCCCGCCTTGCCGAAGCGCCGCTCCAGCCAGCGCCGATCGAGCAGCGCCGCATCGCCGATCGTGCGCACCTCGAGCGTGGCCAGTTGCTCGCCGAAGCGGGGGCCGACCAGCGGCAGGTCGCGCAGCGGCAGCGGCGCGAGGAACTCCGCATCGCCGCCCGGCGGCACCTCGAGCAGCCCGTCCGGCTTCGCGCGGTCGCTGCCGACCTTGGCCGTGGTGCGAGAACCGGCGATGCAGGCCGAGACGGGCAGGTCCAACTCCTGGCGCGTGCGCGCGCGGACGCGTTCGGCGGCGGCGCGGGCGCCCGTGCCGCCCTCGCCGAGGCCGGTCAGGTCCGCATATGCCTCGTCGATGCCGCCCGGTTCGACGATCGGCGCGGACTCGCGCAGGATCGCGTGGAAGGCGCGCGAGCAGGCGCCGTACCGCTCGAAGTCGGGCGCGACCACGATCGCCTCGGGGCAGAGACGGAGCGCCTGCGACATCGGCTGGGCGGAGTGGCAGCCGTAGCGGCGCGATTCGTATGAGGCGCTCGCGACGACGCCGCGCCCGCCGCGCCCGCCGACGAGCACCGGCTTGCCCCGCAGCGAGGGGTCGCGCACGCGCTCCACGGACACGAAGAACGTATCGAGGTCGAAGTGTGCGATGCGGCGCGGAAGCGTGCGCTCCACGGTCCCAGTCCCCGCTGGCAGCGTACCGCAGCGTGGCGAGCGAGTGCGTCTCTCTTGTGGGGGGCCCTGCGGGGTATCCCCGCGTCCGGCCGGGCAGCCCCCCACACCCCCATCGCCGGACGAGCGCGCGCACGGTCGTGTCGTAGACGCGAGGGATACCTCGCAGGGCGGCTCTGGCCCACCCACCCACCCCCGGATTTTCTTTCTGTGGGGGCTGCGCCCCCACGCCCCCACCCGGAGCCCCGAGGGCGGTCCGGCGCCCTCTCCCCTCGCGGGAGAGGGCGGGGGTGAGGGGGAGCGGGCGCAGCCCGCGCGTCGCCTGCGGGGGGGCTGCGCCCCCACACCCCCATCCCGGACGAGCACGCGCAGGGTGCTTCTGTTGACGCGGGGATACCCCGCAGGGCCGCTCTGGCCCACCACCCCACCCTCGGATGTTCTTTCCTGTGGGGGCTGCGCCCCCACGCCCCCGCCGGAGCCCCGAGGGCGGTCCGGCGCCCTCTCCCCTCGCGGGAGAGACACCCCAGGGTGCTAACTGGTCAAGCAGCGAGCTGCTCGCGGTCATTCCGGTGCGCCCAGGCGGTGGCCTCGTCGTAGCGAGTGCGGGTCCTGAGGCAGCCGTGGAGGTAGCCGACGAGGCGGTTGCCGAGGGCGCGCAGCGCCTGGTGATGGAGGTCGCCGGCGGCGCGCCGCCGCAGGTAGAAGTCGTGGCAGCCCGGGCTCGCCTGCAGCGAGCACAGCGCCCACCTGTCGGCGGCGGCGGAGAGCCGGCGGTTGCGGACGAAGCGCGCCTTCACGGTCCGCTTGCGGCCGGATGCTACGGTCAGCGGCGAGGTACCGGCGTAGTTCCTGCGGGACTTCGCCGAGTCGTAGCGTTCGGGGTCGTCCCCGAACTCTCCGAGCACCCGGGCGCCGAGGACGACGCCGAGCCCCGGCATGGAGCGGTAGATTTCGGCGTCCGGGTGTTGCTCAAAATGGCTCGCGAGCTCGGCCTCGAGCTCCTTGATCTGACGGTTGATCTCAGCGATCAGCGCAACCGCCGAGCGGGTGCTCGCGGCGAACGCCCGGCTCACCGCGGGCGGCGCCCCGAGCTGCGGCGAGCGCTGCGCTGCGCAGACCGCGGCGGCGCGCTGCTCGATGCCGCGCTGGCGGCCGCCGCGGCGCAGCGCAGCGCGGATCTGGGTGATGCTCAGTCGCGCCGCCTCACGCGGGCTGGGCGCCGTGGCCAGCAGCCCCAGCGCGTCGCCGTGCGCGAGCTTGGGGAAGGCCTGCAGTGCGCCCGGGAAGTACTCCCTGAGGGCGCTGCGCAGCCGGTTGGTCTGCCGGACGCGGTCCCAGATCAACTGCTGGTGCGCCCGGGCGAGAATCCGCACCGCGCCCGCGTCGTCGCTGTCGCCGGCCACCGGGCGGTGGTTGTGGCGGTCGGTGCGGACGAGGTCGGCGAGTAGCTTCGCGTCGCCGGCGTCGGACTTGGCGCCGCTGAGGTGGTGTCGCTCGCGGTAACGCGCCGCCGAGCGCGGGTTGATCGCGTAGACGCGGTAGCCGGCCGCGAGCAGGGCCGAGACCCAGGGCCCGCGGTCGGTCTCGATCCCGATCACGACTTCTCCCGGGGCAGTGGCGTGCTGCGCGATCAACTCGTGCAGCGCGGCGACGCCCTCGACGCCTTCGGGCAGCCGCCTGGCGGCGAGCCGCTCGCCCGCCTCGTTCATGAGCTGGACATCGTGATGGTCTTCGGCCCAGTCATCGCCCACGTACAGGATCATCGTGTTCCACTTCCTCCGCTTCGTTCTGGTGGCTACGACCCGGTGGGTTGGTCCTGCGACGGCCTAATGGAACAGTGCTCTCGGGCACGACACCCCAGCAGTGCTTCGGACAACCCAGACGTACCAGCCGGGGCACGGTCTCTCCCTGGAGGTCCGAAGGCCTCGGGGCAAGGCAGTGCTCACCGGCCGGCGGGTCCGGGACCAGTCTCCCAGATCGCTCCGGGATTCGGTCGAACCCCATTAGGGCGGGGGTGAGGGGGAGCGGGCACAGCCCGCGCGTCGCCTGCGGGGGGTGCTTCTGTTGACGCGGGGATACCCCGCAGGGCCGCTCTGGCCCACCCACCCACCCTCGGATGTTCTTTCCTGTGGGGGCTGCGCCCCCACGCCCCCACCCGGATCGGAGGCGGGCCGCCGGTCCTCGAGGGCGATCGCGTCCGGCCCCCTCGCCCGCGGGAGCGGATCGGGGGCAAGCGCCTGCGGGGGAACCCCGCAGCCCACCCAGCACAGCCCCCCACGCGGCAACGCAGCCGCGATGCCCCGAGTGGATCGTCGCGGGGGGGGTGGGGGGCAGCCCCCCCTTGAGAACACAGCCCCCTCTCTCCCCGAGGGCGAGGGCGGGGGTGAGGGCCTCCGTTGCGTGGGCGCGTTAGTCGAGAGCGGTGGCGATGCCGACGATGGCTGCGGTGGCGGCGACGATGCCGGCGCCCTGGATCCAAAGAGCACGGTTGAGCTCAGCCCTGAGGGCGAGCAGGCTCGATTCGGTCGCGAGGCCGCTCGTGGCGCTGTCGACGACGTCCGCGACGCCCTGGGCGGCCCGGTCGTCGAGGCCGGCGTCGGTGAGCCTGCGGGCTGCTCGGTGTGCATCGAAGGCCATGGCGCAACCTTGTCATACCTGCCGTCGTCAGCAGTCTACCACGCGGCTCGCCCGCGGGGAGTTGCGCCCCACGCCCCCACCCGGATCAGCAGCCGAGACACAGCTCCGAGGGCGCACCCTGGGGTGTCTCTCCCCGAGGGAGAGGGCGGGGGTGAGGGCGCTCCTTTGCGGGGAGGGTCAGGGCGAGGAGGCTGCCTGACCCGCTGCTAGAGGCCGCGCTTCGCGGGGATCACGTCCTGCTTCACGACGGTGTCGTCCGGGGCGTGGCCGTTGCCCTGCGAGGGCGCTTCGAGCTCCCCCTCGAGCTCGACGACGCCGCCTTCGGCGACGACCTCGGTTTCTGTGGTCGCCTCATCTTCGCTCGGGGCTTCGTCCTCGCCAGCGTCCTGCGTCCAGTGCTCGCGCTCGTCGCGCTGGCCGGTGAGTTCGTCCTCGGTGAGCGAGGCGAGCGCCTCTTCCTCGCTCTGGCCGCTGCGCAGCCGCCGCGCGATCGCCACGCCGGCGAGCACCAGCAGCGAGGAGGAGACCGCCGCGCCGCCGGCGATGAACTTGTGGCGTTTCACCAGGTCCGGGAAGCGCTCGAGGCCGCGGTGCGCCAGCCGCACGGCGTCCGTTGCCGCGCCCTGCAGGCGTTCGCCTCCACTGGGATGTTTGAGATCGTCGGGGAGTCGACTCACGATCATCTCTCCTGTGTCTGATGCAGTTCCGTCGCGCCGGTGCGGAGCTAGCCGATCTGCCGGAACAGGTTGGCCATCTCGATCGCCGCGCGCACGGCTTCGTCGCCCTTGTTGCCCGCGGAGCCGCCGGAGCGGGCCCGCGCCTGCGCCATGGTGTCGCAGGTGAGTACGCCGAAGGCGACGGGCAGATTAAATTCCTGCGCCACCATCGTAATCCCTCGTGCCGCCTCATTGCACACGTAATCGAAGTGCGGCGTCTCGCCGCGCACGACCGCGCCGAGGCAGACGATCGCGTCGTAGCGGCCCATGCCCGCCAGCCGCCGCGCCGCCTGCGGCAGCTCGAACGCACCGGGCACGCGCACAACATCGAGTGAGTCCTCAGCAACGCCGAGGTCGCGAGCGGTGGCGAGCGCGCCGCGCAGCAGCGGCTCCGTCACGATCTCGTTGAAGCGCGAAACCACGACCGCCAGGCGCAGGCCCGACCCGTCGAGGGCGCCCTCGTAGTCGACCACGCTAGTCCAGGTCTTCCGATTCCAGCATGTGGCCCATCTTCTCGCGCTTCGTCCGCAGGTAGTCCGCGTTGTGCGCGTTCGGCTCGACTTCGATCGGCACGCGCTCGACGATCTCGAGGCCGAAGCCCTCGAGGCCGGAGCGTTTCGTCGGGTTGTTCGTCATGAGGCGCAGCTTGCGCACGCCGAGGTCGACGAGGATCTGCATGCCGATGCCGTACTCGCGCCCGTCGGCGGGCAGGCCGAGCGCCTCGTTCGCCTCGACGGTGTCCATGCCGCTGTCCTGCAGGCGGTAGGCGCGGATCTTGTTGTGCAGGCCGATGCCGCGGCCCTCCTGGTCCATGTAGACGATCACGCCCCGGCCGTCGCTGGCGACGCGGCGGATCGCTTCCTCGAGCTGCTCGCCGCAATCGCAGCGCAGCGAGCCGAAGACGTCGCCGGTGACGCACTGGTCGTGGACACGGGCGAGGATGGGGTCCTCGGTGTCGACGTTGCCCATCACGAAGGCCTGGTGCTCCTTCGCGTCGATCAGCGTGCGGTAGGTGACGGCGCGGAACTCGCCGTAGGCGGTCGGCAGCGACGCCTCGGCGACGCGCTCGATCAGCGAGTCCATGCGCAGGCGGTAGGCGATCAGGTCGTTGACGGTGACGATACTCATGCCGTGTTGGCGCCCGAACTCGATCAGGTCCGGCATCCGCGCCATCGTGCCGTCCTCGCGCATGATTTCGCAGATCACCGCCGCCGGGTAGCGGCCCGCCAGCTTCGCGAGGTCCACCGAGGCTTCCGTCTGCCCCGCGCGCACCAGCACGCCGCCCTCGCGTGCGCGCAGCGGGAACATGTGCCCCGGCTGCGTCAGATCCTCCGGGCCGGAGTCCGGGTCGACGAGCGCCTCGACCGTGCGGGCGCGGTCGCCAGCGGAGATGCCCGTCGTCACGCCCTCGGCCGCCTCGACGCTGACCGTGAAGGCCGTGCTCAGCGGGGCGGTGTTGTTGGCGGTCATCAGCGGCAGCCCGAGCTTGTCGAGGCGCTCGCCGGTCATCGCGACGCAGATCAGGCCGCGCGCGTGCACGGCCATGAAGTTGATCAGATCGGGCGTCACCACGTCCGCGGGGAAGCAGACGTCGCCCTCGTTCTCGCGTCCCTCGTCGTCGACGATGATCAGCGGGGTGCCGCGGCGGAACTCCTCGATCGCGGCGCTGACCTCGACCACGAGGCTCGAATCGAAGGTGCTGGCGCGCGAGGTCTCGCCCTCGTGGGTCGCCGGTTGCTCGGACATCAGGCCCCCGCCTTTGCCTGCACTGCCCGGCTCAGGCGCCCCGTGAGCGCGCTTCCAGCAACTGCTCTACATACCGGGCAAGCAGGTCAGTCTCAAGATTGATGCTATCACCGGGCTGGCGGCTCGTCAGGTTCGTGTGCTCCTGCGTGTACTGCACCAGCGAGACGGAGAACGACTCCCTGTCGCGCGCCATCACCGTCAGCGAGGCGCCGTCCAGGCAGACCGGCCCCTTCAGCAGGATGTACGGCAGGTACTCCGCGGGCGGCCGGTAGCGGGCGATGATCGCCTCGCCCTCGGGCGTCAGGCTGTCGAGCGTGCAGGTCGTCTCCACCACCCCGCGCACGATGTGGCCGGAGAGCCGGTCCAGCGGCCGCACCGAACGCTCGAGGTTCACGCGCGCGCCGGGCGCGGCCTCGCCCAGATTGGAGCGCCGGAACGTCTCCGGCATCACGTCGAAGCTGAGCGAGTCGTCGCCGATCGTCCGCACCGTGAGATCGACGCCGTTGACGGCGATCGAGTCGCCGAGCGCGACGTCTTCGAGGATCGTGCGGCAGGCGATCACCAGCTCGCCGCCCTCTCGCGCGCGGACCTCGCCGACCTCTTCGATGATTCCGGTGAACATGCGCGGCCCCGTTCCGCCGGGAGAGAATACTACCCGGCTGGCCAGGCGGGCAGACCGCTGATCAGCGTGTCCTCGCCGAGGCGCGTGACGGTCACCTCGCGCAGCCGCGGGGCCTGCGCCATCCGTTCGACGCCGCGGCCGGCGACGGCGGCGGGCGCCGCGTCCGCGCCGATCACGAGGGGCGCGATGATCGCCTGCACGCGATCGACGAGGCGGCCGTCGAAGAGCGAGCCGAGCAGGATCCCGCCGCCCTCGAACAGCACCGTGAGCGCTCCCCGCTCGCCGAGCGCGCGGATCAGCGCGTCGAGGTCCACGTGGCCGTCGGACTCCGGCAGCACCAGCACCTCGGCGCCAAGCGCGGCCATGCGCGCGCGCCAGCCCTCGGGCGAGGCGGCGGTCGTCGCGATCAGTGTCGGCGAGTCGCCGGCAAGCACGCGCGCCCCGTCCGGCGTGCGCCCACGCGAGTCGGCGACGACGCGCAGCGGCTGGTGCGCGCCCTCGCTGCTACCTCCCGGCCGCGCGGTCAGCTCCGGGTCGTCGACGACCACCGTGCCGGAGCCGACCACGATCGCGTCGAGGCCGGGCCGCTGCTCATGCGCCCACTCGCGCGTCTGCGGCCCGGAGACCCAGCGCGAGTCACCGGAGGAGGCAGCGATACGCCCGTCGAGGGAGGCGGCGAACTTGACGATCACGAACGGGCGCCCCGTCCGTCGCTGGTGCAGGTAGCCCTCGAGTTGGGCGGCGACCTGCTCCGCACCGTCGCCTACCTCGACAGCGACGCCGGCGGCCTCGAGGGCGCGACGGCCCGCGCCGTTCACGTCCGGGTCGGGGTCGCCGATCGCGTAGCGGACGGAAGCGACGCCGGCCTCGATCAGCGCCGAGGTGCAGGGCGGCGTGCGGCCGGTGTGCGCGCACGGCTCCAGCGTGACGTAGACCGTGGCCCCGCGCGCCCGATCGCCGGCCTCGCGCAGCGCGCCGACCTCGGCGTGGTCGCCGCCCGGCGGCTGCGTGCGGCCCGCGCCGACGACCGCGCCGTCGCGCACCACGACCGCGCCGACGGCGGGATTGGGCGAACTCCAGCCGAGGGCGCGGCGGCCCTCTTCAACGGCCAGTTGCATGTGTTCGGAGATCGCCACCGCCGGGCCTCGCCTCCGGGGCGTGCGCGCTGGGCCGCGATGGTACCGCCCCGCGTCGCCCCGGTCGCGCTAGTCGATCGCGTAGACGATGTGGACGGAGACCGAGACCTCGCTCTCGCCGACGGAGACGGACGTCGCAGAGTCATCGGCGAACGCCGCCGGGGCGTCGGCGAAGCCGCGCTGCGCGAATCCGCCGGACGACTCGGAGATCGTGCGCGCGCTGCCCAGCGTCACGCCCGCGAGGTCGGCAAGCTGCTGCGCCCTCGCGCGCGCGTCCTCGACGGCCAGCTTGCGCGCCTCATCGGCGTACTGCTCCGGCTCGTCGACGCGGAAGGAGATGCCGCCGACGCGAATCGCGTCGCCGCCCGCCGTCACCGCCTGGTCGAGGATGTCGGAGAGCCGGTCAATGTCGCGGACCTTGACCTCGATGTGGTTGCTGACCGTGTAGCCGGTGATGCGCGGCCCGCCATCGTCGTTCTCGTAGTCGTACTGCGGGTAGATGTTGAAGAAGCGGGTGGCGATGTCGCGCTCCTCGACGCCGTTGCCGGTGATCGAGGCGCGGACCCGCTGCATCGCCTCGGACGCGCCGCTGCGCGCGAGGGCAACCGTGTCTGCGGTCACCTCGACGCCGACCTCGAACACGCCGATGTCGGGCGTCACCGTGACGCTGCCGGTCCCGCTGACCGAGATGCCGCCGTCCTCCGCCCGCGGATCGGGCGAGACCGTGGCGCCGGAGCAGGCAGTCGCGGTCAGGCTCAGCAGCGCGAGGGCAGCGAGGGCCAGCACGGTCATCGTTCGTCTCATTGCGGCCCTCCCGCTTTCGATCGCCATGTCCGTCCATTGGCACAACGTTCGGGCGCGCCGCGCGGCTCCCGCGGCTATGCGCTACCGCCTCGCCGCCGCAGCCCGAGGCCAAGCGCAAGCACGGCGAGAGCGACGGCGGCGAGCAGCAGCCACTGCTCGGCCCTGCGCAGCGCGCGCGCGCTGTCGTCCGTCCCGGCCGGCTCTTCCTGGAGCACCTCATCCCGGGTCGAGGGTGCGGGCGTCGCGGTGGCGGCCGGCGCGAGTGTGGCTGCCGCCTGCTCCGTGGGAGACGCGGCTTCGGCGCCGTCCTCTTCGTCCGCGTCGTCGTCCGCCGACGCTACGGCCTCGGTCGCCGCGGCCTGCGACTCCCCCGCGGCGACGGTGGGAGTGGCCGGCTGGTCGGCCGCCGGGGTGGCGTCCGCCTCCGGCGATTCCACCGCGCGCCCCGCTGTTCGGGTGTCGGTCGTGGCGGCAGGCGAGGCGTCGGCGGCTCCGTCCGCCGCTGCGGCCGGCGAAGCCGCAACGGTAGCGACGGCCGTGGACACGGCGGCCGCTACGGCCGTCGGGATTGTCGTGGCCTCGGGAGTCGGCGTCGCCGGGGCGGCCGTCGCAGTCGGGCTGGCGCCGGCGGCGGCGCTCGTGGCTGCCGGCTGAGGAGTAGAGGCGGCCGTCTCGGCCTGCGCGGCGGCGGGGCTCGCCGGAGCGGCGAGTGCCGCGGCCGCCTGCGGCGCGTCGCTCGCCTGCTCGCTCGATCCGCCGCCGAAGCTCGGACGGGAGATGCCCCAGCCCTCGACGCCCTCGTCTCCGAGGCCGACGATGTCGCCCGTCAGCACGACGGCGAACGCGACGGCCGCGGCCAGCGCGCCCATCCGGAAGACGAGCTCCAGCCTGCCGGGCGTGTGGCGCACGGCCGTGGGCGGCGCCTCCAGCGTGAACGGGCGTGGTGCCCGCAACTCGCCGAGGGAGCCGAGGGCGTCGCGGACCACGCTCAACTCGTCGAGCTGCACGGCGAGCGCCGGATCCACCTCGAGCGCGTCCTGGACGGCCACGGCCTCACGCCCCTCGAGTTCGCTATCGAGGTAGGCGGAGAGCTGCTCGTCCCAGGCCGAGGCTGCGTCGAGGCCCTCCGGGAACTCTTCGTTCCCGACGTTACGACGCCGACGCCAACCCCAGAGGCGCATCACATCACCACCCTATGTCTTCTGACGCTGCATGAGGCCTGAAAGTTCCCCGGACTCGCGCAGCAGGTCGCGCAGCCGCCCCCGCGCGCGGCTCAGCCGCGACTTGACCGTGCCGAGCGGCACGCCCGTCGTCTCCGCGATCTCCTCGTACGAGAGTCCGTGCACGTCGGAGAGCAGCACCACCATCCGCCAGTCCTCCGGCAGCTCGGCGAGCGCGCCCTCCAGCACCTGCCGCAGCTCCGCCTGCTCCGCGCGCTGCTGCGGCCCGAGGCCCGGCTCGACCGGGTCGATCGAGGCCATATCCGAGTCGTCGCGCGCCTCGTCGAGCGAGCGCTGCGGGCGCCGTTTGCGGCGACGCAGCTCGTCGCGCGCGGCGTTGGCGACGATGCGCAGCAGCCAGGAGCGGAAGCGTTCGCCGCGGAAGCTCTCGATGGCGCGCCAGGCGCGGAGGAACGCCTCCTGCGTCACATCCTCGGCCGCCTCGCGCGAGCGCAGGAAGCGGAAGGCGAGCGAGTAGGCGGCGTCCTGGTGGCGGATCACGAGCGTGTTGAACGCCGCAACTTCGCCGCGCTGCGCCCGCCGGACGAGGTCCGGAACATCGTCACCCGCACGGTGTCGTTGCGCCGCCAAGAGCTGGCTCGTGTTCGCTCCATCCCGCCTCGGCGAGCCTAGCACGCGATGATCACAATGGCCCCGCTGCACGGCGCCGCAGCCCACACGGTGCTGGTTGGTGGTGGCAGCTAGCGCGAGCGGGAAGGAAGTAGCCGCGCGCAATCAGCTCGCGGTGGGCGCAGGCGCAGCGTCGGGAGACTCGGCGAGGAGTGCACGCACAGCGGGAACCAGCTCGTTCGGAATTACCATCGCGGTGTGAGAGGGATCCTCGAACGCCGCTTCGATTTCGGCCGCCAACTCATCGTCGGTCCGCGACTCGTAGTGCTCGATGAGATCGTGGACGCGCGCCTCGTCCCAGCCCGGCGGCAACCGGTTCGCCCCGTCGCTCATCTGCTTCTCCTTCGCCTCCGCCGCCGGAACGCCGCGAGGGCGTTGCCGGACAGTTCGTAGGCGGTGACGACAAATGCGCTGCCCGGCTCCGGGTCGCGTACATACACTACCCGAAGGTAACGCCCTCCGAGCGTCTGCCCGATGGCGAGGCGAGAGTTGCGCCGACCGGGCAGGTCCTCCGCCGGGGAGGCCATGATCTCCTCGACCTCGCGCCGCTCACGCCATGTCGATGGATGTGGGGAGCGCCCGTCTCGAGGTCCGTGTGGAAGCGCAGGTCCATTCCGCGAGCACCACCCTGCCCAGTCTCCCCGGGATTCGTACCGGGAGCGTGTCTTCCGGGCAACCGGACCGGACGGCGCCCCACCGCACTGGGCCGATTCGTGTGAAGATCGGCGCATGGCGCTCACCGGAGGCCGCGAGCTACTGGCCGACGCCGAGCGGGGCGGCTACGCCGTGCCCGGCTTCAACGTCTCCAACCTCGAGCTCGCGCTCGGCGTGCTCGACGCCGCCGAGGCGCGGCGCTCGCCCGTGCTGCTGCAGTTCAACCCCGGCAACCTCGACCACTTCGGCGGCGTCGCCGTCGCCGCGGCCACCGCGCGCACGCTCGCCGAGGGCGCGCGCGTGCCCGTCGCCGTCCACCTCGACCACGGCCACGAGGTCGGGCTGCTGCGCGCGGCCGCGCGCGCCGGCTTCAGCTCGCTGATGTACGACGGCTCAATCAAGCCGCTGGAGCTCAACATCCGCGAGACGCGCGAGGCCGCAGTGCTGGCGCTGGAGCACGGCGTCTCGCTGGAGGCGGAACTCGGCCATGTCGGCGGGCGCGAGCCCGGCGTCATCACCTCGGAGTCCGTGCTGACCGACCCGGCGGCGGCGCGCCGCTTCGTCGAGGAGACGCAGGTCGACGCGCTGGCGGTCTCCGTCGGCACGGCGCACGGCCTCGCGGGCAGCGTCGACCTGGCGCTCGTGCGCGAACTGCGCGCGGCGGTGCGCGGGCTGCCGTTGGTGCTGCACGGCGGCTCCGGCGTCCCGCCGCGCCAGCTGCGCGACTGCGTGCGCGCGGGCATCCGCAAGCTCAACGTCAGCAGCGAGATCCACGCCGCCTTCGCCGCCGCCATCGCCGGCTCGCGAGGCGGCGACCCCCGCCCGGCGCTGCTCGAGGCGCGCGCCGCCGTCGCGACCGTCGCGGCTCAGCGGATGGATGCCCTGGGCTCCGCGCTGCGCGCCTGAGCAGCGCTCGATGCCGAAGCCAGCGCGGGGTTCCCAACAGGGTGCGTAGGTATACTCGATGCGATGGTGAATCAGCCCCCGGCGGACCCGAGCCGGCTTCCCCGGCACCCCGATCCTCGCGACCCGCCCGGCGCGCCGCCGCCCGCCCGCGCGCTCGCCGTTGCGGCGGCGCTGAGCCACGGCGGGCTCGCGGAACGCGATCCCTGGCTGACGCCGCCCGAGCCGCCCGCCGCCGTAGCCGACGAGCGCGGCGGGATGCAGCGGATCTGGCCGTTCGGGCTGCGCGGCCTCAGCGAGACGCTCGAGGTGATCGCGCTCGCCCTGCTGATGTTCATCGTCGTGCGCGGCGTCGCCCAGAACTTCATCGTCGACGGCGGATCGATGGAGCCGAGCTTCCAGCACGCCGACCTGGTCGTCGTGAACAAGCTCGCCTACCGCACGTTCGACTTCTCCTGGCTGCCGCTCGTCGAGGAGGACGCGTGGCGCCCCTTCGGCACGATCGATCAGGGCGACGTCGTCGTCTTCGCCTTCCCGCTCGGCCCGGAGCGCGACTTCATCAAGCGCGTCGTCGCGCTGCCGGGACAGACCATCGAGGTGCGCGACGAGCAGGTGATCGTGGACGGGAAGGTGCTGGACGAGCCCTACCTGCTGCACGCGCCGCGCTACTCGTTCCCCCCGGAGACGGTCCCGCTTGGCCACGTTTTCGTGCTCGGCGACGCGCGCA
Source organism: Dehalococcoidia bacterium (assembly GCA_965220125.1). Taxonomy (GTDB): domain Bacteria; phylum Chloroflexota; class Dehalococcoidia; order UBA2979; family UBA2979; genus VXMT01. The sequence goes on along the minus strand of CBDCPB010000004.1, from coordinate 2,407,038 downwards.
ACAACTCCTACGACTCGCACTCCTGGGGCATGCTCCACCAGGGCCTGATCGTCGGACGCGCCGAGCTGCGCTACTGGCCGCTCGATCGCTTCGGCATCGTCGGCCACGAGGAGCCGGGCCTGCAGCTCGGCGTCGAGGTAAGTCAGTCCCGGTGACGCGCGACGAGGCGGCCGACCCCGCGGTGATCGCCGCCTTCGAGGAGAGCGGCGCCTTCCTCGACGGCCACTTCCAGCTCGCCTCCGGCCGCCACGCCGGCCGCTACGTCGAGAAGTTCAACCTGCTGCAGTGGCCGGACCGCACCGCCGCGATCTGCGCTCGTCTCGCCGAGGCCGCGCGCGGCCTGGAACCGCAGACCGTGGCCGGCCCCACCACCGGCGGCGTGATCCTCGCCTACGAGATGGCCCGCCAGCTCGGCGTGCGCGGGATCATCGCCGAACGCCGCGAGGACGGACCGGGCCGCGCCATCCAGCGCGACTTCCGGCTCACCTCCGGCGAGCGCGTGCTGATCGCCGACGACGTGGTCACCAGCGGCGGCTCCGTCCACGACACGATCGAGGCCGTGCGCCAGGCCGGCGGCGAGCCCGTCGGCGTCGCCGTGCTCGTCGACCGCTCCGGCGGGCGAACCGACTTCGGCCTGCCCTTCTTCGCCGCCGCCACGCTCGACATCGAGAGCTGGGAGCCCGGCGACTGCCCGCTCTGCCCCGAGGGCGTCCCGCTCACCATCACCTAGCCGCCCCCGCCTGCTAAAGTGCCGCTCGCGAGGACGGAGGCGGCGGTGAAATTCAGCGTCCAGACCGGGCAGCAGAACATCGAGTGGGGCGAACTCTCGGAGACGTGGCAGCGCCTCGAGGCGCTCGGCTACGACGGCGCCTGGACGATCGACCACTTCCTGCCGACGGGCACGCGCGACACGGAGGGGCCGTGCATGGACGGCTGGGTCGTGCTCGCCGCGCTCGCCGCGGAGACGGAGCGGCTGCGCCTCGGCACGCTGGTGACGGGCAACCTCTTCCGCAACCCCGCCATGCTCGCCAAGGTCGCGACGACGATCGACCAGATCTCGGGCGGGCGGGTGGACTTCGGCATCGGCGCGGGCAACAACCCGCGCGAGCACGAGGCCTACGGCTGGCCCTTCCCCTCGGCGCGCGAACGCCTCGATCGGCTCGACGAGGCGTTGCAGGTGATCCGCCTGCTCTGGTCGGACGAGGAGGAAGTCTCCTTCGAGGGCGAGTACTACAGCCTCAGCCAGGCCCCGTTCCGCCCGGCTCCCGTGCAGCGCCCGCACCCGCCGATCCTCGTCGGCGGCGCGGGCGAGCGGCGCACGCTCAACATCGTCGCGCGCCACGCCGACGCCTGGAACGGCGTCGGCACCGCCGCCGACCTCGCGCCGAAGGTCGAGGTGCTGCGCCAGCACTGCAACGACGTCGGGCGGCGCTTCGAGGAGATCAGCCTCACGGCGGGGACGCCGCTGATCCCGGACGCGATCTACGAGCGTTGGACGGAGCGCACCGCCGGCCGTCGCGGCATCAGCGTGGAGGAGCAGCGCGCGCAGACGGTGGGCGGCCCCGCCGAGTCGATGCGGGACGCGGTGCAGACCTACGCCGACGCCGGCTACTCCGAGGTGATCATGATGATGAACACCCCCTACGACTGGCCCGCCATCGAGCGCTTCTCCTCGGAGGTCGCGCCCGCGTTCCGCTAGGCGGCGGTGGACCATCGCGGGAAAGTAGGTGCGGGGACGTCACCTATCCAGCGTCCCGCAACCGCTTGACAGGAGTGCATGAACCGACACGGCGAGCGCTACATCGACGTACAGCAGTTTGTCTCGCACGCCTGGTCGCTGAGGATCCTGGGGCTGTCACCGCGCGAGCTTGAGTTCTACGAGCGGCATTGCTTGCTTCTGCCGATGGCACGAACTCGCATGCCGACCGCGTACGCCATCAAGCGAAAGACACACGGCCTCGCCGACGCGGCGGTCCGTGGGCCTGCCCCGTCTCCACCAAAAGATTGGGACAGGCTGCAGCGGGGTCACACTGACGGCCTGCATGCGTTCGACGCGCAGCGGGGCCGCAACCCGTTCCTTGAGATACCTGACTGCAGCACGTTCGAGGAATGGGGTTCCGATCGGGTACCAGCAGTCATGCCCGACGGCCGAACTGTGCTGACTCCGACGGTTGAGCGGCACTACGCCCCCTGGCAAGTCCATGTCGTTGCGTTACTGCGCCAGCAGAAGCACCACTATGTCCACTCTCAGTTCCTACAACATCTGGATCCGTCGCACCAACTCTGGAAGCGGTACCGCCTTCCCGAGGACACGGAGGAGCTCCGATCGTTGAACGGGATGGCCGCCGGTTTCGATGCAGTGGAGTTGTTTCTGTTCGCAGACGAGGCTGCCCACTACGAGGCTTTCGATGGCGTTTCAGTAGGAGAACGGCTTCCGGCACCTCGTCGCGAAAGGCTCGGCGTCGTTCTGGGCCAGCGAGCGCGACGGTCGCTGGACATGTCCGGCATGGACGAGCCCAAGTTCTTCGAGTTCCTCGGCAAGCTCGCTGAACTGATACACGACTACCGGAGCGATGAACGCATTGCGCTGTCCGAAGACGCTCAGGAGTACCTCCGCGACGCAGAGAGACTCGCCGGGCATGCCTTCGGCTATGACTGGGAGGACTTCTTCGCTGCTGCCGAGGAACACGGAGGGCTGAGCCTCGCCACCCGACTCCGCCATCTCGATCCGGTTGAGTCTGCGGCCCGTGACGCTCGAGAAGTCCTGAGAGCCGTACTCAACGAGGGGCTGGCCGCCACGATCGCTTCAGATTGCGGCGACCCCGGTGATGTCGCCGAGGACATCGTGGAGTTCTGTAAGGAGCACGATCTGCTCGAGGTACTGATGAGCCTCCAAAGCTACTCGTTCACCATCACTGATCAGCACCACGATCGTGTTCCAGGTCTCCTCAATCGAAGGCTCAGGCCGTTGGCGCTAGCAGTTGAGCAGCTGGCCCGTGTGCTCGTTGAAGAGTCGTCGCACCTCCGTCCTTCGGAAGGGTCGAGGATGCCGAGATCACTCCGGGAATTCATTCGCCTTCTCGGACAGGGTTGCTCCTGGATCGCGGAGTTCAAAAGGTTGGAGTCTAGCGATCAGAATGACGACCGGCCCGGAGACCTCGAACGACGAGCCCTCGACATGTCGAGGGCGGCTCTCTCTACCGAGAAAGATCGAGATGGCAGGATCGCGAGCACTCTCGGAGCCGCTGTAGCGACCCGGAACCTCGTCAGCCACAGGCCGAGATTCTTGCCCTCGCACATTGTGGAGCCGCTCAGCGGGGCATGTGCCGACGCACTGGTATTGGTCTGGACTCTCGCTCGCTCCAAGGAATGGGTGTGATCGACCCTGCCGGACCAGCCAGTGACGCAAGCGGCCCCCCGCTTGACGCGCCGCGCGCGGGCGCACCACCATCGGGCGCGGCCATCCCGCGCGCGGAGGGCGGTGCGCTTGAGCGGGGCGAACGGACAGCGATCGGACGCAGCGACCGAGGGCGACGCGTCGGCGACGCCGCTCGAGGGCCTGCGCGTCGTCGAGATCGCGGCAGGGCGTCCGGTCGCCTACTGCGCGCAACTGCTCGCGCAGTTCGGCGCCGAGGTGGTCCGCATCGAGCCGCCCGGCGGCGATGCGATCCGCCTCGCGGGGCCCTTCGACGGCGATGAGCCGGACGCCGACGGCGGCGGACTGCACGCCGCCATCAACCGCGGCAAGCGCAGCATCGTGCTCGACCTCGAACGCGACGAGGAGGCGGCGCTGGCGGCCCGGCTGATCGAGGGCGCCGGGCTGCTGGTCTCGGACTGGCGCGAGGGCGAGCGGATCTCCTCGCAGCTCCCGCTGGCCGATCCGGATCGCCTGGCCGAGCGCTTCCCGGAGACGACCTTCGTCTCGATCTCCGACTTCGGCATGACCGGCCCGTACGCCTCGTGGCGCGCCGACAGCCACATCATCGAGGGCCTCGCGGGGTTTTCCTACGTGAGCGGCGCGCCGGACCGCGAGCCGCTCAGCGCGGGCATCGAGATCAGCGACTACTTCGCGGCGACGCACGCCTGCATCGCCGCGCTGGCCGCCGTCGCTGCTGCCCGGCGCGGGCAGCGGACGCACGTCGTCGACGTCTCGGCGCACGAGGCGCTGACGATGACGGACGACCACAACCTCGTGGTCTGGCTCGGGTCGGGGGTGGTGCGGCGGCGCTACTACTCGCGCATCCTGCCCGGCTATCCGAACGACATCATGGCTTGCAAGGACGGCTACATCGCCTTCGTGCCCGTCGGCACGGGCCACCACGACTTCGCCGGCGTGGTCTCGACGCTGCTCGAGCGGCCGGACATGGCGGACAGTCCGATCTTCACGAGCACGCAGACGCGCAACCTGCGCTGGCGGGAGTTCGATGCGGTCGCGCAGCCCTGGCTGGAGCGCCATACCGTGAACGAGATCTTCCAGCGCGCCGGCGAGCTGGGGCTCGGCTTCGGCGCCGTCCCCGACGTGGCGGAGCTGCTGGCCGACCCGCACCTCGATCAGCGCGAGTACTGGCTCGGTGGACCGGACGGCGTGAGGCTCAGCGGCGCGGGCGCGATTATGTCGGCTACGCCCCAGCAGTTCGGACCCGCACCCGCCCTCGACGCCGATGGCGAGGTGCTGCGTGCGGCCGCGGCGGAGGGGGCGGACTGATGCGCTTCTTCGAGGATCTGACGGTGGTTGCGCTGACGCAGGGCTGGGTCGGGCCGCTGGTGACACGCATCCTCTCCGATCTGGGCGCGAACATGATCCGCGTCGAGCGCGCCTTCACGCCCGGCGGGAACTACGGCAACCGCACGCTCTTCCCGCCTCGCAACGACATCGGGGGCGAGGTCTGGAACCGCAACATCTACTTCACCGTCCGCAACGCCGGCACGCGCTCGGCGATGATCGACCTGGGGCAGGAGGAGGGCCGCGCACTGGTGCGGCGGCTCATCTCCGAGGCCGACGCCGTGGTCGAGAACTTCATGCCCGGCGTCGTCGGCCGCCTCGGCTTCGACTTCCACGAGCTGCACGCGCAGTACCCGCAGCTTGTCCTGCTCCACCTGAGCGGCTTCGGGCAGACGGGCCCGAGCGCCTTCCGGCCCGCCAACGGCATGACGATGGAGCCCGCCTCGGGCGTGCCGACGGTGACCGGCTACCGCGGCGAGGGGCCGACGAAGACGGGCCAGACCTGGGTCGACCCCTACTCCGGCCTGCACGGCGCCGCCGCCGTCCTCGCCGCGCTGATCCACCGCGACCGCACCGGCGAGGGCCAGATCATCGACGTCTCGATGCAGGAGGCGACGCTGCCCGTCCTCGAGTCGCAGCTCGCCGACTACCAGCGCAACGGACGCCACCAGACACGCGACGGCAACCGCCGGCCGGGCATGGTGCGCGGCGCCTATCCCTGCCGCGGCGACGACGACTGGGTCGCGATCTCGCTGCGCAACGAGGAGGAGTGGCGGGCCTTCTGCCGCGCCAGCGGCCACGAGGCCTGGCTCGACGACCCGCGCTTCGCCGACGCCGCGTCACGCAGCGCGCAGCACGACGCCCTCGACCAGCTCATCACCGAGTGGACGCGCGAGCGGGACAAGTTCGAGGTCGCCGCGCTGCTGCAGGCGGCGGGCGCTCCGGCCGGGCCGATCCTCAAGGGCGACGAGGTGATCGCGGACCCGCACCTGGCCGCGCGCGAGTTCTTCGACGATCTGCAGATCGGCGACTTCGGGCGCGTGCCGATCCAGCGCTACCTGCCCGCCAGGTTCGATGGCGAGGGCGTCCCCGCCCGCGGACCCGCGCCCGCCCTCGGGGCGGACACGGAGGCGGTGCTGGCCGAGCTGGGGCTGAGCGAGGACGAGGTCGCGGACCTGCTGGAGCGGCGCATCGCCGACCGCGCCACGGATCTGCGATCGGACCCGATCGCGCGCGAGGGCTCGATACTCCCGTTCGAGGACTACGAGCGGATGGGCTCCGTCCTGCGCATCGACGCCGACTACGCGCCGAAGCCGCTGTAGAGGGCAAAGGCCCGCCGCGCGACATTCAGGGCCAGGCGCCCGCAGGCGGCACTGACCTCACGGCTCCACTCGCTGGAGTGTCGGCAACCGATCGAAGTCCCTGTCGTAGCTCACGATCTCCGTCACCCCCAGTCGTTCCATGTGGGCGACCGCCAGAGCGTCCTCGAAATCAAGGAACGGAGATGAGGCGTAGAGATCCAGAGCGCTGAGGTAGACGCGCTTCTGAGGGAGCCTGAGGCCCCGAAGCGTCAGGATCGGTACGAGCCGGGCTCGAATCTCCTCGTGGCTCAGCCTGTAGGGAGCGCGAGCGGAGGAAAGCACGTAGACGACTTCCGTGACGATCGCCTCGCAGGTGACGAGCTCTTCCTCCCCGCGCCGTACCTGCTGGAACAACTGGTAGCAGGCTTCAGCCTTGGCCTCATCATCCCTGGTCAGGTACCTGAGGATGACGTTCGTATCGAGGAATCTCACGCGTCACTTAGTTCGCGTGCGGTCTGCTCAGCCTTGGCATCCTTGGCATTCCGGGACACCTCATCGAAGTCCTCGGGGTGGCTTGAGGGCTGCACGGAGCCGTACGTCGACTCCAGCGTGAAGGACGCCGCCGCCAGGCGCACCGCACCCCCGTCCTCGATGGTGAACGCAACCTTGTCCCTGGGCTTCAGGCCAAGAAGGCGGCGGACCTCGGCGGGAATGGTGACCTGGTTCCGTTGTGTGGTGGCTGCAGTGATTTCTCTCATGCGAGTCCAATGCCTTCTCGCTAACACAATGTAAAGACACTATATCATTGTTCATGGATGCTAGTGTTGCACTGTTGGCCCGGGCCCACAGCCTACCGCTCCGGCAACCGGTCCTGCGCCTGCCACACACGATCGAGGATGGGGCGGCCCTCGGCGGCGGGCTCTACGAACTCCGGGCGGTAGATCCAGCGCGCCTCGCCGCCGTCGCCGCGGATCACAATCGGACGGATGCGGTAGCCGATCAGCCGATCGGGCGTGAAGCCCAACTCCAGCACCATCCCCTGCGTCGTCTCCACCGACCAGTCCTGATCGAAGACGAAGTTGCCGAGGGCATAGGCCACGAGCGCGTCGTCGAAGTGCTCGACCGCCTGCACCCAGTGCGGGTGGTTGCCGATCACGAGCGTCGCGCCCTCCTCGATCGCGATCCCCGCGATCTCGCGCTGGGAGTCCGTCGGGTCGGCGGTGTACTCCACGCCCCAGCTCGCCCCGAACACGACGTAGTCCGCGAGTTCAAGCGCCGCGCGCACATCCTCGCGCACGCTCGCGACGTCGAGGGGAGCGGTGCCCGGCGTGATCGCGTTGGCCGACTGCCAGGGTGCAATCGAGTCGTAGCCGACGAAGGCGAAGCGCACGAAGCCGTGCGCCGTGTGGACCTCGAACACGGCCGGCGCGCGAGCGGCGCTCAGATTCTCGCCGGCTCCGGCGGTCGCGATGCCTGCCTCCTCCAGCCGCTCCAGTGTGTCGAGCAGCGCCCCGGCAGGCGAGCAGCCCAGCCAGCAGTCCAGCATGTGGTTGCCGATCGTGAACATCACGTCCACGCCGGCCTCGGCCGCCGCGTCGACGACGCGAGGGCTGCCCTGCAGCATGTACGTCTCCCTGCAGGGCGTAGGGTCGGCGAGGTCCGTGAGCGACGCTTCAAGCGGGACGACGGCGATGTCGGCAGACGCAATCGCGTCGCCCACGCCGTCGAACATCGCCCCGTAGTCGTCGAGCCGGGCCAGCACGTAGTTGCTGCAGCGCACCGGGATCAGGTCGCCGGTGACGAGCATCCCCGCGGGGTCGAACGGCGGAGCGGCCGCGAGGCCGGCGGCGGCGGCGAGCCTCACGGCGTCGCCAAGGCCGGGGGCGCGGATCCAGCGCACCGCGCTCAGCGGCGACTCCCGTGCCGGGTCGCGGTACGGGTCGTGGCCGTCGACGGTGAGCGCGAGCACGCCGAGGCGCAGCTGCTCCGGCTCAATCAGCGCGAACGCTCCCGGCGTGCCGGCGACGCGCTCGACTACCTCGCCATCCGGCAGCAGTTCCGCTGCCAGATCGGCCGGCGGGATGCCGAGCGCACCCGCGATGCGGTCCGCCTCTGAAGCGGGGAGATAGACGGCGATCGGCTGCGGGCTGCCGCCGAGCTGGAACCAGTTGCCGACTTCGCCGCGGAGGATGCGCAGCACGTCGTCGCGTTCCAGGTCCAGCACGTCGCGCCGCTGGTCCGTCACTGCCGCCCAGCGCGCGAGCACGATCGGCCGGGCGCCGGACAGCGGCGCGTCGGCGATCGCCCACTGCGTCGCGGCATCGCCGGAGGCCGGATTGAAGCCGGCCGCCGCCGCCAGCGCCACCTCGAGGCGGGCGGCCTCGGCGGGATCCGACACGAGGATCGCGACCGCCTCGCCGGATTCGGGCGTCGGAGTCGCCGCAGCGGGGGTCGCCGTGGGCGCGGCGGTTGGTGTTGGGGTAGGCGTGGCCGTCGGCTCAGCGGTGGCGGTCGGCGAGGGCGCCGCCAATGGCGTCGCGGTCGCCGTAAGCGTGGCGGGTGGCGGCGTGCCGCCGGGCGAGGCGCTGCAGGCGCCCAGGACGATCGCCAGTGAAAGCGCAAGTGCGGGGGCCGTCAGCAACGGCAGCACACGCTGCGCGCGGCGCACCCGCCTGCCGATCCCGCTCGCGCCGTCGATTGGCATCCCGCGCTCCGCTCTCACTCTCAGGACGCGCGCGAGCGGCCGAGGGTTCCCGCAAGGTGGAGACGGAGGCGGTGCCGGCTCGGCGGCGGACGCGAGCGTGACGAGGGCGGAGGGCTGCGCGCAGGCGCTGATGAATCCGTGGGCGGGCGCGCGTCACCCGCGAGGAAGCACTCGGCGCCAGACCACTCGCCGATCGCCGTCCGTCCGCGATGGCGAAGACGACCCGATCTCCGGGGCTCAAGCCCGGGAGGGGTCGCACCTCGGCGGATCGGTACCCGGTTCCGTCGCGTTGTGGTCGCGGTGACTCGCACATGCACCCGTGCCAGGTCCGCGCGGAGAGCGGCGCCTACCGCGCGGGCAGCCGGTCCTGGGCCTGCCAGATGCGATCGAGGATGGTGCGGCCCTCGGCGGCCGGGTCGACGAACTCGGGGCGGTAGATCCAGCGTGGCCCGCCGCCGTCGCCACGGATCACGACCGGACGGATCCGGTAGCCGATTGGCCGATCGCGCGTGAATCCCAGTTCCATCACCATCCCCTGCGTCGTCTCCACCGACCAGGACTGATCGAAGACGAAGTTGCCGAAGGAGTACGCGACGAGCGCGCTCTCGAAGTGCTCGACCGCCTGCACCCAGTGGGGATGGTTGCCGATCACGAACGTCGCGCCGGCCTCGATCGCGATCCCGGCGATCTCGCGCTGGGAGGCCGTCGGGTCGGCCGTGTACTCGACGCCCCAGTTCGCCCCGACCACGACGTGATCCGCGAGGAGGAGCGCGGCGCGCACGTCCTCGCGCACGCTCGCGGCGCTGAGCGGGGCCGTGCCCGGCTTCTGCTCCGTGGCCGCGTTCCAGGGCGCGATCGTGTCGTAGCCGAGGAAGGCGAAGCGCACGAAGCCGTGCGCCGTGTGGACCTCGACCACGGCCGGCGCGCGAGCGGCGCTCAGATCCTCGCCGGCGCCGGCGGTGGCGATGCCGGCTTCCTCCAGCCGCGCCAGCGTGTCGAGCAGCGCCCCCGTACCGGAGCAGCCCTCCCAGCAATCCAGCATGTGGTTGCCGGCTGTGAGCATCACGTCAACCCCGGCCTCGGACACCGCGCCGACGACGCGGGGGCTGCCCTGCAGCACGAAGGTCGAGACGCACGGCGTCGGCTCGGCGAGGTCCGTGAGCGACGTCTCGAGCGCCGCGACTGCAATGTCCGCAGCCGCTACCGCCTCGCGCACGCCCTCGAACATCGCCCCGTAGTCGTCCAGGCCGGCGAGCGCCGCGTTCGTGCATCGAGCCGGGACCAGCTCGCCCGTGACCAGCATGCCCGCCGGGTCGAATGGCTGAGCCGCCTCGAGGCCGGCGACGGCGGCCAGCCTGACGGCGTCCCCGAGGCCGGGCGCACGGATCCAGCGCACCGCGCTCAGCGGCGACTCCCCTGCCGGGTCGCGGTACGGGTCGTGGCCGTCCACGGTGAGCGCGAGCACGCCGAGGCGCAGCTGCTCGGGCGCGATCAGCGCGAACGCGCCCGGCGTGGACGCGACGCGGTCGGCCACCTCCCCGTCCGGCAGCAGTTCCGCTGCCAGCTCGGCGGACGGGACGCCGAGGGCGCCCGCGATGCGGGCCGCGTGCGAGGCGGGGAGGTACGCGACGATTGGCTGTTGGCTTCCGCCCAGCTGGGACCAGTCGCGGACCTCGCCGCGCAGGATGCGCAGTACGTCGGCGCGGCCCAGGTCCAGCACGTCGCGCCGCTGGTCCGTGATCGCCGCCCAGCGCGCAAGCACGAGCGGCAGGGAGCCCGACAGCGGTATATCGGCGATCGCCCACTGCACTCGCGCGACGCCGGCGGCAGGGACGAAACCGGCCGACGACGCCAGCGCTGCCTCAAGGCGGGCGCGCTCGGCGGGATCCGCGACGAGGACCGCGACCGCTTCGCGAGGGTCGGGCGTGGCAGTCGCAGGCGCGGCGCTGGCGGGCGGCGTCGGGGTGGCCGTGGGCGTGGGCACGGACCCGCCGCCTGCGCACGCGGCCGCGACGAGCAGCAGCAGTCCGGCGGCGAGCGCCAGCCTCACGTCCGCCGCCTCCTCAGACGATGTTGCGCTGACGCAGGATCACGATGTCCTCGGGCGCGTAACCAAGCTCCGAGGTCAGCACCTCGCTGGTGTGCTCGCCGAGCAGCGGGGCGCGGCGCAGCTGGCCCGGCGTGCCGTGCATGCGGAAGGGCAGCCCGGGGAACTCGAAGGCGCCCGCCTCCGGGTGCTCGATCGTGGTGATGAACTCACGCGCGCGCAGGTGCGGGTCGGCGAAGACGTCGGCCATCGAGTTGATCGCGCCCACGGGGAGGCCCTCCTGCTGCGCCTCCTCCATGACCTGCTGCTTCGTGCGCTCCAGCAGCCAGGGGTAGAGCAACCCATCGAAGCGCTCGCCGTACTCGATATGTTCGAGCTGGGCGAGCGTCTCCTCGTCATCGATCAGGTCGGGCCGCCCGATCATGCGGCAGAAGCGGTCGAACCACTGCAACGTGCCGTTGACGAAGACGTAGCCGTCCTGGCAGGGGTAGACGCCTCGCGGGATCGCGTTGCGCCGCAGCTCGCGCATCCGCATGTGCATCATCGAGCCCGAGTACTGCCAGGCGACCAGGTTCGGCCCGCCGCGGTCCATCGAGGCGGCAAGCACGTCCTGCATCGAGATGTCGACCGTCTGCCCCACGCCGTCGCGGTCGGCGGCCATCAGCGCCCCGAACGACTGCGCCGCGGCCACGGCGCCGGTGAGGAAGAGCGGCGCGTAGAGCCCGATCTTGACCGGCTCGCGCTCCGGCACGCCGGTGACCTGCAACACCCCTCCGGCCGCGTAGAGCAGCATGTCGTCGGCCTCGAAGTCGCGGTAGGGGCCGTACTGCCCGAAGTTGGAGAGCCGGATCAGCGAGGCCTGCGGGCGCAGTGCGGCGAGGCGCTCGGCGGCGAGTCCGAGCCGTTCGAGCGTGCCCGGGCGGAAGTTCTCGAACACGAGGTCGGCGCTGGCGGCGAGGCGCTGCAGGATCCGCTGCCCGCTCGCGGTCTTGAGGTTGAGCGTGACGCTGCGCTTGCCGGTGTTGATGTGCAGGAAGACGCCGGCCCGTTCCGGGTGCGGCTCGTCGTCCGGGAAGGGGCCGACGCGACGCATCGGATCGCCGCCGTCGGGGCGCTCGATCTTGATCACGTCCGCGCCGTAGTCGGCGTAGAGCTTCGTGGCGTAGGGGCCGGCGGCGCCCTGCGTGAGATCGAGCACGCGAATCCCCTCGAGGGGCAGTCCGTCCGCCCGGCCTTCGGAGTCCGCCATCGCCGCTGCCGCCTCCCGACCGGCGCCGCGCGAGGCTAGCGGGTCGCCGCCCGCGCTGTCGACCGCGGCGCGCCCGCGTAGAATCTCGGGGAGCGGAAGCGGAGGCGGCGGCGATGGCGCAGCAACGGGTGGATGCGGTCTTCATGCGCGGCGGCACCAGCCGCGGCATCTTCTTCCAGCGCGCCTGGCTGCCCGAGGCCCGGGACGACTGGGCGCCGATCTTCCTCGGCGCGCTCGGCAGCCCGGATCCCTACGGCCGCCAGCTCGACGGCCTCGGAGGCGGTGTCTCCTCGCTCTCCAAGATCGTCGTCGTCGAGCCCTCCGCGAGGCCCGATGTCGATGTCGAGTACACCTTCGGCCAGGTCGCCGTCCGCGAGGCGGCGGTCGCCTACCGTACGAACTGCGGCAACCTCACCTCCGCCGTCGGCCCCTTCGCCGTCGACGAGGGCCTCGTGACGCCCTCGCTCGACGCGGCCGGGGAGGCGGCGGTCCGGCTTTACAACGTGAACACGCAGAAGCGGATCGTCGCGCGCTTCCCCCTCGACGGCGCGAGCGCCGCGGTCGAGGGCGACTTCGAGCTGCTCGGCGTCGCCGGACAGGGCGCGCCGATCCGCCTCGAGTTCCAGGATCCCGGCGGCGCGGTGACCGGCGAGCTGCTCCCCGGTGGAGCGCCCGCGGAGACGCTGGCCGTCCCCGGCCTCGGCGAGCTGCGCGTCTCGATCGTCGACGCGACCACGGCGGTCATCGCCGTGCGCTCGGCGGACCTCGGCCTGCGGGGCAGCGAGCTGCCGGACGCGATCGAGGCCGACGCCGGCCTGCTGGCGCGCCTCGAGGCGGTGCGCGGGGCGGCGGCGCTGCGGCTCGGCCTCTCGCCGAGCGTGGAGGAGGCGAGCGCCTGCTCGCCGCAGAGCCCGCTGATCGCGATCGTCGCCGCTCCGCAGGCGGCGTCGACGCTCGCGGGCGAGGCCGTCGCGGCGTCCGCGGTGGACCTCACGGCGCGCGTGATGTCGATGGGCCAGGCGCACCGCGCGCTGCCGCTGACGGCTGCGATGTGCCTCGCCGTCGCCGCGCGCATTGAGGGCAGCGTCGTGCACGAGCTGACGCGGCCCGCCGACCCGGCCGCCGACCTGCGGCTCGGCAACCCCTCGGGCGTGCTGCCCGTGGCCGCCAGCGTGCGCCGCGAGGGCGGCGGCGAGGGCCGCTGGGTCGCCGACGACGTGGTCGTCTACCGCACGGCGCGGCGGCTGATGGAGGGCCGCGTGCTGGTCCCCGCCTCGCGCCTCGCGGCCCGCGAGGCCGCAGCGACGGCCGGGGCGGCCAGATGAGCGCGACGCAGACGACGATCCCGGCTGCCGCGCGGCTGCGCGAGCTGATCGAGGGCGACGAGGTCGTCGTCGCGCCCGGCGTCTTCGACGGGCTCTCGGCGCGGCTGGTCGAGCAGGCGGGGTTCCCCGCCGTCTACGCCAGCGGCGGCGCGATCGCGCGCAGCGGCGGATTGCCGGACCTCGGGCTGCTCGGCCTCGGCGAGGTCGTCGACCGCCTGCGTCCTATCGTCGAGGCGGTCTCGATCCCGGTGATCGCGGACGCGGACACGGGCTACGGCAACGCGCTCAACACGCGGCGCGCGGCGCAGGCGTTCGCGAGCCTCGGCGTCGCCGCGCTGCACCTCGAGGACCAGACCTTCCCCAAGCGCTGCGGCCACCTCGACGACAAGTCGCTCGTCCCCGCCGAGGAGATGGCGCAGAAACTGCGCGCCGCCAGCGAGGCGCTGGAGGGCAGCGGCGTGGTGCTGATCGCGCGCACCGACGCGATCGCCGTCGAGGGCCTCGAGGCCGCGCTCGAACGCGCCGGGCGCTACGGCGAGGCGGGGGCGGACGTGCTCTTCGTCGAAGCGCCGGAGAGCGAGGCGCAGATCGAGGCGATCGCGGAGCGGCTGCCCGGTCCGAAGCTGATCAACATGTTCCAGGGCGGCAAGACCCCGCTCGTTCCCGCCGGGCGGCTCGCCGAGCTCGGCTACCGCATCGTGATCATCCCCTCGGATCTCCAGCGCGCCGCCGTATGGGCGATGCAGCGCACGCTGGAGGCGATCCGCGAGGACGGCAGCAGCGCCGCTCAGGCGGAGCGCATGATCACCTTCAACGAGCGCGAGGCGATCGTCGGCACGGCGGGCTACCTCGACCTGGGCGAGCGCTACGGAGCGTAGCGCGCGGGCAGCGCCGGCGCTGCTACCATCGCGCTCGCGGGGAGCGCGCGCATGACGATCACGGTCGCACGGCTACAGCAGGAACGGCAGCGCGCCCACGCGGCGGGCATGCGCGGCGGGCGCGCGTTCGACATCGAGGCGGCGATGGCGACGATGCGCGAGCAGGGCTACGACCCGCACCGCCAGCTCGTCGAGCTGGTCTTCGGACCGGCGCCGGTGCAGAGCGCCTACGACGAGCGCCTGGAGCGCTTCATCTTCCGCATCGCCGGCAGCAAACCGACGATCGAGATCGAGGTCGAGTTGCCGCCCGGCCAGCTCCCGGAGGCGGAGTGGACGCTGCTGATCGGCCCCGGCTGGGTGCGCGACCGCATCCGCACTCCGATCCCCGAGTTCTACCCCGCCGGCCACGGCCTGTGAGGAGGCCCCGATGCCCGCGATCCGCTTCGACCACGCCTCGGTCCCGACGGACCATCCCGAGGAGATGATGGCCTTCTACGAGAGCATGGGCTTCACCATCCTCGACGCCGACGCCTTCCGCAGCGGGGACCGCCCGATCTTCTCGATCGCGTTCGGGGACAACAAGATGAACGTGCACGGCCCGGACTTCTGGCCGCGCGAGGACTTCACGCTGCGCGGCCCCACCGCGAAGCCCGGCTGCGGCGACCTCTGCTTCGTCTGGGACGGCGGCCTCGAGGACCTGCAGGCCGCCCTCGAGGCGACCGGGGCGCCGATCGAGGAGGGCCCGGTGCCGAGGGAGGGCGGACGCGGCGGCGGCCGCGACTGGGGCGTGAGCATCTACACGCGCGACCCGGACCACAACCTGCTGGAGTTCATCGTCTACGAGGAGTAGCGCCCTCGGGCAACTGGCCGTGGATTACGGCGACCTCGTCTCGTCGATCATTCACGACGCGAATGGCTTTCATTCACGGCCCAGCCTGTCCGGTCGCACCATGCCCTTCGCGGCGGTCAGATCGTGGGCAGGCAACGAGCCGGTGTTGATAATCGCACCTTTAGGTGCGATACTGCGGCCGACAAGCCTTCCGTTTCGATCCGGCGCATGGCAAGGGGAGTCACGGCCGGCTTTACATCGGCTCGCGGTTCACGACGGTGAAGCGAGGCGAGCTGTCACGGGGAATGCTGGCCGCGATGCTGCGTCAACTGGACATCCGATCAACGGGAGTTCTGAGCGATGATCTACCAATACCCCTGTCAACTCACGACCGATGAGGAGGGATGGCTGGTAGCCACCTTTCCCGACGTTCCAGAGGCCATCACAGGGGGAGAAGATCGGTCCGAGGCCCTGGAGATGGCGGAAGACTCCCTCGCGACCGCACTCGCCGGATACGTCCACGAGAAGCGGAACATCCCCGCCCCCGGCGAGGCAGTCGCCGGTCAGGTGCTCGTCGCCGTGCAGCCCGTCGTGGCTGCCAAGCTCGCGCTCTACACGGCAATGCGCGCCCAGCGCATCACCAAGGTGGAGCTCGCTGACAGGCTCGGGATCAGCGAGTCGGCCGTGCGAAAGCTGGCCAACCCTGACCACCGCTCTCACGTCAGCCAGGTCCAGAAGGCACTCCGGGCCGTGGGACACAGCCTCGTCGTCGAGGTGACCGCGGCCTGAAGGGGCGCGCGGGCCAAACTCCGTCTGCGACGAGCCTCAAGCCCATCACCCACAACGAGCGCCGCGCGAGGCTGCTAGCATCGCCATCGCGAAGATCGGGAGGTTGCGATGGACTGGGCAGACACGCCAGAGCAGGTGGAGTTCCGGGCGACGGTGCGGGCCTTCTTCGACGACAACCTGCCCCAGCGCTACCGCGAGGACGCCGGGCCGCTGCGCCCGCACATGATCCGCGCCTCCAACGGCGAGGAGATCCTCGCCACCCACGCCGAATGGGGCACCGACCGCTACTCCGAGGATCCCGAGGTCAAGGGCGCCGCCGACGGCTGGGCGAAGGCGCTCGCCGACGAGGGCTACGTTGCCTCGTCCTGGCCGGTGCACCTCGGCGGCGCGGGCTTCACCACCATCGAGCAGTTCATCTTCAACGAGGAGCGCGAGCGCGCCGGCGCGCCCCGCGTCGGCGGCAGCGGCGCGATGTTCCTCGGCTCCCTGCTCATGGTCTACGGCAGCGAGGAGCAGAAGGCGAAGTACATGCCGCAGATCGCCGCGGGCGAGATCGACTGGGCGCAGGGCTACTCCGAGCCCGGCAGCGGCTCGGACCTCGCCTCGCTGCAGTGCCGCGCCGTCCGCGACGGCGACGAGTACGTGATCAACGGGCAGAAGCTGTGGTCGCAGCCGCTCACCTCGGACGCGATGTACACCCTCGTGCGCACCGATCCCGAGGCGCCAAAGCATCGCGGCATCTCCTTCCTGATGATCGAGGACCTGAACGACCCCGGGATCACGATGGCCCAGCTGCCCAGCATGGCCTTCCACTACCCCGGCAACGGCGAGACCTTCTTCCACGACGTGCGCGTCCCGGTCTCCAACCTGATCGGCGAGGAAAACCAGGGCTGGTACGTGGCGATGACGCTCATGGACTTCGACCGTGGCAGCCTCTCCGACACCGGCGAGGACCGCCAGGGCCTGGCCCGCCTCGTCGAATTCCTGCAGACCGGCGACGGCCAGCGCGTCTCGCGCGTCGCCGAGCTGCCCGGCGTGCGCGCGGAGATCGCCGACCGCTACGTCGAGGCGCGAGTCGGGCAGAACCTCGCGCAACGGGTCGCCTCGATGCAGGCGGCGGGGCTGATCCCGAACTACGAGGCCTCGATCGGCAAGTGCTTCTCCACGGAGCTGCACCAGCGCCTCGCACGCACCGGGATGAAGACGTTCGGGCTCTACTCGAATCTCTGGCCGGGTGACGAGCGCGCCCCGCTGCACGGCCAGTACCCTCACGACTACGCGCGGACCGTGGCGTTCACGATCTACGGCGGCAGCAGCGAGATCCAGCGCAACGTCATCGCCACGCGCGGCCTCGGCCTCCCGAGGGGCTAGCGCGAGCGGGCCGAGGAGATGACCGCCAGCAAGCAGCCGGACGCCGCGGCGGCGGACGCGGAAGCGCCCGCCCGCCGCCTGCCGCTCGAGGGCGTGCGCGTGCTCGCGCAGGCGATCGTCTGGGCGGGACCGTTCGCCACCGTCCTGCTCTCCGACCTCGGCGCCGAGGTGATCGAGGTCGAGTCGATCCAGCACCTCAACCCGACGCGCACGAACTCGCGCCACGTCAGCCCCGTGATGCTCGCCGGGACGACGGGCACCTACTACCTGAACCGCGACGGCAGCGAGGGCTTCTGGAACCGCCAGGCCTGGTTCAACTACGGCAAGCGCGGCTGCAAGTCGATCACGCTCGACCTGCGGCGCGAGCGCGGCCGCGAGCTGTTCCATGAGCTGGTGAAACGCTCGGACGCCTTCATTGAGAACGGCGCCGCCGACGTCGTCGGCAACCTCGGGATCGACTGGGAGACGCTCTCGGCGATCAACCCGCGGCTGGTGATGGTGCGCTTCCCGGGCTTCGGGATCGACGGGCCGTACGAGCACTACAAGGGCTACGGCAACGTCATGGAAGCGGTCGTCGGCCACACGATGCTGCGCGGCTACAGCGACGCCGACCCCTCGCTCACGCCCGCCTCGCTGCACGGCGATCCGAACGCCGGCGCGACGGTGGCCTTCGCGCTGCAGGCGGCGCTCTGGTCACGCAAGCGCAGCGGCCGAGGGCAGCTGATCGAGATCTCGCAGGCCGAGGCAGTGATGCAGCACCTCAGCTACGCCTTCATGGACTACTCGATGAACCGCCGAGCGCACGGGCACGCGGGCAACACGCACCCCTCGATCGCGCCCTACGGCATCTTTGCTTGCGCGCCCTCGCCGTCCCCGGCGGGTCCGGAGGACGCCGCCGACCGCTGGATCGCGATCGCGACGCCCTCGGACGAGGCGTTTGCCGCGCTCTGCGGCGAGATGGGCCGGCCGGAGCTGGCGGCGGACGAGCGCTACGCCGACATCGTCTCGCGGCATCGCAACCGGGACGCCCTCGAGGCAGAGGTCCGCGCCTGGGCCGTCCGGCACGAGGCGCAGCCGCTGATGGAGCGGCTGCAGCGCGCGGGCGTGCCGGCCGTGGCGCTGCTGCACCAGCCGGAGATGACCGGCGACCCGCAGCTCGTCGAGCGCGGCTTCTTCCAGGAGATCACCCACCCGGCAGCCGGGACGCACCCCTACCCCGGACCGATGGCGCAGTTCTCGCGCACCTCGCTCACGCCGCTGCGCGGACCGGCCCCGCTGCTGGGCCAGCACAACGAGGAGCTGCTGTGCGGGCTGATCGGCCTCGGCGAGTCCGAGTACGCGCAGCTCGTCGAGGACCGCATCGTCGGGACGGCCTACCTCGAGAGCGCGACCTGACGCGCGGCGCCGTGGGCCAGCGACGTGCTGGCGGAAGGCGGTGGCGCGAGGGCTGCCGCTAGAGCAGCTCCCGCTTGAACAGCAGTTGCTCGAGTCCGTACTTGCGGCTCCCCAGGACGCCGATGATGCCCGCGATCCCGAAGTAGAGGATCGCCACCTCGCCGCCGGTGGCGCCGAAGCCGCCCTCCGCCGGGTAGATGTGCGGCCAGAGATCGTTGCCGTAGTGCACATCGAGGTAGGCGACCACCATCTGCACCGCCAGTGCGCCAGCCCCCAGACGCGTGAACACGCCGCTCGCGATCAGGATCGCGGCGACGAATTCCACCCACCCGGCGACGTCGACCTTCCAGCCGAGCGGATGATCGGCCGGGAAGTTCCAGAGCAGGAACGCCTTCTGTGCCCCGTGCAGAGCCAGCAGAAAGGCAAACAGCAGCCGGAAACCGAGATAGAACTCCTCCACGTAGCGGAGGAGGAAGTTCCCGAACAGCGGGCTGGAGCCCATGGGTTGCATTTCATCGTCCATCTTCATGGCGAACCTCCTTCACGGCCTGGCGACAGCCAGCCTGAGGGCGGTGGAGTGGACCGTCAAACCACACCACGACCAGCGCCAGCCTGAGCAAACCCTCGCGTTCACTGCCCTAGACTTGGGTGCTGCCACGCGACTCCGGCGCACAAGCCGCCGCCGAGGCTCAGCGAGGCGCGCGCGGCGACGCGCGGAAGTAGCGAGGAGGGGCCGCTGATGTCCGAGCAGGAGACGATCGGCGTCGTGGGGACCGGCATCATGGGCGCGCCGATGGCGCGCAACCTGGCGAAGGCGGGCTTCGCGGTCGTCGCCTTCAACCGCACGGCGGCGAAGGCCGAGGCGCTCCGAGCCGACGGCGTCAGCGTCGCCGCCTCCCCCGCCGAGGTCGGGCGCGCCGCGAGCACCGTGATCACGATGGTGCCGGACACGCCCGACGTGCTCGCCGCCGTCGAGGGCGAGGACGGGCTCGCGGGCGCGATGGCGGAGGGCTCCGTGCTGATCGACATGAGCACGATCTCGCCGGGCGAGACGCGCGCCCTCGCGGGGCGGCTGGCGGAGCGCGGCATCGCGATGCTCGACGCGCCGGTCAGCGGCGGCTCGTGGGGCGCGGAGCAGGCCACGCTCACGATCATGGTCGGCGGCGAGCAGGAGACCTTCGAGCGCTGCCTCCCCGTGTTCGAGGCGATGGGGACGAGCATCACGCTGATGGGGCCGTCCGGCATGGGGCAGACGACGAAGCTCGTGAACCAGATCCTCGTCGCGGGCACCTGCGCTGCGGTGGCCGAGGCACTGGTATTCGCGGCCTCGCAGGGGGCGGACCTGCTGAAGACGGTGGAGGCCGTCTCCGGCGGCGCGGCGGGCTCGTGGCAGCTCGCCAACCTCGGACCGCGCATGGCGCAGCGCGACTTCGCGCCCGGCTTCATGGTGAAGCTGCAGCAGAAGGACCTGCGGCTGATCCTTGAGGCGGCGCAGGAGGGGCATGTGCCGCTCGCCGTCACCGCCGTCGCCCGCCAGTACCTCACCGCCGCCGAGGCGATGGGCCTCGGCGAGGAGGGCACGCAGGCAATCGTGAAGGCGATGGAGCGCCTCGCGGGCGTCGAGGTGCGGCAGGACCCCGAGGCGCAGTAGCGTTGCCCGCGAGCGAGGCGCTGCACCAGAAGGAGGCCGGACCTTGACCTCGCCTCGCGACCCCGCGGTGCAACTGCTGCTCGATCGCGCCGAGATTCACGACCTGCTGATGCGTTACGCGTTCGCCTGCGACCGCCGCGAGTGGGATATGCAGGCTTCCTGCTTCGTGCCCGATCTGGGAGGCAGCTGGGGCTTCGGAGAGATTCCCGACCGCGACACGCTGATGGACTACATCCGCCAGGTGGCGCGCTTCCACACGACGATGCACTTCCTCGGCAACGAGTTCATCGAGGTCGACGGAGACGAGGCCAGCCTGCAGGCCTACGCGATGCTGATGCACCGGGCGACTCGCCGCGACGGCACGCCGTTCGAGTTCAACCCCAGCGATCGGCGCTACTCGGAGCGGCTCGAACGCCGCGAGGGCCGCTGGATGATCGTGGAGCGCAAGGCCGAGCCGCTGTGGGCGCCGACAGGCGTCACGGGCGTCGAGACGAGCGAGCCCGCGGTGCAGTGGCTGCTCGACCGTGCCGAGATCCACGACCTGATGGCGTCGTACGCGCTGGGCGTCGACCTGCGCGACTACGAGCGCGTCCGCGCCTGCTTCGCGCCCGGCTTCCGCGCCCGCTACGGCGACCACGAGTTCGACGACCTCGACCCGCTCATCGAGTACATCAGCGGCGTCGAGCACTTCGTGTCCACCACGCACTTCATGGGCTCACAGCTGATCGAGGTCGACGGCGATGAGGCGGCGATGCGGACCGCCGCGATCATCAGTCAGCGCGAGCCTCCCGACGGTGAGACGGAGTGGGCCATCGCCGGCAGGCGCTACAGCGACCGGCTCGTCCGCCACGAGGGCCGCTGGCGCTTCGCCGAGCGGGGACCGGACGCGGCGACCGTCCCGAGCGCGAACCCGCTGCGCCCGAGCTCCGACGATCGCGAGGTTCGCTCCCTGCTCGACCGCGCGGAGATCGAGGACCTGACCGCGACGTTCGCGATCGCGCTCGACCGGCGCGACTTCGAACTCGTGCGGTCCTGTTTCGCGCCGGACGCCGGCGAGCACGCCAAGAGCCTGATCGCCTCGCTGCGCGACGAGCTGGAGCCGTGGCGGCGCAGCACCCACCTGCTCGGCAACCAGCGCCTCGAGATCGACGGCGACCGCGCGAGCGTCGAGACGTACGCGTACGTGAACTACCAGCGGGCCGGCGAGCGGGCGGCGACCCACTGGAGCGACGGCGCGCGGCGCTACCTCGACGATCTCGTGCGTGTCGACGGCCGCTGGCGCATCGCCCGACGGCGCATCGAGGGGCCGTACTACCGCGACCCGGCGGAGCACTACCAGCGCCCGCCGCGCAACTGAGCGCGGCGGCTACTCGAGGGCGTAGAGCTCGTAGGTCATGACCCCGTCGCCGATCTGCCCCTTGCCGACGACCTGCGTGGCGTTGAGCCAGTCGTAGCGCTCGTCGGGCGTGTCGATGCGGCCCGACATCATGACCGAGCCGCCCTCGGTACCCATCAACTGCGGGCGGAAGCGGCCGACGTAGTCGATGTAGAGCAGCGCGCCGTCATCGGTCTCGAGCATCGCGCGGACGTTGACCTCGGCGGTCTCGCGGCCCGAGCGGTAGGTGCCGTTGATCCAGACGGCCTCGGCGCGGACGCGGTCGCTCTCCCACGTCGCGCCCTCGAGGATGCTCACGGAGCGCCCGCCGAGCGGTCCGCGCGAGAAGCGCCACGAGTCGCCGGTGCGGACGGCGAACGTCCCGAGGTCGGTCAGCTCCAGTGTCATGCGAGGCTCCCTTCGACGATCCAGTCGGAGCGTACACTTGCGTCCGCGCGAGGGGGCCACGGTGGAGAAGCTGATCTACGTCCTCGAGGGCGGGAGCGTGCCGCTGGAGGAGCGGCGCGCCCGGCTGGCCGAGGCGGTGGCGCCCGCGGCGCGCGCCGTCGGCGCCTCGCAGCTGGCGCTGCTGATCCCGGACCTGACCGAGGAGATCCTCGAGCGCAGTGCGGCGCGCATCCAGCCGGGCTTCGAGCGCGTCGCGGCCACGTTCGAGTGCTGGCTGCCCAGCCTGGACGACGCGCCCCGATCGAGGAAGCGTTGCGGAGCAGCAGCGGCGGTGCCGGGCTGTGGGGCTACCTCGTGACCGAGTCGACGGTGCAGGCCTGCCCGCACTCGCCCGGCGAGGGCGAGCGCGTGCCCGGGGTGACGCAGTTCGCGATCAACGACAAGCCGGCCCACGTGAGCCTCGACGACTTCTACCGCGAGTGGCAGGAGGTGCAATCGAGGCTCTCCTTCGCCCTGCACCCCCTGCGCGAGTCCTACATCCGCAACGCCGTGGCGCGACGGCTCACCGCGGAGGCGCCGGTCTACCTTGCGATCGTCTACGAGCGCTTCCCGAGCATGGAGGTCTTCACGGACGACGCCCGCTACGCGGGCGACCGCGCCGTGGTGAAGGAGGTGCTCGATCACCTGCCGACGTTCTGGGAGCCCTCGACGGCGATCGTGGGCGCACTCAGCGAGTACCGCTTCGCCTGAGGGAGGTGCGTGATGGAGATCCAGCCGGGAGACGCGGCCGTCATCACCGGCGCGGGGAGCGGACTCGGCGAGGGCCTCGCCTACGTCTGTCACGAGGCCGGCATGCGCGTGGTCGTCGCCGACATCCAACTCGACGAGGCCGAGCGTGTGGCCTCGGAGATCCGGAAGGCGGCCGGTGAAGCGATCGCCGTCGAGACGGATGTCTCCGACCCCGCTTCGGTCGCTGCGCTGGCGACACGCGCGTACGAGGAGTACGGGGAGGTGCGCCTGCTCTGCAACAACGCGGGCGTGCAGGTCTTCAAGCCGATCGTGGGCACCTCGGCGGACGACTGGAGCTGGGTGCTTGGCGTGAACGTCCATGGGGTGATCCACGGCATCGACGCCTTCGTCCCGCGGATGCGGCAGCAGGCCGGCGCCGCGCACATCGTGAACACCGGCTCGATCAGCGGCTGCGGTCCGTACCCGCGGCCGACGACGATGGCGGCGGGGGCGTACATCACCTCGAAGTACGCGGTGGTGGGCCTCTCGGAGGCCCTGCATGACGAGCTCGAGCCCGAGGGCATCGGCGTCACCGTGCTCTGCCCGGCCGGCATCCGCTCGCGCATCTTCGAGGCCGAGCGCAACCGCCCGGAGGCGCTCGGCGGGCCGGCGCCGGCGCCCGTGGACCAGTGGGAAGGCATGGAGCCGAGAAAGATCGGACGGATGCTGCTGGACGCCGTCAGCGAGGACCGCCTCTTCGTCTTCACGGACACCTGGCCCCGGAGGTTCATCGAGCGCCGCCACGCACGGATGATGGCCGCCTTCGACCTGCTGGAGGGGTAGCGCCGGCGATGGCCCGCGCGGCCGAGGTCAGCGGCGCGGCGGCGGGCGGCGCGTTCGCCTCGTTCCGCGCGCCGGGCTTTCGCCGGGTCTGGTTTGGCGCGGTCCTGGCCGCCCTCAGCCTCTGGACCGAGCGACTCGTGGTCGGCTGGTTCGTGCTGGACGTGACCGGCTCGGTGCTGCTCGCCGCGCTCTCTCTCGGCATCCGCGGGATCCCCAACCTCGTACTGGGTCCGGTCGGCGGGGCGGTCTCCGACCGTCTCCCGCGAGGCCGCGTACTGGCCGTGACCGCACTCGTGCGCGCCGCAGCGGTAGCGCTGATGTCGCTCGTGGTGATCGTCGACGTGGCGACGGTCCCGCTGCTGCTCGCGCTGGTGCTCGTGACGGGCTCCACGGCGCCGTTCCACATCAGCTCGCTGATGCCGCTGCAGGCGGAGATCGTGGGAACGGCCCGCCTCGGGAACGCGATCAGCCTCACCTCGGTCGGTGAGCGGGCGGTGGGCGCCGTTGGCGCGATCGGCGGCGGCGCGCTGATCGGTTGGCTCGGACCAGAGCCGACCTTGCTCGTGGCCGCGCTGCCGCTCGCCTGCGCCGCCGTGGTCTTCGCCGGGCTGCGGCCATCGGCGCGGCCATCCACCGTGCGAGCGCCGCTCTTCCGCGAGGTGCTGGACGGCCTCCGGGTGCTCGCGAGGACGCCGGCGGTGCGGCTGCTCCTGGGGATGATGATCGTCGCCACGATCCTCGGCTTCTCGTTCGCCAGCATGCTGCCCGCGGTGGCCGAGCGGATCCTCGAGGTGGGCCCGGAGGGCCTCGGCGTGCTCACGGCGGGGGTGGCGGTGGGCGCGGTGCTCGGCACCGCGCTGCTCGTGTTCACGTCCGACCGGCTGCCGCACGGCCTGATGCTGGTCGGCGTGTTCGTGACGTTCGGCCTGCTCGTCGTCGTGCTCGGCAACTCGACGATCTTCTGGCTCTCGGTCGCCGCCACCGCCGGCGTCGGCGCCTCGGGGGCGATGGTCGACGCGCTCCAGTGGACCATGCTGCAGGTGAGCGTGGGGCCCGAGCTGCGCGGACGCGCCGTTGGCGGATGGAACTTCGCGATCGGCTGGGCCTGGATCGGTCCGCTCGCGCTCGGTGCCGGCGCTGAGGCGACAAGCGTAGGGGCAGCACTGACGCTGAGCGGGGCGCTGCTCGTGCTCTTCGCGGTCGTCTCGCTCGCCGCATCGTCGACGCTGCGGGAGTGGCGTCGCTGAGCACGCATGGCGGCGCCGGGCGGGGTGGCGCTACCCTCGCGACAGCCGATCGGCGGCCGGGCCGCCCGGGCCGGGCGATCAGGGAGGCCAGCGCGGATGATGGCCGCCTCCAACGTGCTGGAGACGTAGCAACCGCGATGTCCCGCGCAAGCGAGGGACATGGCGCGGCGGCAAGCGGCGTGTTCGCCTCATTCCGCGTGCCCCGGTTCCGGCGGGTGTGGCTCGGCGCGGTGCTGTTCGCGCTCGGCTTCTGGATGGAGCGCCTCGCGGTCGGCTGGTTCGTCCTCGATCTGACCGGTTCGGTGCTGCTCGCCGCGCTCTCCCTTGGTATTCGCGCGATTCCCAACCTCGTACTGGGCCCGGTCGGCGGGGCGGTTTCCGACCGCCTGCCGCGAGGGCGCGTGCTGGCGACAACCGCGCTCGTGCGCGCCATCGCCGTCGCCCTGATGTCGCTCGTCGTGATCGTCGACGTGGCGACAGTCCCGCTGCTGCTCGCCCTCGTGCTCGTGACGAGCTCCACACTGGCGTTCCACATCACCTCGCTGCAGGCGCTCCAGGCGGAGATCGCGGGAACGACCCGCCTCGGGAACGCGATCAGCCTGACCACGTTCGGTGAGCGCGCAGTGGGCGCCGTTGGCGCGCTCGGCGGCGGCGCGCTGATCGGCTGGATCGGGCCGGAACCGACCTTCCTCGTAGCCGCGCTGCCGCTCGCCGGCGCCGCGGTGGTCTTCGCCGGCCTGCGTCCCCCGGCGCGGCCGCCCGGGGCGCGGGCACACCTGTTCCGTGAGGTACTGGACGGCCTGCGCCTGCTCGCGGGGACGCCGGCGGTGCGGTTGCTGCTGGGGATGATGATCGCCGTCGAGATCCTGGGCATCTCGTTCGCAAGCATGCTGCCTGCGGTCGCCGAGCTGGTCCTCGAGGTCGGCCCGGAGCGCCTCGGCGTGCTCACTGCCGGGGTGGCCGCGGGCGCGATGTTCGGGACCGCGCTGCTCGTCTTCGCAATCGACCGGCTGCCGCGTGGGCTGATGCTGGTCGGCGTGTTCGTGACGCTCGGTCTGCTCGTGGTCGTGCTCGGGAACTCGACGACATTTTGGCTCTCGGTCGCCGCCACCGTCGGTATCGGCGCTTCGGCGGCGATGGTCGACACGCTGCAATGGATCATGCTGCAGGTGAACGTGGGCGCTGGCGTGCGCGGGCGGGCCCTCGGCGGCTGGAACTTCGCGATCGGCTGGGGCTGGATCGGCCCGCTCGCCCTCGGCGCGGTCGCGGAAGCGGCGGGCGTCCCGGTCGCGCTGACGCTCAGCGGGGCGCTGCTCGTGGTCTTCGCGCTTGTCTCCCTCGCCTCGTCGGCGATGCTGCGCGAGCGGCGGCGCTGAGCGGGCTCACCGAATGCGAGCGCGCCGCGGTGGCGCTACCCTCGCGGCAGACGTTCGGCGCGACCGGACCCCGGGCCGAGCGATCGGGGAGGACAGCGCGCATGCCTCGATACGTCGTGCTCTACCGCTTCACCGACTCCGGGCGGAAGCACCTGAAGGAGACCGTGCACCGCGCCAGCGAGATCCGCGAGCTGAACGAAGCCGCGGGCTTCGACGTGCTCGCGCACTACTGGACGCAGGGCCACTACGACCTCGTGACCGTGGTGGAGGCGCCGAGCGAGGAGGCGATGATGAACGGCCTGTTCAGCATCGCCGAATCGGGCAACGTCTCAAGCGAGACGCTGCGCGCCTTCACGGACGAGGAGATGCAGCGAATCATCGGTCCCGGATAGCGCGCCCTCGGACGTCGCGAGGCGGAGTCCGCCTGCTGCTCGTCAGGCCGATGTCGTCGCAGCGGCTTCGGGATGCTCGACGGTCGCCCGGTCTTCCACTACCAGCGAACGCCCCAGGGCTTCCAGGGCCTTCTCGACCGACGTGATGTGGGACCGGTGACCAGGATCGAGGAGCCGGCGGACCGCATTCTCGTGCAGGCCCAGGCGGGCGGAGAGAGCGACGTTGGTCACCCCCTGCTCTCGCATCGCCGTATGGAGGGCCAACTTCGCGGCAACGATGGGGGCTACGGAGATCAGCACCTGGCCTTCGGCCAATGGACTCGGAGCGGGGATGTCCTCGCGGGCCTTCACGTACATGCCCAGTCCGACTCCGAGGCAGTCCCTGGCCATCTCCACGGCCTCGTCGCGAGACCACCCGCCCGTGTTAGCACCGTGCACATCGGGGAAGGTCACCGTGTAGGCTTCACGCCCGGTCGCTCGTGCCTCGTCCTCATCGCGCAGGATGTTGCAAGGGTAAGCGTAGCGCACGACCTAGAGCTCCCTTCTGTCGATGTGCAGATCCCTCAGCATCGAGGCCAGCGTCCCAGCAGGAATCTCGCCATGCGGAACGGTGGTTCTATAGGAGCCGAGCCGGACCTCACCGTGACTGCCCTTCCCGCGGGTGGGGGAGGAATCGAAGTCGAGTCCGTGCCTGCGAGCGTATCGCCGCGCTCGCCTGAGAAACTCCCTGCCGTTCAACGATCTACCCTAGCACATATTTGTGCGATCCACTGAACCCTTTTCCGGTACCGACGCTCCGGCAATACGGAACCCCGGATGCGGCGGGCGGGCGCTCAGGCCGAGTCGGCCCGCTGCAACTCGCAGTTGAACTGCCAGTTGATGCCGAACTTGTCCGTGCAGGCGCCGAAGTAGGAGCCCCAGAACATCTCCTCGAGCGGCGCCACCACCGCGCCGCCATCCGCGATCTTCGCGAAGAGTTCGTCCGTCTCCTCCCGGCTCGTCGAGAGGTAGGAGATCGAGAAGTTGTTG
This sequence comes from Dehalococcoidia bacterium, assembly GCA_965220125.1. Lineage (GTDB taxonomy): Bacteria > Chloroflexota > Dehalococcoidia > UBA2979 > UBA2979 > VXMT01. The sequence goes on along the minus strand of CBDCPB010000004.1, from coordinate 2,379,377 downwards.
CCGATCTGCGTGGCCTCGGGGGACGAAGACAGGGAGTCGCTGCCCATCAGCACGCTCGATCCGATGGGATACGAGACGTGCATGACGCGGCCGCGCTCGTCCTCGGGGACCGGCATTCCGTCCGGCCCGTCGCCGAAGGTCTGGATGACCTCGAACTCACCGCCGAAGACGGAGCGGTAGAACTCGAAGGCCTCGCGGCAGTTGCCGTCGAAGGTCAGGTAGGTGCTCAGGGTCATGGGTGGCTCCCGTCCGATGATGACTCGCTTGAGGCATGCCGTGCTTGGCGCGCCGAGGGTATCCCGGCCCTCCGATAGCAACCAGAAGTCCGGCGCGGCCACGCCCGCCGGTTGGCAGACGGAGCAGCCCCCGTATAATCCGGCGCACGGGGCGTCAGACCCGCGTTTCCGCCAGACGGGGCGCGTCGGAAGCTTCGGGGAGGCGTGGATGAGCGAAGCGCGCGACACCAGCTGCAGGGACGAGTGTGCGCCGCATTTCGGCCAGCGCGGGCCGATCAAGTTCTCGCGCGCCGAACTGAACGCGCCGATGATCTGGAACTTCGCCGAGTCCGTCCACGATGCGAACCCCGTCTACTGGGACGCGACCTACGCGAAGCAGACCCGCTTCGGCCGCATCATCGCCCCGCCGCACTCGATCATGACCATGTCCGGCGGCCACTGGTGGGTGCCCGACTACATCCGCGAGCGCGAGGAGCAGGAGATCGAGGCGCAGGGCGACGACCCCACCGAGGCGGTCCGCGAGGTCGTCGCGCGCTACGGCTACACGACGGCCACCAACGTCACCCGCGAGGACGAGTTCCTGCAGCCGTACGGCCCCGGCGACGGCCGCATCAAGCAGACCAGCTACGTCGACGACGTCAGCGAGGAGAAGCAGACGGCTGTCGGCAAGGGCGTCTTCATCACCACGATCATCGAGTACCGGCGCGAGAGCGACGACGACATGATCGCGCGCGCGCGCAACGTGCTGCTGATGTACGACTCGAGCCGGCCGCGCGCGAGCTAGCGCCAGGCGCCAAAGGAGCAACGCCATGGCATTCTTCGAAGACCGCGACTGGGACAGCGTCGCCGAGGGCGCCTCGCTGCCGCCCCTCGAGTTCGGCCCGGTCACGATGACCACGCAGGTCATGGACGCCGCGGGCACGCGCGACCTCTACCCGATCCACCACGACCGGGAGTTCGCGAAGGCGAACGGGGCGCGCGACATCTTCCTCAACACGATGTGGTACCAGGGCCTGCTGGGGCGCTACGTGAACGAGTGGGGCGGGCCGGAGTCCTTCATCCGCAAGCTCAGCTTCGACATGCGCGCCACGAACTGTCCGGGCGACCTGCTGACCGTGCGCGGCACGGTGACGAAGAAGCACGAGCAGGAGGGCCAGAAGCTCGTCGACCTCGACGTGAGCATCGACAACCAGGACGCCTCCGACACCGTAACCGCACGGATCACGCTTGAACTCGTCTAGCCCGCCCCGGCGGGACGCCGACCGTCCGGCCGCGCACCCGCGCCAGGCCGGATCGCCATGAGCATCCTCAGCGGCGTCCGCGTCGTCGCGATCCCCGGCGCGATGGGCGCCGCGGCGTGGACGGCGAAGCACCTCGCCGACTGGGGCGCGGAGGTGACGCTGCTCGAGCCGCCCGAGGGGGCGGCGCTGCGCGACGCGCCGCCCTGGTACGAGGCCGGGGGCGAGCGCCGCAGCGCGACCTGGGCCTGGGTCTCGCGCGGGGCTGCCTCGGTACGCGTCGGCGAAGGCCTGGCGACCACGCCGGCCGACGCCCGCGCCGCCTGCGAGCAGGCCGACGTGGCGGTGATCGACGCCGGGGTGGCGCAGCGGATGCTGGGCCTGGCGCCCGCCGAGGTTCGCGGGGCCCTCGAGGGCCGAACGAACGTCGTGCTGATCTCGCCGTTCGCCACGGATGGGCCGTACGCGGACTACCGCGCGTCGGACCTCGGCGTGAACTCGCTGGGCGGCTGGACGGGGATGCTCGGCGAGCCGGACCGCGAGCCGCTGCGACCGGGCGGGGACATGAACGCGCGCGTCAGCGGCGTCTACGCCTTCGACGCGATCCTGATCGCGCTGCACCACCAGGCGCGCGGCGCCCCGCCGACGTTCGTCGACCTCTCGCAGCAGGCGGTCGCGGCCGCCAGCCTGACGGCGCCATGGATGGTCTACAGCACGACCGCCGGCGCGGGGGCGATGCAGCGCCGCCCCTCGCAGTGGCCGGCCTGCGTGCTGCCCTGCAAGGACGGTTGGGCCGCGATCTCGCCGCTCACCTTCCAGCACTGGGAGCTGCTCTGCCAGCTGCTCCGCATCGACGACATCCTCGATGAGCCGTGGGGGCGCGACCCGGCGTGGCGGCAGGCGCACGGCAACGATCTGCTGCCGCGCGTGGAGCCCTGGTTCGCCGAGCGCACGCGCGAGGAGATCTACACCGAGTCGCAGGCCTGGCGCCTGCCGGCCGGCCCCGTCGACACCGTGGCGCAGCGCGAGGAGGACCCGCAGCTCGTCGCGCGCGGCTTCTTCGTGGACCAGCAGGTCGACGGCGCCGCCGTGAAGGTCCCGCGCGTCCCCTACCTGCTCAGCGCCGCCCCTCCGAGCGAGCGCGGCGACCTCGTGGAGGCGGAGCGCCCGGCGATCGAGGCCCGCGAGGACGCGCCCGCGGCCGGCGACGAGCCCGCGCTGCCCTTCGAGGGCCTGCGCGTCGTCGATCTGACGTGGTTCTGGTCGGGGCCGCACTGCACGATGATGCTCGGCGCGCTCGGCGCCGACGTGATCAAGGTGGAGTCGGTCCAGCGGCCCGACTCCTACCGCTACACCGCCGTCGACGCCACGCAGGACCGCTGGTACGAGCGCGGCGCGCTCTGGAACGACACCAACCCGAACAAGCGCAGCGTCACGCTCAACCTGGAGAGCGAGACCGGCATGGCGCACCTCGTGCGGCTGCTCGAGCAGGCGGACGTGGTGATCAGCAACTTCTCGAACCGCGTGCTCCCGAACCTCGGGCTCACGGTCAAGCGCTTCCACGAGATCAACCCGCGGCTGATCGTCACGCTGCTGCCCGGCTACGGGCCGGACGGGCCGTGGGGCCACTTCGTTGGCTACGGCGTCAGCTTCGAGCAGGCCGTGGTCGCGCAGCTGACGGGCTACCCGGACGATCGCCCGCTGATCAACGGCGGATTCTCCGACACGCTGGTCGGGATGCACGCCCTGGCGGCCGTCACGCTCGCCCTGCGCGAGCGCGAGCGCACCGGCAAGGGCAGCTACGCCGAGGTGCCACAGTGCGAGGTGCTCGACAGCCTGCTGGGACCGGAGCACATCGCCGTCGGCCACGGTGAGCCCTCGCGGATGCGCATGGCGAACCGCCACGAGTCGATGGCGCCGCACAACGTCTACCGCGTCGCCGGCAACGACGAGTGGATCAGCATCGCCGTCGCGAGCGACGAGGAGTTCGCGGCCCTCGCGGCGGCGATCGACGCGCCGCACCTCGCCGAGGACGAGCGTTTCGCGAGCGCCGAGAGCCGCAAGACGCACGAGGACGACCTCGACGCGGCGATCGCGACGGCAGTCCGCGATCGCGATCAGCTGGAGCTGGAGCGGACGCTCCAGGCGGCAGGCGTGATGGGCTGCCGCGTCTCCAAGCCGTACCTGCTGACCGAGGACGAGAACCTGGTGCACCTCGACTTCTTCCAGAAGCTCGATCGCGAGGTCACGGGCACGCACCCGTTCAAGACCTTCCCCTTCAGCTTCAGCACCTTCCACCTGCGGCACCGCCTGCCCCCGCCGCTGCTCGGCCAACACAACCACGAGGTGCTGAGCGAGCTGATCGGCCTCGACGACGAGGCGATCCGCGAACTCGAGGCGCAGCAGGAGATCGGCATCGAGCCGCTCGGCTTCAACGCCTGAGCCGCCGGAGGACGAGCCGATGGTCGACGAGTCCGGACCGCTGCGACCGCTGCCCGCGACGACGGACGACTCGGCTCCCTACTGGGAGGCGATGAACCGCCACGAGCTGCTGCTGCAGCGCTGCCTCGCCTGCGGCCACGTGATCTACCTGCCGGCCCCGATGTGCGACGAGTGCCAGTCGTTCGATGTCGAGCACTTCACCGCCAGCGGGCGCGGGCGCGTCTACAGCTGGACGGTGGTGCGGCACATGGGGCACCCGGCCTTCGAGCCGCCCTACGCCGTGCTGCTCGTGGAGGTTGAAGAGGGCCCGCGCATCATCGCGCAGCTCGCCGCGCCCAACGGCGACGAGTGGGAGCGCCTGGAGGTCGGCACGCCGGTACGCATCGCCTGGGACGACAGCGAAGCGGAGCAGAGCTTCGCGATCTTCGAGATCGACACGGACGCAGTCGAAGCGGCCTGAGCGGCGCTCCCGGGAGGCGTCCGGCAGCCGCCCTGGGGGAGAGCGCATGCACGTCCTGATCATCGGCGGCACCCGTTTCGTGGGACGCCACATCGGCGAGGAGCTGCTGGAGCAGGGGCACACGATCACGCTGCTCAACCGCGGCGTGACGCCGGACACCTTCCCGGCGGAGGTGGAGCGGCTGCGCGCGGACCGCAACGAGCCGGAGCAGGTGCGAGCCGCCCTCGAGGGCCGCGCGTTCGACGCGATCGCCGACTGCATCGCCTACGACCCCGCGGAGGTCGAGCTGATGATCGAGCTGTTCCGCGGGCGGGTTGAGCGCTACGTCTTCATCAGCAGTACCTCGGTCTACCGCCCGGGCGATCTGCTGCCGATCGAGGAGTCGCACCCGCTGAACGAGGGCACGAGCTGGGAGTACGCGCGCAACAAGATCGCGATCGAGCGGCTGCTCGAGGGGACCGCGACGGACGCCTTCCCCTGGGTGAGCCTGCGGCCCGCCTACATCTTCGGCCCCTACAACAACGCCCCGCACGCGGAGTTCTCGCTGTTCCAGCGGATCGAGCAGGACCGGCCGGTGCTGGTGCCGGGCGACGGCTACTACTTTTTCCACCAGACCCACGGCCGCGACCTCGCGCACGCGACGATCGCCTCGATCGAACGCAGCGAGGCCGTGGGCAACGCCTACAACATCGCCGGGCGCTACGCGCAGTCCGGCAACGAGCTGGTGCGCGCGGCCGCTGCGGCGGTGGGCCGCGAGGCGGAGAGCGTCTACCTGCCGGGCTCGATCGGGCGCCGCGAGGTGGGGCGCTACTTCTTCTGGCAAACCCGCCCCGCGCAGGTCTACTCGACGGAGGCGGCGCGCCACGACCTCGCCTGGGAGCCGCGCTTCGACATCCTCGAGGGGATGCGCGACGCGTACCGCTGGTACCGGGAGAGCGGCTACGCCGAGGCGCACCCGTACGACTTCAGTGCCCACGACGAACTGCTGGAGCGCCTCGCGCGCGAGGGGTAAGCGGCGCGACCTTGCCGGATGTCGATGCACCGGCCCACGAAGAAGCACCTCAGCGAGGGCATCGGGGCGGTTTCGCTAGTACTAGCGTATGCGCTACCATATCGATAGCACATACGCTACCATGTGCCCATGGACGTACGGGGCGAGGTAGACCGTCTGAAGCAGCGCCGGAGGAACGTCCGGCCACAACTGCTCCACCGGCTCCTCGAAGCGGCTGGGTTTACGCGGCGCTTCGGGAAGGGCGACCACTGGGTATACCACCACCCCAACCGGCCGGGGCGCAGACTGGTGATCGACCCTCGCACTCCCCTGCTCCCGGCCTACGTCACGAAGGCAATCCGAGCGATTGAGGAGGTGCTGGAGTGAGCACGGCGATGATCGAGGACTACCTCGAGCGGCCCTACCACATCGAGATCGTCTGGAGCGCGAGCGAGGACGGCGACTCCGGGTGGGTTGCCGAGGTGAAGGAGCTCGACGGCTGCATCGCGCAGGGACGCACGCGCGACGAGCTGTTCGAGAACATCGAGCGGGCGATGGCGGCCTGGATCGGCGACGCCCTCGAGGCCGGCGATCCGGTTCCCGGCCCCTACGAGGAGCCGTCGCACAGCGGCAAGGTGCTGGTGCGGATGCCGCCCTGGCTCCATGGGGAGTTGGCCTCCGCGGCCAGGCGCGAGGGAGTCAGCCTCAACCAGTTCTTGGTTTCGCTGCTGGCCAACCGGATCGGCCCGGTCGGCCAGCGCAAGATGGATGAGCGTGTACCGGCCGGAGCCCCGCATCCCTGACGACCGGGCATGCCACTGAGGTATGGCGGGCTGGGCGGTTACTCGGTGCCTCGCAGGCGCGGGTCCAGCACGTCGCGGAGGGCGTCGCCGAACATGTTGAGGGCGTAGACGGAGAGCGCGATCGCGAAGCCGGGGAAGAACGCGAGGTAGGGGTGGAGCAGCATGTCCAGCTGCGCCTCCTGCAGCATCCGCCCCCACGACGGGTATGGCGGCTGCACCCCGAAGCCGAGGAACGAGAGCGCCGACTCGATCAGGATCACCGAGCCCAGCTGCACCGAGATGTTGATGATGATCACGGTGAACACGTTCGGCAGGACGTGGCGCACCATGATCCGCCGGTCCGAGGCCCCGACCACGCGGGCCGCCTCCACGTACATGTTCTGCACCGTCGAGATCGTCTGGCTGCGCACGACGCGCGACGAGCCGGCGCTGAAGAGGAAGCCGAGCGTGAGTGCGAGTACCACCTGGCTCGCGAAGGATCCGGCCGCGGCAGCGAAGATCGAGAACAGGAAGATGATGAAGATCAGTCCCGGGAACGCCTGCACGATGTCGACGAAGCGCTGGAAGGTGAGGTCCACCTTCCCGCCGTAGTAGCCCGAGGAGATGCCGATCAGGCTGGAGAGCACCGCGGCGATGGTGACCGCCGCGAAGCCGATGATGACCGAGGTTCGCGCTCCGAACAGCACTCGGCTGAACACGTCGCGGCCCTGCTTGTCGCTGCCGAAGATGTGATCCGGCGAGGGTCCCTGCAAGCGGTTCAGCAGGTCGATGTCGTCGAATTCCGCGGTAGCGAAGGTGCTCGGGGTGACCGCGACGACGAACAGCACGACCAGGACCACCGCCGCGAAGGCGCCGAGCGGCTTTCTGCGCACGAAGTTGGACAGTGCACGGCGCATCCGGACGGGCAGCCCGTCCGCGGGCCGGACGAACCCGGGCACCCCGCGCGCGACCTCGTTGGCGGCCATCAGCTGTACCGGATCCGCGGATCAATAAAGGCGTAGGAGAGGTCGATGATGAGGTTGGTGACCAGCACGAGCAGGGCAGCCATGAGCACGATCGCCTGCACGGTCGGGTAGTCGCGCCGTTCGAGCGAGAAGAGCAGGAAACTGCCCATGCCCGGCAGCGAGAAGATGCGTTCGAGCACGACGGTGCCGCTGATCAGCACGCTGACCTGCAGGCCTATCACGGTGATGACGGGCAGCACCGCGTTACGCAGGGCGTGCCGGACGACGACGAGGCGATCAGTCAAACCCTTGGCGCGTGCCGTGCGCACATAGTCCTGGCGCATCACCTCGAGCATCGTCGAGCGTGTGAGGCGCATGACGGATCCGGACAGGAAGGAACCGAGGATGAGCGCGGGTACCCACAACGTCTTGAGGTTGTTGACCGGGTTGTCCCAGAGACTCTCGTAGGTCAGCGGCGGGGTCCAGCCGAACCAGGCGAAGCCGTAGACGATCGCCAACTGCCCCGCCCAGAAGCTCGGTATTGCCAGCGCCATGATGGCGAAGCTGCGCATCGCGTAGTCGAGCGGCGAGTCCTGCCTGACGGCGGAGATCACGCCGATCGGGATCGCGATTCCCACCGAGTAGATCATCGCCATGATCCCGAGTTGGAACGTGACGGGAATGCGGTTGCTGAGCTGCTCGGTGACGGGACGCTCGCTCACGAACGAGGAGCCGAAGTCGAACTGCATGACCGCGATCAGCCATTTCGTGTATGCCTGCGGGATGCCCTGGTTGAGTTCGAGGCGCTCCTCGACGGAGGCGCGGAACTCGGGTGAGGGATCGGCCTGGTCCGAGATGATCTGGTCGATGATGTCGCCCGGGAGCAGCCGCACGACGATGAACACCGCGAATGTGACCCCGAGGAAGGTGGGCACCAGCAGGAGGATGCGGCGGAGGATGTAGACGTGGATGCGGTCGCCCCCTCGCTGGCCTCTGTCGCCTCTGCGGGCTCGCGCATTCTAGCGAATCGTTGCGAGCTGCGCGCTGCAGATCCCGGTGACGCCTCGGCGACCCCCAGACAGCACTCGGCCCCCGCTGGCGGGGGCCGAGTGTCTGGTCCGGTCGCGGCGCTGTCTATGCGCTGTCGTCGATCCACCACCACGGCCAGGCGAAGACGGCCTCGCCGCCACGCCCGTTGCCGTGCCACGCCTCAGGCTGCTTGATGCGCCTGTTGTAGCCCTGCCAGCCAAGCTGCCAGACCACCCCCGGGACGTACCACATCGGCTCGATCAGCAGGTCCCGCTGGATGTTCATGAGCTTCTCGTTGCGCTCCTGGATGTCGACCGTGCTGTTGATGTCCAGTACCGCATCGATGATCACCGGGTCCTCGACCTTGCTGTGGTTGCGGCCGGCGCCGGGGCGGTACATCTCGGAGAGATAGTCGCCGTGGTCCGGGAAGGCCTGCAACTGGAAGGCCACGCCGTCGAACTCGCCGCGGAACGTCATCGGCGTGTAGACCGAGGCGAAGTCGTCCACCGTGGTCTGGAAGTCGATGCCGATCTCGCGCATGAAGGTCGGGATGATCTCCGCCTCGAGCGTCCAGGCCGTGCCGTAGCGCGTGGTGTAGTGGTACGGCACGCTGAAGCCGTCGCCCACGCCGGCGGCGGCCAGCAGCTTCTTCGCTTCCGGCACGTTGTACTGGATCCACTTGCCGGTGACGGCGTCGGTGCGCGGGTCGATCGACTGGCCCGCGTAGCCGGCCGGCATGATGTTGTGCCAACTCACAAGGCTGGAGACGTCGAGCCCTATCGCCTCGAGCCCGCTGACGTTGTAGACCGCCTCGACCATCGAGGCGCGATCGAGCGCAAGCGACATGGCGTGGCGCACGCGCGGGTCGTCCCACGGCGCGGAGCCGTCGCGCGGCTCGCCGCGCGAGATGTAGCCCCAGCCGAGCTGCTTGCGCGGCTCGATGCGGCCGCCCGGGAAGTCACTGATCAGCCCGGGGATGGCGTCCGGGCCGATCGTGCTGGCGTAGTCGATGTTCCCGGCCTGGAACTGGGTCAGCGTCTGCGCCCGCTCCAGCACGATGTCCTCGATGCCATCGAAGTAGGGCAGCGGGGCGTGGTACCAGTCAGGGTTGCGCTGGACCTTGTGGCTGACGCCGTCCTTCAACTCATCCCACATCCAGGGGCCGCTGCCGACCATTCTCTGCGTGGGGTCGTAGGCCACCCCGGTCTCGGTCGGGAGGATGGCCATGTTGAAGACGTCCGCGAGCCGCCAGAGGGCGCGCGAGAAGACGCGGTTGAAGCCCAGAACCACCGTTGCCGGGTCGGGCGTGCCGGCCGTCTCGATGAAGTCGAGCTGCACGGCGTTCGGTGCGGGCTCGTGCCCCTCGCGGCCGAGGAAGCGGTCGATCGAGAACTTCACGTCCTCCGAGTCGACGGTGCGATCGACGGGCGCGGTGAACTTCGCATCTGTGCGCAGCGAGAGGTTCAGGGTCAGGCCGTCCGGCGTGAACTCCCACGAGTCCACGAGGTCGCCGGCCATCTCCGAGTTCGGCGCGTTCTCGAAGGTCGACGCGATCTGCTTGAAGAGGAAGCTGTGGATCGTCGCCGAGGCGCCCTTTGTGGTGTTGCTCTGCGTGCGATGCGGGTCCAGCGTCTCCGGCGTGCCGCTGATCTGCCGGCGGTAGGTCCCGCCCGGCGTGCCCTCCAGAACCGGGGCAGCCGCCGCCTCGGCGGTGGCGGTGGGAGTCGCGGTCGCCGGCGGAGCCGTCGCGACCGGAGTCGCCGCCGGCTCCTCCTCGTCGTCGTCGCCGCAGCCGATCAGAGCGGCGGCCGCCAGGCCGGCGCCCCCGATCACGCCACCGCGCAGCGCGGCCCGGCGCGAGATGCGCGTCCGCCAGAAGTTGCTCAAGTGCCCGGATCCCTCGGTCATGTTTTCCCCTCCCGCGGGCGGCTGCAGTCAACGGCATGCCGCCGGTTAGCGCCGAATCATACAGGATACGTACCGCACGATCATGCGGATTGGACTGACGCCGCGAAACGGGCAACCGGGGGTGTCCCGGACACCGCCGCGCGCACTGACCGGTCTCGTACGGGAGCGGGGCGGAGCGACTCCGCAGAGCGCGCTATCCGGCGTCCTTGAGCCACCACCATGGGCACCCGTACGCCTGGTAACCGCCACGTCCGTTGCCGTGCCAGGCAGGGGGGAGCCCGGCTCGCTCGCTGAGGCCCACCCAGTCGAGCTGCCAGGCTACCGACGGGACGTACCACATCGGCTCGATCAACAGGTCGCGCTGGATGTTCCGCACCTTCTCGTTGCGCTCATCGGCGTCGAAGGCGCCGTTGATCTCATCGACTGCGGCGGCGATGACGGGGTCTTCGACCTGGCTGTGGTTGCGGACCGCACGTTCCGGGCTCGAGTACATCTCCGTGAGGTAGTCCTCCAGCCCCGGGAAGACCTGCAACTGAAAGGAGAGCCCATCGAAATCGCCGCGGAAGGTCTTCGGCACGTACACCGAGGGGTAGTCGTCGACCTGGGTCTGGAGGTTGATGCCGATCTTGCTCGCGAACTGCGGGATGATCTCCGCTTCCTGGGTCCAGGCAGGCCCGTAGAGCGTGGTGTAGTGATAGGCCGCGTCGAAGCCGTCGCCGTAGCCGGCGGCGTCGAGCAGCTTCCTCGCCTCTGCCAGGTCGAATCTGATCCATTGCCCGGTCTTGGCGTCGGTTCGCGGGTCGATCGACTGGCCCGGGTAGCCGGCCGGCAGGATGTTGTGCCAGCCGACGCGGCTCGAAACCTCCAGGCCGATCGCCTCGAGCCCCTCGACGTTGTACAGGGCCGCGATCATGTCGTCGCGGTTGAGGGTGAGCGAGATCGCGCGCCGAACACGCGGGTCGGCCCAGGGGGCCGAGCCGTCGCGCGGCTCACCGAATGCGAGGTAGCCGAAGCCGAGCCCCTTGCGAGGCTCGACGCGGCCTTCGAGTTCGGCCCCAACCAGGGCGGGGACGAAGTCGGGCGTGGGGGAGGCGAGCAGATCGATGCCGCCCGCCTGGAACTGGGTCAGCGCCGCCAATGGACCGAGGGCGACTTCGTTGACGGCATCGAGGTAGGGGACATCGGGTCCGTTGAACCACTCCGGGTTGCGGACGACCTTGAAGTTCACGTCCTGATTGAATTCGTCCCAGAGGAAGGCGCCGCTGCCAACCATCGTCTGGGTGGGGTCGAAGGCGCGACCCGTCTCGCGCGGCATGATGTGCATATTGAAGATGTCGGCGAACCGCCAGAGGACGCGCGCAAACGGCAACAGCGTGAACGTCACCGTGCGCGCGTCCGGCGTCTCCACCGCCTGGATGAAGTCCAGCTGCCCGGCGTTCGGCGCCGGCTCGTGCCCCTCGCGACCGAGGAAGCGGTTGACCGAGAAGCGCACGTCCTCCGAGTCGACGGTGCGGTTGATCGGAGCGCTGAACTCCGCGTTGGGCACGAGCGTCATGCTCAGTCGATCGCGGCCCGGGGTGAACTCCCATGACTCCACCAGGTCACCCGCCATCTCTGGATTCGGGGTGTCCTCGAACGTCGTGGGAATCTGCCTGAACAGCATGCTGTAGACGTATGAGGCGGCGCCCTTGACGTCGTGGGCCTGCGTGCGGTGCGGGTCCAGGCTTGCGGGCGTGCTCCAGGCGTGGATGAGGAACGTGCCTCCCCGGCTCGGCGCGTCCGCTGAGGCGGTGGGGGATGCGGTGGCGGTCGGCGTGGGCGACGGCGCGGCCTGCGTCGCGGTCGCCGTCGGCGTCGCCTCGCTGGCCTGCGTGGCCGTGGGTGTCGGCGTCGCCTCGCTGGCCTGCGTGGCCGTGGGTGTCGGCGCGGGGGCCTCGTCTTCGTCGTCGCCGCAGCCGATCAGCGCCGCGGCCGCAAGGCCGGCGCCGCCGATCACGCTGCCGCGCAGCGCCGACCTCCTCGATACGCGTGCCCGCCAGAGGCTGTCGGAGCGATCGTGGCCGGTCGTCATGTCTATGCCCTCACACGTGTCGTCGCCAATACCCTCACGAACGTAGTATCGCAGTCCAGTGTTGCAGTTCTGGTATGAAACGATAGCACGTGTCGCCTGGGGCGAGCGGCCGCCCGCGGCGAGTGCGGCGCACCTCCGCCAAGCAGCGCCGCCCGAGCGCTGGACGCCTGCCTCCCTGGCGCTGCGCTAGCATGGAGCCCTCGCGAGGGGAGCCGCCCATGACCAGCGACGACAGCAGCAACTGGGTCACGTTCGAGCACCGCGGACCGGTGACCATCATCCGCCTGAACCGGCCGGAGAAGCTCAACGCCTTCCACATCACCATGGACGAGACGATCGTGCGCTACGTCCAGTCGCTCAACGAGGGCGAGTACGAGACACGCTGCCTCATCCTCACCGGCGAGGGCCGCGCCTTCTGCTCCGGCGCCGATGTCGGCGGACTGGCGCAGCGCAGCAGCCTCAACGAGGAGCGCAAGCCGCCGTGGCGCCCCGCTCACAGCGAGATGCGGGTCACGCGCGCCATGCGCGATTGCGACGTGCCCGTGATCGGCGCGCTCAACGGTTACGCGGTGGGCATGGGTTTCGGGCTCGCGCTCGCCACCGATCTGCGCATCGCCGGCGACGACGCGCGCTTCCAGGTGGCGCAGCTTAAGCGCGGGCTGTTCGCGGACTACGGCCTCGGGCACTTCCTGCCGCAGCAACTGGGCCAGCAGCGCGGGCTGGAGCTGATGCTGACGGCGCGGATGATCGACGCGCAGGAGGCGCTGGATCTCGGCCTCGTGCTCAAGGTCGTGCCGAAGGACGACCTGCTGGACGCGGCGCTGGAGCTGGCGGAGCAGATCGCGAGCGGGCCGCCGCTCGGCGTCGCCGCCAGCAAGCGCGTCGCCTACATGAACGACAACGAGGACATGCACCGCGTGATGGACTGGACCAGCCTGGCGATCGGCCACATGTTCAACTCGGAGGATAACGCCGAGGGCATCCGCTCCTTCATGGAGCGTCGCGAGCCGCAGTTCCAGGGGCGCTGACGCCTCACGAGCGCCGCGCGCGGTCCACGCCGGGCCCGCAACGGCAGGCAGGCTGAGCGGCGGGCGGGCGTGACGCCCGCCCGCGCCTCGCTATCCTCGCGTCTGCCGCCGCGAACGCACGCCGAAGCCCCAGAGCAGAGCCAGCACCGCAAGCAGGCCCGCCGTGGCCATCGCCGCGCGGGTGGCGGCCGATGCCGTCCCGGACCCGTCCGCCGGTGTCCCGGCAGCGTCGAGGTCCGCGGGGCCGTGGCCCGACTTCGGAGGCTGCGGGGCGGATGCCGTGGTGCGCGCGGTGAGCTCCCGCGGCTCGGTGGCCGTGAGGTCGAGCTCCCAGACGAGCGCGCCGTCCTCGATGCGATCGGCGTTGTGTTCGACCAGCTCACCCGGCAGCGCGATGCGGATGCGGAAGAAGGTGCCCTCGAGGATGTCCGCGGGCATCATCCCACCGGCATCTCCGGTTATCTCGCCCGTCTCCACCGAGCCGAGCATGGAGAAGGTCCAGCCACCGCTGTCGTTGCGCTCCAGCGTGAAGTCGTTGAGACCACCTGCGTCCTCGCCCATCCCGCTCGTGAGGAGGGCGAGTTGCGCGGTGTTGGCGAACGGGATCGCCAGCTCGATGCCGGTGAATCCGTCCTCGCGGTACTCACTCACCTCCGCGCCCGGTGGGAGGTCGTCCGTCGGGATGCCCTCCTCGGAGCTGGCGCCTGTCGCCTCGGTGAACTCGTCGCTGATCGCCACGATCGTGCCGAATACACCGGAGCCGTCGTCGTTGATGCTGATCGCCATCTCGAAGCGGAGGCAGCCGGTCATCGCGAATGCGGTGAGCCCGAGCAGCAGCACGAGCCCGCGCAAGCGCCTCGCCCCGGCCTTTGTCGGTAGCCACGTCATGGTCCCGCCCCCCTGCTGTCTCCGCTGCTCTTCCATCGTACGACAGGCATCACGCCTGTTGGGGGGCGGTACGCGAACGTACCCGGCCGGCCGAAGGACTACGCGCCGGCGGCGTCCACCGCGGCGGCAGCCGCAAGCCCGCTGCGGACGGCCGATTCCATCGTCGCCGGCCAGCCCGTGTCCGTGTACGAGCCCGCGAGGAAGAAGTTCGCGAGCGGCGTGCGCGGCCCGGGGCGCTCCAGGCCCGGCGCCGGGACGAACGTCGCCTCCGGCTCCTTCACAGCCCGGGAGTGCAGAAGCTTCGCCTCGCGCGCGGCGGGGATCGCCTCGCGCAGTTGCGGCAGCAGGCGCTCCTGCAGCTCATCCCTGCCGAGGGCGAACAGTGCGCCCGGGGCGCTGATCGAGAGCACGAGGTGCTGGCCGTCCGACTCGTCCTCGCCGCCCAGGCGGCTGCGGTTGAAGGCCCACTGCACCTCGGAGCGGATGAAGGCGGCGAAGTCGAAGTCCGCGACGGGCCGGTCGAACCAGAGATGCACGTTGAGGATGGGCGCCGGCTCGAAGCGGGCGAGTGCGCCCAGCGCGCCCTCGCCGCGCACGGCCTCGGGCAGCAGCGGCAGCAGCCGCCACGGAGCGAGGGCGCTCACGTAGGCGTCGAAGGAGCGCCGCTCGCCGTCGCGCAGAACGAGCGCCTCGATGCGCCCCCCGGCGACCTCGATGCGCTCGATGGGCGTGCGCGTGGAGACCAGGCCGCCGCGCTCCTCGATGGCGCGCACGGCGGGATCGACGTGCAGCGTCGAGAGTCCCACGGCCGGCACGGCGAGCGCCGCCGCGCCGGGGTCGCGCTGGAAGCCCTCCTCGATCACGAACAGCGACTGACTGGCGCTCGCCCGGTCGGCGCGGCAGTTGAGCGTGGGGATCACGAGGAAGTCCCAGAACTCGCGGATCGTGTCCGCTGTCTGGCCACGTTCGCTCAGCCATTGCTCGAAGGTCACGCCCTCGAGGCGGGCGCGCTGCTCCCGGCCGAGCCGGCGGATCGCGAGGAAGGCGCGCACGACCTGCGCCTTCTGCCGCCAGGAGAGATGGCGGTAGCGCAGCAGCGAGGGTGCGAGGTGCAGCCCGAACGGCAGGTTCGCCGCGCGCAGCTCGGAGCGCCTGCCGGCCTCGTCGAAGACGAGCACGCTGAGCCGCCGCTGCCGCCTCGTGAGGTCGAGCGTGCCGAGCCGTTCCAGGAAGCCCTGGTAGGCCGTGGTGCACTGCATGAAGAGGTGCTGGCCGTTGTCGATCTCGTCGCCGGTCTCGTCGTCGCGGAAGGAGTAGGTGGCGCCCCCGGCCCAGGGGCGGCGTTCGAGCAGTTCGACCTCGTGGCCGCGGTCGGCGAGCTCCAGCCCCGCCGCCAACCCTGCGAGCCCCGCGCCGATGATGCCGACCTTCACGGCTGCGCCGGCGTCAGCGCGATCGCGCCGGACCGAGCAGGGCGGCGCCGGCCCAGAGGCGCGCGATCGCGGCCAGCTTCTCGAACCCGCTCAGGCTGACCCGGTCGGAGAGCACGTCGTAGCCGCGTGTCTCGATGCGCTTCAGCAGCTCGAAGTAGACGCCCTGCAGCACGTTCACGCAGATCCGCGAGCGCAGATCGAGCAGCGGCAGCAGCCCGCGTCCGAGGCGGAAGTAATGGTGGGCGCGTTCGCCCTGCGCGACCATCAGCGAGACAAAGCGCGCGTCGTACTGGCAGGCGAGGATGTCGTCGGCGGTGAGGCCGTGCGCGCTCAGCTCGTCCTCGGGGAAGTAGACGCGCCCGCGTCCGGCGTCTTCCTTCACGTCGCGCATGATGTTCACGATCTGCAGGCCGAGGCCCATGCTCGTCGCGAACTCCTCGGCGCGGGGGTGCGGTTTGGCCCCGAAGATCGAGACGCAGATGTGGCCCACCATCGAGGCCACCCGGTAGCAGTACTGCTGCAGGTCGGCCCAGGTCTCGTAGCGGTTGATGGTGAAGTCCATCTCCACGCCGTTGACCAGCTCCTCGAAGTGTTCGCGCGGCGTTCCGAAGCGATCGACGGCGTCGCCCAGGGCGATGAACAGCGGTCCCTGGCGCGCGCCCTCGTAGCAGGCCTCCAGGCGTTCGCGCGCCCTGGCGATCTCCTGCTCCTGCCGCGAGCGCTCAGCCAGTTCGTCCGCGATGTCGTCGACGTAGCCGCTGAAGGCGTAGGCGGCGTAGATCGCGTTGCGCTTCCTCGGGGGGAGGATGGTGAAGGCGTAGTAGAAGTTGGACGCACGCTCCTTCGTGAAGGTCCTGCACCAGGCGTACGCCTCCTCGGGCGTGAAGCGCTCCGTGCCGTGCGCCTCCAGCTCGGCCAGGACATCGAACGCCATCGCCCGTTCCTCCCTCCCGATCGATCAGAGCCTGAGCGCGACGCGCAGGCCGTGGACGAGCGCCAACCGCAGCTTCACGGCGCGCGTGACACGTGGCCGCGCGCTGAGCGTGTCGTAGCCGGCGGCCTCGATCGCATCGAGGATCGCCTCGCCGCCGAGCCGGAAGAGACGGATGTCGGTACGCACGGAGCGGGGGACGAGCGCCTCGAGCGCGCGTCCCTCGGCGAAGAGCGCCCTCGCGCGGTCCACCTGGAAGCGCATCAGATCGCCGAAGCGCTCGTCGAAGCGCGCCGCGATGATCTGCGCGTCGTCGCAGCCGAAGCGGCGCATGTCTTCCTGCGGCAGGTAGATCCGGCCCTTCTCGATGTCGACGGAGACGTCCTGCCAGAAGTTGGCGAGCTGCAATCCGATGCAGGTCGCGTCGGAGAGGGCGATGCGCTCGGCGTCGTGGTAGCCGAGCACGGCCAGCACCATCTGGCCCACCGGCGTGGCGGAGTAGCTGCAGTAGTCGAGCACGTCGCCATAGCTTTCGAAGCGGGAGACGCGCTGGTCGATGCGGTTGG
Organism: Dehalococcoidia bacterium; assembly: GCA_965220125.1. Lineage (GTDB taxonomy): Bacteria > Chloroflexota > Dehalococcoidia > UBA2979 > UBA2979 > VXMT01. Next base: position 2,362,409 of record CBDCPB010000004.1, on the reverse strand, counting down.
CCTCGATCAGGCGCAGGAACGGGTCGAGCGGGATCTGGCAGTGTGCGATCGTGCGCGCGAGGGCGGTCAGCAGTGGGCGCGACGGCGCACCCGCGACCGCCTCGCGCAGGTCGCGCTCCCAGGCATCGAGCAGTGCGAGACGGTCGCCCTCGGCCTCGTCGCCGAGGTCGTCCGTGTAGCGGCAGAACGCGTAGACCGCGAAGAAGTGCGGGCGCAGCTTGCGCGGGAGGAACCAGGAGACCACGGTGAAGTTCTCGCCGTGGCTGCGGGCGTAGCGCTCGCACCAGCGGTACGCCTCGCGGGGGTCGACGGGCTGATCACGGAGTTGTTCGCCGGTGCTCGCGGTCATCGCGGCCCGTCCCACCTTCGGTTGTGAACTGTGCGCCATAGGGTAGTCGATGAGGTGACGATCGCGGTCCCGGACGCGGAGGGCTCAGACCAGATCGCGCATGTAGGCCGTCGCGAGGGCGTCGGCGTATTCGTTCCAGCGCGTGCCGTCGTGGGCGCGCACCCACTGGATGCGAACGCGGGGCCGCGCCTGCGCAAGCGTCCAGGCGCGCCGCACCAGATCGAGGTTCTTGACCGGGCCCGCGCGCCGCTTCCAGCCGCGCCGCTCCCAGCCCGCAGCCCACTCGTTGAGCGTTTGCACGACCAGATTGCTGTCGCTGTAGACGTCCTCCGCCTCGGAGGGGTCGATCATCTCCAGCCCGGCGATCATCGCCTCGAACTCCATGCGGTTGTTCGTGGTGGACGGGTGCGCGCCGTGCCGCTGCGCGAGGATCGCGCCGTCGCGGACGCGGACCGCGCCCCAGCCGCCGGGGCCGGGATTGCCGAAGCAGGAGCCGTCCGTGAACACCCCGCTCGCCGGTCCCGCGTGGAAGCGGGCGAGCACCTGGTCCGTGGTCAGCATTGCGTCGCGCGGCATTGTCTCTCCATCGTTGTTCGTCCGCAGGGCGGGCCTACTGGATGGCAACTCCGTTGTAGAGCATCACGGGATCGCCCAGGAACACATCGCTTTCGAGGTTGGCGATGACGACGACGGGGCGGTCGGCGATGACGATCGCGCCGCCGACCCATCCGTCGGGGAGGTCTGGATTCTCCCACTGGCGCAGCGTGCGGTAGCGGTCGACCGTGAACGTCCCGGAAAACCGTCCGGTTGGAAAGTGCCGGGAGAAGTAGACGACGTTGACGCGGGCGCGGGAGCCGTCGAAGGCGACGACGCGGAACCATGAGTTCCAGCCCTCGAATCCTCCCCACGGGCCGAAGTTCTTGTTGAGCACGGGCAGGACCACCTCGCGCGCGGCCTCGGAGGCGGTAAAGCCGCGATAGTCGGCGAGCGCGCCGTCCGTCGAGAGGCGTTGCGCGACGACCGCAATCGGGTACTCGGCGCGAATTCGCACCGAACCGTAGAAGGTCTCCGGCAGCACGACGCCGTCCGGCAGGCAGCCGCCAGCGCCGTCGAGACGCTGGTCGCAGGTCAGCGAGGAGACCACGCTCACCTTGTGCTCGATCTCGATCTCGTCGCCGGCGGCGTCGCGGCCTGCGAAGAGGATCTGCAACTCGTTGGACACGGGCGGAATGCTGTTGGCGACGCGAAAGCGCGTGGTCCAGATGGTCTGTCCCTCGCTGGCATTGCGGTCGACGAGCGGGAGCACCACGTCCCGGCTCATCTCGGCGTAGTCGATGCCGCGGTACATCGCGAGCCCGGGGCCCTCCCTCTCGCGGGTGTCGACGATGACTGAGGGCAACTGGTCCTGCGCCGCCACGCCGGACTCCGTCAGCAGACCCTGCACCACGGCCGCGCCGTCGAAGCCCTCCGGCACGGGCAGGTTGTGCTCGTTGCGCAGCAACGTGCCGCGCGGCGGCACCAGAACGCCGCCCCGCGGACAGCCCTCCGTGGGCCCCGGCGGATCGATGGCGGTGGGACGGGACGAGCCCTCGGCGTAGTACACGATCTGGAAGCAGCCCTCGCGTGTGGCGCTGGTGTTCTCGACGGAGATGCGCGAGACGTACTCGGCGGTGCGCTGCACGATCGGTGCGAAGTGCGTCGAGGTGCCCGTGCTGAGGCTCAGCGCGTCGCCCGCGATGCGAAAGTAGCCGTCCTGGAAGACATCGCGAGCGAGCAGCGCGACGAAGGGTTGATCGACCGTGACCACGGCGGAGCCTCGATAGCCCTCGGCAAGCGGGTCATAGCCCTGCTGGAAGAACGACCAGCCATAGCCGGGTGCGAGCGCCGCGCAGCCATCTGCGCGCGGGCAACGGTCGGTGGCGACGAGCTCGCCCGCGAGGTCGAAGAACTCGACCTCGATGTTCGCGTCGCCGAGCCCAAGGTTCTGGACCCGAATCCACGAGTTTTCCTCGCCAAGATCGAGCGGATCGGCTTCGCTGAGCGGTGCGTCGGCGAGCGAGGCGAGCGCGAACGCCGCGGCGAGCAGCGCGAGGAACGCGAGCGGGCGCAGCCGTCGAGGCGCAGGGGACCGCAAGCGCATGGACGCGCCCTTCACCCCGCCACCAGCGATCATACGTCAGTCGGCAGCCCGCGGCGCACGCCGCGCAGTGAGCCGCCGCTGCAATCGTGTGCTCCAACAGAGACCGGCGAGTTATACTAGCCACCGGAGGTACTACCATGGCCTACGTGGTTGGATCCAAGGGTCAGGTCGTGATCGCGAAAGAGATCCGCGACCGGCTCGGGATCGGTCCCGGGTGGGTCGCGATGCAGCGCGTCGCCGACGACCATGTCGAGATCTACTTCCTGCCACCCGAGCACCGCGAGTCGTTGAAGGGCAGCCTCGCCCCCTACGTGCGCCGCGCCGCGCAGGATGAGGAGTGGGATCAGGCGAGGGAGCGCGCCTGGCCGGATGCCGCCGCGGAGCGGGAACGCGGGGCGACTCGCGCCCCGTGAGCTGGCTGCTCGACACCTCGATGCTCGTTTGCTATCTCACCGGAGATCCGCCGGACCTCGCCGATGTCAGCGCGCAGGTGATCGACGGCGAGGATCCGCTACTGATCACGGACATCGTGCTGTTCGAGACGGCGTACGTGCTTCGCTCCGAACACGACGTGCCGAGGGAAGCGATCGTCGACCACCTCATTGCCCTGCTCCGTAAGGAGAATATCGATGCCTTCCGGCTCGACAAGCACCTCGTGATCGAGGCGCTGCGGCTCTGCCGGCCGTCGGGTCGAGTCTCGTTTGGGGATGCGTTGGTCTGGGCAGCCGCACGGTCGGAGGCGGGCTCGACTGTCTACTCGCTCGATCAGCGGTTTCCCGACGAAGGCATCACGGTCCTGCGATCGGCTCGCGGCCGACAGCCCGAACCCTCCGAGGGCTAGGCCAAGCAGCGCCCCCAACTCGACGCCCGAATCCGCGCGGTGCTACGATCCGTGCTGCGGTGCCGCGAGGCGCCCATCGGGGTGTAGCTCAGCTTGGCAGAGCGCGTCGTTCGGGACGACGAGGTCCGCAGTTCAAATCTGCGCACCCCGACCATCCACTCCACCCGCCTCATCGCGGCCCCAGCCCGCAGGCTGTTCAGAGGCCGGCGATGCCCGTGAGCGCAGCGAGCGCCCGCCACGAGGAGCCAGCCCGGTGACCGCCGCCCCCTCGGCCGACGCACACGCGCGCCGCCCCCGTGTCCTGGTCACGCGCGCCGAGGAAGTGATCGGCGAACGCTGGGACGACTACGCCGACTGTCTCGAGGCCGCCGGCGCCGATTGGGAAGCCTACGACCTCGAGGACTGGCGACCCGGCACGCGGATCGAGGGCTTCGACGGGCTGCTGATCAGCGCAGGCATCGACGTCGATCCGGCCTGCTACGGCGAGACGCCCTCGCGTTACGTGACCGAGATCAACGCGACGCGCGACGAGTTCGAGACCGCGCTGCTGCAGGACGCGCTTGAGCGCGATCTGCCGCTGCTGGCGATCTGCCGCGGGCACCAACTCTTCAACGTCGCGCACGGCGGCTCGCTGCTGCAGCACATCTTCGAGCGCGAGCCGCACCGCGCCCGCAGCGGCGAGGACGGCGCGATCGACTCCGGCTGGCACGAGGTCGCGCTCGCGGAGGGCTCGCTGCTCGCGGGCCTGTTCGAGGTGCGATCGCTACGCGTCAACTCGCGGCACCACCAGGCCGTCACGCCCGATCGCCTCGCGCCCGGCCTGCGCGTCGCGGCGACGACCGCCGACGGCATCGTCGAGGCGCTGGAGCGGCCAGACCGGCGCTGGGCGCTCTCCGTGCAGTGGCACCCGGAGCGCGAGGAGATCGCGGACCAGCAGCGCCCCCTCTTCGAGGCGTTCGTCGCGGCCTGCGCGGGGACCGGCCGGCAGGACGCCGGATGACGAAGGCGCCGCCGGTGTTCCGCTACTTCGCGTACGGCTCCAACCTAAGCGGGGCGCGCCTGCACGAGAGCTGCCCGTCCGCCCGCCTCGAGACGACCGCCCGGCTGCCGGGCTACCGGCTGGCGTTCACGCGGCGCAGCGAGCGCTGGGGCGGCGGCGTCGCCGACATCCGCCCCGGTGCGGGCGCCGAGGTCCAGGGCGTCGTCTGGCGCATCGACGCCGCAGACGGGGACGCCCTCGATCGTCAGGAGGGCGTAGACGCCTCGCCGCCTCGCTATCGCCGGATCGAGGTGGACGTGACCACGGCCGAGGGCGAAGTCCTGAACTGCCTGGCCTACCAGGTCGTGGAGCCGCAGGCGCCGCACATCGCGCCGTCCGCCGCCTACCTCGACACGATGTTGCGCGGCGCGCACGCTGCCGGTCTGCCGCCCGCGTACGTCGCCCGGATCGAGGCGAGCGCGCGCGGTGAGGGGCGCGGCGTGTAGACGGTGGCGAACGGATAATCTAAGTCTCCCCCCTCTGGGCGCCAGGCAGGACTGGCGGAGGGCGACTGGTACGGCAGAGTACGAGACCAATTTCGCTGACGGGGTGAGCTGCGGCATGCTATAGTTTGGGAGCATTGGTGCGGAACATTTGCTCGATTGTACTTGACATGAACTCGACGAATCTGAAGCCTGTCGCAACTGTAGACGCACGCGAGTACATGCGCGCAGTGTGCCGCCGGATCGCAGAGTACGAGGCTCGGTACGAGATCTCGACCGAACCCATGCGAGATATGGTGAGGTCGGGAATCCAGCGCGAAACGGCTGAGATCGCAAAGTGGCTACAGGACGCCAGCATCGTCGCTCACCTCGAAGAGTTGACCCGAGCGAGAAGCACGGCTGGCTCCGGTTCGACTCGTACCAGGAGATTCACGAAGGCGCCTTAGACAGGCACACCTTCGTTCTGAAGGACGAGACCGCCTTCACGCGCCTCGACGAGAGCGGCACAGTCTCGTTCCTCCTTGAGGGAGCGATTCACTGCGCGGGTGACGTCGTCATCGACATCACGAAGCTGTTGGCAGTTCGTGTCAGTCGCAGTCGTGAGGAAGTCCGAGGCGTCAGCTACCGATACAACGCCCATGTGCGCGGCGGCCACAACATCCTCCGCTACGACAACGGTCATATCGAATCGCCCGACGAGTTCCATCGCCACGAATTCGATCCCCTGACGGGCAGGGAGCGGTCGCGTTCAATGCTCGAGCGCGAGGAGATGCCGACACTGATCGAGGTAGTCGCAGAAGTCGAGCACCTCGCAGGCGGCGCCGGGCTCCTGGAGTCAACCTGACCAGCTACCAGCCCGGCCGACGAGACGCGCGCCGCGACCCAGCGGTCGAGGGTTCCTGACCGCCCGCGCTGGTACAATAGACACACGGGCGTTCCCGCACTCCCCGTCCGAGGCAGACGTTGGTTCAAGAGACCCCGGAACGCATCCAGACCACGCGCATCGAAGACGAGATGCGTGTCTCCTACCTCGACTACGCGATGTCGGTCATCGTCTCGCGCGCGCTGCCCGATGTGCGCGACGGGCTCAAGCCGGTGCAGCGCCGCATCCTCTTCGGGATGCAGGAGCTGGGGGTCGGCCCCAACTCCGCGCTGAAGAAGACCGCCCGCGTCGTCGGCGAGGTGATGGGCAAGTTCCACCCCCACGGCGACCAGGCGATCTACGACACGCTGGTGCGGATGGCGCAGGACTTCACCATGCGCTACCCGCTCGTCACCGGGCAGGGCAACTTCGGCTCCGTCGACGGCGATCCGCCCGCGCAGATGCGCTACACCGAGGCGCGCCTTGCCCCGATCGCCAGCGAGCTGCTCGCCGACCTCGACCGCGACACGGTCGACTTCCAGCCGAACTTCGACGACTCGGTCAACGAGCCGGTCGTGCTGCCCTCGCGCATCCCCAACCTGCTGCTCAACGGCGCCAGCGGGATCGCGGTCGGGATGGCGACGAACGTGCCGCCACACAACCTCAACGAGATCTGCGACGCGCTGACGCTGCTCATCGGCCGCCCCGAGGCGGGCATCGACGAGCTGATGCAGCACGTGCAGGGGCCGGACTTCCCGACGCGCGGCCGCATCTTCGGCCGCGAGGCAATCCGGCAGGCCTACGCGAGCGGTCGCGGCAAGGTCACGATGCAGGGCGTGATCACCCACGAGCAGACCGAGGCGGGCCGCATCCAGCTCGTCGTCACGGAGCTGCCCTACCAGGTCAACAAGTCCACGCTGATCCAGCGCATCGCCGACCTCGTGCGCAACAAGCGCATCGAGGGCATCTCCGACCTGCGCGACGAGTCCGACCGCGACGGCATGCGGATCGTGATCGAGCTCTCGCGGGCCGGCACGCCGGCGGCCGTCGAGGCCCAGCTGTTCAAGCTCACCGCGCTGCAATCGACCTTCGCGGTCAACATGCTCGCGCTCGTCGACGGGCAGCCGAAGACGGTCAGCCTCAAGGAGGCGCTGCAGGCGTTCCTCGACCACCGCCGCGAGGTGATCCGGCGGCGCAGCGAGTTCGACCTCAAGAAGGCGCGTGAGCGCGCGGAGATCCTCGAGGGCCTGCTGCGGGCGATCGAGCACCTCGACTGGGTGATCGCGACGATCCGCGCCTCGGAGTCCGCGGACGCGGCGAAGGCCGCGCTGATGGCGGGCCCCCGCTGGGTTGACAGGGCGGACGCGGACGACGACGAGCAGTGGCTGTCGGAGCGGCAGGCGCAGGCCGTGCTGGACATGCAACTGCGCCGCCTCGCCGCGCTCGAGCGACAGCGCATCGAGGACGAGCACGCGGAGCTCGCCGAGCAGATCGCCTGGCTCGAGGATCTGCTTGCGCACCCCGAGAAGATCGACGGGCTGATCAAGGACGACTGCGCGGAGCTGAAGAACACGTACGGCGACGAGCGCGCCACCCAGGCGTTCGCGCAGCCCGCCGGGGAGATCTCGGCGGAGGACCTGGTGCCGCACCAGCGCATCGTCGTCACCGTCTCGGACGCGGGCTACATGAAGCGCGTGCCGCTGGAGACCTACCGCCGCCAGGGGCGAGGCGGGCGCGGCGTGACCGGCGCGCCGACGCGTGACGAGGACGCCGCGAACCACCTCGTCGTCTGCGACACCCATGACTCGCTGCTGTTCTTCACGCAGCAGGGCCGCGTCTACTCGCTGCGCGGCTACGAGGCGCCGGAGGCGACGCGCCAGGCGCGCGGCGTCCCGCTGGTGAACCTGGTCGAGATGGGCGCCACGGACCGCGTGACCAGCGTGGTCGTCGTCTCGGACTTCAGCCGCGACTCGATGGTGCTCGCGACCGCCGGCGGCGACGTCAAGCGCACGCCGCTGAAGCAGTTCGAGTCGGTGCGCCGGGCCGGCCTGATCGCGATGAACCTCAAGCGCGGCGACAGCCTGATCGCCGCGCACGCCGCCGCCGACGCACATGACGCGATCCTCGTCAGCAGCGCCGGGCGGGCGATCCGCTTCGCGGTCGGCTCGCTGCGTGTCGCTTCCCGCGCATCGGGCGGGGTGCGCGGCATGCGGCTGGGGGACGGCGATCGCGTCGTCGGGCTGGTGATCGACAGCGACGGCGAGGACCTGCTGCTGGTGTCGGAGCGTGGTGTCGGCAAGCGGACGCCGATCGTGGAATACCCGACGAAGGGCCGCGGCGGCATGGGCATGCTCACCTTCAGGACGACCGACCGGAGCGGACCGCTCGCCGTCGCGCGCGCCGTCACCGCCGGCCAGGAGATCATCCTCGTGTCCCGCGAGGGCATCGTCATGCGCACGGACCCGAGCGACATCCGCCAGCTGAGCCGGACCGCGCGGGGCGTCGCCGTGATGAACATCGGCGAGGGCGACGCCCTCGCCGCCCTCGCCCGGATCAACCTCGAAGACGACCGCTCCCCGAGCGGGCGTCTCACCCCTGGGTCGGACGACTCCGAAGAGGACGGCGACGCTCCCGAGGCTGCCATCAAGGCCGCGGCAGAGGCAGAGGCAGAGCCGGAGGCGCCCCCCGCCGCCGAGGCCGTGCCGCCGGGGAAGCGGAAGGCCGCCGACATCGGTGACGTGCCGGACGCGGAGCTGCGCGACGCCCTCGAGGCGGCACTCCCGGCCGGGCTCTGGATCCCGCATGTGCAGGTGTTGAAGACGGCGGCCCGGAACCTGCGTTTCGCGCGCCTCTCGCAGGGCGTCCAGAAGGCCCTTGGGCGAGTGATCCACGCCGCCGTCGTCGAGGGCTGGATCGAGGAGAACGGGGAAACGCAGGAGCTGCGCCGGCCGGGCGCCTGAGCGCGGCCCGGGAGCGCGCGCCATGGGCCTCAGAGACCTCAGCGACCTCGGCGAGTTCGGGCTGATCGGGCGCATCATCGAGCGCCTCGGCGAGGCCGCCGCGCACGACATCCTCGTGCCGCCCGGCGACGACGCCGCGGCGTGGACGCACGAGGGCTCCACGACCGTCGCGACCGTCGACAGCCTCGTCGAGGGCACGCACTGGCGGCGCGACACGATGTCGCTGGCCGATGTCGGCTGGCGCTGCGTCGCGACCAGCCTCTCCGACCTCGCCGCGATGGGCGCCGAGCCCGGTCCGCTGCTGATCGCCGCGCAACTCGGGCCCGGCGTCTCGCTCGCGGACCTCGATGCATTCGTGGACGGGCTGGCCGCGGCCTGCCGCTGCTTCGGCGCGCGGATCGCGGGCGGCAACATCGCACGGGCGGCGAGCACGAGCTTCAGCGCGACCGCGATCGGGAGCGCGCGCGACGGCAGCGCGCTGCTGCGCCGCGGCGCGGCGCGGCCGGGCGACGCTGTCGCCGTCTCGGGGGCGCCGGGCGCGGCGGCTGCCGGGCTCGCACTGATCGAGGCAGGACGGGAGTCGGAGCCGGATGCGGCGCCGCTGATCGCCGCGCACCGCCGGCCACGGGCGCGGCTCGCGCTGGGCCGGGCGGCTGCCGCCGCAGGGCTGCGCTGCGCCATCGACATCTCGGACGGGCTGCTGCAGGACCTCGGCCACGTCGCGGCCGCCTCGGGCGTCGCCATCGAGATCGAGGCGGCGGCGCTGCCGCTGCACCCCGCGGCCGTGGCCTTGCTGGGCGGCGATCGCGCGTTCGCGCTGGCGCTCGGCGGCGGCGAGGACTACGAACTGGCGCTTTGCGGGCCTGCTGCTACGCTCGACGCGCTCGCGGCAGACGGGGCCTCCGAGGCCCAACTGCCGCCGCTGACACGCATCGGCCGGGTCGTGACGGGACCGCCCGGCGAGGTGATCGCCCTCGATCCCTCGGGGCGGCGCATCGACCCGGCGTCCACGGGCTGGGACCAGTTGCGCTGAGCCGCTCGCCGGCGAGGGACTGCCCAGCAGCGACGGAGCGGGGCAACGTGCACACCGCCAACCGCATGCTCGTGACGACGAAGGGCGCGGCCCGCACGCGCGCCCTCGGGCGGCGGCTCGCGCGGCTGCTGCGGCCCGGCGACGTCGTGCTGCTGCAGGGGCCGCTCGGCGCGGGCAAGACGACGCTCGTGCAGGGTGTCGGCGCCGGCCTCGGCGTCGAGGGGCCGGTCAACAGCCCCACCTTCGTCCTGCTCGCGCGCCACGACCTTCCGGCCACCGAGGACGCCGCCGCCCCCTATCCTGCCAACCGCCCGGACGCGCTGCACCACGCCGATCTCTTCAGACTGACGGAGCCCGAGGAGGTCGAGGAGCTGGCGCTCGCGGAACAGGCCGCGGACGGCGCGCTGCTGGTCGAGTGGCCGGAGCGCGGCCTCGAGGCGCTGCCGAGCGAGCACCTGCTGGTCGCCATCGAGTTCTCACGCGAGCGCGACGACGAGCGGCGGCTGACCTTCGTCGCCGTCGGCGAGCGCTACCACCGCATCCTCGACGGCCTCGGAGGGCGCGGTTGATGCGGCGCGTCGAGCTGGGCATCGACAGCGCCTCGAGCGAGGCTGCCGTCGCGCTGCTCGATGGCGACGAGCTGCTGATCGAGCGGCGCTGGACCGTGGAGACGAACTACTCGCGCGAGCTGCTGGGCGGCATCGACGCGGCGCTGCGCGAGGCCGGAGTCGAGCGCGCCGAGCTGGCGGCGATCGCGGTCGACGCGGGGCCGGGCGGCTACTCGAGCCTGCGCAGCGGCGTCGCGACGGCGCAGGGGCTGGCGCTCGCGCTCGGCATCCCGCTGGCGGGCGTCTCGCGCCTCGAGGCGGCGGCGTTCCCGCAGCTCGGCTGCGGGCGGCCGGTCGTCGCCGCGCACGAGCCCGGCGGCGGCCGCGTCGCCTGGGCCGCCTACGAACTCGGCGACGTCGGCACGCCCGTGGTGATCGAGGGGCCGCGCCTCGACGAGCTGGACGCCTGCCTGAGCGCCGCGCCGCGCGGCGCGCGCTGGTGCGGCGAGCTGAGCGAGGAGCTGCTTGCCGCCCTCCCCGGCATCGGGGGGACGGCGGCTCCTGCGGCGGAGAACGTGCGGCTCGCCGCGGACCTCGTGCGCCTCGCGCGGCTGCACGAGGCCTACGGCGATCCGGCGCTCGTCGACGTCGTGTACCTGCGTCCGCCGTCGATCACGCGGGCGGCGGCGGGAAGGCGCACGAGCTGAGGCGGCGGAGAGCCGCGATGCGCCGTCCCCGGCGGATACGACGAACGCAGCGAACGGACCGGAAACACGAGAGCGCGAAAGCAGAAGGAGACCAGATGGAACGCACGCTGATCCTGGTGAAGCCGGACGCCGTCCAGCGCGGGCTGATCGGCGAGGTGCTGGGCCGCCTCGAACGTCGCGGGCTGCGGCTGGTGGCGCTGCGCCTGATGCAGGCCGACGAGGCGCTGGCGCGCCGCCACTACGGGGAGCACGAGGGCAAGCCGTTCTTCGCCGGCCTGGTCGACTACATCACCTCGAGCCCGCTCGTGGCGGCGGTGTTCGAGGGGCCGGACGCGGTCGCCGCCGCGCGCCAGACGATGGGCTCGACGAACCCAGTCGAGGCCGCGCCCGGCACGATCCGCGGCGACTTCGCCCTCGAGGTGGGGCGGAACCTGGTGCACGGATCGGACGGCCCGGAGAGCGCGGCGCGCGAGATCGCGCTCTTCTTCGGCGACGAGGCGGCGCCCTCGTGGGAGCGCGACACGGACCGCTGGATCTTCGAGTAGCGCGTTCTCAGGACGGCTCCTCGCGCCGAACCGTCGCCGCGCGATCGATCGCGCGGTCGAACGAAGCCACCACGCCGACGCCCGTGCGCTCGGCACTCGCCACGAGGTAGGCATCGGCGAAGTCGAGACGGTGCACCTCGTACAACTCGACGGTGCGATAGAGCAGTGCGCTGTCCACCACGCCGATGGCGCGAAAGGACAGAATCGCGCGTAGCGCCTCGGCGACCTGGAGGCGAGCGACCTCGTAGTAGGACTCCAGCACGCAGGCGACCTCGGCAAGGATCAGATCCGGCAGAGCGCGACCCGCGCTCGGGCAGCGCCCTCGCTTGTGGCCCGAGCTAGCTGTTCAGGTCACGCCAGATCAGGGTATAGAGTGGTGCTGGAAGCTGGAGATCACCGTCATCATGACGCCGGGACACACTGAACCGGGCCGCCGCTACCCGACATCTGCGGGAGAGATCGACGTGCGGTCACTTCACGCCCGCATGGACGACGGACACCCTCGCCCCCCTCGTGCCGACGCAGCGTGGGGCGCACGCCGCCGATCCCCGGACCCGCGCCGCTGCGGCACCCCCGCCGACAGCCCGGCCGTCACGCAGCGCGGCGCGGCCGGCTGAGGGGCAGCAGTGCCTCGGTCCCGCGCGGTGGTCGGTGCGCTGGTCGCGCTCGGCGTGCTCGCATTCGCGGCGCAGCAGGCGCGCGCGCAGGAGGTCGACAGCACGGCTCCGGTCTTCGTGAGCGCACGAACCGACACCAGCGGCGCGCACATCATCGTCACGTTCAGCGAGGCCGTCACCATCAACCCCGCCGTGACGCTGATCAGCGATCAGCACAACGTCCCCCTGCTGGATCTGATTCGGGGCGTCCTGAGCGTGACGATCGATGGCCGCGAAGATCTCCTGTCCGGCGCGGCGGTGTCGGGGAGCGAACTCACGATCCGGGTGACCGCTCCCCCCATAGAGGCCGGCCAGGCAGTGAGCGTTGCTTCCGATATGGTGTTCGCCCGCGACCTCGGGTCCCTCTTCGTCGATGCTGCCGGAAACATCGTTCCGCCCTTCCCCTCACAGAGCGTGCAGAACCTCTCCGTCGTCCCCAGGGGGCCGCGTGTCGCTGCGGGCACGGTCGTGAGCCCCAACTCTCTGCGGATAGCCGAGGGGCAGAGCGAGCGGTACACCGTGAGGCTCCCATCGCAGCCATCGGGCGACGTCACCGTCGAGCTGTTGGTCTGGCGGATCGGGGCCGTCCGAATCGAGCCGCACCAGATGACGTTCACGAGGAGCAACTGGAACGCGCCCCAGCTCGCGACGGTCCACTCCGACAGCGACGACGACTCCCAGGACATCTGGACGGTGATCCTCCACACACGCAGCGACGCCAGTCTGGGGAGGGCCGCGGCGATCGTGCGAGTGCTCGTGGACGACAAGGACGAGCTGCTGCGTGTGTCCGGAAACAGCACGCCCGAGTACACCGAGAACGCCTCGACAACGGTGGCTACGTATGCCACCCCCTTGACGTCGGGTGTGACGTGGTCGCTGTCCGGCGTCCACAGCGACCACTTCTCCATCAACAGGGGGGGCGACCTCTCATTCGTCGCGCCTCCCGACTACGAACACCCCGCGGACGATGACGCGGACAACGTGTATCAGGTGGGCATCCACGGATCCGACGGATCCGCGGCGGGCTTTCTCGCCGTGAGCGTCACCGTGACGGACCTGAACGAGCCTCCCGATGTCTTCGGCCCGGTCGGCGTCCGCGTCGAGGAGGGCTCGGGCACATTGGTGGGGGCCTACACCTACGACGACCCGGAAGATGGCGCCGTGAGATGGTCGCTTGCGGGGAGCGACCACCAGCTCTTCACCATCACGAACGGTGAGCTGCACTTCAGGGAGGCGCCCGACTTCGAAAGCCCGGCCGATGCGAACGGGAACAACCGCTACGAGGTCACTGTCCTCGCCGAGGATGGAGGCGACCTCCCCGGGAAGCGCCGCGTGACCGTCTCCGTGACCGACGTCAACGAGGAGCCCTCGATCGACGGATCGGCGGCCACGGCAACAGTCATCGTGAACCACGCGCCCGCGTTCCCGCCCGCATCGACCGTCCGATTCGTCGACAGCCGCGCGGCCGCCCGCACCAGGGTCGGCCCGCCGGTCGCCGCGATCGATCAGGACGGCGACCAGGTGACGTACCGGCTCTCCGAGCGCACGGCCCGGTCGTTCGACATCGACGAGCACACGGGCCAGCTGCGACTGCGAGCGGGCACGGTGCTCGATCGCGCCGAGCAAGCCTCTTACCGTGCCACGGTCACCGCGACCGACCCCTCGGGTGCGACCGCGAGCATCGACGTGACGATCAGGGTCACCGAGCCATCCCGCTCACGCGGGCCGTCCCAGCCTCCCAGCAGCGTCGACTTCGAGTGGACCGTCGAGCACGATCTCGACGAACTCGACATTCACAACGCGTGGCCCACGGGACTGTGGTCCGACGGCACGACCTTCTGGATCACCGAGGCCGGCCCGGACTCCGACGCCGGCGTCTATGCCTACGACCTCGCGAGCGGCGAACGCCGGGAGCGGGCGGAATTCGATCTCGATGAGCGCAACCGCGCCCCGCGCGGCGTCTCGTCCGACCGCGAGACGGCCTGGATCTCCAACGCCGACCGGGACCGGCTCTTCGCCTACGACCTCGCGAGCGGGGAGCGCGCCGAGCACCGCGACATCGCCCTCGCCGCGCGGAACAGCGACGCGCACGGCCTCTGGTCCGATGGCGAGGCCGTGTGGGTCGTGGACGGGGAGGGTGCGGCGCTCTTCGCGTACGACCTCTCGAGCGGCGATTTGCTTGCCGAGTACAGACTCGATCTCGCGAACGACGCCCCACGCGGGGTCTGGTCCGACGGCGTGACGGTCTGGGTCTCCGACGACGGAGCCAAGCGTCTCTTCGCCTACGACCTGCCCGCGCCGCAGCAGGCCAGGACGACCAGCGCGACCAGGCTCGCGCGCGTCGAGAAGGAGGACTTCGGGGAACTCAGCCTCTCGCAGGCGAGCAACAACAGCCCGCACGGCATCTGGTCCGACGGCGGCGTGATGTACGTCGCGGACGGGAGCGACGGCCGCGTCTACAGCTACAACACGCCCGACGCGACCGACGCACGCCTCGCCTCGCTGACGCTCGGCGGCATCGAGATCGGCGAGTTCTCACCCACCTGGAGAGAGTACGCGGCCGTCGCTCCCGCGGGGGTCACGGAGACGACGGTCGATTCCCACCCTGTGCAACCCGGGACGAGCGTGGTCATCGCGCCCGCCGACGCAGATGCGCGCCGCAGCGGGCACCAGGTGGCGATCGCGGACGGCGTCGAGGTCACGGTGTCCGTGACCTCAATCGACGGGAGGCGGGAGCGCGTCTATCGCGTGTCGATCAACCTCGCGCCGGCGGCGTCGTGCCTGCGGGGCGCCGTCGACGTCGGCTTCAGCCTCCTCACCTACGCAGGGGGGAGCGTCGAGGAGCTAGCGTCGTGCGCGGAGGACCGACACGTCAGGGCCCTCTACGCCACACAGGGCGGCGCCTTCGTGTCCTACATTCTCGGGGCGCCGGACCTCGTGAACCGCGCCTTCCACGAGCTGTACGCGGACGGCGTCCCCGCCAACACCCCCCTGCTCGCGACGAGCGAGGGCCCGGCCTCGCCCTGACATCAACGGCAAGGCAGTCCGCGGCGGCGGCGCTGGCGCTGGGCGTAGGGTCGGCCCGGCGATGACGACGTCCTCGGCGCGCTCGAGGTAGTCGCAGGCGGCAAGCTGGGCGAGCTGCGGCCGCTCGACGCCCACGACTCATCGCGCAGCGCTGCATTGGGCCACTGCTCGTGCTCGCCACGTCTCGCGTAGCACCTCGTTCCAGGGGGCGCCCCGCTTCAGCGCCGACACGGTCACGCGCCCGAGCCCCGCACCGAGGCACTCACGCCTACCCGCCGACTAGCCCACACGCATGCCCGGATCACTCGGACTCGCCTCGCGGCCGTCCGGCGAGGACGACGAAGATCGCCGCCAGCGCCGTCAGCGGGGCGTAGATCGTGAAGATCAGCTGGTAGCTGCCGAACTCGTCGAAGGCCAGACCGGCCAGGAACGGGCCGAGCATCCCGAAGGGCATCGTGAGCGAGGAGGTGAGCCCCTGCAGGGTGCCGAATCGCCGCGCGCCGAAGTAGTCCGCGACGGCGGTGATGAAGAGGATCACCCAGATCGCGTGCCCGCTCGCGTACGTCAGGTAGTAGAGCGGCAGCAGCCAGAGCCGGTCCGTGCTGAGCTGCGCGAAGATGAAAAGGCCCACGCCCTGCAACACGAACGAGGCGATGTAGAGCTGATGCCGGCCGACGAGGTCGGCGAGCCAGCCCACGGCCGGCCGCATCGCGACCTGCACGGCCCCGTATACCGCAACGACCAGGCCGGCCTCGGTCAGCGAGAAGCCCGAGTGCGTCATGTGCGGCACCTGGTGCACCGTCCAGGCCACCGACTGGCCGGCCGTGATCCCGGTCGAGATCGTCAGCAGGTAGAAGACCCGCCCGCGCAGCACCTCCGGCACGTTCATCCCCGTCAGCGACGAGGGGCGCGCCGGGGCGCTCCCCTCCCCGGCCTCCGCGCCGGCGGCGGGCTCGCCGTCCGGGAGCAGGCCGTACGACTCCGGCCGGTCCCGCACAAGCAGGGCGATCGCGGTCCCGACGAGGAGGATCAGCAGCGCCACGATCACGAGCGCCTCGCGCCAGCCCGCGACGGTGACCAGCAGCGCGAACAGCGGGACCACGAAGTACCCGCCGCCGCGGCCCGCGGCGACCACCCCCATGGCTCTGGCGCGCTTGCGATGGAACCAGTTCACGACCGCGGCGTTGAAGGGCGTGCCCGAGGAGAGGCTCTGCCCCAGCGCCGAGATCACGCTCGCCGCGTAGTAGACGGGCAGATCGCGCGCCTGCGAGAAGAGCAACAAGCCGCCCGAAAGCAGCACCACCCCGCTGAGCGACATCTTGCGCGGGCCGAGCCGATCGACCAGCGCCCCGCTGATCGGCGCCAGCAGGCCCTGCTCGAAGCTGCGCAGCGAGAACCCCAGGGAGATCGCAGCCAGGCTCCAGCCCAGCTCCTCGCGCATCGGGTCGATCAGCACGCCCAGCCCGAGCGAGGCAATCCCGAACACCAGCAGGTTCATCGCACCGCCGCCGCCGGCGATGTACCAGCCGTAGAACACGGGAGTCTGCGGGACGAGGCGCGCCCGGACCGCCCGCCTCATGCGCGGCTCCCGGGCAGGGCGGGGCCCTCGCACAGCCTCGGCGACGGAGTTCCAGTACGGGTCATGCGCGCACCGCCTCGCCAGACGGTACACAGTAGCGGGCTACGCGGGGCGCGCTCTCCGCGTGACCCGGGTCGCCGGCCTCGGGGGGGGCTCACTACTGGATGTGGACGACCTCGCGCGCGCGCCGCCACAAACCCTCGAGGTTGTAGTAGGCGCGCTGCTCGACGGAGAAGATGTGCACCACCGTGTCGCCGAGGTCGGCGAGCTGCCAGCCATCCTCGCTGCGGCCCTCCCAGAGCCGGCGGTTGGCGCGGCGGGCGCCCTCGTGCGTCGCGGCGATCTGGTCGACGGCGTCCGCGAGCGCGCGCATCTGCCGCTCGCTGTCGGCGCTGGCGATCACGAAGTAGTCGGTGAAGGTGGAGAGCCCATCGAGATCCAGCAGCACGACATCCGACGCCTGGCGGTCCACCAGTGCGTCGACGACCTCGCGCGCGAGTTGCGACCCGTCCAGACGCGCTCCCCTTCCAGCAGGCCTCGCTGCGGCGCCGCGAGGCGCATGGAGTATAGAGGAGACGAGCCCACCCTATCGGGCGGTCAGGACTCCCCGCGTTCTCCGTGACGTACGCGTACCCGGCTACGCGTGACCACGATCATGCTCGCCTCGTGCATCGCGTCCGCGTGGCGCTCAATCAGATGACGCATTGCGGCGGCCTTCTCCGCAACAGGCATGTCGGTGAAGCGAATGATGCAGGGATGCGGCAAGCGGCGCACAAACACCAACTCGCCGAAATCCTTGTCCTCCGTGATGAGGATCCGCTGCTCCGCGAGCGCCAGGGCGAGCAGCTCATCGTCCGTGGCGCGGGGCGCTGCCTCCAAAGCTGACAGAACGTCGTGGCCCAGGCCGGTCAGTGTCGCGCGCATGCTCCGAGACGCGGCGCACGCGTCGAGGAGGAACCTCAAGACTTGCGGATGGGCACGCGCTCGTGGACATCCTCACCGGCGATTGAGCGGTGGGCAAAGAGCAGGCACGCCTGGATGTCCTCCGGTTCCAACACCGGGTATTCGTGGAGGATCGTCTCGGCGGAATCACCTGCCGCCAGCATTCCGAGGACATGCTCCACGGCGATGCGCATGTCGCGAATGATCGGCTTGCCGCCAAAGACATCGGCGCGCACTGTGATGCGCTCCAGTAGTTCGGGATGAGTTGCCAACGCTCTCTCCCTCCGGACGGCTCTTCTAACCACAGTGAGATTCGCATGTTACCACCTGGGCAGAACAGACGTACTTGCGCGATGTCGCGCGGCCTGGCCCAGGGTGCGCCTTGCGGGACCGCGGCGCGCGGCAGCCGCCTACGGCGCGGGCCAGCCTGCACAGGCGCGCCGCTCGACCGAGAAGATGTGCACCATCGTGTCGCCGAGGTCGGCGAGCCGCCAGCAGGCCTCGCGACGCGAACTGCCGCGAGGCGCATGGAGTATAGAGGAGACCGCCTCAGCCGCGCCGCGCATGGATGCGACCCGCGATGTGACCATGACCGCGTAGAATAGTGGTCACATAAGTGGAAGCAGGGGGAGCGCGACATGGCGCCAGAACGCACCGCAAGCGGGGCCGCGCGAACCATCAAGGCGTCCGAGTTCAAGGCGAAGTGCCTGAAGCTCATGGACGAGGTCGCCGAGAGCGGCGAGGAGATCGTGATCACGAAGCGCGGCCGGCCGGTGGCGAAGCTGACGCCGCTCCAGGAGACGGCGAAGACCTGGTTCGGGCGCGACCGGGAGATCATCCGGATTCACGGCGACATCACGGAGCCCGTGGACGTGGAGTGGGAAGCCGAGGCGGACCCTGACCGCGTGCTCCATCCGTGATCCTGCTCGACACGCACGTCCTGATCTGGAGCCGGTCGGGCGACTCCCGGCTCGGATCGCGTGCTCGCGAGGAGATCGAGCAGGCCTCGCTGGAGGGGGAGCTCGCGGTATCCGCGATCTCGTTCTGGGAAGCGGCGATGCTTCACGAGAAGGGCCGCTTCACCCTGTTGCGCGACGCGGGTTCGTGGCGCGACGCCCTGCTACGCGAAGGACTCGCCGAGATCCCGGTCGATGGCGCAATCGCCGCCCGCGCCGGCGGCCTCCCGGACATGCACGGCGACCCGGCCGACCGCCTGATCGTCGCCACCGCGCTTGAGGGTCACCGGCTCGTGACGGGGGACCAGCGGATACTTGACTGGCCGGGACGCCTCGACAGGCTCGACGCGCGGGAGTGAACTGAGCGCCCGGCAGCCGCCTACGGCGCGGGCCAGCCTACAATGGATCGATGAGCGATTCCCGCATCCTGGTGGCGATGTCCGGCGGCGTCGATTCGGCGGTCGCGGCGGCGATCCTGCATCGCGAGGGCTACGACGTCGTTGGGGTGACGCTGCGGCTCTACACGGAGGCGGATCCCTCGGCGCTGCGCTCGAAGCGGGCCTGCTGCGGCGTCGAGGATGTCGCGGACGCGCGGGCGGCGGCGCAGCGGATCGGCATCCCGCACTACGTGCTCAACATGGAGCGCGAGTTCGAGCGCGATGTGATCGAGGTCTTCGCCTCCGCCTACCGCAACGGGCGCACACCCAATCCCTGCCTTGAGTGCAACGACCGGGTGAAGTTCCGCACGCTGCTCGACCGCGCCGACGCGCTCGGCTTCGAGCTGCTGGCCACCGGGCACTACGCGCGCATCCGGGAGCGTGGTGACGGCGTCGGACTCTCGCTGCACGCGGCGGAGGACGAGGCGAAGGACCAGTCCTACGTGCTCTACACGCTGGGGCAGCAGCAGCTGGCGCGGCTGCGCTTCCCGCTCGGCGATCTGCCGAAGTCCGAGACGCGGCGGATCGCGGCCGACCTCGGCCTGGGCGTGGCGGACAAGCCGGACAGCGCCGACATCTGCTTCGTCCCCGGCGGCGACTACCGGGAGCTGCTGCGCGAGCGCGGCGACTCCTCCCGCGCCGGCGTCATCGTCGACGCCGACGGCAGCACGCTGAGGCGCCACGAGGGCGTCGCCGCCTTCACCGTCGGCCAGCGGCGCGGCCTTGGCGTCGCGACCGGCGAACGGCGCTACGTCACCGCGATCGACGCGCCAACGGGCACGGTGCGCGTCGGCACGGCCGACGATCTGCTTGCGGACGCCGTCGAGGCGTCGCAGCCGCGCTGGGTGGGCGAGGCGCCGCAGCCCGGCAATCCGCTGCTCGCCCGCATCCGCGCGCACGGCCCGCTGGTCCCGGCGCGGCTGACGGCGCTCGACTCCGAGGGCTTCCGCGTCACCTTCGCGCAGCCCGTGCGCGCCGCGGCCCCCGGTCAGGCGATCGTGCTCTACCGGTCCGACGAGACGCGCGGGCATGAGGTCGCGGGGGGCGGGACGATCGAACGAGGGCGCTCGCCCCTGCGTTGAGCCTCGGTGGAGGCGCGGGCTACGCTCTACGATGCAGCGGCGGCGGCGCGTTCAGAGCGCCGGGACGGCTGGAGGCGCATGTGCGCTGGATCCTGATCCTGATCGGACTGCTGATCGTGGCCGCGATCGCCGCGGCCGTGTGGGCGCTCGTCACGGGCGTCGTCGAGGTGTCGCTGGACGAGGCGCGCGACGCCGCCATCATCATCTACGCCGTGCTCGGGATCGTGTTCTTCCTCGTCGCCATCATCGCGGCGCTCGCGATCTTCTTCGCCGTGCGCATGCTGACCGGACTCGCCAGGGACGCCTACGAAGAGCAGGCGCGTCCGCTGATCGACGACGTGCGCGGTACGGTGCAGTCCGTGCGCGGCAGCGTGGAGTTCGTCTCCGACCAGGCGATCTCCCCGATGATCCGCGTCATCGCCGTCGCCCAGGGTGTGCGCCGGGGCGTGGAGACGGTGGCCGGGATCGCGCGGCGCGGACGCCGGACGGGCTCCTGATGCGGCCGCGCTGGCCGTGGCGCCGACGCGCGCGCTCGGGCGAGCCGCGCTACCAGGTCGTCGAGGTGATCGGCTCCTCGGAGCAGCTCAACGAGGCGGTCGGGCTCGCCGCCGAGCGCATCGCCGGAGAGCGCGCCGCCCCCACAGCGCGCGGCGGGACGGGCCTGCGCACGCTCGTGCTGCTCGCAGCCGCCACCGCGACGCTGGCGGCGGCCGGGTACGCCTCGCTGCGCGTGCTGCTGGGCCGCGATTTCGAGGCCGACCCGCTGCCGGGCCCGCTCGAGGGCGCAACCGGCGAGCTGCGCTCGGCCCGCGACGCCCTCGAGGCGGGCATCGCCGAGGGCCGCCGCGCGAGCGCCGAGGCGGAGCGCGAACTGCGCGAGGATCTCCGCGCACGGCGCGAAGGCGGACGCTGAGCCCGCCGCGTCGGGCAAGCGGATCTCCTCGGCCCTCGCGGCTGCGGGGCCGTTCACCCGGTCGAACAGATCGGTCATCTCGCGGTCTGGAGGCGGGGTCAGCAGGGTGACCAGCACCGCCGCCGGCGCAGCGCCCGCTCCTGGGGGGAGCGGATCTTCACACGCCATCCGATCTGTGCCATCGTTAATTGCGTGCGGACCGGGGGCAGCGCGCAGACGCGGCTGGCTGAGGATGGCTGCGCGCCGCAAGGACGCTGCCGGCGCGCCGAACGATCCCCGGAGACGGCATGAACGCCCTGCAAGAGATGACCGACAGTATGAGGCGCGCGATCGGGCAACTCACCGAGTGGTGGGTCCGTCAGTCGCTCACGGCCCGCTGGTCAGCCGCGGCCGTCGTGCTGGGCATCGTGCTCGGCGTGGTCATTGCGTTCGCCCTCGCGGGCGGCGGCGATGAGGCCCCGGCAGTCGTCGTCGCCCCCGTCTCTCCAGCGGCCACGCCCACGCCTGCCGTCGCCGTCTCCACCGCAACGCCAACAGCAACCGCGGCGCCGACATCGACCGAAACCGCGACTGCGACCACGACCCCGACCGCGACGGCGCCGCCGACCGGCACGCCGACAGCAACCGCGACGCCGACATCGACCGGGACCGCTACCCCCACGGCGACGGCGACGGCGACCCCCGACTCCACCGCAACGGCGACTCCCGATGCTCCGATCTACTTCAGCCTCGCTGCGCTGCACGCGGCCCACGGCGAGGCGCCGGACGCGACGCTGGGGCGCATCCGCATCCCCGTGATCGGCGTCGACGCGGCGGTGGGGCAGCGCTTCGTCTCCGGCGACAAGATGCAGAACCCGACCGGGCCGGGCGACGTGGTGTGGTACGACCTCTCGCTCTGGGATGGACTCGGCGGAGCGCCCGGGGCCGGCGGCAACGCCGTGTTCTCCGGGCATGTCGACTACGCCGCGGCGGTCCCCTGGGCGGACGCTCGCTACCAGGGCGAGGGCGTGTTCCGGCACCTGAACCTCCTCGCGCCCGGCGATGTGATTGAGATCGAGGTCGGCGGCGTGACGCTGCGCTACTCGGTGGTCTGGCAGCGTCACGTCGCCGCGGACTCCAGCACCGGGCAGATCCTCAGTGCGGACGTGGACGTGGACAGCATCACGCTGATCACCTGCGGCGGCGAGTTCAACGACGTGACGAGGAACTACACGGAGCGCGTCATCATTCGCGCGGAGCGCAGCGGTACGTAGGTCTCGTGGCTGCCGGCGTAGCGCCGTCAGCGCCGCGGCGGGGGCTGCGTTGCGACGCGTTCCCGCTGCGCAAGCGGCCGGACGCTTACGGGAATGGCGCTCTGGCGGGCCATGCCGCTGAGCGGATCGAAGTCGCTCTCGTCGTCCACCAGGCGGTTGGTGCTGCTGCCGATCTCGCGAACCTCGTCGTCGCGCTCGGGCAGGTCGCCCCACGCGTGCGCCATGGAGATCACGCCCCTGCCCAGCTCGTCGGTCGCTTCCACGACCGCTGGGATGGCGCCGTGCGCGGACCGGATCTCGATCAGATCGCCGGACGCGAGGCCGAGTTCCGTCAGGTCTGCCCGGCTCATGAACGCGGGGTTGGTGGAGCCTTGCGCGCGCGCTCCCGGGAGCTCGTGCCCGGACGAGTTGTAGGAGTGGACCAGCCGGCGGCAGATCAGCCGATGCGTGTAGCGCCCTCCAGCGGCGCCCCCGCCGCCATCGCCTCGGGCGGGGTCCTGGAGCACGGCCCGGATCTCCTCGACGATGCCGTCCGGCGCGAGCTGAAGCCGCGCGCTGTGCCCGTCCTCGCGCGGTTCGACGATTACCTCGATCTCGTCGAACACGTGGCCGCCGTCCTGCGCACGCAGCTCGTCGACGGAGATGCGCGCGCCCGCGCTGGTCGTCTGCAGCACCTCGTGCGCTGTGGGTTTGCGGTCGAGGGGAAGCTCGCCGCCGCGGAGCGCGATCGGCGTCTCCATGCGGCGCGCGAGGCCCCAGAAGAACTCCCACTCCTCGATCACGTCGAAGTCGGGCTCCACGATCGCTTCCGTGTAGTTGCCGTAGGGCGCGGTGAAGGAGCCGTCGGAGCGCGTGACGTCGGCCCGTTCGAGACACAGCTTCGGCGCGATCACGAAGTCCGCGAGTCGGGCGGACGCGGAGAGGTTGCTGTCGATACTGACGAAGAGTTCGAGTGATTCGAGCGCGCGCCGGACCTTCGGCTGGTTCGGCCATGCCATCACGGGGTTGCCGCCCACCGTGATCAGCGCCCGGATCTGACCCTCGCCCGGCGTGAGAATCTCGTCGGCCAGCGCGGCCGTGGGCATCTGTCCGGCGTCGAGCGGCGACGCGCGGAGCACGCCGAGGCCGCGGACGCGCGAGCGGACGCCTCCGGCGAAGTCGCCCCAGGGCGCGATCGCCTGCGCGCGGCGCGGCGCCGGAGGCGCAAGTATCTTCGGGTGCGGCGCCACGTCGCCCTCGCGGTTGTAGCGGCCGCACACGGTGTTGAGCGCCAGGATCAGGTGCTCGGCGAGGTTCGGATGGGGCGCCATGTTCGTTCCGGTGCCCGAGGTGACGGCGCCGCGCGGGCCCCGGCCGAAGAGGCGCGCCGCTTCCAGCATCAACGCTGCCGGCACGCCCGTCCGGCGCTCCACCAACTCGGGCGTGAAGTCGCTCACCGCGTCCCGCAGCGCCTCGAATCCATCCGCGTGCTCCTCGCAGAAGTCGCGGTCGTACAGGCCCTCGGCGAAGATCACCCGCAGCATGCCACAGAGGAGCGCGGGATCCTCGCCGGGCTCGATCTGGAGATGCAGGTCCGAGCGTCGCGCCAGCTCCGTGTATCGCGGGTCGACGCAGATCACCTTGAGCCCGCGGCGCCTCGCGTCTCGCAGCCGCTTGAAGGGATTGACCCAGGACAGTCCGCCGTCGGTCCCCGAGTACATCGAGACGAGCGGGTTCACGCCGATCATCATGACGACGTCCGCGCTCTCGAAGCCGTGCATGCCGGCCGCCCAGAGGCCGTGGCGCGCCGGCGCGACGAAGAACTTGGCTGGCTGGTCGATGCTGCTGCTCGTGTAGTAGGAGGGGGACGCGATGCCGTGGTGCCACGCGCGAACAACGTCGCGGCTGTGCTGCCCGCGCGTTCCGTTGTAGGTCGCCACGGCGCGCGGGCCGCAGCGCTCGATGATCGCGGAGAGGCGCTCGGCAATCTCGTCGAGCGCCTGTTCGCTCCCAATCGGCTCGAACGATCCTGACGCCGCCCGTTTCAGCGAGGAGCGCAGACGGTCGGGATGCGAGTGCTGCTCGGGGAGCTGCCGGCCCTTGATGCAGGTGAAGCGGCCGTAGACGGGGTCGGCCGGGTCCCCCCGTACCGCCAGCACCCGTCCGTCTTCGACGTCAACCTCCAGCGCACAGCTCGCGTGGCAGGCGCGGCAGAACGTCCTCTTTGTCTCAACGGCCACGGCGACCCCCTGCCCGCGTAGGCGTAGGGCGCGCGATCTGCCTGCTGCGGCTCATCTCATCGGGCGAGATCGGCGCCGTCCGCGCCTCGCGGCTGCATCCTAGCATCTCGCCTGCCGGCTGCACGGATGTCCGTGGCTGGCGATGGACACCCGATCGAGCCTGCGAGGTCCTTCGCGGGCCGAGTGGCTGGCGGAGAGGGTGGGATTCGAACCCACGAGAGGGAGTTACCCTCTACCCGCTTTCCAGGCGAGCCTGATCAGCCACTCCAGCACCTCTCCGCGAGATGGGCGTTCGGGGTTGCCCGGGGGCTGGCGGAGAGGGTGGGATTCGAACCCACGAGGCTTGCGCCTACCGCTTTTCGAGAGCGGCACCTTAAACCACTCGGACACCTCTCCACTAGCCAGTATATGAGACTCGACGCTGTGCGCTTTCGCCCCGCGACGCCGCACCGGCGCTACCGCGCTCCGAACCGGGGTAGACTGCCGACGCAGCAACGCGAAGGAGTCACACGTGAAAGCAGCAATCCTCCACGAGATCGGCGCGCCACTGGTAGTCGAGGACGCCGACATCGACGACCCCCGTGACGACGAGGTGCTGGTGCGCACCGCGGCAAGCGGGGTGTGCCACTCCGACTGGCACAACATCATCGGGGACTCGCCCATGCCCGTACCCGCCCTGCTCGGCCACGAGGCGGCCGGCGTCGTCGAGGCCGTGGGCAGCGACGTGACGTACGTGAAGCCCGGCGACCACGTGATCGCGCGCGGCTCGTTCTGCGGCGCCTGCGAGATGTGCCTGCGAGGGCACGCGAACCTCTGCCCCATCAAGCCCGGGCGAGACCTCGACATCACGCCGTGGCGCATCAGCCTGCGCGGCGAGCGGCTCAACACCTCGCAGTCGAACATCTCCAGCTTCGCGGAGCAGATGCTGCTCCACGAGAACGGACTCGTGAAGATCCGCGAGGACATCCCGCTCGACGTCGCGGCGCTGGTCGGCTGCGGGGTGATGACCGGCGTCGGCGCGGCGCTGCGGACGGCGGCGGTAGAGCCGGGCTCCACGGTCGCGGTCTTCGGCCTCGGCGGGATCGGGCTCTCCGTGGTCCAGGGCGCGCGCATCGCCGGCGCCCTGCGCATCATCGCCGTCGACCTGATCGACGAGAAGCTCGACGTCGCCCGCGACTTCGGCGCGACCGACACCGTGAACGGAAAGACGGAGGATCCCGTTGCGGCGATTCGCGCGCTGACGGGCGACGGCGTCGACTACTCGTTCGACGCAATCGGGCTGG
Source organism: Dehalococcoidia bacterium (assembly GCA_965220125.1). Classification (GTDB taxonomy): domain Bacteria; phylum Chloroflexota; class Dehalococcoidia; order UBA2979; family UBA2979; genus VXMT01. The sequence continues at coordinate 2,336,595 of CBDCPB010000004.1, read as the reverse complement.
CGAGCGTCGTGGTCCAGTGCGTCCAGGTCCTGCGCCCGCGCGGCACGGCCACGATGATCGGGGTCATCCCCGATGGCCAGAAGATCCCGCTCGACTGGCGCATGCTCGGCGGCGAGAAGAAGGTCCAGTCCTGCAACATGGGCTCGACGCGCTTCCGCATCGACATGCCGATGCTGCTCGACCTCTACAGCCAGGGCCGCCTGATGATCGACGAGATGATCACCCGCCGCGGCCCGCTGGACGAGATCAACGAGATGTTCGACGCGATGGCCGGGGGCGCGGTCACCCGACAGGTCATCATGTTCTGAGCGGCGGCCTGACTGGCAGCCTGCCTCGACGAAGCCCCGCCGCCGCGGGGCTGCGCACACATCGAGCCCGACGGGGGAGCGGTGGGCGATGAGCGATCACCCGCTTGAGGCAGTCTTCCGGCCCCGGTCGGTCGCGCTCTACGGCATCTCGCGCAACATGCAGAACCGCAGCAACCAGTTGTTCCTGCGGGGAATGCTGGACCAGGGCTTTCACGAGGCGGCGCCGCTCTACCTCGTGAACCCGAACGCCGACGAGATCGCCGGGATTCGCTGCTACCCCAGCCTCGCGGACTGCCCTGACCCGGTCGACTACGTGATCTCGCTCGTGCCCGCGCCGGCGGCCGATGGCCTCATCGAGGAGTGCATCGCAAAGGGCGTGCGCGCGCTGCACCTCTACACGGGCGGCTTCGCGGAGAACCTCGACCCGGAGCGGGCGGCACTCGAGCAGGCACTGATCGAGAAGGCGCGTGGCGGCGGCCTGCGCGTGGTCGGGCCGAACTGCATGGGCCTCTACCACCCGGCCGCGCGGATGGCGTTCACCTCGGGCCACCCGAAGGAGGCGGGCGACATCTCGGTCATCTGCCAGTCCGGCGGCAACGCGATGGACATCATCACCGGGCTCGCGCAGCGGGGCGGCCGCTTCGCGAAGGTGGTGTCGTTCGGGAACGGGACGGACATCGGGGCGGCGGAGCTGCTCGCCTACGCGGCCGGCGACCCCGAGGCGCGGATCGTGCTCGCCTACGTCGAGGACACCAGCGACGGACGCGCGCTCTACGAGGCGCTGCGGGTCTGCGCCCGCGCCACGCCGACGATCGTGCTCAAGGGCGGGATCTCCTCGGCGGGCGCCCGCGCAGCGCGCTCGCACACCGCCTCGCTCGCCGGGTCGCACGAGGTGTTCGTGGCTGCCTGCCGGCAAGCCGGCGCGGCGGTGGTCCGCTCGCTCGACGAGATGATCGACCTGGCCGTGGCGGTGAGCACGCGCCTGCGCGCGGTCGCCGGGCCGCGGGCGGTACTGCTCGCCGTCGGCGGCGGCTACTCGGTGCTGACGACGGACGCGCTCGCGGAGTGCGGCATCGACCTCCCGGCGCTCGACGGCGCGACCCTCGAGCGCCTGCGCGAGGTGGTCCCGACGGACGGCAACAGCATCGAGAACCCGATCGACACCAGCTACATGGGAGACGCCGCCGACGACGCGCTGCGCGTGGTGACCGAGGCGGCCGCGCGCGATGCGAACACGGACTTCCTGGTCACGATGCTGCGCGGGCCGGGCGCATCCAGCGAGGAACTGCAGCGCGCCGTCGAGGAGCTGGCGGCGCTGCAGGAGCGCACGGGCAAGCCGATCGTCGTCGCGGCTCGCCGGGATGTCGGGCAGATTCCGGAGGACGCGCTTCGCCTCGCGTACGAGCGCGGTGTCGCCGTGTTCCCGAGTCCGGTGAGCGCCGGACGCGCCGCCGGGCTGCTGCTGCAGTGGCGGCGCGATCGCGAGGGCCTGCCACCTCTGCCGTAGGGTCTGCTGTGGGGGCTTCGCCCCCACACCCCATCCCGGAGGAGCGGGCGCTGCGCGCCGCTCGGGCCCACCCACCCGCCCTCGGATTTTCTCTCCTGTGGGGGCTTCGTCCCCACGCCCCCGCCGGATCGGGAGACGGGCACAGCCTCGAGGGCGTTCCGGCCCCCTCGCCCCTTGCGGGAGAGGGTGGGGGTGAGGGGGTCCGACGCTCGCCGGGCGACCCGGCTTCGAGGGCGCAGGGGCAGCGTCGCGGGGGGCGTGGGGCCTGCGGGGTATCCCCGCGTCCGCGGAAGGACTGCCCCCCACATCAGCAGCCGGTTACGGGTCCATGTGGACCTCGCGGCGGGCGAAGCGCCAGCCGCCGGGGGTTTTGCGCCACTCGTCGTGGTAGATGCCCGTCCCGCTGACCTGAGGCGACTTGTCGCCGGGGTAGCGGCGCGTGCCGAGGAGCATGGTGGTGGTGCGGGCGGAGTCGGGGCCGAGCTCCTCGAAGATGGTGCCGGTCTGGTGGTGGCGGCTCTGGTAGCCCTCGGGCATCTCCTCGTGGAGGGCGCGCGCCCACTCGCGGATCGCCTCGCGGCTCCCGCAGCGGACCAGCGGCTTCTCGCGGCCGGCGTAGACCTCGAAGACGGCGTCCTCGGTGAACAGCTCCGCGTAGCCGTCCGCGTCCTTGCCGTCGTAGGTCCGCGAGTAGTGCCCGATCATCTCGAGGATTGCGAGCCTGTCCTCGACGCTCATCGCTGTCCTCCTTCTCTGGTCGCCTCGTCGTCGTCGCGTGCACAGCGGAAGCCGGTGTTGCCGACCGAGCTGTCGGGTGTGTTCGAGCTGCGGGCGGCCACACGGTAGCGGTTGCAGTAGGAGCGATGGCAGAGGTACGAGCCGCCGCGGATCACGCGCGCGCTGCCCTCGGGCGGGCCGGCGGGGTTTTCCGCCGCGCCCTTGCGCCCGGTGCGCTGCCCGTTGCGGTGGAACGTCGGGCTGAACCAGTCCGCGCACCACTCCCAGACGTTGCCCGAGGTGTTGTAGAGGCCGAAGCCGTTGGGCGCGAAGGCGCGCGCGGACGCGGTCCCGAGGTAGCCGTCGTCCGCCGTGTTGCGCTCCGGGAAGTCGCCCTGCCAGATGTTGCAGCGATGCTCGCCGTCCGGCTCCAGCTCGTCGCCCCAGGGGTAGCGACGCCCCTCGAGGCCGCCGCGGGCCGCGTACTCCCACTCCGCCTCCGTCGGGAGGCGCGCGCCTGCCCACTCGCAGTAGGCCGTCGCGTCCTGCCAGGAGGCGTGGACCACCGGGTGGTCGAGGCGCGCCTCGATGTCCGAGGCGGGGCCGTCGGGGTGACGCCAGTCCGCGCCGAAGACCTGCCGCCACCAGGGCGCCGAGGCGAGCGCGCGCGTCGGCGGGGTGTCCTCCGGCAGGAACTGCTGGAAGACGAACGACCAGCCGTAGCGCTCGGCGTCCGTGCGATAGCCCGAGGCGGCGACGAACGCGGCGAACTGCGCGTTCGTGACGGCGGCGGCGTCGATGGCGAAGGGGCGCAGGGTGACGGGCCGGACCGGGCCTTCGCCGTCCTCCGGGAAGCCCTCGGCGGCGGCGGCGCCCATCAGGAACGTGCCGCCCGGCAGCCGCAGCAGCTCCCCCGAGGGCGGCTCGACCGCCTCGGCGCGTGGGGCGCGGAGCGCGGGCGCGACCTCGCGCGGCGGCGAGGCGCGGCCGGGGCTGCAGCAGGCGGCGCTCATGACCGTGCTCCCGTCACAGGCCCTCGCCGAACTCGGCGGCCTCGCGCTCCTTGAGCCACTCGAAGCGCTCGCGCAGCTCGTGGCGGCGGGGGCGATCGTTGGCGAGGTTCACGAGCTCCAGCGGGTCTTCCCGCAGGTCGTACCACTCGTGGTCGTGGTCCTCGAAGGCGGCGTCGATGTCGAAGCGCTTGCGGGTCCAGAGGCCGCGACCCTCGTCGGCGCGCTCGATGCCGACGCCGAAGTAGCGGGCGTACTTGTGGCGGCCGTCGAAGATGCAGCGCATCGCGTAGCGCAGCCGCAGGCAGTCCGGGAAGTCCGTCGCGCTGCCGAGGTCCTGCGCGAGCAGCACGTAGTCGCGCACGCGCGCCGAGGGGTCGCGCAGCACCGGCGAGAGGTCGCGCCCCATGAACGTCGGCGCGTCCTCGACACCGCCGAGGGCGAGAATCGTGCTCGCGAGGTCGACCGAGGCGCCGAGCGCGGCCGTCTTCGAGCCGGGCGTGGTGATGCCCGGCGCGCGGATGTAGAGCGGGATGCGCATCTGCTCCTCGTAGACGAACGGGCCCTTGTTGCGCAGGCCGTGCGCGCCGCACATGTCGCCGTGGTCCGTCGAGAAGATCACGATCGTCTCGTCACGCTGCCCCGAGGCGTCGAGCGCGTCGAGGATCCGTCCGAGGTAGTGATCGTGCTCCTGGTGCATCCGCCAGTAGTAGTCGAGCTGGCGGATCCAGGCGCGCGTGTCCGAACGCTCGATGCGACCCCACGGTCCGAGGTTGGTGTCGTGCTCGTACTGCCGCTGGACGGCGGGCTTGGTGAAGAGGTCGTCGTCGAGGTTGGGCGGCGGGGCGTCGAAGATCTGCTCGTAGGGTTCGTCGTACGAGGGGTAGAGGTCGCCCTCGCGCCATTTGCCGCTCTGCTGCCGCCTGCGCTCGATCGCTTCGGAGTTGGCGTGCTGGTAGTCGGGCTGGTCGCCGGGGAACCACATCACGTCGTGCGGGTTGAGCATGGCGACGACGAGCAGCCAGGGCTCCTCGCGGCCGGCGCTGGTGTGCAGCCAGTCGACGGCCTGCTCGGTGATCAGCGGGTCCGAGTGCAGGCCGGCGCCGGCGAGCCCTCGGAACGTGAGGTCGTCGCCCTGCCAGTCGCTGAAGCCGTGCGCCTCGAGGTCCGGGAACTGGCTGCGCGAGAGGTGCCACTTGCCGAGGTAGGCGCTGTAGTAGCCCTCGGCGCGCAGCGCGTGGCCGATCGTCGGCACGTCGGGCTCGAGCTGAGGGCGTTCGGGCTGGCGGATCCAGTCGACGTTCTGGGTGACGCCGTGGTTGGGCAGGTACTGGCCGGTGAGGAGGCTGGCGCGCGAGGGGGAGCAGGGGTTGGTGTGGGTGTAGTAGCTGGTGAATTCGAGGCCTTCGTCGATGAGGCGCTGGCGGGCGGGGAGGGTGAGGCCGGCGGGGATCCAGTCTCGCTGGCGTTCTTCGTCGCTGAGCAGGATGAGGATGTTGGGGCGCTTGTCGGTCTCGTCGCGGTCCGGCACGTCGGGGTCCTCTCGTGGGCCTCGAGGGCGGTCGAGCGCACTATAGCCTTCGTGGGGGGCGCGCCCCCCACACCCCCATCCCGGACGAGCACGCTGCGCCGCTCTGGCCCACCCACCCGCCCTCGGATTTTCTTGCTGTGGGGGCTGCGCCCCCACGCCCCCACCGGAGGTCCCGAGGGCGGTCCGGCCCCCTCGCCCCTTGCGGGAGCGGGCGGGGGTGAGGGGGAGCGGGCGCAGCCCGCGCGTCGCCTGTGGGGGCTGCGCCCCCACGCCCCCACCCGGAAGTCTCGCGGCCGGTCCGGCCCCCTCGCCCCTCCGCCCCCTGGATTCCGGCTTTCGCCGGAATGACGGGAAGGGCGAGCCGGAGTGACGGTTCTGCAGAGGTCCCCTCGCGGGAGCGGGCGGGGGGTAAGGCCGGTCCGGCCCCCTCGCCCCTTGCGGGAGAGGGCGGGGGTGAGGGGGAGCGGGCGCAGCCCGCGCACCGCCAGACTTCCGAGGGGCAACGAGCCTTCGAGGGTGAGCGCGCTCCGCTGCGTGGCCAGGCTAGTCGAGGGCGGTCGCGATGCCGACGATGGCGGCGGTGGCGGCGACGATGCCGGCGCCCTGGATCCAGAGCGCGCGGTACATCTCAGCCCTGAGGGAGTACCCGTCCTCCTTGAGTGTCAATCGCCAGGGTCTATGGACCACCCGTCGCCACAGTCATTAGACCACCCGGGCAGCCGGTAGGGCGGCTTGGTATCAGTGAGCAGTACGTCTCGTCAATCAGCTCCTTCCTGGGCGTCGAGCAGGGCGCGGTGCGGTGAGAGTCGCTGGCGGTAGCTCTCGCCCTCGATCACGATCTGGTAGCTGGCGTTGGCGAGCCGGTCGAGTGCGCTGTTGCCGAGGATCGGGTCGTCGAAGAGGCCGAGCCACTCCTCGACCGCGCGGTTCGAGGTGATGACGAAGCTGGAGCTGCGGTGGCGCCCGATAATCAGCTCGTAGAGGTCGATCGACTGCTGCGCGCTGAGCCGGTGCAGCCCGAGGTCGTCGAGGATCAGCAGGTCGGGGGCGAGGAAGGCGCGGAACGTCTTCTCGGTGGAGTGGTCGACCCTTGCCTGCGCCAGCTCGCGGAAGTACTGGTCGGCGGTCACGAAGCGCACGCTGCGCCCCGAGCGGACGGCGGCGTAGCCGAGCGCCTGGGCGAGGAAGCTCTTGCCGACGCCGACGGGGCCGACGAGCAGGACGTGCTCGCGGCGGTCGAGGAAGCGCAGCGAGCAGGCGGCGTCGAGCAGCCTGCGGTCGAGCCGGATGCCGGCCGACCAGTCGAAGTCCTCGAGCCTGCAGAGCTGCTCGAAGCCGGCCTGGCGCAGGCGCAGTTCGAGGCGCCCATGGTCGCGGCGGCTCACCTCGTCGGCGAGGACGATCTGCAGGAAGTCGGCGTAGTCGAGCCCGTCGCGGCGGGCGAGGGCGATGCGCTCGGGCAGGGTGTCGAGCATCGGGCCGAGCTTGAGGCGCTTGAGCAGCGGGCGCAGCTCGGCGGTCGTGGCGGTCATCGTGACGCTCCTGTCGTGGTCTGCGTGGCGGTCAGTGCGAAGACGGCGCCGGGGCGGGCGAAGCGGCCCGGCGGCGGGGGCAGCGGCTGCTGGGGCGGCGTGGTCTCCTGCTCGAGGGCCTCGACGAGGATGCGCTCGAGGCGGCGCACGTCGATCAGGTCGACCTCGAGCGCGCGGCGGCAGGCGGCGTCGAGGCGGGCGGGGGAGTAGCGCTCGGCGAGCCTGAGCAGCTTGTGGCCCTGCCGCAGCTTGGCCCAGGGCAGCGGCCCCTCGAAGAGCCGCTCGGCGAAGGCGCCGGTGGCCTCGCCGAGTTCGGCCGCGCGCCGCTGCAGCTGCTCGGGCGCGCGCAGCGTGTAGGGGCTGAGCTCGGCCGGGTAGTCGTTGCGGTCGGTGGCGCGTCCGCCGCGGGGCTGGCGCGGGTGGACCTTGAGCAGCGCGCCGCGGTGGTAGATGCGCACCAGCTTCGCGCCGAGCTGCACCTCGACCTGCTGCCCCGGCGGGCAGAGCGCCGACGGCACCGAGTAGAGCGCGTATTGGCAGGCGACGTGGTGGTCGGCATGGACCTTCGCCGTGCGCCAGTCGGGGACCTCGTAGGGCTCCCCGTCCCAGGGGGCGAGCAGCGGGCGCTCCTCCTGCTCGAAGACCTCGAGCGGCCGCCTGCGGGTCGTCCCGTGGATGCGTTGCCCCGCCACCTCGAGCGACCAGCGCCGGGCGGCGTCGCGCAGCTCGGCGAGGTCGCGAAACTGCGCGCCCTTGAAGAGGCGCTCGCGCACGTACGGGACGCTGCGCTCGACCCGAGGCTTGTCGCGAGGCTTGCGCACGCGCGCGGGGTCGCTGATGAAGCCACGCTGGCGGGCGTACTCGAGGAAGCCCCGCGTGAAGCGCGGGTGCAGCGCGTCGGCCCCGGCCACGGCGGCCGGGAAGTTGTCGATCACGAGGTAGCGGGGCACGCCCTCGAAGCACGCCCAGGCCGCCTCCAGGCCCTCGACCACCGCGTGCAGCGTCTGGCTGGTGGTGGGCCAGACGAAGCAGTGCCGCGAGTAGCGCCAGACCACGATCAGCGCCCAGACCGTGCGGCGCCGCCCGCTCTCGGGGTCCGCGATGAGGCCGAGCCGGCCGAAGTCCAGCTCCGCGACCTCGCCCGGCGGCCCATCCTCCATGCGCACGGTCAGAGGCTGCCGGCGACCCCAGCCGCGGCGGGCGATGAAGCGCCGCAGCGTGCTGTAGGAGACCTCGCAGCCGCGCTCGGCGAGCAGTTCATGGATCCGCGTGACCTGCAGGCGCTCGGCCTGCAGCCAGCGCTCGATCTGCTCCGCCCAGGGCGAGAGCAGCTGCTCGCTCGGTACCTCCGCGCGGCGCGGGCCGGTGCGGCTCAGCGTCGCCAGCCGGGCGAGTTGCTGCTCACTCGGCTCGGGGCCACCTGGCTGGAGCCCGGCCGCCTCGGCCGCCGCGATGTAGCGCCGCACCGTCACGCGCGACAGCCCCGTGCCGCTGGCGATGCGACGCTGGCTGAATCCCGCCTGCCAGCGGCGGATGACTTCCCTGATCTCCACTCGATGCACCTCCCGGTAGGCCATCGCTGCTCCCTCCCCTGGGGATGCAGCCGATGGTGGCCCTACCGGCGACCGGGTGGTCAAAAGACCCTGGCGGGGGTGGATCAATGATCCTGGCGAAGTGGATCAATGACCCTGGCGATCTCGCCGTTTTCCGGTCTATAGATCCTGGTGATTCACACTTGAGTTCGGCCCTGGACGCGAGCAGCTCTGCCTTGAGGTCTCCCCTGAGTTCGAGCAGGGAGCGCTCGGTGGCGAGGCCGCTCGTGGCGCTCTGGACGACGTCGGCGACGCCGGCGGCGGCCCGTTCGTCGAGACCGGCGTCGGCGAGCCGGCGGGCGGCGCGCTGCGTGTCGAAGGCCATAGCCCAACTTTGTCATGCCTGCCGTCGCCGGTAGTCTACCACGCAGCACTCGAGGCCGTCCGGCTCCCTCTCCCCTCGCGGGAGAGACACCCCAGGGTGCTAACTGGTCAAGCGGCGAGCTGCTCGCGGTCGTGGCGGTGCGCCCATGCGGTGGCCTCGTTGTAGCGGGTGCGCGTCCTGAGACAGCCGTGGAGGTAGCCGACGAGGCGGTTGCCGAGGGCGCGCAGCGCCTGGTGGTGGAGGTCGCCCGCAGCTCGCCGCCGCTGGTAGAAGTCGTGGCAGCCGGGACTGGCCTGCAGTGAGCACATCGCCCACTGGTCCGCGGCGTCGGAGAGCCGCCGGTTGCGGACGAAGCGCGCCTTCACGGTCCGCTTGCGGCCGGATGCTACGGTCAACGGCGAGGTACCGGCGTAGTTCCTGCGGGACTTCGCCGACTCGTAGCGTTCGGGGTCGTCCCCGAACTCTCCGAGCACCCGGGCGCCGAGGACGACGCCGAGCCCCGGCAGGGAGCGGTAGATTTCGGCGTCCGGGTGCTGCTCAAAATGGCTCGTGAGCTCGGCCTCGAGCTCCTTGATCTGACGATTGATCTCAGCGATCAGCGCAACGGCCGCACGGGTGCTCGCGGCGAACGCCCGGCTCACCGCGGGCGGCGCCTCGAGCTGCGGGGAGCGCAGCGCGGCGCGGACCGCGGCGGCGCGCTGCTCAATGCTGCGCTTGCGGCCACCGTGGCGGAGGGCCGCGCGGATCTGGGTGATGGTCAGCCGCGCCGCCTCGCGTGGGCCTGGCGTCGTCGCCAGCACCCCCAGCGCGTCACCGTGCGCGAGGTCGGGAAACGCCGCCAGGGCCGCCTGAAAGTACTCGCGCAGCGCGCTGCGGAGGCGGTTGGTCTGGCGGACGCGGTCCCAGATCAGCTGCTGATGGGCGCGGGCCAGGACCCGCACCGCGTCAGCCTCGTCGCTGTCGCCGGCGACCGGGCGGTGGTTGTGGCGGTCGGTGCGAACGAGGTCGGCGAGCAGCTTCGCGTCGCCGGCGTCGGACTTGGCGCCGCCGACGTGGTGGCGCTCGCGGTAGCGTGCCGCCGAGCGCGGGTTGATCGCGTAGACGCGGTAGCCGGCCGCGAGCAGGGCCGCGACCCAGGGCCCGCGGTCGGTCTCGATGCCGATCACGACTTCGCCCGGGTCGGAGGCGTGCGCGGCGATCAGCTCGTGCAGCGTGGCGAGACCCGCGACGCCTTCGGGCAGCCGCCTGGCGGCGAGCCGCTCGCCCGCCTCGTTCATGAGCTGGATGTCGTGATGGTCTTCGGACCAGTCGTCGCCGGCGTACAGGGTCATCGTGCCTCGCTTCCCTCCGCTTCGTGCTGCTTGCTGCGACCTGCCGGGTTGGTCCTGCGACGGCCTAATGGAACAGTGCTCTCAGGCACGACACCCCAGGAGTGCTGCGGACAACCCGGACGAACCAACCGGGGCACGGTCTCTCCCGAGAGATCGCGAGGTCTCAGGGCAAGGAAGTGCTCACCAGCCGGCGGGTCCGGGACCAGTCTCTCAGATCGCTCCGGGCTGCTGGTCGAACCCCATTAGGGTGGGGGTGAGGGGATCCGGCGCCCGCCGGCGCAAAAAGGTGGGCCCCCGTGATGGGGGCCCACCTGCAATCAGCGCCGGCGGCCGGGCCTGCCCCGAGGGGCCGGCGGCCGCTTGAGGCTGAGGGTTAGCTCACTCGACGCGTCGCGACGCGCGCTCCGGCGATGCCGGCAACCGCGAGGAAGCCGAGCGCGAGAGCGAGCAGTGACGAGCTGGAGGCGCTGGAGACCAGTCCGGCGTTGCCGGTGTCAACCATCCCCGGGCCGTCGCCGTCGGTCATGCCGTCGCCGTCGCCGTCGGTCATGCCGTCGCCGTCGCCGTCGGTCATGCCGTCGCCGTCGCCGTCGGTCATGCCGTCGCCGTCGCCGTCGGTCATGCCGTCGCCGTCAGTCGGCTCCACCATGGCAGTCGGCTCCGCAGTCGGCTGCGGCATGGCGGCTACGGTGAGCGAGAGATCCGCGGAGTTCGCCGGGCTCCACGTCGCCGTCTGCTCGGCGGCCGCGCCGTCGAGCGAGAAGGTGATCGTCGCGCCTCCGACGGCTCCGCCGTCGCAGTCGCCCTCGTCGATGCGGATGACCCAGCCGCCGCTGGCCGAGTTCTCCGTCTCGCCACAGAGGACATCGTCGATGCTGGCGCCGACCATGACGCCGTCGTCAAGGCCGCTGCCGTAGTAGGTGTTCTGCGTCGGACCCTGCGCCTGAGCGCTGTGGCCGCCGAACGCCAGCGGGGCGATCAGCAGCGCGAGCAGCGCCACCACAAAGCCGAGCCTGGCGGGTCCTTTCGTCATGTTCATTCAGTCTCTCCTTGCCGGGCTTTCACTTCCGAGCCTGCCGCCCGGACCGCCCCTTCCGGGGCCTGGACACTTGGCAGAGGCAGTGGGGGAAGCCCCCCGGGAACCCGTTGAACGTGCTCCCGGGGGCTCACCACTGCCGGTTGTTTAGAGCCGGGGCGTCGCCGCCCTAGCCTCCACCACCTCCCTCGTCCGCGCCGCCACCGACGCAGCCGGTGACGATGACGGCCGTCAGGCCGATCAAGCCAGCGGGGTATGCGTTGGCGAAGTTCACGTTGACGATCGGGACGGCGGAGCCGGCGATGAAGCTGATGTAGCCGCCCGCGAGGTGAGGATCGTCCGCCCAGATGGTCGCGCCGCCGGGGCAGGCCGCGAGTGCGGCCGCCTCGAGCTGCGCGAGCGAACCACCGCTGAAGACCGCCAGGCCGCGCGCGTCGCTGAGCGTCGCGGGCGGTCCGGGGGTCACCGTCGGGGACGCCCCCCCAGCCACCGTCAGGGCGAGGCCGTTGACCACGTCAGGCGGTCGATAGCCGGTTTTCCAGATCACCGTCTGAGCGGCGGGGAGGCCGTTGATGGTGAACGCAATGGTGGCGCCGGAGACGGCGTTGCCGTCGCAGGAGCCGGCCTGAATCCGGATGGACCACCCGTCGCTTGCATGGGCCGTGGCCGAGCCACACTCGACGCCGCCGATCGAGGCGACGATCACGTCGCCTGCGACGACCCCGCTGCCTGCGGCCACCACGCCGTAGACATCGGCTGGGGCTTGCTGAGCCTGCGCCGGACTGGCGCCCAACACGATCGCGCTCAGGAGCAACGCGATCAGCGCAGCCCCGAACCCGGTGGAAGCCAGTCCCTTCGCAATGCTCATTCAGTCTCTCCTTCTTGAGGGGGTCCGCGCTGGCTGCAGCACGGCCCCCCGCGCCCCGGCCGAAGCCGGGACGCGGGGAGCGCGTGTGTTGCTCCAGGAGCGAAACCTCCTAGCCGCCGCAGTTGCCGATGAGCAGCGGCGTGTTAGCCGGGATGCCGTCCGCGAAGAGCGCCAGGAAGGGCGCGTTCACGACCGGAGCCCCCACGTCCGGGATGTAGGTCACCCATTCACCCTGGTAGTCCGTGGCGTAGGCGGAGGCGCCGGCGCCACAGGCCGCGGCCAACACAGCGCCCAGCTCCTCAACCGAGCCGCCGGTGAAGGTCACCAGCGAGACGCCGGTGGCGCTCGGCGCCCGGTCCAGGCTCGGAGGCGGATCCGGCGGATCCTCCACAGGCGCACCAATGGCCAGCTCGATGGTGTGCGTGACCTCGTTGGAGCCCACGGGGACAGTGATGAGCAGCACGACGTCGCCACCGAGCGGCGCTCGGAACGTGAACGACCCCTGGCCGTCCTTCGTCGTGGACTCTCCATCTCCGGCCGTGATCTTGCCGTCGCCGGCGATCTGGTCGACCGTTGCCTTGACTCCACCAACGCGGACACTTTCATCGTCGAGGACGGTGTAGGTGACCTTGGTCGAACTCAGCGGCTCCACCGAACCCAGGCCGTCAGCGTCGGACGAGATGCTCGCCGGCGCGCCGCCGACCTGGATCTCGACCGCCACCTTGTCGGAGTCCTTGCTGAGGGCTTCCGCCTTGATGGTGAGCGTGTGCGGCCCGCGGGTCGCGTCACTGGCCGTACCGGCCGGGTTCGGCGCTCTCACCTCGATGACGCACTTGCCATCGCCATTGGTACCCGCACCGACATCCTCGCCATCAGCAAGGAGGTTCGTCGCCCCATCGCCAGCGTCGCCGCCGGTCGCGTAGTCGGTAGCCGCCTGGTTGCCACAGGCGGGGTAGTCGCCCTTGTCGGCCTTCTGGTTGCCGTTGGCGTCCTTGTCGCGGTCGTTGTGGCCCGTCACCTTGTTGGTGCGGGCGGCCGGGCCCTCGATGCCACCGCTGCCGTCCTCGGCCTCGATGTCGACGTTGACCTGGGCGTCACCCACCGCGTTGTCGGCGCGGTCAAGAACCGTCACGACGATGAACGTCGAGCCGCCGATCTCGATCGAGCCCTGCTCGGAGGCCGCGCTGATGCTGTGGACAGCACCGAACATCGTAACCTCGAGCGTCGTCGTCAGGTCACCGCTGATGAACGTCACTGTGGCGACACCAGCCCGGTCGTTACCGGTCAGGGTCACGGTGCCCCGCGTCTGATCACCGTCGGCGACGTTGTCGTCGTCCTCGACGGTGGCGGCCACACAGGCCGCCTCGCCGGTGCAGCCAGTGATACCGCTCAGCTCACCATTGGTGGTGATGATGCTGACGTTCTTGCCGGCGATGCCGTTGCCCTTCTCGTCCTCGACCGTGAACTGGATGGTCGTGGACCCGGGGTCAACGCCATCCGCACCGGTCACGCCGGCAGCGATCGACTTCGAAGCAGGCTTGACCGTGAGCCTCGTCGGCACCTGCGCCCGCGTGACCTTCACGAAGTCAGACGTCGCGGTCCCGCCAATCGGCGTGACCGAGACGATGATGAACCCCGCCGGCGAATCGTCGTCGACCTTCAGTTCGACCTGAACGCCGTTGTCCTGATCGTCACTGTCACAGGGGTCGTCCGCCTGACAGAGGATGGACTGACCATCCGACGAGGCCGACTTGTGGGTGAAGCTACCACTCGCCGTGCTGCTGTCGGTGATCTTGAATTCGACCACAGCAGTCGTGTTGGTGCTCCCGAACTCGACCTTGCCGCCGTTCGTCGTCTCAGCCGGATCGGCCGCATCGACCGTCGCGGTCGTGGAGACGGACAGCAGCACCGCGAGGGCCACCGCGAAGGCGGCAGCGACGGCGAGGCCGTATGCACCCATCTTTGTTACGTAACTCAAATTGTGTCCCTCTTTCATGGAGGTACTCATTGCTTGTGTTCGGACCGGTTCGCCTACTCGATTGCCCTCCTTGACTCGGGCTTCCTGATGCGAATGGCCTCGGTGCGGTACTTGTACCGCCGCTCGAGCTGAACGCTACAAACGCCGCTCGGGGTCTCCCCTTGTGCGGGGGGAACCCCCGCGGGGCCGCTCGCTGGAAGCTGGCCTCTCCTCCCGTGCCTGCCTGGCGCCTCCGCCTTGCGGGGCTAGCCCGCGATACCGGCGGCGACGCGCAGCGCCGCCCCAGGGGCGAGGCCCGGCACATGTGGAGTAACGCGCTGGAACGCCATCGGGTTAATGCGGGGGCGCCCCTGCCGCGATCCTCGCCACGTCTGTTGTAGCGAACGAGGGGGCTGCCGTCCAGTTTTCCAAGGGGGGGCTCCCCCCCACACCCCCCCTCGACGATCCACTTGGGGCGTCGCGGGGCTGCGGGGGCAGGCGGGGGGTTGTGCCGGGTGGGCTGCGGGGTTTCCCCGCAGGCGCTTGCCCTCGATGGCGGGCTGCGCCCGCTCCCCCTGTGTTCTCAAGGGGGGGCTCCCCCCCACACCCCCCCTCGACGATCCACTCGGGGTTCCTCGGGGCTGCGGGGGCAGGCGGGGGGTAGTGCCGGGTGGGCTGCGGGGTTCCCCCGCAGGCTCCTGGCTTTGATCCGGGCGAGGGGCGCGCGTGCGCCCTCGGGGCTTGGTGCTCGCCGATTGACCGGTCAATCGGCGCAGGCGTTGAGGGCGCGATCCGATCCGGCGGCGGCGCAGCCCGGCGCTCCGGGTGGGGGCGTGGGGGCGCAGCCCCCACATGAAGAACATCCGAGGGCGGGTGGGTGGGCCAGAGCCGCGCAGCGTGCTCGTCCGGGATGGGGGTGTGGGGGGCTGCGCCCCCACAGGAGACGCGCGGGCTGCGCCCGCTCCCCCTCACCCCCGCCCTCTCCCGCGAGGGGCGAGGGGGCCGGACGGGCCTCGATGGCCTCGCCCTGTCTCCCACTCCTCACGGGGGCGTGGGGGCGCAGCCCCCACATGAAAGAAATCCGAGGGCGGGTGGGTGGGCCAGAGCCGCGCAGCGTGCTCGTCCGGGATGGGGCGTGGGGGCTGTGCCCCCACAGGAGACGCGCGGGCTGCGCCCGCTCCCCCTCACCCCCGCCCGCAGTGCTTCTGATGTGGGGGGCTCCCCCCACGCCCCCGTCGACGCCGCCCGTGCGCCCTCGGAGTGGCGGGCTGCGCCCGCTCCCCCTCACCCCCGCCCTCTCCCGCGAGGGGCGAGGGGGCCGGACGGGCCTCGATGGCCTCGCCCTGTCTCCCACTCCTCACGGGGGCGTGGGGGCGCAGCCCCCACATGAAAGAAATTCCGAGGGTGGGTGGGTGGGCCACGAGCCGCGCAGCGCGTGCTATCGCTCGAGCAGCAGCTTGATTGCGCGCTGGATCCCCTGCTCAGTGAAGTCTGACGCCAGCGCTTGGCGCTGGATGCGCCGCAACAGTTCGCGTGTGCACGGGGTCATGGGCTCCAGAGCGCCTTGCTGTTGCGCCGTCCGGAGGCCGGACTGCGGAACATACCGGGCAAATCGGAAACGGACCGTGCAGTCTTCCAGAACGTCGGGATGATCACGGGGGCCCACGATGTTGCGCTCGTCGCTACTTGCCTCGGCCGGTCCGAGGCTGACGATCGCGATCTCGCCGTTCACATTCGCAGGCGTGATCACCACCCATAGCGCGGCGGATTGCGCAAGATCGTGGAGCAGAAACGTATCGCCCGGGCGCACACTCGCTCCAGTCCATCCCACAGAAGAAGTGCTGCCGGGCCCGGGGAACGCTCGGCTGGGGACGCGCGTATAACCCAGAATAAGTGAACCGCGCTACAATTGATAGCAACCAGGAGGAGTTCCAAGGATGCAGTTCGTGTTCGATGAGGAGAAGGCGGCGCAAGCGGCAGCGCACTTGATCCGGCTGCATGGCGGCCGCATGAACTACACGGCGCTCCTGAAGCTGCTCTACCTCGCCGACAGGCAGGCGTTGGTGGAGACCGGGTATCCGATCACCGGTGATCGCATGGTGTCGATGCGGCTCGGCCCGGTGCTGAGCGGCATCTATGACCAGATCAAGACAAGCCGCAAGAACGCGGCGCCCGGCAGCGCTTGGCACAAGTGGATCAGCGATCCGGTGAGGTACGAGGTGACCACGCGCGACGAGCCTCCCGACAATCGGCTCTCGCGCTACGAGGTCGCGACGCTCGAAGACATCCATGGGCGCTTCGGCGAGATGGACTGGCGGGCGCTCAGCAAGCGCACGCACAAGCTGCCTGAGTGGGAGCACCCCGGACACACTTCCCGCCCCATCGAACCCGTTGACATCCTTGAGAACGCTGGCAAGACGGCCGGGGAGATCGAGGGCATACGAGCCGACGCCAGGCGCATGCGCCATGCCCATCGGATGCTCACGGCAGGCGGCTAGCCGCAACGGACGCTCGCGCACAGCAGGCACCTAGTCCCACGTAGTTTCCCGGAAGTCCTCACGCCCAGGCCTGCGCGTGCCGTAACGCGCGCCTTCGCCTCGGAACGAAGCGGCGACCCCATCCTCCGAGTGACACATCGCGCTTGACGCAGGCGTGGCACATCTGTTCTATTACGCGCCGCTGGGACGCCCTCGCGTACCCCCTGCACGACGAGGGCGTCCCGGCAAGCGGCTCGGCACAGCTCGGCCCGGATGGGGCGGGCGCGGCGGGAGGGAGTGCGGGCGCGATGAACGCGGGAACAGGCTCGGGACATCACAGGCGGGGTGGAACGGAAGGAGCGCCGTGTCGATCTGGTCGGGGTTCGCGATTGCGGGCGAGGTTGCGACCGCGGGAAGCGGCGTGGCGAACGCCGCGTGGTTCGCGCATCGCGCCGCGCGCACGGCGGGGCCACGTCGCCTCGCCGCGTTGCTGCTGATGCTGCTCTTCGCGGCGGTGGCGCTGGACGCGGCGGCGCACGTGCTGCCGGGGGCGCCCTCGTGGCCCTCGATGCAGGGCGTGCTGCTGCGGCTGCCCTTGCTGGCGGCGAACGTCGCCGCCGGGCTCGCGATCCTCGCGGGCTCGGGGCGGGGGCGCGCCCAGTGAGCGCGGCGACGGGCGCGCCGGCGGCGGACTGGCTGGCGGCGGATCTGGGCGAGGAGCGCTACGAGGCGGCGGCCCTGCGGCTGCTGCTCGGCGTGCTCGCGGCCCTCGCGACAGTCGCGGGCGACGCGCCCGGGACGCGCGAGGAGCTGATCGCGCTGCTGGCGGCGGAGGGCGCGTGAGCACGGTTGCGTCCGGAGGGGCTACGTCCGGAGGGGGCGGCGCGGCGCGGCAGGGCTTCTACGAGTCGGCGCTGGCCGCGGCGGACGCCTCGGCGTTGCGGGAGGCGCGGGCGTTGTCCGGCCTCGACGACGAGGTGGCGCTGTTGCGGGTGCAGTTGCGGCGCGCGTTCGCGGATGCGGAGGCGGACCCGCGGACGGTGCAGGCGGGCGTGCGGCTGCTGGTGCAGGCGCTGCTGGCGCAGCACCGGCTCTCGCCGCAGCAGGCGGAGCACCTGGGCGAGGCGGTGGCGAACGTGCTGGAGGAGTTCGGCGAGGTGCTGGGCGCCGCGGGAGCGGCGGCATGAGGGGCTCGTCCTCGATCCGGTTCCCTCTCCTGTCCGGCCCCCTCTCCAGGGGAGAGGGTGGGGCCCCGCCGATGCCCCGGCTGGATTCCGGCTTTCGCCGGAATGACGGGAAGGGGGAGCTGGCCCCCTCTCCGATCCGGCCCCCTCTCCAGGGGGAGAGGGTTGGTGCCCCGCCGATGCCCCGGCTGGATTCCGGCTTTCGCCGGAATGACGGGAAGGGGGAGCCGGCCCCCTCTCCGATCCGGCCCCCTCTCCTGGGGGAGAGGGCGGGGGTGAGGGGGCACGCCGGACTCGCTCCCGGCTCGATGGGTTGTGTTGCCCTCGAAGGTTCCGGGTGGGGGCGCAGCCCCCACGCCCCCACATGAAAGAAATCCGAGGCGAGGGTGGGTGGGTGGGCCAGAGCGGCGCAGCCCGCTCGTCCGGGATGGGGGTGTGGGGGGGTAGCCCCCCACAAGAGGGGATGGATTCCGGCTTCCGCCGGAATGACGAGAGTGACCAGAAAGAGCTGGAGGTAGAGCGGATGAAGCAGACGGAACAGACAGGGAGCATGCCGGCAAGCGAGCGGCTGGCGGCGGTGCTGCGGCGGATCGCCGGCGTCGAGACGCGCGAGCGGCCGCCGGCGGACGACCTGCGGGCGCGCATCGACTACCTCGAGCGCGACGGCGGCGAGATGCGGACGCGGGTGAACGGGCTGTTCTTCGGCCTGATCGCGCTCGCCGCCGGCGAGCTGCTGATGCGGGCGCTGGCCGGATGAGCGCGACAGCGATCGCAGACGCGGACGCGCCCGCGCGGACCCCGGATGTCGCGGCGGGCGGCGAGGCACGCGGGCTGCCGCGGCTGCGGCCCTACCAGGCCGCCGTCGCACGCGCCGTCCTCGAGCGCGTCGTGGGCGGCGAGGGCGGCTCGATCTCGGTCGAGATCGCGCGCCAGGGGGGCAAGAACGAGCTCTCGGCGCAGCTCGAGCTGGTGCTGCTGCTGACACGCCAGCGGCGCGGCGGGACGATCATCAAGTGCGCGCCGACCTTCGAGCCGCAGGCGGCGATCTCGCGCGATCGCCTGCTGGCGCGTGCGGACGGCGCGCGCCTCGGGGCGATCGTACGCCGCGAGGGCGCGGGGTCGGTGCGCTGCGGTCGCGCCGCGGCGCGCTTCCTCTCGGCGGGGCCGGGTGCCTCGGTGCTCGGTCACACGGCGGACCTGCTGCTGGAGGTGGACGAGGCGCAGGAGGTGCCGGCGGACAAGTTCGACCGCGACTTCCGCCCGATGGCGGCCGCCGCGAACGCGCCGGTCGTCTTCTACGGCACGCCGTGGGGGCCTCGATCGCTGCTGGCGCAGGCGCAGGCGACGCATCGCGAGGCGGAGCGCGCGGACGGCCGCCGCCGCCACTTCCGCTTCGACTGGGAGCAGGTGGCGGCGCACAACCCGGCCTACGGCGCGTACGTGGAGGAGGAGCGGCGGCGGCTCGGCGAGCGCCACCCGCTGTTCCGCACGCAGTACCTGCTGGAGGAGCTGCACGAGCAGGACCGGCTGCTGGACGGGGCCGCCCTCGCGCAGCTCGAGGGCGCACACGAGCGCCGGCGCACCCCCGCCCGCGGCGAGCGCTACGTCGCCGGCCTCGATCTGGCGGGACCGGCGCTGGACGGCGGGCGCGGAGCGGAACAACACGACTGGACCGTACTCACGATCGCGCGCGTGCGCGCGAGCAGCGGCGGCCTCCCGCTGATCGAGGTCGTCGAGCACCAGGCCTGGCAGGGCGCGCCGGCGGGCGAGCTGCTCGACGCGCTGGCGGATCGCCTCGCGCGCGTCTGGCGCGTGCGCCGCGTCGTCGTCGACGCGACCGGCCTCGGCGGCCCGGTGGCGGATCTGCTGTCGCGTCGCCTGCCCTCGGGGCGGGTCGTGCCGTTGACGTTCTCGGTGGAGCGCAAGTCGCAGCTCGGCTTCGGGCTGCTGGCGGCGGTGCACTCGGGCCGGCTGCGGCTCTACCGCGTCGACGGGTCGCGCGAGGCGGCCGAGTGGGAACGCTACTCTGATTTGGCCCCACTTGGAGCCGTTTTGATCCTCTGAACTGGCCCCTTACCTTCTTCAAGCGGGCTCAGTAGATGGCATGAGGGCCGGTCTCCTCCTCAAGGGGGATACTCACCCCCTGAAACAGCGGCCTCGATGGGCCAAGAGCGGCTCGGAAGAGCCTTGACGAGGTAGGAGACCGGCCATGCAGCAGCATATCGCAACGACGCGGAGCATTGAAGGCAAGGATGGGCCCGCCATCACCGTCGGCCTCGACGTGGGCGATCGTTACACGCACGTCCACGCCCTCGGCGCCGGCGGGGAGGTGATACGCGAGCGGCGCGTCCGCACCGCGGCTGCGGCGCTGGGCGTAGCGCTGACCGGCCTCCCCCCGGCGCGGGTCGTGCTCGAGGCAGGGCCACGCTCGCCGTGGCTGAGCCGCGTCGTGGCGGACCTCGGCCATGAGGTGGTTGTCGCCAACCCGCGCCAGGTCGCGCTGGTTGCCCGCAGCCAGCGCAAGACCGACCGGCTCGACGCCGCGTGGCTGGCGCGGCTGGGGCGCTTCGACCCGGAGTTGCTCGCCCCGATCCGCCACAGGAGCGAGGCGAGCCAGCATGACCTCGCCGTGGTGCGCGCGCGCGACGCGCTGGTGCGCTCCAGGACGTTGCTCATCAACCACGTGCGCGGGTCCGTCAAGGCCTGCGGCGCCGCGCTGCCGTCGTGCACGGCCGGGGCCTTCCACCGCAAGGCGGCGGACCACATCCCCGATGGACTGCGCCCGGCGCTGCTGCCGCTGGTGGAGGCGGTAGGCGAGCTGACCGCGCGTATCGCGGCGGCCGGGCGGGAGGTCGAGGCGTTGTGCGAGGCCCACCCCGAGACCCGGGCGCTGCGCCAGGTCACGGGCGTGGGGCCGATCACCGCGCTCACGTTCGTGCTGACGATCGAGGACCCGGGGCGCTTCCCGAAGAACCGGGAGGTGGGAGCCTACCTCGGGCTCGTGCCGCGGCAGCGCGAGTCAGGAGAGCGCGCGCCACAGCTCCGGATCAGCAAGAGCGGCGACGCGGGCCTGCGGCGACTGCTGGTGCAGGCCGCGCACTACATCCTCGGCCCCTTCGGGCCCGACACCGACCTGCGCCGCTGGGGTGAGCGCTACGCGGCAACAGGGGCGGGCAACGCGAAGAAGCGCGCGGTCGTGGCTGTCGCGAGGCGGCTGGCGGTGCTGCTGCTCGCGCTGTGGAAGACAGGCGAGGTCTACGAGCCGCTGCGAAACGCCATGGCCCGCGAGGCCGCGTAGCGGGGGCGACGACCGCGGCCGGGCAGCAGACCCGGAGATCAGGAAGGAATACCCGAGCGCGAGCGAAGCCTCGCGCGTGATGCCGAACACGGGCGACTGCGACAAGAGGCTTGTCCCTCCGAGGACGTCCTGTAGCTGGCAGCGCCCCCCTGGAAGCAGGATGTGCCTTCATGCACCGGGCCCGATGCGTGGCCCATCGAGAGTGCGGATAGAAGCTCGGCACAGGCTCCACTACCGGACATCACGAGCGGTTCGCAGCGACCCGGAGGAGGACCGTACCGGGAGGAGCGCCGTACCCGGAGGAGCGCCGTACCCGGAGGAGGCCGCCACGTCGGCCTTGCAGAAACACCGTCCCTCATAGAAGCCTCCCGGCCAATCGCCGAAGCGTTCCCGGAAGAACGATTGCAGCACCTGGAACTCCCGCCCGATTGCTGCCTCGGTCTCGTCCGGGACGTCCCCCAGGAACGTGAGGGTCGGCTCGGCCCGGCCGTCGAAGCTCGCCCACTGCCACCAGCGCGCATCGTCGTTCAGCTCGACCCAGATCGCTTCACCGCGGTTCAGTCTCAGCGAGTCCTTCGCGGGTGGGCCGAACAGCTCGTAGCTCTGCGTCTCCGCGTTCCAGCGGCTCGCAAGCACCAGGGCGTCGCCAACCCTCCCGGCCGATTGCGCGAACGACTCGCCGTCGCGACCCGTCCAGCCCACGAGGTTCAGGCCCGAGCGCAGCGAGAGCAGCACGTGGCCCTCGTACAACACACGGGTCCACTGCACCGGCTCATCCCCGCCGACCCGCAGCCACAGCCCCATGCTCGTCGTCAGCCGCGTCAGGCCGTCGTGTGGCGTGTTCGCTCGGAGCGCCCGTCGATAGCGTTGCTCGTCACTGTCCCAGGCAGAGACCTGCCTCAGTGCCGGAATTGCATCGAAGAGTTCCGAGACGGAGGCCTCGGGCCCGAGCCAGGCGACCATGTTCCAGCCGGGGAGCAGTTGCGTGGTGAGCGTGGCGCTTCCGGGCTCGTCCGCGGACACCGGCGTCAAAGACCCCGCGTCCAGCGTGAACACCCCGAGGGCGAGGGCCAGGACGGCGACGGAGCGCATGCACTTCGATAGCACCAGCACTCCGAGGGGCGAGGTGTGTGGTGGTCCACGCCCCAGACAACGGTAGCCCACCGAGGACGGCTCCGCGGACCACTCCGCAGCATGCGGCCCTGCACAGCGCGCCGCCTCGCCACCCGCGCGAGCGCGGCGGACTGACCGCCCCGGCTAGGATGGGCCGGCGCGACGGGGGAGCCGATGCGCCTGCTGCTGCTCGCCGCCGTCCTGCTCGTCGCTGCCGCGACGACCGCGAACCGCGCCGAGGCGCCGCCGCCCAGGGGGCGCCTCGTAAGCATTGAGGCGGGGAGCCTCGCCCCGGCGACGCTGCCAACGGGCCGCATCACCACCCTCGATGCGCCGCTGGAGCTGTCGCGCCTCGGGCCGCCCACGCTGCTGCCGCTGGAAGCCGGGCCGCGTCAGGCCAGCGCCGCCGCCGCGCTCGTCGGCGCGGATCGCTGGCACGCGGCGGGGTTCAGCGGCCGAGGCGTGCGTGTCGCCGTCATCGATCTCGGCTTCAACGGCTACGAAGAGGCATTCGCCGACGCCCTCCCGCCCGTGCGCGCCCGCTCCTTCCGCGCCGGCGGCGGCCTCGACGGCGGCTCCGGCCACGGCATGCGAGCCGCGAACATCGTGCGCGGATTCGCGCCGGGCGCCGAGCTGCACCTGCTCAGCTTCTCGACCGTCGCCGAGCTCGCCGCAGCCGTCGACCACGCGATCGAGGAGCAGATCGACGTCATCTCGTTCTCGGTGGGGTTCGTGCACAACGGGCCGGGCGACGGCAGCGGTCCGGTGAACGAGATCGTGGACCGCGCGGTGGAGGCCGGGATCGTCTGGACGGTCGCCGCCGGCAACTGGGCGGAGCAGCACTGGGCCGGGCCCTTCAGCGATGACGACGAGGACGGCGTGCACGAGTTCAGTCCCGGCGAGCCACTGAACGGCCGCCACTACGCCGCCGGCGACCTGATCAGCGCCTCGCTGCGCTGGGACGATGAGTGGGGCGCCGCGTGCGGCGACTACGACCTTGAGCTGATCGGCCCCGACGGCTCGCTCGTTCAGGCCTCGCGGCGCGTTCAGGACTGCGACGACGATCCGATCGAGGGGCTGCGCGTGCTCGCGACCGCGAGCGGCCGCTACTCCGCACGCATCGTCGCCGCCCCCGACGCGCCCGCGAACGGGGACGTGGAGCAGACGCTCAGCCTGCTCCTGCTCGGCTCACCCGACCGAGGGGAACAACTGGACTGGTTCGCGCGCGCCGGCTCGCTCTCCCAGCCGGCCGATCATCCCGCAGTCGTGACGATCGGCGTGCTCGCCAACTCGGGCGAGATCGCCCCCTACTCCTCGCGTGGACCGATCGCCGAGGGGCGGGAGAAGCCGGACCTGCTCGCGCCGAGCACGCTCGCAAGCGCGCAGCCCGCGGGCCCGGCGTTCGGAGGCACTTCGGACGCCGCCCCGCTGGCCGCCGGCGTGACCGCACTGCTGGCCGAGGCCCTGCCGGCGCTCCCACGCGACAAACTGATCGTGGAACTCTACGAGCGGGCGCGTCCGCTTACCCCTCCCGGCCCGACGGTCACATCCGGCGACGATCCGCCGCCGAAGCTCGTGCAACTCGGCGCGCTCGACGGGCTCGGCGCGCTGCTGCCGCCCGGCGGACTCGAGGCGACGCTGACGGGCGAGCGCGATCCGGGCGGCGGATTCACGGTGTTCGCCTACCGCGGCCCGGACGGCTACCCGCTGCGCTTCCTGCACCTGCTGCTCGCCGACCCGCAGCCGCTCGTCGTCTTCCGCTACGACCCGGACGAGGAGCGCTGGCTCGTCCACATCTCCGGCGCGCCGGCCATCGTGAACAACCTCGAAGACTTCAACGACGGGGACGATCTGTGGCTGCGCTTCGCCTCGCCGGACGAGGAGTAACCGGTACGGCCCGCCGGAGCTGCTGCGGATCGCCACCTCACGGGGTTCGCGTCCCCGCAGACCTCACAAGAAGAACCCGGGCGTGAGCCCGGGCGTGAGCAGGAGCGACCGCCGGGAACGTCCTGCTAGTAGTGCTCGCGGATGTAGTGCGAGGCAACCACGACGCCGTCCTGGGTTGCACGCCGGGCGGCGCTGAGGGCACGGCCGTTCTCGTCGTCCGCACGCGCCGCCGCCAGCAGCGTGCGCCCGTGCGCGGTTGCCGTCAGGTAGCTGATCACCTGCTGCTTCGAGGCCACGTCGGGCTGCGCCTCAAGCCGCTCGGCGACGAGCGCGATCGACTCGGTGAACTCCCGCAGCATCTCGGGATCCACCGGCTGGTCCTCGTACACGTTGTAGGCGATCACTGCGATCAGCAGGTCGATGCGCTCGATCTCCGCCTGGATCATCCGCGCGGCGTAGTGCTCCTCGTCGCCCGGGATGAGCGGGCCGAGGTCGACCGGCGGCGGGACCGCCGGCCCCACCGGGCCGCCGGTGAGCCTCTCGAAGAAGTCGAGTTCCTCCCCAAGCAGGTCTCCCAGGCGAGATGTCTCGACCGCAACCGTCCGCGTGTCCGGCTCGGGCTGGACTACCGGAGCGTCGGCGCCGCGCGCCGGTTCGGCCTCCTCCGAAGGCGGAGCAGGGATTGTGACTTGACTCGGGGCGGGCTGCTCTACGGCCGGCTCGACGGCCGCGACACTCTCCACCGGCGTCCCGTCCGGCTGCATGACGACGAACGCCAGCACCAGTACCGCGGATGCCGCCGCACTGGCGATGGGCGCGAGCACGTTCCAGCGGAAGATGAAGAATGGCTGACCGTCGTCGCGCGACGCCTTGTCCTTGACCTGCTCCGAGACCCGCCTCGCCCCGAGCCGGTTCAGCACGTAGGTACGGGAGCGCTCGCAGTAGGACTTGAAGCTGGACGTCTGCGTTGCAGCTTGCTCGGCGTCGTGGATCTCGGCCGCGAGCGCCGCGAGTGAGAAGAGGGTGGGATCCTCGCGCGGGTCGAGGTCCGGCTCCGCCAGCGCCTCGATTGCCTCGAGGGCCTCGGCAAAGCGTTCGGCTTCCGCCATCTCGTAGTCGGTCATGGCCTTCTTGCCTCGCGGGTCTCGGGCGATGCGGTGAGCAGTTCACGCAGGCGTTGCACGCCCTTATGCTGCAGCACCTTCACGTTCGGCACGTTCTTCCCGAGAGATTCCGCCGTCTCCTTGACGGAGAGGCCGGAAGCAAAGCGCAGCAGGATCACGTCACGCTGCGCCTCTGGAAGCTGCCGCACCGCCCGGAACACCTCCTCGATCGTCAGTCTCGTTTCCGCCAGCTCCTGAGGACCGCGGCCCTCGTCGCGAAGGCGCTCCGCAACCAGGTCGGAGAACTCCGCCCGTCGCGGGCGCGCCGCCGCGCGGCGCTGGAACGATGCCACCTCGTTGCGGGCGATGCGGAAGATCCACGCCCCGAAGGGGATGCGCTGTCCCTCCGCGCCCGGCCGCCACTCGAAGCGGTCGATCGCTCCCAGGACCTTGAGGAAGATCTCCTCCGTCAGGTCCTCGGCCTCGGTCTCGTCGCCGACGCGGGTGAGACAGTACCGATACAGCCTCGCCACGTAGGCGTCGTAGAGGCGGCCCAGCGCCTCGTTCTCGCCTGCCTTGGCGCGGTCGACGAGCGACCGCTCCTCTTCAGGCGAGAGACCGAACAGTGGTGGAGATGACATCGGGCCGCTCCGCGTTGGCCTCCGGCTGACTGGTCCGCCGAGGCCAGCGCTAGCC
The DNA here is from genome assembly GCA_965220125.1 of Dehalococcoidia bacterium. Taxonomy (GTDB): domain Bacteria; phylum Chloroflexota; class Dehalococcoidia; order UBA2979; family UBA2979; genus VXMT01. Next base: position 2,311,123 of record CBDCPB010000004.1, on the reverse strand, counting down.
GGGGATTGGACCAGTATAGGGCCTGCCCGGCTGCGGGACGGCATCACTGCCGCGATTCCCACCACATCCACGGAAACGCATTATGTGCGCCTGCGGTTAACGCGCGCCGATCGTCGACACGCCGCCGCACGCCCGATCAGCGCCGGTTCAGGGCCACCGCGAGCACCTCCCGCGTCTCGATCGCGCAGGGGTGCAGCGCGAAGCCCTCGCGCTCCGATCGCGCCGCCTCCAGCTCAAGGTAGGCGAGCGCCGCCTCCTCCAGCGAGTCCGCGGCGAGGTCGATCACGCGCTGCAACTCCGGCCGCCGGGCGAGTTTCGCCGGCTCGACCTTGTCGGCGACGAACATCGCCCACGCCTCGGGACCGAAGTCCGGGTGGCCCGGCGTGTGCCAGTGAATCGCGTGCAGGACGAGGCGATCCTCGACGCCGAAGCGCTCGTTGAGCTCGAGCGCGCCGAGCGGCCCGTGCAGCAGCACCGGCCGCGCTCGCTCGACCGGCAGCAGCTCGAGGCCGCGCGCCTCCGCCCTCGCCAGCCACTCGGCGTCCGTGAGCGACCGGAGCAGGTCGTGCCCCTGCGCCGCGAGCAGCGTGCGATCCACGTCGGCGCCGTGGCGGCGCGCCAGCGGCTCGGCCACGGCGACCACCCGATCGATGTGCGCGAGCATAGAGGTCGGCACCTCCGCGGCCATACGCGCTCGCAACGCCCGCGTCTCCGCGGTACCGGCGGACGCGTCGTGCTCGCTCATCGCGGCGCGATTCCGAGGCGCTACTGCGAGTAGCCGGCCATGCGGCGCAGGCGCGCGATGCGCTGCTCCATCGGCGGGTGCGTCGAGAACAGGCCGGAGACGCTGTTCCCTCCGAGCGGATTCACGATGTAGAGGTGCGCCGTCGCCTCCGACACCTCGCGAGGCATCAGTTGGGCGCCCTGCTCGAGCTTCGCCAGCGCCGAGGCCAGCGCCTCCGGATCGCCGACGTAGCGCGCGCCGTCCGTGTCCGCCTGGTACTCGCGCGAGCGGCTGATCGCGAGCTGGATGATCGCCGCCGCGATCGGCGCCAGGATCGCCGCCAGCAAGGCCAGCATGCCACCTCCATCGCGCCGGCCGCCGAACCAGAAGGCGAAGAACGAGATGAACGAGATCGCCGAGGCCACGGTCGCCACGACCGATGACGTCAGGATGTCGCGATTGGCCACGTGCGCCATCTCGTGCCCGAGCACGCCTCGCAGCTCGCGGTCGGTCAGCAGGCGGCGGATGCCGGTGGTGACGGCGACGGCGGCGTGCTTCGGGCTGCGGCCGGTGGCGAAGGCGTTGGGCTGCGGCGTGTCCATGATGTAGACGCGCGGCATCGGCATCCCGGCCCCGCGCGCGACCTGCTCGATCATGCGGAACAGGTCGCGGTCATCCTCGTACTCGATCTCCTGGGCCTTCGAGGTCTTGAGCACGATGTCGGCGGAGAACCAGTAGGAGCCGACGTTCAGCGCCATCGCGATCACGAGCGCGATGATCACGCCGCCCAATCCGCCGACGGAAAAGCCAATCAGGAGCAGCAGGCCGCTGATCGCGGCCAGCAAGACTACGGTCTTCAGGTTCTGCATCACTCAGTCCCGGTCTCTGCGAATGCGGCTAAGAAGGGCTCTCCAAGGCTCCGTATCCATGTTATGCGATCCGCGACGCACCGACGGGATGAACGGAGTCCTGCGAGGAGCGCGGAGTTGTGAATTATGAGAAGACACCCCAGGACGCTAAGCTTAGGGCGGCCACTTCAGAGCTGCCCGAACCGGCCTCGCGGGCCAGCGAGTCGTGACGCGATGCCCTCACAGTGGGCCCCGCTGTCGAGTGGAGACCGCACCGCATGCGAGGCCCCGATACACCTCACGGTCGCCCGTTACACCACGAATCAACTGCACGGACCCGTGCCGCGCTTCGCGCCACTCGCGATCAACCATTCCGCTCAGCAACGGCGGGGCCCTTCCCGCCGCCGGCGTGACGCCAGACCGGCCCATGGAGTCCGTCGCGAGTGAGTTCCTCCTCGGTGGCCGCGACCATCGGCAGCCCCGCAGGAGCCCGTTCAAGTGACTTGAGCAGGCCGGTGTGCTGCCGCCCTTTCTCGTCGTACACGATCAGGAGCAGCGGCGGGTCGGCGTTAGCACGCAGCGGGCCCCGCAGACCCTGCCAGCGCTTCGCTCCGTACCACTCCACCCATGGCTCGATCTTGAGCGGGCCACGCGGGCCACCGCGCAACCGCTCGTACTCGACCATGGCGACGATCGGATCGTCGCCACGAGCCCGCAACCGGACAGCACCGTCGGGCACGGGCGCGGTCCGCGAGATCTCGCCCCTCCACCAGCGTTCGCTGTACCAGCCTTCAAGCCGCAGACCGCCGCGCCGCGCCGCAGCAGCGATCAGCCCTGCTGTCCGGCTCACCCCCGCAGCGTGCGCACTCGGGGCATCGAGCCGTCCCTTGGCGCGCCGGCGGTAGCCCATCGTCTCGCGGGCGAACGCCTGCCAGTTGCGCGCGGCGCCCGCATAGGCAGCCGCCAGGTACATCCCGTCTTCCGCGAGCCGCCAGCGTCGCTGGCCGTCCGGCGACTCCGCAGACGTCGCCGCGCCGGACTGCCCGAGCGCGTTCAGGGCACGCTCCACAGCCAGAAGCGTCGACCCGGCGATACACGCGATGTCCTCGGACGAGAGCCACAGCTGGCGCGCCAGCAGCCGGAGCATCCAGTGCTGTTCCTCACTGAGCCCCATGAGGACGCCCGCCCGGCGCCGCGTCGCGGGCGCGGATGGGTGCGGCTCGCGCAGTGCGTGCAGCGAGTCCTTCTCGGCGAGGTCCGGCAGGCCGCCCACGTCGTGTACAACACCGCTCTCACCGGGCTGCTCGGTCGCGGGTACGTCGCTCCATTGCAGCAGTTGCTCGAGCGATGCCCGGTGGTAACTGTCGGCGGCCTGCAGCACCGGGTCTTCAAGCCCAAAACCGCCGCAGATCGCCCGCTGCAGGGCGAAGGCGACACGCGGCCGCACCGGCTGTATGTGGCGCCGCAGTTCGATCCAGCGTTCCTGCTCGTCCTCCGTTGGGCACAGCACGAGCAGGAGCGGGTCCCCTTGCGGAATGGGATCGGCCCCCCGCCAGTTCCGAAGCAACTCCGCGCGCAGCTCCGTGGGCAGCTCAGGCCGATCGCAGAACAGCGCGAACCGGGATTCCGCATCACCGGCCCGCACGAGTCCCTCCATGTGGCCCCATGGCAGGGGCTGCCATGGATCGTCCGGAGCCCACTTCTTGCGCCCTCGTGGTGGCCTGTGCGCGGTCGCCACGAGCTCGCCCGCGCCGCCTCGGCGGATCGCCAGCGCCGTCGCGGCCATCGCTGCGTTGAGGGTGCGGGTGACCGGTCCGGAGGCGACCGCCTCGGCCAGCACCTGCAGGCCCGAGTGCCACCGCTGCAGCGCCCTCAGTTCAGGGGAAGCCAGGCCGGGCTGGCGTTCCAGCCACTGCAGACCTCCGGCGCCGACCGCGATGAGAGGATCGCGTCCCATCCCCGGAACGGGCGGATCAGGCACCAGCAGCCAGCCCGTCCGACGCAATCGCGAGATCGCGCTCTGTATGTCATCGATGCCGGCTCCGCACAGAGCAGCCAGTTGGCGGGGCGTCAGCAGGGGCTGCCGCACCACCCACGCGAGCGCGCGCTCCTCGAGCTTCACTAATGCACGATCCTCTCTGCTGAAGACCGCGCGCGGACTGCGCCCCGAGCCGGGGCGCTGGCGGTCTCACCCACTTCCCCTGCTGGCGCGTGCGAGTCGGCGGCCACACCTGCGCTGAAGCATCTCCCGTTCCGCGTCCCTGGTGAGATTCCGCCCCGTCCGCCGGCGCGGCTGCGGATCACGGGAAGAAACCCGGACTGTGCGGCGGAGAGCCCGTTACTCCAATTCATCCAGTCGTACTTCCGTTACCCCCGCCCGCCGCGCGGCTGCGGCGAAGCCCACATCCTCTTCCGGATGGCCCAGCTCAAGAGCCAGCTCCCGTCCCCGAACCGTCACCCTGGCGATCTCGCGCTCTATCGCGGACCGCGTCGTCGCAGGCCACGCTCCGGGCAGGTCGCGCAGCGGCTCGCCGCGGACAAGATCGCGTGCGGCCTGGAGATACCGGAACGCGGTTCGGGTGTCCCCTCGGGACGCTGCGACATCCGACGCCTCCACTAGCCGGCGAAGCAACAGGAGATCGCTGCTACACAAGGCGGTGGAGAAGACCAACTCCCCTTCTTTCACGGGCAGTGGGTCGGTCCCTTCCCTCAGGCCGAGGGCCTTCCTGAGATCCGTGCGTGCGCGATACAGGACATTTCTTACCGTGTTGCTATTGCCTGCCCAGAGCTGAGCGGCGAGTTCGGAGGGAACGGTACGGGCGCCGAACGCCTGGTCCATCGCGGCGAACGCGAGCAGTTGCCTTGGTTTCTCTCGGCGGGGCATCAGCTCCTCGTAATCGCCCGTATCGCGAGCAACGTACACCCGGACATCCCCGCACACCTCAATATGGACGGGGCGCCTCGCCAGGAGCCGGTCGAGGGCCGGAACCGCGTCCGAGGCGCGTTCCGGTCGCGGAAGATCCGGCATCGCGCTCGCAAACGGGATGTCCTCGAACAGTCTGTCATCGAGATAGTCCAGGTCGCCCTCGAGGGGTGCCTCCTGGCCAGCGCTCTCGTCACCGGTCGCGTCATCGCCGCGCATGTCGTCTGGAGGTTCGGGAACGGGCTGCGCCTGGTCTGTACTGCCGCCGTGAGCAGGTCCGTCGCCGCTCTGCGGGGGTTCGGCAGCACCGGCGGGATCCGCGTGAGCGTCGTCCGTAGCGGCGGGTTCCCCCGGGTCGTCGGCCTCGGCTTGGACGTCCGGCTCGTCGCGTCCCTCGGAACTCGGGACCACGCGCTCACTCGGGGGAAGCGGCGTCTCGGGGGTCTCATCGGGCGGCAGCACGGCAATGTCAGGCCAGACCCTATCCTCTTGCAGCACAGAAATGAAGAGTTCGTGCTGGAAGTCAATGCCCGGAACCGTAACCGTGATCCTGAACCTGGGCGGCCGCCCATCGATCGTGAACAGGGTGCAGTCCGCCAGCAGCGAACGGCCCGCCGCCGCGACCAGGTCGAGGCCGCCGACGGCGGCAAGCGCCGCGATGTGTCCAAGCGGTTCGCGTGACTGGGGCGCGAGAACCACGAGGCCGCCGGCAGCCAGCGCGCGGTGAGCACCGGCGAGATAGGCGGCGATCTCGGCGGTGCTCCCCGACCCGGTACGGTTGGAGCCGGCCAGACGGGCGGCGCCGTGGTCGGCCCAGACACGGTAGTCCTCGCCCGCAGCGATCTGTAGGTGCTCGGTCAGATACGGGAGCAGCACACGAAGCCCGCCGGTTACCTCGACGAGCATGAGCGGCTGGCGGACGGCGATGTGGTGGTAAAGCGCGTTTCCGGAATCATCGCGCCCGAGGCGGCGCAGCGGATGCGTCCCGGCTCTCTGCGCGTCGGGCGATTGTGGCTCCGGCGAGAACCCGGTGCTCAGCAGCGTCCACCGCTCCACGCGAGACTTGAGGCGGACCACCGTGCCCAGGCGCCGTGCGATCCTGGATACATGAGCACTGCTCATCGGCGCCGAGAGGGGCCCGTTCCGCAAGAGCACCTCGTAACCGGTGGACGCCTCCGCGATCAGCAGGACCGCCGCATCCACATGCTCCGCGAGGAGCGCGCGCACGATCGCATCGAGCAGCCGCGTCGCTTCCGCGAAGCCGGCCTCGCCGCGCCGCGTCCGGGCGAGCGCGGACAGCTGGCGGCGCCTGCGCCAGCCGCGCAGCGCGGGCCGCCCAAGCCCGGGCCCCAGCAGACACAGCACGATCGCGGCCACGACGAGGACAACGGCTGGCGCACCCCCAGGCGGGATAGCCGGCGTTGCGCCGGTCGCGTCGTCCGGGGTCGCCGCAGCAGCTGTACGTTCGCGCTCCGCTCCACCGGTTGCACCATTTGCTGACGTGGCGGAATCGCAGCTTGCGGGCAGGCGTAGCCACTCGCCCTCGCGGATGATGGGATCGCCGGAGGGCCCGATGTCCAGTGGGGCACCGTCGGCAGACTCGATCTGCCTCCAGCGACTCCAATCCCCGCACTCCCTTGCGGCGATCTCGCCTACGCCGTTGTCGCCCGGTTGCACGACGTAGATCCGGCCCTCCGGCACGCTGGTCGCCGTGGCGACCGGGGTTGGCGGGGGCGTACCGGAGGCGCAGGCGGCCAACAAGGTACAGATGAAACCGAGGGATGCCAGCCGGCCGAGCTGCAACACCCGCACCCGCGGGCCGACTCCGCGTGCCGTCCCCGACATCAGGCTGGCCCGCCGCACCTGCTGCCCCATCGCACCGGTTGCGGTAGTCGTGTCGCGATGCACACCCTCCGCCGACCGAAACCGGCACTCCTGTCCTGGCGAGCCTGAGGGATGCGGGTGCCGTGCCGGGCCACTGCGAGGTGGTGACGCGCAGGCTTCAGAGCCAGCGGATTGAACGCCGCCTCGCTCTCGCAGAACGTCGAGCGTCCTGCCCTGCCAGCTCCGCTGCCTCGGTCCGGGCGGGCTTGGCGCGGGCTGCCCGCGCCCGGTGCGCTGACCACCGCTGAGGGGGACACCCGTGCGCCTACGGCGGAAGCACGCTGAAGCTGAAGGGCGGCCCCTTGCCGACTCCGTCCCACCAGCGCGCGTATGCGGTGTAATCGTCGAGGCCCATGAGGTCCGCGACCGTGATCGGGTCCCCGAGTTCCGGTTGGAGCCGTCGCGCATCCTCCGCGCCCAGCGAAAACACCGTCAGCGCGTCGATGTTCGTCAAGATCACGTCGCTCAGGGCCGGATCCACCCGGTCGATCTGCGCGAGCGACTGGGTCGCCATCATCAGCGCTCCACCCACGGCGCGAAGCCCGGCGAGCATCCGCTGGTAGTCGGTGCGAGCGAGCAGCGGCGCCTCGTCGACAATGCAGGTCACCTTGTGTCGATCGGCCGGCGGGAGCGTCGCCTGCTCGTCGATCGCCTGCGCCAGGAGGTTCAGGATGGCGCTAGCGATCAATTCAGTCGCGCCCTCGCCCAGTACACCGGCGGGAACCTTGATCAGGAGGACGCCCCCCTCCTCAATTGCCCGCTTGAACGACAGCGTCGTCCGCGGACGGCCGAAGATCGCCGCCGTGCGGCTGTTGTCGCGGATTCGCGCGATCTTGCCCGTGACCGGCATGATGATCTCGGTTCTGAACGACGGACTGGCGGCGGCGAGGAACACCTTCCATCTTTCGGCATGCGTGTGGTCGATCCCGCGCAGGACATCGCCCCGGTATCGCTCATCCGCCACGTAGGAATCAACGTCCAGGATGGTGTGCTGCTCGTCATCATCGAGGTGGTGGTTGGCGGCGATCAGCGCCCGCAGCGCGAGCCGGAACACCGGGTCCATCCTCGGACCCCAGCCATCGGGAAACTGCATCTTAAGTGTCTTGATGATCTGCTCGACCTGCAGATCAACATCGTGGTAGCCGCGCTTGTCGAGCAGGTTGATCCAGAGATCAACCTGTGCGGCGACGTCGATCTGCCGCACTCGGTGCCTCAGTGCATCGGGCACGAGTTCCGCCAACCCGTCCACGAGATCACCATGGGGATCGAGTACGACGAGTAGCCTCGCCGGACCGGCGTCGGGGGCCAGCATCATCTCCATGATGCCGCCCGCAATCGCGCGCAGAAGTGTTGACTTGCCGCGACCAGTTCGACCGACGAGGAGGTGATGGCGCCCGAGCAGATCGTGGGAGAAGCGGACCGCGCGCCGATCACGGCTCATCCGTGTACCCCACGATCGGGCCGCGATCCACCTGGCCGGGAGCCGGAGGGATGCGGCGGTACCTCGCACGCTCATAGCGGGGATCCCCATCGTCAGCAGCCGGCAAGTGCCAGAGTTGCGACGCCTCGAGCGCGTTAAGGGTGACCGCGTCCCGCTCCCGCAAGGCGGCTGCCCCCGCCCAACCTCCGCGCTCGATGTGAGGACGGAGCGCACCACCTGCGAGGCTTTCGGCGCTGGCGCCCACGGACCGGGCCGCCGCGAGCAGCGTCTCGAGCGGGACGTCCGCAGGCGCGATGATCAGATAGACCAGCCAGACGGTACACAGCCGGTACGCGGTCTTGCGCTCGACCTGCTCTCGCGTCAGGGGTGGCAACGGGCGCAAGCGCCACCAGAGCACGGCAGCCCCCACCCCCGCAACGACCACGAGCGCGAGCATGACCGCACCCCGCACTCCCACCGCCGTCGCACGCTCGACCAGATCGCCGAACGCAAAGAACCCGTACCAGAGGCCAAACACCACGACGAGCGGGACCACAACAACCGACAAGAGCAGCACAGGAAGCATCGAGGGCTTGTCGCCTTGCGTTGCGCGCTCTTGCGGTTCGTTGACGATCCGCCTCTCAAGTTGTTCTGGGGCCTGCGGCGGGGCCGGCTCTGCGACCACTCGCTCCACGGCTCTGATGTTAGCGTCGTTCATCGCGATCGCGGCGTCCATGGCAGCCCCGAGCGCGCCCGCAACGTGATCTCCATCCGTCCACGCCACCAGCCCACCCCTGGGCGGCTCCATCGTGATCGAGACGCAGTGCTCTCCCTCCCCCACCACGCCCGGATCCGCGCCGACAGCCGGGACCTCGATGTCCACGCCTGGGTGGGTCGCCACGATCCGATCGGTCGTGGCGCGAAGTGCGGCCGGCGTGCTGCCTCTCGCCCACCAGGTCGCGCGCCCGACCTCGATGACGCGGTCGAGGATCACCTGACGCGGGATCGTCGCTAGCAGGCCCAACGATTGGCCCGGACCAGCGGTAGTCCTTGGCGGTCGGATCAAAGCTGCGGGCACCGTGACCATCCTTCTGGCGACAGCAATGGTGGAACCAATTACTATTCGCTTACTCCCGTGCAGTATAGCGCCTCGGCGCTATACTGCAACCACGTCCAATTATCCCACAAGACTATTTGCCCAGAGCGCCGCCAGCGTCGGGGCCGGGATGTCGGGATGTGGTAGCATTATTACAGTAAACCAAAGAGGAGAGATAGCAATGGAGACCCGACCTCGTGGACACCCTGGGCGGATTGAGGCTCGACGACCTGGTCCCCGTCCGCGGCAACGCACTGCAGTGACGAGGTGGACTGGGTGACGGCGCTGATCAAGGAGGGGCTCCACTTCCGCGAGGGGGAGCGGGAGCAGAAGCGTCGGCGGGCGCTCCTGGCGGAGTGCGGTCCGGCGTCCGGAGTCAGCAGACGTGGCGGCGGCCCGAGATGAAGGGTCGGGACCTCGCGGCAATCGGATGCGGCGTCGCGGCGGGCCTGCTACTGGGAGCGGTGCTCGCGCTCGTAGCCGTGAATGTGTGGGAGCACGAGCGAGCGGACGTTCCCCGGGTGACGGTAGATCGCTCCGCGGTCGTGCCCGGCGGTCCGGAAGACGAATCGGTGCCGGGGTCCCGATTCGTTCGTGTCGACGTATCGGGAGACAGCGAGACCGTCGTGTCCATCCGCACACGCCACTTGGAGCCGGCGCAGCGGGTTGCCCTGCTGCTGCTCTTGATCTGGTTCCTGGTGGTGCTCTTGATTGGGCTCCTGCTGCTGCTTTGGGCGGGGTTCACGCTTGCCCGCGGGTTGAGCTGATTTGAAGTCCAGAGCCGCGACGAGCATGATGTCAATCGTCAGGGTCTATAGACCACCCGTCGCCACAGTCATTAGACCACCCGGGCAGCCGGTAGGGCGGCTTGGTATCAGTGAGCAGTACGTCTCGTCAATCACCTCCTTCGAGGCCTTCGAGCAGCGCGCGGTGCGGTGAGAGTCGCTGGCGGTAGCTCTCGCCCTCGATCACGATCTGGTAGCTGGCGTTGGCGAGCCGGTCGAGGGCGCTGTTGCCGAGGATCGGGTCGTCGAAAAGGCCGAGCCACTCCTCGACGGCGCGGTTCGAGGTGATGACGAAGCTCGAGCTGCGGTGGCGCCCGATAATCAGCTCGTAGAGGTCGATCGACTGCTGTGCGCTGAGCCGGTGCAGCCCGAGGTCGTCGAGGATCAGCAGGTCGGGGGCGAGGAAGCTGCGGAAGGCCTTCTCGGCGGTGTGGTCGACCCTTGCCTGCGCCAGCTCGCGGAAGTACTGGTCGGCGGTCACGAAGCGGACGCTGTGCCCCGAGCGCACGGCGGCGTAGCCGAGCGCCTGGGCGAGGAAGCTCTTGCCGACGCCGACGGGGCCGACGAGCAGGACGTGCTCGCGGCGGTCGAGGAAGCGCAGCGAGCAGGCGGCGTCGAGCAGCCTGCGGTCGAGCCGGATGGAGGCCGACCAGTCGAAGTCCTCGAGCCTGCAGAGCTGCTCGAAGCCGGCCTGGCGGAGGCGCAGCTCGAGCCGCCCGTGGTCGCGGCGGCTCACCTCGTCGGCGAGGACGATCTGCAGGAAGTCGGCGTAGTCGAGCCCGTCGCGGCGGGCGAGGGCGATGCGCTCGGGCAGGGTGTCGAGCATCGGGCCGAGCTTGAGGCGCTTGAGCAGCGGGCGCAGCTCGGCGGTCGTGGCGGTCATCGTGAGGCTCCTGTCGTGGTCTGCGTGGCGGTCAGTGCGAAGACGGCGCCGGGGCGGGCGAAGCGGCCCGGCGGCGGTGGCAGCGGCTGCGACGGCGCCGTGGTCTCCTGCTCGAGGGCCTCGACGAGGATGCGCTCGAGGCGGCGCACGTCGACGAGGTCGACCTCGAGCGCGCGGCGGCAGGCGGCGTCGAGGCGGGCGGGGGAGTAGCGCTCGGCCAGGCGCAGCAGCTTGTGGCCCTGCCGCAGCTTGGCCCAGGGCAGCGGCCCCTCGAAGAGCCGCTCGGCGAAGGCGCCGGTGGCCTCGCCGAGTTCGGCCGCGCGCCGCTGCAGCTGCTCGGGCGCGCGCAGCGTGTAGGGGCTGAGCTCGGCCGGGTAGTCGTTGCGGTCGGTGGCGCGTCCGCCGCGGGGCTGGCGCGGGTGGACCTTGAGCAGCGCGCCGCGGTGGTAGATGCGCACCAGCTTCGCGCCGAGCTGCACCTCGACCTGCTGCCCCGGCGGGCAGAGCGCCGACGGCACCGAGTAGAGCGCGTATTGGCAGGCGACGTGGTGGTCGGCATGGACCTTCGCCGTGCGCCAGTCGGGGACCTCGTAGGGCTCCCCGTCCCAGGGGGCGAGCAGCGGGCGCTCCTCCTGCTCGAAGACCTCGAGCGGCCGCCTGCGGGTCGTCCCGTGGATGCGTTGCCCCGCCACCTCGAGCGACCAGCGCCGGGCGGCGTCGCGCAGCTCGGCGAGGTCGCGAAACTGCGCGCCCTTGAAGAGGCGCTCGCGCACGTACGGGACGCTGCGCTCGACCCGAGGCTTGTCGCGAGGCTTGCGCACGCGCGCGGGGTCGCTGATGAAGCCACGCTGGCGGGCGTACTCGAGGAAGCCCCGCGTGAAGCGCGGGTGCAGCGCGTCGGCGCCGGCCACGGCGGCCGGGAAGTTGTCGATCACGAGGTAGCGGGGCACGCCCTCGAAGCACGCCCAGGCCGCCTCCAGGCCCTCGACCACCGCGTGCAGCGTCTGGCTGGTGGTGGGCCAGACGAAGCAGTGCCGCGAGTAGCGCCAGACCACGATCAGCGCCCAGACCGTGCGGCGCCGCCCGCTCTCGGGGTCCGGGATGAGGCCGAGCCGGCCGAAGTCCAGCTCCGCGACCTCACCCGGCGGCCCATCCTCCATGCGCACGGTCACCGGCTGCCGGCGACCCCAGCCGCGGCGGGCGATGAAGCGCCGCAGCGAGCTGTAGGAGACCTCGCAGCCGCGCTCGGCGAGCAGTTCATGGATCCGCGTCACCTGCAGGCGCTCGGCCTGCAGCCAGCGCTCGATCTGCTCCGCCCAGGGCGAGAGCTGCTGCTCGCTCGGTACCTCCGCGCGGCGCGGGCCGGTGCGGCTCAGCGTCGCCAGCTGGGCGAGCTGCTGCTCACTCGGCTCGGGGCCACCTGGCTGGAGCCCGGCCGCCTCGGCCGCCGCGATGTAGCGCCGCACCGTCACGCGCGACAGCCCCGTGCCGCTGGCGATGCGACGCTGGCTGAATCCCGCCTGCCAGCGGCGGATGACTTCCCTGATCTCCACTCGATGCACCTCCCGGTAGGCCATCGCTGCTCCCTCCCCTGGGGATGCAGCCGATGGGGGCGGCTGGCTCGCCGCGAGTGCGAGCGTGACGCGGCGTACTGGACCGACCGGGCCGGCGCCGAAGATGCCTCGCCGCGCGTGCTTCGCAAGGCCGCCCGGGCGCTGCGCCGCCGCGAACGTCACATCGCCGCCGGCACCAGGCGGCTGTACCGCTCGCGCAAACACATCGAGCGCAGCGGAGGGCCGGCGCTCAGCATCCTCGAGGGCGCGCGACACGTCGCCGGAGCGCTCGTCCTCCCCGCCGCGCGCGGCGAGACGCCGCTGCGCCTCCCGCTCGCCGCGCCGCTCGAGATCCCCGACGGCTGGGAGTGGACCGGAGCGGTCCAGATCGTCGACATCAGCGACCGCAAGGGCCGGGTCACGAGGCGCACCCGCCCCAGACACCGCACCTACATAGCGCGCGCTATCCTCCGCGCGCCCGCACCCGAGGTGGTGGAGCCGGAACATATCGACCAGGTGCTGGGCATAGACGTCGGCGTGGCGGTGACGGCCTACGGCTCGGACGGCTTGCAGCACCACATGCCCGACGAGTCCGGGACGACCGCGGTCATCAAGGACGCGCAGCGCCGCCGGGCCCGGTGCCGTCGCGGCTCACGGCGCCACACCAAACGTGGCCGCCGGCTCGCCACCATGCAGCGCCGCCGAGCGAACCGGCGCAGCAACGCGCGCCGTCACATCGCGAAGGCGATCGTCACGACGCCCGGCATCCGCGCCGTAGCGGTCGAGGACCTGGGCGTGCGCAACATGCTGCGCTCAGCGAAGGGCACCCCGGAGCAGCCGGGGAGCAACGTGCGGGCGAAGAGCGGGCTGAACCGCGCGCTGTCGCGCGCCGGCCTGTCCTCGCAGGCGGCCCGTCGTCTGCGTAGCCCTCGAGGGCGGCTAGATGCCGAGCTGGTCGGCGACGAGCTCGCGGTGGTGGTCCGTGTCGCCCCACGCCAGCTCCGCACGCTTCTGACGGCGGTAGTAGAGCTGGATCTTGTAATCCTTCGTGAAGCCGATGCCGCCGTGGATCTGCTGGCCGTGCGCCACCACTCGGCGCGTCGCCTCGGAGGTCCACGCCTTCGCCATGTTCACGGCCATCTGCGTGTCGTCCTGGTCCGTGTTAATGGACCAGGCGGCCTTGTACATGATGAAGCGCGAGCCATCGACGTCCGTGACCATGTCCGCGCACTTGTGCTGGATCGCCTGGAACGAGCCGATCGGGCGGCCGAACTGCACGCGCTCCTTGGCGTAGTCCACCGAAATCTCGAAGTCCATCTGCGCCAGGCCCACCAGGTAGGCGCACTCGGCGACGGCGTAGCGCTGCATCACCGGCTGCAGGTGCTCCCAGCCCATGCCGTCCTCGCCCAGCAGCTGCCCGGTGGCGCCGTCGAGGACCACCTCGCACTGCTTGTCGCGCGCGATCGTGAGCAGCTGGTTGACCGTCACGCCCGGCTGGTCCGTGGCCACGATCGCCAGCGTCACGCCCTTCGCCGAGCGCGCCGCGACGACCATGTAGTCGGCGACGTTGGCGTCCGGGACGAACAGCTTCGTGCCGGTGATCGTGACCTCGTCACCGTCGACGCTCGCCTCGGCCTCGATGCCCTGCTCGTCGAAGCGGGCGGAGGGCTCGGTCTGCGCGAGCGTGAAGATCAGGTCGCCGGAGGCGATGCGCGGCAGGAAGTCCGCCTTCTGGGCGTCGGAGCCGGCGACCATCAGCGGGACCGCGCCGCCGAGCACGGAGGACATGAACGGGCCGGGCACCAGTGCGCGCCCGAACTCCTCGAGCAGCACGCAGAGGTCCAGGAAGTCGAAGCCCGCGCCGTCGTACTCCTCGGGGATGAGCAGCCCCTGCCAGCCCTGCTCGGCCATCTGCGACCAGAGCTCGGGCGAGTAGCCGCGGTCATCCTCTTCCATGTCACGCACGAGTTGCTCGGGGCACTCCTGCTCCAGGAAGTCGCGCGCCGCGTTCTTCAGCAGTTCCTGCTGCTCCGTAAAGCCCAGGTCCATGTCTTCCTCCCTCTACCCTCGCGCCTCCAGGGCGCTCGGGTCGCGGCGTACCGCTGGCTTGTCTCTTCTACGGTTTCCCGTGTTGTCTCCGCTGTTGCTAGCCGCGCGGCAGGCCGAGCCCGCGCGTGGCGATGATGTTGCGCTGGATCTCCGAGCTGCCGCCGGCGATCGTCGAGGGGATCGCCCGCACGTAGCCGTGCGTGAACTGCGACCGCATCGGTGCGTACGGCGAGTCCTTGCCCCAGACGTTCGCGTAGAGGCCCAGCGTCTTCGTACCGGTGCGCATCACCCGCTGGTGCGTCTCCGTGCCGAACATCTTGCCCGTGGAGGCTTCGTAGTTCGGCACCACGCCCGAGGCCTGCATCGAGGCGATGCGCATCCCGAAGTTCCGCCCCACGTCGCACTCGATGTAGCGGTCCGCGATCTCCGCCCGCAGCGTCGGGAAGTCATCTGTCCGCGTGCGCCCGGCGCCCTCGTCGCTGCCGATGTACTCGATCAGCTCCTCGACCATCGTGCGGTCCAGGATCGCGCTGTCGATGTTGGAGCGCTCGAAGTCGAGCAGTGTCATGCCGACGTACCAGCCGCGGTTCTCCTCACCGATGCGGTTGGAGACAGGCGCGCGCACGTCCTCGAAGAAGGTCTCGTTGAAGTGGTGCTTGAAGGTCATGTCGACGAGCGGGCGCACCTGCACGCCGGCCTCCTGGATGTCGTCGATGATGATCAGCGAGATGCCACGGTGCTTCGGCGCGTCCGGGTCCGTCCGCACGAGGATGTACATGTTGTCGGCGTTGTGCGCGTTGCTCGTCCAGATCTTCTGGCCGTTGATCACGTACTCGTCGCCGTCGCGGACGGCGCGCGTCTGGACGGAGGCAAGGTCAGAGCCGGCGCCCGGCTCGGAGTAGCCCTGGCACCAGGCGACATCGCCCTCGAGGATGCCGGAGAGGTACTTCGCCTTCTGCTCCTCGTTGCCGTGGACGATCACGGTCGGCCCGATCTGGGAGACGCCCTGGCCGCCCACCGCGGGTGCCCCGGCCTCGGCCATCTCCTGCTTGAAGATGAACTGCTCCCAGACGGAGAGGCCCGCGCCGCCGTATTCCTCGGGCCAGTTGGGCGCGACCCAGCCGTTCTCGGCCAGCGCCCGCGCCCAGTCGCGGGCCGCGCCGCTCTCCTCGGGATCCTCGCTCACGCGGTGCGCCTGCCAGCCGCCGTCGAGGCCGCTGCGCTCGGCGTGCATCTGGCGGTAGAAGCCCGGTAGTCGTCCGCTCACGAAGTCGCGGACCTGCGTCCGGAATGATGCCTGCTCGGCAGAGTCGCCCCAGTCCATGCTCGCCTCCTGGCTTGCGGCCCACACGCCAATTCCGCGCCCAGCCCCTGCGGCGGGCGCGCCAGCCGGATTGAGCGAGGCCGATGGAGCCGCGAACGACACTCCGAGCCGCCGCTTGCTCGGCGGCGCGATTATGGATTTCACCGGATCAGCCGTCAACCGCGCCGCCCGCCCTCGTTGAAGGAGATGGGGCCTGCAACAGATTCGGCATCCGTTAGCAACTGGCGCTTGGCCGATGCGGTGCCCGCCTCGGCACCACGAATGGACAGCATCAGATAGCGCGGCCCTGTCGTCCTGCCCGTGCGCCAATTCGCGATCGTCTGCTCCGAGACTCCCAGCGCGGCCGCCAACCCCCCGTCGTTCCAACCGCCTCTCCGCATCCGTTCGGCCACGGTTGTCGCTGTCGGCTCGCGCGGCGGGTACGCCGTCCCTGCCTGCTCGCCTGCGATGCCGATCACGGTCAGCGCGCGCCGCAAGTGGAATGGTGGTGAGTTGCTCCCACGCTGCCAGCGCTCGATCCGTGCCGGGCTGACTCCGAGCACCACGGCGAGTGAGTCGGGGGTCCAGCCTCGCTCGGCCATCCAGTCGCGCAGGTAGTCCGGCGCGGTCCTGCCACGCGGCTGCACCTGCGGCTCGCTCGAGGGGGGGAGCCACCTGCCGGGCTCCCTCACCTTCCTGCTGGACTTGTACACGCCCGCCGCCCGAGCCGCCCGTCTCAGGATTCCGCTGATCAGTTGGCCGCTCAGCGGTTTGGAGCTCCGGCGCCCAACCCCGAATATCAGCGACGTGTCCGGTTCATCCCCACGGATCGCCTCGAGCAACGCTATCGTGCGCGCTTCGATGTGTAGCTCCTCGCCGGTCCAGTTGATGCCCAATCGCCCACCGCCGTCGGGCAGCCTTGTCACGTCCCCCCAGATCAGTGCCGACAGTTCGTCGTTTGTGAGCCTTGCGTCCCTTAGCACCGCCAGCAGCGCGGCATCGCGCCTGCCCCGTTGCGTATCCGGCAGGGCAGCGAGCAGTTGCTCGAAATCCCCCGCAAGCAGCGAGCGCGGCCTTCGCTCGTACCGAACATCTTCCGCTGCCGACAACAAGTCGAGAACGATCGGCGACTCCGTCGGATCGTCCCGGCCCGCAAGGATGTGCACGCGGCGGAGCACCGTCCTGATCTTCTGACGGAGGGTGCGAGGCCGCATTCCTTGCTCTATGAGTTCGGAGAGGTACGCCGCTACGTCTTCCGGGCTGGCCGGCCACGGGCGGCGACCGTTCTCTTCACACCAGCGCCACCACGTTCCGAGATGCGATCGGTAGATGCGAGCGGTCTCCGGCCGCACGCCGGCGTCGAGCATCCCCGCTACCCGCTCGTAGTCTGCGTCGTCCATCAGCCCACCGTGAGCAGCGGGCGCGGATCTGTCGAGAGAGCCCACGCGTGCCACCCCCACGCCTCGGCGATTGCGGGCCGTCTGGATTCTATGCTGAATCACTTTCGCCGAGGGCAGACAACGCATCGGACGCTCGATCGTTCTTGGAAGCGCTCGGCGGCGCCTTCACGCTGGCTCGATCTGATCCTGGCCTAGTACGAGGATCGGGTACTGGCGAGCGAGATCACCACGGCGGGCCGCTGGGAGCAGATCGGGCGATCTCGGCCTGCCCGCTCCCTCGACCGCTTGCGCTCCGCCCGCCTCCGCGTGGAGCCCCGGCGCGGAGACCTCTCTTCAGCAGTGGAGTCGGGCGCGGGGGTGCGAACCCCACATCGCGACTATCATTCGCGGACCGACGATTCGGGGTAGCGCGCACGCACCGCGAGACGCGCCCCCTCGGGTGGGGACTGCGGCTTGAACCAGACCTCCGGGACACGGTGGCAGCGGCCGCTCGCGAGCGCGCTCCTTACCGCCGCACTGCTGACGGCGACCGCCCTCGCAACCCCCGCAACGGCGCAGCAGCGTCCGTTCGAGGCGATGTGCGAGGAACTCCAGGCCGAGGCCGCGAGCTTCGACGGACGCATCTCCTTCGTCGTCCACGATCTCACCGACGGGGCGCGCTGCGAACGCAACCCCGACGAAGCCTACCTCGCCGCCTCGCTCTACAAGCTGGTCGTGCTCGCGGAGGCGCACCGCCAGCAGGAGGCGGACCTCTTCTCGTTCGACGAGCCCATCCTCGGGCTGCTCGCCAGCGATGCAATCCGCAGCATGATCCAGGCGTCCAGCAACAACGCTGCCCACGCACTGCTCAACCGCCTCGGTGAGGACGCCGTCGCGGCGCTCCCGGCGCAACTGGGGATGAGCAACACGATCATCGAGGGCGAGGACTACACGACCACCGCCGGCGACATCGCGCACTTCTTCCTGCAACTGGAGGCGCGCGCGCTGATCAGCCCCGAGGCGGACCAGGCGATGCTCGAGCTGCTGCTCGGCCAGCGCGTCCGCGATCGCATTCCGGCGCTCCTGCCGGACAGCGTGCCGATCGCGCACAAGACCGGGCGCCTCGATCGCGTTGCCCACGACGCCGGCATCATCTACGCGCCGGGCGGCGCCTATCTGCTGGTGCTGCTGACCGAGGGCGCGCCGGGCCAGAACTGGAACCCGGGCCACGAGGCAATTCGACTCCTGGCGGCCCTGTCCTACACGGCCTACAGCGACCTGCCCGCGCTCAGACCCACTCCAGCGGCCACGCCCTCGCCGACCGCGACGCCAACTGCATCGCCCTCTCCGACACCGACCGCGACGCCCTCGCCGACCCCGACGGCCACACCCACGCCGACGGCGACGGCCACAGCTGCACCCACGCCAACCGCGACGCCCACGCCTCAGCCGACGGCGACCGAGACGCCCTCGCCGACCCCGACCGAGACGGCCACGCCAGTGGTGGCGAGCGCCGGGAGCAGCGGCACACCGCCCACCACCCCCACGGCAAGTGCTGCTGAGCTCGCCTCGACCGCGGCGCCCTCGGCAGCAGCGGCCGCAGCGCCGGACAGCGGCAGCGCGGAGATGCCGGCCGTTGCGGCGCCCGAACCCGCGAGCACGAGTTTCGGGCTCCTGCAGTTCGGCTTGCTTGCGCTCGCCGTCGCGCTATCGGTTGTGTCGCTGGAACTGCTGGTCCCGCAGTGGCGGGGGCCGACGCCGGCCGCCTCGCCGTAGCACGCACTCCGCAGTGGCCTGCTACTGCTCCTGCAAGTTCGGCGGTTCGTTGATGATCACGCCGATCGACAGATCGAGGGGCGGCAGCGCCTCGTCCTCCAGCTCGGCCAGATCGACGATGTTGCCGGCCTCGACCTCGCGCTCAATCTCACCGAGGCGCTCCTCGCGGCGCTCGCGCGCCTCCTCGGTCAGCTCCAACTCCTCGGCGATGCGCTCCGCCAGCACCAGGGACGGCGATTCGAAGTCGCGCGGCAGGCGCGCCTCGATCGCGGCGTCCAGCGCGGCGTACTCGTTGCCGCCGAGGTAGTGCAGCGGGCGCGTCTCCTCCGGCCCCAGCAGCCAGCGCTCGCCAAACGAGCGTTCATCTACGTGCACGGCGACGGCGAGGCCGACGCACAGCTCGTGGTCCCCGAAGGGCAGCACCTCCTGCAGCTCGCACTCCACCCAGGCGACGCAGCCCTTGAGCAGCGGCGCATCGATGTGCGTGGCGGTGAAGGTCTCCAGCCGCGTCGCGTCGAACTTGTCGATCTCCTCGCCGCTGTAAGAGCCCAGGTACTGGACCAGGTGCAACAGCGGGCGCGCGGGGATGTTGAGCGCGAACTGCTCCGAGGCCCGGATCAGCTCCAGCGAGTGGCGGGACTGCTGCAGCGCCATACCGACAAGCGGAGGCTCCGCCGAGAGCGGTGTGTGCCACGCCACCGGCAGCACGTTGTCGGCGCCTCGATCGTGCGTGGTGACGAGCGCGACCGGCCCGCCGAGCAGGATGCGGGCCGCCACCGTCGCCGGACGGCGCTCGACTCCATCGGGAGGATGCTCGATCACGGGCCAAGTATAGGAGGCAGCCGGCCGGTTACGCCCCGTCCAGCAGCGCGATCAGCGCCTCCTCGAGTTCGGCCTCCGGCGCGAACGCCTCGAAGCGCCCGGCTACCAGCCCGTCCGCGCCGACGATGAAGGTCCACTCCGGCGTGCGCAGGCCCCACTCCCGGAGCAGCGGCGTCTCGATCGCAACGCCCAGACCCATGCTCCGGATGTCCAGCGGGTTCTCGTAGAGATCGACGTGGATGAAGGTCGCGCGGTCGCCGTGGCGTTCGCGCAGCGCGGTCAGGATCTCGGCCTGGGGACCGCACAGCGCGTTCGTGCAGAAGCCCGGACTGGCGAAGACGATCACCAGCGGGCGGCCCGCCTCGAGCGCCTCGGCGATCGTCAGCTCGTAGAGCGCCGGGTCGGGTTCCGCCCCGGTGGACAGCTCGTTCACGGACTCGACGTCCGCGAGCGTGCGGTTGCGGCTCGCCGGCGCCGGCTCCCCTACGCCCGGCGCGCTCGTGCGGTCGGCCACGGTCACGGGGAAGCTGAGCGTCGCCCGCGAGCCGTCGGCGCGCGGCAGGCTCACCTCGAGCATCCACTCGCCCGCCCGGTCGAAGTTCAGCTCGCCGACGTAGAGCCCGCGGATGCCCTCCGGGAAGTCGTAGTAACGCGCGACCACGGTCTGGGCCTCGCCCCCGCCGAAGCTCGCGGAGAGCGAGGCGATCGGCAGCTTCACGATGCCGCCACCGTCGCTGAGTACGAAGGCGATGCGCTGCGGCCCGACGCCCAGGTCCGGGGTGCCGAAGATCAGCGTGAGCCCGGCCTCCTCGTTGTCGAAGCGCGGATAGCTGGCCTCGAAGCCCTCCTCGCCGAACACCGACGTCCTCGCCTCCGGCGTGGCCTCGGCGCTGGCCGTAGCCTCGCCCGTCGCGGTCGTTGCGGCGGCAGTGGCCGCCGGAGCGGACGTGGCCGCCGCCGTCTCGCGCGTCGCCGCTGCCGTCGCCGTGGCGGCTGCCGTCGCCGTGGCGGCGGCCGTCGCCGGCGCCGGCGCCTCGCCGGATCCGCCGCCGTCACCGCAGGCGAGCGCAAGCGCTACGGCGACGAGCAGGACGAGCACGAGCGAGAGGCTCGTGCCCGGCAGGCCGCCGGATGAGTAACGCATGCGCATGATCACGCTCCCTCCAGGTAGCTGCCGAACGTCAGCGCGAAGATCGCGAAGTTGCCGGAGTTCGAGGCGAGCTTGAGGTCATGCTGGCCGAACTCGGGCAGCTCGACGATCGCGTAGTGCCGCGGCTCGGAGACGCGGATGAAGCTGCGCTGCTGATCGTCGAACACCACGTCCTCTCCCGCCTCCTCCGGACGCAGCGGGCGGCCATCGATCTCGATGAAGACCTCGAACGGCTCGTCGCTCGGCGGACTGATCACCACGTTCACGCTGCGCGCGCGGAATACGAAGGCGAAGTAGTCCTCGAGGTCCTCCGTCTCACGCGCGTGCACAATCGCCTCGCGCTCGTTGCGCCAGAGACCCTGCAGGTACCACTGGTTGTGGCTGCGCCCCTCTGTCGAGGTGTCGATGTCGGTGTAGGTCAGCTCCTGGTCGCCGCCGGTGTAGTAGATGTCCTGGGCCGCGTACACGCCGTTGTTTAGATAGTTGCGGAAGAAGCCGCCGTACAGCTCGCGGGTCTGGTTGCGGCGGCTCGGATCGCGCTCTGGCTCCGCGATGCCGACGGTGATGTCGGAGACATCGTGTCCGGCCTCCGTCAGGGCCTGCCGGAGCCGGCGCTCCGTTTCGGTGTAGGCGCCCTCGCCGAAGTGGTCGTAGACGATCTTCCCGGTCTTGTCGAAGAGGTACTTCGCCGGCCAGAAGTGGTTCTCGAACTCCCGCCACGTCGCGGCGTCGTTGTCCTGCACCACCGGCCAGGTGACATCCAGCCGCTCGATTGCGTCGGCGACGTTCTCCGCGCTGTGCTCGAAGGCGAATTCCGGACGGTGCACGCCGAGGATCACGAGGCCGCGGTCCGCGTACTTCTCGTGCCAGCTGCGCAAGTACGGCAGCGTGCGCACGCAGTTGATGCAGGTGTACGTCCAGAAGTCGATCAGCACGATGTTGCCGCGCTCCAGCTGCTCCGCGATCGTGAACGGCTCCGAGTTGAACCAACGCCCGAGCCCCACGAGCTCGTGCTCCGGCACGATGCGCGGAGTCTCAGGCGTCGGCTCCGGGGTGGGCGTTGCGGTCGGCGTCGGCCTTGCGGTCGGCGTTGGCCTTGCGGTCGGCCTTGGCGTGGGCGTCGCGGTCCGCGTCGGCGTGGGCGTGGGAGTCAGCGTCGGTGTCGGCGTCGCCGTCGGAGTTGGCGTCGCGGTCGCGGTCGGTGTCGGCGTCGGTCTCGGTGTCGGTGTCGGCGTTGGCGTTGGCGTGGGCGTGGGCGTAGGGGTCGCGGTCGGAGTCGGAGTCGGCGTCGCCGTGGGCGTGGGCGTAGGGGTCGCGGTCGGAGTCGGAGTCGGAGCAGGGGACTCGGTCGCTGTCGGCGTCGGCTCGGCCGTCGAGGTAGCCGCGGGCGTCGCGGGCGTCGCGACGACATCCGGGCTTGCATCCTCGTCAGAGCCGGTGCAGCCGGCCAGCAACAGCGCGGCGACCAGGCCGGCGAGGACCGCAAGCGCCATGTTCCGCGCCACAACGGGAACGATCTGCACCGGATGCGTCGACAGCTTCACGCGACACCTCCACGGACCCCGCAACCTCGCAGAGACGGCCAGCTAAGAATAAGCCTTGGGACCGCTAGGGGCGCACCCGCGGGGATCGAGTTCCGAGCGACCGCGCCGCCTGGTCTGGCCGCGCCGCCGCGGCCGGAGCGGCGGCGCCGAGGGCCTCTCGCGGCCGCTCACGCCCCCTCCAGGTAGCTGCCGAACGTGAGCGCGAAGATCGCGAAGTTGTCGGAGTTCGAGGCCAGCGTGAGCTCGTGCTCGCCCCACTCCGGCAGCTCGACGATCGCGTAGTGGCGCGGCGCGTCCACGCGGATCAGGCTGCGACCCTCTGCGTCGAAGACCACGTCCGCGCCCGCCTCCTCGGGACGCAGCGGGCGGCCGTCGATCTCGATCACCACCTCGAACGGCTCGTCGCGAGGCGGGTTGAGCACCACGTTGACGCTGCGCGCGCGGAAGACGAGCGCGAAGTAGTCCTCGAGCGCCCCGGTCCGGCGCGCGTGGACGATCGCCTCGCGCTCGTTGCGCCAGAGGCCATGGACGTACCAGCGGTGGTGCATCCGCGGCTGCTCGGCGGTGTCGATGTCGCTGTAGAGCCGCTCCTCGTCGGGGCCGTCGTAGTACTCCACCTGGGCGGCGTAGACGCCCTGCCGGGTGTAGTTGCGGGCGTAGCCGCCGTAGAGCTCGCGAGTCTGGTCGCGAGCGCCGGGATCGCGCTCCGGCTCGGGCTCCACCAGACCGGCGCTGACGCCGCTGACGTCGTGGCCCGCGGCGGTCAACGCGACGCGGATGAAGCGCTCGGTCTCCTCGTAGTCGCCCTCGCCGAAGTGCTGGTAGACCACCTCGCCGCCCGGACCGAACAGGTACTTCGCCGGCCAGTAGTTGTTCTCGAACTCACGCCACGTCGCGAAGGCGTTGTCCTGCGCCACCGGCCAGCGGACATCGAGCCGCTCGATCGCCTCGGCGACGTTCTCCGCGTCGTACTCGAAGTCGAACTCCGGACTGTGCACGCCGAGGATCACGAGCCCCAGGTCGGCGTACTTCTCGTGCCAGTCGCGCAGGTAGGGGAGCGTGCGCACGCAGTTGATGCAGGTGTATGTCCAGAAGTCGACCAGCACGATGTTGCCGCGATTGAGCTGCTCGGCGATCGTGAACGGCTCCGAGTTGAACCACGTCCCGAGGCCCCTGACCTCGTGATCCGGGACCACCGGCTCGCGCTCGACCGGGCTGGCGGCGTCCTCGCCGGAGCCGCCGCAGGCTGCCGCGGCGAGCACAAGCACGAGCGCCGCGGCGAGCGCGCAGATGCGGCGCTGGCGAGGGCGACTGAGCGAAGTGAAGAGCACCGGCGCGCTCGAGGCGCTAGCGGGCGAGGGGGCGGCGGTCGCGGACGTGGTAGGGCAGGAACTCGGCGTGGCAGCGGTGGCAGACGAAGCCCATCGCCTTCGAGTCGTCGTCCATCACCTCGGGGCCGCGCCAGCGAGGGGTGAGCGTCTCATGCGCGCAGTCCGCCGGGTCGGGCACGTTCCCGGACGGCTGCGGCGTCTTCAGGAAACTGCCGAGGCCTGCCATCGCCTGCTCCTCCCGCTCGCCCGTCCAGCCTAGCCCGCGCGCCCGCTGCATGCGACCGGCGGCGCGTCGGCAGGCGCAACGTCACTGTAGCATATTTGCTATAGTAGTCCCGATCGGATGGAGAGGTACTGATGGCCCGATTCATGGAGCGCTTCGAGGAGCACATGGAGGCCGACCCCGCATTGCGGGAGGAGTACGAGCGTCTGGAGCCGCGCTTCAGGGCGATCAGCGCCTTGATCAAGGCGCGCGGAGACATCTCGCAGAGCGAACTCGCGAGGCGGATGCAGGTGAGCCCCGGCGTGATCAGCAGGCTTGAGTCCGCGCAACACGATCCGCGACTGGGGACCCTTGTCGGCGCCGCCCGCGCGCTCGGCTACGACTTGGAGATCAACTTCCGCCCTCGCGATGGGGAAGAACAGCTAGCCCGCGCGCCCGCTGGATGCGACCGGCGCGCTCGCACTCACCGCGCAGCCTGCTCGGCGATGCTCGCCTCGATGCGCCGCTCGGGGCGCCCGATCAGCACCGTCGCGATCGCCAGCAGCGGCAGTGCGGCCATGACGATCACGCCCACGTCGTAGCTGCCCGTCAGGTCGCGGAAGAGCGCGAGCGGCAGCGGCCCGACCGCCGCGCCGGTGATACCCGCCATCATCGCCGCGCCCTGCACCCGGCCGAGCCCCCAGCGCCCGTAGTAGTGCGCCCAGATCACACCCTGCACGATCCGCTGCGACCCGCCGGTGACGCCCATGCCGGTCGCGTACAGCACCGCCATCCAGGGCGAGTTCACCACCAGCGCCAGCCCGCAGACCACGAACAGCGCGCACATCGAGAACACGAACAGCCTGGCCGGTCCCGTCCGCTCCACCACGAATCCCACCACCAGCGAGGTCGCGGCAGAAGAGATCGCGAAGACGACGAAGACCGCCGCCGCAAGCGTCGCGCTCAGCCCGTGCTGCTCGAAGATCGAGGTCTGGTGGAAGACCAGCGCCGTCACTACCAACCCCGGCGTGGCCAGCGGCGCGGCCAGCATCCAGAACGCCAGCGACCGCATCACCGGCCGCGCCGCGGCGGCAGCCGGGTTGTGGGTACGGGTCTGTTCGATCAGCGGTGGGTGGTCGGCGCCGTCCGGGAACAGCCCCACGTCCTCCGGCCGGTTGCGGACCAGAAAGACGGCCGCGGGAATGATCAGCAGCATCACCAGCACACCGAGCAGCGCATAGGCCTCGCGCCATCCGTAGGCGTCGATCAGGAAGCGGCTGAGCGGCGGCAGCACGGCGTTGGAGAGCGGGAAGCCGAGTCCCATCAGCGCGATCGCCCGCCCCCGGCGCGTCACGAACCACTGGTTCACGAGCAGCACGGCGTTGATCGTCAGCGACCCCTGCCCCAGCGCCCGCAGCCCGGCGAACGAGAGGTAGAACGCAACGAGGCCGACCGAGAACGCCATCCCGAAGCAGGCCGCGCCAAAGGCGACGCCGACCAGGATCAGGTTGAGGCGCGCGCCCCAGCGGTCCGCCAGCCGGCTGACCGCCACCACCATCAGGGCGCTCACGCCCGTGCTGACCGCGTACAACCCGGAGATCGTCGAGCGCGAGAACCCCGTGTCCTCGATCATCGAGTCCACGAAGATCGAGAAGACGAACGACTGCCCCGGGCCGCTGCTGAAGGCGACCAGCGCCGCCGTGAGCACGATCACCCAGCCGTAGAAGAACTGGCCGCCACCGATCGTCCGCGGGGTCGCGTCTGCCGGCACGCAGCCTCATCTCGATTGGTGGTCGCGGGGGAGCGACCAGCCTAGCCGCGCCTCCCGCGAGGGGCGAACCGCGGGTTCGGGCGGCCTGGCGGCTGCGCGATGGAGCAACGGAGACAGAGCGGAGGTCGCCTTCGCGCGCACATAAGCGTAGACTCGCGCTGGTGACATCGTTACAGCAGTCTCGAACGCGGCTGGCGGCGCGCCCGTCCGACCGCCACAAGCCCGTGTTGGTCCGCCTCGTCAAACGCTCTTTCCCCTACAAGGGTCAGATTGCGCTCGCCTTCGTCGTGCTCGGCGGCGCCGCGGCGCTCGACGTGGTCGCGCCCTACCTCGTCGGCGTCGGCATCGACGTCGGTCTCGACATCGCCACCGAGCAACGGGCCGGGGGCATCGAGGAGACGGTCGCGAGGGGCACCCTCGCGACGCTGTTGGTGGCGGTGGGCGTGCTGCTGCTGGCGGGCGTCGGCCGCGGGCTCTTCAAGTACGCCCAGGCCTACCTCGGCGAGCGCATCTCGCAGGAGATCGCGTACGACTTCCGCAACGACATCTACGACCGCCTGCAGCGGCTGAGCTACGCCTACCACGACCAGGCGCAGATCGGCCAGATCATGTCGCGCGCCACCGGCGACGTGGAGGGCGTGCGCATGTTCGTCAGCATGGGCGTGCTGCGCTTCCTCTACGTGATCGTGCTTTGCGCGGCCGTCTACGCCCTGATGATCACGACGAACGCGAAGGTCGGGCTGGCGGCGCTCGCCTTCGCGCCGCTGGTCGCGATCCAGGGCACCTGGGCCTCGGCGAAGCTGCGGCCGATCTGGCTCTACGTGCAGGACCTGCAGGGCCAGATGGCCAACGTGCTGCAGGAGAACCTCACCGGCCAGCGCGTCGTCAAGGCCTTCTCGCGCACCGAGTTCGAGCAGCAGAAGTTCGACGAAAAGGTCGACGAGCTGTTCGTCCACTCCTACTCCACCAGCAAGTTCCAGGCCTTCAACGAGCCGTTCCTGCAGTCGCTCTGGCTGCTCTCGCTCGCCGTCGTCTTCTGGCTCGGCGTGACCGAGGTGCAGGCGGACCGCATGAATACCGGCCAGCTCGCCGCGTTCCTGCTCTGGCTCACGCTGTTGCAGGTGCCGGTGCGCTCGGTCGGCTGGATCATCATGATGTTCGCGCGCGCCCACTCCACCGGCAGCCGCATCTTCGAGATCCTCGACGCCGAGTCCGCCGTCCAGGAAGATCCTGACGCCCCCCCGATCCAGGTCGAGCACGGCGACGTGCGCTTCGAGGGCGTCAGCTTCGAGTACGACGCCACCTCGCGAGTGCTGCGCGACATCACGGTCACCGCCACCCCCGGCGAGACGATCGCGCTGCTCGGACGCACCGGCTCGGGCAAGTCGACCGTCGTCAACCTGCTGCCGCGCTTCTACGACGTGAGCGAGGGACGGATCACGATCGACGGCCAGGACGTGCGCGACGTGACCCTCGAGTCGCTGCGCGACGCCATCGGGATCGTGCAGCAAGACCTGTTCCTCTTCATCGGCACCATTCGCGACAACATCCGCTACGGCCAGCTCGACGCGACCGACGAGCAGGTGATCGAGGCAGCGAAGATCGCGCGCATCCACGAATTCATCGAGGAGATGCCGGAGGGCTACGACACCTGGGTCGGCGAGCGCGGCGTCACCCTCTCCGGCGGCCAGCGCCAGCGCATCTCGATCGCGCGCACCCTGCTGCGCGACCCGCACGTGCTCATCCTCGACGACTCGACGGCCTCCGTGGACATGCGCACGGAGTACGAGATCCACGAGGCATTGGACGCGCTGATGGAGGGCCGAACGACCTTCGTGATCGCGCAGCGGCTGCGCACCGTGAAGGAAGCCGACCAGATCCTCGTGCTCGACCAGGGCACGATCGTCGAGCGCGGCCGCCACGAGGAGCTGCTGGAACGCGACGGCTTCTACCGCCAGATCTACGACCTCGAGCTGCGCGACCAGGAGGAGGCGCGGGCCGCCATCTTCGGTGAAGGCGCCGCCGAGGAGACGCACGAGCACGCCTCGACGGCGGGAGGCGGCGGCTAATGGCCTACTGGGGAGGCGGACAGGCCGGCGGCTGGAGCGGCGACATGCGCGGCGTCCGTCAGGGCCGCGCCGTGGACGGCTGGGACTACGACGATCTGGGCCGCGTCTACGACCCGATACTGGTGCGGCGCATTGTGCCGATGCTCCGCCCCTACAGGCTCCAGGCCGTGATTGCGGTCATCTCGATGTTCGTCTTCGCGATCGCCTCCTACGCGCAGCCGTATGTGATGGCCGCCGCGACACAGTCGATCGTCGACAAGCTGCGATCCGGCGACGCCGCCCTGATCGCTCAGGTGGACGCCGACATCATCCAGTTCGGCCTGCTCCTCATCGGGCTCGCCGCCATCTCCTTCGTCTCGGGCGCGGTGCAGCGGCTGATGACGGGCTACGTCGGGCACCGCATCCTGCGCGACATGCGCAGCAACATGTTCGCGCACCTCAACCGCCTCTCGCTCAGCTTCTACGACCGCGAGGAAGTGGGGCGCATCATGTCGCGCGTCACCTCGGACGTGGTGACGCTGCAGGAGCTGATCACCACCGGCTTCCTCAACATCCTCGCGGATGCGGTCGGGCTGGCGCTGATCGTCGGCTTCCTGTTCTGGCTGGACCCGCTGCTGGCCGTGGTCTCGCTCTCCGTGATCCCGCTGCTGCTCGCCTTCATGGCCTGGTGGCAGACGCCGGCGGCGCGCGCCTTCATCCGCGTGCGACAGGCGATCTCAATCGTGAACGGCGCAATCAACGAGAACGTCTCCGGCGTGCGCATCGTCCAGTCCCTCAACCGCGAGGAAGAGAACCTCAAGCGCTTCGAGCTGCTCAACCGCCGCCACCGCGACTCCAACATGCAGGCCGTGCGGCTGCAGGCGAGCGTCATCCCCACCGTCGAGGTGCTCGCCACCGTCGCCACCGCGATGGTCATGGTCGTGATCGGGATCCGCGTCTTCAACGGCAGCCTCGGCGCCGGCGAGGCGCTCGGCTTCACCGTCGGCTTCCTGCTCTACATCCAGCGCTTCTTCAACCCCGTCCGCGACATCGTCCTGCAGTACACGATGCTCCAGCGCGCGATGGCCGGCGCGCACCGCATCTTCGAGGTGCTCGACACCGAGCCCGAGATCGTCGACCCGCCGGACGCCCTCTCCCTCCCCGACGTGAAAGGCCGCATCGACTTCAACAACGTCGACTTCAGTTACGTCAAGGATGTCCCGGTGCTGCGCGGCTTCGACCTGCAGATCGAGGCCGGCGAGACCATCGCCTTCGTCGGCCACACCGGGGCAGGGAAGACGACGGTCAGCGCCCTCGTGAACCGCTCGTACGACATCCAGGACGGCGAGATCCTGATAGACGGGCACGACCTGCGGACGATCGAGCGCGCCTCGCTGACGCGGCGCATGAGCGTGGTGCTGCAGGAGCCGTACCTCTTCTCCGGCAGCATCGCCGACAACATCCGCTACGGCCGCCTCGACGCCACGGACTCGGATCTCGAGGACGCCGCCCGCGCCGTCGGCGCCAACGAGTTCATCGAGCGGCTGCCGGAGCGCTACGACACGGAGTTGCACGAGCGGGGACTCAATCTCTCGGTCGGGCAGCGTCAGTTGATCGCCTTCGCGCGCGCCGTCGTCGCCGAGCCGCGCATCCTGATCCTCGACGAGGCGACCGCGAACATCGACACGCACTCGGAGCGTCTGATCCAGCAGGCGCTGCAGACGATCCTGCGCGACCGCACCTCGCTCGTGATCGCCCACCGGCTCTCCACGATTCGCAGCGCCGATCGCATCGTCGTGATGCGCGACGGCAAGATCATCGAGATCGGCGCCCACGAGGAGCTGATCGCCCTGGACGGCGTCTACGCCGATCTCTACCGCATGACCTACCGCTCCGAGAACAACGGCGGCCCCGAGGCTGATGGTGCGGCGGGAACCGAGGCGTAGCCCGCTTCGTCCTCCGACTACTGTGAGACGCCGTACCGCTCGCCCCGTGCGCGAGCGGCCTCTACTATGCCGCCGCACCCGGACCGAACGCAGGAGTTCGCAGGAGGCCGACGCATGCCGCACACGCTGCTGCTCGCCGAGCCGCGAGGCTTCTGTGCGGGCGTGGTGCGCGCGATCGATGTGCTCGACGCGGTGCTCGACCGCGAGCCGCCGCCGATCTACGCCTTCCATGAGATCGTGCACAACCGCCACGTGGTCGACGGCTTCCGCGCCCGCGGCGCCATTTTCGTCGACGAGGTCAGCGAGGTGCCCGAGGGCTCGCGCATCGTCTTCAGCGCCCACGGCGTCTCGCCCACCGTCGTGGCCGAGGCGCGCGAGCGCCGCCTGCGCGTGATCGACACCACCTGCCCGCTGGTCACGAAGGTGCACCTGGAAACGAAGAACGCCGTGCGGCTCGGCTACGACGTGCTGCTTGTCGGCCACCGCGGCCACGACGAGACCGTCGGCACCCATGGCGAGGCCCCCGATCGCACGCACATTGTCGAGAGCGCGGAGGAGGCCGCCGCGATCGAGGTGGAGCGGCCGGTCTTCGTCGTCACGCAGACCACGCTGTCCGTGAACGACACGGCCGGCGTGATCGATGAGATCCGCGACCGCTACCCGGACGCCGAAATCCGCAACGACATCTGCTACGCGACGACGAACCGCCAGTTTGCCGTGCGCAAGGTCGCCGAGCAGGCGGACCTCCTGCTCGTCGTCGGCTCGGAGAACTCGAGCAACTCCATACGCCTGCGCGAGGTCGCCGAGGACGCGGGCGTGACCGCCTACCGCGTGGACGGCCTCGACGAGATCGACCCCGCCTGGTACGAGGGCGTCGGCGTCGTCGGCCTCACCTCCGGCGCCTCCGTCCCGGACGAACTCCTCGACCCGATCATCGAGGACCTCAAGGCCCGCGGCGTCACCCGCATCGAGCCCGTCGTCGTCGCCGAGGAGACCGTCGAGTTCCGCCCGCCGCAGGAGCTGGAGGCGTAGTAGCGATGCCGATCGCGAATCCTTGGGGCAGCCTCCCGAGGCGCGAACCGTATGTGTTGCCAATGGACTGCGGCGTCGTAGATGAGTACAGGCAACGAAAGAGCGTGCAAGGGAATCCCGACTACGAGATTCACGACGAGTTGCTACCCACACCGTACCTTGGTGATCCGTTAGCGCCGGTGGTGCTGCTCAGCAGGAACCCTGGATTCTCGGACCGGGACGAGGACGACTATGCAGGCTCGGCATTCCATCGCACGGCGGACCGGAGTCTGACGCACGTGATCGATGATTGGCCCTTCTTCCCCATCAATCCGCAGTTCCAGCACACAGCCTCTTACGAGTGGTGGGTGTCAAAGCTCAAGTCGCTGATTGATGACACCGACAAGAAAACCGTTGCCAAGGGCGTATTCTGCGTACAAGCATTCCCGTACCATTCATTCCGCGGATTCCCGGGAGCCACCCCGTCGGTCCCGTCGCAAGAGTACACGAATGACCTGCTGTTGCAGGCGCTCAATCGTGGAGCACTCGTAGTAGGGCTGCTCGCCAGAAGACATTGGGAAAACGTTGTACCTCAGCTCAGAACACACGACCCCATATGCTGGTCGCGAAGTCCGCTTGCTGGAACCGTGAGTCCAGGCAACCTCGACTGTTTTGATGACATTGTGTCGGTGCTCAAACGCTGGAAGCGATAGCCACTCGCAGCCGGAGCATAGACTAGCAGTCGGCGGCGGCACGCCGGACGACCAACCCTCCCTACCCGCACCGCTGGCGGATCTTGCGCGACAGCGGGCCGTTAAGTTCAGCAGTAACTTCTTTCATGTTGGCATGCCAGTCCTCTGCGGCTACGAGAGCACGGTACTCACTCTCAGCGCTGCCGTGACTCAGCGCGTTGCGGTAGGCGACATCAGCGGCGAGCTGAGTAGCGCATGCTCGCGACTCCGCAGCATCGGCAACTGTACGTGCCGCCCTTGCCAGTCGCTCGACTTCGTAGCAACTGACGCTAGAGTCGTTATGTGCGTCCACCAGGGCACGGTATGCCGTATGCAAGCGCATGTTGTACTCGCGTCGCTCGGCGTCGATGTCCTCCTCCGTAGTCTCGCAACCGCTCGCAAGAAATACCAGCATCGCGAGTGCGCACGCTATACCCACGCGCACGCCGCGAAATACGAGAGTACTCAGCCCGTCGTCGTGATCGTGGCCAACACCCACAGGTGGAACTACTTGATTGCCCGAGAGAGCCGACTTCACATCAGCAGGTTGGAGTCCCATTCCGCGGCCCACCGCTCCCGTGCTTGAGCATTGCTCTGCAGTCGTCCTCGTCGAAGTGCGTCCGAACGGCGTCGCGAGCCATCTCGCGGAGCTCCTCGAAGGTGTCCGCCTCGGTGAAGATCGAGTAGCCGAGGGCGCGCGCGGTGTAGCCGCCCCCAGGCGCTTCCTCGACCTCGAAGATGATCTCGCTCATGGTCTTCCCCAGCCCGGAGAGCATAACGCCCTGCCTCGCCCGTCAGGGCCTGTCCCGGCGCCTGCCCAGGTTCGCGCCGGCGTCGGGAACGGCGCATATGACCAGATCTGTGCCGGATTCGTGCGGCCGGTCAGGGCTCGCGAGGTGCTAAAATGGTAGTGCGACCGGGTCGCACGTGGTCCGGATCCGGAGGACCGCCGCATGCCGCACACACTGTTGCTGGCCGAGCCGCGCGGCTTCTGCGCCGGCGTCGTGCGCGCCATCGACATCCTCGACGCAGTGCTCGACCGCGAGCCGCCGCCCATCTACGCCTTCCACGAGATCGTGCACAACCGTCACGTGGTGGACGGATTCCGCGCCCGCGGCGCCATCTTCATCGACGACGTCACCGAGGCGCCAGAGGGCGCGCGCATCGTCTTCAGCGCGCATGGGGTCTCGCCCACCGTCGTCGACGAGGCAAAGCGCCGCGGCCTGCGCATCATCGACGCGACCTGTCCGCTGGTGACGAGGGTCCATCGCGAGACGCGCAAGGCCGTACGGGACGGCTACGACGTGCTGCTCGTCGGCCATCGCGGTCACGACGAGACCGTCGGCACCCTCGGCCAGGAACCCGAGCGCACCCGCATCGTCGAGAGCCCGGAAGAGGTCGCCAGGCTCGGCTCCAACGAGCGCCCTGTCTTCGTCGTCACGCAGACCACGCTCTCCGAGGACGACACCGCCGAGGTGATCGACGAAGTGCGGTCGCGGTATCCCGGCGCCGAGGTGCGCAACGACATCTGCTACGCCACCACCAACCGCCAGCTCGCCGTGCGCACTATCGCCAGGCGCGCCGACCTCGTGCTCGTCGTCGGCTCGCCGAACTCGAGCAACTCCGTGCGCCTGCGCGAGGTCGCGGAGGCCGAGGGCGCGACCGCGTACCGCGTGGACGGCATTCAGGAGATCGACCCCGCCTGGTACGAGGGCGTCGGCGTCGTCGGCCTGACGGCCGGCGCCTCCGTCCCCGACGAACTTGTCGACCCGATCATCGAGGACCTCAAGACCCGCGGCGTCACGAACATCGAGCCCGTCGTCGTCGCGGAGGAGACCGTCGAATTCCGCCCGCCCGAGGAGCTGGAGCTATAGCGCCCGCGCGCGGGCCGGGCCGTCTCGCCCTCGCATGCTTCCTCCGCACACCGATAGTCAGGTCGTACAGTAGTCGCCGGAGATCTCGTCGGCTCCCGCGAGGGTGAGCAGGAATCGAGCAGTCAGGATGCGATCGAGAGCCGCGATCTTCACGAAGGCCGAAGCACCGATCCTCGTCGAGGAGGTCGAACTCGGAGACCCGGCGCCGGGCGACGTGCTCGTGCGCATGTCGGCGACCGGCGTCTGCCACTCCGACCTGCACCTCCTGCGCGGCTACCGGGAGGTGACGAGGCCGACGCTGATGGGCCACGAGGGCACGGGCGAGGTGATCGCCGTCGGCGAGGGCGTCACGTACGTCGGCCCGGGCGACCGCATCATCACCTCGATCGTGCGGCGCGACGGCGATCCGACGGGCGCGGACACGCCGTCGTCGGCCAGCTCCGTGACGTGGCGCGGCGAGGAGCTCGACGGCCACCGGAGCAGCGTCTACACGTGGGCGGAGCACGCGCTGCTCGACGCCGACTACGTTGTGAAGGTGCCGGCGGAGACACCCACGGACGTGGTCGCGCCGCTCGGCTGCGGCGTGCTCACCGGGGCCGGGACGGTGCTCAACGCGCTGGACGCGCAGCCCGGCCGCTCGAGCGCCGTGTTCGGCGCCGGCGGCGTCGGCCTGTCGGCGATCGCCGCGCTGCGGGTGCGCGAGTGCGAGCCGATCATCGCCGTCGACCTGTCGGACGAGAAGCTCGAGTTCGCGCGCCGCTTCGGCGCGACCGAGGTCGTCAACGCCAGCGAGGGAGACCCGGTCGAGCGGATCCGCGAGCTCAGCGACGGCGGGGTCGACTACGCGATCGACGCGATCGGCGCGCGGGGGACCACGCAACAGATCGTGCAGGCGGTGAAGGGGCGCCGCGGAGCCGAGCGCGGGGGCGTCGCCGCGATGATTGCGACCGGGAACATGGTGCGCGTGCCGACCGGCGAGATGGTGATCGGCCAGAAGACGCTGATCGGCGTGCTGATCGGCTCGGCCGTGCCGGAGCGCGACGTGCCGGAGCTGCTGCGCTGGCATCGCGAGGGCATGTTCGACCTCGACGCACTCGTGACGGCGCGGCACGCGCTGGACGAGATCAACGAGGCGACCGCCCGGCTCGATCGCGGCGAGGTCTTCGGTCGCGGGATCATCGTCTTCTAGCGGATCCGCTCAGTCCTCAGGACCCCTCAGCGCCCGTATCCGGCTCCGCTGGCGGCGGCTCGCTCCTGGCGAGGAGTTCGGCTCCGGCGGGCAGGCCATCGGGGAAGAGCGCGCTGAAGGCCTGGTTCACGAGCGCCGGCGCACCGAGGATGTAGCTCACGTAGCGCTCCCCATCGGCCGCCCCATCAGCCGCGTAGAGCGCCGTCACCGAGAGGCTGCGCGCGCACTCCTCCAGCTCCGCGATACTGCCGCCCGCGAAGGTGACGATGCCGAACTCGTCGCCGAGGCCGTCCAGGCACTGCGGCACTTCGATGTCCACGCGATAGACGCGTTCGCGGCTGCCGTCCGCTGAGGTCACGGTGATGGTGATCTCAGCGCCGTCCGCGATCGCCGCCTGATGGCCGTTCTCCGCGTCGCCGTCGGCGTCATCGGGCTCGATGACTACGCTCGCGCTCGCCCCGGACTGCACCGCCTGCGCCTCCACCGTCGTCTCCACCGTGCCTGCCGTGGCGACGCCGCTGTAGTCCGTGCGGGCGCTCGAGAACTCACCGATGTCCACGCCGCTGAGCGTGAGGGAGGCGAGCCGGGCGTCGGCGGCGCCCGGCATGTTGTAGCTGTAGACGTGCTCGTCGGCCCTGTCGACGACGTACATCACGTCGCCGTCTGACCAGATACCGCGAGGGCTGTTGTTGCGGGCGCGGGTCAGCCTCCGGAAGTCCTCATCCCCCTCGCGCTCGAGTGCGCCTTCCTCCAGGCGGTAGGCGAGCAACTTTCGGGCGCTCCCGTCGGAGACCCAGATCGTGACGCCGTCCGACCAGATGTCGTGCGGGTCGCTGTTCGAGGAAACGAGGTCGTGGGAGTCGAGCAGCTCCCCGCTTCCGAGGTCGTAGCGGTAGACCGCGTCGTCACGTCCATCGAGCACCCAGAGCGTCTCGCCGTCCGACCAGATCCCGCGGGCGGCGCCGTTCTGCCCGTCGAGTGCGATATCGCGGTCCGCAAGACGTTCGCCGCCCTCCAGGCTGTAGGCGAAGAGGCGGTCAGGCCCACTGTCGGAGACCCAGATCGTTGTGCGGTCTGACCAGAGGCCGCGCGGGGCGAGGTTGGCGCCGTCGAGCTCGAACTCGCGATCCTCGCGGCGTTCGCCGCTTGCGAGGTCGTAGGCGTAGACGCCGTCGCCGCCGCCGTCGCTGTTCTGCGCCACCCAGAGCGTCTCACCGTCGGACCAGAGGCCGGTCGCCTCATCGTTGCCGGGGTCGAGCGGGGCGATGTCCTTGTCGACGTTCCACTCGAAGTCCTCGTCGCTCGGGGTGGGCCCACTCGGCGCCGGGGGTGCGAAGCTGATGGTCGGGAAGGTGATCCGCCGAGGAGGCGGCCGCGTCTCGTCCACATCGGTCACGTTGACGGTCACATCGATGAAGTCGCTGCGGCCGGCCGGGTCGGAGGCCGTCACGGTCACCCGGTAGACATTGTCGCCGCCGGCGTCCGTCGGCGCGTCGTAGTCGGGCGTCATCACGAAGCTGAGCACGCCCCGGTCGCTGATCTCGAAGTCGTCGCTGTCGGTCCCCGAGTGCGCCCAGGTGATCTCGCGGCGCTCCGGGTCCGAGGCGCTGTAGGTGGCCACGGCGCCACTCCCGCCCTCGGCGTAGCTCACGACCGCGTCGCCGGTGAGCACCGGATCTTCGTCGACATCGTCGACGGTGATGGTGACCGTGATCGTGGCGGAGGCGCGGGACGGGTCCGAGGCGGTAACTCTCACCGCGTAGCTCGGCCGCTTCTCGCGGTCGAGGGCGGCCTTTGTCCGCAGCTGGCCGCTCCCCTCGTCGATGTCGAAGAACGCGAGGCTCCTCATGTCCAGGGTGTACGTCAGCGTGTCGTTGTCATCGTCCATCGCCTCAACGGGCGCGTCGATGCTGCGTCCATCGGGGGTGTTCTCGAGGACATCCCGCGTACCGGTCTCGGTGGAGGGGAACGCGGGCCGGTTGTTCATTGTTATCGGAGCCGCTTGCACGGCGTTGCGCGAGACCGTGCGAGCGCTCTTCCCGGAGTCCTCCCCGTCGCTGTACGAGGCCGTCGCGCGGAGGTAGCGGTCCACGTCGTCGTCCGATGGCGTGTAGCTCGCGCCGGTCGCGCCGGTGATCGAGGACCAGTTGCTCTGACTGCCAACGGCCGAGCGCTCCCACCCCCAGGTGACGCCGGAGGTGCGCCCGTCGGGATCGGTCAGGGTGGCCGTCAGCGAGGTTCCCGCCTGCGGCTGCAGTGAGGAGAGCGTGATCGAGCCGGCTTCTTCGACGTTGCTCACGTTGACCGTCACGTCCAGCGTGCCCACCTCCCTCCCGTCGCTGGCTCGCACCATCACGAGGTAGGTGTTGTCGCGGTTCGAGTCGGCCGGATCCTCGTAGTCGGGCGTCTCAAGGAAGCTCAGCACGCCTCTGCTGAAGTCCCCAAAGTCGCCGCTGTCGGTCCCCATCAGCGACAGGCCAACGGCGCCGCCTTCGGGGTCGGTCGCGAAGTACGACTCCACGAAGCGGCCGCTGTCCTCCGGGATGTCGATGCTGGCGCGGCCGAACACCTCGGGGGCTTCGTCGACATCGTCGACGGTGACCGTGACCGGGAGGACGGCGTCAATCGCGGTGTCCGCCTCGCCGGCGGCGTTCTTGCCGTCGCTGACCCTGATGGCGCCCCTGTAGCTGGACCGGTCCTCGTGGTTGAGCGGCTCCCGCGTCCGCAGCTGGCCCGTCCCCTCGACGATGTCGAAGTACGCCGCGAGGCCGCCGCCGAGCGTGTACGTGAGCGCATCGAGGTCGTCGTCCCGGGCGGCCACGGCGTCGCCGATGTCGCGTCCCGCGGGCGTGCTCTCATCCACGCTCCGCTCGCCGGTCTCGACTCCGGGGAACTTCGGCTCGGTGTTCCCTGACGCAGGCTCATCACTCGCGATCTCGGACCAGCGGCCATCACCCTCGCCGCTGACGGCGCGCACCTGTACGTCGTACTTGGTGCCGTTCACGAGGTTGCGGATGACGTAGCGCAGGTCGCCGCGGGCCGGGATCCAGGCGCGCCGCACCAGGGTCCATCGCGAACTGGACATGTCCGAGAATTTGGCGTAGCGCACGTCGTACGAGGTGATCTCCGCATCGGGGTCGCCGGTGTCGTCGGGCGCCGTCCACTCGACGGCGAGCGCCTCGTTGACCGGCGTCGTGGTGACAAGGGGAACGCCGGCCGTGGAGCCGTGCCCGTAGATCTTGAGGCCCCAGGACTTGAGCGTCCCCACGTCGTTCCCGAACTCGTCGGTAATGCGTAGCGTCCACGTCCCGGTCGCGTTCTCGCCGAGGTGCCGCGCCGAACCGAACCGGAAGCTCGTCGTCAGCGCGTGCGTCAACTTTTCGGTCGTGCCGTCGGAAAGGAACAGCGTCGTCTGGGCGGCGAAGACGATCCGGGAACGGGCGCCCGACGGCGATACGAGGAACATCAGGATGTCCCGGAAGGACGGGTGGTCGAACTCGGCATTGACTTCGACGAACTCCACGAACCCCACGTAGGAGTCGACCGTCAGGCTCGTCGTAACCGTGGTGGAGGATCCGGACGACGGCGCGTCGGGAATCGCCAGGTCGATGACGCCCGACTCCACCTCGATCTCACGCATCGTCGGCAGGTTCGTCCAGTTCTGAGCCAGGGCGACGGCGGCGCCGGCGTCCACCACGCCGAAGCCGTACTCGTGGTTGAAGTTGTAGCGGGCGCTCGTCGAGCCGTACTTGCGCGCCCCGGTCTGCCAGCCGCTGTGGGAGGCGTCGTTCTTGCGGGCGGAGGCCGCGAGGATCAGCTTCACGTCGCGCCAGCTCAGGTTGGAGTTGACGGCGCGCACCAGCGCCGCCACGCCGGACACGATCGGGGTGGACGCGGAGGTGCCGCTGAACGAAGCCGTATAGCGGTCGCCGTTCCTCGTGGTCGCGATCCCCGGCAGGCCCCGCGTCCCGTCACCGGACGGGGCGCACACCCAGAGGTTTGCGCCCGTCTCCGAGTACGCGGTCTTAACGTCGTTGTGGTTCACCGCGCAGACCGCGGTGACGCCGTAGTGGTTCGTGTACTCGTCGAGGTTGGCGTCGTGGCCCTCGGCGTGATCGTTGCCGCCGGCAAAGACGTAGAACACGCCCTTCCCGCCGAAGCCGTTCGTCACGCCGTCTACTATCGCCTCCTCCCAGATCGCGGACGTGAAGCCCAGTGTGTACGGAGGCCCCCAGCTGTTGTTGGACACGGCCGTATCACTCTTGTGCCGCGCCATGGCGTCTGCTGCGTCAAGGTCCTCGGGCAAGCCCTGCTCGATCACGTTGTAGCCGTAGATGCTGGCCCGGGGCGCCACGCCGCGCACGCCGACGTCGTTGTCGCGGGCCGCGATGATGCCGGCCACCTGTGTCCCGTGCGTCTCAAGCGGGTGGAAGACGTCGTCCCCGAAGTAGTCGTGGTTGCGCGCGGTGATCACGTTGGGCGCGAGGTCCTCGTGCGCGTAATGCAGCCCGTCGTCGACGACGGCGATCTTGATGCCCGCCCCCATCGTGGTGGCCCAGACCTCCTCGACGTTGATGTCGCGGCCCGCACCGCCGGGGAACTGGTTCGTGTTGTTCAGGTGCCACGCGCAGCCGTACCACGGGTCGCTCTGCGCAGTCGTCAGGCCGGTGCAGCGCTCCTCGGTCCTGCCGTAGGTGGACACCAGGACCTGGAACAGGTATCGGCCGGTGTCGCCCGAGGTCGGCTCGGTCTTGATGCGGTACGTGCCAGCGGCGAGCTTGCCCCAGAGCGTGAAGCTGACCTCGTCGTATGCAGGGGTGACGTACAGGCCATCCACCGCTGTATCGGTGTCGTCGAAGACCGTCGGGGTGAGCGGCAGCGAGTCCTCGCCGAAGGCGAGGGCGTACATGAAGATGTACATCTCCTCGTCCAGCGTGAGGCTGAAGTGGTCCTCATCGCTGGCGGAGGAGATCCGTCCAGTCTCCGGAATGCGGAGCGTCATGGGCCTCGCAGTCGCGGACGTGCTGCCCGGCTCGGTCGCGGTCCGAACGAACAGGGTGTACGGCCCGGTAGCGGGCCCGGTCGCGCCACTCACATAGCCCCTCACCTTGATGTAGTAGGCGCCCATCGCCAGCTGCCGCCGGAGCATGAACCCGGCCGCGTTGCCCAGGAGCTTGCTGTCATCGTTCTCCTCAAGGACGTTCTCGTCGGCATCGAGGAGTTGGCCGACGGTATCGACCCTGCCGACGGCCATGACCCAGATGTCCGCCGCACTGTTCAGCTCGAGCTTGAAGTAGTCCGTATCCCCGCCCGGGCCGACCGTGGCGCCGAGCCGACCCGGAGTCATGGAGTCGAGCGCGACGGCCGTCGCCGTGTCCTTCGTGTCGCCCGGATCGGTCGCCACGCGGGCGTGGATCGTGTACGCGGCGGTGTCGCGTGCCTCGAAGCTCGTGACCCTGACGTAGTAGGTCCCCGCCGAAAGCTCGGCGCGAATCGAGAAGTTCAGCCGTCCGTCCAGCAGGATGCCGTCGTCGTTGGAGGCGAGCACGAACCCGTTCGAACGCTGCACCTCGCCGACCGTATCATCGCTGCCGCTGGCGTAGACCCAGAGGTCCGTCTCGCTCGTGAGCACGATCCGGAAGTAATCCTCGTCATCGGCCGGATCGATGCTTCCGGGCACGGAGGACCCGAGGCCCAGCAGCGTTGCCCGCGACCTCGAGTCACTGTGGTCGCGGGTCGTCGCCTCGCGAGTGTCGGTCCAGGGACCGTCGCTGCCGTTGTCGGCGCGCACCTGCAGGTCGTACTTCGTGCCGTCGGGCAGCTCCTTCAGCTCATACTCGAGGATTCCGCCGCCTGCCGTCCACACCTCCTCGACGGTCCAGTTGGCGTCGGCCTTGTCCTGGGCGTCGTTGCGGATGTAGCGCAGGTCGTAGGCGACGATTGCCGAGCCGCCGTCCTCGGCCGGCGCGATCCAGGTAATGTCCAACGAGTTCGTCCCGGCCTTGACCTCGTCGAAGGCGGGAGCCTCGAGCGCCTGGGCCCCGGCCTGACCCGCCGCCATCAGCACGGAGAGTGCGGCGCAGCCCGCAAGCAGCGAGAGCCACCTCACCGCGTTTCGACTTCCCTTCGCCAGTTGGGGCTTGAGATGCGCACCCCGTCCTGCACCGCGAGCGTGTTCGCCAGCTCCAGCGACGGGAGGCCGGGCTGGGTGTCCACGAGGAAGGCGTTCGTCCCGAACGACTGCTCCGTCAGGCGGCTCTGCCCGATCCCGTGCTGCGCGAAGAAGGCACTGACGGCGGCCTGGTCCCACGACGCATCGAGCACCAGTACCACGCCGCCGGGCAGCGTCATCAACTCGCCGGACGCGGTGCGGAAGACCGGCTCGGCGCCGTCGCTGTGCAGCCACACGGTCCGCGTCCGATCGCCGTCGTACCAAGTGTAGGACTGGTCCCTTGCGTCCTTGTCGGAGTCGGCAGCGTCCACGGACCGCGCCCCCACCGCTGCGCCGGTGGGCGTGGATTCGGTCCGAGGCGGCTTCGGGGCCGTCGGCGTGAGCCCGCCGGAGCCCTTCGCCTCCTCCTCGACCCCCTCCTCCCTCGTCGTCACGACGACGGTGCGAGAGCCCGTCGCCGGCGAGGCGGTTGGAGTCGGGGTCGGCTCGGGAGTAGCCGGGGCCGGCGTGGGCGTTGGCGTGGCGCTGGCGGTCGGAACGGCAGCCTGCGGCGAGGGCGTGCGAGTCGGCTCAGGGGAAGGGCTGGCCGTCGGAATGGCGGTCGCGCTCGGAGCAGTTGCAGTCGGCTCAGACGTGGCCGTGGGCGGGGCGGGCTCGCTGCAAGCGGTCAGGACCATCGAGCTGCTTGTGAGCAGGACGATGGCCGCGAAGGCTGCAAACGGGAGAACGAGTCGTCTCATCCTGGATCCCCTGCACCCCGCTGCGAGGACGCTTCGAGGATACCGCCGCACGCGCCGTCAGGAACCCTCCCCGATCGTGTCAGGAACCCTCCCCGGCTTCCCCACGCGGCGGCGCGACGCGAACCGACGCTCGGCTGACCTCGGTGCCGTTGATCACGAGGTGGAACGAGTGATCGCCGTAGCCGGGGAAGTTCACCCCGACGAGGTTCACGAGCACGCGCGCCGTGGCGCTCGTGCCGCCGGTGACCGGCGGGAGGGGCATGTCGCCCTGGATGCGATCGATGATCTCCTTGCCGTCGGCGTCGTAGCCGCTGACCTCGAGGCGATGCGTCCCGGCCTCGGCGACGGAGTAGCGGATCTGCGCGACCATCGTGAGTTGCGGGTGCCGCGCGGGTACCTCGTCGGCGTGGATCGTGTCGACGCCGACGCCGAGGGCGTGCAGCTTCCCGCCGGACTCCTCGGCGAAGTCGCTCAGGAACGCGAATTCCAGGTCCATCGCATCAGCTCCGTTCGTGCCCGCGCCGGCGGCCGATGTAGTCCGGGCTGCGGCCGTAGAAGGCGGCGGCGGCGTTCATCAGCGTCTCCCCGAGCGTCGGGTGCGGGTGGATCGTCAGCTCGAGGTCCTGCACCACCGCCCCCATCTCGATCGCCAGCGCCGCCTCCGAGATCAGGTCGCCCGCCCCTACGCCGACAATACCCACGCCGAGCACGCGGTCCGTGTGCGGCTCGACGACCAGCTTCGTCGCGCCGTCGGTGCGGCCCAGCGTCGTCGCGCGGCCGGAGGCGGCCCACGGCAGCGTCGAGGTCTGCACCTCGATGCGCTGGTCCGCCGCCTCCGCCTCGGTCAGGCCCACCCAGGCGATCTCCGGGTCCGTGTAGACCACGGCGGGAATCGCGCGAGCGTCCCAGGGCAGGGGCTTGCCGGCGATCGCCTCGACGGCGACGCGCGCCTCGTGCGTGGCCTTGTGCGCCAGCATCGGCTCCCCGGCCACGTCGCCGACCGCGAAGATCGCCGGGTCCGCGCTGCGGCGCTGCGCGTCGACCTCAACGAAGCCGCGCCCATCCAGCGCCGCACCCGTCTGCTCCAGCCCGAGGCCGGCGCTGTTCGGGCGGCGCCCCACGGCGACCAGCACCTGGCCGAACAGCTCCTCCGAGGGCGCGCCCTCCGTGCCGGCGAGGCGGGCCAGCACGCCGCCCTCCGCCTCCTCCATCGACAGCACCGTCGTCTCCAGCCGGATCGCCTCGAAGCTGCGCCGCAGGCGGCGCTGCAACTGGCGCACGAGGTCGCGATCAACGCCCGGTAGCAGGCCCGCCGTCATCTCGACAACCGTGACGCGCGAGCCGAGCGCCGCGTAGACGCTGCCCAGCTCGAGGCCGATGTAGCCGCCGCCGACGACCAGCAGCGTCTCCGGCACGCGCTCCAGCTCCAGCGCCGAGGTGGAGTCCAGCACCAGCGGCGAGTCGAGCGCGAGGCCGGGGACCGTCGCCGGCAGGGAGCCGGTCGCGACGATCGCGTACTCGAAGCCGATCGTGCGCGGCTCGCCCTCGGCCGGGGTCACCTCGACGGAGCGCGGGCCGCCGAAGCGGGCGCGCCCGCTCACGAACTCGACGCCGTGCTGCTTCGTCAGCTGGCCGAGCCCGCCGGTCAGGCGGTTGACCACGCCCTGCTTCCACTGGCGCAGCTTGTCGAGGTCGATCGAGGGCGGCCCATAGCTGACGCCCCACTCGGCGGCCTGGTGCGCTTCCTCGAGCTGCGCGGCGACGTGCAGCAGCGCCTTGGAGGGGATGCAGCCGCGGTAGAGGCAGACGCCGCCGGGGTTCGGCGCGTCGTCGATCAGCGTGACCTTCATCCCCATGTCGGCGGCGAGGAAGGCCGCGGGGTAGCCCCCCGGCCCCCCGCCGATCACGACGAGGTCGCTGCCAGCCTCGTTCACTTCGGTGCCTCCTCTGCCGCGGTCTCAGGGAACTCCTCAAGCATGTAGGGCTGCGGCTGCTCCAGCGCCTCGGCGATCCAGGCGAGGGCGCGCGCGCCGTCGGCGCCGTCGATCAGCCGGTGGTCGAAGTTGATCGCCAGCGGCATGCGCAGCCGCGGCTGGAACTCGCCGTCGATCCAGACCGGCTCCTGCTCGGCCCGCCCGACGGCGAGGATGCCGACCTGCGGGGGCAGCAGCACGGCGTTGAAGAACCCGATCCCCATCCCCCCGAGGTTCGAGATCGTGAAGGTGCCGCCGCGCAGATCATCGAGCGTGCTCTTGCGATCGCGCGCCCGCCCGACCAGCTCGCCGATCTCGATCGCGAGCTCGGTGATGCTCTTCTGATCGGCGTTGCGCAGGACGGGAACGATCAGCCCGTGGTCCGTGTCCGTCGCGACACCGACGTGCACGTAGCGGCGGTAGACGATCTCCTCGCTGGCCGCGTCGATCGAGGCGTTGAGCCGCGGGAACTCGCGGAGCGCCCCGGCGACGACCTTCATCAGGATCGGCATCATCGTGAGCGCGCCGCCGGCCGCCGTCACGCGCTCGCGGTTCGCGCGACGCAGCGCCTCGAGGTCCGTGACGTCGGCCTTGCGCTGCAGCATCACGTGCGGGCTCTGCGACCAGGACTGGCTGAGCGTGCGCGCGGTCGTGCGGCGCACCCCGCTCATCCGCTCGCGCTCGATCTCGCCGAACTGCGAGAGGTCCGGCAGCGCCGTGGGCGCGGGGCCGCGCCGCCGCTCCTCGGCGGGGGCCGCCCCGCTGCGCGCGAGGCGCGCGTACACCTTCACATCCTCGATCGAGATGCGCCCGCCGGGGCCGGTGCCGGCGACCTCGCCGATCGCCACCCCGATCTCGCGGGCGAACATCCGCACCGAGGGCGAGGCGGGGACCTGTCCGCCATCGGACGGAAGCACGGGCGTCGCCACGGCGGGCCGCCGCGCGGGGGCGGTCGGCGGGCGGGCCGCGGCTGCAGCGGAGGGCGGGGGCGGCGCAGCGGAAGGCGGAGGCGCTGTCGCTGCGGGCGCAGCCGCCGCGGCCGGGGTGGCGGGCTCCGCGCCGTCCTCGCCCTCGATCGTGACGATCGCCTGACCGGGCTTGATCATGTCGCCGACGCTGACGAGGACGGCGGTGATCGCGCCCGCGTAGGGCGCGGGCACGTCGAGGTTCGCCTTCTCCGTCTCGACTTCGATCACGGCCTGCTCGGGCTCGACGTGGTCGCCCGCGCGGACGTGCACCGCGATCACCTCGGCCTCTTCGATGTCCTCACCGAGCTCGGGCAGCAGGTAGTCCGTGGCCATGCGTCCTCCTGCAGCCCGTCGGGCGGCGCGCTCGCTCAGACGAGCCGCGGGTTGACCTTCTCCGG
Organism: Dehalococcoidia bacterium; assembly: GCA_965220125.1. Taxonomy (GTDB): domain Bacteria; phylum Chloroflexota; class Dehalococcoidia; order UBA2979; family UBA2979; genus VXMT01. The sequence goes on along the minus strand of CBDCPB010000004.1, from coordinate 2,266,630 downwards.
GTCGATGCCGAGTTCCTCGATCGCCTGCTTCGGCACGCCGACGGGAATCTCGCCGTCGAGGGCGAGCGCGTGCAGCGCGGCGAGCGCGATGTGCTTCGCGTCGACCTCGAAGAAGTCGCGCAGCGCCTCGCGCGTCTCGCTGCGCCCGAAGCCATCCGTGCCGAGCGAGACGAGGCGCCCCGGCAGCCACTTGGCGACGGCGTCCGGCAGCGACTTGAGGTAGTCCGTGGCGGCGACGAACGGGCCTTGCGCGTCCGCGGTCACCTCGGAGAGGTAGGGACGGCGCGGCGGTTCGCCGGGGTGCAGCATGTTCCAGCGCTCGGCGTCCATGGCGTCGCGGCGCAGCTCGCTGTAGCTGGTCACGGACCAGACATCGGCGGCCACGCCGTAGCACTCGTCGAGCAGCTCCTGCGCGGCGACGACCTCGTTGAGGATCGCGCCGCTGCCGAACAGCTGGACGCGCGGGCCGCGCCCCCCGGCAGTGCCCAGCCGGTAGATGCCGCGGATCACGCCGTCCGCGACATCCGGGGGCAGCGCCGGCTGCGGATAGGCCTCGTTGGTGACGGTCAGGTAGTAGAAGACCGGGTCCTGCAGCTCGTGCATGCGGCGGATGCCCTCGCGCACGATCAGCGCCACCTCGTAGGCATAGGCGGGGTCGTAGCTGAGCAGGTTGGGAACCACCGAGGCGAGCACGTGGCTGTGGCCGTCCTGGTGCTGGAGCCCCTCGCCCTGCAGCGTGGTGCGGCCCGCCGTCGCGCCCACCAGGAAGCCGCGCGTCCGCGAGTCCGCCGCCGCCCAGATCAGATCACCCACGCGCTGGAAGCCGAACATCGAATAGAAGATGAAGAACGGCAGCGTGCAGGCGCCGTGCACCGCCGAGGCGGTCCCGGCGGCAATGAACGAGGCCAGCGACCCCGCCTCGGTGATGCCTTCCTCGAGGATCTGCCCGTCGGTCGTCTCCTTGTAGTAGATCAGGCTGTCGGCATCGACGGGCTCGTAGAGCTGGCCCACGTGCGAGTAGATGCCGGCCTGGCGGAACAGCGTTTCCATGCCGAAGGTGCGCGCCTCGTCGGGGACGATCGGCACGATCAGATCGCCGACCGTCTCGTCGCGCAGCAGCCGCGAGAGCAGCCGCACGAAGGCGAGCGTCGTCGAGACGCCGCGTCCGTCGGAGCCATCGAAGAACTCCTCGAAGACCGATTCGGCGGGCGACATCCCGGCGCAGGAGATGGTGCGTCGCAGCGGCAGGAAGCCGCCGAGGGCGCTGCGGCGCTGCTGCAGGTAGCGCGCCTCCGGGCTGTCCTCGTGAGGCCGGTAGAGCGGCGCGCTGACGACTTCCTCGTCACTCAGCGGGATCGCGAAGCGGTCGCGGAAGTGCATCAACTCGCTTTCGTTGAGCCGCTTCTGCTGGTGGGTGATGTTCTTGCCCTCGCCCGCCTCGCCGAGGCCGTAGCCCTTGATCGTGCGCGCGAGCACGACGGTCGGCGCGCCCTCGTGCCGCACAGCGGCGTGGTAGGCGGCGTGGACCTTGGCCGGGTCGTGACCACCGAGGCGCATCGACCACAGCTCGTCGTCGCTCATGTGCTCGACCATGCGCAGCAGGTGCGGGTCCACGCCGTAGAAGTGCTCGCGGACGTAGGCGCCGCCGGCGACGGTGTATTTCTGGTACTCGCCGTCGACGACCTCGCCCATGCGCTTCGCCAGCAGGCCGTCGTGGTCCTGCGCCAGCAGCGCATCCCACTCGGCGCCCCAGAGCACCTTGATCACGTTCCAGCCCGAGCCGCGGAAGACGGCCTCCAGCTCCGGGATGATCTGGCCGTTGCCGCGCACGGGGCCGTCGAGGCGCTGCAGGTTGCAGTTGATCACGAAAATCAGGTTGTCGAGACGCTCCCGCGCCGCCAGCGAGATCGCGCCCAGCGCCTCCGGCTCGTCCGTCTCGCCGTCGCCGAGGAAGACCCAGACCTTCGCGTCCGACGGCTCCTTGAGCCCGCGATCGACCAAGTAGCGCATGAAGCGCGCCTGGTAGATCCCCATCAGCGGCGCGAGGCCCATCGAAACGGTCGGGAACTTCCAGAAGTGCTCCATCAGCCAGGGGTGGGGGTACGAGGGCAGCCCCCCGCTCTCGGCGAACTCGCGGCGGAAGTTGAGCAACTGGTCGTCGCTGAGCCGTCCCTCGAGGTAGGCGCGGGCGTAGATGCCCGGCGAGGCGTGGCCCTGGATGTAGACCAGATCCCCGCCGCTCGGGTCGTTCGCGCCGCGGAAGAAGTGGTGGAAGCCGACCTCGTAGAGCGTGGCCGCCGAGGCGTAGGTGGAGATGTGGCCGCCGATGCCCTCGGCCCGGTTGTTGGCCTCGACGACCATCGCCATCGCGTTCCAGCGCACGAAGCTCTTGATGCGCTGCTCGAGCACGCGGTTGCCCGGGTAGGGCGGCTCGCGGCCGGGCGGGATCGTGTTCACGTAGGGCGTGCGCGAGGTCACTGGCAGCGGCGCCATCGACTTCTGCGCCTCCAGCTGCAGCTCCTGCAGCAGCTCCGCGACGCGCTCCGGCCCGCTCCGGAAGAAGACCTCGTGCAGCGACCGCCGCCACTCCGCGTTCTCGATCGCGTCGAGCTCGGCGGCGAGCGCCGCGCGCGCGGCCTCGAGGTCGGCGCCGTTGCCGTCTGTCGCTAGCTGGCCGCCGGCCTGGGCGGCTTCGATGGCGTCGATGGTCATGGCGTCCCTCCCTGTCCCGCCGGGGCGGCCGCGGTGGCCTGGTCGGCGGCGTGGTAGGAGCTGCGCACCAGCGGCCCGCTCTCGGCGTGGCGGAAGCCGATGGCGTGCGCGTAGTCGGCGATCTCGGCGAACTCGTCCGGGCGCCAGAAGCGCTCGATCGGCAGGTGCTTCAGCGAGGGCCGCAGGTACTGCCCCACCGTCAGCAGATCGCAGTCGTGCTCGCGCAGGTCGTCGAGCACCTGGCGCACCTCGTCCATCGTCTCGCCGAGGCCGAGCATGATGCCGGACTTGGTCGTCATCTCCGGGTCGAGCTGTTTGACGCGGCGGATCAGTTCGAGCGAGCGCTCGTAGCGCGCCTTCGGGCGCACTCGCCGGTAGAGCCTCGGCACGGTCTCCGTGTTGTGGTTGAGCACCACCGGCCGCGCCTCGATGACGGCGGCGAGGGCGTCCCAATTGCCCTCGAAGTCCGGGATCAGCACCTCCACCTGCGTCTCCGGCAGGCGCCGCCGGATCGCGCGGATGCAGGCGGCGAAGACCTCCGCGCCGCCGTCCTCCAGATCGTCGCGGTTGACCGAGGTGATCACGACGTAGTCGAGGCCCAGCCGCTCGACGGCCTGCGCCAGCCGGAACGGCTCCAGCAGGTCGAGCCCCTCGGGCCGGCCGGAGGTCACGTCGCAGAAGCCGCAGGCGCGCGTGCAGACGTCGCCGAGGATCATGAAGGTGGCCGTGCCGGAGTTGAAGCACTCGCCGATGTTCGGGCAGCGCGCCTCCTCGCAGACGGTGTGCAGATCGTGCTCGCGCAGCAGCGACTTGATGCCGGAGAAGCGCTCGCCCGCCGGGAAGCGCGCCTTCAGCCAGGACGGCTTGCGCGGGAATGGCCGCTCCGTGAGCGGCGCCACTGCGCCGCCCGGGGCGGCGCCGATGTTCACTGTGCCTCGGGCGCTCACGACGCCGCCCCGGCCGCCGCCCGTGCGGCCGCGCCCTCGTCCCGCGGGCCGGCGAGCAGCCGGCAACCGAACTCGCGCTCGAAGGCGGCGGCGAGCGCGTCCTCGACCTCGCGCATCGGCGGCGCCTCGCCGAGCAGCCGCTCCAGCGAGGTGGCCTCGATGTCCGGGATGCCGCAGGGCACGATCCGCGCGAACCACTCGAGGTCGGTCGAGACGTTGAGCGCGAGGCCGTGGCGGCTGATGCCGCGGCTGACGCGGACGCCGACGGCGGCGAGCTTCGCGCCGTCGACCCACACGCCGGGCCGCCCGCGCACGACCTCGCCATGCACGCCGAAGCGCGCGACGGCCTCGATCATGATCGCCTCGAGGGCGCGGACGTAGCTGGCGGCCCCGAGGCCGCGTCCGCGCAGGTTGAGAATCGGGTAGGCGACGAGCTGCCCGGGGCCGTGGAAGGTGACGTTGCCGCCTCGGTCCGTGCGCACGACCTCGGCCCCGAACGCGGCCAGCGCCTGCGGCGTCGCGAGCAGATGGCTGTCGTCGCCGCGCGCGCCGAGGGTGTAGACGGGCGGATGCTGCAGCAGCGCCAGCGCCTCGCGCTCGCTCCCGGCGGCGAGCGCCGCGGCGCGCGCGTGCTGCCACTCCAGCGCACGGTGGTACTCGACGAGGCCGGGACGCCACAGCACCACGCCGCCCTCGCGGCGTTCGTCGTACGTCTGCCGGGCCGTTGCCGGGACGGTCATGCGCATCCCCCGCACGCATCCGCCTGCTCCGCGGCGGGAGGCCGCAGGCCGCGCAGGCAGCCGTTCCAGTATAGGAACAGCGCAGGGGGTTGGTGCTCACAAGAGGGAACGCGGCGTTCCGCTGCAGCCGGTCAACCGGGGCAAGGAAGCTCTGCGCCTTCACGGCCGCCCCCGCCGGCGCGCATACGCGGGCGGCGTCGGGCCGTCGCGGTGTCCGCTATGCTCCGAGGCGATCGGCGCGCCGACGCGCGCCCCGAACGCAAGGCGAGGAACCGATGCAGATCAGCCCATCCGTGCGCGCCGCAATGGTGCCGGACGAGAACGTGATGCACCCCGACTTCACCTCGATCTACCTCGTCGGTTCGCCGGGCGCCCAGTCGCTGACGATCGATTCGGGCGAGGCGATCGAGCGCTACCAGTGGTTCTTGCGGGGCTATCTGGCGGCGACCGAGCATGCCGAGATCGGCGTCGCCACGATCACCCACCATCACTCGGATCACTCCGGCAACCTCAAGTGGGCGAAGGAGTTCCTGGACGCCGAGATCTCGATACCCAAGGGGGGGCGGCGTCTGCTCAAAGGCCGCATCCCTCGCCAGGTCAATCAGCTGGCCGACGGCGACGTCGTGGACATGGGCAGCGGCGTCCGCCTGCAGGTGCTCGCGACGCCCGGCCACAGCGTCGATTCGCTGTGCTACTACCTGGAAGAGGAGGGCGTGCTGTTCACCGGCGACACGCTGCTCGGCTCCTCGACGACGACGGTCGGGGACCTCGGGGCGTACCGGCGCAGCCTCGAGCGGCTGCTGGAGTTGCCGAACCTGCGGGTGATCTGCCCCGGCCACGGCAAGATTGTGAACGACCCGCGCGAACGCCTCCAGATGTACGTCGATCACCGAAACCTGCGCGAGCAACAGATCATCGAGGTGCTGAAGGGCGGGGAACAGATCAGCAGCTGGGACATCATGCTGCGCGTCTACGGCGACGAGATCGACACTCGCCTCCGTCGCGCCGCCGACGGAAACGTGCGCAGCCACCTCGATCAGCTCCGCGACGAGGGCCGCATCACCGAGTACGAGGGCACACCGAAGCGCGCCCGCAGCAAGCGGGCGATCGAGCACGAGCATGAACACGAGCGCGAGCGTGACCGCATCCTCCGCGAGGCCAAACGCCTCGAGACAGCGCGGCGGCGCGATGAAGTCCGCCGTCAGGAGAATCCGCCGAGTGAGCAGTGGTCGAAGCCGCCGCTCTACGAACTCACATAGCCGCGCGAATCAGCCGAGTGCGAGATCGGGGAAGTACCGCGAGTAGTACCCCCGATCGCGCGTGATCAGCCGCTCGGCCTGCACCGCGGCGTGCGCGCCGATCATGAAGTCGGCCACGATGTGCTGCCGCACCTGAATGCCCGCACCGCATGCCTCACAGCGATCGGGCTGAGCCGCACCGCAGCTCGGGCAGGTCAGCGAACGCTGGCGCCGCCGCGCGTAGCTGCGCCAGGCGCTGCCGGCGCGCTGCAACGTCTCACGACTCGATGGCATCAGCCGGATGCCGGTATCGTCGACAAATCGCTCCATGTCGGCAGACTCCTCGAAGCGCCCGGCCAGCTCGGCATAGACCGCCTCGGAGATCACGACGGCGCCCTCGCGCGCAGCCTCGGCCAGCCGGAACGCGGACGCATCGGCGTCCGGCGCGCCGGGGATAAGGAGATCGAGCAGGACATTCGTGTCGAGCGCGGAGATCACGGCCCGCGCATCTCCTCGATGAGTTCATCGGGGTCGCGGCCGCTCAGATGCCCGAGGTAACCGCGATATTTGTCGAACGGAGACTCGGCGACTTCCTTCCGGATGCGCCAGACGCCTCCTTCTTCGAGGAACTCGAGTGCGTCGCCCGGACGCAGCCCAAGCCGGTCCCGCACCGGCTTCGGGATCGTGATTTGACCCTTGCTTGTGACTTTGGCCGTCGTCATGGCTGCTCCTGTAAGGAGCTGTGTCCTTACCTCAAGAGTAAGGAGCATGGCCGGAAGACGCAACCCCCAAGAGAGCCGCTACGCCAGCCGCCGCAGCTTCTTGATGCTGCGCAGCTCGCGAGGCGGATCGAGGTGGCGACCGCGGATCGTGTGGGCGACCTCGGCGACATAGATGTCGCCCCGCGAGTCCACCGCCATCCCGTGCGGCGCGATGAAGCGCCCGGCCTCCTCGCCTTCCTCGGGATCGCCGAGGCGCGCCAGCAGCTCGCCCTCGCGGCTGTAGATGGTCACGCGGTGTCCGATGCCGAGAGCGCCCTCCATGAGCGCGACCCCGTTCAACTCGCCGACGTAGAGGAGGCCGTCCCCGCCCATCGTCATGCCGCAGGGGCGGTGGATGTTGTTCCACATCGCGAGCGGCCCGCCGTCGCGGTCGAAGATCTGCACCCGATGGCTCTCGCGGTCCGCGACGTAGATCCGATCGTCTTCGTCGATCGCGAGGTTGTGCGGCACCATGAACTGCCCGACGTCGATGCCCGGCTCACCCCAGGACAGCTCCAGTTCGCCCTCGGCCGAGTAGCGGTGGACGCGCGCGTTGCCGTAGCCGTCGCTGATGAAGATCGAGCCGTCGTTCGAGGAGACGACGGCGTCCGTGGGCCGGTTGAAGGGTTCGCCGCTGTGCCGCTCCGAGGACACACCCGGCTCGCCGATGGTGAGCACGAGTTCGCCCTCGCGCGTCCACTTCGTGATCGTGTGCGAGCCGTCGTCGGCGCAGTAGAGGAAGCCATCGGGCCCGACGCTGATCGCGTGCGTGCGGTTCGTGAACACGCCCGCCCCGAAGCTGCGCAGGACGCCTCCGCCCGGCTCAAGCACGATGACCGGGTTATCGACGTTCCTCGTGAGCAGGTAGACCAGATCCTCGGCGTCGACGGCAACGCCGGCGCACTCCTGGAGGGTCATGCCGTCGGGCAGTTGCTCCCACGTGGCGAGCGCCTCGTAACGGAACGTTCCTGTCCCAAGTTCAACCGAGCCTGCTGCCACCATGCCGCACCCCCTTGCCTCTCTCGCGCGAGTATCGCACCGCGGGCAAGGCGACGCGCCGCATCGCAATAGGTGTTACCGAAGTCGCGGGGCGCGCATCACGCCCCTGTTACCGAACGACTCCTTAAGCCCGAGCCCTCGCCGAGCGCCGCTCGGGGGCGCTGAGGGCGCGGCCGGGTGGGCGTGGCGTGAGCGGGCAGGCTGGGCGCGAGCCCTGGACCGGATCGTCGGCGCGGAGACCGGGGTTCAGTCGCGGACGCGCTTCCCGGTCCGTCTCGCTCCAGCAGGCGTGCCCGCATTCCAACTACCGAACGGCGTTCACTTCAAGCTGCACGCCCTCGTGTTGCTGAATGCGGCTGATGACCTCGAACAGGTTGCGGGCATGGGGATTGCCGGACGGTCCGAACATGCGCATGAGACTCTTGGGTTGCTTGTTCGTGAGGGCGCCAAGCTCCTCGAACCCGATGGTGGCGTTGATGTAGTCACGCAGTACGATCTTGCCTGTATCGACGTCTCCTGCAAGCAGACACTCCACGCCTTCCTTCAGCAACCCTTCCCGAAAGGCCGGGTCGCGTTCGGCGCGGGCCTGCACGGTCTCTTTGAAGTCACGGGTGAGCGGCATGTCATACCTCCTACCGCTTGCGACGCTTGTACTCTTGCCAGAGCTGACGAGCATCTTCGATGTCCCTCTGCTGGCGAGCTTTGGTCCCGCCGCCGAGAAGGACTAGCAAGGTGTCTCCGTCTCTGCCGAAATAGACCTGTAGCCTGGGCCGACGTTTATGCGGCGCTCCAGCACTCCGCTGCCAACGCCTCTGACGCTGGACAGGTTTCCAGCCTCCATGCGGGCGAGGGACGTCCTCCCTCTTGCCGCTGCCCTTGCGTCGAGACTGTCAAACCAGCGACCGAAGGGGCTGCGGCCCCGATCGTCGATGTACTCCCTGATCTCGATCACGCAGCGACGGTAACGCGTACGGTACCATTGTGCGAAGTGACCTCGGGACCGGGTGCCGGAATCCCGTTCCCGAGCCGATGTAGGCCTTACCCGAAGTGCCCATATGGGTCGGGGCTCGCGCCGTCGCCCGGCTCGGTTGGGAGCGACGGGCGCGCCCGGGGTCCCGCGCGCCTGCGTATCACAGCTACAACGCCAGGCTCGTACTCACAGCGGGTCTGCCCGAAACACTTCTACGTTACCTCGCTTGCCACACGATCTGGCCTGCGGGCCGCGTAGATCTGACGGTAACAGGGGTTGTGGTGCTCAAGAACCTCTCCTGGTAACACCCACTTCTGATGCACCGCGGGCAAGGCGACGCGCCGATGGCCGCCGCCGCTCAGTCGCTGCTCTCGTTCCAGAGGTGGCGGCCGACGGCGAGGGCGACGACGACGAAGAGCGAGTCCACGAGCGGGAAGTAGATGAGATGCGAGGTCACCGCGTCCCCGGTCTCACTATCCGGATTGAGCGTCCAGATCCAGCCCCAGAAGAACAGCATGGTCAGGACGATCGACCCGTAGTAGAGGACGGTGACCCCGACGGACTCGAGGGTCGCGGGCTCGCCGCTCCCCAGTTCGCGCCTCCGCATGAAGCTCACGACGAGCGCGACCAGCGTCGAGGCCGCCATGAACCAGTTGATCACCTCCCAGACGGGGTAGTCCGGAGAGCCGTCGTGGTAGACGGGCGTGAGGATCAGGTTCACCACCACGGCGACCGCCGTCGCCACGAGCAGGACGGCCAGTAGCCGCTTCAGCATCTCCATCGTCGTGTCCTCCCTCGCTCAACTTGCACGACACCGTGAGGGGGGCCTGCACTGCAACGCCTCTACTTTGCCAGCAGCGGGACCAGCTCCGACAGTGAACGGATCTCGATGTCGGGCTCGGGGTCGGCGTTGGCGCGGGGGACGGCGGTTCGGTTGAGCCAGACTGAAGTCAGACCGGCGGCGTTCGCTCCTGCCACGTCGGCCGTGAGGCTGTCGCCGACATGCCACACGGCCCCCTTCGCCACCTCCAGGCTGTCGAGGGCGAGTTCAAAGATCGCGGGGTCGGGCTTGGCGATGCCAAGCTCGCCGGAGATCACGACGGCAGCAAACCAGCCTTCCACTTTCAGCATGGAGAGCTTGGCGCGCTGAGTGTCGGGCGCTCCGTTCGTGACGAGCGCCAGCGGAGTGCGAGCTCCCGAGGCCGACGCCAGGAGCTCGTGGGCGTCGTCGAAGAGGCGGTACGACGCTCGGGCCAGCCGGCCATGGGCGTGCGCTGCGCGCTGCACGACCGACTCGTCGCTGCATCCGCACATGCGCAGTGTCCGACGCCAGGCCTCGAGGCTCACGGCAGCGCCGTCCAGAGCCCCGAGCGTCCACTTGTCCTCGACCTCGGGCCAGTACGCCTCCCACACTCTGGCGTTCGCCTCGGCCAGTTGGGCGCTATCCAGTCCCGGTTGCATCGCAGCGATCTCCTGGCTCGTGCCCGTGATCGCGTCTTGATGCGGGCTGTTGTCGAGCAGCGTCTCGTCCAGGTCAAGGAGCAGCGCCCGAGGGGGCGTCACTGGACCGACGGGGCGAGAAGCCACGCGGGTATCCCCCTTTCAGGCGGCAGGACGCGGGCTCCCGGCCGCAGGGCCGCAGGGGTTGCGTCCCTGACGCTACCCAAGCCCTGCTAGTGGGTGCCCTGGGCGGCCATGACCGTGGGCAGGCCCTGCATGCCCCTGAGGGTGTTGATCTCGCCGCGGTGGCCGTTGAAGTGGCCCATCATGTGGAGGGAGATCGCCTCAGCGACGCTCTCGCTGCCGTTGCGGGCGGGAATCTCGCGCTCAAGGTCCTCGTCGCTGGCGTCGCCGAGGAACCGGGCGGTGCGCTCGAAGACGGCGTCCTGGTAACCGCCGAGGGCTGCGATGTCGGTGACACGCACCTCGCGGGCGTCTTCGTCGGACATGCCGGTGCCGAAGCCGTCGAAGGGGAGCCCGGTCCGCTCGGCCCACTCCTCGCTCCAGACATGGGATTGGCCCGCGACGCGGCTGATGATCAGGTCCTCGACGCGCGCGGTGTGCCAGAGACACCACGCGATCGAGTGGCTGCCGCGCTCGGGGACGAAGTGCAGCTGCTCGTCGGTGCCGTTGCGCGCATCGATGAGCGCCGCGTGCGTGAACTCGAGGCTGCGCTGGATGAATTCGACGGTGCTCATGGCTCCCCCTCTGATCCGGCTGCGATGCTACCCGCACGATACGCCAGCCGAGACGGGTTGCGCGGCGCACCCGTTGCGAATCGGGCGTCTGCCGCGCAACGATCGCGCGGAGGAGACGTGGCGATGGCGAATCGACCGAGGATCGTGGTGCTCGGCAGCATCAACATGGACCTGGTTGCCACGACTCCGGCGCTGCCTCAGCCCGGCGAGACTGTGATGGGGAGCAGCTTCGCCACCCTGCCGGGGGGCAAGGGCGCGAACCAGGCCGTCGCGGCCGCCCGGCTCGGCGCGGACGTGCGCATGATCGGCAGGGTCGGCGACGACGCGTTCGGGCCGCTGCTGCGCGCAAGCCTCGAGGCGAACGGGGTGGGCGTCGAAGACGTGATGACCACGCCCGGCATGTCGTCCGGCGTCGCCGTCATCCTCCTCGACGACGAGCGGCAGAACTACATCGTCGGCATCTACGGCGCGAACATGGCGTGCGACGAGCTCCAGCTGCGGGCCGCGAGCCGCGCACTCGAGGGCGCGGACGCGCTCCTGCTGCAGATGGAGATCCCGCTCGACATCTCCCTCGAGGCCGCCGCGATCGCTCGCCGGATGGGCGTTCGGGTCATCCATGACCCGGCGCCGCCCTCGGAGCTGCCCGAGTCGGCCTACGGCGCCTTCGACATCATCGCCCCGAACCAGACCGAGGCCGAGCTGCTGACCGGCGTCACCGTCGACGGCATCGACTCCGCGCACGAGGCGGCGCAGGTGCTGCGCTCGCGAGGCGCCGGGACGGCGATCGTCAAGCTGGGTGAGCGAGGCGTCGTGTACGCATCGGATGATCGCGCCGGACACGTCCCGGCCTTCGAGGTCGAGGCCGTCGATACCGTCGCCGCCGGAGACGGATTCGCCGGCGCCCTCGCGGTAGCGCTCGCCGATGGGCAGCCGCTGCACCGTGCGGTCCGCTTCGCCGCCGCTGCCGGCGCGCTCGTCGTCACGAAGCGCGGAGCACAGGACGCCATGCCGGACCGCTCCGAGGTCGAACGGCTCCTCGAGGCGCAGCGCGCCGAGCCGTAGGCCCGCGGGGACGCCTGACGAAACTGCATTCCGAACTTTCGAGTTGATGGTGGGCCTGTAGCCCAGCGAGGTCGCCGCGGCTAGCGCCAATGCGGGTCTGCCTCACCGCAAGCCGGCAACTGCCGACGTCGCGGTCGCCCGTCCCCGCCCGGTTAGTGGCGCTGCCGCAGGGATGCTCGTCTCTCTGTCCGCTGGGGCCGGGTGATGTAATTCGCAAGAGGCGGGTGCTAGCGTGACCCAATGCCAAGAGGGAACAGAGGGCGCCCGCCGCACCCCGAGATCCTGACGCCAGCCGAGCAGCGCGTGCTTGAGGAACTGCGCAACGGTGGGACGAACGCGGAGATTGCGGAGCGCCTTCGCCTCAGTCCAGAGACCGTCAAGACGCACATCGCGCGCATGCTCTCGAAGCTGGACCTTCCAGACCGCCACGCACTGGCCGCCTGGCGTCCCGGGCAGGAGGGCATGGCGCGCCGCTGGTTGTTCGCTCCGCTCGTGAAGCCGCTGGCCGGACTTGGACTGGCAGCAGGCGCCGTCGTCGTCGCAGTCGCGGTGGCCGCCTTGCTCGGCCGCGCGCATGAGGAAGCGTACTTCGCTCTACCGCCCGTCGAAGACATCACGCTGAGCGCGGGCCCCGGAGCTACGTGCGTGGTACGCGAGTCGGGTGCGGTGGTCTGCTGGGGTGAGAACAGCGACGGGCAGACGGATGCGCCCTCGGGCAGTTTCCGCTCCATAAGCGTTGGCGGAACGGGTGTATTCGGCGCACACGTGTGTGGCGTACACCGATCGGGCGCAGTCGTCTGCTGGGGGGCCAACGACCACGGTCAAGCGGACGCTCCTTCCGGGAGCTACCGGCTGGTCAGTGCGGGTGGTCTTCACACCTGCGCGCTACTGGAATCCGGCGAAATCGCCTGCTGGGGAGAAAACGTCCGTGGTCGAACGGATGCGCCTCCCGGGACGTACGGTTCGGTGAGCGCGGGGTGGACCCACACGTGCGCGGTTGGGGAGACAGGGAAGGTCAGGTGCTGGGGCGACAACACGTACGGTCAGACGGACGAGCCGTCGGGACGCTTCAGTTCCGTGAGCGCGGGGCGAGCCCACACCTGTGCGCTGCGCGCGTCCGGGGAGATCGTCTGCTGGGGAGCAGAAGAGCCACCTGACTCAGGAGATGATGACGACGATCGACGGCCGCCCGTTGACCCGGATTTGGCGATTGCGCCGCCGGGCCGGTTCCTCTCGGTGAGCGCGGGCGAGTATCACGCATGCGCTGTGGGTGAGTCTGGCGATCTGGTTTGTTGGGGCTGGGCCGGCGGGGCGCATCCACCGCCGGGCAAGTACCAGTCAGTGAGCGCAGGCGGCGCCCACGGCTGCGCCGTGCGAGCGTCGGGCGCGGTGGTCTGTTGGGGAGGGGTCGGGTTTGGCTTCTGGAGCAGGCACGACCTCTCGGGCACGTACAAGTCAGTCAGTGCCGCCGACAAGAGTGCCTGTGCCGTTCGGGACTCGGGCGAGATCGCCTGCTGGGGGGTTGATTCCGACCTGCACGAATGGCCAAGTCCGATACGGGGGCGGAGCCCGAACTGGACGATTGATCCCTTCGTCTCAGTGGCCTTGAGCCTGCGGCACGCCTGCGCACTGCGGGAGTCGGGGGACATCGTCTGCCTTGGGGAGGGCAGTCGCGACGCTCAAGAGGGCACGTATCGCTCGGTGAGTGTGGGTGAAGGCCACACGTGCGCCGTCCGTGAATCGGGAGAGCTTGCCTGCTGGGGGGACGATAGTTCCGGCAAGACAAACGTGCCGAAGGGGGCATACGCCTCGGTCAGCGCCGGTGGGCGCCACAGCTGCGCGGTGGGAGAGTCGGGCGAGGTCGTCTGCTGGGGCGACAACAGTTACGGCCAGACGGACGCGCCGGCCGGAAGCTTCCGCGCCGTGACCGCCGGTTGGGCACATACCTGCGCCCTCCGGGACTCAGGCGAAGTGGCGTGCTGGGGAGTCCACGGGAAACCAACGTTCTTGCCGGGCCCCGACATCGGGTATGTCGAGGACGGCAGGCCGGCGGTCGCCCCGACGGGCGAGTTCCGCTCCGTGAGTGCGGGTGCTGACCATAGCTGTGGCGTACGTGCTTCCGGTGAGATCACCTGTTGGGGCAATAACAAGTACGGCCAGACCGACGAACCGGCAGGTAGCTACCGCTCGGTGAGTGCGGGCTGGTCGTTTAGCTGCGCCCTGCGGGACTCCGGAGAGGTGGTCTGCTGGGGACTGAGGGAGTCGGCAGCCGTTGCGCCTGCCGACTTGCGCTGAATTGTGAACACGGGTCGCTGTCGCGCGCGCCGAACGAGACCCTGCCAGCAACCTGGCGCTGATCGTCGCGTTGCAGGCCCCGGGGAGTGTCCTCGCTCAGCGTGCGCTGCGCTTCCTCGTGAACCGCCCAGCGGAGAGCGGACCACGATGGACTGCTACGCTCGGTGGCGCCCCAACGGGAACATCCACCGCCCATCAGGATCCGTGGACGCGTTTGCCTGCTACTACCTCAAGCCGGACTCTCACCCGGGTCGGAGCTCGCCTCGAAGCGGCTGAGGCGGAAGAGCGAGATGTCGTGGTCCGTCTCGCCGCGCGTGGCGAGGTCGGCCATGATCTCGCCCACGACGCTGCAGAACTTGAAGCCGTGGCCCGAGAAGCCCGCCGCTACGAAGACGTTCGGCGAACCGGGCAGCGCGTCGATGATGAAGTGCTCGTCCGGCGTGTTCGTGAACATGCAGGCCCGGAGGGACAGCGTCGGCCCGTTCGCTTCGGGGAAGTAGCGGGCGACGGCCTGCCTCAGCACCGCCTCGTCCTCGGGCCTGCAGTCGCGGTCGAGGCCGTCGGCGGTCGTCGTCTCGCCGAGGTGGTGGAACTTGCCGATCTTGAAGCCGGGGATGCCGAACACGGGGAAGGAGTAGTACAGCCCCTCCTCGAACTCCCCGATCACCACCGGGCAGGCGCCGGGCGCGAACAGCTCCGGACGCAGCGGCTGGAACCAGCCCATCACCTGCCGCTCCGGTTGCAGCAGGCCGTCCAGCGAGGGCGCCTGCGGTCCGGCCCAGGCGCCCGAGGTGATCACCAGCGCCCCCGCCTCGTACGACCCGCGGCTGGTCTCGACTCGCACGCCGTCCCCGCTGCTGTGCCACTCCAGCACCTGCTCGCGGGCGTGCACCTCGCCGCCGCGCTCCTGCGCCGCGAAGACGTGATTGACGATGCAGCGCTCGGACAGCACGAAGCCGCCGTCCGGCTGGTAGAGGCCCATCCAGTCCTCGGGGAGCCGCAGGCCGGGGAAATTCCGAGTGACGTCGGCGCTGGTCAGCGCCGTGTGCGGCAGATCGTGGTCGAGGCAGGATTGCAGCGAGCCGGGGAAGACCATGCCGTCCTCGGGGCCGACGTCCAGCGAGCCGGTGATGTGCAGCAACTGCTCGCCGCTCGCCGCCTCCAGCTCGCGCCAGCGCTCGTAGGAGCGTCGCAGCAGCGGCACGTAGGACGGGTGCTCGAAGTAGGCGAGCCGGATGATGCGGTTCACCCCGTGCGAGGAGCCGAGGTCGTGCGGCACGTCGTAGCGCTCGAGGCCGAGCACGCGCAGCCCGCGGCTCGCGAGCTCGTAGACCGTCGCGGAGCCCATGCCCCCGACGCCGATCACGATCACGTCGTACATGCCGTTCGCGCTCATTGGATGTCCGTCCTCGACGAGCTCCCAGACTGCGCCGGCCTGCAAGCAATGTGGACCTGCTGCTACCACGTGCAGGGTACCTCGCGACGCTTGCGCAGCCGTCCGTGTCCGGGCCTGCTCGCGCGAGGCGGCCGAAGGGGCAAAGATGGCAGGCACGATGATCACGCTCAGCGACCTCACCATGCGCTTCGGCGGCCAGCTCCTCTACGAGGGCGTCAACTGGCAGCTGCATCCCGGCGGCCACTACGGCCTCGTCGGGGCGAACGGCTCCGGCAAGTCCACGTTGATCCGCCTCATGACCGGCGAACTCGCCCCGGATGCCGGGTCCGTCGCGCGCCCGGCGGCGCTCCGCCTCGGCACGCTCGGCCAGGATCAGTTCCGCTTCGACGAGTTGCGGCTGCTCGATGTCGTGCTCATGGGCCGCCCGCAGCTCTGGGCCGCGCTCGAGGAGCAGCGGCGCCTGCTCGGCGAGAGCGGAGACGCGATCACCCCGGAGGCCGGTGAGCGCCTCGCCGACCTCGAAGTCACGATCGCCGGGCTGCAGGGCTACGAGGCGGAGCCGCAGGCCGCCGCTCTGCTCGCCGGTCTCGGCATCGAGCACGCGCGTCACGATCGCCCGATGCGCGAGCTCTCGGGCGGCTTCCGGCTGCGTGTGCTGCTCGCCCAGGCGCTCTTCGCGCAGCCCGACCTGCTGCTGCTCGACGAGCCGACGAACCACCTCGACATCGCCTCGATCCAGTGGCTCGAGGGCTACCTGCGCGAGTTCCCGGGGGCCTTCGTCGTCGTCTCGCACGACCGCCACTTCCTCAACGCCGTCTGCGGCACGATCGCCGACCTCGACTACTCCGAGCTGCGGCTCTACAGCGGCGACTACGACGCCTTCGAGCGCGCCAAGGAGCTCGCGGTCGTCCAGAAGGACGCCGAGATCGCCCGCACCGAGGGGCGCATCGAGGAGATGCAGCAGTTCATCGATCGCTTCCGCGCGAAGGCCACGAAGGCCCGCCAGGCCAGCGCCCGCAAGAAGCAGGTCGAGAAGATGGAACTGCCCGAGATCCGCCGCAGCTCGCGGCGCACGCCCGGCTTCGAGTTCGGGCAGGCCCGCCCCTCCGGCCGTACGCCACTGCGCGTCGGCGGCCTCAGCAAGCGCTACGGCGAGCAGACCGTGCTGCGTGACATCTCCTTCGAGCTGCAGCGCGGCGACCGGCTGGCCGTCGTCGGGCCCAACGGCGTCGGCAAGTCGACGCTGATCAAGATCATCAGCGGCATCATCGAGGCCGACGAGGGCACGGCCGAGCTCGGCTACGAGGCGCAGCTCGGCTACTTCGCGCAGGATGTCGACGCCGAGCTGCGCGGCGCGCAGAGCGCCTTCGCCTGGCTGGGCAGCGCCACCGGCGAGTCCGAGCACGGCAAGCTCCGCGCCGTGCTCGGCCGGATGCTGTTCAGCGGCGACGACGTGCACAAGCAGATCGGCAGCCTCAGCGGCGGCGAATCCGCCCGGCTCCTGCTGGCCGCGCTGATGCTGCGCCAGCCCAACCTGCTCGTGCTCGACGAGCCGACCAACCACCTCGACCTCGAGGGTCGCGAGGCGCTGATGCGCGCGCTCCGCGACTACCCGGGCACGCTCGTCTTCGTCAGCCACGACCGCCACTTCGTCGCGGGCGTCGGGACGCGCGTGCTGGTGCTGCGCCCCGACGGCTTCGAGGATGTCGCCGGCAGCTACGAGCAGTACCTCGAGCGGCGCGGTGACGACTTCCTGTCCGGCGCCATCGCGGCGCCGCGCCAGGCTCGTCGCGCGGCGTCCGGCGGCGGCAACGGCGCGCGCAGCTACGCCGCGGGCAAGGAGCAGCGCCGCCGCCACGCGCGCCTCACGCGCCGTGTCGAGGAGCTGGAGCGCGAGATCGCCGAGGTCGAGGCGCAGCTCGCCCCGATCGCCGCCCGCTTCGCCGACAACGATTACTACTCGCGCGTCACGCTCGACGAGATCCGCGCGGACGAAGGCCGCCAGCGCGATCTGCAGACGCGGCTGGACGCCGCGATGCGCGGCTGGGAGACGGCCGCGCACGAACTCGAAGCCCTCGCGGGGCCGGCCTGACGGACGCGGCCGGAGCGCCAGACCCGCCCGGATGCGACGGAGTGAGCGAGGCGAGACACCCAGGGAGCGGCCGGTGAAGGAACGGGACAACGTCCGCATCGGCGAGACGGTCATCGAGTACGAGATTCGCCGCAGCGAACGGCGCAGGAAGACCGTCCAGATCAAGATCGACGGCGGCGCCGTGCAGGTCGCCGCACCTTCGGCAACGCCGGACAGCGAGCTGCGGGCGATCGTTCGCGAGCGGGCGTCCTGGATCCTCAAGCGCATCTCCGAGGCAGTCCCGGAAGCCGCGACGAAGCGATTCGTCAGCGGCGGGACACTGCCGTACCTGGGCCAGCAGCTCCGCATGATCATCGAGTGCGGCGACGTGCCCTGGCCGCAGATCCGGCTCGCTGGCGGGAGCTTCCTGATCGTCGTGCCCGGGGGCCTCGAGGACGGCGAACGCGACGAGCAGATCTGGAGCGCCGTTGTCGCGTGGTACGCGGCTCGCGCGGCCGAGCGCTACCCGGCCGGCGTCGATCGCTGGTGGCCACGGCTGGGTTCGGGAGTGCGGTCGCAGGTGCTGATCCGCGATCAGCGCCGGCGCTGGGGAAGCTGCGCCTCCGACGGCACGCTGCGCTTCAGCTGGCGCGGGATGATGCTGGAGCCCGCGCTGATCGAGTACATCATCGTGCACGAGCTGGCTCACCTGACGGTGAAGAACCACTCGCCGGACTTCTGGAAGCTGGTGACCAGCGTGATGCCCGATGCGCAGCGACGGCGCAAGCGCCTGCGCGAGGCCGGACGCACGCTCCCCCTCTGACGCCCGCCGCCGCGCGCGCGACGCTAGACTGCGCCGGAATGCTCCACAGTCGCCTCGCAGCCGGGGCGCGAGCGAAGGGAGACCGCCGTGCAGGCCGTCGTGTTCCATGAACTGGGCCAGAAACCGGCCATCGAGGAAGTCGATCTCGCGCCGCCGAAGGCGCGCGAGGTGCGCGTGAAGGTCGTCGCCAGCGGGCTCTGCCACTCCGACATCCACCGCCTGCACGGCCACCTGCCCTCGGCCACGCCGATGGTGATGGGCCACGAGGGCTCGGGCATCGTCGAGGAGATCGGCGACGCCGTCACGGACGTCGCGCCCGGCGACCACGTCGTGATCAGCTTCGGGCCCTACTGCGGCGGCTGCGGCGCGTGCAGCGCGGGGCGCTTCAGCAACTGCGAGCGCAAGATGGCCAACGCCCAGCGCGGCAACCTGCTGGACGGCACCAGCCGGCTCAGCCTGGACGGGCAGCGGATCAGCCACCAGTCCTCGGTCTCCTCGTTCGCGCAGGAGGCCGTGGTCCACGAGTCGAGCGCGGTGAAGGTGCGCGAGGACGCGCCGCTGGAGACGATCGCGCTGCTCGGCTGCGGCGCCACCTCCGGCCTCGCGCCGGTCTTCAACGACGCGCAGGTCGAGGCCGGGAGCAGCGTCGCCGTGATCGGCGTCGGCGGCCTCGGGCTGAACACCGTGCAGGCCTCGGCGCTCTCGGGCGCGCTCACGATCATCGCCGTCGACCTGCTCGAGCACCGCCTCGACCAGGCGCGCGAGTTCGGCGCGACGCACGCGATCAACGCCGCGGAGCAGGACCCGATCGCCGAGGTGCGGCGCATCAGTGGCGGCGGCGTGGACTACGCCTTCGAGGTGATCGGCCTGCCGGAGACGGTCATGCAGGCGATCCAGATGGTGCGGCCCGGCGGCGAGACGCTCGTCATCGGCGCGCTCTCCGGCGACGCCGTGGTCTCGATCCCCTGGATGAGCACGCTGCGCGGGCCGCTGCGGCGCAGCGGCTTCGGCGCGTCGCGGCCGAACGCCGACATCCCGCTTTACGTGGACCTCTACATGGCGGGCAAGCTGCGCTTCGACGAGCTGGTGACGGGCCGCTTCCCGCTGGGCGACTTCAACCGCGCGGTCGAGGTGATGGAGCGCGGCGAGGGCGTGCGCAACATCATCCACCCCAACGGGTAGGGGCCCTCACCTCGCACACCGGCGCCACAGCAGCGCGAGGATGCACAATGGGGCAGCCGTGGTGAGCGCAGCGGAATGTCCGAGGGTGACCGATCCGTGGAGCAGAGGGAGCCAGACATCCAGGAAGCAGCATCTGAGCCGAAACTACCGGCAGACGAGAATCTGGCGCGCGCCATTCGCGCCCGGTTCGCGCCCCTCGGCGGTGTCGAACTGAAGCTTCCGCCCCGCGGACCGATGCGCGAGCCACCCCGGTTCGACTGAGCGCGTCGTCCGGTCGGGCCGTGGCGCACCCCAGCCCTCGCCTGCAACGGGCGCTCTGGTAGTCTGGCGTCCCGCGCTGCGGCCGCCGAGGCGAGGCTCGCGACGCCGGGCAACATGGCGAACGGAGAGGGCAATCCATGACGACCACCGAACGGCGCTACCCGCAGATCACTGACGAGGGCGTCGCGGCGATGCGCGCGCGCGTTGGCATCCCCGCCAAGCGCGACGACCGCGGCAAGTACACCCAGATCAACGCCGACGCGGCGCGCGGCTACTCGATCGCCACCGGCGACCTCAACCCGCTCTACGTCGACGCCGACCACGCGCGCGCCAGCCGCTGGGGCGACACCGTCGCGCCTCCCGGCATCCTGCTCGCCACCGGCGAGCCGGAGGGCCGCGACATCACCGCCGAGGAGCGCGACGCCGGACGCGGCGGCGCCCTTCCCGGCGTCCACGGCATGTTCGCCGGCCGCGATTTCGAGTGGTACCAGCCGATGCTCGCCGGCGACACCATCTACAAGGTCGCCTACGAGGCCGGCTTCTACGAGAAGGACGGCAAGTTCACCGGCAGTCGCCAGATCCTCCAGATCGTCGAGACGCTGTTCCGCAACCAGCGCCACGAGGTCGTCGCCAAGATGCTCGGCTGGCGCATGCGCACCGAGCGCGACGCCGCGCGCGAGCGCAAGTCCGTCTTCCGCGACTCCCGCGTCTGGAGCGACGCGGAGCTGGCCGATATCGACGAGGCCTACGCGCGCGAGACCTGGCGCGGCCCGCAGCCCCGCTACTGGGAGGATGTGAACGTCGGCGACGACCTCGGCGAGATGCTGCGCGGCCCCTTCCGCGTCACCGACGGCGTCGCCTGGGAGATGGGCTGGGGCGGCCCCTACGCGCGCACCGGCAAGTCCGACCACGCCTTCCGCATGCGCCACCCCGGCGCCTACACGCAGGACCCGCGCCGCGTCTGGGACGTCGTCGAGCGCGTCCACTGGGACGACGACTTCGCACGCGAGATCGGCGTGCCCGCCGCCTACGACTACGGCGCGCAGCGCGTCGGCTGGACCTGCAACTTCCTCACCAACTGGATGGGCGACGACGCCTGGCTGAAGCGCATGTGGGTCCAGATCCGCAAGTTCAACATCCTCGGCGACCTCCAGACCTTCACCGGCGAGGTGATCGAGAAGCGCATCGAGGACGGCGAGTACCAGGTCGTCTGCGACTTCCAGGCGATCAATCAGCTCAACGAGATCACGACACCGGGGCAGGCGATCATCCTGCTGCCCTCGCGCGAGGCCGGGAACCCGCAACTGCCGACCGGCAGCCAGCCGCCCTACCCGACCTGGGAGGGCGACAAGAAGGTCGTGCCCGTGGGGCCGTCGCCCTTCGAGCCGGTGTCGTCGACGCACGGCTTCCGCATGGTCGGGCTGCAGGAATAGCCCGGTCGTGAGCGAGCAGCTGGTCCCAGCGCCCGCTCTGCTCGAGGGCGTCAGCGCCGTCGAGTACGGCGAGAGCGCCGCGATCGGCTTCGCCGGACGGCTGCTCGCCGACCTCGGCGTGACGGTCACCAAGATCGAACCGCCCGAGGGCGACCGCACGCGCTTCGAGGGCTTCACCGCCCCCGGCGCCGACTCCTCCGCCCTCTTCGCCTACGCCAACGCCGGCAAGCGCAGCGTCGTCATCGACGACACCACGCCCGAGGGCCGGGACGACATCGCGCGGCTGCTGGCGAGCACCGAGATAGTGCTCGACGGGCACGAGGCGGGCCATTGGGACGAGATCGGACTGGACTTCGACGCGCTGCCGGGCAGCGGGCGCTGCCGCCTGGCGGTCTCGCTCACGCCCTTCGGGCGCTTCGGCGATCGCGCCGGCTGGGAGGCCACGCACCTCACCGCGCACCACACCGGGGGCGAGGCGTACGCCTTCCCCGGCGGCCTCAGCTGGCTGCGCTACCCGGACCGCGAGCCGGTCCGCGTGCCCAGCCGCGTCGCCGAGCTGGACGCGGGCACGGCGGCGGGCGTCACGATGCTCGGCTGGCTCGCCGGCGATCGCGATCCGGCGGTCGTCGAGCTGAGCTGGCAGGAAGCGGCGATGGCGCTGAGCCGCCAGGACATCGTGAAGTGGCCCAACGACGGCTTCATCGACACGCGCGCCACGCGCCAGATCCCCGTGCTCGGCCTCGTCGAGTGCCTCGACGGCTGGGTGGAGATCTACCCCTCCGAGCAGCACATGTGGGAACGCCTCGTGCTGGCCGTCGACAGCCCGGAGTGGGCGCACACCCTCGGCGCCACGCCCGAGGACCGCATCACCCACACCGGCGAGCTCAACGATCTCTTCGCCGTCTGGCTCAAGGAGCGCACCAAGCACGAGATCTATCAGGCCCTGCGCAAGCACGGCGTCCCTGGCGGGCCGGTGCGCACGATGGAGGACATCTTCCACTGCGAGCAGATGCGCTTCCGCGACTTCTTCGACACCGTCAGCTACCCGGACGGCGAGCCGCGGGACGTGCCGGCCCACCCCTACATCGTGCGCGAGGCGCACGGCGCGGCCGAGGACGGCGCGAGCGGCGATCGCGCCTGGCGGCCGGGACCGGCCGGGGCCGCGCCGCCGCGGCTCGGCGCGGACACCGAGGCGACGCTCGCCGCCCTCGATGGCGATCGCGCGCCCGCGATCCGCGCCGGCGCCCCGAAACCGCAGCTGGCGGAGCCGCCGGCGCGGCCGATCGACTGGCTCGCGGGCAAGCGCATCGTCGACCTCACCTGGTACCAGGCGGGGCCCTACGGGAACATGATCCTCGCCTCGCTCGGCGCCGAGGTCATTAAGGTCGAGAGCCTCAATCGCACCGACCCGTTCCGCAAGGCGCGCCGCCTCAAGACCGTCATGCTCGACGAGTTGAAGTACGGCGACTGGGTCGACACCGGCTACCGCTTCAACGAGGTCAACATGGGCAAGCAGAGCGTCCAGGTGGACCTCGCGCACGAGCGCGGACGCGAGATCGTGCGCGAGCTGGTCGCCGGCGCCGACGTGATCGTCGAGAGCTTCCGGCCGGGCGCCGTGAAGCGGCTCGGCCTCGGCTTCGACCGGCTGATCGAGGTCAACCCGCGCATCGTCATGGTCTCGCTCTCGGCCAACGGCGAGACCGGGCCGGACGGCCACATGCCCGGCTACGCCGCCGTCTTCGGCGCGACCTCCGGCATGTCCGCGCTGAGCGGCTACGACGTCAGCACCCCCAGCGAGTACCGCGGCCCGCTCGACCAGCGCGTCGGCACCTCGCTCGCCCTCGCCACGATCGTCGGGCTGATGGCGCGCGACCACTCGGACGGCGCAGTGTTCATCGACTTCGCCGCCTCCGAGGTGGGCACCACGCTGGTCGGCGACCAGCTGATCGAGTGGCAGCTGCGCGGCGCCGTCGACGAGCCGATGGGCAACCGCCACCCGGTGCTCGCCCCGCACAACTCCTACGAGTGCGAGCACGGCGATCGCCCCGGCTGGGTCGTGCTCGCCGTCGAGCGCGACGAGCAGTGGCGTCGGCTCGCCAAGCACATCGGCGACTGGCGGCTGGACCCCGCCTGGGACGGGCAGGCGCGCAAGGCGCAGGAGCCGGCGATCGACGCGGCGATCGCCGACTGGGCACGCGGCCGCGATCGCGACGAGCTGGTCGCCGAGCTGCAGGCGCTGGGTGTCGCGGCGTCGCCGAGCATGAACGTGCGCGACCTCTACGAGGACGCGCACATCCGCCAGCGCGGCATGTGGACGAGCGTCGACCACGCCCGCCTCGGCAAGCTCGAGGTGCTCTCGATGCCCTGGCTGGTCAACGGCGCCCGCCCGGAGATGCACCCCGCCCCGGCGCTCGGCCAGCACAACGACTACGTCTACCGCGAGATCCTGGGCCTCAGCCCCGAGGAGCACGCCGCCCTCGCCGCCGCCGGAGTGGCGTACTAGCAGGGTGATGAAAAACCCCTGAAGTCGGGAAACGGAGAGTTTCGAGGCACTGCGGCGCTCGAAAACACCCTTGAAAACAAAGGGTTTCTTAGTAGCCGCACGCAGTCGATTCCGGGCCGAGACCGTCCCAGACGACTTTTTCATCACCCTGCTAGACTCCCTCACGGAGGTCGCGAAGACCATGGACCGCGAAGAAGACTGCTACCTGCGCGCTGTCGGCGAGACGCTAACCGAGTGGAACTCGCCGGAAGACGAGGACGCCTGGCGCGACCTCTGAGCGGCTTGAGATAGTCGCGTCCCCGCGACGATCGCCTCCGCCGCCGGCTCGGGTAATCCGCAATGCTCGCTCAGCGCCCCATCACATCCGGCGCTAGAGCTGATGCAAGTGAGGCGCTGACTGACATGGTCCAAAAGTCCGCACCTGGACCGGACTCAAGCGCTACCAACCGGCGACCTCTCGATCCAGCCCTGCTCACTGAGAACTTGCAGGGCTAGTCGTATCTGACGCTCGGAGAACTGTTTCTTCCTCTCGCCCCACGCGTAGGTTCGAGAAACGACATCCTCCTCTGTGGAGGGAGCATTCCGTGAAGCTACCCAATGCACCGTTGCCAGCAGCTCGAGACCGAAGGACGACTCGAATCCTTGGACAAGTTGGGAAACTCTGTCGAAGCGCGACTGTGTTTCAGCGTGATCATCGAGAAAGGCACGAGCATCATCGAAGGCGCCCGGCACCAGTTCGAGTCGTTTGTCAGGGGCGTCGCCTCCGTCAGCATATCCTGATATGAGATGTCCTTCGACAGCCCTCAGAACGTGCCTGAGGTTCTCGGCATAAGGGCCGTAAGGCGCCTCCCGGAACTCGAGCCGAAGCGGCTCACCCGACTCCTGCATCAGATACATCAGTTTGTGTACTTCCAGGAGTGTCACGAATGGATCGAGCAACCCGCTGAGGTACCGGTGCATCAAGCCGACGAGCGCCGCCCGGCCTGGTGTCATCTTCGGTACTTTGGTCGAACGGTTGGGCCGTCCATCGGACGGCGCACTGCCTGGCTCGAGGAGAACAGCGTGTACGCTGTCGAATTCGCTGAGCATGTCTTCGATGAGGGGCCGCACTTCGGCCCACCGCAAACCGCCGAGATCGCTTCCCAGAGGTGGAATGGCGATTGACCGGATGTTCCGAGCAGCAATCTCATCAGCAAGCGCCCGCAGACCGGACTCAATGTCCTCCATGCGGCTCTTCCCACGCCAATGCCGCTTGGTCGGAAAATTGATGATGTATCGAGGGTTGGTCAACTGTCCGGTCTCGAACACGAACATCCGGCCGGGCTGGACCTCGCCACGCTTGCAAGCGTCCGCATACGCTTTGAAATTCGCGGGGAATAGATTCTTGAACTGGAGCGCGATCCCCCGGCCCATGACGCCAACGCAATTGACGCTGTTAACAAGTGCTTCGGCATTCTCAGCGAAAATGTCGCCAGCTCTGTGCTCGATCATGGCATGATCCCCCTTCCTCAATAGTACCAATCCTTCTTGATCTCCACAGTCGGCCGGTGACTAGACGCCTCCAACAATTCCAGTACTAGCCTCTGTACTGCACGCGACTGAGTTCCAATGCGCAAGAACAGTGCCCAAGGAACTGACTCCTCAATTAGGAACTCCGCCTGCTTGCTCTCCTTCACATTCACCCACTGCCGAGCCTGCACCGCAGCCCAGTCAATTCGGTTCAAGTCTCCTAAGTCTGCGTAGTCGTCGAAGTAGGATGAACCCGCATTGGACGACGTAAAGGCCCAACGACGCTCGTTCCCATCCGCCCAGGACACCGTTCTGCGCAGGTCAGCCTCCAGGTGGAGAATCGGATCTTGACCGCCACGATAGGTCAACTCCGGATGGTTCATCATGTGAATGACGTAGAGCATCACGGACCGGGGTCCGAAGTAGAAGGGTACGCACTGGCCGACCTGAAGACCCGGATGACTGCTCAAGCCATTGCTGAGCCGCCGCTGCTTGATGCTGCTCATGCCTATGGTAGTGCCAAGGCCTGAACGACCTGTCATCCTTGTATCGCTCCAGAGGGCCCCGTCCGCAACAATCGAAGCCAGCCGATCCACGTGCACGATGTGATAGATCTTCGGGTGGGCTGGAACTGACACGACTAGGCCTCGAGCGCAGCAGTCCAACCTCGCCACTGGCGACCGCACCCCGCCCCCTGCCGGACCGAGCACTTCATCACCTTCATCCGGCAATTGCACCGCTACGCCACGTGCGAGCAGGCATGCGCCTACTCACGTTCGCGAGTATACGCGTCTGTACCCACGTCGTGCATAGCATCTGCTCGCAACCGGCGCGATCGCCTCATAGCGCGGCTCAGCGCCCCGTCACGTCCGGCGCGGCGCGGATGCGCTCGATGTAGTCGGCGAGGCCGGTCTCGATCGTGTAGCGGGGGGCGAAGCCCAGCTCCTCGCGGATCAGGGTGTTGTCCATCAGCTGGCCGACATGGGCGGGGCGCTCGCTGACCTCGACGCGCGCGTCCGGGAGCTGGCGGCGCAGCTCGGCGGTGTAGTCGCCGATCGCGCGCTGCTCGGCGCGCATGTTGTAGGCGCGATGCGGCAGATCGACGGCCACGAGGGCCAGCCACCACGCCTCGGCGGCGTCGGCGGCGTAGCACCAGTCCGCCATCTGGGCGCCCGGCGGCATCGTGATCGGCTCGCCGCGCACCGCCAACTCCGTCAGCGCCATGTAGTGCGGCAGATCGCGCACCGCCACCAGCCCCGAGGCGAACGATCCGCGCCAGGCCCGCCCCAGCCCGAACACCGAGCAGGGCCGCAGGCTCACGATCTCCATCCCGTGCTCGTCGTTGTAGACGTCGGCCAGGTGCTCGCTCCAGAGCTTGCAGGTGCCGTACAGGCTGTCCGGCCGCTTCGGGTCGTCCTCCTGCAACGAGGTCGACTTGTGTGGCCCGTAGACGGCGAGCGAGCTGGCGTTGACGACGCGCACGATGCCGTGCAGCCGCGCCGTCTCGAAGACGTTCGCGGTGCCCATCGTCTGCACGCGCGCGTACGGCACGATCTTCTCCGGCTCCGGCCCGCCCACCCCGAAGGCGAGGTGCACCACCCGCTCGACGCGATGGCGGTCCATCGCCGCCATCAGTTCCTGCGGCTCCAGCACGTCGCCCTCGACGACGCTGACTCGCTCCTCGATGCCCTCCAGCTTGCGCAGGTCCGGGTAGCGATCGAAGAGCACGACATCCTCGACGCCCTTCTCGAGTAGCAGGTGGCGCGCGAGGTAGGAGCCGAGGAACCCGGTCCCGCCCGTGATCATGATCGACATCGCGCACCTCCCGCACGGGCCGCCCGCGTCACGGGCCCGCGAGGCGCTAAGATACCGGCGCGTTGCGCCTGACGCCGCGGAACGCCCTCGCTACCCGACGCAACCGCTGGAGGCACGATGGACTGGGAAGACACCGAGGAGCAGGCCGCGTTTCGCGCCGAGGTGCAAACGCTGATCGAGGAGCGCCTGCCGGAGTGGTACCGCGAGCGCGTGCGTGTCGGCATCGAGCACGGCCCCGAGGGCGGCTGGGTCGCCGATCGCGCCTCCGGCGATCCCGTGCGCACTCAGGCCGCGAACGAGTGGACCGAGGCGCTCTCCGAGCGCGGCTGGTTCGCCCCGCACTGGCCGAAGGAGTACGGCGGCGGCGGCCTCAGCGCGATGGAGCAGTTCATCTTCAAGCAGGAGGTCGCCGAGGCCGCCGCGCCCGACGTCGGCGGGCAGGGCGTGAGCATGCTCGGCCCCACGATCATCGTGCACGGCAGCGACGAGCAGAAGGCGGCCTACCTGCCCGGCATCCTCTCCGGCGAGATCCTCTGGGCGCAGGGCTACTCCGAGCCGGGCGCCGGCTCGGACCTCGCCTCGCTGTCCACGCGCGCCACGCGCGACGGCGACGAGTACGTGATCAACGGGCAGAAGATCTGGACCTCGAACGCGCACCACGCCGACGCACTCTTCGCGCTCGTGCGCACCGACCCGGACGCGCCGAAGCACCGCGGCATCAGCTTCCTGCTGATCGACGACATCCACACGCCGGGCCTGACGATCCGCCCGCTGATCAACATGGCCTGGGAGCACGGCTTCAACGAAACCTTCTTCGAGGAGGTCCGCGTCCCCGCCAGCAACGTCCTCGGCGAGGAGAATCGCGGCTGGTACGTCGGCATGACGCTGCTCGACTTCGAGCGCTCGAACATCTCCGAGGCCGTGCGCATCCGCCGCTACATCCGGCGGCTGGTGCGCGACGCCACCTCGGGGCCGGTGGCCGCCTACGCGCGCCGCGGCGGCACGCTGCGCGGCGAGGTCGCCGACCGCTACATCGAGACCGAGGTCTGCCAGAACTTCTCGTTCCGCGTGATTTCGATCCAGAACGCCGGGATGATCCCGAACTACGAGGCCTCGACCTCGCGCATGTTCATGGTCGAGCTGGACCAGCGCACGGCGCGCACCGGCGCGAAGGTGTTCGGGCTCTACTCGAACCTCTGGGATCCCGAGGACGAGCGGGCGCCCTCGCGGGGCCTCTTCACGCTGCGCTACGTGACGACGATCTCGCGCACGATCGCCGGCGGCTCGTCCGAGATCCAGCGCGGCATCATCGCCACGCGCGGCCTCGGACTGCCGCGCAGCTAGCAGCTCGGCCAGGAAAGGAGGGGACGATGCCGTTCATCGAGCGACCCGACGGCGCACGCATCCACTACGAGACCTGGGGGCCGGAGGACGGCGCCACGCCGCTGCTGCTGATCGCGCCCGGCGGCGTCCGCTCCGAGATCGACTTCTGGCACCGCAGCGACATCGACCCGACACGCGAGTTCGCGGACGAGCGGATGGTGATCGGCATGGACCAGCGCCACGCCGGCGAGAGCTGGGACGCGCCGCTCGAGTTCTCCTACGACCTCGGGCTCGGCGACCAGCTCGCCGTCCTCGACGCGCTCGGCGTCGAGCGCGCGCACCTCATGGGCGGCTGCATCGGCGTCGCCTACGAACTGCGCATGATCCGCGAGGCGCCCGATCGCGTCGCCTCGGCGGTGGGGCAGAGCCCCGTGGGGATCGACCACACGAACTCGCTCGGGACGTTCATGGAGATGTTCCGCCCGACCGTCGAGCTCGCGCGCGCCGAGGGCATGGCGGCCGTCGTCGAGAGCGCCCTCGAGGATCCGCAGTTCGTCACCAACAACGCCGGCGGCCCGTTCTCGCGGCGCATCGAGGTCGATCCGGCCTTCCGCGACGAGATCGCGGCGATGGCCGCCGAGGACTACATCGCGATCGTCGAGCGCCTCGGCGATGCCTACTGGCCGGACGACCCGCCGTACATGACGGTCAGCGAGGAGTGGCTGCGCGGCTGCCCGGCGCCGCTGCTGATCCTGCCCGGCAGCGACGAGTTCCACCCCACCTCGATCGCGGAGCGCATCTGCGCCGAGGCCCCCCACGCCCGCTGCCTCGCCGTTGACTGCCGCTCCGCCGCCAACCTCGCGGGTACGATCGAGGAGATCCGCGCCTTCCTCCGCGCGCACTCCTAGACCGTGAACTCCATCGAGGCGGCGACGCAACACCGGCGTCGTGGGCGCAGCGCATGCGCGTAGGGATCGCTCCAGACCGCCTCCCGCTCGTCGCGAACACGCTGGCGCCGCTGCGCGCCTACCCGGACTTCCGCGCGCTGTGGTGGAGCACGCTGTTCGCATGGAGCGCGTGGTGGGGGCAGAACGTCGTGCTCATCTGGCTGGCGTTCGACATCACGGGCTCAGAGCTCGCGGTCTCCGCGGCGGCGGCGGCCGCGTTGGCGCCGATGCTGCTGGGGCCGCTCGGCGGCCTGCTCGCGGACCGCATCCACCGTCCGCGCCTGCTCATCGGCGCACAGTCGTTCGCGCTCGCCACCGGGGCGGGTATCGCGCTGCTCGTGACGCTGGAGAGAGTCGAGTACTGGCACGTCGTTGTGGCCGCGGCGCTCGTCGGCCTCACCATGCAGCCGCTGATGCCGACACGGTTCACGCTCACAATCGACCTCGTGGGCGAGCGACGCGTCTCGAGCGCGAACGCGCTCACGGCGGTGGGGATGCTGGGCAGCCGCATGGTCGTTCCAGCGGCGGCGGGTGCGCTGATCGCGACGCTCGGGGCGGACGTCGCGCTGTGGTTCTGCGCCGCCTGGTACCTGCCCGCATCGTGGCCCCTGCTCCGCATCGAGGACGCTCGCCGGGGTCCTCGCTCTGCCATGACGGCCGCGCCGGCCGAGATCGCGCACGGGTTCCGTTACGCCCTCGCGAGCCCCGCGCTGCGCGCCCTGCTGCTGGTCACGGTGCTGGCGAACATCTTCGCGTGGCCGGTGATCATCGGATTCCTGCCCGTCTTCGCCGAGGAGGTCTTCAACGTCGGTGCCGCGGGACTGGGGCTGATCGTCGGCGTCAACGGGCTGGGGGCGCTGCTCGGCGCCCTCGGGATCGCCTCGCGAGGCGACTTCCGCTGGAAGGGGATGCTCTACCTGGTGGCGACAGTGCTGCTCGGGGTGGCGCTCGCCGCGTTCGCGCTGAGCGGCGGATTCGCACTCGCGCTGCTGCTGGTTTTCATCGCCGGCATAGGGGGTTCGGGGTTCGGCGTGATGCAGAGCACGTTGACGATGCTGCTCGCGCCGCCTGAGGCGCGCGGGCGCGTGCTCGGAGTGCTCATGATTTCGATCGGCGTCTTGCCGGGTGCGATGCTCGTGCATGGCCTCGTCGCGTCGTCGCTGGGCGTAGTGACGACAACGGCGGCCTCGGGCCTGCTGCTCGCCGTCCTGACGATCGCCATCACGGCCTTCTCGCCCGAGCTGCGCCGAGCCCGCTGAGAGCGTATCGCGAGCGCCATCGCTACCCGGCGCCGTCAGCGGCGACGGCTGACGCCCACAGAGACCTTTGCATAACTCCAGCGTTGCCCTGAAGGGAGCGCCTTTGCCGTCATTCCGGCTCTCCCCTTCCCGTCATTCCGGCTCCCCCCTTCCCGTCATTCCGGCGAAAGCCGGAATCCAGGACGCCCGTGAAGAGCGGGATGGATTCCCGTTTTCGCGGGAATGACGGGAAGGGGCGCTTGCCGGCAAGTTGCGCAAGGGTCCCCCGCAGGGACAGCCCCGCTACCCGATCGAGTTGTCCCAGCGGTCGATTGAGGCGACCTCGCTGAGCGGTTTGCGGGTGACCGGTCCGAAGTTGCCCCGCGGGTAGCCGAGCGGCACGGCGTAGACGATCTGGATCTCCTCGGGGATTCCCAGCAGCTCCTTTGCGCGCTCATCGACCACGGCGTGCAGGGTCGTGATCGTGCCGCCGAGGCCGAGCGCCCGGGCGGCGAGCAGCAGGTTCTGCACCGAGGGAATGACCGACGCCATGGCGGTGGCTCCCTGGCCGGTCGCGCAGAGCAGCACGATCAGCGGCGCCGCGCCGAACTCGTCGGCCAGCCTCATCGCCGAGACCATCGTCCCGTTCGATTGGTCGATGTCCTCGGGACCGTGGATGCCCTGGTCGGCGCGCTTCGCCCACCACGCCTCGCGGTGCGCGACGCCGAGCTGCGGCGGCAGCTCGGCGTCGCGCACCGCGAGGAAGTGCCAGGGTTGGGCATTGCCGCCATTGGGGGCCTGGATCGCCGCCGTCAGGATGTCGCGCAGGTCGTCCTCGGGGATAGGGTCGGGCTTGACGCGGCGGATCGCCCGCAGGGAGAACATCGCCTCTCCGAGGCTGATCGGGAATCGTTCGCTCGGATCCATCGTGGGCCTCCCAGTCCTGTCGCGATCCTCACCCGCCGCTGCCGGCGGATTGACCTCTATCTCACCTCGCGCCCAGCGCCGCCGCATCCAGCCCACAGAACGCCGCAATCGAGGGCAGGCGCACGTCCGGCGGCGGCTCGCCTTCGGCGACGCCCTCGCCAGCGTACGGGCCCTGCTCCACCAGCACCGTCGTCACGAGGTCGCCGAGGGCGGACTTCACGACGGCGAGGATGCGCGGCTTGTCGTCGATCAGCACGTAGCGGCGCGCCGGGTAGCGCGCGCGGATCGCCTCGGTCTCCCGCTCCTTGCTCGCGCAGATCAGCACGCGGCCCTCGAACGCGGCCTCGAGGCCGGACGCGCGGATCTTGTGGCGCTGGTAGCGCTCGTCGCCGTCGGAGGCGATCACCGGCAGGCCGAGGCCGCGCGCGTGCGCCACGGCGTCGAGCGCGCCGGGGTAGAGGCAGCCTGCGAATTCGAGGCCCCAGACGGCATCGGTGAGCGCCTCCCCCAGGGAGGCGTCGCCGGCCTCGCGCCCGAAGCGCTCGATCGTCTCCGGGAGATCGACGAAGCCGAGGTCGGCTCGGACCGCCTCGTACAGCTCGCGGAAGCGCCGGGCGCCATCGGGACCGGCGGCCGACTCGATCGCCACGTCCAGCCCGGCCTTCAGCGCCGCGCCGTCGATCAGCGTGTGATCGACGTCGAACAGCAGCACCAGCTCGGCCGGGGACGCAGCCACCGGGGACTCCCCTCGCGACGCCCGCCGCGTTTCAGGCCGCGAGCGTGTCCTTGTGCGCGCGGCCGCCCTGCATGATCAGCCGCAGCCGCTCCTGGTCCTGCAGCAGCGTGATGTCCTCGAGCGGGTCGCCGTCGACGACGATCAGGTCGGCGAGCTTGCCCGCTTCGAGGGTGCCGATCTCGTCGGCCATGTGGATGCACTCGGAGGCGGTCTTCGTCGTCGCGACGATCGCCTCCAGCGGCGTCATGCCGTGCTGGGTCATCAGCTCCAACTCCCAGGCGTTCGTGCCGTGCACGCCGACGCCCGCGTCGGTGCCCATCGCGATCCGCACGCCCGCCTCGTGCGCCGCGCGGAAGCTCTCCGCGTTCGCATCGATCACCTCGTGGGCCTTGCGCAGCGACTGCGGCAGCACCGACTCCGGCGTCGCCTCCTCGCGCAGCACGATGCTGCGAGGCGCGTGGAGCGTCGGCACGAGGAAGGCGCCGCGTTCCTTCATCATCGCGATCGCCTCGTCGTCGAGGTAGAAGCCGTGCTCGATCGACTCGACGCCGGCGCGCACGGCATTCTTGATGCCCGCGGTGGCCTGCGCGTGCGCCATGCAGGTCTTCCCGACCATGCGCGCCTCGTAGACCATCACGGCGATCTCCTCCTCGGTGAACTGCGGCGAGCCCGGCTCGTCCGAGGGCGACATCACGCCTCCGGTGGCGTGCAGCTTGATGAATTCCGCGCCCACGCGGAGCAGGGCGCGCACGGTCTTGCGCACCTCGTCGGGGCCGTCGCAGATCGTCTCGATCCACTCCGGGCCCCACTGCCGCCAGAAGCGCACGCCGCTCGGCAGCACGCCGTCGCCGTGCCCGCCCGTCTGCGAGAGCGCGCCGACGGCGATGCGCATGCGCGGCCCCGGGATCAGCCCGCGCTCGACCGCGAGCTTGAAGCCGGCCGGCGATCCGGACGCCTCGCGCACGGCGGTGAAGCCGGCGTCGAGGGTGACGAGCGCGTTCTGCGCGGCCTCGAACGTCGCGAGCGTCGGCGGCGTGAGCGCGCGCTGCTGCATCGACTTCCATGAGCTGTAGAAGTGCACATGCGAGTCGATCAGCCCCGGCAGCAGCGTCATGCCGGAGGCGTCGATCACCTCCGCGCCCTGCGGCAGCGTGTCGAGGCGGCCGGCGCTCGCGACACGCCCGTCCTCGATCACCAGGCTTGCGCCCGGCACGGGGTCGGCGCCGGTGCCGTCGATCAGCGTGACGCCGGTGATCGCGACCGTGCCGGCGGCGACGGCGGAACTCATGCGTCGACGCCCTGGTCGCGCAGCACCTGCTTGGCGATGCGCATCGCCTCGAGCGCGGCGGGGGCGCCGCAGTAGACCGCGACCTGCCGGAACACCTCGGCGATCTCCGCCGGTGTGAGGCCGTTGCCGAGTCCCGCGCGCACGTGCGTCGCCAGCTCGGTCGAGCGACCGACGGCCGCGAGCATCCCGAGATTCAGCAGGCTACGGTCGCGGCGGCTCAACGTCTCGCTCGTCCAGATCTGGCCCCAGGCGACCGCGGTCACGAACTCCTGGAACCCGCGATCGAAGTCCGTGACGCCCTCGAACGCCCGGTCCACGTACTCGTCGCCCAGCACCTCGCGCCGCACCTTGAGCCCGGCCTCGAACCCGTCCATCGGCATGTCAGCCCCTCCCTCGCGCCTCGCGCGCGCTTGAATCGTCTCCCGAAGTCGCTGGAATCATACGGCCAGCCGCCGCAGGGGGGCGGCGCGGGGCTACCATGCGCGGCGCAACGGGAGGAGCGAGGCATGGCGACGGTTCCCACACTGCGCGGCGCGCTGGAGACGAGCGCGCTCGGCTTCACGCTGATGCACGAGCACCTCTTCCTCCAGACGCCAGCGCTCTACGACAACTACCCGCAGCTCTTCGACCGCGAGGCCGAGGTCGCCGCCGCCGCCGTCTTCTGCGAGCAGGCGCGCGCGGCCGGCGTCGACACGATCGTCGACGTGACGACGGTGGACCTCGGGCGTGACATCCGGCTGATGGCCGAGGTGGCGGAGCGGACGGAGCTGCAGGTGATCGCCGCCACGGGCGTGCACCTCAGGGTGCCGAACTACTTCCGCCGCCGGACGCCGGACCCCGTCGTGGAGCTCTACCTGCACGACATCAACGTCGGCATCGCCGGAACGAGCATCCGGGCGGGCGCGCTCAAGATCGCCACCGAGGAGTACGAACCGGACGATGAGCTGCAACTGCGCGCCGTCGCGCTCGCGCACCGCGCGAGCGGCGTCCCGATCATGACGCACAGCAACCCGTTCGCCGGCTCCGGGGCCGACCAGCAGCGCGTCTTCGCCGCCGAGGGCGTCGACCTCACGCGCGTCGTGATCGGCCACTCCGGCGACTCGACGGACCTCGACTACCTGAGCGGGCTGATGGAGCGCGGCAGCGCGATCGGGATGGACCGCTTCGGATCCGGCCTCGCCGCGACCACGGAGGAGCGAACCGACACCATCGCGAAGCTCTGCGCGCGCGGCTACGCCGACCGCATCGTGCTCAGCCACGACACCTCGCCGCACATGCAGGGCGTGCCTCGCGAGATCCTGGACCGGGCGCTGCCGGAGGCGAACTTCCTCACCGTCCCCAACATCGTGATCCCCGGCCTACGCCGCCTCGGCGTCACCGAGGACCAGATCGAGGCGATGACCACCGGCAACCCGCGCCGCATCTTCGAGGCCCAGGGCGCCTACTGACCCGCCGGCGGTCCTCCGCGGGTTCGGGTGAGGGGATCCGGGGACTCAGTCCGCGGCGGCTACCAACCGCGAGCGACCAGTGCCCGCTCCAGCCACTCCGGAAGGGCGTGGCCGAGCCGGGTCCTCCCTCACCTGCAGAACAGCAGACCAAGGTCGGCAACGTCGGTCCGCCATTTGCCCCGCAACCCGGCGGGCACGCACCCGCTCAACTGGTTGCCGCCGAGATAGATCTCCGACAGGTTGACGATGCCGGTCAGCGAGCCCGGGATCGGCCCGCGCAGCTGGTTTTCACGGAGGTCCAACTCGAACAGGTGCGTGAGACCGCCCAGGCCGGCCGGGATCGGCCCGCTCAACTCGTTGCCACTGAGCCGCAGCGTCTGCAGCCTGGAGAGGCCGCCCAGCTCCTGCGGGATCGGTCCGTTCAATTGGTTGTCATTGAGCCACAGCACTTGCAGCCTGGAGAGACCGCCGAGCGCCTCCGGGATCGGCCCGCTCAACCGGTTGCCACCGAGCCACAGCGACCGCAGGTTGGGGAGGCCGCCCAGCTCCTCCGGGATCGGCCCGCTCAATTCGTTACCGTCGAGGTTCAGCCATTGCAGGTTGGGGAGCCAGCCCAGCCCTTCCGGGATCGGCCCGCTCAGCTCGTTGCCTTCGAGGACCAGCTGTACCAGGTCGGTGAGGCCGCCCAGCTCTTCCGGGATCGGTCCGCTCAACTCGTTCTCACCAAGGCGCAAGTATCTCAGGTTGATGAGTCCGCCCAGCGCCTCTGGGAGAGGCCCGCTTAGCTGGTTTGAGCGGAGGTTCAGCACTTCCAGGTTGATGAGGCTGTCCAGCCCCTCCGGGATCGTCCCGCTCAACTCGTTGTCCTCGAGGAACAGCTCGGCGACACGGCCGGCGCCGTCCGTCGTGACGCCGTACCACTCGCCGATTGGCCTGCTGGTCAGCCAGTTCGTGCTGACGCGCCAGTTCGCGCCGCCCGTGGACTCGTGGAGCGCGACGAGCGCGGCCCTGTCCAGCGCCACCGAGTTTGGCGCTGGCCTTTCCTCGGGCGTCCTGGGGCAGTAGGGCAGCCCAAGATGGGGAAAGTCACTGAGCCAGAGGCGTTCGCGCGCCCAACGCAAATCGTCGGGCACGCACCCGCCCAGCTGGTTGCCCCCGAGGTCCAGCTCCCTCAGGTACCCGAGACGGCCCAGCCCGTCCGGGATCGGCCCGCTCAACTGATTGTCACTGAGCCTCAGGGACCCCAGGTTGGTCAGGGCGCCCAGCCAGCCTGGAATCGGCCCATTCAACTCGTTGTCACTGAGGTCCAGATCCCCCAGCGTGACGAGGTCGCCCAGCTCCTCCGGGATCGGCCCGCTCAGGCGGTTCCCACCAAGCCCCAGGAACCGCAGGGCGGCAAGGCCGCCCAGCCCGCCCGGGATCGGCCCGACCAACTGGTTGTTACCGAGGTGCAGCAGTTGCAGGTTGGTCAGGCTGCCCAGCCCCTCCGGGACCGGCCCGGCCAACTGGTTGTCATTGAGATACAGCACCTCCAGGCTGGTGAGGCCGCCCAGCCCCTCCGGGATCGGCCCGTTCAACTTGTTCTCACCGAGGCGCAGGGTTTCCAGGTTGGTGAGCCCGCTCAGCGAGTCCGGGATCGGCCCACTCAACTGGTTGTCATTCAGAGAAAGCGATCTCAGGTGAGTGAGGGCGCCCAGCCCCTCCGGGATCGGTCCGCTCAACTGGTTGTCCCAAAGGTACAGCGCTCGCAGGTTGGTGAGGCCGCCCAGCCCCTCCGGGATCGGCCCGCTCAACTGGTTGCCCCAGAGGTACAGCGCTCGCAGGTTGGTGAGGCCGCCCAGCCCCTCCGGGATCGGCCCGCTCAACTCGCTGCCACCGAGGCTCAGCTCTCGCAGGTTCGTCAGGCTGCCCAGCTCCTCCGGGATCGGCCCGCTCAACTGGTTGTCACCGAGGTGCAGCGTTCGCAGGTTGGTGAGGCCACCCAGCCCGTTCGGGATCGGCCCGCTCAACTCGTTGTAACTGAGGTGCAGCAACTCCAGGCCGGTGAGGGCGCCCAGCCCGTCCGGGATCGGCCCGCTCAACCCGTTGCCACTGAGGACCAGGTACTCCAGGTTGGTGAGGGCGCCCAGTCCGTCCGGGATCGGCCCGCTCAACTCGTTGCCTCCGAAGTGCAGTTCTCGCAGGTTGATGAGGCCGTTCAACGAGTCCGGGACCGGCCCGTTCAACTCGCCGTCAACGAGGTACAGCTTTTGCAGGTTGGTGAGGGTGCCCAGCCGGTCCGGGATCGACCCTCTCAACCCATTGCCCCAGAGAAACAGCGTTGTGACACGGCCGTCGCTGTCAGTCGTGACGCCGTACCACTCGCCGATCGGCGCGCTGGTCAGCCAGTTCCCGCTGAATCTCCAATTCGCGCCGCCCGTGGCCTCGTAGAGCGCGACCAGCGCGGCCCTGTCTTGTTCCACGGAGCCCAACGCACGTGCAACCAGCAGCGGCGTGCTCGCCAGCCAGCGACCGACCCGCGGCCCTGCGGGCAAGAACCGCGCCCGCGGCAGCAAGCGCTCGCCCCATTCCCCGCCCGCCTGGCGCTGCTGGAGCGCGGACTCCATGCGCCCGTCCGCGAGGAGCCGCGCAGCGACGCGCACCTCGGCTCCGGCGGCTCCGCCGTCGTCGCTGTCGCCGGCGCCGGAACCGCCCACAGTGAGCGGCGAGCTCGCCAGCCAGCGACCGACCCGTGTTTCCGCGGGGAAGAACCGCTCCCGTGGCAGCAGTCGCTCGCCCCATTCCCCGCCCGCCTGGTGCTGCTGGAGCGCGAACTCCGTGCTGCCATCGGCAAGGCGTCGCGCGGCGATGCGCACCTCGGTTTCGTTGCCTGCGCCGTGAGCCGTGATCCCGGCAGCGCCCGGCATGGCGAGCAGGATCGCCAAGGCCACCGCCGAAGCCATGAGTCGTGCGGGCACGCGCGCTCCCCCATGCCAACTGTTCCGCTTACCCGATAGTACGGAAACTACGCCGCTTTGGTTCCCAGCCCGGGCGCGCCTCCGGTCCCCTAACCCCTGGAGAGACCCTTGCGTAACTGGCGAAATCGGCAGATCCGGGGAAGCCGGGGGCGACGGGCGGCCCTGCGGGGGCCGTTGGCGGCTTGGGGCGGGGCGGGGCGGAGGCCTCAGACCGTGCCCGGGGCGCACTCCGCCCCGGGACGGGCCTCAGGCGGGGAGCAGACGGACCGCCCGTTTCAGGTTGTAGGCCGTGCACTTCAGCCACAGCTCGGTCGCGTTGCGCTCCAGCCCCAGGTAGCGCACCCGGCGGTAGCCGTAGCCGCGCTTGAGCGTCCCGAAGACCTGCTCCACCGGCGCCCGCACGCGCGAGAGCAGCGCGTTGCGCCGCTTCTGCCAGTGCGGCAACTCGGGATGGTGCTTGTTCGGGCGGTGCATGATCCGGTCCTTCACCCCCCGCGCCCGCAGCCGCGCGCGCCGCGCCTTCGTGTCGTACGCCTTGTCGGCGTAGACCGCCGCCTCGTCGCCCCCGAGCAGCTCCTCGGCGACCTCCGTCTCGTTGACGTTGGCCGGCGTCAGCCGCGCGCGGCGGATCAGCCCCGAGCCGGCGTCCATCCCGACGTGCGCCTTGTAGCCGAAGTGCGCCGCGCCGCCCTTGCGCGCCCAGGCCGCATCGCGGTCGGTGCTGCTGCGCGCGCGCGGGCCCGCGGCGAAGGGGGGCCGCCGCACCTGCGCCTCGAGCAGGGTCGCGTCGAGCAGCGTGCCCTGCTTGACGAGCAGGCCGCGCGCCTCGAGCTGGCGCCCGACCGCGGCGAAGAGCGGCGCGGCGAGGCCGCGCCGGGTGAGCTGCGTGCGGAAGCGGCTGATCGTCGAGTGGTCGGGCGTGGCGTCGTCGAGGCCGAAGCCGGCGAAGCGGCGGAACGAGAGGCGGTCGCGCAGCGCCTCCTCGATCGCCGGGTCGGAGGCGTCGTACCACTGCTGGAGCAGCGTGATCCTGAACATCGCGAGCGGGGGGTAGGCGGGGCGGCCCTGGGGCGCGGCGTGGATCGCGGCGACGAGCCGGGCGATGGGCTCCCAGTCGAGCAGGGCGTCGATCCGCTCCAGCGTCTCGTTGCGGCCGAGCCCCTCGGGCAGGAACGCGTCCGCGAACGTCGGCGCGCCGGTCTGCTGATGCATGGCTCCCCCTCCGGTCCGCCCCGCCGCCCCCACCATGCCGCCCGCCGCCGCGTTACGCAAAGGTCTCCTTGCGGGAGAGAGGGTGGGGGTGAGGGGTCCGCCGCGCGCCAGCGCGGCGAGATGGAGGCGCACGCCCAGATCGGATCGGCGGCGCCATGACGCGCCGCGCCTGCCCGAGAAACCCGCGCGTGTCCACCGGGCTCCGTGACACCCGGTTTGTGCAGGTCGTACGCTTTTTCGTGCGGCTGGGAGGTGCGCTGATGCACGACTTTGCGGGCAGCGTGGCTGTGGTGACGGGCGCGGGCAGCGGCGCCGGCCGCGCGCTCGCGCACGCCTGCGCGGCGGACGGCATGCGCGTCATCGTCGCGGACATCGACGGAGACGCCGGTGAGGCCGTCGCCGTGGAGATCCGCGAGGCCGGCGGCGAGGCGATCGCTGTGCGCACGGACATCGCCGACCGCGCCTCGGTGGACGCACTCGCCGAGCGCACCCGCGCCGAATTCGGCGCCGAGCGGAGCGGGCTCGTGCTGTTCCAGAACGCCGGCGTGATGAAGACCACGCCGCTGGCGGAGGCGACCAGCGAGGACTGGCAGTGGATCCTCGCGGTCAACGTCTGGGGCGCGATCAACAGCGTGCAGGCATTCCTGCCGCTGCTGCGCGAGCAGGAGGGCCCGGCGCAGATCGTGGTCACCGCCTCGATGTCCGGGCTGGTCGCGCGGCAGAACGTCAACGGCGTCTACACGGCCTCGAAGCACGCCGTCGTCGGCTACGCCAACGTGCTGCGCGACGAGCTGGAGCCGGAGGGCATCGGCGTCTCCTGCTGGTGCCCGAGCGGCATGGCGACGCAGATCCGCAACACCGTGCGCGTGCGCCAGCCGCGGTACGGCGGGCCGCCCGGGCCGGACGCTGCGGTCGCCCCGCCGCGCATCGACGCGTCGCCGCCGGAGGCGTTCATTCCCCGCGTGCTGCAGGGCGCGCGTGAGAACCGCCGCTACATCTTCAGCCACCCCGACGCGCGGCCGGTCCTGCACGAGTACTACGACACGATGTTCGCCGACTACGACGAGGGCGAACGGATCGCGCGGGAGCTGGACTGATGCCCGGTCCCCTCGCCGGCGTCCGCGTCGTCGACCTCGCGACCATGCGCGGCGCGCTCGCCGGCCGCGTGCTCGCCGACCTCGGCGCCGAGGTGATCGTGATCGAGCCGCCCGGCGGACATCCGGGCCGCTCGCGACCGCCCTTCGACGAGACCGCCGGGGGAGACGGCGATTCGCTCTACTGGGCGGCCGTCGCCCTCGGCAAGCGCAGCATCACCGTTGATCTCGAGGACGAGGCCGATCGCAGGCGCCTGAGGGCGCTGATCGCGGGCAGCGACGTGCTGGTCGAGTCGTACGCGCCCGGCCAGCTCGCAACGCTCGGGCTGGGCTACGAGGACGTGCGCACGCTGAACCCCTCGCTG
Source organism: Dehalococcoidia bacterium (assembly GCA_965220125.1). Taxonomy (GTDB): domain Bacteria; phylum Chloroflexota; class Dehalococcoidia; order UBA2979; family UBA2979; genus VXMT01. The sequence goes on along the minus strand of CBDCPB010000004.1, from coordinate 2,226,180 downwards.
ATCTACGTCTCCATCACGCCGTGGGGGCAGGACGGGCCGCTCGCGCTCGCGCCGGCGACCGACCTCATCGCCGAGGCGGCCGGCGGCTTGGTCGGGCTGCAGGGCGACGGCGACCGCCCGCCGCTGCCGATGGGCTACCCGCAGGCCGCCTTCCACGCCGGGGCTCAGGCGGCGGCGGACGCCGTCGTCGCGCTCTGCGAGCGCGATCGCTCCGGCCTCGGCCAGCACCTCGACGTTTCGATGCAGGCGTGCATGGTCTGGACGCTGATGCACGCCACGGGTTTCCCGCCGCTCGAGGGCAGACGCTCGCCAACGCGCTCGCCTGGCTCGACGAGGAGCAGGGCCTGCCCGATCCGATCAAGGCGGTCGACTGGTTCGAGTGGCAGACCCTCTACGAGCAGGGCGAGCTGCCCTTCGACACTGCCAACGAGGCGATCAGGCTGGCGGTCGCCTTCCTCGAGGGCAAGACGAAGCTCGAGCTGGTCGAGCGCGCCGTGCGGGTGACGTTGATGATCGCGCCGATCAACACGACCGAGGATCTGCTGAACGATCCGCAGCTGCGCGTTCGCGAGTACTGGCGCGAGATCGACGGACGCAGCTACCCCGGCCCGTTCGCCCGGCTGTCGCGCTCCGCGCTCGGTCCCGAGGCGCCACCGCCGCGGCTCGGCGAGGCGAGCGCGCTGCTGGAGCAGCGCCGCGAGCCGCTGCGGCCCGCGTCGCGCGCGAACGGCTCGCGCGGCCTGACGTTCGAGGGCGTCAAGATCGCGGACTTCGCCTGGTTCGGCGTGGGGCCGATCATCAGCAAGGCCTTCGCCGACCACGGGGCCACCGTCGTCCACGTCGAGTCGCTGACGCGGGTCGACGGCGTCAGGCTGAACCCGCCCTACAAGGACGGCATCCCCGGTATCGACCGCGCGCAGTTCATGGCCAACTACAACTCCTCCAAGCTCGGCGCGGCGATCAACCTGGGCACGGCGGAGGGCCTCGCGCTGGCGCGGCGGCTCTGCGACTGGGCGGACATCGTCACGCAGAGCTTCACGCCGGGCGTCGCGGAGCGGCTCGGGCTTGGCTGGGAGGAGCTGAGCCGCGACCGCCCGGAGCTGATCATGCTCAGCACCTCGATGCGAGGCGCCAGCGGGCCGCTGCGGAGGTTTCGCGGGTTTGGCAGCCACGGGGCGGCGCTGTCGGGCTTCGTCGGCATCCTGGGCTGGCCGGATCGCGAGCCGTGCAGTCCCTGGGGGGCGTACACGGACTTCATCAACCCGCGCTACGGCCTCGCCGCGGTCGCCGCCGCGCTCTTCGAGCGCAATCGCAGCGGGCGCGGCCAGCACATCGACCTCGCGCAGGTGGAGGCGGCGATTCACTTCATCGAGCCGCTGATGCTGGACTGCACGGTGAACGGGCGGGTCGCCGGGCCCGTCGGCCTCCGCTCGCTGACCAGCTGCCCGCACGGCGTCTACCGCACCGCGGGCATCGAGCGCTACGTCGCGATCGAGGTGCAGACGACCGCGCAGTGGCGCGCGCTGCTCGGACTCGGCGCGCTGCCCGGCTTCGCCGCCGCGCGCTACGAGGACGCCTCGGCGCGCCTCGCCACCCGCGAGGAGATCGAGCCCGCCCTCGCCGCCTGGTGCGAGGGCCGGGATCCGTGGCGGCTCGCGGAGACGCTGCGCGGCGCCGGCGTCCCCGCCTCGGTGGTGCAGCGCCCGAGCGATCTCTACGAGGACGAACAGCTCGCGCACCGCGGCTTCTTCGTGACGCTCGACCACTCGGTGATGGGCCCGACGCCCTACGACGGCCTCGCGACGCACTTCTCGGAAACGCCCGGCGTGCTCAGCAAGGCCGCCCCCGCGCTCGGTGAGGACACGCAGTACGTGCTGGAGGAGCTGCTCGGCATGGACGCCGCGGACATCGCCGCCGCCGCCGCCGCCGAGGCGCTCACGTAGCCGTCTGCGGCGAGCCGAGCTTTCGGGGCGAGGCGGCGAGCGTGACGATCGTGACAGTGCTATGGTTACGACAATACCGTCAACCTGGAGACCGCGATGGCGATCCGGCCTGAGCTCGACAGGCGTATCCGGGACCTGGACCGGGAACTCGGCGACGAGGATCTCGAGCAGGTGCTCCTGGCGCTTGCGTCACGGCGGGGGCGCCACACCCGGAACATGCTCGCGCATCTCGCAGCCGGGTGGCCGGCCGGGGATTTGGAGTTGTTGGATGCGGCGGCGGCGTTGGCCGCACGTCACCCTGCCCTGAAAGGTGATGAATCCCGGGTGAGAAGCTGGCTGACGTTGCTCACGCTGCGCAGCGACCTCGCCCGGCAGCTCGGCGGCGAGCCGCGCCATATCCTCGACGAGTTCGAGCAGACTGTGCTGCTCCAGGTCCAGCTTCAGGGGGAGGCAGTCCGCACGATCTGGCGTGAGCCCATGATCGAGCCGCGGGACGCCGCGGTCGCGCTCGGAGCGAACCGGGCGAACCGCGAGAAGGTCCGGCGCTATCGCGAGCGTTCGTGGCTGCTGGGGTTGCTGGCGGGCCGCGGTTACCTCTACCCCGCCTTCCAATTCGACGCCGAGCGGCGCGATGTCTTCCCCGAGGTGCGCGCAGTCAACGAAGGACTGGGAGCAGCGAGCGATCCGTGGGGCGTCGCGTCCTGGTGGGTCTCCCGTCACGATCGTCTCGGCGCACGGCCCCTCGATCTCGTGGGGAGCGACCGGGCGGACGACCTCGTCACCGCGGCCGAGGCTCTCACGGAGCCGGTCGGGTAGGCGGACTTGGCGCCGAACCAGCCGCCCCCGACAAGCTACGAGGGCGCGCCGCAGCGCTTCCCGTTGCCCGCGGGGACGAGGCTGACGCGCATCCACAGCGCTGCCTTTGACGTGACCGGGTTCAACCCGACGGTGGCTCGAAGCGATCTCCTCGGCGGACGGTTCGACGCGACGCCGGACGATGAGTACGCCTTCCTGTACGCCGCCGAGGACGATGCGACCGCAGTGTCCGAAGCGCTCCTCCGCGATCTGCCGATCGATGACCGCGGAGCGCGCTTGCTGCCGCGCGTGCGGCTCTCGGGCCTGCGAATCAGTTGGCTGCGCACGACGCTGGATATGGCGTTGGTGAGCCTTCGTTCCGGCGGGGATCTGGCGGCGGTCGGGCAGGACAGTTGGTTGACGCACTCATCTGCCGCCGAGTACGCGATGACGCGGCGCTGGGCCTCGGCGGTCCGGGAGTGGGCGCCGTGGGCCTCCGGCCTGACGTGGCGCTCGCACCGCGAGCCCGAGGGATTCGCCTACGTGTTCTTCGACGACCGCTGCCCGGACGGTTGCTTCGACGAAGTAGCGGCTGGCCTGCCTGTGCCGCCGGGCGACCAGAACCTCGATGCCGGCGCAGCCCGGCTGTATGTCGAGGGGATCCTGACGGCCTACCGAGTCGCGCTGATCTGAGTGCGGCTGTGGGATCCGCCCGCTCCTTCTTTGCGGTACCGAAAACAACCACCGGCCTTGTTTGCGTCACGACGCCGAAACTAAAACAACGCACCACGGCTGGCAGGCGGGCTCGGGACTCGCTGCGGGGCAAGGACGGATCCGCTAGAGTGCTCATTGAATCCGGGGAGGGCCGAGCGATGGGTGTCGAGACTGCCGGTCTTCAGTCCGGGATCGTGTTGGCCGTCGTCATCGCCGCGGTGCTGTTCGGCGATCGGTTCGGCGGTGACGCGCCCCTCTCGCTGAGAGTTGCGCAGGTCGCCCTCGGACTTGTGCTGATGATGCTGGTACTGAGCGCGACCACGGCGTTCCATGGGCCGCTCGGCGCCCGCCTCGATCTGTCCGACGAGGAGGCCGTGGAATCGATCGCTGAGTTCGCCAGGCGCAGTTCAGTGCTGGGGACCATTCACATCGGAGTGGCGATCATCTTCCTGGTGGGCGGCCTTGTTCTCTCACGAAAGGGCTGTGCGGTCGCTGCGGGACTCCTCCTCGCCGGTGTCCTGCTGTTGCTGATCGGCGTGCCGACCGGGTGGCCGGCCGGGTACGTCGACTCTGTCTATCGCCTCATCAACGCCCTGCTGCCGGGAGGCTCGGGTGATGCGGGGGATGCGCGCAACATCGCGCGGATTGCCGTGCTCCTCGTTGGAGCTGTCGTGCTCGGCGTCACCATCTGTCTCCAGACGAGGGGCGACGCCGGCGATGACGCCGCGGAAGCGACCGACTCCTAGTGTCCTGAGTTGGGAATGCGATTGAGATATCCGGTGAGGTTGTCGAAGATTTGGTCGGCGGTCTTGTGCCAGATGAAGGGGCGCGGGTGCTCGTTCCAGTCGGCGACCCAGGCCTCCACTGCACGGATCAGGTCAGCGACGCCGTGATGAGTGCCGCGCCTGAGCCATTTGGTGGTGAGCTCCGCGAACCAGCGCTCCACGAGGTTCATCCAGGAGCTGTAGGTCGGGGTGAAATGAAACGTGAACCGGGGATGACGCCGGAGCCAGCGCTGGATCTCCGGGGTGCGGTGCGTGGCGACGTTGTCCAACACGACATGCACCGCGAGTTCGTCGGGCACGCTGCGGTCGATGAGGGTGAGGAACTGCTTGAACTCCCGGGCACGGTGCCTGGGGGTCATGTCCGCGATCACGTGGCCCGAGGCGACGTCAAGCGCCGCGTAGAGATTGGTGGTGCCGTGACGGACGTAGTCGTGGGTCTGGCGTCGCGGAACGCTCGGCATCATCGGCAGCATCGGGGCGGTGCGGTCGAGTGCCTGGATCTGGGTCTTCTCGTCAACACACAAGACGACCGCTGCCTCCGGTGGGTTGAGATAGAGTCCAGCCACGTCGCGCACCTTGTCGATGAACTGCGGGTCCGGCGACAGCTTGAAGTGCTCCACGAGGTGTGGCTTGAGGCCAAAGGCGCGCCAGATCTTGGAGATCGCCGTCTGCGACATCCCCACCGCGGCGGCCATCGATCTGGTCGACCACTGCGTCGCGTTGTGCGGTTGTTCTTCCAGTGTCTTGACGATCACCGCTTCAATCTGGGCGTCGCTGATCGTGCGCGGTGCACCGGGGCGCGGCTCATCGCTCAGTCCATCGAGCCGCCGCTGCGCAAAGCGTCTGCGCCATTTGCCCGCGGTCACCGGATGGCAACCAAGCGCCGCGGCGATCTCGGTATTCGGGGTCCCTTCTGCCGCAGCGAGCACGATCCGGCAGCGCAGCGCCAACGCCTGAGCCGATGTCGGTCGGCGCGCCCACCGTTCCAGCGTCTCACGCTCATCGTCGCTCAGTACAACCGCCACCGTCGGCCGGCCAAGTCGGGTACTCATGGACACTCCAGCGTCTGCCCCACACGGGCAACACCCCGCTGTACCAACATCATACCCGCTTGTTTATCGCGTTAACAACTCAGGACACTAGGGATGGTCTGAACAGGTGGCGTGTCGGGCGCGGTGCGGGTCGATCGGCGTGCCGAGCCGCGCTGTGGGGGCCGATACCGCGGTTCAGGGGGCGATCCCGCCCCCATTCCGCTGCAGGATCGCCCGCACGAGCGATTCCGGACGCACGGCTCCCGCGATCAGGCGATCTGAGGCTCGGCTCGCAGCAGGTTCGCGAAGCCGAGCAGCAGCGCGAGACGCTGGCGGTTCTTCTCAAGGCCCCGGTAGCGGACCTTCGCGTACCCGAAGTGCCGCTTCACGTGGAGAAACGGATGCTCAACCTTCGCCCGCACCGAGGCCTTCCGCCGCTCCGCCTGTGCCTCCTCGCCCCCCGGCGCCAGCTGCCGCCTGAGACTCGGGCGCATCGCCACCCGCCAGCTCACCCCCGAACGCGCGTGCTCCGGGCGCTTCTCCACGCCCTGGTAGCCGGCATCGCCCCACGCCTCCGTCTCGCCGCCGTGCAACAGGCGATGCGCCTCGGTCACGTCGGCGATGTTCGCCGCCGTCGTGTGCACGCTGTGCACCAGCCCGGACCGCGCGTCCGTGCCGCTGTGCAGCTTCATCCCGAAGTACCACTGCCGGCCCTTTCTGGTCTGGTGCATCTCGGGGTCGCGCGCACGCTCGCGGTTCTTCGTCGAGGACGGCGCGCTGATGATCGTGGAGTCCACGATCGTGCCCTCGCACAGCTGCAGCCCCTGCCGTGCCAGATGCGCGTTGATCGTCGCGAACAGCGCCGTTCCCAGCTGATGGCGCTCCAGCAGGTGGCGGAAGTTGAGGATCGTCGTCTCATCGGGGATCGGCTCGGAGAGGCTGAGACCGGCGAACTCGAGCATCGAGCGGGAGTCGTAGAGTTCCTGCTCCATGCCGGGGTCGCTGAGGTTGAACCAGAGCTGCAGGCAGTGGCTGCGCAGCATCACGCGCAGCGGGTAGGGGCGGCGTCCGCGGCCCGGCTTCGGGTAGACGGGCGCGATGCGCTGCTCCAGCTCAGCCCAGGGGACGAGCCCGTCCATGCGCTCCAGAAACCTCTGGCGCCGTGTCCTGACCTTCTTGTGCTCGTACTCGACGCTGCCGAACGAACGCTGCTGCATGGGGCGCCCCTCTCCGGGTCCGCACCCCATGATCGCATCCGCTCACCCGCTCAGGCGAGTTGTTCAGACCATCCCTAGTGTCCTGAGTTGGGAATGCGATTGAGATATCCGGTGAGGTTGTCGAAGATTTGGTCGGCGGTCTTGTGCCAGATGAAGGGGCGCGGGTGCTCGTTCCAGTCGGCGACCCAGGCCTCCACTGCACGGATCAGGTCAGCGACGCCGTGATGAGTGCCGCGCCTGAGCCATTTGGTGGTGAGCTCCGCGAACCAGCGCTCCACGAGGTTCATCCAGGAGCTGTAGGTCGGGGTGAAATGAAACGTGAACCGGGGATGACGCCGGAGCCAGCGCTGGATCTCCGGGGTGCGGTGCGTGGCGACGTTGTCCAACACGACATGCACCGCGAGTTCGTCGGGCACGCTGCGGTCGATGAGGGTGAGGAACTGCTTGAACTCCCGGGCACGGTGCCTGGGGGTCATGTCCGCGATCACGTGGCCCGAGGCGACGTCAAGCGCCGCGTAGAGATTGGTGGTGCCGTGACGGACGTAGTCGTGGGTCTGGCGTCGCGGAACGCTCGGCATCATCGGCAGCATCGGGGCGGTGCGGTCGAGTGCCTGGATCTGGGTCTTCTCGTCAACACACAAGACGACCGCTGCCTCCGGTGGGTTGAGATAGAGTCCAGCCACGTCGCGCACCTTGTCGATGAACTGCGGGTCCGGCGACAGCTTGAAGTGCTCCACGAGGTGTGGCTTGAGGCCAAAGGCGCGCCAGATCTTGGAGATCGCCGTCTGCGACATCCCCACCGCGGCGGCCATCGATCTGGTCGACCACTGCGTCGCGTTGTGCGGTTGTTCTTCCAGTGTCTTGACGATCACCGCTTCAATCTGGGCGTCGCTGATCGTGCGCGGTGCACCGGGGCGCGGCTCATCGCTCAGTCCATCGAGCCGCCGCTGCGCAAAGCGTCTGCGCCATTTGCCCGCGGTCACCGGATGGCAACCAAGCGCCGCGGCGATCTCGGTATTCGGGGTCCCTTCTGCCGCAGCGAGCACGATCCGGCAGCGCAGCGCCAACGCCTGAGCCGATGTCGGTCGGCGCGCCCACCGTTCCAGCGTCTCACGCTCATCGTCGCTCAGTACAACCGCCACCGTCGGCCGGCCAAGTCGGGTACTCATGGACACTCCAGCGTCTGCCCCACACGGGCAACACCCCGCTGTACCAACATCATACCCGCTTGTTTATCGCGTTAACAACTCAGGACACTAGCGGGTGGAGCGGCCGGCGTCTAACCCCGGTCCGGGCGGGAGGCCGAGGAGACCCGTTACGCCGACGCGATGGAAGGCCGGTGCGTCAACTGAACCTCGGCGAGTATCTCCATCTCATCGTCGTCTCCCCAGTGGAGCCCGTTACAGATTGTGGCGTTGCCCTGTGTGTCGACGCTGACCAGTTCCCAGATCAAGTCCGTTTTCTCGTGCAGCGTGTCTGAAGCGTGGCGGACCTCAAAGCGCTTTTTGCCCTCTTCTTCCCATTCAAATTCCGCAACGATGGTGTCCCAGAGAAGCAGTCGGTCTATGCCCTTGTGACTCCAGTACGCATAACACGCGAGGAAGGCCTCGCTGTGCTCGCGATTGAGCAGCGGCTCCGGGAACTCGAACTCGACGTCCTGCTCCGTGGGCTCTTCTTCGGGCGTCTCGCCCAAGTACGTGTTCGGTGGGTACTCGGTGATTCGTGCGTAACGCGTTACCGTCTCAGGCGGCTCCAGTGATCCAGTTGTAGCGGGTGTCGCGGCGGCGAAGGCCTCCTCGGTGACGATGTTCATCGTCTCGCGGGCGGAGCCCCAGCGCAGCGCGGCGTCCCTGCCGCGGCGCGTGAAGAAGTGCAGGTCGTACTCCTGCATGTAACCGATGCCGCCGTGCAGCAGGTGGCAGTCCTGCAAGACCTGCGGGGCCATCTTCGCCGTGATCGCCTTGACCACCGCGACCTGGCGGCGCGTCTCGAGGCCCTCGTCGATCTGCCACAGCAGCTCGTGCGTGAGGAAGCGCGAGCCCTCGACGATCGTCGCCATGTCCGCGCAGCGCATCTGCACCGCCTGGAAGGCGCCGATCGGCTGCCCGAACTGCACGCGCATCTGCACGTAGTCGACCGTCAGGTCGAGCGCCTTCTGTGCGTAGGCGTAACTCTCGAAGGCCGCGACCGCCGCGCCGAGGCGGCGCAGCGTCTCGACGGCGTCCGCGCCCTCGATCCATGCCTCGGCGGCCGCGCCGTCGTAGTGGACGGTGGCCTGCGGGAGTGCGCCGATGGTGCGCGTATCGCGGGCCGTCACGCCCGCCTGGTCGCGGCGCACGACGGCGAGGCCGGGCGCGTCGCCGTGCATCGCGGCGACGAGGTGCACGTCGCTGGTCTCGCCGAACTCGACGAAGCGCTTCTCGCCCGTGACCGCGCCGCCGGCGTACTCCGCCGTGACGTCGCCGTAGAGAGAGTCCGAGGCCTCGAGCAGGGCCGGGGAGATCGTGAGCCCGTTGTCGAGCTGCGGCAGCAGCGAGGTCTTCAGCTCCTCGTCGCCGTGGCGCTCGATCGTGACCGCGCCGACGAGGGTGCTGGCCAGCGGTGAGGGCAGCGCGGCGCGGCAGATCTGGGTAATCAGCACTGCGGCGTCGAGCACGGTCCCGCCCTGCCCGCCGTACGCCTCGGAGATCGCCAGCGAGTTCCAGCCCAGCTCGGTCATCTGGGCCTGGAGCTGCTCGTCGGGGCGGCCCGCCGCCTCGATCTCGCGAATGCGCTCGAAGCTGACTTCGCGCTCGAAGAAGTCCTCGGCGCTGGTCTGGAGGATGTCCTGCAGTTCGCTCGGCCGGAGGTCCATGGTGCGCTCCTTCCCGGCGGCTAGCGCGGCAGCTGGAGGCCGCGGGTGGCGATCACGCGGCGCTGGATGTCGTTGGTGCCTCCGGCGAAGCGCGAGGGTGGGTCGCTGCGCCACCCCGCCTCGAGGCTCCCGCCGAGCGGGGCGTCCTCGTTGGACTCGTGCAGCCCGCCGCTGCGGCCGAGCACGTCCATGAAGGCGTCGTGGATGCGTTCGCTGGAGTCGCCCTTCCAGACCTTCGCCATGGCGGCTTCCATCGTCGGCACCAGGTCGTTGTGCACCATCGCGGCGTTGTTGGTCGCCAGCGCGCGCCCCACCTCGACGCGCATCGAGGCCTCGGCGACGGCCATGCGCGTGGCCGGGTCGTCCAGCAGATCGGTCCGCTCGCTCGCGAGGTAGGCGATGAAGTCCTGCACCATGCGCTCCAGCGGGCGGTAGGTGCCGATCGCCACGCGCTCGAGGTCGAGCGCGCCGGTCACGATGTACCAGCCGCGGTTCTCCTCGCCGACGAGCGAGTCGGCGGGGATGCGCACGTTCTCGTAGAAGGTCTCGTTGGTGCGGCCCTCGCCCATCACCCAGAGCGGGCGCACGGTGATGCCGGGCGTGCCGAGCGGCACGACGAAGGTGGAGATGCCGCGGTGCTTGGGCGCCTCCGGGTCCGTGCGCGCGGCGAGCCAGACGTGCGTCGCGAGGTGCCCGGAGGAGGTGTAGATCTTCTGCCCGTTGATCACCCACTCGTCGCCGTCGCGGACGGCGCGGGTCTGCAGCGAGGCAAGGTCCGTGCCGGCGTTCGGCTCGGTGTAGCCGAGGGCGAAGCGGATCTCGCCCGTGAGGACCTTCGGCAGCAACTCGCGCCGCTGCTCCTCGCTGCCGTGGCGCATGATCGTCGGTCCGACGGAGTTGAAGGTGAGCGTGTCCCAGGGCATGCCCTCGCGCGCGAGCTCCTCGGAGAGGATCCAGAGGTAGAGCGCGCCCTTGCCGCGTCCGCCGTACTCCTCTGGCCAGGCGACCGAGGGCAGGCCCTCGTCGGCGAGCGCTTGCAGGAACGCCTCGGAGGCCGGGCCGTAGCCCTGCAGGTGGTGCCCGGCGATCTCCTCCTCCAGCTCCGGCGTGCGGTGCCGGCGGATGAAGTCCTGGATCTGCTGGCGGAACTCGACGACGTCATCGGGCATCCGGAAGTCCATGCCTCGCTCCTCTCGCTGGCGGTCCGGTCTGCGTTGCTGTGGTGTCGCTGCTAGAGGCGCGACCAATGGACGAGGGTGAACGGCGGGTCGGCGTCCGCGTGGTGCTCGAACACCGCCTCGACCTGGCTGCCGATCACGACCTCCTCCTCGGGGTCGCCGAGCAGGTTGCCGACCATGCGGATCTCATCGGCGTTCGGCAGCTCGATGACGACCACCACGTAGGGGACCGCCTCGGCGAGCGCGGGGTGCACCGGGTGCCAGACCCGCTCCCAGGAGAAGATCCGCCCGCGCCCCTCCACCTGCCGCCACTCGAGGTCGTCCGAGAGGCAGCGGTAGCAGATCCACTCCGGCCCCCACTGATGCTGCTCGCAGGCGGGGCAGTACTGCACCCACAGCTCGCCGCGCTGCGTGCCCTCGATAAACGGCTTGTCGAGGTCGTCGTTACTCGTGGCCGGGAAGGCGACGAGCTGCGGGAAGTACGTGCCGCCCGCCTCGATCTCGGCCTTGGTCGCGTTCGCCATCGTGTGCGTCCCTTCGGCTCAGTGCTGCGCCGGGCTGCGCCGCGGCAGCAGCACCGTCGCCGTGCCGGGCGTCGTCACGCCCTCGCGAGTGTTCTCGATCCAGATCTCGAGGTGTACGACGCCCGTCCCGGGGTCGTCGCCCTCCGCCTTGCCCCTGACGCGGCCCTTCACGGACATCACGTCGCCCGGCGTGTTCATGCGCCGCATCTGGAAGCCGAACGTCCTGAGCCAGCCCTCCGGCCCCATCCAGTCCGTCAGCATCCGCCCCAGGCAGCCGCGCGTGAATCCGGTGTTGTAGAAGATCGTCTCGTGTCCGCCCTCGCGGGCGAACTCGAAGTCGTGGTGGACCTTGTGGAAGTCCTGCGAGCCGCTGACCTGCTTCGCCATCTCCGTCCAGCCGAGCGTGAACGAGAAGCCCTCGAGGTCCTCGCCGGCCGTCACGTCGTCCCAGTAGCGCTGCGCGCGCGGCTCGCCGCTCATGCGCCGCTCCCGTCCAGCTCGTCGGCGAACTCTTCCGGGCGGCGGTGGGCGACCATCGTGTTCCTGCCGATCGCGAGGACCTCGCCGTGCTGGTTGGAGATGGTCGTCTTCGTCGCGATCCAGATCGACTTCGGGTCGAGCCGGGTCGGCTTCTGGTAGATGTCCTCGATCTCCGTCTGCCGCGAGAGGCGGTCGCCGATGCGCGCCGGCTGGAGGAACTCCCAACTCACGTTGAGGTTGATGGTCCGATCGCCGCGCGTCGGCACCTGGAGCTGGATCACCGGCTCCTCTTCCTCGGGCCAGGCGCCGGAGCCGGCGAAGTAGTCGGTCATCACGGGCGGCACGATCACGCCGCCCCACTTCGTCGTGGCGGCGTACTCGGGATCGAGGAACAGCGGGTTGTCGTCCTCCACCATGTGGCAGTAGCGGCGGATCGGGTCGTACTCGACCGGGTAGCGCCCGTGATAGACCGGCGCCTTCCTGCCGATCCACTCCGCGCGCACGGCCTCGATGTCGTACTCGCCCTCGACCTTGGTCATCGCGCCCCCGCGCCATCCACGTAGTGCGTGATTCCAGGTGAGCGCTCCGCCGGCGGGGCGCGGTCGTGCTGGACGCACCGTAGGGATCGTGATTCTAGGTGAGCGCTCCGTCCGCTGCGAATCCCGCCACTTCGTCGGCGGAGAGCCCGAGCAGCTCCGTGAGCACGTAATGCGTGTCCTCGCCGAGCAGCGGCGCGGCCTTGCTGAGCACGCCCGGCGTCTCCGAGAAGATCGTCGCGAGGCCGTCGTAGGGCGTCGGGCCCATCACCGGGTGCTCCAGCGTGACGAAGAACCCGCGATGGGCGAGCTGCGCGTCCGCGTAGAGATCGCTCGGACGCAGCACCGCCGAGGCCGGGACCCCGGCCGCCTTGAGCCGCGCGGCGAGGGCGTGCCCGTCCTCGCCTGCGCACCAGGCGCGCAGCGCCTCGTCGATGCGATCGCGGGCGGCGCGGCGGCCCTCGAAAGTCTCGAACTCGCTGCCCTCGAAGTCGTCGAGGCCGGCCAGGTCGCGCAGGGCGCGCCACTGCTCCGCCGTCTCGCAGGCGATCGCGATGTAGCGCTCGACGCCGGCGACGGCGTAGACGCCGTGCGGGCAGGCGATGCGCGAGTCGTGTCCGGCGGGCGGCGCGACGCGGCCGTTGACCGCGTAGTCGAGCACCAGCGGCGCGACGAAGTGGATCGCGGCCTCGACCTGGGAGAGGTCGATCAGCTGCCCCTGCCCGCTGCGCGTGCGCTCATGGAGCGCCGCCGCGACCGCCGCGAGGCCGAAGCGCGGGTTGATGAAGTCCGTGTAGGCGCCGTGCGGACCGCACGGCGCGCGATCCGGCCAGCCCGTCACGCCGTGGATCCCGGAGAGGGCCGAGCCCTGCATGCCGAACCCCGTGTAGGCGGCCTCCGGCCCTGTCTGCCCTCGCATGCAGGTACGCAGCATGACGAGATCGCGGCGGCCCTGGCGCAGCGTCTCCCAGTCCAGCCCATGCCGCTCCATCGTGCCCGGCGTGAAGCTCTCGATGACCACGTCCGCCCAGCCGGCGAGCCTGCGCGCCAGCGTGCGACCGCCCTCGCTCGCGAGGTCCAGCGTCAGCCCCAGCTTCGAGGAGTTGAAGTCGGCGAAGAACTGCGAGCGGTTGACGTTGCGGATGCCGTCCTTGAACGGCGGCGCCATGCGCAGCATATCGAGGCGGTTCTCGGACTCGACGTGCACGACCGTCGCGCCGTGGTCGGCCAACCCCTTCGCGATCAGCGGGCCAACCCCGAACCAGGAGAAGTCCGCGACCTTCACGCCTTCGAAGGGGCGCACGCGGCGCCCGTCCGTGGCCCCCCCGTCGCGCGCGGGCGGGGCAGGCTCGCGCGGCTCGCCGGGCAGCGCGTTCGCCTCGCCGAGGGCGGGCGCGGGGCGCTCGACGCGTAGCGGCGTGCGGCTGAGCCGCGCGAACGGCCCGGGATGCGGCCGGCCGCCGATCTCCGTCCAGTAGCCGCGATCCTCGAGCTGGCGATCCGCCAGCAGGTCGACCGCGGTGGCGATCAGCGCGTAGAGCGCACCACTCGCGACGGCGCGCTCGTGCAGCTCGCGCTTCGTCTTCGTGCGGAGGAAGGCGACCGCGAGCTCGATTGCCTCGGCCACTTCGTGCGTGTGTTCCGGCACGACGGCCGGGTCGAGGAAGTCCTCCTGCCAGTGCTCCCAGTCGATCCACTGCAGGTGACCGGGCAGCTCGACCCCGTCCTCGCGCATCCACTTCATGGTCTCGTTGACCGCGGTGAGCTGAGGCCGGTTGACGCCCATCGTGACGAGCGTGTGGCCGTCGACCGCCTCGATCATGTGCCGCAGTTCGAGGCCCGGCACGCGCTGAGGCGCGGGTTCCGCGCGGTCGTCGCCGAAGCCGGGCTTGTCGTGGCCCTCGTTGGGCGGGAAGCCATTGGCGTCCATCGTCGTCCAGGCCATGCAGGCCTGCATCGAGACGTCGAGGTGCTGCCCGAGGCCGGATCGGTCTCGCTCGCAGAGTGCGACGACGGCGTCCGCGGCGGCCTGCGCCCCGCCGTGCAACCCGGCCTGCGGGTAGCCGACCGGCACGGGCGGCCGGTCGCCGTCGCCCGTCAGCGAGAGCAGGCCGCCCGCCGCCTCGATCGTCAGCTCCGTCGCCGGCGAGTGCGCGTCCGGGCCGCTCTGCCCGTACGGCGTGATCGAGGCGTAGATCAGCGCCGGGTTGAGCGCGCGCAGCTCCTCGTAGCCCAGCCCGAGCCCCGCCAGGCACCCCGGCTCGAACGACTCCAGCAGGACGTCCGCGCCTTCGGCGAGCGTATGGAGCTGCGTGCGGCCCTCGGCGGACTCAAGGTCGAGGGTGATGCTGCGCTTGCCGCGGCCGTAGGTGGCCCAGTAGAGCGAGCCGTCCGGGTCGCCCTCGCGGCCGTCCTCGAAGGGCGGCATGCGGCGCGAGTCGCAGCCCTTGGGCGGCTCGATCTTGAGCACCTCGGCGCCGAGGTCCGCCAGGATCTTGCCGGCGATCTCGCCGCGTGCGGTCGTCAGGTCCAGGACGCGGATGCCGGAGAGCGGGGGGGCTGCTGCTGCGGGTGGCATCGCTCGACGAGGCGACTACGCCTCGAAGATGGCGCTCACGGAGTGGGCGAAGCCGGGGAGCACGTCAGCGCCGTCGAGGCTGTCGTTCGCGCCGAGGGTGCCGACGGGCTGGTCCGGCCGGTGCACGTCCACCGTGCGCGTGTCCGGATGCACGACCCAGGCGAGGCGTACGCCGTGGCTCAGCCACATCCGCGCCTTGTCGTGGACCTCGCGGCGGCTGTCGCCGGGGGACCGCACCTCGACCACCAGGTCGGGCACGGCCTCGGCGTAGCCCACGATCCGCGCATCGAGCGGGATCTTCTCCACCGAGGTGAACGCGATGTCCGGCTCGCGCACGGTGTCGGGATCACGCTCGAGCCAGACGCCCGAGTCCGAGGCGACCACCGTTCCCAGCTTCATGGGGTCCACGAAGTTGAACAGCGCCGCGCCCAGCCTCATGACGATCTTGCCGTGCTCGTGTCCAGTCGGCATGGTCTCGGAGAGCACCCCCCGGATCAGTTCGCCGCGCACGCCGCGGCTGTAGAGCCGCAGCAGTTCGGCAGCCGTCAGCAGCTTCGCCTCTGTGGTCGTCATCTCGGCTCGCTCCCGTGCGCAATCATGGTACACGCCCTCGATCACGACCGGCGCACGCCGGCGATCCCGCGAGGTTCGGCCCTAACCCTGCTGGCGCGACCAGCGGAGCGCCGCGCCCCACTTGTGCTCGAGCGAGTAGGCGAGGGCCACGTCGTCGATCTTGCGCAGCGCCTCGAGCGAGACCTTCGAGTTGCGCACGACGACCGGGTCGTAGCTGGCGATCTCGGCGGCGATCGCCTGCGCCTCGCGGTCGAGGGCCTCGTCCTCGACGACGAGCGCGATCGCGCCGCACTGCTGGAGGTACTCGGGCGTGACGCGGCGGCCGGTCAGCATCAGGTAGCGCAGCACCGGCTCCGGCAGGATGCGGCGCGCGTGCCCCGCCCCGCCGATCGAGTTGATCTGGATCTCCGGCAGCCCGAAGCGCGCGCTCCGGCCCGCGATCACGATGTCGCAGAGCGCGGGCATCAGCATCCCGAGGCCGACCGCCGCGCCGTTGACGGCGACGATGATCGGCACGGGCACGTCGAGCAGCGCGGTCTGCGCATTGCGCACGCGCGCCAGGTGATCGCCGGGCGGGAAGTGCAGCGGCTGCGCGCTGGCGCTGCGCGGATCGTTGAGGTCGAAGCCGCCGCTGAAGATGCCCGGGAGGCCGCTGCGCCAGACAATCGCGCTCACCTCGGGATCATCGCCGAGGCGGTGCAGCTCCTCGGCCATCGACTCGAGCATGTCGAGGCTGAGGGCGTTCACGGGCGGCCGGGTGACGGTCAGCGTGGCGACCCCGCCCGCGCGCTCGATGCTCAGCGTCTCGTGCATCGGAGGTCCTTCCGCGCGGGAATCGCCGGCGTGGCGGGCTGCCCTGAGTCGCAGAGAACCAAATATAGTTGATCCATAGGAGGCACAGGGCGGCACGAAAGAGCAGACACTGTGAAGTCCAGCGCTCATGCGTGGGAGATGTGGTCCGCTCCTTTGCCATGTCGTGCCGCCCCGAGCACCTCCGAGTGGTCTCTGAGGTGCACTTTCGCCGGGCCTCCCGTTGAGGAGGTGACCAAGTCACGTTGACAGGGTTGCTATCCTCTGGGCTCGCAGGTAGAGGGGACGTAGCATGCCAAGCACCGCGAAGCAGCGCCACCTGGATGCCCGCTACTACAGGTATGTTGGACGGCGTGGCTTGTTGCCAAGCCTGCTGTTTGGTCGGCGGACCAAGCTTCCCGGGCCGGAGGCAGACCTTGAGATGCTACAAGGCGACATGGAGGCCATCGCTGCCGATTTCCGCAAGGCCGTGGATGATGTGGGCGAGGAGATAGCCGCTGGTGAGCGACAGTCCTGACGACGCAGAGCCTGCCAGCCAGGAGGTTATCGAGGCCCAGAGTCGGGCGACCGAATAGCTAGGATAGAGGAGCGTCACTTCGAGGCAACGTTCACATCTCCCCTCCCGCCCCCGCAGTTTCTCGACGCGTATGAGGCCACGCTCCCGGGTGCAGCAGACCGCATCTTGGCGATCACTGAACGCGAAGCTGAGCATCGGCAGCAGATGGTCGCGCGCCTAGTCGATGCCGACACACACCGGACCAGGTGGGGCCTGCTATACGTCTTTGTCCTCGCTTCAATAGTCGTTGTCGCGGTCACGTCATTTGCGATTGCTGCGGTGATTGTTGGTCACCCGTTGATCGGCGCACTTGTAGTCATCCTGGAGATCTGTGGTGTTGCGTTGTCGTACTTGTATGCGATGGCCAAGAGCCACAAGGACGACGACACTGAGGAACAAGACACTCAGGAACAGGGTGAGCCGGGATATGGCTCCTAAAGGGGCAGCCTCAGGTTTGGCTGCGTTGCCGGGGGACTCATAGGCATGGGCTCCCGGATCTGATTGCCACTCTCGGGCGCGCAAGGTGAGCGGGCCAGGCGCCAAACAGCCTCGCAGCTCATGGCTGCATGCGGTGCGTCTTCACGCCGGTGAGCAAGGCGGTAACTTCTAGGAGGCTTGCTCCACTCAGCGGCGGAGCAGCGGCCGTGTCCACCGAGGATCGATCAGATCCTCCATGTCGAACGCCTCATCACGCCGCCCTCGTGCTCGATGCTCAGCGTCTCGTGCATCCGGAGA
Source organism: Dehalococcoidia bacterium (assembly GCA_965220125.1). GTDB lineage: Bacteria > Chloroflexota > Dehalococcoidia > UBA2979 > UBA2979 > VXMT01. Next base: position 2,208,871 of record CBDCPB010000004.1, on the reverse strand, counting down.
TCCTTCCGCGCGGGAATCGCCGGCGTGGCGGGTCGGCGCCTCTGGCCGCAGGCACTGTACCGAATACCGCCGCTCCTCGATGGCCCCGTGCGCACCCTCGCCGTGACCTGTCGTACGCTGCGTCGCGGCGCGCCGGCGGCGGCGTACCGGCGCGAAAGAGGCGGCGCATGACGTCCGAGGTCGAACTCCACGGCGAGTGCGATCCGCGCTTCGCGGGGGTGCGCGAGGCGTTCGAGGAGAACTTCACGGAGCGCGGCGACATCGGCGCCGCCGTCGCCGTCACGCTCGACGGCGAGCCGGTGGTCGATCTCTGGGCGGGCCACGCCGACGCCGCGGGCACGCGTGCCTGGGAGCGCGACACGATCGTCAACGTCTACTCGACGGGGAAGGGCCTGCTCTCGCTCGGCCTGCACATGCTCGCCGACCGCGGACTCGTGGACATCGAGGCGCCCGTGGCCAGCTACTGGCCGGAGTTCGCGCAGGCGGGCAAGGAGGGCGTCACCGTGCGCCACGTGCTCGGACACCGCTCCGGGGTGGTCGGCGCGCGGCGGCTGCTGCCGAAGGAGGCGTGCTACGACTGGCAGACGATGACCACGGCGCTCGCCGAGGCGGAGCCGTGGTGGGAGCCCGGTACTCGCCACGGCTACCACGTGTGGAGCTACGGCTGGATCGTCGGCGAGATCGTCCGCCGCGTGAGCGGCCGCACGCCCGGCGCGTTCGTGCGTGAGGAGATCGTGGACCCGCTCGGCCTCGACTTCTTCATCGGCACACCCGCCTCCGAGCATGGGCGCATCGCGGACATCGTCCCGCCCAGCCGCAACCCGCTGCCCGAGCCGGACGTGACCTCGATGCTCGCGATGGCGCACAACAATCCTCCGTGGACCTTCGAGGACGCGAACACGCGGGCCTGGCGCGAGGCGGAGATCCCGGCCGGCAACGGGCACGCCGACGCGCGTGGCCTCGCCCGCGCCTACGGCGCGCTCGCGCTCGGCGGCGAGTTGGATGGCCTGCGCCTGCTCAGCGAGGACGCCATCGAGGCGGCCCGCACGCTGCAGAGCGAGGGGACGGATGCCACGATTGGCGTCGAGAACCGTTACGCCCTCGGCTTCCAGTTGCCTTCGCCGGCGCTGGGCGACCCGCGGCCGGAGACGGCCTTCGGGCACTCGGGCGTCGGGGGCTCGCAGGCCTTCGCGGACCCGGGCGTGGGGCTTGGCTTCGCCTACGTGATGAATCGCATCCGCGGGCCCGGCGACGTGCGCGCGCGCAGCCTCGTGGAGGCCGCGTACCGCAGCATCGAGGCGAGCGCATAGGCCCGCGGCGAGACGCTGCCCCTCTGTTCAGTCCATCGCGGCGCCCACTGGGAGGATTTCGACTGTGGCGGCGCAGCCGGGCACATCCGCCAGGGCAGCATCGCATGAGAGCAGCGGCACGCCGAGGGCTTCGGCGAGAGCCAGGTAGATGCCGTCGTACACGGTCACGTTCGATCGCAGCTCGAAGGCCCTCGGCAGCAAGTCGGTGTGCGCGAAGCGACGGATCGGGAGCACTGCGAGGATGTCCAGCAGGGCACTGGCCCGGTCTACGGAGATCAGGCTCCGCAGTGCGAAGCGGCGTAAGGTCTGGCCGACCTCGACATCGATGAGGTGAGGGGCGCAGATCGTTTCATCGTCGGCGAATCGCTGTGCAAGCGTACCGCCGGCCGGGCTGCCGGGACTCAGAAGCATGTCGACGACCACCGAGGCGTCGGCGACGATCACCTCTGTTCGCGTTCAGCCCGGACTGCTTCCGCTGGCGACTCGGACAGCTCGGGCGGCTCCCAGGCTGCGATTCGCGCCAGCAGCTCTTCCATCGTCGGCTCCGCCAGGGTCCGCTCCAGCTCGCGAAGGAGGTAGCCGGAGAGGCTCATCCCGGCGCGCGCGGCCCGCACCTTCGCCTCGCGGTGGAGTTCGTCTGGCACGTTCCGGATCTGGATCATCTTTGACATGTGCATGAGCGTAACACATGTGCAACGCATGTATTCACATCGAGCGCCTCGGCTGGCGTCGACGGCTATGCTCCGATGCATCCGGCGCTCGAAGGGAGTCAGCTGTGAAGGCCGCGATCTTCCACGGAGCCAACCAGCCGATGCCGATCGAGGACGTCGAGGTGGACGACCCGTGGCCGCGCGAGGTGCTGGTGCGCACCGCCGCGAGCGGCGTCTGCCACAGCGACCTGATGTTCGTCGACGGGATCGGGCAGTGGCCGACGCCGGCGATCCTCGGCCACGAGGGCTCGGGCGTCGTCGAGGCGGTCGGGACGGACGTGACGTACGTGCAGCCGGGCGACCGCGTGATCGTGACCGGCGTCGTCTTCTGCGGCGCCTGCGAGGAGTGCCTGAGCGACAACCCGCATCGCTGCCTCAACCGCCCGCGGCGGCGGCGCCACGAGACCCCGCGGCTCACGCTGAACGGCGAGAGCGTGCTCGCCCTGACGAACGTCGGGAGCTTCGCCGAGTACATGCTCGTGCCGGAGGCGGGGGTGGTGAAGCTGCCGGACGACGTGCCGCTGGAGACGGCCTGCCTCCTCGGTTGCGGCGTGATCACCGGGCTCGGCGCGGTCTTCCGCGCGGCCGAGCTGAAGCCGGGGACGACGGCGGCTGTCTTCGGCCTCGGCGGCGTCGGCCTCTCGGCGGTCCAGGGCGCGCGCATCGCCGGCGCGAGCCGCATCATCGCGGTCGACCTCACAGACGAGAAGCTCGAACGCGCGCGGCTGCTGGGCGCCACCGACGTGGTGAACGCCTCGGAGGTGGATGACCCGGTCGAGGCGATCCGCGACCTGACCGAGGGGCGGGGCGTGCACTACTCCTTCGAGGCAATCGGGACCAGGGCGACTGCGGAGCAGGCCTTCGCCTGCACCCGCGAGGGCGGCACGGCGTCGATCATCGGGGCGGGGATCAGCGCGCCGGTGGAGATACCGCCCAACCTGCTGATCCAGGACCGCCGCATCCAGGGCGTGTTCATGGGCCGCACCCGCTCGCGCGTGGACATCCCGCGCTACCTCGAACTCTACCGCCAGGGCCAGCTGAAGCTCGATGAGATGGTGACCCGGCGCGGCCGGCTCGAGGATCTCGACCAGGCCTTCGAGGACCAGCGCGCCCACGTCGGCGCGCGCACGATCCTGCTCTTCGACTAGGCCGGGTCGGGGCTGTCAGACCATCCGGGTATCGAGCTTGTCAGGCGGGCCTGCGAGGCGTTCGCCAGCGGCGACCTCGAGACGCTCGCCGCGCTGATCGCGGGCGATGCCGTGTGGGACGCGGGAGGGCGCAACCTGTTCACGGCCCGGCAACGATGGTGAAGATGGCTTCCGCTCCCTGGTCCTGGAGCGCCCTCGCGACCAGTATTCTCCCGAGGGTTCCCGACATCGGGGCTATTCGAGGTGGTACACGCGTGCCGCGTTGTCGTGGAGGACCTTCTCGAGCGTCTCCCTCGGCAGCGAGCTGAGGTTCCGCTCGATGAAGTCCTTCGGCACGTCCGCGATCGATGCCGGACCCGGCGACATGCTCGTGGGATGCGGGAAATCCGTCTCGTAGAGCACGTTGTCGGGCAGCAGGTCGATGGTCCGGAGCGCGATGTCACGCTCGAACCAGAAGCAGGCATAGACCTGGCGCTTGAAGTACTCGCTGGGCAGCAGCTCCATCTCCGGGTGCTCCTCGCGGGCGCCCGCGTTCATCCACTGCCAGTCCAGCGCCTCGAGGACGTAGGGAACCCAGCCGATGCCGCTCTCGACGGAGACGAAGTTGAGGTTGGGGTGGCGGTGGCAGATGCCGGAGATCAGGATCTCCATGATGCCGTTCATGTTGTCCATGAAGAAGCGCACGGTGCCCGCGGAGTAGTTCGCCTGCGAGCCGTTGCCGGCGAAGCCGCCGTGGGTGTCGACCGGGTTCCCCGAGCCGATGTGGAAGTTGATGCTCAGGCCCAGATCCTCGGCCGTGTGCCACACGGGGTTCCAGTGCGGGTCGGCCAGCATCGGCGAATCGCCGAAGAGGTGCGGCTGCTGCGGGAACAGCACGCCCTTGTGGCCGAGCTTGAAGCAGCGGTTGATCTCCTCGACCGTCGCATCAATGTCCCAGAAGGGGACGGCCATGATCGGCAGCAGCCGCTTCGGATCGACGGCGGACCACTCGTGCAGGAAGTCGTTGTAGGCGCGGACGCAGGCGAGCATGAGCTCGGGGTCCTCAAGCTTGAGGAAGTTCTGATTCCCGAAGCCCGCCACGTTCGGGTAGATGACGTGGGCGTACATCCCGTACTCGTCCATGCGCTCGAGGCGCTTCGTCGAGTCGTAGGCGCCGGGGTCGAAGTCCTCGAGCGTCGAGGGGTGCGCCGGGGGCCACTCGCGCCAGCCCGCCATCGTCGTGATGCCGATCGGCGACGAGGGCTGTCCGTTGAGGATCCAGATGTCGCGCGGCTCCTCGGGGTCCGCGTTCGGATCCCACTGTCTCGCCGTCTGCCAGGGGATGGTCCGGACGTGGGGCACCATGTCGCCCCACTTCTTCGTCGAGACACGCGAGGTGAAGAGGTCGTACGGCTCCGTCACGTGCGTGTCGACATCGATGACCTTGATCTCGTCGGTGATCATGCTTGCCTCCAACGCGAGGCGATGACCGGGCGAGCGGCCCGCCTCGCAGCCTGACCGGATCGGGGCGCGGCTCCATCGGGCCGCAGGCAGCGTCCACGCCGGGACGCCACGGTCCCCTCCACTTGCCGACGCCATACTACCGAAATGGCGACGGGTTGGGGCGCTCGATGCCGGGACGTCGGGAGGCGAGCCCGGACGGGCAGGCGGAGCTGCGTCTACTCCGGCGGCGTGTTGTCGTACCCGGCCGTGATCGGCTGGTCCGTGCGCTGGCCGCTGCTGCCCGTCGGGCTGAAGCGCTCGACCACCTCGCCGAGCTGGTCGCGGCCTCGCGCTGCGGGGACCACGGCCGGCTGCCCGGGCAGCGAGGCGACGTGCAGCGTCTGCGTCGGGAAGGCGAACTCCACGCCGAGCTCCTCGGCCAGACGCATGATGTCGAGGTTCAGCACGTGCCGGGTGCGCAGCTCGGCGTTCCAGTCCGGCGCGGTGATGAAGCAGTAGACGAGGATGTCGAGCGAGGCCGCGCCGAACTCATGGAACTCGACGATGTAGTAGTCCTTGCGCATGTCGGGATTCGCCCGGATCAGCGCGCGAATGCCCTCGGTGAATGCCTGCATCTGGTCTGGCGTCGTGTGATAGGCAAGCCCGAGCATCGCCTTGTAGCGGCGCCACTGGCGCAGGCCCATGTTGTCGACGTAGGTGTCGACCATGCGCGCATTCGGCACGGTCACGACCGAGTTGTAGAAGGTTCGCACGCGGGCCGAGCGGAACCCCACGTACTCGACGGTTCCCTCGATGTTGTCGACCACCACCCAGTCGCCGACCTGGAACGGGCGGTCCGCGAAGATCGTCACGCCGCCGAGCAGATTGCGGAACGTGTCCTGCGCGGCGAGCGCCACCGCCAGCCCACCGAGGCCGAGGCCGGCCACGAGCGACGTGATGTTGATGCCGAGGTTCCCGAGGATGAAGAGCATCCCGATGATGAGCGTGGCGACCTTCAGCGTGGTGTTCGTGAGGGGCACGAGCTGGTCGTCGAGGCGGCTCTCGGTCAGCTCCGCCCGCCGCTTGAGCACGTCCGTGAAGATGTCGACGCCACGGAACCCAAGCAGCACGAGCGCTCCGGCGCCGAGCAGGCTCGCGACCTGATTGACGATGTTCCCGACCGAGGCGGGGAAGCCGAGGACGGGGAAGCCGAGCAGCAAGGTGATCGCCACGGCGAGCGCCCACAGCGCGCGCCCCAGCCGCCCGCGCTCCTCGTGCCAGAATTCGTGGTCGTCCTCGTGGAAGCGCGCTCGCACATACAGCTTGAGCGCCTGATTGATGACCGCGTACGTGAGGGCCGAAACGACGATCAGGATGGCGAGCCCGAGGAACTGCTCCACCTCGATCCCGAGGTAGGTGTCCTGGAACCAGCTTGGTGCGAGGAAGGGGGGCACGGCGTCCTCCGGGTCACCAGCCTATCATTCGATGAGGCGCGTGCGCACCTTCACAGATGGGCTCTCTCCGATCCTGACGCTGACCGCAGCGCAGCGCCGAGGGGAGTAGGCTCCGCGTGCCGATTGGGGGCGGAACATGAACATCCTCATCATCACGGGAACGGCCCTGCCCGAGGTACCGCCCGACGTCATCGAGCGCATCATCGAGGCGGCGGGGCCGGGCTCGACGGTCTCGGTCGTCGACTCGGACGGCGAAGCGCTGGAATTCGCGGCCGAGACCGACGTAGTTCTGGGCTTCGTCACGCCGCAGCTGTACGCTGCCGCGCCCAACCTGCGCTGGGTCCACGCGATCGCATCGGGCGTGAACCGCTACCTCTACCCTGCGTTCCGCGACGGCGAGGTGCTGCTGACGAGCGAGAAGGGGCAGGTCGGTCCCCAGCTCGCCGACCACGCGTTCGCGCTCTTGCTCGCCCTCACGCGGCGCGTCGCCGCCGCGATCCGGCTCGGCCCCGAGGCGTGGGAGCAGCGGCGTGCACTGCGCATGGAAGAGATCGAGCTCACCGGCAAGGTGATGGGCATCGTCGGCTTCGGCGGGACCGGGCGGGCGGTCGCGACGCGCGCGGCGGCGTTCGGGATGCGCTGTCTCGCGCTCGACCGCGACGCCCTCGACGGCGGCGAGCACGTCGAGGCCGTGTGGCCGATGCAGCGCTTCCAGGAGCTGCTCGAGGCGTCGGACGTGGTGGCGGTCTGCTGCCCGCTGACGCCGGAGACCCACGGCCTGTTCGGCCGCGAGGCGTTCGCGCACATGAGACGCGGCGCCTACATCGTCAACGTCACCCGCGGCGAGATCATCGACGCCGACGCCCTGATCGAGGCGCTCGACTCCGGGCAGCTGGCCGGCGCCGGGCTCGACGTCGTGCCGATCGAGCCGCTGCCGGCCGATCACCCGTTGTGGAGCCGCGACGACGTGGTGATGACGCCTCACGCCGCCGGCGCCAGCCAGCTGCGCGCCCCGCGCAACATCGAGCGCTTCTGCGGCAACCTCCGCCGGCTCCGCGCCGGCGAGCCGCTGGAGGGCCTGATCGACAAGCAGGCCGGATACTAGACAGCATCCGTCCGAGGCGAGCGGAGGAGCAGCAATGCCCGATCAGCAGTCCGGCGGAGGTGAGCTGCACGTGCTGGATGCGCTGCCGGTGCATCCCGGGAGCGGGCCGGACCCGGCGGCCTGGCGGCTGCGCGTCGACGGGCTCGTCGGGCAGCCGCTCGATCTCAACCGCGGCGACCTCGCGGCGATGCCGCAGCAGCTCATAGTCGACGACTTCAGCTGCCTCGAGGGCTGGACGGTGCCGGGGCTGCGCTGGCGCGGCGTCCCCGTCGCCGAGCTGCTCGATCGCGCGGCCGTGCCGCCCGAGGCGGCGTGGGTGCAGCTCAGCGCGGACGACTTCAGCCTGCCGCTGCCGATCGAGGAGGCGCGCGGGGCGCTGCTCGCCCTCGAGGTGAACGGCGAGCCGCTGCCGGGCGAGCACGGCGGGCCGGCGCGCCTCGTCGTGCCGGGCGGCGAGTGCTTCACGAGCATCAAGTGGACCGAGCGCATCGAGGTGCGCGCCGAGGCGGGCGACAACAGCGCCCGCCGCATCGCCCTCGACCGCCTCGAGGGCTCCGGCGCGTAGTCCCCGCTCCGCGCGAGGCTGTGCTCAGGAGATGCCGGTGCCCGCGTCGATGTGGATCGTGTGGCCGGTGATGTGCGCCGCGAGGTCCGAGGCGAGGAAGATCGCCCCCGCCGCGAAGTTCTCGGGGGAGCCGAGGCGCTTGAGCAGCCCGTAGTTCTCGGCGACGTCGTCCTCCCGGCGCGCGATGTTTCTGTGGCGGCCGGGGCTGTCCACCCCGCCCGGGGCGATCGCGTTCACGCGGATGCCCTGCTGCCCCCACTCGGCGGCCAGCTCGCGGGTGAGCCCGAGGATCCCCGCCTTCGCCGCCGCGTAGGCGGCCACGCCCTGCCCCGTCGCGTGGTAGGCGGCGCTCGACGCGGTGCTGACGATGCTGCCGCCGTGGCCGCCCTCGAACATCACGCGCGCAGCCGCCTGGCTGCCGATGAAGGCCGCGCGCACGTTCATGCGCGCGACCGCGTCGAAGCCGCGCTCGGAGACGTCGAGGGTCGGCGCCTGGAAGTTGCCGCCGGCGTTGTTGAACATCGCGTCGAGGCGCCCGAAGTGCTCGCGCGCTCCGGTCACCAGGGCGCGCAACTGGTCCGGATCCCGTATGTCGGTCGGGATCGAGATCGCCTCGCCGCCGGCCTCGGCGATCAGGTCCGCCGTCTCTTGGCCGGTCGCCTCGTTGATCTCGCCGATCGCCACGCGCGCGCCGAGGTCCGCCATGCCGATCGCGATCGCGCGGCCGATGCCGCTGCCCGCGCCGGTCACGACGGCGACGCGGCCGTCCATGCGGATGCCGTCCATCATGAAGCCCATCGCGCCCTCCTCGTACCGCTGCCTCGGTGCTCTCCGCCACTACCTTACTGCGGAGCGCGGCCCGCAGGACGGGCGCCTGCTAGCATCGCCGCCGCGCGCGAGGGAGCGGCTCATGCGAATCACCCGCATCTACACCGGCGACGACGGGCAATCCCACTTCGAGGAGCTCGAGGTCGCGTTCGCCCTCGATGTCGGCCGCGGCGTGCGTACGCCGCTGCTGGCCGCCGCGCACCTCAGCCTGCACGAGTCGACCGAGGCCTTCGAGACCGACTTCCACCCCGCGCCGCACCGCCAGTGGGTGATCACGGTCTCCGGCAGCGCCGAGATCGAGTGCGGCGACGGCTCGAAGCGCACGTTCGGCGTCGGCGACGTCTTCTTCGCCGACGACACCACCGGCCGGGGCCACATCGCCCGCACCGTCGAGACGCCTCGCCGCTCCATCGTCGTCCCCATGCCGGACGACTTCGACTTCGACCAGCTGCGGGGCGAGGGCGGCTAGGCTGCTCGGGCGGGCCGCGGACGGGGCGTCGAGTGGCTGAGCTGGGGCGACGACGGCTGGGCCGGACCGGGCTGATGGTGACCGAGCTCGGCCTCGGCGCGATGGACACGCCGACGGCGCGTGAGGGGCCGCAGACGCTCGAGCGCGCGCTCGACCTCGGCATCGACTTCGTCGATACGGCGCGGGAGTACGCGGGCAGCGAGTTCATGATCGGGCAGGCGGTGCGCGCGCGCGCCGAGGCGGGCGGCGGCGACTTCCACATCGCCACCAAGACCTTCAGCCACTCGATCAACGGCAGCCAGCGCGACGTGGACCGCTCGCTCAGCATCCTCGGCGTGGGGCGGATCAGTCTCTACCAGCTGCACGACATCTCCTCGCTGGAGGCGTGGGAGGAGGCGACCGGCGAGGACGGCGCGCTCGAGGGCCTGCAGATCGCGCAGTACCGCGAGCTGATCGAGCACATCGGCATCTCCTCGCACAGCCTCGATGTGCTCCGCCTCGCGATCGAGAGCGGCGAGTTCGCGACGGTGATGCTGGAGTACTCGGCGTTCTTCACGGAGACCGCGCCGCTGATCGAGCTGGCGCGCGAGCACGACGTCGGCGTGATCGTGATGCGCCCCCTCGGCGGCTCGGGCCGCACGAGCGTGATGCGCGGCCGCATCGCGGAGGGCTACGAGGGCCCGCTCACGCCGGCCAACCTTTTGCGCTACGTCTTCTCGCAGCCCGGCGTCTCGGTCGCCATCCCCGGCGCGCGTTTCCCCTCGCGCATCGAGGAGAACGTCGCCACGGCGACCTCGTACGAGCCGATGGACGCCGCCGAGCAGCGCGCACTGGAGGCGGAGGCGCAGCGCCTCTACTGAGCGGTTGCCGCTGTCGCGCGCCTCACCGCGGGCACTGCCACCCGCTACCGGACTTGCCGACTTGCGTGACACGGTTCTGCTATGCTGTCGTCTGAGGCGCGAGGGGCGGCCATGGCTAGGATCGTTTCGGAAGACGAAGTACGTGAGTTGCTCGAGCCGTTTGGCGGGGAAGACGCTGTGCTCGAGAGCATGCGTAAGTTCCAGGAGAATCGAGAGTATCTCGAAGCCAACCGCGATCGTTTGAAGCAGCAGTATCCAGACCAGTGGATTGCCATTCTTCGCCGGGAGGTGCTGGCTCACGGAGACTCCCCGGAAGAGGTCATCCGCACCGTCCGGGAGGCTGGTGAAGACATGGACGGTATGCTCGTGCGGAGCCTCAGCGCCGAGGACCGCACCTGGATTCTGTAGGCGGCTCATGCCGCTTGTGAGGGGCTACTTCGCGGGAACCGCCCGGCGACCATACGTGGATGTGCGGGTGTTGCTACCCCGCCTCGGTGTGGCAGCGGAATTCCCCGTCCTCGTAGATACCGGCGCCGACACGACCACGATCCACTGGAGCGACCGCCAGTCGCTGCGCACTCCCGACGGGCATCTGCTCCCTGATGACGCGGTGTTTCAAGCCGATATCGAGGCAACGGGGATCGCCGGCGCGCGCGTGCATTACGGGAGCGAGGATGTCGCCCTCGTGTTTACTACCGACCAGGGCGAACGGCTCCTGGCGAGGGTTCGCGTCCATGTCGAGCTGGGCCGCTCGACCCGGCCCGTCCCGTCGTTGCTGGGGCGCGACCTCCTGAGCGAACTGCGCCTCGACTTCAACATGCCCGCGGACGATCTCGTCCTCGCGTGGGAGTCCTGACCCCACGCTCCCGCCGCCGAAGCCGTGAGGCCTACTCCAGCCGCGCGAGGGCTTCCGCCTCGAGCAGCGCGTAGACCTCGGCGATCGGCAGGCCGCTGCGCTCGGCGAGCACGCGCGCGCTCTCGTACTCCGGGGCCGCGCGCGGCGGTGCGCCGGGCAGGCGCTTGACCTTCACCGCCGCCGGCCCGAGCGAGCTCTCGAACTCGAACACCTCGCGCCCCGCCTCGTAGCGCAGCAGCTCCGTCGAGCGCACCCCGAGCGTCGGCGAGTGTTCGAGCATCGAGGCGGCGACGGCGTCGGCATCCTCGCGCGCGGCGACTGCCGTGATCTGCAGGCCGGGCCGCCCTTTCTTCATCTGCACAGCCGTCCACCAGACATCGAGGGCGCCCGCCTCGCGCAGCCGCGCCTCGAGGAAGGGCAGGTGCTCGCCGGGCATGTCGTCGACGTTGGTCTCCAGCAGCGCGATCGGGCGCCGGCCGCCGCCGGCCGTGCGCTCCTCCGCCTCGCCGATCCAGAGGCGCACGACGTTCGGCCAGCCCTCGGGGTCGCGCGTGCCGGCGCCGAGGCCGACGCGATCGAGGCGCAGCGAGGGCCGCGCGAACTCCGCCGCCGCGCCGAGGATCGCCATCGCCGTCGGCGTGACCAGTTCGGAGGCCGGTTCGTTCGGCTGCGCCTCGAGCAGCGTCGCGCCCGTGCGCGCGGCCATCTCCAGCACCGCGGGCGCGGGGACCGGCAGGCGGCCGTGCGCCGCCCGCGCCGTCCCGCCGCCCGCGGGCAGCCCGCTCGCGCAGATGCGCTCGACGCCGAGCGTTTCGAGGGCGGCGAACGTCCCGACCACGTCCACGATCGCGTCGACGCCGCCGACCTCGTGGAGATGCGCGTCCTCGCCCTCCGGCACGCCGTGCACGGCGCGCTCGGCTTCGCCGAGCAGCTCGAAGGTCGCGACGGCTCGCTCGCGGACGCGTTCGGGCAGCGCCGCCGCCTCGATCATCGCGACGATTCCGCTCGCCGTCCGCGGCGGCTGCGGCGTCTCGACGCGCACGTCCGCCTTCGTCGCCGCGAAGCCCGCGCGGCGCACGGGCGCGGCGTCGAGCGTCCAGCCCTCGATCGGCAGGGCGCGCAGCGCCTCGCGCACGGCCTCGAGGTCCGCGCCGGCGTCGAGGGCGGCGCCGAGCAGCATGTCGCCCGCCGCCCCGAAGCGCGCATCGACGTAGGCGATCCGCATCGTTGTCCGCCCGCTATCCGGCGGCGTCGTCCGGCGGCCCGGACCACGCCTGCTCGTTGATCAGCGCGGCGATGTAGCCCGCGCCGAAGCCGTTGTCGATGTTGACCACGGAGACGCCCGTCGCGCAGGAGTTGAGCATCGCGAGCAGGGGCGCGAGGCCCTCGAAGGCCGCGCCGTAGCCGCTGCTCGTCGGTACGGCGATCACCGGGACGGCGGTGAGCCCCGCGACGACGCTCGGCAGCGCGCCGTCCATGCCCGCGACGACGACGATCACGTTCGCCTCGCGCAGCGCGGCCGTCTCCGCGAGCACGCGGTGGATGCCGGCCACGCCGACGTCGATGATCCGCTCGGCCTCGTGACCCATCAGGCCGCAGGTCGCCGCCGCCTCCTCGACGACGGCGAGGTCGGCGGTGCCGCCGCTGGCGATGATGACGCCGCGGCGCAGCGTGCGCGGGGGGCGCCGGTCCGCGCTCAGCGTGGTCGAGGGCGGATGGCGGCGCAGGTCCGGGATCGCGGCCTCAAGGGCCTGCGCGGTCTCCTCGGAGGCGCGGGTGACGAGCAGGCAGCCGGCGCGCTCGAGGATCGCGCAGCTCGCGGCGACGGCCTGCTGCGCCGTCTTGCCCTCGGCGAGCACGACCTCGGGCAGGGCGTCGCGGATCGCGCGGTGGTGGTCGAGGCGGGCGAAGCCAAGATCCTCGACGGGCAGGGCGCGCAGCCGCTCGACGGCGTCCCGCGGGCTCACTTCGCCGCGCGCGACCCGCTCCAGCAGCGCATCCAGCTGCGCGCTCGACTGCACGCTCTCGTCGTCCAGGTCGCACCCCCGCCCGCGCGCTGGCCCACGCCACGCCCGCAAGGGCGCGAGGCGGTCAGCCGCCGCTGCGCTAGACTACCAGCGGCGGCGGCCACGGCGGACGCCGCCGCGTGAGGATGAGCAATGAACGAGCCGGACGCACGCGACCTCGATGCCAGGGCCGACGAGCTGCGGCGCCTGCTGTCCGAGCTGCCGCGCGCCGTCGTCGCCTTCTCCGGCGGCGTCGACTCCAGCCTGCTCGCCGCCGCCGCCGTCGAGGCGCTGGGCGATCGCGCGCTCGCCGTGACCGGCGTCTCGTACTCGCTCGCCCCGAGCGAGCGCGAGGAGGCGCGCCGCGTCGCCGCCGCGATCGGCATCGCGCACCGCGAGATCGAGACGAACGAGATGGCCCGGCCCGGCTACGTCGAGAACTCGCCGGAGCGCTGCTTCGAGTGCAAGGACGAGCTCTACTCGCTGCTCGACGCGCTGGCTCGCGAGGATCTCGGCGGCGCCGTGGTCCTCGATGGCGCGAACGCCGACGACAGCGGCGACTTCCGGCCCGGCCGCCGCGCCGCGAAGGTGCACGGCGTGCGCAGCCCGCTCGCGGAGGCGGGCTTCACGAAGGCCGACGTGCGCGCCCTCGCGAAGCGGCTCGGCGTCCCCACCTGGGACAAGCCGGCGATGGCCTGTCTCGCCTCGCGCATCCCCTACGGCAGCGAGGTGACGCCCGAGAAGCTGCGGCAGATCGCCGGCGCGGAGCTGGAGCTGCGCAAGCTCGGCCTGCGCGAGCTGCGCGTGCGCCACCACGACCGTGTCGCGCGCGTCGAGCTTGGCGCGGCGGAGCTGGCGGCTGCCCTCGACGAGCCGCTGCGCTCGCAGATCGTCGCCGCGGTGAAGAGCGCGGGCTTCGCCTACGTCGCCGTGGACCTCGAGGGCTTCCGATCGGGTTCGATGAACGAGGTGCTCCCGCTCACCGTCGCCAGTACCGCGGACGCGCCGTAGCGCCCTCGGGGGGCACGAGGGAAGGCGGCGGTGGTGGTGCGATCCGGCTCCGGCCTGCGCGACCGCTACTGCATCGTCGGCGTCGGCGAGACGGAGTACTCCCGCTGGTCCGGCCGCACCACGCTCTCGATGGCCTGCGAGGCGATCGTCACGGCCGCCGCCGACGCCGGCATCGCCGTCGACGAGATCGACGGGCTGGCCAGCCACCAGGCGACGGCCGGCGACTCCTGCGGCAACGCCGAGGTCGCCTCGGCGCTGGGTATCCGCACCAACATGGGCGTCGACATCCTCGGCGGCGGCAACAGCATCGGGCAGCTCGTCGCGCAGTCGATCGCGCTGATCGACGCCGGGTACTGCGAGACGGTCGCGATCTCGCGCTCGATGAACGGGCGCTCCGGGCTGCGCATGGGCGGCGGCGCTGCGCTGCGCAGCGGCGAGGCGCCGAGGCCGCAGCCGGTCGCCGCGGCCGGGCGCGGGCAGTTCCAGATACCCTTCGGCATCCGCGGCGCGCCGACGATCTACGCCTTCGAGGCGATGTCCTACCTCCAGCGCTACGGCTACAACACGCTGCACATGGCCGAGTTGGCAGTGACGCAGCGCTTCGCGGCCACGCTCAACCCGAAGGCGACGCGGCGCGAGGCGATCAGCATCGACGACCACCAGAACTCGCGCTGGATCGCCAAGCCGTTCCGGCTGCTCGACTGCTGCCAGGAAAACGACGTGGCGGGCGCGCTGATCGTGACCTCGGCGGAGCGCGCCGCCGACCTCGCGCAGCCGCCGGTCTACATCATGGGCGGCTGCGCCCGCGCCTCCAGCTACAACCCGAGCTGGACGTGGGGCCGCCCCGACATCACCGAGGGCTGGGGCAAGTTCGTGCGCGAGCGCTCCTTCACGAGCGCCGGCATCGGCCCCGAGGACGTCGACATCGTCACGATGTACGACAACTTCACCACCACGCCGATGATGTACCTCGAAGCGTTCGGCTTCTGCGGCGAGGGCGAGGGCGGCGACTTCGTCGGCGGCGGGCGCATCCACCTCGACGGCGAGCTGCCGCAGAACACCAACGGCGGCCAGCTCTCCGAGGGCTACGCGCACGGCATCGGCTACCTGATCGAGAGCACCCGCCAGCTGCGCGGGCGCACCGACGACCTCTGCGAGGGCTGGCGGCGCGGGGAGCACACCCATGACCGGGCGCGGGGCTGCCGCCAGGCCCTCACGCGCGAGGATCGCCGCCGCCGCGCGCGTGGCGAGACGGTCGAGCATCCGAGCCCGCCGAGTGTCGCCTTCTGCGCGGGCGGCGGCGGCGCGCAGCAGGGCTGGACCGTCGTGCTGCGCCGCTGAGGAGGCAGGGAGAACCGATGGACGGGACGATCGACTACTCGCTGATCGCGCTGCAGCCGGACCCGGACTCCGAGGAGTGGTGGGCGGCGGCGCGCGAGCAGCGGCTGCTCGTGCGCGCCTGCGCGGCCTGCGAGCATCGCTGGTTCCCGCCCGCGCCGCTCTGCCCGCGCTGCCGCTCCTTCGACCTCGCCTGGCACGAGGCCGAGGGCCGGGGCGTGATCGCCAGCTACGTCGTAGTCGCGCACTCCGTGCTGCCGGCCTTCCGCGCCGCCGCGCCCTACGTCGTCGCCCTCGTCGAGCTGCCCGACTGCGCGAACGAAGGCGGCGATCCCGTGCGCCTGCCCGGCGTGCTGCTCGATGGCGAGGACGCCGCCGGCGTCGGCGCGGCCGTCGAGGTCGCCTGGGAGCAGGCGCCGGACGGCGCCTACACCGTGCCCGCCTGGCGCGCCCTCGGTACGGTGGACGACGACGGCTCGATCTGGCGGCTCGACGCCGAACTGGAGCGATCGGAGGCCTCGGCATGACGAAGCGACGGGCGCTCGAGGGCATCCGCATCGTCGATCTCAGCTGGGTGCGGGCCGGGCCGTGGGCGACGCGCATCCTCGCCACGCTCGGGGCGGACGTGATCAAGGTGGAGTGGCCGGAGCGCGGCTCGGTGCACCACCAGGACCGCGTCACGACCGTCGGCATGCTGGAGGACGCCGTCCCGAGCATGAACGGCAACCACTGGTTCGTCGAGAAGCACATGGACAAGCGCAGCGTCACGATGAACATGCGCGACGAGCGCGGGCAAGAGCTGCTGAAGCGCCTGCTCGCCGTCTCCGACGCGGTGCTGGAGAACTTCACCTCGCGCGTGCTCCAGAACTGGGGCCTCGGCTACGAGCAGATGCGCGAGCTGAACCCCGGCCTGGTCTACGTCTCGATGTCCGGGCTGGGGCACGAGGGCCGCGATCACTCCTACCGCACCTTCGGGCCGAGCGCGCAGGCGCTCTCCGGCCTGACCTCCATCTCCGGACTGCCCGGCGAGCCGCCCGCCGGCTGGGGCTGGTCCTACCTCGACGACACGAGCGGGATCTTCGGCGCGATCGCGATCGTGAGCGCGCTGCGCCAGCGCAAGCGCACCGGCCGCGGACAGCACATCGACCTCTCGCAGGTCGGCCTCGGGATCGGCCTCGCGGGCTCCGCCATCCTCGACGCGACCGTGAACGGGCGGCCCGCGCGCCGCGAGGGCTTCCCGCCCGGCAACCGCGCGCACTGGCCCGGCACGCCGCTGCTGCACAACTACCGAGGCGCGATCGCCGCTCCGCACAACGCCTACCGCACGGCGGGCGGCGGCTACAACGACTGGTGCGCCATCGTCTGCCGCGACGACGCCGACTGGCAGTCGCTGCAAGGCGTCATGGGCTCGCCGGACTGGGCCGCCGAGGCGCGCTTCGACAGCCTCGACGGGCGGCTCGAGCACCAGGCGGAGCTCGACGAGCGCATCGAGGCGTGGACGCTCACCCTCGACAAGTACGAGCTGGCCGAGCGCTGCCAGGCGGCGGGCGTCCCGGCGATGCCCGTGCAGAGCAACGAGGACCGCGTCGAGCACGATCCGCAGTTGCGCCATCGCGGCCTCTTCTCGCACCACGCGCACCCGGTGCTGGGGGAGAAGGGCTACCAGAACCTGCCGTGGCAGTCCTCGGCGATCGAGACCACGGCGATGCGCAGGGCGCCGCTCGCCGGCGAACACAACCGCGAGGTGCTGTGCGGCCTGCTCGGCCTCAGCGGGGACGAGCTGCGCGCCGGCTACGACGACGGCTGGCTCTGGCCGCCGAGCGAGCCGCTCGAGCCCTACCTGTTCGACGACGCCGCGGACGCCGGGACGGAGGATGCGCCATGAGCACCGAAGCCTGGTTCGACGCCAACCGCCGCCACTGGGACGAGCGCGTTTCCATCCACCGGCGCACACCCTTCTACGATGTCGCCGGCTTCCTCTCCGGGAGGAACGTGCTCGAACCCGGCGAGATCGAGGAGGTCGGCGAGGTTGCCGGCAAGTCGCTCCTCCACCTCCAGTGCCACTTCGGCATGGACACCCTCTCCTGGGCCCGACTTGGCGCGACCGTCACCGGTCTCGATTTCTCTGGCGAAGGCGTCCGCGCGGCGCGCGAACTCGCAGCCGAGGCCGGCATCGACGCGGAGTTCGTCCAGTCCGATGTCTACGAGGCCGCCGAGGCCCTGGAAGGGCGCACATTCGACCTCGTCTACACCAGCCGGGGCGCACTTATCTGGCTGCCCGACCTCCCCCGCTGGGCCGAGGTCGTCGTCGCCCTGCTCAAGCCGGGCGGCACGTTCTATCTGCGCGAGGGACACCCCTTCGCCCACGTCTTCGACGACGAGGCGGAGAGCGGTTTGGCCGTCCGCTACCCCTACTTCCACGACCCCGCGCCCGACCGCTGGGACGACCCCGGCACCTACGCCGACCCGACCGCGGAGACCACCGAGAACGCGACCTACGAGTGGCCCCACACCCTCGGCTCGATCGTCACCGCCCTCGCCCAGGCCGGCCTCGTCATCGAGTTCCTGCACGAGTTCGACCACCTTTGCTGGGAGGCCTTCAGATGGATGGTCCCGGGGGAGGAGCCCGGCACCTGGGTGCTGCCGGACCACCGCGAGGCCATCCCCCTGATGTACTCCATCCGCGCGCGCAAGGACGACGCCGCGGACGCCGGGACGGAGGATGCGCCATGACCGGGGGCGGACCGTTCGCGGACCTGCGCGTTGTCGAGCTGGGCGGCGAGGCCGGCCGCTGGTGCGGTCGCCTGCTCGCCGAGATGGGCGCCGACGTGATCAAGGTCGAGCCGCCCGGCGGCTCGGACGAGCGCGAGGTGGGGCCCTACTACCGGGACGAGCCGCACCGCGAGCGCTCGCTCTCGTTCTGGCACTACAACTGCGGCAAGCGCGGCGTCACGCTGGACCTCGAGGATCCGCGCGGCGCGGAGCTGTTCCGCAAGCTCGTCGCCGAGGCCGACGTGCTGCTGGAGACGACGCCGCCCGGAACGCTGCCGGCGCTGGGCCTCGGGCCCGAGGAGCTGAGAGGCGCGGACCCGCGGCTGGTCTACTGCTCGCTGACGCCGTTCGGGCAGGACGGCCCCTGGAGCGAGTACATCGGCACGGACCTCGTGCACCTCGCGGCCGGCGGGCAGATGGCCTCCTCCGGCTACGACGAGGAGGAGGCGCCGGACGCCCCGCCGATCGCGCCGGGCGGCGGCAACGCCTGGCACATCGCCGGCCACTACGCGCTGCTGGCGATCGCGACGGCGCTGCTCGACCGCGAGCTGACGGACGAGGGGCAGTTCCTCGATGTCTCGATCCACGACGCGTGCGCGCTGACGACGGAGATGGCGGTTCCGATCTACTTCGCCACGAATCGCGTGCTGCGGCGCCAGACCGGCCGCCACGGCGCCTGGTCGCTGTCGCGTCCGCACACGCAGTTCCAGTGCGAGGACGGCCACTACGTGAACGCGATGTTCAACCAGCGCCTCTCCCCCGCGCAGTTGCGCAGCATCGGCGAGTGGCTCGACCAGTACGCCGCCGCCGCCGACCTGCTCGACGAGCGCTACGCCGATCAGCAGGTGGTGGTCGAGGAGCAGAACCACATCAGCGACACATTGCGCGCCTTCTTCCCGAAGATCCCCAGCGAGGAGGCCTACCGCGGCGCGCAGGAGCGTGGTCACGCCTGGGGCGCGGTCCGCACCCTCGACGAGATCCTGCCCGACCCGCACTGGGAGGATCGCGGCTACTGGCAGGAGATCGAGCACCCCGAGCTGGGCGAGCGCTTCCGCTACTCCGGCGCCTGGGCGATCTGGTCCGACACCCCGCTCGGCGTCACCCGCCGCGCCCCGCTGACCGGCGAGCACAACGCCGAGGTCTACGCCGCGCTCGGCCTCGGCGCGGACGAGCTCGAGGCGCTGCGGGGCGATGGGGTGATCTAGGCTCGGTGTCGGCCTCGTGCGGGCTGCCCCCGGTCAGGGGGGGTTGCGCCAGCGCAGGCCGGGGAAGCGACCGAAGTCCGCATCGGCTGAGTGGACTTCGGCCTGGTACTCCATCGCGACGGCTGCGATATGCGCGTCGGTCACGAGGTTCCCGCCAACGCCCGCGACTACGAGATGCTCCCGCACGAACGTCAGGTGCTCCGCGCCGGGGTTGAGCGGCGTGATGTGTGGGAACTCGAACCACTCGCGCACGTAGCCGACAGCCCGCTCGGGGGTGACCGGAGGGTTGACCGCCCCCGGCCGCGTCATCAGGCGCAAGAACGCGGTGGAGACGGCCCAGGGGATGCCGACGGGCTCGGCCCCGCTCAGGAGGTCCTCCCACCAGCTCC
This sequence comes from Dehalococcoidia bacterium, assembly GCA_965220125.1. Classification (GTDB taxonomy): domain Bacteria; phylum Chloroflexota; class Dehalococcoidia; order UBA2979; family UBA2979; genus VXMT01. The sequence goes on along the minus strand of CBDCPB010000004.1, from coordinate 2,189,423 downwards.
GGGCCGCCTCGAATTGCTCGGTCTCGTCGTTGTACGCATAGATGAGGAGGTTCGTGTCAGGGACGATCACGGATCGCCCGAACGATCGCCGCGCTGGACCTCCAGGAAGTGCTCCATGTCGAGTCGGTCGAGGAGCTTCTTGAAGGTCTTGGGATCGGCGGGGTCGATCTCAGGCCCGAGGCCGCCGTGATTCGGGCGCACCCGGAACGGGCGGGGCGGCGTCTCGCCAGCCGGCACGTCGCCGCCGTCAGCTGGCGGCATGCTGCGGCGCAGCGTCTCGTTCACGACTTGCCGGAATGGCTTGTCGTGCAACTGCGCCAGCTCTCGCAGGAACGCGGCGACATCGTCATCCAGGATGAGCGTCGTCTTCATACGAACATCGTGATGCCTCGCACGGCCGCTGCCAAGACGCCTGCCGCAGTGGTGACAGGCGCCATCGACGCTGCCCGCCGCGAGCGGCTACCACTGGGCGGCGAGAAGAGCGCGTGATGGCTGCGGGCTGCCTCGGTTCAGAGGGGGTTGCGCCAGCGCAGGCCGGGGAAGCGGCCGAAGTCTGCGTCGTAGGAGTGGACCTCCGCCTGGTACTCCATCGCGACGGCTGCGATATGCGCGTCGGTCACGAGGTTCCCGCCAACGCCAGCGGCCACGAGATGCTCGCGCATGAGCGTCAAGTGTTCGGCGCCGGGATTCAGCGGCGCGATGTGCGGAAACTCGAACCACGCGCGCACGAGGTCGACCGCCTGCCCGGGGGTCGCTGGCGGGCCGACAGCCCGGGGGTTGGTGATGACCCGCACGAAGCCGGCCGAGACAGCCCATGGGATCCCGACACGCTCGGAGCCGTTGACCAGCTCTTCCCACCAGAACCGGGCGGCGGCGTGCTCGGGGAAGGCATCGTGGTGGGCGTAAAGCAGGAGGTTGGTGTCGGGGACGATCACGGAGCGCTGCGGCCGCCGCGGCGCTGGACCTCGAAGAAGTGTTCCATGTCGAGGTCGTCGAGGAACTCCTTTACCTTGAGCGGATCGAAGCCGGGGGCGAGTGCGCCGTGGAGCGGCTTGACCCGGTACGGCTTCGCCGGCGGCTCGGCGGCCGGAGACATGCCGCGGCGCAGCGTCTCGTTCACGACCTGCTTGAACGGCTTGTTGTGCAGCCGCGCCTGATCGCGCAGAAACTCGCCGACATCGTCATCGAGGGTGAGCGTTGTTCGCATGGAGGCATCATGATGCGTGCCTATCATGATGTCAAGATGCTACACGGGCCACCGACGTCGCCCGCCGCTCGCCCGCCGCTCGCCCGGAGCCAGCGGCTACCATGGGCGGCGTGAACAGCACGGAGGCCACGTATGCCCACTCCCGCCCGCGTCGTCGTCTGCCCGCAGGGCCCCGGCCCGCTGCGCATCGAGGAGGTCGAGCTGCCCGATCCCGGGCCGCACCAGGTCGTCGTCAAGCAACTCGCGAGCGGCGTCTGCCACTCGCAGCTGCACCAGATGCACGGCCCCCGGGCGCAGCAGCAACTGCTCGGCCACGAGTCGACCGGCGTCGTGCTCGCCGCCGGTTCCGAGGTGAGCCACGTGCGCGAGGGCGACCGCGTGATGGTCACCTGGGTGATTCGTGATCCCGATGCGACGCGGCTGCCGGTCGCAGCGAGCCTGACGCTGAATGACGGAAGCGTGGCGCAGTCGCAGAACACGTTTACGTGGGCCGACAACACGATCGCGGACGAGCAGTACGTGGTGGCGATGCCCAACGACGCACCGACGGATGTGACGGCGATCATCGGCTGCGCGGTCATGACCGGCGCCGGCGCCGTCTACCACACCGCGGGCGTGCAACGCGGCGAGAGTGTCGCCGTCTTCGGCGTGGGCGCCGTGGGCCTCTCCGCGATCACTGGGGCAGCCGTCGTGGGCGCGGATCCGATCATCGCCGTTGACCTGAGCGAGGAGAAGCTGGAATTCGCCCGGCGCTTCGGGGCGACGATCGGCGTCAACGCCTCCGAGGTGGACCCCGTCGAGCGCATCCACGAGCTGACGGCGCGGCCCGACCAGCTCAAGCACAACGGAGAGCCGGTCAGCGGCGTCGACTACGCGTTCGACTGCATCGGCGTGCGCCAGACGATGGAGCAGATCATGCCGGCGGTGCGCGGCGGCGTGATCGGCCGCAGCACGGGCGGGACGGCCGTGCTCGTCGGCGTGCCGCAGACGCCGGTCGAGTTGGACGCGCGCGACATGCTGATCGCCGAGAAGAAGTACATCGGCAGCATCGGCGGCTCATGCCGCCCGGACCGCGACTTCCCGATGTTCCTGCGCTGGTACCACGAGGGCGAACTGGACCTCGATGCGCTCGTCACCGCGCGCTACCCGCTCGACGCCATCAACGAGGCGACGGACGTGCTCGAGGCGGGTGGGATCTCCGGGCGCGCAATCCTCGAACTGGACTAGGCGCGGCCGCCGCCGGTGAACGCGATGCGGCGTTGGACCGCGGCCAGGCTCACGCGATCCCCGTGGCGGCCACGTCGCCCGCGCGAGGTCTACTACGGCTGGTGGCTGCTCGCGGGCTCGATCGCCGCGATGGCGCTCGGCAGCGGCGTCTCGTTCTGGGCCTTCGGGCTCTACATCGAGCCGCTTGAGTCGGAGTTCGGCTGGTCCCGGGGCGAGGTCTCCGGCGCGCTCTCGCTGGGGCTGCTCACGGGTGGCCTGTCCGGTCCGCTGACCGGGCGCTGGATCGACGCGCGCGGGCCGCGCCAGGTGATCCTCTTCGGCGCGGCGACCACGGCGCTGAGCTACGGCCTGCTCGCGACGACGAGCGAGCTGTGGCAGTGGTACGTCTACTCGGCGGTCAACGGCGTGTTCCGCCAGATGATGTTCTTCATCCCCTTCCAGGCGCTGATGTCGAGGTGGTTCGATCGTCGCCGCGGCATCGCGCTCAGCATCCTCGGGACGGGATTCGCGCTCGGTGGCGTCGTCGTCGTCCCGGCGATGCGGGTGATAATCGACTCGCTTGGCTGGGATGTCTCGTTCGTCGTCTCGGGCCTCGTGATCGTGGCGCTGTTCCTGCCACTCGGCGCGCTGCTGGTGCGCAATGATCCCTCGGACGTCGGCTCCCTGCCGGACGGCGAGGCGGTGGCCCCCGGTACGGAGACGCCCGCCTTGAGGCACAGCGGGCTGACGCTGCGCGCGGCGCTGGCAACGCCGCACTTCTGGCTGGTCGCGATCGGGTTCACCTTCCTCTTCTTCGGCATGCTCGGGATGCTCGTGCACCAGATCCCGCTCTACGTCTCGATCGGTGTGCCGCGAGGCACGGCGGCGTTGCTCGTCTCGGCCATGGCGGCGTTGGGGATCGGCTCGCGGCTGGCCGTCGGGCTCATCGCGGACCGGGTGCGACGCTTCGAGTACGTGGTGATCGCGATGTGCGCCTGCCTCGCGGGCGCGCTGATCGCGCTGCTGCTGGACCCGGGCGTGGTCGGCATCACGGTGTTCGTGCTGCTCTGGGTCTGCGGGACGGGCGGCGGCCCGATCATCGAGTCGATGCTGCTGACGAGGATGTTCGGTCTCGCCCACTTCGCCACGCTGCTCGGCGCGATGTTCGTGATCGAGGAGGCGGGGCTGGTCATCAGCCCGGTGGTCGCCGGCTGGATCTTCGACGTGACGGGCAGCTACGACCTCGCGCTGGTGATGTTCATCTGCTCGTTCGGGCTGGCGGCGCTGTTGTTCACGGTGGTCTCACGCCTGCCCCGGCTGCATCTCGAGGCGGCGCGGGAGGCCTGAGGCGTGCCGCGCGGCGTACGATGCGCGGCGCGCGGGTGGGATGCGAGCGGGAGGCACGGCATGGACCTGGAACTGGCGGGCAAGGTGGCGATCGTGACCGGCGCGAGCCGTGGGATCGGCAAGGCCGTGGCGCGCGAACTGGCCCTTGAGGGCTGCGATGTCGCCGCCGTCGCGCGCGGTCGCGAGGCGCTGGAGGCGACCGCCGCCGAGATTGCGGCGGAGAGCGGCGGGCGGGTGCTGGCGCTGACCGCCGACATGTCCGACGACGCCTTGGTGCTGGCGATGGTGAAGGCCGCGCACGAGGCCCTCGGCCGCATCGACATCCTCGTCAACAACGCCGCCTCGCCCGGCAGCGCGCTGCCGCCCGTGCCGCTCGAGGAGCTGACGGACGATCACGTGCGTGCGGACATCGAGGTGAAGGTGCTGGGCTACCTGCGCACTGCGCGGGCGATCGCGCCGATCATGCGCGCGCAGGGCTGGGGCCGGATCGTCAACATCTCCGGGCTCGGGGCGCGCCGCGCGGGCAACACCTCGGGCAGCATGCGCAACGTCGCCGTCGCCGCGCTGACGAAGAACCTCGCGAACGAACTCGGGCCGGACGGCATCAACGTCACCGTCGTCCACCCCGGCGGCACCCGCACCGAGCGCACGGCGGAGATGATCGCCGCGCGTGTAGAGGCGGGCGTCCCGGAGGAGGAAACCGAGCGCCGCCTCGCCGAGGCCAACTCGATCCGTCACCTCGTCGACGCGCGCGAGGTCGCGTACGTCGTCGCCTTCCTCGCCTCGCCGAAGTCGATCTCGATCAACGGCGACGCGATCGCGACGGGTGGCGGGCCGGACACCGCGATCCACTACTGAGTTGCGAGCGGGGAGGGCCCTTGCGAAACTCCTGTTTCGAGGGCGGTCCGGCTCCCTCTCCCCTTGCGAGACCCTTGCGTAACTGGCGAAATCGGCAGATCCGGGGAAGCCGGGGGCGACGGGCGGCCCTGCGGGGGCCGTTGGCGGCTTGGGGCGGGGCGGGGCGGAGGCCTCAGACCGTGCCCGGGGCGCACTCCGCCCCGGGACGGGCCTCAGGCGGGGAGCAGACGGACCGCCCGTTTCAGGTTGTAGGCCGTGCACTTCAGCCACAGCTCGGTCGCGTTGCGCTCCAGCCCCAGGTAGCGCACCCGGCGGTAGCCGTAGCCGCGCTTGAGCGTCCCGAAGACCTGCTCCACCGGCGCCCGCACGCGCGAGAGCAGCGCGTTGCGCCGCTTCTGCCAGTGCGGCAACTCGGGATGGTGCTTGTTCGGGCGGTGCATGATCCGGTCCTTCACCCCCCGCGCCCGCAGCCGCGCGCGCCGCGCCTTCGTGTCGTACGCCTTGTCGGCGTAGACCGCCGCCTCGTCGCCCCCGAGCAGCTCCTCGGCGACCTCCGTCTCGTTGACGTTGGCCGGCGTCAGCCGCGCGCGGCGGATCAGCCCCGAGCCGGCGTCCATCCCGACGTGCGCCTTGTAGCCGAAGTGCGCCGCGCCGCCCTTGCGCGCCCAGGCCGCATCGCGGTCGGTGCTGCTGCGCGCGCGCGGGCCCGCGGCGAAGGGGGGCCGCCGCACCTGCGCCTCGAGCAGGGTCGCGTCGAGCAGCGTGCCCTGCTTGACGAGCAGGCCGCGCGCCTCGAGCTGGCGCCCGACCGCGGCGAAGAGCGGCGCGGCGAGGCCGCGCCGGGTGAGCTGCGTGCGGAAGCGGCTGATCGTCGAGTGGTCGGGCGTCGCGTCGTCGAGGCCGAAGCCGGCGAAGCGGCGGAACGAGAGGCGGTCGCGCAGCGCCTCCTCGATCGCCGGGTCGGAGGCGTCGTACCACTGCTGGAGCAGCGTGATCCTGAACATCGCGAGCGGGGGGTAGGCGGGGCGGCCCTGGGGCGCGGCGTGGATCGCGGCGACGAGCCGGGCGATGGGCTCCCAGTCGAGCAGGGCGTCGATCCGCTCCAGCGTCTCGTTGCGGCCGAGCCCCTCGGGCAGGAACGCGTCCGCGAACGTCGGCGCGCCGGTCTGCTGATGCATGGCTCCCCCTCCGGTCCGCCCCACCGCCCCCACCATGCCGCCCGCCGCCGCGTTACGCAAAGGTCTCCTTGCGGGAGAGGGCGGGGGTGAGGGGCACGCCGCGCGCCAGCGCGGCGAGATGAAGCGGCCCGCCCCGATCGGATCGGCGGTGCCACAACGCGCCGCGACAGCCAGAGCGTCGGGTGCGGGGAGTTGCTTCGATCGGGACGCGAGGATACCTCGCAGGGCCCTCGCACCCCCATCCCGGACGAGCGCGCTGCGCGCGGCTCGGCCCACCCACCCGCCCTTCATTTTTCTTTCTGCGGGGGCTTCGCCCCCACACCCCCACCGGATCGGCAGCCGGAACACAGCCCCGAGGGGCGGTCCGGCTCCTCCTCGCGTCGAGAAGGGAGGGAACCGGACTGCCCTCGATGGCCGCGCCGGGGGTGAGGGGGCAGACGGGAGCGGTCGAGGCGTCAGCGGCCGGGGAACTCCGGCTCGCGGCGCTCGGCGAAGGAACTGATGCCCTCGCGGGCGTCCTCGGTGAGGAACAGCCGGTCCATCGTCAGCTGGAGGAAGTCCTGCGCGCGCTGGAAGGCGTCGTCGTCGCGGAGGTAGACGGTGCGCTTCGCGGCGGCGACGCCGAGCGGGCCGTTCTTCGCGATCTCGCGCGCCAGCGCCTCCGCCTCATCGAGCAGGCTGTCGGCGGGCACGACCTTCAGCACGAGGCCGATCCGCTCCGCTTCCTGCGCCTCGATCATGCGCGCGGTGAACATCAGCTCCATCGCCCGCTCGGCGCCGATCGCGGCCGGCAGGCTGTGGGCGAGCGCCGTGTCGGCGGTGAGGCCGCGCTTCATCTGCGCCACCTGGAAGCGCGCGTCGTCGGCGGCGATGCGGATGTCGCAGGACATCGCGATGCCGAGGCCCATGCCCAGCGCGTAGCCGTTGATCGCGGCGATGACCGGCGCGTTGCAGCGCCGCAGCGCGTCGGTGATGTGCACCTCGGGGTGCGGCGGACGCCAGGGTGGGCGCTCGCCGCCCTGGCGGGCCGCGAGGCCGCCGACGTCCGCACCGGAGCAGAAGGCGCGTCCCGAGCCGGTCATCACGACGCAGCGGATGCGGTACTCGCCCTCGTTGAGGCTCCAGAGGTAGTCGCGCAGCTCGCCGCTCATCGCGAGGGTCCACGCGTTGAGCTTCTCAGGCCGGTTGAAGGTCACGAACGCGATCCCGTCGCGCTCCTCGATGATCAGGTCGCCCTCGTCGCTCATCTCGCCCTCCGCTTCGCTGAGTCGATCCGGCCTACGCCAGCACGCCGGACTCCTCCATCTTCCGCACGTCCGCTTCCGTGAGTCCGAGGTACTCGCCGAGCACCTCGGCGTTGTGTCCGCCGAAGGCCGGCGCCGGCCGGCGCAGGCGCGGCGGCGTCTTCGAGAGATGCCAGGCGACGCCGTTGAGCAGCTCGCCCGGCGTCAGGCGCGGATCGAGCTCGAAGTCCGCCCGCCGCTCGCGCAGCATCGGGTCCGCGATCACCTCCATGCCGTCGAGCACGGGGAAGGCGGGCACGCCGGCCGCCTGCAGCTGCTCGGTCAGCGCGAGCTTGTCCTGGTCACGCGTCCAGGCGGCGATCTCCGCGTCGATCGCGTGGCGCGAGGCGCGTCGCGCCGCCGGCGAGGCGAAGTCCTCGCGCTCGAGCCAGTCCGGCCGCCTGGCCGCCCCCGCGAGGGCGCGCCACTGCTCGTCGCCGTCGCAGGCGATCGCGATCCACTGGTCGTCGCCCACGGTCGGGTAGATGCCGTGCGGCGCGAGGAAGCCGTGCGTGTTGCCGACGGGGCCGCAATCGCGGCCGTTCCAGGTGTACTCGATCACGCCCTCGGCGAGGCCGGTGAAGCCGGCCTGCGCCTGCGCCAGCTCGATGTGCTGGCCCTCGCCGGTCCGGCAGTGGTGCATCACCGTCGCGAGGATGGCGAGCGCGCCGTAGGCGGCGGCGATCGGGTCGAGCTCGGCGGCCTCCTCGCAGAGCATGCCGTCCTCGGGGTAGCCGCTCACCGCCTTCATGCCGTTGAGCCCGGTCAGGGTCGGCCCGTAGGAGACGAGGTCCGACCACGGCCCGGTCGTCCCCGCGGGGGGCATCGAGATCATGACCAGGCCGGGGTTATCCCTCGACAGCGCCTCGTAGCCGATGCCGAGGCGCTCGGCGGTGCCGGAGCCGAAGTTCTCGAGCACCACGTCGGAGACGCTCGCGAGGCGGCGCACCATGTCGGGACCGTCCGGGTGGCGGAGGTCGATGTTCACGGAGCGGCGGTTGCGCAGGATCCATTCCCACGACATCGGGTCGGCTGGGTCGGAGCCCCCCTTGACCCCGGACATCCAGGCCCGCGTGTTGGTCGTGAGCTTGATCACGTCCGCGCCGAAGTCGGCGAGGAAGCGGATCGTCTGCGGCCCAGCCCAGACGATGCCGAGGTCAAGGATGCGCAGCCCCGCGAGCGGCTGGCCCTCGTTGCGCGGCCCGAGGACGGCGTCCGGCCGCGCCCGCAGCGGGGCGGGCGGGTGGCGTTCGCCCTCCCACGCCGTCGCCGGGGCATCGTCGAGGCGCGGGGGTGGGCCCGGCTCCCGCCAGGGCGTGGCCGAGAGGTGGTAGGGGCGTCCGGGCACGCGCAGCGGAGGGTGCGGCCCCGGCGCCTCGGTGAGCCAGTCGCGCTCGTTGGGGTGATCGGCCTCGCAGACCTCGGGGATGGTCAGCACGGGCTGGCAGGAGATGCGCTCGCGGCGGCACAGCTCCCAGAGGTCGGCGTTCGTCCACTCCCTGAGCAGCGCCGCGAACGGGCCCTTGAGCAGCGCGTCGAGTTCCACGCCCTCCTCGGGCGTGATGTCGCGCCGGAAGCCGGGGTTGCCGAGGTTCCACACCAGCCGCTGATGCGCCCACTCGGGGTCGCCGAGGCCGATCAGGAAGTCCTGCCAGTGGCGCGGCACCTGGGTCATGATCGCGAAGTGCCCGTCCTTCGTCGGCCACGGCCCCCAGACGCCGCCGCTGATCCGCGCGCCGTTGCGCTGCGGCGTGAGGTAACCGAGATAGACGATCTGCGGAATGCCGTGCCCCCAGATCGCGAGGTTCGAGGCCTCGAGGCTGCCGACGTCGACGAGCTGTCCCTCGCCGGTCTTCGCCTTGTGCAGCAGCGCCGTCAGCAGCGCGCCCGCGAGCTGAACCGCGCCGTGCTGGATGTCCGCGCCGTCGAGCGGGGCGTTGAGCGGCTCGCGCTCCGGGTCGCCGACGCGGTGCGCGACGCTGGAGCCGGCGTAGGCGTGGAGCGGGTAGCCGAGCCACTCGGCGTACGGCCCGGTGAAGCCGTAGATCGTGGCGGTTCCGATGACGAGCCCGGGCCGCTCCGCCAGCAGCACGTCCGGATCGAGGCCGGCCGCCCGCGCCTGCGAGGGGCGCATGCCCATCAGCAGCACGTCGGCGTCGTCGAGCAGGCGCTGCAGCGCCGCGCGGCCCTCGGCGCGTTCGAGGTCCAGCCGCGCGCCGCGCTTGCCGCCGTTGAAGTAGATGAAGAGGCCGCTCTGCTCGGCTCCGGGCTCGTCGTTGGGGAAGGGGCCGTGCAGGCGCAGCTGATCGCCGTGCGGCGGCTCGACCTTGATCACCTCGGCGCCGAGGTCGCGCAGCAGCTTGCCGCAGTAGGCGAGCTGCTTGCCCTCGCCGACCTCGACAATGCGGATGCCATCGAGCGCGTGCGCCATCGATTCGACCTCGATCAGCCCGTCCGGGACTCTACCGCCTCAGGACTATCGCCCAGCGCCCGAACAGCGGAGAGAGCATAGCCGCCGTTGCGCGTGAGGCGTACGCGGGGCGGTCATGCGTCGTCCGCGAGCCACTCGGGCAGCAGCCGCTCCAGCACGCCGTCCAGCTCCTCGTTGCTGTAGAAGTGGATCGTGAGCGTGCCGCGCCCGCCGCGACCGCGCCGCAGCCCCACCTTCGTCCCGAGCTGCAGCCGCAGCGCGTCCTCAAGCGCCTCGATGTCCGGGTCGCGCACCGGGCTCGCGGTGGGCGGCGCGGCAACGGCCGGCTGAGCGTTGCGGGCGAGGCGCTCCGTCTGGCGGACGCTCAGCCCCTCGCGCTCGATGCGTGCGAGGATCTCGAGGCGCGCGGCGTTGGAGGGCGCCGCCAGCAGCGCGCGGGCGTGGCCCTCGCTGATGCGCGCGGCCTGCAGCGCCGCGAGCAGCTCGGAGGGCAGTTCGAGCAGCCGCAGGCGGTTCGCCACCTTCGCCCGCGAGCAGCCGACGCGGTCCGCCGTCTGCTGCTGCGTCATCCCGAAGTCGTCGATCAGGCGCCGGTAGGCACGCGCCTCCTCGATCGAGCTCAGGTCCTCACGCTGGACGTTCTCGATCAGCGCCAGCTCGAGCTGGTCCCGGTCGGTCGTCTCGCGGACGGTGACCGGCACGCGCGTCAGGCCGGCGGCGGCCGCGGCGCGCAGCCGCCGCTCGCCGGCGATCAGCCGGTAGCGCGCGCCTCCGCCCTCGCCGCGAGGCAGCTCCGTCACCAGCAGCGGCTGGATCACGCCGTGCTCGCGCACCGACTGCGTCAGCTCCTCCAGCGCCGTGTCGTCCATCTCCGTGCGCGGCTGCTGCGGATTCGCCTCGATCTGCTCGATCGCGATCTCGGTGACGGGCCGCGCGGCGAGTTCGCCAGGGGCGGCGGCGCCCGGTATCAGCGCGCCGAGGCCGCGTCCGAGGCCTCTCGCAGGTCCTCGATCAGTCGTCATCGGGAACCTCCACTCCGGGGAGCGCGAGTCGTTCGATCAGCTCGTCGGCGAGCCGTCGGTAGGCCTCGGCGCCGACCGAGGCGGGGTCGTACTGCTGGATCGCCTGCCCGTAGCTCGGCGCCTCCGAGAGCCGCACCGAGCGCGGGATCACCGCCTGGAAGGTGCTGTCGAAGTGCCGGCGCACCTCGTCCTCGACCTGGCGCGCGAGGTTGGTGCGGCCGTCGACCATCGTGAGCACGATGCCGAGCACGCGCAGCTCCGGGTTCAGGTTCTGCTGCACCAGGCTGATCGTCTGGGAAAGGTGCAGCAGTCCCTCCAGCGCGAGGTACTCCGCCTGGACGGGCGCCAGCGCCTCGTCGGCGGCGGCGAGGGCGTTGACGGTGAGCAGGCCGAGCGAGGGCGGGCAGTCGATCAGGACCACGTCGAAGCGATCGCGCAGCGGCGCGAGCGCGCGCCGCATCCGGAACTCGCGCGCCATCACGGGGACCAGCTCCACCTCCGCGCCCGCGAGGTCCAGCGTGGCCGGGGCCAGCGAGAGCCCTCGCGCGCCCGTCTCCACCAGCGAGCCGTCGAGCGGACGCTCGCCGACCAGTGCCTCGTAGAGGCCGCCGTCCTCGTTGCGCGGCTGGCCGAGGGCCGAGGTCGCGTTCGCCTGCGGGTCGGCATCGACGAGCAGGACGCGCAGCCCACGGTCGCCGAGCGCGGCGCCGAGGGAGATCGCGGTCGTCGTCTTGCCGACGCCGCCCTTCTGGTTCACCACCGCGATGACGACGGCCACGTCACGCTCCCGAGGGGATCGCGGCGTCGAGGGCGGGCAGCGCCTGCGCGCCAGCCTGTCCGAGCGAGGCCGAGGCGAGTTCCGCCCCGATCGTCGCCGCTCTGGCGTCGTCGGCGCCGCGAGCGATCGCAATCATGAACGCGACCGAGAACACATCGCCGCAGCCGGTCGAATCAACCGCGGCGGCAGGCCGCGCTGAGGTCGCGATGCGCGTGTCACCTCGCAGCACCGTGGCGCCGCGTGCGCCGCGTGTGACGACGACGCGCTCCGCCGCGCCGGCGAGCGAGGGGAGTGCGTGTGAGTCCCAGTCCGCGATCTCGTCCTCGGAGAGGAAGACGCTGGTCCGCCCATCGATAGCGTCGAGGAGTAGAGCTGGCGGCGCGGCCGCGTGAGTGATGAGGCCCTCAGCGCCGACAGCGCGGAGCAGGCCCTGCGCGAGCAGGGCGCGCCGCCGCGCCCGCACTGCGGCGAACGAGGCGAGGTCGAGGTCGTCGGCGAGGAGCGGGGCGAGCACGAGCAGATCGAGGGCGTCGCCGCCGGCGCGCGAGGGCGGGAGGTCGGAGGCGCTCAGCGCGCGCTCGGGCCGGGCGAGCACGCGCAGCCGGCGCACGCCTTCATGAGAGAACGTATGTGTGCAGGTGAGCGTGTGCGAGGTGCGCACGATGGTGGCGTCGTGCCCGCGGAGCGCCTCGAAATCGCTGTCAGGGCCGGCGATTGTGAGCAGTTCCGCGCGCACGCCGAGGGCGGCTGCCGCTCGCGCTCCGTAGACGACGGCGCCGCCGGGCCGCCGGTCCTCGCCGAAGAGATCCCAGGTCGCAGCTCCCGCGATCAGCAGGGACGGCGCACGCGCGGGCCCGCCGTCCGGCGCGCCGTGGCTGGAATGCGGCTCCCGCACGTTCGAGGCGCTCCCTACCTGTTCGGCCCCTCGTCGTCCTCGTCGTCTTCGTCGTACTCGTCGGCGGGCTCGTCGTCCTCGGGCTCGTCGTCCCCGGCGCCTTCGTCGTACCCGTCGTCCTCGTCGGCGTCGGCGGCGGGCTCGTCTTCGTCGTACTCGTCCTCGGACTCGCCGGCGGGCTCGTCCTCGGCGTCGTCGGCGGGCTCGCCGTCCGCGTCGTCCTCGGACTCGTCGACGGGTTCGTCATCGTCGTACTCGTCGACAGGTTCGTCGCCGTCGTCTTCGGCGACAGGGCCGTCGTCGTGCTGCTCCCCGTCTTCATCATAATCGTCGTAGTCGTCGTTGTAGTCCGTGGGGAGCACCTCGACCTGGCGGTCGTTGCCGGAGCCGACGCTCTCGGTGGTGACGCCGGGTTCCTCGCTGAGGGCGAGGTGGACGATGCGGCGCTCGGCGGGCTTCATCGGCTCGAGGGTGATGACGTCCCCGGTCTCGCGCACCTCGGCGGCCACGCGCTGCGCCATCTCGACCAGTGAGGTCTCGCGGCGCCGCTTGTAGCCCTCGACATCTACGGCGAAGACGTGATTGGCCTCGCCGTAGCGGTGGCGCGTGATCACGTTGAGCAGGTACTGGAGCGCGCCCAGCGTCTCGCCGCGGCGGCCGATCAGCAGGCCAAGTTCGTCGGAGGCCTCCTCGGTGTCGCCGAAGATCTCGAAGACCTGGGCGGTGCGTCCCACGCCGTCGCCCGGCGTTTCCGGTTCGCGCGCCTCGATCTGCGTGTCGAGCAGGCCGAGCAGAGTGAGCAGCTCGCGCAGCGTGCTCCCGGCGAAGTCGACTTCGTCCTCGGCGTCGGCGGTGGGAGCGGTCGGCAGGTCGTCCGGTGCGCCCGGCACGGGTGGGAGTTCGCCCTCGAAGGGGATGCGCTCGCGGTCGTGGTCGCGGTCGCGCTGGCCGCTCGGGGCGCCGCCACGCGCGCGGCCGCGATCTCCGCCGCGATCTCCGCCGCGATCCCCGCCTCGGTCCCCGCCGCGTCCGCGTCCGCGTCCGCCGCGTCCGCCACGCCGTCCGCGTCGCCCGCCTCCGCTGTCCTCGCGGGGCGGGCCGTCGTCACGATCGTCGCCACGGTCCTCGCCAGGCGGGCTGTCGTCGCGTTCGCGGCCGCGGTCCTCGGCGCGCGGGCCGTCGTCGCGTTCGCGGCCGCGGTCCTCGCGGGGCGCGCTCTCGGCGCGCTGGCCGCCGCGCCCGCCGCGCTGCCCGCCGCGCTGGCCCCCGCGGCCCCCACGCCGTCCGCGGCCGGGCGTCGCCCGGTCGTCCTTCGTCGTGACGCGGACGATGGCGTCCTCGCCGCCGAAGCCGAGGAATCCGCTCTTACCCTCGCGGATTACCTCGACGTCGACGTGATCGCGGCCCACCCCGAGCCTGTCGAGAGCCCGCTCGACGGCGTCGTCGACCGTCCTGCCGCTTACCTCCTCGACGCTCATCACTGCCTCCTGCCTCGTCTCCGCCGGCGCCGTCTGCGCCCGGCGGCTCACTGCCGTCTGTTGCCTCGTCCGAATCGCCCGAGGCGGCGCGTGTGCGCTCTCGCTCGAGGCGTCGTTCGCGTTCGCTGCGTGTCTCGATCTCCGTGGACATCCCGATGCGCGCGCGCACGAACACCGGGATCAGCGAGCCCCACGTGAAGTCGCCGGGCCCGACGAAGACCCACTGCAGCACCAGGCCGATCAGCGTGCTCGCCGCCCAGTAGAGCCCGAGCCCGGCCGGCACGAACATCGCGAACCAGCCGAACATCAGCGGCAGCATCCACTGCATCATCTGCTGCGTCTGCGCCTGCTGGGTGCCGGCCTGCGCCGCCGAGCGCGACGAGGAAATGCGCTGCGTCAGCCACATCGAGCAGAAAATCACAACTACGAGAATAATGTTGCCGTTGTTAGCGAGATTCATTCCCAGGAAGCTGGTGCCAAGCGGGATCGCGTTCTGCAGCGGCCCGTAGTCGTAGAGGCGGTCGGAGAGCTCCAGGATGTCCTCGGGCGACTGCGAGAGCGTGAGCCGGATCACGGAGAAGAGCGCGAAGAAGATCGGCATCTGGACCAGTTGCGGCCCCACGCAGCCGATCGGGTTGATGCCGCCGCTCATCGCCTTGCGCGCGCGCTTGAGCTGCCGCGCCGAGGCGTCGGCGACGCGGACGCCGTGCACGCGGTCGAGGTGCGTGGCGTACTGCTCGAACAGCTCGCCCTTGTCGGTGTTCTGGGTCTTCCAGTCGCATTCGACCGGCTGGCCGAGGAGCGCCGAGGCGAGGCCGGCGTCCTCGCAGGTGAGAGTCTTGCGCCGGTAGAGCTTCATCTGCTCCTCGGATCGGCGCTTCGGGTCGGAGTGCTTCTTCTGGATCGCCGCCATGTCGGGCTGCAGTCCCTGCAGTCCGCGCGTGGCGCGGAGGGTGCGCATGGTCAGCGGGAAGGTGATGACCCGCGTGATGACGGTGAAGAGGAGGATCGCGCCGCCGTAAGAGCCGAACGAGATGATGCTGAGCAGCACCATGAAGTTGACGAGCGGCGTCTCCATCAGCAGCTGCCAGGTATCGGTCATCGTCGCTCCGCCGCCTTCCAGCTGCTGGTCGTCGGCATCATCGGCGCTCGTAGAGGACGGCGGCGCGCCCGGTATGCGGGTCGATCTCGAGCAGATCGCCCCGCGCGGTCGCGTAGATCAGGCTGGAGGCGAGCACGAGCGGGTCGGCGAGGAAGCGGTGGCCGGGCAGCGACGCGGTCCAGCGCAGATCGCCGGTGGCGGGATCGAGTCCCCAGATCGTCGCTTCCTCGGCGGCGACGACGAGCAGGCCGCCCGCGAGCACGGGGCGGACGCGGATCTCGCTGTCGATCTGGCGGAAGTGCCAGCGCACGCGTCCGCCGTCGCCTCCGCTGGCGTTGAGGGCGTAGACGCTGCCGCGCGTGGAGGCGGCGTAGACGGTGTCGCCGGCGATCAGGGGGCGCGCCCAGAACCAGCCATCGCCCGCGAACGCCCACTCCTCGGCCCCGGTGTCCGCGTCGAGGGCGTGGAGTGTGCGGTCGAACGAGCCGACGACGAGCAGGTGGCCCTCGATGGCCGAATCGCCGGGTATGGCGCCGCTGAGCGACATCGTCCAGCGCTCGCGGCCGTCGGCGATGCTGATCGCCCGTACGTGCTTGTCGAGGGCGGCGACGTAGATCGCGCCGCCATCGAGGAGCGGCTGCGACCAGATCCGCTCGCCTGTCTGGACGAGCGACGTGCCGACGGCGCCGCTCGTGACCGTGATCGGGATGATCGTGCCGGCCTCGGTGCCGACGTAGAGCGTCTGGCCGTCGAATGCGGGCGTGGCGACGATCTGCTCCTTGAGATCGCGCAGCCAGAGGATGCGCGGCGGCTCGAAGGTGAGGTCGAGCGCGACGACTTCGCCGGAGTAGCCGGCGACGTAGAGCGTGTTGCGATCGAGGATCGGGTTGGCGTAGACGGCATCGAGGTCGACATCGTCGACGTCGTCGTCGGGGAAGCGCCAGGCGACGCGCTCGTCGACATCGTTGGTGCCGGGGTTGTCGCTGGCGCCGAGCCGGACGGCGACGAGTTCGCCGCTCTTCTCCTGCAGGATGGTCAGATCGCCGGCCTGCACGGGCGCGGCCCAGCCGTCGGGGCTGCTGACGTCGGTCGCGCATGCGAGCAGCAGGGGAACGGCGAGGAGCAGAGCGAGCAGCCCGCCGAGAGGACCTGACCGCCTCCCGATGCGCGATGTTTCACGTGAAACATCGGCGCGAGGCGGATCGAGGGCTGATGTTGGCGCCTCGATCGTGGAGGAATGGCGTAGCTGTGTATATGTATGAGCAGATTTGATGGCTTTAGCTCGCCTTCGCGTTGCTGCGCAGATCGTCGCTGCGCAGATCCGCTCCAGCGCCATCGAGGCCCGGAACCGGGTCGTAGCCGCCCGCGCGACCGGGATGGCAGCGGCCGAGCCGCTTCAGCGCCAGCCAGCCGCCGCGCAGCACGCCGCGACCGGCGATCGCCTCGATCGCGTACTGCGAGCAGGTCGGCGCGTAGCGGCAGGACGGCGGCAGCAGCGGCGAGATCGCGCGCTGGTAGCCGCGAATCAGCACCAACAGCAGCCGCGACGGCCTCAGCACGAGCCTGCCACTCTCTGATCGACTCGCGGATCAACTCTCTGATCGACTCGCTGATCATCGCCGCGGCTCATCCTTGACCGCTTCCCGTGAGCCCGGCGCGCCTCGCGCAGTTCGCGAGGGCGTCGCGCAGCTCGGCGAAGCCGGCCTGGCGGCTCGGGGGCCGGGCGGCGATCACGATGTCGTGGCCGGGCGCGAGCGGCAGCGCGCGCGCGATCTCGCGCAGCCGGCGCTTCACGCGGTTGCGCACCACCGCGCCGCCGACCGGACGCCCCACCGCGAAGCCGACGCGGCAGTGCTCGAGGCCGTTCGGCCTCGAGCGCAGCGTGATGAGGCGATGACGCACGGGCGCCGCGGCAACGCGCCTGTCGAGGACGGCCTCGAAGTCGCGCCGCTGGCGCAGGCGCTCGCAGCCGCGCGCAGCTATGCCGGGCGCTGCGGCGCCGTCCAGCGCCTCCGTGGGGCGGGACTGGCCCATGGGGCCCGTGCTAGACCGAGAGACGGGCGCGGCCGCGGGCACGGCGGCGCCTGAGCACCTCGCGACCGCCACGGGTCGCCATTCGCGCTCGGAAGCCGTGTTTGCGCTTCCTCGGAATCCGCTTGGGTTGCCAGGTTCGCTTGGGCACGTATGACTCCGTCCGGTGTCGGGGCGTCGATCGCGAGGTTGATCGCGAGGCGCGGCAGGTCGCTGGCCGCCGAAGTGAGTGTCTGTGGAGTATATCGGCCCGCCTGCCGGACGGGCAATCGGCGTGACGGCCGCCGTCGCGGCGACAGCGGCGGTTGCACTGACGCAACCGCAGGCAGTGGTAGACTGCCGAACGGACGGGACCGTGCGCCAACCTCGGAGCGAGGTCGGCGACGGAAGCGGAGCCGGAGGTGGGCGTGCGACGGCTGTTGCGACGGAGTTGCGGCGTTGCGGGCGGTGTCACGGCGGGCGTGCTGGCGGCGCTGCTGCCCTCGATCGCCTCCGCGGCACACGCCGCGGGCGCGCTCGATCCGCCCGCGGACATGGCGACGGCGCTGCTGCTGGTCGGCCTCGCGCTGGTCGCGGCGCTGGTGCTGACCTCGATCGGCTACCTGTACCGGCGCCAGCGCGGCCTGCACTGGGACTACCAGCTCCCGCATGGCGCACTCTCCGAGGGCGAGGGGGCCGGCGACGACCACGACGGAGGTTCGCACTAGCGCGTCGCGCCAGCCTCCGCGCTGGCGAGGGGTGCGGGCACGGGAGGATCTATGCTGCAGCCAGGCGATTCGATGCCACAGTTCTCGCTGCGCGACCCCGATCGCGAGCGATTCAGCGACGAGGAGCTGCGGGGCGGGATCGCGGTCATCGCGTTCTACCCGATGTCCTTCACCGGCGGCTGAACGCGCGAGATGGAGGGCTTTCAGCGGCGTTTCCGCGAGCTGAAGGCCATGAACGCCCGCGTGGTGGGCGTCAGTTCCGACACATGGGCCACCCAGGGCGCCTTCGCCCGGGAGATCGGCGCCGAGTTCCCGCTGCTCTCCGACTGGCCCTCGAACCGCACGATCGCCACCTTCGGAGTCGGGCGCGATCAGGGTCCGACGGCGATGCGCGCCACCTTCGTCTTCGACGCCGATGGCGTGCTGCGCACGGTGATCGACGATCAGGGCGAGATGGAGGCCCACCCGGACGGCGCCGTCGAGGCCGTCCAGGCGATCGTCGACTCGCAGTAGGCGCCAGACCGCCTAGCGTTCGTTGCGCCGTGAGGGTGGCGGCTCGTCGAAGACGCGTCCTTGACTCTCGGCGGCTTCCTTCCGCTCGAGCCAGCGTTCCCACTCGGCGCGTTCATCTTCGCGCCCCGCCTGATAGCGGCGCTTCAAGAATGCCTCAGAGACCATGGAACCCCCTTCCACGAGCAAGACCATCAAGGTGATGGACACAACGACGAGTGGCGCCAGGGCGCTGGCCGCAGTCACCATACCCGAGGGGGCGCCGTTCAGCGCATCTCCCGGCAGATGCCACCCGTTCAGGTCGTAGAGGACAGCGCCGACACTGATCGCGAGCAGAACCGTGAGCAGGAGTATGGCCCGACCCACGCGGGACTCGCGGACGATGGGCATCCTAGCCCGCAGCCGTCTTGGACGGCTGCCTACCCGTTCGCATGTCTCGGGATGTTGTCATGATCGCTCCTGGATAGCAGCATACTGTACTAGCTAGAGTGTGTCATGGCACTGAGCGCCGCCGTGCCTCGGGAGGCCGGCGCACGGTTGTAGGCGCGCCGCTAGTCGTCGTCGAAGTCGTCGGCGGGGGCGGCGGCGGCCGGGAGCAGCGGGTCCGGGCGCTCCTCGTGGCGCTCCCGAGGCGCCGGCACCTCGCACGCCGCGGCGACGACGGCCTCGAGATCCGCGGCGTCCCCTGAGGCGAGCACGGCGGGCGCGCCTGCGTCGCGCAAGACACGCAGCGCCTCGGTCGTCGCATCCGCCGCGACGGGAACGATGAGCGGTTTCCGCGTCAGTTCGGCGATGCGGCGCGTCTGCAGTTGATCGCGGACGCTCAGGGAACCTGTGTGCGGCGGTATCAGTATCGCGTCCAGGTCGAGCGGCTGGAGCAGCCGCAGCTCCTCCTCCGAGGCGGTCGCGTCGCCGAGCAGGCCGACGTGGCCGAGCTCGTCGCGAAGCAGCGCCGCGGCCTCCGTCTGCGCGTCGTCGAAGACGAGGAAGTCCGCTCCCGCCTCGATCAGGGCGTCGGCGTCGCCGGCGGATGCAGCCTCGAGGCGCGCGCCGACGGGCAGATCGCCGGCCGCCTCGATGACGGCCTCAAGCCCCTCGCTACCTTCGCTGTGCAGGAGCGCGTCAACGCCGGCGTCCGCGGCGGCCGAGGCGGCGTCCGCGTCGGCGACCTCGGCGATCACGATCACGTAGCGGTGGTCGTCCGCCTCGCGGCTGCGGGGCGCGAAGCCGAGCGGGCCGGGGCGGCGCTGGGAGGTGCGGCGGATGTGGTCGCGGAGCTTCCTCATGGCGTGGCGGCTCTCCTTCGGAGGCTGCGCTGTCGCGGGCCGCGACGGCTGGCGCGAGGCCCGGCGGTGATCCTCGCCGCATGACGGCGCCGCGCGCAACCTCGCGGCTGTGCGAGTTGGGCGGATATGCTCGCGGGCGCGGCGCGCACGGCGCGCACGGGACGGCGGGACGGCGGGGCAGATGGCGGCTGCGGTCGAGTGGTTGGCGCCGGAGGAACGAACGAGCCTCGAGCGGCGCGTGATCGTGTCCGCCTCGATGGCGCACGCGGGCACACACGCGCTCGAGCTGGTCTTCGCCGCGCTGTTGGTGCGGATCGGCTTCGAGTTCGGCGCGGACCTCGCGATGCTGGGCGCGGTCGGGAACGCGGGCACGCTGACATTCGGGGTGTTCGCGCTGCCCTCGGGCTGGCTCGTCGACCGCTACGGACCGAGGGCAGTGATGACCCTCGCGATGGGCAGCGCCGCGCTGTTCGCGCTGGTGGTCGCGCTCTCGCCCACGCTGTGGCTGCTCGCGGGCTCGCTCACGCTGCTTGGCGCGGGCATCGGGCTCTACCACCCCGCGGGGATCTCGATGGTGGCGACGGTGTCGAGCCGCCGCGGGGCGGCCCTCGCCACGCACGGCGTCGCCGGCATCGTCGGCATCGCGTTCGCGCCGGGCGCGGCGATCGGGATCGCGATCGCGACGGACTGGCGCGTGGCCTACGTCGCGTTTGCGGCGGTGGCGGCGGGCATGGCGGTCCTGATCTGGCGCATCTCGCCGAACCAGGCGACGGCGGAGCGCGCCGCCGCCGAATCGGCGCGAGCGGCATCGGCGACGCCACCCGCGCGCCGGCGTACGACGCCACCTCCGCCGGGCGGCTGGTTCACGCGCCCGTTGCTGGTGCTCTACGGCGCGGCGATCGGCGTGGGCTTCATCTACCGAGGCTCGTTGACGTTCCTGGCCGTGCACTTCGAGCGCGAGCTGGGGATCTCGCTGTTCGGCTGGGACGCGGAGGCGATCGCCGGTGCGACGGCCTCGCTGGCGCTGCTGTTCGCGGTGCTGGGCCTCGTCACGGGCGGCTGGCTGAGCGATCGGATGCCGATCGAGCGGGCGATCCTGCCCTACGCGGTGGCGACACCGTTCTTCCTCTTCGCGATGGCGGGCGTGGGCGGCGTGGCGCTGCTGCTGGCGGCGGCCGGATTCGCGATCTGCAGCTGGGCGCAGCAGCCGATCATGAATGGACTGATCGCGGACTACGCCCCGCCCGGGGCGGTGGGGCGCTCGTTCGGGATCTGGTTCCTGCTCGTCTTCGGCGTCGGCTCGCTGGCGAGCAGCGTGACGGGCTTCGTGAGCGAGCGCTGGGGCACCGGCGAGACCTTCCTGGTGCTCGCCGCGTGCGGCGTGGCCGTGGCGCTGCTGCTGCTGGGCGTCGCGCAGGGCGCGGAGCGGCGTCGCTCAGGCCTCGACGCCTAGTACGGGCGATGGCGGAGGCGGTCTGACGGCGTCAGCGGGGATGGAAGCTGGAGCCGGCGGGGGGATTCGAACCCTCGACCTGCTGTTTACGAAACAGCTGCTCTACCTCTGAGCTACACCGGCTTCGCTGGGCGCGCGGCCCGTGGATCATTGAAGCCCGCGCGCCCGCGGCCGTCAATCGTGGCGCGCTCATCTTCCGCGACGCCGGCGCCCCGCGGTCTCACCCGAACCTGGAGACGCCTTTCGGCGAGTCACTCGGTCTTGATCAGCCGCCTCAGCCGGTAGGCCATCGGTTTCGCCCCGAGGTGAGCGGTCCGGTAGTGCTCGTCGATGAGCTCCATCAACTCGTCTTCCGTCGCAGCGCTGAACTCGCCGTCACAGGTCAACCCGGTGTCACTACAGGCGAATGAGTAGCTCATGCTCGCACGATCCTTTGCCGACCGACGCAATCATCCTCGGCCCGGCGCGCATCAACCCGCCGAGTCGGTACGCGCCTCCTGCGCTCCCCAGCGATCCCAGTGCGTCACCTGCTCGACGGGCGCCCTGCGCGGAACCCCGAAACGGCCCTGGTTCGGGCTCGCGCCCAGCTCCGCCAGCTCCTCGGCGCTCATTGGATAGCCGAGGGGTATCAGGCACATGTCGACGGCGTTCTCGGGCAGCCCGAGCAGCGCCTTCACGTCCTCTTCGTGGTCCTGGATCGCGTGCGCCGTCGTGAAGGTGGTGCCCACGCCGAACGCGCGCGCCGCGAGCTGCAGGTTCTGTACGGCGCCGTAGATCGAGGAGCCCGACCGCAGGCTGGGTCGCGCCCCGATCGTCACGGGGATGATGTGCACCGGTGCGTGCTCGAGGTTCTCGGCGAGGTACTCGACTCCGAGGTAGCCCTGGTAACCGAGCGGGTTGCTCTTGGCGATTTCGAACCGCTCCTCGCGGGTTCGCTTCTCGACGCGATTCGCCAGGTTCCAGCCATGGCGGTACCACTCCGCGAGCTTGAGCTTCACCTCCGGGTCGCGGACGACGATCCAGCCCCAGCGCTGGGTGTTCGAACCGTTCGGGCCGCGGATCGCGGCATCGAGGATCGCCCAGATTACGTCATCCGGGATCGGGTCCGGCTTCAGGAAGCGGATTGATCGAGTCGAATGAATCGCCTCGAGAATGTCGAGCGGCTGCCTCTCCACCATGCGAAAGTCCTCGCTGTCTCCGGTCGCAGGTCAGCTTGATGTGCTCACCGAGCTGACCTGCGACAGGTTGCGGCTCGCCGGCGCTCCCGCGGCCGGCGGCCGTGCGCGACCCGGTTCGCTCACGGCCGTGGGTCGTGAGCCGGCGGGAGTCCGCGCCGGGGCTCCTGCCTATTCGCGGTCCATCTGCTCTCCGAACTGATCCCAGTGAGTCACCTGGTCGACGGGGATGCGGTTTGGCCTGAAGAAGCGAGCGCGGGCCGCACTCGCTCCGACCTCGGCCAACTCGTCGACGTCGAGCGGGTAGCCGATCGGGATGATGCACATGGTGCGAGTGTTCATCGGCAGCCCGAGCAGCTCCTTCATCCTCGGCTCGTGCTCCTCGGTGTTGGCGACGCTCGTGTAGGTGGTGCCGATGCCGTACGCGCGAGCCGCGAGCTGCATGTTCTGGACGGCCTGGTAGATGGAACCGCCCATGAGCGGACTGCCCTGGAATGCTCGTTCCTCCGGCGGCGTGTTGGGATCGTCGCCCGGACGCAGTCCCGTCTGAATCATGAAGGGGACGATGAGCACGGGCGCATACTCGAAGTGATCGGCCAGGTGCTCGACGGAGTTGTAGTTCGCGGCGCCGAACTCCACCTTCTTGTTTGCGGTGAACTCTTCGTCGCGAGTTCGATCGGCGCCATGGCCCACGATGCGATTCGCACGGGCCCAGGTGTCCCGGTAGATCTCCGCGATCCCGCTCTTCGTCTCCTGGTCGCGGACGACGAGCCAACCCCAGCGCTGGGTGTTCGTGCCGCTCGGAGCGCGGATCGCGGCATCGAGGATCGCCCAGACGATCTCATCGGGAATCGGGTCGCGCTTCAGGTAGCGCATTGCCGGCGTCGAGAAAATCGCCTCGATAACGTCGAGTGGCTCTCTCTCTGTCATGCTCAATCCTCCAGTTCCGCTCCCGCGGGAGTTCGGCAAGCGAGCACTCGCTCGCTGATGGCAAGGGTGCTCACTATTACCAGAGGGCCGTATCCGGTGTCAACAAATTTCGTAGGAGCCCTATCCGCGGATCGGTAGCCGGACAAGGCCAGCGCGGGCTGGCGCGGAGAGTGCCGAGCGCCACGACCTCGGCCCCCGGCTCGCAAGTGACGCCGCGAAGGCCCAGCGCCCGCAGTCCCCGCTGGCTGCGGTCGAGCGCTACTCGTCGAGCGCGTCGAACTCGAGGAACGAGGGGTGCGACTCGTCGTGCAGCACGTGCTGCGTGGCGATCCTCGCGGTTGCGGCCGTTCCCAGCGGCTCACCGCTGTTCGGATTTCGGTCGAACCGGGGGAAGTTCGAGCTGGAAATCTCGAGGCGCACTCGATGCCCTACCAAGAACTGGTGCGCCAGGTGACCCAAGTCGATCTCGTACTCCTCGGGCTCGCCCGGTTCGAGCAACTGAGGGTCTTGCAGTGAATGCCGGAACCGTGCGCGGATGATCCCGTCGCAGATGCTCACCGCCCGCCCGTCCGGCAGCACGTCGACGAGCTTCGCGGTCCAGTCGGTGTCCGGGCAGTCCGAGACCGCCCAGAGGCTCACTCGAATCCGGCCGGCGATGGTCACGGGCGCCTCCAGTGGGGCGGTCGAGTAGCAGAGGACGTCCTCCCGCGCCTCGATCTCGCTCTGATCGAATGGACCCGCGGCCCCGATCGTCATGTGCACAATCGGTCCGCCGTGGGTCTCGACCGGGTGGTCCGGGTCGTAGACGTAGCGATCGGGGGTCGTGCCGTGCGCCGGCGCTGTCCCTGTCAGGGCGCCGTCACCGTGCAGGGTGTTCGCCTTCCCGCCGCTCTGGAGATAGAGCCTGGATGGACGTGCGTCGGCCGGCGGCCACGAGCTGTCGAGCCGCCACTCGTTGGCGCCCATGAGGAAGTAGCGGACGGGGGTCGGGTTCGGGGCAGTGGGCCGGTTTCCCGGTCGCAGGTAGCGGTCGAGAAAGCGGTTGGACTCGCCGACGATGTTGGCGGCCGCTCGAGCTCCCCTCGCTCCGAACGTCATCTCGCCCAGGGTGGGGCCCGACTCGGTGTGTGCCCAGGGGCCGACGATCAGCTGCTGATCCGTCCGGCCGGCGGCAGTGATTCCCGCGTAGTTCCTGACCGTGCCGGGCCCGAACACGTCGAACCAGCCGCCGACGTGCAGGATCGGCGTCTCGAACTCGCCATAGTGGTCCTTGAGGCTCAGGCCGGCCCAGTAGTCATCTCGCCGCTCGTGCCGAAGCCATATCGCCCACCACGGCGCGATGTGCTCCGCCGATATGGAGGGCAGGGCCGAGAGGGGCCGTGTCCACAGCGGATCAAGGCCTCCGGCGAGGGTACGGCCGAACTCCTCCCGCTGCTCGGGGGTGATGCGGCCGGCGTAGTCGGGACGGAGCACCATGCTGGTTGAAGCGAGGGTCATGCTCCAGGTCGCCGCGAAGCCGAGCTGGAAGGCCCCGCCGCTGAAGATCCAGCCGTCGTAGTAGTCGTCGGCGGTGCTGGTGGCAATCACGCAGCGCAGCGACGGCGGCCGTTCGCGGGCTGCGAGGAGCGCGGTCGCGCCCACGTACGAGCCACCGTAGAGCGCAACATTCCCGTCGCACCACGGCTGCGCGGCTGCCCACTCGACCGTGTCATAGCCGTCCGGGGCCTCCGTCTCGAAGGGCCGGAACTCGCCCTCGGAGGAAGCGCGACCGCGCGTGTCGACGACGAGCACGGCATAGCCGCGCTCCGCCGACTTGAGAGGCGACACGCCGTCACCGCCGCCTACCGCCTCCTTGTTGTAGGCCGTGCGGGAGATGACCGCGGGCACGGGGCCGATGTCCAGTGGGCGGTAGAGATCGCCGTACGTCGTGACACCGTCGCGGAGCGGGACCGCGACATTCTTCTCTACGAGCACGCGGTCCGGCCGTGGCGGCCGGGCCGTCTCAGCGTCGGGCATCGTCGCACCTGGCGGTCATGAAGGGCCTCAGCTACGAACTACCGCAGCGCTTCCTCATGCCACCGCACCGCACTCGCGCAGCGCGCTGACTTGCTCCGGCGAGAAGCCGTAGTCCCCGAGCACCTCGTCGGTGTGCTCTCCCAGGAGCGGCGCCGGCTGGTACTCCGGGCCATCCCCGTCGATCTCGTACATCGCCCCGATCATGCTCAGACGGCCCTTTGTTGGATGGTCCAGCGTTGTGATCAGGTCGTTCTCGCGGATGTGCGGATCGTCCTCCAGTTCGCTGAGGGTCTCGTTGATGGGAGACACCGGGATGCGTCTCGCGCGCATCTCCTCGACGATCTCGTCGCGGTTCTTCGAACCGACCCACTGTCCAAACAGGGCGTTCAGCCTCGCGCCGCTCTCGCCTCCCCTGAGGAAACGAGTGGCGTGCGCCGGATCCTCGCCGACCTCGGCGAAACCGGCCAGCGAGCAAAGTTCGACGAACTGACGGTCGTTCCAGGCACAGAGGAACACGCCCTTCCCATCGGCCGCCCAGAAGGGGCCCAGCCCACCGAGACCGAGGGGCGGCCCCGCACCGTTCCCGTCCTCCTTGATCTCGTCGTGGGCGATCACCATGCCCGCGCCTGCCATGTGTATGGCGCCCTGGAGGACCGATGAGGTGACCAACGAGCCGCGTCCGGTCTGTTCCCGCTCGTACAGCGCCCCCATGGCCGCGAACGCGCCCAGCAGCGGCGCCGTCGGGTCTCCGCGGAGCCCGCCCAGCGCACGGAACTCGCGATTCTCGTCTGAGCGCACGGCGCCGGTGAAGGCCTGCACCAGCACGTCGTATCCCGGCTCGTGCGCGAGCGGGCCGTTCTGCCCCCAGCCGGTGATCGAGAGCTGGATGAGCCGCGAGTTGAGGGCGTGAAGCGTACTCCAGCCCAACCCGAGGTCATCCAGCGTGCCCTTCGTCATGTTCTCGACGAAGAAGTCTGCCTGCTCAAGCATGCGCTTCATGACTTCGAGACCGCGCTCCGTCTTGAGGTCGATGACGATGCCGCGCTTGTTGCGATTGCCGACGGTGTGGAACGTCCCTTCCCGGCCAAGGAACCTGGTTGTCGTGTTGCGTCCGTCATCCCCGTGGGGCGGCTCAATGTGCACGACGTCCGCGCCGAGTTCGCCGAAGAGGCGCGCGGCGACCGGGCCAGCCACGTTCGTCGTCAGATCGAGGACCTTGAGGTCGGCCAACACCTGCCTGATTGGACTCATCGAACCCTCCTGAAAACGGGGCGGCGAGAAGTGAGCGCTCGCTCGTGAGGCTGCGCCCCGTGTACTCGATTGTCGCCGCGCATGTCAAGCGAGCGGAGCCGGGTTCACACCGTCGGGCCGCGGTCCGCCCGAGCCTCGCGTCCGCGACTTGACAGCGGGTGACAGAATCCTACCATCGGCTGCGTACGGCCTGCGTGGAGAGCGCGATGCCAACACCCGGATCGAACGCCCCGAGCTTGCGGGAAGGCCGGAGGCCGGCGCGGCGGCAGGAGTCGCTGCGCGAACAGAAGAAGCGGCGGACTCGTGAGGCGCTCGCGCGGGCGGCCATCCGCCTGTTCTCGGAGCGCGGCTACGACGAGACCACCGTCGAGGAAATCGCCACCCAGGCCGATGTCTCGGCGCGCACGTTCTTTCGCTACTTCAAGTCGAAAGAGGACGTGGTCTTCTTCGATAGCGAAGAACTGCTCGAGACCTACCGGAACTCACTCGCGGTACGGTTCCCCGACGAGACCCTGATCGATCGCGTCCGGAGGGCGTCCCGAGACGTCTTGCGTGTCATGGGATTCGAGCATCCGCACTACGACGTCCGTGTCGGGAGACTGCTGCTGGAGGTGCCGGCACTGACGGCGCGGATGGCGGCGCTCGACGAGCAGCGGGAGGACATCCTCGCGATCGCGATCGCCGAGGAGTACGGCCTGGCGCCGGACGACTCCCGCGCGCAGCTCGCGGCGGGCGCCGTCGTCGGCTCAATCCGGTCGATGCGGCGGAGGTGGCTCTACGCCGGCGGCACGGACAGGCCAGCCGATCTCCTGGACGAGGCATTCACGTTGCTGCGACGAGGACTCGACCACCTCAACGAGTGACGCGAGCCCCCCCAGGCGGCGGCAAACGGTCCGGTTTCCCGGCGCGAGGTCAGTCCAGACAGCGCCCGGCGCTACGGTTCGTCGAACGCCACGACGTAACGCGCGAAGCCGAGTTCCGTGTCACAGACCGCGAACGTCGTCGCGATGTGGTTGCGATTCTCCATGAGGTGCCAGGGGTCGGCCTCGGAGGTCGACGGATACTCGACCTCGGCATGGCCGCGCCACGTCTGCTTGTACGTGTAGTCGGGATCGATCTGATCCAGTTCCAGCACCGGGGGCGCGTCTTCCTCCCTGGCGGCGCGCACGATTCTCGGGTTCATCATCGGGTCGTAGCGCATCTCGCCCGCGGTGACCTCCTCGAGGTTCGTCATGCGCACCCTGGCGAGCGTCTCCCCGCCCCGCGCGACCGAGGCGCTGACGCCCTCGGCGTCCCGCTCCAGCGTCACGTCGCCGAGCTTTGCCGGGAAGGCCCAGAACTCGCGGAACGCCGCGCAGGCGGCTTCCGTGCTGACGATCGTCAGGAGCGGGAACGCCCGCGCGGTCGTCCGCCAGCGGCAGACGACCAGCTGCGTCGCGTGGCTGAACGGGCCGACCGGACTCGAGGGGTAGTGCGAGACCATGATGTGGCCGTACGGCGGGTACGAGCGGGAGAGCGCGGGTGGCAGCGAACTCTCCGCGAGATCCTTGTCGATCTCGTAGCTCATGAGGAGGATCTGGCTGTCCTCGAACTTCCAGGGAGGCGCGGGATAGAGCGGCGCCATGAATGGCGTCGTGAACGGGATCTTGTCTACGCCGAGCTGGCCGTACTCAGGCATTCCAGGGTCCTTCCGGCGGTGTCCTCGCGGCTGCGACTACGATACCGCGGCGGATTTGCTGGCCTTGCTCCGCGCGCCGTTCGCAGACGTCGCGGCGACCGGCTTGTACGGCTTGGGTTCCTTGTCGCCCTTGTCGAATGCCGGGATCACCTCCTCGGCGAAGAGCTTGAGCGACTTCAGGATCTTCTCCTGGGGAACGAGCGTGCCGACGCTGACGAGACAGGTCACGAGGTCGACGCCCATCTCCTCCCAGCGCTTCATGTTCTTGATGATCTGGTCGGGCGTTCCAATCGCCAGGTCGTCCCGCCGGAAGCTGCCCGCCTGACTCGCTGAGACGACACTGCTCCCTTGCGGGCGCTTCGCCGCCTCGGCGCGCTGCGACGTGGCGCCTCGCCGGTCGCCCCTTGCCCTGGCGCCTCCGCCGGGCGTGCGGTAGACGCGCGTGGGGTAGACCTGCCGGATCGCGACGAAGTGCGCGTTCAGATGGTTGAAGCCCTGCACCAGTTGCTGACCGTACATCGCCGCTTCGTCCGGATCCTCCGAGCAGTGGAGCCAGTTCAGCGTCCCGACTCGCTCGTTCACGAACTCGCCGACCGGCTCGCAGTCCCTGATCAGCTCACGGTAGGTGTTGATCCGCTTCGCCTGCTCCTCGGGCGCCGCTCCGCTGACTCCGAGCATGCCCAGGCCGCGCTCGCCCGCCTGAATGGCCGTCTCCGGGCTGCTGACGGCCACCCACATCGGCGGGTGCGGTTTCTGATAGGGCTTCGGGAGGACGTTGCGCGGCGGCACCTTGAAGTACTTCCCGTCCCACGAGAAGTACTCGTCCTTCCACATCTTCGGAATCGCCTCGACCGCTTCCGCCCACATGTCCTTGGTGTCGTCGGGGTCGCAGTTGAAGCCACCCAGTTCGTTCCACGTCTGCGAGCGCCCGGTGCCGAACTCGAGGCGGCCGTTACTTATCAGGTCCAGGACGGCTGCCGTCTCCGCCGTCCGGACGGGATGGTTGAACGGCGGCAGCAGCAGGCGGATGCCGAACCCGATGCGAATGTTCTTCGTCTGTGCCGCGCAGGCGGCGAGGAAGACGTCCGATGCCGAACAGTGGGAGTACTCCTCGAGGAAGTGATGCTCGACGGCCCACACGGAGTCGAACCCGAGTTCATCGGCGAGCCGCACTTGCTCCAGCGACGTCTGGTAGACCTCGTGCTCGCTCTCGGGGGTCCATGGTTTCGGAACCGCCAGCTCGTAGAAGATGCCAAACCTCATCCTGAACCCCCGTTCCAAGGACCGCTGCGAATCCAGCCGGGACAGCGTCCGCGCATGCTGGAGTGAGCGCTCGCTCTTGCTGCGCCCACCGCCTGTGTAGCGAAAGTGGCACTGACTGTCAAGAGGCGGTCGCCGACCAATGGCCGCCCTGCCGGCCGCGATCTCAGCCGGGACGCACCGTGGTGCGGTGAGCCGGTCGCTCGCGGCGCCGCGGTCGTCGGGAGCCCCGGTGCGACCTCGCGGTCCCGGGCGCCACGAGCCTCAGTCGATCAGGCCGAGGTTCCGCAGCTCGGCGAGGCCCGCCAGGACCTCGGCCCGCCGCACCGATGCGCGCAACGTCTCGGGAGGCATCCCGAACTCTTTGGCGATCGAGACGATCGTCGCCCACTGCGACGAGTGATCGCGCTCCGAGGCGAACACCATGCGGGCAGCCTGCTCGCGGATCTCCAGCGGGTGACGGCCGCCTCGCGTGGGTGCTCCGTCCTGCAGATCGGTCATTTCGACGTGGATGAAGTCGAACCCGGCGCTCATGGCCGTCCAGCGGTCGACCGGCGAATCGCCGATGTGCAGGTAGTGACTCGCGCTGAACTCCTCGCGCACGGACTCCAGGTGCTGTTTCAGCACGGAGAAGTGCACCGGCACTCCGTGCGCTCTCCAGAGATCCTGCTGGGTGTGCAGCGGGCGGTCGGAGCAACTGCCGACCACGAAGCCCAGCGCGATCGCACGGTGAACGGCGTCCAGCGGGATCAGCCCCGGCGGATCGCCGATGTCGAGCGTGCCGTCGATGTCGAAGCTGATGAGCCGATCAGTCATGCCGCGGTTCCCACCCGCGCAAGTCTTGACGATCGATTGGCGGCTCCGCAAATCCGCCGCGCCGGGCGGCTCCGCAGGTGGATGCCGGGGAACTGGGACCACGTACGCACGCCGGGTCACTCGGTCGAGACGTGCAGCTGAAGCGCCGAGGGGTGCTCGCGGTCGTGCAACACTTCCTGTATCGCGACACGACTCTCGGTCTCGGTCGCCACGGTTCGCCCGGTGTTCGGGTTGGGATCGAACTTGGGGAAGTTCGAGCTGGACACCTCGAGGCGAAGACGATGACCAGCGTCGAAGCGGCACGCGATGTCGCCAAGATCGACCGAGTAGCGCGTCGGGCGGCCGGGCTGAACCGGGCGTGGGTCCGCCGCAGATTCCCGGTAGCGCGCGCGGAGGATGCCGTCGCAGAGCAGCACCGCCCGCCCATCCGGGTGCACGTCGACGAGCTTGCCCGTCCAATCGGTGTCCGGGGCATCCGTGGTCGCCCAGAGCTCGAGCGTCACGGGGCCGGCGACCACGACAGGCTGATCGAGGGGCGGTGTCGTGAAGCAGAGGACATCGTCGCGCGCCTCGATCATGCGCTGGTCGCTCGGGCCCGGGGGGTCTGTCGTGGGTACCGGCCGTTCCGGGTCGTAGAGGTAGCGGTCCGCGCGCTCGTCGCCGGGAGGGTGCTGCTCCGTGAGCAGCCCGTCCCCGCGGGCGCTGTTGGCCTTCCCGTCGCTGTGGAGGTAGAAGGCGCGCGGCTCACACTCGGTCGGTGGCCATTCGTCCGCGTCGCACCAGCGGTTCGCGCCCAGCAGGAAGTAGCGCACCGGGGGAACACGGGGCTCGCCTCCGCGCAGGTGTTGGTCGATGAAGCGGTTGAAGGCCGCGACCACGCCGGCGCCCGAAGCGGACCCCGCTGGTCCGAAGTCCAGCTCCGCGAAGTATCGGTCGTAGTGCGTGTGCGCCCATGGGCCGACCCAGAGGTGCTGTGGAGCTCGCCGCGCGGAGGTCAGAGCCCGGAAGTTGCGCATCGTGCCCTGGGCGAACAGATCCCACCAGCCGCTCACGTGCAGCATCGGCACGTCGTAGTCCGCGTAGTCGCGCGCCGGAGCGAGCCCCTGCCAGTACTCGTCGTGGCGATCGTGCTCGAGCCACTCGGACCACCAGGGCGCGACTCCGGGCACTGAGAGCCCCGGCGCGGAGGCGAGCGGACGGACGTAGCTGCGGATATCGAGGCCAGTGACCGCCGCCGCGAGGCGTTCACGGATCTCGGCATCCAGGCGCCGCGCGGAGGCCATGGCGATGCCGAGCGCCCAGCCGAGGGCGAAGCTCAGCTTGAACGCGCCCCCCTGGTACACCCAATCGCGGTAGTAGTCGTCCGCGGTGACCAGCGGGATCGCGCAGCGCAGGGACGGAGGCCGCTCGCGCGCCGCGAGCATCGTGGTGACGCCGAGATAGGAGGGTCCGTAGATCCCCACGTTGCCGTCGCACCACGGCTGCGCGGCGGTCCACTCGATGGTGTCGTAGCCGTCCGGTCCTTCGTCCTGGAAGGGGGTGAACGTCCCCTCGGAAGCGAAGCGGCCGCGTACGTCCGTGCTGACGACGGCGTAGCCACGCTCCGCGAGCTTGCCGGGCGACGGCAGCGTCCCCACAGCCCGCAGTTCGACTTCCTTGTCGTAGGGATTGCGCGTCACCAATGCGGGTACGGCGCTGCCGTCGGCGGGCCGGTAGAGGTCGCCGACGGTGCGCGTGCCGTCTCGCAGCGGGATCGGCACATCCTTTTCGATGAGGATCCGCGCGACACGACTCACTACGTGAAGCCCTTCGTGTGGCAGCTTGTGCGCGCCGCCGACCGGTGCCGGCGACGCCTCAGGCGCAACGCGGGATCAGGCGGTCGCCGGCTGCGCTTCGGCCGGCCGGATCCCCCAGCCGGGATCGACCTCGAACGGGTTGACGATCCCGATCTCCTTTGCGTAGTCCTTGAGCGCGGGGATGACCTCCTCGCCCATCAGCCGGATGCTGCGCATGCTCTCCTTGTGGGTCATGGCGCCCTCGCCGTCCCAGAAGAAGACCGAGCCGATCCGGAGGAAGTCCATGATCTCCTTCACCCGCGCGATCACGGTGTCCGGGGAGCCGACAACGATCGCCTTGGCGCCGACCAGGTCGTCGTAGCTTCTGCTGGCGCGCTGCGCCCGGCGGGCCGCCGCGGTGTCGTTCTCCGCTGTAATGACCTGACGGCCGGAGGAGACGCCGCCCGGGCCGCTTGCCGTATCCGCTCCCACGGTGGGCAGCAGCCGCGCGCGGTCGATCATCCCGGGCAGGTTCTGCATGAAGCCCCGCACCTGGCCCTCGTTGCCCTCGTTGAAGGGGTTGTTGGCGCCGAGGACGAAGTTCTTCCCGACGTCGTACGCAAGCTCATCGGTTTCGTCCACGTGCACCTTGATCAGGTAGCCGAAGTGCCGCGAGTCGGCCTCGTACCCCTCTTCGTTCGCGACTTCCTGGTAGTACTCGAACGCCGCCTTCGTGGCGTTGATCTCGGTCGCGAGCATGATGTAGGGGTAGCGGCGCCGCGCTGCCCACTCCATGGAGTTCTTGCTGATCAGGCCGCATGCCATCTGCGCGGGCATCGGCTTCTGGTACGGGAGCACCCAGGGGTTCACCGTGCGGTAGTGGTAGTGCTCGCCCTCCCAGCGGAACGGGCCGGGCGTGGTCCAGGCCTTCTCGATCAGCGCGTGAGCCTCCTCGAGCCGCTCGAAGTTGTAGGGCGGCTGCGCCGTGTGCGCGACGCTCTCGCGCCCGGTGCCGCGGACCCAGCCGTTGACGAGGCGGCCGCGCGAGATCAGGTCGATCTCGGCGAGCTGCTCTGCCAGCAGCAGCGGATCGTCCCAGAGCGGGAGAATGTTGCCAAGCATCACGATCTTGACCCGTTCCGTGATGCGCGCCAGGATCCCCGCCTCGATGTTCGGTTGCGAGCCCATGCAGAACGGACCGTTGTGGTGCTCGTTCAGCATGATCGCGTCGTACCCCACTTCCTCGGCGTAGCAG
This sequence comes from Dehalococcoidia bacterium, assembly GCA_965220125.1. Lineage (GTDB taxonomy): Bacteria > Chloroflexota > Dehalococcoidia > UBA2979 > UBA2979 > VXMT01. Next base: position 2,156,495 of record CBDCPB010000004.1, on the reverse strand, counting down.
TGCTCGTCGAAGTAGCGGTGGTAGAGACTCGAGGCGACGTCGCTGTCGAACAGCGAGTTGCTCAGGTCCATGTCGGTCGTGTTGCGTCGCCGTGACCTCAGGTCTTCGACCGGGTCCTGATAGGCGCGCTCCACGAACTTGCCGATGAACATCCGAAACTCCGTTCCTCAGGGCAGGCTCAGCAGGTGGTCGCTCAGGCGACCGCTCCGGCCTCGCGCAACGCCGAGACTTCCTCATCTCCGAAGCCAAGCTCCGTCAGCACCTCGTCCGTGTGCTGTCCGAAGAGTGGCGCGGGATCCATGCGCCCGTGGTCGCCGTCGACTTCCAGCATGCCGCGCAGCTGCCAGAGGCGGCCCTTCGTGGGGTGTTCGACCAGCTTGTACATCTCGTTCCCGACGACCTGGGGATCGTCGAAGAGCTCCTCGACGCTCATGCGCATCGGTGATGCCGGGACCTTGTTGTGAGCGAGCAGCTCAACGATGTCGTCGAGTTGCATCGTGGAGATCCAGTGCCCGAGCAACTCGTTGACCTCGGCGCCGTGGATGGAGCGCTGCAGCCGCGTCGCGTACTCGGGGCTCTCGCCCAGGTACGCGAGGTCCGCGAGCTCGCAGAGCCGCTTGAACTGCCTGTCGTTCCAGGCGCTGAGGTAGAGCCAGCCACCGTCGGCGGTCTGGAACACGCCCAGCCCGCCCAGCCCGGCGAGGCCGTCGCCTCGCGGGGCGGCCGGCGGGGTGTCGTCCTCTTCCGCAACCACGCGGAACGATCCTACGAGGTGCATCGCCGCGTGGAAGATCGAGGTGGTGACGAGCGAGCCCTTCCCGGTCAGGTCGCGCTTCCGCAGGCCCGACAGCGCGCCGATGGTCGCGAGCAGCGCCGCGGTGGGATCGGGACCGCCGCCCTTCAGCTCCGGGAGTTCGTCCTCCTTCTGCGGCGGGCGGACCGCGCCGCTGTAGGCTGCGGCGAGCACGGCGTAGCCGGGCTCGTTCGCCAGCGGACCATCTGGCCCCCAGCCGCTGACCGAGACCTGCACCAGTCGCGGATTGATCTTCTCCAGCTCCTCGTAGCCCAGCCCGAGCCCCTCGAGCGCACCCGGAACGGTCGCCTCGATGAAGATGTCGGTGTCCTGCAGCAACCGCTTCAACACGGCCTGCCCGCCCGCGGTCTTCACGTTGATGACGACGCCTCGCTTGCTGCGGTTGCAGGTCGAATAGAGCGTGCCTTCGCGGCCGAGGAACGGCGTGGTCGAGTTGCGTCCGTCATCGCCCCAGGGGGGCTCGATGTGGATGACGTCCGCCCCCATCTCGGCGAGCATGCGCGCGGCCAGCGGTCCCGCGATGTTCGTCGTCAAGTCGACTATCTTGACCCCGCTGAGCGGACTCGTCATCGGCGCTGCGGTCATCTTCACCCTCCCGCGTCAAGGGCACTGCCACAAAGTCTGTTTGCTCGCTCGGGTCTGCGAGCGGGGAACGCGACACGATCCATGGTCGAAACGAGCGTCGCTCCCTACTTGTTCGCGCGCACCTCACATCGAACAAGCGAGCACTCGCTCGCCTGCTTCTCTGGCCGTTTCGTACAGGTCGAGGGGCCGCCTGTCAAGCGCAGCAAACGCAGGGTCGCCCGGCCGGCAGGCTGTCGAGCGGATCGAGCAGGCAGCGGGCGGCGCCGGCCGCGGGCGCCGGACACCCTGGATCAGCTGGCCGGGACTCGGGGATGCCCTCGGAGTCAGGCCGCCGGCGCGTCCACGACCTCCCACTGCACGAGCGTGTAGCCGTCGTCCGCGTGGTCCTCGAAGACCGCTCTCACGTCCGCGCCGATCTGCACCTCCTGGCGGGGATCGCCGAGCAGGTTGCCGATCATGCGGACGTTCCCCGCGTCGGCCAGCTCGACGAGCACGGCGATGTAGGGAACCCCGGTCTGGAGCGCGGGATGGACCGGGTGCCAGACGCGCTCCCAGGCGAAGACCGTGCCCCGGCCCGAAACCGTGCTCCAGGTGAGATCGAACGACTGGCAGGCCCGGCAGAGCCACTCGGGCTCCCACTGGAACTCCTCGCATGCCTGGCACTGCTGGACCACCAGTTCGTGCCGGCGGGTCGCCTCCCAGTAGGGGGCGTCGAGCTGGTCCGGAGCGGGCGCGGGCTGCGGCATCCCTTCCGGGAGGTAGTAGGCGGTCTGCGGTCGCTCGGTCATGGCGCCTCTCCCTGCCCGGCGATCAGCCGCGGAGGATCAGGTTGCTGACGGGCGCGGTGACGGGGCCCCCTGCGACCAGCGCGATCTCCGCGCCGTCCACCTGGCACGTGGAGGTGCCGCGGACCTGCCGGACGGCCTCGTTCACGAGTTCGAGCCCGTGCATGTAGCACTCCGCGAGATTCCCTCCGCTCGTGTTGAGCGGAAGCCGGCCGTCCGGCCACGTCAGGTTGGCCTCGGTGCAGAACTCGTCCACCTCGTCCGGCTCGCAGAAGCCGTGCTCGACCATGCTCAGCATCGTTCCGCCCGTGAAGTTCTCGTAGACCTGCGCGACGTCCACGTCACTCGCGCTGATCCCGGCCATCTCGAACAGCCTTCGCGCCACGGGCTTGAAGTTCGCGCTCGGATAGTCGGGAGCGTTGTGCGTCGGCAGCGAGAACCGGGTGTCCGAGCCCTGCGCGGCCGCCATGAGGTACGCGGGCTTGTGCTGCAGGTCCCGCGCCCGCTCCGCCGTGGTCAGGATGACCGCGGCGGCGCCGTCGTTCTCCTGGCAGCAGTCGAAGAGGTGGAACGGCTCGACGATCCACCGTGACTCGTCATAGTCCCGGCGCGTCAGCGGCCGTCCGTACATCACGGCTCGCGGGTTGCGCTGGGCATGGGCGTACGAGGCAAGCGCGATCGCGGCGAGGGCGTCCTGGGTGGCGCCGCGCTCGTGCATGAAGCGCTGCGTCCGAAACGCGATCTGTTGCGCGGGCGTCATCACGCCGTAGGGAGCAACGTAGGCCGTCGCCCCGGAGACCGCGCCGCCTGCGTGCGACTGGCCGAAGCGTCCGAACTGCCCCTGCGCGAGCGACCGATAGGCGACGACGTACTTCGCATACCCGGCCACGAGCGCCGCGGCCGCGTTGCCGACCGCGCCGCAGACACCGCCGCCGCCGCCGCCCCAGAACATGTTCGTGAAGGCGACCTCGCGAATGCCGAGCGCGTCCGCGAGCCGTACCGGATCACTGCGATCGTTGCTGTAGGACGCAAAGCCGTCGATGTCCTTGACGTCGATGCCGGCGTCGTCGGCTGCCTTGAGAATCGCCTCGCAGGCGAGCACGAACTCGCTGACCGGCGATCCGCCTCGCTTGTAGTACGTCGTCTCGCCGATTCCGACGATGGCGACCTTGTCCTTGATGGTGTGCGCGGATTCAGTGGTCGAGGTCACGGATCTGTCCTTTGTGCGCTCGGAGGCCGGCTGCGCCGGCCCGGGGCCGGGGCTTCGACCCCACGCGACTGGTGCGTTGCGCGCCCATCGGGCGACAGGCGCCGGATGTGACCGGGAGCTGAGCGGACAGAGCCCTCGCGAGCTCCTGAGCGGGCGCACGGTCAGCGCGCGAGCGTTCTATCACGATCGGCACGCACGCGGCAAACGACGGGCCGGCGCGGAGTGCCGAAGAGACCCACCAGACGCGGCGCAGCTGCGAGTGAGGGGGAACGATGGCTCTGGCGTGCGGAGGGCTCGGTACGTCGTCGTGCGCCGGTCTCAGCGCATGAACGACAGGTCCGCGGCTTACGAGGCCAGCAACCCTTCACGCCGCTCGGGAAGGACGTCTGCAAGGATCAGGTCGAACTGGGCTTTGAAGTATGACGACACATCGAACGTGTCTTTCAACGTCCATCCCTTGAGGGTCCACATGTGTGCGAGCATGATGATGTTGTGGGCGACCAACTCGGGGTTCACAGGGCGGAATTCACCCCGGTCGATACCACTCCTGATGATGTCGGCCAGGAAGTCACGCTCTCGCAACTCGCTTTGCTTCAACACCTCAAGGTGCTCGGGGAGCATCGAAGCCGACTCGCGATAGAGGAGTGCAACTTCGCGCCGAAGTCCCGCGACTGCATTGAAGAAGTGCTCGGCCGCGGCGTGCAGCGTATCCAAAGCCGTGCCGCGCGGCTTGACGGCAAGCAAGCCGTCCGACAGGTCTTCCATGATCGCTGAGGCGATGAGGTAAAGTACGTCCTCTTTGCGGGAGATATAGAGGTAGAGAGTACCCATCGTAATGTCGGCAGCCGCGGCGATGTCGCGTATCGATGTGCGGTGGAAGCCCTTCTCGAGCATCACGCCGGTGGCAGTCGAGACGATCTGCTGCCGGCGCCCGGCGAGCAGGGCCGCATCCGCCACTTTCGCGGGTACTACCACGACATTGTCCCCCCAGCCAGCCTTGTCTTCCGAGATTGACGGCATGATACCGGCTCGGCTAATCTACGGGCAAGTGAGCAAGCGCTCACTATCCAGCCTGCCGAGGGGGTGAGTAAGCCCCTCTCACCATCCCTCGGTGGTTGATCTGGCGGACCTTCTGCGCGGCAGCGAGAAGGTCCGTCCAATTGCGTACGGTCGCGCCGGATCGGGAGACGATCCGGGCTGCGGCCGGGGAACGTATGGAACCGGCTACGGTTCGGAGCCGCGACCGCTGAGGGGGCGTGGACTTGATACATCTACGGTCGCGACGGTTGTAAGGGCCTGAGTTCAGAGAGGCGGCGTCCCGTGAAGATCGGACTGGCTATCCCGCAGTACGCTCGCTGGTTCCGGGGCGAGCGGGCATTTCGCGTTCTGGCGAAGGCGAAAGAGATGAACCTGGAGTCATTGTGGTTCGTCGACCACATCATTCTCTCGCCCACGCAGGCCGTCGGGTACGGAACCGGGACTACCGATGTGTGGACGGCGACCGCGTACATCGCAGGCGCATGCGATGCCATCGACTACCAACCCTACTTCAGCCAGGCGGTTGCAGTGATCCCCTGGCGCCCGCCGATCCAGCAGGCCCAGGTACTCGCGACGATCGATCACTTCACCCACGGCCGATTGATGATCGGCGCCGGCAGCGGGCACATTGTGGAAGCGTCCAACGCCATGCACCAGCCGTTCGACGAACGTACCGCGATGACCGACGAGTACTTCAAGTGCATGATCAGTCTCTGGAAGAATCGCGTCGCAAGCTTCCACGGCAAGTATGCGAACTTCGACGACATGACCATCATGGTGCGGCCTACACAGGAGCCGCATCCTCCCATCATCTATGGCGGACGTGGACCGCGACCGTTCCGGCGCATCGGGGAGTACTGCCAGGGTTACCTTCCTGGTGTCGGTGCAATTAACACCCCTTCAACGCGTAGCGGTCCGATCGGGGAACAGCCCTCCATTTACGAAGGCAAGCCCATCTTCCCCTGGGATGCGGAGGAACTCACCGGGACCCAGCGACTGGAGCGTGATCTGCAGGAGATTCAGAAGTACTGGGATCGCTACGGCCGCACGGGCAAGCCCTACGTCGCGATCACGATGCAGTGCCAGATCACCGACCGCCGCGATGAGGACGACACCGAAGTCGCTCGGGGCCTGGTCGCGGAAGGCGAGCGCAGCTTCAGATCAACCTACCCGCTCGTTCATGTTGACGACCTCGTGAAGAGGATCGGCGAATGCAATGACATTGGAGTCGACCACATCGGCATCCGTCCCGGCGCCTACAGCTACAAGGACATGGACCAGGTGGGAAACCTGTTGCATCAAATGGATCTGATGGCCGAGCACGTGCTGCCGAAGATCTCGATGACCCCCGGCCCAATCGGCCCGTTCTCGTATGCCGATTCGATCGAGGGAGTGCAGTAGGGCGCCGATCCGGGAGACAGCCTACGCGGTGTTTACAAATGGGGGTGGGTGAGGGTCACGGCTGAGCCTCGACGCGGGCAGCATCGTTGTGACGATGCACTGCTACTTCGAGTAGACCTCGACGGAAGTGCGCATGCTGGGTATAGCTGTCGTGGTCCTGGTGGTGCTGTTCGGGGTCTTCTCGATGGTCCACGAACTCCGGCGGCGGGGATACGGGCCGAGATGGCGGGAGGTCGCGTTCGCTGTCCTCGGCGCCCTCCTCACCGCAGCACTCGTGATCGCGCTCACCGAGGGCTTCGAGAGGCTGCCGACCAGCGAGGAGATCGACATCGTCCTCCCCGTCATCATCCTTCTGGCTGTGCTCACCCCCGTTGGCTACTTCGTTCAGTGGCGCTGGGGTGACGACATCAAGAGATGGTTGAGCGGGGATGGTCAGCCGTGAGGGACGATTTCGTCTTCCTGGCAGCGCTCGTCCTCGGCGCCCCCTGGTGTTCATCGTGGGGTGGGCGCTCGGCGGGTTAGACGTGGCGGCGGCTGCCACCATCATCTTCGTCCTCGCAGGAGTCGTACTGCGAATCGTCACATGGGACTGGCGGCTGTGGCGCGACTAGGAGACGGCGCCCGCCTCCCGCAGCGCGGCGATCTCCTCCGCGGAGAGCCCCGCATCGCGCAGGATCTCGTCGGTGTGGCCCCCGAGGGCAGGGGCGGGCCCGGCCGGCCCGACCGTGGACTTCGACATCTCGAAGATCCCGCTGAGCTGCCTCTGCGTGCCGGTCAGTTCGTCCCCGACCTCCACCATCAGCTCGGCGGCCTGCGGGTCGTCGGCGACTTCGCCGGGAAGGTAGACCGGCCCGACCGGCACGCCGGCCTCCAGCAGCTCGTTGATGAACTCGGCCGCGGTGCGGCTGCGGACTGCCTCGACGACGGCTTGTCGGGTCCTGGCGACCCGCGCCTGCACATCCGGGTCGAACGGATCGACGCCCGGTTCGTCGCTCCCGTCGTCCTCGATGCCGAGCGCCTGGCGCGCGAGCGTGCGCATCACCGGCGTGTAGGCGCCGATGAAGATCGGTCGGTCCTTGGCCATGTATCCCGCGAGGAACGGCCCGCGGATCGACGAGTGCGCGACCACGACCCGATCATCTGCTGTTGCATCTCCGGTTGTGGGCCGCCCCTTGTAGGCCCGCAGCACCGAGGGGTAGTCGACGCCCTGGGCGTAGCCTTCATGAGCCTCCTCGACCCTCGTGTCGGAGAGGGCCGGGTTCTGGGAGACCAGGGCTCCGATCAGGACCATCGCCGACCGCAGCAGGGCGACGTCGATGAACTGGCCCTCGCCGGACTCGGCGCGGTGGTAGAGCGCCGAAGAGACCCCGACGACCGTGGAGAGCGCCGTGGCGGCGTCGATCGTGCCGCCGTGCGTCCCCATCGGTCCGCCGAACTCGTCGACGACGCCCACCTCCGCCATGTACCCGGAGTACGCCTGCGCGACCATGTCGATCAGCGGTTCGTCCACCCATGGCCCGTGGCCTCCGAACCCCGAGATCTGGGCGTAAATCAGGTCGGGGTGGAGTTGCGAGAGCGTGTCGTAGTCGATCTCCAGGCGGCGGATCACGGCCGGCCGGTAGTTGATGATGACGACGTCGAAGGAGGGGACGATGCGATGGATCAGCGCCCGGCCCGCCGGGTCGCTCAGGTCCACCACGAGACTGCGCTTGCCGCGGTTGAGGAACTGGAACATCCGGCTCATCGCGGGGGGCGCTCCCACCGGGGCTCGGCCGGCTCCTCCCGGAGGCTCGACCTTCACCACGTCGGCGCCGAGGTCGCCCAGCAGGCTGCCTGCCAACGGCCCGGCGATGATCTGCGAGAACTCGAGCACTCTCACGCCATGGAGGGGGCCGGTCGCCATGGTCGGATTCCCTTCGCTGCGGGTCGTGCGCGCCTCGCGCCCTCGGCCGCGGTGTTGGAGTCGGTGAACGCGAAGCGGGCCGGGGCTGGGAGCCTCGGCCGCGTCTTCACCCGCAGTCTATCCGGGTCTGCTCGAGCGGCGCCCCCCACGCGCGGGGTGGTGGCGAGCGCTCATCAGCTCGCTGGGCGGAAGTACGGCAGCGTGACGCCTTCCGCGAGGTCTCTGAAGACCACCTCCACGGGCGTCCCGATCGCTACGTCGCCGGGCGAGCAGTCGATGACATTGCTCATCATGACGGGCCCCTCGTCGAGCGCGATCATCGCGATCACGTAGGGGGCGTCATCGGCCCAGGCCTCGCTGACGGGGCGGTGCACGACCGTGTAGGTGTAGACCTCGCCCTTGCCGCTCACCTCGGCCCAGTCGTACTCCAGGGACATGCAGTCCGGGGCGTGGCACATCGGGCTCGGGTAGAAGCGGAACGTGTCGCAGTCGCTGCAGCGCTGGAGGCGCAGTTCATGCCTGCCACAGGCCTCGAAGTAGGGCTCGGAAGCGACGGTGAATTGCGGGAGCGGTTTCGCGTGCTCGGTCACGTCTAGTTCCTTCCCAACAGCGCGACGCTGTAGCTCGACAGGCTCTCGGAGACGCCGCTGACCATCGCCACCTCGGCGCCCTCAACCTGGCGATCGCCCGCGTCGCCGCGCAGTTGCGTCACCGCCTCGATGAGGGCGGGGATCGAGTTCCCGAGGCCGCTGTCGCCCTCGGAGAGCAGGCCGCCGTGGGTGTTGAGGGGCAACTCGCCTCCCAGCTCCAGGCGGCCGTCCGCCACGAAGTCGCCGGCCTCGCCCTTCCCGCAGAACCCGTAGTCCTCGAGCTGCAGCAGGACGGTGGTCGTGAAGGAGTCGTTCAACTCCGCCACATCGACGTCGCCCGGGCCGAGTCCGGCCTCGGCGAACGCCTGCGCGGCGGCGATCTTCCCGACCGTGCGCACGAGGTCGAAGTCGTTCCCGGAGCCGCGGCAGAGGTGGCCCATGTGCTGGAACGACTGCGCCTGGCCGGAACCCAGAATCCAGACCGGCTCAGTCGGCGCGTCGGCCGCACGCTCCGGCGAGGTGACGATGAACGCGGAAGCGCCGTCGGCGATGTAGGAGCAGTCGAGCAGGTGGAGCGGCTCGGAGATCATTCGCGAGCTCAGCACGTCGTCGATGGTGATCGGCGTGCGAAGCAGGGCGCGATCGTTGAGCGCCGCATGCTTGCGGGCCGCCACGGCGATGGCCGCCAGCTGCTCGCTGGTGGTCCCGAACTCGTTCATGTGCCGCTGCGTGATCATCGCGGCCACCGCCGGCAGGTGGACGCCGTAGGGGAACTCGTACTGCATGGAGATCGGCTCGCGGCTGTGATAGATGGACTCGGACAGGTCCACCCCGGACAGACCGATCGGCGTCTGGTGCGAGGACGAGCGCCACGTCCCGCCGCCGACCACGACGACGTTCTTGCACTGCCCGTTATAGATCGCCGAGCGGGCCTTGTTCACGGCCAGGCCGACCATCAGGCCGCCGACCAGCGGGAAGTCACAGAGGCTCTTGCCGAAGTTGGCGCTCCCCAGCTGCTCCGTCAGCTCCGTGTGAAATCGCATGCTGCCGTTGGGCGGATAGACCAGGAAGCCGTCGATGTCGTTCTTCTTGAGCCCGGTCTCCTCGAGGGCGTTCTTGATCGCCTCCATGTAGAGGCTCATGCCCGAACGCCCGTCGGGGTTTCTCATTTCCGTGCTGCCGATGCCGATGATGGCGGCCGTGCCAGAGAGATTCTCAATCATGCCACGCTCTCCTCACCATCAGACTGCGACTCGCTGATCGGGCGGAAGAGGGGCAGCGTCACCTCGGGGGTCAGGTCGTCCCAGACGACCTCCATGCGCATGCCTATCCTCACGTCGAACGCGGGAATGTCGACGGCCCGGCTGAACATGACGGGCCCTTCGTCCAGCTCGATCAGCACGAGCGCGTACGGGGCAAGGTCGGCCCACATGTCGTTGGGCGCCCGCGCGACAACCGTCAGCGTGTAGACCGTGCCCTTGCCGCTGGCCTGCACCCACTCGAAGTCCATCGAGAGGCAGTCGAAGGCATGGCACATCGGGCCGGGATAGAAGCGGTGGGTGCCGCAGTCGCTGCAGCGCTGAATCAGCAGTTCGTGCCGCCGGCAGCCCGCCCAGTACTCCTTGGAGTCCGGCGTGACGCCCGGGACCGGTTTGTTGTACTCGGCCACGTTATTCCCCCTGCAGGATGGTGCAGCCGAAGTTCGAGGCGACGCCCGATGCGCCGCCGATGCAGACCATCGGCTTTTCCGTCACCTGGCGCTCGCCTGCCTCACCGCGGGCCTGCGAGATCCCCTCGTACATCACGAACAGGGTCCCGTTGCCCGACTGGCCTTCGGAGAGCAGGCCGCCGTGCGTGTTGAGCGGCAGCTCGCCGCCCAACTCCATGCGGCCGTTTTCGACGAAGGGGCCGCCCTCGCCCTTCTCGCAGAAGCCGAAGTCCTCGATCGCGAGCAGCGCCGTGGTCGTGAAGCTGTCGTAGACCTGGAGGCAATCGATGTCGCTGCGCGAGACGCCGGCCTCGCCGAAGGCCTGCTCTCCCGCCATCGTGCCCACGGTGCGCACGATGTCGAACCCCTCGGGCGACGGGGTGCAGAGGTTGCCGACGTGGTAGTACGACATCCCGTGACCGGCCCCGAGGATCCAGACCGGCGGCTTCGGGCTGTCGAAGGCCCGCTCCGCCGAGGTCACGATGTAGGCGGTGGCGCAGCCGGGGGCGATGTAGGCGCAGTCCAGCAGGTGGTGCGGCCAGCTGATCCAGCGCGAGTTCAAGACGTCGTCGATGGTGATCGGGTCGCGCAGGCAGGCTCGCTCGTTCATCGTCGCGTGCTTGCGGCAGGCCACGGAGATCGCGGCCAACTGCTCGCTGGTCGTCCCGAACTCGTACATGTGCCGCGCGCCAACCGGGGCGTAGATCGAGTAGGCGCCGCCCGTGCCGTACGGCATCTCCCAGTCGTAGGGGTGAGGGCTGCGCATCGACTCCCGGTAGGGACGGACAGCCGCCCCCATGTCCCTGTCGTTGCCTACGTAGCGCTCCCGCCAGTCGCCGCCGTCCAGCACCAGGACGTAGTTGGCGAGGCCCTGCTGCAGGTACCAGCGCGCCTGGTTGTTGGCGTAGCCGCTGCTCATGCCCCCGGTGTGCGGCAGGTCGATGACCTTCGACTGGTTTCCGAAGCCCATGTACTCGGCGAAGCGGTACTGGAGGCGGGGGTCCGACCCGAAGCCGGCCACCTGCGTGTTGATGATGCCGTCGATGTCGCTCTTGTTGAGGCCGGCGTCCTCGATCGCCATCTTGGCGGCCTCAGCGAGGAGTTCGGGGACGCTGCGTCCATCAACGTTGAAGCCGGTAGTCCGGCCAGAACCAACGATCGCCGCCTGTCGTGACAAACTTGCCATAGTCCCCTCCTGTGGGAAGGCCGGACCGGGAACCTCGGAGGCTTGCTTCCGCGGCTCCCGATGCAACTGGGCAAGCGCTCACTTATCACACGCGTTCTCAGCGCGTCAAGTCCAGGCGTGCGGGGAGGACGGCCGGGAGGCGTCCGGATTCGCGGATCTCGCCGCAGGCCTGCCGGGGCCTTGAACGGCGACTTCGCAGCGGTCGGCTGCGTCTGCCGCGGCTCTGCTCATCTGCTACCATCCCGCCGCGCGCGCATGAGCAAGCGCACGCTCTGCGCGCACGCCCGCCAGCAAGAACGGAGCACGCACATGACCGCGAACCCGCCGACGAAACTCGCCGACCCGCGCGCCGCTCCAGTCGAGGTCTGCGGCGGGAACGTGTCCTACCTGCAGAAGGGCACGGGCGAGGCGCTGGTGATCCTGCACCACTCAATCAGCAACCACGGCTGGCTCCCGCTGCACGAGCGTCTCGCCGAGCGCTTCAGCGTCCACGTCCCGGACCTGCCGGGCTACGGTGACTCCGACCGCCCGGACTGGGCGCGCAACGTGCGCGACCTCGCGATCCTGGTCGAGCTCTGGATGGACCGGTTGGGTCTCGAGGACGTGACGCTCGTCGGGTTCGGGTTTGGTGGCTGGATAGCCGCCGAGCTCGCGACGATGAGCCAGCGGCGTCTCGCGGGGCTGGTGCTCGTTGGCGCAGCCGGCGTGCGGCCTCGCGAGGGCGAGATCGTGGATCAGCTCGTGGTCGACTACGTGGACTACGTGCGCAGCGGGTTTCAGGACGAGATGGAGTTCGAACGCTACTTCGGCGAGGATCCGCCACGCGCGACCCGTATGCTCCTCTACGGCGGGCGCGAGATGACGATGCGCGTGACCTGGAAGCCGTGGATGTTCAACGACGCGCTCCCCGTGCTCATGCGCGGTGTGCAAACTCCAACGCTGGTGGTGTGGGGCGACAACGACACGATCGTCCCGCTCGACTGCGGGGAGCAGATCGCGGAAGCGGCCCCGAACGCCGCCCTGCACGTCATCGAAGACGGAGGCCACTTCCTGGACTTCGACCGGCCGGACGCGCTTGCCGAGCTCATCGAGGGCCTCGGCAGGGAGGCGTAGCGAGTTGGGATCGCGGGCCCGCTGCTCAGACTGCTCGCGTGTGCTGATGCCGCTGCTAGCGGCTGCATCAGCACCGCGACCGTCGGCGAGACGCGCGCATGACTAGCAGCGAAGGAAGCCCAACCATGGCGACCGGCCCCCTCCATGGCGTGAAGGTGCTCGAGTTCTCTCAGATCATCGCCGGGCCGTTGGCGGGCAGCGTGCTGGCTGACCTCGGCGCCGAGGTGGTCAAGATCGAGCCGCCGGGTGGAGAGGGCACGCGCGCCGCGGCGGGAGTCGTCGCCGGGACGAGCAAGATCTTCCAGTCCCTCAATCGAGGCAAGCGCAGCCTCGTGGTCAACCTGGGCGACCCGGCGGGCCGGGCGCTGATCCATCGCATCGTCCCGGCGTTCGACGTCCTGATCATCAACTTCCGGCCGGAGGTGATCCGCCGCCTGAAACTCGACTACGAGACCCTCTCGCAGCTCCGGCCGGACCTGATCTACGCCCAGATCTCGGGGTTCGGGACCCGCGGGCCGCGCGTCGACGAGCCGTTGATCGACATGGTCGCGCAGGCCTACTCGGGCTACATGGCGGAGGTGGGCGTCGTCGACGAGCACGGCGGACCGAAGGGAACGCACGGCGGCACGATCGACGCCGCCACGGGGCTCTCCACGGTGATCGGGATCACCTCCGCGCTCTATCACCGCGCCCAGTCCGGTCAGGGCCAGTTCATCGACGTCGCCCTCTTGCGCTCGGCAATGGTCCTGATCGGGAACCTCGTCATGCAGGAGCCCGCCAGCGACGCGGTGCTCCTTGGCTCGAGGCTCGAGGAGGCGCATGAGCGCTTCGCCCGGGGCGATGACTACGTCTCGGTGCTGCGGGACTACAAGGTGATGTCGGCGAGACTTGCCGCAATGTGGGGGCCGTTCCTCGCCGGATACATGACGAAGGACGGACCGATCTTCATCGGCGCCTACACGCCGGCGATGCGCACGCTCGCGCGCAAGGTTCTCGATGTCCCGTACGATGGGAGCGATGACCCGGACTACGATCCGTTGGCCCCGGACGTGATGGAGATGGCCGCCCGGACCAGGCAGGCCGTCGTCGAGGCAGTCCGCAGCCGCACCGTCGCCGAGGTCGTGAGCGAGCTGCTGGAGGCCGGTGTGCCGGTCGCGCCGGTGCACCTCCCCGGCGAGGTCGCCGACGACCCGCAGGCCGCCGAGCTGATGGTGGAGGTCGAGGACGAGCTGACCGGCCCGCAGCGGCAGCTCAGCGGACTGTTCGAGATGTCGAAGTCCACGGTCGGGCCCGCCGGTCCCGCTCCCGTCCTCGGCCGGCACACCGATGAGATCCTGCGGGGAGCGGGGCTCTCCGCGGACGAAATCGCCGAACTGAGAGAGGCGGGCGCCGTCGCCTAGATTGGCTGCGCCGAAGCCGCGAACCCGAAAGGTCGCGAACAGGCCGGAGGAGACCATGTCAAACTTGTCAAGACAGGCAGCGATCGTTGGTGCGGGCCGGACCACCGGCTTCAACGTGGAGGGACACAGCGTCCCCGAACTCCTCGCTCAGGCCGCGAAGATGGCGATCGAGGACGCCGGCCTCAAGAAGAGCGACATCGACGGCATCATCACCACGCAGGTAGCCGGCTTCGGGTCGGACCCCAGGCTCCAGTATCGCTTCGCCGAGTACCTGGGCTTCGGAAACTACGCGAAGGTCATCGACCTGCCGCACACCGGAGGCATGAGCAGCGGCTACGCCAACAACCAGGCGCGCTGGTACCTGCAACAGGGCCTCGCCAAGTACGTGATGGTGCTGGACGGCGGCAGGGGCCGCGAGAACTACATAGGCCGCGGCCGCACCTTCGGCGCCGCCGTCGCGCCATACCGGGAGTCGATGCGCAGCCCCCACCCCTACGACTGGGAGATGCCGTACGGGACGGGCGGCGCCTACTCGATCTACGCCCCGGTCGCCGCACGGCACATGTACGAGTTCGGGACGACCAGCGAGCAACTGGCCGCGATCTCCGTGGCCTGCCGCAAGCACGCCACCATGAACGAGCGCGCCTGCCTGCGCGACCCGATCACCATCGACGACGTCTTGAACTCGCGCTGGATCAGCTGGCCGCACCACCTGCTGGACTGTGCCTACATCGCCCCCGGCTTCGCCAACGCCTACATCGTGACCTCGGCGGAGCGGGCCCACGACAGCCCGAAGCCGCCGGTCTGGATCCTCGGTGCGGGTCACGGCATGTCGTACTACCACGTGGGCAACCTCTGCACCCCGTCACCCGAGGGGTTCGACATCGTGCGCACCGTGGGCAAGATGGCGGGCGACCAGGCGTTCGGCGAGGCAGGCGTCTCGCGCAGCGACATCGATTGCCTCCAGGTCTACGACAGCTTCACGACCACGGCGCTGCTCGCCATCGAGGACTTCGGCTTCTGCGAGAAGGGCGAGGGCGGCCCCTTCGTCGAGGGCGGCCGCATCGAGTTGGGCGGCGAGCTGCCGCTCAACACGCACGGCGGCCTGCTCTCCGAAGGCCAGTCGGGCAACGGGACCCTGGCGGTCATGTACGAAGGGATCTCGCAGGCCCGCGGCGAGGCGGGTGAGCGGCAGGCCGCGGAGAAGCCGATGGTCTGCATCGGCGGCGCGTCGGGCGTCGCTTCCAACTTCGGCTGCACCATCCTGCAGCGGGAATGACGTAGTCGCGTACGACGGATCGCCGCCGGGCGGACGCCTCGGGCGACCGGCCCTATCGGCCGTCAGCGCGTGTATTGCCCGCCGGAGGAGCCTAGCTCGACCGAGGCCGGAACTTCGGCAGCGCGATCTCCTCGGAGATGTCCTGGAAGACGACCTCCACGGGCATCCCGATGTGCACCTCGCTCGGATCGCAGCCGATCACGTTGCTGGTGATCATGACGCCTTCGTCCAGCTCGATGACCCCGAAGACGTAGGGCAGGTCTTCCGCCCACTCCACGTTGGGGGCGCGGTGGTTGACCGTGAAGGTCCAGACCTTGCCCATCCCGGACAGCTGCTCCCAGTCGGAGTTGTCCAGGGAGCTGCAGTCCGGGTTGTGGCACATGCGGCTCGGATACATCCACAACCAGTTGCAGTCCCGGCAGCGTTGGGCTCGCAGCTCGTGCCGCTTGCAGGCCTCCCAGTAGGGACGCGAGACCGGGCTGGGAATGGGTATCTCTCGCTTGTATTCGGTCCCTGTGTCGCCCTGATTCGCCATCGTTCTTCCGCTCCCCTGTTCAGCTTCGGCCTCGGCTCGCCCTGCGACGGGCTGGCTCAGTCGGCTGCGAAGATCGTGACGCCATAGTTGCTCATGGTGCCCGAGACACTGCCCGCCAATGCGTGCTTCGCGCCCTCGACCTGCATCGGTCCGGCATCCCCACGCAGCTGGGTCACCGCCTCGTTGATGAACATCACCGTCGAGCCCACGCCCGATTGGCCCATGGAGAGCATGCCGCCGTTGGTGTTGATCGGGAGCTGGCCCCCGAGCTCGAGGCGGCCGCCCTCGGCGAAGGCGCCGCCCTCGCCCTTCGGGGCGAAGCCGAAGTCCTCCAGTTGCATTAGCACCGTCATGGTGAAGCTGTCATAGAGCTCGGCCACGTCGATGTCCTTCGGTTCGATCCCAGCCTGGCCAAAGGCGCGTTCTGCCGCGACCGTGCCCACCTGCCGGATCATGTCGAACCCGTAGTCGGAGCGGGTGCAGAGCAGCGCGCTGTGGTAGGCGGAGTGGGCGTGCCCGATGCCGTCCATCCAGATCGGCGGGTGACGGAGATCCCTCGCGCGGTCCTCCGTCGTGATGATGTAGGCGTCCGACCCACCGGCGGGCAGACAGCAGTCGAGCAGGTGGAACGGCTCGCAGATGTAGGGCGCATTGATCACGTCGTCGATCGTGATCGGCTCGCGCTTCATGGCCCTGGGGTTCAGGTAGGCGTGCTTGCGACATGCCACCGAGACCGCCGCCATCTGCTCCGAGGTCGTGCCGTACTCGTACATGTGGCGCTGGGCAGCGAGGGCGTAGAACGAGATGACGCCGAACGGGCCGTAGGGGATGTCGAACTCCAGCGACATCGTCTCCTGGCCGCGGCCTGCTACCCGCTCGGTGTAGGACTGGGCGGGGGTCGTGGGAGCCATCGTTTCCTGAGCGCGCCGGCGCACGCGTCCGGAGCCGCCGCCTACGATCAGCACGTTCGTGGCCTCCCCCGTCCTGAGGGCATGGGCCGCCAGGTCGTTCGCCATCGCCGCGGCGACACCACCGTTGGTCACTGCCGTCAGGAACTGCTTCGGCCAGGTGGCCATCCCCATGTGTTCGGCGGTGCGATAGGCCGTCTTCACGTCCGGGCTGTGATCGCACACGATGAGGCCGTCGATGTCGCGCTTGTTGAGGCCGGCGTCGTCCATCGCGCGCTTGGCAGCCTCCACATGCAGGCTGGTGACCGGATAGCCCTCCTGGTTCCCGTATGCGGTCCCTCCGATGCCGACAACCGCGAGTCGCTGATCCGCCATTGAACCCCCTGGCCTTCCTGTGCTTCGCTTCCCCTGGCTTCGACTTGCGCCACTCGTGCGAGTCGGCGCCTCACTCACAGCTCCGAGGATTGGCGAAGACTTCCCTCGCCGTCCGCGGTAACTCCGCGCCGGGCGTGAGTGGCCCGAGGTCCGCTCGCCACCTGTGCTCGCCGCCCGCTCGAGGCCACGCCGCACCATGACTGAGCAATCGTTCAGGTTGACCACGTTTACTATGGGCGGTCTCACGATGTCAATCCCGCGCCGCCGCCGCTACTCAAGGCCGTAGACCCCGGTCTCCGGGTAGAAGCTGAACCAGCCGAACCAGTACGCGAGGTGGCCGTCGATCCGCTCGAGGCGCTCGCCGCCGGGTCCGAGCAGGGCCTCCTCGCCGACCCGCCACACGCCGCCCGCGGCGTCGTGCAGCGTGTCCGGATCGTCGCCGGCCGTGAAGACCCGGTCGCCGCGCTCGAAGGCGCGGACCTCCGCGCCGGAGTAGTAGGCGGCGGGGCTGAGGGCCTCGCGATGCACGCCGTCGGTAATCACCCAGCCGCGGTTAGCGACAAGGACCACCGGCCGCTCGCCGACCGTGTCGTTCACTACAGGCTCCTCGATGAGCGTGCTGACCGGGTAGGCCTTGCGGTCCCCAGCGATACGGAGGCCGTAGACGAAGTCCTTGGGGCCGACGAGGTCGCTGCGGTTGGAGACGGGGAACATCGTGCCCCGGCTCTGGAAGTAGTTGCCGTAGGGCAGGCCCGGCTCGTAGGGCCGCGAAAAGCCGGTCTCGATGTCGAGCACCGTCGTCCCGGGGTGCTGCGCGAGCCAGTCCCCCCAGGTGGTGAGCACGACGGGAAGCAGCGACAGCCGCAGCGGTCTGCCCTCGGCGTCGCTGTCGCCGGCGAGGCTGCCGAGGACGGGTCTGCCGGTGAACTGGTTCCAGAGCGTGCGGGTCACGCGGTCGTACATCAGCTTGTTGCTGCGGTAGAGGAGGCCGGACGTGCCGAAGGTGTAGGTCTGGCCGTTGGGCGCGCGGCCGTCGTAGGCGATGCCGGCGCCGCAGAGCGGGCAGTAGGCGAGCGTGACCGGGACGCCGCCCACGACGTCGTTGGCCATCTCGTGCCAGTCCATGAGGCGCAGCGGGTAGGCGCGCGCCTGACCGTTGATCGCGATGCCGAACACGGCGTCCTCGAGCTCGAGGTAGGCCTCGTGCGGAGCGAGTGTCGCCGGGTTGTCGAGGGGCGGGATGCCGTCGATGCCCACGCCGCCCCAGACGATCTCCTCCGGGCGGATGGTCGAGGGGTGGCCGTCCTGCAGGAAGTCCGCGAAGCCTTCGTCGATCCCCGAGAGCAGCCGGCCCTTCCAGCTCGTGTACCCCGGAGGCGGGGTGATGCTCGTCCTGCCGTACCACTCGAACCAACGGCGGAAGCTCGGGCCGAAGTCCTCGCCGCTGAGCTGGGCGGCGGCCGCCTGGTACTCGGCGGGATCGAGGCCGGCGGGCGCGAGCCCGATCCCGCGCGCCCACATCAGCTCGATGAGCAGCGCCGCGAAGCGCTCGTCGCCGGCCTTGAGGATGCGATCGACGGCCTCGCGAACCGGCGGGGAGTCCTGCTCCGCGGCGAGGGTGCGCATCAGCGACAGGGCCTCGTCGTCGGAGATTGGCGGCACGGCGGCCGCTTCCGGAGACGCCGAGGCAGCCTCCGGAGCGGCCGTACCCGCGGCCGGTGTCTCGTCGCGGGCGACTGGCGACGCGGCGGCGGTTTGCCGGGGGACCGTCGTCGCCTCGGGCGTGGCCGATACGGCCACGGGAGGCTCCTCGTCGCCAGGGCCGCTGCAAGCTCCCGCCAGCACCGACAGGGCAACGAGGGAAACGAGGGCGCCGCTGGCGGCAACGAGCAGGCGGCGCTTCGGCATGAGACTGATCCGTGGTCCGCGGCGATGCGATTCGCCATCGAGGGTAGCGAGGTCCGGCGCCCGGGGCACGAGGCTACATCCCGTGGTGCAGCAGCACAGAGAGGAGCTTCACCATCGCTCCCGGCGACTCACGCGGGGCTCGGCCAGCGCGCGCTCGACCCGCCAGGGCGGTTGGGCAGGGTCGGCGTTGCCTGCGGCGCGAAGGCATCCAGCCCCCTCGACGTGCTGCCATGGGTGTAGCGCCGGGGCTCCCGGACGCACTCTGCCATCGCCCCCCAATGTCTTGACACCCTGCATCCGCGGGTGGTAGGCATACCACGCTTAGGGGTATAGTGGGCGCTCGCTAACCGACAGGGGAGAGCTTCGGGAGTAGAGAGTCCACTGAGTCCAGCGAGGCCATCGGCCTCTAGGGAATCCGAATCACCCCGCGCAAGCGTATTGCAAGGTGAGACGGAGTCCGTTCGAGGGAGGGTGCACGGGAATGAATCAGGTCACGAACGACGCAGGCTATCTCGGTCTTTTGACACGGCGCCGGCTGCTCCAGTCGGCGGCCGTCGGAGGGTTCGGGCTCGGCGTGGCAGCGCTGATCGGCTGTGGCGACGATGATGACGACGACGCGCCGGTGCCCGCCGCCGCCACGGCGGCGCCTACAGCCACGGAGGCCCCGGCTGCCACGGAGGCCCCTGCCGCTACCGGTACTGCTGCGCCTGCCGCTACCGCCAGGCCCACTGCTACCGCTGCGTTGCAGCCGGCCACGCCGACGGCGACTGCCGCCGCCCCGGTGGCCACGAAGCATGGCGGCTTCCTGCAGTTCATTCAGCCTGCGGGCTACCAGGGCACGAACATCGACCCCTACTACACCGACACCTCGGTGGGCATCAACACCATCATGGGCAAGATGTTCTACGAGTCGCTCCTCAACACGGACTTCTCGAACGAGGAGTGGCGCAGCCCCTACAGCATCGTCCCCTGGCTGGCCGAGAGCTGGGAGCAGGCGGACGAAGTCACGTACACCCTGGCGATCCGTGGGGGCGTGAAGTTCCACAACGGGGCGACGCTGACCGCGGATGACGTGGGCTTCACGTACGAGCGGGCGACTGCGGAAGACGCGAACCGGAACAACTGGACGGTGGGGCGCTACATCGCGGGCTTCGAAGTCGTCAACGAGAACACGATCCGCCTGACTGCGCCCGGTCCCAACGCGGAGTTCCTGGAGGCGGTGAACTCGTACATCTCGCAGATAGCGATCATGCCGCGCAGCGCCGAAGCAGCGGGCGTCGACTTCTCGAGCGAGGCGGTCGGTACCGGACCCTTCCGGGTGAAGGACTGGCAAGCCGACTCGACGACGACCGTCACGCGCTTCGAGGACTACTGGGGCGGTGGCCATCCCGGCGGGGAGGTCGGCAGGCCCTACCTCGACGGTCTGCGCATTACCCCGGGAGACGACGCGACGCAGTCGGCCTCCTTCATCGCCGGGGAGCTCGACATCCTGAGCCGCAACGACCGCATTCAGGCGAAGCCGATTCTGGACGCCGTTCCGGAGGCCAAGACCGTTGGCTTCCCTTCGGACTACATCTACGGCATCGGCTTCAACTGGCTCCGGCCGCCCTTCGGTGATATCCGGGTCCGGCAGGCGGTCCACCTGGCGATCAGTCGCCAGGACGTGGACGCCGCCGCGAACTTCGGCGACGGCGTGATCTCCGGTCCGATGACCATCCAGCGGGACGGCTACACGTACTCCAGTGATCAGCTCCTCGAGCAGCCGGGCTTCCGCGCAGCGAAGGAGGCGGACCGGGCGGAGGCAGCGAAGCTGTTCGCCGCCGCCGGATTTGCAGACGGGTTCGCGGCGGATCTCGTCTACAACACCCGATTGGCGGTTGCGCCTGTCTACGGGGAAGCCGTACAGCCGCAGTTGAAGGAGGTGCTGGGGCTCGACCTGACCCTGGTCCCGATGGACACGGCGTCATACGGGGCGGCGCGCAGGGCGGAGCCCGCCGACATCGACGGCCTGTTCGTCCACCTCGCCGGCGGTGTCGCGCGGCCGAGCACGGCGGTGGCCCAGTACCACTCCAGCAGCCGCAACCCCCAGACCGTGGGCTGGAGCGACCCCACCCTCGACGCGCTGATCGATGCGGGGAAGGTCGAGTTCGACGAAGCGGCGCGCGGCGCAATCTTCCAGAAGGTCGAGCAGGCGATGATCGACGCCCAGCTCTGGGCCTCCATCTCCGCGCCGTCGCTGATCAGGATGTGGCAGCCGTGGATCAACGACTGGCGCGACAACCGCGCCCAGCGGCAGTCGATCATGAACCCGAGCTGGATCTGGATGGACGTCGAGACGGCCCCCGAAAACCGGCTGTCCTGATCGGCGGATTCAGGACCTGAGGCAAGGGGGGCGAGCACACGCACGTGCTCGCCCCCGCTGTCACAGCGTTCCCCTTGATGAGGGTGGCTCGGACAGGGTTTCAGGAGCCATCCCTGGTGGTCCCGGGCACGTGCTGGCGGCCTGAATTCCGGCCGTCGACACCTGCTACCTGCTGCAACCCTCAGTAGAGGGGTGGCGCGCGAATGGCCCAGTACACTACTCGCCGGCTCGTGGCGATGCTGCCCACGCTGCTTGGGCTGTCCATGATTCTGTTCCTGCTCGTCCGGCTCATGCCGGGCGACGCGGCGCTGCTGCAGGCATTCAGCGGCGACGATCTGGTCCTCGAAGAGGACGCCGACCCCGAGGCCATTGAGGAGATGCGTCGCCAGTTGGGAATCGACAAGCCCCTCCCGGTCCAGTACATCGTCTGGGTCGCTGACACCGTGACGCTGGACTTCGGCACCTCCTATTGGACGAGGAAGTCGGTCATCAGCGAGATGCGCCGGCGCCTGCCGATCACCATACAGCTGCTCGTGATGAGTGTGGCGGTGGCCGTCATCACCGGTCTGGTGGTTGGCGTGGTGTCGGCCGTGTATCAGGACACGCCGGTCGACTATCTGGGCAGGCTGGTCGGGGTGCTCGGGCTCTCCCTGCCCAACTTCTGGATCGCCCTCCTGGTGATCCTGCTACCGGCGCTGTGGTGGCGCTACCTGGCGCCACCCGGGTACACACCATTCCTCGACGATCCCCTTGAGAACCTCGAGAAGTTCGCGTTACCCAGTCTCACCCTGGGCTGGTCGCTCTCGGCGGGGATCATGCGCATCTCGAGATCCGAGGTTCTGGAGGTGCTGCGCCAGGACTATGTCAGAACCGCTCGCGCGAAGGGGCTGGCCGAGCGCGCCGTGATCTACAGGCACGTCCTCAGAAACAGCCTCATTCCGGTGGTCACAGTGATCGGCCTGCAGATCGGCGGCCTGATCGGCGGCTCGGTAGTGATCGAGAACGTGTTCGGACTCCCGGGCGTCGGCCAGCTCATCCTCACGGCCATCAATCAGCGCGACTACCCGGTCATTCAAAACGCGGTGCTGTTAGCTGCGCTGGGGTTCCTCTTTACGAACCTGATTGTGGATCTCAGCTACGGATGGCTGGATCCGCGGATCCGCTACAACTAGGCCCGGGGCGACGTAGGGGGAAGGGTGATGAGCACAGTACAGCGAGAGCTTCGCGCCTCCCAGGGCATGCTGTCCCGCGCCGATACCTCCGTACGGAAGGCGGGGCGACTTGTGCGGAGGAAGCCGCTGGGCGCAGTCGCCGCGCTCCTCCTCCTGGGGTTGGTCTTCATGTCGCTGTTCGCTGAGCTGATCGCGCCCTATGGCCCCCTCGAGCAGGACTACAGCGCCGTGCTGGCGGCGCCGACTCGCGACCACCTCATGGGTACGGACAACCTGGGCCGCGACATCTGGAGCCGAATCATCCACGGCTCCCGGATCTCACTCGCCGTTGGAATCGGCGCCGTCACGATCGGAACGTTCCTGGGGATGTGCGTCGGCCTCGCGAGTGGCTATGCCGGCCGTACGTTCGACCTGGTCACACAGCGAGTCATGGACGCGTGGCTGGCGTTCCCGGGCCTGATCTTCGTGCTCACCGTTATCGCGGCGCTTGGCCCGGGACTGAAGCAGACGATCTTCGCGATCGGCATCGGCTTCATTCCCGCCACGAGCCGGATCGTGAGGTCGTCGGTCCTCTCCCTGAAGGAGCGGGACTACGTGGAGGCGGCCCGCACCATCGGAGCGGGGAACCTGCGGATCGCCGCGCGCCACATCCTGCCGAACCTGATGCCGACCGTCATCATCCTGAGCAGCATCAGCATGGCCGGGGCAGTGCTGGCGGAGGCCACGCTGAGCTTCCTCGGCGTCGGCGTCCCGCCCCCCGCGCCCGCGTGGGGAAGCATGTTGAGCGGGACCGCGAGGGTCTACTTCCTCTCCGCCCCGTGGTTCGCGATTTGGCCCGGAGTGTTCATCAGCCTCACCGTCCTGAGCTGGAACCTCGCGGGTGACGCGGTGCGGGACATCCTGGACCCACGCCTGCGCGGCGAGTAAGACGGCGGTCGATCAAGCATCTCGCGGGCGCCGAAGGCCCGACACAGGCCGCTGAGGCTAACGGGTTGGGCCGCCAGGACCTCGAAGCCAGGACAGCCTAGAACGCGACGGTCTGCTGATACTCGCCGAAGACCCGGCGCATGACGCCCATCATCTCCCCGAGCGTGGCGTAGGCGTTCACCGCGTCCAGGATGTATGGCATGACGTTCGTGGCCGGGTCGGCACAGGCCTCCTCGAGCGCCTGCAGCGTGTCCGTCACCCGCTGCTGGTCGCGCTCGGCCCGCACGCGCTCGAGGCGAGCCATGTGGCGGTTGAGGCTCTCCTCGTTGATGCGGATGGTGGGCACCTGCGCCTCGTCGTCCATCACGTAGTCATTCACGCCCACGATGATGCGCTCGCGCGACTCGATCTCCTGCTGGTAGCGCCAGGCCGCCTCGGCGATCTCGGCGTGGAAGAAGCCGTCCTCGAGCGCGCCGATGACCCCGCCGAGGTCGTCGATCTTGTCGAAGTAGCGGAGGCACTCGCGCTCCATCTCGTCGGTCAGCGCCTCGACGAAGTAGCTGCCGCCGAGCGGGTCGACGGTATTCGCGGCGCCGGACTCATGGAGGATCACTTGCTGCGTGCGGAGGGCGAGCCGCGCGGCGTCATCCGAGGGCAGCGAGAGCGCCTCGTCCAGCGCGTTCGTGTGCAGGCTCTGCGTCCCGCCGAGCGCGGCCGCGAGCGACTGCACCGTCGAGCGCACGGTGTTCACCTCCGGCTGCTGCTTGGTGAGCGAACAGCCGGCCGTTTGCGCATGGAAGCGCATCCAGAGGCTGCGCTCGTTCGTGGCCCCGAAGCGTTCCTTCATCACGCGCGCCCAGATCCGGCGCGCCGCGCGCAGCTTTGCGATCTCCTCGAAGAAGTCGTTGTGAATGTTGAAGAAGAACGAGATGCGCGGGGCGATCTCGTCCACCAGGAGGCCGCGGTCGACGCACCACTGGACGTACTCGATCCCGTCGCGCAGCGTGAATGCCAGCTCCTGCGCCGCTGTCGAGCCTGCCTCCCGGATGTGGTAGCCGGAGACGGAGATGCTGTTCCACTTCGGCATCTCCTCGGTCGCGAACTCGATGGTGTCGACGACCAGCCGCATCGAGGGCTCCGGGGGAAAGACGAACTCGTTCTGGGAGATGTACTCCTTCAGGATGTCGTTCTGGAGGGTGCCGCCGAGCTCGCTTCGCGGTATCCCGGCCTTCTCGGCCGTCGCGATGTACATCGCCCAGATTACCGGCGCCGGGGAGTTGATCGTCATGGAGGTGGTGATCTGATCGAGGGCGATGTCCTGGAACAACAACTCCATGTCGGCGAGCGAGGACACGCCGACGCCGCAGTGCCCGAACTCGCCCGCAGCCCACTCGTCGTCCGCGTCGTAGCCCATCAATGTGGGCATGTCGAAGGCTACGGAGAGACCCGTCTCCCCGTGGTCGAGCAAGTAGCGGTAGCGCTCGTTGGTTTCTTCGGCGGACCCGAACCCGGCGAACATGCGAATCGTCCACGGCTTGCCCCGATAGCCGGTCGCGTGGACCCCGCGCGTGAACGGATACTCACCGGGGTTGCCCAGATCTCTGCTGTAGCTGAAGTCCGGAATGTCGACGGGGCTGTAGAGGCGCTCGACGGGGTGGCTCGAAGTCGTCATGAACGGGCCCGGGAGCTCCCGTCCGTCCACGCGGATGCGCTCCTCGTACTCCGCTCGACGCGACGCGAGTTCCTCCAGCGAATCGGCATCAGGCACTGCTCAACTCCGTCCGATTCTGGGCGACACATACTCCGGCAGCGGCCGGCTGGCGTCGCCGAGTGAGCGTCCGCTCGTGATTCTCTGTGCGCTTGCGATCGTGTGTCAAGCAACGCTCGATCAGGGTACCGGGGAAAGACTGCCAGCGACAGGATCGGCCGGCAGTGGAGCGTAGCCTCGAGGCTGCAAGACCCGCGTGCTCCGAGGTGGCACGGTCGGCGGCGACGCCTCCAGCGCTACAATCCCGGCGCGACAATCCCGGCGCGACAGTCCCGGAGCAGAGATGGCGGTGACCCGATGGGGATGATGGTCTGGCACGCGCTGCGCAACGTGGACCTGCGCGAGGTTCCCGCGCGGGCGCGCGCCCTCGAGGCGCTGGGCTACGACTTCATCACCACGCCGGAGTCGAAGCACGACCCGTTCCTGCCGCTGACGCTGGTGGCGGAACACACGGAGCGGCTGCGCTTCAGCACCTCGGTGGCGATCGCCTTCCCGCGCGCGCCCTACATCACGGCGAACCTCGCGTGGGACCTCGCGCGCTACTCGGGCGGGCGCTTCGTGCTGGGGCTCGGCACGCAGGTGAAGGGGCACAACGAGCGCCGCTTCTCCGTCCCCTGGGGGCCGCCCGGCCCGCGGCTGCGCGACTACATCCGCTGCATCCGCGCGATCTGGCACTGCTGGCAAACCGGCGCCAAGCCCGACTTCGAGGGCGAGTACTACCGCTACACCCTGACCAACCCGGACTTCGACCCCGGCCCGATCGAGCACCCCGACGTCGCCATCGTGATCTCCGCGGTGAACCCCTACAACACGCGCCTCGCCGGCGAGCTCTGCGACGGGATCGCCGTCCATCCCGTGAGCAGCTTCCGCCATCAGCGGGAGGTCGTGCTGCCTCGCGTCTTCGAGGGCGCGCGCCGCGCCGGGCGTGATCCCGCCGATCTGATGGTGCGCTCGGGGGGCTTCATCGTGACCGGGCGCGACGAGGAGGAACTCGCGCAGTCGCGCGAGGTCGCGCGCAGGCGCATCGCCTTCTACTCCTCGACGCGCGCGTACGCGGGCATCCTGGCGCTGCACGGCTGGGAAGCCACGGCCGACGAGCTGCACCGGCTCTCGATCGAGGGCCGCTGGGACGAGCTGCCGAGCCGGATCAGCGACGAGATGATGGAGGAGTTCTGCGCAGTCGCGACCTGGGACCGGATCGCCGCGGAGATGCGCGAGAAGTACGCGGGCCTCGCGACCGTCGTGAACCTCGAGGTGGAGCCGCGCAACCCGGACGAGGAGGCGCAGGTGCGCGAGATCGTCGCGGAGTTGCAGCGGATCCCGACTACTGCGGAGTTCGCCCCGGCCGCCTGAGCGCGTCGCGGCGTCAGCGGCTGCCGCGGCGCATCGCCACGCCCACCAGCAGCGCGCCGATCAGCGGGGCAATCGCGGCGAGCAGGAAGACCCCGCGCAGCCCCACGAAGGCGACGGCCAGCCCGGCGAGCGCAGAGCCGCCTCCGATGCCGAGGTCGAAGGCGCCGATCAGCGTGCTCATCGAGGCGCCTTGGCGCCCCTGCGGCGCGCGGTCGACCGCCATCGCGAGGATCGTCGGGTGCGCCATGCCGAAGCCGACGCCGAGCAGCAGCGCGCCGAGCAGCAGCACCAGCACGTGGTGCGCCAGGGCGATCACGATGAGCGCCGCAATGAACGCCATGACTGCCGGGAGCAGCACGGTGAGGCGCCCGTAGCGGTCGGAGAGCCGTCCCGCGAGCACGCGCACCACGATCAGCGTCAGCGAGTAGGGCAGGAAGAACAGGCCCGGGTTGCCGAGACCTTCGGCGTTGGCGAAGACGGCGATGTAGGAGAGCACCACGCCGATCGGCGGGAAGAGGCAGAGCGCGATGGATGCCGGGAACAGCGCATCGCGGCTGATCAGCGTGAAGCGCGTTCCGCCGGCCGGAGCGGCGGCACGAGGAGGCTCCGGCAGCAGCGAGGTGAAGGCGAGCCCGATGATCGCCGTGATCCCGGCGACGAGGAAGACGGTGTTGAAGCCGGCCCCGATCGCGATCGTGGCGCCGAGCAGCGGCCCGATGGCGCTCGAGACGTTGACGGCGACGCCGTAGACGCCCATCGCCTCGGCGCGGCGCAGCGGGGGCGCGAGGTCGGCGACCATCGTGCTGCCGGCGGTGCTCGTCGCGGAGAGCCCCACGCCCTGCAGCGAGCGCACGCCGAGCAGCGGCGTGACGGAGCGCGCGAGCGGGTAGAGCGCCAGCGAGAGCACGAAGTCGGCGTTGCCGGCGAGCAGCAGCGGCTTGCGTCCGTAGCGATCGGCGATCCAGCCGGTGAGCGGGCGGAAGAGCATCGCCGTGCCGGCGGTGACGCCGAGGATCAGCCCCACCTGCCCCTCGCTGCCGCCGATGTCCAGCAGGTAGAGCGGCATCACCGGCAGCAGCATCTGGAAGCTGAACATCTGGAAGAACACGGCGGTGCAGAGCAGCAGCAGGCCGCGCGTGAACAACGGCGGCGGCTCGGCCGCGCGGGCGTCCGCCGCGTTCGTCGTTCCGGGCGGCTCGCCGGGGAGGCCGGGCCTGGTGGTCACGGTCCGAGGGTAGCCCTTGCCGCGCTCACGATCGCGCGCGGCGAGCGCCCCCGGCGGCGTGCGAGGATGGTGAGCGGAGTGAGCGTCCGGGAGCGATCCGTGGAGCGACTGATTGTCGATGGCATGAACGTGATCGGCTCGCGGCCGGACGGCTGGTGGCGCGACCGCGCCGGCGCCGCGCGGCGGCTCGTGCGACGCCTCGAGGCGCTGGCCGAGGCGAGCGCCGACGAGCTGACGGTGGTCTTCGACGGCCGGCCCGGCCGCTCCGGGCCGCCCGAGCAGCCCGAGGGCGAACCGCTGCGCGTGCTCTACGCGCGGCGCGGCGGCCGGAACGCCGCCGACGAGCGCATCGCGGAGCTGGTGGCGGAGGACGCGCAGCCCGCCTCGCTGACCGTCGTGACCTCGGACGCCGCGCTGCGCCGCGAGATCGAGGCGCTCGGTGCTCGCGTGGTCGGATCGAGCACGCTGCTGAGGCGACTCGACGCGCTGGGAGATGCGCCGAGCCACGGGTCGTAGCTGAGCCCCGCCTATGATGGCGGGGCCGTCTCAGTGCATCGGGCGCGTCGAGCCGGACGGGGCGAGGAGTCTTCACGGGTGGCGAAGCTCGTCGAGGTATCGGACGCCGGAGGGAATGGCGCGTCGGGACGCGCCCCCGCGCCGCCGCCAGCCGGACCGCCCCGCGTGGTGCAGGAGCGCATCTTCTACGGCTGGTGGATCGTCTTCGCAGGCTTCGGGCTGATGGTGCTGGGCGGCGGGCTGCTGTTCCACTCCTTCGGCGCCTACGTGAAGGTGCTGGAGGACGAGTTCGGCTGGAGCCGCACGGAGCTCTCGCTCGCCTTCGCGCTGCAGCGCGTGGAGACGGGCTTCCTCGGTCCGATCCACGGCTGGGCCGTCGATCGCTACGGACCGCGGCTGATCATGCTGATCGGCGTGGTGATCTTCGGCGTGGCGCTGGCCTCGTTCAGCCTGGTCGACTCACTGCTCGGCTTCTACCTCGTGTTCGCGCTGATCGCGATCGGCTCCAGCCTCTCGTCGATGCTGAGCGTCTCGACGGCAATCGTGAACTGGTTCAAGCAGCGGCGGGCGCTGGCGCTGGGCGTGATGTCGACGGGCGTGGCAGCCGGCGGCCTGTTCACGCCGGCGGTGGTCTGGGCGCTCGAGGGCTGGGGCTGGCGGACGACGGCGGTGGTCTCGGGTTGCATCGTCCTGCTCCTCGGCCTGCCGCTCGCGAGTCTCGTGCGAACGCGCCCCCGCGACTACGGGCGGACGCCGGACGGGCTGCCGCCCGCGGCTGCGGCGGCCGCCGCGGCGATCCCCGAGACGAGCTTCAACGCCCGCGAGGCGATGCGGACGCGTGCGTTCTGGCTGCTCTCGCTCGGGCACGCCTCGGGACTGCTGACGGTCGGCGCCATCTCGGTGCACCTCTTCGTCTATGTGACCGGCGAGTTCGGCGTGTCCTCGGCGACGGCGGCGCGGCTGATCACGCTGCTCACGGCGATGCTCGTGGTGGGCATGCTGATCGGCGGTGTGTTCGGCGACCGCATCAACAAGCGGGTGATCATCGTCTCGGCGATGTTCGGGCACATGTCGGCGATGCTGCTGCTGGCGTGGAGCCCGTCGTTCTGGCTGGTGACGCTGGCCGTCGCGCTGCAGGGCGTGGCCTGGGGCGCCCGCGGGCCGCTCACCTCGGCGTTGCGCGCCGACTACTTCGGGCCCGGCTCCTACGGGCAGATCCAGGGCTTCTCCTCGCTGATCGTGATGATGGGGATGATGCTGGGGCCGCTGATCGCGGGCATCATCTACGACGCGCAGGGGACGTACGCGCCGGCATTCTTGCTGCTGGCGCTGACGTCGGCGCTCGGTTCGCTCTGCTTCCTCTTCGCGACGCGTCCGATGCCGCCCGCCTCGGCGTTGCGGCGGCTCTGAGGCGTCAGGCCGCGAACTCCTCGAAGATCAGCAGCAGCTCGCGCAGCTCTGCCTGCGCGGCGTCGAACTCCTCGCGCCCCACGGCCTCGGCGACCTCGCGCGCCTGCAACGCGCTGAAGCGCTCGATCTGCACATCCGACATGCCGCCGGCGAGCGAGGAGACGCGCATTCCCGAGCCGCGAATGCGCACCCAGTCGTCGATCTGGCCGCCGAGCGTGTTGAGCGCCTCGATGTACTCGCGGCGCAGCAGCGCGGCCCGTCCGTCGGCGTCCTCGCCGCTCCGTGCCCAGCGCCGCAGCGCGTCGAGCAGCAGCCGCATCAGCGGCAGCAAGCGGTCGCGCGTGAGCACGAAGTACTCGACCTCGCGCTCGTAGCGCGCGAGCAGGGAGTCGATCTCTCGCTGTTCGGCGGTCGGGGTGTGCTCGTCCACGCGCGATATTGTCCGTTGTGGCGGCGAAGGGACAACAGCGCGCCCGCAAGGCTGGCGTAGATGGCGGAAGTGACAGCAAGAGGCCGACTCGTCCATCGCTACTATCGTTTCGGCAGCCGAATCGACAGGAAGGTCGCGGTCTGGGCGTGCTACGTGCCGGAAGTGAGCTCGCCGAGCGCGAGCGCGTCTGGGAGGTCGCTCTCAGGTGCTGACTTCCAGCGGCGTCCCGCACCTCCCGCCGTGCGGTCCTGCGGCGCGCGTGCGATAATCTGGCGGAACAACGACGCGTGACGTCCCTACCTCGCGCGCGCTCCCCAGGCTCCGCCGGAAGCGCCGCCGCGAGGCCGAATACGACGACACCGCGGGAACGCGGGACCATTGTGGCTAGCTCCGCGACGGCATCATTGCCGCTGGCGCATCTCTTGCCAGTCACCGCCGCCCTCGGCGAGTCCGGCGCGCTCTCCGTCGGCGGCTGCGACCTGCCATCGCTGGCGCGTGAATACGGCACCCCGCTCTACGTCTACGACCTCGCGACGCTGCAACGGCAGGCGCGCGGGTTCCTCGAGGCGTTTCGCGAGGAGCATGCGGAGACCACCGCCCTCTACGCCGCGAAGGCGTTCCTCAACCGCCCCTTCGCCCGCCTGATCGCCGCCGAGGGCTTCGGCTTCGACGCGGTCTCCGGCGGGGAACTGGCGGTGATGCTCGCCGCCGGCGTCGACCCCGCGACGATCTACCTGCACGGCAACAACAAGTCGCCCGAGGAGCTGCGCGCGGCTGTCGAGGCCGGCGTCGGACGCGTCGTGATCGACAACCTCGGCGAGATCGCGCTGGTCGAGGAGGCGGCGGCGGCGGCGGGCGTGAGCCAGCCGGTGCTGCTGCGCGTCTCGCCCGGCGTCGACGCCTACACGCACGAGAAGACGACGACCGGCATCCTCGACAGCAAGTTCGGCGTCGCCATCGCGACGGGCGACGCGGAGGAGGCGGTGCGGCGCATCGCGGCCGCGGAGCACCTCGATCTGCGGGGGCTGCACATGCACCTCGGCAGCCCGATCTTCGAGCTGACGCCGTACGAGCGGGGCATCGAGGTGGTCGCGGCCTTCCAGGCCGAGGTCTGCCGCGACCGGCTCGGGCTCGACTTCGACGAACTCTCGGTCGGCGGCGGGTTCGCCATCGGCTACCAGGGCGAGCACGAGCCGCCGCCGCCCGCCGCCTACGCGCGTGTGATCTGCGCGACGCTGCGGCGCGAGGCCGACGCGCGCGGGCTGCCGCTCCCGCGGCTGGTGATCGAGCCGGGCCGCTCGCTCGTCGGGCGCGCCGGGCTCGTCCTCTACACGGTCGGCGCGCGCAAGGAGATCGAGGGCGTGCGCACCTACGTCTCCGTCGACGGCGGGATGGCCGACAACATTCGCCCGGCGATGTACGGCTCGCGCTACGAGCTGCTTTCCGCGGAGCGCCCGCTCGCGCCCGCCGAGGAGACCGTGACGATCGCGGGCAAGTACTGCGAGTCCGGCGACCTGCTCGCGCGCGACATCGAGACGCCCCGGCTGCGCGCCGGCGAGGTCGTCGCGATGCCGGCGGCCGGCGCCTACCAGGTCGCGATGGAGTCGAACTACAACCTCGCGCTGCGGCCCGCCGTCGTGCTGGTCGCCGACGGCGAGGCGCGTCTGCTGCGCCGCCGCCAGACCTTCGAGGATCTGATGTGTCTGGACGTGGACCTGTGAGCGGCGACGTGGCCAGCGGAGACGAACGCTGGGGCCTGCGCGGGCTGGAGCAGCCCGTCGCGGAGCTGCGGGCCGCCCTCGCAGCCGCGCGGCTCGGGCACGCCTGGCTGTTCAGCGGGCCCGACGGCGTGGGCAAGGCGACGCTGGCGAGGCGGCTCGTGCAGGCGCTGCACTGCGAGCGGCGCGCGGAGGCGGACGCCGAGGGCGTCGACCCGTGCCTCGAGTGCCGCTCCTGCACGCGTATCGAGGCGGGCGAGGCGCCGGACGTGGAGCGGATCACGATCGGCGGCCCGTGCGACGAGGAGGGGCACCGCGACCACCAGGCGGACAGCTCGACGCGCATCCGCATCTGCCAGGCGCGCCGCGTCTCGAAGCTGTCGAACCTCGCGCCGTTCCACGCCTCGCGGCGCGTCTTCATCATCGACACCGCCAACGACCTGCAGACCGAGGCGGCCCACTCGCTGCTGAAGACGCTCGAGGAGCCGCCCGGCAGCGCGCTGCTGATCCTGCTCGCCGTCGATCCCGACGATCTGTTGCCGACGATCCGCTCGCGTTGCCGCGAGCTGGTGCTGCGGCCGCTGCCTCGCGCCGCGCTCGCCGAGGCGCTCGCCGAGGATGTCGAGGACCTCGACGCGGACGAGGCGCGCGAGCTGGCCGCGCAAGGGCGCGGGCGTTACGGCCTCGCGCTGCGGCTGCACCAGGATCCGGCGCAACGCCAGCTGCGCGAGACCGCGACCGCCGACCTGCGGCGGCTCTGTGGAGCCTCGCGCAACGAGCGCTTCGACCACGCCGCGCGGCTTGCCGGCGCCTGGCGCCGCGAGCGCCGGCCGGTCCTCGAGACACTCGATGTCTGGCGTTGGTGGTGGCGCGACACGCTCGCCTCCGCCGCCGACGCGGACGGCCAGGGTGCCGAGGCCGCGCCCGCCGCCTGCTCGCCTCGCGAGGCGGTGCTGGCGCTGCGCGCGACGGAACGGGCGCGCCGCCACTTGCTGGAGAACACCAACCCGCAGCTTGCGCTGGAGGTGCTGATGCTGGACCTCCCGCAGCTGCAGTTCGACGAAACGGAGCCAAGCCGAGAGGAGGCCCGTCCGGCCGCCGCGCCGCCCGCCTGAGCAGGCACTCGCCCGCGAGGCAGGGGCCGGCGTCGCGACCGTCGGGACCGCATGGAAGGCATTGTCGGAATACGTTTCACTGAAGCCGGGCCGCTCACGTGGTGCAGCCCGGACGAGATCGAACCGGCGCTGGGCGACTACGTGGTGGTCCGCACCTCGGACGGCGAGCAGCTGGGCTGGGTGGTCGTCACGCCGGACCAGACGCTCGCCGCCGAGCCGGAGGGGCCGCTGCGCGTCATCGAGCGCCTCGCCAGCGGCGAGGACGTGGACGCCTGGCGGGAAGCCCGCGAGCGCGCGCTGGAGGACTTACGCCGCGCGCAGGAGCTCGCGACGCGCAATGACCCGCGAGTGCGCGTCGCGAGCCTGATCTACAACCTCGCGGGCACGCACTGCCGCATCACCTTCTCCGCGTCGGAGCGCATCCAGCACCGCTGGTTCACCGGCATGTGCCGCGACCTGCTCGGCGTCGAGGTCGATGTCCGGCAGGTCGGCGACCGCGACCGCGGGAAGTCGCTCGGGGATGTCGGGGTGTGCGGCCTGGCGCTCTGCTGCCGCACCTGGCAGACGACGTTCCCGGCGATCTCGATGCGGATGGCGAAGGAGCAGGACCTCCCGCCCAACCCGACGAAGATCTCCGGCGTCTGCGGGCGCCTGCTCTGCTGCCTCTCCTACGAGGTGGACGAGTACCGCCGCCTGCGCGGCACGCTGCCGAAGGTCGGCAAGCGCGTCACCACGCCCGTCGGCCGTGCGCGCGTGATCGCGCACAACACGCTCAAGGGGCAGGTGCGGATGCGCCTCGACGACAGCGGCGAGGTGATCGAGATGACCGCCGACGAGCTGGCCAGCCAGTACGGCTCGGCCGTGCGCCCCGAGGAACTCGAGGAGCAGGTCGAGGGCCCGGTGCACCGTCAGGATCGCCACCGCCGCGACACGCTCATCGCCACCCTCGACGTAGTGGATGCGCCGGCTGGCGGCGAGCCCGCCCCAGCCGGGCGGACGGAGGATCGCGCGCCTGAACAGGCGGACGGCGAGGGCGAGAAGCCCGCGCGACGCCGTCGCCGCGGACGCCGCGGCGGACGGGGGCGCAGGCGCTCCGGCGGCGGCAGTGGCGGCCAGGGCGGCTCGGGCGGCGGCGGGCAGAACTAGCATTTGTTCCCTCTCCCTGAGGGTGAGGGTGAGGGGGAAGACGAGGTCGGCTCCCGGAGGCCCCGAATGCGCGTCCGGCGGAAGGCCTCGACCGCGGAGGGTTCGTTCGTGAGCGGACAGCGTGACGATTCCGTGCCCGCGCTCGTCGACGGCGCCTGGCTCGCGGAACACCTCGGCGAACCGGACGTGCGCGTACTGCACATCGCCAACGACCGCGCCGAGTACGACGAGGCGCACGTCCGCGGCGCGATCTACGCCCACGGCTACGGCGACTTCACCGAGGACCGCGACGGCGTCCGCGCGCTGGTGCCGACGCGCGAGCGCATGGAAGCGAATCTCTCGCGCCTCGGCGTGACGCCGGAGCAGCGCATTGTCTGCACGGCGGGTGCGCGCTCGGCCTGGCCGGCGCGGGCCTACTGGGCGCTGCGCTACTACCGCTTCCCGCGCGTGCACCTCGCCGACGGCGCCGTGCCGGCGCTGCGCGATGCGGGCGTGCCGGTCGATCGCGAGGTTCCCGCCGTCACGCCCGCCGAGGTCTCGCTGCCCGAGCCCGACGCCTCGATCATCGCGCTCGCGGGCGACGTGCTCGCGGCTGCCGAGGGCGGGCCGGCGCGCATCGTCGACTGCCGCTCGGACGGCGAGTGGCTGGGCGAGGCGCACGGTCACGCCGAGGCGCCGCGGATGGGCCGCATCCCGCGCGCGGTGCACCTGGAGTGGGAGCGCCTGGTCCGCGAGGACGGGCAACTGCTGCCGCTGGAGCAACTGCGCTCGCTCTTCTCGGCCGCTGGCGTCGACGGCTCGACGGCGGCCTACCCCTACTGCGGCGGAGGCGTGCGCTCGGCCGTCGCCTGGTTCGTCCTGCACGAGCTGCTCGGCTACGAGCAGGCGCGCAACTACGACGGCTCCTGGTCCGAGTGGGCGGTCCGCCCCGAGCTGCCGATCGAGCGCGGCTAGACCGGCGAGCCGCGCCCCCGGAGCTTCGTTGGGTCGCCCGGCCCCCGGCCCGGTTGAGGGCGGTCCGGCTCCCTGGCCCCTCGGCGAGACCCTTGCGCAACTTGCCGGCAAGCGCCCCTTCTCGTCATTCCCGTGAAAACGGGAATCTATCCCTCTCTTTCACAGGCGTCCCTGGATTCCGGCTTCCGCCGGAATGACGGGAAGGGGGGAGCCGGAGTGACGGGAAAGGCGCTCCCTTCAGGGCAACGCTGGAGTTATGCAAAGGTCCTCTTGCGGGAGAGGGCGGGGGTGAGGGGTCAGCCGCGCGCCAGCGCGGCGAGAGGAGCCGGAGCTGCGCCCTCCGCTACCCCGCCCCGAGCGCCGCCTCGATCTGCTCGATGTGGCTGCGCAGGTGCGCGCTCGCGCCGCGCACGTGCTGCACGATCGAGCGGCGTCCGCCCAGCGGGTGCAGCCCGGCCCGGCCCCACGAGGAGTCCGGCACGCTCTTGAGCAGCGACCCGACCTCGCCGATCGCGTCGGCGAAGAGCGCGGCCAGCTCCGCGGGGTCGCGCGACTCCCAGTCCTCGCGCTCCGCGACGGCGGCGTCGTTGGTCATCGGCAGCACGGGGTCGGTCATGTGCGCCATGCGATCGAGCTGGTCGTGGAGCACGCGCGCGTAGGCGATCATGTGGCCGAGGGTGCGCAGCGCGGACCACTCGCCCTCGGCGGGCTCGTTGCGCAGCGAGGCGGCGTCGCGGCCCGTGATCAGCGTCTGCACCTCGCCCGCGATCTCCGTCAGGGCGTCGGCGTCCGGCAGGTAGCGCCGCACGGCGCCGGTGACGAAGTCGATGCGGTTCTGGACCATGATGCGGTTGTCGCCCGTTGTCATGCCGCTGCCTCCACGTCCTCAAGGATCAGGTCGATCTCCACTGCCGCGCCGAGCGGCAGCGCGGCCACGCCCATGGCGAGCCGCGTGCCCAGGCCGGCGTCCTCGCCGAAGAGGTCGCGCAGCAGCTCGCTCGCGCCGTTGATCACCGTCGGGTGCGCCTGGAAGTCCGGCGCGCTCGCCACGTAGCCGACGAGGCGCACCACGCGCAGGCCCTCGAGGCTGCCGTGCACCGCCTGCGCGGCGGCAAGCGCGTTCAGCGTTGCGACCCGCGCCGCCTCGCGGCCGGCATCGATGTCGTCGTCGCTGCCGATGTGTCCGGGGTTCACCAGCTCGCCGTCGCGCATCGGCAGTTGCCCGGAGGTGAGGATCCAGTTCCCGCTGCGCAGCGCGGCGCGGTACATGCCGACCGGCGGGGGCGGCGGCGGCAGTTCGATCCCCAGCTCCTGAAGTCGCTGAGCGACGCTCACGGGCGGCCCCTTTCGCGGTCTTCCGCGTCACGCGCTGCGGGAGAGCATACGCCCTCGCGCGCTCACGCCCTACGGCGCAGGGCGTGGCTGGTCAGGTGGCGATCGCGCGCTGCGTATCGCGGTCGAGCCAGCCGAAGAAGAACGGCCGCCACTCCTCGTAGCGGTGGAGGTGCTCGGCGAGCTGCTGCGGGACGGAGAGGCGGGGCCGCACCGGCTGCGTCAGCAGCTGCATCCGCGCCTCGCGCGGGGTGCGGCCGCCCTTGCGGTGATTGCACGGCTGGCACGCGGTCACGATGTTCTCCCAGTCGTGCGTGCCGCCGCGGCGGCGCGGCACGACGTGGTCCAGCGTGAGGTCCTGGTGCCCGCGCCCGCAGTACTGGCAGCGCTGGCGGTCGCGGGCGAAGACCTCGCGGCGTGTCAGGCGCACCTGCGGTCGAGGACGGCGCACGCGGCGGCGCAGCCGGATCACGGAGGGCGCAGGGTATTCGCGGTCCACACCCAGGATCGGCTCCGCGCCGGCCTCGAGCAGCTCCGCGCGCCCGCCGAAAACGAGCGTGAAGGCGCGCCCGACGCCGCAGACGTTCAGCGGTTCGTAGTCCTGGTTGAGCACCAGCGCGTGCCGGTCGAGCAACGCTCCCGCCCTTTCCGCCTCGCGCCAGTGTAGCGGCCAGTGCAGTCGATGTGGCGGCCGGGCCGGCCGGTGGGGGCGGTCAGGGGCGATCCGTGAACAGGCCGCGCAGCTGCAGGACGTTCGGCCACGCCTCGGCGGCCTCTTCGAACTCGCCCGGCAGCACTCGCTGGATCAGCGGCAGGCCGTCGATGAAGGCGGGCGCCAGCGTGGACTCCTCCAGCGCCTCGTCGAGCTCGCTGGAGACCGGGAACGTGATCGCTGCGAGCAGCAGCACTTCGACGATGACGATCGCCTTGAGGAAGCCGAATGCCGCCCCGCCGATGCGGTCGGCCGGACCGAGCAGCAGGATTCGGGACGTGCGATGCAGCAGCGTGGCCGCGATCTGTCCGATCACCACCGCGCCGATGAAGATCGCAGCGAAGGCGACGAACTCGCGCCACGTCTCGTCCTCGATCGCGAAGGCGATGTCGTCGGCGAGCTCGGCGTAGAAGTAGCCCGCGAGGATCGCGCCGCCGATCACCGCGACCGAGGTCACGACCTCGCGGATCAGGCCGACGGAGAGCGCGCGCAGCGTGAGCCACGCGATGATTGCGACGATGACCAGGTCGAGCCAGTGCAAGGGCTGCATCACATCCCGCTGCGCCGCCCGCCCGAGCGCCTGGCATGATCGTAGCACGTGCCCCGGTCAGGATCGCCGGTCCGTCGGCTGCGGCCGGGCCGCGAGGCTACGGCGAGGTGAAGCCGAGCCCGCTCTGACGCATCGAGATCCAGCGGCCGTGGCCGATCACCACGTGGTCGAGCACGCGAATGCCGAGCAGGTCGCCGCCTGCTTCGAGGGCGCGGGTCGTCTCCACGTCGTCGGGGCTCGGCGCCGGGTCGCCGCTGGGGTGGTTGTGGGCGACGGTGATGGCGGAGGCGTTGAGGCGCACGGCCTCGCGGAACGCCTCGGCGACGCGCACCGGTGCGCTGCTCACGGACCCGCGGCTCAGCATCCGGTTCGCCAGCACCCGATGCCGGTTGTCGAGCGCCAGCAGGCGGAACTCCTCCTGCGGCAGTAGTTCGAGCTGCGCCTGCAGCAGCCGCACGACGTCCTCCGGGGAGCCGATCAGCGGGCGCTCGTCCTCGCCCTCGAGGCTGCGCCGCCGTCCCAGTTCGAAGGCGGCGGCGATCGTGGCCGCCTTCGCGGGTCCGAGGCCACGCATCGTGGACAACTCCGCGATGTCCGCCCGGGCGAGGCCGCGCAGGCCGCGATGCTCCTGCTGCAGCCGCTCGGCGAGTTGCAGCACACCCTCCTCGCGGCTCCCGGTGCGCAGCAGGATTGCGAGCAACTCGGAGGTCGTCAGCGCCTGCGCGCCGAGCTGCTCGAGGCGCTCGCGTGGGCGCTCGTTGGAGGCCATCTCGGAGACGCGCAGCCGGTAGGCGGGCGGCGCCGAGTCCGGTTGCGGGATCGTCACGTCAGTCTTCCGTCAGCGGGGCCACGGGCTCGCCGGCGACGAGGTCGTCGAGTTCGCCGCTGAGCAGCACGGCGCGGATCAGCGTGCGCGTATGCGGCCAGTGGTGAAGCTCGACGGTGTTGTCCTCGGAGAGCTGGATCCAGATATCAGGGCGCAAGACGAAGATCTGGCGATTGATCGTGGCGTAGTGCGAGCGGAAGAACCAGAGCAGCCCTCCCTTCGTCCAGAGGCGGGTGACCTGGCCGCGCGTGAAGGTTGGGCGCGCGCGCTGATCGCGCAGCGCCGAGACCGCCTGGACCAGCGACGCTCCGGTGACCAGCAGCAGGATGATCAGCGGGACGACCGCTCCGTAGGAGCCGCCGAGGACGGCGCTCAGCGAGATCAGCGACAGCGCGCCCCCACCCGCCGCCAACGGCGCGTACATCGCGACCATCCGCAGCAGCGTGCGGCGGTGTCCGGCGGCTTCGCCGATGACCTCCTGACGCATCATGGCCTGGCGCTCCCTCCTACGGTTCCACGTCAAGATACTCGTTGCTGATCCATGATTCCCGTCCGTCTTCAGCGCTGACCAGAGTCCAGCCTTCGCATTCGCCGGTCCCCACCCTGACGATCGTGACCTCGTCGCCGTCGAACCAGCCGGTCCCCACCACGCGGGAGTCGGCGACGCAGGCGTCGCGCTCCAGCACCCCTCCCAAGCCCGCGTTGCTGATGTAGCGGATCGGGGGTCCTTCGGGCGTGGGGGTTGGCGTCGCTGCGGGTGTCGCGGTTGGCGTGGGTGTGGGCGTCGGGGTTGGCGTGGCTGTCGGGGTGGGCGGCGGCGTCCGGGTGGGCGTGGCTGTCGGGGTGGGCGGCGGCGTCCGGGTAGGCGTGGGCGTGGCTGTGGGCCTCGGCGTGGCGGTTGCGGTTGCGGTTGGGCTGGCTGTCGGGGTTGGCGTGCGAGTCGGCGATGGCCTGGGGGCCGCCGTCGCGTCGGTCACGGGGGTGGGCGGCGCCGTGGCGGTGGGAGTGGCGGTAACGAGCGCTACCCCCGCCGATGGGGGGTCCGCGGTGGCTTCGGCAGTGTCGCCGTCGCTCTGGGTTGCCGGCCACAGCAGCAGCCAGAGCGCGAACACGCCGGCCGTGACCAGCGCGATCAGGGAGCCGCGGTAGAGCCGGGACGAGGGCAACGCGAGCGCCGGATCCATGCAGCGCTCGCAGAGCGTGTCGCCGTGCTCCGCGCAGAAGAGCAGGCCGCATCGGGGGCACTCGCGCGTCGCCGCGCGCTCGCAGAGGTAGCACTCCAGAAGGCAAGCCTCACACTCGGCCGCAGCGCGGCCGTCGCGCGCCGCGGCGTGCGGCGCCTGCGTCAGCCCGGCTGGTGCTGCGGGGCTGACGCCGTGTCGTTATTTGACCTCGACGGTAGCGCCGGCCTCCTCGAGCTTGGTCTTCGCGGCCTCGGCTTCGTCCTTGTTGACCGCCTCGCGGATCGCCTTCGGAGCGGACTCGACCACGTCCTTGGCGTCCTTCAGGCCCAGCGAGGTGAGCTCGCGCACCGCCTTGATGACGTTGATCTTGTTGGCGCCGAAGTCCGTGAGGACCACGTCGAACTCGTACTGCTCCTCGGCCGCGGCCGCGCCGTTGCCGCCAGCGTCGGCGGCGGGCATGGCGGCCATTGCCATGGGAGCGGCGGCAGTCACGCCGAACTCTTCCTCGATCGCCTTGTTGAGATCCCGCAGCTCGATCAGCGTCATGCCCTTGATGATCTCGAGGGCGTCCTCGACCTTTGCCATCCTCGTGCTCCTTCCGAACCGCCCCGCGGGCGGCAGTGCTCCCTGGGCGCGGCTTCGCGCCTAGCCTTCCGCTCCTTCGAGCTGCTCCGCGCGCGCGTCGATCAGTCCCGCGAACTCTCGCGTCGACGCCTCGAGCAGCCCCAGCAGCTCCACGATCTTGCCCGTCAGTCCGCCGGCGATGCGGGCGACCAGTACCTCGCGCGACGGCACCGTCGCCAGGTCGTCGATGTATGCGGCGTCGACAAGCTCGCCGTCGAGGACGGCGTTGCGCACCGCGAACGGCGTCTGCGGGTTTTCCCGGCGGTACTGCCGGATCGCCCGCGCGGCCGCGACCGGGTCGTCGGGGTGCGTCACCAGCGCCGTCGGGCCCTGCGCCAGTTCGGCGTAGAGCGGCTGGCCGCTCTCGTTCGCCGCGCGCTGCAGCAGCGTGTTCTTGATCACGCGCAGGCTGGCGCCCTCGGCTACCAGCACGCGCCGCAACCGCGTCTGGGCGGGCACCGGGATGCCCTGGTAGGCCGTACCGATGGCGATGCCGGCGCCCTCGATCAGCTCCTTCAGCTCGGCGACCTGCGCGATCTTGCGCTCCGTAGGCACCGCGCCTCCTCTCCTGCTGCATCCGAGGGCGAACAAAACGCCCTCCGGCGGGAGGGCGTTCGCGCCGCGCCAGCCCGGCCCACAGCCGGGGGCGCGTCGCAACGTCGCCTGATCCCACCTGCACGGGCGGCCAGTGGCCATTCTTCCGTTGGGGCAGTGCGCCCGTCTGGAACCCGTGGTCTCCGGTGTCTGCGCCTCCAGGGCGCCCGTACAGTCTCCATTGCGCTCGCCCTTACGCGCGAGCGCCCTCGTTCCCGTGTGCTGCGACCTGGGGCCGCGCCCTAGCCCTCGGCGCCGAGGGCGAGCAGCGGCGCGAGCTCCACGCGCACGCCCGGCCCCATCGTCGAGGTCAGCGTGGCCGCGCGGATGTACTGGCCCTTCAGCTCGTTCGGGCGTGACTTCACGATTTCGCCGAGCAGCGCGCTCAGGTTCTCCAGCAACTGGTCGTCGCTGAACGAGACCTTGCCGATCGCGGCGTGCACGTAGTTCGTCTTGTCGAGCCGGTACTCGACGCGGCCGGACTTCGCTTCCTTGACCGCGCGCGGGATGTCGTTCGCCTCGAGCACGGTGTTGTTGCGCGGGTTCGGCATCAGGCCGCGCGGGCCCAGGATGCGGCCCAGCCGCCCGACCTTGCCCATCAGCTCGCGCTGCGCGAGCGCGACATCGAAGTCGGTGAAGCCGTCGGCCACGCGCGTGATCAACTCGTC
Organism: Dehalococcoidia bacterium; assembly: GCA_965220125.1. Lineage (GTDB taxonomy): Bacteria > Chloroflexota > Dehalococcoidia > UBA2979 > UBA2979 > VXMT01. The sequence continues at coordinate 2,115,171 of CBDCPB010000004.1, read as the reverse complement.
GGCGCCGACCAGGTCGGCTCCGGCCTCGTTCGCGAGCATCGCTCCCTCGCCTTCGGCGAAGACGGCGACGCGCTGCTCCTTGCCGAGACCGTGCGGCAGGGTGACCGCGCCGCGGATCTGCTGGTCCGCGTGACGGCCGTCGAGGCCGGTGCGGAGGTGCAGCTCCACGGTCTCATCGAATTTCGCGGTGGCGCTTTCGCGCACGGCGACGAGCGCCGCGTCCGGCTGGTAGAGGGCGTGAAGGTCCACCTTGGAGGCGGCCTCGCGGTAGCGCTTGCCTCGCTTCGCCATTACGGCTTCACCTCGATTCCCATCGAGCGCGCGGTGCCCTCGATGATCCGCATCGCGTTATCGACATCGTCGGTGTTGAGGTCGGCGAGTTTGGTTTCGGCGATCGTGCGCACCTGGGCCTTCGTGACGGAGCCGACCACCTCGGTGAGCTGGTTCGCGGCGCCGCTGTCCACGCCCGCGGCCTTGCGCAGCAGGTCGGAGGCGGGCGGGGTGCGCAGTTCGAAGCTGAACGAGCGGTCCTCGTAGATCGTGATCATGGCGGGGATGATCTGTCCCTGCTGCGACTGCGTGCGCTCGTTGTAGGACTTGCAGAAGTCCATGATGTTGATGCCGTGGGGGCCCAGCGCGGTGCCCACCGGCGGCGCGGGGTTCGCCCGCCCCGCCGGGATTTGCAGCTTGACCAGCGCTCGTACTCGTTTTGCCATTGTGTTACTGCTTCTCCACCTGCAGAAAGTCCAGCTCGACCGGCGTCTCCCGGCCGAACATCGAGACCATGACCCGCACCTTGCCCTTGTCGAGATTAATCTCGTCGACCTGGCCGACGAAGTCGATGAACGGACCGTCGATCACGCGCACCGCCTCGCCGACGGCGAAGCCGACGTTGATGCGCGGCGTACCGGTGTCCATCTGCCGCAGGATGCGCGCAACTTCCTCGTCCTCGAGGGCGGGCGGCCGCGAGCGCTCGTCCGCACTGGCGCCGGCGAAGCCGGTGACGCCCGGGGTGTTGCGGACCACGTACCAGGAGTCGTCGCCCATCAGCATCTGGACCAGGATGTAGCCGGGGAACAGCTTGCGGGAGACGGTCTTGCGCTGACCGTCGCGAATCTCGATCTCGTCCTCGGTCGGGATCACGACCTCGAAGACCTGGTCGCCCATGTCCATCTGCTTGACGCGTTGTTCGAGGCTCTTCTTCACCTTGTTCTCGTAGCCGGAGTAGGTCTGGACGATGTACCAGGCGCGCCCGTCTTCCTCGACCACGGCGGTCGCGGCGGCGGCCTGGCCGGCGCGCTCCGCCAGCCCGGCGGTGAACGGGTTGGGCGGGGCGGGCGGCGGTTGCGGGTGCCGGTCGCTGGTCATGCTGCCTCCACGGGCGCGGCGTTGCGGTCTGCCTCGCGTCCTGTTCGTCCCCGGTCGGGCGCCGCGGCCATTAGCGCAGCACCGTGTTCTCGATCAGCCAGCTGAAGCCGAGATCAGCGACGCCGAGGATCGCGCCGAAGAAGATCGAGACTATCACGACGACCAGGGTCAGGTAGCCGACCTCCTGGCGGTTGGGCCAGGTGACCTTGCGCAGCTCGCTGATGATGTCGGCGATCCAGCGCGGTACCCAGCGGCGCCCGCGCCGCGCGTCCCCGGCCGAGGGCGCGGAGACGCTCATCGAGGGCCCGCGGCCGCCTCCGCCCGTGGCGGCGGCGCGCTGCTGCTGCCGCTGTTGGCGGCGCTGGGCGCGCTCCTGTTGCCTGCGCAGCGCTCGACCCATGCGAAGAGGCTCCGTTCGGCTCTGTGGCCAGCCTACCGCGTCTCGCGGTGTGGCTGGTGGGTTCGGCAGCGGCGGCAGAACTTGCGCAACTCCAGCCGCTCCGGATCGTTGCGGCGGTTTTTCCGCGTGTGGTAGTTGCGGGCGCGGCACTCGGTGCACGCCAGCGTGATGTGTTCCCGGTCGCCCTTGGCCATGATGCCTGCTCCTCGCGCGTCCCGCCTGTGTCCGCGCTACTCGTTGATGCCGGTGACGACGCCGGCGCCGACGGTGCGGCCGCCCTCGCGAATCGCGAAGCGCAGTCCGTCCTCGATCGCAATCGGCGTGATCAGCTCGATGTCCACCGTCACGTTGTCCCCGGGCATCACCATCTCCGTGCCCTCGGGCAGCGTCACCACCCCCGTCACGTCCGTGGTGCGCACGTAGAACTGCGGACGGTAGCCCGTGAAGAACGGCGTGTGCCGCCCACCCTCCTCCTTGGAGAGCACGTACACCTCGCCTGAGAACTTGCGGTGCGGCGTGATGCTGCCCGGCTTGGCCAGCACCTGACCACGCTCGATGTCGCCACGCTCGATGCCGCGCAAGAGACAGCCGACGTTGTCGCCCGCCTCACCGGTGTCGAGGATCTTCTTGAACATCTCGACCCCGGTCACGACCGTGGTCTCCGTCTCCTTGATGCCCACGATCTCGATCGGGTCGCCGACGTTGACGACGCCGCGCTCGATCCGCCCCGTCACCACCGTGCCGCGACCCTTGATCCCGAACACGTCCTCGATCGGCATCAGGAAGGGCTGGTCCTTGGGCCGCTCCGGCTGCGGGATGTAGCTGTCCACCGCCTCCAGCAGCTCCCAGATCGCCCGGTACTCCTCGGCGTCCGCGTCGGTCGAGGCGGACTCGAGGGCGTGCAGCGCCGAGCCGCGGATGATCGGCACCTCGTCGCCGGGGAACTCGTAGCCGTCCATCAGCTCGCGCATCTCCAGCTCGACCAGCTCGAGCAGCTCCTCGTCGTCCATCATGTCCACCTTGTTGAGGAAGACGACGACGGCGGGCACCTCCACCTGGCGCGCCAGCAGCAGGTGCTCGCGCGTCTGCGGCATCGGCCCGTCGGGCGCGGCGACGACGAGGATCGCGCCGTCCATCTGCGCGGCGCCGGTGATCATGTTCTTGATGTAGTCGGCGTGACCGGGACAGTCGACGTGCGCGTAGTGGCGCGCCTCCGTCTCGTACTCGACGTGGGCGATCGCGATCGTGATCCCGCGCGCCTTCTCCTCGGGGGCGTTGTCGATCGAGTCGAACTCGCGGAATTCGGCCTCGCCCTTGAGTGCGAGCACCTTGGTGATCGCCGCCGTCAGCGTGGTCTTGCCGTGGTCGACGTGACCGATCGTGCCTACGTTCGCGTGCGGCTTCGTCCGCTCAAACTTGCGTCGCGCCATCCCTCGGCTCCCGTTCTCCTCCGCCGCCCCACGACTCCTGCGTGAGGCGGCGCTGCTGTGACTGATGCTGCGGTGGAGCCCTCAAGCGGATTCGAACCGCTGACCTCGTTCTTACCAAGAACGCGCTCTACCGACTGAGCTATGAGGGCATATCTCCGCTTCTGGCGCCACCCGCCGCCGGAAACCTGCTCTCCAGTCCCGGTGGCGCGTGCGACTGGTGCAGGGGGCAGGATTCGAACCTGCGTAGCCGTAAGGCGGCGGTTTTACAGACCGCTGGAATTAACCACTCTCCCACCCCTGCGGGCGTCGACGCCCCGGCACTCGCGCCCCGCACGTCTCCACCCGACCCCGCAGGGGGAGTGGGTGGAGCCCGAGAGGGGATTCGAACCCGCTAACCTGCCGATTACAAATCGGCTGCGCTGCCATTGCGCCACTCGGGCTCGAACGGTGCCGGCGCATACAGAATGACCCCACCCGGCCAACAGCCGACGTGCGATCCGATCAAGTATAGAAACGCCCCCCGAGGAGGGTCAACGCGAGGGATCGCAACATTGGAGTGTTCGTGGGGATGAGGGGTTCGTCCCCAAAAGGCTAAGGCTGCCTTGCGGCAGCCTCGCGCCCTGCCGCCGAAGCGCGCAGGGGTTGTACAAATTGACCATATCCACGGGGGGTTAGGCCGTCAACTGCCCGGATGCGGCATGATCGGAATGCAGAGTTGGGTAACCGGGTGGTGATGCAGCTAAACGACAGGTACGGTGACAGTCACCTCTTGATGCGCGGCCCGCGCCACGCCGCCCTCGCCCGCCCGAACCCGGCGGGCTCTACGTGGCGGCTTCGCCGTCCGCAGGCTCTGGCTGCGCCGCGGGCGGTGGTTCGGGAAGTCTCGGTGCTCGCGGCGTCCAGGCCTTGAGCTCCTGTGCTACCGATCCTTCGAACTCGTCGAGCAGTGCCGTCACCGAACCGACGAATGACCGCGCGCCGCCACTTCGCTGCATCCCCATGAGCCGCGTGAGAGTGATCCTGAACCCCCGAGGCATGGCGCGGCGATCATCGAGCAGCGCCTCATCCGGGTTCTCAATCAGCGCTCCGAGGAGTTGGGACGTGGTGGCGGGGCGAGACTCGAAGTACGTGTCGATCTTGAGGTTGCTGGACGCCTCCGAGCGGAGCTGCCGCACGAGCCAGTTGACTCGCGTGCGGGCCCGCCCCTCTCGAGGGGCGGCCACATCCAGGGAAGCTGTGACCTGTCTCGTCCTGAGATCGGCGACGATGTCGATGTCAGCGACCACGGATGGGACCCGCAGGGTGCACTGGAGAGTGCCCTTGTCGGCGAGTTCCCCCACCAGTCGCGCGCTGCGCCGGGCCGGATCACCTCGATCACGCCGAGAGAGGATCTGCTGCACGTCCTTGCCGAGCTTGCGGCCGAGGTGGAGGCAGAGGTAGCGAGAGAGCTCGTCCCAGCGGTCCACGACATCATTGATGCCGTCGGTGCGTGTCGTCAGCGTTTCCGCCCTCGCGCCGTCGCGAATGGACGTCCAGTGTGGCCCCATGTCGGGGTCCTGCATCACCCCGGACTTGCGGTGTCGCAGGTAGGCGATGAGTTCTTCCAGTATCCATTTCTGGTCCGAATCTTCGACGCCGCGGTTGTCGTTGAGCAGCGATTCGGTCAGTAGTTAACGGAGCAGCGATTCTGTCAGTCCCCAGCCAGCGAGCAGGGGGTGACAGGTGCAGCAGTCCGAAGAAGCACGACGCTACGTACTCGAAGGGGTGATGGCCGGAGATCTGCGGGCCGCGCAGGCCGCCGAGATCCTGGGCCTCAGCGAGCGACACGCGTGGCGGCTCCTCGCCGCCTACCGCGCGCGCGGAGCGGCGGCGCTGGAGCACGGCAACCGGAGGCGCCGTCCGCACAACGCCGTCCCGGCCGATGTCGCCTCGGCCGTGGTGCGCTTCGCCAGCACCCGCTACCCGGGAGCGAACCACACCCACCTCGCCGAGCTGCTCTGGGAGCACGAGGGCCTGGACGTGAGCAATTGGACGGTCCGCCGGATCCTGGCGCGGGCCGGCATCGCGAGTCCCCGCCGCCGCCGGCCCCCCGAGCACCGTGTCCGGCGTGAGCGCATGCCCCGCGAGGGGATGCTGCTGCAGATCGACGGCAGCCACCACGCCTGGCTCGAGGAGCGCGGCCCGCGCTTCGCCTTGCTGCTCGCCGTCGACGATGCGACCGGCGCAGCCGTGCACGCCCTCTTCCGCCCCGTCGAGGATGCGCGCGGCTACTTCCTGCTGCTGGAGGAGATCGTCCGGCGCTGCGGCATCCCGCTCGCCCTCTACAGCGACCGCCACGGCGTCTTCAAAGCTTCCTCCGACGGACGGCGGGGCCTGAAGGTCGCAACCCAATTCGCACGGGCGATGCGGGAACTCGGGATCACCCAGATCTTCGCCCGCTCACCACAGGCCAAGGGCCGTGTGGAACGTGCCGCAGGGACGTTCCAGGACCGCCTGGTGACCGAACTCAGCGACGCCTCGGCTTCCACCATCGCCGAGGCGCAGGCCGTGCTCGAGCGCTTCCTGCCGCGCTTCAATGCCCGCTTCCGGGTCCCGGCGGCAGAGCCCGAGCCGGCCTACCGCCCGCTCGACCCCGCGCTCGACCTCGGCGCCGTCCTCGGCTTCCGGCACCCGCGCACCGTCGCGCGCGACAACACGGTCAAGTACCGCTGGCGCACGCTCCAGCTGCTGCCCGGGCCCGAGCGGACCAGCTACGCCGGGGCGCAGGTCGAGGTGGTGGAACGGCCGGGCGGCGAGCTCTCCGTCCTGCATCAGGGGGAGACGATCCGTTCGCGCGAGGCGCCGCCGCGCGCCGGGGTGCTGAGAGCGGCGCGCTCCGAGCTGGCCCGGAACCCCGACCACGAGCGCATCGCCTCAGGGCTCGGCTCCGGAGGAGCACCCCGGCGGCTCCCCGCGCTCCCTGCTGCCTCTACCGCGGTCAAGGTGGCGAGCAACGGTGCTACCACCAGACCCGAGACCGGGAGCAAGCAGCTCCGCGCTCCCACACCCCGGCAGCTCGCCCGCTGGAAGGCGATCCAGCAGGCGCGACTGCAGGGGCTCTCGATGCGGGCGACCGCCAGGCTGCTGGGGATCTCCCGCGACACCGTGAGCAGCTACGTCCGGGCCAACGGCGTGCCTGGACGCCGGAACGGCGCTGCGGCATCCTCCGACGGAGACGGCGGGACTGACAAAGTCGCTGCTCTCTTGCACTGACAAAATCGCTGCTCGTCGACACCGCGGTGGTCATGCACGAGCACGGCCTCAGTCAGGAGCGCGACCCACGAGATGTGATGCAGTGCGACCTTCTGCAGCTTCCTGCGAGGGACATCAACAGGGTGCGCGTCCGTCGCCGGCAAGATCTGGTTCGAGATTGTGACCACCGCGTCGAAGTTCTTTGCCCTGGCAACGTCGACATACTTCTCGATCTGGGTGCGGTCGAGTTCATTCCGCCCCGTCTTGACCTCGAACAACGCCGTCCAGGTGCGGTGGCCGCGGCTGACTTGAACAAGTCCGTCCGGCCGGACCTCTCCGCCGCCTGGCAGCTCCAACGGAACCTCGATGAATGCTTTGACCGGGCCGGCCGGCGCGCCGAAGCGCTTGCGCAGGATCGCTGTGCGAAACTCCTGCACGGCAGTGAGCACGCTGAGCAGGGCGGACGTGGCCCTCGTCTCCTGTTCGCGGTCGCCGCGAATTCCGGAGGTAGGGATCAGCCGCGCGGGTAGCCCGTCCTCTGCCAACGTGGGTTCCTTCCCGTGCATGGCAATAGCGTCATAGAGCGTCGAGAACGGTAGTGCAAACTATATGATGACTGTGGAATAGGTAACGCAATGATCGCGTGGTGCGCTGCACCCCTCTACCCCCGCAGCGCCGCGGCCAGCTGCGTGGCTGCCACGCGCGCGTCGGCGAACAGCATCAGCGTGTTGTCGGCGGCGAACAGCGGGTTCGGGATGCCCGCGAAGCCCGGGCTCATCGATCGCTTCACGATCACCACCGTGCGCGCCTGATCGACGTCGAGGATCGGCATGCCCGCAATCGGGACCGAGGGGTCGGCCTCGCGCGCCATCGGATTGACCACGTCGTTCGCGCCGAAGACGAGCACCACGTCCGTCTGGCGGAAGGTCGGGTTGATCTCGTCCATCTCCTTGAGCTGCTCGTAGGGGATGTCCGCCTCCGCCAGCAGCACGTTCATGTGGCCCGGCATCCGGCCGGCCACGGGATGGATCGCGAACTCGACCTCGATGCCGCGCTCTTCCAGCAGGTCCACCAGGTCGCGCACGGCGTACTGCGCCTGCGCGACCGCCAGCCCGTAGCCGGGCGCCACCACCACGCGGCGGGCGCCGTCGAGGAGCATCGCGACTTCCTCGGCGGATGTGGACTTGACGCGGCCGGCGTAGACATCGTCGCTGTCTTCGGCGGAGGCGACCTCCGCGCCGACGCCGGCGAAGATGATGTTGACCAGGGAGCGGTTCATCGCCTGCGACATCAGCGCCGTGAGGATGAAGCCGGCCGCCCCGACGAGTGAGCCGGCGATGATCAGCACGCTGTTGTTCAGCACCCAGCCGTGCCCCGCCGCGGCGAGGCCGGAGTAGGCGTTGAGCAGCGAGATCACGACCGGCATGTCCGCGCCGCCGATCGGGATCACCAGCATCACGCCGAGCACCGCGGCGAAGCCGACCAGCAGCCAGAACGGCAACGACGGATCGGAGTCCGCGATCAGCCAGACGCCGAGCGCAACACAGATCAGGGCCAGCAGCGCGTTCAGCACGTGCCGGCCGGGCAGCAGGATCGGCCGCTCGGTGACGAGCCCTTGCAGCTTGCCGAAGGCGATCGCGCTGCCCGTCAGCGAGACGCCCCCGATCAGCCCGGAGGCGACGGCGGCGAACGCGAACTGGAAATCGACCGTCTCGACAAAGCCGCCCTTCAGCGCCTCCTCGAGCGCGGCGCCGACCGCGATCGCCGAGGCGCCGCCGCCGAAGCCGTTGAAGACCGCCACCACCTGCGGCATCGCCGTGAGCGGCGAGCGGTAGGCCATGAACGCGCCGATCAGCGCGCCGACGACGACGCCGGCGATGATCACCTCGAAGCTGACGATGCGGTGATCGGTGAGCGTGACCACGATCGCGAGCAGCATGCCCGTGGAGCCGAGCAGGTTGCCGCGCACCGCCGTGCGCGGGTGCGACATGTCCTTGAGCGCCCAGATGAAGAGGACCGCCGCCACCAGGTAGAAGAGGTCGATCCACTCCGGGTTCAACTCAGGCACGGTCACCCCTGTCGCGGAACATCGAGAGCATGCGGTGCGTCACGAGGAACCCGCCGACGACGTTCGCGGTCGCCATCGCGACGGCGATGATGCCGAGGATCGTGGTCAGGAGCGTGAGCTGCGCGCCCGCCGTGACCAGCGTGCCGACGAGCGTGATGCCGGAGATCGCGTTGGCGCCCGACATCAGCGGCGTGTGCAGCAGCGGCGGGACTTTCGTGATCACCTCGTACCCGACGAACAGCGCCAGCACGAAGATCGTGAGCGCCGCGACAAAGACTTCCACGGCTTACTCCGTTCCAGCCGGCTCGAGCTCCGAGAGCCCGAGCTGCTCGCGCACCCGTGGGTGCACCACCTGGCCACCGTGCGCGACGAGCGCGCCGCTCACGATCTCGTCGTCCCGATCGAGGGTGAGTTCACCTTCATCGAGCACGTGGTCGAGGAACGCGGAGACGTTCCGCGCGTACATCTGGCTGGCGTCGAAGGGGATGTCCGCGGGCAGGTTGAGCGGCCCGAGGATGGTGACGCCCTCGGCGCTCACGTCCTCGCCGGGGCGAGTCAGTTCGCAGTTCCCGCCGGTCTCGGCCGCGAGGTCGACGATCACCGAGCCGGGCCGCATCCGCCCGACGGCATCGGCGGTCACGAGCAGCGGCGCGGCGCTGCCGGGGACCGCCGCCGTGCTGATCACCACGTCGCTCTCACCGACGACGCGCGCGAGCAGCTCGCGCTGGCGTGCGTAAAAGTCCTCGCCCATCGCCTGGGCGTAGCCGCCGCTGTCCTCGGCGTCCGCGGCGTCGAGATCGAGCGCGACGAAGCGCGCGCCGAGGCTCTCGACCTGCTCGGCGACCGCCGGCCGGACGTCGTAGGCCTGTACGACCGCGCCGAGGCGTCGCGCCGTGGCGATCGCCTGCAGGCCGGCGACGCCGGCCCCGATCACGAGCACGCGGGCGGGGGTGACCGTGCCGGCCGCGGTCATCATCAATGGGAACATCTTCGTGAGCGTGCTGGCCGCCAGCAGTACCGCCCGGTAGCCCGCGATCGTGGCCATCGAACTGAGCGCGTCCATCGGCTGCGCGCGACTGATCCTCGGCAGCAGCTCGAGGGCGAAGGCGTTCACCCCGCGCTCCGCGAGGTCCGCGATCGCGCCGGGACTCCCGAGGGGATCGAGTAGCCCCACGAGCGTCTGGCCCTCGCGCAGGCCATCGAGTTCGGTGGCGCCGTCCGGCGCGCCGACGCGGGCGACGATGTCGGCTGCGGCCAGCACCTCCGCGGCGCTCGCCGCGATCCGCGCTCCCGCGGCCAGGTAGTCCTCGTCGGAGAAGCCAGCGGCGCTGCCCGCCCCGCTCTCGACGAGCACCTCGGCGCCGCTGTCGCCGATTCGCGACACGACGGCGGGAACGAGCGCCACGCGGCGCTCACCGTGCATGGACTCCGCAGGTACGCCGACGATCACGCGTCTTCACCTCGGGCTGCCGGAACGCGGGCAAGCATACAGGGGATCGGTTTCGTTGGAGTTGCGCGGGCGGCTGTCCGCCCTACCTGCGCGACAGGCGGTTTCACGCGCCCCTTCATTCCAGGAGGATCCGAACCTTCGCCAGGACTTCGCCGATGACCCGACGTGGCGCCCGGCTCTCGAACCGCGCGCCACGCGCGCGCCAGTCCAGACTCCTGATCTGGTCTGCCAAGACCACACCTGTGACTGAGCCGTCGGCGGGCAACGGAACTTCGAAAGGATATTGCCGGACCCTCGATGTGATGGGGCAGAGAAGCGCCACGCTGGAACGCTCGTTGTACCTCCTGGGGCTCACGACCAAGGCGGGCCGGTGTCCTGCCTGCTCGTGCCCTGCCTGTGGCGAGAAACTGAGCCAGACGATGTCGCCACGTGCAGGCAGGTAGTCTGCGTCTACCACACCTCTTCGCCCTGCGGCGCACCCCAGTCCTGTTCAGGATGGATGTTCTCGGGGGTCATCTGAGCGACCAGTTCCTCAAGGTTGTACCTGCTCCTTCGTAGCACAACCTCGTCGCCACGCGAGACGATCTCGATGGCTGAGCCTTCCTGAACGCCCCATTGCTCGGCAATGGGCTTGGGTATCCGGACGGCGAGGCTGGAGCCCCACTTGGAGACGTGCGACTTGGCACCCATGTGACCCCCCTCACGCATACATATTGTATATCAGGACGAGGGGATTCGCCCCGCCCTACCGCGCGGCGCTCCAGCGGGCGCCTCGAGGCGTGTCCTCCACCTCGATGCCGGCGGCGGCGAGGTCGGCGCGGATCGCGTCGGCGAGGGCGAAGTCGCGCTCCTCCCGCGCCTGCTGACGGCGCGCCAGCAGCGCCTCGATCGTCGACTCCGCATCGCTGCCGCCGCATGCCACCTCGTGGCGCGCGGCGAGCTTCGAGAGCGCGAGGGCGTCGAGCGCGCTGCTGTCGTCCTCGTCCGCGGCGTCGAGCTGCAGACCGAGCACGCCGGCCAGCTCGCGCAACTGCGCCTGCGCCGGGCGCACGTCCGCGCCGGCGTCGCGCTCGCGGTTGATGGTGCGCGCGAGGTCGAAGAGCGCGGCCAGCGCGCGCGGCGTGCTGAAGTCGTCCTCGAGCGCCTCGATGAAGCGGGCGCGCTCGGCCGGTCCGGCCGAGGAGGCAGGGCCCGCGCCCACGCCCTCCTCGCGGACGGCGGCGAGCAGCCGGCCGAGGCCGCTCCCGGCGGCCGCCATCGCCTCGTCGGTGAGGTTGTTGGGGCGTCGGTACTGGCTTTCGAGGACGAACAGGCGCAGTGCGTCCGGCCGCCAGCGCTCGAGCGCCTCGCGCACGGTGACGACGTTGCCGATCGACTTCGACATCTTCTCGCCGTCGCGCTGGACGAGGCCGTTGTGCAGCCAGATCTGCGCGAACGAGCCGGTCCCGCTCGCCGCCTCGGCCTGCGCGACCTCGTTCTCGTGGTGCGGGAATACGAGGTCCACCCCGCCGCCGTGGATGTCGAACGAGGGGCCGAGGTAGCGCTGCGACATCGCGGAGCACTCGATGTGCCAGCCGGGGCGGCCCGCGCCCCACGGCGAGGGCCAGTTCGGCTCGCCCGGCTTCATCGCCTTCCAGAGCGCGAAGTCGAGCGGGAACTCCTTGCCCTCGCCGGGCTCGCCGCGCGTGCCCGTGCGCAGCTCCTCGATGTTGCGGTGGGAGAGCTTGCCGTAGTCCGCCATCGCGCGCACGCGGTAGTAGACGTCGCCGGCGGCGGTGGCGTAGCCGTAGCCGGCCCCGATGATCGCCTCGATCGCCTCGACGATCGTCTCGATGTGCTCTGTGACGCGCGGGCGCACGTCCGGCTGCTGCAGGTTGAGCGCGCGCTGCTGGCGTTCCCAGAGGTCGATCTGCTCGTTCACGAGGTCGAGCGGGTCGCGGCCCAGCTCGGCGGCGCGGTCGATCACCTTGTCGTCGATGTCGGTGTAGTTGGAGACGTAGGTCACCTCGGCGCCGCCGCCGGGCGCGCCCTCCCAGCGCAGGTAGCGCACGAAGGCGTCGAAGATGATCGCGTACTGCGCGTGGCCGAAGTGGCTCTCCTCGTACGGCGTGACGCCGCAGACATAGATGCCGACGCGCCCGTCCTCGAGCGGGCGGAAGGTCTCGACGGCGCCGCTCAGGGTATTCGTGAGACGCATCGCACGCGCTCCAATGTCCTACGGCCGTGCCGTTCGCAACGGCCTCACCGCAGCAGATGTGTTGGTGAGGCGCATCGCAAGCGCTCCGCTGGTTCTGCCTGCGATCGCGTGCTGGCTACGGCTCGCGCGACGCGTCGCCGTCGAAGCCGCCGGGCGAGCTCGTGGAGCCCGAGGACGCCGGCGTCGGCTGGCGCTCCCGCTCGAGGCGCGCGATCCGCCGTTCGAGCTCCTCGATGCGGTCCCACTCGGGGTCGGGCAGGCGCTCGACGGTGTCGTTGCTCTGGTTGGTGAAGGCGACGACGTGGCCGGGCACGCCGACGACGGTGGCGTTGGGCGGCACGCTGGAGACGACGACCGCGCCCGCGCCGATGCGCGAGCCCTGGCCGATCGTGACGTCGCCGATGATCTTCGCGCCCGCGCCGACGACCACCCCGTCCTCGAGGGTGGGGTGGCGCTTCTCGCGCCGCGTCGAGGTGCCGCCGAGGGTGACGCCCTGATAGAGGTGGCAGTTGTCGCCGATGATCGTGGTCTCGCCGATCACGACGCCCATGCCGTGGTCGATGAAGCAGCTCCGCCCGATGGTCGCGCCGGGGTGGATCTCGATGCCGGTGAGGAAGCGCGCGATGTGCGAGATCAGGCGGGGCAGCAGCGGCACGCCGAGCAGGGCGGCCTCATGCGTGATGCGCTGCACCATGAGCGCGTGGATGCCGGGGTAGGTGAGCAGCACCTCGAGCGCGCCGCGCGCCGCCGGGTCGCGGTCCTGCGCCGCCTCGATGTCCTCGCGCACAGCGCGCAGCCAGCTCATATCGGGGAGTCCTCCGTGCCGCCGTGCACGCCATTATCGCACATGCGCGGGGGGTTGCCGGGTTGGGGCGGTGCCGCTATCCCCGCGATCGTCTACGGTGAACGTGATGGCGACGATCGATTACGACGACCCTCGCTACCCGGCGCTGGCCGAAGCGATCCTGTCGCGGCACGAGCGCGGCGAGGCCGAGGCAAACATCACGAGCGCGGTGCGCGATTTCCTGATCGCGACGAAGCTCGCAGCCGCGGGCGAGATCGTAGAGGAAGTCCATCCTGGCGACGCCAGCCGCAGATCGGTCGATCTGACCGCGCTCGACACCTACATCGAGTTCAAGCGCCGCACGGGCTTCCCGCCGAACGCGGAGCACGTCGAGCAGTTGGACGGCTACCTGGAGGCCTCGCAGCGGGACGGTAAGGGCGTCCGCATGGGCGTGCTCACGGACGGCAAGCACTGGTTCCTGCGCTGGCCCGGCGCCGGTCCGGTACGCACTGTCCCACCCCACGCGTTCGTCCTCGAGAGCGCCGAGGGGTGGCTCCCGCTCTACGAGTGGCTGCGCGATCGCGCGCTCGGCGTGCGTGAGGAGATCCGTCCCGGCCGCGACACCGTCGCCGATCTGTTCGGCGCGCACAGCCTGCTGTACCAGCGCGATCTCGACGCGCTGCGGCGGCTCTACGGCGAGCACCGCGACAACGAGACGATCGCGGTCAAGCAAGGGCTCTGGCACAACCTGTTGCGCGCCCCCCCCCCGAGGTCGCGGACTCGGTTGCAGATCTGGACGATCTCTTCGTCCGCCACACCTACCTGACCGCGGTGACCGGCATGGCGGTGCAGGCGCGCTTCCGCATGGACATCGCCGCGCTCGCCGAGACCGATCCGTCCGATCTCCTCGCGGGCCGTCGTTTTCGCGATCAGACCGGGCTGCAGGGCGTGGTTGAGACCGACTTCTTCAGCTGGCCGAACGAAGTGGGCGGCGCGCCGCTGCTCCGCGCGATCGCCCGCCGCCTCGCGCGCTTCGACTGGGACCAGGCCCCCGCCGACATTGCCGCGATCCTCTATGAGACGGTGATCCCGGCCGAGGAGCGGCGGCAACTCGGCGAGTACTACACGCCGCACTGGCTGGCGAGCGCGATCATCGACGAACTGGTCGACGACCCCCTGCGGCAACGGGTGCTCGACCCGGCCTGCGGGTCCGGTACGTTCATCGCGGAGGCCGTGACCCGATTCGTCGCCGCCGCCAGACGCGACGGACTCGACCCGGAGGACGCGCTTGAGCAGCTGAGGGAGGCCGTCGTCGGCATCGACATCCATCCGGTGGCGGTGCACCTTGCCCGTTCCGCGTGGACGATCGCCGCGCAGCCGTTGATCGAGCGCGCGGCGGAGGCTGGCTTCACCGGATCGGTGACGGCGCCGGTCTATCTCGGCGACTCGCTGCAACTGCGCTACGAAGCGGGCGACCTCCTCGGGGAGGCCGAGGTGCGGATCCCGATCGGCGACGAACAGCGTAGCGAGTTGATCTTTCCCACCAGTCTCGTCGAGCGGGCCGACCTCTTCGACGCGGTGATGAGTGGCGTCGCCGACGCCATCGCACGCGGCGACGATCCTATGCTTGAACTGGACGACCACCCGCTGCTGAGCGCGGGGGAGCGCCGCATCCTGACGCCCGCCGTGCGCATGATGAGCGCACTGCACGCCTCGGGGCGCAATCACATCTGGGCCTACTACAGCCGCAACCTCGTACGTCCGGTGGCGCTCGCGCGCCGCAAGGCGGACGTGATCGTCGGCAATCCGCCTGTCGTTGAGCAGCGATTCGGTCAGTAGTTAACGGAGCAGCGATTCTGTCAGTCCCCAGCCAGCGAGCAGGGGGTGACAGGTGCAGCAGTCCGAAGAAGCACGACGCTACGTACTCGAAGGGGTGATGGCCGGAGATCTGCGGGCCGCGCAGGCCGCCGAGATCCTGGGCCTCAGCGAGCGACACGCGTGGCGGCTCCTCGCCGCCTACCGCGCGCGCGGAGCGGCGGCGCTGGAGCACGGCAACCGGAGGCGCCGTCCGCACAACGCCGTCCCGGCCGATGTCGCCTCGGCCGTGGTGCGCTTCGCCAGCACCCGCTACCCGGGAGCGAACCACACCCACCTCGCCGAGCTGCTCTGGGAGCACGAGGGCCTGGACGTGAGCAATTGGACGGTCCGCCGGATCCTGGCGCGGGCCGGCATCGCGAGTCCCCGCCGCCGCCGGCCCCCCGAGCACCGTGTCCGGCGTGAGCGCATGCCCCGCGAGGGGATGCTGCTGCAGATCGACGGCAGCCACCACGCCTGGCTCGAGGAGCGCGGCCCGCGCTTCGCCTTGCTGCTCGCCGTCGACGATGCGACCGGCGCAGCCGTGCACGCCCTCTTCCGCCCCGTCGAGGATGCGCGCGGCTACTTCCTGCTGCTGGAGGAGATCGTCCGGCGCTGCGGCATCCCGCTCGCCCTCTACAGCGACCGCCACGGCGTCTTCAAAGCCTCCTCCGACGGACGGCGGGGCCTGAAGGTCGCAACCCAATTCGCACGGGCGATGCGGGAACTCGGGATCACCCAGATCTTCGCCCGCTCACCACAGGCCAAGGGCCGTGTGGAACGTGCCGCAGGGACGTTCCAGGACCGCCTGGTGACCGAACTCAGCGACGCCTCGGCTTCCACCATCGCCGAGGCGCAGGCCGTGCTCGAGCGCTTCCTGCCGCGCTTCAATGCCCGCTTCCGGGTCCCGGCGGCAGAGCCCGAGCCGGCCTACCGCCCGCTCGACCCCGCGCTCGACCTCGGCGCCGTCCTCGGCTTCCGGCACCCGCGCACCGTCGCGCGCGACAACACGGTCAAGTACCGCTGGCGCACGCTCCAGCTGCTGCCCGGGCCCGAGCGGACCAGCTACGCCGGGGCGCAGGTCGAGGTGGTGGAACGGCCGGGCGGCGAGCTCTCCGTCCTGCATCAGGGGGAGACGATCCGTTCGCGCGAGGCGCCGCCGCGCGCCGGGGTGCTGAGAGCGGCGCGCTCCGAGCTGGCCCGGAACCCCGACCACGAGCGCATCGCCTCAGGGCTCGGCTCCGGAGGAGCACCCCGGCGGCTCCCCGTTGCCACCGCGGCGGTGAAGGTGGCGAGCAACGGTGCTACCACCAGACCCGAGACCGGGAGCAAGCAGCTCCGCGCTCCCACACCCCGGCAGCTCGCCCGCTGGAAGGCGATCCAGCAGGCGCGACTGCAGGGGCTCTCGATGCGGGCGACCGCCAGGCTGCTGGGGATCTCCCGCGACACCGTGAGCAGCTACGTCCGGGCCAACGGCGTGCCTGGACGCCGGAACGGCGCTGCGGCATCCTCCGACGGAGACGGCGGGACTGACAAAGTCGCTGCTCTCTTGCACTGACAAAATCGCTGCTCGTCGACAATCCGCCGTGGCTGAACTACAACCAGACTGTCGATGTGCTGCGCAGTGAGTTGGAGCGTCAGAGCAAGACTCTCTACGACATCTGGGTAGGGGGCGAGTACGCGACCCAACAGGATGTGGCCGGCCTGTTCTTCGCGCGCTGCGTGGACCTGTACCTCGGCGACGGCGGGACAATCGGCGTGGTGATGCCGCACAGCGCGCTTCGCTCCGGCCAGCACGAGAAGTGGCGCAGCGGGCGCTGGCAACAGCTTGTCCGAACGGGGAAGAGAACGAGTCGCGTGGACAGGCTTCGTGTCGACTTCCGCTTCAAGAATCCGTGGGATCTGCAGCAACTCGAACCGAACGACTTCTTCCCCATCCCGGCCTCTGTGGTGTTCGCACGGCGGCAGGGCGCAGACCCGACGGCTCAGCGCGATTCGAGAGCGGCGGCCCCGGCGCGCCCGCTCGCGGGCGAGGTGGAGCGCTGGGAAGGCCGCGCCGGCGACCCGGACGTTACACGGGCCGTCGTTGCGCTCGGAGCCGGGATGACAGGCGGGAACTCCCCGTATCACTCGCTCGCCGCAAACGGCGCCACGCTGTACCCGCGCCGTCTCTTCATGGTCGAGGAGATCGAGAATCCGGCTCGGATCCGCGCGCCGGGAACGATCATGGTCAATCCCCGGCGGGGAAAGCAGGACAAGACCCCGTGGCGCGATCTCGACCTGACCGCGATCAGCAACGTGACCATCGAGAACGTCCATGTCTTCGATGTATACCTCGGGGAGAGCGTCGCGCCCTACATCACGCTCGCCCCGCTACTGGCGGTGCTGCCGGTGCAGCGGTCCAATGGCGATGTCCTGTCCCCAAGCGACACCGCATCCGCCGTCGGAGGCGTAGACCTCCGCTCGCTGGAGCGCCGGATGCGGCAGCGTTGGCGGACGATCACCGGACTCTGGGATGCCAACAAGGGGGTGGGCAACGAGCGCACGCTCTTGGAGAACCTGGACTACCTGAACAAGCTCTCCAGGCAGATCGAGTGGCGGGAGACGGCGGGTGACGGGGCCTGCCGCGTCGTCTACACGAAGTCAGGGAGACCGACGGCTGCCCGCCTGTGGGATCGCGACGCCATCGTTGAGAACACTCTGTACTGGATGCCGTGCGGCAGCGACGAGGAAGCCTCCTACCTGCTCGCCGTCATCAACAGCGATGCCCTTCGGGACGCCGCCGAGCCGCTCATGTCGCGGGGACTATGGGGAGCCCGCGACCTGCACAAGCACCTCTGGGCGCTGCCGATCCCGCGCTTCGGTCCCGAGGACGCTCTCCACGCCGAGGTCGCCGCCGCAGGCGAGGCGGCTGCCGAGGGAGCGGCGCAACAACTCGACGGCCGGGACGCACTGACCAGCGCGACCGCCCGCCGCCTCGTGCGCCAATGGCTTGCCGACTCACCCGAAGGCCGCGAGGTCGAGCGTGCCGTCGGCGCGCTGCTCGCCGGAGCTGACTGAGCCGCCCCCTACCCCTCACCCTCATCCAGCAGCGCGACGGCGTGGGCCGCCAGCGCCTCGCCGGCGCCGATGGGGCCGAGGCCCTCGTTTGTCGTCGCCTTGACGTTGACGGCGCCGGCCTCGACGCCGAGGTCGCGGGCGAGCGCCTCGCGCATGGCGGCGATGTGCGGGCGCAGGCGCGGGCGCTCGGCGATCACGGTCGCGTCCACGTTGACGACGCGGTAACCGCGCGCCGCCACCAGCCGCATCACTCGCGTCAGCAACTCGCGGCTGTCGATGCCCGCGGTGGCCGGGTCGCCCGGCGGGAAGTGTTCGCCGATGTCGCCCTGGCCGGCCGCGCCGAGCAGCGCGTCGATCACGGCGTGGATCAGCGCGTCGCCGTCGCTGTGGCCGATCAGCGCGGGCGCCTCGGCGATCTCGATGCCGCCGAGGCGCAACAGGCCGCTCTCGCCGAAGCGATGCACGTCGTAGCCCGCGCCGATGCGCATCAGGGAGCCGTCCCGCCGCCGCCGAGCAGCGCGCGCAGGCGATCGAGATCCTCGGCGGTCGTCACCTTGAAGGCCTGCTGCTCGCCCTCGATCACGCGCACCGGCGCGCCGAGTTGCTCGACGAGCGCGGCGTCGTCGGTGGCGTCGCCCTCGACGCTGGCGTGGGCGCGGCGCAGCAGGGCGGCGTCGAAGGCTTGCGGCGTCTGGATCGCGCGCAGCGAGGCGCGGTCGGGGGTGTCCTGCACCAGCCCCTCGCCGTCGACGCGCTTGATCGTGTCGGCGACGGGCAGGCCGGGCACGGCGGCCCCGGCCTCGCGCGCCGCCGCGAGCGCCCGCGAGGCGAGCGCGCTGCTCGCCAGCGGTCGCGCCGAGTCGTGAACCAGCACCCAGCGCGCGTCCGGCAGCGCCGCCAGCCCCGCCACGACCGAGTCGCGCCGTCGCTCGCCGCCCGCGACGCAGCGCAGCCGCATCCCGGGGCTCACCCCGAGCGCAAACGCGAGCTCCCCGACGGCCACGTGACGCTCGTACGGGGCGACGACCACGATCTCCTCGATCTCCTCGAGGGCGGCGAGGCGTTGGAGCGAGAGGGCGAGCAGCGGCCGGCCGCAGACCTCGGTCCAGACCTTGTCCAGGCCGCCCATGCGCCGCGAGACGCCCGCCGCGAGCAGGATCGCCGCCGTGTGGTGTGTCATGAGGCAAGTCTACCTGTCCGGCCCGGCAGTCCGTCGCGCCCGTCGGCGGGGCTCGCCGTGCGCTGCTTCGGCGGATGCGTCACCATGGGGATACCGCACAGAAGGAGCGCAGCGATGATCATGACCACCTCCGACAACATCCCCGGCCGCGAGATCGCCGAGACGATCGGCCTCGTCTCGGCCAACGCGGTGCGTGCGCGCCACGTCGGCCGCGACATCCTCGCCAGCCTCAAGAACCTCATCGGCGGCGAGATCGGGGCCTACCAGCAGCTGCTGATCGAGTCGCGCCAGCAGGCGTTCGAGGCCCTCCAGGCGGACGCGGAGCAGCAGGGCGCGGACGCCGTCGTTGCCGTGCGGATGGCCACGGCCGCCGTCGCACAGGGCGCCGCCGAGGTGCTGGTCTACGGGACCGCCGTCAAGCTCGCCTGAGCTGAGGCGCGCCGCCGCCTACGCCGCGTCGAGGACCTCGCGCGCCGCACGCAGCGCGTCGAGGTGGCCCGCCGCGTCGAGGCCCCCGCCGAGGGTGCGGAGGCAGAGGTGCGTCGCGCCCGCCTCGGCCCACGTCTCGGCCTCGGCGATCCACTCGCCCGGCTCCTTGCCCGTGAGCCCGATCGCGCTCTCGACGCCGATCGCCGAGGGGTCGCGTCCGGCCGCCTCGGCTTCCTCGTGGATGCGCGCGCTGGCCGCCGGCACGGCGTCGGGTGGGATGATCGCGAACCAGCCGTCGGAGAGGCGTCCGATGCGGCGCAGCACGGAGGCGGGCACCTCGCCGCCGCCACCACCGCCCGGGCCGATCCAGATTGGAATCGGGCGCTGTACCGGCAGCGGGCTGATGCCCGCGCCCTCGATGCGGTCCCAGCGGCCCTCGAAATGCACCTCGTCCTGCGTCCAGAGCAGCCGCAGCAACTCGATCTGCTCGTCGCAGCGGCGTCCGCGCGTGCGGAAGTCCTGACCGAGCGCCGCGTACTCCTCGGTGCTGCGCCCGACGCCGACGCCGAGGCGCAGGCGGCCGCCGCTGAGCACGTCGATCTCGGCCGCCTGCTTGGCGACGAGCGCCGTCTGGCGCAGCGGCAGGATGATCACCGAGGGCACGAGCTCGATCGCCGAGGTCAGCGCCGCCACCCAGCTGAACAGCGTCAGCGGCTCGTGCAGGTGACCGCCGCCCGGGCGCACGAGCATGTCCGGCACGCGCAGGTGGGTGAAGCCCAGCTCCTCGGCGCTCTGGGCGAAGTCGCGGATGGCTGCGAGGTCGTTCTCCAACTCGCGGACCGGGAGCGAGATGCCGATGCGCAGGCCGTCGAGGGCGGCGGGGCTCATGCGCGGCCCGCCCGCCCGTTGATCTCGGCGGCGAGCGAGAAGTCGTACTCGGTGATGCCGCCCGCGTCGTGCGTATTGAGGGCGACGCCGACGCGGTTGTAAGTGTTGGTCAGCGTCGGATGGTGGTTCATGCGCTCCGCCAGCACGCCGATCTGCGCGATCAGCCCCACCGCCGCGACGAAGTCCTGCAACTGGAACTCCGTCACGATCGCATCGCCCTCGCGGGTCCAGCCCTCGAGGCCGGCGAGCCGCTCCTCGATCTCGGCGTCCTCGAGCTTCTCTGGTCTCGGCATCGGTGCCTCCCGTCCTGTCCTGCCCGGTCTGTCCGGCCCTTGCGCTAGCGCCGGTGCGCCGCGTCGTATCGCCGCTGGAGGTGCTCCTTCGCGTGGCGCTGCCAGTAGCAGCCGTGCGCGCGGAAGTCGTCGCTCACGCGGGCATCGTAGCCCGCGAGGCGGCTGGCCGTGCGTCTCGGAACGCCCTCATCCGCGCCCGCGTCCTCGGGGCGAGGGAGCCAGATCGCCCTCGGAGCTTGCGGGCGCGCTGCTGAGCCGGCGGGTGCGGGGGCGCAGCCCCCGCAGGAGGAGGCGCTGGAGCGAGGGGGCCGGAAGTGTGCCCTCGGGACCATGTCCGGGCTCTCGATCCGGCGGGGGTGTGGGGGCGCAGCCCCCGCGTGAAAGAAATCCGAGGGCGGGTGGGTGGGCCGAGTCGCGCGCAGCGCGCTCGTCCGGGATGGGGGATGTGGGGGGCGCAGCCCCCCGCAGGAGAGACACGCATGCCTTCGAAGGCTCCGCGGCCCTCGGAAGTCCGGCGTGCCCCTCACCCCCGCCCTCTCCCCAGGGAGAGGGGGCCAGAGGGTGGGGCCTCGGGGCGAGGGCTACTGGCGGTCGTCCCGCAGTTGGCGGAGGCGTTGGTGCTCGCGGGAGTGCTCGGCCGAATCGGCGAAGGACTCGCCGCACTCGGAGCAGAACTTGAGGGTGGGGATCGGCCGGGAGGACGGGATCCCGGCGATCGAGTGGAGTTGCCACTCCTCGAGTGCGAGCTCCTCGGGGTTGTCGCCCGCATCCGGCCCGAGCTTCCAGCCGCCCTTGCTGTTGCCCGCCGCCCCCGGCGCGCGGTGCTCGCAGGGCCAGTAGCAGCCCTCGGGGCAGTAGTTGGCGCCGCGCGTGCCGGGCATGGGCGGATGATACGCCGTTCGCGGGCGTGCGGCGGGGCACTCTCTTGGGTCCGTGTATCATTCGGGCGGGAGCGGGCAACCGCTCGCGGGAGCCGGGGTGCCGGACTCCCAACTCAGGGTCGGGGGCGGGCCTGGTGGCGGCGCAGACGAACGAATACATCCTGTATGAGCCCGACGATGCTCTCCCTCCGCTGAATGCCCTCGGCCACGGCCTGCTCTCGATCGCTGGTCGTCTCATCGCGATGGCCGCGACCACGGCGATCGTCGTCGAGGCGAGCGATCAGCCGAGCGAATACATCCCGTGGATGTTCTCGGCGACGCTGGTGGTGTGCGGTCTCGGCACCATCGCGCAGGTGTTCCAAATCGGGCGATTCGGATCGGGCTACGCGACCGGGGTTGCAAGCACCTCGGCGTTCATTGCCGTGACCATCGCCGCGCTTTCGGAGGGCGGGCCTGCGTTGCTGGCCAGCGCGATGGTCGTCTCCGCGATCCTGCTGTTCCTGTTCGTCCAGCGTCTCTCCCTACTGCGGAGGATCATCACGCCGGCGGTCACGGGCACGGTGTTGATGCTGCTTGCGGCCACGGTCATGTCGGTCCTGCTGAGCAGAATGTCGGGCACATCGGATGGTGGCTCCGATACAGCGGCGCTCGCGGTGGCCGGGACGACGTTCGGCGTAATGATGGGCCTGCGGCTGTTCGCTCCACCGGTCGTGCAGCAGTGGACGCCGTTCCTCGGGATCGCGGCGGGGTGTGTGGTGTCGATACTGGTGGGTCTGTACGACACGGCCAGCATCGGCGAGGCGGCATGGATAGGCGTTCCGCTCGACGGCTGGCCGGGGTTCGGCCTCAACTTCGGGATCGAGTTCTGGACGTTGCTGCCGGCGTTCGTGATCGTCTACCTGGCAGCGGCTATCTACGGCATCAGTGACCTCATCGCCATCCAGGAGGTGTCGTGGCGCAGGTCCCGGGCGACGGACTTCCGCGTGGTTCAGGGCGCGTTCAACGTCATGGCAGTGACCAACCTGCTCGCGGCGGTCGTCTCCGGGCTGCCCAACACGGTGCCGTCGGCGAACTCGGCGCGCGTGATCCTCACCGGCGTGGCGGCGCGCCGGGTCGGCGTCTACGCGGGCGGCATCCTGCTGGCAGTGGCGGTCCTGCCGAAGGCGATCGCGATCCTGACGTCGATTCCGACTGCGGTGTTCGCCGCGTACGTGATCGTGACGCTGGCCCTGTTGTTCGTGCAGGGCATGCGCCTGGTCATCCAGGGAGGCCTGGATCCGCGCACGGCGACGATCGTAGGGGTCTCGTTCTGGCTGGGGGTGGGGTTCCAGAACGATCTCATCTTCCCGGGCCTGATCAGCGGGCCCTGGGAGATCTTGTTCAGCAACGGCCTGACCACCGGCTCCGTCGCCATGATCCTCTTCACCGTGCTCATCAACCTGACCGCACCACGAGCCCGCAGTTTGAGCGTGGACCTGGACATCCTGTCCCTGCCGAAGGTCGACGAGTACCTCCGCGGTATCGCCGGGAAGGCGGGCTGGGACGAGCCCTCGACGGATCGGCTGCGTTCGGCGGGCGAGGAGACGCTGGCGAGCTTGCTGACGCTCGAGAGTGATCAGTTGGTCCGCGGCGAGCGGAAGCTGATCATCAGCACGCGGAGCAGCGACGCCAAGATCGAGATGGAGTTCGTCGCGACCTCCGAGGAGCAGGACGTGAACCTGGAGGACAGGCTCGCCTACCTCGGCGACACGCGGCAGATCCCGGACGATCACGAGTTCTCGTTCCGCCTGCTGCGCCACTACGCCTCGTCCGTGCAGCACCGCAAGTACCACGAGATCGACGTCGTCACCGTGGAGGTCGAACCCGCTCGCTAGCGCCTCGGCGGATCCTGGCGCCCGGACCAGCGTTACGCCCACTCCGGCGGTCGGTTGAACGAGCCGCGCGCGTCGGTCAGCGTCTCCGGGAACTGGCACTCCGCGAGGAGCCTGCGGCGCCTTCGCGAGTTCGTGATCCGCCGGTCGAACGTTGCAGCCCTCGTAAGTTCCTGACTCGGGCTTCGACGCCTTCCGCTTCCGCTGCTGTTGAGTAGCGGCAGTACCACCCCCACCGCCAGGCCAAACCGTGCGCGTACCTGACGAATCGGCTCGACGAGATCGGAGTCGTTCGACACGACAAGCGCGGCGTCGCAGTCCTTATCGAACGCATCCAGCAGCAGATGTGTAGCGAGATTCACGTCGGTGCCCTTCTCTTCGGTCCTAAAGACGGGAACCCTGCCGGCGCCATCAGCGCGCTCCATCGTGACTGTGGAGACGAGGAAGTGCCCGTAGTGGATCGAGAGATCAGGTAGCGTTTGTAGCGCCCGAAGGAAGGCTGCCTGTCGTCGAGGAGCTTCGCGGTCTCGTGGAAGCGGGCGGACCCTCGCGGTGAAGTAGCGGACGCGATGCAGGACATCGTCGGGCTTCAGCAGCGAGCGGGCGAACTGGCGGACATCGAGCCAGCGGTACGGCTGGCCGCGAAGCGCGCCGTAGTAGAGGTTGAGACCGTCCACATAGACGTTGAAGCGCATATCGGCCCCAGACACCACAAGACCCCCGCAACTCGGGGGCCTTGTACCCACACGGACGGACCGAGTGGGGGGGTTATGACATCAACGTACTATGTCCGTCGGCCATCGTCAAGTAGCGGCCGCTGCGCCCCTAGACCAGCGTCAGCGGCGCGCCGACGCGTTCGGCGACCTCGATCGTGCGGTCGCGCTTCGTGGTGTCGCCGGAGCGGTGCATCGAGGCCAGCTCGGCGATCTTGTGGCGGCACTCGCCGTTGATGTCCTGGTGGCCGCAGACGTTGCAGGGGTCGCGCTTGCAGTCGAGCGTGATCTCCTCGTTCAGCGTCTTCATCCACTCGCCGCGCAGGAACGACTTCGTCGTCGCCGAGTCGATGTGGTCCCAGGGCAGCGGCTCCCAGAGGTCGCGGTCGCGGTAGGCGTAGTCCGCGGGATCGAGGTCGTGCGCCTCGAAGGCGCGCTCCCAGATCGACCACTCGTGGTGCTCGGACCAGGCGTCGAACTTCGCGCCGAGGCGCCAGGCCGTCTCGATCACGGCGGCGACGCGGCGGTCGCCGCGCGAGAGCACGGCCTCGAGCAGCGACTTCTCCGGGTCTTCCCAGCTGAACTGCACGCCGGCGCGGCGGCAGCCCTCGCGCAGGATGCGGTGGCGGCGGCGCAGCGTGTCCGCGTCGCACTGCGCGATCCACTGATACGGCGTGTGCGCCTTGGGGATGAAGTTCGAGGTGGAGACGCGCACCCGCGCCCGCCCGCCGCGATGCCGCCGGCCGATCGCCTTCACCTCGGAGGCGATACGGACGACCTCCTCGATGTCGTGGTCGGTCTCGGTCGGCTGGCCGACCATGAAGTACATCTTGATGCTGGTCCAGCCGTTGCTGAAGGCGTGCTCGGCGGCGTTGAGCAGGTCCTCCTCGGTGACGAGCTTGTTGATCGTGTTGCGCAGCCGCTGCGAGCCGGCCTCGGGCGCCAGCGTCAGCGTGTGCTTCTTGCCCCGCGCGACGGCGTCGGCGACCTCGACGGAGAACGAGTCGACGCGCGTCGAGGGCAGTCCGATCTTCAGGCCGCGCTCGCCGTAGGCGTCCATCAGCGCGTGCACCATCGGCACGATGTCGCGGTGGTCGGTGGTCGAGAGCGACATCAGCGAGAGCTCGTGGTAGCCGGTGTTGTCGAGCAGCTCGCCCGCCGCCGCGACGACCTCCTCGACGGAGCGCTCGCGGGTGGGGCGGTAGATCATCCCGGCCTGGCAGAAGCGGCAGCCCTGCGTGCAGCCGCGCTGGATCTCGATCGCGGCGCGGTCGTGCACGACCTCCATGAAGGGCACGATCGGCTTGGTCAGCGGCGGCGGCAGCACCTGCATCACGCGCCGCGTGACGCTCTCCGGCGCGGCCGGATCGATCGGCCGTGTCGCCTCCAGCGTGCCGTCGGGGCGGTAGCTCGCCTCGTAGAGCGAGGGCACGTAGACACCGTCGATGGCGGCGAGGGCGCGATGCAGCTCGAGCCGCGAGCCGCGGCCGGCGCGCTTCCAGTCGCGCACGAAGTCGACCAGCTCGTCGATCAGCTCCTCGCCCTCGCCGAGCGCGAAGGCGTCGAAGAACGGCGCCATGGGCTCCGGCTCGAGGGCGGCGGAGCCGCCGGCCAGGATGATCGGGTCGTCCTCGGAGCGGTCGGCGCTGTGGATCGGGATGCCGCCGAGCTCGAGCAGGTTGAGCACGTTGGTGAAGCAGACCTCGTAGGAGAGCGAGATGCCGAGCAGGTCGAACTCATGCAGCGCGTGCCGCGTTTCGAGCGAGCGCAGCGGCTCGCCGTGGGCGCGCAGCAGATCCTCGAAGTCCGTCCAGGGCGAGAAGACGCGCTCGGCGAGGGCGTCCGGGCGGCGGTTGACGATGTCGTAGAGGATGCCGAGCCCGAGGTTGGACATGCCGAGGTCGTAGAGATCCGGGTAGGCGAGGGCGACACGCACCTCGGGCGCATCGGGCGCATCCCAGTCCTTGACGATCGAGTGCAGCTCGCCGCCGACGTAGCGCGCGGCGCGCTGGACGCGATCGATCAGCTCGTCGTAGGTAGTCGGCATCGTATGGGCCTCGCGGGTCGTAGGCGTGTGCGGCTGGTCGATCGAGGGTAGTCGGGGCGCGGGTGGGCGTTCAAGCGGGGCGCTACCGCCGCTGCAACAGTTCCTCTTGGATGTCGCCAATAATGCGAGGCGGGAGACCGAACTGGAACATGTCAAAGAGCTCGATCGCAAAATCGCGAGCGATTGCCCGCGCCTCTACCGCGGTCGCCGGGAGACCGATTGTTCGACGCAACTGCACGCAGTTTTCAGCCGAGGCGAAGCCGTCCTCCTGCATCCGCCTTTCATCGAGCATCGCGAGATTCCGGCTCTTAGCGTTGGCCAAGTCGACCTCAAGAGCGATTGCGGCTCCATACTCTGCAGTACCGGTCAGGCGTCGGCAGAATTCGACGATCTCGACGAGGGTGTAGACAGCCCCGGAGACGCCGAGTATCCGCTGGTCACGAAACCTCGGATCGATGTCCTCCCAGAGCGCCAGGTAGTGGATGAACTGGCCGGACCGCATCAGCCGCCATACCTCGCGGTGGCGGTCCCAGTCGGTCCGGGCCTCCCATCCATCTTGAACGGGTGCGCCGCATTGGAACTCGTTGCGCGTCAACGGGATGTGGGGGTAGTCCCAGCCCCTGAGATGCACTGCGCTGCGCTCCACCGCCTCGCGGCAATCCGAAGGTAGCTCAAAGCGCTGCTCAGCCGATTCGGGGATGATTCGCACGCGCCAGTGCCCGATGCCTCGAATCGAGGCAAGCAGATCCTTGCGATCGGGCGGCGCGGCCGTGGTTGTCACAGCAGTTCCTCGATCTCGCTGTCGAGGCTTCCCCGATCCCCGGCGATTGGCCCTGCATCCACCGCAGGCAACAGCCCGAGTCCCCTGAAGCGCTCGATTTGGCGGTCTACTGCCTGATCGATGATAGCCCGCATGTCCCGGTAGGTGTGGATCTCCTCGGTCCGCGGCACGCCAGCTGGACGGACGTAGATGGCTCCTTCGCGCAAGGTGCGCGATCCACCGCCGTGCACTTGCCTGCAAACCGTCGGGGCCTCGGTCGACGGCTCGATCTCGATCACCACAAAACGCAGTCCTTGGTACCGCCCTTTCACGGTTCGCATGTCGACGGGCGGATCGGCGTACCGAGCTGTCTGGGCGGCTACGTCGTCTGGGACAACGGAGTCGTAGTGCGCCTGCTCCATCCCCTGGGGCGTGTAGGTCCCATCGTGGTTCTCTCGAACGCCGATGACCACGGCCCCGCCGTCGCGGTTGTTGGACATGGCCATGAACGTCTGCACGAGTTCGAGCCGACTCTCGATGTTGTTCCAGTCGAGTGACTGCTTGAATTCGAGGCCCCGAGTCTCTGCGCCGAGCACCACATAGTTGGCTTGACGCGCGGGCAGCGGTTCCGTCGATCGCGTCGTCATGGCACATTCATATCAATGTGGCGCATCGACATCAACTGAGCCGCGTTCAAGCGGCGGGGCGAGCGCGCGCCCTATTCCTCCGGCAGCTCCCACTCGAAGCGGCGCAGCGGGATCTCGCCGCCGAAGGCCTGCGGGATGCGGGCGTTCAGGCCGTCCGGGCCCTCGAGGCGCCACGGCTCGTCGCCGAAAATCGAGGCGGCCCAGCCGGCGCGCTCCAGCAGCGTGATCTGCCGCCCGACGACGCCGAAGACCTGGCCGTTCACGCCCGCGGCTGCGTCGCTCACCAGCCAGGCGACGATCGGCGGGATGTTGTCCGGATCGAACGTCGTGCCGGCGGCGCTGTCCGAGGCGGGGCGGCCCTCGCTGCGGCCGCTCGTCTCCGCGATGTAGTCGATCATGCGCGTCGAGGCGCGCGGGACGATGCAGTTGGTGGTGATGCCGTGCGCGATCAGCTCGGTCGCGGCGGTGAAGGTGAGCCCGAGGATGCCGGCCTTCGCGGCGCTGTAGGCGATCGTCCCGCTGGCGCTGCCGAACGAGGCGCGCGAGGCGAAGAAGACGAGCCGCCCGCTCCCCTGCTCGGCCATCACCTGCGCGGCCGCCTGGGCGCAGGAGAAGTGGCCCTTGAGGTGCGTTGCGATCGTGCGGTCCCAGTCCTCCTCGGAGGCGGTCAGCACCGTGCCCTGGGGGATGATGCCCGCGCAGCAGACCATCGCGTCGAGCCGTCCGAAGGTGTCGAGTGCGTGCTGCACGGCGCCGCGTCCGCCCTCCATCGTCGAGATGTCGGCGAAGAACGCCGAGGCCCGGCCGCCGTCCTCGCGGATCGCCTCGGCGGCGGCCTCGGCGACGGCGGGTTGCGGGTTGGCGCTCGTGTCCACGCTGCCGCCGTAGTCGGCGATCACCACCGCCGCGCCCTCGCGGGCGAGGCGGGAGGCAACGGCCCGCCCGATGCCGCGCCCACCGCCCGTGACGACGGCGACCTTGCCCCGCAGGGGCTGGTCCGGTGGGTCGGCGGGCGGGGGCATCGAGGGCGCTCCTGCTGCGGCGGGCGTCAGCTGATCTCGCCGTTGCGGCGGTCCTCGATCCAGGCGATGTAGTCCATGCCCAGCTTGTCGCGCACGGCGATCAGCGATTGCAGGCAGGCGTCGGCGGAGTCCCAGCCGTGCTCGCGCGCGGCGACGACGGCCTGCTTACCGCGCTCCGCGGCGATCGGCAGCGAGTTCTCCATGTCGTCGCGCAGGCTCTTCCACATCGCCGAGGGATGCTCAAGCTCGAAGCGCGTGTACTGCAGGGCGGCGAACTTGTTGCCGAGCGTGCCGTCGCGCTTCCAGTCGGAGGGAGGCGCGCGCAGGATCTGCTTGAGCGCCTCGTGGCGCTGCTCGGTCTCCCACTCGCTGTCGAGCCCGAGGTCGGCGATCTGCGCTTCGGCCTCCGGGGCCATCACCACCTCGCGCAGCATCGTGCGCAGCGGCCCGGCGCCTTCGGCGGCCTGACGTCCTTGCGGACGGCGGATGTCCGGGTAGCGGTCGAGGCGCTGCCGCACGTGCTGCAGCGCGACGGCGAGGGCGTGCGGGATCGCGTGCGTCGGCAGTTGCTCGTGCACGAAGATCACCACGGATGCCGTCTCGTTGCTCCAGCGCACGCGCGAGAACGAGTCGCCGTCGAATTTCTCGATCTGCAGTTCGCGCGCGGCCTCGTCGCGCACGCGGTTGCTGATCTCCTCGTACAGCGCGTCGAGGACGTCGCCGATGTCACGGCCGTTGACGTTCACGTGGTGTCCCTTCTCTTCCGTGGGCTTCCCGCTCAGGCCCCCGCCCCGCCGGCGGCTGCTGGGACCTCGGACAGCTGTCCGAGGTCGAGCGGCTGGCAGCCGAGGCAGAAGTTCGTCTCGCGGCTGCCCGATGTGCGTCCGCGCACCTCGCGGCCGCAACGCGGGCATGGCTCGCCGGCGCGGCGGTGGACGCAGAGGTGCGCTCGCCACTCCTCCTTGCGTTGTTTCAGGCCGTCCCGAACGTGCTCCTCCAGGATGGGGCGGGCCCGATCGAAGACGGCGTGCATCGCACGGTACAGCGCCCGGCGGTCACCGTCGCCCAGCGTCGCCCCTCGGCGGTGCGGGTGCAGGCCCGCCTGCCAGAGGATCTCGTCCGCGTAGGCGTTGCCGATGCCGGCGATGAACGCCTGGTTGGTGAGCGTGTTCTTGAGCTGTCCGCGGCGCTTGCGCAGCCGCTCGGCGAACTCATCCTCGTCGATCGCGAGTGCGTCCGGGCCGAGCTCGGCGAACTGCGGGACGCTCCCGAGGTCGGCGCTCTCCACGAGGTAGAAGCGGCCCATGCGGCGCTCGTCGGCGTAGCGCAGCTCGTGGCCGTCCTCGAAGGAGAGCGTGATCGCGGGCGCCGGGCGGCGCGCCTCGGACGCCCCGGCCCAGTGGAAGCGCCCCGTGAGCATCGGGTTGACGACCAGCACGCGCCCGTCGTCCGAGGGGAAGAGCAGGAACTTGCCATGGCGCAGCACGTCGCCGAAGCGGTGGCCGGCCAGCGTCTCCAGCTCCTCGGCTCCCGTGCGCACGAGCCAGGGCGTCCGCGCTTCGGCGCCGCGCACGGGGTTGTCGCGCAACACCGGCGTGAGGAAGCCGCGGATCACCTCGAGGTCCGGGATCTCAGGCATCGGGCGCGGTCCAGCGCGGGTAGGAGCCGTGGGTCTCAATCATGTCAGCCCTGATCAGTGCGTCACCATGCCGCCGTCTACGTTGTATGCCTGCCCCGTGATGTTGCGGGAGCCCGGCCCTGCCAGAAACAGGGCCATGTCAGCGATGTCCTCGGGCTCATTGAAGCGTCCTATGGGGATGCTGGCCCCTCGCTGCTGCTCGTACTCTTGCAGGGAAAGCCCCTGCTCCCGTGCCCTCTCCTCCCAGGTGGTCCCGCCGAAGCCCGTGCGGGTTGCTCCCGGGCAGATGGAGTTGACGTTGATATTGAACTGGGCCAACTGGTGTGCGGCTATCTGAGTCATCGCTATCACCGACCCTTTGCTAGCCGCATAGGCGGCGTTGGAAGTGCCGGTGTAGCCCTTCCCCGCGATTGAGGCAACGTTGATGATCCGTCCCCCGTCTCCCTGCCGGATCATCTCTCGAGCCATTCGCTGCATGCAGAAGAAGACCCCCTTGGCGTTCACTCGGTTGAACATGTCCCAGTCCTCTTCGGTAATGTCCGTGACGAGCAGACGCCGGGTCCCGCCGGGAGCATTGACCCCACGCCGGGTCACGCCGGCGTTGTTGACCCCGATGTCAACCCTGCCGAAGGTTTCCACGGTTTGCTGCACTATGCGGTCAATGTCGGCCAGGTCTCCCACGTCAGCCTGGAGAGCCAGGCTTCGCCGTCCCAGTTCCCTCACGGCCAAGCTGGTCTGCTCGGCGGTGGTCCCGTCTATGTCGGTGGCGACTACGTGAGCGCCTTCCCTGGCAAAGTGCAGGGAGACGGCCCGGCCCATCCCGCGACCGGCCCCGGTAACGATGGCAACCCGATCCTCTAGCTGCATGGGCGCCCTCCTGCACAGCAGTCCGGGATCTCAGGCATCGGGCGCGGTCCAGCGCGGGTAGGAGCCGAGCACGCGCAGCCACATCGTCTGCTCCTCGATGCTGGCGAGGGCGTCCCGCACGAGGCCGTCGAGGCGGTGGCCCTGCAGGTCCAGCAGGAAGACGTACGTGCCGAGCGCCTCGCGCGTCGGGCGCGACTCGATGTGCGTGAGGTTGAGGCCGCGCGCGGCGAATTCCTGCATCACGCCGACGAGCGTGCCGGGCCGGTCGTGGTAGGTGGTGAAGGCGATCGAGGTCTTGTCGTCGCCGCTGGGCGGGTGATCCTCGTGCGCCAGCACGGCGAAGCGCGTCTGGTTGCCCGGGGCGTCGGCGATGTCCTCGGCGTAGATGGTTGCGCCGTAGATCGCGGCGGCGAGCTCGTTGCCGACGGCGAGCGCTCCCGGTTCGGCGACGGCGGACTCGATCGCGCCCGCCGTCGAGAGCGCCGCGACGGGCTGCGCCTTCGGGGCCAGCTCGGCGAGCCGCCCGCGGCACTGCGCGAGCGCCTGCGGGTGCGAGTAGACGACGGGCGCCTCCGCCAGGTCGACGCCGGCGGCGGCGACAAGGGCGTGGCGAATGCCGATCACGATCTCGCCGCGGATCTTCAGCGTCGTCTCCTCGCGCAGCAACAGGTCGACGGTCTCGTGCACGCTGCCCTGGATCGAGTTCTCGAGGGCGCAGACGGCGACCTCGGCCTCGTCGCGCTCCACCGCGGCGGCGGCCGCGGCGACGCTGGGCAGCGGCAGCAGCTCGGCGTCGCGGTCGAAGGCGAGGGCGGCGGCCTCGGTCCAGGTGCCGTGCGGCCCGAGGTGCGCGATGCGGGTCACGGGGCCGGCTCCCGGGCCGCGCTCTGCTGCGGCGGCGCGCTGACGAGCGCGCGCATCTCCGGCTCGGCGCGCTGGTCGATGATCGCGATGATCTCGTCGCCGGGCTGCAGCACCGTGTCGCCGTCCGGCACGCTGGCGCCCTCGCCGTTGATCACGAGCGAGATCGTGGTGCGGTCCGGCAGCTCGAGGTCGCGCAGCGCGACGCCCGCGGCGGCGGCGGCGCCCTGCACGTGCAGATCGACCACCTCAAGGCCGCTCGCGCGCAGCTTCACCAGCGGGATGAAGGCCTGCTCCGGCAGGTCCACCTCTATCTGGGCGAGCACGGCGGCGGCGGCGGAGACGGTCGCCTCGATGCCGAGCAGTTGGAAGAGGCGCTCGTTGCGGGGGTTGTTGACGCGCGCGATCGTGCGGCCGATCGCGAAGTGGTGGCGCGCCACCTGGCAGGCGATGAGGTTGTGCGCGTCGTCGCCCGTGACGGCGATCACGAGATCCGCGCGCGACGCCCCGATGCCTTCGAGGAAGGTGACCTCCGTGCCGTCGCCCTCGACGACGAGTTCGCCGAGTTCCTCGCGCAGCTGCAGCGCGCGCTGGCGGTTGCGCTCCACGAGCAGCAGCTCGTAGTCCGTGTTGCCGTAGAGCTCGAGGGCGAGGCCGTAGCCGACGTTCCCGGCGCCGACGATGATGATGTACACGCTAGCGCCCCTCGAGCAGCGCCTCGTAGGCGAGGTCGGCGCTGATCCGGGTGGGGCTGAAGGTGCGTAGCCCGAGCTCGGCGAACAGCTCGGCGCGCAGCGGGTCGTAGACCCGCGTCACGACGGTCTCGACGCGGAAGAGATGCTTCGCCAGCTGCGCGGCGAAGAGGTTGCGGTTGTCGCCCTGCGTGAGCGCGAGGAAGGCGTCGGCCTCGCGGATGCCGGCGGCGATCAGCACGCGGTCGTCGACGCCGGAACCGGCGAAGCGCTCCCCGCCGAAGCTCTCCGGCAGACGGCGGAAGGCCTGCGTTTCGAGGTCCACGATCGTCACGTCGTGGCCCTCGGCGTCGAGGCGCGCGGCGACGGTCGAGCCGACGCGGCCGCAGCCCATGATCACGATCTTCATGCGGTTCGTGCGGCCTCCATGCGTCGTTGCGCCATCGCTCGCCGTCGGCTGTTCGCCGATCCGTATGGCATAAGCCTACGCGACTCCGCCCCGGTCGACGGCGTCTGTCGGGGTGTAGCGGAACAGCCAGACCTCGCACGGCGCGTGCGCGAGCACGTACTGCGGGAGGGCTCCGAGGCGGAAGCGGCCGTAGGGCCGCTCGTACGCCACGCCGACGACGATCGCGTCGGCGGCGCGCTCGATCGCTTCATCGACGACGGCGTGGCCGGCCTGGCGCGCCTGGCACATGAAGCCGTCGAGCTCGATCTTGTGATCGCGGGCGACCTCCTCGGCGCGCGAGAGGATCTGCTCGCCGCGGCCGAGGTCACGCTCGAGGTCGGCGTCGAGCGGGAGCGTGCGCGGCACCTCGATTACGTAGAGGGCGGAGACGCTGGCATGGTGCAGCCGCGCGATGTCACAGGCCGAGCCCAGCGCCTGGTAGGCGGCCTCCGAGCCATTGAGGGGTACGAGCAGCCGCTCGACGCGGCTGGAGTCTGAGGGCCTCGCCACGCTGCCTCCCCCGGTTGGCGTCAGGCGTTGCGCGCGAGACTGTAGCGCGCACCGGCCACGGAGAGGAACAGTACCCCCGCCAGCGAGGTGGTCGAGACCAGGTCGCCGGCGGTTGCGCTGGCGACGAGCGCCGCTGCTCCGACACCGGCGGCGAGCGCCGCCACGATCAGGTGCCGCCGGCGCTGTGCGGCGTCCGGCTGCGCCCCGACCGGCGGCTCCTCGTCCTCGTCGGCGGGCGCGGCAGCGGCAAGATCGGCGTACGGCGCGATGTCCAGCGGGTCCAGTTCGGGCGTCGGGGCGCGCGGGATCAGCGGCACCGGGGGCCGCACCTGCGCGGCCTCGGCCGGTCCGACATCAATCGGTTCGGACTCTGCGGACGGTGCGTCGGGGTGCTGTGCCGTAGCGCCCTCCTCGCAACGCGCCGCGAGGGCATCGGTCGCGGCGTGCACTCATTCTACGTCCGAATCGCGGCGAACGGCGCGCCGGCGGCACGCCGCCGATCCGGCGAGGGCGAGCGGAATACCGCGACAGCGAGCGGTCCTCGGCTACAATGGAGGCGCAAGCACGCGATCGCGTACGGGAGCGCCATGGCGACCACCAACGGAAACCGCGTCGACGACGCGAACGAGCGAGGCGAGACCGCCACCTGGCGCGTGAAGGCCGGGCTCGCGCAGATGCTCAAGGGCGGCGTGATCATGGACGTGGTCACGGCCGACCACGCACGCATCGCCGAGGAGGCGGGCGCGGCGGCCGTCATGGCCCTGGAGCGCGTGCCGAGCGACATCCGCGCCGCCGGCGGCGTCGCGCGCATGAGCCACGTCGCGCTGATCGAGGAGATCTGCCAGGCCGTCACGATCCCCGTGATGGCCAAGGCGCGCATCGGCCACTTCGTCGAGGCGCAGATCCTCGAGGCGATCGGCGTCGACTACATCGACGAGTCCGAGGTGCTGACGCCGGCGGACGAGGCACACCACATCGACAAGCGCGCCTTCCGCGTGCCCTTCGTCTGCGGCTGTCGCGACCTCGGCGAGGCGCTGCGCCGGATCAGCGAGGGCGCGGCGATGATCCGCACCAAGGGCGAGGCCGGCACCGGCGACATCGTGGAGGCGGTGCGCCACATGCGCGCCGTCTGGGGCGGCATCCGCCGCATCGAGGGCCTGCGTGACGACGAGCTGGCCTCGTTCGCCAAGGAGCTCGGCGCGCCGCTGGAGCTGGTGCAGGAGATCAAGCAGCTCGGCCGCCTGCCCGTCGTCAACTTCTCGGCGGGCGGGGTCGCCACGCCGGCCGACGCGGCGCTGATGATGCAGCTCGGCGCCGACGGCGTGTTCGTCGGCTCCGGCATCTTCAAGTCGGAGCAGCCGGCCGAGATGGCGACCGCGATCGTCAAGGCCGTGACCCACTTCGAGGATCCCGCGATGCTTGCAGCGGTCTCGCGGGAGATTGGCGAGCCGATGCGCGGGCAGTCCGCGTCCGCGTTGCCGCCGGCGGAGCAGCTGGCGGTTCGTGGCAACTAGGCCCCGCCGTGGCCGCACCGACGAGCGCCAGGCGTCCCCGGATCGGCGTACTCGCCCTGCAGGGCGACTTCCGCGAGCACGCCGCCACGCTCGCCGCCCTCGGCATCCCCGCCTTCGAGGTGCGCACGCTGGAGCAGCTCGACGCGGCGGACGGGCTGATCATCCCGGGCGGCGAGAGCACGACGATCGCGCGGCTGCTGCTCGCCTTCGGATTGCGCGAGCCGCTGCGCGAACGCATCGCCTCGGGGCTGCCGGTCTGGGGCACCTGCGCGGGCGCGATCCTGCTCGCCGAGCGCGCGCCGGGGCTGGACCGCCCCACGCTCGCCGCGCTCGACATCACCGTGGAGCGCAACGCCTTCGGACGGCAGCTCGACTCCTTCGAAGCCGATCTCGAGATCGACGGCCTCGAGGGCGGCCCCTTCCGCTGCGTCTTCATTCGCGCCCCCGCGATCAGCGAGGCCGGTCGCGGCGTCGAGGTGCTCGCGCGCCTCGGCGACGGCTCGATCGCGGCCTGCCGCAAGGGTGCGCTGCTGGCGACGACGTTCCACCCGGAGCTGACGAACGACCTGCGGCTGCACGCGATGTTCGCGGCGATGGTGGAGGAGCGGCTCGGCGAGGCCGTTGAGGAGCGCGTGGTGCGCGCGGAGGAGTTGAGCGCGTGATCGGGCCCGGCGATCTGATCGCCCTCGTTACCTTCGACGGCGCGGTCTACCCGAACCTCGCGGTCACGCGCGAGCGGCTGGGCCGGCCGCAGCAGGCGCCGCACGCCCTCGCCGCCGCGCTGACGCACTGGCTGCGGCGGCGCGATCTCTGGCTCGAGGTGCGCGGCAGGCAGATCCACGGCATCGCCACCGCGCGCTCGCTCGCCGGGCCGGGCGTCTGGCAGATCGACACGCTGATCGACGCCGGCGACGGGGACGGCGCGGTCCTCGGCGCGCTGCTCGCGCAGGCGGAGCAGGAGGCGCTGCGCTCCGCCGTCCGCATGCTGCTGCTGCGCATGCCCGCCGCCCACGGCGAGGCGGTCGCCGATGTGCGCGGCTGCGGCTTCGAGCCCGTGCTGGCCGAGCGGCTGTGGCGCGCCCCGACGGCCGGACGGGCGTCGGCCCCGGCGCGGCAGTCCTCGCTGCAGGTGCGTGCGGCCGGGGATGCGGACTGGTTCGGACGCTTCCAGCTCTGCCAGCGCATGCTGCCGCCCTCGGCGCGACGTGTGATCGCGCCGACCTACGAGCAGTGGCGTGCGATGCTCGAGGAGCAGTGGCTGGGCCGCCGCTCGCACGACGCCGTCGCGCTCGAGGCCGGGCGCGTCGTCGGCTGCGTCAGCCTCGGCCGCTGTCAGGGCGGGGCGCAGATCGAGCTGCAGGCCGCCAGCGGCGAGGCCGCCGCCGCGCTGCTGCGCGACGCCCGGCCGCGACTGAGCGCGGGCGAGCCGCTGTTCGCGCTCACGCCCGCGGGCTCGACGGCCGTCGAGGGCGCGCTCGCGGCGGCGGGCTTCGAGTTGCAGGACGAGTACGTGCTGCTGAGCCGCCGGCTCACGCGGCCCGTCGAGGAGGCCGTCCCCGCCACCGTGGGCGTGGCGGCGCCGGCCGGAGGGTAGCGAGTGACCGACGGCGTCGACGACCGGGTCGAGCGCGAGTTGCTGATCGAGGCGCTGCCCCCGCGCGTCGCCGCGGCGCTCGCTGCGCAGGGCGACCCGGACGGCGATGGGCTGCTCGAGGTGGTGCTTGATCTCGGACGGCCGCCGACGGCGCGCTACAGCGACCGCGAGACGGCGCTCGACGAGGGCGACGTCAGCGAGCAGGACATCGACCACGTCGTCGCCTCCGTCTCCGAGTTCGGGGACGACAACCGCGCGGGGATCCCGAGGACGCTGCATCGCATATCGGCGATCCGCAATCGCCGCGGCCGCATCGTCGGGCTGACCTGCCGCGTGGGCCGCGCCGTCACGGGATCGGCGGGCGCGATCCTCGACCTGGTCGAGTCCGGCCGCAGCGTGCTGCTACTCGGCGCGCCGGGCGTGGGCAAGACGACGATGCTGCGCGAGGCGGCGCGCGTGCTGGCCGACGAGCTGGGCCGCCGCGTCGTGATCGTCGACACCTCGAACGAGATCGGCGGCGACGGCGACATCCCGCACCGCGGCATCGGCCGCGCGCGGCGGATGCAGGTGCCGAAGCCGGAGCTGCAGCACCAGGTGATGATCGAGGCCGTCGAGAACCACATGCCCGAGGTGATCGTGATCGATGAGATCGGCGCGAGCCTCGAGGCGACCGCGGCGCGCACCATCGCCGAGCGCGGCGTGCAGCTGATCGGCACCGCGCACGGCAACACGCTGCACAACCTGATGCAGAACCCGACGCTGTCCGACCTGATCGGCGGCATCGAGTCGGTCACCCTCGGCGACGACGAGGCGCGTCGCCGCGGCACGCAGAAGACGGTGCTGGAGCGCCGCGCGCCGCCGACCTTCAACTCGCTGGTCGAGATCCAGTCGTTCGAGCGCGTCGCCGTGCACGAGGACATCGGGGCGACGGTGGACAAGCTGCTGCGTGGCTTCGATGCCGAGGCGGAGGTGCGCACGCTCGGCGGCAGCGGCGAGGTGGCGCAGGTCGAGCACGTCGCCGTCGCGCCGAAGGCGCACGAGTCCCCGGCGAACGAGCGCAGCGAGACGCGTGCGCCGTCGCGGATGCTGACGCCCGCACCCGGCGGCCCACCGCGGCGGCTGCTGCCGTTCGGCGTGAGCCGCGCGCGGCTGGAGGAGGCGATCGCCTCGACGCGCTCGCAGGCGGAGGTCGTGGACCACCTCGCGGACGCGGACGCAGTGCTGACGCTGCGCCCCTACTACCGCCGTCGCAGCGGCCCGCTGCGCGAGGCGGAGGCGCGCGGCGTGCCCGTGCTGGTGCTGCGCAACAACACCGTGACGCAGATGGCCGGCGCGCTGCTGCGCATGCGCGGCGACGGCGAGGGCGCCGACCCGACGACGGCGGCGCTGCGCGAGGCCGAGGACGCGATCGCGGCGGTCAGCCACGGCGGCGAGCAGCGCGTCGAGCTGACGCCGCAGAGCTCCTACATCCGCCGCCTCCAGCACGAACTGGCGGCGCGCCACGGGGCGACCTCGTCCTCGCGCGGTCGCGAGCCCTACCGCCGCGTGCTCGTCGCGCCCGGTCCCGGCGCGGGAGCGGCCCCGCCCTGGCCGCGCGGCGGCTCCGCGGCGCTTTCGGACTGACGGTGAGCGAAGCGCAGCGAGTTCGCAACTTCGTCGATACATTTCCGACACTCGCACGCCGCGCCGGAGTTGCAGAAGAGGATTCCGTGTTAGCGTCAGGCATCACGGGAGGGGCGAGATGGCTGACGGGCGATTCATAGCCGTCGAGGGGACGGACGGATCGGGTATCAGCACTCAGGCTGCGCTGCTCCGCGACTGGATGGTGAAGCAGGAACTCGAGGTACTGCTCACGAAGGAGCCGACGACGGGTCCGATAGGATCGGTTATCCGGCAAGCTCTGACTCGCCGGATCGAATTCGGCTCTGAAGAGATCATGACACTGCTCTTTGCAGCGGATCGTCTCGATCACCAGTTCAATGAGATCGAGCCCAACCTGAAGGAGTCCGTGAACGTCATCAGTGATCGGTACTACTTGTCATCCTTGGCGTACCAGTCGGAGTACCAGTCCATGGACTGGATTTGGCAACTCAACGTCCACGCTCGCAAACCTGACTTGATCGTGTACTTGGATGTTCCCCCTCGGATCGTCGAGAAGCGCATGGCGAGGAAGCGTTGGGCGCTTGAGCTGTACGAGGCCACCGACAACCTCATCAAGGTGCGGGAGCGCTTCGAGTGCGGAATCAAACTGCTGGCCGCTGAAGGCATCACGGTAGTACGAGTTGATGGAACGCGCCCTATCCCTGATGTGGCGAATGACATTATCGATCAGGTGCGCCCGCTTGTTCTGAACGGAAGTTCCCAGATGTCCATTTTTGATGGTATTGGCAAGACGGACTAACAGGCGACGCACGGCAGCATGACGCTGGACGGGGAGGTCTTCAACCTCGAGCGAATCCGGCGGAATTTCTCATGCCTTGTGCACCCGCGGGGGACGCCCATAGGCACTCGCTCCTGTAGACTGCCGCCGAATCGCAGCGGCGCACCCGAAGGGGGTTCTCCGGCATGGATGACGTGGTCATCATCAGCGGTGTCCGCACCGCCATCGGCACGATGAACGGGGCGCTCAGCCAGACGCCCGCCTCGGACCTCGCCGCGGCGGTCATCAAGGAGGCCGTAGCCCGCGCCGGCATCGAGGGCGAGCAGGTCGATCAGGTGATTCTCGGCTGTGTCGGGCAGGTCGCCGAGGACGGCTATATCTCGCGCGTCGCCACCCTCAAGGCGGGGCTGCCCGTCGATACGCCCGCCTACACCGTGAACCGCATCTGCGGCTCCGGGCTGGAGGCGATCAACACCGCCGCCCGCTGGCTGCAGACCGGGGACGCCGAGATCATCGTCGCCGGCGGCGCCGAGAACATGAGCATGGCGCCCTACCTGCTGCGCAAGGGCCGCACCGGCTACCGCCTCGGCCACGACACGCTCGAGGACAACCTGCTGCACCTCATCTCCGACCCGTACGAGCAGTGCCACATGGGCATCACCGCGGAGAACCTCGCCGAGCAGTTCGAGGTCTCCCGCGCGGTCCAGGACGAGTACGCGGTGCGCTCGCAGGAGCGCGCCCTCGCCGCCATCGAGGCGGGCCGCTTCAAGGACCAGATCCTCCCGTTGGAGGTGCGGCAGGGCCGCAACACCGTCACCTTCGACACGGACGAGCACCCGCGCAAGACGGATGTCGAGGCGCTCGGCAAGCTGCGCGCCGCCTTCAAGGCGGACGGCGCCGTGACCGCCGGCAACGCCTCCGGCATCAACGACGGCGCGGCGGCCGTGGTGGTCACCACCGCACGCAAGGCTGCCGAGCTGGGTCTGACGCCGCGCCTGCGCCTCGTGTCGCGCGCCGAGGCCGGCGTCGAGGGACGGATCATGGGCTCCGGCCCGATTCCGGCCTCCGAGCGGGCGCTGGCCAGGGCCGGCCTCACCATCGACGACCTCGACACGATCGAGCTGAACGAAGCCTTCGCCGCCGTCGCGGCGGCGTGCAGCACCTCGCTCGGGCTGCCGGACGACCGCACGAACCCGAACGGCGGCGCGATCGCCCTCGGTCACCCCGTCGGCGCCAGCGGCACGATCCTGACCGTCAAGGCGATGCACGAACTGGAGCGCAGCGGCGGTCGCTACGGCCTCGTCACGCTCTGCATCGGCGGAGGTCAGGGCATCGCCTCGATCTTCGAGCGGCTGAACTAGGTCCGGGGCGGCAGTGGTCGCCCGGGAAGTCGCCGTCGAGGTTCCGGCCACCTCCGCGAACCTCGGGCCGGGCTTCGACAGCCTCGGCGTCGCGCTCGACTGGAC
Source organism: Dehalococcoidia bacterium (assembly GCA_965220125.1). Lineage (GTDB taxonomy): Bacteria > Chloroflexota > Dehalococcoidia > UBA2979 > UBA2979 > VXMT01. Next base: position 2,074,627 of record CBDCPB010000004.1, on the reverse strand, counting down.
GCTGACGCTGCAGTTCCGGCTCAGCGACGAGCCGGTCGAGACGCCCGCCGATCCGATCCCCGCGATGGCGGCGCGCGCGGCGCAGTTGTTCTACGAGCGCGCGGCGCTCCCGGCTCCCGCGGGCATCGAGGTCCAGTACGAGTCCGACCTGCCCGTCGGGCGCGGCCTCGGCATCTCCGCGGCGGCGCGCGTCGGCGGCCTGCTGGCGGCCGACGCGCTGACCGGCAGCGGGCTCGACCGGGAGATGCTGCTGCCGCTCGCCGTGCAGCTCGAACGCCACGCCGACAACGCCGTACCGGCGATGTTCGGCGGGCTGCGCGTGATCGTCGAGACGGACGAGGGCGCGGGCGTCACGCAGCTCGGCGTCGAGCTGCCCGAGGAGCTACAGCTCGTACTGCTGATCCCGGCGTTCTCGATGCCGACCGAGGAGACGCGCCGCACGCTGCCGGAGCGGCTGACGCGTAACCAGGCGGTACACAACATCGGACGCGCGGCGCTGCTGATCGCGGCGCTGCAGGCGCGCCGCTGGGACCTGCTGCAGATCGCCACCGAGGACGTGCTGCACCAGCCCGCGCGCGCCACGATCTTCCAGCCGATGTACCAGATCTTCCAGGCGGCGCGGGACGCGGGCGCGCACGGCGTCTACCTCTCCGGCGGCGGCCCGACGATCGCGGCGCTGGCGACCGAACGCTTCGAGGAGATCGCGGGGGCGATGCGCGCCGCCGCGGCCGCCCGCGGCGTGGAGGCCTCGACGCGCGTCTGCGCGCTGCGCACCGCGGGCGCCGAGGTGCTGACGGCGGACGGGCAGTAGGGCAGTAGCCAGGTGAGCGAGCCGAGCGGTGCGCTGGTGGTCCAGAAGTACGGCGGCAGCTCCGTCGCCGACGCGGAGCGCATCACGCACGTCGCGCGCCGCATCGCCGAGCGCGCCGAAGGCGGCGATCGCGTCGTCGCCGTCGTCTCCGCGATGGGCGACACGACCGACCGGCTGATCGCGCTGGCCAACGAGGTCACGAGCAACCCGCGCCCGCGCGAGCTGGACATGCTGTTCTCCACCGGCGAGGCGGTCTCCTCGACGCTGCTCTCGATGGCGCTGCACGAACTGGGGAGCGACGCGATCAGCCTCAGCGGCGTGCAGGCCGGGATCCGCACGGACGCGATCTTCGGGCGCGCGCGCATCGCGGGCATCGAGACGGCGAGGATCGAGCGCGAACTGGCGGCCGGGCGGATCGTGATCGTCGCCGGCTTCCAGGGCGCCTCGGACGACTTCGACGTCACGACGCTGGGGCGCGGCGGCAGCGACACGACGGCGGTGGCGCTGGCGGCCGCGCTGCACGCCGATCGCTGCGAGATCTACACGGACGTCGCCGGCGTCTACAGCGCCGACCCGCGCATCTGCCCGCGGGCGCGCCCGCTGCGCGACATCGGCTACGAGGAGATGCTGGAGCTGGCGGCGACGGGCGCGCGCGTAGTGCACGCACGCGCGGTCGAGGTCGGCGCGCTCTACGGCGTGCCGATCCTCGTCGCGAGCACCTTCGACAGCGCGGCGGCGGGTACGCTGATCCACGAGGAGAGCACGATGGAGCAGGCGAACAAGGTGCGCGGCATCGCGCACGAGGAGGCGATCGCGAAGATCACGGTGCGCGGCGTGCCGGACCGGCCGGGCGTAGCCGCGCAGCTCTTCACCCCGCTCGCCGAGGCCGGCGTTTCCGTCGACACGATCGTGCAGAACGCCAGCGTCGAGAGCCTCACCGACATGACCTTCACCGTCGACCGCGGCGACGCCGAGCCGGCGCTGCGTGTGGTCGAGTCGATCCTCCCGCAGCTCGAGGCGAGCGAGGTGGTCGCCGACGCCGATCTTGGCTCGGTCTCGATCGTCGGGACGGGAATGAGCACCAGCCCGGGCTTCGCGGCGCGCATGTTCCGCACGCTGTTCGAGCACGGCATCAACATCGAGCTGATCTCGACCTCGGAGATCCGCATCACCTGCATCGTGCGAGCGGCGCAGGTGGGCGACGCCGTGCGCGCACTGCACGACGCGTTCGACCTCGATCGCGAGTAGGGGGAGCCGGTGGAGCGCGATCCGCGGCTGCGGCGGCTGTCCGAGGAGCACCACCACGGCCTCGCGTTCGCGCTGAGGATCGAACGCGAGCTGCCCGGGGCGGACGACGCCGCCCTCGCGGAGCTCTACGCCGATCTGCTGCGCTTCTGGACGCGCGGGCTGCTGCCGCACTTCCACGCCGAGTCCGAGTGCCTGCTCGCGCGACTGCTGCGCCACACGGGGCCCGATGACCAGCGCGTGCGGCATTTGCTGCGCGACCACCTCGGCATGGAGGCGTTGGTGGCCTTGATGCGCGACCGCCCGGACGCCAGGCAGCGCCGCGAGGCGCTCATGCTCTTCGGCGAGTCGCTGCGCTCCCACATCCGCTGGGAGGAGCGCACCTTCTTCGAGTCGTTGCAGGAGACGCTGACCGGCGAGGAACTCGACGCCGCCGGCCGCGAGATCGAGGAGCGGCTGCCCAGGCCGACCCGCGCGCCGTGGGCGGAGGACTGACTCCCGCCTCGAACGCGCGGGCCGTGGGGCGAGCGCGGGTGGGGGTCCGGGTGTGACGAAGACCATCTACCTCGCGAACCCGTACGGCTTCTCCGCGCAGCAGAAGGCAACGCTGCTGCCGCCGCTTGTCGCCGCCCTCGAGGCGCTCGGGCTGGAGGTCTGGGAGCCGTTCGCCCGCAACAACCAGCAGGACTTCGCGGAGCGGGGCTGGGCCTACCGGATCGGCCAGGCCGACGTCCGCGACGTGGTCGACGCCGACGCCATCTTCGCCGTCGTCAACGGCGTCCCGCCCGACGAGGGCGTGATGGTGGAGCTGGGCATCGCGATCGCCCTCGGCAAGCCGACGTTCCTCTTCCGCGACGACCTGCGCCGCGCCACGGACAGCGAGCACTACCCACTCAACCTGATGCTGTTCACGGGGCTGCCTGAGGACGGCTGGGAGGACTGGTACTACACCTCGCTCGAGGAGATCGCCGCGCCGGAGAAGGCGCTCGCGCGCTGGGCGGCGAGCTCGTAGCCGAGGCGTTTTGGTGCCTGCTAGGGTGACTTCCCGCCACTGAGGGAGACGAGCGAGATGCACATGAAGCAGTTGTTCGATCTGGCAGGCAAGGTCGCGATAGTGACCGGCGGCAACGGCGGGCTGGGCCTCGCAATGGCTACCGGACTGGCCGCGGCCGGGGCCAATATCGTCGTGGCGGCCCGGAATCCCGCCAAGACGGCCGCAGCACTGGCTCAAATCGAAGCAGCAGGAGCTCAAGCGCTGGGGATCTCCGTCGACGTCACCGAGGAATCGGACATCAACGGAATGGTGACCCAGACCCTGGACGCCTTCGGGCGCGTCGACATCCTCGTAAACAATGCGGGCGTGACTGTGCGCAGGGAGCCCCAGGACTTGTCAGCGGACGAGTGGGACCACGTGCTGGACGTCAACCTGCGGGCAGCCTTCCTGGCCTCCAGGGCCGTGTACCCGCCGATGAACGCCCAGGGTGGAGGAAAACTGATCCACATCGGATCGATGTTCTCGATCTTCGGAGGCGGCGGGAGCGGTGCGCCGTATTCCTCCAGCAAGGGAGGGATCGTTCAACTGTCCAAGAGCCTGGCCGTTGCCTGGGCGAAGGACAATATCCAGTCCAACGCGATCCTTCCCGGTTGGTTCATGACCGAGTTGACCGCCGCGATTCCTGCCAACCAGCCGGAGCGTTACGACCTGATATCCCGCCGCATCCCGACGGGCCGTTGGGGTGAGCCGGAGGAGTTGCAGGGGACCGCGATATTCCTGGCAGGTTCAGCATCGGACTACGTCACCGGCGCGGTGATTGCCGTGGACGGTGGCTACGCGGCGATGTGACCGCAAGACCTGTGGCGTCCTCGTACGCCGAGGGCGGAAGACTGAGCCTCGCCCCGAACGTCCGGGCCGTGGGGCGAGCGCGCAGGGAGCCAGCGCGTGACGAAGACGATCTACCTCGGCGATGAGCGCCAGCTTGTCTGGATCCGCCACGCCATGGCCAACCCGGACCCCGCAACCCCCGCCCACGCGTGGCCCCTCACGCCGGAAGGCAAGGAGGCGGCCGCGCGGCTCGCCCGCTCTCTGCCGGAACTCACCCCGCCGGTCACCCTCGTGACCAGCACCGAGCGCAAGGCCATCGAGACGGCCGAGCAGGTGAGCAAGGCACTCAACCTCGGTTCCCCGCGCGTCTCCGCAGACCTCCGCGAGGTCGAACGCCCGTGGACGGAAGGCGACTACCGTGCCGCCGCGCGAGCGTATCTCCGGTCGGGCGGCGCACCCGGCTGGGAGCCCCGCCCCGATGTCCTCGGGCGCGTGTCGAGAGCCGTAGCCAAGGCTCGGAGCCCGGAGGGCACGGCCGTCGTGGTCGGTCACGGCCTCGCGATGAGTGTCTGGGCAGCTGATGTCCTTGATGGCATCGACGCGGTGGAGTTCTGGGGCAACCTGAACTTCCCGGATGCCTGGCTCTTCGAGGAGGGCGGGACGTTCCGGCGCATCGCCGGGTAGGACAACTGGGACACCTCGCTCGAGGGGATCGCGGCGCCGGACAAGGCGCTCGCGCGCTGGGCCGCCGAGTCCGTAGGCGGCGCGCTCAGACCGTGGGCGTCGGGGTCTCCTCCATGTGCGGGAAGACGTCGTCGCCCTCGTAAGGGTGCGCGTCCGCGACCGCCTCGTCCAGCTCGTAGCCGAGGCCCGGCCGCTCCGAGGGGATGATGTAGCCGTCCTGCCACTCGATCGGCTGCTTCAGCAGCTCGGCGTGGAAGCCACCGAAGGTCTCGATGCTCTCCTGGATCAGGAAGTTCGGGCAGCAGACGCCGAGCTGGATATTGGCCGCCGCCTCGATCGGCCCGGCGTAGAGGTGCGGGGCCAGCTGCGCGTAGTGCGCCTCCGCCATCGCCGCGATCTTCTTCGTCTCGAGGATGCCGCCGACGCGCGCGGGCGCCGGCTGGAGGATCGAGGCGCTGCCGTAGCGCAGCACGTCGACGAACTCGTAGCGGGTGACGAGGCGCTCGCCGGTGGCGATCGGGATCGAGGTCGCGCGCGCGACGCGGGCCATCTCGCGCGCGTTGTCCGGCGGCACCGGCTCCTCGATCCAGAGCGGCTCGTAGGGCTCGAGGCGGCGGGCGAGGCGGATCGCGGCGGCGGTCGTCAGCTGGCCGTGCATCTTGATCAGCAGGTCGCAGCGGCTCCCGGCCACCTCGCGCATGCGCTTCACGACCAGCTCGGCGTTGTCGAGCGCGGCGAGCGAGATCTGGCGTGGGTCGAACGCGCCGTAGGGCATCACCGGGTCGACGCCGACGGCGGTGAAGCCCTGCTCCATGTAGGCGGCGGTGCGCGCGGGCGCCGCGTTCGGGTCGTCGAACGCGTTGGTGTAGTGCATGCCGTCCGTGCTGGATTCGGCGGGGTAGAGGTAGGTGTACGAGCGCAGCGTCTCGTGCACGCGCCCGCCGAGGAGGTTGTAGACGGGCTGGCCGAGCGCCTTGCCGACGATGTCCCAGCAGGCCATCTCGATCGCGCTGATCACGGAGCCCATCGTCATCTCCGGCCGCTGCGCGAAGCCGCTGGAGTAGGCGATGCGCCAGATCGCCTCGATGTCGAAAGGGCTGCGCCCGATCGCGTGCCGCTCGGCCACGTCCTCGATCAGGCCGCGCACCTTGCTCGTGCCGAAGGGGACGCCGTAGGCCTCGCCGTAGCCGGCGATGCCGTCGTCGGTGGTCAGCTTGAGGAAGATCCAGCACGGTCCGCCGCGCTGCGGATCGGGGTTGGCGACGGCCCAGGTCTTCGCCTCGGCGATGCGCATCGCGGTCCTTTGTTCGCTTCCCGCTGCTGGACTACGCCGTGAGCCAGTCGACGATCACCTCGAGGGCGCGCGGATCCTCGCGCATGAAGCCGTGGCCACCCTCGAACAGCTCGAGGCGCGAGCCGGGGATGCGCTCGAGCAGCATCTCCTGGTTGCGCAGCGGCGCGATGCCGTCATGGCGCCCGCCGGCGATCAGCGTCGGACTGGCGATCTCTGGCAGGCGGTCGATCGTGTCCAGCCGCGAGCGCGCGTCGAGCAGGCGGCGGTGACGGCGCTCGTCCTCCTCGCTGGCGTAGCCGCCGGCGTAGCCCTCGGCCAGTGCGGCGTAGTCCTCGGGGTGCGCGGCCTGCCAGGCGGCGTCATGGCGGACATCGGTGATCGCGACGCGGCGCGATGCGCGTTCCTCGGGCGGCAGGTCGAGCAGCTCGTGCAGCGGGTAGGAGGGGAAGTCGCCGCCGGGCGAGGTGCAGCACAGCACCAGCTTCCCGACGCGCTCGGGATGCCGCAGCGCGAACTCCTGCGCGATCATCCCGCCGAACGACGCCCCGACCACGTCGCAGCGCTCCCAGCCGACGACGTCGAGCAGCGCCGCCGCGTCGTCGGCGAAGTCCGCCATCTCCCAGACGGTCGAGGGCGCCTCGCAGCTTCCGAGTCCGCGCTTGTCGTAGGCGAGCACGCGGAAGCGCTCGAACAGCGGGTCGAGCGTGCCGGGCGTCGACCAGCGCGCGCCGCCGCTGCCGCTGATGAAGAGCAGCGGCGGGCCCTCGCCGCGCAGTTCGTACTCGGTGCGGGTGTCGCGGACCTCGGCGTACGGCATGGGTGTACTCCTTCGTCGCTGCTCAGGCGCTCAGTGCGGCGATCGCCTGCTGGATGTGCTCGTCCTCGACGAACGGCGAGCCCGCGGCGTCCTTGATCTCCCCCGCGCGCGCCAGCACCTCGGCGCGGGCGAGACCGGGCGGCGGCTCGGTCGACCAGGCGACGAGGGCGATCAGCACGCCGTCGGGGTCTTCGAGGAAGACGAGCCGCTCGTAGCCGCGCCGGATCTCCTCGCTGCCGTGCGCGCCCGCCGTGGAGAGCGCGAAGTAGGCCTGGTCCATGAACTCGGCGGAGACCTGCAGCGTGAGGTACTGCATCGAGCCGACGCCGAGGCTGGCCTCGGCGATGCGGACGCCCTCGTGCGTCGGTCCGACGAGCAGGAGGAAGGAGTCGCCGCCGGCGTGGAGCAGGGCCTGCACGGACTCGGGGTCGTCGCGGTTGGGCTCGGTGTAGAGGTGGCGCATGCCGAGCCTGGAGTAGAACTCTATGCTCTGCTGCATGTTCTTGCAGATGATGGCCGGATAGCCGAGGCCGCGCAGCTCCATGCCGTCCCCCCGTTCGCACGCTGACGAGGGTAGGCGCTCGGCCGCCGCCGCGCAGCCCTCGAGCGCTCGGCAGCGCTTCAGCGCCGCGATCTACCGTGTCGGCATGAACTACTGCGTCGATGTGCCCGCCGACGCGAGTCGCGCGCTCGGAGCCGGGACGCACCCGCCCGTCGCCGGCGAGGTTACCGGCGTCGGCTTCCGGACGCGCCTCACCCCGCGCGGCGGAGGCGCCTACCGCCTCTTCCTCAACGGCGAGGTGCGGTCCGCCGCGGCCGTCGGCGTCGGCGATGTAGCCGAGGTCGAGGTCTGGCCCGACGACACCCCTCGTGCCCCCGCGCTGCCCGCCGACCTCGCGAGCGCCCTCGATGCGATCCCCGGCGGCCTCGAGGCCCTCGCGTCCCTGACCGAGGCGCAGCGCGAGGGCATGGTCGCCTTCATCGAGCGCGCGCGGACGGCGGAGACGCGCGCGCGGTACGTGGGGCGGGTGGTGGAGGAGGCGCGGCGGCAGCTGGGGTGAGTGACGGGACCACTACTGCAGTAGGTCAAGCAACTCCCTTGCGGCGAAGAGTTGCGGACGTGTAGCTGGCAAGCGGTGGAGGATGCCAGCCTCCACTAGCTTGCTGACCACGATACGCGCGCCTGCGTCCGTGACTCCGCGGAACTCTGCGACGCGGCGGTACGTCACGATCGGGCTGAGGAACAGTTCGTCCGCCATCTGCAGCGCGTTCGCCGACGCTGAGGCGGCCAGCAGCCGTTGCCGGTACTCCTCCTGCAGTGTGCGCAGGGCGCGGGTGCGTTGCATGGCGTCCAGAGACTGCTCGGCAACACCGCTCAGAAAGAAGTCCAGCCACGGATCCCAATCGCCTGTCTCGCTGACCCGGGACAGATGATCGTAGTAGGCCTGGCGATGGGCCTCGAAGTACGCGCTCAGGTAGAGCAGCGGAGAGCGCAGGACGTCGCGCTCGATCAGAAGCAACGGGATCAGCAACCGCCCGATGCGGCCGTTGCCGTCCCGGAACGGGTGGATGGTCTCGAAGTGTTGGTGCATCAGTGCGCTGCGAACGAGGGGCGGCATCGCTGCGTCGTCGTGGACGAACGCTTCCCACTCGGACATCAGATCGGCGACGTAGGCGGGAGGTGGTGGCACGAAGCTGGCGGCCTCAATGGCGTCCTGCTCAGACCCGATCCAGACCTGCAGATCGCGCAGTTCCCCCGGGCGCTTGTCCTGCCCGCGCACGCCGCTGAGTAGTTCGGCGTGCAACTCGAGGACGAGCCGCGTGCAGATCGGGAGTTCGGCGAGCCGCTCGATGCCGAGTTCAAGCGCCCGCACGTAGTTGACGACCTCATCCGCGTCGCCGTGCGGACGGCCCGTCGCCTCCGCGGCGTACACGTCCGAGACGGAAGCCTGAGTACCTTCGATGCGTGAGGAGAGCAGCGCCTCGCGCCGCATGAACGGCGTGATCAATAGGCGTGGATTTGGCAGCGTCTCCCCGGCGCCTGCCAGCGTCGCGACCGCACGTGACGCCTCATCAAGTTGGTACGCGCGATCAGGCGAGAGTTCGAGCAGGCGTGGCAGAGGTACGGGTACGAACGCTAGCGCTCCATTCGTCGTCTCCTCGAGACGGCCGGCTGGGCTGTTGGCGAACCTCGCTGCATCCATGTTCAAGCGCCTGTCCGTATAGGCGTGGCGGTAGAGGCTAGACCCAAGTGTAAGTGGAGATGCTGAAACTAACAAATCGCGACGGCGAGTGAAACAACGCTTTCAAAGTGGCCCTTGACATGTAAGTGTGAGCCTGATGACTAACAAATCGCGACGGCGAGTGAAACGGCGCTTTCAAAGTGGCCCTCGATATGTAAGTGCGAGCCCGCTTACTAACAAATCGCGACGGCGAGTGAAACGGCGCTCTCAAAGTGGCCCTCGATATGTAAGTGCGAGCCCGCTTACTAACACATGGGGCGGGCCAGTGTAACTCCGCTTGCGTTCCCGCAGCCCGACGCGTTGACCCCTCCGACGACCGCTGCCTACCATCGAGGGCGTGAACGGGAACGTAGCTGTAGCCGCCGGCGACTAGCCGGCCCGAGCGAGGGCCGCGCCGGTCGCCCATGCCCCGCTTCGGCGGGGTTTTGCTTGCCCGGCGGTCCGGATGGCTACCGAGGAGCGCGCGATGACGACCGACAACGGCGCCCGCGAGGAGATGCGCAGCGCCTACGACCCCTCCGAGGTCGAGGAGCGGACCTACCGCGCCTGGGAGGAAGGCGGCTTCTTCAAGCCCCGGGGCGGCGAGCGGCCCTTCACGGTGATCATGCCGCCGCCCAACCTGACCGGCGAGCTGCACATGGGCCACGCCCTCACCGCCGCCGTCGAGGACGCCCTGATCCGCTGGCATCGCATGCTCGGCGACGACACCGTCTGGGTGCCCGGCGTCGACCACGCCGCGATCGCCGTCAACGCGGTCGTCGAGCGCCAGCTCGACGAAGAAGGCGTGAGCCGACACGACATCGGGCGCGAGGCCTTCCTCGAGCGCGTCTGGGCCTTCGTCAACGCCTCGCGGGCGCGCATCGCCGAGCAGCACCGGCGGCTCGGCGCCTCGGCGGACTGGGAGCGCGAGGCGTTCACGCTCGACGAGGAGCGCCAGCGCGCGGTCCGCCAGACCTTCGTGAACCTCTACGAGGACGGCCTGATCTTCCGCGGCGAGCGGATGATCAACTGGGACACCGCCGGCCAGACGGCGCTCTCCGACCTCGAGGTCGAGTACCGCGATGTCGAGTCCTCGTTCTGGTACGTGCGCTACCCGGCACTCGACGATGCGGGCGAGCCGACGAACGACTACATCGTGATCGCGACGACACGGCCGGAGACGATCCCGGCCGACACCGCCGTCGCCGTGCACCCCGAGGACGAGCGCTGGCGCCACCTGATCGGGCGCAAGGTGCTGGAGCCGACCTCGGACCGCCCGATCCCCGTGATCGCCGACGAGGCGATCGAGATCGAGGCCGGGTCCGGCGCGCTCAAGGTGACGCCGGGCCACGACCCCGTCGACTTCGAGATCGGCGAGCGGCACGGGCTGGAGACGATCAACATCCTCGCGCCGGACGGGACGCTCAACGAGCACGCCGGGCGCTACGCCGGCATCGACCGCTTCGAGGCGCGCGACCGCGTCGTCGCGGACCTCGAGGCGAGGGGGCTGATCGAGAAGATCGAGCCCTACACGCACGCCGTCGGGCACTCGCAGCGCTCGGGCGCGGTGGTGGAGCCGATCGTCTCGGAGCAGTGGTGGGTGAACGTCGGGCCGCTCGCCGAGCCGGCGATCGCGGCGGTGCGCGACGGCCGCATCGCGTTCGTGCCGAAGCGTTTCGAGCGCACCTACCTGCACTGGATGGAGAACATCCGCGACTGGTGCATCAGCCGCCAGATCTGGTGGGGTCACCGCATCCCCGTCTGGTACTGCGACGCCGAGGACTGCGGCGAGACCATCGCGGCCGTCGAGGACCCCGACGCCTGTCCGGCCTGCGGCGGCGCGCTGCGGCAGGACGAGGACACACTCGACACGTGGTTCTCGTCGGGCCTCTGGCCGCACTCGACGCTCGGCTGGCCGGACGTGGACGCCGAGGATCTGCCGCGCTTCTATCCGACGCAGGTGATGGAGACCGGCTACGACATCATCTTCTTCTGGGTCGCGCGCATGATCATGCTCTCGCTCTACAACATGCGCGGCTTCGAGGGCGGCGACATCCCCTTCGAGACGGTCTACCTGCACGGCCTCGTGCGCGCGCCCGACGGGCGCAAGATGTCCAAGTCCTTCGGCAACGTCGTCGACCCGCTCGACGTGATCGGGCAGTACGGCACGGACGCGCTGCGCTACGCGCTGATCTCCGGCACCAGCCCCGGCAACGACCAGCGCATCACCGACGACCGCCTCGAGGCGGGGCGCAACTTCGCGAACAAGCTGTGGAACGCAGCGCGGCTGGTGCGCTCGCTCGCCGGGCCCGGCGCCGACCTCGAGCTGCCGCCGGTGGGCGACCCGCGGCTGCGGCGCGAGGACCGCTGGATCCTCTCGCGGGCGGAGCGGACCGTGGCGCTCGCCGACGAGCTGCTGCGCTCCTACCAGCTCGCCGAGGCGTTGCGCCAGACGCGCGACTTCTTCTGGGACGAGTTCGCGGACTGGTACCTGGAGTTCGCGAAGCTGCGCGTGCGCGAGGGCGATGATGTTCCGCTCGCAGTGGCGGCGCACGCCCTCGATCGCGTGCTGCGGCTGCTGCACCCCTTCATGCCGTTCGTCACCGAGGAGATCTGGCAGCGGCTCAGCGAGGCGCGCCCCGACCCGGACGGCGCCCCGCAGCTGATCGTCGCGCGCTACCCGGAGGCCGACGCCGCGCGCTACGACGAAGCAGCCGAGCGCGATCTGGCGGCGGTGCAGGACTTCGTGCGCGCGATCCGCAACGAGCGCGCCGCGAAGCGCGTCGAGGCCGGCCGCTGGATCGAGGCGTACGTCGTCTCCGAGGGCGCGGCCGAGGCCGCGGGCGACCTCGCGACGGCGATCGGGCAGCTTGCGCGGGCGCGCCCGCTGCACGTGGTGGCGGGCGCCTCGGACGCCCCGTCCGAGGGCGTCGTGACGGCAGTGCTGCCGGTCGGTCGCGTGGTGCTGCCGATGGCGGGCCTGTTCGACCTCGAGGCGGAGCGCGCGCGCCTGGGCAAGCAGATCGGCGAGGCGCGGGACGAGGTGCAGAAGCTCGGCGCGAAGCTGGCGAACGAGCAGTTCCGCACGCGCGCCCCGGCCGCCGTGGTCGCGCGCGAGGAGGAGCGCCTCGCGACCGCGTCCTCGCGCCTGCGCGGCCTCGAGGAGTCGCTGGCCGAGATCAGCTAGCCGTCGCCGATCTCCACTCGCCTGTGTTGCCTCGCCGCGAGCGCGGGCAATACGCTCGCGCCATGGAACAACGTACCTTCGGCAGCCTCGGATACGACGTCAGCGCGCTCACCCTCGGCGGCGGGGGGATCGGCCAGGTCTGGGGCCCGACGACCCGCGAGGAGTGCGTCGCCACCACGCGCGAGGCGATCGAACTCGGCATCAACTTGCTCGACGTCGCGCCGAGCTACGGCGATGGCGAGGCCGAGCGCGTCGTCGGCGAGGCGTTCGGCGGGCGGCTCCCTGCTGGCGTGCGCGTCTCGACCAAGTGCCGTGTCGGCGCCCCGCCGGCCGCCGGGGTGGTGGAACTGCTGCGCTCGAGCCTCACGGAGAGCCTGGAGCGGCTGCGCCTCGAGCGCGTCGACGTGTTCATCGTGCACAACATGCTCGTCGCCGATGGCGACGCCGATCGCGCCGATCACTACCTGGGCACCCCGCTCACGCTCTTCGAGGAGGCCGTGCGGCCGGCGCTCGAGGGCCTGGTGGCGGAGGGGTTGGCGGGCGCGTGGGGCATCACGGGCATCGGCGTGCCCGACGCCGTGATCGCGGCGCTGCGCTCCGGGACGCCGCCCGGCGCGGTGCAGTGCATCGCGAACCTCCTCGACTCGGCCGGCGCGATCCGGCGCTTCGAGGGCGCGCTGCGCCCGCGCGAGGTGATCGCCGCGGCCGGCGAGCAGGGCGTCGGCGTGATGGGGATCCGCGCCGTGCAGGCGGGCGCCCTGACCGGCGCGATCGACCGCGAGCTGCCGGACGGGCACGGCGACGCGCTCGACTTCGACCGCGCCGCGCCGTTCCGCGACCTCGCGCGCGAGGTCGGCGAGTCGCCGGCTGCGCTGGCGCACCGCTACGCGCTGTCGATGCCGGGCGTCTCGACCGTGGTGCTGGGCGTGAAGAACCGCGAGGAGCTGCGCGAGTGCGTCGACGCGGAGGCGCGCGGCCCCCTCGACGCCGAGCTGATGTCGCGCATCGACGCTGCGGTGGGCCGAGCCTGAGGCGCACAGGGCCCGGCGCGCGAGCCGCACAGCGGGAACCGGAGGCGCTGACGCGGCGTCATACTCGGTGAGTGGGGGCGGGAGCATGTTTGCTCGTCGGAGCCTGGGAGCGCTCGTGCTCGTGGTAGCCCTCGCGGCTGCACTCGCGTGCACCAGCGGCGAGGGCACGCTGGTCGCGCCGCCCGCGACTTCGACTGCCACTGCCACAGACACAACTCCGACGCCGACCTCCGCGCCAACCGCGCAACCGACGCAGACCGCGCCCCCCGCGGCAACTCCGACGCCCACCCCGACAGCCGCGGCTACCCCGACGCAGACCGCGCCCCTAACGCCCACTCCGACAGCCGCGGCTACCCCGACGCCGACCGCGACCCCAACGCCCACTGCCACAGCTGCGGCTACCCCGACGCCGACCGCGACACCCACGGCCACTGCAACGCCCACCGCGACGCCCGCGCCGACACCCACCGCGACGCCGATTCCGACCCCCGAGGCGCCGAGTGGCCTCGGTCTGCGCGAGATCGCACCCGAGGACGTGTACGCCTCCTACACCCGCACGAGCTACGGGGTCGGCGATCTGATTCCCGCTGCGGCGCTTCCGGAGCCGCGCTCCAGATTCGACCGGACCGTCGCCATTGACGCCGCGGCGGGCACGGTCGAGATCGTGAGCCGGGAGTACCTTCCAGACGCGCCGCCCCGGCTGATCCGCGACGCGAACGGGCGCCTATTCACATGGGATGCTGACGCCAGACCCGTGGCCCGGGATGGGAACGGTGTCCTCTTTGAGCACGAGGAGGTCGCACCGTTCCAGCTCCCCTCGCGCGACTGGAGAATCAAGCTCTTCGATTCCGAGCGCGGCTATGTCCTCGCGAGGGGTGGCGACAACATCGAAGTCGTCGATCTCGCGGCCGGGACAAGTGTGCGGCTCAGTCCGCACGCTGATGCGGCGCACGCGTTCCCCCCGTTCGTGCGCTCGCACCACCCGCTCAGCACCTTCCGCGACGCGGAGGTGCTCGAGACCACGGACGGATTTGCCTTGCTCCTGCCCGGCGCGGTTGGGTACCGCAGCAGCCTGCTGCGCTATCGCTGGCCCGATGAGTTGCTGTCGGACGTCTCCTTCGACTACGTCACTGCACGCGAATACTGGGATGCAGGGAACGTCACCGAGACTGGCTACAAGCTCTCCCCCGATGGCCGCTACCTCGCGGTCACCTCGCTGGTCTGGGGTCGGGAGTCTGGGAACGTGGAAACCGCCCTCACGACCGTTTCGGTGCTCGATGCTGCTACTGGCGAGGAGCTGATACGGATCGGCGGCGCGGTGTTCCCGATCCGCTACCTGGGCAGCGGCGTTGCTGTCGACCACCCCGGCGTGTGGCTCGCCGACAGCTCCGGCCTCGTGGTCGACACGTTCATTGGACGCCAGATCGCGATGCTCGACGGTAAGTGGTTCCCCGTCCCACAGCGGCTGTCGAAGGGACGTCTCCTCCCTTCGCCGGACGATCCCGCGCTCTTTCTCCACGACGATGGGACTGTCGTGGATCTCGAAGGCGAGACGCGCGTCTCGCTGACCGGCGATGTCTCCGACAGGATGTGGTGGCGGGGTACCTGGGGGGAAACCAGCCGCGAGTTGCGGCTCCGATCGTGGCCGACCGATGGGCGAGGATACGTGCCAGTCTGGAACGTCATGTATCCCGCGATTCAGACCCCTCCCTTTGGGGCGTCCGTCTCGGCCGAGCTGATCGTCGACGGCTGCCTGCACGTGGAGTCGGAGCCCACCGCGGAGCCCCCCGTGACGGTCTGCCTTCCCGCCGGGAGCCCCGTCGAGGTTGTTCCCGACGCGTTCCGCCGTCACCTCGTCTTCGCGAGCGACGATGCATGTGGGGATGACATCGCTCCCTATAGCTGCGTATGGGTCCACGTCCTCGCGGAGGACGGCTCCCGGGGCTGGGTCCAGGCCCGGTTCCTGCGCTGGTCCGGCGCCCCCGTTCCCGACGCGCCCGCCGAGACTAGCCGCGCGCCCTTCGTGTAGAGACGGGCGGCCTCCCGCCTCCGGCTCTGAGCGGCCGCGCGACGTGCTGCCCGGCTACGGGGGCACGGCGACAGCGAAGCCCACGGCCCCCTCGCTCCCCGAGGCGCGCGAGCCAGACGCTCGATGCGGTACGCTCCGGCGGGCGCGATGACGGAGGTTGTAGTGCGCGCGATGGGCGAGGTGGTCGGGCAGCTTGGCCTCGAGTGGGAGGCGATCGAGTCGTACGGCCGCGACAAGGTCAAGGTTCCGCTGGACGTGATCCCGGACGGGGGCGCTTCCGGGAAGCTGGTCGTCGTCACCGCGATCACGCCGACGCCGGCCGGCGAGGGCAAGACCACTACCTCGATCGGGCTCACCGATGGGCTCGCCAGGATCGGGAAGCGCGCCGTGCTCGCGATTCGCGAGCCGTCGCTCGGTCCGCTCTTCGGCATGAAGGGCGGCGGCACCGGCGGCGGGCGGGCGACCGTCGAGCCCGCGGCGGACATCAACCTGCACTTCACCGGCGACTTCCACGCGATCCAGTCCACGCACAACTTCCTCGCCTCGATGGCGGACAACGCGGTGCGCTCCGGCGCGATCGATGGCTTCGCCGCCGGGGGCATCACCTGGCGGCGCGTGACGGACGCCGAGGACCGCGCGCTGCGGCGGATCGTGACCGGCGTCGGCGGGCGCGCCGACGGGCCGCTTCGCGACACGGGGTTCGACATCTCGGCTGCCTCGGAAATCATGGCCATCGTCGCGCTCGCCTCGGACTACGACGACCTGCGGCTGCGCCTCTCGGAGATCGTCGTGGGCTGGACCGACGGCGACCGGCCGGTGCGCGCCGGCGAGCTGGACTGCGTGGGCGCGATGATGGTGCTGCTCAAGGACGCGCTGAAGCCGAACCTCGTGCAGACGGCCGAGGGGCAGCCGGCGATCGTGCACACCGGGCCATTCGGGAACATCGCGCACGGCTGCTCCTCGATCATCGCCGACCGGCTCGCGCTGGCCACGGGCGAACTCGTGGTGACCGAGGCGGGCTTCGGGGCCGACCTCGGGTTCGAGAAGTTCATGGACATCAAGGTCCGCCAGGGCGGGCCGGAGCCGTCCGCGGCGGTCGTAGTCGCGACGGTGCGCGGACTGCGCTGGCACGGCGGCGCGCAGCGGGACGCCCTCGACGAGCCCGACGCGAAGGCCGTCGAGGAGGGCAGCGCCAACCTGCGCAACGCGATCAGCGTCGTTCGCGACTACGGGTTGCCCGCCGTCGTCGCCATCAACCGCTTCCCGACCGACACCGCGGAGGAGATCGAGATCGCGAGGCGCGTCGCCCTCGAGGCGGGCGCGCTGGCCGCGGTCGAGGCGAAGGGCTTCGGCGAGGGCGGCGCGGGGATGACCGAGCTGGCCGACGCCGTCGTCTCCGCGGTCGAGCAGCCCTCGAAGGTGCGGCTGCTGTACGAGGACGACGCCGGCGTGATCGGGAAGGTCGAGACGCTGGCGCGCGAGATCTATCACGCCGATGCGGTGAGCTGGGGCCCGCTCACGCGCACGACGAGCCGCCGCTTCGAGCGGAACGGCTGGGACTTTCCGATCTGCGTGGCGAAGACGCACCTCTCGCTGTCGGCGTTCCAGGACCGGCGCGGGGTGCCGCGCGGGCATACCTTCCCGATTGCCGAGATGCGGGTGGCGGCGGGCGCGCGGCAAATCATCGCGCTCGCGGGGCCGATCATCACGCTGCCGGGCCTGCCCGCGAAGCCGAACGCGCTCGGCTTCGACCTCGGCCCGGACGGAGAGGTGCGAGGCCTGGTCTGAGCGACCGGGCTACGCCCTCCAGAGTTGGCTACGAGAAGGAAGCGCAGGCGCTGCCGAGGATGCGCAGCACCGACTCCTGGTTGAAGCGCCGCTCGTACTCCTCGGAGATCTCGTCGATCAGCCGCCGCGCCTCGTCGCCGGGCGGGGCGAGGATCCAGAGCAGCTTCGACCGTTCGCGCTGGATCGCTCCGGCGTCGTCGCGCCACTGGCCCGCGGCGTCGAGCACCGTCAGCCCGTCCGGGAAGCGCGGCGTCACCGTGTCAGCGAGGAAGGCGAGCCACTCTTCCTCGCTGACCTCGCCGCCGTCGGGCGTGCTGCGGCCGAGGAAGAGCTGGTACTCGGCGTAGCGGTCGCTGCCCTCGGCGCAGGGCGCCTTGTCCTCGCCGCCACACGCGAGCAGCGCGAGCGCGGCGAGGCAGAGTGCGGCGAGCGCGAGGAGGCGGGGTGTGGGCGGCATATCGGCACCGTCCCTACGTAGACTCATAGGCCGTGAGTCAAGCATACTGCTCTCATGACAAAGCGACTACAGGTCCTGTTCGACGAGGAAGAGTACCTCGAGATCCAGGGTGTGGCCCGCAGGCAGCGCATGACTGTTGCGGAGTGGGTCCGGCAGGCCCTGCGCCAGGCACGGGCGGACCGCCGTGGAAGGGTCGAGGCAAAGCTGCGGGCGATCGCCAAGGCGACCAGCCACGAGTTTCCGACGGCCGACATCGAGGACATGCTTGACGAGATCGCGGCAGGGCAGCGGATCGAGTGATCTTCGTCGACTCCAACGTGCCCATGTATCTCGTGGGCGGTGCGCACCCGAACAAAGACCGCGCCTCGGCGATCCTCGCCCGGCTCGTCAGCGACGATGAACAACTCGTGACCGATGTCGAGGTGTACCAGGAGATACTGCATCGCTACACCGCGATTCAGCGGCCTGGGGCGATCGACGCCGCCTTCGAGAGCCTCGATGAGATCGCGGACGACGTGCTGGACTTCGGGATGTCCGAAATTCGGGTGGCGCGGGACATCATCGCCGCCGTGGACGGGATCTCCGCGCGAGACGCCCTGCACATGGCTGTGATGCGGAAGGCCGGGATCGACCGCATCCTGAGCTTCGACCGCGGTTTCGACCGCGTTCCCGGGCTTGAACGGCTGACCTGAGCGAGGCCGCGCGCGTTGACCATGCGGGGGGCCGCTGCTACGTTGCCGCAGGGCCTCGATCCGCCCCGCAGCAGGCGGCGGCGAACGCCGGCTCGAGCGGCTGGGACAAGGCGTTGGACGAGCTGTTCGGCAACTATCTTTCCGTGCTCCTCGCCAGCGGCGTGGGCTTCATGCTCGTGATCAGCGCGCTCATCGGCGCCCGGCTGATCGCTCCCTACTCGACAGAGCGACACAAGGGCACGACCTACGAGTGCGGCATGCTGCCGATCCGGCGCACCAGCACCAACGTGGGCATGCGCTTCTACCTCTACGCCATCCTCTTTATCATCTTCGACGTCGAAGCCGTGTTCATCTTCCCGTGGGCCCTCTCCTTCGTGGAGGTCGGGCCGCAGGCGTACTTCGAGATGCTGCTGTTCGTGGGCATCCTGGCGGTCGGCTTCGCCTACGCCTGGAAGAAGGGAGCGCTCCAATGGCGGTAGGCCCCACAACCGGAACCACCGAGACCACCACCGCTCCCCCGGCAGCGCCCGAGGTCGCGCCGCTGCCGCTGATGCCGTACACCCCCCCGGACGAGCACCCGGCGGAACTGCCGAGGCTCACGCCCGTCGAGGCGGCCCCGGGCAAGGCGCTCTACAAGATCGTGCTGCCGGGCGTGATGCAGGCGCCGGCGGACCTCATCATCGCCGCCTCGCGCAAGTCCTCGCTGTGGCCGATGACGTTCGGGCTGGCCTGCTGCGCGATCGAGATGATCGCGACCTACATGTCGCACTACGACCTCGACCGCTTCGGGATCGTGCCGTGGCCCTCGCCGCGCCAGTCGGACGTGATGATCGTCGCCGGCACGGTGACGAAGAAGATGGCGCCGGCGGTGAAGCTGCTGTACGAGCAGATGCCGAATCCCAAGTGGGTGATCTCGATGGGCGCCTGCGCGACCAACGGCGGCCCCTACACTCGCTACGACCGCGTGCTACAGGGTGTCGACAAGATCGTGCCGGTGGACGTCTACGTGCCCGGCTGCCCGCCGCGGCCGGAGGCGCTGCTCGACGGCTTCGTCGCCCTCCAGGAGAAGATCATGGAGGAGCGCGGAGCGACCGGCCGATGACGAACGGCGTCGACGACCTCGAGGGCACCATCTGGGGGCAGGTCGACGCCTGCCTCGCCGGCATCACCTGCGACCCCGAGCGCGGCTCGCAGGATCTGATCGTCACGATCCCGAAGGACGAGATCATCCGCGGGCTGCGCGCCCTCAAGCGCTACCCCGACCTCGCCTTCGACTACCTGCGCTGCCTCAGCGGCGTCGACTGGGAGGACGAGGGGATCGACATCGTCTACCACCTCTACTCCTCGACGCAGAAGGTGAACCTCACGGTCAAGACGCGGCTGCCGAACGACGACCTGACGGTCGACACCGCGACCTCGGTCTGGCGCGCCGCGAACTGGCTGGAGCGCGAGACGGCGGAGATGTTCGGCGTGCGCTTCGAGGGGCACCCCGATCCGCGCACGCTGCTGCTGCCGGACGACATGGACGACACCTTCCCGCTGCGCAAGGAGCACCCGCTCGCGGAGATCGAGGTGCTGCAGGGCGAGGGCATCGCCTACGGCGAGGGGGTGCAGCCGTGACCCAGCCCGCGATGCCGGACACGCCGGCCTTCGAGCACGAGTTCGAGACCCAGGACATCATGATCAACATGGGGCCGCAGCACCCCTCCACCCACGGCGTCTTCCGCATGGTGCTGACCATCGACGGCGAACTCGTCACCGACGTGACGCCGCACATCGGCTACATGCACCGCGGGGCCGAGAAGCTCTGCGAGACGATGGACTACCGCCAGGGCATCGGCTACATGGACCGCACGGAGTACCTGGCGAACTTCAACGCCGAACTCTCCTACGTGATGGCCGTCGAGCAGCTTGCCGAGCTCGAGGTGCCGGAGCGGGCGCAGTGGCTCCGCATGATCCTCTGCGAGCTCAACCGGCTCTCCAGCCACTTCATGTTCCTCGGCGCCTTCGGGACGGACGTCGGCGTCTTCGGGACGGCGTTCACCTACGCCTTCCGCGAGCGCGAGTTCATCCAGGACCTGTTCGAGGAAGTCACCGGCGACCGCCTGATGTTCGCTTACTTCCGCGCGGGCGGCCTCGCCTGGGAGGTGCCCGGCAACTTCGAGGCGCGCGTGCGCGAGGTGCTGAAGCTCTCCCGCCGCGGCATCGGCGATCTCGACGGGCTGATGACGCAGAACGAGATCTTCCGCGCGCGCACCGAGGGCGTCGGCTACCTCAGTGCCGAGGACGCCCTCGACTGGGGCGCGAGCGGACCGACGCTGCGGGCCAGCGGCGTGGAGATGGACATCCGCCGCGACGAGCCCTACCTCTTCTACGACCAGGTCGAGTTCGACGTGATCACGGGCGACCACGGCGACGTGTTCGACCGCTTCCAGTGCCGCATGGGCGAGATGTGGCAGTCGATCCACATCATCGAGCAGTGCCTCGAGCGGCTGGAGCCCGGCCCGATCTTGCCGGACCGGCTGCCGCGCATGCTGCGCACCCCGCCGGGCGAGGTCTACACCCGCACCGAGGCGCCGCGCGGCGAGTACGGCATCTACCTGGTGAGCAAGGGCGGCAACCGGCCGCACCGGCTGAAGATCCGCTCCGCCTGCCTCTCCAACCTGCAGGCGCTGCGCGACATGACGATCGGCGGCTACATCGCCGACGCGGTCGTGGTCCTCGGCTCGCTCGACATCGTGCTCTGCGAGGTCGACCGATGAACACCGAGTTGTTCGGCCTCCCGGCGGTCAACGTCTGGGTCGACGCCATGGTCCGGCTGCTCCTGATCGTGGGGCTGATGACCGTCGTCGTGATGGGGCTGATCTACATCGAGCGCAAGATCATCGCGCGCTTCCAGATGCGGCTCGGCCCGACGCGAACCGGACCGCTGGGCCTGCTCCAGTCCGTAGCCGACGCGCTCAAGCTGCTCAGCAAGGAAGACCTGCGGCCGAGGAACGCGGACCCGCTGATCTTCGAGTTGGCGGTCTACTTCGTGTTCGTGCCCGTGTTCATGGGCTTCGTCGCGATCCCGTTCGCGTTCGACTGGAACGTGCGGGTGCTGGAGCTGGGGCTGTTCTACGTGATCGCGATCAGCTCCGTGAACATCATCGGCTGGGTGATGGCGGGATGGTCCTCGGACAACCGCTACGCGATGATCGGCGCGCTGCGCGCCGCTGCGCAGGGCATCTCCTACGAGGTGCCGCTGATCCTCTCGGTGCTGGCCGTGGCGATGGTCGCCGACAGCCTCAACCTCAACGAGATCACCGCGCAGCAGGGCCGCGTGCCCTACATCGTCTGGCAGCCACTGGCGTTCGCGATCTTCTACGTCGCGATGCTGGCCGAGCTGAACCGCACCCCCTTCGACATCCCGATCGGGGAGTCCGAGGTCGTCGGCGGGCCGTTCGTCGAGTACAGCGGGATCCGCTGGTCGATGTTCTTCCTCGCGGAGTACGCGGGGCTGTTCATCCTCGCGCTGGTCGGCTCGGCGGTGTTCCTCGGCGGCTGGGCCTGGCCGCTGGGCGAGGAGGCCGGGTTCCTGTGGCAGATCGTGCTGACCGGGGCCAAGACGGGGCTGCTGATCTTCAGCGTCTTCTGGGTGCGGGTGACCGTGCCGCGGATGCGCATCGACCAGTTGATGGGCTTCTCCTGGAAGGTGCTGATGCCGATCTCCTTCGGTCTCATCCTCGCGAACGGGCTGATCCTCGTATACGAGTGGGAGCACGTGTTCCTGCTGATTCCGAACGTGATCGGACTGGTGCTGCTCTACCTGATCGTCGACCACGGCATCACGCGCCGCCGCCCCCGGCGGCTGGCGCGGCCGGCAGCGCAGGCGGAGGCGGCCTCGTGAGCCTCGCGAGCCGTGTCGGCGGCGGGGTGGACTCGCGCCTGCGGGCACTACCGCATAAGGTGCGGGCGTGAAAGGCTTCCGGCCATGAAGGGCCTTCTCAAGAGCATGGTGACGACGCTGACGACGTTCGCGCGGCGCCCGGTCACGCGTCAGTACCCGGAAGGGCACCGCGACCTGCCGGAGCGCGATCGCGCGTTCCCGATCCTGCTCTGGGACGACAACATCGAGGAGCCCTACTGCACCGGCTGCCACGCCTGCGAGCGCGCCTGCCCGGTCGAGTGCATGACCGTCCTGATGAAGGACAACCCCAACCACCAGAACCAGGGCGGAACCTCCAAGCGCCGCAAGATCATCGACAAGTTCTGGATCGACTACGCGCGCTGCATGCGCTGCAACATCTGCGTCGAGGTGTGCAACTTCGAGGCGATCGCCATGAACAACACCTGGACCGGCCACGAACTGTCGGTATACGACCGGTCGGATCTGGTGATGGACCTGCCGCAGTTGCTCGCCCAGCATCGCGCGGGCGAACTCGACGAGTGGGTCGCCGATATCTAGGGCCGGTCCCCGTCCCGGCGGGCGCAAGCCCGGAGGGCAGGAGACCCCAGCGATACGGTGGGGCGAGCGGTGCTTGAACTGCTAGAACGCATCCCGTTCCCCGCCCAGCTTGATCGCATCGTCATCTTCTCGGGCATTGTCGCGGGAGCGGTCGTCACACCGATCCTGATCATCCTGCTCGCGCTGCTCATCTTCGACGAGATCACGGCGGCGGAGCTGGTCTTCTGGCTGGCGGCCGCGCTGATCGTGGGCGGCGCGCTGGCGGCGGTGCTGCTGCCGAACATCGTGCACGCGACGCTCTCGCTCGTGGTCACGCTGCTCGGGGTGGCGGGGATCTTCCTGCTGCTCGGCTCCGAGTTCCTGGCGCTGGTGCAGGTGCTGATCTACGGCGGCGGCGTGACCGTGCTGCTGCTCTTCGGTCTGATGCTCACCAACGCCAGCGAAGACCCGAAGGTGACCGACGGCGCGCAGAAGCCGTTCGCCTTCCTCGTCGGCATCCTGCTCGCCGCCGTCATCGGCGCGGCGCTGGTCGACCAGGACTGGGCGAACACGGAAGCCGCGGTCGCGCCCTTCAGCGAGCTCGGCGTGCGGCTCTTCCGTGACTTCGGCGTCCCGTTCGAGATCGCCTCGCTGGTCCTGATCGTCGCGCTGATCGGCGCCGTCGCCGTAGCGCGCCGCGACCGCGACGAGGACGAAGCCGCAACCGAGGAGGGTGAATCCTCGTGAACGACATCCCGATCGAGAACTTCCTGGTGCTCTCGGCCGTGCTCTTCGGCATCGGCTTCTACGGCGTGCTCGCCCGCCGCAGCGCGATCCTGATCCTCGTCTCCGTCGAGCTGATGCTGGCGGCGACGACGATCAACATGGTCGCCTTCGCCGCCTATTTCGACCACGAGGCCTTCACCGGCATCGTCTTCGCGATCTTCATCATCACCGTCGGCGCCGCCGAGGTCGGCCTGGCGCTCGGGATCGTGCTGCGCATCTTCCGCGAGCGCCGCACCGCCTACGTCGACGATGCGAGCGAGTTGAAGTGGTAGCCGTGAGGGCGGAGGCGTAGCGCCGTGGGCATGGAGCAGGTCTGGCTGCTGCCGGCGATCCCCGCCGCGCTCTTCGCGCTGCTGGCGCTCTTCAACCGCGCCATGCCGCGCGGCGGCGACGGGCTCGCCATCCTCGGCATGCTCGCCGTCGTTGTGCTCGGGCTGCTCGTCCTGCTCGACTTCCAGTCGGCCTTCGAGGGCGGCGTGTTCGCACCGGGCAGCGATCACGTCTACGCCTTCGAGTGGGCGCGGATCGGCAACTCGCTGCTGATCGAGTTCAGCACCTACGTCGACGGGATCACGGTGCTGATGATCGTCGTCGTCTCCGTCGTGACGCTGATGGTGATGCTCTACTCCGTCGGCTACATGGACGGCGAGCCGCGCTACGGCTGGTACTTCGCGATGCTGTCCGGCTTCTCCGCGGCGATGCTGATGCTGGTCACGTCCGGCAACCTGCTGCTGCTCTACCTCTCCTGGGAGGCGGTCGGCCTCGCCTCGTACCTGCTGATCGGATTCTACTGGGAGCGCCAGACCGCGGCCGAGGCGGCGAAGAAGGCGTTCATCACCACGCGCATCGGCGACGTGGGCCTGCTGATCGGCATCATCCTGCTCTGGCGCGGCGCGGGCAGCTTCGACATCCAGCAGATCATCGAGGTCGCCCGCGGGGGCGGATTCGACAACCTCTACCTCACCGTCGCGATGCTGTTCCTCTTCGCCGGCGCGGCCGGCAAGTCCGCGCAGTTCCCGCTGCACGTCTGGCTGCCCGACGCGATGGAGGGCCCCACGCCCGTCAGCGCGCTGATCCACGCGGCCACCATGGTGGTCGCCGGCGTCTACCTCGTGGCGAGGATGATGCCCGTCTTCGACGAGGTGCTGATCGCGCGCGACGTCGTGCTCTACATCGGCCTCACGACGGCGGCGATGGGCGCGACGATGGGCCTCGTGAGCAGCGACATCAAGCGCGTGCTCGCCTACTCGACGGTCTCGCAGCTCGGCTTCATGTTCGTCGCGCTCGGATTCGGCTCGGTGACGGCGGCGATGTTCCACCTCTTCACGCACGCCTTCTTCAAGTCGTTGCTGTTCCTTGGTTCCGGGTCCGTGATCCACGCCAGCGGCGCGCAGGTGGTCGAAGAGCTCGGCGGGCTGTGGCGCAAGCTGCCGGCGACGACGCTGTTCTTCATCGTCGGCTCGCTCGCCCTCGCCGGGATCGTGCCGCTGGCCGGCTTCTGGTCGAAGGACGAGATCCTCGTCGGCCTGCGCGACCACGAGGCGATGCCGCTCTTCCTCATCCTCGCGGCCACGTCCGCGCTGACCGCGATCTACTCGACGCGGCTGGTGCTGCTGACCTTCTTCGGTGAGCCGAAGGACCGCCACGCCTACGAGCACGCGCACGAGTCGCCCCCGCCGATGCTGCTGCCGATGCTGATCCTCGCCGGACTGTCCGTGATCGCCGGGTTCGTCGCCTTCGAGGGCGTCGGCAAGGTGCTCGGCTTCGCCGGGGGCATCGGGAACGTCGTCTTCACGCAGGGGCACGAGGGGCACGTCTTCGAGCTGGACGCGGTGGTTGCGATCGGCGCGACGGCCTCGGCCCTCGTCGGCATCGTGATCGGCTTCGTCTACTGGTGGGGCAACGCCGAGCGCGCGGCGCGCGCGCGCGCCTGGGCGCCCGAGCTGCACGACCTGCTGGTGCAGCGCTACTACATGGACCACCTCTACCAGGTCACGATCGACAAAGTGATCTTCGGTTTCGCGACGGTGGTCGCGCGCTTCGACCGGCTGGTGATCAACGAGTCGGGCGTGGACGGCACGGCGCAGGGCATCGGATTCACGGGGTTCCGGTTGAAGTTCCTGCAGACGGGGCGCATCCCGAGCTACGCGCTGGCGATGGGGCTCGGCGTAGCCGTGCTCGCCCTCGTCGCGCTCGGTCGGACCTAGGGCGGGGCGGGTATGACCACGAACGAGGGCTACCTGCTGCTGGCGCTGCCGCTGATCCCGCTGGGCAGCGCGATCCTGCTGATGTTCGTGCCGTCCGGCGAGCGCAACGCGATCAAGGCCATCACGGCCCTCGCGAGCCTTGCGATGTTCATCATCTCCGTCTACGCCTTCGTCGCCTTCGACTATCGGGGCGAGCAGTTCCAGGGCGTCGTCAGCTGGCCCTGGATCGAGAACGTCGCCTTCCTCGGGCCGGACGGGATCCAGCTCAAGGTCGGGCTCGACGGGATCGCGGCGCCGATGGTGCTGCTGACGGGGATCGTGATCCTCAGCGGCACCTGGGTGTCGTGGAAGATCGAGAGCCGGCTCAAGGACTTCTTCATCCTGCTGTTCGTCCTCGTGGCCGGCGTCTACGGCACGTTCGTGACGCTCGACCTGTTCTTCTGGTTCCTGCTCTACGAGACCGCGGTGCTGCCGATGTACCTGCTGATCGCGGTCTGGGGCTCCGGACGGCGCGAGTACGGCGCGATGAAGCTGATGATGATGCTCGTCGCCGCCTCGATCCTGATCTTCATCCCGATCTTCGGGATGTTTAGCGAGGCGGGCCTCGGGACGTTCGACATGACGGCGCTGTTCGACGCGGAGTACGGCCGCAACTTCCAGCTGATCATGTTCCCGCTGGTGGCGATCGGCTGCGGCACGCTTGCCGGCATCTTCCCGTTCCACCCCTGGTCCCCGGACGGCCACGCCGCCGCGCCGACGGCCGTCTCGATGCTGCACGCGGGCGTGCTGATGAAGCTCGGCGCGTTCGGGATCATCCGGCTCGGCTTCCAGATGCTGCCGGAGGGCGCGGAGTTCTGGGCGCCGGCGCTGCTGACGCTCGGCATCATCGGCGCGCTCTACGGCGCGGTTGGTGCGCTGCGCCAGACCGACTTCAAGCTGATGACGGGGTTCTCCTCGATCTCGCACATGGGCTACGTCTTCGTCGGGCTGGGCACACTCAACCTGATCGGGATGAGCGGCGCGGTGCTGCAGATGTTCGCGCACGGCGTGATGACAGCGCTCTTCTTCCTGCTGATCGGTGCGCTCTACGACCAGTCGCACGACCGCGAGTTCACTCACTACTCGGGCATGGCGCGGCGGATGCCGATCTGGGCGGTCTTCTTCGTGATCGCCGGCCTCGCCTCGTTCGGCCTGCCGGGGCTGTCCGGCTTCATCGCCGAGCTGCACATCTTCATCGGCGCCTTCCGCGCCTACCCGGTGGTCGGCGCGCTGGCGGTGCTGACGGCGGCGATCACGGCCACGTACCTGCTGCGCATGTTCGCGCAGACGTTCTTCGGCGAGCCGAGCCCGCGCTGGAGCGGCGTCGGTGAGATCACCTGGGCCGAGCGCGCGGGCGCGACGGTGCTCGCGATCTCGATCTTCGCCCTCGGCCTCTGGCCCTCGCCGTGGATCGACCGCGTCGCCGCAGGCCTCCAGGCCGGCATACCCGAGGTGCTGCTGTGAACTTCGAGTACGCGCTGCTGATTCCGGAGTTCATCCTCGCGGGTGTCGCGGCCACCGTGCTGCTGCTCGACGCCTTCCGCGACGACCTCAAGATCTCGAGGCGCTTCGTGCCGGCGCTGGCCGCCGCCGGCGCGCTCGCCGCGGGCATCGCCAGCATCTTCTACGCCGACCGCAACACGGACTTCGCCGGGCTGATCGGCATCGACGACTACACGCTGTTCTTCCGCGTGCTGTTCACGGCGACCGTGCTGGTCGTGATCCTCGGCTCCATGGAGTTCGTCGAGAGGAACATCCGCCACCAGGGCGAGTTCTACGCGCTGCTGCTGGTCTCCACGATCGGCGCGATCTACATGGCGGGCGCGACCGAGCTGCTCACCGCCTACATCTCGATCGAACTGCTTTCCTTCTCGCTCTACGTTGCCGTCTCGCTGGCGAAGGACGACCGCCGCTCCGGCGAGGCGGGGCTGAAGTACGTGCTGCTCGGCGGCGTCGCCTCGGCGATGCTGCTCTACGGCCTCAGCCTGATCTACGGCGCCGCCGGCACGACGACGTACGAGGGCATCGCGGCGGCGTTCAGCGACGGGTCCGTGCAGGGCTCGCCGGTGCTGCTGCTCGGCCTCGCCTTCCTCGTCGGCGGGCTCGGCTTCAAGGCCTCCGCCGTGCCGTTCCACATGTGGACGCCCGACGCCTACGAGGGCGCACCGCTGCCGGTGACGGCCTACATCTCGGCGACCTCGAAGGCCGCGACGTTCGCGCTGCTGCTACGGCTGTTCGGGACGGGGCTGCTGGCGGTGCAGGACGACTGGCAGTGGATGCTTGCCTCGCTGTCCGTGGCGACGATGGTGACGGGCAACCTGGTCGCGCTGGTGCAGACCAACATCAAGCGCCTGCTGGCCTACTCCTCGATCGGGCAGGTGGGCTTCATGCTGATGACGATCACGACCGTCTCGGACGCCTCGAGTTCGGCGCTGCTGCTGCACCTCGCCGGCTACCTGGTCACGAACCTCGCGGTCTTCATGGCCGTGATCGCGGTCTACAACCGCATCGGCAGCGAGCGCATCGAGGACTTCCGCGGCCTGGCGGAGACGCAGCCGTACCTGGCGCTGGTGATCACCGCGGGGCTGTTCTCGCTGAGCGGGATGCCGCTGCTGGCGGGCTTCGTGACGAAGTTCTTCATCTTCCAGGCGGCCGCCGAGGAGGGCTTCCTCTGGCTCGCGGGCGTGGCGGTGATAATGAGCACCATCTCGCTCTACTACTACCTGAAGGTGATCCGCGTCATGTACGTCGTCCCCCCGGCCGAGGGCGCAAGCCGCTGGCACCCCTCACCACTCGCCCTCGGCGTGACGGGCGTGCTGTTCATCGGCATCTTCGTCGTGGGCCTCTGGGCCGCCCCGGTCCTCGAGGTGGCGGACGACGCCTCGGCGGTGTTGTTCGGGTAAGGGGTAAACCGACCTTTCGCTTAGGCCGCCATACTGTTTCCTTGTGACTGTTCAACATCAAGGTGGTGATCCCGAAGGCCGTCGCATTGCGCGGCGCAGGAACCTCCTGCTGGCCGAGGCTGGACGGGCAGGGCGAGCGTTCAAAGCGCTACTTCGGCGGGCAGACTACGAAGCGCCCCGTCTCGATCACCTGCTCCAGGCAGTCGGGGACGAGGAGGCCCGCGAGTTGATGCGGTAGAAGGAGGCTGTGGTGGATTCGTTCCCCGGCGGTGGGGGGTCTGGCAGTCGAAGATCTACTCGCGCGACGACGCGATGATGGGGACGTTCGGGATCAAGGTCTTCCCGGACAGCGACATCCGCGACCGCATCGAGAATCATCGCTTGCGGGTGTTGGGCGGGAGAAATTAAAAAGCGCCGAACCCCAGGGGGGCGCGGCGCCGATAGCGGAATTCCGCTAGCCACTGCTTCCAGCCTATACCGCAGACCGGACGATCTCAATCCGTGCAGAGGCCGCCTCCGGCAGAC
This sequence comes from Dehalococcoidia bacterium, assembly GCA_965220125.1. GTDB lineage: Bacteria > Chloroflexota > Dehalococcoidia > UBA2979 > UBA2979 > VXMT01. The sequence goes on along the minus strand of CBDCPB010000004.1, from coordinate 2,045,662 downwards.
GCCGCTGCTACAGCACCGAGAGGTAGCGGCGAAGCTCGAACTCCGAGACCTGGGCGCGGAACTCCGACCACTCGTGGCGCTTGTTCGCGACGAGCGAGTCGCGGATGTGGTCACCGAGGATGTCCGCCATCAGCTCCGAGCCCGCGAACGCCGCGATCGCCTCACCGAGCGAGGACGGCAGCTCCGCGATCCCACGGCGCGCGATCTCGTCCTCGGACAGCTCGCCGATGGGGCGCTCCAGCTCGTCGGGCAACGGCAGCTCGCTGGCGACGCCACCGAGGCCGGCCTCGAGGATCGCGGCGAAGGCGAGGTAGGGGTTGCAGGCGGCGTCCGGCACGCGGTACTCGATGCGCGCGGCGGCGGCCTCGCCCGGCTTGTGCCGCGGCACGCGCAGCAGGTCGGCGTGGTTGGTCGTGGACCAGGTGGCGTGGGTGGGCGCCTCGAAGCCGGGCACGATGCGCCGGTAGGAGTTCGCCCACTGGTTGGTGACCAGCATCAGCTCCGGCGTGTGTTGCAGCAGCCCCGCCATGAACGCGCGCGCCGTCGAGGACAGCTCGTGCGGAGCCGATTCGTCCGCGAACGCGTTGTGCTCGCCCCGGAAGAGCGAGAGCTGCAGGTGCATCCCGGAGCCGTTCTGGTCCGAGGTCGGCTTCGGCATGAACGTCGCATAGGCATCGTGGCGCAGCGCGACCTCCTTGACCACGAGCCGGTAGGTCATGATCGAGTCGGCCATCGTCAGCGCGTCGGTGTAGCGCAGGTCGATCTCGTGCTGGCTGGGCGCGGCCTCGTGGTGGCTGAGCGCGACGCCGATGCCCATCTCCTCCAGCGTCAGCACCGTCTCGCGGCGCAGATCGGAGCCCGAGTCGAGCGGCGTGAGGTCGAAGTAGCCGCCGGAGTCGAGCGGCTCGGTGCCGTCCGGCCCGCGGAAGTAGAAGAACTCGATCTCCGGCGAGACGTAGAAGGTGTACCCCTGGGCGGCGGCGCGCTCGATGGCGCGCTTCAGCACCTGGCGCGGGTCGCCCTCGAACGCGTCGCCGAGGGGCGAGCGGAGGTCGCAGAACATGCGCGCCACGGCCTGCTCGCGCGGCCGCCAGGGCAGCAGCTGGAAGGTCGAGGGGTCGGGCACGGCGACGACGTCCGCCTCGTCGACGCGCGCGAAGCCCTCGATCGAGGCGCCGTCGAAGGTGACGCCGTCATCGAGGGCGTGCTCGAGCTCCTCGATGGTGATCGCGACGGACTTGAGGATGCCCAGAATGTCGGTGAACCAGAGGCGGATGAACTTGACGTCGTGGTCGTAGCACGCCTGGATGACATGCTGCCGCTGGTCGATGCTGTCGCGGCCGGCGCCGTTGCCTGGGTTTGCGTTTGAAGTCATGGTGCTCTGCGCGGGCGCGTCCGCTGGCGTGTGAATCGGGCTGGGTGTGCGGCTCCGTTCCGCGGGCCGTCCGGCCCGGGGAGGCGGTCTGGCTGACGGCCTCCCCGGGACCCGGCGCTGGCCCTGCCGGGGTCAGTCGTTGAAGTAGAGCTCGAACTCGTACGGCGTCGGCCGCAGCGAGACGTTGGCGACCTCCTCGCGCTTCATGCCGAGCCACATGTCGAGCACGTCCTGCGTGAAGACGCCGCCCTGCATCAGGAACTCGTGGTCCCCCTCGAGGGCGTCGAGGGCGTCACCGAGCGAGCCCGGCACGGTCGGCACCAGGGCGGCCTCGTCTGGCGGCAGCTCGTAGATGTTGCGGTCCAGCGGGTCGCCGGGGTCGATCTGGTTCTGGATGCCGTCCAGGCCGGCCATCAGCATCGCCGGGAAGGCGAGGTAGCAGTTCGCCGTCGGGTCCGGCGGGCGGAACTCGACGCGCTTGTCGGAGGCCTCGTTCGCCAGCCCGATGCGGTAGGTGGGGATGCGGATGGCGGCGGAGCGGTTGCGCATGGAGTAGACGAGGTTGACGGGCGCCTCGTAGCCGGGCACCAGCCGCTTGTACGAGTTCGTTGTCGGCGCCGCGAAGGCCAGCAACGCGGGGGCGTGGACGAGCAGGCCGCCGATGTACCAGCGCGCCAGCTGCGAGAGCCCGGCGTAGCCGTTGGCGTCGTAGAACAGCGGCTCGCCGCCCTTGCGGAGGGACTGGTGGGTGTGCATCCCGGAGCCGTTGTCCTCGAAGATCGGCTTCGGCATGAAGGTGGCGACCTTGCCGTGCTGGTGCGCCACGTTGCGCACCATGTAGCGGTACCACTGGGTGCGGTCCGCCTGATCGACCAGCGTGGCCTTGCCGAGGCCGATCTCAGCCTGCCCGGCGGTCGCCACCTCGTGGTGGTCGATGAACGTGTCGACGCCGACGGCGTTCATGGCGGCGACGATCTCCGTGCGCAGACCGGCGGTCTGATCGAACGGCGGGAGCGGCGCGTAGCCCTCCTTGCCGGGGATCTTGTAGCCGGTGTTGAAGCCGCCGGGGAAGGCGGCGGTGTAGTCCTTGCCGGAGTTCCAGTGCGCCTCCTCCGAGTCGATGTAGTAGAAGGCGGACTGCTGGCTCTGCTGGTAGCGGACGTCGTCGAAGAGGAAGAACTCGGGCTCAGGGCCGAAGTAGGCCTCGTCCGCGATGCCGGTGGAGGTGAGGTAGGCCTCGGCCTTGGCGGCGACGGTGCGCGGGTCGCGCGAGTACGCGTCGTGCGTGACGGCGTCGATCACGTTGCAGATCATGGAGAGCGTCGGGTGCTCCGGGATCGGGTCCAGCACGGCGGTCTCGATGTCCGGGACCAGCAGCATGTCGGACTCGTGGATCTCCTGGAAGCCGCGCAGGCTGGAGCCGTCGAACCCGTTGCCGTTCACGAAGAGATCCTCGGAGAGGGCGTCCGGCGGGAGCGTGAAATGCTGCCAGCGACCCGGAAGATCGGTCACGCGCAGATCGATGCGGGTCACCCCGTTGGCATCCACCAGCTGCTGCAATTCCTGCAGGTTCACTCGGCTCCCCCATTCCCGTTCGCAGCCGCCCGTGTGGCGCTGCGCTCCGTTGTACGTTCGAACCGCGCCGCGAGGCCCGCAGCCTTCCGGCGCTCGTCCCGAGCGTACGAGCGAACGATTACCCCCGGATTACCGCTGCGTTTCGGGCATGTTTCGCGCGGGCCGCAACGGGCGAGCGCCGGCTGCGCAACGGATGCTCGATCGACGTTGTGGCGCAAGGGCGCGCTCAGGGCGTGCGTGGTTCCTCGACGAAGCGGTAGCCCACGTTGCGGACGGTCTCGATGTAGGGCTCGTGGCGCTCGATCTTGGCGCGGATGCGGCGGATGTGGACGTCGACGGTGCGCGCGCCGCCGTAGTAGTCATAGCCCCAGACCTGGTTGAGCAGCATCTCGCGGGTGAAGGCCTTGCCCGGGTTCTGCGCCAGGAAGCGCAGCAGCTCGTACTCCTTGTAGGTCAGGTCCACCGCCTCGTCGCCGAGGCGCACGGTGTAGCGCTCCTGGTCGATCAGCAGCTCGCCGCGGCGCAGCAGCTGGCTGTCCGGCGCGCTCGCCGCGGAGACGAGGCGTGCGATGCGCAACTGCAGCTCGTCGCGGTCCAGCGGCGTCACGATCACGTCGGCGACGCCGGAGCCCGGCCCGACAAGGTAGAAGTGCTCGCGCGTGGTGATCGCCAGCACCGGGACGCCGCCTTGTTGCCGCTGGTCGCGCAGCAGCGAGGTGAGCCCGTTCATGGCGGCCCCGCTGGTGATGTCCAGGCAGAGCAGGTCCGGCTGCTGCTCGCGGACGGCGAGCAGCGCCCGATCGATCGTCGGTTCGGCGCGCAGGGCGTGGCCGTCCTCGCGCAGGGCGGCCCGCACGGTCGCCAGGTGGTCCTGATTGTCGCTGACGAGGAGTACCGATTGCATCGTGGCAACGTAGGGAACCACATTGCGCGTTACGGGGCCAACCCGCGGGCGCCGGTGACGGCGGCGTATTACGGCGGAGTGGTAGAATCCCGCGGCCTTGTCGCCTCCGGATCGCAGCGCGCAACAGCGCACGCTGGGCCAACGGCGCGGGCGCGGAGCGCTGCCATGAAGCTGGCCCCGGCTGCTCTCAGACGATCCCTGAGGGCGATGCGCAGTGGCTCGGAGGCGCACGCCGCCCGGGAGCCGCGTGACGGCGCGGCTGCACCGTCCGGGCGCTCCTCGGGCCCCGTGTACGTGGTCGAGACCAGCGACCTGACGAAGATCTACGACAACCGCTACATCGCCCTGAACGCGCTCAACATGCGCGTGCGCAAGAACTCGGTCTACGGTCTGGTCGGCCCCAACGGGGCGGGCAAGTCGACGGCGTTCCGCATCATGCTCGGCCTGCAACGACCGACTGCCGGCGAGATCAGGGTCTTCGGCCAACCGATGAGCGCCGCTAGCGCAGATCTGCGGCGCCGCATTGGCTTCCTGCCCACGGCCCCGTCGTTCCCGCGTCAGATGACGCCGATTGCCTACCTTGGGTTCGTCGGCAGCATCGTCGGGCTGCCGCACGGGAGCACCAAGATCCGGCTGGCGACGCTGCTGCAGGCCGTGGACCTGACGGACGTCGCCTCGCAGCGCATCGAGGGCTTCTCGACGGGCATGGTGACGCGGCTGGGCATCGCCGCGGCGCTGATGAACGATCCCGAGTTGCTGGTGCTCGACGAGCCGACCTACGGTCTCGACCCCGCGGGGCGCAAGCAGATGATCGAGCTGATCCGCGAGCTGGCCGGCCGCGATCGGACGATCATCATCGCCACGCACATCCTCAACGACGTGGAGCGCGTCTGCACCGACATCGGTGTGATCGCGCAGGGGCGGCTGATCTACGACGGACCGATGACGGAGATGCGGCGGCTCGCGCGCCAGGATTCGATCAGCATCGAGATTGAGGGCAACGCCGATTCGTTCGAGGAGCAGATCCGGGGATTGGCCGAGCCCGGCTCGGTGCGCTGGGAGCGGATGGGCTCGGAGTTCCGGATCACGTTCCTCGGCACGGAGGCGGTCACCGAGTACCTCAAGCGCGTGCTCGACCTCGTCGAGCGCACAGGCGTCGAGTTGTTGCGGCTCGACACCGGCAGTCACGAGGTGGAGGAGGCGTTCCTGCGCCGTCTCGAGGAAGACCGCCAGCGCGGCTTCCTCAGCGCCTCGGGCTCGGCGGCGCAGCAGGGGGAGGCGCAGCAAGCGGCCGACGCTGCGGCCACTCGCAACGGTGGGAGCCAGGACGCAGCCTCCTGATGCGGGCATACCTTCACCTGCTGCGGCTCGATGTCGAACAGATGGCCCGCTCGTGGCTGGTGCGCGCCTGGATCGTGTTGCTGGTCGCGCCGGCGGGCTTTGCCGTGGTGGTCGCCGCGACCGAGCAGGAGCTTGCCTCGGAAACGCTCGCCGCCTACATGGCGGTCGTACTGGCGCCGCTCTCATGGCTTGTCGTCGCGGTGCTCTCGGCGAGCGCGGTGAGCGGAGAGGCGAACGTGATCGCCGACTCGATCCTCTCCAGGTCCGTCACGCGCCGCGCCTACATCTGGTCCAAGATCAGCGCGCGGCTCGGCGTGTTCCTCGGCGTCTACGTCGCGGTGACCGTCCCGCTGGCGTACCTGGTGCTCCGCTATGCGGAGAACGACGCGCAGATCGAGGGCGTCGCCTGGGGGCTGCTGATGGTGGCCTCGCTGCTGGTCTTCCTCGCGGCGTTCGGGATCGCGCTCTCGGCGATATTCCGCAGCATGCTCAGCTCCGTGCTGACGGTGCTGGTGGCGACGCTCGCCTCGGGCGCGGCCCTGCAGTTCCTGACCGTGGACTGGATGAGCACCACCGCCGTGGTCAGCAAGCTGCCGGAGACGTTCCGCGGGGAGATGCCCGTCTCGGAGCATGTGCGCGTGCTGATCGTCTTCGGCGTGCTCTCGGTGGTGGCCATCGCGTCGGGCATCTCGTACTTCCACCGCAGGGATCTGTAGCCCGCCTGCCGCTGGCCCGCGGCGGGCGTCGGGCATGAAGAACGGGAGGGCGCAGGCCCTCCCGTTTCCTCGTCTGGCAATCGGCCGCGGCGGGGTGGCGCCCCGCGTGCGGTGCTAGTCCGGTTCGGCGACGTAGGCGCCGGCAAGGGCGAGATCGCCCGGCTCGGCCTGCATCAGCTCCGCCAGCGATTCGTCCTCGCCGTCCGTCAGCTCCGGCCGTTCGAAGTCGAAGATGAACGGCAGCAGCAGCGACTCGGGGATCGGAATCTCGGCGATCGGCACGGGGCGCTCGACGGTGATCGGCGCCCGCGCCGGGATCAGCTTGCCGATGATCACGTTCTCCTTGAGGCCGCGCAGGTGGTCCGTCTTGCCCTCGATCGCCGCCTCGGTCAGCACGCGCGTCGTCTCCTGGAAGGAGGCGGCGGCGAGGAACGAGTCGGTGCTGAGCGAGGCGCGCGTGACGCCCTGCAGCATCGGCGACGCCGTGGGCGGCGCTTCGCCCTCGGCGATGATGCGTGTCACCTCGCGCTCGTAGTCGTGGCGGTCCACCGGCTCCTGTGGCAGGAAGTCGCTGTCGCCGGGGTCCTCGATGCTGACGCGGCGCATCATCTGGCGGACGATCACCTCGATGTGGCGGTCGTTGATGTTGACGCCCTGCGAGCGGTAGACCCTCTGGACCTCGTCCACGAGGTAGACCTGCACATCGGCCGGCCCGAGGATCGCCAGCACGTCCTGCGGGTTGAGCGCGCCCTCGGTGAGCTGCTGCCCGGGGCGGACGTGCTCGCCGGACTCGACGCGGATCCGCGCCGAGGCCGGCACGGGGTACTCGCGCTCGTCCGTGACGTCTGCGACGAGTCGCAGCGCCACGGGGCGGCGCCGCCGTCCCTCGCGCACGAACTCCACGTGCCCGCCCAGCGCGCTGGTGAGCTGGACCGCCGGCGGCGGGGGCTTCCTGCGGCTGCGCGCCCGGCCCTGCACCGGTGCGGCTGCCTCGTCCGCCTGTTCGGTGGACTGGGCAAGCACGGTGTCGGCGTCCACCTGGTCGCCGTCGGCGACCAGCAGCTCAAGCTCCGCCGGCACGTCGATCTGCTCCGTGAAGGTCTCGGTGTTGCGCACCACGACGGCACGGATGCCGCCGTCGCGCACGACCTCGGCGATGCCGTCGATCTCGGAGATGACGGCCTGCCCCTTGGGCACGCGCGCCTCGAAGATCTCCTCGACACGCGGGAGGCCCGAGGTGATGTCGAGCCCGCCGGCGACGCCGCCCGTGTGGAACGTGCGCATCGTCAGCTGCGTGCCCGGCTCACCGATCGACTGCGCGGCGATGATGCCGATGGCCACGCCCTGCGCGACGAGCTCGCCCGTGGCGAGCGAGTGCCCGTAGCAGCGCTGGCAGACGCCGCGGCGCGACATGCAGGTCAGCGGCGAGCGCACGTGCACCTGCTCCACCTGCGCCTCGACGATGCGCTGCGCGAGGTCCTCGTCGATCTCGCTGTTCGCCTCGGCAATCAGCTCACCCGTCTCCGGGTGCGCGACCGGCGAGGCGGTCCAGCGGCCGGCCAGGCGCTCCTCGAGCGAGGCGAGGAGACCCTGCTCGGCGCGCTCGCGCAGCCAGATGCCGCCGATGGCGTCGCCGTCCTCCGTGCAGTCGTCGTCGAGCACGATCACGTCCTGCGCCACGTCGATCATGCGCCGCGTCAGGTAGCCGGAGTCGGCCGTGCGCAGCGCTGTGTCGGCGAGGCCCTTGCGGGCGCCGTGCGTGGAGGTGAAGTACTCGAGGACGGAGAGGCCCTCGCGGAACGAGGAGCGGATCGGCAGCTCGATGATGCGGCCGCTGGGGTCGCTCATCAGACCGCGCATGCCGCCCATCTGGCGGATCTGGGCGATGTTTCCCTTGGCGCCGGAGTCCGCCATCAGGGCCAGCGGCCCCAGCCGGTCCAGGCTGTCCTCGAGAGCGCCCTGGATCTGGTCCGTGGCTTCCTGCCAGACGTCGATCGCCGCCAGGTAGCGCTCGTTCTCCGTCATCAGCCCCATCTGGAACTGCTCTTCGAGGGTGTCGATCCGCTGGTCGGCGCTGGCCATCAGGTTGGCCTTGGCCTGCGGGACGCTGATGTCGGAGACGGCGATCGAGATGCCGGACTGGGTGGCGTAGCGGAAGCCGATGTCCTTGATCGCGTCCACGAACTCGACGGTCGGCTCCGTGCCCAGCTCCTGGTAGACGCTGGAGACCAGCGAGCGCAGCGCCTTCTTGTCCATCACCTCGTTCTGGAAGCCGAGGCTGTCCGGGACGATGCCGTTGAAGAGCACGCGGCCGACGGTGGTGTCGACGATCGCGCCATTGATGCGCAGCCGGATCGGCTCGTGGATGCGCACCTGGCTCAACGCGTAGGCGGCCCGCACCTTGTCGGCACTGCCGAAGGCGCGGACCTCCGCGTCCGGCCGTGGCGTGCCGTCGACGGTCATGTAGTAGCAGCCGAGCACCATGTCCAGCGTCGGCGCGACCACCGGCTCGCCGTCCGAGGGCGAGAGCAGGTTGCGCGTGCTGAGCAGCACCTGGCGCGCTTCCGCGACCGCCTCATAGGAGAGCGGCACGTGGACCGCCATCTGGTCGCCGTCGAAGTCGGCGTTGTAGGCGAAGCAGACGAGCGGGTGCAGCTGGATGGCCGAGCCCTCGACGAGCACCGGCTCGAAGGCCTGGATGCCGAGGCGGTGCAGTGTCGGCGCGCGGTTGAGCAGGACCGGGCGGTCCTCGATCACCTCGTCCAGCACGTCCCAGACCTCGGGCCGTGCGCGCTCGACGATGCGCTTCGCGCTCTTGATGTTGTGCGCCAGCCCCTTGCGTACCAGGGCGTGCATGATGAACGGCTTGAACAGCTCGAGCGCCATCTTCTTCGGCAGCCCGCACTGGTGCAGCCGCAGATCAGGGCCGACCACGATCACGGAGCGGCCGGAGTAGTCGACGCGCTTGCCGAGCAGGTTCTGGCGGAAGCGTCCCTGCTTGCCCTTCAGCAGGTCGGAGAGCGACTTCAGCTTGTGGTTGCCGGAGCCGCTCACGGCGCGCCCGCGGCGGCCGTTGTCGATCAGCGAGTCGACGGACTCCTGCAGCATCCGCTTCTCGTTGCGCACGATGATCTCGGGCGCGCCGAGGTTGAGCAGCCGCTTCAGCCGGTTGTTGCGGTTGATCACGCGGCGGTACAGGTCGTTGAGGTCGGAGGTCGCGAAGCGGCCGCCATCGAGCTGCACCATCGGGCGCAGGTCCGGGGGCAGCACGGGCAACTCCTGGATGATCATCCAGTCCGGGCGGTTGCCGGACTTGCGCAGCGCCTCCACCACACGCAGGCGCTTGGTCGCCTTCTTGCGGCGCTGCCCGGAACTGGAGTGCGTCTCCTCCTGCAGCTTCACGCGCAGCGAGTCCAGGTCCATCCGCTCGAGGATGCCGACGATCGCTTCGGCGCCCATGCCGGCCTTGAAGACGAGGCCGAAGCGCTCGTCCAGCTCGCGGAACTCCTGCTCCGTGAGGATGGTCAGCGTGTCGGACTCGACCGGGTCGCGCAGCTTGTCGAGGCGCTTGATCAGGTCGTCGTGCTCCTTGCGCACGGCGTCGCGGGCGGTGGCCACCTGCTGGCGCAGCGGCTCGAGCTCCTCGAACGCCTCGTCGCGCTTCTGCCGGGCCTCGAGTTCGGCGGCGGCCTGGAGGTCCGCCTTCTTCGTCGCGATCGCTTGCTCGACGGCGCCCACCTGCTCGCGGGCGACCTCGTGCAGGGTGGCGATGGTGTTGGCGCCCAGCCGCTGGCCGCGGCTCGCGAGCGTCTTGCCGCGGAAGGCGAGCTTGGCGCGCAGCTTCTCGCCGTCGCGCTCCTGCAGCTCCTGCTCCAGCGCGCTCGCCTCGCCCGTGACGGCGTCGATCTGCGCGGGCAGATCGGCGTCGGCCGCTTCCAGCTCGGCGTCGCGGCGGCGGTCCACCTCGGCGATCTCGAGTTCGAGCGACTCCTCGCGGATGGCGATGCGGTTGGCGGCGGCGCCCTCGCGGCGGTTGACCTCGTCCTCGATCTCGGTGAGCAGCTGCTCCAGTGCGTGCTGGCGCGCGTCGTCGTTGACCTCGGTGATCACGTAGTGCGCGAAGTAGAGGACGCGCTCGAGGGTGCGCGGCGCCACGTCGAGCAGCAGGCCGAGGCGGCTGGGCACGCCCTTGGCGAACCAGATGTGCGTGACCGGCGCGGCCAGGCTGATGTGGCCCATGCGCTCGCGGCGCACCTTGCTGCGCGCGACCTCGACGCCGCACTTGTCGCAGGTGATGCCCTTGTAGCGGACGCGCTTGTACTTCCCGCAGTAGCACTCGAAGTCCTTGGTCGGGCCGAAGATCTTCTCGCAGAAGAGCCCGTCCTTCTCAGGCTTGAGCGTGCGGTAGTTGATGGTCTCCGGCTTCGTGACCTCGCCGTAGGACCAGGATCTGATCTGCGCGGGCGATGCCAGCGACAGCCGGATCGCGTTGAAATCGTTGACCTCAAGCACTGTCGCTCTCCTCTGCCTCACGACCGGACAGGTTGATGCCGAGGGATGGAATCGCCTCGATGTAATCCTCGGTGAAGGCGACCTGTTCCTCGTCTTCGTTGAGGATTTCGACGCTCATGCAGAGCGACTGGAGTTCCTTGACGAGCACCTTGAAGGACTCCGGCACGCCGGGCTCCATGGTGTTCTCGCCCTTGACGATCGCCTCGTAGGCCTTGACGCGGCCGACGACGTCATCGGACTTCACGGTCAGCATCTCCTGGAGGATGTGCGCGGCGCCGTAGGCCTCCAGGGCCCAGACCTCCATCTCCCCGAAGCGCTGACCGCCGAACTGCGCCTTGCCGCCCAGCGGCTGCTGGGTGATCAGCGAGTACGGGCCGGTGGAGCGTGCGTGGATCTTGTCCTCCACCAGGTGGACGAGCTTCAGCATGTAGATGTAGCCGACGGTGACCGGCTGGTCGAAGGGCTCGCCGCTGCGTCCGTCGTAGAGCACCTGCTTGCCCCAGACCGGCGGCGCTTCGCCGCTGCGGCGGGCGACCTCGTCGAGCAGCGCGTCGAACGCCTCCTCGTCCAGGTCGCGCACGCCGCGCTCGCCGCGCTGTTCGAGCCAGAGCGTGAGGCAGGCCGTGCGTGCTGCGCCGGTATGCTCGGTGTCCAGCACTTCCCGGGGGTTGAAGCCGCCCTCGCTCACGTAGCCTTCGAGGCGGCCGACGTCCACGTGGGCGCCGAGCGCGGCGTCGCCGCTGCGTCCGTGGCCGTTGCTCCCGTGGCCGTTCGCCGCGGCCAGCGCCTCGGGCGAGACGGCGCCGGCCTGGACGGCGAGCCAGGCGCGCGCGAGGGCGTCCTGGATCTCGCCGTCGGACGCGCCGTCGAAGACGGGCGTGACCGCGCGCATGCCCAGCGTGTTGGCGGCCCAGCCGAGGTGCGTCTCCAGCACCTGGCCCACGTTCATGCGCGAGGGCACGCCGATCGGGTTGAGCACGATCTCGATCGCGCGGCCGTCGTCCAGGTACGGCATGTTCTCGATCGGCTCGATGCGGGAGACGACGCCCTTGTTGCCGTGGCGTCCGGCCATCTTGTCGCCCTCGGAGATCTTGCGCTTCTGGGCGACGGACACGCGGACCATCATGTTGACGTCGGCGGGCAGTTCGTCGTTGGCGTTGCGCTCGAAGACGCGCACGTCGATCACCTTGCCGCGCTCGCCGTGCGGGACGCGCAGCGAGGTGTCCTTCACCTCGCGCGCCTTCTCGCCGAAGATCGCGCGCAGCAGCTTCTCCTCCGGCGTCAGCTCGGTCTCGCCCTTCGGCGTGATCTTGCCGACGAGGATGTCGCCCTCGCGGACTTCGGCGCCGACGCGGATGATGCCGCGCTCGTCGAGGTCGCGCAGGGATTCGTCGCCGACGTTGGGGATGTCGCGCGTGATCTCCTCGGGGCCAAGCTTGGTGTCGCGCGCCTCGACCTCGTACTTCTCGATATGGATCGAGGTGAACTTGTCCTCGCGGATCACGGACTCGGAGAGCACGATCGCGTCCTCGAAGTTGAGGCCCTCCCAGGACATGAACGCGACCAGCACGGACTGACCGAGCGCCAGTTCGCCGTGCTCCGTGGACGAGGAATCGACCAGCGGCTGACCGCGCGTGACGCGGTCGCCCTTGCTGACCAGCGGGCGCTGGCTGATGCAGGTGCCCTGGTTGGAGCGCACGAACTTGCTGAGCGGGTAGCGCTCCTCGCGGCGGCTGTCGTAGCGCACGGTCAGGAAGCTGGCGGTGGAGGAGAGCACCTCCCCGTCCTCCTCCGCGAGGACGACCTGGCGCGAGTCGACGGCGACCGGGCCCTCCATGCCGGTGCCGACGAGCGGCACCTCCGGGCGCACCAGCGGCACCGCCTGGCGCTGCATGTTGGCGCCCATCAGGGCGCGGTTGGCGTCGTCGTGCTCCAGGAACGGGATCAGCGCCGCCGCGACCGAGACGATCTGCTTCGGCGAGACATCCAGGTAGTCCACGTCGCCGGGCTGGACCATGCGCAGCCGCTCCGCGTGGCGCACCTCGATGCGATCGTCGGAGAGGTTGGAGTGCTCGTCCAGGTGGGTGCTGGCCTGCGCGATGCGGAAGGCTTCCTCCTGCTGCGCGTCCAGGTACATCGTCTCGCTGGAGGCGAAGGGCTTCACCGCGATGCGGTCCTCGGCGGCGGCGGCGAGCTTCGCGGCCAGCTCCTCGCTGACGACGCGGCCGGCGCGGGCGATCTGGTTGCCGTCCGCGTCCTTGACGCCGGCGGCGAGCACGCGGCCGACGAGCTCCGGGCTGCTCTTGCCGACTTCCTTCAGCACAGGCCGGTAGGGCGTCTCGATGAAGCCGAAGTCGTTGACGCGGCCGTAGGTGGCGAGGTTGCCGATCAGGCCGATGTTCGGACCCTCCGGGGTCTCGATCGGGCAGATCCGGCCATAGTGGCTGAAGTGCACGTCGCGCACGTCGAAGCCGGCGCGGTCGCGCGAGAGGCCGCCGGGGCCGAGCGCGGAGAGGCGCCGCTTGTGGGCCAGCTCCGCGAGCGGGTTGGTCTGGTCCATGAACTGCGAGAGCTGCGAGCCGCCGAAGAACTCCTTCATCGCGGCGACCACGGGCCGCACGTTGACCAGTGCGGAGGGCGTCGCCTCCTCCGGGTCCGTGATCGTCATGCGCTCGCGCACCACCCGCTCCATGCGCAGCAGGCCGATGCGGAACTGGTTCTGGATCAGCTCGCCCACGGAGCGCACGCGGCGGTTGCCGAGGTGGTCGATGTCGTCCGGGCGCCCGACGCCGTTGTTGATCTCGATCATCTTGCGGACCAGCTCGATGATGTCGGCCCCGCGCAGCGTGCGCTGCTCGGGCGCGTCGACGAGCACGAGCCGCTTGTTGACCTTGTAGCGGCCGACACGGCCGAGGTCATAGCGGCGCTCGCCGAAGAAGAGCGTGTCCAGCAAGTTGCGCGCGTTCTCCGCCGTCGGCGGGTCGCCGGGGCGGATGCGGCGGTAGAACTCCTCGAGCGCGGTCTGGCGGTTCTCCGAGGGGTCCTTGGCGAGCGTCGCCTCGAGGAAGGAGTGCTCCTCGTCCGTGTCGACGTCGCCGAGCATGGCGCGGACGCGCTCGTCGGTGCCGCGCTCCTCGTCGCTGAGGCCTTCCTCCATGTCGACGGCGCGGAGCAGGATGGTGACCGGAATCTTGCGCTTGCGGTCCACCTTCACGGAGAGGATGTCCTTGGTGGACGTCTCGAACTCCAGCCAGGCGCCGCGGTTCGGGATCAGCTTCGCCTGCGTGAGGCGGCGGCCGGTCGCCGGGTCGCGCGTCTCGGTGAAGTAGACGCCGGGCGAGCGCACCAGCTGGGAAACGACGACGCGCTCGGCGCCGTTGATGATGAACGTGCCCTGCTCCGTCATCAGCGGCAGATCGCCCAGGAACAGCTGCTGCTCCTTGATCTCGCCGGTCTCCTTGACGGTGAGCGAGGTGTCGACCAGCAGCCGGGCGGAGTAGGTGGCGTCGCGCTGGCGGCACTCGCGCTCGGAGAGGCGGGGCTCCTCGAGGCGGTAGTCGGTGAGCTCCAGGCCCATGCGTGTGCCGGTGAAGTCCTCGATCGGCGAGATCTCGTCGAAGAGATCGCGCAGGCCCTCGCGCAGGAAGCGGTCGAAGGATCGGCGGGGCATATCGATCAGGTTCGGCACGTCCAGCACCGGGCTTGCCTTGCCGTAGTGCTGCGTAGCGAGGGACGTGTGCGCCGTCTGCCGATTGGTCGTGGCCAAAGAGCGACTCCTCCGACTATTCACCGCGGTTGATCGGGCGTGGCGGGGCCGCGACGCACGCACATGCCGAGACGCCGAAACGCACCACCGGCTCGCACCGGGGGTGCATGGGTATCAGTAGATGTGGAATCGCCGCGCCCAACGCTGAATCAAGTTTACCCCACAAGGCACAGAAGCGAAAGCGTACCGCACCGCCGATTGCTTGCCAACTGCGCCGCCGGCCCGGCTCGCCCGCGAGCCACGGGCGTCACGGCGCGTCCGCGCGCGGCTGATAGGGGCGTTGCGCGGCCTCGGCCCACACCGGCCACGCCTCCTTCGGCTGCCCCTCCGTCTCCAGCAGGCCGATGCTCCCGAGCGGCTCGAGGGATGCGATGTCGGAGACGAACTCCGGATCGTGGCTGGCGAACCAGATCACGAACGGCGAGCGCATCGCCTCGGTCTCGGCGAGCAGCCGCAGCAGGTAGCGGCGCTGCTCCGGGGGTGTCGAGGAGTTAATTCCGCCCGGGCCCGGCGCGGAGGAGAAGCCCGCCGCCGCGAACGCGATCGGCAGCTCGGTGTGCTCTCGGATCTGCCGGTAGTAGTCGGGCGGAATCGCGCGCGCCAGGGCGTGGGTGAGCGAGGGGATCGTCGCGATCGCCACCACGTCCAGGTGCTCGGCGAAGTCCGCCAGCCGCTCCCAGCGCGGCGGGTGCGCCGCCTCCCATGGCGTCACGCCCAGCAGCTGCTCGTACTGGAAGGTGGGGAACACCAGCGTCTGCGGACTGGCTTCCTTCACCGCGTCGTAGACCTCCCGGTAGACGCCGAGGAAGGCGTCGTACTCGCCGGGCGCACGATCGAAGGTCGCATTCACCTCGATGCCGAATGCGAGGTAGGCGGGCCGGTAGGCGCTGGCGATGAAGCGGGCTTCGGCGACGAGCGCTGCGCTGAGATCGCGATTCAGGATGCCCGATCCCGCATGGCCCTCGGGCGGCGCCGCCAGGCGGCCGCGGTCCTCGGGGTCGTACGGGTCGATGGCGTAGAAGAGCGTCAGGCGGCGCTCCTCGATCGCCCGCACCTCGCGCTCCGTGAGATCGAGCAGTTCCCCGGACGGTGCGGCGCCGGGCATGAAGTCGCTCCAGGAAGGCGTGCGCTGGATCAGCAGCAGGTCGCCGTGGAGCGCCGCGATGTTGAGCGCCTGGACGTGCGCCTCGTCATCGAGCCTCGCCGGAAGCGAGGAGAAGCCGAGCCGGAACGAGCGTGGCTCGCCTGCCGTGGGGAGTGGCGTCGCCGTGTAGGCGGGCTCCTCGACGTGCTCGACGCGACAGCCCAGGACGGCGAGCGCCAGCAACGCCGGCAGGGCGGCGTGCAGCGCGAGGCGGCGGCGGGGGAGGGGAAGGGCGCCTCTCATCCCCTCGATTGTCGCAAGGCGAGGTGGGGAAGGCGAACCGCGCGCCGGGAGCGGAGCGTCCTCGCCCGCGGTGTAGACTGCCGGCCGAGCAGGGATCGGCCGGCGCCGGGCACGCGCCCGCGGCGAGGACACGAGCGAGCAACGTGGAGAGTTCCCGCTTTCGCCGGCTGGTCCAGCGCGCCCTGGATGCGCTGCCCCCGGAGATCGACGCGTACCTCAACAACGTCGCGATCGTGATCGAGCGCGAGCCGAGCGCCGAGGATCTCGAGGACGCGGGCGTCGCCCCGGACTCGACGCTGTTCGGGCTCTACGTCGGCACGCCGCTCACCGACCGAAGCGAGTACCACATGACGCTGCCGGACCGGATCCTGATCTTCCAGGGCCCGCTGGAGCGCTCCTTCCATCCTCGCGACATCCCGGAGGAGGTGCAGCGCACGGTGCTGCACGAGCTGGCGCACCACTTCGGATTCGAGGAGCGCGAGATGGAGCGGCTCGGCCTCGACTAGCTTCCGTCCGCGCCCGAGGCGAAGCGGCGCAGCAGGCGCTCGGCGGCGTCGGCGGCCAGCTCCGCCGCGCGGGCCATCGCCTCGGCCTCATCGACGCCCTCGCCCGTGAGCACTTCGAGGTCGGCGACACCCCCGGGAGGGCCTCCGGCCGAGCCCGCGACCGCCAGGCAGGGACGCCCGAGGGCGGCGCAGCGCGCGATCACGTGCGCGACCGTCTTGCCGAACGTGGTCTGCGCGTCGAGCGAGCCCTCGCCGGTGACGACGATGTCCGCCGCCTCGATCGCCTCGTCGAGGGCGACCGCCTCCGCGACGAGGGCGGCCCGGGGCGGTGAGGGAGCCCTTGAATTCCTGCGGGCAGACGAGGAGCCTCACGGCGCTCAGGTGCCCCAGCCGAAGAGCAGCCGCAGCACCGAGCCGATCAGGATGGCGGCGACGTAGGCGTAGCCGAGCGAGCGTGCGTGCCGCCCGAGGCGGCGCAGCCGCCGCGGCTGCATCACCGCCAGCCAGGCGATCGCGAGTCCACTCGCGATGAAGACATAGAAGAGGACGCGCGCCATCGTCGAACCCTGGCCGAGCGCGGCGGCATGCACCCGCGCGCCGCGGGAAGCGCGAGCGCCGATCAGACCAGTTGATGCGTTCCGTAAGGTTGACTCACTATGCCCGTCATCCATGATTTGGACGTAAGTGGTGTTCATTACATGGATATTACATATTAAGAAGTGGTACAGTCGTGTCAGTCGCCTCCTGGCGAGGGCAAGCCTTCAGGCTGGCCACTCGCGAGCTGCAGGGCGTGACTGGGCTGCCCCGAGCGAAGAGGCCGGGCCTGAGCGATCAACAGTCGAAGGAGCGAACAACCAGCAACAACCGCTGAGGTGCGGTGATGTCCGCAACGACCCCCGAACGTGCGCACGCGGTTACGCCGCCGAATCGTTGGCGATCAGCCGCGGCAGGAGGTTCACCACCATGAGAACTATCACGCTTGCGGTGATCGCTGCGATCCTCGCCCTCGCCGCCACGCTGCCCACCGCGTCGGCGGAGGCCCCCTGCTCCGATAACGCCAAGCCGTGCCTCGGCACCATCACCGCCGGGCACGCGCTGACGCTCACGCTTCCGGCCATCGGCGCCGGCACGTGCCGGGGGCCGTGGACGGTCGCGACGTTCAAGGCGTCTTCGCTGGTAGGGACCGAGTTTCTTTCTGGCGGCAGGGTTCGGCTCACCATCCGAGCCGACGCGCAGCCCGGGACGCGGAGCACGAAGTACCGCTTGACCGGAAGGCAGACCGGGACCCGCGAGGCGTGCTCCACCAATCTCATCGAGGCTGAATACAGGGTGCGGGCGGCGTCGCGTCCGAGCTCCGTCCCGCGGCCACAAGTGCACCTGTCGTCCACGCCGTACCGCTCGCAGCCGGTCTCCAATCCGAGTTGCTACGTGGTGGTGACGGTGCACGCCAGGACAGATGACAATAATCGACGGACTTCGGACACCGTCTCCATGACGGCCTGCCTGACTCCACTGGAGTTGTACCAGAACGACTTCGTGGATGCCGTTCGCGATCCGACCGTACCGGGCGCAATCAACAGGGCGATCAACGCCTACATCGCCCATCGACAGTGCAGGTCTGACGAGCATCTGCCTGACAGTCCCCCGGGCGGGAACTTCGAGAAGAACAGTTGCCTCCAGCGCGAGGGCTGGACCCACCACGAATAAAGGAGGACCGGTGGCCTGAGCTTAGCCGCTCACATCTGCACGCTGGCGTCAGGCTCGCCTCGCTCGAGTGAGGCGTGGCGCGACGCTAGCCTCCGCCAATGGCGAAGCGGCGCAGCAGCCGCTCGGCGGCGTCGGCCGCCAGCTCCACCGCGCGGGCCATCGCCTCGGCCTCCGTGACGCCCTCGCCCGCGAGCACTTCGAGGTCGGCGACACCGCGGGGACGGCCGCCGGCCGAGCCCGCGACCGCCAGGCAGGGACGCCCGATGGCGGCGCAGCGCGCGATCACGTGCGCCACCGTCTTGCCGAACGTGGTCTGCGCGTCGAGCGAGCCCTCACCGGTGACCACGATGTCCGCCGCCTCGATCGCCTCGTCGAGGCCGACCGCCCCGGCGACGAGGGCGGCGCCGGACTCGATCTCCCCGCCGACCACGCCGATCAGGCCGGCGGCGAGGCCCCCCCCCGCGCCGCCGCCGGGGAGGTCCGTCAGCTCGACGCCGAGATCGTGGCGCACGGTGCGCGCCCAGCGCCCGATCGCGTCCTCGAGCATCTCGCCTATCTCGCCGGCGACGCCCTTCTGCGGGCCGTAGACGCGAGTCGCGCCGTCCTCACCGAGCAGTGGGTTGGTGACGTCGACCGCCACGCGCACGTCGACGTCGGCGAGGCGGCGGTCGACCTCGGAGCTGTCGATGGCGAAGACGTTCAGCAGGTGGATGCCGCCGGCGGGTTCGGGCAGCGGCTTGCGATCGCGGTCGAGCAGGCGGTAGCCGAGCGCCTGCGCGGCGCCCGCCCCGCCGTCGTTGGTCGCGGTGCCGCCCACGCCCACGACGATCGAGCGCGCGCCGCGGTCGAGCGCGTCGCGGATCAGCTCGCCGACGCCGTAGCTGGTCGCGAAGCCGGGATCGCGAAGCTCGGGTGGGACGAGCACGAGCCCGGCCGCCGCGGCCGACTCGATCAGCGCCGAGGGCGGCCCGCCCGCGGCGTCCGGCAGCAGTGCGTAGTGCGCCTCGACGCGATCGCCAAGGGGTCCAGTCACCTCGGTGGCGACGAGATCGCCGCCGGCCGCCGCGGCGACGATCGCCGCGGTGCCGGGGCCGCCGTCGGCGAGGGGCAGCGCGCGGACCTCGGCGATGGCGGGGACGCGGCGCGCGCCCTCGGCGATCGCCGAGGCGGCCTCGGGGGCGCTGAGGGAGCCCTTGAACTCCTGCGGGCAGACGAGCAGCCTCACGCGCTCAGGTGCCCCAGCCGAAGAGCAGCCGCAGCGCCGAGCCGATCAGGATCGCGGCGACGTAGGCGTAGCCGAGCGTGCGCGCGTGCTTCCCGAGGAGACGCAGCCGCCGCGGCTGCATCACGGCCAGCCAGGCGATCACGAGTCCGCTCGCGATGAAGACATAGAAGATGACGCGCGCCATCGCCGAATCCTAGCCGAGCGCGGCGGCAAGCACCCGCACGGGAGGGGGCTCCAGACAGCCGTGCATCAGAATCCGGCGCCACCGGGCGAGGTCCTTTGTGCGTCAAGGACGCTCGCGTTGGCGTAGCGGCACAGGCAGGAAACACCGGACGCCATGTATGACTCCGGCCGCGATACCTGGGGCCCGAGCTATGCTCCCGGCGGCTGAGGTGACCA
This sequence comes from Dehalococcoidia bacterium, assembly GCA_965220125.1. Lineage (GTDB taxonomy): Bacteria > Chloroflexota > Dehalococcoidia > UBA2979 > UBA2979 > VXMT01. The sequence goes on along the minus strand of CBDCPB010000004.1, from coordinate 2,026,249 downwards.
TGGAAACCGTCAACGGGTACCTGCACAACCTCTACCGGGTCCAGCCGGACTTCATGTACAGCGTGTCATGGGACTTCGCGCGCTCGTGTCCGACGCCCTTGCCGGTCATGCCTGACGACACACCGGCGCACTCGTACGAGGCCGCCACGGACCTGGTGGTGTTGGCGCCCAAAGCCGAGGTTGGCTGCGTCACAAATCGGTTACCCGGCCCTGCGAGCTGACGACGCCGGCTCCGGGCCGGCGCCCTGCCGAGCTGGCGCCGCCGCTGATCTGCATTGCGTCGAGGTGTCGGGCGATCACAGGCAGCGGCGGCCCCGCCAATTGCAAACGGCCCAACCAGGCGATGCGGACGCAGCGGCGGAGACCGGAGCCGACACTCCGATTTGAACGGACCGCGGCGCCCGGGGTACACTGGTACCACAGAAACACAAGGCAATAACTTGTGGAGACGGCCTTGAAGACGATTAGCGTGTCCGTGGACGATGGAACCCACCGGCTGGCACGAGTCAGGGCTGCCGAGACCAGCACGACCGTGTCCGCCATGATGCGGGACATGCTGCTGGAGATGCTGCGTAAACCAGCAACGCCAGCCCCCGCCGAGACCGAGCCGGAGAGACGCGCGCGGCTCCTGGGCGAAGTCCTCGAGAGGTTCAGGAACGAAGGCATCGGCGTGGACACCGGCCAGTTGCTGACCCGGGAGGAACTGTACGACCGACATGCGGCTCGTTGACACCAACATCCTCCTCTACGCCGTGAGCAATCAGGAGGACGACGCCGGGAAACGAGCCAGGGCCGAGGCCACCCTGATGGAGCCGGATCTGGCGCTCTCCGTCCAGGTTCTCCAAGAGTTCTATCATCAGGCCACCAGGCCTCACGGGCCGGCGGGGCTGACCCACGAGCAGGCCATCGAGTTCCTGAGACCACTGGGGACGCTCCCAACCCAGGAAATCACGGTGGAACTGTTCAATAGGGCAACCGAGATCAGGGCGAGGTTCGGCGTCTCCTACTGGGACGCCGCCATCCTCGCGGCGGCGAAGCTGATGGGATGCGAGGCTGTGTACTCGGAGGACCTGAGCCATGAGCAGAACTACGACGGGGTCATGGTGATCAACCCGTTCCTGGGGGAACGAAGGGCAGAGGAACCAACTACCTGATCAGCCGGGGCACATCCGCGGGTCGGAGGCACCTTCCGTAACACAAGCTCTGATGCACGCGTCCTGATCCTGGTAACAGATCCACTGATGCGATCCGCAGGCTTGACTAGCACACGCGTTCTTGCGATACTCACTGCGGAACGCATGTTCGCTATGGGATGTCGAGATGGTTACCACGCTTGCTCCAGTCGATCGGCCGGTCGGAGAGGGTGCGGGCGGCGCGGTCCGGGCCGTGGCTGAGCCGGCGCCAGTGCGGCGGCTGCGCCGGATGCCCGCCTTCGGACCGCGCTGCCCGGACTGCGCCGGCCCGCTCGCCTTCGGCGAGGGCTGCTCGCTTTGCCCCGTCTGCGGCTACTCCGGCTGCGCCTCGTAGCGTAGCCTGCCCTCCAGTCACGGACCTGGCGGAGGGCGGCGCGGCGATGAAGATCGACATTTTCTCCGAGATGCAGCATCCGAAGTCGCTGTGGAGCGACGACGGGCAGCACGAGCACCAGCTCTTCGAGCAGACGCTCGAGCAGGCCAGGCTGGCGGACGAAATGGGGTACGGCTGCTGGTGGGAGGTCGAGCATCACACCGCCGTCGAGTTCAGCTACAGCTCCGCGCCCGAGCTGATGCTCACCGCCATCGCCCAGAACACGAACCAGATCAGCGTCGGACATGCCGCGGTGCTCGCCCCCGCGCGCTTCAATCACGCGATCCGGATCGCCGAACGCGCGGCCTTCCTCGACCACCTCAGCAACGGCCGCCTTCATATGGGCCTGGCCCGCAGCACGATCCCCGAGTGGCGCACGTTCAACATCGATGCGGATTCGACGCGCGACCAACTGCAGCAGACATTCGAGATGACTCCCAGGATGTGGACGCAGGAGAAGTTCTCCTGGAAGAGCGACCAGCACGAGATCAACGACGTCTCGATCATTCCGAAGCCGTACCAGAAGCCGCACCCGCCGCTCTGGCAGGCCTGTAGCAGCATCCCGTCATTCGAGCAGGCAGGGCGCAACGGTGTCGGGGCGCTCGGCGTCACGCTCTGGGCTTCGCGCGACGAGGTGCAGGGAATGGTCGACATCTACCGGCAGGCGTCGAAGGAGTGCGAGAAGCCGGTCGGCGAGTTCCAGAACAACCAGATCGCGTTCTTCACCTTCGTGCACGGGGCCGACAGCAGGGAGGAGGCCCTGGCGAACGGCGCCGCGGGCGCCGCCGCCTGGTACACCAACGAGGCGTTCTCCTTCTTCGAGGTGCGCGAGAGCTTCATCGACGTTGCGCGCGAGATGGAGGCCGCCGCGAGCGATCCCGCAGGAGGCGGACTGGTGGGCCAGTACGCACGTGACCACAGCGACCCGAGCGAGGCGGCAATCATGATCGGGCGGATCATGGAGGGCGAGGAGGTTGGCGAGGAAGAGATGTTCGATGTCCTCAGCCGCCAGGAATCGCTCATCGTCGGCGATCAGGACCAGATCCGGGCCGGCTTCAAGTTCTACGAGGACATCGGCATCGATCGCCTCATGACCCTCCATCAGGTGGGGGCGCTCTCTCACGAGAAGATCATGAAGAGCATCCGGCTCGTTGGCGAGGTGATCCCCGAGTTCCACGGCTCCTGACCCGCGGGCCGGGCGACGCGCGCAGCCGGCTCAGCCGGGCTGAGCGCCGATCGCATCGCGACCCGGGGAAGTGGCGTGGACCGTGCGGATTGCGCGCACGTATACTCGCGCCACAGCCTGCGAACGCAGGGTCTCCCCGATACGCAGGGGCGCGATGGTCACCGATACGCAGCTCGGCCCTGACGGGCCTGCTCCCGACACTGGCGATGCCGATCTTGATGCGCTGATCAAGCGCACCCGTCAGCACATCGTGCGCATGGTCTTCGACGCGAAGTCGGGGCACATCGGCGGCTCGATGTCCGCCGTCGAGATCATGTCCGTGCTCTACACGCGCGTGCTGCGGAACGATCCACAGCGCCCCGACTGGCCCGAGCGCGATCGCTTCGTGATGAGCAAGGGCCACGCGACGCCCGTCCAGTACGCGCTGCTCGCCGAGCTCGGCTACTTCCCCGTCGAGGAACTGAGCACGTTCCGCGCGAAGGGCACGCGGCTGCAGGGCCACTCCGTGCTCGGCAAGCCGCCGGGGGTGGAGAACAGCGCCGGCTCGCTGGGCATGGGGCTCTCGTTCGGCCTCGGGATGCGGCTCGCCGCGCGCCTCGGCGGCGCGGACACGCGCGTCTGGGTGCTGATGGGCGACGGCGAGCAGAACGAGGGCCAGGTCTGGGAGGCCGCGATGGCCGCCTCGCACCACGCCGCCGAGGGCCTGATCGCGCTGATCGACCGCAACGGCATCCAGAACGACGACCACACCGCCTCGACGATGGTGAGCGAGCCGCTCGACCGCAAGTACGAGTCCTTCGGCTGGGCCGTCCGCAGCGACGTGGATGGGCACGACACGAGCGCCGTCGAGGAGGCGTTGCGCTGGGCGAGCGAGGTACGCGGCCAGCCCGCCTGCGTGATCTTCGACACCGTGAAGGGCCGCGGCGTCTCCTTCATGGAGGACAACCCGGGGTTCCACGGAGCGCCGCCCTCGCCGGAGCAGTACGAGCAGGCGCTCGCCGAGCTGGGCGCGGCGCCGGAGGCGCAGTCATGACCACCGCACCACCGCTCGCCGCCACCCGCGAGGCGACCGGCCCGACGCTGATCCGCCTGCACGAGGAGGGCCACGACATCGTCGTCGCCGACGCCGACCTCGGAAAGTCGACCTCGGCGCGGCTCTTCGGGGACCGCTTCCCGGAGCGCTTCTTCAGCTTCGGCGTGGCGGAGCAGAACATGATCTCGGCCGCGGCGGGCATGGCGGCAATGGGCCGCATCGCCGTCGCGACGACCTTCGCGGTCTTCGCCGAGCACGCCTACGACCAGCTCCGCATGTCCGTCTCGCAGCCGAACCTGAGCGTCAAGATGATCGCCTCCCACGGCGGCGTCTCGGTCGGCGAGGACGGCGCCTCGGCGCAGTCCGTCGAGGACATCGCGGTGATGTCCTCGCTCGTGAACTTCAACGTGGTCGTGCCGGCGGACGTCGTCGAGGCGGCGGCCGTGCTCGAGGCCGCCGTGCGCACGCCCGGCCCCTTCTACATCCGCACGGACCGCCCCAAGCACGCCGTGATCTACACGGAAGGCGCTCGCTTCGAGCTGGGCCGCGCCGACCAGCTGCGCGAGGGTGGGGACGTCACCCTCGTCTCCTACGGCCTGATGGTCGAGCGCACCCTCGAGGCAGCCGAGCTGCTCGCGGCCGGGGGCATCGAGGCGCGCGTGCTCAACATGGCGACGATCCGCCCGCTCGACGTCGAGGCGCTGACCCGCGCCGCCGCGGAGACCGGCGCGATCGTGGTCGCCGAGGAGCACCTGATGCACTCCGGCCTCGGTGCGATGAGCGCGCAGGCGCTCGCCTCGCGCGCGCCCGTGCCGATGGAGTTCGTGGGCGTCGACGATCGCTACGGCGAGTCCGCGCTCTGGCACGAGGTGCTGGAGATCGTCGGTCTCACGCCGCAGGCAATCGCCGCCGCCGGGCAGCGCGCCGTCGAGCGCAAGATCGGCTAGCCGCGCTTCCTACCCGCTCTCGAGGCCGAGCACCGCTGGTATCTCGCGCAGTTCGCCGACCTCGACATGCGGCGCAGCGCCGTCGGCGGGCGTGGGCCAGTCGCCGCGGTTCACCCAGATCGCCGAAAGCCCGGAGGCGCATGCGCCCGCGATGTCGTCCGTCGGGTTGTCGCCGATGAAGACGGCGCGCTGCGGCGAGACATCCAGCGCCTCGAGCGCCATCGCGAAGATCGCCGGGTCCGGCTTGCGCACGCCGAGTTCGCCCGAGACCACGACCACCTCGAAGTGGCGTTCGAGCGAGAACTTCTCGATCTTCGGGCGCTGCAGCTCGCTCGGCCCGTTCGAGACCAGGCCGAGCGGGTAGCGCGCGCCGAGCCGTTCGAGCAGCGGCTCGGCGTCCGGGTAGAGCGTGAGGTGTCCCGGCACGGCCGCCAGGTAGCGCGCGAGCAACTGCGCGGCAAGCTCGCCGTCCGGCCCGAGGTGCTCGGCGACGAGCCGTTCGAACGCCTCGACGGTGAAGCGTGCCTGCCACTCGCCGTAGCCGGCGGCGCGGTGCGCGTCCTCGCCGTAGCGGCGGAAGTGCTCGTCGTAGATCGCGGTCGGCGCTCCGAGCCGCTGCAGGGCGGGGCTGCGCGCGTGCAGCGCGGCGATCGCCTCGGCGAAGCCGGCCCGCCAGCTCCCGCGCGCGTCCACGAGCGTGTCGTCGAGGTCGAAAAGGACCGCCTCGATCTCGTCGGGGGAGGGCAGCCGGGCGGGACGCGCGGGCATGGCGCCGGGGCGCGGCTCAGGAGGAGCCGTCGGAATCCTCGTCCTCGTCGTCCTCGTCTTCGTCCTCGCTGTCGTCGGCGAAGACGCCGACCTCCTCGCCGCGCCAGACGGTGACGATCAGGTCCTCGCGGTAGGGGTCGGCGGTGGAGACGATCTCGTCGTCGAGGGCCTCGAGCAGCTCGTGCAGCGTGTCGTCGGAGACGGACTGGTGGATCACGAGGGTGGCGTGCGCCCCGGCCGCGGTGAGGTGCACATCGGCGCGGGCGATCGCGTGCTCGCCGTCGTCGACGCGGTAGGACTCCGAGTAGGGAGTGCGGGCCTCCCGCGTGAACTTGAACTCAGCCATCTGACCCTCCTCGGGAGTGCGAGTGAAGCGTGTCCGGAGGCGGCAGCACGCCGCATCCCCGATGTCGTTCGACCTTACCGCGAGCGAGCCGCACGCGCTCGCGGGACGCCGCCGCCGCGCGGCGGCGTCAGGTGCGGATCTGGCCGCGGCCGAGCACGACCCACTTGTACGAGGTCAGCTCGCGCAGCCCCATCGGTCCGCGCGCGTGCATCTTCTGCGTCGAGATCCCGACCTCGCAGCCGAGGCCGAACTGCGCCCCGTCGTTGAAGTAGGTGGAGGCGTTGACGAAGACCGCCGCGGCGTCCGCCTCGTGCAGGAAGCGCTGCGCGGCGGCGTAGGAGTCACTGACGATCGCCTCGGAGTGCCCGCTGCCGTGCACCTCGATGTGCGCGAGCGCGTCGTCGAGCGAGTCCACGATGCGCAGCGAGCAGTCGAGCGAGAGCCACTCGCGGTCGTAGTCCTCCTCCTCGACGGGGACGGCGTTCGGGGCCTCGCCGGCGAGCGCGCCGGCGCGGGCGTCGACGTGCACGGTGACGCCGCGTTCGCCGAGCACGCGCACGATCTGCGGCACGAACTGCGCGGCCACGTCGCGATGCACGAGCAGCGTGTCCATCGCGTTGCAGACCGAGGGCCGCTGCGTCTTCGCGTTGATGACGATCGGCTCGGCCATCTTGAGGTCGGCGTTGGCATCGATGTAGGTGTGGCAGACGCCGATGCCGCCGGCGACGACGGGCATCGTGGCCTCGTCGCGGACGCGGCGGATCAGGTCGGCGCCCCCGCGCGGGATCATCAGGTCGATCTGCTCGGCGGCTTTGAGCATCGCGCCGACCTCGGCGCGGTCGGTGGACTGGATGAACTCGATGCAGTGCTCGGGCAGGCCGGCGGCGGCGGCCTCGCGCTCGGCGATCGCCGCGAGGACCGAGGAGGTCGCGTGCGCGTCGCTGCCGGAGCGCAGCAGCACGCCGTTGCCGGACTTGAGGCAGACCGAGGCGATATCGATCGTCACGTTGGGCCGCGACTCGTAGATCGCGCCGATCACGCCGAGCGGGACGCGCATGCGCCCCACCTGCAGCCCGTTGGGGCGGGTCAGCAGATCCTCGATCTGCCCCACCGGGTCGGGCAGCGCGGCGACGGCGCGCACATCCCCGGCCATCGAGGCGATGCGCTCCGGGGTGAGCTTCATGCGGTCCAGGAAGGAGCCGCTGACGCCGTTCCGTTCCGCGCGCTCGAGCTCGGGTCCGTTGACCGCGAGGATCGCGTCACGCTCCGCCTCGATGGCGGCGGCGATCGCCTCCAGGGCCGCGTTCTTGCGGTCCGCGGGGGTGGTGGCGAGGCGCCGGCTCGCCTCGCGCACGCGGGAGGCGCGCTCGACGGCCTCGGACTGCGTGGTAGTCGTCATGCGTACGAGTCTATCCGCCCACGGCGGGGCCGTCTCCCCGGCGGCCTACGGCGCCGCGTCGAGCCACAGCGGCACCACATCGCGCGGCGGCGGGAAGCCCTCGCCATCCGATTCGTCCACCTCGAATACCTCGAGGTGCGCGAGTTGCCGTTCGGCGATCTCGTACTCGACCGTGAAGCTGAACTGGCCCGGCCCGTCGAAGCCGCCGCCCGACGTGAACCCGTCCGCGAGCACCGCGCCGCTGCGATCGAGCAGCCGCCAGTTGACGTTCGACTCGTGCGTCCGCGAGCAGCCGCTCACCCCAAACCCACTCGAGACCGTCGCCCCGCTCTCCGGCGAGTGCACGATCACCAGCGCCGCGTCCGGCAGCGTCGAGTCACATGCGAACGCCCCGCTTGAGGCGTCGCCCACCTCGGCCAACTCACCGCCCTGCAGGCGGAACTGGCGGATGACGGGGACCGAGGGCGTCGCGGCGAACGGCTCGTCCGGCATACGGTCGAGCATCGCGACGGTGATGACGCCAGCGTGGACGGAGACGCCCTCGATCCGGATGCGGTCGCCGAGGAAGGCAACGCCGGCGTCCCGCAGGTCGTCATCGTCTTTGATCAGCGCGTGCAGGTAGAAGAACGTGCCGCTCCCGCCCGGATCCTCGACGGTGACCGCCGCCGCATCCAGAGCGCCCTGCCCGTCGATGTCGCCGAGCGACCACTTGCCGAGCCGGATCACGACTTCGGCGGCCGAGCCGGGTGCGACCGGCTCGCGGAACTCACCGTCCTCGAGCGTGGCGTTGCCTTCGCGGGCGTTCTCCGTCAGGTAGGTGGCCGACTCGAGGTTCGTGACTGCAAGGTCTGTCGTTTCGACTATGCCGACGGTAGTCGGCGATGAACTCAGCCACCGGCCCGTGGTCCCGCTCGCCAGGAAGAACCGGCGCTCGGGCAGGATGCGCCCGCCCCACCCGCTGCCCTCGCGTTCTTGGAGCGCCACCTCGATGCGACCGTCCCCGAGGCGTATCGCGGTGATTCGCACCTCGGTGCCGCTGTCGTGCGCGGCGGCGATCCCCGCGCCGAGCGCGATCACGGCCACGAGCAGCCCAATGAAGAGGGTCTTCCCTCTTTGCATCAGCATCACGATGGTCTCCGATCACTCGGGGAGCCCCTCATCTGCAACAACAAGGGGGGGGCCGATCCTACACGAGCACGAGGTTGTTGCGGTGCACGGCCTCGTCGCCGTAGTCGTGGCCGAGCAGCTCCTCGATGCGGTCCGAGTGCTCACCGCGGATGCGTTGCAGGTCCGCGGCGCCGTAGTTCGCCCGGCCGCTCGCGATGTGTGCGCCCTCGGCGTTCTCGATGCGTACGACGTGCCCGCGCTCGAAGTCGCCGCTGGTCGCGACGACCCCGGCGGGCAGCAGCGAGCGGCCGTGCCGCACGAGGGCGCGCACCGCGCCCTCGTCGATCGTGATCGTGCCCTGCACGTGCATCGGGGAGAGCAGGTAGCGGCGCCGGCTCTCCAGCCGGTCGGTCGTCGGTGCGAACCAGGTGCCGACCGAGACGCCGTGCACCGCGTCGCGTACGACGTGCTCGCGCCGGCCGTCGGCGATCACGGCGTGCGCGCCGGACTGCGTCGCCAGACGGGCCGCCTCGACCTTGGTGCGCATCCCGCCGCGGCCGCGCGCGCCCGGCCCCCGCGCGGCCGCCTCGATCGCCGCGCCGATGTGGTCGACGCGCTCGATCAGCCGCGCCTCGGCGTCGCGCCCGGGGTCGGCGGTGTAGAGGCCGGCGATGTCCGTGAGCATCAGCAGCAGATCGGCGTCGACGAGGTTGGCGACGTGCGCGGAGAGGCTGTCGTTGTCGCCGATCGTCGCGTCCTGGATCTCCTCCACGGAGACCACGTCGTTCTCGTTCACGATCGGCACGACGCCGAGATCGAGGAGCGCGAGCAGCGTGTTGCGCGCGTTGAGGTAGCCCTGCCGGTCGGCGAGGTCGGCGCCGCCGAGCAGCGCCTGCGCGATCGTGACCGAGCGCGCGGCGAGCAGCTCGTCCCAGAGCGAGAGCAGGGGGCCCTGGCCGATCGCGGCCAGCACCTGCCGCCGCGTGAGGTAGTGCGGCAGCTCGGGTGTGTCGCCCTCGTCGCGGCTCGCGCGGGTCGCGGCGAGGCGGTCGCGGCCGGCGGCGATCGCGCCCGAGGTGACGAGGATCAGCTCGCAGCCGGCCTCGAGCGCCTCGGCGATCTGCTTCGCGATCACGGACATGATTGCGCGGTCCAGCCGCTCGCCGCCGCCGGTCAGCAGGTTGGTGCCGACCTTGAGCACGACGCGGCGATGCTGCGGCTCGGGTGTCTGGCCGCCTGCCTCCGCGCTCGACGCCTCGCTGCTGGTGTCGCTCACCGTGCTCCTCGCTCGTTCGCGCGGTGCGCCCGCAACTCGCGCATCGATCATAGGATCACTGCGCGAGGCGCGAGGGTCGAGGCGCACTGGTAGCGTCTACGTGCGGCCGCGGGCCTCGCGAGGGAGTACGCATGTCTGCCGGAATGTTCGCCGGGACGATCGCCAGGTGGGTCGCTCGCCTCCCGGCGTCGGTCATGCACTGGGTGCTGGTGCTCTGGCATGCGATCGTCAACTTCGGCGGGGATCGCGTAGCGCAGATGGCGGCGTCGCTCTCCTACTTCGCGCTGCTCTCGATCTTCCCGTTCCTGCTGCTTGCGCTCGCGATCTTCGGGGTGGTGCTGCGTGACGAGGATTTGCAGCAGCGCGTGCTCGCGGAGATCGTCGAGGCGCTTCCGATCGAGGCGCCCACGATCGAGGAGGCGCTGCGCAACCTCGCGGGGGGTGGCGCGAGCATGGGGGTCGTTGCCCTGGTCGGGACCGTGGTCGCGGCCACGGCGCTGGCTCGCTCGCTGCGCGGCTCGCTCAACGTGATCTTCAGGGCCGGGCAGCAACGGTCACTGCTGCGCGGCTGGCTCGTCGATCTGACCGTGCTGCCGGTGCTCGGCCTGCTGTTCATCGCCTCGCTGCTGCTCTCCACCGTCTGGCGGTTCGCGCAGGCGATGGCCGACGACCTCGGGTTCGAGGAGGTCGCGCCGCTCTGGGAGCTGGGCGCGCTCGCCATCCCGGCGCTGCTGAGTTTCGTCGGGCTGCTCTTGCTCTACCTCTTGCTGCCCAACCGCCCGTTGCATGTGCTCGATCTCTGGCCGGGGGCGCTGATCGCCATGGTCGGCTTTCAGATCGGCACGTTCGCCTTCTCGATCTACTTCGAGAACTTCGGCGCGTACGACATCGTCTACGGTTCGCTCGGCGGTGTGATCGCGCTGCTGGCCTGGGTCTTCGTCAGCTCGCTGATCCTGCTCTTCGGCGCGGAGGTCGCCGCCGAGGCGTCCCGCCGGCGCGGCGAGCAGGAGGCCGAGGGCTGACGCCCGTCGCGCCTCGTCCCGCGGCTCAGCCTGCCTGTTGCTCACTCCGCAAGTGCTCGATCAGGCCGTCCACCGTCTCGAAGGAGGCGGTGTGGAAGAGGCCGAGGAAGGGGCTGACGTGCTCCGGCGCGCCGGGGAACTCGCAGAGGTAGAGCGGCTTGCGCCGATCGCGCGCGTGCGACATCTCCGTGAAGACGCCCGGCGAGACCTTGTCCGTCGGGTAGTAGACGACCACCATGTCCGCCTGGTCGATCAGCTGCAGGTCCGTCGCCACGGTGTGGCTCACGAGGTAGGGCTCCGCCTCCTGCTCCATCTCGGCGCTGATCGAGGGGGCGCCGGCGTCGTCTTCCTCGCGCGCCTCATCCGGAGGCGCGCCCGCCTTCGTCTGCGGCAGATCCTCGATCGAGAGCGGGTCGAAGACGGCGAGGCCGGCCTCGTCGCGCAGCCGCGCCGCCAGCGTGCGCGCGCCGTCGATCAGCTCGGTGCTGCCGGACTGGAGGATCGCGGTGATCGGGTAGCTGAGGTAGGCGCTGGGCGCGGGCGGCCTGCGCGTCAGCCGCGCCAGGCCCTCGGCGGGATCGCGCCGCGCCAGCAGGTAGAAGGGCGCGCCCTCGTACTCGGCGAGCATGCGCGTGAGCGCGACCTCGAAGTCGCGCCAGAGCGCCACCTCGGCGAGGCGCAGGCGGCCCGCCCACTCCGGCCGCTGCGCCAGCGCCCGCCAGACGTCCGGCGTGTCCAGCACCACCGTCACGAAGGCCGAGATGCGCCCCGCGAAGTGCTCTTTGATGAAGTGCATGTCGAGGCCCGGCATCAGCCGGCCGTTGCGCAGGAAGCAGGCGTGGGTGGAGACCAGCACCACGTCGGCCGGCGTCTCCTCGATCAGGCGCAGCATGTTCTGCAGCGCGTAGGAGCGATGCAGCCGCAGCACGTCCTCGTTGCCGTCGAGCAGCTCCGTGCGGCTGGCGCCCACCTTGAGGTGGTCCGGCAGTTGCTCCAGCAGATCGCCGATGTCGATCACCAGGCAGCTGCGGCCCTCGGCGCGGATCGCCTCGGCGGCCTCGTTGATGTAGTCCGTGCGCTGCGACCCGCTGATGCCGGTGCACCAGACGAGCGTCCGCTCGTCCGCCGTGTCGGGCATCAGGCCACCTCCGCCTTCCACAGCACGAGGGTAACGGCGTGGCCTTCGATCTTCGTCGCGCTGCTCGCCGCGCCCGCGGGGGCGGCGTCTGCTGCGCGCTCCAGCGAGAGCGCCAGCGTCTCCGCCGCGATGTAGTCGCCGTGCGCGGCGGCGACGGCGGCGATCGCGTCGTCGCCCTCGAAGCGGACGTGGATGCGGTCGCTCACGTCGAGCCCGGCCTCGCGGCGCAGATCCTGCAGCCGCCGCACGAGGTCGCGGGCGAGGCCCTCGGCCTCAAGCTCCGGCGTCAGATCCGTCGCGACGAGCGCGAGGTGGCCGCCGTCCTCGGCGGCGCTCCAGCCCTCGGCGGCTTCGACGGCGACGCGCAGGCCGCCCGGCTCGATCGTGTAGCCGCCCGCCTCGACGGGCTGGCCGGCGCGCATCGTCGCCGCCGTGGCGGCCGGGTCGAGGCCGGCGATGGCCGCGCGCACGGCCGGAAGCTCGCGGCCATGGATCGGGCCGAGCACGGGCAGGTTGGGCGTGATCGCGTAGCGGACGCGATCGCCCGGCGTCTCCTCGACGGTCACGGCCTTGACGTTGAGCTCGTCGGCGATCTGCTCCGTGTGGCGCGCCAGCGACTCGCGGTCGGCGGCCGTGCGCGGCGCCAGCACGGCGCCGGCCAGCGGCTGCCGCACCTTGATGCCCGCCTTCGAGCGCGCGGCGCGCGCGAGCGAGACCATGCGCTGCACGACGGCGATGTCGCGCCCGAGCTGCTCGTCGATCGCGGCCTCGTCCATCTCGGGCCAGGGCTCAAGGTGCACGGAGTCCGCCGCGCCGGGCTTGCGGCCTGCCTCGAGGTTGCGGTGCAGCACCTCGGCGAGGAACGGCGTGAACGGGGCGAGCAGCCGCGCGATCGTCGTCAGGCACTCGTAGAGCGTGTGCAGCGCCGCCTGCGTGTCCGCCGAGTCGTCCGACTTCCAGAAGCGCCGCCGGCTGCGCCGCACATACCAGTTCGAGAGCTGGTCGACCAGCTCCGTGATCGGGCGGGCGCCGTCGAGCGGCTCGTAGGCGTCGAGGGCGTCGGTGACTTTGCGCACGGTGGCGTGCAGCTCCGAGCGCACCCAGCGGTCGAGCTCGTTGCGCGCGCCCTCGGGAGGCGGCGCGGCCGGATCGAAGCCGGCGATGTTGGCGTAGGTGACGAAGAACGAGTAGGTGTTCCAGAGCGTCGAGAGCACCCGACGCGAGGCCTCGCCGACGAGCTCCGAGGAGAAGCGGCGGGAGTTGCCCGGCGGCGCGGCGGCGTACATGTACCAGCGCAGCGCGTCCGCGCCGTGGGCGTCGATCACCTCCCACGGGTCCACCACGTTGCCGCGCGACTTGGACATCTTCTGGCCTTCGCCGTCCTCGATCAGGCCGACGCTGATCACGTTGCGGAAGGCGACGCCCTCGGGGACCTCCTCGATCGCGTGCAGCAGCGTGGCGATGGCGTGCAGCGTGTAGAACCAGCCGCGCGTCTGGTCGACGGCCTCGCAGATGAAGTCCGCGGGGAAGCGCGCGTCGAAGACCTCGCCGTTCTCGAACGGGTAGTGCCACTGCGCGTAGGGCATCGCGCCGGAGTCGAACCAGGCGTCGGCGACCTCGGGCGTGCGGCGCATCTCGCCGCCGCAGTCGGGGCAGTCGAGGGTGATCTCGTCGATGTAGGGGCGGTGCGGGTCCTCGGGCGGGCCGTCGAGGCCGCCGCGCTCCGCCAGCTCCTCGAAGGAGCCGATGCAGTCCGTGCGGCGGCAGTCCGTGCAGCCCCAGAAGGGCAGCGGCGTGCCCCAGTAGCGCTCGCGCGAGAGCGCCCAGTCGACGTTGCCGTCGAGCCACTCGCCGAAGCGGCCGTCGCGGATGTGGCCGGGCACCCAGCGGATCTCCTGATTGTTCGCGACGAGCCGGTCGCGGACGGCGGTGGTGCGGATGTACCAGCTCGGCTTGGCGTAGTAGAGGACGGGCGTGTCGCAGCGCCAGCAGAACGGGTAGGTGTGGCGGATCGTCTCACTCGCCAGCAGCAGCCCGCGCGCCTCGAGGTCCGCCGTGATCGCCGGATCGGCGTCCTTCACGAACTGCCCGCCCCACGGCCCGCCGATGAACGCGCCGTCCAGCCCGACCGGCTCGAGGAAGGTCAGCCCCTCGGCGCGGCCGAGCGCGTAGTCCTCCTCGCCGAACGCCGGCGCGATGTGCACCACGCCCGTGCCGTCGTCCGTCGCGACGAAGTCCGCGGCGACGACGCGGCGGGCGGGCGCCTCGGCGGGCTCGACGAGCTGCGTGTGGCCGCCCTCGAAGGCGAGCGTCTCGACGCCGTCCCACTCGCGCGCCTCGAAGAGCGGCTCGTACTCCAGCCCGACGAGCGCCGAGCCGGGGACGCGCGCGAGCACGACGGGGTCGCCATCGCCGGGCAGCGTCGCGCGCAGGCGGTCCGAGGCGAGGAGCAGCCGCCGCCCGCCGTCCTCGACGAGCGCGTATTCGGCCTCGGCGGAGACGGCGAGCGCAGTGTTGCCGGGCAGCGTCCACGGCGTGGTCGTCCAGGCGACGACGTAGGTGGGCGCGCCGTCGCCGAGGCGCAGCGCGGGGTCGGCCTCGCCAGTGAGTGTGTCGGCGGGGGAGCCCTCGGCGTCTCCCGCCTTCAACTCGAAGAGGACCGTGACGCTGGGGTCGGGCGTGTCCTCGCGGTAGCCGAGGGCGATCTCGTGGCTGGAGAGGCTGGTGCCGCAGCGCGGGCAGTGCGGGGTGACGCGATAGTCGCGGAAGATCAGGTCGCGGTCCCAGAGCCGCCGGAAGATCCACCAGCAGGACTCGATGTACTCGTTGGCGTAGGTGACGTAGGCGTCGTCCATGTCGATCCAGCAGCCGACGCGGTCCGTCATCCGCTCCCAGTCGGCAACGTAGCGGAACACGGACTGGCGGCACTGCTCGTTGAAGGCGGCGACGCCGTACTCCTCGATCTCGCGCTTGTTGCGCAGGCCCAGCTCGCGCTCGACCTCGAGCTCGACCGGGAGGCCGTGCGTGTCCCAGCCGCCCTTCCGCGGCGCGCGGTAGCCGCGCATCGTCTTGTAGCGGGGGATCAGGTCCTTGAAGACGCGCGCGAGGACGTGGTGGACGCCGGGCGTCCCGTTCGCCGTCGGCGGGCCCTCGTAGAAGGAGAAGAGGCGGTCGGCCGGGCGCTCCTCGACGCTGCGCTCGAAGACGCGCTGCTCGCGCCAGAACTCGAGGATCTCCTGTTCGAGATCCGGGAAGGAGACGCGCGGGGGCGCCGGTTCGAACTGTGTGCGCACCGCCTCGACGGTCATCGCTCGTCCTCCTCGCGCGGGTGCGCCGCGCCTCGTCTCGCGGGCGTCAAAACGCCCGCCCCTTGCGGGACGGGCGTGGCTGCCCGCGGTACCACCCGCGTTGCGTCGCATCCGGCCCGTGCCGGTTGGCGACGCCGCTTCACGCGCCGCCCGGCGAACCGGAGGGCGCTGCCCCTGCTAACGGTGGGCGCTCCGGCCGAGCCTACTGACGTCCTGCCCTCGATGCTTGCGAGGCGCTGGCGCGTTCGGTCGGCGGCTCGGGAGTGATCTTCGCCCGCCGCGGCTGCGTCCGGCTCGCACCGTCCCGGACTCGCTTGGCAGCCTGCTGCGGCGGGCTACTGTCTCCGTCTCGGCCTGTCCATCGAGTCTATGGCCGCGATCACGCGGCGATCAACGGTGCGTGTTGCCGGGTGTCCCGCGGAAGCGTCAGAACTCCAGGCGTCGGGCTGGCAACCGCAGGCGTTCGAACTCCAGATCGTCCTGGGGGATCTCCAGCAGCAGTTGGGCGAGTGTCGGTGCCGTGGCGTCATCCAGCCGGCGGGGGCGCTCGTTCTCGTCCACGGTCGCGCAACCTCTCCGATCGGGCGCGCTACGAACTCAGCGAGAGCGAGGAGGCCGGGCCCGCGCCCTCGGGGCGCTCGGACTGGTGTCCGCTGCCCGAGATCTGCGCGGCGAGCCGCGCGGCGGCGGCTTCCTCGTCGGCCTCCTGCTCCTCGCGGACGGAGTTGTAGCAGCCGGAGCAGTAGACGGGCCGGTCGCCCCGAGGCAGGAACGGCACCTCGGTCATCTGCTGGCACTTGGCGCAGTTGGCGACGTGGAGCTGGCGGGGCGTGCGACCGCCCCAGGAGACGTAGGTGCCGTAGACCGGAGCGAGTTCGCGGTCCTCGGGGCGCATTGCCTTGCGGTTGGCGCGGCAGGCGGGACAGCGCACGGGGTCGTGCTGCAGGCCCTTGCTGGCGTAGAACTCCTGCTCGCCGGCGGTGAAGACGAAGCTCGCGCCGCAGTCGCGGCAGGTCAACTCACGGTCGCTTGGCACTGGCTCCTCCTCTGCTCACGCCCGCCCGCAACGCGTCGCTCGCGCTCGCGATGCGGCCTTGTGCGTGTGGGGCCGGAATCGGGGCGGTCTTCAGTATACGGCTTCCGCTGGAACGGGGACGGTGACGGGGTCACCCGCCCGCGGCCTAGACCGCTGTCTGCGTGGCCTTGAGCTGCGCGGCGAGGCGGCTCTTGCGCCGTGCCGCGGCGTTGCGGTGGATGATGTTGCGAGTGGCGGCGCGGTCGAGGGCGGACTGCGCCCGGCGCACGTACTCGGCTGCATCCGGATCGCCGTCGCTGATCGCCTCGCGGGCGTCGCGCACGCGGCGCGAGGCGCTCGTGCGCAGCGGGCGGTTGCGCGCAGCGCGCCGCTCGTTCTGCCGGATCCGCTTCTGTGCCTGATTCGAATGCGCCACTGCCGCTCCCTCGCCCGTTGCGACCGTAAACGTTAGCGTCCATGCGCGCGAGCGTCTATCGGCGCGACCGGGCCTGGCTCCCGGAGGTGGTCGAGCGATGCCTCACGGTCGCGCCGCGCAGCTGGGGCGGGTTCAGCCCCACAACTGCCCTACGTCACACTCTCCGTTCGAGACGGCCGGACTGCCGGCAAGCCCCGTTACAGCACCTCGTACGCCCACAGCTCGTACCAGATGTCCGGCTCGCCGTGCGGCATCGGCTGGAACGGTGCGCCGCGTTCGAGCAGGCGCCACTTCCCCGTCGCTTCGAGCGCGGCCTGTCTGACGTCGAACCCGCCCTCGCTGTAGTAGTCCGTCCGCATCGAGAACACGACCGCCCCGCCCGCCCTCGTGACCCGGATCAGCTCGTCGAGCGCCTCCGGTGGAGCGTGGCCGATCGTCAGCACGCCGATGCACGTCACGCCGGCGAACCTGCCCGCCTCGAAGGGCAACGGCTTCCCCAGCTCCCCGACCACGAGCTCCTCGTAGACCGACTTCTCCTCCGCCGTCGCCAGCATCCCCGGCGACATGTCCAGCGCCGTGATGCGCTGGAAGCCGAGGCGGGCCAGCTCTTCGCCGACCATTCCCGTGCCGGCCCCGGCGTCGAGCACCCTCGCTTCCCTGTCCGCCAGGTAGGTCGCCGACAGCTCGGCCCCGGCCCGCGGGGCGCTGAAGCCCAGCGTCTTCAGGTCCTCGTCGTACTCCGCCGCCCAGCCGTCGTACTCGCTCGTCAGCTCCGCGTAGTCCCTCGAGGCGTAGACCCGCTGGATCCGTTCAGTGCGCGCCTTCTCGTTCGTCATCCGCAACCTCCGAACCGTGCCCCACGATGCACGACGCCCTCGTTCGCCGGCAATGCCGATGCTACAGCGAGCCGGATGGCCCGCCGGGGCGCGGGCGTGGGAAGATGGCGTGCGATGGCCTCGATGCCACCTGTAGGCGAGATGTTGCGGCGTCTGCTCCGGATCCTGCGCCGGGGATTGACGCCGCGAACGGCCGCCGGTGCGGCCGGCATCGTGGCCGGCGGGTTCATCGCCTCCAGGCTGCTCGGGCTGCTGCGCTCCGTGGCGATCGCCGAGGCGTTCGGCACCGAGCCGGAGCTGGGCGCCTACTGGGTCGCCTTCCGGCTGCCGGACACCATCTTCCAGTTGCTCGCCGGCGCCACGCTCTCCGCGGCCTTCATCCCGACCTTCAGCCGCGTGGTGCTGCGCGAGAGCGAGGACGAGGGCTGGTGGCTCGCCTCGAGCGTGCTCAACCTGATCGCCATCGCCACCTTCGTCGCCGCCGCGCTCGGCTTCCTGCTCGCGCCGCTCGTGGTGCCGCTGCTCGCGCCGGGGCTGGGCGAGGCGAGCGGGCGCGAGGCGGAGTTGAGCGCGCTCGCGGTGGAGCTGACGCGGCTGATGCTGATCTCGCCGCTGCTGTTCGGCATCTCCGGCATGGTGACCGGCATCCTCAACGCGCGGCAGCACTTCCTGGCGCCGGCGATCGCGCCGCTGCTCTACAACCTCGGGATCATCTTCGGCGCGGTCGTGCTGGCGGAGCGCTGGGGCGTGCACGGCCTCGCCCTGGGCGTGGTGATCGGCGCCAGCGGCCATCTGCTGGTGCAGCTGCCGGCGCTCCGCTCCGTCGGGATGCGCTGGCGTCCCGCGGTCGATATCGCCTCCGCGGGGGTGCGCGAGGTGCTGCGGCTGGTGGGCCCGCGCGTGATCGGGCTGGCCGCGGCGCAGGTCAACCTGGTGGTGGTGATCTTCTTCGCCTCGTTCATCTCGGACGAGGCGATCAGCGCGATCAACTTCGCCTTCCTGATGATGCTGCTGCCGGTCGGCGTGATCGGGATGGCGATCTCCACGGCCGCCTTCCCGCAGCTCTCGCAGCAGGCCGCGCGCGAGGATCTGGCCAGCCTGCGCAGCTCGCTCGATGCGACGCTGCGGATGATTCTCTTCCTCGCGATCCCGGCTTCGGCCGGCCTCGTGCTGCTCGCGCAGCCGGGTGTGCGGCTGCTGCTGCAGCGCGGCGCCTTCGACGAGGCCTCGACGAGCCTGGTCGTGGCGGCGCTGACGATCTACGCCGTCGCCGTCTGGGCGCACGCGGCGATCGAGATCCTCAGCCGTGGCTTCTACGTGCTCTCCGACACGCGCACGCCGGTGGTGTTCGCGCTGGTCGGGATGTTGATCAACGTCGCGCTCTGCGCCGCGCTCGTGGGGCCGCTCGGCATCCGCGGACTGGCGGCGGCGGCCTCGGTGGCGGCGATCGTCGAGCTGTTGCTGCTGCTGCAGGCGCTGCGAACGCGCATCGAGGGCTTCGACACGTCCGCGATCGTGGCGTCGGTTTGGCGGACGCTGCTGGCGACGCTGGTGATGGCGCTGACGTTGATCCTGCTGCTGATCGTGCTGCGTGCGGCAGGCGCCGATCCTGGCGAATTGCTTGGTTCGCTGGTGCTCACCGTGGTCTGCGGACTGGCCGGGCTGTGCGCCTTCCTCGGGGCCGCGGCCGCCCTCGGCAGCCGCGAGTTCCGCGCGGGCAGGCGCTGGCTGGCCGGCCTCGGGTCCGGCGGCGAGTAGCAGCCCTCGCCGCGCGCTGCGATACTGCGAGGCGCAGGCCCGCGGGCCGCTTCCTTTGACGGCGACCACGACGAACCGGGATACCACATGCGCGCGACGATCTTCGAAGCACCCGGACAGATCTCCGTCCAGGACCGCCCCACCCCCGAGGCCGGGCCCGGCGAGGTGCGGCTGCGCACGGCAGCCTCCTCCCTCTGCGCCTCGGACGTGCGCGTCTACAAGGGCGAGAAACGCGCCCGCGCCGGCGTCATCCCCGGCCACGAGATCGCCGGCGTCGTCGACCAGGTCGGCGAGGGCGTCACGGACATCAGTGAGGGCGATCGCGTGGTGATCTGCCCGATCGTCTCCTGCGGGCACTGCCGCTTCTGCCAGACGGGCAAGCGCAACCGCTGCACCAACCGCCAGACGCTCGGCTACGACATCGACGGCGGCTTCGCGGAGTCGCTGCTGGTGCCGGCGGAGATCGTCGGGCGCGGGCAGGTGATCGCCGCGCCGGACCAGCTGCCGCTGGACGTGGCGGCGCTCACGGAGCCGGCGGCCTGTGTCACCGCCTCGCTTGAGCTGTGCGCGATCGGCATCGGCAGCTCGCTCGCGATCATCGGGGCGGGGCCGATGGGGCTGCTGCACGTGCTGCTCGGGCGCGCGGCCGGCGCCTCGCCGATCGTCGTGAGCGAGCCGCTGGCCGAGCGCCGCGCGAGCGCCGCGCGCTGGGGCGCGGACCTCGTGCTGGACCCCGGGAGCGACGACGTGCCCGGCGCGGTCCGCGACGCGACCGGCGGCAGCGGCGCCGACGGCGTCGTCCTGTCCGTCGGCGCCCCCGCTCTCGTCGGGCCCTCGCTGGATCTCGTCCGCCCGCAGGGCGTCGTCAATCTCTTCGCGGGCTTCCCGCCCGGCGAGGCGGTGCCGTTCGATCCGAACCTCGTGCACTACGGGGAGGTGATCCTGACGGGCTCGCAGAACGCGACGAGCGACCAGTACCGCCGCACCGTGGCGCTGCTGCCCCATGTCGCGCACATCGACGAGGTCGTGACGAATCGCTACGGGATCGAACATGCGCCGCAGGCGTATGCCTCGAGGCTGGCGATGGAGGGGCTGAAGTCCCTCGTCGAGTTCCCCGGCGTCGATGGCGTGTAGCGGTGTTGCGCGGCAGGGATCGTCGCTCTGACAGGGACGCGCCGGAGGGCGATCAGGCCGCGGCGGACGGATCCTACCCCGACGACGAGTCCGCTCCGAACACCCTCGGCCGCAGGCTGCGCGCGAGCCGCCTGGAGTCCGGCTTCACGCTGGAACAGGCTGCCGAGGAAACGCGAATCAACTACGGCTACCTCGATGCGATCGAGGCCGACCGTTTCGACGTACTGCCCGCGCCGGTCTACGTGCGCGGCTTCGTGCGCCTCTACGCGCGCTTCCTGGGCATCGACCCCGAGGAGGCCATCGAGCAGTTGCCGGCCGACCTGCCGGCGCCGCCTGGCCTTGAGCCGCTGCCCGGCCTGCGGTTGCGCGAGGGTGTGGGCGTGCTGCCGAGGGTGGGGCGCCGCTGGCTGCTGCTCCTCCTCGTGGCGGCGATCGCCCTCGTCGCGGCCTTCATGTTCGGCGTGCCCCAGCTTGACTTCATTGGCTCGGAAGACGAGCCCGACGGCCCTGCGATCAGCGGAACGGCCACGCCCACCGCCGAGGCCACCGGCACGGCTGCGGCGCGACTCATGCCCGACCTCATTGGCCTTGAGCGCGAGGAGGCGGAACAGATGCTCCGCGACCTCGCAGTCACCCCTGTCGTGATCGAGGTCGAGAGCAGCGAGGCGCCGCCCGGACAGGTCTTCACCCAGGTGCCCGCGGCGGGCGAAGTGCTCGCGGCCGACCAGAGCGTCACGCTGATCGTGGCCAAGCAGCCCGCCGCGTCCGAAGAGGAAGAGTAGGCTACCCGCGTGCGCTACCACCTCGTCACCCTCGGCTGCGCCAAGAACACCGTGGACTCGATGCGCCTCGAGCGCGCGTTGCGGCACGCGCGCCACCAGGCGACGGCCTCGGCCGACGAGGCCGACCTGCTGCTCGTCAACACCTGCGGCTTCATCGACGACGCGAAGGACGAGTCGCTCGAGGTGATCGCCGAGCTGGACGCGGCGCGGCGCCCCGACCAGCAGCTCTACGTGCTCGGCTGCCTCACCCAGATCGCCGAGAGCGAGGTGCGCCGCGCCGTGCCGGCCGTCGACGCGACCTTCGGCGTCGAGGCCTGGGACGCCGTCGCCGCCTCGCTCGGGTCGGGCTCGCCTGACTTCGACATTCCGCAGCCGGCGCTGCTGACGACGGGGCCGAGCGCCTACCTCAAGATCTCGGACGGCTGCGACCGGCCGTGCACGTTCTGCATCATCCCGACGATCAAGGGCCGCATGCACTCGGAGCCCGATGACTGGCTGATCGCCGAGGCGCGGGCGCTGGCGGCCTCCGGGGTGCGCGAGCTGGTGCTGGTCGCGCAGGACTCGACCGCTTACGGCGAAGACCGCGCGGAGCGCGACGGGCTGGCGGTGCTGCTCGAACGCCTCGCCGAGGCCGTCCCGGAGGTGCGCTGGCTGCGGCTGATGTACGCCTACCCGGGCCGCGTCACGCCGCGCCTCGCGGAGACGATGGCGCGGCTGCCCAACGTGACGCCCTACCTCGACATGCCGCTGCAGCACGGATCGCCGAGCGTGCTCAAGCGCATGCGCCGGCCGAGCCTGCGCGTCGCCCGCCGCAGCCTCGACACGCTGCGCGAGGCGATGCCGGACGCCGCGCTGCGCACGACCTTCATCGTCGGCTTCCCCGGCGAAACCGAGGCCGAGTTCGAGGAGCTGCTCGACTTCGTGGAGGAGCAGCGCTTCGACCACGTGGGCGCGTTCACCTACTCGCCGCAGACCGGCACGCCGGCCGCCGGCCTCGGCGAGCCCGTGCCGCACGAGGTGGCGTCCGAGCGCTACGGCCGGCTGATGGAACTCGCGCAGCAGCTCTCGATGGAGCGCAATCTCGAGCTGGTCGGCAGCGAGCTCGAGGTGCTGATCGAGTCCGACGAGCCGAGCGTGCAGGAGGACGGCTCGCGCTTCGTCGTCGGCCGCAGCTACCGCGACGCGCCCGAGGTCGACGGCCTGGCGTTCGTTCGGGGTGCATTCCCGGCTGGCGAGTTCGTGCGCGTGCGCGTCGACACCGCGCTCCCCTACGACCTGGTCTGCACCCCGCTCGCGTAGCGCGCCGCCTCCAGAGGCCCCCCACGCCCCCATCCCGGACGAGCGGGCGCTGCGCGCCGCTCTGCCCGCCCACCCGCCTCGATGGATGCGGGGCGCAGCCCCGCGCCCCCTTTCGTGGGGGTGTGGGGGCTGCGCCCCCACCGCCGGACGCATCGAGGCCGCCCCCGAGCTACCGAGGCCGTCCGGCCCCCTCTCCGCGAGGAGACCTTTGCCCTGTATCGCCCATGTGGGGGGCCTCCCCCACAACCCCCCGCCGAAGCCCCGAGGGCGGTTCCGGCCCTCTCCCTGGAGGGAAAAGGGAGCCGGAGCTTGCGAATATTCGTAATCGGGGCGCGGTTGCACGATGCGAATACCGGGGGGGGGGGCTACACATCGACTCAGAGTCGGCGAGGTTTGCCGATGCGAGAGGAGCGGGACAAGCTCATGTCCGCGGCCGGGGTGGAGAGCATGGAGTCGACGTGGTGGTTCCCCTCTGCCGGCTCGGGCAACATTCTGCCCGTTCAGATGGCGCAGTGGATGCAGCGCAACTACGCCGAGATCGGCTTCACCATGAACATCGAAGCGGTGGAGTGGACTGCCTTAGGCGGCATGTGGCTGTCGTTGAGCAGCGATTCGGTCAGTAGTTAACGGAGCAGCGATTCTGTCAGTCCCCAGCCAGCGAGCAGGGGGTGACAGGTGCAGCAGTCCGAAGAAGCACGACGCTACGTACTCGAAGGGGTGATGGCCGGAGATCTGCGGGCCGCGCAGGCCGCCGAGATCCTGGGCCTCAGCGAGCGACACGCGTGGCGGCTCCTCGCCGCCTACCGCGCGCGCGGAGCGGCGGCGCTGGAGCACGGCAACCGGAGGCGCCGTCCGCACAACGCCGTCCCGGCCGATGTCGCCTCGGCCGTGGTGCGCTTCGCCAGCACCCGCTACCCGGGAGCGAACCACACCCACCTCGCCGAGCTGCTCTGGGAGCACGAGGGCCTGGACGTGAGCAATTGGACGGTCCGCCGGATCCTGGCGCGGGCCGGCATCGCGAGTCCCCGCCGCCGCCGGCCCCCCGAGCACCGTGTCCGGCGTGAGCGCATGCCCCGCGAGGGGATGCTGCTGCAGATCGACGGCAGCCACCACGCCTGGCTCGAGGAGCGCGGCCCGCGCTTCGCCTTGCTGCTCGCCGTCGACGATGCGACCGGCGCAGCCGTGCACGCCCTCTTCCGCCCCGTCGAGGACGCGCGCGGCTACTTCCTGCTGCTGGAGGAGATCGTCCGGCGCTGCGGCATCCCGCTCGCCCTCTACAGCGACCGCCACGGCGTCTTCAAAGCCTCCTCCGACGGACGGCGGGGCCTGAAGGTCGCAACCCAATTCGCACGGGCGATGCGGGAACTCGGGATCACCCAGATCTTCGCCCGCTCACCACAGGCCAAGGGCCGCGTGGAACGTGCCGCAGGGACGTTCCAGGACCGCCTGGTGACCGAACTCAGCGACGCCTCGGCTTCCACCATCGCCGAGGCGCAGGCCGTGCTCGAGCGCTTCCTGCCGCGCTTCAATGCCCGCTTCCGGGTCCCGGCGGCAGAGCCCGAGCCGGCCTACCGCCCGCTCGACCCCGCGCTCGACCTCGGCGCCGTCCTCGGCTTCCGGCACCCGCGCACCGTCGCGCGCGACAACACGGTCAAGTACCGCTGGCGCACGCTCCAGCTGCTGCCCGGGCCCGAGCGGACCAGCTACGCCGGGGCGCAGGTCGAGGTGGTGGAACGGCCGGGCGGCGAGCTCTCCGTCCTGCATCAGGGGGAGACGATCCGTTCGCGCGAGGCGCCGCCGCGCGCCGGGGTGCTGAGAGCGGCGCGCTCCGAGCTGGCCCGGAACCCCGACCACGAGCGCATCGCCTCAGGGCTCGGCTCCGGAGGAGCACCCCGGCGGCTCCCCGCGCTCCCTGCTGCCTCTACCGCGGTCAAGGTGGCGAGCAACGGTGCTACCACCAGACCCGAGACCGGGAGCAAGCAGCTCCGCGCTCCCACACCCCGGCAGCTCGCCCGCTGGAAGGCGATCCAGCAGGCGCGACTGCAGGGGCTCTCGATGCGGGCGACCGCCAGGCTGCTGGGGATCTCCCGCGACACCGTGAGCAGCTACGTCCGGGCCAACGGCGTGCCTGGACGCCGGAACGGCGCTGCGGCATCCTCCGACGGAGACGGCGGGACTGACAAAGTCGCTGCTCTCTTGCACTGACAAAATCGCTGCTCGTCGACACTGTGGCCCGGCCTTCTTGCAGATGGCAACACCGCCAGCGGGTCGTGGGGGGCGGCCATTAACTGGTGGGTCAACATCTTCGCCGGCGTCCTCTACGAGGGGAATTCCATGCCGGGAGCCGTCGGCGAGGAAGCCTGGGCCATCCTCGATCGGGCCCAGTTCGAGGCCGACCCGGAGGCTTCCAACGAACTGTATCGCGAGGCGAACCGACTCCTCATGGAGCAGGCGTACGTGATGCCGGTCGTCCACGACTCGGCGCCCATCGCCATGCGTGACGAGGTCCAGGGCTTCGTCCACCCGGCCTGCCTGTGGAACGACTTCAGCATCGTCTGGCTGGAGGACGCGTAGATCGGCTGAACCAGGGGCGAGTCGCGCCAGCGGCGCGGCACTCGCGACAGCCTGCGGAGTTGGCGCCTCCGATCCGGGTTGAGGAGTTCGGCAGACCGTAGCGCGCGCTCGGAGGTTTGCTAGTTGGCACGGTTCATCGCCCAGCGGTTCCTGTTCACGCTCCCGGTCCTCTTGGGCGCCAGCGTCGTGACCTTCCTGCTGGTCTCCATCCTCCCCGGAGACATCGTTGACATCCTCCTCCCGGCTAACTCGGGCGCTTCCGTGGCGGAGCGCGAGGCACTCAGGGCGGAGTTTGGGCTGGACCGGCCCTGGTATGAGCGATATGTCCTCTGGCTCGGCGATACCGTCCGGGGCGACCTCGGATTCTCCCTCCAGTATCGACTCCCCGCCGCGGACCTCATCTGGCAGAAGCTGAAGAACACCCTGGTGCTGGCCGGGGCCGCCTTCGTGCCGAGCACGGCGCTTCGAGTGGCGGCCGGCGTGTTCGCCGGAACCAGGCCCAACAGCCTGGCCGACCGATCGATCACGACGCTGTCGGTTCTGGCGGCGAGCGTGCCCCAGTACTGGCTCGGCCTGATGTTGATCGTCCTCTTCGCCCTGCACCTGGACTGGCTGCCCGCCGGCGGGATGTGGGATACCCGGAATCCAGGCGGGCTCCGCGATCTCCTGCTGCACCTGATCCTGCCGGCGCTCACCCTCGCCGCGGTGCCGACCGCGGTGATCTCGCGGCTCGTGCGCTCCGCGATGATCGAGGTGATGCAGCAGGACTACATCCGCACGGCGAGGGCGAAGGGCTTGCACGAGCGGGCCGTGATCCGGCGGCACGCGGCGCGCAACATTGCACCGACGGCCATCAACATCGTGACGCTGCAGTGCGGCTACCTGATCAGCGGTACGATCTTCGTCGAGGTGGTCTTCGCCTGGCCGGGCCTCGGCGGCCTGCTCCTCGGGGCGCTCGCGTCGCGCGAAACGGCAGCCATCCTGGCCATTACGATGCTCGTCGCGGCCACCTTCGTCTTGATGACCCTCATCGCGGACGTTGCCCAGAGTCTGCTTGATCCTCGGGTGCGGCTGGAATGAGATCGGAGCCCATGCGATGCCGGTAGCCGGACGGGAAGGGCGCGAGGCAGGTCCTGACCTCGTGAAGGCCGGCAGTGAGCATTGGATCGCTGTGACCTGGAGGGCGTTCCGCAAGGATCGCTTCGCGGTCGTTGCGGGCATCGTGCTGCTGGCAATCGTCGGCGCCGCTCGTTGCCCCCTTCGGTCCGTACGAACGGGAGACATCCCTGCGGATTCAGGGGTACGGGACAGCGGGTCGCTTGCTGGGTGTCGACGGACAGGGCCGCGACATACTCAGTCGCGTGATCTACGGCGGCCGGGTCTCGATCCCGCTCGCCGTCATCCCGGTCGCGCTCGCGATGGTGATCAGCATGGCGCTCGCCCTTGTCGCCGGGTACTTCGGCGGCCTCGTCGGGAACATCCTGATGCGCCTCGTGGACGTCCTCTTCGCGTTCCCGACGGTGGTGCTCGCGATCGTGGTCGCGATCCTCCTGGGCAACTCGTACCCCAGCCTCGTGCTCGTCGTCGTCGCCGTGCTCGTGGCACCGATCACCCGCGTCGCCTACATCGCCGTCCGTGAGCAAGTCGGCCGCGACTTCGTGGACGCCGCGAGGGCGACCGGGGCGACGCCGCTGCGGCTGATGGTGGTGCACATCGCGCCCGGCGCCTTCCCCCCCGTGCTGGTCTACGCCTCGACGCTGATCGGGCTGGTGATCATCTTCGTCGCGGGTCTGGGCTTCCTCGGCCTCGGCCTAAACCCGCCGACCCCGGACTGGGGCTTGATGACCGCCGAGGGACGGACGCTGATCGGCCTGGCGCCGCACATCGCGACCGTGCCGGGCATCGCGATCGGCATCACCGCGCTCTGCTTCAACCTCGTCGGCGACGGCCTGCGCTTCGCCCTCGACCCGCGCACCCGCAACATTGGCTAGCGGCGCCTCGAGGGCGGTTCCGGCTCCTTCGCCCGGGGGAGAGAGTCGGGCCGAGGGGTCAGTTGCGCCGCCGCTTCGGGCGGGGCGGGCGCCGCCTGGCGGTGGGGTAGATGTCGAGCGCGGACTCGGGCGCGACGGCCTCGTTGAGGTGGCGGAAGGCGGCGGCGCCGATCATCGCCGCGTTGTCGGTGCAGAGCGCCGGCTCCGGGATGAAGACCGGGACCGGCGAGGCCTCGCGCACGGCCTCGCGCAGGCGGCTGTTGGCGGCGACGCCGCCGGCGACCAGCAGCGCCGCGACGCCCTCGCGCTCGGCCACCCGCGCCGCCTTGCGCGAGAGCACGTCGGCGACGGACTCCTCGAAGGCGTGGGCGACCTCGGCGGGCGGGAGATCGGGCTCGGCGGCGACGCGCTGGGCGACGGCCGTCTTGAGGCCGGAGAAGGAGAAGTCGTCGCTGCCGGGCATCCAGGCGCGCGGCAGCCGCAGCGTGCGATCGGTCGCCGTCGCCGCCAGCCGCGAGAGCGGCGGGCCGCCGGGGTAGCCGAGGCCGAGCAGCCGCGCGACCTTATCGAAGGCCTCGCCGGCGGCGTCGTCGCGCGTCCCGCCGAGGCGCTCGAAGCGGCCGTGGCCGAGCATCAGCAGCAACTCAGTGTGTCCACCGGAGACGACGAGCGCGAGCGCGGGCAGCGGCGGCTTCTCCGGCCCGAGCCAGTTGGCGCAGACGTGGCCTTCGAGGTGGTCGACCGGGATCAGCGGCAGCCCGCGCGCCCAGGCCAGGCCGCGCGCGGCATTGAAGCCGACGACGAGCGCACCGGGCAGCCCCGGCCCGGCGGTGGCGGCGATCGCGTCGAGGCGATCCCAGTCGCACTCCGCGTCGGCGAGCGCGCGCCGCACCACCGGCAGCAGCGCGCGCAGGTGCTGGCGCGCCGCCACTTCCGGCACCACGCCGCCCGTCTCGGCGTGCAACTCCTGCTGCGAGGCGACGACGTTCGAGAGCGCGCGCCGCCCGTCGACGACGACTGCCGCCGCCGTCTCGTCGCACGAGGATTCGATCGCGAGCACGGTGGTCACGCGTTACAGGATATGCCTGCGCGATCTACGCGGTAGCGCCCGCCCTCGTCACTCCGCTTCCGCTGCCTCGGCGGTGGGATCGAACGCCTCGATGCTGGTGCCGGTGAGGACGTAGAGCGTGCCGCCGTCCGGGGACAGGGCGAGGGCGCGGATATCGAGGAACGCGGGATGCGCGAACTGGCGCAGGAAGGCGCCGCCGTCCGCGCCAACGACGATCCGGCGGCCGCCGCGATCGGCGACGTAGAACGTCCCGTCGGCGGCGTCGCGAGCGAGGCCCACCGGCGTGTTGAGCGGGCGGTCGATGCCCTCCAGCAGCGGACCCAACTGGCGGCCGAGGCGGAAGCGGCGCACGGTGTCGCCGACCAGCAGGTGCAGATCGCCATCGACGACGAGCCGCAGTGCGCCCTCGTGCGGTGCGCCGCCTGTCGCCGCCGGGTCGGGCAGCGTTCCGCCGATCAGGCCGGTGCGCTCCGTGTCGAAGCCGGCGTCGACGGGGCGGTAGCGCCAGACCTCGGCCCCGATGCTGTCGAGCACGTAGAGGTTGCCCTCGTAGGCGGCGATCGCATCGATCGCGCCCAGTTCGTCGGCGTCGCGGAGCGGCAGCGCGGCGGGGATCTCGCCGGGGACGAGGGCGAACAGCCGCCGCGCCTCGTCGATCAGCAGCAGCCGCTCCCCTCGCTCGTCCCAGGCGATCACGATCGGACGGGAGGCGATCGCGTCGCCGTACCTGACGCCGGTGCGGTAGGCCTCCAGCGATACCTCGCGGCCCTCCGGGTCGATCGCGAAGACGCGCCCGCGATCGCCGTCGAGCAGCCACAGCCAGTCGCCGCCGAGGACGAGATTGGAGGGGTTGAGCGGTGCGGTCAGCGAGCCCGCGAACTGCAGGACGCGGCGCAGGTTCCTGACCTCGACGACGCCGTTGAGCTCGTCGAGCTGCTGCTGCACGCTGGCTTGCAGCGCCGGCACGCGGTGATCCTCGATCCCGACGGCGCGCGCCTGCTCGAGTTCGTTGAGCGCCGACTGCAGTTGCTGGCGTTGCCAGGCGATCTCAGCGTTGGTCGCCGCTGCTGCGATGTACCCGTTGGCGGTGGCGAGTCGCTCCTCGATCTCGGCGGCGGGATCGCTCTCGAACAGCGAGGGCACGTAGTACGTGGCGGCCGCCGCCAGCACGGCGGCGAGCAGCAGCACAGCGGCGACCAGCCAGCGGCGACGGCGCCGCGGCGCTCCGGCGGCGCGCGGGCGCCGCAACTGCGGCAGCCGCCGCCTGCGCCCGGCGCCGCCCCCGTGTGGTGAGGTGACGATCGGCGCAGGGGTCTGCGCCACGGCGTCGTCCAAATCGGGCGCCGGAGGCGCGGCGCCGGAGAGATCGATCTCCACGGGGGCCGGTGCTGCCTGGACGTCGGCGACGTCGGCGATCAGCACCGCCGTCATGTCGCGCACCTCGCGGGTGCGCTGGAAGATGCCCGCGAGGGCGCGGTCCGGTGCGCCCTCCAGCGCCTGGGCGATGGCGGCGGACCCGGCCACCGCCTCGGCGGCGCTGCTGAGGATCAGGATTTTTCGCCCCGCCAGCGGCACGCCCGTGAACAGTGGATCGAGCGGCTCGTCGCCGCCGAGGGGCTGCGCGGCCGCGTGTCCCTCGCTGCTGATGCGGTGCACGCCGTCGGGTGCGGCGACGTAGACGAGGCCGGGACCGGCCTGCGCGATGGTCGCGTTGTCGCCGCGCACCGCCACGCAGGTCACGCCGATGGCGACGCGGTGCTCGCGCAGCGAGCGGCTGTTCCACTCCGCGAGGTTCTGATGCGCCTGGCGCAGCGCGCGCAGCAGCCCACCGGTGAGCGAGAGCGATTCCCCGGCGAAGAGGTCGGCGACGGCGCCGGCGACCTCGGAGCAGAACTCAGCGGAGCGCTCGTCGGCGGGGTCGGCGAGCACGAAGAGGTGGACGCGTTCCTCGTCGCCGAAGCGCAGTTGCTCGGCGAGCCACGGCCCGTCCTCGCGCACCTCGCCGCCAATGATCGCGTAGCGCCCGACCCAGGTTCCCATTGGTCCGATCCGCTGGCCCGACTCGTGGGGAGGGGTGGCGCGTATTCGCCGCGCACGCCGACGGGGCGCCGGCCCGGCGCCCCGCCCTGTCCATCATATCAGCGGCGCGGCGAGCGGAGCGGGTCGCGGGGCCGATTCAGTCCTCGAAGCGGCGCAGGATGAGGACGGCGTTCTGGCCGCCGAAGCCGAACGAGTTCTTGGCGATCGTGCGCACGTCGGCGCTGCGCGGCCTGAGCGGGACGTAGTCGAGGTCGCACTCGGGGTCGGGGTGCTCGAGGTTGATGGTGGGGGCGATCTGCGAGGTGCGCAGCGTCTGGACGGCCGCGATCGTCTCGACGCTGCCGGCGCCGCCAAGCAGGTGGCCGATCTGGGACTTGAACGCGCTCACGGGGATGCGGTCCGCGTGCTTGCCGAAGACCGAGCGGATCGCCCGCGTCTCGGCGATGTCGCCGACCTCGGTCGCCGTTGCGTGCGCGGAGATGTAGTCGATCTCCCCCGGATCGACGCCCGCGTGGTCGAGGGCGAGGCGGATCGCCCGTGCCGCGCCGCCGCCGTCCTCGGGCGGGGCGACGAGGAAGTGCGCATCGGCGGTAACGCCGTACCCGATCAGCTCGGCGAGCGGCTCTGCCCCGCGCGCCTGGGCGTATCCGAGTTCCTCGAGCAGCAGCAGCCCGGCGCCTTCGGAGGGTGCGAAGCCGTCGCGGTCGCGGTCGAAGGGGCGCGAGGACTCGCCGGGGCGGTCGTTGTAGGAGGTGGTGAGCGCACGCATCGCGCAGAACCCGGCGAGCCCGAGCTCGGAGATGCCGGCCTCCGTGCCGCCGGCCAGCATCACGTCGGCGTCGCCGCGCCGGATCACCTCGGCGGCATCGCCGATTGCCTGCGTGGCGGCGGCGCAAGCGGTGGTGACGGTGTTGGTGTAGCCGAGCAAGCCGAGCTGGATGGTGAGGTTCCCCGCGGCCATGTTCGGCAGCATCTTCGCGATGTACAGGGGATCGACGCGGTGGCCGCCGCGGCCGAGGATCGTGCGCATCGCCTGGTCGTTCTGCGGGAGGCTGCCGCCGCCGGTGCCGAGCACGGCCCCGGCGCGGTCGCGGTCGATCGCATCGAGGTTGAGGCAGGCGTCGCCGATCGCCTGCCTCCCGGCGGCGATCGCGAACTGGGAGAAGCGCGCCATGCGGCGCGCTTCTCTGCGCTCCATCCACTCGTTGGGGTCGAAGTCGTGGACCTGGCCGGCGACTTTGCAGGGATAGGCGCTGGGATCGATCGCCGTAAGGGCCGTGATGCCGGACTCGCAGTTGAGCGCGCGCTCCCACAGCTCGTCGACGGTGTTGCCGAGCGGCGAGATCACGCCCATGCCGGTGACGACTACGCGGCGATCCCTGTCGCGGTGGTTCGTCATCGCGCCCTCGCTGGCGTCATGGACCTGTGTCACAGTCTAGCGCAGGCGATCCGTACGGGCCGCGCGCCGGTCGTCGCGGGTCAGCGCAGCCCGAGCGCGCGATCCCCGCTCACGCCGAGCAACTGCTCGCGCGCCTCGGAGACGGTGTAGAGGCTGCCGACGACGAAGACGGCGCCGCGGTCTCCGGCCAGCGTGCGCGCCAGATCGAGGGCGGCCGCGATGTTCGGTTGCTGCTGCACGACCGCGCCCGCCTCGCCGAACGCGGCTGCGACCTCCGCCGGATCGGCGGCGCGCTCCGAGGACGGCGGCGCGACGATCACCGTCTCCCCGCCGCCGAGCAGCGGCGCGGCCAGCTGCGGCACATCGCGGCCGGCGAGCAGGCCGACCACCAGCACCTGCGGCTGGGGCAGCGGCAGGGCCGTGACGGTCTCGCGGAAGCGCCGCGCCGCGAGCGGCGTGTGCAGCGCGTCCAGCACCAGCAGCGGGCGCAGGCGCAACACCTCGAAGCGCCCGTCCCAGCGCACCGAGGCGAGGCCCTCGTGCACGGCGGCCTCCGGCAGGACCGCGCCCGCGGCGTCCCACGCCAACTCCGCGGCGCGCACGGCGGTGGCGGCGTTCTCCGCCTGGTGGCGGCCGATCAACGGCAGCCGCAGCCGCCGGTAGGTGCGCAGCGGCGTGCGCAGATCCAGCACCTGACCGTCGAGCCCTTGCGAGGTCACCCGCAGCGCGCACTGGGTGGCGACCTCGTGCAGCGTCGCTCCCACCTCGGAGGCTCGGGCGCGCACCACGTCGAGCGCGCGCTCGCGCAGCGGGGCGGCGACCGCCGCGCCCGGCGCGCGGATGATCGCCGCCTTCTCGGCCGCGATCTGCGCGATCGAGTCGCCGAGGATCGCCGTGTGCTCGAGGTCGATCGGGGTGATCACCGCCACCTCCTTCGAGGCGTCGACGACGTTGGTGGTGTCGAGCCGTCCGCCGAGGCCGACCTCGAGCACCTGCCAGTCGCAGCCGGCCTCGGCGCCCGCGAGCCAGCCGAGCACGGTCAGCAGCTCGAAGTAGGACCAGCCCGCGGTCGCCTCGTCGGCGAGCAGCCCGGCGGCGAGTCGGGCGAAGGCGGCGTGGCCGAGCGGATCGCCGGCGACGCGCACGCGCTCGCGCGCCTGGTGGAGATCGGGCGAGGTGAGGAGCAGGGTGTGGGCGCCGGCCGCGCGCAGTTGCGCCTCGACCATCGCGGCGGTCGAGCCCTTGCCCTTGGAGCCGGCGATATGCACCGTGCGCCGCCGGTCCGGCCGGCCCGCAGCCTCG
Source organism: Dehalococcoidia bacterium (assembly GCA_965220125.1). Classification (GTDB taxonomy): domain Bacteria; phylum Chloroflexota; class Dehalococcoidia; order UBA2979; family UBA2979; genus VXMT01. The sequence goes on along the minus strand of CBDCPB010000004.1, from coordinate 1,993,518 downwards.
AGGTACGCCTCGATGTGACTGAGCCGGAAGCGCTTCGCCTCCTGCGGGTCGCCGCTGCGTTCGTAGCCGCCGCGGGCGAGCAGGCCGCGCACGGCCTCGGCGTAGGCCGCGAGGACCGCTGCGTCCGGGAGATCGGCGGTCGGCGTGGTGGTCATGCTGCGAGGATAGCCCGCAGCCCGCTTGCGGCGGACCGTGCGTATCTTTGTGGCCTCATCATGTGTAGAGTGTAGTCACGTGAAATCGAACGAGGTGACCTGCTCGGAGGTGCTCGCATGACCACATACAACGTCAGGGAGTTCAAGGCCAGGCTCAGCGAGATCCTCAGAAGCCTCGATGATGGCGAGGAGGTGATCATCACGCGCCGCGGGAAGCCGTGCGGCAGGCTCACGGCGATGTCGCCCGGCGAGCAGAAACCTTCGCTCCGCACGCTGCGTGGCGCCTACGCCGACGTGCTGCCCGACGCGACCTACCAGGACTTCCTGGACATCAAGTCGATCTGGGAGCCCCGCCTGCCGCCCGACGAGGAGGAGCACGACGGTGCTGGATAGTCCGGCCCGGTTCGTGGTGGATACCCATGCCCTCTGGTGGTACCTGACGACCCCCGAGCGCCTGAGTGCAGCAGTATCCGCCGTCTTCAGGCTGGTCGAGACCGGCAGCGCGACCCTCATCGTCCCCGCCATCGTGGTGGCCGAGCTGTACTATCTGTCCGTCAGGCTACGGCAACCGATCGCGCCGTCCACCCTGTTGGATGCGTTGGCCTCGGTCGGCGGGATCGAACTGTCCGACCTTGGCCGAACGCAGCTCGAGCGGCTCGATCGGCTCCCGGAGATCCCAGAGATGCACGACCGCCTCATCGCCGCCGAGGCGATGGCGCTCGGCGCGCCGCTGGTGACGCGTGACGCGGTGCTGTCCGATTCGCCTCAGATCGAGACTGTCTGGTAACCGACACGGACAGGCCGCCGGCCCACTCGCCCGACGCCAACCGCGCGTGCTAGCGTCCCGAGCATGACGGCGACACCTCGAGGCGACTCCGATGCTGGGCGCTGGCAGCCGGCGGCCGAGCGCCCCGATCACCCGCTGGCGGCCATCGACGGCGCCTCGCTGGGGGACGGGCTGCGGCTGACGGTGCTGCTCGGCCCGCGCAGCGCCGTCGGCTCCACGTACTTCCGTTGCGGCCTCGATGGGCCGGAGGGGCAGACGGCGGCGCCGGTGATCTTCGGGCTGCAGAACTCCGGGCCGTGGCCGGGCTTCAACTGGGTCGAGGTGCTGGACTACTCGGACGCGCCGCCGCTCGCGGGCGGGGGCGTGCAGCCGGTCTCGCCCGAGGTCGAGCGCGCGCTGTTCGGGCAGCTCGCCGCGCTGGTCCCGACGGGTGGGCACCTGATGGCGGAGTATGACTCGCGCCCGCGGACCAGCACCGCGCGCGCGCTGGCGGCGCGCGTGCCGCCGGTCGCCACGCCGCTCGGCGCGCTGCTCTTCGACCTCGGCTGCGGGGTCGCCTTCCGCGACTGGTACATCTCCGAGGGCGGCCGCGAGGGCCCGCGCAAGCTGCAGGGCTTCCGCGCGACGAACGAGGAGCACGCGCGCACCCGCGGCCTCGAGACAATCGCCGCCCTCGACGCCTTCCTCGATGGCACGCGCGTGTCGGAAGATCTGCGGGCGCTGACGGAGCCGCTCGCGCGGCGCGTGCTGGCGGCGCTGCGCGAGCGCTACGGCGCGTGACACCGCGGGGCGCTTCCGACTAGCAACCTCTTCGACGTCAGAGTCAAGTACTCGTTGATCGCCCTTAGTGTGAGTCAAGTGTCGTGGAATGTCAGTAGTGTTCGTGTTGCTAGTAGGTGATCCTGTATTTCCTGTAGGAGATACGAATCACATGCCAGTCATAGGCGTGTCATTGGTCCTGAGCCTGCGAGTGGTTGGCCAGAGGAATCGTATCGGCCTCTGAGTGTCAGCAAAAGACCGTGTGCGGATTGCAAAATGTGTATTAGTGTTGGTAAGTGCCTCTGTACTGCTAGGTGATCCAGTCGAAATTGCCGTAGACTGGCCAAGAGCGCTACAATGCGGTAACCGATGGCTGATTCTCGTAGTCGCAAGCGCCCCGATGCCGTGACCCAAGCGGATCTTGTCCGGATTCGCGTTCAGTTGCCGACCGTGTTCAGCACGAGCGGGCCGGTCACGGACATCGACCTGCTCAACGGGCGCTTGGAGCAGATTCAGCGTGTCATCGGGACGGTCGCCTCCGCGGGTCAGCATGCCCTCATCTACGGCGAGCGAGGAGTCGGCAAGACATCCTTGGCCAGTCTCATCCACCAGATATGGGCCGAGTACATCGCCGACTCGAGGCCCCTTATCGCAGCGCGCGTCCAGTGTGACTACGACGACGACTACGGCACGATTTGGCGCAAGGTCGGTGAAGCGATCCAGCGCGACATCGACAAGCGCGGCCTGACCGTGGCGGGGAACGGCGCATTCGAGGACACGAGAGCGGTAATTGAAGCGGGTGACGCCACTCCGACGTCTGTGACGTCGCTCTTCGATCTGGCGGGCCTGAAGACCATCGTCGTGATCGATGAGCTCGACACCGTCAAGGACGACGAGACGACCCGGCTGATGGCGAGCACGATCAAGCAGCTTTCGGACTTCGCGATCGATGCAACGCTTGTCCTCGTGGGCGTGGCGGACTCGGTGGACGGACTGATCTCGGAGCACCAATCCATCGATCGCTGCCTCAATCAGGTGTTCCTGCCACGGATGCCTGTCGATGAACTGAGGGAGTTGGTGGAGAAGCGGCTTCAGCGCGTGGGGATGGCGATCGACCAGCGGGCAGTGCTGCGTCTCGCTGCGATGTCTCAGGGGCTCCCGTACTACACGCATCTTCTGGGATTGCATGCAGCCACGAGTGCGGTAGACGGCAAGTCACTGACCGTCGAGACGGACGATGTGGAGACCGCCCTGGCTGCCGCGATCAGCGAATCGCAGCAGAGCATCGTCTCGGACTACGCGAGCGCGGTCAGGAGCCCTCGCCCCGAGGCGCTCTATCGCCAAACGCTGCTTGCGTGTGCGCTCGCGCCAGCGGACGAGCTTGGTTACTTCGCGCCCGCCGATCTCAGGGGTCCGATCAGCGCGATCCTCGGGAAGAGGCGTGATATCGCGTCGTATATGGGGCAACTCAATGCATTGGCGAGAGACGACCGAGGTCCGGCTCTCGATGTGACGGGTAGTCCACGCAGCCGGCGCTTCCGATTTGCGAATCCCCTGCTCAAGCCCTACGTCATCCTGAGAGGCGTCAGCGACGACCTGATCACCGAGCAACAGGCGTACACGTTTACGGAACCCGACATCGCGCGGCAGCTATCGCTGGACCTCTGAGTGCGGCTCCCAACGTTCAGCGGAGTCATCCGTGGGACGCGTCCCTGATTGATCGCCAGCCGGGCGCCGGGCTCCCGCTGACACGGGGTGGCGAGTAACGGGCGGGGCGCTCCCGATCCGTCGTGTAGAATCGGACAAACAGCGGAGCGTCGCGGTCCAACGCGGCGCGACACACCCAACCGAGGCCGGGCGGCACAGCAGATTCGCCCGCAGCGAGCGAGACGAAGGATGGCGCCATGCCCCAAACCCTCAGCGTGATCAAGGCGGATGTCGGCGGCTTCGTCGGCCACTCCGCGATGCACCCGGAGCTGCTCGACGCGGGGCGCGAGTCGCTCGCGCAGGCCGTGCAGTCCGGGCTCCTGATCGACGCTCAGGCCCACGCCTGCGGCGACGACCTCTTCCTCGTGATGTCGCACGAGCGCGGCGAGGACGACGAGGCGATCCACCGCCTCGCCTGGGACACCTTCCAGACCGGCACGGAGGTGGCGCTGAAGCTGCACCTCTACGGCGCGGGGCAGGACATCCTCGTCGACGCCTTCTCCGGCAACATCCGCGGCGCGGGGCCCGGCTCGGCGGAACTGGAGCTCGAGGAGCGCCCGTCCGAGCCGGTGATCGTGTTCATGGGCGACAAGACCTCGTCGGGCTCGTTCAACCTGCCCTTCTACAAGATCTTCGCGGACCCCTTCAACACCGCCGGCCTCGTGATCGCCGAGTCGCTGCACCAGGGCTTCAGCTTCGAGGTCCACGATCTCAAGGAACACAAGCGCATCCACTTCGACTGCCCGGATGACCTGTACGACCTGCTCGTGTTCATCGGATCGCCCGCCCACTTCGCCGTGAAGCGCGTGCGCAGCCGCAGCACCGGCGAGGTCGCCGCCGTCTCCTCCACGGACAAGCTTTCGCTGATCGCCGGCCGCTACGTCGGCAAGGACGACCCGACGGCGATCGTGCGCTGCCAGGGCAACTTCCCCGCCGTCGGCGAGGTGATCGAGCCGTTCACGACCGCCTGGACCGTCGAGGGCTTCATGCGCGGCTCGCACTACGGCCCGTGGATGCCGACCTCGGTCGAGCAGGCCCATCCGGCGCGCTTCGACGGCCCGCCGCGGCTTGTCGCGCTCGGCTTCCAGCTCGCGGACGGCAAGCTGATCGGCCCGCGCGACCTCTTCGACGACCCCTCGTACGACAACGCGCGCGACGAGGCGAACCGGGTCAGCGACTACCTGCGCAAGCACGGCCCCTTCGAGCCGCACCGCCTGCCGCTCGACGAGATGGAGTACACGACGATGCCGGCCGTCGCCGCCATGCTCCGTGACCGCTGGGAGGCGATCGACTAGCGGTCCGGGAAGCCCAGCCGTACGGAGAGCCGCCCGATGCAGATGTTCGTCGACGCCGACGAAGCCTACCTCGTGTGGACGCGCTGGCATCCGGAGGGCTACGTGCTCAACGTCGGGCGCACCCCGCGTCCCTCGACGCCGATCGTGTTGCACCTCGCCGCCTGCGAGCTGATCTCCCAGCCGGGCCAGCGCTACACGAGGGGCGACTATGTCAAGATCTGCTCCCTCGACCGTCAGGAGTTGATCGAGTGGGCCGAGCGCGAAGAGGTGGACGGCGAGCTGAGCACGGACTGCCATTGCCTGCGCTGAGGGCGCGCCCATGACCGCCGCGCCGCGCCTGCTCATCGCCACCGGCGACCCGAGCACGGTCGCCGAATTCCGCGTGCTGCACACGAGCGGGCGATGAGCGGGCAGGCCGCGGGCGGCGGGACGCTCCGCTTTCGCGCGCACGCCGACGCGATCATGGAGCAGGCCGCGGGGCAGCTCCGCGAGTTGCTGCGCGAGATTGCCGGCTCGTTCGATCCGTTCCCGGAGTACCCCGGCTCGTTCTTCTCCTACGGCATCGAGGTCGAACCGCCGTCCGGCGGCGGCCAGGCCGAGGACGCCCCCGGCTGCGTCGTGCTCGGCGAGGACGGCGGGCTCTACGAACTGCGCATCGGCTTCGAGGCGGACCAGCTCGACACCGACGACCCGGCGACCGCACGCTCCGAGCTGCGCGTCCCCCTCGACGACCTCAGCCCCGCCGAGTACGTCGCCTACGCCAGCCGCGCCGTCGAGGCCGCGCTGGCGCTGCTGGAGCGAGGCGCCGCGCAGCGCTGATCGGGGTCGCGGGCCGCGCCTACAGGCGCCGGACGCCAGCCAACGAGGCCATCTTCCGGTCCAGCGTCAAAGCCTCCAGGCCGGCGCGGGAGTAGTCGTCGGCGATCAGGCGGTCGAGCAGGCCCGGGCCGCCGGACGCCTCGAGGGCCGCGAAGACGGCGCGTCCGTTCAGCGGGGAGACCAGACCGCTGCGCAGCACCTCCACGAGGCCGGCCCGCGCGTCGGCCTTCGTTACGCCGTAGTGATGCTGCACGGCGACGTACGCCTCTCCGATGACCTGGTTCGAGGCGAAGACCTCGGCGCCGCCGTCCTCGACGAGGGCGCTCAGCCTGCTCATGCAGCGCTCGAAGTCCGCCGCCGGGTCACCGGACAGCAGCCGCGCCAGGACGGACGTATCAATCCCGAAGCGAGGGGTCATGGGGCTGTTCGCGGAACGTCTCGATATCGAAACTGCCGTGCTCGCGCCGGAGCTTGTCGCGGAGCGGCGCGAGTCGGGCGCGGTTGATGCGTCGCGGACGCAGGGTGAAGCCGTCCGGGCCCTCCTCCAGCTCGAGCTGGTCGCCCGGACCCACGCCCAGGGCCTCCAGCACGCGGGCGGGGAACGTGACCTGGCGCTTCGACGTGATCTTGACGAGCATCTGTCTCCTTACTATCAGGTTATCTGAAGTAAGGAGATGCGCACAAGGAATGGAGGGCGGCAGCCCTCCGCTCCGGCCACTCGCGTCGCAGCATTACCCCGCGGGACGGAAGCGCGGCAGCGTCCACTCGTCGGTGACGTCGTCCCACGTCACCTCGAGCTCCATGTCGATCTTCACCCCGTCGGGGACCTCGACGTCGACGAGGTTGGAGATCATGCGGACGCCCTCGTCGAGCTGCACCATCGCGTAGGCGTAGGGCACGTCGTCGTTGAAGGCGGGGTTCTGCGGCTGCCGCACGATCGTGTAGGTGTGCAGGCGGCCGTGGCCGCTCGCCTTCGTCCATTCCCAGTCCGGGCTGAGGCAGTGCGGGCACGCCTGCCTCGGGTACCAGAAGTGGCGGCTGCACTGGAGGCAGCGCGGGATGATCAACTCGTGGCGTTTGGCCGCATCCCAGAAGGGCTGCGTCAGCGCCGGGTCGGCCTGTCGCGGGAGGGGCTTCTCGTATTCGGCCATCGTGGACCTCGATGTTCTCGCTTGCTGCGTGGGTTAGAGGGTGGCGCCCGAACCGAGCACCAGCGTCGTCATGACGCTGCCGGTGCCGCCTCAGCCATTGACAAGGCAGAGGTCGCCCTTCTTCACCTGCCTCACCCCGGCGCGCCCCATGATCTGACGCGTCGCCTCCACCACGTGGCGGAAGCCGCCGGCACCGCCGCCGGGCTGGCCGGCCGAGATCTGGCCGCCGTCGGTGTTGATCGGGAACTCGCCCTCGTAGGTCGTGTCCGTGCTCTCGTAGAACGGCCCGATCTCGCCCTTCGGGCAGATCCCGGCGTCCTCGAGGCACATCATCGCGAGGATCGTGTAGCAGTCGTAGAACTGCGCGAACTCCATATCGCTCGCGCTGTACTGCGCCATCTGCAGCGCCGTGGGTGCGGACTGCACCACCGGGGTGGTGGTGACGTTGTCGTTCTGCCAGACCACGCTGTGGCTCGTCGCCGGCCCGCCCACGCCGAGGATGTAGACGGGCGCGTTCGGCAGCGCCGCGGCGCGCTCCGCCGTGGTGACGATCACCGCGTTCGCGCCGGAGCAGGGCATCACGCACTCCAGCAGGTGCAGCGGATCGTTGACGTAGCGCGAGTTGACCACGTCCTCGATCGTGATCGGCTCCTTCCAGAGCCCGTTCTCGTTCTGCAGCGCGTTGAAGCGCTGGTCGACGGCGCACTTGGCGAACTGCTCCTGGGTGGTGCCGAACTCGTGCATGTGGCGCGCCTTGATCATGCCGTAGCCGCCGTTGGCGGCGATCACGGTGCCGAAGGGCGCCTCCCACTCGGTGAGGAGGTTGGCCGGTCCGCCCCCGCCGCGCGCGCCCGCGCCGGCCTCCAGCCGCGTGGCGCTGGCCGGCCGCGACTGGCCGAGCATGCAGAGCACGTTGGTGGCGACGCCCGAGGCGACAGCCATGGCCGCCGTCAGAACGGAGGCGGCGCCGCTGGCCCCGTGCACTGTCATCGAGGAGGTGTAGCGGGGCGTGATGCCCAGCGCCTCGCAGACATCGAGCGAGTTGGAGTCCTCGCGCGTGATCAGGCCGTCGATGTCCTCGATGCGCATCCCGGCGTCGCGGATCGCGCCGCGAGCGACCTCGGCGAGCAGGCCGGTGGTGCTGCGCTCGCCGTACTGGCGCAGCGTCGGGATCTCATGGAACCCGACGATCGCCGCTTTCCCGCGAATCGACATCGCTCGCCTCCTTCCGGACCCGTGATGAACTCCAAGGTTACATCCCGCGAGGCGCGCCTGACCACCCGTCTGGCGCATGCGAGACGCGTAGGATGTCCGCGCGCTCTCAGGCTGCGCGTTGCGGGAGTGATCGGAGGCGACGATGGACCCCGCGGACCGGCAGGCGATCCACGATCTGATCACGGACTACTGCTACACCTTCGACTCCGGCGACCACGACGCCTTCGCCGCGCTGTTCAGCGAGGACGCCGTCTTCGGCCGCGCCGGCAGCGAGGTGCAGGGCCGCGAGGCGATCCGCGAGCTGGTGCGCAACCGCTGGGTCGAGGAGCCGACGCCGCGCCGGCACCTGGTCTCCAATATCCGGCTGCAGGAACCGGCCGAGGACGGCAGCGTGCGCGGCAAGGCGATGTTCCTCGTGACGATCGCGACGACCGGGGAGTCGCGGGCGCGCATCCTCGCGACCGGCTGGTACGACGACGTCTATGTGCGCACCGCCGAGGGCTGGAAGTTCGCCCACCGCCTCAACTACGTCGACCCGCGGGCGAAGGCGTAGCCCGCGCGGTTGTGTCGGCGGAGTGATCCGTGGGTGGGGCTACACCGGGCCTCGTTCGAGGGTGGTGATTCTGGCCTCGTGTCCGCGGACGACCTGCTTGACCTCGGCCATGTCCTCGAGGAGCACCACCTGGCCCTCAGCCAACTGAGCTACGTGCCCGCGCAGTTCCGTTACATCCCCGCGCAGTTCGGTGAACTCGCCCCGCAGCTCCGCGAACTCCCCGCGTAGTTGCGTGAAGTCCCCGCGCAGTTCGGTGAACTCGCCCCGCAGCTCCGCGAACTCCCCGCGTAGTTGCGTGATGTCCCCACGCACCTCCTCGCGCAGCTCCGTGAACTCCTCGCGCAGCTGTGTGAAGTCCCCGCGCAGCTCGGTGAAGTCCCCGCGCAGCTGTGTGAAGTCCCCGCGCAGTTGCGTGAAGTCCCCACGCAACTCCGTGACGTCCCGGGCGAGGGGCGCGATCTCCTCGCGCACGACCTGTCGCACGACGTCCAGCGGGACCGACCCGTTGGCGTTCTGCCCCGCCACATGCCCCTCCCACTCGCGTGCAGTGTAGCACGTCCGTGTCACCAGACGCGAGCGCGAGCTATGCCCCGGCGAGCGCCGCCTGCGGGGTGAGCCGGACCGCGCCGGACGCCGCGAGGCGGGCGATCTCCGCCGCGCCGTAACCGGCCTCGGCGAGCAACTCGGCGCTGTGCTGGCCGAGCAGTGGCGGCGGGAGCCGCAGCGAGGCGAGCCCGTCCTCGAAGCCCCACGGGACGTTGAGCGTGCGCAGCGGGCCGAGCGTAGCGTGGCCCTCGATCGTCTGGACCATCTCCAGTGCCTCGGTCTGCGCGTCCGCGAGCAGCGAGCGCAGGTCGTGCATGCGCACGATCGTGTAGCCGAGTTCGTCCTGCACCAGCGTGCGCAGCTCCTCGAAGGGGATCTCGCGCGTGCGGTCGTTCACCAGCGGCGGCAGCAGGTGCAGGTTGCGCATGAGCCTGTCCGGCGCCTCGTAGCGCGGGTCGAGCAGCACCTCGGGGCGGTCGATCGCGATCAGGAACTTCGCCCAGGCGCCCTCGTCGCCGCGCATCGTGATCAGCGCGTGGCCGTCGGCGGTCTCGAAGCCGTGGTCGGGCGGCTCGTCGGCGCCGGTCAGCGGGCGGCCGACGCGGTCGTCGGTCGCCAGTTCGGCGCTGATCGTCCACTGGTGCATGGCGATGAAGGCCTGCAGCAGCGAGGTCTGCACGTGCTGCCCGAGGCCGCTGCGCTCGCGCCAGAGCAGCGCCGTCAGCACGCCGTGCACCCCGGCGACGCCCGCCCCAACCGAGGCGAGGTCGTAGCCGTAGCGCAGCGGCGGGTCCGTCGCGCGGCCGAGATGCCGGTTGGAGCCGACCACGGCCTGCACGTCCAACTCGCTCGCGGGCGCCGTGGCCAGCGGCCCCTCGGCGCCTTGCCCGCTGATCGAGAGGTAGACGAGCCGCGGATAGCGCGCCGAGAGCTCCTCGTAGCCGAGGCCGAGCCGCTCCATCACGCCCGGCCGGTAGCCCTCGATCAGCACGTCGGCGCCGGCGAGCAGCCGTTCGAGGACGGCCTTGCCCCCGGCGGTCTTGAGGTCGAGCGCGATGCCGCGCTTGTTGCGGTTGAGCTGCAGGTAGAGCGCGCTCTCCGGCTCGCCGTCCTCGGGCGTATGGAACGGCCCCACCTCCCGGATCCAGTCGCCCCCGGGCGGCTCGATCTTGACCACGTCCGCCCCGAGGTCGCCGAGCTGCATCGCGCAGATCGGCCCGGAGACGCCCTGCGAGCAATCGAGCACGCGCAGTCCCGCGAGGGCGGGTGCGGGCGCCTCGCCGCCGTCCCCCGTGGCACCGTTGCCGAACGCGCCGTTGGTCGCGGCGGGGGCCGGCGCCTGCGCGGCCGCGAGGTCGCCCTCGAGCGCGCCGAGCACCTCCTCTGTGTGCTGGCCCTGCGCCGGCGAGGGACCGGTGATGCGCGCGCGCGTCTTGTCGAAGCGCCAGTGCGGCTCGGCGGTACCCATGTCGCCCCAGGGCGTGTCCATGACGCTGAGGAAGCGCTGCCCGCTCGCTTGCGGATGCGCCAGCAGGCCCTCGATCAGCGGCAGCCCGGTCAGCACCTGCGAGGCCGGCACGCGCGCCTCGCGCAGCCGCTCCACCCACTCCGAGGCGGGCCGTGGCGCGAAGGCCGCCTCCAGCAGCGGGATCAGCGCCTCGCGCTGCTGCACGCGCAGCGCGTTGCTCGCGAAGCGCGGATCGGCCGCCAGCTCCGGGCGCTCGAGGACCTCGCAGAGCCGCGTCCAGAGCCGCTGGTTGAGTGCGCTCACCGCCACGTAGCCCTCGGCCGTCGCGAACGACTGGTCGGGCACGATGTTGCTGCGCGCGCTGCCGAGCCGCGGTGGCGGTTCGCCGGTCGCGAGGAACTCGGCGATGCGCGTGGTCGCGCCGAACATCGTCGATTGCAGCTGTGAGTTCTGGATGCGCAGTCCTCGGCCCGTGCGCTCGCGCACCCACAGCCCGACGAGCACAGCCTCGAGGTTGACGGCCGCGCCGTTCCAGTCGATCGAGGGCGTGCCGCGCGAGAACTCGGGCGGTCCGCCGGGCTGGCCGTTGAGGCTGGTCGCGCCGCCCGCGGCCTGCGAGAACCACTCGTTGCTGGTCATGCCGACCATCGGCCCGACCGGGCCGAAGGCGGAGCTCTGCAGGTAGACGAGGCGCGGGTTGAGTTCGCGCAGGCGATCCCAGCTGAGGCCGAGCCGCTCCATCACCGCGGGCGAGCGGAAGTTCTCGATCAACACGTCGGCCGTGCGGATCAGGTCCTCGGCGCGCGCGAACTCCTCGGGCTGCTTGAGGTCGAGCACGATGCCGCGCTTGCCGAGGTTGTTGCCGAGGAAGGTGTGGCCCATGCCGCGCAGCTCGGGCCGGGTGCGGCGCACCATGTCGCCGTCCGGCGACTCGACCTTGATCACGTCGGCGCCGAGCCACGCGAGGTACTCGGCGGCGACCGGCCCGACGGCGGCCTGCCCGAGATCGAGCACGCGAATGCCGGTCAGCGGCGCTTCGAGTTCGCCCATGACGCCTCCGGAGGTTGGGAGCCCTCGTGGCTACGCGAGTATACGGAGGCTCGTACCGCGCTCGCAGCGGCCGGGAGCGGCAGCCGCTAGGCTTCGCCTGCGGCGGCGGCGAGCAGCGCGGAGGAGGACGGGATGATCACCTACCTCGATCACATCGGCATCGTGTCGCACAGCCTCGAACAGGCCGGCGACGTGCTCGTCGAGAAGCTCGGCCTCGCCTGGGACATCGAGCGCGCGCCGATGCCCGAGGGCAACTACTTCGCCCCCGAGCGCACGCGCATCTTCTTCGTCAGGGTCGGCCTCGGCGAGACGAAGCTGGAGATCCTGCTGCCTGACGACGCCGAGAGCGGCATCGGCAGGTACCTGGAGCGCCGCGGGCCCGGCCTGCACCACATCGGCTACGGCAGCGACGACGTGATCGCCGACACGAAGCAGTTCATCGACAACGGCCTGCGCTACATCGACTTCGGCGAGCCGATCGAGGACATCACCGCCTCCTTCTTCCACCCCAGTTCGGCCAACGGCATCCTCACGGAGATCGTCCGCGACCGCCGCCCGGCTCGCTGATCGAGGCGGGGCGCACCCGCCGAGCGGCGCAGAGGCGGTAGACTCCGCGCCATGCCGGACTTGGCGGACCACATTGCGCGCATCGCGCAGGACGAAGCGCTTCCGCAGCGCGTCGAGGAGGCAGCGCGCCAGACGGCGGTGCTTCCCGTCCTGGACGCGCTGGGCTGGGACTGCTGGGACGGCAACGAGGTGACGCCGGAGTTCGAGGTGCGCGGCGGGCGCGTGGACTACTGCCTCCAGGTTCCCGGTCAGCGCCTCGTGCTGATCGAGGTGAAGCGCACCGGCACAGACCTGACCGGACACCAGGAGCAACTGCTGCGCTACGCCTTCGACGAGGGCGTGCCACTGGCCGCTCTCACCGACGGCCGCGTGTGGTGGCTTTACCTGCCGACGGCTGCCGGCAACTGGGAGCAGCGACGGTTCTTCAGCATCGACTTCCGCCAGCAGGAGGCCCCCCGCGCCGCCGCCGCCCTCGAACGCTTCCTGAGCCGCGAAGGCGTCGCGAGCGGTACCGCGCTGAGGGAGGCGCAGCGGGAGTTCGAGAGCCAGGAACGCGATAGGCGTGTTCGAGCGGCGCTACAGGACGCGTGGAAGCAAGTGCTCGGCGACCCGGACGGTCTGCTGCGCGATCTGCTCGCCGAGACGGTGAAGGAGATATCCGGCCACCAACCCGACCCGGAAACGGTCGCTGGGTTTCTACAGGGGATATCGGGAAGCGGAAGCACGGAAGCCGAACGGCCCGACCCGCCGCCACGAACCGAGGGCCGCCGGTCGCGCCGCAGGCAGGCAGGCCGACAAGCCGCAGCCGCATCGACGGCTCCCGCGAGCGAGTCCGCGTCCCCGGCGGAGACGACAGGCACCCCCGCACCAACAAGCTTCCGGGGCCGACGCATAGCGGCCTTCCTGCTCGATGGCGGACGCCATGAGGTCAAGAGTTGGCCGCATTTGGTCCAGGAGATCTCCGACGAACTTGCGAGGGAGGCAGGCGCAGAGTTCGCTGAGCGCGTCGCTGATGTAGGGGGCCGGACTCGGGTCTACTTCACTGAGCGCCCCGACGATTTACAACATCCCCGGAAACTCACGAACTCCAGCCTCTACGTTGAGGGAAATCTTGGTCCCGACCGAGCGGCGCGCATCTCCAGGCGCATCCTCATCGCCGTCCGCGGCTCTGACGACAGCTTCCATATCGAGCTTACAGATGAGCCTGTTCGCCCCGCATCGCCCTCCTCGCCGTCGGACCACACTCCTGCCAGCTTCAAGGGCCGTCACCCGGCGGCCTTCTGGCTGGGTAGCGGACGCTACGAGGTCAGGAATTGGCGCGAATTGCTGCCGCGTGTGTGCGGGCAACTCTTGATCGAGGCGGGGCCAGCGCTTGTCCAACGCATTGCCGAACAACAGGGGCAGCCCTACTTCAGATCGTCGCCCCCGGATTCCCCAGACTGGGTCCCCATCGCCGATACGGGCCGCTCCGTCTATGTGAACATCACGGCCGATGTTGCGGCTGACCGCTCACGTCGTGTCGTTCGCGCTGTCCGCGGCTCCGACGACGGCTTCCACATCGAGCTTGCGGATGAGCCCGCGTCCCCCTTGGAGAAAACCGCCGTCGCCCCTCCCTCCGTGAGCTTCAAAGGACGCAGCCCGGCGGCGTTCTGGCTCGACGGCAACCGTTACGAGGCGGCTCGCTGGAACGAGGTGCTGCGCGGGATCTGCGAGCGACTTGCGACCGAGGCGGGGCCGGCGTTCGCGAAGCGCGTCGTCCACCTGCGGGGTCGGAAGCGTCCCTACTTCAGCTCGTCACCCTCGGATCTCCGCGTGCCGCTCCGGGTTCCAGGCACCGATCTCTATGTCGAGGGAAACTTCAGCGCCAATGATTGCGTGCGCCATGCTCGCCGGGTGCTGAACGCAGTCCGCGGCTCCGACGACGGCTTCGACATCGAACTCGCGGAGTAGCGAGGCGCGGCGGTGGACTGGGGCGATACGCGGAGCAGGCTGCGTTCCGCGCCGCGGTGCGCGCGTTCGTCGAGGCGCGGCTGCCGGAGCGCTACCGCAACGATCCCTTCGACAGCGGCGAGCACTTCGTGCAGGTAGCGTTCGAGGTCGCGGCGCAGCCCGGTCTGCTTGGGGATCAGATGGCGCGCGAAGGCCGGCTTCCACCACTCCTCGAGGATCGTGCCCTGCACCCGCTCCACGCAGCCGTTGGTTTGCGGCCTGCCAGCGCGGATGAAGCGCTGCTCCGCCCCCAGCTCGGCGACGGCCGCCCTGAACTCGCGAGAGCGGAACTCCGATCCGTTGAGTTCCTAACTGATGTCAAGCCCCGGCGAGAGGTTGTAGCGTGGGAAACGGACGGGCCGACGCCGGAGCGCTTTGCGACTCCTGACCGCGGCGGCCCGTCCCCTTGCGCGAGCCCGCGCGAGGGCCCAGTCGCTGCCGGCGGACCTCGGCGGGGACACTGTAGCGCTCGGCGACGATGCTTCGGCCCTCGGCGGCCGAAACGGGCCGGCCGTCGCAGTCGCGCAGGACGAAGCGCTTCCGCAGCGCGTCGAGGAGGCAGCGCGCCAGACGGCGGTGCTTCCCGTCCTCGACGCGCTGGGCTGGGACTGCTGGGACGGCAACGAGGTAACGCCGGAGTTCGAGGTGCGCGGCGGGCGCGTGGACTACTGCCTCCAGGTTCCCGGTCAGCGCCTCGTGCTGATCGAGGTGAAGCGCACCGGCACAGACCTGACCGGACACCAGGAGCAACTGCTGCGCTACGCCTTCGACGAGGGCGTGCCGCTCGCGGCCCTCACCGACGGCCGTGTGTGGTGGCTCTACCTGTCTACGGCAGCCGGCAACTGGGAGCAGCGACGGTTCTTCAACATCGACTTCCGCCAGCAGGAGGCCCCCCGCGCCGCCGCCGACTTGGAACGCTTCCTGAGCCGCAGCGACATCGTCAGCGGCGCGGCGTTAAAGGAGGCGCAACGGGAGTTCGAGAGCCAGGAGCGCGATCGGCGCGTGCGCGCGGCGCTGCAGGACGCGTGGAAGCAAGTGCCCGGCGACCCCGACGGGCTGCTGCGCGATCTGCTCGCCGAGACGGTGAAGGAGATATCCGGCCACCAACCCGACCCGGAAACGGTCGCTGGGTTTCTACAGGGGATATCGGGCCGCTCCGCCCCCGGCGCCAGCACCGTCACGTGGATCGCCCGCGCGTGTGCATCCATCCCTGCATATGTGGTAGTCATCTTCCTGACCGGCTCCTTTCGCATGCGGCTCTGCATGCCTCGCGTCTGTAACCCGCGAGTTTGCGAACTCGGAGCCGGTCACTCCATACGGTCTAGAGACGGTTCGGGTTGGTCCAGTGGGCCTCGTCGTGGATGGCGAGGAGGTCTTCGCGTGGAGTGTTCGCGAGGGTGGGGATGGGCCAGGCGGGGTCGGGGCGCCAGTCGCGTATGTCGTCGGTGAAGGGCCAGGCGCCACGCTCGATGTCGGCGATCGCGGCTTCACCGTCGGCGCGGGCGCGCTCGGCGACGGCCTCGGAGATCAGGCCGTGCTCGAGCACTCGCTCCAGTTCGTCCTCGTCCTTCCAGCGCCAGTGGCGATCGGCGTCCGCGACGACGTCGAGCCAGAGGTCGCGCACATCGAAGCCGAGGGGTGTGCGGCGGAAGGGCTCCTCAAGGTTCACGTACCAGCCGAGGAACTCCCAGTTGGGTGTCCACCAGACCCAGGTCGCGCGCCACTGGCCCGGGACCATGAGCATGAGCATGTTCCAGCGTTCCCAGACGCTATCGACCAGCTTGTATTCGCTTTCGAGCCAGGGGCGCGGCTGTCCCGGGACGATCGGCAGCGAGAGTACTGTGGGCGTGCCTGCCGGTAGCCAGAGCGAAACGAACTCGGCGGTGTCCTGGACGACGACCATCGGCTTCACGTCGCAGATGACGGGTGCGTATTCGCCACTCTCGACGACGAAGGGGGTGCGGTGGAGGATCGGCTGACCGCGCTGAAAGCGGGCTGGCTCGCCGGACTTGGCCATAGGGCATGGTAGCAGTCGGAGGGCTTGCCTGCTAGAACCCCCGGCCCATGACCCAAACCATGACGACCGAAGCAGGAGAGCGCCACTTCCGCTACCTGATGCCCGTGGCCGTGATCTTCGCGGGGGCGCTGATCGTCTCCAACATCATCGCGATCAAGGTGGTGGATATTTCGGGAATGGTGGGGGCTGGTTCGACTAATTCCAGCCCGCTTCGATCATCGTCTTCCCGATCTCCTACATCATCGGCGACATCCTGACGGAGGTGTACGGCTACGCCACGGCGCGCTCCTCGTCGACTGTGGGCGTGCCGTCGTCGCGCACGCAGTAGCCGTCGGGGACGTTGCTCACCGGGATGCGTCCCTGCTTGGCGGCGCCGCGCTTGCCCATGGAGGCGCGCTCGCGGAAGTTGTCGAGCTCGATCTTACCGATCGCGGCCATCAGGCCGAACGTCTTCATGTCGATCGCGTCCATGACCGCATCGAGACCGATGCGGTGCGCCGCGCGCCCGCGCTACTGCATGTTCCGCAGGCGCGGGACGAAGGCGTAGACGACGAGCGCTACCACCACGAGCAGCAGGGAGAAGCTGCCGAGGCCGACCTGCGGGCCCACGAACTCGGCGATCAGGCCGACGGCGAAGGCGCCGAGGGCCATCGTCCCGACCTGCATCATGAAGACGCTCGCGACGCGGCCGCGGTAGGCGTCCTCCACGTGCGTATGAAGCAGCACGTTGTTGAGCGCCTGCCTCCCCGCCTCGCCGACCCCGACGACGACCATGATGGCGAGCGACAGGAGGTACGTCGAAGAGGCGGAGAACGCCGTGAGCCCCAGGCCGGCCACCACCACGCTGAGCAGCAGCAGCTTCCCGCGCTGCCTCGGCGCCAGCGAGGCCAGGGCGAGCGCTCCGATCAAAGACCCGAGCCCCGCCACGCTCATCACCAGGCCGAGTTGCGCCGCACCCCCGCCGAGCACGTCGGCCACGAAGCCCGGCATGAGGCGGATGTAGGGCATTCCGAGGAACGAGGTCGCGAAGCTCAGGGACAGCAGCAGGAACATCGTGGGTGTCCGGAGGATGTAGGCGACGCCCTCCCGGAACTCCTCGATGGAGCTCGGGGCGCCCCGCGGTCTCGCAGCCGGCTCGCGCTTCGGCACGCGGGCGAGCAGGGCGACGGAGAGCAGGAACAGCGCGGTCATCAGTGCGTAAACCCACTCCGCACCGATGATCGCGAGCATGACCCCGGCGAGCGTCGGTCCGAACAGCCGCATGGTGTTCATGCCCGCCATGTTCAGCGAGACGGCGTTCTGCAATCGGGCGATGCCCACCAACTCCGCGGGCATCGACTGCAAGGCCGGGAACATCACCCCGCTGGTCGCTCCGTGCGCGATTGCGGCGACCAGCAGGTGCTCGTAGCGCAGCATGTCCGCGAAGAGCAGCGCCGCCACTGCGGCCGCGGTCACGGAGGCCGCGGCCTGTGCTGTCTGCAGCAGCACTCGCTTGGAGCGCCGGTCGGCCAGCACGCCTCCGTACAGCGAGAATCCGAGCATCGTCACGGCCTGGAACAGCGCCATCGTGCCGAGCGCCGCGTACGACCCGGTCATCTCGTAGACGAGGTAGCCGCGCGCGAGCATCTGCATGTTCATCGTGGCGTTCAGGCTGAGCGCCGCGATGAAGAACCAGCGGAAATCGCGGTCGTGCAGCGAGTCGAAGGTGCGCGCCGAGGTCAGGCCGCCGACCAGGCGCGAGGTCGCCGTGGGCCGCTCGGCGCCCGCGTGCAGACGCACGCCCCCTCGCGAGGGCGCATCCTCACGGTCGTCGTCGCGGCGCGGTGCAGTCGTCGGCGTGTTCCCTCGCGGGCGGCGGGCGGCCGGGTTCCGCCATCGCCACTCCTCTCGTCCTCGAGGATTCGAAGCGGCCTCTAGCCTAGCGCAGCGCCGCGCCCGGCGAGCCCGCAGCCGGGCCGTCCGCGCGGCGCGCTACTGGAGGTCGCGCACTCGCGGCAGGAAGACGTGCGCGGCGAGGGCCAGCGCCGCGAGCAGCAGGGCGAAGCTGCCGAGCCCCACCTGCGGGCCCACGGCCTCGGCGATCAGGCCGACGACGAAGGCGCCGAGCGCCATCGTCCCGACCTGCATCATCAGCACGCTCATCACGCGGCCCCGGTACGCGTCCTCGGCGTGCTGGTGAATCAGCACCACGTTGAGCGCCTGCCGCCCGGCCTCGCCGACCCCGACGATGAACATCAGGAAGAAGGACAGGATGAAGATCGAGGAGGCCGAGAAGGCCGTCAGCGCGAGACCCATCACCACCATGCTCACGAGCAGCAGCCTCCCGCGATGCCGCGGCGGCAGCGACGCGAGCGCGAGCGCGCCGGTCAGCGAGCCGAAGCCCGCGAGGCTCATCAGGATGCCGAGCTGCGCCGAACCCCCGTTCAGCACGTCGGCCACGAAGCCCGGCATGAGGCGGATGTAGGGCATCCCCAGCAGCGAGGTGATGAAGCCGATGCCGAGCAGCGAGAAGACCGTGGGCGTGCGCAGGATGTAGGCGAAGCCCTCGCGCAGCTCGTTGATGACGTTCCTCGCGCTCATCGAGCGGGGGCTCGGCGCCCGCTTCGGCACGCGGGCGAGCAGCACGATCGAGAGCGCGAACAGCACGGTCATGAGCGCGTAGACCCACTCCGGCTCGGTGATTGCGAGCATGACCCCGGCGAAGGCGGGTCCGAAGAGCCGCATGACGTTCATGCTCGCCGTGTTGAGCGAGACGGCGTTCTGCAACTGGGCCGCCGGCACGATCTCGGGTGGCATCGATTGCCGGGCCGGCATCATCAGGCCGCTGGTTACGCCCTGCGCGAACGCCGCGATCAGCAGGTGCTCGTAGCGCAGCAGATCCGCGAAGAGCAGCAGCGCGATTGCGGCGGCGTTCAGCGCGGCCGCGATCTGCCCGATCTGGAGGATCATGCGCTTGGAGCGGCCGTCGGCGAGCACGCCCCCGTAGAGCGAGAAGGTGAGCATCGAGAAGGCGTGGACGAGCGCCATCGTGCCGAGGGCGGCGTAGGACCCGGTCAGCAGGAAGACGAGGAAGCCGCGCGTGAGCATCTGCATGTTCAGCGCGGCGTTCTTGCTGAGCGAGGCGAGGAAGAACCAGCGGAAGTCGCGGTCGTGCAGCGAGTCGAAGGTGCGCGCCGAGGTGACGCCGCTGATCAGCCGCGCTGACGCCGTGGGCCGTTCCGCGTCCGCGTCGACGCCCACGGCGCCTCTCGAGGGCGCGTCCGGGCGGTCGTCGTCGGGGCCGTTGGCAGTCGTCGGCGCGTTCCCTCGCGAGCGGCCGGCGGGAGGCGGCCGCCCCTGGTGGTCCTCGGAGGACTCGAAGTAGCGCCTAGCCTATCGCAGGGTCACGTCAGGCGAACCCGCGTCCGACGGATGTCGGAGGCGGGGACGGGCCTGCCCCTCGCCCTCACACCAGGGAGACCTTTGCGAAGCGCCTCCGGAACCGGGCGCAGCGCGCTTCGTGTACAAGGCGCGCGGGCTCCGGCGCCCTCTCTCGCAAGGGGGGAGGGCGCCGGACCGCCCTCGAAACGGGAGTTTCGCAAGGGTCTCCACCAGGGGGGAGGGGACGAGTGTGCCTCTCGCGTTCACCCACTCGTCGCGGGCTGGGGCTCCGGCGATCGGCTACAGGCCTCCGAAGCCTCCCCCGGGGATGTGGGACGACATGTCCCGGTGCGTTTCGGCGAGCGCTTCGTCCCGCTGCCGCCGGATCTTCCCCGCCTCGGCCCGTCCGCGAAGCCACGAGTCGGGATCCGCCCCTTCGGGGAGGCCGAGGCCGCTCGCGACTCGCCCGCGCTTCCCCGGCAGGAGGGCGACGGTGATCAGCGTGACGATGGTGAACGGGGCGCCCAGCAGGGCCCACAGCCACACCCGGCGGCCCTTCCTTCTGGCGACGGCGCCCGTCACGGCAGCGCACGCTGCCATCAGCACGAGTAGCGGGATCAACTCCATGCGAGGACTCCCTTCGCCCCGGCGCACAACGGCTCACCGAGGTTGTGAGCAGCCACAACCAGCATAGCGGGCCGGACCACTCGATTCGCATGGCGCCCGCGTAACTCGGGAGCTGCGGCCCCGGCGTGGCGGGAGCATTGATCCACCCGCGCGCCGCCCCGATGCTCCGGAGGCCGGAGGCGGCGCAGCGAGCGGCGTGGACGGGGCGCACTTGGCTACGAACGAACCCCCCGGGCTCTCAGCCCGCGATCGTGCGCGCGCCGAGTCACGGTGGGCCGTCGCGATGCTGGTCGGCCTCTCGATGACCGCGCCGCTCGCGATCGACATGTTCCTCCCGTCCATGCCGAACATGGCCGAGGAGTTCGAGGCCTCGACCTCGACGATCCAGCTCGCGGTGACGCTCTTCCTGCTCGCGTTCGCGGCCTCGCAGCTTGTCTACGGGCCGGTCTCGGACCGCTTCGGGCGGCGGCCCGCGCTGATCGCCGGCCTCGTGCTCTTCATCGCGGGCGGCGTGCTGTCGCTGTTCGCCTGGTCGGCGGAGACGCTGATCGTCGGGCGCATCATCCAGGGCTTCGGCGGCGGCGCCGGCCCCGCGATCGCTCGCGCGATGGTGCTCGATGTGTTCGGGCGGAGTCGCGCCGCGCGGGTGATGGCCTACATGACGATCGCCACGCCGCTCGCGCCGACGATCGCGCCGATCATCGGCGGCGTCCTGCAGGATCTCTTCGACTGGCGTGCCGTATTCGTGACGCTGATCGGCATCGGTCTGTTCCTGCTCGTCGCCTACCGGCTGGTGCTGCCGGAGACGAACGTGCGCCGCGACCGCAGCGCGCTCGGCGCCGTGCAGATGAGCCGGAACTACCGGGAGCTGTTCTCGAGCCGCACCTTCCTCGCCTACGCGCTGACGATGGGGCTGATGTTCAGCGGGCAGCTGGTCTTCATCTCCGGCTCGTCGTTCGTGCTGATCGACGAACTCGGGCTCTCGCCCGGCCAGTTCGGACTCGCCTTCGGATTCGCGGCCGTCGGGATCATGAGCGGGGCGTGGCTGTCGAGCCGGCTGGTGGTGCGCTGGGCGAATTCGCGGGTGGTGCTGCTCGGCGCCGTCTTCGCCGCGAGCGCCGGGGGCGTGATGGCGGCGCTCGCCTGGGGTGGCGTCGCCAGTCCGTGGGCGGTGCTGCTGCCGATGTTCGTGTTCGCCGCGGGGCACGGCATCGCCCGCCCGCCGGCGATGGCCGGCGCCATGATCCCCTTCGAGCGCATGGCGGGCCTCGCCTCGGCGGTGCTCGGCTTCGCCCAGATGGCTTTCGCCACGGTCTACAACATCGCCTTCAGCCAGCTGATCGAGATCGACCAGGTCGCCCTCGCGAGCGGCATCGCCGCCGCCGCGGCCGCCAACCTGGTCCTGCTGCTGCTGCTCCGCCCGCCCGCCGTCGCGCCGAAGCGCCCGGCCGGGGTGGCACCCTGACCGAGGCGCCCTACGCGCGGTCCGGCAGGTCGGGTTCGCCAATCCAGTGCACCCGGGCGGAGCGGCTCGCTGCCCGCCAGAATCGTTCGTCGGCGGTCCACAGGTCGCAATCGAGGGTTTCCGCGAGCGCCAGATAATGGCTGTCGTAGACCGCGCCCTGTCCGAGCAGGCCCGCCAGCTCGAGGGCCCTGCTGTGCAAGCGTGGCGTTGCGAGCAGCTCGACACCGGAGGTCAGCATGGCTTCCAGCAGGCGAGCCGCGTCGGCCACGGTCAGTTCACCGCGCAGGACACGCCGATGCAGCGCGTTACTCACCTCCACCGGCATGAGGTACGGCGCTGTTGGCGTCACGCCGTCGCCAGCCCAGGTCCGGGCGAGAGCGCGCGCGGAACCCGAGTCCGGCTCCCAAACCAGCCACTTGACGACCAGGCTCGCGTCCACGACGACGCGACCGTTCACGATGAGGCGCGTTCCTCGCGGGCCTCGCGAATGAAGTCAACCGAGTCTCCGGTGAACGTCCTGTCCCCGAAGAGTTCGTGCTGGAGGGACTCGAGCCGGTCGAGCGCCTCTCCGAAGGGCAGGACGACGATACCCTGTGCCTCCTCCTTCGCCAGTTCCTGCTCGATGGCGTTCTGGCAATATTGGCGCATGCTCACGCCCTTGAGTGCGGCGACGGCCTTCAGTCGTCGCTGCAGGGGCGCGTCGATGTCGAGGGTGAGTCGCTTCTTCTGGACTGCCATTGGTGCCTCCGCAGGGACTACAGAAATACAGAATACCAGAAGCCTTGCGGTAGGGTCCTTATGAGCCCTGCCCGCCCCGCCCCGACGCTCTAGAATCGTCCAGCCGCCGCTACGAACACCTGCACCGACCGGGAAGGATGCACCCGATGCCGCCAACGACCGGAACGCCCGCCTACGACGACCTGCCGACCATGGACGAGGGCAGCGAGGAGCGCCACGCCTGGGATGTCTGGGGACGCGCCGACCAGGTCGGGGCATTCAACCGGTTGACGCCGGAGCACGTGGTCGCGGCCGCGCGGCTGGTGCGCACGGGCAAGGTGATCAACCTCGATCTCCCGCTCAACGAGCCGGACCCGCCGCTCAGTGATCGCACGCGCTTCATCCACCACGTCGAGACCGGCCGCCAGACGCGCGACGACTGGCTCGATGGCTTCTACCTGCAGGGCTCCAGCCAGTGGGACGCCCTCTCGCACGTGCGCTACCGCCAGTACGGCTACTGGGGCGGCCGCCAGGACGAGGACGTCAACGAGGGCCGCGAGTGCGGTATCGACCAGTGGGCGGAGCGCGGCATCGTCGGGCGCGGCGTGCTGATCGACGCCAGGCGCCACTACGACTGCGCGCCCGACGAGCGCTTCCCGATCACCGGCCCGATGATCGAGGAGATCGCGGACGCACAGGGCGTGGCGATCGAGCCCGGCGACACGCTGCTGCTCAACACCGGCTGGCTCGAATGGCTGCTCTCGCTCGACCTCGACACGCGCCTGGGCATGCAGGGGTCAGTCGCGCCGAACCCGGACGGGATGCAGGCGCCCGGCCTCGACGGTGCCCGGGAGACCGCGGCGTGGCTGTGGAACCGCGGCATCAGCGCCGTGGCCGCCGACACGCACGCGATGGAGGCACTGCACGTGAAGCCCGAGGAGGGCTTCCAGCACCGCCGCCTGCTGCCGATGCTCGGCATCGCGATCGGCGAGTACTTCCACCTCGCCCCGCTCGCGGCGGACTGCGCGGAGGACGGCGTCTACGAGTTCATGCTCGTCTCCTCGCCGCTCAACATCCTCGGCGGCGTCGGCTCGCCGCCCAACGCCTACGCGATCAAGTAGCGGCGCGGCGACCGAGGCGTTCCGGACATGACGGAGCCGCTGCTCGACGCGGGCGCCCTCGAGGGCGTGCGCGTGCTCGAGCTGGGGACGCACGTCGTCGGGCCCTACTGCGCGCAGAACCTCGCCGACCTCGGGGCGGAGGTGGTGAAGATCGAGCCGCCGGGCGGCGATCCGGTGCGGCTGCTCGCCGGCTTCGCGCCGAACGAGAGCAAGCTCTTCCACACGCTCAACCGCGGCAAGCGCAGCGTGGTCCTCGATCTGCGCGGGGAAGCCGGACGCGAGGCGCTGCGCCGCCTGATTCCCGGCTTCGACGTGTTCGTGATCAACACGCGGCCCGGCGTGCCGCAACGGCTGGGCATCGACTACGAGACGCTGCGAGGGCTGCGCGAGGACCTGATCTACGTCGAGCACACCAGCTACGGCACGCGCGGCCCGGACGCCCGGCGCCCCGGCGGCGACGTGGTGATCCAGGCCTTCAGCGGGCTGATGGCCGCCGAGAGCAAGATCGACGAGTCCGGCGCGCCGCAGCGCATGAGCAGCACCGTCCTCTCCGACTATGCCGGCGGCATTGCCGGCGCGATGGGCGTCTGCGCGGCGCTCTACCGGCGCGAACGCACCGGCCGCGGGCAGTACATCAGCGCGCCGCTGGTGGCGGCGGCCGTCTCCTTCCTCTCCTACTACGTCTCCCGCCTGCCCGCCGTCGACGCCGTGACCAGCGATCCGATGCTGGAGCGCGTGCGCGCCGTGCGCGAGGGCGGCGGCGGCTACCGCGAGGTCCTCGAGGCGCGCGGGCTGCAGGTGCTGACCCAGAACGCGGCGGGCCTGCTCTACACCAACGGCTACTCCGTCCGCGACGGCGCGATCGTGCTCGGCGCGGTCAGCCCGGAGAACCGCGACCAGATCCGC
Source organism: Dehalococcoidia bacterium (assembly GCA_965220125.1). Classification (GTDB taxonomy): domain Bacteria; phylum Chloroflexota; class Dehalococcoidia; order UBA2979; family UBA2979; genus VXMT01. The sequence goes on along the minus strand of CBDCPB010000004.1, from coordinate 1,969,244 downwards.
GCCGCGCTCGGCATCGAGGACGACCCGACCGCCGATCCGGACTTCAACGCGCTCGACCCCGACAACCGGCCGGTGATCGAGGCGGTCCGCGAGCGCATCCGCGCGGTCATGCGCGAGCGCACGATGGACGAGTGGATGGAGGCGCTCGACGCGGCCGGCGCGCCCGCCTCGCGCGTCAACCTGCCCGAAGAGGTCGCCGACGAGCCGCAGCTCGAGGCGCTGGGGCTACTGCTCGATCTGGAGCACGAGCTGACCGGCCCGGAGCGCATGGTCGGCGCGCTCGTCGAGATGTCGGAGAGCGCGACCGGCGCGCGCCGGGCCGCGCCGACCCTCGGCCGCGACACGGTCGAGGTGCTGACGGAGGCCGGCTTCAGCGCCGCGGAGATCGAGGCGCTGGCGACGTAGCGCGGGCTGCGCCGGGGTGGGCCGCGGCTTGCGCAAGCCTGCGGTATAAGGTGAACGCCGCCGGAGGGAGGCTCGATGGCCGAGGCGCTTGACGACGTGCGCGTCCTCGATCTGTCCGAGGGCGTCGCGGGGCCGTTCTGCACCAAGCTGCTGGCGGCGCTCGGCGCCGACGTGATCAGCGTCGAGGCGCCGGGGCGCGGCGACCGCGCTCGCTCCTATCCGCCCTTCCCGGACGATGAGCCGCACCCCGAACTGAGCGGACTCTTCCTCTACCTCAACACCGGCAAACGCAGCGTCACGCTCGACCTCGAACAGTCCTCCGGGCGCGCGCTCTGCAAGCGGCTCGCCGGCTGGGCCGACGTCGTGATCGAGGACTTCGCGCCCGGCCGCCTCGACGCCTGGGGGCTCGGCTACGAGGCGCTCGACGCCGCCCACGAAGACTCGCGGCCCGGCGTGATCGTGGTCTCGGTGGCGGACTTCGGGCAGAGCGGGCCGTATCGCGACTGGCAGGCGACGGACCTGACGGCGCTCGCCCTCGGCGGCTCGCTCTACATCGCCGGCGACGAGGACCGCGAGCCGCTCAAGATCGGCGGGCGGCCGGCGCAGTTCTTCGCCGGCCTCTCGGCCTTCAGCGGCGCGCTGCTCGCGCTGCACCATCGCGACGCCACGAGCGAGGGCCAGCACGTCGACGTCTCGATGCACGAGGGCATCGCGACCGCGCAGGAGTATCCGGGGGCGGCCTGGGCCTACAAGCGAGAGATACGCCCTCGCGGCAACACGCACGCGCCGATGTTCGAGGTGGACGACGGCTACATCGGGCTGATGTTCCCGCAGGCGCGCTGGCCGGGCTTCTGCAGGCTGATCGAGCGGCCGGACATCGAGCACGATCCGCGCTTCGAGACCGCGCGGCAGCGCCGCGACCACATGGACGAGCTGCGCGCGGTCGTCGCCGAGTGGACCTCGGGCAGGCGCAAAGCGGATCTCTACCACGCGGCGCAGGCGGTGCAGGCGCCGGCCGGCTACGTCTGCACCGCGCCCGACCTGATCGAGTCGCCGCAGTTCATCGAGCGCGAGTTCTTCAGCGAGCTCGACCACCCCGCGACGGGGCCGCTGCTCTACCCCGGCCTGCCGCTGCGCTTCGGCACGGAGCGCCCGCCGCTGCGGCGCGCGCCGCTGCTCGGCGAACACAACGCCGAGGTCTACGGCGAGCTGCTGGGCTGCAGCGCCGCCGACCTGGCGCGGATGCGCGGCGCGGGGGTGATCTAGTGGCGGCCGAGCCGCGCGGACCGGGCGACCGAGGGGCGCCGGGCGCCCTCGCGGGGCTGCGCATCGTCGACCTCTCGCAGGTCTGGGCGGGGCCGCTCGCCCTCAAGCTGCTCGGCGACATGGGCGCCGACGTGATCAAGGTCGAGTCCGGCCGCCGCACGGACACCGCGCGAGGCGATCCCAACCCGCAGGGCAGCACCGCGATCTACCCCGACGACGAGCCCGGCCCGGAGCCGTGGAACCGCGCGGGGCTGTTCAACGACCGCAACCGCAGCAAGCGCGGCATCTGCCTGGACCTCACCATGCCCGAGGGCATCGCGACGCTGAAGCGCGTCGTCGCCGCCTCGGACGTGGTCGCGGAGAGCTACCGCTTCGGCGTGCTCGATCGCCTCGGCGCGGGTTACGAGGCGATGCACGCCGTCAAGCCGGACATCGTCTACGTCTCCTTCTCCAGCCAGGGCGCGACCGGGCCGGAGCGCGAGTACGGCTCCTACGGCGCGATCCTCGAGCAGACCGCCGGCATTGCCTCGATCACCGGCTACCGCGACGGCCCGCCGACCAGCTCCGGCACCTTCTTCCCCGACCCGGTGGTCGCGATGCTCGGCGCCGGCGTGATCCTCGCCGCCGTGCGCCGCCGCGACCGCACGGGCGAGGGCTCCTTCGTCGACCTCTCGCAGCGCGAGGTCACGACCTCGATCGTGCCGGAGATGCTGATGGACTACGCGATGAACGGCCGCACGCGCGGGCCACAGGGCAACCGCCACGAGGTCCATGCCCCGCAGGGCGTCTACCCGGCGGCGGGCGAGGACGCCTGGATCGCGATCACCGTGCGCTCGGACGCCGAGTGGCGCGCCCTCGCGGAGCTGATCGGCGGCGCGGAGCTGGCCTCGGACGCGCGCTTCGCGACGCTGCTGGGGCGGCGTCGCCACCACGACGAGGCGGACGCGCTGATCGCCGCCTGGACGCGCGAGCGCGAGCCGCGCGCGACGATGGAGCAGCTGCAGGCGCTCGGCGTCGCGGCCGGCATGGTGCATCGCGGCGACACGCTGATCGAGGATCCGCAGCTGGTGGAGCGCGGCTTCTGGGAGCCGGTGACCCACCCGGCGGCGGGCCGCATCCCGCACCTCAGCCGCCCCTTCAAGCTGAGCCGCACCCCCGGCCGCACGCCGCGCCCCGCCCCCATGCTCGGCGAGCACACCGAGGAGGTCTTGCGGGACGTCGCCGGCCTCTCCGACTCCGAGATCGCCGACCTCGCCGCCCTCGGCGTCACACGCAACGTGCCGGACGCTGCGGTGGGGGTTTGAGGGGCAGGGCCGTCAGGTGTCAGTAAAGGTTGTCTCCTGGAACATCGCGCACCGCGACGAGCCCTGGCGTGTCCTCATCGAGATGAATGCAGACATCGCGCTCTTGCAGGAGGCCGGCGCACCGCCGCCGGAGATCGCGAGCCAGGTCGACGTGGATCCCGCCCCCTGGCGCACCGCCGGTGCGCGCAACCGGCCGTGGCGGACGGCTATTGCAAAGCTCTCGGATCGCGTCAGCGTGGAGTGGATCGAGGCGAGGCCGCTCGAGGATGCACGTGGCGGGGAGTTCGCCGTCAGCCGTCAGGGCACACTCACGGCAGCTGTCGTGAGCTCGCCCGACGTTGATCCCTTTGTCGCCATCTCCATGTACTCGCTATGGACGCGGCCCCACGCATCCACCGGCAGCAGCTGGATTGTCTCGGACGCCTCGGCTCATCACCTGGTCTCCGACCTGTCCGCGTTCATCGGGAGCCAGAGGGGCCATCGCATTCTGGCTGCCGGAGACCTCAACATCCTCCACGGTCACGGGGAGCATGGGAACCGATACTGGGCCCTACGTTACGGAACGGTGTTCGAGAGGATGAAGGCGCTGGGTCTGCCCTTCATCGGTCCTCAACACCCTCACGGTCGGCAGGCAGATCCATGGCCCAGGGAGCTTCCTCGGGGAAGCGCCAATGTGCCCACGTACTACTCGGTCCAGCAGGGGGGTCCTGCTGTAGCGACCCGGCAGCTGGATTTCGTATTTGCCTCCAGGAGGTTGGCCGACTCTGTGAACGTGCGAGCAATCAACGAGCCGGAGCAGTGGGGTCCCAGCGATCATTGTCGCATCGGGATCGAGGTCTCGTAGCGTCGCGCCCTACCGCCCGCTACGTCGCGTCCTCGAGGTAGGCGTCGCCGATGATCTGGGCGTCGAGGAGTTGGGCACGGTCAGCCACTCCCGGGGGTCGTCGGGCGGGAAGCGATCAGGGGGCTTCATAGACCACGATGCCGTCCTGGACGGCGGGCTTGATGATCAGCGCGTGGCTGTCCTTGTAGCGCTCCACGTCCTCGGGCGAGACCACGATCGCGTCGACGGCCGCGCCGACGCCGCGCAGTCTCCCGTAGATACGCGCCATGAGGTCGAGCGCGTCCGCTCCGTCCTTGATGATGAGTAGGTCGGCATCACAGTCGCGGCCCATGTCGCCACGGGCCGCGGACCCGAAGAGGATGATCTTCTCGGGCTCCGCCACCTCGACGATGCGGCCGATGACGTCGTCCAGCGTCGTTTGATCAAGCATCGTTCCACCGCCAACCGGCCGTATCGGGGGTACAGTAGAGCCGCGCAGGAGAGCCGTGACAGCCGAATCCGACCGCATTGCCCGCCTCGAAGGCGCTTACGAGCACCTTGCCACGAAGGCCGATCTCCAGCAGATGCGCTCCGAGCTTGAACGCCACTTTTTCACGTACTCCATCGGAATCATCTCAATCGCAACAGCGGTCATCCTGGCCGCGATCAGATTCTGGTCATGATCCGGGCAGGACTCTGCCCGGCAATCTCACCTCCAGGAATGCTGCTGATCTGAGATACCTGCTGCCCCCTACGTAGCGTCGTCGAGGTAGCGGGTGCCGATGATCTGGGCGTCGAGGAGCTGCTGGTAGCGCTCGTCGCTGACGCCGAGGAGGTCCTGCAGCACCTCGCGGTTGTGCTGGCCGAGCAGCGGGGCGTGGCTGCGGATGCGCAGCGGGCGCTCGCGGAAGCGCGCGACCGGGGCCGGGTAGCTGTGCGTCCCCGCCGCCGGGTGATCGATCTCCTGCCAGAAGCCGCGCTCGCGCAGGTGCTCGTTCTCGCGCAGCTCCTCCTGGCGCAGCAGCTCGGCGGCGGGCACGCCCGCGGCCTGCAGCCGCTCCATCAGCTCGCGCGCCGCGTGCTGCGAGGTCCACGCCTCGATCAGCGGCTCGAGCTCGTCCTGGACCTCGTAGCGCGCCTCGAGGGTGGCGAAGCGCGGGTCGTCGGCCAGCTCCGGAGCGCCCATCTCCGCCGCGAGCGCGGCGAACTGCTCGTCGCTGTCGACGGCGATCGCGATCCAGCGGCGGCGGCTCGACTCGGTCTGCTCGCCCGGCGCGTCGATGCAGCGGAAGACGCCGCTCGGCGCCTTCGAGGGGTGGCGGTTGCCGAAGGTGCTCCGCACGCGCCGGTTGAAGGAGTAGTCCATCAGCGCCCACGAGATGTGATGCAGCCCGGCCTCGACGTGCGAGAGGTCGATCATCTGCCCTCGGCCCGTGCGCTCGCGCGCGAAGAGCGCGGCCTGCACGGCGAAGGCGACGTGGATGCCGGCGTTGGGGTCGCCGTGCGCGAGGCCGGGCGTGAACGAGGGATCGCTGTCGCGATAGCCTCGCAGGAAGGTGTGGCCGCCGAGCGCGTCCATGGTGGGGGCGAAGCCCTTGAAGCCGCGGTAGGGGCCGGTGGTCCCGAAGCCGGGGAAGCGCGCCTGGATGATGCGCGGATTCAGCTCGGCGAGCCGCGGGTAGTCCAGCCCGAACTTCTCGACGACGCCCACGGCGTTGTTCTCGATGTAGACGTCGGAGACGCGCACGAGCTCGCGCAGCAGCTCGATGCCGTCGGGCCGATCGATGTCCAGCGTGATGCTCTTGTGGTTGCGCTTGGAGTAGTTGAAGTGGGCGTTGCGGTTCCAGAAGCCCTCGCTCGGGTCGCGGTCCGTGTAGAGCGCGCCGAACGGGCCCCGCAGGTACAGCTCGGGCAGGTTGCGGTAGTTCGAGCGCGTCGGGTTGACGTGCTGGATCGACTCGATCTCGATCACCTCGGCGCCGAGGTCGGCGAGGATCAGGCTGGCCGCCGGCCCCGCCCAGACGATCGCCTGCGAGAGCACGCGCACCCCCTCGAGGGGCAGCCGCGTCTCGCGGCGGGGTTCGGGCGTGGCGCCGGATGCCGCGTCAGACGACATTGCGCTGCCTCAGGATCGAGACGTCCTCGGAGGTGTAGCCGAGCTGCTCCGTGAGCACCTCGAGGGTGTGCTCGCCGAGCAGCGGCGCGCGGCGGATCGAGGCGGGCGTCTCGCTCATCTTGAACTGCGCGCCGGGGTACTCGCGGGGGCCGGTCTCCGGGTGGTCGAGCTCGACGAAGTAGCCGCGAGCGCGCAGCTGGCGGTCCGCGAAGAGATCGGCGGTGGTGTTGAGCGCGGCGACGGGGACGCCCTGCGCCTGCGCGGCGTCCATCACCTCGATCTTGGTGCGCTCCAGCAGCCAGGGGTAGATCAGCGCGTCGAGCTGCGGGCCGAACGCCGGGTCGAGCAGGTTGTCCGAGTAGCTGCTGTCGTCGATCAGGTCCTCGCGGCCGACCATGCGGCAGAAGCGGTCCCACCAGTAGGGGTAGCAGAGGAAGTTGACGTAGCCGTCCTTGCAGGGCAGCTGGCCGCCGTAGACGCCATTGGGGAAGGCGCTGGCGCGCAGGTTGCAGTCCTCGGTGACGAACAGCTCGCCGCCGTAGGAGTAGGCCATCAGGTTCTGCGAGGCGCGGTCGAGCGAGCTGGCGAGGATCTCCTGGATCGAGAGGTCGACGCGTTCGCCCTCGCCGAAGCGCACGCTCGAGGTGATCGCGCCCAGGCTGTAGGAGGCGGACATCGCGCCGGCGAGGAAGAGCGGCGCATAGAGCCAGGGGCGGCTCGGCTCGCGGCCGGGGTAGGCGGTGATGGCGAGCCCGCCACCCATCGCGTAGAGCAGCATGTCGTCCGCCTCGAAGTCGCGATACGGCCCGTGCTGCCCGAAGTTCGAGATCGAGACGAGCGCGGCGGCGGGGTTCAGCTCGGCGAGCTGCTCCTCGCTCAGGCCGAGGCGGGCGAGTGTGCCGGGGCGGAAGTTCTCGACGACGGCGTCGGCCGAGGCGGCGAGGCGGCGCAGGATCCGCTGCCCGCTCTCCGTCTTGAGGTTGAGCGTGAGGCTGCGCTTGCCGGTGTTGAGATCGAGGAAGAGGCCGCTGCGCTCGGGGTGCGGCTCGTCGTCGGGGAAGGGGCCGGCGCGCCGCGCCGGGTCGCCGCCCTCGGGCCGCTCGATCTTGAGCACGCCGGCGCCGTAGTCGCTGAGCAGCTTGGTGCAGTAGGGGCCGGCGACCCCCTGCGTGAGGTCGAGGATCCGCAGTCCCTGGAGGGCGCCCTCGCTCATCGCTGCTCCTCCCGGACCGCCGCCGGACTCGCCGCTGGACTATAGATGCAGCGGCGCTTCACGATGAAGCGCGAGACGGGGCGTGGGTCCGGTCGGCATCCTTGCCCCTCGCGGCCCCGCTGTCCGGGATGCACCCTGCGCTCATGGCATACGACATCGAGGTCATCGCACGGGAGTGCGATGGCGAATCGGACGCTCCGCCACTGCTGTTCGTGCACGGCGCGGGCCACGCGGCATGGTGCTGCTCGCGCCCCCGCCCGTGGGCGGGATGCTGCGCCCGGCAGTGCGCACGTTCCGGGATCATCCGTGGCTGTCGATGCGGGTGATCCTCACGCGCACGCCGCGCACGTTGTTTGCAACACCCGAACTCGTCAGGCGCTTCTTCTTCTCGCCGGAACTGGGCGAGGAGCAGCTGCGCGAGTACGCGGCGCGGATGGGCAGCGAGTCCGCCCGCGCCCTGCTGGAGCTGGTCTACACCCGGCCGGACCCCGCGCGCATCCGAGGCATCCCGCTGCTGGTGCTCGGCGGGGGTCGCGACTACTTCATCCGGCCCCCGGCGATCCGGCGCACCGCGGAGGCGTACGGCGCCGAGCTGAAGATCCTCCCCGACCTCCCCCACGGCATGATGCTGGACGCCGGCTGGCGTCAGGCCGCCGAGGCGGTGTTGGAGTGGCTGCAGCGGACGCTGGAGCCGGAGTCCCCCTCACCCTAGCCCTCTCCCGCGAGGGGAGAGACACCCCAGGGTGCTAACTGGTCAAGCGGCGAGCGGCTCGCGGTCGTGCCGATGCCCCGAGGCGGTGGCCTCGTTGTAGCGGGTGCGGGTCCTGAGGCAGCCGTGGAGGTAGCCGACGAGGCGGTTGCCGAGGGCGCGCAGCGCCTGGTGGTGAAGGTCGCCCGCGGCTCGCCGCCGCTGGTAGAAGTCGTGGCAGCCGGGACTGGCCTGCAGCGAGCAGAGCGCCCAGCGGTCCACGGCGTCGGCGAGCCGGCGGTTGCGGACGAAGCGCGCACGGTGCGTTTGCGTCCCGATGCTACGGTGAGCGGCGAGGTACCGGCGTAGTTCCTGCGGGACTTCGCCGACTCGTAGCGTTCGGGGTCGTCCCCGAACTCTCCGAGCACCCGGGCGCCGAGCACGACACCGAGACCGGGCATGGAGCGGTAGATTTCGGCGTCCGGGTGCTGCTCAAAATGGCTCGTGAGCTCGGCCTCGAGCTCCTTGATCTGACGGTTGATCTCAGCGATCAGCGCAACGGCCGCACGGGTGCTCGCGGCGAACGCCCTGCTCACGGCAGCAGGCGCCTCGAGCTGCGGGGAGCGCAGCGCGTCGCGGACCACGGCGGCGCGCTGCTCGAGGTTGCGCTTGCGGCCGCCGCGGCTGAGCGCCGAGCGGATCTTTGCTGTCGACAGCCGCGCCGCCTCGCGCGGGCCGGGTGCCCGGGCCAGCACCCCCAGCGCGTCGCCGTGCGCGAGCGCGGGAAACGCCTCCAAGGCGGCCGGGAAGTACTCGCGCAGCGCGCTGCGCAGCCGGTTGGTCTGGCGGACGCGGTCCCAGATCAGTTGCTGGTGGGCGCGGGCCAGGACCCGCACCGCGTCGGCCTCGTCGCTGTCGCCGGCGACCGGCCGGTGGTTGTGGCGGTCGGTGCGAACGAGGTCGGCGAGCAGCTTGGCGTCGCCGGCGTCGGACTTGGCGCCGCCGACGTGGTGTCGCTCGCGGTAGCGCGCCGCCGAGCGCGGGTTGATCGCGTAGACGCGGTAGCCGGCCGCGAGCAGGGCCGAGACCCAGGGCCCGCGGTCGGTCTCGATGCCGATCACGACTTCGCCCGGGTCAGAGGCGTGCTGCGCGATCAACTCGTGCAGTGTGGCGACGCCCTTGACGCCTTCGGGCAGCCGCCTGGCGGCGAGCCGTTCGCCCGCCTCGTTCATGAGCTGGACATCGTGGTGGTCTTCGGCCCAGTCATCGCCCACGTACAGGGTCATCGTGCCTCGCTTCCCTCCGCTTCGTGCTGCGTGCTGCGACCTGCCGGGCTGGTCCTGCGACGGCCTAATGGAACAGTGCTCTCGGGCACGACACCCCATGAGTGCTGCGGACAACCCGGACGAACCAGCCGGGGCACGGTCTCTCCCTGGAGGTCCGAGGGCCTCGGGGGTCCGCAGTGCTCATCGGCCGGCGGGTCCGGGACCAGTCTGCCCGATACACCGGGCTGCTGGTCGAACCCCATTAGGGGACCGGAGCGCCCTCGAAACGGGAGTGCGCAAGGTTCTGCTCGGGGCGAGGGGACCCGAGGCGGCTAGCGGCCCTCGAACTTGGGATCACGCCGCTCGAGGAAGGAGCGGAAGCCCTCGGAGGAATCCTCGCTGGCGAGCATCGTGAGCTGGGTCGTCCATTCGTACTCGAGGAACTGCGACATCGGCAGGTCGGTCGCGCGCATCAGTATGCGGCGCATGCCGGTGTAGGCGAGCGGTGGCCCGGCGGCGATCCCGCGGGCGTAGGCGAGCGTGCGCGGCAGCAGCTCCTCGTCGGGGACGACCTCGTTGGCGAGGCCCAGCTCGAGGCAGCGCTCCGCGCCGAGCAGATCGCCGCTGTAGAGCAGCTCATAGGCGCGCGCCTGGCCGACGATGCGCGGCAGCCAGTACGCCGTCGCGTAGTCCGCCGCCAGCCCGCGCTTGATGAAGACCGTCCCCATGCGCGCCGACGCGCCGAGGAAGCGCAGATCGCAACAGAGCGCGAGGCCAAAGCCCGCCCCGGCAGCGGGTCCGTTGACGGCGGCGATGATCGGGACGTCGCAGCGCGCGAACGCCTCCGCCAACTCGCCGGAGTTCCCGCGACGGTCCATCCGCTGATGCCGCGAGGCGCCGGCGCCGCGCGTGGCGAGGTCGCCGACGTCAACGCCTGCGCAGAAGCCGCGCCCTTCGCCGGTGAGCACCAGCGCGTGCACCTCGTCGCTCTCGCTGGCCTCGGCCACGGCCTCGCGCAGCAGCGCGATCGCCTCGTCGTTGAGGGCGTTCAAGGCCTCCGGCCGGTTGAACCGCACGAGCAGCACGCCGCCTTCGATCGAGGTCAGCAGCGGCGCGTCGTTCGCCGTGCCGTCAGTCGTGTCGTCAGTCATGGTTTTCGTGCTCCCTGCACATCGCCGTCGCGGCCCCGCGCGGGCCGCCTCGCTGGAGTCTGCGCCACCGCGAGCCGCGACGCCATCCGCTATGCTCGCGCGGCGCGAAAGGCTGCGGCATGAAGATCGGCGTCCACCTCAACTTCCAGAACTACGGAGACTGGGAGCGCTACGAGGCGCGATCGAACGAGCCGCAGGCCGTCACCGATCAGCAGGTGTACGAGGAAGACCTGCACCTCGCATCGCTCGTCGAGCCCCTCGGCTACGACTCCTACTGGACGATCGACCACCATTTCTCGCCCTACATCATGACCGGCGGGGCGATGCAGCACCTGACCTACATGGCCGGCGCCACCGAGCGGATCGACTTCGGGACGATGGTGATCGTGCTGCCCTGGTACGACCCCGTGGTCATCGCCGAGCAGATTTCGGTGCTCGACAACATGCTGCAGGGACGGAAGCTGACGGTCGGCCTCGGGCGCGGCGCGGCACAGCGCGAGTTCGACGCCTACCGCATCCCGATGGGCGAGTCGCGCGACCGCTTCATGGAATCGCTCTCGATCCTGCGCAAGGCGCTGACGCGCGAGTGGTGGAGCCACGAGGGCGACTACTACTCGATCCCGGAGACGACGATCCGCCCGCGCCCGCGCAACGGGCCCGAGATCGTGGACAACCTCAAGGTCGCCTGGGTCAGCCCGGAAACACTGAAGATCGCGGCCGACGCCGGCCTCGGCGTGCTGATGACGAACCAGAAGAGCTGGGACGAGTACCGCGAGGAGCTCGGCCAGTTCAACACGATCCGCCGCGACAACGGCTGGGCGCCGGTGCAGCCGACGACGGTCGTCAACCTCGCCTGCTTCGAGACGGAGGAGAGGCCTGGAGTGTGATCCTGCAGGCCGTGACCGAGGCGCAGATCAGCAACAACAACCACTACCGGTTCTCGGACAGCTCGATCTTCAAGGCCGCGAAGGGCTACAGCTACTACGAGAACTTCGAGAAGACCTTCGCGCGCAAGACGCCTGAGGAAATCGGCGAGTTCAACGCGCGCCCGCAGGCCTGGGGCACACCCGAGCAGGTGTTGGAGAAGCTGATCGAGATCCGCGCCAAGACCAGCGCCGAAGAGATCGTGCTCAACCTCCGCTACGGCGGCATGTCCGCCGACGCCGCGGAGCGCAGCCTGCGCCTCTTCGCGCAAGAGGTGCTGCCCGAGCTGCAGAAGCTCGACGCACCACTCTCGCCCGAGGTGGCCGGTCTGGCGTAGCCCCGGCGCCTCAGCTCCGGCAGCCGACACCGTCCCCGTCCGCGTCCAAATCGTGCGGGTCGGGCGGCAGCACGCGGATGTCGCGGTGCTCAAGGTCGCCACAATCGAGGTCGGGCGGCGGCGGCGGGATGCAGACGTCCGGGTAGGCGCTGTCGCACTCACCCTCGGAACCCTCGCCGACCACCTCGTCTTCGTCGTCGCCCTCGTCCGCGTCCTCCGTCTCGCAGGCGGTCCAGAGGCCGGCGCCTGCCTCGCGGGCGCGTGCCTCGGCGTCGCGCAGACGCTGCTCGTGCAACACGTCGGACCCGAACGGATAGACCGTCGCGTAGCCGCCCTCGACGAGCAGCTCGTTCAGCATCCGCCCGTCCGCGAGGTAGACGTAGCGCAGCAGGCGGCCGAAGAAGTCCACATCGGTGACGTCGCGCTCCAACCGCAGCTCCGTGCCCTCCGCCAGCAGCGAGGATACGTACGCGCTCGCCTCCGGCCCGTAGCACTCCTCGCCGCCGTACACCTCGGGTGTATCGACCAGCAGCAGCCGCACGCGCTGCGTCTCGCCGCGCAGCGTCACCTCGATCGTGTCGCCGTCGACGACGCGCGAAACGCGGGCCGTTTCGGGCCCGGCCGAGGCGTCGTCGATGACCCAGCGCTCGATGAAGCGCCGGTTCACGATGGCGGGCGCGCCGGGGATGTAGGAATCGAACTCCCCCGCCTCGTCCTGCACCCAGACCGAGCGAGCGCCCTCGAGGTCGATCGTGAGCCCCGGCGCGGAGGCGCGCGCATCGACGGCGGCGACGAACAGGCAGGCCGCCACGAGCAGCGCGAGCGTCGCCTTCTTCATTGGTGCACCTCTCTCGCGCCATGCGGCGCCCCACACGCGCGTCTACGGCAAGAGTAGCGCGCGGGCTGCCGGCCAGCGTGGCGCAGCTGTGCGATGATGGCTGTCAGCCGGGGAGACAAATCATGGCGCGCCGGACAATCCGCGTGAGGTACTCGCGAGGGGTGCTCGAACCGCTCGAGGAACTCGACCTCGAAGAGGGTACCGAGGTCTTGCTCACGATCCGGCAGGCACCACCGCCGAAGCACGACCCTCAGGCGATGGAGCCAGGGCCGACGACTGGATCGGCCAACACTATCCCGAGGAGTTCAAGCGGATGACCTGCGAGGCTCGCATTACGGGCTCGCGGCTGCCGCCGGACCTGTAGCGACGGGCAGAGCGCCGGGGAGGCGATCATGGTGCTCAAGCACTTCCGCGCCAGGTTCTCGAAGGGCGTCCTCGAGCCCCTCGAGGCGATCGATCTCGAGGAGGGCGCCGAGGTGTCGATGTCCATCGAGGAGACGCCGGAGCCGAAGCACGACCCCGAGGCGATGAGAACCGGGGCCGGCGGCTGGGTCGGCCAGCATGATCCCGCGGAACTCAAGCGGATGATCTACGAGGCTCGCATCACGGGCTCTCGCGAGGCGTCGGCTCCGTAACGCCGTGGAACACATGGTCGACACGGACTGGGTGATCGACTACATGCACCGGGTGGCGCGTGTCGTCGACCGCGTTGCGGAACTGACTCCGGCCGGCATCGGCATGAGTGTCATTTCACTGGCTGAGCTCTACGAGGGTGTGCAGGGGGATGTGGACCCGCAACACAGCGAGCGTGAGTTGGACGCCTTTCGTGAGCGCGTGTACTTGCTCGAGGTGGATGAGCAGACCTGCCGGATCTTCGGCAGGGAGCGGAGCCGCCTGCGAGCCGATGGCAACCTCATCGGAGACCTCGACCTGCTGATCGGCGCCACCGCGCTACGTCACGGACTGACGCTGCTCAGCAACAACCGGCGGCACTTCGAGCAGATCGAGGGGCTGGCCATCGAGTCGGTCTGAGGCCGAGCCCGCTGCCCTCAGCTCGGGCCGTCGGGTTTGTCTTCCTGGCCCGCCCAGACCACGCCGAGTTCGCGGTGCGCGAAGCGCCAGGCGCCCTCGTGGAGCGCGTACTCGTCGCGGTAGTGGATGTACATCACGCGGTCGCGCGTTCCCTCGTCGCCGGTCTCGATGAAGTGGTGCGCGATGCAGTAGGTCTCGCCGTGCACCACGCCGCCGTCGATCGAGTAGCGGGACTGGCCGACGAAGTGGAAGGTGCGGTCGTAGCGGCGGAGGCCGGAGACGCCCTCCGCGATCGCCTCGCGGCCCGCGTAGCGGTTGCGCGAGGAGATCAGCACGCCGTCCGGCGTGAACAGCGCGGCGAAGCCCTCGGAGTCCCGCGCGTCCGCGGCGAAGGCGTAGCTGTGGCCGAGCGCGACCAGCTCCTCGCGATCCTTGCGCGTCAGCTCCGAGGGCGCCCCATCGCTCACCCGGCAGCCTCGCGGAAGCGCTCGACGATGGCGCTGAACTGCTCCGTCGCCTCCTCGCGCTCCTCGGACACCGGGAACCCGCCGCGAACGTCCGTCACCCCGGCGGCGACGAGGTCGGGCACGGCCGCCATCGTGGCGTCGAGGTCGAGCGCGCCCGCGCCGTCGAGGACGATGGACAGCCGCCCGACGACCCCGAGCTCCGCGGGGTCGCGGCCGAAGCCGGCGACGGCCTCGCGCATGCGCTCGACGCCGCCGGCGATGTCGGCGGCGTCGGGACCCCAGGGAATCCAGCCGGAGCCGTAGCTCGCGAGCCGCCGCATCGCCCTCGGATTGACGGTGCCGCTCACCCAGATCGGGACGCCGCCGGGCTGCACGGGCTTGGGCATCTGGTGGACGTTGCTGAACGTCACGCCCTCGGCGTCGTAGGACGCGACACGGTTGCGCCAGAGCGTCTGGCAGACCTCGATCGTGTGGTCGAGCAGCCGTCCGCGCCGGTGGTAGGGGAGGCCCGCCGCCTCGTACTCCGCGAGTTGCCAGCCGATGCCGATGCCGATGTCGAGCCGGCCGCCGGAGAGCACGTCGATCGTCGCGCCCACCTTGGCGAGCACCAGCGGGCGGCGCAGCGCGGCGAGCAGGATGTTGGTCCCGAAGCGCACGCGCGTCGTGACCGAGGTGAGGTGGGCGATCACCGTCAGCGGGTCCAGCCAGTAGCCGTCCGGGCTCGTCGGCTGGACGCCGCCTCGCTGGCCGCCCAGGGCCGGGTTGGCGTAGTCCTCCAGCTGCTCGCCGAAGGCCACGTGGTCGGAGACGGTGAGCCGGTCGACGCCGGCCTCATCGGCCGCCTGGGCGACCTCGATCAGGTGTCGCCAGCTGCCGGGATCCTCCGGGGTGAACGAGCGGAGGCCCGTCGAAAGTTGCGGCTGCACTGGTGTCGCTCCCTCCCGGGCGCGTACGCCCGATGCGCGGCGGTAAGGCCGGGCGATGATAGCGCTTCGCCGAGGGTCAGGCCGGGAGCGGATGGCGACGCTGAAGCCGCGCGAACGGGTGCAGCCGGGATTGTGACTACAATCGCAATGTTGACAGGCAGGCGCGAGACCAGACAATGCCCGTGATATTCACCATGCGATACTTTGGGGGAGTGTGCCATGACCGCTTCAGACACGGCAGCCCGGTACGAGGAAACGTCGGACGCGGAGGAGAGCGGCGGCCTCATGCTGCGCCATCGCGCGAGCCGGCGCGCCGTGATGCGCGGAGCGCTCCTCGGGGGCGCCGGCCTCGCCGCGGCAGCGCTGATCGGCTGCGGCGACGACGACGATGACGACGACGGCGCGGCCCCCGCGGCGACGGCTGCGGCGACGGCGACCGCGGCCCCTACAACCGCGGCGACGGCTGCGGCGACGGCTGCGGCGACGGCGACGGCCGCTCCGACGGAGCCGCCGCTCTCCGAGGCGGCGCAGGGCGTGCGCGCACTGAACGCACAGGCCGAGAAGGACGGCGCGCCGTTCCCCTACGACTTCGAGGAGCCGGACAAGCCCCCGAAGGCCGGCGGCATCCTCAAGATGGCCTACCGCTTCGACATCGGCAGTTGGGACCAGAGCAAGGTCGGCGTCGTCGGCACGACGCTCTACAACCAGGCCGCGTACAACCGGCTGGTCGGATTCAGGCACGGCCCCGGCGTCTCGAAGTTCCTCAACGAGCTGGAGCCCGAGCTGGCGCAGACATGGGAACTCTCGGAAGACGGCCTCACCTACACCTTCAACATCGCCCCGGGGATCAAGTATCCGAACGTCCCGCCGGTCAACGGGCGGGACTTCACCTCCGCGGACATCCAGTTCGTCTACGAGCGACACGGCCAGGAGGAGACCAGCGTCCACAAGCAGTACTTCTCGCTGGTCTCGGCAATCGAGACGCCGAATGACGACACGCTGGTGGTACGCCTCAGCCAGCCGAGTCCCGACTTCCTCGTCGGGCTCGCCCTGCGCTGGAACGTGATCTACCCGCGCGAGCCGGTGGACAACGGCACGATCGACACCCAGCTCCCGGTCGGCACCGGCCCGCTGATCACCACGGAGGCCGTGCCGAGCAGCCACGTCACGATGGAGTCCAACCCCGACTACTGGGAGGGCAAGCCGCTGCTCGACGGCCTCGATGTCCGCATCATGCCGGACGAGAACGCACAACTGGCGGCATTCCGCGCCGGCCAGGTGGACCTCGCCGCCATGCCGTCCGACCTCGCGACGCTGCACAGCGTCCACGAGGAGACCAACAACCAGCAGGTGAACGACCCGATCCTGATGGCCACGAACTCCGTCGGCTTCCAGTTGAAGAACCCCAAGTTCTCCGACGTTCGCGTACGGCGGGCGCTCGGCTTGGCGCTGCGGCGGGAGCAGCTCCTGGACATCCTCTACGACGGCTTCGGGCTCTTCGTGCCCGTCACCGCCTGGCCGTTCGTGCTGGACGCGATCCCCGACAGCAAGGAGTTCGGGGCGTACTGGCACTACGACGCGGACGAGGCGAAGAAGCTGCTCTCGGCCGCCGGCGCCGAGGACCTCGAGTTCCCGCTGCTCGCCAGCGACCGGCTGCTGCGCGGCATCGGCACCCGCGAGATGGAGATCCTCCAGCAGCAGTGGGCGGAAATCGGCGTCAAGATGGAGCTGCAGGTGGTCGACTACTCCGAGTACAACCGGCAGTGGTTCGGAAACAACTTCGAGGAGGTCGCCTCCGGCACCGCGACCGTCGCGCCGACGGCGGACGGGTTCTTCTTCGACCAGGTCCACCCCTCGGCCGTCACGAACCGCTGGGGGATCGACGACGCGGAGGTCACGGATTGGGCGGAGCGGCAGAAGGTGGAGCTCGACCCGGACGCGCGCAGGGAACTGCACGTGCGGATCTTCGACAAGGTGCTGGATCAGGTCTACCGCATCGAGCGCACCGCACCGTTCCCCAACAACACGCAGCAGAACTGGGTGCGGAACTTCCGGTTCAGCTACCCGTTCATCAGCCACCACTGGGTGTACGAGTGGGGCGACCAGTTCGCGACCGGCTGGCTCGACAGGGACTAGGCGCGGCGACGATACTGCCGCCCACGAAGCGACGGTGGGGTGCGCCTCCGCTCTGAGCGCGGACGGCGCCTCCCGCTGACCAAGGCTACCGGGATTGGGTGATGGGTCAATACGTCCTCCGGCGAGTCCTCGCCTCGATCCCCACGCTCGTGCTCTTCTCGCTGCTCATCGCCGGGCTGATCCGGCTCGTCCCCGGCGATGTCGTGGAGGCGCGGCTGGCCGGCGGCGGCGGCATGGACGGCGGCTCGCTCAGCGAGGAGACGATCCAGGCCCTGCGCGAGGATCTCGGCCTCGACCGAGGGTTCCCCGAGCAGTACGTCGATTGGGTGACGCACGCTATCCGCGGCGACCTCGGTGTCTCGATGTGGACCTACCAGGGGGTCACGACCGCGATCCTCCAGCGCGCCAGGCTCTCCGTCCAGCTCGCGTTGATGGCGATGGGCATCGCGCTCCTGATCGCGATCCCGCTGGGCGTGCTCTCCGCGATCAAGCAGGACAGCTGGCTGGACTACGTGGCGAGGCTGTTCGCGGTCGCGGGGCTCTCCATCCCCGACTTCTGGATCGCCACCATGGTCCTGCTCGCGCTCTCGCTCTACATCGGCTGGCTGCCGGAGTTCGGGTACTTCCCGCCCTGGGAGCAGCCCTGGAAGAACTTCCAGGCGCTGATCTTCCCGGCGCTGATCATCGGCTACCGCTACTCCGCGATCAGCGCGCGGATGACGCGCTCCGCCATGCTCGAGGTGCTTCGCCAGGACTACGTGCGGACCGCACGCGCGAAGGGCCTCACGGACCGCGTCGTGATTACCAGGCATGCGCTGCGCAACGCCCTGATCCCCGTGGTCACGATCATGGCCAGCCAGCTCAGCCATCTCATCGGCGGGCTCGTGGTGGTCGAGACGATCTTCTCCCTGCCGGGGATGGGCCGGCTCGTCCTCGATTCGGTGATCTCGCGGGATTACCCGGTCGTGCAGGGTGCGGTCATGATGATTGCGGTGGTGTTCGTCCTCGCGAACCTGCTCGTCGATCTCTCGTACGCCGTGATCGACCCGCGGATCCGCTACTCCTAGGCACGATGGCGGGGCGGAGGATGAGCGCATGAGCGACGCCACGGCCGCCCCGTCCGCTCTTCATGGACTCCGCCGTGAGCCGCGCTCCCCGATGTCCGAAGCCGCGAGACGGCTGATCCGCACGCCGGTCGGCAGTGTCTCGCTCGCGGCGATCCTGCTGCTCATGATCGCCGCGGCGCTCTCCCCCGTGGCCACGCCGCACGACCCGTTCCTGATCGCCGACAAGCCATTCCTCAAACCAAGCTTCACACACTGGATGGGGACCGACTCGATCGGCCGCGACCTCTTCAGCCGCGTGCTGATTGGGGCGCGCATCTCGCTCTACGTCGGAGTGGTCGCTGTCGTGGCGGGGACGCTCTCGGGCAGCTTCGTGGGCCTGATCAGCGGGTTCGCCGGCGGGAAGCTGGACCTCGTCGTGCAGCGCGTGGTGGATTCGATGGTCTCGATTCCGGCACTGGTGCTCGCGCTCGTGATCGTCTCCGTGTTCGGGCCGGGGACCACCAACGGACTGCTGGCGATCGCGCTCGTGATCGCTCCCAACAACTCGCGCGTGATCCGGGGCGCCGTCCTCTCGGTGAAAGAGAACGTCTACATTGAGGCGGCGTCCGCGACGGGCGCCAGCCCCTGGCGCGTGATGCTGCGCCACGTGCTCCCGAACGTGACCGCCCCGATCCTCATCCTCGTCTCGGCCTCGCTCGGGGCGGCGATCCTGATCGAGGCGGCGCTCTCCTTCTTCTCACTGGGAACGCAGCCGCCCGATCCATCGTGGGGCTACATGCTGAGCAAGGACGGCCGCGCCTTCATGGAGCGCGCCCCCTGGCTGGCGATCTTCCCGGGCCTGGCGATCAGCGTCACCGTGCTCGCCTTCAACTTGCTCGGCGACGTGATCCGCGACGTACTCGACCCGCGGCTGCGGGGCACTCGCTAAACCCACCGAGCACACGCCCGCCAACGCAATCGGACCGAATACGGGCGACAGAGCACGCGAGGGCGAGGCGCGCCCCGAAGCGGGCGCGACGGTCAGGCGCGCGCCTCGGCGGCGGCGGTGCGGCCGGCGACGCGACCGAAGGCGAGCGCGTCGGCGATGTGGAAGCCGCCGTCCTTGCACCAGCTGTAGGTGGAGCTGACGGTGCCCGCGGCATAGAGCCCCGCGATCACGCGCCCGAAGGGATCCAGCACCTGCGTGCGCTCGTTGCGCCTCGGGCCGCCGTTGGTCCAGCCCAGCAGCGGCCCCGAGGTGAAGGCGTAGTACGGCGGCTGGTCGATCGGCGTCAGGGTTCGCGGGTGGCGGCCGAACTGCTCGTCCACGCCGGCCGCGCAGGCCTCGTTGTAGCGCTGCACGGCGCCCTCGAGGACCTCGCCGTCCACGTCGAGCAGCGCGGCGAGTTCGGCCGGGCTGTCCGCGCGCTTGATCCAGCCCCGCTCGATCTCGGCGCTGTTGTCCTCGCTCCATTCGTAGCCCTCGACGAGCATGTTCCAGCCGACGGGCAGCAATGAGGGCGGCGGGCTGATCGGGCCGGCGAGCCGCGTGCGCTCGTCGAAGATCACGTGCATCGGCTCCGCCGGGTAGAGCTCGTAGCGGCCATGCAGCCGTGCATGGCCGTGGCCGTTCTGGGGGAACTCGTTCATCAGCCGCCGGCCGTCCATGCCGCTGAAGATGAAGCCGCGCGCGAAGACGAAGGAGACGTAGAAGCCGCTCTCGAAGCCGGGCGCGCGGAAGCCGAAGGCGGTCGCCATGTTGTCCATGTGCCAGAGGTCGGCGCCCACCTGCTGCGCCATGCGGATGCCGTCGCCGGTCCCGGCGGGCGACCCCCAGACGGGCGAGTCCGGCAGCTGCAGGTAGTCGCGCACCATCTCCGGGTTGTTCTCGAACCCCCCGGTGGCGAGCACGACGCCGCGCCGCGCGCGCACGCGCAGCGGCGTCCCGCCCTCGCTCGCCCCGCTCAGCGCCTCGACGCCCCCGATGGCGCCCGAGGCGTCCCGCAGCAGTTCGCGCCCCGGCGTATCGAGCAGCACCTCGATGCCGCGCTCCTGCACGGCCGCGGAGAGCGCGGCGAAGAGCCGCCCGTTCCCCAGCTCGCCATCGACGCCCATGTAGCCGCCGTAGGACTCGCTGCCGGGCAGCTCCGGGAACTCGGGGCGGTAGTCGCCGTGCGGGGCGACGCGCGCGCCGAGGCCTTCGACCCAGGCCGAGTTCCGTGCCGTCTCGTGCGCCCAGACCTGGATGATCTCCTCGGGGACGGGGAACTCGCCGCAGAGGGCGCGCAGGTAGGTGGCGATACCCTCGGGGTCGCTGCTGTCGAACCAGACGCCGCCGGAGACGCGCGTGTTGCCGCCCTCGCGGCCCGCGGGCATCTTCTCGAGCACGACGACGCTCGCCCCGGCGTCGTGGGCCTCGATCGCCGCGGCGCAGCCGGCCGCGCCGAGCCCGAGCACGACGACGTCCGCCTCGCGATCCCACGCCGGTTCTGGCATCGCGTTCACACCCTTCCGGGTTCACCGTTCGCGTCGCAGCAGCCCTGATGCTACACAGGATGAGACCCGAAGCGGGGAGGAGTGCGGACGTGACGGAGATTCGCGTGACCGTGAACGGCTGGCCTCCCGCGAAGAGCGAAGCGCAGTCGATGTTCGGGAAAGGCCACCCGCATCGCTACCGCGTGCATGACCTCCTGAAGGCGGCGCAACAGGCGCTCGACGGATTGGAGTGGGAGCCGCTCGAGCAGCGGACGGTCGGACTCGAACTCGTCGTAGTCGAGCCGACGACCGAGTCCGCGCCGTCGGATGCGACCAACTACCTCGGCGGCGTCGCGGACGTGCTGCAGGCCAACCGCGTGAACGCCGACTTGTCGTACTTCGGGGACGCGGCCGCTGCTTCGCTCTACGCTGACGATCGCCAGATTCGGGAGGTGCGGTACTCCGTCGAGCGCGGCGACGCGTCCGGCTACCGGGTGCGCGTATGGGTGTTGTAGCGCAGCGTCGGAGTATGGCGCGCCGGGAAGGATTCGAACCCTCGACCATCAGATCCGAAGTCTGACGCTCTGTCCCCTGAGCTACCGGCGCGCGAAGGCAACTGGGACGTTACGAGTGTACCTGCGGGCGGTAGGATCGCGCCGGGCGCGGCGCCTGCGGGAGAGGACGCGATGCAACCTCGCTACAGCCAGCATGCTACGGAGCGAATGACTGAACAGGGCATCACCCGCGAGATGGTCGCAGCGGTGCTCGCGTCCCCTGAGCGAAGCATCGAGGGCGAGACTGCCAACGAGTATGAGGCGGCAGTGGGAGGCCGGCTCATGCACGTGGTGCTCGCTTCTGACCCCGAATCCACTATCGTGATCACGGTCTATTGGGTGGCAGCATGAAGGGAGCGCCCGGATGCAGGTCCGCTACGACTCAGAAGCCGATGTGATCTTCCTGACGCTCCGCGCAGCCGATGGTGGCGAGGCTGGCGGGCGGCGGCTCGATGAGACCCGGATCGCCCACCTCGATGGCGCCGGCCGCGTGTTCGCATATGAGTTCCTCGCCGTGAGCCGTGGCGTCTCGCTCGACGGGATCGGGGCGGACGACGCCGCGCTCATCCGCGAGGCGCTCCAGCCCGTCGGCCGGCTCGCCGTTGCTTGACGGCGTCTCGCGCACGCGGCGCGTCACACGCATCCCACGCGGGCAGTAGCATCGCGCGGGATGCAGCGCCAGCGGAGAGGACGCGAGATGCGGGTCACGAGGATCTACACCGGCGACGACGGGCAATCGCACTTCGAGGACATCGACGTCGATACGGACCAGGGGACGACGCAGCGCTCTCCGGACTTCCCCGCGCTCGCCGTCGGGCTGCGCGAGTCCGAGGGCGCGCGCGATCTGGACTTCCACCCCGCGCCCCGGCGGCAGCTGGTGATCACGCTCGGCGGGCGCATGGAGATCGAGGTCGGCGACGGCTCGAAGCGCGAGTTCGGGTGCGGCGACATCTTCCTCGCCGACGACACGAGCGGGCAGGGCCACATCCTGCGCGACACCGGCGGCAAACACCGCGGCGTCGTGGTTCCGCTTGCCCCAGAGTTCGACCTTGAGGCCTTCAGGGGCGGCTAGGTCACCGGGAGCGACCCCGGAGCCCCCTCACCCCCGCCCTCTCCCGCGAGGGGAGAGACACCCCATTAGGGCGCCGGACCGCCCTCGAAACGGGAGTTTCGCAAGGGTCTCCCGGGGAGAGGGAATCGGGACGTTGCCGCCCGCTGCCGCTACGGCAGCGGCGAGTAGTCGGTCGGCGTGAGGATGTCGGAGCGGATGCGCGTGGTGAGCGAGCCGTCGCGGTGCGACTCGGCGCGGACGCGCTGCCACTCCTCGTCGGCCCTGAACGAGGCCCATTTGCGGTCGCGCTCGGTCATGTCGTCGAACTTCATGAGATAGACGAGCTGGTCACTCCAGCCGCCGTGGGCGTAGGTCCAGAAGCCGACGACGTCCATGCCGTGGTTGGCGAAGATGCGCAGCGTGTGGTCGCGGAAGCGGCGGTGGAGCGCGCCAAGCTTGCCCGGGGCCGCCTCGTAGATTCGCAGTTCGTAGATCATCGCTGCTCCTTTCGTGGGGACGCCGCTACGGCAGCGGCGAGTAGTCGGTGGGCGCGAGGATGTCCGAGCGGACGCGCGTGGTGAGCGAGCCGTCGCGGTGCGATTCTGCGACGACGCGCCGCCACTCCTCGTCGGCCCCGAACGAGGCCCACTTGCGGGCGCGATCGGCCATGTCCTCGAACTTCATCATGTAGACGAGCTGGTCACTCCAGCCGCCGTGGGCGTAGGTCCAGAAGCCGACGACGTCCATGCCGTGGTTCGCGAAGATGCGCAGCGTGTGGTCGCGGAAGCGGGCGTTGAGCTCCGGCAGCTTGCCCGGGGCCGCCTCGTAGATCCTCAGTTCGTAGATCATCGCTGCTCCTTCCGACCCGGCGCACGATACGCCCTCGCGAGGCGCACGGCGAGACGGCGATGGGGGTAGCGGGCCGCCTGGTTACGCCTTGAGCCCGGGGAGATGCTCCGCCCCGAACTCCGCGATGAGCTCGGGGGTGCGCTCGATGTGCTCCGGGTCAACCCTGGCGGTCGTGTGCTCCACGCCGGCCTCGTCGAGCTTGTGCATCTCCTCGGCCAGGCGGCCCAGCTCCCCGGCGGCGAGGAAGCCGGCGCCGCCGGCGTGCAGCGTGATCGACGCCGGATCGCGTCCCGCGCGATCGGCGATCTCGCACACGCGATCCCAGTCCCTCATCGTCTTCTCGAGTGGGCTCCGCGGCGCGGCCATCCAGCCGTCGCCGAAGCGCACGGCCCGCTCCATCTGCGGCCGCGTGTCGCCGCCGAACCAGAAGGGGATCGTCCCGGCCGGCCGGGGACGGCAGGTCCAGCCGTCGACCCGATAGAACTCGCCTTCGAAGTCGACCCAGTCCTCCGACCAGAACGCCCGCAGGAGCCGCAGCGCCTCGTCGGTTCGCCGCCCGCGGCGATCGTAGGGGGCGGATAGCACCTCGAACTCCTCCTCGCACCAACCGACGCCCACGCCGAGGATGAGCCGTCCGCCGCTCAGCTGGTCGAGTGTCGCGAGCACCTTCGCGAGCAGCACCGGCTGCCGCATCGGCAGCACGAGCACCGATGTGCCGAGCCGGATGCGCTCGGTCGCTCCGGCCACGAAGGTCAGCAAGGTCAGCGCCTCGAGCATGACGTCCGGGGGATGGATGGTGCTGTTGATCCCGTCCGCCGCGTACGGGTACGGCGAACGGAACTCCCGAGGGACCACCACGTGGTCGGCGGCCCACAGCGAGTCGAACCCCGCGGCGTCGGCAGCCCCTGCGCAGCGCAGCACGTGCTCCCGCGTCGCCGTCGGGCCGAACTGCGGAAGCGAGAGTCCAACCTGCATGATTGCCCTGGCTCCAATCGGCGCCGGCGCCCGCATGCGCGGGCCGGCGCTCGGCGAAGTAGCCGTCGCGCGCGCGAGTGGGCCTGCCAGCACGGCCCCGGCTGAAACCGTCGCTTGCCGGAGCCGGATTCAGCCACTCCGGGCGACGGCCGCTGGATTATAGGTGAGGGAGTATTGCCCCCGCGTCGCATCGTTGATATTGCTACCGAAACAGGGGGTGCGTGCATCAACACCCTGTTACCGAAGTAGCTGGACGGGCGTTGTGCGGCGCAAAAGTCGAGAGCCGCGCTCGGTGACCTGCGCGCGTGCCGTGGAATCCGGCGTGATCGAGGAGAACAAGAAACTGGCCCTCGATGCGCACGTGGTGAAGCTCAACCCGTTCGAGCTGCGTCGCGAGCGCGAGCGGCTGCTCGACCGCCTGTGGGAGTTGGGCCGCCACACCCGGTAGCGCCGTTTCGAGGTGCACAGGGGCGGACCCTTGCTGTCGCCGCGAGGCCTGTGATGATCCGCCCCAACCGTATCCGTCGTCGTGACGCCGACTGCGCCCGGGCGGGCTAAATCTACTCGGGTGACGGCACGAGTTCGGAGGACTCGGCGACGCGGAGCAGTTCTTCGATGGAGAGGGAATCCGATTCGATAAGCGCGACGACATCACCGTCCCGCCAGAGGAGGCTGAGGACGCCGTTCTCCGAGTGCCGGTACGCATCATCGAGGTCGGAGTCGACGGCTTGCCAGGAGCCTACCGCCGCAGGGATGCTGCCGTGCCGGCGGCGCTGGCGGAGGAGGATGTAGGCATCTTCCGGAGACTCGAGCAGGACCCAGACGGCGACCGAACCGCAGCCGCCGCCGAGGCTGCCTTCGGCGCCCGCGGCCGTGGAGCGGTAGCCGGCCGGCGCGTACGAGGGTTGGAGGAAGCCGCGATCGGCGGGAAAGGACATGCTACCGACTGATCTGTGCGAGCTACACGACTGCGCGTCGGAGGACTCGATCTCGCGCGCGCCGGGTGGTGGATCGAAGTTGAAGCGGCTCGCGTCGATCTCGGCATCGTACGAGAGCGCGGTGACCTCGGCGCGGTAGGACTGGCCTCCGTCTTCGGCATCAACAGCCCAGCGCATGATGAACATGCGCTCCGGGTCGATGGAGACACGGATGACGCCCCCGGAAGGGTGGCGGAGTTCGACGATCTGCGTGGTGCGGCCAAGCAGCGTCTCCTCGCCCACGAGGTCGACTTCAGGATAGCCACCACGCTCCCGCCACAGATCGATGAATGCGTCGATGCTCTCAACGCCGGCGGGACCGACGGGTGCGCTGAAAATGGGAGAGAGCGCCGTGCCCTCCGGCAACACGCCGAAGATGTCGCGCCGGTAGGTGTTCATGCGACCGTCGTATTGCCAGACGTCGGCGGCGCCGTCAGAGATCGTCAGGATCGTGCCGTCGTCGATGATCGTGCCGTTCGTTTCGATTTCCCAGCGCCAGCGGACGGGGTCCGTCGCGTGCCACCAGCGGATGACGCTCGCGCCCTCGGCAGAACGGAAGCGGGCGAGCGGGTCGTCACCCGACGGCTCGACATCGAGGGTGATTTCCGCGTAGAAGCTGGCGGCGCGAGGCGGCTCGTTGTCGGAGGCGCAGGCGAGAGCGAAGCTCCCCGCGAGCAGCGCCGGGAGCAGGAGAGCGAGCCGACGTCCGGTCAGGGCGACCATGATTGCGCGTATGCCTCTTGCGCCTCTCACGAAGTGGGCGAGCACCATACCCGCAGCCCATCCGGCAAGGACGGCAACAACGAAGATAGGGGGCCACGCGTCTGGATTCGGGCCAACGTACAACCCGCGGCTGCGATTGTAGCCAGGGAGAGCGAGGAGACCGCCGCCGACAGCCACTGCTGCGATCAGGATCACGGACTGAGTGTTGGCGTCGTCGTCCGACACCTCCGTGTATGCCGACCCGTCGAGGTGCGCCGCTGTCGCGATCCGCTGAGTGAACGTACGCTGCCGATCGGACGCCATACCGAGCACCGCTCTCGGCTACGCGAGCACCTGGATCACACTACAAGATCCAAGTCACTGCAGCACGGATCCTCGGTAACAGGATTGTGATGCACAAATGAGGCACTCCGGTCACACCTGACTCTGATGCACTGCGGCCCCGGAGACACCGCGACCGGGCGGCGCGCGGCCTGCTACTCTCCGCGTGCGACGAAGGAGGTTGCCATGGGCGCCGGACCTGCGGCGGGCATGCCGCTCTCCGATCTGCTGGTGATCGACCTCACGCGAGCGCGCTCGGGGCCGACCTGCGTGCGCCAGCTCGCGGACTGGGGCGCCGACGTGATCAAGATCGAGCCGCCGCCCTCCTCGGGCGTGCAGGCGACGATCACCGGCGGGCGGCTCGGCTTCGACTTCCAGAACCTGCACCGCAACAAGCGCAGCCTCACGCTGGACCTCAAGGCTCCCGAGGGCCGGCAGGTGCTGCTCGACCTCGCGAAGACGGCGGACGTGGTCGTCGAGAACTTCCGCCCGCTCGTCAAGCAGCGGCTGGGGATCGACTACGAGACGCTGCGCGAGGTCAATCCGCGCATCATCTACGGCAGCATCTCCGGGTTCGGGCAGAGCGGGCCCTACCGCGACCGGCCCGGCTTCGACCAGATCGCGCAGGGCCTCGGCGGGATCATGTCGGTGACCGGCCTGCCGGGTCAGGGACCGGTGCGCGCCGGCGTGCCGATCGCGGACCTGAGCGCGGGGCACTTCCTCGCGCAGGGCATCCTGCTGGCGCTGCTGGAGCGCGCGCGCTCCGGCGAGGGCCAGTGGGTGCACACCTCGCTGCTCGAGGCGCAGATCGCGATGATGGACTTCCAGGCGGCGCGCTGGCTGATCGAGCAGGATCTGCCGGGCCAGGCCGGCAACGACCACCCCACCTCGATCCCCACGGGCGTCTTCCCGACCTCCGACGGCCACATCAACATCGCCGCCTCCGGCCAGCCGATCTACGAGCGCTTCTGCAAGGCGATCGGCGCGCCGGAGCTGATCGAGCACCCCGACTACGCCGACGGGGAATCGCGCTCGGCGAACCGCAAGGCGCTCAACGCCAGGCTCTCCGAGATCACGAGCACCGGCAGCAGCGCCGAGTGGATCGAGGACCTCAACGCGGCCGGCGTGCCCTGCGGGCCGATCTACCGCGTCGACGAGATGGCCGAGGACGAGCAGGTGCTGCACCTCGGCATCGCCAGGCCGGCGGCGCACCCGGAGCTCGGGGACATCGAGCTCGTCGGGCAGCCGATGCAGCTCGAGCGCACCTCGCAGCCAGCGCAGATGCGCAGCGCCGCGCCCGCACTCGGCGAGCACAGCGACGAGGTGCTGACAACCCTCGGCTACGACGACGAGGCGATCGCCGGGCTGCGCGCCCGCGGCGTCGTCTGAGGCGCGATCACCCGGTACGAGTAGCCCTCGCAGGGCCGGAGGAGCGATGGACACCACGACCGACCAGCTAGTCGCCGAGGTCGAGGACGGCATCGGCTGGCTCACGTTCAACCACCCCGAACGGCGCAACGCGCTGACGATGGCGATGACGGCGGGGCTGCCGGACATCCTTGAGCAGTTCGCGGCCGACGATGCCGTGCGCGTGCTGGCGATGAAGGGCGCGGGCGACCGCGCGTTCGTCTCCGGCGCCGACATCTCCGAGTTCGAGCAGCGCCGCTCCTCGCCGGAGTCGATCGCGAAGTTCGACGCGGCGGGCGCGCGCATGGCGGCATCGTTCGCCGAGTTCCCGAAGCCGATCGTGGCGATGATCCGCGGCTTCGCGATGGGCGGCGGGCTGATGATGGCGATGCGCGCCGACATCCGCATCGCCGCCGAGGACTCGCAGTTCGGCATCCCCGCCGCGCGCCTCGGGCTCGGCTACGGCTACCAGGGCGTCGAGAACCTCGTGAAGCTCGTCGGCCCCGCCTACGCGAGCGAGATCCTGCTGACCGGCGGGCGCTTCGACGCGCCGACGGCGCTGCGCATGGGCCTCGTCAACCGCGTCGTCGCCGTCGAGGATCTCGAGGCCGAG
Organism: Dehalococcoidia bacterium; assembly: GCA_965220125.1. GTDB lineage: Bacteria > Chloroflexota > Dehalococcoidia > UBA2979 > UBA2979 > VXMT01. The sequence goes on along the minus strand of CBDCPB010000004.1, from coordinate 1,941,362 downwards.
ACGCGCGCGGTCGCCGGCGCGATCGCGGAGAACGCCCCACTCACCATCGCCGCCCTGCGCGCCTCGATCCGCGAGGCATTGACGGACCCGGCGCGACGCGACGTCGACGCCATCGCGGAGATGGTCGCCGCCTGCTTCGCGAGCGCGGACTACATCGAGGGCCGCCGCGCCTTCATGGAGAAGCGGCGCCCCGAGTTCACGGGGCGCTGAGGCGCGGATGCACATCGCGCTGATCGCCCTCGGCGGCGCGGCGGGCGCGCTGTTGCGCTACGGCGTGAGCGCGTGGGTGACGTCGCCGCGCGGCGGCTTCCCGCTGGCGACGCTGCTGGCGAACATCAGCGGCGCCTTCCTGCTCGGCGTCGCCTCGCTGCTGCTCGTCCGCCTCGAGGTGTCCACGGCGCTGCGGCTCGGCCTCACCGTCGGCGTGCTCGGCGCCTACACCACCTTCTCCACCTTCAGCGTCGAGACGCTGGACCTGCTCAACGACGGCGAGTGGCGGACGGCCGCGCTCTACGTCGCCGCCAGCGTCGCGGGCGCCCTCGCGGCGGCGTGGGCCGGGCAGAGCCTCGCACGCGCGGCGGGGTAGGGGGCAGTTGCTGCTACTGGCGGGCGCAACGTGCTCTTGACCCCTCTCTCCACACAATAGTATCGTTGTGTCTGTGATACCAGAATTCGAAGCTGGCGGACTCCTCCCACCCGGAGTCCACTGGGCGACCTGGGACGAATTAGTCGAGAGATTCGGGACGAACCCGTGGAGGCAACACCTCTTGACCGGACTCAGAGCCGCACTGGAGAACCTGCAAGTCGCGGGCTGCCGGACCGTCTACCTCGACGGGAGCTTCGTGACGAGCAAGGCGGTCCCGAACGACTACGACGCCTGTTGGGAAGAGGCAGGCGTCGATCCGGATGTCCTCGATCCCGTTCTCCTGACCTTCGACCCCGGACGAGTGACGCAGAAGGCCAAGTACCTGGGGGAGTTGTTCCCTGCGTCGTTCGTCGCCGATCAGGACGGGCTGTCGTTCCTTGAGTTCTTCCAAGCGGACAAGGACTCCGAGGAGCCCAGGGGGATCATCGCGATAGACCTGGGAGGCCGCATGTGATCAAGAACGAGCGCCAATACCGGATCACCAAGACTCAGGCGACCCGATTCGCGCAGACCCTGGAGAGCCTCGCGAGGCGCGCCGACGAAGACTCGGGGATTCACCCCCGTATCGCCCAGGCTCGGGAGGACGCGCTGAGAAGCCAGCTCGGAGACCTTGAACGGGAGTTGCGCGAGTACGAGTCCTTGAAGGCGGGTGGATTCGAGCTCGACGAACTGAACGTGTTCGCTGAACTGGCAACGTTCCTGATCAAGGCACGGATCGCGCGGGGCCTGAGTCAAAGGGAGTTGGCGGACCGCATCGGGTTGAAGGAACAGCAGATCCAGCGCTACGAGGCCACCGATTACGCATCCGCCAGTCTGGCCCGGATCAAGGAGGTCGCGAGCGCCCTGGGCGCGACTGGCTAGCCGCGCGCAGCCGCCACCGCGTACAGCAGCGCCTCCACCTCCCGAGGCGGCAGCGCCGGGCCGGGGGCGACGGGGAGCGGCCTTCCTGCTCGGCGTCGCCTCGCTGCTGCTCGTGCGCCTCGAGGTTTCCACGGCGCTGCGGCTCGGCCTCACCATCGGCGTGCTCGGCGCCTACACCACCTTCTCCACCTTCAGCGTAGAGACGCTGGACCTGCTCAGCGACGGCGAGTGGCGGACGGCCGCGCTCTACGTGCTCGCCAGCGTCGCGGGCGCCCTCGCGGCGGCGTGGGCAGGGCAGAGCCTCGCCCGCGCGACGGGGTAGGGGGCGGGGCTGGCGGCACACGAGGCGCGCAACGTCAGTTGCGGGTCACCGGATCTCCCGCGGCACCGTCTCCAACCTCCAGCACACAATCTCGCCCGACTCCCGGATCGCGCAGGTGTAGCCAAAACCCGCACTCACGGCTCGATACGTCCCCGGCGGTACGTCAGTCTGGTCGGCGCGGCCTAGCCAGCAATCGATCTGGCCGGACTCCCGAAGGCCGCAGGCATGGCGCCCGCTCTCTACTACACTCAAGCCAATGCCCAGTGGAGTGGCCCCGCTCACGCTCACGACACGATACGTTCCCGACGGCGCACTAGATTGAGCGTCGACCCGTCCCCAGCAGTCGACCTCGCCCGACTCACGCACAGCGCAGGTGTAGCCACGCGCGGCGCTCAGCGACCGGTACTTGCCCGCCGGCGCACCGGTGAGTTCAGGATAGCGTCCTCCCCAGCAGTCAATCTCCCCGGACTCCCGTATCGCGCAGGTGTGAGTTCCGGCCGCGCTCACCGATCGGTACTTCCCAGGCGGGGGCTCCGTGTCAATCGCCAGGGTCTATGGACCACCCGTCGCCACAGTCATTAGACCACCCGGGCAGCCGGTAGGGCGGCTTGGTATCAGTGAGCAGTACGTCTCGTCAATCAGCTCCTTCCTGGGCGTCGAGCAGGGCGCGGTGCGGTGAGAGTCGCTGGCGGTAGCTCTCGCCCTCGATCACGATCTGGTAGCTGGCGTTGGCGAGCCGGTCGAGTGCGCTGTTGCCGAGGATCGGGTCGTCGAAGAGGCCGAGCCACTCCTCGACCGCGCGGTTCGAGGTGATGACGAAGCTGGAGCTGCGGTGGCGCCCGATAATCAGCTCGTAGAGGTCGATCGACTGCTGCGCGCTGAGCCGGTGCAGCCCGAGGTCGTCGAGGATCAGCAGGTCGGGGGCGAGGAAGGCGCGGAACGTCTTCTCGGTGGAGTGGTCGACCCTTGCCTGCGCCAGCTCGCGGAAGTACTGGTCGGCGGTCACGAAGCGCACGCTGCGCCCCGAGCGGACGGCGGCGTAGCCGAGCGCCTGGGCGAGGAAGCTCTTGCCGACGCCGACGGGGCCGACGAGCAGGACGTGCTCGCGGCGGTCGAGGAAGCGCAGCGAGCAGGCGGCGTCGAGCAGCCTGCGGTCGAGCCGGATGCCGGCCGACCAGTCGAAGTCCTCGAGCCTGCAGAGCTGCTCGAAGCCGGCCTGGCGCAGGCGCAGTTCGAGGCGCCCATGGTCGCGGCGGCTCACCTCGTCGGCGAGGACGATCTGCAGGAAGTCGGCGTAGTCGAGCCCGTCGCGGCGGGCGAGGGCGATGCGCTCGGGCAGGGTGTCGAGCATCGGGCCGAGCTTGAGGCGCTTGAGCAGCGGGCGCAGCTCGGCGGTCGTGGCGGTCATCGTGACGCTCCTGTCGTGGTCTGCGTGGCGGTCAGTGCGAAGACGGCGCCGGGGCGGGCGAAGCGGCCCGGCGGCGGGGGCAGCGGCTGCTGGGGCGGCGTGGTCTCCTGCTCGAGGGCCTCGACGAGGATGCGCTCGAGGCGGCGCACGTCGATCAGGTCGACCTCGAGCGCGCGGCGGCAGGCGGCGTCGAGGCGGGCGGGGGAGTAGCGCTCGGCGAGCCTGAGCAGCTTGTGGCCCTGCCGCAGCTTGGCCCAGGGCAGCGGCCCCTCGAAGAGCCGCTCGGCGAAGGCGCCGGTGGCCTCGCCGAGTTCGGCCGCGCGCCGCTGCAGCTGCTCGGGCGCGCGCAGCGTGTAGGGGCTGAGCTCGGCCGGGTAGTCGTTGCGGTCGGTGGCGCGTCCGCCGCGGGGCTGGCGCGGGTGGACCTTGAGCAGCGCGCCGCGGTGGTAGATGCGCACCAGCTTCGCGCCGAGCTGCACCTCGACCTGCTGCCCCGGCGGGCAGAGCGCCGACGGCACCGAGTAGAGCGCGTATTGGCAGGCGACGTGGTGGTCGGCATGGACCTTCGCCGTGCGCCAGTCGGGGACCTCGTAGGGCTCCCCGTCCCAGGGGGCGAGCAGCGGGCGCTCCTCCTGCTCGAAGACCTCGAGCGGCCGCCTGCGGGTCGTCCCGTGGATGCGTTGCCCCGCCACCTCGAGCGACCAGCGCCGGGCGGCGTCGCGCAGCTCGGCGAGGTCGCGAAACTGCGCGCCCTTGAAGAGGCGCTCGCGCACGTACGGGACGCTGCGCTCGACCCGAGGCTTGTCGCGAGGCTTGCGCACGCGCGCGGGGTCGCTGATGAAGCCACGCTGGCGGGCGTACTCGAGGAAGCCCCGCGTGAAGCGCGGGTGCAGCGCGTCGGCCCCGGCCACGGCGGCCGGGAAGTTGTCGATCACGAGGTAGCGGGGCACGCCCTCGAAGCACGCCCAGGCCGCCTCCAGGCCCTCGACCACCGCGTGCAGCGTCTGGCTGGTGGTGGGCCAGACGAAGCAGTGCCGCGAGTAGCGCCAGACCACGATCAGCGCCCAGACCGTGCGGCGCCGCCCGCTCTCGGGGTCCGCGATGAGGCCGAGCCGGCCGAAGTCCAGCTCCGCGACCTCGCCCGGCGGCCCATCCTCCATGCGCACGGTCAGAGGCTGCCGGCGACCCCAGCCGCGGCGGGCGATGAAGCGCCGCAGCGTGCTGTAGGAGACCTCGCAGCCGCGCTCGGCGAGCAGTTCATGGATCCGCGTGACCTGCAGGCGCTCGGCCTGCAGCCAGCGCTCGATCTGCTCCGCCCAGGGCGAGAGCAGCTGCTCGCTCGGTACCTCCGCGCGGCGCGGGCCGGTGCGGCTCAGCGTCGCCAGCCGGGCGAGTTGCTGCTCACTCGGCTCGGGGCCACCTGGCTGGAGCCCGGCCGCCTCGGCCGCCGCGATGTAGCGCCGCACCGTCACGCGCGACAGCCCCGTGCCGCTGGCGATGCGACGCTGGCTGAATCCCGCCTGCCAGCGGCGGATGACTTCCCTGATCTCCACTCGATGCACCTCCCGGTAGGCCATCGCTGCTCCCTCCCCTGGGGATGCAGCCGATGGTGGCCCTACCGGCGACCGGGTGGTCAAAAGACCCTGGCGGGGGTGGATCAATGATCCTGGCGAAGTGGATCAATGACCCTGGCGATCTCGCCGTTTTCCGGTCTATAGATCCTGGTGATTCACACTCCGCCTGGCCGTAGTCCTCCTCGATCGGAAAGTCGCAGGTGGGGCACAACCCCGATCCTCCTACCCACCCCCAACACTCCAACTCACCGGACTCTCGCACCGCGCACGCGTGGATCAATGCGGCACTTGCTGAGCGGAAGGGCCCCTCCGGGATGTCCGCCGGCTCAAAGGCGAAGGACCCCCAGCACGCTACCTCGCCCGACCCGCGCACCGCACACGCGTGGAGATCGCCCACGCTCACCGATCGGTACTTCCCAGGCGGTGGATGTGCCTCGTTCCTAGATCGGGGGTCCGTTACGTAGCTTCCCCAGCAATCGATTTCCCCGGACTCCCGGATCGCGCAAGCGAACTGGTAGCCAGCACTTAATGAGCGGTACTGCCCGGCAGGGGGGGCCAACGAATCCGACTGGTACCTCGGCCAGCAGACCGTGCCGCCGGCCTCGGCAATGGCGCAGGTCTCCCAACCCGCGCTCACAGAGCGGAAGCGCCCGGAGGGCGGGGCGCTCTCAATGCCACCCCAGCAGGCGAGATCGCCCGACTCGCGCAGCGCACACGCGTGGCCGACTCCAGCGCTCAGTGACTGGAACGGCCCCGCGGGGGCGTCGACTTGGCCCTGATCGTTGCGTCCCCAGCACATCGCCTCCCCAGACTCGCGCAGGGCGCAGGTATAGCCCTCTCCGGAGCTGACCGAGCGGTACTGCCCGGGAGGCGCCTCCGCCTCGCCGTCCTCGCTGCCGCCCCAGCAGGCGATCTCGCCCGACTCGCGCAGCCCGCAGGTGTGATACGTCCCGGCGCTCACGGCGCGGAAGCTCCCGGGTGGCGCATCCGTCTTTCCGTGCTCGCCGTCCCACCAGCACACCACCTCGCCCGAGTCGCGCACGGCACAGGCATGACTGTCGCCGACGCTGACGGAGCGGTAGGGCCCCGGCGGTGCGGAGTGCGCCAGGGCGGCGTGCTTCGCCCAGCACACCACCTCACCGGACTCTGCTATCGCGCAGGCGCCGCGGGAGCCGACGCTCACCGAGCGGTACGTCCCGTCTTGGGGCGCGGCGGTCCACGCGCCGGGCCAGCAGATCAGCCGCCCCGACTCCCGCACGGCGCAGGCGGCGGCGCCGCTCCCGGCGCTCACCTGCACCGACAGATCCCGCGGTGGCGGGATTGGGGACCGCTCCTCACTGCCATCGAGGGTAGAGAGGATGAGCAGCACGATCAGCACAACGGCCACAACGACCGCGCCGCCCAGCGCCGCGCCCGTCCACGCGAGCGGACGCCCGAGGGATTCGAGCGTCTCGGGTATCGCGAGGAGCCCGAGCACGCGCCGGCGCTCGGGGCGCCAGGCGGCGAGCTGCTCGCGGTTGTCGAGCTCGAGCTTCCCGAGCATGTTCGAGATGTGGTACTTGACGGCGTCGAGCGTGACGCCGAGTCGCTCCGCGATCTCGGCGTTCGTGCCGCCCTTGCGCAGCTCGTTGAGCACGCGCTGCTCGGCGGGGGTGAGGATCTCGGGATGGGGTGGGCGTCCCCGCCCTCGGCGTGTCATGGGGTAAGCCTAGGGCCCCGTGCCGGGATTTTCCCTACCCGGCGAAACCCCTCACCCCCACCCTCTCCCGCAAGGGGCGAGGGGGCCGGAGGGGAGCGGGAACGGCCAGCGCTAACCCCGCGCAGCCGCCAGCGCGTACAGCAGCTCCTCCACCTCCCGAGGCGGGAGCGCCGGGCCGGGGGCGAGCAGGCAGTGCGTGACGCCCGCGTCGCCGAGGGCGGAGGCGGCTTCGAGGATGGCGGCGGCGGGCTGCTGCGGGGCGACGGGGAGCGGGGCGCAGATGTCGATCGCGGCGAAGTCGCGGGCGGCGGCCTCGCAGGCCTCGCGCGCCGCGCCGACCGCCTCGGCGGTGTCGGCGGCTGAGGCGGCGTCGAGGGTCAGGCCCGAGCCGCTGGCGGCGAGGCGGGCGAGGGCGCTCGGGCCCTCGTCGCGGACGTAGACCGGCGGGTGCGGCTTGCGCACGGGCTTCGGGTAGGCGCCGATGTGCGTGAAGCGGATGTAGCGGCCCTCGAAGCTGCTCGGGTCGTCGCTCTCGAGCCAGAGTTCGCGGCAGATCGCGAGCCACTCGTCGGTCACCTCGGCGCGCGGCTCGTAGTACTCGTCCACGTCGAGCGCGGCGAACTCGCCGGGCGTGGCCTCCTCGGAGACGCCGAAGAGCAGCCGGCCCTTCGCGATGCAGTCGAGCGTGCTGATCGCCTTCGCGAGGAAGACCGGGTTGCGCAGCGGCAGCACGCAGTCGAGCGTCCCGACCTCGATGCGCTCGGTCTGCGCGGCGATGCCGGTGAGCAGCGAGATCGGCTCCAGCACCTCCTCGCGCCAGGCGGAGGGCCCGCCCTCGCCGCGCATCGGCGTGGCGAGGCGGTCGGAGGCCCAGACGGAGTCGAAGCCGAAGCGCTCGGCCGCCTCGGCGAGCGCCACGAGCGCCGATGCGTCGACGGCGCGCTTGGGTCCGGCGGCGTTGGGAAGCAGCAGTCCGAAGCGCATCGGCGTCACCCCGCTCACCGGCCGCTCACGCGAAGGCCGGGAGGATCTCGTCGGCCATCAGCTGGATGCCGCGCATGATCCGCTCGAAGGCGGGCTCGCGGCCCTCGACGCGCGGCAGCGTCAGGAAGTGGCGCACTCCGGCCTTCGCGAACTGGCGCAGGTCGGAGACAATCTCGTCCGGCGTGCCGCTGCCGAGCTGCCGCTCGCCGTCGCGGCGGCCGTTCATCTGGAAGCGCAGGCCGTGCGCGCCGGTCGAGCTGAGCAGCCAGTTCTTGGAGACCTCGATCTCCGCGGGGTCGCGGCCCTCGGCGACGCAGATGCGGCGGAACTCGGCGATGCGCCCGGTCAGCTCCTCGATGGTGTCGCCGGTGCAGTCGAAGCCCTGGCCGAGGCGGGCGGCGCGGCGCATCGCGGCGCGGCTGTGGCCGCCGATCACGATCGGCGGGTGCGGCTTCTGCAGCGGCTTGGGGTAGGCGCCGACGTTCTCGAAGTTCACGAACTCGCCGTGGAAGCTGGACGGGCCGGTGCTGGTCCACAGCTCCTTGATCGCGCGCAGGTACTCGTTGGTGACGGCGCCGCGGCGGGGGAAGTACCCGGGCGGCAGGTTGAGCGCCGCGAACTCCTCCTCCATCCAGCCCAGCCCCGCGCCGAGGGCGAGCCGGCCGCCCGAGAGGTGGTCCGTGGTCGCCAGCATCTTCGCGAGCACCACGGGGTGGCGCAGCGGGATGATCAGCACGCCCTGGTGGAGGATCACGTGCTTCGTGCGCACCGCGAGCGCGTTGAGCAGCGTCAGCGGCTCGTAGACCGGGTACTGCCAGCGCGTCGCGCCGCGGCGGTCGGTGTGGGCATCGTCGTAGCCGATCTGCGCCGGCAGCACGACGTGGTCGCCCATCACGAGCGAGTGGTAGCCGAGCGCGTCGGCGGCCTCGCCGATCTCGATGCAGCCCTGGACGCCGACGCTCTGGCCGAGGTTGCCGACGTTGGAGACGGAGATGCCGAACTTCACGGGCCGCTCCTCACCGGACGCGTCACAGCCCGCACCTTACACGCCGATCTCGCCGCGCTGGAACGCCTCGATGGTGGCGCGCAGGCCGTCGCGGGTGATGCGGCGGTTCATGCCAGCCTTCTGATTTCGATCAGCTCGGCGACCCGCTCCAGCACACTGGCCTCGGTGTTGAGGCGCACCCCGCCCCTCCTCAGTGTTCTGGACTCAACGCTGGCGCCTCCATGCTCCAACTCCAGAACGCGAGCCTCGAGAGCGCAGCGCGCGGCATCGTTCTTCAGTTGGCGTGCCTCGGCTAGCACTTCCTGGCGAACCGTCTCAAGACGCTTCCTCCCTGTCCTCATAAAATCCATCGGACTACGGCGCTGGCTGCGGATCGCCAGCAAGTCTTGGGCAGCGAGTTCGCACCTCTCGCGGCCACCGCTCAAGTCGGCCAGGACCCAGTGGATTTCTTCAGCCGTAAACCGGGACTGGTTCTGTGCGACGCTGCTCCCGCGCAGGAAGCCCCGCTCATTGCGCGCGGCAACCATGTCTAGTTCGTTCAGCACCTCGTCTATGTAGAAACTCATCAGCGCGTCTCGAGTCCCAGCCGGGACGTAGTCGATGCACGACCCTCCAGCCAGTGCGGCATCCAGATCACCGAGCGCATTGTTGAGTTCAGGATCCATCGCGCTGGCGCTTAGCGGGAGAGAGTTGGTCCAACCGCTCTGGCTCGGTAGTGACGCAATCGCAAGTTCCCTGGGCAATCTCATTCGAAGCTCTTGCATCTTGCTGTAGATCGCGGCAGGCGCTATCGGCATATCCGGCCGCGCCCTCTGAATGTAGATGTACGCGTTCTCGAAATGCTCGGCGAGATCGTGTTTTCCGGCTGTCCGCAACGCAGCGATCCTGGACTCGCGAAGACTGCGCGCGTTCTCAGAGTCCTCGAATGTGGGTTCGGTCAAGAGGTGGTTCCTTCTCCGATCAACTCCCTTACACGCCGATCTCGCCGCGGCGGAACGCCTCGATGGTGGCGCGCAGGCCGTCGCGGGTGATGCGGCGGTTCATCTCGTGGACCGCGTCCGAGTGGTGGGCGATGACGTTGACCTCGACGGACTGGAGCATCGCCTGGCGGAAGCCGCGCAGCTCCTGCGTGCGGTTGATCGCCCGCTTCTGCAGCGTCAGCAGGTCCCGAGGCGTGCGCGCCAGCTTTGCCGCGTACTCCTCGACGGCGTCGTCGAGCTCGCCGGCCGGCACGGCGCGGTTGAAGAGGCCGATGCGCACCGCCTCCGTGCCGCTGATGATCGAGCCGGTGTTGAAGAACAGCTCCTTCGCCTTCTTTGGCCCGATCAGCCACGCCCAGTAGACCGAGTTGAAGCCAGCCCCGAGCGGCAGCTGCGGCGCGCCCACCCTCGCGTCATCGGCGACGATCGTGACGTCGCAGACGGCGGCGAGCTGGACCGCGCGCCCGAGGCAGTAGCCATGCACCTTCGCGATCACCGGCAGCGGCGAGTCCCAGATGCGGAAGTAGCGCTGCAGGTTCAGCTCGCGCGCCGCCCGGTCCTCGATGGTCGAGGTAGGAACCGGGTGCCCGGAGGCCTCGTCGCGCTTGGTGTCGGCGCCGGTGGAGAAGGCGCGGCCCGCGCCCGCGATCACGGCGGCGTGGATGCCCTCGTCGGCGCCGGCGCGATCGAGCAGCGCCAGCAGCTCGTCATCGAGGGCGGGGCTGATCGCGTTGAGGCGCTCCTGGCGGTCGATCGTCAGCGTGGCGACGCGGCCGGCGACCTCGTAGCGGACGAAGCCCTCGGGCGGCGCGTCCCCGGGAATCGCAGCGCTCAACGGCGGACCCTCTCTCCCAGGCTTGTCCGGGTCTGCGATGATAGCGAGGTGAGCGACAACCTGGTCGGCAAGCTGCTCGTCGCGACGCCGCTGCTGCACGATCCGAACTTCGTGCGCAGCGTGGTGCTGATCTGCCAGCAGAACGACGACGGCTACCTCGGGCTGATCCTCAACCGCCCGCTGGAGGCCAGCGTCGCCGAGCACCTGCCGGAGTGGGAGCACCTCGTCTCGGCCCCGGCGCAGATCTTCGAGGGCGGCCCGGTGCAGCGCGAGGTCGCGCTCGCCCTCGGCCGCCGCACGGACGGTGGCGAGGACAGTGGCGACGCGGCTGGCTGGACGGCGGTCGGCGGGGAGCTGGGGCTGCTCGACCTGCGCGGCACGCCCTCGGAGCTGTGGGGCGCGATCGAGCAGCTGCGCATCTTCAGCGGCTACTCCGGCTGGGGCGCCGGGCAGCTGGAGGGCGAACTGCAGGAGCAGGCCTGGTTCGTGATCGACGCCGAGCCCGACGACCCGTTCGCCGAGGACTGCGAGGGCCTGTGGCAACGGGTGCTGCGCCGCCAGCCCGGCAACCTCTCGATGTTCGCCACGTTCCCGCCAGACCCCTCGCTGAACTGACCCGGCGCTGAACTGACCCCGCCGCTACGAGGCGAGCAGCAGCGGGATGCGCAGCTCCTCCGGGCGCAGCCCCGAGTGGTGCGAGGCGTGGCGCAGCAGCTCGCGCGCCCCGTTCGTGGGGTGGTAGCCAAGGACGTGGGCGCCTCGGGAGATCGCGACGAAGTCGCCGAGGCGCGCGGCCGTCATCGGGCTCAGTGGCTCCGGTCCGAGCAGCTGCAGCTCGTCCACCTCCTGCGTGCTGAGCAGCAGGAACGCCTCGCCGAAGAGCTCGCGGAAGCGATTCGCGAACTCCTCGGACGCGCCGGGGCGCACGTGGAAGTGCAGCACGCGCGAGTCGCCGGCGGGCTCGGCGGCAAGCAGCTCGGGCAGCCCGTCGTCCTCGCGGATCAGCAGCACCTCGTCCGCGCCGACGCCGAGGTGTCCGTGGTCGGCGCTGAGTGCGATCGTCGCCTGGCCGCGCAGCTCGTGGGCGAGCACCCCGAACAGCCGGTCGATGCCGCGCAGCGCCTGGTTCGCCTCGGCGCTCCACGGGCCGTGCTCGTGGGCGGCCTGGTCGAGGTGGGGGACGTAGAGGTAGGTGAAGCTCGGCCCGTCCGCGCCGAGCACGGCCCCGATGGTCTGCTCCACGCCCTCCGCGAGGGTCTCGTAGCCGCTCGCCCGCTGCCCGCCCGTGCCGTAGCGCGAGTAGACGGTGCCGGCGATAGCCGTTGGCACGAGGACCAGCGTCTCGCGCGTCATCCTCGGCATCAGCGACGGCAGCGGGAAGACCTGCTCGGGCCGCACACCGAGGTCGCCGAGCGCGTGGTCGTCGCTGCGGCGGACGTAGGGGAGCACCGTCGCCGGACCGCCGATCTCCTCCAGATGCGTCCACCAGCCGGTCACCGCGTGCTGCGCCGGCCACTGGCCGGTCATCAGCGTGGTGAGCGCGACGACCGTCGAGGCCGGGAAGACGGCCCGCAGCTCCATCGCGAGGTGGTCGCGGAGCACGCTCGCGCCATCGCCGCCCTGCTCGATCATGTCGAGCCCGAGGCCGTCGGCGAGCACGGAGACGACGTGCTCGCGCTCCTCGAGGCGGTCGGCGATCGCACGCGCGTTCGCGCTCAGCGAGAGGCCGCGCACGCCGCAGGCGGCGCCGACGGCGCGCGAGAGGTCGAGGAAGTTCGGGACGTCCGCGTCGGGCCGCAGCAGCTCGCCTGCCTCGAACGCCGCGAGCAGTGCAGCGACATCGCTCATCGGCGTCCCTCCTATGGCCATCATGGCCTGCCGCGGGAGCGTTGAACAGCCGGGGCACTCGCAAGCGAGCGCGCGCCGCGCTCAACGCCCGCTGCGGCTATGCTGGCCGTCGCGATTCCGGGCAGCGACGAGGAGGGCGACGTGCTGAAACTGGCGATCTCGTGCGGCGGCGCGACCTACGCGATCCAGGACTTCGAGGAGACGACGGTCTACGCACAGGAGGCGGAGAAGATCGGGGTCGACACGATCTGGACCGCCGAGGCGTGGATCCACGACGCGATCACGCCGCTCGCCTACCTCGCGGGCAAGACGGAAAAGGTGCGGCTGGGCACGGGCATCATGCAGGTCGGCGCACGCACGCCGGCGATGGCCGCAATGACGGCGATGACGATGACGCGGCTGACCGGCGGGCGCTTCATCATGGGCTTCGGCACGTCCGGGCCGCAGGTGATCGAGGGCTGGCACGGCATCCCCTTCGCGCGCCCGGTCGCGCGCACGCGCGAGTACATCGAGGTGGTCCGCCGCGCGGTCAGCGGCGAGCCGCTGACCTACGAGGGCGAGTTCTACACGCTCCCGCTGCCCGGCGGAGACGGCAAGGCGCTGCGCCCGAGCGGGGCGGCGACGCCCGACGTGCCGATCTGGATCGCCTCGATCGGGCCTCGCAACCTGGAGCTGACCGGCGAGCTGGCGGACGGCTGGCTGGGCACGGTCTTCATCCCGGAGGAGGCGGAACTGTTCTTCTCGCACATCCGCACCGGCGCGGAGCGCGCGGGGCGCGACTTCGACGCGATCGAGAAGCAGACGGGTGCGGGCGTCTGGTTCACCGAGGACGAAGCGGAGCTGAACCAGGCGCTGACGGCGCTGAGCGCCGGCGTCGCGTTCAGCCTCGGGGGCATGGGTTCACGCCGCTACAACTTCTACAACCGCGCCTACGGCCGCCAGGGCTACGCCGAGGAGGCGAAGCTGGTGCAGGACCTCTGGCTCGACGGCCGGCGCGAGGAGGCGCGCGCGGCCGTGCCGCCGGAGCTGGCGGGCAAGGTCAACCTCGTCGGCGACGACGCGATGGTGAAGGAGCGGCTGCGCCTCTACGACGAGATCGGGATGGACATGATCTTCGTGTCGCCGCACGGCGACACAATCGAGGAGCGCCTCGAGACCCTGGGGCGCACGATGGACCTGGTGAACGCGGTCAACGCGGAGGCCGCGGCGGCGAACTAGCGCGGCGCGGCGGCCGGAGGCTGCGCATCGCCCGCCCCCACGGCGGGGGCGATGGGCGGCCGCTCGCGCGCGACGATCTCCGCCCAGAAGGGGCGGCGGATCAGCAGCACGCAGACGGCCGACACCATCACGAGCATGCCGAAGATCATGAAGATGCCCCGGTACGTGCCGGTGCGGTCGAAGACCAGGCCGGCGATGATCGGGAAGGCCACCCCGAACGGCATCTGCGTCATCATCGCGAGCCCTCGTATCGTCGAGAAGCGCGCCGACCCGAAGTAGTCCGCGATCAGGGTCATGAAGAGCACGACGTAGACGCCGTGGCCGAAGACGTAGAAGACGTAGAAGATCGGCAGCATCCAGGCGCGGTCCGCCGTCACGTTGGCGAAGATGAGCAGGCCGATGCCCTGCGCCAGGAAGCAGGCGATATACGTCCGCCGACGCCCGAAATAGTCCGCGACGAAGCCGAAGAAGAAGCGCCCCGGGATCTGCAGCGCCCCGTAGGCCGCGACGGCCAGGCCGGCATGCACCGCCGAGAAGCCGACGTTCTGGAGATGCGGCACCTGGTGCACGATCCAGACGTTCTGCGTGGTGCCGCCGAAGGTGATGGCGGCCGCCAGCAGGTAAAGCGCCGGTGTGTGCAGCGCCTCGGCGACAGACATCCCGCTTGTCGAGGCGATATGCGCCGAGCGCTCGCCCTCGGCCATATCGTCCGGATCGATGCCGTCCGGGTGCAGCCCGTAGGGCTCGGGGCGGTCGCGCAGCACGAACGCCATCGGCAGGCCAACGACGAGGATGGCGAAGGCGGCGATGACGACCGTGCCGCGCCACCCGAACTGCACGATCAGCGCGGCGACGACGGGGGCGATCATGTAGCCCCCGGCGTTGCCGGAGAAGAGCAGCCCCATCGCGCGCGGGCGGCCGCGCTGGAACCAGTTCATGACCGCTGCCGAGAAGGGCGTGAACCCGCTCGCGCTCTGGCCGATGGCGATCACCATGCTCGCGGCGTAGTAGTGCCAGATCGTCTGTGCCGTCGAGAAGTACAGCATCCCGACGAACACGATCAGCAGGCCGCCGATCGCCATCTTCCGCGGACCGAAGCGGTCCACCAGGTAGCCGGTGAACGGGGCCATCAGCCCGGACTCGAAGGCGCGCAGCGAGTAGCCGATCGTGATCGCCGCGACGGTCCAGCCCATCTCGTCGCGGATCGGCCCGATGAAGACCCCGAAACTGAAACCGACCACGCCGCCGACGAGGAGGTTCGACATCCCGCCGGCCAGCACGATGTACCAGCCGTAGAACAGCGGACCGCCCGTCAGCCGGTTGACGACGCGCGCGAGCGCCCTCAAGACCGTCCCATGGGCCGCGCCCCCCGGTTTCCGTTCGAGTTCATGGCCGGCGTCGCGCCCATGCTAGCGGAGGGTCCTCGCGCACAACAGGCGCGCGACGGCGCCGGCTACCGCGACGAGCAGCTCCGGCCACCCTCGGCGAGCGCCCGCTGGCAGGAGGTGTCAGGGAACCGTTCGCGGCCCGCCGACGTATAGTCACTGAGAAGCCGAACGCCGCGGCGGAAGGAATCCCTGATGGCGAGGTTCATGTGGCTGGCCATCGTCCCGCTGTTGCTGGCGGCTGCAGCGCTCATGGCCTGCGGCGACGACGACGCCGACTACGAGACCGCCGCACCGGCGGCCACCGCTGCGCCCGTAGCCACCGCCGCCCCGACGGCGGCGCTGGCCCCCGCTGCCATCGCGGCCCCCTCGGACACCGCGGTGACCGGGGAGGGGGGCGACGATGCGGTCTCCTTCCAGCAGGTCAATACGGGGCGCTCGATCGTCTTCGTGGGCATGATGCTCGTCGAGGTGGAGGACGTCCGCCTGGCGACGCAGCAGGCGCAGCTGGCGATCGCGGGCCTCGGCGGTCTGGTCTTCAGCCAGCACACGACCAGCGAGCCGGTCCCGCGCACCGAGCTCACGTTCAAGGTGCTGCCGGAGGACTTCGCGGAGGCGATGCGGCGACTGGAGGCCCTCGGCGACCTGAAGAGCCAGCAGATCTCGGCCGACGACGTGACCGAGCGCGTCGTCGATCTCGAGAGCCGCATCATCACTTCGCGCGCCTCGGTGGAGCGGCTGCGGACCTTCCTCGCGAACGCGACCGAGCTCGAGACTGTCGCCGAGCTCGAGTCCCAGCTGCTCGCCCGCGAGACCGACCTCGAACGGCTGCGCGGCCAGCTGCGCACGATCCAGGACCTGGTCGCACTCGCGACCGTCTCCCTCACCCTCGTGGAGCCCGCGCCCGAGCGCCCGGAGGCGAGCGTCGAGTTCGTGGAGACGGCCTACTCCGGGGACGACGCCGGCTTGCGCTGCCCCGCCGACGACGATCTCGCCGTCGACGAGGACGAGCCGGTCACGGTCTGCGTCTCGGTCGAGAACACCGGGACTGTCGCGCTGGTCGAGCTCGAGATACACGACTTCGGCCTGGAGTTCGACAACGACGACTTCGTCACGCTCGGGGGCTCGCTCGCCGGGCCGCTCCAGCCCGGGGAGCGCCTGCTCGGCTACTTCCAGACCGAGGCCGAGGTGGGGCTCGGGCCGCAGCCGGGGTTCTCCGCCGTGGCGGTCGATCCGGACGGCGAGCCGCTTCGCATCCAGGTGGGTGTCGCCTTCGATGTCTTCGAGTACCAGGTCATCCCCGACGACTCCCTGCCGACCTTCGCAGACGGGCTCCGGGGAAGCTGGAGCACCGTCGTGACCCTCGGCCGGCTGGGGGTGCTGGCGGTCGGCATCGCCATCCCGTTCCTCTGGATCGTGCCGCTCGCCCTCGGGCTGTTCTGGCTGGGCCGCCGGCTCAACCGCCGGATCAACCGGCCGCAGCGTCCGTGGGCGCCGCGCAGCACCGCGGCCCCCGCCCCGGACGAGGGCGACAGCGCCGAGGAGTAGGACCGCTGATCGAGCGCGGAGCCGCGATCCGCTCGGCCGGCCTTGCCGCAACGCAACGCGCCGCTATAGTCCGCCGCGGGAGGTGGCGCATGAGTGGACGGCTCGAGGGCAAGCGGGCGGTGATCACCGGCGCGGCGAACGGCCTTGGCCGCGCCTGCGCGGAGCGCTTCGCCGAGGAAGGCGCGTCGATCGTCGTCGCCGACCTGCTGGCGGACGCCGCCGGGGAGGCCGCGGAGGCGATCCGCGCGGCCGGCGGGACGGCCGTGGCGGTGCAGACCGACACGCGCAGGGACGAGAGCAACGCCGCGCTGGCAGCCCAGGCCGTCGAGGCCTTCGGCGGGATCGACATCGTGATCCCGGCCGCCGGGGTGGCCCACCCCGGCTACATCACGAACGACCTGGCGAACAACGCCGAGCACCAGGCCGCGTCCGCCGAGGATCCGCTGGGGCACAGCTTCATCTACCAGCCGCTCGAGATGTGGGACTACGTGTTGGACGTGAATCTCACCGGCGTGATGCTGACGCTGCGCCACACCCTGCGGCCGATGATCGAGGCCGGGCAGGGCGGTGCCGTGGTCACGATCGCCTCGATCCTCGCGAAGCTGCCCGTCGGGGCGCCCTCGACGTCCTACTCGGTGGCGAAGGCGGGCGTCTGGATGCTCACCAAGTCGATGGCGCCGGAACTCGCGAAGCACGGCATCCGCATCAACTCGATCGGGCCGGGCTTCTTCGAGACCTCGATGACGGCGGTGATCCGCGCCGACGAGGAGTCGCAGCAGGCAGCGCTGGCGGCGGTGCCGATGGGCCGCATGGGCACCGCGCGCGAGCTGGCGAACACCGCGCTCTTCCTCGCCGGCGAGGAGTCCTCGTACTTCACGGGCCAGCTGCTGATCCCGGACGGCGGCTGGCTGCCGACCGCGTAGGCCGCTACAGCAGCGCAGCGAGGCCGAGCGCGACGGCGCCGAGGATCACCAGGCCCGAGGCGGCTGCCGCCCAGAGCGCGAGCAGCCAGTACCAGGGCGCGGCGATCACCCCGGCGCCGCGCGCACGCAGCGCGAGGCGCAGCGTGCGCGCCAGCAGGCGGCCGTCGCTCGCCCACTCCTCGCCGCGCAGCCCGGCCTCGCCGACCTGCTCGCGCAGCTCGACCATCAGCGTGGCGGCGCGGTGGAGCGTCCGCACGACGTGGGCGAGCAGCAGGCCGGGCAGCACCAGCACCACGGCGAGGAACGCGGCGTAGACGAGCCCGGCCGGCGACGCGATGCCGTCCCGCACGGCGATCAGCCACCACAGCAGCGCGCCCGCCGCGAGCGAGACGATCGCGAACAGCTCGAGGGCGCGCAGACCGCGCCGCGCAATCCTCGCCGGGTCGACTACGCGCCAGGTATTCATGCGCCGACCATCGCTGCGCCTTTCAATGCGGAAGCACGCCGCGATGATACGGACGCCCGCCGGATGGTGGGGCGACTACAGCGACGACGAGGCCGCCGGCTTCCC
The DNA here is from genome assembly GCA_965220125.1 of Dehalococcoidia bacterium. Taxonomy (GTDB): domain Bacteria; phylum Chloroflexota; class Dehalococcoidia; order UBA2979; family UBA2979; genus VXMT01. The sequence goes on along the minus strand of CBDCPB010000004.1, from coordinate 1,923,554 downwards.
CGGCATGAACATCGTGCCGGCCCATACCGGACAGGATCATTGCCCGAGGCGCCTGGCGTGGCAAGGACCAGGCCCAACGTGCACCTGGAGCTGTCCACGTGGCGCCGCATGCGGGCTACCGGTTCGACGACAGGGACGTGGACTCCGCTCCGGGGGGCAACAGCGCCCGCCTGCTGAAGCTAGACTGGGGAATCACCAGCAGGGAGGCAACTTGTGGGTACATACCGCCTTTACACCGGAAGCGACGGCGAGTCCCACGTCGAGACCATCGATCTGTCGGAAACCCCCGACTGGACGGCGGGTCTGGACACCACGGCCATCACCTTCCGGGAGGACCCCGCGGGGAGGTTCGTAGACTGGCACCCGGCGCCCCGCCGGCAGTTCGTCATCGTCGTCTCGGGTCAGCTCGAGATCGGGCTGGGCGACGGGTCGAAGCACCTGTTCGGTCCCGGCGACGCCCGTCTGGTCGAGGACACGACCGGCAAGGGCCACACCACCGCGGTGCACGGCGACGAGCCCTGCGTAGTGGCCACCATCCCCCTGGCCAACCAGTAGCACCCTCCCAACCCCCAGCGGGCCGGGGAGCGCGCATTCCGCCTCGAATCTACCTAAATCGGACGTTCGATCGAGGGGCGCCGAGGCAGCCCGGTTGTCGCTTCGCGGGCGTTGGCGGAAGCTCGCGACAGGCTCCGATCCGCGGGAAGGATCAGGCATGCGCTATCGCACGATCGCGGGCACGGACATCTCGGTCTCGGAGGTCGGGTTCGGCGTCTGGACGGTCGCCGCCGGCTGGTGGGGCGACTACAGCGACGACGAGGCCGTGACGCTGCTGCGGCAGGGCTTCGAGCACGGCATCAACTTCTTCGACACCGCCGACACTTACGGCAACGGGCGCGGCGAGACGATCCTCGCGCAGGCCTTCCCGGGCGCCGATCGCGACAAGATCGTGATCGCCACCAAGTTCGGCTACGACTGGGAGTCGCAGATCGGCAAGCGCCGCGAGGGTCACCAGGAGGCCCCGCACTGCTTCGAGCCGGACTTCCTGCAGCGCGCGCTCGAAGGCTCGTTGCGCCGCCTCGGCACGGACCGCATCGATTGCTGGCAGTTGCACAACGTGCGCATGGAGCACCTGGAGCGCGACGACGTCTGGAGCTTCCTCGACCGCGTGCGCCGCGAGGGCAAGGTGCGCAGCGTCGGCGCCGCGCTCGGCCCCGCGATCGGCTGGCGCGAGGAGGGGCTGTACGCCCTCGCCGAGCGCCGCGTCGAGGTCGTGCACATGATCTACAACGCGCTGGAGCTGGACCCCGGCCGCGAGCTGCTCGCGGCGGCGCGCGAGGCCGGGCGCTCGCTGATGGTGCGGGTGCCGCACTCCTCGGGGATGCTCGAGGGCAGGTACACGGTGGACACGGTCTTCGACGAGAACGATCACCGCCGCCACCGCCCGCGCGCCTGGCTGCTCAACGGCATCAAGAAGATCGAGCAGCTCGGCTTCCTCACGGAAGCCACGGGCGGCGTGCTCGGGCAGGCGGCGCTGCGCTACATCCTCAAGGACCCGGAGATCGTCAGCACGCTGCCCAACATCTACGGCCTCGACCAGATCGAGGAGTTCGCCGGCGCCGCGGAGTGCGGCGAGGTCGGCCCCGAGGTGGCCGCGCGCGTCGAGGCGCTGTACGAGTCCAACTACGGGCTGCCGGTGGAGCAGGAGGCGGCGGTCAGCGCGGCCGCGGGACGGGGGTCGCGATGACGACGACCGAGGCACAGGCCGACTCGCACCCGACGTCCGGCTACCACTCGCGGCCGGAGGGCGCGCACGGCGGCGCGGCGCGCACCCCGCGCGGCGTCCAGTCCGTCAAGTTCAGCTTCTACCGCGTGCGCGACGAGGTGCGCGCGCTGCCCACAGCGGACCGCGAGGCGATCGCCGAGGGACTCGAGGAGCTGCTGGAGCGCTCGGCGAGCTCGATGCTGACGCGGCTCTACTCGACGGTGGGGACGCGCGCGGACACGGACTTCCTGGTCTGGCAGGTGCACGACGAGCTCGCGCCGATCCAGGACTGGCACGCGCTGCTGCTCGGCTCGCCAGCCGGCGCGGCGCTGGAACGGCCGCACTCCTTCCTCTCGATGACGATGCGCTCGATCTACACCAACCCGCTGCACGAGGGCTCCGGCGCGCGCGACCGGCTGCGCGAGGACGGCGGCGTGAAGGGCTACCTCTTCGTCTACCCGATGGTGAAGACCCGCGACTGGTACAAGCTGCCCGGCGAGGAGCGGCAGCGGATCATGAACGAGCACATCGCGATCGGTCACCGCTACCACGAGATCCAGATCAACACCACGTACTCCTACGGCCTCGACGACCAGGAGTTCGTCGTCGCCTTCGAGGGCAACGACCCCGGCGAGTTCCTCGCGCTGGTGCGCGAGCTGCGCGACTCGGAGTCGTCCTCCTACACGGAGCGCGACACGCCGATGTTCACCTGTCGCCGCGTGGAGACGCCGCGCGAGCTGACGGAGCAGATCGGGCTGCGGCCGGCCGAGGGCGCCTCGTGAGCGTGCGGCTGACGGCGCTGTTCACGGCCGCACCGGGCGGCGAGCAGCGGCTGCGCGAGGTGCTGGAGTCCGACGCGCGCGCGACGCGCGGCGACGAGGGCGCGGAGCGCTTCGAGCTGTTCGTGAGCGTCGAGGATCCGCGCAGGCTCACGCTCGTCGAGCAGTGGCGAACGCAGGACGACCTCGACGCGCACAAGACGCACGACCACCGCAACGAGACCCACGCCGCGCTGCACGGCGAGGGCATCGTCGAGGACCTCGAAATCTGGCTCTGCGAACCAAGGGACGGCCCCGCATGACGATCAAGCTGACCGTGTCGATCACCGCCAACCCGGAGGGCCGCGACCAGCTGCTCGAGATCCTGCGCGAGGACGTCGTGGGCAGCCGCCAGGAGCCGGGCAACACCCGCTTCGACCTCTACGTGCAGGACGACGACCCGAACCGCTTCGTGCTGATCGAGGAGTGGCCCTCGCAGGAGGCGTTCGCGCACCACATCGAGCAGGACTACCTGCTGCGGCTGCGCGAGGCGTTCGCCGACCCCGCGCTCTGCGCCGGCCGCGACGTCTGGCGGCTCGTGGAGGACGACGCGTGACCGCTCGCCTGACCATCTTCGTGACGGCGAACCCGGACGGGCGCGAGCGGCTGCTTGAGCTGCTGCGCACGGACGCCGCCGCCGCCCCCGCCGAGCCGGGCAACGCCCGCTTCCAGGTCAGCCAGGACATCCTCGACCCGAACCGCCTCGTGATCTGCGAGTCCTGGAAGAGCCGCGAGGCGCTCGACGAGCACCTGGCGCACGACCACACCAAGGCCGTGCTGGCGGCGTTCGAGGATCCGGAGCTGATCGTCGACTCCGAAGTCTGGTCGGCGCAGGGGGACGCATGACCACCGAGGCGGCCGTCCCGGCAACCGTCGACGACCCAACCAACGCCGCAATCCTCGCGGTCTCCGAGGACCGCGTCGCCGGCTTCCAGCGCGACCCGCTGGGCCGCATCGCCGAGCGCTCCGGCATCGCGCTGCCGGTCGTCGTCGAGCGCATCCAGGCGATGCTGCGGGCGGGCACGATCCGGCGCGTGCGCCAGACGCTGCTCGCGAACAAGCTCGCGCCCGGCGCGCTCGTCGCCTGGCGGCTGCCCGAGGAGCGCCTGCACGAGGGCTTCGACTACCTCTTCCAGCAGGACCCGTTCTCCGGCCACGTGGTGATCCGCAGCGCCGATCCGGCCACGCCCGGCGCGACCTACCGCCTCTGGACCACGCTCAAGACGCCCGTCGGCTTCTCGCTGGAGCGGCACTGCGAGTTGCTCGCGAGCCGCATCGGCGCGGAGGCGTTCCGGCTGATGCCGGCCAAGCGGCTCTTCACCCTCGGCGTCGGACACGTGCGGCGGCGCGGCCTGGAGCCGGGCGCGCGCAGTGATGAGCCCGCGCGGGTGATCGACACGGAGATCGTGGACCTCGACGAGCAGGACTGGCGCGTGCTGTTCGCGCTGAAGCGCGAGTTCGCGTCGGAGGAGATCGGCCCCGACCTCTGGCGCGGCCGCGCCGCCGAGGCCGGACTCACGCTCGAGGCGTTCTTCGAGGCCGCCGAGGAACTCGACCGCCGCGGCGTGGTCGGGCGCTTCTCGACCTTCCTCGAGCACGTCAAGGCGGTGGGCGGCGCTGCGCCGGTGACGCGCTATAACGCGCTCTTCCACTGGGCCGTGCCCGTGGGCCGCGAGCTCGACGCCGGCCGCGAGGTCGGCCGCCACCACGTGATGACGCACGCCTACTGGCGCGAGGGCGGCCCGGAGTTCCGCGACGTCAACGTGATGGGCGTGGCGCACGGCACGGACAAGGATCTGCTGCTGGCGCACAAGGCGGCGATCGACGAGCACCTCGCGGAGGCCGGAATCGCGATCGGTTACACGAACGTCTTCTGGGGCGGGCGCAGCGAGATCAAGCCCTCCGAGATCGCGCCCGCCGCCTACCTCGAATGGCTGCGCGAGCAGGGCGTGGACCCGGACGCGCTGCGCGAGACGTAGCCCGGCCGGCGGCGCGGCGCGCCTCCGCACGCACTTCACTCCCTCCCAGGCACCTCCAAACCCTTAATCGAGGGTTAACCGCGCCCGCCGACGATCACCTCGTGGCGCAATGCGCCGGATGCACGGACGTGTCGAGGAGGTAACAGCGAGTGATCGCTATCCGATGGAGGAGACTGCTCCCGCTGGTCGCACTCGCCCTCGCGGCGGCGATGCTGATCGTGGCGTGCGGCGACGATGACGACGGCGACGCAGCCGGCGGAGGATCGCTGTCGGGCACGGTGGGGGTGGACGGGTCCAGCACGGTCTACCCGGTGACGGCGGCGGTCGCGGAAGAGTTCAAGGGCGTCGCCCCGGACGTGCGCGTCCCCGTCGGCGTCTCCGGCACCGGCGGCGGCTTCGAGAAGTTCTGCAACGGCGAGACCGACATCTCCGACGCCTCCCGCCCGATCAAGCAGACGGAGATCGACGCCTGCGCCGACAACGGCATCGAGTACCTCCCGCTGCGCGTCGGCCTCGACGGCCTCGCCGTCGTCGCGCACCCGGACGCCGCCTTCCTGGAGTGCATCACGCTCGAGGAGCTGGGCATGCTCTGGGGCCCCGAGTCCGAGGGCAGCGTCGTGAGCTGGAACCAGATCCGCTCCAGTTGGCCCTCCGAGAAGATCACGCTCTTCGGACCGGACACGGACTCCGGCACCTTCGACTTCTTCACCGAGGCGGTGAGCGGCGAGGGCGGGGCCTCCCGCGCCGACTACACCAACTCCACCGACGACAACGTGCTCGTCGTCGGCATCTCCGGCACGAAGCACGCCTCCGGCTACTTCGGCTACGCCTACTACACGGAGAACCATGAGCGGCTGAAGGTGGTCGGCGTGGACGGCGGCGACGGCTGCGTGTTGCCCTCGGACGAGACGGTCTCGAGCGGCGCCTACCCGTTGTCGCGGCCGCTGTTCATCTACGTGAACACGGCGTCGCTGGCGGAGAAGCCGCAGGTCCGCGAGTTCGTGCGCTACTACCTCAGCGATGCGGCGATTGCGCTCGTTCCGCAGGTCGGCTACACCGCGATCAACGCGTCCGAGTTGGGCGCGTCGCGGTCCAACCTCGAAGCCGCCATCGCAGGCAACTAGCGGGGCGAGAGGGCAGAGCGTGAGCAACTGATGGCCGCCAACCCGGCGACCGCAGGCGGGCCGCGGCAGGCGCTGTTCCAGCGCCGTCGCGGCCGTCACCTGCTCGAGCAGGCGATCAGGTACGCGCTGTTCCTGTGCGCGGCGATCACGGTGCTCACGACGGCAGGCATCGTCCTCATCCTCGTCGTCGAGGGATTGCAGTTCTTCGGCGACGTCTCGCCCTGGGAGTTCTTCAGCGGGACGCGCTGGACGCCGCTGTTCACGAACCAGTCGTTCGGCGTGCTGCCGCTGATCGGCGGCACGCTGCTGATCGCCATCGGGGCCGGGCTGATCGCCGTGCCGATCGGGAGCCTGAGCGCGATCTATCTCTCGGAGTTCGCGAGGCCCGGCGTGCGCGCCGTGCTCAAGCCGGTCCTCGAAATCCTCGCCGGCATCCCGACGGTGGTCTACGGCTACTTCGCACTGACGGCGGTGACGCCGTTCCTGCGCGAGACGCTGTTCGCCGAGCTGGCGATCTTCAACGCGCTCTCGGCGATGATCGTGGTCGGGATCATGACGATCCCGATGGTCTCCTCGCTGTCCGACGACGCGCTGCACGCGGTGCCGCAGGATCTGCGCGAGGCCGCCTACGGCGTCGGGGCGACGAAGTTCGAGGTGGTGACACGGGTCGTCTACCCGGGCGCGCTGAGCGGCGTGATCGCCTCGTACATCCTCGCGGCCTCCCGCGCCATCGGCGAGACGATGGCGGTGACGATCGCCGCGGGCGCCACGCCGAACCTGACCGCGAACCCGCTGGAGTCCGTCCAGACGATGACCGCCTACATCGTGCAGGTCTCGCTGGGCGACACGCCGCACGGAACGATCGAGTTCCGCACGATCTTCGTGGTCGCGCTGACGCTGTTCGTGATGACCCTCGTGATGAACGTGATCGCCGCCCGGGTCACGGCGCGGTTCCGTGAGGCCTACGACTGATGGCCTCCGGAGATAGAGCCGCCGAACGCGAACTCGCGTACTCGCCGCGGCTGCCGCTGCGCAAGGCCGTCGGCGGCGCTTTCCTGGCCCTCAGCGTGGCGGGTGCGCTGATCGGGATCGTCTTCCTCGCGATCCTGCTGATCGACGTGTGGATGGACGGCAACCGCTTCCTCAGCCTGGACTTCGTGAGGAACTTCCCGTCGCGCTTCCCGGAGCGGGCCGGCTACCAGTCGGCGCTGTGGGGCAGCTTCTGGCTGATCACCACGACGGCCCTGCTGGTCTTCCCGGTCGGCGTGGGCGCGGCGATCTACCTCGAGGAGTACGCGCCGAAGAACTGGGTCACGCGGATGATCCAGGTCAATATCTCGAACCTCGCCGGGGTGCCCTCGATCGTGTTCGGCATCCTCGGCCTGCAGGTCTTCGTGCGCGGCACGATCGGCATCGGGCCGAGCCTGGGCAGCGGACTCGGCCGCTCGATCCTCGCGGGCGGGGCGACGATGGCGCTGCTGGTGCTGCCGATCGTGATCGTCGCGGCCCAGGAGGCGATCAAGGCGGTGCCGCCCTCGCTGCGCGAGGCCTCGTTCGGCGTGGGCGCGACGCGCTGGCAGACAGTCTGGCACCACGTGCTGCCGCAGGCGTTTCCGGGCATCCTCACGGGCATGATCCTCGCGCTCTCACGCGCGATCGGCGAGACGGCGCCACTGATCATGATCGGCGCCCTGACGCTCGTGCTCTTCCGGCCGGAGAGCCCGCTCGACCAGTTCACGGTGATGCCGATCCAGATCTTCAACTGGACGAGCCTCCCGCAGAAGGACTTCCACAGCCTAGCGGCCACGGGCATCATCGTGCTGCTGGTCGTCCTGCTCTCGATGAACGCGCTCGCCGTATTCCTGCGGCAATGGACGGGACGGCGCTATGGACGCTAGATCGAGCGAGGGGCGCGCCCGGCAGGCGAGGACGCCATAATGGTTGGCAGCATGACTGACGAGGTTGAGCGCACCGCGGCCAGCACGGAGACCTCGACCGGGGCCACGACGGCCAGCGGCGCGGGCGTCGCGTTCCAGACCGAGGTGCGCGCGCAGCGCGAGCCCGAGCGCATGTCCAACGGCACGGCGGTCGAGATCCGCAACCTCGCGCTCTGGTACGGCCAGAAGCAGGCGATCGGCGAGATCTCGCTCGACATTCCGCGCAACCGCGTGACCGCGCTGATCGGTCCCTCCGGTTGCGGCAAGAGCACGCTCCTGCGCTGCATCAACCGCATGAACGACCTGATCCCGATCGCGCGCACCGAGGGCGAGGTGCGCATCGACGGCGTCAACATCTACGGCGCCGCCACGGACCCGACCGAGGTGCGCCGCGTCGTCGGCATGGTCTTCCAGAAGCCCAACCCGTTCCCCAAGTCGATCTACGACAACGTCGCCTTCGGCGCGAAGATCAACGGCTACACCGGCAACATGGACGAGCTCGTCGAGGAGTCCCTGACCAGGGCGGCGCTCTGGGACGAGGTCAAGGGCGACCTCAAGAAGTCGGGCCTGGCGCTGTCCGGCGGGCAGCAGCAGCGGCTCTGCATCGCCCGCGCGATCGCCGTGAACCCCGAGATCGTGCTGATGGACGAGCCGTGCTCCGCCCTCGACCCGATCGCGACGCAGCGGATCGAGGACCTGATGCTCGATCTGGCGAACGACTACACAATCGTGGTAGTGACGCATAACATGCAGCAGGCAGCACGCGTTTCGCACAAGACGGCGTTCATGCTCGCCGAGGATGACCTGGTCGGACGGCTGGTCGAGTTCTCCGACACCGACGAGATCTTCCTCAACCCGCAGGACCGCCGCACAGAGGAATACATCACCGGCCGCTTCGGCTAGTCCCCGACGCAGCCCCACGAGGGCGCCCGCGAGTCGCGTTGGCGGCGGCGCACCACCGGGAACCCTACCGGCAGAAGGACCGACCACCGCCAGATCGGAGCACCAGAGGAGATGCCGCGCGAGCAGTTCCAGGCTGACCTCGACCGGCTTCAGGACGGCCTGCTCGAGATGGGCGCGATGGTCGACCGCCAGATCGAGCGCTGCATCGTCGCGCTCGTCGAGCGCGACGTCACGCTCGCCGACGCGGTGGTGCGCGACGACGCCGAGGTCAACCGCAAGCGCTTCGAGCTCGACAACCAGGTGCTGCACCTGCTCGCCCAGCAAGGCCCGATGGCGCGCGACCTGCGCATCGTGATCTCCGTGCTCTCGATGGTCGTGGACCTCGAGCGCATGGGGGATCACGCCAAGGGCATCGGCGCAATCGTGCAGATGATGTCGGACGAGCCGCTGGTCAAGCCACTGGTCGACATCCCGGAGATGGCGGTGCGCGCGCGCGCCATGCTGAACAACTCCCTCGACGCCTTCGTGAACGGCGACATCGAGGCGGCCTACCGGGTCGGCCAGGCCGACGACGGCGTGGACGAGCTGCAGGACCGCGTCTACCAGGATCTGGTCTCGATCATGATCAGCGACCCGACGACGGTAGAGCCGTGCACGCACCTGCTCTGGGTGGCGCACAACCTCGAACGCATCGCGGACCGCACGACGAACATCGCGGAACGCGTGGTCTTCGCCGAGACCGGCGAGATCGTCGAGATGGACCTCTCGACCTACTAGCTACTCGCTCTCGTCCCCCGACCCCGGCGGGCTCGCGACACGCACGAACTGGTACAGCAGCGCGCCGAGGATCGCGCCGGCGATCGGGCCGGCCCAGTAGACCCAGTGGTCCGTCCAGACGCCGGAGAGCAGCGCCGGCCCGAACGAGCGCGCGGGGTTCATCGAGGCGCCCGCGATCGGGCCGGCGAACGTGGCGGCGAGGCCGACGTAGCCGCCGATCGCGATCGCCGCCGTGCCGCGCACCCCGCGCGCGTCGGTCGCGACGGCCATGATCACGAACATCAGGAATGTGGTGATCACCAGCTCGAGGCCGAGCGCCTGCGCGGCGCCGTCGCCGGGCACGGTGCTGCCGAGGCCGGCGACGCGCCCGAACAGCCAGCGCAGCACCAGCCCCGCGCCCGCCGCGCCGGCCAGCTGCGCCGCGATGTAGGGCAGCACGTGCGCGCGCGGGAAACGGCCGGCGACGGCGAAGGCGATGGTGACGGCCGGGTTGATGTGCGCGCCGGAGATGTGCCCCGTCGCGAAGATCGCGGCCATCACCGCCAGCCCGAAACTCAAGCCGATCCCGAGCGTCCCGACGCCTCCGCCGGATACGTGATCGATGACCACGGCGCCCGGGCCGGCGAAGACGAGCAGGAAGGTGCCGAGCGCCTCGGCCGCGTAGGTCCGCACGTGTGTGGGTGTCGGGAGCCAGTCGAGCATCGGCAGACGCTAGTCCGAGGCGATTAAGCCGGCGTTAATCAGACAACCGGTGCGGCCTCTCACTACACGGTAATGGCAAGGGCAGCGTCGCGCGCCTACACTTTGACTCTGGTGCAGCGAGCAGCGTCCCCAGCGGACTCGCCTTCGCACCTCGATCACGAAATCGAGTGGCAGTTCGTCGTCGACGATCCGGCCGAGGCGGAGCGCATCCTGCGGCGCGAGGCGGCTGCGGCAGGGCTGCAGCTGAACCCGCTCGGCGAGCAGCGGCTGGTCGACCGCTACCTCGACACGGACGGCTGGGTCATCCACCGCGCCGGCTTCGCGCTGCGGCTGCGGGACAGCGGCGGCCCCGCGGAAGCGACGCTGAAGGCGCTGACCGAGGCGGACGACGGGCCCGGCGCGCCGCTGCGGAGGCTGGAGATCAGCGAGCGGCTCAGCGCGGCGTACCCGCTCGCGCCGCTGGCGGGCCTGCGGGCCGGGTCGGGGCCGGTCTCCCGGCGCGTGCGCGATCTCGCCGGGAGCGCCGCACTGCGACCACTGTTCACGCTGCGCACCCTGCGCCGCAGCTTCGCGCTGCGCTCCGGCTGCGCCACGCTGGCCGAGATCGCGCTCGACCACACCTCGATCCTGCGCGCCGACGGCGACGCCGCGGGGGAGCTGCGCCGCCTCGAGATCGAGGTCCGCGGGGCGGGCACGCCCGGGAGCGTCGAGCCCCTCGCGCGGCGGCTGCGCGAGTGCGGCAGGTTGCGGCCGGCGGAGCGATCCAAGTTCGAGGCCGGCCTCGAAGCCACCGCGCTGCAGCCCGCCGGAACGCCCGAGCCCGGACCGGGCGGCTACGACCACGCCTCCAGCCTCGGCGAGGTCGCGCTCGCCGCGCTGCGGCGTCAGTTCGCGGCCTACCTCGCGGAGGAGCCGGGCACGCGGCTGGGCGACGACGTCAGGGCGCTGCACCGGATGCGCGTCGCCAGCCGCCGCATGCGCACCGTGATCCGCATCTTCGCTCAGGCGCTCCCGCCGGAGCTGCCCGCGCTGCGCCGCGAGCTGCGCTGGATCGCCAACGTGCTCGGCGAGGTGCGCGACCTCGACGTGCAGCTCGAGGCGCTCGACGAGGACGAGGCCTACGCGCCGCTGCGCGCGCACGTCGAGGCCGCCCGTCGCGACGCTCGCACGGAGATGCTGGCGGCGCTGAACTCGCCGCGCTACGAGGCTCTCGCCACGGGGTTGGCTGAGGCGCTGCGCGGCGCACCCGACTCGGCAGGGCTGGGCGCGGAGCGCGCGATCCTCACTGCCCCGAAGCTGCTGCGGCGCGCCCACAGGCGGCTGCGTCGCTCCGTCCGCCGCCTCGCTGGCGACGCCTCGCCCGAGGGCTACCACCGCGCGCGGATCCGGGCGAAGCGACTGCGTTACGCGACGGAGTGCGTGGAGGAGCTCTACGGGCAGCCCGCACGGGGGCTGACCGAGGCGCTGGAGGACGTGCAGGACGTGCTCGGCCGCAGCCAGGACGCGCAGATCGCGATCGCACGGCTGGAGCAGGTCGCGAACGCCGACCTCATGCCCTCCGCGGAGACACGGCTCGCGATGGAGCGGCTGACCGAGCGCGCGACCAGCGTACTCGCCGGGCGGGACGAGGCGTTCGGCGCCGCCTGGTCCCGGCTGCGCGAGCGCTGGACGCGGTTCGACCGCGCGCTCGACGAGGGCGCCGGGCGAGCCCCGCAAGGCGAGGGCCGGCCATGAACCTCTACCTCGTGCGCCACGCGATCGCGGAGGAGCGCGACCAGCGGCGCTGGCCGGACGACGCGCTGCGCCCGCTCACCCCGCGCGGACGCCGCCGCTTCGAGCGCGCGGCCGCCGGGCTGCGGCGGCTCGGCGTCGAGGTGGACGTGCTGCTGACCAGCCCCTACGTGCGGGCCTGGGCGACCGCCGTAATCCTGTCCGCCGAGGCCGGCTGGCCGGCCCCGGTCGTCCTCGACGCCGCGCGGCCGAGAACCAGGCCCGAGTACGCGCTCGCCGAGCTGTCGCGGATCGCCGAGCGGCGAACGAGCATCGGCGAGGGCCGTGCGATCGCCCTCGTGGGCCACGAGCCGGACCTCGGGCAGCTCGCCTCGCTGCTGCTGACCGGCGCGCCGAACACGCTCTGGCTGCGCTGGCGCAAGGGCGGCGTCGCTCGCCTGGAGTGCGATCCCGCGCTGCTGCCCGGCAGCGCGACGCTGGAGGAGTACCTGCCGCCGAGGATGCTCCGAGGCATCGCAGGCGGCGGCAAGGCGAAGCGCGAAGACGCCTAGCCGCCCCCGGCGTCGCTGAGCCGCCCGCTCTCGTTCTCGATCATGAGGCGCTGGCCGAAGACCTCCTCGATGCGCGCGGCGAGCCGTTCCGGGCGCCAGCCCGAGCGTCCGGGCAAGAGCACCCTTAGCTCGCCGGCGCCGCCACCCAGCTCCGCCTGCGGCGGGACTCCGGGCGGCAGCCGCAGCTCCAGCGCGTCCGCCAGCACGAGCATCGCGCCGCCCCGCTGCAGCGCGTCGTCGTCCTCGGGACCGAGCAGCGGCCGCAGCGCCCGCGCCGCGGTCTGCGGGCGGTGGGCCACGCGGATCAGGGCGGCGAGCCGGGCCGTGCTGGTGTGCTCGAAGCCACTGAGGTCCGCGCTCAGCACGATGTCCGCGGCAGCCCGCTGGCGGCGGTAGGCATCGACCGAGCCTCCGATGTCGTAGAGCGTCGCGGCGTACGACAGCGTCTCGCGCTGCGCCTCGTCCGCCTCCCGATCGAGCAGCTCCACGAGCACCTCGACGATCGCGGAGCGCCGCCGGGCGCGATCCTCGTCCCAGCTCGCGAAGCGCCGCACGAGCGCGTCGACCGAGGCGCGGCGCACCACGGACGGATCGGGCAGCGGGCCGTCGCCGCGCGCGACGCCCTCGCGCAGGCCCTGGCCGGAGACGAGCAGCGAGCGGCCGCGCACATGCTCGGCGGTGGCGAGCAGCGCGCTGGCGCCGGCCACGATGATGTCGCTGCGATCGCGGTTGAGGCCGGGCGTGACGCGGCGCTGGGCGGGCTCGAGGCTGGCGAGGCGGTTGCGCACGCGCCGCAACCGGCGCGAAGTCAGCGTGTAGCCGTGGACGCGCACGATCGGGTAGCGACGCCCGCGCCGGCTCACCGCGGCGAGGTTGCGGACGGCGCCGCCGGTGCCGACGAGGACCCCGTCCGGCCCCAGCCGCGGCACGCCGGCGCTGACGAACTCCGCACGCACGTGCAGGCGCAGCGCCTCGATCTCCCCGGCCGCCGGCGGGTCCGCGGAAAAGAAGCGATCGGTCAGCCGCAGCGTGCCGAGGCGGAAACTCCACGTCTCGGCGATCGCGCGCTCCTCGAAGCGCGCGATCTGCAGGCTGCCACCGCCGAGGTCGACGACCAGCCCGCGCTCGACGGGCAGCCCGTAGATCGCCCCCAGGGCCGCGCGCTCGCCCTCGGTCGCCCCGTCGAGCAGCTCCAGTTCGATGCCCCAGCGGTCCCTGATCGCAGCCTCGAGGTCGGACGCGTTGCCGGCGTCGCGCAGGGCCGCGGTGCCGACCGCGCCGACGCGCGTGGCTCCCCAGCGCCCGGCGAGCGCCATGAAGTCATCGAGCATGGTGAGCGTGCGCCCGATCGCGTCCGCCGAGAGGCCGCCCGCGGCGTCGACGGCGCGGGCGAGCCGAACCGTCGCGCGCGGCTCCGCGACGACCTCGAGATAGCCGTCGCTGCGAGGCCGCGCGATCATCATCCGCAACGAGTTCGAGCCGACATCGATCACGGCGATCGGCTCCGGCTCGCCGGAGGCCGCATGCGGACCCGATGGGCGTGCGGTCATGCGCCAATCCGTACGCGCGCTACGCGCCGTGCCGAAGGGCTATCGGGCAGTCATGATACCGGGCAGGCTGTTTGTGGTAAGCAGCAGCGCGAGGAGATCGCGAGCGCGCGCCGCCCTGGCGCCCGGCCTCCGCTGGACTCGGAGCGGCGGCGGCGCACATCATGGGATCGCATAACGAAAGGCGCCTTTTTATGAAGGTACTGCGCAACCTCTTCTTCGTCGCCGCTCTCGCAGGCCTCGTGGCCGTCACCGCACGGAAGCTCGGGCTCATCGGAGGCGACGAGGACGACTCGCCCGGCCTCGTGTTCGACGACATGGGCGAGGAGTCAGCGGACGGCGGCGAGGACGACGCTTCCGACTAGCGCGACCAGCAGAATCGCCATGATGACTCGCAGCAGCACGGCGCCCCAGGCCCGGTGGGGCGGATCCCAGTACGCGTACCCCGCCTCTTCCGTGAGATCGGGGTCGAGATCGCCTTCGCTGGACTCGATCCAGTCGCCGTCGCTCACGCGTACGCCTCGCTGCCTCCCGAGCGCCATCCGGCGGCCCGCCCGTGCAGGCTAGCGAACTCGCCCACGGACGCGCCAGCATCGGGCGCGGCGGGCCGGCGGCCCCGTGAGCGCCTCCGCGCCGGAGCCGTACCCCGAGGACTCCCGCCTCGAGCCGATCGAGCAGGCCGCGCTCGAGCTCGGGCGGCTCGCCGGGGAGCGCATCACGGAGGCGCTCGAACGCGAGATCGTCGTCGAGTACAAGGACGAGCAGACCACATCGGGCGGTGCCCCGACCAACCCGGTTTCCGACACCGACCGCGCGATCGAGGCGCTGCTGCGCGAACTCATCGCCGAGCGCTTTCCCGACCACGGCGTGATCGGCGAGGAGGCCGGCGGCGACGCCGACGCGGACCGCGAGTTCGTGTGGGTGCTCGACCCCGTCGACGGGACCGCGAACTTCATCAACGGCTTCCCGCTCTTCGCCTGCTCGATCGGCGTGCTGCATCGCGGTCGGCCCGCCGTCGGCGCGATCTGGTGCTCCACCTCGCACGCGCTGCTGCCGGGCGTCTACCACGCGCGCGAGGGCGGCCCGCTGCGCTTCGAGGGCGAGACGGCCCCGCTGGGACGGCCCAGCACCGGTGTCAGCCGCCGCCTCGGGGCTGCGCCGGGCGGAACCCCCGGCCGCCTTCGGCGGCTGGACACGCGGGTCACGGGATCGGCCGCGCTGGAGTGCGCCTTCGTCGCCGCCGGCATCTTCCAGTCGGCGCTCTTCGGCTCGCCGAGCATCTGGGACGTGGCCGCCGGGGTCTGCCTCGTGCGCTCGTCGGGCCGCGTCGCGCTGTCGAGGAACGCCGACGGCTGGGGCGCCCTCGAACGCTTCGTGCCGCCTGCCTCCGTGCCCGACGGCCGCACGCCCACGATCCGCGACTGGCGGCAGCCGCTGATCCTCGGCGTCGAGGAGGAGGCGAATACCCTGCTCCGCACCACCCGCAACCTGCGCTGGTGGCTGCGCCTGCGGGGGCACCTGCGGCAACGCCTGCCGCGCTGGCTCTAGCCGTGGCGCGTGCGCGCCCGCAACGACTCGCCTTCGCGCTCATGCTGGTCCTGTTCGCCGCCGCCGGCGCTGCGGCGATCTGGACGTTCGTGTGGCCAAACGAGGATCCGTGGGTCAACGTGGGATTCGTCGAGGACTTCCCACCTGGGACGGTCACGCCCGTTGGCGACAGCGTCGAACCACTGGCATTTCACGTCGTTCGTCTTCACGACGGCGAGTTGCTGGCGCTCGTCGCCCGGCTTCCGCATCCCAATCCTGATTGCGTCGTGGGGTACCGTCCGGACTTCGTGTTCCTGGACCGCACGGGCTGGTTCTTCGAACCCTGCCGCAACGAGGTGTATGACATGGTCGGCTACCGCGTGCTCCGCCGCTGGCCGCGCGATCTCGACCGCCTCGCCATCGAGGTCCGCGAGGGCCTCGTATACGTCGATCCGACCGAAGTCACGCTCGGTCCGAGCGGAGTGCCGGATGGGTACGAGTTCCGGACCGGCGGCGTGCTGCTGCCCTCGCGCCCCTACTAGCTGCAGCCGGGCGCGCCGCGCCTGCGCGACCGTGGCGGGGGCGTAGCATGAAGGCGATGGTCGCAGCCACGCCGCCTCCGAAGACCGATCCGCCGCCCCCGTCGCGGACGCGCCGCGGTGGCCGGCGCGCGCCCGGGCGGCAGCAGCGGCTCGCCTTCGCGCTGATGCTGGTCCTGTTCGCCGCCGCCGGCGCCGCGGCGATCTGGACGTTCGTGTGGCCAGGCGAGGATCCGTGGGTGAACATCGGCCGCATCGAGGACTTTCCACCGGGAACGGTCACGTCCTTCCGCGCCGTACTCGAGGTCGACGGACGGGAGGGGTTCCACGTCGTTCGCCTTGACGACGGCGAGTTGCTGGCGCTCCTCGACAAGGATCCCCATCTCGGCTGCGCCGTGCCATACCGTCCCGACTTCGTGTACGGCGGCTTCGCGGGCTGGTTCCGCAACCCCTGTCACGGTGAGACCTACGACATGGCGGGCCAGCGCGTCTTCGGCCCCTCGCCACGCGATCTCGACCGCCTCGCCGTCAAGGTCCGCGACGGCGTCGTGTACGTCGATCCGCACGCGATCACGCCGGGGGCACGCCAACCACTTGAGGGCTACGAGTTTCAGACCGGCGGTACGCTTCTGTCCCCGCGCCGCTACTAGATCGACGGCCAGGGGACGCAGCGCCAGGGGTACATCTCCGGCAGCACGGGGTGCGCCAGCAGCTCCGTGCTGCGCTCGACCAGCGCCTCCACCTCGGCGTCACGAAGGCAGGCGCGCAGCGCGTCCGTCGAGGCGTCCGCGGCGCGCAGGCAGTCGCGCACGCGGCGGATGTCGCCCTGCCAGGACTCCGGCAGCCGCTCCCCGGCGAAGTCCCAGATCACCGTGCGCAGCGTCTCGTGGCGGTTGAAGCAGAGCGCGTTGTCGATGCACCACAGCCGCCCCGACGCATCGAGCAGCATGTGCCCGCCCTTGCGGTCGGCGTTGTTCGCCAGCAGGTCGAAGGCCGCGATGCGGATCAGCGCCTCGCGCAGCTCCTCGCGATCGCGCAGCTCGAAGAAGTGCTCGGCCGGGTTGTGCTCGATGAAGAGCTGCATCGAGCCCTCGCCCTCCGGCCCCACGCACCCGACGGTGGGCGGCACGATCTCCCAGCCGAGCAGCCGCGCGTACTCGTAGGCCGCGACCTCGCGGAGATAGAGCGTGCCGTAGGGGAAGTCGCCCAGCGGACGCTCGCCTCGCTGCGGCTTGTAGACGGCGAGCCCGGCGCCGTGCGCGGGGTGCACGAGGTCCACGAGGAAAACGTAGTTGGAGGAGTCGTAGAGCAGCCGCGAGCGCACGACCTCGGACTCGCGCAGCGCCGCTTCGGCGTCGGCGTCGTCGGGTCGCCAGGCGTTGCGGAGGTCACGGATGCTCTCGGGCATGCGCCCTCGCTTCCGGCGGCGCGGTCCAGGCGGCACCGGCGATTGTAGCGTCCGCCGCCGGGCGCGAAGCGCTACGGCTGGGCGACCACCTCGCGCTTGCGAATGCCGAGGCCGAGCCGCATCGCCGTGCAGTGCATCATCATCGTCGCCAGCGCGGGCAGCGCGGCGTCGACGATCGCACGCGCCTCGGCGATCGCCTCCGCGCTCACGCCGGCCGCCCGCAGGGCCTCGTCGCCGGCGCGCAGCGGCTGCGCGAGGAAGCGCGTCGAGGAGCGCGCGTAGAAGTAGAGCGCGCGCCCGCGCTGGCGGAACAGCGGGTAGGCAGCCAGGTGCTGCAGCTCGTCCCACGCCGCCTCCAGATAGCCCGGCCAGACCGCGATCGCGCGGTACAGCTCGGGCGGACTCGAGAGCTGCAACAGTTCCGCCACCTCCGCCAGCGGACCGGCCGCAGGCGAGGCGAACTCGACCTCGAGAGCCAGGTGCGCGCGCTCGCGCGCGCTGCTCTCGCGCGGAGCGGGGCGGCCCTGCCCGCCCACCGAGGGCGCATCGCGTGCCTCGGCGAGCGCCGAGCAGAGCAGCAGCAGTTGCGGCTGCACCCGGTGGAAGACGTCGAGCACATCGAGCAGGCAGGCGAGGTCGTCGCCGCTGAGCGCGCCGCCGAGCAGCGTCTCGCGGCTGAGCGCGGGCTCGTAGACCTCCTCGACGGCGTCGAGCGCCATGTCCGCCATGTAGAGCGCGCTGCCGAGGAAGCCCGCAGTCTCGATGGACGGTTCGAGCTGCGGCCAGACGGCCTCGAGCACGCCCTCGCAGCGTCCGAGGGCGGCGACGACCTCGGGCACGAACGGCGCTCGCAGCGCCGCCGCGACGGCGTCGGCGGGGAGGGATGGCGTGGCGGTCATCGGGCGGAGGATAGCGCGCGACCGCCCCGTAACGTCCAAATCGGGTAGGGTAGACAGGCGGCGAAGGAGCCGCATCCTCAGTACCTCTGCCCAGTCGTTTCACCCGAGCGCCCGCGTCGAGTCTGAGATCAATCATGGATCCGTCCTCCTGGACGCATCCGCAGCGTCGGCGTGGCCGACAAGGAGTGAAACGCTTGGCTCAGAGGATTTACGTAGGAAATCTGCCGTACTCAGCGACCGAGGACGAGATGCACTCGCTCTTCAGCGAGTACGGCGAAGTGCTGTCGGTGGCGCTGCCAACCGACCGCGAAACCGGACGTGCGCGAGGCTTCGGCTTCATCGAGATGTCCGCAGGTGAGGCCGCGAAGGCCATCGACGGCGTCAACGGCAAGGAGTTCGGCGGTCGCACGCTGAACGTCAACGAGGCGCGGCCTCGCCAGGACCGTGGCGGGGGCGGCGGCGGCGGTGGCGGCTACGGCCGATACGACGACCGCCGCTAGCGTTCCCTCCTGGCACGTGGGCTCAGGCCCTCGGGTGACTGAACGTCAGGAGCAGGTGGGGAGAGTCCGGCCGGGCGCCGGGCTCTCCTCTTACCAGTGCTTGAGACTCTCATACGGGGCGCCCCGCCCGCTCGGGCGCCGGCCGACAGTACCGGAACGTTGAAGCAATCACGGCCTCGCTCAGGGCGGAGGCCACCACCACACCCTCTCTCACCACGAACGGAACCGCTCCCCATGTCCCTCTTCACACGCCATGCGCCCGCGCCCACACAGACCGCAGTCCTCGACGACGCCCCGGCGCAAGGCGAGCATGGCACGCACACGCTGCACCGCAACGGCGGTAGCGCCAGCGCGACATTCGAGGCGCTGGGCGTCTCGCCCGACCTCACCGAGGCGCTGACCGCAACCGGAATCGTGCGCCCCTTCCCGATCCAGACGCTGGCCATCCCCGATGCCCTCGCCGGCAACGACATCTGCGGGATGGCGCAAACCGGCTCCGGGAAGACACTCGCCTTCGGTCTGCCGATGATCGAGCGCACGACCACCGCGCAACGACGCCGCCCGCACTCGCTGGTGCTGGCGCCCACGCGCGAACTCGCGAACCAGATCGCCGACGAGCTCACGCCGCTCGCGGCCGCTCGCGGACTCTGGCTGACCGCGATCTACGGCGGCGTCTCGATGTTGCGCCAGGTCCGGGCGTTGCAGCAGGGCGTGGACATCGTGATCGCCACGCCGGGGCGGCTCAACGACCTCCTCGAGCAGGGCGAGCTGTCGCTTGCCGCTGTCTCCTTCGTCGTCGTGGACGAGGCCGATCAGATGGCGGACATGGGATTCCTGCCGCAGGTGGAGCGCATCCTGAAGCAGATCGAGGGCCGGCCCCAGACGCTGCTGTTCTCGGCCACGCTTGACGGCGCGGTCGGCGCCCTCGTGCGCCGCTACCAGCAGAACCCCACCCGCCACGAGGTCGCCTCCGCCGCGCCCACCGTGGACGGACTGGAGCAGCGCTTCATCGGCGTGCGCTCCGAGGACAAGATCGACGTCACCTCGGAGATCTGCGCCGGCGCGCAGCGGGCGCTGATCTTCGTGCGCACGACCCGCGCCGCGGACCGCGTGGCCAAGCGGCTGGAGCGGACCGGCCTGCGGGTCGCCGCCATTCACGGGCGGCTCTCGCAGAACCGCCGCGAATCCACGCTCGAGGCGTTCCGGCGTGGCGACTCGCCCGTCCTCGTCGCCACGAACGTCGCCGCCCGCGGGCTGCACGTGGACGGCATCGACGTCGTCCTGCACTACGACCCACCCGAGGATCACAAGACGTACCTGCACCGCTCCGGGCGAACGGCCCGCGCCGGCGAGGGCGGCATGGTCGTCACGCTCGTCTTGCCGGAGCAACGGCCCGATATCGCCGTGCTGAAGCGCGACGGCGGCATCAACTACTCCGTCGTGGAGATGCGCGCCGGCGATCCCCGGCTCCTTGACCTCGCCTCGTGGTCCGCGCCGCGCGACAGCGCCGGCCCCGACCGCGACGGCAACGCGAACGGCGGCGCCGCGGTTCGCGGTCCCGGCCGGCGTCAGTCCTCGAAGCCCCGCAACGGACGCGGACGCGCCTCGGGCGGCGGCCCCCGGCCTGCCGAACGCCGTCCCGCACGGGGCTCCCGGCGCTAACCGACTCGCCCCGCGTGCGGGCCTGTTCCGCGCTACGCGTGCCGGCCGGCCTCCCAGCCAACCGGGCCGAGGTGCTCGCGAGCGAACCCCGCCGGAAGCGGGTGCGTCTCGGTGGCCACGGTGCTGTTCCAGTGATTGAGGAAGCCACGCCAGCTGATCACGGCGACCAACTCCACGATCTCCCCGTCGTCGAACCACTCGCGCAGCGCCTCGAAGTGGCGCTCGGTGACCCGGTTCGGCACGACCGAGCCGTCCCTGGCCAGCCGCAGCGCCGCCTTCTCGCGGGGTGAGAGCAGATCGCTCGCTTCGAACTCGTACACCGCGCGCAGCTTCTCGACGGCGATGCCATTGCTCGCCGCCCTGAAGGCCGAGTGGGACTAGGTGTGCGAGCAGCGCGCCGCGATGTCGACGGCCAGCGCCACGAGGCTCTTCAACTCCTGCTCGACGGAGCCGGAGCGCACGGCAGCCAGCATGACGCTCACGGCGTTGACCAGCTCTGGCCTCCGCGCCATCGTGAGTTGCCCCCGGGGGATGTAGCCGCCCGTCCGCTCCATCGCCTGGAGCGAGTCCCGTATCTCCGGGTCCACGTCCTCGATCGCCAGGGGTGCGATGTGCGCCATCCGGATCCCCTTCCTCGTTGCGCCCGGAATCTCGCCCCGGACGGCTCCGCCCGACCGATCCCGGCTGTAGTGCTCACGATAGCGGCACGGGGTGGCAGCTATTGCGGGAAGTGCGTCACTGACCAGGACCTCAGACTGTCTTCCGTTCCGAATCATAAGTAGGTGTCACCCGGGGCCGGATCGGGATTCACAATCCCTGTCACACTGGGAGATATGGAGCATGCTGTTCTGGACTGCCTGTCCGCAGCGGGTCGGGCAGGACTCCAAGAGCGGGCAGCGCTCCTACTATGTGTGGAGGTTCGCGCGGAAAAGAGAGCCGCAGCAGACTGCGGCGGACGACATCGAGAGCAGGGCCAAATGCATAGAGGCTATCTGCCCGCGCGGTCTCCGCGCTCATTGCCAGTTATGTCCCGATATGTAGCCAACCACCGCCAGGAAGAGCGCGATCGCGCCGCTCCAGATGGCGAAGCGTATGGACTGGGTTCGGATCGGAATCGACGCGAGCATCATCGCGACCGAGCCAGCCAATGCGGCTCCTATCAGCGCCGACTGACGCGCGCGGTCCTCGTAGGAGTTCATCGGATCGACCAATAGCTGCGGGAACGCGAGAACGGCCACGGCGAAGAGTGCCGGAGTACCGATGGCGCCCGCGAGGATGGCTGATGTACGTGGATAGAAGCGGCCGATCACGAAAGCCCCACATGCGAGCGCCACCGCTAGCAACAACCGCGTTGGGCCGTACCACGGATACCCCTCGCGCCACGACGAGATAAGGAGTAGTGAGGCGCCGATGATGAGGCAGACGCCCAGAGGCGGAAGCCACGGACCGATGATGCGGTTCCGCGACATCGCCGTGGTGACTCCGAATCGCTGCCAGAGCAGCGCACCGGCGATCACCCCGAGGGGCACGACCACGAGCTCGACCCCCGGTCGCTGCTCAAAGCCGCGGACGTTCACCAAACCGAGGGGGCTGTGCATATAACCGAAGGGCACCAGGATACCCAGCACGAGGAGCGCAGCGGCCACCGCCACTGCGAGCACCACCCCGGCAAGAGCTCTGGTGGCGTCGCCGATGACCAGATGATTCGAGACTTGCGCTGCCCCTGGCCGTTGCTCAGTCTCAGCACGCTGGGCGTTGTCGCTGCCTGGTTCCGCCACCGCCGACTCCCGTCCTCGTGGCTACGCTTCGCCCAAGGGTTGCGGCGGGAGCGTTCCCGTCCAGTAGACCACCTGGTCGGAGGCGACTGCCTCGACCCACCTTTCGCTCGGTAGCTCGTTCTGCACGGATGAGGCAGCTCGGTCACGGCGACGCTGCTTGCACGGCGCCGAAGCGGCCAGTGCGGCGAGAACAGCACGTCACGTGCGAGGGAGTCCTCCGATGCCGGCGGCCCGCTGACACGTCCGCTCAGGAGGCAGCCGCTGGCACCCCGCGCTTCAGTGATCGGTATTGCGACCCCGAGCCCCCCCTCGGTGATCTTTCTTGCGACGCATATCGGGCGCGATGGCTGCGCCGGGCACATCGCTCGCGCGAAGACCGCTCTTTGGCGACGCGACTTCTGATTCCGGGGGCGGAATTCGGTGTCATTCTTTCTGACCCCAATCGGCTTCGTGCTCCCAGCCGGTGGATTGATGTAGGCTTACATCATGAGTCACCGCACGCAGATCACGCTGACCGATGAGCAGTATGCGCGGCTGCGCGAGGAGTCCCGGCGCTCCGGCCTCGGCCTCGCGGAGCTCGTTCGCCGGGCGCTCGATCGCAGCTACGGGACATCTCCCACCGCGGAGCTGCTGAACGCCCTCGACGCGAGCTTCGCCTCCTGGGCGGACCGCGACTTCGATGGCGCGAGCTACGTCGAGGGGCTGCGTCGCGGCATGTCTCGCCGGCTGGCGGACTGATGGCGATCGTCGTCGTCGACAGCTCGGTGTTGATCGACCACCTGCGAGGCGAGGAAGCGGCTCACGAGGCGCTTCGCGGCGCCACGGGCGCCGGCGAACGGCTCGTCGCTTCCGTACTGACCAGGGTCGAGGTGCTGGCCGGGATGCGGGTCACGGACGAGCGCGCCACGCGTCGCCTGCTGGACAGCCTCGACTGGATCGAGGTCGATGACGAGCTCGCCGAACGTGCGGGCGTCCTGGCCAACCGCTTTCTGCCTTCGCACCCCGCGGTCGATCCGGTCGACTACGTGATTGCCGCAACCGCCGAACGCCTCGACGCCCGGCTCTGGACCCGCAACGTCCGCCACTTCCCGATGTTCCCGGGCCTCGAATCTCCGTATTGAGACGTTGCGACCCGAGAACTCGCACTACGAACGCACGTTCGCTATACTGTGCGCGGCGGGGCAGCATCAGGAGGCGGCGTGGACGACGAACAGCGCGGTCCGCTGGCCCGCACGCAAACCCCCGAGGACATCTCGATCGAACCGACGCTGCGCCCCCGGCGGCTTGAGGAGTACTTCGGGCAGGACACGGTCAAGGAGTCACTGCGGATCGCGATCACCGCGGCGAAGGGGCGGGGCGAGCCGCTCGACCACCTGCTGATCCACGGCCCGCCCGGCCTCGGCAAGACGACGCTGGCGATGATCCTCGCCTCCGAGATGGGCGTCTCGATCCGCGTCACCTCGGGACCGGCGATCGAGCGCGCGGGCGATCTCGCATCCGTGCTCACCAGCCTCCAGCCCGGCGACGTGCTGTTCATCGACGAGGTGCACCGCCTGCCGCGCGTGGTCGAGGAGGTCCTCTACCCGGCGATGGAGGACTGGGCCCTCGACATCATCCTCGGCAGCGGACCGAGGGCGCGCGACGTGCGGCTCACACTCAACCGCTTCACGCTGATCGCCGCGACCACGCGCTACGCGCTGGTCTCGCAGCCGCTGCGCGATCGCTTCGGGGCCAGCTTCCGGCTGGACTTCTACGACGAGGCGGCGCTGAGCGAGATCGTGCGCCGCTCGGCGCGCGTGCTCGGCTGCGCCATCGACGGCGGCGGGGTCACGGCGATCGCCAGCCGGGCGCGCGGCACGGCGCGCGTCGCCAACCGGCTGCTGCGCCGCGTACGCGACTACGCCGAGGTGGAGGCGGACGGCGTGATCACGGCGCCGGTCGCCGCGCTGGCCCTCGGGCAGCTCGGGATCGACGAGCTCGGCCTCGACGCGATGGACCGCGAGCTGCTGCGCGTGCTCGTCGAGCGCTTCGGCGGCGGGCCGGTCGGCCTCGAGACACTGGCCGCGGCGGTCTCCGAGGAGGCCGACACGATCATGGACGTCTACGAGCCGTACCTGCTGAAGATCGGCTACCTGCAGCGCACCCCGCGCGGACGGGTCGCCTCGCGGCTGGCGTACGAGCGCCTCGGCCTGGAGCCGCCCCCCGCGCTGCTGGCCGCCGTCGCGCAGCAGCCCGCGCTGTTCGCGGAGGACGGCGCGAGCGACTGAAGGGGCGGGGTCAGGCGGCGGACACCTCGTTGAGCCGGCCGGTGGCGCAGTCGTAGATGAAGCCGCGGACCTGGTCCTTGAAGGGGATGAAGGGGTTGGCCTGGATGCGGGCGATCGACTGACGCACGTCCGCGTCCAGATCCTGGAACGACTCCAGCGCGAATGCCGGCCGCAGGCCGGTGTCGGCCAGGATGCCGTCTTTGACGTCGTCGTCGCGGAAGGTCAGCATCCCGCAGTCCGTGTGGTGGATGAGCACGATCTCGCGGGTGCCCAGCAGGCGCTGGGAGATCACCAGCGAGCGGATCGCGTCGTCGCTGATCACGCCGCCCGCGTTGCGGATCACGTGCGCGTCGCCTTCCTCGAGGCCCAGCAGCTTGTGCGTGTCGAGACGCGCGTCCATGCAGGCCACCACCGCCAGCTGGCGCCCCGGCGGCATGGGCAGGCTGCCCTTGTCGAAGCTCTCCGCGTAGCGCGCGTTGCTCTCGAGGACTTCGTCCGTCACCGTCACGACAATCACCTCCGTTTAAACTCGACTTTGTAGGTAGACATTATCAACATAATCTCGGAGCTGTCCAGTCACCCTCTGCCCAGTCCCCGTCCGGAGGCCGCAACGGTCGCCACAGCGCGGCCTCAGTGCACCCCCAGCACCATCGCGTCCACCGGGTTGCCGGCGTCGAAGACGGCGAGGCGATGGCCCGCGAGCTGCTGCGCGTGCTCGTCGAGCGCTTCGGCGGCGGACCGGTCGGCCTCGAGACGCTGGCCGCGGCGGTCTCCGAGGAAGCCGACAGGATCATGGACGTCTACGAGCCGTACCTGCTGAAGATCGGCTACGTGCAGCGCACCCCGCGCGGGCGGGTCGCCTCGCGGCTGGCGTACGACCGCCGCGGCCTGGAGCCGCCCCCCGCACTGCTCGCCGCCGTCGCGCAGCAGCCCGCGCTGTTCGGTGAGGACGGCGCGAGCCGCTGAGGGTGCGGGTCAGGCGGCGGCGAGGAACCTGAACCGGGAACTCAAGCCGCGCCGCTCGACGACGCTCACGACGAGTCCCTCAAGTTCCGGCGCCAGCCCCATGATCTCGACTCGACCGGCCCGCTCGGACAGCCCGCCGATCAGACCGTCAACGAACGCCGGGCTCGCGACCTTGACACCGCCGAAGTCGAGCGTGAGCCCGTTCGTCGGCATCTCGGCGACGAGGGCCGCCGCTCGCTGGCGCGTCGCGAACGTGACTCCGTAAGCGGCGAGCTTCACCACGGTTGCCATGCATCACCTCCCCGGCACCTCTTTGATTGTGTGCCTACGGGCCCAGGCACCAGAGTGCGCCCGCCTGCCTTCACTCGCCATTGACGATGGAACCGGCGCGAGGTTGCCCAATAGTGAACAGGAACGACCGCGTCTGCATGTCTGTGAACACGCTGCTTCAAACATGTGGTAGGGCGCGTTCCCGTGCAACGGCGACGGGGACGCAGGCTGATGGTGGGGGGCTGCCGTGCAACGCATCATGCGAACACTGCGGCTGGCGAATGAGGCGGAGTTTGTCGGCAACGCCTGGGACGGACTTACCATCGGGCTGGCCGCAGGCTTCACGGCCCGGCATCTGGCGGACGACACCGGCGTGGCGGTCATCGCGTTCATCACGGGGGTCTTTGCTGTGGCTAGGCTGTTTTGGCGGCGGGAGAGCGGCGGCTCCGCTGACTGGTGGCAGCGGTGCACTTTCTGGGATCGGCTCGCCATTGGGCTGGCCGCAGGCTTTACGGCCCGGCACCTAGTGTCCTGAGTTGTTAACGCGATAAACAAGCGGGTATGATGTTGGTACAGCGGGGTGTTGCCCGTGTGGGGCAGACGCTGGAGTGTCCATGAGTACCCGACTTGGCCGGCCGACGGTGGCGGTTGTACTGAGCGACGATGAGCGTGAGACGCTGGAACGGTGGGCGCGCCGACCGACATCGGCTCAGGCGTTGGCGCTGCGCTGCCGGATCGTGCTCGCTGCGGCAGAAGGGACCCCGAATACCGAGATCGCCGCGGCGCTTGGTTGCCATCCGGTGACCGCGGGCAAATGGCGCAGACGCTTTGCGCAGCGGCGGCTCGATGGACTGAGCGATGAGCCGCGCCCCGGTGCACCGCGCACGATCAGCGACGCCCAGATTGAAGCGGTGATCGTCAAGACACTGGAAGAACAACCGCACAACGCGACGCAGTGGTCGACCAGATCGATGGCCGCCGCGGTGGGGATGTCGCAGACGGCGATCTCCAAGATCTGGCGCGCCTTTGGCCTCAAGCCACACCTCGTGGAGCACTTCAAGCTGTCGCCGGACCCGCAGTTCATCGACAAGGTGCGCGACGTGGCTGGACTCTATCTCAACCCACCGGAGGCAGCGGTCGTCTTGTGTGTTGACGAGAAGACCCAGATCCAGGCACTCGACCGCACCGCCCCGATGCTGCCGATGATGCCGAGCGTTCCGCGACGCCAGACCCACGACTACGTCCGTCACGGCACCACCAATCTCTACGCGGCGCTTGACGTCGCCTCGGGCCACGTGATCGCGGACATGACCCCCAGGCACCGTGCCCGGGAGTTCAAGCAGTTCCTCACCCTCATCGACCGCAGCGTGCCCGACGAACTCGCGGTGCATGTCGTGTTGGACAACGTCGCCACGCACCGCACCCCGGAGATCCAGCGCTGGCTCCGGCGTCATCCCCGGTTCACGTTTCATTTCACCCCGACCTACAGCTCCTGGATGAACCTCGTGGAGCGCTGGTTCGCGGAGCTCACCACCAAATGGCTCAGGCGCGGCACTCATCACGGCGTCGCTGACCTGATCCGTGCAGTGGAGGCCTGGGTCGCCGACTGGAACGAGCACCCGCGCCCCTTCATCTGGCACAAGACCGCCGACCAAATCTTCGACAACCTCACCGGATATCTCAATCGCATTCCCAACTCAGGACACTAGCAGGGTGATGAAAAAGTCCGCCGCGGCGGTTTTGGGCTGAAATCGCGCTGGCCGCGACATCAAAAAACCCAATGTTTCTGGGCTCTACGCCCGCCCACCGAATGGCCAGTGAGACCCTGCGGCTCAGGATCAGGGGTTTTTCAGCAGCCTGCTGATATGGAGTGCCTCTTCGTCAAGGGCACCCAGCGGTGCCCGTCGATCTTGCCCTGACGGGTGGTGGGCGTGGCAAGATGGCGGCTCCGGGGCGGAGGTGGATCGATGAGGGGCCATGGTCCGACGATCCGTCACTCTGATATTCGCGGGTTGCCTCAGGCCTATCCGCATGACCGTGCTTCGTCGGGAGGGAGCGCCGTCTAGGGTCGCGGGTTGGCGACGCAGAGCGTCGTTGCCGCATAGCAGGCTCGCGCGTCCTCCGAATCGTGACCTCGCTCATCGATCCTCCCCCGCCCCGGACGCGACCTCTCCCGCCTCCAGGGCCGGTTTCGCCTTTCTCGGTTCCTCCTCCTCAGGCGGCGAGGCGGGGCTCGGCGTGGATGCGCAACACCGCCCACATGTAGCCCACGAGTTCGCGCGCCACGGCTACGGTTGCCACCGGCGAGGGCTTTCCCTGCTCCGTCATCCGCCGGAAGCGGCGGTGCAGACGTCGCTGCGCCCCCTCCGCCATCGATACCGCCCAGCCCGGCTGTCCCTCCCGGCGCCGGCGCAGCCTCACCCCCACCCGCGGCGGGTGCCGGTAATGCCAGGAACTCTCCACCAGCACCCGGCGGACGTGGCTGTTGCCGGCCTTCGTGATCTCGCCCCGACGCTGGCGGGTGCCGCTGCTGTACTCGCTGGGCGTGAGCCCGAGGTACGACATCAGCTGCCGGGAGCTCCCGAACCGCGTCACGTCTCCGAGCTCGGCCAACACCGTCATCGCCGTGACCGTGTCCACCCCGCGGAAGCAGCGCAGCAGCCCCACCGCCGCGCGGTAGTCGTCTCCCTCCGCGCAGGCGACAAGCTCTTGCTCCAGTGTCCGCGCCCGCTCCTCCGCCGCCTCGAGCGCCTGCAGGTAGCCGTCGAAGGTCGCCTGCGCCGCCGGGTGGTCGAAGGAGATCGTGCGCAGCCACGCGCGATGCTCCAGGGTCCAGTTCCGCTTCCCGTAGCTGAGTCCGCGGCGGAGCAGCAGCTTCGAAAGCCGGTGCTGCGCCCGCTTGCGGTCGGCCACCGCGTCCTCGCGCGCCCGGGAGAGGTCGCGCACCGCCTCCTGGTCGGGGGTCGGAGCATGGACCTCGGTGAGCAGTCCCGCCCGTAGCAGCTCTGCCAGGTTCCGCGCGTCGCGACGGTCGGTCTTCACGCGGTCGCCGGGCTTACGCGGGATCAGCGCCGGGGCGATGACCCGGCAGTCGACGCCCTTCGCCCGGAGCTGGCGCATCAGGGCGAAGCCCGTGGGACCCGCCTCGTAGCACGCGACGACGGGGCCCCGTGCGTCGCGCAGGAGCCGCCTCGCGAGGCTGGCCACCGCCCGCGGCTCGTTTGCAAGCCCCCACTCCTCGCGCTGCGCCTCATTCGGCCGCAGCACCGTCACCCGGATCGTGCGCGCATGCACGTCCATCCCCACGTACGTCGTCTGCTTCTGCATTCCTCATCCCCTCCCTGATCCGGCTCTGCCTCCAAACGCAGAACCGCATCAGTGAACTGGAACGAGGCGCTCCATAGGGTCTAGCTGTAGTTCCCACGTAGGTTGTGCCGGGGGGCGGCGGGACTCGCTGACGTGGCCCGAGACAGCTGGGCGTCAAGTGCGCCGGATGTGAGCGCTTGATCGTTGTGGAGCGCGACCTGGAACGGCCCCGGCGCCTGACGGCGCCTCAGTGCACCCCCAGCACCATCGCGTCCACCGGGTTGCCGGCGTCGAAGACGGCGACGGCGAGGCGGCGGCCCGCGGTCAGCTGCGCGTCGGGGATGGCGCGCGAGACCGGCACGGACGTGACCACCGAGGACAGCGATCCGGCGAAGCGCACGCTTGCCGTGTACGCGCTGCGATCGAACGAGACCAGCGTGGCGCGCTCCAGCATCGTTACACCTCGCTCAGGGTCAGGGTCTGCTCGTAGCGCGGGCGGGCGCCGCGCGCGAAGCGCAGGCGCAGGCCGGCGACGCGGAAGGGCGCGGCGTCGAGGCCGGCCTCCGCGTCCGTGATCGCGACGATGTCGCCCGGCTCCTGCGTGACGTTCGGGCGCACGAGCAACTCGCCGCGGTCGACGGCGAGGCGCGACTGGCGCAGCAGCGTGCCCGCGCGCGCGTCCGCGCGGTCCT
Organism: Dehalococcoidia bacterium; assembly: GCA_965220125.1. Classification (GTDB taxonomy): domain Bacteria; phylum Chloroflexota; class Dehalococcoidia; order UBA2979; family UBA2979; genus VXMT01. Next base: position 1,893,909 of record CBDCPB010000004.1, on the reverse strand, counting down.
GCGTGCCGAGGTTCTCGTCGACGGCGATGACCGTGCCCGCACCCTCGGCGAGCGCGACCTCGTCCGCGGCCTCGGCGAAGACGCCGCGGCCGAAGACGCGCGCCCAGCCGGCGGCCGGACGCCCGGCCTCGATCGTGTGCGCGAGGATGGCGTGCTCCGCGCCATAGGCGTAGTGGGCGGCGGCGTTCGCGCCCGGCTCGGACAGCACCAGCAGGCGGCCCTCCGCCTGCAGCCGGTCGGGCAGCGTCCGCAGCAGCCGCCGCATGGCGGTCCCGCCGCGCTCGCCCGCACGCACGGTGAACGCCGGGCGCAGCGCGACGGCCTCGGCGCTGGCGTTGCGCACGGTCAGCCGCAGCCCGGCGCGCTGCGCGATCGCCGCGAGGATCTGGACGGCGCTGCGCTCTCCCGCCTGCCAGACAAGCTGATCCGAGGCGACCCACGCCTCGATCAGGCCCAGGCCATCGACGGCGTCCAGCTCCAGCGTCGCCACACCGCCGCTGCGCCTCCGCCGCACGGCGCCGATCCAGAATCGCGGCCCCTCGGACGTCTCGAGGCCGGCGCTGGTGCGATAGCCCGGCTCGACCCGCAGCTCGCCGCCGGCCGCGAGGGCGAGCGGCGCGCGCGAGGCGGCGAAGTCCCCGCCGTCGTTGCGCAGCGTGAGCCGCAGCCGCCCCTGCTCGCGCAGCTCGATCACGGCGTCCAGCACGTCGTCCGTCAGTTCGTGCTCCACGTGCGCGAAGGGGGCGCGCCAGACGGCGTGCGGCGCGGCCAGCCAGGCGGCGCCGGACGAGACGGCAGCCGCGAGACCGTACGGCGAGGCGTGGGCGAAGGGCCGCGGATCGCGCCATTGCCCATCGCCGTGGAGGCTGCCCGCCGCGCCCGCCGCGATCTGCACCCGGTCGTAGGCGCCCGCGCCCCGGTAGGACTCGACCAGCACGGCCTGCGGCGCGTCGGCGCGCATCGCGCCGGTCGCGAGGTAGCCGATGCCCGAGCCGGGGGCTGCCGAGGCGATCGCGGCGAGCGGCAGCCAGTGACCGGGCGGCGTCGCGCCGCCCACGCCGAGCACCGTGGACCAGACCCCGGCAGCGCCGTCCTCGTCCGTGCCGGACACCAGCACATTGCAGTCCGTGCCGAAGTAGGCGGCGAGCGCGCTGACCGTGGCGAGCGAACGCGACCACGCGGCCGGCGCGCCCCAGGCGCCGAGAGCCTCGCGGCGCACGGCGAAGACGCTCCCGCCCGAGGCGTAGAGCACCACCGCCGATCCGTCGCCTCCGATCGCGGTAGCCGTCGCCGTCACGGCCGAGGCGGCGACCGCGACGCTGCGCGGAGCCCCGAAGCTCACGCCCGAGTCCGCGCTCTCACGCAGCTCGACGCTCACGCCATCGCCACGGACGTTCGCGAGGAGCGCGCGGCTGCCCGAGGCGGCGAGGCCGAGGCGCGGCGCGACCGCCGCGCTGGTGACGGCGGTCCAGTTCGCCAGGCCCGCGCCCGCTGCGGGGTCGGCGATGCGCTGGCGGCTGAGCGCGCCCGTGGCGGGATCGATGCGTGCGCGCAGCAGCGCGCCGTCGCCCGCGACCGCGAGGGCGCACGGGCCGTCCGGCTCGTCGCCGTCATGGATGCGCTGCCAGCGCAGCCGGATCGCGCCGGCATCGCGGTCGAAGAGCCGCACGCGCAGGTACGGCTCGGCGCTGGCCGCCTGCTGGGCGGCGCGCAGCGTGGGGGTGAGCGCTCGCATATCGCCTCGCGCTACCCGCCGCGCGGCGAGGAGAGCACGCGCGAGCGGGCGCGCCGCGCGCGGCCGTGCTTCGCCAGCGCGCGTGCGAACTCGGCCAGCCGCTCCTGCGCCCAGACGTGGTAGTGCCGCCAAGTCTCCGCGCCGCCGACGTTCACGCGGTTAACCGCGAACGAGGCCCACTCGAGGGCCGCGTAGGCGCCCGCCCCGGTGGCCACGAGGTCGTCGAGCGCCCGCGGCAGCGTGCTGCCCCCAGCATCGAGGGTGTGCAGCTTCGAGTAGTGAACGGTGACGGCCTCGCCGCCGCTCGGCGCTGAATCCACGTCCAGGGTGAGCGTGTCCGCCCGGAGCGAGAACGGCGGCCGCGAGGGCGGGTACAGTCCGGCGGGGTACTCCACGGCGTCGACGCTGACGCGGTCGGTCAGCGTCTCGATGCTCAGCTCGCGGCTGCCGGCGACGGTGCGCAGCGTCGCCGTCGCCTCGAGTGGCGCGGCCAGCGAGAGCTCACGGAGCGCGCGCTCGATGTGGCGGTCGAGCGCTCCGTCGGGCCAGCGCTCGTTCGCCGGGTCGGTGTCGCGGAGGTCGCGGCGCAGCCGCGTCCGCATCGACGGCAGGTCCATCTCGTTCCTCGATTCGGCTGGGGAGAGTCGCGGGGGAGCCGAGGGCGGCCCGGCGGCAGATGCCGGCCGGGCCGCCCTCGTGCACAGCGGGTCCGGCTAGGGGCGAACGCCGCTGAGCTTGGCGAGCTTGAGCTCGTTGAAGAGCGCCACGGAGACGTACCACTTGACCCGCACGCGGGTCGCGTCCTTCGTCTCCAGTGCGCCGACGCGCTCGATCGTCAGGCCGCCGGGCGCGGTCAGCCCGGCCACGGCGCCCTCGCCGAACTGCAGCGCGTAGATCGTCGAGGCGTCCTCGGACGTACCGGCGGTCTCGTCGTCGGCGATGTGGTCGTTCACGCCGATCGGGATGCCGTCGTAGAAATCGACCATGCGGCCGAACTCGTCGCGGTCGTGCTCGACGATGCCGCCGCCGCTGGCGCGCGCGAGCTTGTTGAGCTCCCGCCGCGTGCGGCGCGACATCAGCAGCATCTCCGGCTTGCCGCCGCGCACCGTGTCGATCAGCTCGTCCAGCTTGTCGAGCGTCAGCGTCGCGCCGTTCGCCCCCATCGAGACCGTCTGGCCCGAGGGGCAGAGCTCGTCGAGGCCGTCGAAGGACTTCGAGTCGCTGCTGGTGTCGCCGTTGATGAAGGTGTCGTCGAACTTCTGCTGTACGGACTTCGCCTTGAGCGCGACGACCGCCGCCTCGATGTCCTGCACGTTGTTGCGGGTGCGGGCGATGTAGTTGTCGATGTCCGCGTCGCCGCCGAGGATCGTCAGCGCCGTCGTGATCTGCTTGAAGGTCGGCGTGTCCTCGGACCAGGTGTCGCCGACGGAGTAGAAGGCGGCCGAGGCCGAGAGCTTCTCGCGGTTGTAGGTGAGCCCGTTGCCGACGATCTCGATGAACGGCAGCCGCTGCAGGATCGGGCTGTCGTAGATCACGGTCTCGATCACGCCCTCCAGCAGGACGTCGTTCGAGAGCTTCGCGCCTTCGGTCAGTGTCAGTGCCATGGTGTCGTGTTCCGTTCCTTCCGGCGCACAGCGCGCGCCTTGCTCGTCATTGCCGCCGGCAGGCTAGGCGCGCGCTGCGCGCTGCTCCGAGGGCCTTGTGGCGCAGCGCGCAGCGCTACTCGCGAGGCCGTTGCTCGAGGCCGTAGGCGATCTTCTCCGCCGCGCTCATCGCCTCCGTGCGAGGACCGCGCCGCTCCGGGGCGCCGGCCGGGAAGCCCCGCGCCGCCTCGTCCTCGGACTCCGTGGCGATCCGCTCCCGGATCTGCGCGACCGTGCGCCGCGCGGCGTCGACCGAGGCGTCCACGGCCGCGAGTTCGTCGCCCTCGATCAGATCCGGTGGGAGCGACGGCTCGGCCGCGAGCAGCGCGCCGCGATAGCGCTCGACGGCGTCACGCCGGGCCGCGCGCTCGGCGTCGAGGGCGTCGTGCGCCTCCTGCAGCTCGCTGCGCAGGGCCGCCAGCTCGTCCCGCTCCGCCTCGGCGACAGCCGCGAGTTCGGCGGCTGCCTCGTCGGGCAGGTCGTCCTCGGGCGGTTCCTCATCGAGGAACGCCTCGCCAGGCTCCGCGCCGCCGTCGCCCGGGGGCGGGAGTTCCTGCTCCATCGTCTCGTTGTCGCTCATCCGTCTCTCTCCTCTGGTGTCCGGCGCTCCGGGATCCGGGTTGTCGAAGACGCACCGTGCGCGGCGCTCGCGCGAACTCCGAGGGCCCGGTGACGCGCCAAGCGGTACGATCGCGCCATGACCGCCGCCGACTCCGCGCCCTCCAAGGTCATCCCGCTCCGCGCCGGCGGCCGGATCACGATCCGCCCGCTCACGCCCGCCGACGTGCGCGCGGCGCGTCGGCTGGAGCGAGCGGCCTACGGCTCGGCGAACCCGCGCACCGCGTTCGAGCGCGAGCTGCGCAACGGCCTCGCGGCCTACCTCGTCGCCATCGACGCCGCCACGGACGGCGTGCGCCCGGCTCGGCGGCGGTGGCAGGATCGAGGGCCGCCGGGCTGGCTACGGCGACGCCTCGGTGCGGGCGAGGGCGCGCCGATCCTCGGCTTCGCCGGCGTCTGGTACACGCACGAGCAACTGCACCTGGTGACGATCGCCGTCGATCCGCGGGCACAGCGCCGGGGCATCGGCCTCGCGCTGCTGCTCGCCGCCTGCGACCTCGCGATCGAGGCCGAGCTCGACAGCATCGCGCTGGAGGTGCGCGCCTCGAACGCAGGCGCGATGCAGCTCTACGAGCGCTGCGGCTTCCGCCGGGTCGGCCACCTGCGCAACTACTACAGCGACAACCGCGAGGACGCGATCGTGATGCTGCTCGACGGCCTCACGGCGGCGGAGCCGCCGCAGGCGCTCACGCTGGCGCGGCGCGGGGAAGCTCCGCGCAGCGAAGGCGGGGAGGACTGAGGGGTACCGGGGTGCAGTGGGGTGCGGAGTCTAGGAGGCGGCTGCGGCCTCGCTCTCCGCCTCTTCCAGCTCGGCCGCCGGGTCGTGCACGTAACGCAGGTAGCGGTCGTCGCGCTCGCCGAGCAGCACGAGCATGCCCGCCTCCTCCTGCTCGCGCACCCAGTCCGAGAGCATCGCGCTGTGGCCGAAGATCAGGAACGTCTCGCCGGTGAAGGAGAAGCGACTGCCGTTGACGGTGACGTAGTAGGGCGGCGGTCCCTCCTCGCCGTTGAGGTTCAGGACGAACACGTCGGCCTCTCCCTCGGAGAGCACCGTCAGGTCATCGAAACCGACTTCGACCTCGCTCACCATCGCCTCCCTCGGCCACCCGCGTGCGGGCCCGGCACGATGATACGTGCGTCGCCCTACGAGGGGCCAGCGTCCCCGGCGGCATCCGCAGGCTCGGCGCGCACATCGGGCAGGGAGAGCAGCATCAGCAGCGTCACGATCACCGCCGACCCGACGCACCACACGCAGATCGCCTCGATCTCGAACAGCTCGAGCCAGGTCAGATAGGCGGAGTAGAGCGTGCCCCCGAGGGTGAGCGCGAACGTCAGCCCGGCCAGCGCCTGCGGCGCCTCGCCGCCTCGCAGCGCCCGCCACCAGCGCCGGGCCGCGATCAGCGCGAGCAGCGCGAGGTACATCCCGAGGCCGAGCACGGCGATCGGCACGCCAGCGATCTCGGAGAACTCCGAACCCTGGACCGTCTTGCAGTCGCCGACGCCGGAGCAGACCGCCTCCTGCTCCCCATCCAGGGCGACCCAGCTGAGGTAGCCGGCGACCGCGACGCCGGCGATCGCGAGCGCCAGAAGCAGATCACGGCGGCGGGCGAGCAGGGAGGCCACGGCCGCGGCGGCTACTCGCCGTCGTCCGGCGCGAGGCGCTCGATCACCTCGCGGAAGGTCTCGACCGGCTGCGCCCCGGGCACGAGTTGCCCGTTGATCAGGAAGTTCGGGGTCGACACCCGGCCGAGAAGGCCGCGCAGCACGCGCTCAGACTCTCGGGCCTGCTCCTCGACGATCAGCTCCTTGATGCCCGACTCGACGCAGTCATCGAAGGCGTCGAGGTCGAACGCGCCCTCGGGCAGCGCCTCGGCCACCTCGCGCGCAAAGTCCTTGAGATTGCCCTCGGAGGCCCAGCCGGGACGGCCCTGCCGCTGGAACAGGACGTCGTGGTAGGGCCAGAACTGGTTCTGGTCGGCGGCGCACTCGGAGGCGGCGGCGGAAGTGAGCGAGTCGGGCCCGAGCAGCGGCAGGTGGCGGAACTCGAGCGAGACGCGGCCCTGGTTGATGTACTCCTCCTCGAGCAGCGGCTTGGTCAGACGGTTGAAGTCGCCACAGTGGGAGCAGCTGAAGTCCTCGTAGGCGACGATGCGCACCGGCGCGTCCGGGGCGCCGAGCAGTCGGCCTTCGACGGGGGCCGACTGTCCCTGGTATTCGAAGTCACCCCCGCCGACGGCGTTGCTGCCGCCCGGGCGGTTGAACCAGATCAACGCCGCCACGATGACGACCGTGGCGACGACCACGCCGATCGTGAGGAAGCCACCGAACGAGTCGATCGTCGCCTTCAGACTGCGAGCCTGCTGCGCCTCGGCCTGCTGCGGCTCCTGGCTGGCGCCCGCCGCTCCTCGGCGGCGACGGCGACGACGGCGAGTACCCACGATGCCTCCGTGCGGTCAGTGCTGCGCGACGCTGGTGGCCGCCCTCGATTATCCGGCGGGCAGCGGGGGCGGGCAACGGCGCGGCGTCGGGGCGCCGCCTATGCAGCGCCGACGCCGTAGTTGGTATCGTCCCGGACCCGCTCATAGTCGTCGCGCCGCAGCCAGTGGCACCAGACGTTGCGATGGGGAACCGAGAGCCGCTGGCGGGACTGTGCTCCCCACCATCCGGCGACCTCAACGAGGACATCGGTGCGGCGGCGCACTTCTGCGACTGCTGGCAGTAAGTCCGTATCAGCGGATGCGACGACAATCACCTCGCACTCGCGGCGCAACGACAGCGACACGATGTCTACAGCGAGTTCGACATCGACGCCCTTCTCATACGGCGGAGAAGCAGGCCAACTGCGCGGGTAGCGCAGCAGCCGCGGATGCACCCCGACTCCCGAGCGAGACCATGCTTCCGACTGACGGACGTTCGCGGCATGGCCGCGAGGTTGCTTTGTCCGGGCGGGACGCCCCGTGTAGATCCGCACGCCGCTCAACTCGCGGCCCTCGTCCCGGCCAACGATCATTTCCGCAACAGCCCGAGGCCAGAACTGGCCAAGCCGCGAAGAATCCCCGCGATCGTCGAAGAACGCGCGCCGCGCACCTCGATAGAAGTTCTGCGCGTCAAAGAGGACAACAGTCTTGCTGATACTGGACACCATGTTGACCCGGTGAGAGGGGGCTAACGCAACAACCCCGCCACGGCACCTTGCGGCGCAGGGCGGGGAGGATTGGGAGAATATTCGCACCATGGCACACGCATGTCAAGTGGGGAGGCGCAGACCGCGAACACAGCAGGCGGATGACGGAGGCCTGTATACGGCCTCCGTCAGCCGCGCATGCGCCGCTACACCGTCGCCTCCACATGCACGCGCTCGGCGGTGAAGGTGAAGGCTCCGCCGTCGTCGATATCGACGAGGACTTCGACGCCCTCGGCGAACTCGCCGGCGAGGACGCGTCGGGCCAGCTCGTTCTCGATGCGGCGCTGGATCGTGCGCCGCATCGGGCGGGCGCCGAACGCCGGGTCGTAGCCCTCGCGGACGAGCGCGGCCTGCGCCTGCTCCGTGACGCGGATGCCGACGTCGCGCTCGGCGAGCCGCTCGCGCACCTCGCCGATCAGCAGCCCGGCGATCTGCGCGATCTCCGCCTCCGTCAGCGCCTCGAAGACGATCGTCTCGTCGATGCGGTTGAGGAACTCCGGCCGGAAGGCGCGGCGCAGCGCCTCCTCGATGTTGCGGCGCCGCACCTCGCGCTCGTCCTCGCTGCGCGTGCGTTGGAAGCCGAGCGAGGCCGACTGCTCCGTGGAGCCAAGATTCGAGGTGAGCACCACCACCGTGTTGCGGAAGTCGACCGTGCGCCCGTGCGTGTCGGTCAGCCGCCCGTCCTCGAGGATCTGGAGCAGCGTGTTGAAGACATCCGGGTGCGCCTTCTCGATCTCGTCGAAGAGCACCACCCGGTAGGGGCGGCGGCGCACCGCCTCCGTCAGGCCGCCGGCCTCGTCGTAGCCGATGTAGCCGGGCGGCGCGCCGACCAGCCTCGAGACGGTGTGGCGCTCCTGGTACTCGGACATGTCGAGGCGCAGCAGCGCATCCTCGTCGTCGAAGAGGTACTCGGCCAGCGCCTTCGCCAGCTCCGTCTTCCCGACGCCGGTGGGCCCGAGGAAGATGAACGAGCCGATCGGGCGGCGCGGATCCTTGAGGCCGGAGCGTGCGCGGCGGATCGCGTCGGAGAGCACCTCGATCGCCTGGTCCTGGCCGACCACGCGGCCGTGCAGCGCCTCCTCCATGTGCAGCAGCTTCTCCGCCTCGCCCTCGAGCATGCGGTCCACGGGGATGCCGGTCATCTGCGCCACGAGGGCGGCGATGCCCGGCTCCCCGACCTCGTCCGGCAGGCCCTGCTCCTCGCGCCAGCCGGACTCGCGCTCGCGGTACTCGTCCTGGATGCGCAGCACCTCCTGCTTGATGAAGGCCGCCTCCTCGAAGTCCTCGCGCGCGGCCGCGGCGTCGAGGCGCGCCGAGGCGTCGTCGAGCCGCCGCTTCAGGTCGCGCACGTCCTCGGGCAGCGCCTCGGCGAGGATCACGGAGCGCGAGGCGGCCTCGTCGATCAGGTCGATCGCCTTGTCGGGCAGCTGCCGCTCGGTGAGGTAGCGCACGCTCAGGCGCACGGCGGCGGAGAGCGCCTCGTCGCTGATCCTGATGCCGTGGTGCTCCTCGTAGCGGGAGCGCAGGCCGGCGAGGATCGCCTCCGCCTCCTCGACCGAGGGCTCGTCCACGTAGACCGGCGAGAAGCGCCGCTCCAGCGCCGGGTCGGCCTCGATCTTGCGGTACTCGTCGAGGGTCGTCGCGCCGATCACGCGCAGCTCACCGCGCGCCAGCGCGGGCTTCATCATGTTCGAGGCGTCGATCGCGCCCTCGGCGCCCCCGGCGCCGACCATCTGGTGGATCTCGTCGAGGAAGAGCATGATCTCGCCGCTGGCCTCGCGCACTTCGCGCATCACGGACTGCAGCCGCTCCTCGAACTCGCCCCGGAACTTGGAGCCGGCGATCAGCGCGCCCATGTCGAGGGCGAGCACGCGCTTGCCGCGCAGCCGCTCCGGCACGTCGTCGGCGGCGACGCGCTGTGCGAGGCCCTCGACGATCGCCGTCTTGCCGACGCCGGCCTCGCCGATCAGCACGGGGTTGTTCTTGGTGCGGCGGTTGAGCACCTGCATCAGCCGCTCGACCTCGACGGCACGGCCGATCACCGGGTCGAGCTCGCCCTGCCCGGCCAGCTCCGTGAGGTCCGTCGAGTAGCGGCCCAGCGCCTGGTACTGCGCGTCGGCGGTGGGGGAGTCGACGCGCGCGCTGCCTCGCACCTTGCGCAGGGCGGCGTAGATGCGCTCCTTGGAGATGCCGTGCTCGTCGAGGATCGCCGCGGCCTCGCCGTCGCGCACGTCGGCGACGGCGATCAGCAGGTGCTCGACGCCGACGAACTTGTCCTTGAGCCGGTCCGCCTCGCGGTTGGCCGCGTCGAGCAGCCCGACGATGCGAGGCGTCGTGTAGATCTGCACCACGTCGTGGCTGAGCTTCGGCGAACGGTCGAGGTGGCTGTTGATGCGCGCCGCCAGCGCCTGCATGTTGACGCCGAGTTCGCCCAGCACCTCGCGCGCGACGCCCTCGGGCGCCTGCGCGATCGCGAGGAAGACGTGCTCGACGTCCCACTGCGCGTGCCGCTGCTCGCGGACGAGCTGCTGCGAGGCCTGCAAGACGGCCTGCGCCTGCTCCGTGAACCGGTCCTGTCGCATCATCGCCGTATCACCCTTCGCGCCACGTCGTTTCTCGTCGTCCCGCGCTCAGCGTTCGCCGCGGCGTGGTGTGCGCTCCGGCAGCATCGAGCGCAGACGATCCAGCTCGGCGCGCGTCTCGTCGAGCTCGACCTGCAGGTCCTCGACGCGGCGGCTGAGGCGCAGCAGCACCTCGGCGCCCGCGAGGTTCACGCCGAGGTCCTCGACGTACTGGCGCAGCCGCCGCAGCACCTCGACGTCGCGCTGCGAGTAGAGGCGCTGGTTGCCTCTGCTGCGCGCGGGCGCGACGAAGCCCATCCGCTCGTAGGTGCGCAGCGTCTGCTGGTGGACGCCCACCATGCGCGCCACCACCGAGATCTGGAATACCGGCTCGTCCTGCGGAATGTTCGTCATTGCTTGCCCGTCCCGCGCGCTCCTCAGGAGGCGCGCCCGTCCTCAACGCTCGCAGCCTCAACCCGTACCGTTGCGCCCTCGCGTTCGCCCTCGCTCGCCCGCAGCTGCTCGAACAGCGCGCGCTGGCCGTCGTCGAGCGGCTCCGGCAGGCGCAGCCGCACGCGCGCGAGCAGGTCGCCGTGGCCGCCTCCGGCGCGCGGCATCCCCTGCCCCGCGAGGCGGAAGACGCGCCCGCCCTGTGTTTCCGCGGGGATCCGCAGCGCCAGCGTGCGCCCCTTCAGCGTCGGCACCTCCGCCTCGCCGCCGAGCGCGGCGGCGGCGACGGGCACATCGACCTCGACGTGCAGATCGTCGTCGCGGCGCTCGAAGCGCGGGTGGCGCGAGACGCTGACGCGCAGGAAGAGATCGCCCGCGGCGCCGCCGCCGCGCCCCGGACCGCCCTTGCCGCGCACACGCACGCGCGCTCCGTCGGCGATGCCGGCGGGGATGTCGACCTCGATGCGGCGCGACTCGCCGGCGCCCTCGCGCAGCTCGATGGTGCGCGAGGCGCCGTGGTAGGCCTCCTCAAGGCTGACGCGCACGGGCCGCTCGAGATCCTCGCCGCGTGCCCGGGCGGGCGGACCGGAGGAGCGGCCGAACAGCCCGTCGAAGAGGCCGCCGAGGCCACCGCCGCCGCCGCCGAGGTCGAACTCGACGCGCTGGAAGCCGCCGCCCGGACCACCCGGGCCGCCGCCGAAGCCGAAGCCGCCCGCGCCCTGGCGGCGCATCTGCTCCTCGATCTGGTCGGCGTTGCGCCAGTTGTCGCCGTACTTGTCGTAGGCGGCGCGCGTCTCGGGGTCGGAGAGCACCTCGTGGGCGGCGCTGATCTGCTTGAAGCGTTCCTCGGCCTCGGCGTTGCCGGGATTCACGTCCGGGTGGGACTGGCGGGCGAGCTTGCGGAAGGCATCGCGGATGTCCTTTTCCGATGCCGAACGCGGGACGCCGAGGACGGAGTAGTAGTCCGTTGCCATGGCGGCAGTATAACAGACTGCCGATTACACATACACACTACCTTAGTCCTTCACGCTCATATCTCTTGACACAGCACACCCATGTACCATAAGATATCGACGTGACAGTGAGGGGCCCAGAGGAGAACCGCCCCTCGATCAGCGCGAACAGCGCACAAGGAGGTACCAACCAGATGGCGCACAACACGAGCATCGTCCGGCGCGACCCGTTTACCGGTATGCGGCAGATGATGGACCGGCTCTTCGACGACTCCTTCTTCCGCTCCGGCCCGGCCGGCTGGCCCGCCGCAGCCTGGAGCCTCGAGGGAGGCGCCCTGCCCGTCGACCTCTCCCAGGCCGACGGCCAGATCAAGCTCCGCGCATCGCTGCCCGGCTTCAAGCCGGAGGACATCGACGTGCAGGTGCACGAGGGCGTGCTCTCGATCAAGGCGAAGCACAACGAGGAGCAGGAGTCCCCGGATGAGCGCTTCTACCGGCGCGAGCGCGTCGGCGGCTCGTTCAGCCGGCGTATCGCCCTCCCCGGCGTCGTCCGCGACGCGGAGGTGGACGCGCAGCTCGAGGAGGGCGTGCTCACGCTGACGCTCCCGCTGCCCGAGCAGCCGCAGCCGAAGCAGATCGAGATCCACGCCAGCTAGTTCCGCCCAGGCGGCTCTCCTCCCGGCCGCAGCGGCGCACCGACGACGGCCCCGGGGCGAACCCCGGGGCCGTTGCTGTGTGTGCGCTGCCAGCTGGGTGGGGGGACTGCCGCCTCAGGTGCGCTAGCGCGCCTTCGCGCGGCTGCGGCGCCGCGGGGCCCGCGCCCTCGCCTCGATCACCTCGCGATCGACGCCGGGCAGGCGGCGCTCGCGCGGGATGCGCTCCGCCTGCATGCGCGAGAGCAGCGCCAGCGCCCTGCGTGTGTCCGAGGCGACACGCGCCGGCTCGGCGAGGCGGAAGCGGAACTTCGAGCACCAGTAGGTGAACGCGCGCAGCTGCGACTGCAGCACCCGCTGCGGCATCGCCTGGCCGGTCTCCGCCCGGTACTCGACCAGCAACTCCTTCAGCGAGCGGCCGTAGACGCGGTCGTACGCGGCGACGTCGGGCGGCGTGCCGCGCGGGCCGTCGAGGTTGCGCGCCTTCACCAGGTCCAGCTCCGCCTGCAGCAGCAGCACCTCCTCGACGGTCACGCCGTACCGGAAGTTGAGGTGCGCGCGATGCTTCTCGTGGCCGATCGCGCGGGCGAACGCCTCCTCGCTCTCGTCATGGCCGGACGGCGGCTTGCCGTCGAACAGCAGCCGCTCCGCCTCGGCGGCCGGGATCGCCTTGCCCGCGGCGCCGATCAGGCGCTCCGCGAGGCGCAGCCAGTCGAAGGCTTCGCCGGCGATCAGGTAGCGGTAAACGACGCCCTTCGCCTGCTCCTCCGGCGTCACCCAGCGCGCGATCACGTCGAGCATCGCCGGGTACCACGGCTCGCCCCGCTTGATCGCCTCGAGGAACGTACGGACGCCCGCTTCGGCATCGAGCGGCGGGGAAGGCTCCCCGTCGGCCGGGTCGGACCCGCTGGCCGCGAAGTCCACGTGCACGGACTCGCGAGGCGCGGCGCTGCTGCGGGGCTTCGCCGTGGCGGCCCCCCGCCGCGAACCACGCTCTGCGGCGCTCATCCCGAGCCCCCGTGGCAGCGCTTGAACTTCTTGCCGGAGCCGCAGGGGCAGGGCGCGTTGCGGCCCACCTTGCGCACGCGCGTCCGCCGCGTCGCCGTCGCCACGCCGCCGCCTCCGCCGTCGTCCTCGGCCCCGTCCGGGTCGCCCGGGCCGGACGCCAGCACGTTGCGCGGGATCACCGGCGCCGTCCGAGGCATCGCGACCGGACGGACGTGGAAGATCTGGCGGGCGACGGCCGCTCGGATATTGCCGAGCAGCTGCTCCCACATGTCGTGCGCCTCGCGCTTGTAGGCGACGAGCGGGTTCGCCTGGCCGTAGGCGCGCAGTCCGATGCCCTGGCGCAGCTCGGCGACGGCCGTGAGGTGCTGCACCATGAGCATGTCGATCGTGCGCAGCAGCACGAAGCGCTCGAGCTGCCGCTGCGCCTCCTCGCCGACCTCGTCCTCGATCTCCTCGTAGCGCTCGTCGACGAGCTCGCCGATCTCTTCCAGCAGCGCCTCGACGGGGCGGTTGCGCACCTCGTCGATCGGCAGCGCGCTGCGCAGCGGCACGATCGTCTGCAGCGCCAGGTGGAAGGCGTCCGGATCGGGGGGCGCGTTCTCGATGTGCTCGCGCGCCAGCGCCTCGATCTCGTCGTGCACCATCCCAAGCACGCTCTCGCGCATCGACTCGCCCGCGAGCACCTTGTTGCGCTCGCCGTAGATCACGTCGCGGTGCTGGTTCATCACGTCGTCGTACTCAACGACGTGCTTGCGGGTATCGAAGTGGTACGCCTCGACACGCGACTGCGCGGACTCGATGGCGCGCGTGACCATCTTCGATTCCAGCGGCATGCCCTCGCTCATGCCGAGCTTGCTCATCATGTTCGGCATCCAGTCCGGGGCGAAGCGCTTCATCACGTCGTCCTCGAAGGAGACGTAGAAGCGCGAGGAGCCGGGGTCGCCCTGGCGGCCGGAGCGCCCTCGGAGCTGGTTGTCGACGCGGCGCGATTCGTGGCGCTCGGTACCGATGATGTGCAGGCCGCCGTTGCCGGCGACACCCTCGCCGAGCTTGATGTCGGTACCACGTCCGGCCATGTTCGTGGCGATCGTGACCGCGCCGGGCTGCCCCGCGCGCGCGATGATCGCCGCCTCGCGCTGGTGCTGCTTCGCGTTCAGCACCTGGTGCTCCACGCCCCGGCGCTGTAGCAGCTCCGCGAGCCGCTCCGAGTCCTCGATCGAGACGGTGCCGACGAGGACCGGGCGCTGCTCGCGGTGGCGCTCCAGCACGTCGTCGATCACCGCCTCGAACTTCTCGCGCTGCGAGCGGAAGACGAGGTCCGGCATGTCCTCGCGAACCATCGGCAGGTTCGTCGGCGCGACGATCACCTCGAGGCTGTAGATCTCGTGCAGCTCCTCGGCGTCGGTGACGGCCGTGCCGGTCATGCCGGCGAGCTTCTCGTAGAGGCGGAAGAAGTTCTGGAGCGTGATCGTCGCGTAGGTGACGGACTCCTGCTGGACCTTCACGCCCTCCTTGGCCTCGACGGCCTGGTGCAGCCCGTCCGACCAGCGGCGCCCTTCCATCAGGCGGCCCGTGAACTCATCGACGATCACGACCCGGCCGTCGCTCACCACGTACTCGCGGTCGCGCTGGTAGATGATGTGCGCCTTGAGCGCTGCCTCCATGTAGCGCGTCAGCCGGAAGTTTTCCGTGGAGAAGATGTTGTCGATGCCCAGCCCGCGCTCAAGCACCTCGATGCCCGCCTCGGTGAGGTGCACCGAGCGCGTGCGCTCCTCGACGGTGTAGTGCGTGTCGCGCTGCAAGCGCGGCACCAGCGCGTTGAAGCGCGGGTAAAGCGAGAGGTCGTCCTGCTGCGCCCCGGAGATGATCAGCGGCGTCCGCGCCTCGTCGATCAGCACCGAGTCCGCCTCGTCGACGATCGCGTAGTGGCGGCTGCGCTGCACGCGCTGGTCCGCGACCTGCACCATGTTGTCGCGCAGGTAGTCGAAGCCGAACTCGTTGTTGGTGCCGTAGGTCACGTCCGCCTGGTAGGCCTCGCGGCGCGGGACGGCCAGCAGGTGCTCGCGCCCCGGCTGCTCGGAGATCCGCTCGCGCGAGTAGATGGAGGCGCCCTCGTGCTGGATCACGCCCAGGCTCAGGCCCAGCGCGTCCAGCGCCGGCCCGTACCACTGCGGCTCGCGTCCCGCCAGGTAGTCGTTGACCGTGACCAGGTGCGCGCCCTTGCCCTCGAGGGCGTTCACGTAGAGCGCCATCGTGGCGACGAGCGTCTTGCCCTCGCCCGTGCGCATCTCGGCGACGTTGCCGCGGTGCAGCGCGACGGCGCCCGCGAGCTGGACGTCGTAGGCGCGCTCGCCAACGTGGCGGTGGACCGCCTCGCGGGCGACGGCGAGCGCCTCCACGAGCAGGTCCTCAAGCGTCTCGCCATCCTGCAGGCGCGCGCGGAAGCGATCCGTGCGCTCGCGCAGCGCGTCGTCGCCGAGCGCGCTGATCTCAGGCTCGAGGTCGTTGATCTCCCCGACCAGCGGCGCGATCTGCTTGAGCGCGCGCTCGTTGGGGTCGCCGACCAGCTTCCGGAGAACGCCGAAGGCCATGCTGTCTCCTCAGGAGCGACTCAGCGGAACAGGTCGCTGATCGAGCCCCCGGTGTGAATGCGATGCATCGCGTCGCCGAAGAGCGGCGCGACCGAGAGCACCTGCGTCGGCGCCTGCGTGAACGCCCCCTCGGCGATCGGCAGCGTATCCGTGAACACGATCTCCGAGATCTCCGGCGTGTCCAGCCGCTCGAAGGCCCGCCCGGCGAACAGCTGGTGCACGCAACCGACGTAGATCGAGCGCGCGCGGTGCTGCCGCAGCAGTTCGAGGGCGCTCGCGAGAGTGCCGCCGGTCAGGATCTCGTCGTCGATGATGACCGCGTCCGCGTTCTCGGCGTCGCCGATCAGCGTCAGCGCCTCGGCGCTCTCGTCGTTGCCGGAGCGCCGCTTGTCGACGATCGCCAGGCCCGCGCCCAGCCGCTCGGCGACGTCGCGCGCGCCCTTCGCTCCGCCGACATCGGTGGCGACGACGACGGGGTTGGCGAGGTTGAGCGAGCGGAAGTACTCGGCGATCAGCGGCTGCGCGTGCAGCTCGTCCACGGGGATGTTGAAGAAGCCCTGGATCTGGCCGGCGTGCAGGTCCATCGTCAGCAGCCGGTCGGCCCCGGCGACCTCGATGAAGTTGGCGATCAGGCGCGCGCTGATCGGCACGTGGGGCTGGTCCTTCTTGTCGGAGCGGCCGTAGGCGAAGTAGGGGAGCACCGCGGTGATGCGCCCGGCCGAGGCGCGCTTCGCCGCGTCGATCATGATCAGCAGCTCCATCAGCCGCGTATTCACCGGCGCGGCGATCGGCTGGATCAGGAAGACGTCGCGCTCGCGGATGTTCTGCAGGAAGCGCACGAAGATGTTCTCGTTGGAGAACTCGAACACCTCGCAGGCGCCGAGCGGCATCTCGAGGTGACGGCAGACCGCCTCCGCGAACGAGCGGTGGGCGTTGCCCGTGAAGACGGCCATCTCGCGAAACACGCCACCGCCACCCGATCCACGCACGTACCTCGCCCCTTTCTCCGCACGCCTCGGCGCACGCGGGCAGGCTGCCCCGGGCGCTCCGAACGCCGCTTGCCGAGGATGGGCCGGGGCCTTGTCGATGGTACCATGACGCATCCGCACGGCATGCGCCCGACCGCCGGAGGTGCGCCCCCGCCATGGACTTCGCCCTCACCCCCGAGGAGGAGCGCTTCCGCGAGGATCTGCGCACCGTCCTCGCCGATCTGCTGCCCGCCGACTGGTCCTCACGAGGCCTGATCGAGCCCGCCGACTCGGCGGAGCGCGCCGCCCTCGCACAACGCGTCGCCCGTGCGCTCGGCGATCGGCGCTGGCTGGCGATGGCCTGGCCGCAGGAGCACGGCGGCCTCGACGCCTCCTACCTGCAGCAGTACGTGCTCAACGAGGAGCTCGCCTACCAGGACGCGCCCGGCGGAGGCGGCGTCGGCGTCACCTCGGCGGGCCCCGCGATCATGCAACACGGCAGCGAGGAGCAGCGGCGGCTCTACCTCCCGCGCATCGCCGCCGGCGAGGACCGCTGGTGCGCCCTCTACTCCGAGCCGGGCGCCGGCTCCGACCTCGCCTCGATCCAGACGCGCGCCGTGCGCGACGGCGACGAGTACGTGATCAACGGCCTCAAGACCTGGGTCGCCGGCGCGGAGCGCGCGACCATGGGCTGGCTCGCCGCCCGCACCGACCCGGGCGCCCCCAAGCACCGCGGCCTCTCCACCTTCGCCCTGCCGATGGACACGCCGGGCGTCGAGGTCCGCCCGATCGAGAACCTCGCCGGTGAGCGCCAGCTCGCCGAGGTGCTGCTGCACGACGTGCGCATCCCGATCGAGCAGCGCGTCGGCCCGGAGCACCGCGGCTGGTACCACGTCGCCTCCACGCTCGACTTCGAGCGCTCGGGCGTCGCCGCCTTCGCGCGCGGCCGCCGTCACATCGAGGGCCTCGTGAGCTTCGCTCGGGAGCACGCCGGCGAGGGCGAGCGCCGCGAGCAGGTGCGCTACGAGCTGGCGGACCGCTGGATCGAGCTGCAGGTCGGCTTCAACGTCGCGCAGCGCATCCCGTGGATGCAGACACAGGGCATCTCCCCGAACCACGAGGCCTCGGTCTCGAAGGTCTACGGCTCCGAGCTCACACAGCGCATCGCCGGCACGGGAGTGCGCCTCTTCGGCCTCGCGGGCCTGATCGCCCCCGGCGGCGACGGCGCGCCGATCGGCGGCGCCTTCGCCCGCCACTACCTCACCTCGACCGGCGCCACGATCGAGGCGGGCACCTCCGAGATCCAGCGCAACATCATCGCCCAGCGCGGGCTGGGGCTGCCGCGCTAGCTGGACAGTGCGCGTCAAGCGAGGCTGCCCCCGTGCCCGGCCTGGCTGAGCGGGGCCGCAGGTCACCGCACCGTGAGAGAAGTCAACCGGGCCAGGTGACAGCCGCAGTCGCTGCGTCAGGCCGTTTGCGCCGACGCTTGAACTTGATCTCGACGTCCAACCCAAGCGCCTCTGCAGCCCGAACGATCGTGTCCAAGCGCGGGTCGTGCCGCCCGCCCTCAAGCCGGCCCACCACCGGCTGCGTTACGCCCATGCGCTCCGCGAGTTCGCGCTGAGACAGCTTCGCGCGCTGCCGCGCCTTGATGACCTCCTCGATCACCGCGTAGCGCGGACCAAGACGCTCGTACTCATCGCGCACCTCAGGGTGCTCCGTCATGAGTTCCTCAATGAACTCCCGTGCGAGTCGTGCGGTCATACTGGTGTGTCCTCTCTCACGTATGCCTAGCGGCTGCGAGTCCTCCACTCGTCGGCCCGCCGCAGCGCCGTCGCTTCCTCCTTCGCGTCCAGTCGCTGACCCCGCTTCCGCCAGCCGTGCAACAGGACGATCTCGCTCTCATGTGCGATGTAGGCGACTCGATGGTCCCCGAATCGCATCTCGTACAGGCGCTCGCGGCGGTTGATGATCCGCGAGTGCGGCATCCCGAGAGCCGGACCGAGGCTCTCCAGCAGGCCAACGGTCCGTGCGAAGTTCGCGGCGCCGCTGGTGTCACCCGCTGCCGCTATCGCCCTGATGTAGTCGGAGACGGGCTGGCCGCCCCGGCGGTCGGCGTAGAGGGTGACATCCATGCCCGGAAACGATAACACACCTGCTATTGCGGATCAAGTCTCCTTGATAGCAAGAGAGCTATCGCTCGCGCGGCGCGTCACACGTACCCGCGAGAGCAGAAGGCCAGAGGCATGTCTCGCTCGTATCGCATGACACGCCTTGCAACTCCCTCCGGGGCGCCGCGGTGAGTCGTGGCCGGATCCACGGCGGGTGCGCGATACTCCTTCTCTCGAAGCGTGGACCGAAGAGAAGCGCCCTCGGCCGAGCACGGGATGCTCAAATCTGAGGAACTCGCCGCCACCCGGCCATTGACAGCCCTCCCCCGATCCGGCACTCTGCGGGTGGTCCCCCGCACGCGCGTTCGCGTAACGACATAAGCAGATTGTCGGTACCAAAGAGCCGATGTTCACGCACCTCCATACCCACACCGAGTACTCACTGCTGGACGGGCTCAGCACCATCCCGGACCTCGTCGCGCGCGCGCAGGCGCTCGGGCAGGACGCGCTCGCGATCACCGACCACGGCAACCTCCACGGCGCCCTCCAGTTCTACGAGCAGGCCCGCGCCAACGAGATCAAGCCGATCATCGGCCTCGAGGGCTACGTCGCGCCAGGCAGCCGCTTCGACCGCGGCGCCGCCTCGCGCACGCCCTTCCACCTCACCCTGCTGGCGCAGAACGAGACCGGCTACCGCAACCTGCTCAAGCTCTCCACCGCCTCCCACCTCGAGGGCTTCTACTACCGCCCGCGCGTCGACCGTGAGCTGCTCGAACAGCACAACGAGGGCCTGATCGCGCTCTCCGCCTGCCCCTCCGGCGAGGTCATGACGGCGCTCCAGGAGGAGCGCGAGCCCGACGCGCGCGAGGCGCTCGGCTGGTACGCCGATGTCTTCCGGGGCCGCTACTACGTCGAGCTGCAGGAACACGGCCAGGAGCAGTTCAGCCGCCTCAACCCGCGGCTCGTCTCGCTCGCCCGCGACCTCGACCTGCCGCTCGTGCTGACCAACGACTCGCACTACACCGCGCCCGAGCAGGAGCACCCGCACGACGTGCTGCTCTGCATCGGCACGAACTCGACGATCCACGAGACCGACCGCATGAAGCTCGAGGGCGGCACCTTCTACCTGCGCTCCGAGGAGGAGATGCGGGCGCTCATGCCCGAGCTGCCCGAGGCCTGCGACGCCACCGCGCGCATCGCCGAGCAGGTCGACATCCGCCTCGACTTCGGGCGCACGCTGCTGCCCGACCCTGGCATCCCCGAGGGCATGACCGGCGACGACTACCTCCGCGAGCTCTGCGAAGAAGGCCTCGAGCGGCGCTACCGCGATCCCGGGGAGGCGCAGCGAGAGCGGCTGCGCTACGAGCTCGGGGTGATCGCCGAGACCGGGTTCGCCGAGTACATCCTGATCGTGCGCGACATCGCCCGCTTCGCACACGAGCAGCGCATCCCGATGGGCGTGCGCGGCTCGGCGGCCGCCTCGATCGTGCTCTACTGCCTCGACGTCACCGACATCGAGCCGACGCAGTACCGGCTCGTCTTCGAGCGCTTCCTCAACCCCGAGCGGCGCGAGATGCCCGACGTCGACTTCGACTTCGCCGACGACCGCCGCGAGGAGGTGATCCGCTACGCCGCCGAGCGCTACGGGCGCGACCGCGTGGCGCAGATCGTCACCTTCGGGACGCTCGGCGCGAAGGCCGCGATCCGCGACAGCGGGCGCGCCCTCGGCATGTCCTACGGCGAGGTCGACCGCGTCGCCCGGCTCGTGCCGAACTCGCTCGGCATCACGCTCGAGCGCGCGCTCGACGAGGTCGAGGACCTGCGCCGCGCGGTCGAGGAGGACCAGGCCGTCAGCGAGCTGCTGGACACGGCCCGCAGCCTCGAGGGCGTCGCGCGCCACGCCAGCACCCACGCCGCCGGCATCGTGATCTCGCGCGAGCCGCTCGTCGACGTCGTGCCGCTGCAGCGCGCCACCTCCAGCCGCGACGACGACGAGCAGCCGCTGCCGACGACGCAGTACGACATGAACGACGTCGCGAAGATCGGGCTGCTCAAGCTCGACTTCCTCGGGCTCGCCAACCTCACGATCCTCGGCCGCGCCGCCGACCTGATCGGCGAGCACCTCGGCGAGCCGCTCGACCTCGAGACGATCCCCGACGGCGACGAGGCGACGGCGGATCTGCTGCGCGAGGGGCGCACGTTCGGCGTCTTCCAGCTCGAGGGCGGCGGCATGCGGCGCTGGGTCACGGAGCTGCAGCCGCGCGACATCCGCGAGCTGGCGGCGATGATCGCGCTCTACCGCCCCGGCCCGATGGAGCACATCCCGCGCTACATCGAGGTCAAGCACGGACGCGCCGCGCCGCACTACCCGCACGAGGATCTCGCGGGCGTGCTGGACGAGACCTACGGGGTGATCACCTACCAGGACCAGGTGCTGGAGATCGCCCGCACCTTCGCCGGCTACTCGCTCGGCCACGCCGACGTGATGCGCAAGGCGATGGGCAAGAAGATCCCGGAAGTGATGCTCGCCGAGCGCGATCGCTTCGTCGAAGGCGCGGTCGCCAACGGCTACGACCAGCGCCTCGCCGAGCAGCTCTTCGACATGATCGAGCCGTTCGCCGGCTATGCCTTCAACAAGGCGCACGCCTTCTCCTACGGCGTCATCGCCTACCGCACGGCCTGGCTGAAGGCGCACTACCCGGTGCAATTCATGACCGCCGTGCTGATGGCCGCGGGCGCACACCCCACCGGGTCGCAGGAACGCATCGCCGCGGCAATCGCGGAGTGCCTCCGCCTCGGCATCTCGGTGCTGCCTCCCGACATCAACCGCTCCGGCGTCAACTTCGCGATCGAGCGCGCGGGCGACCCCGCAGCCGGCGAGGAGCCGGCGATCCGCTTTGGCATGGCGCAGATCAAGAACGTCGGCGCCGCCGCCGTCGAAGGACTGGTCGCCGAGCGCTCCAAGGCCGGGCCGTTCGGCTCAGTCGAGGACTTCGCGCGGCGCATCAACGCGCGCGACTGCAACCGCCGCGTGCTCGAATCGCTCGCCAAGGCCGGCGCGCTCGACGGCCTCGGCAGCGACGGCGTGGACCGCTCCGCGATCGTCTACGGCGTCGACCGCATCCTCACCGTCGCGCAGGAGGCGCAGCGTCAGCGCGACACCGGCCAGACCTCGATGTTCGACCTGTTCGGCGACGAGGTGGACACGCCGCTGCCCGCGCTGGAGCTCGAGGCCGTCGCGACGCCGCAGCGTGAGCTGCTGGGCTGGGAGCGCGAACTGCTCGGCGCCTACGTCTCGGCGCACCCGTTTCGGGAGGCGGCGCAGCGCCTCGCGGAGTACGTCACGCACCAGACGCCGGAGCTGACCGCGGACCTCGCCGGCCTCGAGGCGATCGTGGCGGGGATGGTCACGGGCGTGCGGCGGCTGACGACGCGCCAGGGCAAGGCCTTCGCCGCCGTCACCGTCGAGGACCTCGCCGGCACCGCCGAGCTGACGGTCTGGCCCGACTCCTACGAGGAGCACCAGAAGCTGCTGACGCACGGCAACGTCCTGCTCGCGAAGGTCGACGTGCGGGAGCGCGGCGACCGCCTCACGCTCGCCGTCGCCGCCCTCGCCGCCTACGACCAGGACGAGGGGAGACCGCTCGGCTTCGACCCGGCGCAGTTCGTGCCCTCGCGCGGTCGGCGGCGGCAGCGTGCAGCGGACCGCGCGGCCAGCAACGGCGCGAACGGGAACGCCGACGGGAACGGCGCCGCCTCGCACCTGGAGGCAGTCCCGCCAGGGCCGGACGCAATCGTGAACGGCAATGGCGCCTCCGCAGCCGCGGCGAACGGTGCGCAACGCAACGGGGCGCGGCCCCGGCCGGCTCCGCCCCGGGATGGCCCGCAGCGGCTCTGGATCCTGGTCGAGGAGACCGCCGACACCGGCGCGGACCGCCGCCGCCTCGGCAGGATCGTGAAGCTGCTCGAAGCGCATCCGGGTGCGCAGCCGGTCGAGATCGAGTTGCAGGCGCAGGACGGGCGCAGCGAGCGCCTGCGCCTGCCGCCGGTCGCCGACATCGAGGCGCTGCTGCCCGAGCTCAAGCCGCTGCTCGGCGTGCTCGGGAGCGCCGCGCGCGCCGGCGCCGAGGAGTCCGCGGCGCTCACGACGGCCGAGGCGATCTAGCTCCGCGCACCGCGACAAACTGCCGCCGGCGTAGCGTCTTCGGCCCCTCCTCGTCTCTCGCCGCGAGCATGCCAGCGCTTGCGCAAGTCCAGCGCTACTATCAGGCACGTGTTGCGAATGACGCCCGAGGCGCACCGAGCCGCGAATCGGCTTCGCGAGTTTCTGATACGGCGCATGGAGCGCTCGCCTCGCGCCGGGCCGATGGTGCTCGCCGCGGTCGTCGGGCTGGGCGCCGGGCTCGCCGCCGTCGGTTTCTCGGTCCTCGTCGAACTCAGCGACTACTTCTTCCTGGACATGGTCAAGGACGAGTGGTTGGGCGGGCTGCCACCGGCGCGGCTGATCCTGATTCCCGCCATCGGCGGCCTGCTCGTCGGGCCGATCACCTATCTCCTGGCGCCGGGCGCGCGCGGCCACTCGGTCCCCGAGGTGATGTCGGCGCTCGACTCGCGCGCCGGACGACTGCCCGCCACCGATGCACTCGCGAAGATCGCGGCGGCGGCGATCACGATCGGCTCCGGCGGCGCCGTCGGCAGGCAGGGGCCGGTCGTCTTCCTCGGAGCGTCGTTCGGCTCGCTCGCCGGGCGCGCCCTGGCCGCGAACGAGCGCACGATGCGCCTGCTGGCGGCGGCGGGCGCGGCCGGCGGCTTCGCGGGCATCTTCAATGCGCCGATCGCCGGCGTGTTCTTCGCGCTCGAGGTGCTGCTTCGGCGCTTCTCCACACGCAACTTCAGCGTGGTGGTGCTCTCCGCCGTCGTCGCGACCGTCACCGCGATCCAGTTGCGCGGCGACGAATTGGCGATCCCGGTCCCGAGCTACGACTTCTCGAACGCGCTGGCGACGCCGCTCTTCGCCGTGCTCGGGGTCGGCTGCGGCATCCTCGGCGTCGTGTTCATCCGCCTCTTCTACTGGATCGAGGACCGGTTCACGCGAGTGTCCGGTCTGCCGGGCTGGCTGCTGCCGGCGATCGGCGGTGCGATGGTCGGCGCGCTCGCGCTGCTGGACTCCAGCATCCTCGGCATCCGCGAGGACGCCCGCGACTCGGCGCTGCTCGGCAACGAGGCGATCGAGGCAATGCTGCTGCTGCTGCTGCTCAAGATGGCGGCGACCTCGATCACCGCCGGCAGCGGAGGCAGTGGCGGCGTGTTCTTCCCCACGCTGTTCATGGGCGCGATGGTGGGGGGCGTCTTCGGCGAAGTCGGGAACCTGCTGCTCCCGGACATCGTCGAGGAGCCCGGCGCCTTCGCCTCGGTCGGGATGGCGGCCACGTTCGCGGCCGCCTCGCGGGCGCCGATCACGTCCGTGCTGTTCCTGGTGGAGATGACCGACGACTTCGGCCTGATGGTCCCGCTGCTGATCGCCGTCGCGGCCGCCACGTTCGTCTCCCAACTCCTCAGCCGCGGCACGATCTACTCGATCAAGGCAGAGCGACTCGGCGTGCAGATCGAGGAGGACGTCGAGCCCACGAACGTCATGGCGCAGCTGCGCGTCTCCGATGCGATGTCGCCGATGATGGAGGCGTTCGGCCCCGACGCCACCGTCGACGAGATCACGCTCGCATTCGAGGGCGACCCGGACCCGATCGCGCTCGTCGTCCGCGACAACGGCGAGATCTACGGCATCCTCACCGGCGCGGACGTCGGCGAGGCGCTCGCCCACGGCGAGCAGGACGCCACCGCCGCCGACATCTGCAACACCCGGATGCGGACGATCCACCCGGACCAGACGCTGCACGAGGCGCTCAACGTCTTCACCTCGCAGAACTTGCGCGCCCTGCCGGTAGTCGAGGAGGACAATCCCTGGCAGCCGGCCGGGCTGCTGCGCCGCGCCGACATCATGCGCGCCTACGCAGCCGCCGTGGACCGCCGCGCCTCGCGCGACCGGCGCCAGCGACTGCGCCCCGTGCGGCGCAGCGACAACGTCCGCTACCTCGAGCTGCGCATCTCGCACGAGAGCGGCCTCGACGGCACGGAGCTCTCCGAACTCCACCTCACCGAGGACGCGGTCATCGTCGCCGTCCGCCACGAGGGCGCCACGCTCATCCCGCGCGGCCATACCCAACTCGCCGAGGGCGATCGCGTCACGATCATCGCCAGCGCCGCCGCCGTCGCCGAGGTCCGGGCCACCTTCGAGGGCCACTCCTGATCGGCTCCTGTATTCCCGGCGCGCCCCTCCCCCCGTGAGCAGGTAGACTGGATTCCACCCCGCTCTGCCCGTTCGAGACGGAAGACGATGGCGCAGCAACCCTCGGAGACGGAGGCCCTGCAGCCGCACGGCGAGGCCGAACCGTCCCGCACCCAGGCCGTGATCGCCAACGTGACGACCGAGATCGCGCGCGTCATCGTCGGCCAGGACCAGCTGATCGAGCGGCTGCTCGTCGCCCTGCTCACCGGGCAGCACGCGCTGATCGAAGGCGCGCCGGGCCTGGCCAAGACGCTCACCGTCTCGACGCTGGCGCGCACGCTCAAGCTCTCCTTCTCGCGCATCCAGTTCACGCCCGATCTGCTGCCCGCCGACATCACCGGCACACTCGTCTTCCAGCAGTCGGACGGGCAGTTCCGGCTGCGCCGCGGCCCGCTCTTCGCGAACGTCATCCTCGCCGACGAGATCAACCGCGCCCCCGCCAAGGTGCAGTCCGCGCTGCTCGAGGCGATGCAGGAGCGCCAGGTTACGATCGGCGGCACCAGCTACCCCCTGCCCGATCCCTTCTTCGTGCTCGCCACGCAAAATCCGATCGAGCACGAGGGCACCTACCCGCTGCCCGAGGCGCAACTCGACCGCTTCATGCTCAAGATCCTCGTCGGCTACCCGGACCGCGAGTCCGAGCGCAGCATCATCAGGCGCTCGCTCGACGAAGAGGACGTCGAGGTGCAACCGGCGGCCAGCCAGCGCGACCTCGAGGCGTTGGCCCTCGAGACCCGGCGAGTCGAGGTGAACGAGCGCATCCGCGAGTACGTCGTGCGGCTGATGGAGGCGACGCGCGAGCCCTCGCGCTACCAGCTCGACGACCTCGGGCCGCTGATCGAGTACGGCGCCTCCCCGCGCGCGGGCGCGATGCTGGCGCAGGCCGTGCGCAGCCTCGCCTACATCCGCGGGCGCGGCTACGCGCTGCCGGAGGACGTCAAGGAGCTCGCGCCGGACGTGCTCCGCCACCGCCTCGTGCTCACCTACGAGGCCGAAGCGCGCGGCATCAGCGCGGACCAGATCGTCGAGCGGCTGCTGGCCGGCGTCGGGATTCCCTGAGCGTGCGCGCACGCCTGCTCGGCCTGCTGCGTGGCGGGGCGAGGAGGCCCCAGCGCAACCGCGACCAGCGTCCGGGTGTCGGCGACCGCAATACGCCGCCGCCGCTCCCGCCGCGACTGCTGGCCTCCGTCCGCCGCCTCGAGATCCGCGCCCGCCGCCTCGTCACCAGCGAACTCGGCGGCGAGTACCGCAGCGCCTTCCGCGGCGCCGGCATCGAGTTCGCCGAGGCGCGCGAGTACGTCCCCGGCGACGACGTGCGCCGCATCGACTGGAACGTCACCGCCCGCATGGGCGCGCCCTGGGTCAAGGAGTATGTCGAGGAGCGCGAGCTGCACCTCGTCTGCGCGGTCGACGTCTCCGCCTCGCAGCTCGCGGGGCGGCCCGCGCAGGGCCGCCGCGCCGCAGCCGCCGAGGTCTGCACGCTGGTCACGCTCGCCGCCGCCTACAGCCACGACCGCACCGGCCTGCTGACCTTCAGCGACCGCGTCGAGCGCTACGTGCCGCCCGCCAAGGGCGCGCGGCATGCCCTGCGCCTGGTGCGCGAGGTGCTGCAGCCCGGCCGGCCGCGGCCCGCGACCGCGATCGCCGTGGCCTGCGACTACCTCGTGCGCGTGCTGCGCCGCCGCTCCACGGTCTTCCTCATCTCGGACTTCATCGACGACGGCTACGAACGGCAGCTGCGCGATCTTGCCCGCCGCCACGAGGTCATCGCCGTCGTGACCGTCGACCCGCTCGACGAGGCGCTGCCGGACGCCGGGATCGTGGAGCTCGAGGACATCGAGCACGGCGGCAAGCTGCTGCTCGACAGCTCGGACGCGGGGCTGCGCCGCCGCTACGCCGAGGCCGCGGCCGAGCGCCGCGAGCAGCGCAGCGCGACGCTGCGCCGCGCCGGCGTCGAGGAGCTGATCGTGCGCACCGACGGCGATGCGGCCGATCCCGTCCTCGAGTTCTTCCGCCGCCGGAGCCGCCGCACGTGAGGCACGCGTCACTGGCGGCCATCGTCGCGCCGCTGGCGCTTGCCGCGCTCGCCGTCATCGGCGCGCTCGGCGCAGCCCCCGCCGCGGCGCAGCGTCCACCCCCGATCGAGCTGCGCATCGCTGTCGAGCCGCGCGAAGTGACGCTCGGCGATCGGGTGCGGATCACCGTGATCGTGACGCACACCGAGGCGCTGCTGATCACGGCCGATCCGCCATCCCGGAGCGACGCGCTGCAGCTGATCGAGGCGATCCCCGCGGAGACCGTGACGCTGCCCGACGGCTCGCTGCAGACCGAGCTGGCATTCACCGTCGCGGCGTTCACGCTCGGGGTTCAGGACCCGGGCGCGCTGCGCATCTACTGGCTCAGTCAGGACGGCAACTCCGGCGAGGTGCAGGCGATCCCGCCCACCTTCGAGGTCACGAGCGCGCTCCTCGACAACTCCGGAGCGCTGCGCCCACTGAAGCCGCAGGCGGCGTTCGGCGAGCCTCCCCCCGCCTGGCTGCGGCCGGCGATCGCCGGCGGCGTACTGCTTGCGCTCGCCCTCGTCGGGGCGCTCGCGGTGCGCCGGCTGCGGCGGCGCAGGCCCGCCGCGGCGCCGCCGCCGGAGAACCTCGAGCGCACGCCCGAGACCGCCGCGCGGCGGAGGCTCGAGCAGCTCGCGAGCAGCGGCGCGCTCTCCGGCGGCGACTACGAGCACTTCTACGGCACGCTCTCCGTGGTGATGCGCGACTACCTGGAGGCGCGCTTCGAGTTCAACGCCACCGCGCTCACCACGCCGGAGCTGGACCGCTCGATGGGCGGGTACGGCGTCGAGCGCTGGCAGGCGCGCCTCGCCGGCGGGCTGCTGGACCGCTGCGACGCCGCCGTCTACGCCGGCCGCCGCCCCGATCCCGGCTCCGCCGATCACGACCTCACCGTGGCCTTCGAGATCATCGACCTGTCGCGCACGCGCCCGCCCGCAGCCGTCGCGTCGTCCGTCGGCCCGGGCGCCGCAGCGAGGCAGCCGTGAGCTTCGCGAGCCCGTGGCTGCTGCTCCTGCTCCCGGCCGCGGGCGCGCTGCTGCTGGCGCGCGCACTCGTCCAGCCGCGCCGCCCGCGGCTCGCCGTCGCCAGCCTCGATCCGCTGCGCGAGGCCGCCGCGCCGAGCTGGCGACTGCGACTGCGCTGGCTGCCCTGGCTGCTGCGCGCCGCCGCCATCGCGCTGCTGATCCTCGCCGCCGCCCGCCCCCAGCGCGGCCTCGCGCTGACCATCCTGCCCGAGGACGGCATCGACATCGTCGTCGCCCTCGACGTCTCCGGGTCGATGAGCGAGCTGGCGGAGCCCGGCCGGGGGGCGCCCAGCAAGCTGGCGGCCGCGCAGATCGTGATCAACGAGTTCATCCAGAGCCTCGAGGGTGACCGCGTCGGCCTCGTGACCTTCCAGTCGCGCGCGCTCCTGCTCTCGCCGCTCACGCTCGACCATGACGCGCTCAAGCGGCAGGTCGACGGGGCCGAGTCCGGGCTGGTCCCGGACGGGACGGCGATCGGGCTCGGCCTCGCCGAGGCGCTCAACCTGCTCCGCGAGTCGCCCGCGCGCAGCCGCATCGTCGTGCTGCTGACCGACGGTCAGAACAACCAGGGCGAGGTGCCGCCGATGCAGGCGGCCCGCATCGGCGAGACGCTCGGGATCCGCGTCTACACCGTCGGCCTGCACGGGGCCGTGCGCGGCGGTAGCCAGGTGGATGTGCGACTGCTGCAGCAGATCGCCGCCGTCACCGACGCCGGGTACTTCGACGCCGCGACGCAGGACGAACTCGCCGAGGCGTATCGCGAGATCCGCCGGCTCGAGCGCAGCCGCATCGGCGAGCGGCGCTTCACCGAGTTCCGCGAGTACGGGCCGCTGCTCGCCATCGCGGCGCTGCTGCTGCTGGCCGCGGAGACCGGCCTGCGCGCCACCGCCTTCAGGAGATACCCGTGATCGCGCTCGCCGATCCGCTGGCGCTGCTCTGGCTCGCGATCCTGCTGCCGGTGCTGCTCGCCGCCTCGCACTCCGCACGGCGGCGGCGCGAGGCCGATGACGCCTTCGGCGGCGCTCCCGCGTTGCGCCGGGGGCGCATCACCTGGCGACGTCCACTGCAGGATCTGCTGCTGATCGGCGCGCTCGTGCTCGTCGTGATCGCCGTCGCTCGCCCGCAGTGGGGCGAGCAGGAACGCCCCCTCACGCGCCTCGGCGTCGACATCGCGATCGCCCTCGACATCTCGCGATCGATGACGGCGGCGGATGTGGAGCCCTCACGCGCCGCGGCCGCCGCCACGGCGATCGACGAGCTGTTCAACCACCTCCGCGGCGACCGCGTCGGCCTCGTCACCTTCGGGGGCGACGCCTTCGAGCGCTCACCGCTCACGCTCGATCTGGAGGCCGTGCGCCAGCTGGTTGCACGCGCGCAGGATGAGCCCGCGTTCGTGCGGCCGGGCACCGACCTCGGCGATGCCCTCCAAGCCGCCCTGCGCCTGCTCGACATCGAGGACGCCGCCGCGACGCAGACGATCGTCCTGATCTCGGACGGCGAGGACCTCGGCGACGAGCTCGACGATGCCCTCGATGTGGCGAACGACGCCGGCGTCCGCGTCTTCACCGTCGCCGCCGGGACCGCCGACGGCGGCTCGATGGCCGCGCGCGGAAGCGGCGACGAGGACGCCGCCACCGCCACTCCCAGCCCGGCGAGCGGCGAGCTGAGCCGCGCCGACCGTCCGACGCTGCAACGGATTGCCGACGCCACGGGCGGCGACCTGCGCGAACTCACCGAGCTGCCCGGCCTCGCCGTCGAGTTCCAGCGGCTGCGGCAATCAGCCTTCGACGAGGGCGCGAACCGCGCCCCGATCGAGCGCTTCCAGTGGTTCCTCGGCGGCGCGCTGCTGCTGCTCGCGCTGCAGGCGCTCGTCGCCGACGGCAGCTGGCGCCGGCGGCTGCGCCCCGGCCGCCTCGCCCTCGTCTCCGCCGCGCTGCCCGCGCTCGCGCTGATCGCCGCCTGCGCCAGCGCCGAGTACGCCGCCACCGAGGACGGCCACGAGGCCTACGCCGCGGGCCGCTACGACGACGCGCTCGCCTCCTACCGCGACGCCGAGGCGCTCGCGCCGGACGCCCCGGAACCTCCCTACAACATCGGCAACACGCTGCACCGCCTCGAACGCTACGAGGAGGCCACGGTCGCCTCGACGGCGGCGATGAGCGCGGCCCTCGACCCGGTGCTGTTCACGCGCGCCGCGTACGCCCTCGGCAGCCACGCCTTCCGCCGCAACGACCTGGAGGCCGCGCGCGAGGCCTGGATCAGCGTGCTGCTGCGCGATCCCGCCGACCTCGACGCGAAGCACAACCTCGAGCTGACGCTGCGCCAGCTCGCAGGCGACGAGGAGCCACCGGACCCCCCTGCGGGCGAAGAAGACGAGGGCGACGGCGACGGCGACGGCGGAAGCGATGAGCCGGAGGACGATGAGAGCGAGGGGCAGCCTTCGGACGGCAGCGGGCAGGCGAACGCCACCGCGACACCGGATGCGACATCGGAGCAGGGCGCCGGCGATTCGCAGCCGCCCTCGCCAAGCGACCCCTCCGGCGAGTCGCCAGCGGGCGAGTCCGGCGCGCAAGTCCAGCAAGAACAACCCTCGACGATCGAGGACGCGCGTGCGCTCCTGTCGGAGGAGGCGCTGCGAATCGGCAACGAAACGCTGACCCTCGCGGACGCGATCGCGTTGCTCGAACTGGTGCGGCGCACGAGCGAACTCGAGGCCCTGGAGCCACGGGGCGGAGGCGCGGGCGGACCGGGCGACCGCTAGGCCCGAGGGGCCGTCAGCGCGCGAAGCGGCGCAGTCCGAGGCGCCGCAGCAGCGTCTCGCGGAAGAGCCGGTTGCGCAGGCGGCGGTAGAGCGCGTCGGCGCGGCGCACGGCCGGATCTTCCTCGTCGGCGCCGTCCGCAGGCGGCGGCGGCGCCATCGCCAGCGCCTCATCGCCGTCGCCGGCGCGCCCGCCGTAGCGCTCACGGGTGAAGTCATCGGCGAGCAGTTCGACGGGCTCCTCGGTCTCGAGGTCGCGCCGCAGATCAGCGGCGGTCTCGATCGGGGTGCGGTTGGCGGGGGCGGAGATGCCGGCCCAGCCGGCGATCCGCTGCACCTTCGCCCAGCGCGCGGTGGCGGGGCTGAGCCCCCGGTCGGGGAACGCCCAGATCCCGCGCCCGATCAGCATCAGCGCCGCCACGGCGGCGAGGATCGCGATCAGCCAGCCCGCAATCATCCCGAGCGGCGCCCACAGCGCCACCGCGCCACCGCCCTGTGCGCCGGCGTTCGTCGCGCCCAGCCCAACCGGGGCGAGGCTCTCTTCCAGCAGTTCAGCCAGTTCGAGCGCGGCGAGCGCATCGTCCGCGGCGGCCCCCGGGAGCACGGCAAACGAGCCGCCAACGCGGCTGCGGCTGACCAGCTCGCGCACCGGCGCCGGGTTGAACTCCACCCAGCCGTAGCCGGGGAAGAAGACCTCCGGCCAGGCCCACGAGTCCTTCTCGCTCAGCACGAATGCCTCCGAGGACTCACTGAACGAGGTCTCGTCCAGGGCGAAGCCCACGGCGATGCGCGCCGGGATGCCGAGCGTGCGCAGCAGCACCACCATCGCCGAGGCGTGATGGTCGAAGTACCCCTTGTGGCTCTCGAACAGGAACCAGTCGACGGGATCGCGCCGGGGCGGCGGGTCCGAGACCTTCAGGCTGAAGGTGTAGTTCTCGCGCAGGTAGCGCTCGATCCGGTAGGCCGCGATGTACGGCTCGTCGTCGCCACGCGTGATCTGCGAGGCGAGTTCGCCGACGCGGTCCGGCAGGCCGCCGGGCAGTTGCAGGTAGCGCTCCTGCACCCACGCCGGGTACTCGGTCCCCGCGGCAAGCAGATCGTCGACCCCCGCGATGGAGATCGAGCCCACCGAGGTATAGCTGTCGCCGCTCCCGACACGATCGTCCGGCCGCAGCCCGATCACGTCGCTGTCCGACGCGCCGGTCAGGAACTCGGCCTCGACGTCCGTCGCCAGCGGCTCGCCGACGGAGAGCAGCCGCCGCTCGCTGAGCGGGGACTCGACGTGGACCTCGACGGCCACGAGGCGGCGCTGCTGCGCGCGCGTGGCGGGAGTCCCGAAGCGCGCCGCCTCGACCGTGATCGCCGGTGGGTCGACGAGTTCGGTGTCGGAGAGCCGCCAGCCCCCGCGCTCGTAGCGATCGAAGACGTTCGAGCGCAGATACGTGAGGGTGCCGGGCTCGGCGGAAACGATGTACATCGTCTCGTCGTCGAGCTTGACGCTGCCCTGCAGCGGCAGGGAGTTCTCGAACTGGTGGATCAACTGGCCGTGCTTGCCGTCGATCCCGATGAAGACCTGGCCGAGCGGCTCGATGCGGTCCGTGATCGGGCGGATCGCGGTACTCCAGGCCCCGCCGGCCGGCTCCCAGCCGTCGCCGACCGGCACGATCCAGGCCATGAGGATCAGCGCGGCCGCAACCCACCCCCCGGCATGCAGCACCTCGAGCGAGAGCCATCTGGGCATGGCGATCGCGCGTCCCCGCCAGCCGCTGACCGTGCGCAGCAGATGGATCCGCGTGAAGAGCAGGATCGCGGCGAAGAGGAAGATGACGAACTCCAGCGCCGGCTTCCCCGGGAGGTACGAGATGTTCGTCAGCAGCGCGAAGCCGCCGGGCAGCAGCGCCAGCCAGGCGTTGCGCCAGCGGAACACCGCCCACGACGCGAGGTAGGGCACGAGCAAGACGGAAAAGACCAGCAGCAGCACGAAGGGAAGTGGGTCCGTGGAGACGCCGCCGGTCACGAGCGCGGTGAGCCAGTCGCCCATCCGGCCCCACAGATCGTCCAGACGCGTCGCGATGCCGAGCCCCGGCGCGAACGGGTCGGAGAGCTCCATCGTGTGCAGCACCATCGCCGTCGCGATCGCGCCGGCCAGGGCGATGCCGCCCAGGAACGACGACCACGGCCGCCAACCCAGGCGGCTGAGCAGCGAGCCCGTCACGAGCCCGCACCCCGCCGCCACCGGCAGCGACGGCATCTCGTTGACCCAGTTCGCGCGCGCGATCGAGGAGGCCACGGAGAACTGGGCGACGGCGAGCAGCGCGAAGCTGATCCAGTCCTCCCAGAAGCGCCACGCGCTCACGCTCCTCGGATCGGCCTCGGCGAGGAGCTCCCGCAAGCTGCGGGAGCTGAACCCCGCCGGCCCGCCGGCGCTGTCGGTGAGCGCACTCATGCGTAGACGCTCCCCCGGTCGCCCATCCCGGCCGACGAGAGCACCTGCACGAGGTCGTCCTGGCGCTTCACGGTGTAGCTGTAGACGCCGCCCGAGGCGAGCGTGCCGTAGACGTCGAGCGAGCTGCTCGCCGAGCCGAAGGTCTCGCCTTCCAGCAGCACCGCCGCCACCTTCACGCCGCGCGCCGACAGCGACATCAGCGCCAGCGCCCAGTCGTCACGGGGCGAGGGCGTCACGGCGACCACGGTGGTGTGCCGCCCGAACTTGCGCGACTCCTCGAGCAGCAGCTGCGAGAGCGGCACGTCGCCCACGGCGCGGGCCAGCGCCAGCGACTCCAGCAGCCGCGTGTAGTGATTGCCGCCGCGGCTCGGCTCGTTGACGCGCAGATCGTCGTCGTAGGCGATCAGGCCGACGGAGCGGTTCTGCGTGATGAAGTAGCGGATGATCGAGGCGGCGACCATCACGGCGGCCTCCTCGGTGCCGTCGTCGCCCTCGCCGACATGCACCGCGCCCTCGAGGTCGAGCAGCACCCAGATGTCGGAGGCGGGATCGAGCTCGAAGAGCTTCACCATGAGGTTGCCGGTGCGCGCCGTGGCCGGCCAGTGCACGCGGCTGAGCGAGTCGCCCGCCTCATAGGCACGCAGGCCGGAGACGTTGGGCGTGACGTTCTGCGTGCGCCGGCGGAAGCGCCCGTCGCCCGGCAGGTTCGCCGGGGGCACGTGCAGCCTCGGCAGCTCCGGCGCGTTCGGATAGACCAGCACCTCCGAGCGCACCCCGAAGGTGCGCGACATGCGGAAGAAGCCGAACGGGTCCGTCGCCGTCACCGTGACCGGTCCCAGCTCGTAGAGCCCGCGCCGTCGCGCCGCCGTCTCGTAGCGCCAGACGTCCACGCCGCGCCGCCCGAGCGTGACGACGCGGTTGGTGACGTGGTCCGGCAGCGTCGAGTGGTCATGAACCTCGAGCCAGATCTTGGGCAGCCAGGAGCGCGAGCGCACGATCACGCGGCCGTGCAGCGCCCGCCCGCGGGAGACACGCTGATCCTGGCGCCGCACCTCTACCTGGATGCCGCGGATCATCGAGCGGTTCCAGAAGTAGAGCAGCGGAATCGCGATCGCGATCAGGTACGCGAAGCGAAAGAGCAGCCAGAACCCGGTCGCGCTCGCGACGGCGAGGGTGAAGAGCGCGACGGCGATCGCCGCCGCCACGTTCGGCCGGCGCGCGGCGAGGCCAGCCGCCCGCCACAGCGCGCGCACGGCTCAGGCGCCGCCGCGCGCCCGTGCACCGGGCACCGGCGTCCGCTCGATGCACTCGTCGACGATTTGCGCACTCTCGATGTTCCGCACGCGCGCGGCCGGGCTCACGATCACGCGGTGCCCGAGCGTCGGGTAGGCCAGCCGCTTGATGTCGTCCGGCTGCACGAAGTCCCGCCCGCCGAGCATCGCGTAGGCCTGCGCGGCGCGCATCAGCGCCAGCGATCCGCGCGGCGAGGCGCCCAGGTAGACGCTCTCGTGCTCCCGCGTCGCGTTCACCATCGTCACGATGTACTGCTTGATCAGTGGGTCGATGTAGACCTCGCGGACGGCCTGCTGCAGCTCGATCACTTCCTCGGCGTTCGTGACCTGGTCGAGTGACTCGATCGGATGCTGCTGCTGCTGGGCGTCCATCACCAGCACCTCGTCGGTGGGGTTCGGGTAGCCGAGCCGCACGCGCATCAGGAAGCGGTCAAGCTGCGCCTCCGGCAGCGGGAACGTGCCCTCGTACTCGATCGGGTTCTGCGTGGCGAGGACCATGAACGGCGCGGGCAGCTTGCGCGTCACGCCGTCGACGGTGACCTGCCGCTCCTCCATCGCCTCCAGCAGCGCGGACTGCGTCTTGGGGGTAGCGCGGTTGATCTCGTCGGTAAGCACGACCTGCGCCATCACCGGGCCGGGCCGGAACTCGAACTCGCGCGTCGCCTGGTTGTAGACGGCGACGCCCGTCACGTCCGAGGGCAGCAGGTCCGGCGTGAACTGGATGCGCTGGAAGCTGCACCCCGTCGAGCGCGCGAGCGCCCTCGCCAGCATCGTCTTGCCGACGCCCGGCACGTCCTCCAGCAGCAGGTGGCCGCGACAGAGCAGCGTCACAAGCGCGAGCCGCGCCTCTTCCGTCTTGCCGATGATCACCCGTTCGACGTTGTCGAGGATGCGCTCGGAGACTTGGCGTGGATCCTCCACGTCGCCCTCCCAATCCTTCGCAGTGAGGCCTCGCCCTCCTCGCCGAGGGGCGCGGAGCAACGGGCAGACAGACGCGGCGGGCGCCAGTATAACAGCGCCCCCGCTGGTGCTTCCCCGCCCTCCGATGCGACTCGTGACGCCCCGTACCCGATCCTGCGGATACGATGTAGGCACTCGCCGTGAGGAGGCCCGTGGCCGCACCGCAGCACCCGCCGAGCCCACGCTTCCGCCGGCTCAGCCGCAGCGAGAGCCTGCTGGCCGCCGCCGGCGCGCTGCTGCTGGTCGCTGTCGCCGTCCTCGCCCTGCCGCGCGTGTTCGACGACGGACCCGCCGAGCCGTCACCGGTCACGATCGTGCCGATCACGCGCACTGCCACTCCGTCCCCGACAGGTACGCCCTCGCCCACCTCGACGCCGTCGCCCTCACCATCGCCGGCTGCGACCGCTACGCCATCACCTTCACCCGCGCCTTCGCCGTCGCCCACTCCCACGCCCTCACCCTCACCATCGCCGACTGCGTCTCCCTCGCCCTCGCCGTCACCCACTCCTACTCCCACGCCATCGCCAGAGCCGACGGAAACGCCCACTCCTCCACCCACGCCCACGCCAACACCCACGCCCACGCCAACACCCACACCCACACCGACTCCAACGCCCACGCCTACACCTACCCCGGCGCCCACACCCATCGCCGGCGTGCTCGAGGTGGACCCGGAGCGCGTCGGCACGGGAAACGCACTGGTCGTGATCGCCTCGGGCGCAGGCTCCGTGTCTGCGCGAGTCGAGTTCCGCGGCGCCTCGTACCCCCTCGTCCCGCGCGGCGACGCGTTCTGGGGCGTGCTCGCGATCCCGCTGAACGCCGAACCGGGCGAGGAGCCCCTGCGCGCGACATTCCACGACGCGGACGGCAACGAGATCGGGGACGCCGAAGGCTCCTACGCCGTCGTCGCGATCGAGCGTCCCGTCGAGCAGATCACCCTCACGCCCGAGGTGGCGTCGACGCTGACGGAGGCCACCTCGCAGCGTGAGTTCGAGCTGCGCACCGAGCAGTTCGCGCGGTCCGATCCCGAACCGGCGTGGTCGGAGCCCTTCCTCGCACCGCTCACCAGAGCGCCGATCACGGCGGTATTCGGCAGCGGTCGCTCCTACGACGACCGCCCGGTCAGCAGCTTCCACAGAGGGGTCGACTATGGCGCGGCCTCGGGCGAACCGGTGCTCGCGACCGCGCCCGGCCGCGTGAGCTGGGTGGGCGAGATGCCGATCCGCGGCAACTCCGTGATCGTCGACCACGGCGCGGGCGTGATGACCGGCTATCACCACCTCTCACGCATCGACGCCGCCGTCGGTGACGTGGTGGAGGCGGGGGCACAACTCGGCGCGCTCGGCGCGACGGGTCTCACGACCGGCCCGCACGTGCACTGGGAGGTGACCGTCCACGGCGTAAGCGTCGATCCGCTGCCGTGGCTGTTCAACTCGTTCCTCAAGTCCGGGAGCTTCGGCCCTCCAGCGCAGACAGAACCTGAGCAAGAGTGACGACCGCCGCCGTCTCCACGCGCAGCCTGCGCGGCCCGAGGTTCACCGGCAGCGCGCCGGCCGCGATCAGCCGCTCCCGCTCCTCGGCCGTCCAGCCACCCTCCGGCCCGATGTAGATCGCGATGGCCGCGGGCGCGGGGGCGACGCTCGCGATCGCCTCGGCGACCGTCTGCGCCGCGCCGGGATCGGCGATCAGCCGCAGCGCGCCGGCCGGCGGCTCCCCGCCGAGTGCGGGCAACGAGGCCCGCCCACACTGCTCGGCCGCCTCGATGGCGATGCGGCGCCAGCGCTCGACGCGGCCCGCGCCCGGCTGCATCACCGAGCGATCGCTCGCCAGCGGCGTGATCGCGGCGACACCAAGCTCCGTCGCCTTCTCCACGATCCAGTCGCCGCGCTGCCCTCGCGGGAAAGCGCAGAGCAGCGTGACCGCGACGGGCGGCTCCGGCAGCGCCTCGAGCGGCTCGCCGATGCGCAGCGCGACGCCCTCGGCGTCCACGGAGGCGACGCTCGCCTCCCACTCGCCGCCGCTGCCGTCGAACACGGCCAGGCCGTCGCCCGGACGCAGCCGCAGCACGCTGCGCAGGCGGTGCGACCGCGCGGCATCGAGGCGCACCTCGGCGCCCCGTTCGAGCTGCACGTCCGCGACGTAGAGCCGCCTCACGGGCCCGGCTTCCGCGCGACCAGGGCGCACCACTCGCCATCCTGCTCGACGGTGGGCTCGACAAGGCCCACGCCGCGCGCGGCCGCGACCACATCCGCGGCGCGATCCTCCATGAAGCCGCTCAGAACGATGCGCCCGCCCGGCCGCAGCGCCCGTGCCGCCGCAGGCAGCAACTCACACACGACCGCGGAGGAGATGTTCGCCGCCACGAGATCGTACGCGGCCTCCGCGCCGCGCTCCGGATGGAGCGTCCCCCTGGAGAGATTCACGACATCCTCGAGGCCGTTGCGCCGCACGTTCTCCACCGCCGACTCCACCGCATCCGGGTCCGTGTCGAGCCCATCGACGCGTGCCGCACCGAGCCGAGCCGCCGCGAGCGCGAGGATGCCCGAGCCCGTGCCAATGTCGAGCACCACGTCGCCGAGCCCGCACTCGCGCTCGATCGCCTCGAGGCAAAGCCGGGTCGTCGCGTGCTGGCCCGTGCCGAACGCGCGCCCCGGATCGAGGTTGATCGCGAGCGCCTCGCCGTCCTCCGCGGGCTCCCAGGAGGGGTGGACCAGCAGGCGTCCGATGCGCAGCGTCGTGAAGTGCTCGCGCCAGGCCTCGGACCAGTCGACGTCCTCGACGGGACGGTAGCGCAGCCGGGGCAGCGGCTCGCGCAGCGGCAGCGCGGCCAGCCGCCGGCGCAGCGCGCGGCGCTCTCGCGTGGCCAGCGGCGCGCGCAGGAACGCACGCACGGTCGCGCCGCCGGGCTCGATCGTGTAGGCGAAGTTGCGCTCGTCCGAGGTCTGGATGCGCGGCTCCAGGGCGACCGCGCCCTCCGCCAGGGCGGCGAGCGCGTCCGCCACCAGTTCCGCGTCCTCCAGTGCGAGTTGGACCGTCAGCTCCACCCATACGCCAGAACCGCGCGGCGCCATGAGGCTAGGAGAAGACCTCCCGGATGCGGCCGAAGAGCCCGCGATCGTCCGCCGCCAGCGAGGGCGTCCCGAGCGAGTCGGCGAGCTGCTCCAGCAGCTCGCGCTGTTCCTCGGTCAGCTTCGTCGGCGTGACCACGTGCGTGCGGACCAGCAGGTTGCCGCGCCCGTTGCCTCGCAGGTGCGGGACGCCGCGGCCCCGCAGGGTGAAGATGTGGCCGGGCTGCGTACCGGCGGGCACGTCGATGGTGACGGGATCGCCGTCCAGCGTCGGCACCTCCGTCTCCACGCCGAGCGCGGCCTGCGCCGGGTTCAGCGGCAGCACGTAGACGAGGTGGTCGCCGCGGCGCTCGAAGTCCTTGTGATCGTTGATCTTGATGTCCAGGTAGAGGTGGCCCGGCGGGCCGCCGCGGACACCGGCGTCGCCCTCGCCGCTGAGGCGGATCTGGTGCTCCTCGTCGACGCCGGCGGGGATGTTGACGGAGCGGGTGACGGTATCCACACGCAGGCCGCGCCCGCTGCACCCCTCGCAGGGATTAGTCACCACCTCGCCGGCGCCGCCGCAGCGATTGCACAGCGCAGAGTTCACGAAGCGCCCGAAGAGCGACTCCTGCACGCGGCGGATCTCGCCCTGGCCCTGGCACTCCGGGCAGGTGGAGGGGCGGCTCCCGTTGGCCGAGCCGCTGCCTCCGCAGTCCTCGCAGCGCCCGACGCGCTGGAACTCGATCTCGCGCTCCGCGCCGAAGACCGCGTCCTCGAACGCGACGGAGATCGAGGCGCGGCGGTCGGCGCCGCGCTGCGGGCCGGGCCGGCGTGCGCCGGTGCCGCGGAAGAACGCATCGAAGATGTCGCCAAAGCCGCCGAAGCCCTCGAAGCCGGAGAAGCCGTGCTGCCCGCCGCCGTTGAGCCCGGCCATGCCGAAGCGGTCGTAGGTGCGGCGCTTCTCCTGATCGGAGAGCACTTCGTAGGCGGCGTTGACCTGCTTGAAGCGATCCTCGGCGCCCTCGCTCTTGTTGCGATCGGGGTGGAACTCCATCGCAAGCTTGCGGAAGGCGCGCTTGATCTCCTCCTGCGAGGCATCGCGCTGGACCCCGAGGGTCGAGTAGAGGTCTACGTCTGTGGCCATCAACCTCCCAGTCTACCGAGAGTTCCGCTCTGGGTGTGAATGAACGCCGCGATCACAGCGCATCTCGCACGTATCGGTTCTCAAGGTAGTCCTCCACCCAGTTGCTGGTGCTGCGCCACTGCCCGTCGGCGCCGCGCGTGGCCTGCAGCCTCCCGCGTATCGCGGCCGTCCTCAGCGCCGAGTGGGAGATCCGCGCACTCGCCAGTGCAGCGAGCGGCACAAGCCGGCCGGGGCCGGCCACCGCCGGAATGACGAACTTGTAGAGGTTGTCGAGTATCGCTCGCGCGATCAACTCGCCGAGCGGACCGATGTCTCCGCGATCGGCCTTGCGCAGCGCCGCCAGGTACATCCTGCGCTGGTTCTTGTAGATGATTGCAGGCGGGTAGCCGAGCCGGACGAGCAACAGGTTGAGGATCAGGCGGCCCGCCCGCCCGTTGCCATCGAGGAACGGGTGGATCCGCTCGAACCGACAGTGCAGCGCGGCGACCGCCTCCGGAAACTGCTCGTCGTTAGGTTCCAGGCGGCTCACATCGGCGATCCAGTCCGTCATCAGCGCCGGCACATCGGTCCATGCAGGCGGCGTCATGCCTTCCGGGAACGGCTGGATATCGTGTCTCCGATACGCCCCCGGCCGTTCCTCGGGATCAGCGGCCGAGTGGGGCGCGACATCCCAGACAGGCCCCATCGCGAGATCGTGGACGCGCCTCACCTCGGTCAGCGATATCCACTCGCCAGGGGACCACTCGCCCGGTTCGATCGCCTGGCCGTACACCCAATCGGCGGCGTTCGCGTAGCCGCGGACTTCCATGTACTCCGCGAGTTGCTTGTCGCCGACAGCGCGGCCTTCCGCCAGCAGGGCCTCTACCTGCTTCAGAACGAGCGTGTTGCCCTCGATGGCCGTGGAGTGGTGAGCCTCCTCGAACCAGATGCCGCGCCAGATGTCGGACGCCTCCAGGCGGTTTGGCAGGCCCCCCATGCGGGTCCAGAGCTCATCGATCTGCGTCTTGAGCCTGGCATAGACGGCGCCACGCGGCGGTCGGCCACGTCGCACCACTGGCCCTTCCACAAGTTGATCATGCTGACGCGTCATGAAATGAACCGCACACTTTCGATCTGAAGTGTACGACATGCCGTCACCGAAATGAACCGTACACTTTTGGAACTAAAGTGTACGCCGCGCCGCCACTAAAATGCACCGTACACTTTCGTGCGCCTGTTCCCCGAGGACGGGCTAGACCTCGCGGAACTCGCCCTCGACGGTGCTCGCGGCTTCCTCATCGCCTTCGTCGCCCCCGGCCGCCTCACCCGCGGCCTCGCCCTCCGCCGCCGCGGCGCTGTAGACCGCCTCGCCGATCTCCTGCATCGCCTGCGAGAGCGCCTCCACCTTCGGCTGCAGCGCCGAGGCTTCGGCGGCCGTGTCGGCGAGGGCGGAGCGGACGTCGGCGATGGCCGCCTCGACTCGGCCCTTCAGCTCGTCGTCGATCTTCTCCGCGTGCTCGTTGAGCGTGCGCTCCGCCGAATAGGCGAGGTTGTCGGCAGCGTTGCGCAGTTCCACCTGCTCACGCCGCTCGCGGTCCTCGGCGGCGTGCTCCTCGGCCTCGCGCGTGAGGCGCTCGACCTCCTCGTCGGTCAGGCCGGAGCTCGCCTGGATCGTGACGTGCTGCTGCTTGCCCGTCGCCTTGTCGCGTGCCGAGACCGTCACGATGCCGTTCGCATCGATGTTGAACTCGACCTCGATCTGCGGGACGCCGCGCGGCGCGGGCAGGATGCCGTCGAGGATGAAGCGCGCGAGCGACTTGTTGTCGGCGGCCATCGGCCGCTCGCCCTGCAGCACGTGGATCTCGACCGAGGGCTGGTTGTCCGCGGCGGTCGAGAAGGTCTGCTGCGCGCTCGTAGGAATCGTCGTGTTGCGCTCGATCAGCGAGGTCAGCACGCCGCCCAGCGTCTCGATACCGAGCGTCAGCGGCGTCACGTCGAGGAGCAGCACGTCCTTGACGTCGCCGCGCAGCACGCCCGCCTGGATCGCCGCGCCGATCGCGACGACCTCGTCCGGGTTGACGCCCTGGTGCGGGTCCTTGCCGAAGAACTCGCGCACCTTCTGCTGGACCAGCGGCATGCGCGTCATCCCGCCCACGAGGACCACCTCGTCCACGTCGGAGGGCTGCATGCCCGCGTCCTTGAGTGCGTCGCGCACCGGCCCGATCGTGCGCTCGACGAGCCCGTCGACGAGCTGCTCGAGGCGCGACCGCGTGATCGCGATCTGCATGTGCCGCGGGCCGCTCTGGTCGGCGGTGATGAACGGCAGATTAACCTCGGTCTGCTGCGCGGTGGAGAGCTCGATCTTCGCCTTCTCGGCGGCCTCCTTGAGGCGCTGCAGCGCCATCCGGTCGCCGGCCAGGTCGATGCCCTGATCGCGCTTGAACTCCGCGACGAGGTGCGCGATCACCACGTTGTCGAAGTCGTCGCCGCCCAGGAACGTGTCGCCGTTGGTTGCCTCCACCTGGAACGTGCCGTCGCCGATCTCGAGGATCGAAATGTCGAAGGTGCCGCCACCGAGGTCGTAGACCGCGATCACCTCGTCCCCCTTCTTCTCGAGGCCGTAGGCGAGCGAGGCGGCGGTGGGCTCGTTGATGATGCGCAGCACTTCGAGCCCGGCGATGCGGCCCGCGTCACGCGTGGCCTGGCGCTGCGAGTCGTTGAAGTAGGCGGGCACCGTGATCACCGCCTCGGTGATCTCCTCGCCGAGGTAGGTCTCGGCGTCCGTCTTCAGCTTCTGCAGGATCATCGCGGAGATCTCGGGCGGCGAGTAGGCGCGATCGCCCATCGTCACGTGCGCGTCGCCGTTGCTCGCCGCGCTGAGCCCGAAGGGCGCGACCTCGCTCAGTTGCGTGACCTCGGCATCCCCGAAGCGCCGGCCCATCAGCCGCTTCACGGAGAAGATCGTGCCGTCCGGGTTGGTGACCGCCTGGCGCTTCGCCACGGTCCCCACCAGCCGCTCGCCGGATCCGCTCACCGCCACCATCGAGGGTGTCGTGCGGCCGCCCTCGGAGTTGGCGATGATCACGGGCTCGCCGCCCTCCATCACCGCCATCGCGCTGTTCGTGGTGCCGAGGTCGATGCCGATCACCTTTGCCATCCCGTACCCCCTGTCACGGTCTCTGTCGGTTGTCGTCCATGCCGGGCGGGGCGCGCACGCTCCCGCCCACCTGCCTGGGTTCGTCTCTACTGCTCCTGCGCCTGCTCGCCGTCCGCGGACCCGGCCTCGCCGGCGCCGACCACCACCTGGGCGGGACGCAGCACGTAGTTCTCGATGCGATAGCCCACACGCACGAGGGCGACGACCTGGCCCTCCGGCCCGGGGCCGAAGGTGACGGCCTCGTGTACGGCCGGG
Source organism: Dehalococcoidia bacterium (assembly GCA_965220125.1). Lineage (GTDB taxonomy): Bacteria > Chloroflexota > Dehalococcoidia > UBA2979 > UBA2979 > VXMT01. The sequence goes on along the minus strand of CBDCPB010000004.1, from coordinate 1,850,962 downwards.
TCGAACGCGCTGCCCTCGCCGCCGATCTCCTCGACGCCGGCGTTCGCCAGCATCTCACCGAACTTGCGCTGCACCAGCCGGATGCCCTCGACCCACTGCTGGCCGGCGAGGTCGTCGTCAGCCGAGGCGAGCGCGCGGTTCAGGTCGTCGAGCGGCGGCAGGCAGCGCGCAATCGTCTCCGCCAGTTGCGCCCGTGCCCGCTCCGCCCAGCGCTCCTCGGTGCGCCGACGGTAGTTCTGCAGGTCCGCGACGGCGCGCGCGTGGCGCTCCGTCCACTCCGCGACCTCTGCCTCGAGGGCGGCGATGCGCTCGGCGTCGCTGCGTGCGTCGTCGCCGCCGGTCTCCCCGGCAGGCGCGCTCGTTTCCCCGGCGGTGTCTCCTTCAAGAGGCACGTCGTCTTGCTCCTGATCGTGCGTCGTCGAATCCTGCGGGCGGTGTGCGGCCCGGGCGTCAGCCATCCAGTTCGTGCAGCAGTTCGGTCATCAGCCGGGCGACGTAGCGGACGCGCGGGATCGTGTGCCCGTAGTGCATCCGCGTGGGGCCCAGCACCGCGACGGAGCCCACCGCCCCGCCGGGCTCACCGAACGTCGAGATGACCATCGTCCAGTCGTGCAGCCACGGGCGCTCGTTCTCGTCGCCGATCAGCACGCGGGCGCTGCGCTCCGCGCTCGAGGGCCGCTGCAGCGCTCGGCGCAACTCGTACGCCTCCAGATGCTCCACCGCATCCAGCATGCGATCGGTGGTGGAGAACTCCGGCTGCGCCAGCGCCGCCCGCACGCCTTCGATGAACAACTGCACGGCGCTCGCGCCCTCCGTGGCCAGCTCGGCGATGTCGAGCGCGAGGCGGCGATCGTCTTCGTCCTCGAGCTGCGGCGCGGCTGCCCGGATTCCATCCGGATCGGCCAGCGCGAGGCGCTCGTTGAGGCGTGCGGCGCGGATGGACAGCGTCGCCTGGTCCTCCGCCTCCGGCACGGCGACGATCCGTTCCTGCACGCTGCCGTCGTCCAGCACGCCCACCAGCAGCGCCGCGCCGGGTCGCAGGTGGACCAGCTGCGCCTGCCGCAGATGCGGCACCGCACGCTGCGGGCGCGCGACCACGGCGACGTTGCTGACCGCCGCCGCGAGGATTGAGGCGGCGAGCTTCAGCCACTCATCGAGCCCCGGCGGCGCCTGGTAGAACTGGTGCTCGATCGTCCGTCGCTCGTCCGGGCCGATCGGCCGTTCCGCCATCAACTCCTGGACGTAGAAGCGGTACCCGCTGTTCGAGGGGATGCGTCCGGCCGAGGTGTAGGGGTGGGTGATGTAACCGTCTTCCTCGAGCGCAGCCAGTTCGTTCCGCACCGTCGCCGTGGACACGTCCAGGTTGTGGCGATCGACGAGCGCGCGCGAACTCACCGGCGCAGCTGTGTCGATATACTCGTCTACGACGAGATTGAGGATGTCCGCCCTGCGCTGAGTGAGCACGGGCCCTCCATCCCGACTGAACCCGCGGATTAGCACTCTCATCGGGAGAGTGCTAACACACTGGATTCTAGCCGCCGGACGCCTGACTGGTCAACGCTCGGACGTATTTCGGCGGCGCAACGACAGGGCATCGAGGCAGCATCGGGGCCCCTGGCCCGCAGGCACGGAACGGGAGCGCATGGACCGCGACACGGACCAACGAGCCGCCCCCTCGCCCGCCGCGGACGACACCGGCCGCACGGCCGACGCCCGCGACGCCTTCTCCGAGCTCTACGAGGCGCATGCCACGCGCGTCTACCGCTACCTGCTGTCCCGCACCAGCAGCGTCAGCGACGCCGAGGAACTGACCTCGCGCACCTTCGCCAACGCCTTCGCGAGCCTCGGCAGCTACCGCGGCCGCGGCAAGTTCGAGTCCTGGCTCATGACCATCGCGCACAACCTGCTGGCGAACTGGTACCGCGACCGCGGACGCAGGCCGCAGGCCGCCCCGCTCGACGAGGCGCTCGCCGTGCCCTCGGACGCACCGGGGCCGGAGTCCGCGCTCGAAGCACTCGAGGAGACGGCGCGCGTTCGCCAGGCCGCGGCGACGCTCGCCCCGGACCGCCAGCGCCTGATCACGCTCAAGTACGTCGACGGCCTCACGAACGCCGAGATCGGCCGCATCCTCGGCCGCAGCGAGGGCGCCGTGAAGGCCCTCCACCACCGCACGCTGCGCCAGCTCGCCGTGGCGCTTGCCGCCGAGGGCGACTAGCAGCGCAAGCCGGCCGCGCCTGCGCGGCTGCGAAGCGGGCGGGCCGGGTGTGGCGACAGCCGCCTGCGCTCGCTACGATCACGACACCCCGGAAGGGCGGCGCCAATCATGGACATCAGCTGGCTCGGGCACGCCTGCGTGCGGTTGCGCACGCGGTCGGCCGCAGTGGTCATGGATCCGGCGAGCCGCGACGCGGGCTTCGACATGGGCCGCCCCGGCGCGGACATCGTGACGATCAGCCGCCAGCATCCGCATCACGCGCACGCCGGCGGCGTACGGGGGCAGCCAATCATCATCGACGGCCCCGGCGAGTACGAGATCGAGGGCGTGCAGATCTTCGGCCTGCCCAGCCCGCTCGTCCGCGCGGGCGACGGCGTGGCGAGCGAGCGCAACACCGCCTTTGTCGTCGAGGCGGAAGGGCTGCACCTCGCCCACCTCGGGAGCGGCTGCACGCCGCCGCGCGAGGACGAGGCCGGGTTGTTCAGCAACATCGACATCCTGATCGTGCCGATCGGCGGCGACGAGGCGGTCGCGCCGGAGCGCGCCGCGCGCACGGTGCGCGATCTGGAGCCGACGATCGTGATCCCCATCAGCTACGAGGGGCCGGCCGCGGAGGGCGAGCAGCCCGCGGCGCTGCGCGCCTTCCTCGACGCGACCGGCCTGAGCGGCGGAGAGCCGCAGCCGCGGCTCAGCATCCGCCCCCGCCAGCTCGGCGAGGAGCAGCGCGTCGTGCTGCTGGAGGCCTCACGCAGGTAGCGCCCTCGCGGCACTCCGGTCAGGGCAGGTAGATCCTCGGGTTGCGGCGCACGCCGTTCAGCTCGATCTCGAAGTGCAGGTGCGGGCCCGTGGTGCGGCCGGTCAATCCGGCGAAGCCGACGATCTGGCCCGCCGTGACCTCGTCACCATTCTTCACAGCAAAGCCGCGGAGGTGCGCGTAGAGCGACGTGAATCCGCCGTCGTGCCGAACCTCCACGTAGAGCCCGTACGAGCAGCACCTGGTGCCGCCCACGAAGATCACCTTCCCGTCGGCCGCCGCCTTGATCGGCGTGCCGACCGGCGCCCTGATATCGATCCCCAGCGGATGGCTTGGGCCGAAGTACGACGTAATGATGTCGACGGTGGGCCAGACGAAGTTGTAGCTCGACACCGCTGTGGCCACTGGCGCCGGTGCGGCTGCTCGCGCCGGCGCTGGCGTCGGCGTCGGGGCGGGTGCGGCTGCTCGCGCCGGCGCTGGCGTCGGCGTCGGGGCGGGGGTGGGGGCGATCCTGACGGCCGCCCTCACGACGACTCTGCCGTTCGGGACGAGGATCGTGTCCCCTGCGTGGATGAGCCCGTCGCTCGACAGCCTGTTCGTGGCGATGATGTCCCGCACGTCGGCGTCGTATCGATCGGCGATCTCGGAGAGGTTCTCGCCCAAACGCACGCCGTGGATGATCCCGGGGACGCTCGGCACCTGGAGCTGGTCCCCCACTGCCAGGATGTCGGCGTCGTCGATGATGTCGATGTTGTTCCAGAGGATGTAGTTGGAGGAGATGCCAAAGCGACCGGCGATGCCAATTACGGTGTCGCCCGGCTGCACCTCATAGCGGAAGAACAGGGGGCGCTGCGCGGGCTCACGCTCCGCGACTACGGGATTGGCGGGCGCCGCCACCGCCACCGAGCGAGCCAGCCGCAGCATGTCCTCCTCGTCCATCGGGCTGCCCTGGCCGGCGGCCGCCGGCGGCGCGCCTTCCGTCTCCTCGGCCTGCGACTGGATGGGCGGCGGGTTGAATAGCGGAGGCTCAATCGTCTCCGGAAGGGATACCGATGGCGCTGCCGGCTGCGACCAGGCCGCCGCGCCCGCCGTACCCGGCAGCGAGATCTGCGTCGCCCTCAACACCGGCCCGGGTTGCGTGGAACCCACGGTCCGCGGGAAGAAGCCCGCCGTCAGCACCACCAACAGCGCGAGCGCGACCACCGCGGCGTAGAGACCGGGAGCCGCCAGCGGGAGCTCGGACACCCTGCCCGCAGCAATCTGCTGGCGCTGCGATCGCCGCAGACCGCGCTGCACGGTTACGCGCGGGCGAGGAAGGACGGGACCAATGCCGCGGATACTCACCCTCCCCGTTGCGCGCCGCCGCATTCACAATGCGCCAGCGCCCGACCGGGCAAACCTGCCCGGCAAGAATGAGGCAGTTTAGCACGAGACCCGCAGCCCGATCCGGCGCCGCACGGCGATCCGGGGGCAGCGGCAGTTCGGCGCAGGCGCCTGCGGTTACAGGATCCCGGACTTGAGGTTGCCGCGGAACTCCGCGTTCGTCCCGGTCCTGGTTGCGCGCTCCAGCACGTCCTCGGTGGCGTCGGCGCCGTTGTCGCTGATCATCGCGGCGCCTGATCAGGGCAGGTACAGCAACGGGTTGCGGCGCACGCCCTCGAGCTCAACTTCGAAGTGCAGGTGGGGGCCGGTGGTGCGTCCGGTGAGCCCGGCGAAGCCGAGCACCTGGCCCGCCCTCACTCTATCGCCGTTCTGCACCGCGAAGTTGCGGAGGTGCCCGTAGAGCGACGTGAATCCGCCGCCATGCCTGACCCGGACGTAGAGCCCGTACGAGCGTCCGGGATCACCGCCAACAAAGACCACGATGCCATCGCCCGCCGAGCTAATCGGCGCCCCCACCTCCGCCCTGATATCGATCCCCAGCGGATGGCTCGGGCCGAAGTACGACGTGATCCTGTCGCGGATCGGCCAGGCGAAGCCATAGCGCCCGCCCGGCACGAAGATCGTCGCGCCCGCGCGGATGAAGCCATCTGCGCTGAGGCTGTTCGCGCTGATGATCTCCGCAACACTGGCTTTGTAACGCTGGGCTATCTCATAGAGCGTATCGCCGGCACGCACGAGGTGGATGATCCCGGGCTCGCTCGGCACCACGAGCTGCTCCCCGACCCTCAGCACATCGCCGTCGATGATGCCGTTGTTCCAGCGGATGTAGTCGGAACTCATACCGAAGCGGTTCGCGATGCCGTTCAGGGTGTCGCCCGGCTGCACCTCGTAGCGAACGAACAGCGGCCTCGGCGCGGGCTCCCGCTCCGGCAGCACACTACTGGCGGGCACCGCCACGGCCGCGTCGCGGGCGGCTGTCGCCTGGTCAATTTCGGATGTGGCGCCGGTTCGAACCTCGCCTGTCTCCGCCTGAGCCTGCGCCTGACTCGCAGCTTGCGCGCTCAGCGGCAGCGCGTTGACCAGCGGCGCCTCGATCGGTCGTCGCACCGATGCTGACAGCGCCGCTGGCCGCGCCCAGCCCGCCGCGCCGGCCGTGCCCGGCAGCGAGATCTGCGAAGCTCTCAACAGTGGGCCGGGCTGCGTCGAACTGCTGGTCAGCGGGAAGGACCCCGCCACCAGCACGAGCAGGAGCACGAGCGCCACGACCGTGGCACACACGCCGGGCGCAGCCGCCGGAAACCATGGCGCTGTGTGCGCTTCAAGCTGTCGCCGCTGCGAGAGCAGCAGTCCGCGGCCAGGCGTCGGGCGCGCCCGGGGGATGACCGGATCGATGATGCTGATATTCGCCCCTCCGGCCGCCCGCCGCTTCGAGGGACACCGCAGCCATCCGGGCCGGGCGATCTAGCCGGCGGGGAGGTGGAATGTTAGCACGCGCAGCGCCAGCCACCCTCCGGCCGAGGCACGATCGAGGACGCCAACAGTCGGCTGCGGTCGTCTGCTGCTAGAGGATTCCGGACTTGAGGTTGCTGAGGAACTCCGCGTTCGTCTCGGTCTTGGTTACGCGCTCCAGCACGTCCTCGGTGGCGTCGGTGCCGTTGTCGCTGATCATCGCGGCCATGCGACGCAGCAGCCAGACCTGGCGCAGCTGCTCCTCGGAGAACAGCAGGTCTTCGCGGCGCGTGGAGGAGGCGAAGATGTCGATCGCCGGGTAGACGCGCTTCTCCGCAAGCCTCCGGTCGAGCCGGATCTCCATGTTCCCGGTGCCCTTGAACTCCTCGAAGATCACGTCGTCCATGCGCGAGCCGGTCTCGACGAGGCAGGTCGCGATGATCGTCAGCGAGCCGCCTTCCTCGATATTGCGCGCGGAGCCGAAGAAGCGCTTCGGCGGGTAGAGCGCGATCGGGTCGATGCCGCCCGAGAGCGTACGCCCGCTGGTCGGAACCGCCAGGTTGTAGGCGCGCGCCAGGCGGGTGATCGAGTCCATCAGGATCACCACGTCCGTGCCGCCCTCGACGAGCCGCCGCGCACGCTCGATCGCCACCTCGGCGACACGCGTGTGGTCCTCGACCGGCTCGTCGAAGGTGGAGGCGATGACCTCGCCGCGCACGGAGCGGCGCATGTCCGTGACTTCCTCCGGGCGCTCGCCGACGAGCAGCACCATGAGGTGGACCTCAGGGTTGTTGACTGCGATGCCGTGCGCGATCGACTTGAGCAGCATCGTCTTGCCCGCCTTCGGCGGCGAGACGATGAGGCCGCGCTGCCCGCGCCCGACCGGCGCGAACAGATCGACGATGCGCTGGCTCAGCTCGCTGCTGTCGGTCTCCAGCTCCATCATGTCGTCCGGGAAGATCGGCGTAAGTTCCTCGAAATTGGGCCGTAGCCGCGCGACTTCCGGATCGACGCCGTTGACGGCCTCGACGCGAAGCAGGCCGTAGTACTTCTCCGAGTCCTTCGGCTGCCGCACCTGCCCGGTGACGTAGTCGCCGCCGCGCAGGGCGAAGCGCCGGATCTGGGACTGCGAGACGTAGACGTCGTTCGGTCCCGGCACCAGCCGCTCACCGCGCAGGAAACCAAACCCGTCATCGACGATGGCGAGCACGCCCCCGGCGTAGATCGTCCCCTGGTGCTCGGCCTGGGTGCGGAGGATGCGGAACAGCAGATCCTGCTTGGTGAAGGTCTCCGGATTCTCGATCCCCTGCTCGGTGGCGAGTTCGATCAACCGTTCCGGCGTCAGCGCCTCCAGCTCCGCGATGTCGAGGCTCGGCGGAGGCGGCCCGTCGGGGCGAGGAGCACGCTCGCGGCGCCGCCAGCGACCGCCGTTGCGGCCCTCGCGGTTCTCGCGGCCTTCGCGATTCTCGCGGCTCTCGCGATTCTCGCGGCCCTCGCGGTTCTCACGGCCCTCGCGCGTGTCGCGGCCATCGGCGGCGCGAGGCGCGCCGTCTGACTCGTCGGGAGTACGGGTGGGGGCGTCTCGGCGCCCCCGGGAAGGGGAAGGTGTCATGGGCGTTGTATGCCGTCCTGTTCGACGGCTTCCGAAACCGGGGACAAGTGGACGCTGTGCATTCTACCGCACCGCGCGGCTGATTGCACAGTGGGTCAGACCACGTTCATCAGGAGCGACCGCCGACGCCACTTCCGCCAGTCGCAGCCCACCGACCACACATACCACAAGAGCCCTCCCTGTTCGCTCTCGATGCGCCCCGCCAATCTGCCCACCGAGATCGATTCGTCCCGCCGCTGATGCTGCACGGCGCCCGTGCTGGACGTAGCCTGATAGCGTGGCGGTGCCCGCCGGAGGTCGCACGATGAACGAGCACGCACTGGTCGGCGATCTGGCGGTGATCGGTCTGCTCGCCGTGGCGACCGCGCTGGGCCTGCACCGCCTCGGCCTCCCCGCGACCATCGGCTTCCTGATCACCGGCAGCGTCGCCGGCCCGCACGGCCTGCACCTGATCGACGACACCGCGCAGATCACGCAGATCGCCGAGGTCGGCGTGATCCTGCTGCTCTTCGCGATCGGCCTCGAGTTCTCGCTCTCGCGTCTGCGCTTCATCTGGCGAACGGTGGCGCTCGGCGGTTCGCTGCAGGTGGGCGTCACGACGGCGGCGGCGCTCGCGATCCTTGTCATCGCCGGCGACAGCGTTGAGCGGGGGCTCGTCTTCGGATTCGTGGTGGCCCTGTCGAGCACCGTCGTCGTCTTGCGCGTGCTCTCGGTGCGAGGCGAACTGGCTGCTCCACACGGACGCTTCACCGTCGGCACGCTGATCTTCCAGGATCTGCTGATCGTCCCGCTGACTCTCCTGGTCCCGGTGCTGGCCGACGGAGGCGGTGGAGGCTTCGTGCTCGACGCCGGGTGGGCGTTGGCGCGCGCCACGCTCGCGATCGCCGCCATGGTCCTGGTCGCCCGCTTCGTGGTGCCGCGCGTGTTCGGCGCCGTCGACGCCACGCGCACGCGCGAGGTGTTCCTGCTGATGGTGATCTCCGTCGCCCTCGGCTCCGCCTGGCTGATGAATCTCCTCGGGCTCTCCGTTGCGCTGGGCGCCTTCCTCGCCGGCCTGTTGCTCGCCGACACCGACTACCGGCACCGCGCCACCAGCGACATCATCCCGTTGCGCGATGCCTTCACCAGCTTCTTCTTCATCTCGCTCGGGATGCTCGTCGACTGGCGGGTGTTCGTGCAGGAGCCGCTGCTCGCCGCGCTGATCGTGCTCGGCCTCGTCCCCGGCAAGGCCCTGATCTCCTCGCTGGCGGCGCTCGCGATGCGCTATCCGGCTCGCGCGGCGTGGCGCGCCGGCGTCTACCTCGCGCAGTTCGGCGAGTTCGGATACGTGGTCTTGATCCTCGGCGCGAACGAGGGCCTCATCGCGTCTTCCGAGGTGCGCCTGATCGTCACCACGGGCGTGGTCAGCATCATCGTGTCGCGGCTGCTGATGCGCTGGGCGAGTGAGATGCGCGCCGGCGAGGCGCTGCTGCGGCCGCTCGCACGGCTCCTCCGCGCACGCGGCATCGACGAACCAACGCCCGAGGACGCCGCGCTGGCCGGGCACGTCGTCGTGGCCGGCTTCGGCGTCGCCGGACGGATGCTCGCCCGCACGCTGGCGCAGGCGGGCATCCCCTACCTCGTCCTCGAGCTCAACGCGGAGACCGTGCGCGCCGCGCGCGGCGAGCACGAGCACGTCTACTACGGCGACGTCACCAGCCCGGAGGCGCTGGCGCACGCGCGAATCACCCACGCGCGCGCACTCGTGCTGCTGATCAACGACCCACCCGCGGCGCGGGGCGCGATCGTCGCGGCGCGCGAGGTACGCCCGGACATCCCGATGCTGGTGCGCACGCGCTACGTCGCCGAGCGCGCGGGCCTGCTCGCGCTGGGCGCCGATCAGGTCGTCTGCGAGGAACTCGAGAGCGGCATGGAGGTAACTGCCCACGTCCTGCGAGTGCTCGGATTCGATGCCCCCTCGATCCACCGGCAGATCGGCGAGACGCTGGCCGACGCCGAGGCGGGCGACCTCTCCGGCGGCAGCGGCGAGTGGATCGAGGCGCTCGGCGACCGTCCACGCTGAGCCGCGCGATTGCTCAGAACGGCTTGTAAATCGCGAGCCAGGTCATCACCGGCATCGTGATCACCATCAGCGTGCCGAACACCACGGGGACGCGATCGTTGATCGCGTCTTCCAGCTCCTGCGTGGTCTCGCCTCGCTTCTTCGCCTGCAACGCCAGCAGCCGCACGCGCCTCAGCCCCACGCCGAGCAGCGGCAGGAAGATGAAGACGTCGACCGCGTAGACCAGCTCCAGCGCCAGCAACCAGCCGGTGGTCACGAGGTTCGTGTTCGCCGAGGCCGCCCAGGCGAACCCCGTGAGCCCCGTCGCCAGCATCCCGGAGAGGAGCCAGCGCGTCTCGTTCTGCTGCGCCTCGGTCAGCAGCAGCGCGCGCAGGTCGATGTCGGAGGTGGACCAGGCGCGCCAAACGGCGACCATCACGGAGCCGAGGCCGGCCATCATCCAGAACAGCGCCAGCACGTGCAGCAAGCGGAAGAAGGTCATGGCCGGCTCCCGGCTCCGGACGCGCCCGTCTCAGTTCAGGACGCCGCCTGCGAGCCCGCGGCCTGCGTGGCGCCGGCCCGGTACTGCAACGCCGCCCCCACGAAATCGCGGAAGAGCGGTTGCGGCCGCAGCGGCCGGGAGGTGAACTCCGGGTGGAACTGCGTCCCCAGCATCCAGGGATGGTCGCGCAGCTCCATGATCTCGACCAGCTCGCCGTCCGGCGAGCAGCCCGATGCGATCAGCCCGTGCTGCTCCAGCACCGGCAGCAGCTTGTTGTTGACCTCGTAGCGGTGGCGGTGCCGCTCGCGCACCTGCTCCCGCCCGTAGGCGGCGGCGGCGTGCGTGCCCTCCGCCAGCCGGCAGTCGAAGCCGCCGAGGCGCATCGTCCCGCCGTAGTCCTTGATGCCGCGCTGCTCGGAGAGCAGCGAGATCACCGGGAACGGCGTGCGCGGATCGACCTCCGTGGTGTGCGCTTCGGGCATCCCGGCCACGTTGCGGGCGAACTCGCAGACCATCATCTGCAGCCCGAGGCAGACGCCGAAGAAGGGGATGCGCTGCTCGCGCGCGTACCGCGCGGCGGCAATCTTGCCCTCCAGCCCGCGGTCCCCGAAGCCCGGACAGACGAGGATGCCGTCGACATCGCCGATCGCGTCCTCGGGCGCCCGCGTGTCGAGCTCCTCCGAATGCACCCAGTGGAACGTCGCGCGGGCCCGGTGGAAGACGGACGCGTGGATCAGCGCCTCGCGGATCGAGAGATAGGCATCGTGCAGCTCCACGTACTTGCCGACCACGGCGATGCGCACCTCCGAGTCCGGGTGCCGCAGCCGCTCGACGAAGTCCCGCCAGTCCTCCAGATCAGCGACAGGAGCCTCGATGCCGATGCGCTTCAGGACCAGATCGGCCAGCCCGCACGCCTCGAGGACCAACGGGATCTCGTAGATCGAGTCGGCGGTCTGGAGCGGGATCACCGCCTCGCGCTCGACGTTGCAGAAGAGGCTGATCTTCTCGCGCAGCGCCTCCGGCGCCGGCTGATCGGCCCGCGCGATGATCACGTCCGGCTGGATGCCGAAGGAGCGCAGCTCGCGCACGGAGTGCTGCGTCGGCTTGGTCTTCAGCTCGCGCGTCGAGCCGATGTAGGGCAGCAGCGTGACGTGGATCGAGGCGGTCGCGTCCACGCCCAGCGTATGCCGCATCTGGCCGATCGCCTCGATGAACGGCTGGCTCTCGATGTCGCCGATGGTGCCGCCGACCTCGACGATCACGACCTCGGCGTCGAGCGCGCTCCCGGCTTCGCGGATGCGGCGCCGGATCTCGTTGGTGACGTGCGGGATCTGCTGGATCGTGCCGCCGAGGAAGTCGCCCTTCCGCTCCTTGCGGATCACCTCCTCGTAAATCTGGCCGGAGGACGTGGAGTTGGCCTGCGTGAAGTTCTCGTCGAGGAAGCGCTCGTAGTGCCCGAGGTCCAGGTCTGTCTCGGCGCCGTCGTCGGTGACGAAGACCTCGCCATGCTGGTAGGGCGACATCGTGCCGGGGTCGACGTTGATGTAGGGGTCGAGCTTGAGGACGGAGACGCGCAGTCCGCGGGCGCGCAGAATCCGGCCGAGCGAGGCGGTGACGATCCCCTTGCCGACGGAACTCACGACACCGCCCGTGACGAAGATGTACTTCGGCATCAGCCCTCGAATGGTCGGGGAGGACACGGTTCATATTCCGCGCGCGCGGTGAGACTGTCAACGATCGGGGGCATCCTTGACGGGCATGCGGCGCGCAGATCAGTATGGTTACGAATCCCCCCAGAAGCTTCGGCGACTGGGCGCGAGACCCCCGGCAACGGGGGTTTCTGCTTGAGGCTTACCCCTACGGCGCCTCATGAGTCGTACACGATGCGCACCGCCGTCAACCAGGCTCGCCGCCGCGCTCACGGGCCGCTTGTGCTGCGGCGCACCACCTCTACGCCTTCAACCCGCTCGGCATCTGCGGCAGCCGAGAGGACGGCGTCTTCGAGACTCGACGCCTCCCGATCGAAGTCGAGGTACTGCACTCCGTGGCTGCGGCCCGCGAGGGCGTCGTCGCAACCGCTCTCGTGCAACGCGTCGATCCGCTGCTCGTCCTGCAGGTCCGGTCCCTCGACGATCAACGTGAACTGATAGGTCGGCATCAGAACCCCCAGCGTCTCGCTGGCAACATGCAACCACAGCGCTGCCTCCTGTCAACAGTACGACGACGCCTCCGTTTGCCGAGGCGACACGCCGCCCGTACGCTGAGCCGAGCGCGATCGAGGCCCCACGCAGCGCGAGTGGAGAGGCGCACGGATGCCGCCAGCAGAGGCGATCCAGCCGCAAATCAGCACGCTGCCCAACGGCCTGCGCGTCATCACCACGCCCGTCCCCACGGCCCAGAGCGCCAGCGTCGCCTTTTTCGTCGGCGTCGGCTCGCGCGACGAGGACCGCCGCACCAACGGCGTCTCCCACTACCTGGAGCACATGCTCTTCAAGGGCACCTCGACGCGCCCCACCGCCCCCGAGATCAGCGAGGCGATCGAGGGCGCGGGCGGCTCCCTCAACGCCTACACCACCCGCGAACTGACCTGCTACTGGAACAACATGCCCTTCGAGCGCGCCGGGACGGGCGTCGAGGTGCTCGCCGACATGATCCAGCACTCCCTGCTCGACGCCGAGGAGATCGACCGCGAGCGCACCGTCGTGCAGCAGGAGATCCGCCGCGGCCACGACGCCCCCGCCTCCCGCGCCTCCGAGCTGATGGTGCGCGCCGTCTACGGCGACCAGCCGATCGGCTGGCCCGTCACCGGCTCGATCGAGACCGTCGAGGCGCTCAGCCGCGACGACTTCGTCTCGCACGTCGATCGCTGCTACAGCGCGGAGAACTCCGTGCTCTCCGTCGCCGGCGCGGTCACGCACGAGTGGGTGACCGAGGCCGCCGAGCGCTGCTTCGACGGCCTCCGCTCCGCGGCAACCAGCGCGCCACCGGCGGCCGAGCACGGCCTGCCCGAGGAACAGATCATCATCGAGGAGCGCGAGATCGAGCAGACCAACATCCGGCTCGCCGTGCAGGGCCCCCCTCGCCGCGACCCCGACCGGTTCGCGCTGGCGCTGCTGCACACCGTGCTGGGGCGTGGCATGTCCTCGCGGCTCTTCAAGGAGGTGCGCGAGCGCCGGGGGCTCGCCTACTCGGTGTCCTCGGGCGTCGCACAGCACCGCGACATCGGCTCGTTCGTGGTCAGCGCGGGCGTCTCGCGCGATCAGCAGGAGGAGGCGCTGCAGGTGATCGTCACCGAGTTGCGGCGCGCCGCCGACGAGCCCGTCGGCGAGGACGAGCTGCAGCGCGCGAAGGACTTCGCCGCCGGCACGTTCCGGCTCTCGATGGAGACACCGATGGCGCTCGGCCAGCACTTCGGCACGCAGCTGCTGCAAGACGGCGAGATCGAGCTGCCCGGCGAGGCTGTTGAGCGCCTCCGCGCCGTCGAGGCCGACCAGGTGCAGGCCGTGGCCCAACGGCTGTTCGGCGGCGACTACGCCCTCGCCGTCGTCGGCCCCTCGGCCTCGGCGGATCGCCTCGGCGCGATCCTCGCGGCCTGATGAGCGCCCCGCGCACGAACCTGATCCTGCTGCCCGGCACACCCGTCGCCCCCACGCGCGCCGGCGCCGTCACCACCTCCAGCGACGTGACCGCCGAGGCGCGCACGGCCGGCGCGCCGGTCCACGTGCGCCTCGCGAATCCCCGCGAGGGCCTGCTGCGCGCGCAGCTCGAGGCGCTCGACGGCCCGGTCGCTTGCGTGCTGCTCGCCACGTCGGCGCGCCCGCAGGATCTCCGCGACGCCGACGTCGAACTGCGCCGCCACGAGCTGCGCGCGAGCCTCAACCCGGGAAGCATCGGCCTCATCCCGGAGATCGGGAGCGCCGCTGCCCTCGAGCGACTGCCGCAGCTCCTCGCCGCCGTCGACCGCCTCGCCAGCATCGGCCTCGACATCGAGGCCGTCGCTGCCGACCTCGGCGCGCCGGACGCGCGTGCCGAGGCGCTGCAGGCGCCGATCCTGGCGCGGGTCGCCCTCGCGGCCTCCGCCGCGCGGCTGCCCTGGACCGTCGGAGCGATGGGCTTCGCGGCCGGCGATCGTGCGCGGCTCGCGGCGCGCGCCCACGCCCTCGGCGCGGACGGCGTCTACGTGCTGGGCGAGTCCGAGGTGGCCGGCTTCAACGCGCTCTTCTCCCGCGACGCCTGACCTCGGCCGCTACGGAATCCGCCCCAACCGCCGCAGCAGCGCGCGGATCTCGCCGACCGCGCGGCGGTGCCGCCGCTCCAGCGTGCGCCGGGCGCGCTCCACGTAGGCGCCTCCCGCCGCATCGAGGAGCCCGCCGGCGAGGGCCGCCTCCACTTCGTCCTCGTCCTCCCAGCGGACGCTGAGGCGGCCCGCCGGGTCGACGCGCACCAGCAGGTCGAGCAAGAGGTCGAGGTAGCGCACCTCCTCCCCATCGATCTCGAGGTCCGTAAGCACGTCGAAGCGGCTCAGGACCTCGCGCCCGGCGTCGAGCGCGCCGGGCGGGCGCACGATGTGGTAGCAGCCGTACGGCCGGCGCGGCCAGAAGCAGCCGTACGAGTCCAGCGAGTCGTCCCCGCGCTCGATGCGGTAGAGCACCAGCAGCAGGCTCGGGCTGCGGTGGACCAGCTCGGTCTCGAAACGCTCCTCGCCGCCGCCGAGCTTGCGCTTGACCTCGGTAATCACGCGTCTGCCCTCTCATGCGGGAGCGTTCGGGCGAACCCTCGCCCGATCGGTCAGCGCTAGACTACGGACCGGGAGGCCCCGATGACCGCACCGGCTGGGCGCACGGCCGTCGTGACGGGCGCGAACCGCGCCGACGGCATCGGCCTCGCGCTCGTGCGCGAGTTGCGCGCACGCGGCTGCGCACCGGTTGTGGGAACGTACCGCGATCCGGCCACCAGCGACGCACTGCTCGGACTCGCGGCGACCGACCCGGACGTGCTCGCTGCGCAGCTCGACGTCACCTCGGAGCGCTCGGTCGAAGCGTTCTCCCGCTGGTGCGCGGAGCACCTCGATCGCGTTGGCCTGCTCGTGAACAACGCGGGCGTGGGCAGCGCGGACGGATCGATCGTGACGGCGCCGATCGAGGAGCTCGAGGACCAGCTTCAGATCCACGGCGTCGGGATGCTGCGCGTGACGCGGGCGCTGCTGCCCCTGATGGGCCCCGGCTCGGTGGCGGTGAGCATCTCGTCCAGCCTCGGCAGCATCGCCGGCATGGGCAGCGGCTCGACCTACTACGCGCCCGCGAAGGTGCTGCAGAACGCGCTCACGAAGCAGCTCGCCGCGACCGTGCGGCGCGACGGCATCGTCGCGTTCTCGGCGTGCCCGGGCTGGGTTTCGACCTCGATGGGCGGTTCGGCGGCGCCGCTGACGCCCGAGGAGTCGGCCCGGCGGCTCGCCGATCTCCTGCTTAACGCCGGACCGGACGACGCGGGCACGTATCGCAGCGTGGATGGAGACACCATCGCGTGGTGAGCCGCCGCCCAGGCGCCGTCGGCGGACAGTCCGCTCACTCGAGGACCGCGAGCCAGGCGATCAGCGGAGTCGGCCCCCCCTCCGGGTGGGGATCGAGGGCGACGGCGACTCTGACGCCCTCGGCGAGATCCTGTGGCCCGGCCACTGCGATGTAGCTGGTCCCCGGCGCATCCCTGACGGTGGCCGGGTCACCGACGACCAGATCGACGCCCGGTATCACGTGGTCGCCCTCGATGTCACGGAGCACGATGGACGCGCCCTCGACGGCGACGACCGTGCCGCTCACGATCGCCTCGCCGGCCCAGCGCATCACGCCGTCGCTACTCGCGTGGACGCGATGCCGGCCGGCGAAGGCGTCCCGCAGCACGATGCGGAACCCCGGCGTCAGCGCCGCGGCGCAGGCGACGCCGGGCTGTACAACGCCCAGACAGGCATCGGGCCAGACGACCGCCTCCGCGATCTCCACGCTCAGATCCGTCGCGGGCGCACCCAGCCACTCGGCCATGAACTCGATCGCGTTGCCGGTCACCAACTCGAGCCGCTGCTCGTCCGACGCGGCGTCCGCGCTGGCGGTCGCGGCAGGCGTCGAGGCCGGGGTTGCGGTCGCCGTCGGGGACAGCGTCGGCGCCGCCGTTGGCGTGGCAGTCGGCGTCGCGGTTGGTGCGGCGGGAGCGGCGGGCGTCGGAGAGGCGAGCGGGCTACGCGGCGGCGGCTCGTCCTCCGGGGAACAGGCGGCGAGCAGGAGCGCGGCCGTGAGCAGGCAGGCGATCCGGACCAGCATCGGCGATCCTCTCGACCCCGCCTTCGAGGATAGCCTCCGTGCAGATCCCGGGCGGTGGACGAACGCGGCTGAATCGGCAACTCGCCGCGGGGTGTGCGGTATCATGTAGCGGACACCGCGCATCGGCGCCGTCGCCGCGCGCGGTGTGTTCGTGTGCCTCCCGGCGAGGCGCGCGGCCCAGCGGCGGACGGAGTTCGAGGACGAGCGATGCCGGCGACGGTCATCATCGGCGGGCAGTGGGGCGACGAAGGCAAGGGCCGCGTCGTCGACTTCTTCGCTCGCAACTGCTCCGTGATCGCGCGCTACTCGGCGGGCAGCAACGCCGGCCACACCATCGTCAACGATCTCGGCAAGTTCGGCCTGCACCTCGTCCCCGCCGGCATCTTCAACCCGGACACGACGTGCATCGTCGGCAACGGCGTCGTCGTCAACCCGCGCTCGCTGCTCGACGAGCTCGCGATGCTCAACGAGCGGGGCGTCGACACCTCGCGCGTGCGCGTCAGCGACCGCGCGCACATCGTCATGCCGTGGCACCTCGCCATCGACGCACTCGACGAGAAGATGCGCGGCGAGCACGCCATCGGCACCACGGGCACGGGCACTGGCCCCGCCTTCACCGACAAGACGGGCCGCCTCGGCGTGCGCATGATCGACCTCGTGCAGCCCGAGTCGCTCGAGGCGCTGCTGAGCTTCGTGCTGCCGTACAAGAACCGCATCATCACCGAGCTGTACGGCGGCGAGCCGCTCGACTACGAGCGGATCCGCGACGACTACCGTGAGTACGGCCGCCTGCTCCGCCCGTACGTCGCGGACACCTCGCGGCTGGTGCAGGACGCGCACGACCGCGGCGAACAGATCTTGCTCGAGGGTGCGCAGGGCACGCTGCTCGACCTCGACAACGGCACCTACCCCTACGTCACCTCCTCGGTACCGTCGTCAATGGCGGCGGGTGCGTGTCTCGGCGTCGGCCTCGGGCCGACGGCCGTGGACCGCGTGGTGGGGGTGTACAAGGCCTACCAGACGCGCGTCGGCGACGGCCCCTTCCCAACCGAGCTGTTCGACGACGACGCGCGCCTGCTGCGCGATCACGGCGTGGACCAGGGCACCGGCGAGTACGGCACCACGACGGGACGCCCTCGCCGCTGCGGCTGGTTCGACGGCGTGCTCGCGCGCCAGACGGCGAAGGTCAACGGCGTCAACTCGATCGCCCTCACGCGCCTGGACGTGCTCGCGCAGTTCGACGCGGTGCACGTCTGTGTGGCCTACGAGCTCGACGGCAAGCGCATCGACTCGCTGCCCGCCTCGCTGCACGAGGCGAACGCCGTGCGCCCGGTCTACGAGGAATTGCCCGGCTGGCGCGAGGAGGTCTCCGACGTACGCCATTTCCCCGACCTCCCGCGCGAGGCGCGCGCCTTCGTGCGCCGCATCGAGCAGCTTGTCGACGCACCGGTCGACATGATCTCGGTCGGGCCGGAGCGCGAGCAGGCGATCGTCACGCGCGACATCTTCGGCGCGCCGCTCTAGGCGAAGGAGACGACCGTGGAGCATTTGTTGCCCGGATTGCACGTGTTGTTCGCGGCGCTGCTCGTCGGCGGGCAGGTGCTGCTCTTCTTCGCCGTCGTGCCCTCCACCTGGCTGATCGAGGACGAGGGCCTGCGCCGCCGCGTCACGCTCGTCGTCGCCCACCGCTTCACGTGGATCGTCGGCGTCTCGCTCGTCGGGCTGGTCCTGACCGGTCTGGCGCAGTTCTATACCGATGTCTTCGTACCGCCCGACATCCGCGAGAACATGATGGAGTTCCACTTCGGGCGGGTCTTCGTGACGAAGATGACGCTGGTCGTCGTCTTCATCGGGATGCTCGCCTCGCACGGCATCATCTTCGGGCGGCGCATCGCCGAGATCTCGGACGCGGTCCAGGCCGGCGAGATGGAGCCCGGCGATCTGGAGCAGGCGCGACGCACCTCGCTCTTCTTCTCCGCAATCATGGTGCTCGTCTCGATCGCGCTGATCTTCCTCGGTGCGGCGCTCGGCGACCACAGCTACTCGCACGAGCCGCTCTAGCAGCGTGACCGCAGCCACCGAGGCGCCCGCCCGCCTGCGCACGCTCCCCGACCTGCTGCGGCCCGGGCTCGACCTCGTCTTCGCCGGCATCAACCCCGGCGAGCGCTCCGCGCGGCTGGGCCACTACTACGGCCACCCCGGCAATGCTTTCTGGCCCGCCCTCTCCGCGAGCGGTCTCGTCCCGGAGAGCGTCGGCCCCGAGGACGACCGCCGCCTGCCGGGCTGCTTCGGCATCGGCTTCACCGACGTGGTCAAGCGCGTGCAGACGGACAGCACCCGCGTCGCCGACGCCGAACTGCGGGCCTCCGCCCCGGCCTTCCGCCGCCGCATCGCCTACGCCTCGCCGCGCGCGCTCTGCTTCACCACCACGCGCGCCTTCGACGTGCTGCACCCGCGCGTGCGCCTGCCCGAGCAGTGGGGCCGCCAGCCCGTCACGATCGCGGGCGCCTCGGTCTGGGTGATGCCCTCGACGTCCGGGCGCGCCGCGGGTTACCGCGCACACGTCCACAGCGTGCTGCGCGAGCTGGCGATCGAGCTGGGGCGGGTCGCGCCGTGAGCGAGGAGCGACGCTACCAGCCGGACGACGACTGCCCGCTGTTCAGCGAGCGCCTCGAGGAGCTGCTCGTCGCCGTCACGCGCGGCGAGTCACCGAACGCCGGGCGCTTCTGCGGCCACTGCTACCACCCGCTCGGCGAGCGGACGCGGGTCTGCCCGCACTGCGCCACGGGCACGGACCAGCGCGAGCCCGTCGCCACCCTGCCGGAGCAGGTGATCGAGATGCTGCGCGCGCAGCGACAGACGGAGAGCCGGATCGTGCACGCCTTCGCCTACGCCGGGCTGATCATCGCCGTCCTCGGTGGACTGGCGCTGGTGCTCGGCGTGCCGTTCCTGCGCGAACACCTGATCTGGGCGACGGTCGTCTACGTCGTCGTGCTGCTGATCGGAGGGCGCGGGCTCGCGGGCCTCCTCGGCGGCTACTACGGCGACCGCATCGGCTACGAGCGCGCCCGCCGCGCGCTGCGCGAGCGGTGGGCGGCATGGCTGGAGGAGCGCGACGCGGCGTAGACTGGGGTTCGGGGACAGGCGAGGCGAGCATGGCGATCGAGACGCTTCCGGCGCTCACGCAAGCGCGAATGGCCGGGTTGCGCACACGCCTCGTCAGCCGGCTGACCGGGCTGTCTGCTTCGCGCATCCGCTACTGGGGCGAGCGCGGCCTGCTTGACAGCGGCCCACAGAACCGCGGACCGGGGACGCCGCG
Source organism: Dehalococcoidia bacterium (assembly GCA_965220125.1). Taxonomy (GTDB): domain Bacteria; phylum Chloroflexota; class Dehalococcoidia; order UBA2979; family UBA2979; genus VXMT01. Next base: position 1,831,376 of record CBDCPB010000004.1, on the reverse strand, counting down.
GCTCTACAACTGGGTCGACTACCTGCGCCTGCGGCTGGCTGCGAGTCTCGACGGGGAGGGCGTGCCCGCAGGGCGCGTTTGCGAGGCGATCCGCCTCCTCGACGAGCGCAGCGGCGAATGGTGGGACGTCGCGGACCCGCTTGCCGCCGGAGCACGGGGGCGCCTCGCGGCCGACGGCCCGGACGCGGCGGCAAACGGGGGAGGGCCGTTCGCCCTCGATTGGCCGAACGACTGCCGCGACCTCGGGGCCGCGACCGAACGGGTCCTGACGGAGATCGGGGCGAGGGGATCGCTCGGCGAACTCAGCCGCTTCCGCGACGCGGTGTACATGAGCCCCCGCATGAACCTCGCGCAACCCACCGTGGCGAACACCGCGCTGGAGACTCAATTCGTCGTCGGCATGGCTGCGGACATGGGCGCGGACGCGTTCGCGGAGACCTTCCGGATCGAGCGGCGGATGATCGAGCGTGCCCGGCAGTTCGAGGACGCGATCCGATAGCGCGCATCCTGCTCGACGAGCATCTCCCGCCGGAACTCGCGCTGATCTTCGAGGCGCTCGGTCATGATCCGCTGCACGTCCTCGACCCCCGGCTGCGGATCCGCAGCCGGGCTGACGGCGACCTCCTGCGCATGCTCGGGGATCTGGACTGCGACTACCTCGCCACGCTGGATCAGCATCGCCAGGTGGGAGTATGGCCGGAGGTATACACGCTCATCGCCGAAGGCACGGGGCGGCTGCTCCGTATCTCGCCGAGTCGCCTCGGCAGCGTCAGCGGACCGAGCTTGATCGCGAGGCTCGGCAGATATCTCGTCGACGCATACGACGAATGGAGCCACCACCTCACCGACGGCCGGATCGCGCTCATCGACCTCGGACGGGCGCGCAATCGCCGCTCACGCGGAGCCACGAAGTACTCCGCCTTCACTCGACCGTAGGTCGCCCGACTGCTCCAGCAACAGCTGGGCTCCGGCGGCGGGCCCCGCGTGCAGCGCGCACGCCCGCGGCGCGGGCGCTCTTGAGAGCCTCCGCCTACACCGCCGCCGTCACGTCGATGCGGTGCTTCGCGAGCTCCGCGCGGATTGCGGCCTGCGCGGCCTCCGAGGGCGGGATCAGCGGCAGCCGCGGCTCGCCGGCCGTCACGCCCACCTCGTTGAGCGCGAACTTGACCGGGATCGGGTTTGACTCGATGAAGAGCACGTCCACCAGCGGCAGCAGCCGCTCGTGGATCGCCTGCGCGTCGTCGTGACGGCCGTCGGCCGCCGCCGCGACCATCTCGTGGATCTGATCGCCGACGAGGTGCGAGGCGACCGAGATCACCCCGTAGCCGCCCATCTTCACCATCTGCGCCGTGTCGCCGTCGTTCCCCGACCACATGCGGAAGCCCTCGGGCGCGCCCTCGAGGATCGCGGCGATCTGGTCGAAGTCGCCCGACGCTTCCTTCACACCGACGATGTTCGGCGCCTCGGCTAGGCGCAGCGTCGTCTCCGCGGCCATGTTGAGCGAGGTGCGCGACGGCACGTTGTAGAGGATGCAGGGCAGCGGCGTGGCCTCGGCAAGCGTCCTGAAGTGACGCACCAGGCCCTCCTGCGGCGGCTTGTTGTAGTACGGCACGGTCAGCATCAGCGCGTCCATGCCCGCGTCCGCGCCCTGCTCGACGAGCTGCAGCGACTCGGCAGTCGAGTTCGTCGAGGCACCGGCGACCAGGCCGGCGTCCGGCCCGACCGCCGCGCGCACCGCGCGCCAGACCGCGACCTGCTCGTCCATGCTCAGCGAGGGCGCCTCGCCCGTGGTCCCGGTGATCACGAGGCCGTCAGAGCCCGAGGACAGGAGCGCCCGCGCGAGGCGGCCCAGCGCTTCCTCGTCGACGCCGTCCGCGCCGAAGGGCGTGACCATCGCCGTGAGCACGCGTCCGATCTCGTTCGTCATGGCGCACCTCCGCCGGGTTCTGCCTGTCTGGATGGACGCAGCGCGTCCGCCTGTCGGTCTCTTATAGCCCTCTGGCCTACAGTTTGCCCCGGCGGATCAACTCCTCGGCGATCTGGATCGCGTTGGTCGCCGCGCCCTTGCGCAAGTTGTCCGTCACGCACCAGAAGGCGATCCCGTGCTCGACCGAGGTGTCGGTGCGCAGCCGTCCGACGAAGGTGCGGTCGTCGCCCTCGGTGTTGAGCGGCGTCGGGTAGCGCGCCGCGGCGGGCTCGTCGAGCAGCTCGAGGCCGTCCTGCGCCTCGATCGCCTCGCGCAGCGCCTCCAGCGGCGCCGGGCCGCCGAACTCCGCGTGCACCGCCTCGGCGTGCCCGACCATCGTCGGCACGCGCACGCAGGTCGAGGAGAACGCCAGCTCCGGCAGGTGGAGGATCTTGCGCGTCTCGTTGCGCATCTTCACTTCCTCGCGGGTGTAGCCGTCCTCCGTGAAGTCATCGACGTGCGGCAGCACGTTGAGGGCGATCTGGTGCGGGTATTCCTGCGGCTCGGGCACGGGCCCGCCGCGCCCGTAGGCGCGGAGCTGCAGCGCCAGCTCCTCGACGGCGGCGGCGCCGCTGCCGGAGACGGCCTGGTACGTGGCGGCGGTGACGCGCCGCGGCGGGGCCACCTCGCGCATCGCGTGCAGCGCGAGGGCGAGCGGGGTGGTCGTGCAGTTGGGGATGGAGATGATGCCCTCGTGCCACTCGAGGTCGTCGCCGTTGACCTCGGGGATGACGAGCGGGACGTTCGGCTCCATGCGGAACGCCGAACCGTCGTCGATCAGCACCCCCCCGGCGGCGGCGATCCGCGGCCCCCAGTGTTGCGAGGCCGCGGCGGTGGCCGAGCAGAAGACGAGGTCCGCGCCGGCCAGCGACTCCTCGCTGGTCTCCAGCACGGTGATCATCTCGTCGCGGAAGCGCAGCTCCCGCCCGGCCGAGCGCGAGGTCGCAAGCAGCCGCAGGTTCGCGATCGGGAAATCACGCTCGGCCGCGACCTCGAGGAACACGGCCCCGACCGCGCCCGTCGCGCCGATCACGGCGACATCGAGTCCTTCGTGTGTGCTCATGGCTCGATCATATCGCGTGGCGCGCGGGCTGTGCGGCGACCGTGGCGTCCGCGGCCCCGGGAACGCCCTCGGCAGCCCGCGCGAGCTGTACCGATGTGCTAAGGTGCGCACACAAGCGTGTCATTGATTCTGAGGGCGCAGGTCCAGTGTGATCGAGTTCCATTCCGAGCCGATCGTCGGGATCTGCGATGTCTGCAAGTATGCCACCACGCACGACCTGGACTGCGGCTACGAGCACGCTCGCGCGAATGTCGCTACGGCCTGGCTCATCCAGGATCTCTCCGAGGTCGAGTCGCTGCCGTTGCGCGCCCTCGCCGTCTCGGCAGCAGGCGTCGAGCCCGGCCCGGTCCATGACCTTGAGCCGCGTCACTGGTTCTGGGCGATGTGGTTCGAGCCGAACGTCCGTATTTCGCTGAGGGAGCCCTCTTATGGCTGACGAGCCGCGTATCCGCGACCTGTACCAGCAGTACAAGGAAGGGCGCATTCCCTTCGAGCAGGTCGTACGCGCCGCAGATCGCGTGCTCGAGCGGTTCGAGGCGGAGCGAGGGTCAACTCAGCCCACCGAATCCCGGACCCAGGCTACCGGGAGCACACAGCGCGACTGAGCGCTATGCCAGCCCGATCAGCGCGTCGAGGCCGTAGACGAGGCTCTCGCGCTGCATCACCTCGCGCACGGCGAGCAGCACGCCGGGCATGAACGAGTCCCGGCCCGTCGAGTCATGGCGCAGCGTCAGCGTCTGGCCGGCGCCGCCGAAGATCACCTCCTGATGCGCCACCAGCCCCGGCAGCCGCACCGAGTGCAGCGCGACGCCGCCCAGCTCCGCGCCTCGTGCGCCCTCGACCGCCTCGAGATCCGAGCTGCGGTGGGCGAAGTCGCGGCCGCGCGCCTCGCGCATCAGCTGCGCGGTGGCGACGGCCGTGCCCGACGGCGAGTCCACCTTGCCGTCGTGGTGCTGCTCGATCACCTCGACCGCGTCGAAGTGCGGGGCGGCGAGCGTCGCGAGGTGCATCAGCACGACCGCGCCGAGGGCGAAGTTGGGCGCGACCACGCCGCCCAGCGCGTGCTCCGCGAGGCGCTCGCGCAGCATCGCGACGAACTCGTCCCGCTGGCCCGATGTGCCGATCACCGGGCGGACGCCGTGCGCCAGGCAAGCCTCGGCGAGCGTCGGCGTGAAGGCGGCGTTCGTGAAGTCGACCACCACGTCCGGGCTGAGCTGCCCGAACAGCGCGGCCGGATCCGCGGAGAGCGGGTACGTGGCGCCGCTCGCCGCCTCGAACTCGCCCGCCTCCCCGGCGAGCGGCTCGACGACGCCCACCGGCTCGATGTCCTCGGCCGCCTCGAGCGTGGCGAGGACCTGAGCGCCCATGTTGCCGCTTCCGCTGACCACTGCCCGAATCATCCGGCGCCCCCTGTCCGCACTGCGTGCCCGCAACGACTGCGCCCCGCCTGCTGGGGCGGGGCGCAAGTGTAGCGATTCAGTTCACGGCCTCGGAGCTACCAGCGGCGACCGCCGCCTTCGCCACCGCCGCGGTTGCCGTCTCCGCCGCCACCGCCACGGTTGCCCTCTCCGCCGCCAGCGCCGCGGTTGCCGCCACCACCACCGCCACCGGGACCACCACGGCCGCCACCGGGACCACCACGGCCGCCACCGGGGCCACCACGGCCGCCACCGCCGGGACCACCACGGCCGCCACCGCCGGGACCACCACGGCCGCCACCGCCGGGACCACCACGGCCGCCACCGCCGGGACCACCACGGCCGCCACCGCCGGGACCACCACGGCCGCCACCGCCGGGACCACCACGGCCGCCGCCGCCGGGACCACCACGGCCGCCGCCGCCGGGACCACCACGGCCACCGCCGCCGCCGCTGAAGGCAGGCTCGCGCTGCGGCTCGTCGGCGCCGTCGGCAAGGCCGACACGCTCGCTGCCGTCGTCGCCGTCACGCAGGCGCGTGAGGTTGATGCGTCCGAGGTTGTCGATCTCGATCACCTGCACGCGCAGCACGTCGCCCTCGGAGACCTCGTCCTCCACGCGGTTGACGTGGTAGTCGGCGAGGTCGGAGATGTGCACCAGGCCGTCCTTGCCCGGCAGGATCTCGACGAAGGCGCCGAAGGCCATGATGCGGCTCACCGACCCCTCGTAGACCTCGCCGATCTCGATCTCCTTGGTCAGGCCGCGGATCGTGTCGAGCGCCTTGCGGACGCCCTCGGCGTCCGTGCCGGCGACGAGCACGGTGCCGTCGTCCTCGACGGTGATCTTCGAGCCCGTCTCTTCCTGGATCGCGTTGATGACGCGGCCGCCAGGGCCGATCACCGCGCCGATCTTCTCGCGGTCGATCTGGATCAGCTCGACGCGCGGCGCGTACGGGGACATCTCGTCGCGCGGCTCCGGGATCGCGTCGAGCATCACCTCGAGGATCGTCATCCGCGCCTCGCGGGCGCGCTCGAAGACCGTCTCGAGCAGCCCGTCCGGCAGCGACTGCAGCTTGGTGTCCAGCTGCATCGCGGTCACGCCGCGCTCGGTGCCGGCGATCTTGAAGTCCATGTCACCGAGGCCGTCCTCGATGCCGGCGATGTCGGTGAGCACGCGGTAGTCGTCGCCCTCGCCGGTGATCAGGCCCATCGCGATGCCGGCCACCGGCGCGGTGATCGGCACGCCTGCGTCCATCAGCGCCAGCGTCGACCCACAGACCGACCCCATCGAGGTCGAGCCATTCGACATCAACGCGTCCGAGACGACACGCAGCGCGTAGGGGAACTCATCGCTGTCGGGCAGGACCGGCTCCAGCGCCCGCTCGGCGAGCAGGCCGTGGCCGATCTCGCGGCGGCCGGGGCCGCGCATGAAGCGCGCCTCGCCGACCGAATACGGCGGGAAGTTGTAGTGGTGCATGTAGCGCTTGAACTGCGTCGGCGCGAGCGTGTCGAGGCGCTGGCGATCGCCGAGCGAGCCGAGCGTCGCGACTGAGAGGATCTGCGTGCCGCCGCGGCGGAACAGGCCGCTGCCGTGCGCACGCGGCAGCAAGCCGACCGAGGAGTGCAGGCCGCGCACCTGGTCGATCTCGCGATCGTCGGGCCGCCGGCCGTCCTCGATGATGCGCCGCCGCACCAGGACCTTGATCTCGTCCTCGACGGCATTGCGCACGGCGCGGGCGTTCAGCTCGTCGTCGCCGATCGCCGCGTAGACCTCCTTGCCGAGGGCGTCGACGCCGCGCCAGCCCTCGCCCTGGACGGCGGCCAGCATCTCGTCGTCGCGGCCGACGAGGGCCTCACGGACCTTCTCTCTCATCTCCGTGTCCGGATTGGGTGGCTCGAACGAGGCCTTCTCCCGGCCGAGCTCCTCGAAGATCTCGCGCTGCAGCGCGTTGAGCTGCGCGATCGCGCCCTGGGCGTACTCGATCGCCTCGATCACCTCGGCCTCGGGCACCTCGTTGGCGCCCGCCTCGATCATCACGATCGAGTTCTCGGTGCCGGCCACGATCAGGTCGAGGTCGGACTCGGCGATCTCCTCGTAGGTGGGGAGCGCCTTGAACTCGCCGTCGACGCGCGCGACGCGCACGGACGAGACGGGGCCGTCGAAGGGGATGCTGGACATGCCCAGCACCGTCGAGGCGGCCGTCGTGCCGAAGACGTCGGCGGGGTGCTCGCGGTCGGCGGAGAGCGTGGTCAGCACCACCTGGATCTCGCGCCGGAAGCCCTTGGGGAAGAGCGGGCGGATCGGCCGGTCCGTCATGCGCGCGGCGAGGATCGCCTCGTTGCCGGGCCGGCCCTCGCGGCGGAAGAACGAGCCGGGGATCTTCCCGATCGCGTACATCCGCTCCTCGAAGTCGATCGTGAGCGGGAAGAAGTCGATGCCCTCGCGCGCGTCGTCCTCGGCGACGGTCGCGAGGATCATCGTGTCGCCATAGCGGATGGTGCAGGAGGCGGCGGCGTTGAGGGCGAGCAGCCCGACGCCGACGGTGAAGGGCTTGCCCTCGATCTCCGTGCTGAAAGTTCGTTCTTCGGTCTCAAGTCGCTGGGCGCTGGTCATGCGCTCCTTCCTCGGGTGCGCGCGTGTGCTGGCGCCCCGTTGTGCCGTAGCTGCTGGTGGATTCGTGCTCTGATCTGTCTCGCTCCCTCTCTCGAAGCGCGTGCGGCGCGAGGCCGCACGTATCGCGTGCGATGGATGACGCCGGGACGGGGAAGGAGCAGCGAGGAGCGCGCTAGCGGCGCAGTCCCAGCCTGCCGATGAGCGTGCGGTAGCGCCCCACATCCTTCTTGCTGAGGTAGCGGAGCTGACGGCGGCGCTGGCCGACGAGCTTGAGCAGGCCGCGCCGCGTGTCGTAGTCGTGCGTATGCGTGCGGAGGTGATCCGTCAGATGGTTGATGCGCTCTGTGAGTAGCGCGACCTGCACCTCGGGGGAACCGGTGTCTCCCTCGTGCGTCTGGTACTCGGCAATGAGTTCGAGCTTGCGCTCCACGGAATTCATACGGTGGTTCTGATCTGGTCCTGTTCTGCTTCTATGTCCACGCCGCCTGCACACACCCGCTCCGGTCTTCCCCGACCGGGCGATAGCCGTTGTCGCCGCCTGGCGACCGCCCTCAGGCCGGGCGCATCCATGCGCCCGCGGCTACCGCACCACGCTACCACGCCATTTCCGCGAGGGGCAATGCGTTGGGTGCGACGACGGCCTGGCATGTCCCATCACCGGGTAGAGGGGGCTGAATGGGTGGCCTTCCTGCGTTCCCTCACCAGCTTTACGTCGAGCCGGTATCCGAGCGCTTCCGCGATGTCATACGCGGTCTCCAGGCGCGGACTGTGTTCCCCTGATTCGAGGCGGCTGATGACCGTCTTGGTCACGCCGATCTGCTCGGCCAGCTCACGCTGGCTGAGCTTGCGAGCCTTCCGCGCTTGCACCATCGCCTCAATCAACCGAAACCGCGGTCCCAGCCGGTCGTATTCGCGCTGCAACTCCGGATCCCCGGCCCGCAGCTCCTCGAACATTTCCTTCGCCCGGCGCATGGTTCACTCCTCCTGACCTACTGCCTCAGTTCGAGCAGCCTGCTTCGCGCTCGCGCCACATCGCGTGGCGATGCTCGCCGCGTCTGCTTCCGCCACGCGTGCAGCAGGTACAGCGCTCCGCCTGCCTCACCGTAGGCGAGGCGATGGTCGCCAGCCCGCAACTCGTACAGCCCGATCGCCGAGTCGAGCAGTCGGTCGATGGGCATCCCAAGGGGCGGTCCGTGGGTCTCCAGCAGATCGATGTAACGCTCTACCGTCGCGACAACGCTGCGCTCCCCAGCGCGTGTTACCTGGCGGAGGTACTCGGTGACCGGCTCGCGTTCCCGCCTGTCCTGCCACACCCGTACTTCCATGACGCCATGATAACATCTATGTGCTCGCTCCTGGTCAAGACCCGGCGCACCGTCGTGCCTGCGGGCGAAGGGAGCGGACCGTGCGCCCGCTCGCGAGTTCGGGGGTGCGCTGCGCCACCGTCGCGATACGGGTCGGCAACCCTGGTCGCGAACCGTTCACGTTTGATGCAATGCGTGCGCGGCCCGTGAGACCATCGGGGCCTTGCGTCCCGGCTACGACGACGCCCCCGGACGCAGTCCGCGGGGCGACGACCGCGCGGGCCGGCGCAGCGACGGGCGTGAAGGCGCCATCCCGGCCCACGCCGCCAGCCATCGCCGGAGCCGCGGATAGCCGCCGCGGTGCAGCACTAGCGTCAGGCCCAGCGCGATGCCACAGACGGCCAGTCCGGCGAGGCCGTCGAAGATGTAGTGGTTCCCTGTTCCAATCACGGCGATCGACTGGAGCACGAGGGCCAGCAGCGACGCCCCGCGCAGCCAGGGGTTGCGCGTCGCCGCGAACACACCGACGGCCAGCAGCAGCGCCCATCCGACATGCAACGATGGCACCGCCGCGAACGGATTGACGAACGGCTGCAGCGATTGCGCCTGGTACGACAGGTTGTCGTAGACCTCGAGCGTGTCGATGAAGCCCCACTCGCTGAGGAAGCGCGGGGGCGCGACCGGGTAGAGCCAGTAGACCACCAGGGCGAGCCCGCCCGAGATCAGCATCGAGTCGCGCGTCAGCGTGTAGGCGTGGCGGCGCTTCCAGAACATGACCATCGCAACCGCCACGATCAGCGGGAAGTCCATCCAGAAGTAGACGAAGTTGAGCGCGCGCCGCAGCAGCTCGTACTCCAGCACCCAGGCCTGGAAGGCGGGCTCCACGAACAGCCCGTACGAGAACTGCAGATTCACGATCCAATGCGCGTTCGCGAAGGCGTCGGCCGTGCGATCCACCACCGCGCCGCGCACGAGGAAGTACAGCAGGAACCCCAGGGCGACGAGCCCCAGCTCCGAGGCGTCCCACCAACTCAGGCCCCTGCGCCTGGAATCGGTCGAAAGAAGAAGGTAGCGCGCAAGACGCGCTCGCAATGTCTTCATCGCGATGCCCTGCACCGTAGCGCCCGTGTTCCCGCTGGCCTGGCGCCGTCTCCGGAGCCGGGCCGTCGCGCAATGATAGCGTACGCTCGCACACGAGCGTCTACCCGGATGTCCCAAGCCTACGAAAGGAACCCCCGATGCAAATCGATGTCGTGAGCGGGGAGTTGGCGGCCCAGCAGGCAGATACCATCGTCGTGGCCGTGCCGGAGGGCACGCGCCGGCTGGGCGGCGCGGCGGCCGCCCTGGACCGGGCGCTCGACGGCGCGATCACCGCGCTGCTGCGTTCCGGCCTGGCACCCGGACGCGCGAACGAGGTGACGCCGCTCGCCACGGGCGGACGCATTCCCGCCGCGCGCGTCGTGGTGCAGGGGCTCGGCAAGCGCGACCAGTTGACCCCCGACCGGCTGCGCAATCAGACCGCGGGCCTGGCGCGCGCCCTGCGCGGCCTGGACGCCGGCAACGTCGCGCTCTCGGCGCAGGGCGCCGCCCTCGCGGACCGCGACGCCGAGGCGACCGGGCGCGTCCTCGCCGAGGCGTTCGATCTCGGCCTCTACCGCTACGACCAGTACCGCACCCGCGCGCAGGACAAGCCGCGCGGATCGGTGGCGGCGCTGACCATCGTCGAGACCTCGGCGCGGCGCGCGAGCGTGGCGGCGCAAGGCGCGGAGCGGGGCGCGATCCTTGCCGAGGCGCAGAACTTCACGCGCGACCTCGCCAACTCGCCCGCCAACCTGATGAACCCCAGCGATGTCGCCGAGCGCGCCCAGGCGCGCGCCGACGAGCTCGGCATCGAGTGCGAGGTGATCGAGCGGGCGGCGGCGGAGCGGCTCGGCATGAACTCCTACCTCTCGGTCGCGCAGGGTTCGCAGCAGCCTCCGAAGTTCATCGTGCTGCGCTACCGCGGCGGCCGCGGCCGGCGAAGCATCGGCCTCGTCGGCAAGGGGATCACCTTCGACACGGGCGGCATCTCGCTCAAGCCGCCGGCGAACATGGAGCGCATGAAGGGCGACATGAGCGGCGCGGCCGCGGTGATCGGCGCGATCGGCGCGATCGCCCGCCTCGAGCCCGCCATCAACGTCACCGCGATCGCCCCCTGTACCGAGAACATGCCGGGCGGCACGGCGACTAAGCCCGGCGACGTCTTCTACGCGATGGACGGTCAGTCGATCGAGGTGATCAACACCGACGCCGAGGGCCGCCTCGTGCTCGCCGACGCACTCGCCTACGCGAAGTCGCAGGGCTGCACGCCGCTCGTCGACGTGGCGACGCTCACCGGGGCGATGGCGGTCGCGCTGGGCAATGTGCGGATCGGCGTCTTCGCGAACAACGACCGGCTCTACAGCGACCTCGAGCGCGCCGCAGCGGCGTCCGGCGAGAAGCTCTGGCGCTTCCCGCTGGACGACGAGTACGACGAGCAGATCCGCTCGGACGTGGCCGACATCAAGAACACCGGCGGCCGCAATGCCGGGTCGATCACCGCCGCGAAGTTCCTCGAGCGCTTCGCCGGGGACACGCCCTGGGCGCACCTCGACATCGCCGGCGTGATGGATGCCGCGCGCGATCGCGGGGTGCTGGTCAAGGGCAACGCCGGCGCGACCGCGCGCACGCTCGTGCACTACGCCCTCGGCCGCGCGCGCTGAGGCGGTGGCACGCGAGCGGGGGACGGCCCTCGTCTGGCCCGTTGCCCCTCATCCGCCGATAGTCGTTATGTGACGATCAGCTACCGCACGCTCAGCGAGGACGACTGGGGCGACTGGGTCGCCAGCAACGCCCGCGGCTTCCTCGAAGATGTCGGGGTCGCCGCCGAGGAGGGCGAGCAGGTCCGATCCGAGATCGAGTTCGACCGCAGCCTCGGCGCCTTCGACGGCGACGAACTGGTCGGGAAGACGTACGCGATCTCGTTGTCCATGAGCGTCCCCGGCGGCGACCTGCCGACGGCCGGCGTCACCGCCGTCACCGTCTCGCCCACGCACCGGCGGCGAGGCATCCTCACCGAGCTCACGCGCCGCCAGCTCGATGACATCCGCGAGCGAGGCGAACCGCTCGCCGCCCTCACGGCGTCCGAAAGCCTCATCTACGGCCGCTTCGGCTACGGCATGGCGGCGCAAGCCGACCGCGTGAGCATCGACCGGCGCCACACCGACTTCGTTCCCGGGGTTCCCGCCGCTCCAGGTGGTGAGGTCCGGTTCGTCGCCCCGGAGGCCGCACGCGAGCGCTGGCCGCCCCTCTACGAACGCCTGCGCGAAGCCCGGCCCGGGATGATCGCCCGCAACCCGGCCTGGTGGGGCGCCTTCGTCGTCCCCCGCAGCGAGAAGCCCGAGGACGGCTTCACCAGGCGCCACTACGTCGAATACAGCGGCCACTCCGGCCTCGAGGGCTACGCCAGCTACGCCGTCAGGGCCGACTCGACGGAGGGTATCGCCCGCGGATCGCTCCGCCTCCACGAGCTCGCCGCGATGAACCCCGCGGCCGAGGCCGCCCTCTGGCGCTACGTCTTTGGCGTCGACCTCGTCGAGACGATCGAGGCCCACAACCGGCCGCCCGACGACCCTCTCGTCTGGATGCTGTCCGATCCCCGCCGGCTCCGCCGCCTGCGCCTCGACACCCTCTGGCTGCGCATCATGGACGTGCCCGCGGCGCTCGAAGGGCGCACCTACCCGGCCGACGGACGCCTCGTCCTCGATGTGCGCGACCCCTTCGGGCCCTGGGCCGCCGGACGCGTTGAGATCGACGTGGAGGACGGCGCCGCCCGGTGCCGCCCCAGCGCCGCTCTGGGCGATCTCACCCTCGGCGCCGACGACCTCGCGGCGGTCTACCTCGGTGGTGTCGCACCCACCGTGCTCGCCCAGGCGGGCCTCATCGAAGGCTCTTCCGACGCGCTGCGCCTCGCCGACGCGCTCTTCGCCTGGCACACGGCCCCATGGTGCGCGGATCAGTTCTAGAAGCGAGCGCCGGCTACGCCACCTCGCGGGCGCGCTCGACCAGCTCGCGCAGCGTGCCGATGTCGCGCTTCGTCTCGGGGTCGACCTTGACGGAGCGCTCCATCTTGCTCCAGCCGTGGTGGACGGTGGAGTGGTCGCGGCCACCGAGGGTCTGCCCGATCTCGGCGAGCGAGCGGTGGGCGAGCTCGCGCATGAGGTACATCGCCAGCTGCCGCGGGTAGGCGACGCGCTTCTCGCGGCTCTTCGAGAGCAGCGCCTCGCGGTCGATCTCGAAGTAGCGGCAGACGACGTTGAGAATCGCCTCCGGGGACGGTGGCAACCGCGGCTCGGTCGGATCGAGGGAGGCGAGCGCGGACTGCACCAGCGCCGGCTCGATCCGCTCGCCGGTCAGCCGCGAATAGGCGACGACGCGCGTCAGGGAGCCCTCAAGCTCGCGGATGTTGCTCGTGAAGCGCCGCGCGATGACGTGCAGCGCGTCATCGTCGATCCGCACGCGCTGCTCCTCGGCCTTCGAGCGGAGGATCGCGACTCTCGTCTCCAGGTCGGGCGCCTGGATGTCCGCGGTCATTCCCCACTCGAAGCGCGAGCGCAGCCGCTCCTCGAGGTCCGGGATCAGCACCGGGCTCTTGTCCGAGGTGATGACGATCTGGCACTCCGCCTCGTAGAGGCTGTTGAAGGTGTGGAACAGCTCCTCCTGCGTCGCCTCCTTGCCGCCGACGAACTGGATATCGTCGATCAGCAGCGCGTCGGTGGAGCGGTAGCGCGCACGGAATTCCTCCTGCGTGCGCTTTTGGATCGCCGTCACGAGGTCGTTCGTGAACTGCTCGGCGGAGATGTAGGTGATCTGCCGCCCCTCCTTGACCAGGCGATGGCCGATGCCCTGGAGGAGATGCGTCTTCCCGAGGCCCACCGCTCCGTAGAGGAAGAGCGGGTTATGCAGCGTGCCGGGAGAATCGGCGACGCCCTCGGCCGCCGCGAAGGCCAGCCGGTTGCCCGGCCCGACGATGAACGTGTCGAAGACGTAGCGGGCGTGCAGCCTGGGGCGCGGGTAGGCCGGCCTGCCGGACTCGGCCGCCCCCGACCGCTGTAGCAGGGGCGAATCGTCCGCCGGCGGGCGCAACGGCTCGAACGCGACTTCGATCGGGCGATCGGCGAGGTCCGTGAGCGTGCGCAGCATCAAGGGCCGCAGGCGCTGCTGCAGCCACTCGGTGACGAACTCGGAGCGCGTGCCGATGATCAGCGTGGAGCCGTCGAGGCGGACTCCCTCGGTATCGGCAAGCCAGGTCTGATAGTTGGCTTCCGAAACGTGCTGCCGGAGGTAGCGGAGTGCGGACTCCCAGAGTTGGGCCGGGTCCTGTTGCACCCTCGTACCTTTCCGGCGTGGTCACAGGACACCGCAGCAGCGCACGCGCGCTGAAGAGCTGCCCCCGTACGGATGTCAACGACCAATACACACATGTTGGTAACACGCGCACACGGCCCAATGCTCGAGTCTGCCTGCTCAGGGCCCGCCGCTCCCGCGCCCCCGCTCTCAGCCTCCGAGGGCGCGTCCCATCTCAATGTCGATGCCCCTGGCAGACGGGAGGCTAGCGAACGCACGCCCTCGCGCACAAGCCTGTTATGTGAGCACTGCGCCGCTTTCCCCAGCAGCCTACCCCCTGCGGGGCGGTCTTGGGATGAACTGTGTATAATCCGCGCGCTCGCCTCGCCGCGAGACCGCCCCTACGGCGCCGCTGAATCGCGACCCGCGACCTCCCGCAGCGGTCCCTCCCACACCAGCCCCTGGAGCCACACCCTGCTTCTCGCCATCGACATCGGCAACACCAGCATCGCGATCGGCGTCTACGACGGGCCGCGACTCGCCTCACGCCTGCGCATGGCCAGCGACGCTGGCCGCCCAGCCGAGGAGTACGCGCGCGACCTCGCTGGCCAACTGTCTCACCACGGCGTCGAGCCGCAGCGGATCACCGGCGCCGCGCTCTCCTCCACCGTGCCTGCCCTCGAGGCCACCTTCGAGGCCGTCTGCCGCGACAGCTTCGACCTCGACCCCCTCGTGGTCGGTGCGCAGCTGCAGGCCGGGATCCCGATCCGCTGCGCCGACCCGCACGAACTCGGCGCCGACCGCATCCTCCACGTCGTCGCGGCACTCGCCCGCCACCCACCGCCGCTGATCGTCGTCGATCTCGGCACGGCGCTCGTCCTCGACGCTATTTCGGCCGAGGGCGACTACCTGGGGGGCACGATCGCACCCGGCATCGGCATCGCCTCGGACGCGCTGTTCGAGCGCGCCGCCAAGCTCCCCTCCGTGAGCATCGAGCGCCCGCGCATGGAGGGCGTCATCGGCCGCAACACCGAGCACTCGATGCAGTCGGGCATCGTCTACGGCTACGCCGCGATGGTCTGCGGCATGGTGCGACGCCTCAAGGCGGAGATCGGCGCCCACGCCACGGTGATCGCCACCGGCGGCTACGCCCACGTGATCGCCGATGTGGCCTGCTGCATCGACGCCCTCGAGGACGACCTCAACCTCGAGGGCCTGCGCCTGATCTACGAGGCGAACCGGTGAGCGCGCTGCCCGCGCCGCTGGCGGGACGCACGATCGTCCTCGGCGTGAGCGGCTCGATCGCTGCCTACAAATCCGTCGAGGTCACAAGCCGCCTCGTGCAGGCGGGCGCCACCGTCGAGGTCGTGATGACCGAGGCGGCGACGAAGTTCGTCGGGCCGCTGACCTACCGGGGGATCACCGGAAACGAGCCGTTCGTCGATCTCTGGGCGACGGCCGGGCCGCACGCCGAGCCGCACGTCGCACTCGGACGCAGCGCCGATCTCTATCTGATCGTGCCCGCGAGCGCCTCGACGATCGCGCGGGTCGCGCACGGGATCGCCGACGACTTCGTCTCCCTGACGGCGCTGGCGATGCGCGGGCCCGTGCTGATCGCGCCCGCAATGGATGCACAGATGTGGGCGAACGCAGCGACGCAGCAGAACGCCGCCACGCTGCGCTCGCGCGGCGTCGAGTTCCTCGGGCCTGTCGAGGGCCGGCTCGCCTCTGGCGAGGTGGGCGCGGGGCGGCTGCTCGAGCCCGCCGCGATCGTCGACCACGTGAAGGCGCGCATCGGCCGCGAGTACGGCGACCTCGCAGGCGTGCGTATCGCGGTCACGGCCGGCGGCACGCGCGAGCCCGCCGACCCCGTGCGCTTCATCGGCAACCGCTCGACGGGGAAGATGGGCCACGCCGTCGCCGAAGCGGCGCGCGATCGTGGCGCCGACGTGGTGCTGATCACCAGCGCCGAGCTCGCGCCACCCGAGGCCACCGAGGTGGTCCATGTCGAGACCGCGCAGGAGATGCTCGCCGCGCTGCAGCTGCACGTACCTCGCTGCGCGGCGCTGATCATGGCGGCCGCCGTCGCCGACTACCGCCCGAGCGAGGCGCTGGAGCGCAAGCAGAAGCGCGGCGGCCTCGAGCACTGGTCCCTCGAGCTGGAGCGCAACCCGGACCTGATCGCCTCGATTGCCGGCGAGGGTCTGGTCAAGGTCGCGTTCGCTGCCGAGACGGACGACGTGCTGGAGAACGCGGCCCGCAAGCTGGAGGCGAAGGGCGCGCAGTTGATCGTCGCCAACGACGTGAGCGCCCCGGACGCTGGCTTTGCGGTGGACACGAACCGCGTCGTGATCCTCGACCGTGACGGCGGCCGCGAGGCGCTCCCGCTGCTCTCCAAGTACGACTGCTCGCAGCACATCCTGGACCGCGTAGCCGCGCTGCTGGCGGCCGCGCCTACTGGCTAAGGCCGCTCGCACAGCCCTCGGACGCGCTGTGGGTAACCCGGTCTCTCGCCGTGTACGGGTTTGGGGTAACCCCTGTCCTCTCCGGACATGCGTGCCGCATATCGGAAGGCTCGCCCGGCGGCCTTCCACGACGGCCCTCCAGTTAGCCACGGCCCGCTCGCTCCCCTATCGCCCGTCTCCACATAAGCCCCGATGCCACACCCCCACCCACGCCTGCGGTTCTCCCGGATCTCCACGCCGCCCACAGTCCTACTGCTACAACTCCCTACACTCCTACGTTCTCCCCAAGCAACCCCCCTTCGTGGACAAGCACCCTCATTCCGTTGTGGAGTAGCTCCCGTGATTGACCAGGTTGAAATCGAAGTGGTCGCCGGGAAGGGCGGGGACGGGATCGTCTCGTTCCGCCGCGAGAAGTTCGTGCCGCACGGAGGCCCCGACGGCGGCGACGGCGGCCGGGGTGGCGCCGTCGGGCTCGTCGCCCACCGTACGGTGACGGGTCTCGGCGCCTATCGGGACCGCCGGGCGCGAGCCGCGCCGCACGGGCAGCCGGGCAACTCGTCGCAGCGCAAGGGCGGGGCAGGCGAAGATCTGTGGCTCCCGGTGCCGGTGGGCTGCGTCGTGTGGGAGCTTGATCCCAACGGCGAGCCGGGCGGGCAGAATGCCGAAGGCGGGGCCGACCCGTTCGTGGACCTGACGGCCGAGGGCGCACAGGCGATCGTCGCGAGGGGCGGTCGTGGCGGCTGGGGCAACAAGCGCTTCGCGACCGCGACCCGGCGCACCCCCAGCTTTGCGCAGCGGGGCATGCCGGGCGAGCGGCGCCGCTTGCGACTCGAACTGAAGCTGCTGGCCGACGTCGGCCTCGTCGGGCTGCCGAACGCGGGCAAGTCGACGTTGCTCGGCGCGTGGTCGGCGGCGCACCCGAAGGTGGCGGCCTACCCGTTCACGACGCTTGAGCCTGAACTCGGCGTTGTCGAGCTCGGCTACGACTCGTTCGTCGCCGCAGACATGCCGGGGCTGATCGAGGGCGCGAGCCAGGGTGTTGGCCTCGGGCACGAGTTCC
This sequence comes from Dehalococcoidia bacterium, assembly GCA_965220125.1. GTDB lineage: Bacteria > Chloroflexota > Dehalococcoidia > UBA2979 > UBA2979 > VXMT01. The sequence continues at coordinate 1,814,124 of CBDCPB010000004.1, read as the reverse complement.
TGCGGCACATCGAGCGCACGCGCGTGCTCGTCCATGTCCTCGACATGACGCGTGACGACCCGCTTGCCGACCGCGAGCTGATCGATCGCGAGCTGGCGACGTTCGGGCACGGCCTCGCCGAGAAGCCGCAGTTGCTCGCGCTCAACAAGATCGACGACCCGGATGCGCGGGCCCACGTCGAGCTGCTGGAGGAACTCCTCGAGGCGCAGGAGACGCCGTGGGTCGCCATCTCCGCCGCGTCGCGCGAGGGCACGCGGCAGCTTGCCGAGCGGGCCTTCCAGCTACTGCGCGAGCAGCTCATGAGTGAGGTGGCCGAGGAGGCCTCGCTCCCTCAACTGGTCGAACCGCGCGAGGTGAGGCGCGGGCGCTTCCGCATCGAACGCGACGACAAGGACAGGGTGGTGGTGCGCGGCCGCACGCCCGAGTGGCTGGCGGCGACCTTCGACCTCGATGATGACGAGGCCCGCGAGGAGCTGCTCGACCGGCTGCGGCGGCTCGGCCTGGCGCGTGCGCTCTCGAGGGAAGGCGTGAAGCCCGGCACGACGATCCGCGTCGGCGAGACCGCGCTGGTCTGGGAGTAGCAGCGATGCGCATCGGCGTCCTCGGCGGCACCTTCGACCCGCCGCACCTCGCGCACCGGGTGCTGGCGGCCGCGGCGCGGCATGCGCTCGCCCTCGACCGCGTGCTGCTGGTTCCGGCGGGCGACCCCTGGCGGAAGGCGGACGGCGACGTCTCGACGGCGGCCGACCGCCTCGCGCTGACGCGCGCCGCCGTCGAGGAGGCGTTGCCTTGGGCCGAGGTGAGCGACATTGAGGTGCGGCGGCCCGGCCCGAGCTACACGGCCGAGACGCTCGAAGAACTGCAAGGGGAGGCCCCCGGCCACGAGTGGTGGTTCATCCTCGGCTGGGACGCGCTGGCCGACCTGCCGAACTGGCGGGAGCCGGCGCGCATCCTCGAACTGGCGCGCCTGGCGCTTGCGCAGCGAGGCGACGAGGCCGCGGACGGGGCAGCGCTGCCATGGGCGGCGTCCGAGGCGTTCCCCGAGCTGTCCTCACGTGTGGACCTCGTGCCGATCCCGCGCCTCGATGTCTCGGCCTCGGAGTTGCGCCGCCGCCTGCGCGAGGGCGAGCCGACGGCGCCGCTGCTCGCGCCCGCAGTGCGCCGGCGCATCGCCGACCTCGGGCTCTACGGCGACTGACCGGCCGCGGTCAGTCCTCGTCTGGCGGGCGGCCGAACAGGATCGAGGCGCGCGGGATCGGCGGGAGCAGGAACGGGCGCAGCCCCGCCTCGATCGCGAACGGGAAGCCGGCGTCCTGCGCGAAGCGCAGCAGCGTGCGGCCGGAGCGCAGTTGCGGCGAGCGCACGTGGCGGCCCATCCAGCGCCGGTTCCAGGCATCGAGGAATCGCCTCCCCGTCGGGGCGAACTCCCAGATCAGCGCTAGCCCGCCCGGCGCGAGCACCCGCCAGATCTCGTCGAGCAGATCGCGCAGGCCGTCGTCGTCGAGATGTTTCGTGACGTAGCCGCAGAGCACGAGGTCGAAGGTGCCCGAGGCGATCGGCAGCGATGTCGCCGAGCCCTGCACGAGCGCGGGCGGGCGCGCCGTCCTCGCTGCGTCGCGCTGCGCCTGCCGGAGGATGCTGCGCGAGAAGTCGAGGCCGACGGGCTGGCGTTCGAAGCGCACGCGCCCGTCCATGAAGCGCAGCACCGAGGCGCGCCCGCAGCCGATGTCGAGCACGCGCAGCTGCGGCTCCATCATCAGCTCGTCGGGCAGACGCAGCAGCGGTCCGTTGACCAGGAACGCGCCCTTGGGGCCGAGCAGCCAGCGCATCGCGGTCGCCGCCAGTCCCGGTCGGCGCAGCCATCGCTCGTACTCGTGCAGGCGTGCCCGCTGATGCTCCCAGCTCATGCGGGGAATCGTGGCACGCCCGCGATCGGCGCTCAAACGCCGGCGGCGGGCGGGCCGGGATCGCCGAGGTCGAACGAGAGCCGCACGCGCGCGCCCCGCGAGGCGGCCCAGTCGCACATCGCCGCCAGCTCCTGGAGCCGCGGCGCGAGGTCTTCGTAGCCCTCGATCAGCTCGTCGAGCTGGCGGTCGCCGGCGACCGTCGCCGCGGCGACGGCCCGGCAACAGTCGGCAAGCGGCGCGGGGTCTTGCCAGATCCGCTGGAGCTCGCGGCGGTCCGCCTCGTCCTCGACGCGTCGGTCTGCGTAGCGCAGCAGCGGGCGCAGCGCCACCTTGTGCGCGGTCTCGATGCGGCGCGCGGCGAGCGCCAGTTCGTGCTGCGCCCCGAAGCGCAGCGAGAACGCCCACGAGGCGAAGTACAGCACGACGGCCGGATCGCCCTCGAACGCGATCGGGCACGCCTCGTCGCCGTCGAACTCGACGTGGAGGGGGGGTGGGGGGTCCTCGGTGCTGGTCATGCCCGGCGCGCGGGCCGCTAGACGTCGAGGGTGGCGTCGAGGGCGTGGGCCATGATGAAGGCGCGGCGCGGCGGGACGGCGTCGCCCATGAGGCGGGTGAACAGCTCGTCCGCCTCCGCGGCGTCGTGGACGTGCACCTGCAGCAACGATCGCCGCTCCGGGTCCATCGTCGTGTCCCAGAGCTGGTCCGCGTTCATCTCGCCGAGGCCCTTGTAGCGCTGCAGGCTGCCGGCGGCGGCGCGCTTCGCGTTGACCTCGAAGTAGCGAGCGCGCTCCGCCTCGGTGAACAGCCAGTCGGTGCGCCCGCGGTGGCTGAGGCTGTAGAGCGGCGGCTGCGCGATGTAGAGGCGGCCGTCCTCGATCAGGCGCGGCATATAGCGCCAGAAGAAGGTCAGCAGCAGCGTGCGGATGTGGGCGCCGTCCACGTCCGCGTCCGTCATGATGATGATCTTGTGGTAGCGCAGCTTCGCCCCGTCGTAGCCCTCGCCGAAGCCGGTCCCGAGGGCGGTGATGATGATGCGGATCTCCTCGTGGGCGAGCATCTTCTCGAGGCGCGCCTTCTCCACGTTCAGGATCTTGCCGCGCAGCGGCAGGATCGCCTGCGTGCGGCGGTCGCGCGCGGCCTTGGCCGTGCCGCCGGCCGAGTCGCCCTCGACGAGGTAGATCTCCGACAGCTCCGGGTCCGTCTCCGAGCAGTCGGCGAGCTTGCCCGGCAGCATCGAGCCCTCGAGCACGCCCTTGCGCTGCACCAGGTCACGCGCCTTGCGGGCGGCCTCGCGGGCGCGCGCGGCGGTGACGGCCTTCTCGATGATGCGCCGGCCGATCGAGGGGTTCTCGTCGAGCAGCGGCCCGAGCCGCGCGGCGACGGCGGATTCGACCAGCCCCTTCACCTCGGGGTTGCCCAGCCGCGTCTTGGTCTGGCCCTCGAACTGCGGCTCGGCGAGCTTCACGCTGATCACGGCGGAGAGACCCTCGCGGGTGTCCTCGCCGGAGAGGTTCGCGTCCTCGTCCTTGAGCAGCTTGGCGCGCCGCGCGTACTCGTTGAGCGCGCGAGTGAGGGCGGAGCGGAAGCCGGTGAGGTGGCTGCCGCCGTCGATCGTGTGGATGCAGTTCGCGAACGAGTAGGAGGTCTCCTGGAAGCTCGCGTTGTACTGCAACGCGACCTCGATCATGGTGCCGTCGCGCTCCTCGGCGACGTGGATCGGGTCCGGGTGCAGCGGGGTGCGCCCACGGTTGAGGTGGCGCACGTAGGCCTCGATGCCGGAGTCGAAGTAGTAGGAGCGCTCGTGCGGCTCGCCGGCGGCGTGGCCGTTGGCGGCCTCGGCGCCGCGCTCGTCGCGGAAGGCGATCCAGGTGCGGCGCGTGAGGTAGGCCATCTCGCGGAAGCGCGAGGCCAGCATCTCGAAGTCGTAGTCGAGCGTCTCGAAGACCTGGTCGTCGGGCAGGAAGCGGATCGTGGTGCCGGTGTGCTCCGGCTTCGCGCCCCGCACCTTCGCGAGTTGCGAGGTGGCCAGGCCGCGCTCGTAGGTCTGGCGGAAGAGCGCGCGGTCCGTGGCGACGCTCACCTCGAGCTCACTCGAGAGGGCGTTGACGACGGAGGCGCCGACGCCGTGCAGGCCGCCGGAGACCTTGTAGCCGCCTCCGCCGAACTTGCCGCCGGCGTGCAGCGTGGTCAGCACCGTCTCGACGGCGGAGAGGCCGGTCTTCTCGTGCTTGTCGACCGGGATGCCGCGCCCGTTGTCCTGCACGGAGATGCTGCCGTCGGGGTGGATCGTGATGTCGATGCGGTCGCAGAAGCCGGCCATCGCCTCGTCGATCGCGTTGTCGACGATCTCGTAGATCAGGTGGTGCAGGCCGCGCTGATCGGTGGAGCCGATGTACATGCCGGGGCGGCGGCGCACCGCCTCGAGGCCTTCGAGGACCTGGATGTGCTCTGCGGTGTAGTCGCTGCTGCCGCCGTTGCTGCGCGCGCCGGCGCCGTTGCGGCGGCCGTTCGATCGCACGCCGTTACGGGTACGGGGTTTGGCCTTGGTCGTCTTCGCTCGGCGGCTCGCCATATGCCCTCGTCAGCCCGCGCGGGATGCGCGGCAGCGGACGCGCTGATGATCGCCACACGCGCGGTGCGTGTGCGTTGCCGAAACAGCAGGGGGAGGGAAATCCACGTCAGGCAAGGAGGCTTCTCGCGGGTCGGCGGCGCAGTGGAACGACGACGGAGGACCTACTCTCACCGGCACACGCATAGTATAGCGGATACGCGCCTTCGGCGCTCTCCAGTGGGGTCGAGGCGCGGCGGCTGAGCAGCCGTCCGAGACGCGCGTGTGCGACGGGAAATCGCTGGTATGGCGGAGCCTTCCGACCCGATCTCGCTCACCCCGATCGGCGTCGTGCGCAACGGCGAGCACGACCCCGCGCGTCAGGACTGGTCGCGCGTCCGCAGCCGCATCGAACTGCAGTCCGACCTGGCGCCGGCGCTCGACGGCCTCGATGGATTCTCGCACGTCATCGTTGTCGGCTGGCTCGATCGCATCCCGGCGGAGCTGCGCGAGCGGCGGCAGGCGCACCCGGGCGGCGACGAGCGGCTGCCGCTGCTCGGCGCGCTCGCGCTGCGCGGGGGCGCGCGCCCCAACCCCCTCGCCGTCACCGTCTGCCGCCTGCACTCGGTCCGCGACGCGAGCGTCGAGGTCGAGGGCCTCGATCTTGTCGACGGCACGCCGGTGCTGGATATCAAGCCCTACATCGCCGTCTACGACTCCGAGCCCGGGGCGACGCTCCCGGACTGGGCGCAGGGCTGAGCGCGTGCGGACGCTCCGCGTGCTCGCGCTCGGCGCGATTCCGGGGCGCTGCCCGAGCTGCCTGAGCACCTCGATGTTCCGAGGCGTCTACGAACTGCACGAGACCTGCGACGTCTGCGGGGTGCGCTACCGGGGGTCACCGGGCGCGTGGCTCGGCGCGACCGCGCTCGGCTACGGCATCGGCGCGCTCTTCGTGGTGGTGCTGGGGATGGTCGAGCTGCTGTGGGGGCCGTTGCATGCGCTCGGCCTCGATCCGTTGTGGACGATCGCGCTGGCGAGCCTGCCCGTGACCGCACTCGGCTATCGCCCGGCGAAGGGTCTGTGGTTCGCGTTGCGCTTCCTCGGCGGGTTCGTCGTCCCCGACAGCGTCGAGGAGGGCGATCGCCCGTAGGCGTTGCGCCAGCCCGCGACCCGTCCGACGCTGGCGGCATGGACATCGCAATCGTCGGGCTGCCGCGCTCGGGCAAGACCTCGCTCTTCAACGCGCTGACGCGCGGGGAGGCGGAGGTGGGGGCCTACAGCTCGCGCCTGGAGCCGAACCTCGGCGCGGCCTCCGTGCCCGACGAGCGGCTCGACCGCCTTGCGGCGCAGGAGGGCTCGAAGCGCACGACCTACGCCGAGCTGCGCCTGGCGGACTACCCCGGCGCTGCCTTCGACGCCTCCGGAGTCGACGCGCAGCGGCTCCAGGAGTTGGCGCAGATGGACGCGCTCGTCCTCGTCGCCCGCGCCTTCGCGAATCCCGCCGTGCCGTCGCCCGAGGGCGGCGTCGACGCCGACCGCGACATCGAGGCGATGCAGCTCGAACTGACCTACGCCGACCTCGCGCTGATCGAGCGCCGCGTCGAGCGGATCGAGCCGGAGCTGCGCTCACTGCCTGCCGCCGAGCGTGGGCCGCTGGAGCAGGATCGGGCGCTGCTGCTGCACCTGCGCGAGGCGCTCGAGGCGGGCGGCGCGCTGCGCGCGCTCGACCTCGGCGCGGGCGAGCGGCGGCGACTCGCGAGCTACCAGTTCGCCACGCGCCGGCCGCTGCTGATCCTCGTCAACGTCGACGAGGACGATCTGCCGAGGCTCGACGAGATCGAGGCGGAGTACGCGGCGCGGCACGCGGAGCGCGGCGTCGCCGTCGTCGCGCTCAGCGCGCGCATCGAGGCGGAGCTGGCGCAGATGGAGCCCGCCGAGGCGGTCGCGTTCCGCCTCGAACTGGGCCTGCCGGAGCTCTCGCCGCTCGACCGCGTGATCCACGAGACCTACGAGCTGCTGGGCGTGCACTCCTTCCTCACGATTGGCGACCGCGAGGCGCGCGCCTGGACGCTGCCGCGCGGCGGCACGGCGCTGGAGGCGGCGGGCCGCGTTCACAGCGACCTCGAACGCGGCTTCATCCGCGCCGAGGTCTGCCGCTGGGACGAGCTGCTCGAAGCGGGCAGCGAGGCGCAACTGCGCCGCCTCGGACGCCTGCGCACCGAGGGCCGCGACTACGTGGTGCAGGACGGCGACGTGCTGCACGTGCTCTTCAACGTCTAGATCCAGGCAGGCCGTGCGCGCAGCACGACGCGCGGCGATATGATCGCAACCGAGAGGCAGCGATGAGCGATCCACAGGCAGCCGGACACGAGGACGTGCGGGCGCAGCTCGTCGCGGAGATCGAGGCCGCCCTCGGCGGCGGCCCCGCCGTCGCCGTCGCGACCGTGATCGACCCGGGCGAGCAGGACGGCCTGCGGCTCGGGGCGAAGCTGCTCGTGCGCGCCGCCGGCTCGACGCTCGGCGCGCTCGGCCCGCCCGCGATCGATAGTGCGGTCGCCGAGGCGGGTCGCGCGGCGCTCTCCGCCCGCCCGCGCATCGAGGCGCAGACCGTCTACGTGCGCGCGGACGGCGATCTCGTCGCGCGCCGCTCGCGGGCGCGGCCCGGCGACGGCCGTGTCATGCTCGAGGTCTTCGAGGCGCCCGGCCGCCTGCTGATCGTCGGCGGCGGGCACGTCGGCCTCGCGCTCGCCACGATCGGCTCGACGCTCGGCTTCCAGGTCACGGTCGTCGACGACCGCGAGGAGTTCGCGAACCGCGAGCGCTTCCCGATGGCGACGGAGGTGATCGCCGGCGAGGTCGACGAGGTGCTCGACAACCTCGCGATCGACGGGCGGACGTTCGCGGTGATGGTCTCGCGCGGCCACCAGGTCGACGAACTCGCGTTGCGCCGCACGATCGGGCGCGGCGCGGCCTACGTCGGCATGATCGGCAGCCGCCGCCGCACGGGGACCGTGATCCAGCACCTGATCGACGAGGGCCTGCCGCGTGAGGACCTCGAGGCCGTGCGCACGCCGATCGGGCTGGACATCGGCGCGGAGACGCCGGAGGAGATCGCGCTCGCCATCCTCGCGGAGATGGTGATGCTGCAGCGCGGCGGAACTGGCCTGCCGATGCGCGAGGTCAGGGGCCGCGCGCCCGCGCAGGGGACGTAGCGGCGAGGAGTTGCGGCGCGCGCGCTGCTAGACTGTATCGGTACGACAAGGCGGGAAGCCGGACGGGACAACGCAACGATGGCCGACGCGGAGTTGTTTGCCGAGATTCGCGAAGCGCAGGGGCGCGGGGAGCGCCGCGTGCTGGCGACCGTCGCCGACGCGCGCGGCTCGACGCCTCGCAGCCCCGGTGCGCAGCTGCTGCTGCGTCCGGACGGGAGCTTCCGCGGCACCATCGGCGGCGGCTGCGGCGAGGCCGAGGTCTGGCAGGAAGCGATGGAGACGATGGCCGACGGCCGCCCGCGCGTCGTCACCGTCGACCTCACCGAGGATGTCGAGGGCGACGACAAGATCTGTGGCGGCGTCATGGACGTATTCATTGAGAGGATCGCGGACTAGCCGCGGCGGGGTTGCAGCGGCGTCTGCGTGGTACGATTCGCCTGTCGGCGTCCACCTGCACGGTGGCGGGCGCGGGCGTCAAAGGGGGCTGACCGATGATCGGTGGTCTGGGCTGGCAAGAATTGCTGATCGTGCTCGTGATCGTCGCCCTGATCTTCGGGGCGAGCCGCGTTGCCGACCTCGGTGGCGCGCTCGGGCGCGGCATTCGCGAGTTCCGGCAGGAAGCGGCGAATCCGGACAGCGAGTCCGAGGACGACGCGATGGCGGATGCATCAAGCAGCGATGCGGCAGACGATGAGTCCAACGCCGCAGCGACCGAGAAGGAATCATCCGGCTGACCTCGCGACGACGCAGCCGCAAGCCTCGCCTCGCCTGATCGCCCGCCCCCGTGAGTGATGCGTCCACACGGGAGTCGATCTGGAGCGTCAGCCGAGAGACGAAGACCTACTACTTCATCCTGTTCAGCCTTCAGGTTCTGCTTGGACTGGGCCTGATTTCCAGGGAAACGGGAGCCGTGCTCGCCACGTGGGAGCGGGCGAGCCCGATCGTCGTTACGTCCGCGGCTGTGGCTATAATCGCTACCGAGGGATGGAGGACCACGATGGTCTTGGCGGACCTGCTGCGGGAGCGGCTTGAACGCCAGCGCGAGCAACGGCGTGCGGAGGGTCGTGCGGAGGGTCGTGCGGAAGAGCGCGAGAAGTGGGCAGCCTGGAACGTCAGGCGGCTGGCGGCGGAAGAGAACGGCCAGCACTTCGACGAACCGCCGCCCCCGGGCTGAGCCGTCCAGCGACAGGAGCACGAACGCGCTGAGGGGCGATCCGCCCTGCGGTTGAGCGCGAACAACAGGCCCGGCGCGGATGCGCGCCGGGCTTTCGCTTGTCTGCCCGCGCCGGTCTCGTACCATCGATGTAGCAGAGCCGACGCAGCGCATGCTGCAGAGCGCGGGTCGCGGATGACCCCCGGAGTGAGATGACGCCGCTCGGAAGCGTGACCAACAGGCTGCGGACGGGCGCGGCGCTGCTCGCCGGAGCGGCGGCCGCCGAGGCCTCGCGGCGCCTCGGGCGTGGCGGCGGCACGGCGCTGCCGGGCCTCGTCGCCGCGACGATCGCGCCCGACATCACGGAGCAGCTCGTGCGCCGCGCGGGCGCGGGCACGGTCGTCGTCACCGGCACCAACGGCAAGACCACCACCTCGCACCTGCTGGCGGAGATCGCGCGCGCCGCCGGCATCGAGGTGATCGCCAACCGCTCCGGCTCCAACCTCGAGCGCGGCATTGTGTCCGCCTTCCTCGGCCAGAGCGCGAACGGCGGCGGCGCCCGCCTCGGCGTGCTCGAGGTGGACGAAGCGGCGCTGCCGCCGCTGCTGCCCGCGCTGCGCCCGCGCGCGATCGTCTTCCTCAACCTCTTCCGCGATCAGCTCGACCGCTACGGCGAGGTCGACTCCGTCGCCGAGGGCTGGGAGCGGATGCTGATCGCCGACGCCTCGGGCGCGACGCTCGTGCTGAACGCGGACGACCCCTCGATCGCGCCGCTGGCCGACGCCGGACGGGGCGAGCTGGTGACCTTCGGGATCGAGGACGACGGCATCGCCCGTGACGGTCCCGACCACGCCTCGGACGCGCGCTTCTGCCGCTGCGGCGCGGCCTTCCGCTACGACGCGATCTTCGTCGCCCACGCCGGGCGCTGGCGCTGCGACGCGTGCGGGCGGACGCGCCCGCGCCCGCTCGTCGCGGCGCACGAGATCGAGGAGCTCGAGGACGGCTCGCGCTTCGTCCTCGACCTCGCGGGGGAGCGGCTGGCCGTCGAGCTCCCGCTGCGGGGGCTGTATCCGATCTACAACGCGCTCGGCGCGGCGGCCGCCGCGCACGCGCTCGGCCTGCCCGCCGCCGTGGTCGCGAGCGCGCTCGCGGCTGCGGGCCCGGCCTTCGGGCGGCAGGAGCGCTTCGATCTGCGAGGCCGCGAACTGCGCCTCTGGCTGGCGAAGAACCCCGCAGGGATGAACGCGGTGCTGCGCGCCCTCACGGCGTCCGGGACGAACCCGGAAGCCGGGCCGGAGCGGCGGCTGCACATCCTCGCCGCGCTCAACGACGGCATCCAGGACGGGCGCGACGTGTCGTGGATCTACGACGCCGACTTCGAGTTGCTCGCCGGCCACGCCGCGAGCGTCGTCGTCAGCGGCGATCGCGCCGACGACCTGGCGCTGCGCCTGCGCCTCGCCGGCGTGCCGGTCGATCTCGTGCAGCCGCATCGCGCCTCGGCGCTCGACGAGGCCCTGCACCGGCTGCCGCCGGGCGAGCGCCTCGAGGTGATCCCGACGTACACGGCGATGATCCAGTTGCGGGAGATCATCGCTGCCGGCAGCGGGATCGCGCCCTACTGGGCCACGGAGCGGAAGCGATGACCGCCCCCGGCGACAAGCCGGCGATCCGCGTCGTCTGGCTCTACCCCGAGCTGATGAACGTCTACGCCGATCGCGGCAACGTGATCGCGCTGGAGGCGCGCTGCGCCGCGCTCGGCGTGGGTTGCGAGGTCACCCGCGTCTCGATCGGCGATCCGCTGCCCGAGGAGGCGGACCTGGTGCTGATCGGCGGCGGCCAGGACCGCGAGCAGCGCCGCGCCGCGCCCGACCTCGAGCGGCACGCCGGGACGTTGCGCGCCTGGGCGGACGAGGACGCCGCCATGCTCGCCGTCTGCGGCGGCTTCCAGCTCTTCGGCCGCTGGTACCGCACCGCCGAGGGCGACGAGCTGCCGGGCGTCGGCGTCTTCGACGTCACCACAGTCGCCCCGCCGCGCGATGAGGATCGCTGCATCGGCGACGTGCTCGCGCGCTCGACCCTCGAGGGCGTGGGCGAGGTCGTCGGCTTCGAGAACCACGGCGGCCGCTCCTACCTCGGTCCGGCCGCGGAGCCGTTCGCGCACGTCGAGTTCGGCTACGGGAACAACGGCGCGGATGGCGTGGAGGGCGCGCGCGTGCGCGAGGCGATCGGCACCTACCTCCACGGCTCGCTGCTGCCTCGCAACCCGGCGCTCACGGACCATCTGATCCGCGCTGCGCTGCGCCACCGCTACGGCGAGGAGCCCGCGCTGCCCGAGATCGCGGATCCGTACGCGGAGCGCGCGCATCGCACGGCCGCGGCTGTCGCCCGCCGGCGCAGCCGGCGCTCCGGGGGGAATCCCGCCGCCGGCGGTTGACGCGCTCCTCGCCAGCGCCCGATCCTCTAGACGGCGGGGGCTGCACGGAGGCGCGGCCCGTGACTGCGACCGGTCCCGATCGATCGAGCCGCATCCTTTCGAGGCGCACGCTCCTCGGCGCGCTGCCTGGCGGCGCGCTGATCCTCGCGTGCTCCCGGTTCGGCGCGCAGGACGCGGAAGCGCCTCCCGAGGTCGTTCCGCAGACGCCGACGTCGCCTCCGACTCCCACGCCGACTCCCACGCCGACGCCGACCGCGACCGCGACCGCGACGCCCAGGCCAACGCGGACTGCGACGCCGACGCAGACTCCCACGCCTACCCCGACCCCGACGCCCGACCCCACCCCGGTGACGCCGACGCCGTACCCCTCGACGCGTGAGCCCGAGGATTTGCGTGGCTTCGTCGTCCCGGTCGAGGGCGGCTGCCTGCCGGCCTCGGACCGGCTGATGCCGAACGCGCCCCGCGAGTACCGCAACGGCTTCCACGAGGGCATCGACTGGTACGACCGCCTCGCCTGCGCGCGCGTCTTCGAGGGCACGCCGGTGATGGCGATGCACCAGGGCATCGTGATCCGCGCCGACCTCGACTACGTCGAGATCACCATCGAGCAGATCAACGAGTTTTCGAGGCGCACCGCGGAGCTGGGCTACACAGAGGAGCCGATCCTCGACATCTACCGCGGCCGGCAGATCTGGATCGACCACGGCAACGGCGTCGTCACCCGCTACGCGCACCTCGGTGTGATCGCGGAGGGCATCGAGGAGGGCGTCGAGGTCGAGCAGGGCCAGGTGATCGGCGGCGTCGGCGAGTCCGGCACGCCGGAAGCGATCACCGCGCCCGGCACTGAGATGCACCTGCACGCCGAGGTGCGGATCGAGGACTACTTCCTCGGCGACGGGCTGCCACCCGGCGAGGTGCGCGCGCTCTACCGCAAGCTGTTCGGCCTCGACGAGTAGTCCGCCTCGGGAGGCTGGCGCGGCGGGAGCGCCGTACACTGCCGCAGGCAGCCGGAGCGCAGCCAGGCGAAGGGGGCGCGATGCCGATCCTCTCGATCGAGATCCCGTGGGATCCGAACATCACGAAGATCGGCGGGCTGCTGCTGACCTGGCACGGGCTCTTCACCGCGATCGGCATCTTCGCCGGGGTGCGGCTCTCGCTCATGCTCGCGAAGGTCGTCGACTACGACTACGACGACGCGTACACGCTCGCCCTCGTCGGCGTGCCGAGCGGGATCGTCGGGGCGCGGCTGCTCTTCGTGATCGAGCACTGGTCGCGGTTCAGCGGCGATCCCGTCGCGATGCTGCGCATCAACGAGGGCGGCATCTCCATCTGGGGCGCGATCCTCGGCGGCGTCGGCGGCGCGCTGGCGTTCGGGCTGTGGAAGGGCTACCCGATCGCCCGAGGCCTGGACATCGCCAGCTTCGGGATCATCCTCGGACAGGCGACCGGGCGCCTCGGCGACCTCGTCAACGGCGAGCACCTCGCGAACGCGAGCGACTTGCCCTGGGCCGTCTTCTACACGCACTTCGATTCACCGGCGTTCGAGTACTCCCTGCGCGTCGGGCCGCACCACCCGGCCACGACGTACGAGCTGATCGGCGACCTCGTGATCCTCGGGGCGCTGTTCGTGCTGATGTTCGGCGTGCTCTGGCGGCGGCCGGGGCTGACCTTCTTCGCCTACCTGATCGGCTACGCGGTGATGCGCTTCTTCCTCACCTACCTGCGCGTCGACTCCAGCGAGACGTTCCTGCTCGATCTGCGCGTGCCGCAACTCGTCTCGCTGCTCGCGGTGCTCGTCTCGCTCCCCGCCGTCTGGTACTTCGCGACCCGCGAGCCATCCGACGAGCCAGCGCCGCTCGAGCGCTTGCCGCTGGTCGGGCGGATGCTCGCCGCCCGGCGGTGACCGAGGCCGCGCCGCAGGTGGTGCTCTACGGCCGCGAGGGCTGCAGCCCCTGCGCGCACGCCCGCGACGCGCTGCGCCGCCTCGGCCGCGAGTTCGCCTTCGAACTGCACGAGCGCGACGTGGACGCCGACCCGGCGCTGGCCGCCCGCTACGGCGATCGCGTGCCCGTCATCGCCGTCGACGGCCGCGAGGTCAGCGAGGGCCGCATCGACGCCGCCGCGGTGCGGCGCGCGCTGACGGCGGCCGGCGCCGATTGACGACGGCGGAGAGCGTTCATAGCCTCGATTCAGTGTCGGCCCGACAAATCATTTGCCCGGCGTGCTTTCAGTAGCGACACGATCAAGATCAAAGAGGAGCACCGCGATGAAGCGAATGATGATGGGGGTGGTCTTCGCGGTCCTCGCCGCCATGTGGTTGGCGGCGTGTGGGGATGACACGCAGTCCGTTCAAGAGGCAGAGGAAGAAGCAGCAAGAATCGCAGCCGAAGCCGAGGCGTCGGCGACCAGACAGCTCGGCATCGAGTTGGCGGATGCCATGAGGACCGCGCGCACGGCTGCTCAGGCTTATGTCCGCGAAGATGGTGCACAGCAAGAACGGTCAGGCACCCGAGTGACCGAGGCCATAGCCGAAGTGGATCGCCTCTGCTCAGGACGGCACCCCGGCGGTGGTCGTCCCCAGCTTGCCAACCGCTGACCGCGCCCGTTTTGAGGGTCCATGTTTGAAGTTCGCCGCGCTCAACACTTGCGGCGATTTGATTAGTGAGGCGCTCGCGATCATCAACGAGGTCATTGAACTGATCCCGCCGCGAGGTGTCGAGGGAGAGTAGGCGGCGGAAGGGCTGCCCCACAGGTCGCTGCGGACGGCGCAGCGTAGTTGACCGGAAGGAGAATGAGGTAACAAACGCGACCGGACGCACCACGTCCCCGAACTCGCCCGCGCCCGACACGCTGTCCGACCTGCTGCAGCCCGGCCTCGACCTCGTGTTCGTGGGCATCAGCCCGGCCGAGTATTCGGCGCGAGTTGGCCACTACTACAGCCACTCCAACAATGACTTCTGGGAGGTGCTGTCGGCCAGCAGCCTCGTCCCGGAGCGCGTCCGGCCCAAGGACGACCGCCGCCTGCCCGCCGACTACGGCATCGGCCTTACGGATGTGGTGAAGCGCGTCGTCACCGACTCGAAGAAGGTCAGCCCGGAGGCGGTCCGGGCTGCCCGGCCGGACTTCGAGCGGCGGATCGCCGCAGCGTCGCCGCGCATGATCTGCTTCAACGGCATGTCGACGAGCAGCGATTTTGTCAGTGCAAGAGAGCAGCGACTTTGTCAGTCCCGCCGTCTCCGTCGGAGGATGCCGCAGCGCCGTTCCGGCGTCCAGGCACGCCGTTGGCCCGGACGTAGCTGCTCACGGTGTCGCGGGAGATCCCCAGCAGCCTGGCGGTCGCCCGCATCGAGAGCCCCTGCAGTCGCGCCTGCTGGATCGCCTTCCAGCGGGCGAGCTGCCGGGGTGTGGGAGCGCGGAGCTGCTTGCTCCCGGTCTCGGGTCTGGTGGTAGCACCGTTGCTCGCCACCTTGACCGCGGTAGAGGCAGCAGGGAGCGCGGGGAGCCGCCGGGGTGCTCCTCCGGAGCCGAGCCCTGAGGCGATGCGCTCGTGGTCGGGGTTCCGGGCCAGCTCGGAGCGCGCCGCTCTCAGCACCCCGGCGCGCGGCGGCGCCTCGCGCGAACGGATCGTCTCCCCCTGATGCAGGACGGAGAGCTCGCCGCCCGGGCGTTCCACCACCTCGACCTGCGCCCCGGCGTAGCTGGTCCGCTCGGGCCCGGGCAGCAGCTGGAGCGTGCGCCAGCGGTACTTGACCGTGTTGTCGCGCGCGACGGTGCGCGGGTGCCGGAAGCCGAGGACGGCGCCGAGGTCGAGCGCGGGGTCGAGCGGGCGGTAGGCCGGCTCGGGCTCTGCCGCCGGGACCCGGAAGCGGGCATTGAAGCGCGGCAGGAAGCGCTCGAGCACGGCCTGCGCCTCGGCGATGGTGGAAGCCGAGGCGTCGCTGAGTTCGGTCACCAGGCGGTCCTGGAACGTCCCTGCGGCACGTTCCACACGGCCCTTGGCCTGTGGTGAGCGGGCGAAGATCTGGGTGATCCCGAGTTCCCGCATCGCCCGTGCGAATTGGGTTGCGACCTTCAGGCCCCGCCGTCCGTCGGAGGAGGCTTTGAAGACGCCGTGGCGGTCGCTGTAGAGGGCGAGCGGGATGCCGCAGCGCCGGACGATCTCCTCCAGCAGCAGGAAGTAGCCGCGCGCGTCCTCGACGGGGCGGAAGAGGGCGTGCACGGCTGCGCCGGTCGCATCGTCGACGGCGAGCAGCAAGGCGAAGCGCGGGCCGCGCTCCTCGAGCCAGGCGTGGTGGCTGCCGTCGATCTGCAGCAGCATCCCCTCGCGGGGCATGCGCTCACGCCGGACACGGTGCTCGGGGGGCCGGCGGCGGCGGGGACTCGCGATGCCGGCCCGCGCCAGGATCCGGCGGACCGTCCAATTGCTCACGTCCAGGCCCTCGTGCTCCCAGAGCAGCTCGGCGAGGTGGGTGTGGTTCGCTCCCGGGTAGCGGGTGCTGGCGAAGCGCACCACGGCCGAGGCGACATCGGCCGGGACGGCGTTGTGCGGACGGCGCCTCCGGTTGCCGTGCTCCAGCGCCGCCGCTCCGCGCGCGCGGTAGGCGGCGAGGAGCCGCCACGCGTGTCGCTCGCTGAGGCCCAGGATCTCGGCGGCCTGCGCGGCCCGCAGATCTCCGGCCATCACCCCTTCGAGTACGTAGCGTCGTGCTTCTTCGGACTGCTGCACCTGTCACCCCCTGCTCGCTGGCTGGGGACTGACAGAATCGCTGCTCCGTTAACTACTGACCGAATCGCTGCTCAACGACAAACGGCAAGCAGGCGTTCGAGGCCGTGTTCCCGGGTGAGTGGCGGCCCGGACAGTGGGGCTGCCAGCGCGTCAAGATCGCGGGCGCGCAGGTGTGGGTGATGCCCTCGACATCCGGGGCGGCGCGCGGCCACCGCGAGCACAACGGGTGCGTGCTCGAGGACATTGCCCGGGCGCTCGGGCGGGCGGCGTCCTGACGGGACACCCCCTACGACGGGTTGGTTGCCAGCGGCCCCGCGACAGCCCCCCAGCGGATTGCATGTCGCGTGCCACGTCGGCCACCGCACGCCGGATGCCGGCGAACGCCTCCTCCGGCCGCGGCGCGAGCCAGCTGAGGAGCGGGAATTCGAGGCATAGCGCAACGTACTCCGCATCCTCCGTAGACCAGATGATGCGGTAGGTGTCGAGATCGCTCATCGCTTGCCTCCGACCTGCCGATGACCCCGGCGCCGGTCGCGCCGGGTACGCCTGGGGCGCGCCTCCGTATCGCGGATAACCCTCGCCGCCCCGCTGTTGACACCAACCGCGCGCGTTCATAGCCTCGACGCACGGCTCGCACGTGGTGCGGGCCCGACGGCGCGAGCGCATAGCGCAGAAGCAGAGACGATGAGCGAACGACAGCTCTTGCTCCTCGACGCCGCCGCGGTGCACCGATCCGACCGGGGCTCCATGGTGATGCGCTAGCCCGCACGCCCCGCCAGCGGCGGGGTCAGGCGGGCGCCCTCGCGTCACCCCTACCGCAGCCCGGAGCATTCCTGCCATGTCCTTCGAACAATCCCTGCGCTGCCGCGAGTGCGGTCGCGACTTCCCGCTCAAACCGATCTTCTTCTGCGAGTTCTGCTTCGGCCCCCTCGAGGTCGCCTACGACTACGAGGGCATCGCCAACGCGATCTCCCGCGAGTCGATCGCAGCCGGCCCCGCCACGCTCTGGCGCTACGCCGAACTGCTGCCCTGCGACCCCGAGTACCGCGTCGACCTCGCAGCAGGCTTCACGCCGCTGCTCCGCGCCGACCGCCTGGCGAAGGCGCTGGGCATCGAGCGGCTCTGGATCAAGAACGACACCGTCAACCCGACGTGGTCGTTCAAGGACCGCGTCGTCGCCGTCGCAATCGCGAAGGCGCGCGAGTTCGGCTACACGGGCATCGCCTGCGCCAGCACCGGCAACCTCGCCAACTCCGTCGCCGCGCACGGCGCGCGCGCCGGCATGGAGACGATCGTCTTCATCCCGCACGACCTCGAGGAGGGCAAGGTCGTCGGCAGCGGCGTCTACAACCCGACCCTCGTGATGGTCGAGGGCTCCTACGACGACGTGAACCGGCTCTGCACCGAGGTCGCGCAGTCCAAGCCGTGGGCCTTCGTCAACATCAACGTCCGGCCCTACTACGCCGAAGGCTCGCGCACCCTCGCCTTCGAGGTGGCCGAGCAGCTCGGCTGGCGCACGCCGGACCATTGCGTGGTGCCGATGGCCTCGGGCTCGCTCTTCACGAAGATCTGGAAGGGCTTCAAGGAGCTGCACCAGGTCGGGCTGATCGACGAGCCGCGGACGCGCATGTCGGGCGCGCAGGCGACCGGCTGCTCGCCGATCACGACCGCCTTCGAGGAGGGCACGCTCAATTTCCGGCCGCAGAAGCCGGACACCATCGCGCGCTCGATCGCCATCGGGAACCCGGCGGACGGCTACTATGCCCTCAAGACGCTGGCGGAGACGGACGGCGTCGCGGCGATGGCGACGGACACGGAGATCGTCGAGGGCATGAAACTGCTCGCGGAGACCGAGGGCATCTTCGCGGAGACGGCGGGCGGCACGACCATCGCCTGCCTCAAGCACATGGTGGAACGCGGGCAGATCACGCCCGGCGAGGAGACCGTCGCCTTCATCACCGGCGGCGGCCTCAAGACCACCGAGGCGCTGCAGGGCGGGCTTTCCGACCCGCTGCACGTGCCCGCACGCAGCGAGGCGTTCATCGAGGCCTACGAGGCGCGGCGGGCGCCCGTCGCGGCCGCGGCAGGAGGCGCATGATGGCAAGCAGGCCGGTCCGCTTCACCTTCTCGCCCGATCTGATCCAGGAGCCGCTGATCTACCTGATCGGCCACGAGTTCGAGGTCGTCACCAACATCCGCATGGCCGACGTCGACGAGCGCGTCGGCTGGGTCGTGCTTGAGCTCGAGGGCGAGCCCGACGAGATCGATCGCGCGATCGCCTGGGCCCAGGCGAAGGGCGTGCGCGTCGATCAGGCCACCCTCGGCGACATCGTCGAAGGCTAACGCGACTGCAATCCCGCCCGGCCCCGCCGGGCCCGGCATCGAGAGGACCGCTGCGATGGCTGTGAACGTGCGAATCCCCGCCCCGCTCCGCACCCTGACCGCCGACCAGGAGCTGGTCAGCCTCGAGGGTGCGACCCTCGCCGACCTCGTGCAGAACCTCGAGGCGTCCTACCCCGGGATGCGCGAGCGGCTCTGCGAGGACGACGGCGAGCTGCGCCGTTTCGTGAACGTCTTCGTCAACGGCGAGGACGTGCGCTTCCTCTCCGGCCTCGCCAGCGAGCTGTCCGAGGGCGACGAGGTCTCGATCGTCCCGGCGGTCGCCGGAGGCTAGCCGCCCGTCCCCTCGCCCGCGCGGTGAGGGTGAGGGGATCGCCGAGTCGGGAGTCCGCCGATGACCGGTTCCGAGATCACGGACCTGCGCTACTACCTGGTTCACCCCACGCCGCCTGACACGGGGCAGCCGGATCGCTACATCGCGGGCAAGAACCTCTGCTTCGTCCGGCTGGAGACGGCGGATGGGCTGCACGGCTGGGGCGAGTGCTACACGCAGTCGGACCGCGACATCCAGATCACGGCGCACCTCGAGGCGCTGCGGCGCTACATCGAGGGATGGGACTCGGCGCGGATCAAGCCGTGGACCGACGCGATCCACAACGACTTCGGCAACCGGCGCGGCGCGATGGACCTGTACTCCGCGATCTCCGGCGTGGAACAGGCGATGTGGGACCTCGCGGGCAAGCGCGCGGGGATGCCCGTGCACCAGCTGCTCGGCGGCGCCGTGCGCGACCGGCTGCGCGTCTACGCCAACGGCTGGGCGAGGATGGACGACCTCGATGAGCTGCAGGCCCGGGCGAGCGCGATGGCCGAGCGCGGCTTCACGGGCCTCAAGTTCGACCCGGTGCCGGGCAGGTGGCGCAGCTACGTGGGCATGAAGGAACTGCGTGTCGCCGCCGATCGCGTGCGCGCGGTTCGCGAGGCGGTCGGACCCGATGTCGACGTGCTGGTGGAGGTCCACCGGCGGCTGAGTCCCTCGAACGCGGTGCGCCTCGCGAAGATGGTCGAGGAGTACGAGCCGTTCTGGTTCGAGGAGCCGGTCTGGGCGGAGAACATGACCGCCCTGGCCGCCGCGACGGCGCAGATCAACATCCCCACCGTCACGGGGGAGGAGCTCTACACCAAGTTCGAGTTCCGCGAGGTCTTCGAGCAGCGCGCGGCCGACATCATCAATCCCGACGTGGCGAACGTCGGCGGTATCAAGGAGCTGACGGAGATCGCCGCGATGGCCGAGGCGTACTTCGTCGCGGTCGCTCCGCACAACTACAACTCGACGACCGTGGCGCTGGCCGCGACGCTGCAGGCCGCGGCGACGATGCCGAACTTCATCATCACGGAGTACTTCGTGAACTTCGAGCCGTGGGGCCGGGAAGCCGCGACGCCTGCCTTCGAGGTCGAGGACAGCCACATCGCCCTCCCAACCGCGCCAGGCCTCGGCATCGACCTCGATGAGGACGTGCTCAAGGCGCACCCGGCGAAGGACTTCCCCGCGCGGACGATCGGCGACTGACCGCTCCGCGCTGGGGGCGGGGCCCATGAATCAACGAGCAGTCCCGGCCCCCGAGCCGGGACCGGGAAACGACCGATTCGGACGGAGTTGACCAATGGCCGATGACCTCGCTTACGCAACGATCGAAGAGCTCGGCCCGCGGATCGCCTCAGGAGAGCTGTCGCCGGTCGCGCTGACGCAGGCCCAGTTGGGCCGCATCGAGGCGCACGACGGTCGGCTCAAGAGTTACGCGACTGTGATGGCCGATTCGGCGCTGGCGGAAGCGCAGCAGGCCGCGGACGAGATCGCCGCCGGCAACTATCGCGGTCCGCTGCACGGGGTTCCGATCGCGGTCAAGGACCTCTGCTACACGACGGGCGTCCGCACGATGGGCGGGACGAAGGTGCTCGAGGACCTCGTTCCTGACTTCGACTCCACGGTCGTCGCCCGATTCAAAGACGCCGGCGCGGTGATGCTGGGCAAGCTCAACATGACCGAGGGCGCGATGGCCGGATACAACCGCGCGCGGCAGGTGCCGGTTAACCCGTGGGACGCCGGACGCTGGGCCGGCGTCTCCTCCAGCGGCTCCGCTGTGGCGACAGCGGCCGGGCTTTGCTACGCGTCATTGGGCAGCGACACCGGCGGCTCTATCCGTACCCCGTCCGCAGCCTGCGGCATCGTCGGTCTGAAGCCGACCTGGGGACGCGTGAGCCGCTATGGCGTGCTCGACCTGGCGCAGTCGCTCGACCACGTCGGCCCGATGTGCCGCTCGACCTGGGACTGCGCCGTCACGCTCGAAGTGATCGCGGGCGACGACCCCAACGATCCGACCACGCTGCCCGAGCCGGCCCCGGCCATGCTTGACGGGATCGACGGCGGCGTTGCGGGTATGCGGATCGGCTATGACGAGCGCTATGCGACCGACGACGTAATCCCGCCAATCGCCGAGGCCGTCGCCGCATCGGTCGAGACCCTGGCATCGCTGGGCGCGGAGATCGTCTCGGTCCAACTGCCCGACTTCATGCCTTACATGGCCGATTTGGCGACGCTCTGCTCGGTTGAGGCTCTACACGCGCATCTCGATAACTATCCGAACCGGGCCGGCGACTACGGCAACTGGTTCAGCGCCTGGCTGGAGCTGGGGTCGTCGTTCAGCGCGACCGACTACGCCGACGCCTGCATCCGCCGCGAAGAACTGCGCGGCCTGCTGGCTCGGGTCTTCGCCGACATCGACATGCTGGCCTGTCCGGCCCAGGGCACGTTGCCGCACCGGGTGACCGAGGACATGATGTACGACGACACGCCGGGAGAATTCCAGTGGCGGCGGCTGCAGTACACGGCCCCCTGGGACATGAACCGCGCCCCGACGCTGACTCTGCCCAACGGCTGGAGCGAGCGGGGCATGCCGATCGCGCTGCAGCTCGTCGGTCCCCTGGGCAGCGAACAGGCGCTCTGCCGGGCCGGCTACGCCTACGAGCAGGCGACGGACTTCATGCGCAACCCGGAGCTCTAGCAGGGTGATGAAAAAAGTCGTCTGGGACAGTCTGGCAGGATAGGACTGGCGGCGGGGGCATAGCCTGGAGGCTGCCCCATGCGCGGTGACGCCGAGCGTCAGACCAACATGTTGCTGGCGGTGACGCCGGACTCCTTCATCCCGGACGACCACCCGATCCGCCGCATCAAACCGATCGTCGATGCCGCGCTGCAGCGGCTCTCGCCGCTGTTCGGCACGATGTACAGCAAGCACGGCCGGCCCTCGATCCCGCCCGAGCACTTGCTCAAGGCGAGTCTGCTGATCGCGCTCTACTCGATCCGTAGCGAGCGCCAGTTCTGCGAGCGGCTGCGCTACGACCTGCTGTTCAAGTGGTTCCTCGACCTCAACATCTCAGACGAGCCGTTCGACGCCTCGACCTTCTCCAAGAACCGCGAGCGCCTGCTCGCCGCCGATGTCGCGCGCGCCTTCTTCGCCGAGGTGGTGGCCGAGGCCAGGCGGCGCCGGCTGCTCTCCGCCGACCACTTCACCGTGGACGGGACGCTGCTGGAGGCCTGGGCCTCGCTCAAGAGCTACCGCCCGCGCGACGAGCAGGAGCCACCCCCGGGCGGGCGCAACCCGGATGTCGACTTCCGGGGGCGGCGGCGCAGCCGCGATACGCATAGTTCCGCCACCGACCCGCAGGCGCGGCTGTACACGAAGGGGTCGGGGCAGACGGCGAAACTGAGCTACATGGGGCACCTGCTCACCGAGAACCGTCACGGCCTGGTGCTGGACGTGGAGCTGACCGAGGCGAACGGGTACGCCGAGCGCGAGGCGGCGGTCACGATGCTGGAGCGCAGCGTGAGCGGCTGCGGGACGCTGGGCGCCGACCGCGGCTACGACACGCGCGACTTCGTGGCGGAACTGCGCGCGCGCGGCGTAACGCCGCACGTGGCGCAGCAGGAGCGCCGCCGCCGCAGCGCCGTGGACGGGCGCACCACGCGGCATCGGCTATCGGCAGAGCCAGCGGCGACGCAAGATCGTGGAGCAGGTCTTCGGCTGGCTGAAGACCGTGGGCGGCGGGCGCAAGCTGCGTTTCGTGGGCCGCGAGCGCAACCGCGGCTGGCTGGAACTCAGCGCCGCCGCCTACAACCTGGTGCGCATGGCCACGCTCGAGACCGCCGCGGCGTAGGCGCAGTGCGCCCTCCGCCCCGCCAGGGAGCCCTCAGCGGCGCCCGGGGGCAGGTCAGGAGGCCACGATCACGAAGCCGGAGGCGGCTTCAAGCCGCCTCTCGCCCACTCCGCGATCCCGGAGGGCGCTTCTTCAGATGGGATGAGGGCCGGCCTCCTCCTCAAGGGGATACTCGCCCCCGAATCACGCGGCCTCGATGGGCCAGGTAGCGGCTCGAGAGAGCCTCAGAGAGGTAGAAGACCAGCCATGCAGCAGCATATCGCAACGGCAGAGCGCGTTGAACGGGAGGAAGCGAGCGGAGTCACCTGGGGCCTCGATGTGAGCGACCGTCACACCCGGATCTGCGTGCTCGGCCCCGCCGGGGACGTGCAGCGCGAGCAACGCGTCCGCACCACGGCCCGCGCGCTGAGGCGGGCGCTCGGGGAGCTGCCGGCGGCACGGGTGGTGCTGGAGGCGGGACGGCACTCGCCGTGGCTGAGCCGGCTGCTGAGCGAACTCGGCCACGAGGTGATTGTCGCCAACCCCCGCCAGGTCGCGCTGATCGCACGCAGCCAGCGCAAGGACGACCGCAGCGACGCCGAGCAACTGGCGCGGCTGGGTCGCCTCGACCCCAAGCTGCTCGCCCCGATCCGCCACCGCAGCGCGCAGGCCCAGCAGGAGCTCGCGGTCGTGCGCGGCCGCGACGCGCTCGTGCGCTCCAGGACGCAGCTCATCAACCACGTGCGCGGCGCCGTCAAGGCGTGGGGCGCCACGCTGCCGAAGGTGACGGCGCCGGCCTTCCAGCGCAAGGCAGCGGAGCACATCCCGGCTGAACTGCGCACCGCACTGCTGCCGCTGCTCGAGGTGATTGGCGAGCTCAGCGCCCGCATCGCCGCCGCCGGCCGCGAGGTCGAGGCGCTGTGCGCGGCCTACCCCGAGACCGCCGCGCTCCGCCAGGTCGCAGGCGCCGGTCCCATCACCGCGCTCACCTTCGTGCTGACGATCGAGGATCCCGCGCGCTTTCCCCGCAGCCGCGAGGTCGCACCCTACCTCGGCCTCGTGCCCAGGCGTCGCGACTCCGGCGGCCGCCACACGCAACTGGGGACCACCAAACGTGGCGACTCCCACCTGAGGCGGCTGCTCGTGCAGGCCGCGCAGTACGTCCTCGGACCGTTCGGACCGGACTGCGACCTGCGCCGCTGGGGCGAGCGCTACATGGCCTCGGGAGCGGGGAACGCGAAGAAGCGCGCGGTCGTCGCCGTGGCGCGACGCCTCGCCGTGCTGCTGCACGCGCTCTGGCGAAGCGGCGAGGTCTATGAGCCGCTGCGCCAGGCCGCCGCGGCGCAGGGGGAGGCTGCGTAGCGGGCGACGGGAAGACGGCGAACCACCAGCAGACCACCAACGGCTACACCGTGATGCCGGAGACCGGGCGACTGCGACAGGCTGCTGGTCCACCCAAGGACGCTTTTCAGCTGGCAGCGCCCCCTGCAAGCAGGTTCCCCATCATGCACCGGGTCCAGAAGCGCGACCCCTCGGCGAGTGCGGATAGAAGCGGGGCACAGCTCACCATCCGGCATGGCGTGCAGACGGAGCGGCCACCACGTTGGCCGACTTGCAGATCGGACCAGCCCTCATAGAAGCAGCCAGCTAGTCCAGGAGGGGATGCATGCCGCCACGAACGTGCGGCCAGTCCTATCAGGCTGACGGAGTAGTTCAGCCTTGAAACACACAGCCCACCCGTGCGAGGATTCCTCGATGAGCTTGTCCCTTGGCCCGCTGCGTGAGGGTGACCTCGAGGCGCATCACCATCTGGTCGGTGCGGCCTTCGGTCTCTCGCGTGCGTTCGACCCCGAGCGTGCTGTACCCCCGGACCTGGTACTAGCTGGCTACGAAGAGAGCGAACTCGTCGCTAGCGCGACGCTCATTCCTGGGGGCCAGTGGTTTGGGGGCTGCGCCGTTGATGGCGTAGCGGTGAGTGCCGTTGGTGTCGCACCCCATCGTCGCGGCGAGGGGATCTCGAAAGCCTTGATGGCTGAGGCCCTGAGACTCATGCACGAGCGTGGTGCGGCGATCTCCACACTCTTCCCGACGACCGCCTCGCTATACCGATCAGTCGGCTACGAGATAGCCGGCGACTACG
Source organism: Dehalococcoidia bacterium (assembly GCA_965220125.1). Classification (GTDB taxonomy): domain Bacteria; phylum Chloroflexota; class Dehalococcoidia; order UBA2979; family UBA2979; genus VXMT01. Next base: position 1,789,473 of record CBDCPB010000004.1, on the reverse strand, counting down.
TAAAGCGCACCATCCCAATCACCGACCTCGCCGAGGCGAACATTGAGGCCGACGTCGAGCCGTTCTCAGTGGATGACCTCCAGTCTCTGGCGCCGGCCTACGATGGGCTGGCCCGACTCTCATCGGGTTCCGTGGCGCGCGGAGAGCGCTGGTGGGAGCAGCGTCAGAAAGCGACGAAGCACGCCGACGTGCGCGTCTTCCTCGTAAAGGTGCAAGTCGCTGATGGCATCGGGTACGTCGTGATGGGGGCTCAGCCTTCCGAACACAGCTTCATGGATCTGAGGATCGCCGATCTCGGGGCCCAGGACGGGGCGGTCCTTCGCGCTCTCGGGACCGCGATCACTCGCTTCGGCACGGTTACCGGCACCGTGACCTCCTTTCAGCCGCCGTGGGTGCTTGAAGCGCTAACTGACCATGGGCAGCGCTGGAAGGCCACGAAGAGTCTCCCCTGGATGCTGCGCCTCGTGGACCTTGCAAAGGCTATCGAGCTACGGGGCTGGCCCCCCGTCACCGCGACGGTCGCTCTTCGCGTCAGCGACCCCACGCTGTCACACAACGACGGTAACTTCGAGCTCCAGGTCGTCGACGGTGAGGGAACTCTGGTGCCGGGCGGACCTGGCACGTGGCAAGTCGACATTCGCTCACTTGCCTCCTGGTTCACGGGGTGGCGCAGCGCGTCCCAGCTTGCCTCGCTCGGGTTGCTCACCTCGGAGTCGGGAACAGCGTATGAGCTGAGGATCCTCGACACCCTCGCAGCTGGACCCCCTCCCCTAATACCCGAGTCGACCCTGTCTATAGGCCAGTCCGGTTGGGAGTCGCCTCCCTTCTGAGGTGGCGCCCACCGGCTCCACGATGCAGTTCGGGCCGTAGGCTCGCGCTCGTACACTGGCAGGCGATGCCCGAACTGCCGGACTGGATGGAGCGCTACGGCCGGGTTCTGGTTGGAGGCCATGCCTCGCCGCTGCTGGTGAGGAAGAGACGCCCCTCACTGAAACCACGTCGACATCGAGGGCGAGTACACGAGGTTCAGCCGTCATGGTCCCGGAAGTAGCCTACAACCTGGAGATCTACTCCCACCCCGCCGTTCGCCGATCTCCGGGCACGTACGCCGGTAGCGGGCGCGGGGGCGTCGTGTTCGGTGTCGCATACTGCTTCGTGTGCTGAGTCGCGCTGACCCCGTGCCGAGCGTTGATCTGCACCGGCACGCAGAAGCCTATGCCCGTCTCGACCTCGTCCTTGCGGCAGGATTCGATGCACCGAAGACTCGGGCACTCTTCGTCACCAGGCCCGTCTATAGCCCCTTGCTCTACCAGCAGATGATCGGGCGGGGGCTGCGCGGTCCAAAGAACGGCGGGACCGACCGATGTCTGGTCGTCAACGTCGCGGACAACCTTGAGCAGTACGGGAAAGAGATCGCCTTCCGGCACTCCGAGTATCTCTGGGACAGTCCTTAGCCCGAATCCACGAACGAAGCTTGACGGGGCGGGCTGCCGGGCTGGCGGAGAGTTCGGCGGGTGTGCCGGCGTTCGCCGGGCGGTGCCGGGGGCGGGCCGGAGCGAGGGCGCGAGGGTGCGCGAGGCGTGCGCGGGCATGCTGGCGCGAGCCTCGGACCCGGGCCGGCGCTGTGACGGGCGTCAGGCCGGGAGCGGGAGCGCCCGGAGTCGCGCGCGCGGCTGTCCACTGGCCAGCCCAGGGCCAGCGCTGCGGGAGGTGCAGGGTCCAGCGCCGGGCCGAGTGGGTGAGCCGCCCGGCCAGCGCGAAGAAGCGCCGCCTGAGCGTCCTGGTCGTCACGATCCCCTCGCCGAGCCCCAGGCGCGCCGTCCAGCGGGCGAGGTTGTGCGCGATCACCTGCACCGCGAGCCATGCCGCGTTCGCGGCGAAGCGGCCCGAGGGGAGATGGTTCAGCCCGACGCCGTACTTGAGATCGCGGATCGCGTTCTCGACCTCGGCGTGGCGGCGATGGTCGGCCTCCAGCTCCAGCAGCTCCCCCGCGCGGTCGGTGATGAAGGCGTGGTAGCTGTAGCTGCTGAAGAGCGCGAGCTGTGAGCCGGGCGTTGGCCTGACACGCCGCACGATGAGCCGCACCGCGCTGGCGTCCTCCGTGTGCAGGAACGGCGTGTAGGTCGTCTCGGCGACAGCGGCGCCGTCGTCCATCCAGTACGGGATCGGCGTCCAGTCCTCATCCGGTATCGCCTCGATCAGCGTGCGCACGTTCGGCTGCTGGCGAATGGTGATTGAGAAGCGGACATCCAGCGCGCGGCAGGCGGTGACGACGGCGTGGTTGTAGAAGCCGCTGTCGGCGCGCATCGTGAGCTGCCCCGCCGCCCCGGCCTCGCGCACCCGCGCCACCGTCTCACGCAGGAAGTGGGCGGCGCCGCGGGCGGTGTGGGCGCGGCCCTCGCGCAGCCGCGCCATCAGCACCTCGCCTGAGCCGGCCGCGACGGCGAGCAGCGGGTGATAGCCGCGCGCGCCGCTGTAGCCGGGGCGCTGCGCGCCCTCCTTGGCGAGGCCGTAGGTCTCGCAGAGCGTCGAGTCGAGATCGATCGTGAGCGGCTCCTCGCCCGGTCCCGCCCCGGCCGCCCAGGCGCGGGCGAGCAGCTCGCGGGTCACGCGGTCGAGCTGGCGGGCGTGGCCCCAGCGGAAGCTGCGCAGGAACGTGCCGAGGGTGGACGGCGCCTTCACGGTGCAGCCGAGCACGCGCCCCGTTCCGCCGGCGCGCAGCGCAGCGGCGTCGTCGATGCAGTCGCCGCCCGCGAGCGAGGAGGCGACCAGGGTGAGCAGCTTGTCCCCGGCGTTCGCCCGGCCCGCTGCCCCACCGAGGTCGACGTGGGCGTCCGTCAGTTCACGCAGGCCGAGCCGGCCGGCGAGCGTGGCGGGGAGTAGCAGGCCCGCGTGGTCCACGAGGCGGTCGTCGTCGAAGGCGATCTGGAGCCGGTCGGGGCTGCTCGGTGCTAGCATCGAATGGGTGCTCCCTGTCGCTGTGACGTGATTCGTCAACACCCATTGTCCCAGCTACAGCGGAGCACCCCACCGCAGCCGCTCGCCGCTCCGCCCGCGCCTCCTTGCTCCCCGGCGCCAGCTGCCGCCTGAGACCCGGACGCATCGCCACCTGCCAGCTCACCCCCGACCCCGCGTGCTCCGGGCGCTTCTCCGCTCCCTGGTAGCCGGCATCGCCCCACACCGCGGTCTCACCTCCGTGCAACAGGCGATGCGCCTCGGTCACGTCGGAGACGTTCGCCGCCGTCGTGCTCACGCTGTGGACCGGCCCCCGTCCGCGCATCCGTGCCGCTGTGCAGCTTCATCGGCGCGCTGATGATCGTGGAGTCCACGATCGTGCCCTCGCGCACCTGTAGACCGCGCGCTGCGAGGTGCGCGTTGATCGTCGCGAACAGCGCCGTTCCCAGTTGATGACACTCCAGCAGGTGGCGGAAATGCAGGATCGTCGTCTCATCGGGAATCGGCTCGGAGAGGCTGAGACCGGCGAACTCGAGCATCGAGCGGGAGTCGTAGAGTTCCTGCTCCATGCCGGGGTCGCTGAGATTGAACCAGAGCTGCAGGCAGTGGATGCGCAGCATCACGCGCAGCGGGTAGGGACGGCGTCCGCGGCCCGGCTTCGGGTAGACGGGCGCGATGCGCTGCTCCAGCTCAGCCCAGGGGACGAGCCTGTCCATGCGCTCGAGGAACGTCTGCCGCCGTGTCTTGACCTTCTTGTGCGCGTACTCGACGCTGCCGAACGAACGCTGCTGCATGGGGCGCCCCTCTCCGGGTCCGCGTCCCATGATCGCATCCGCTCACTGGCTCAGGCGAGTTGTTCAGACCATCCCTAGCGAGGATCCTCTCGATCGTGGCCGTCCACGTACGTATAGGGACGCGGGTCGGCGTTGCGCACAGCCAGGTAGGCTTCGATCGCGGCTTGCAGCTCTCTGACGTGCTTGAAGACGCCCCGCCGGATGGCCTTGTCGGTGATCTCCGCGAAGAGCCGCTCGACGAGGTTGAGCCACGACGCTGAGGTCGGCGTGAAGTGCAGATGGACGCGTCGATGGGCCTTGAGCCATGCCTGCACATGGGCATGCTTGTGTGTGTGGCGTAGTTGTCGATGATGACCTCCAGGTCCAGCCCCTTCGGCGTCTGCCGGTCGAGTTGCCACTTTTCTTCAGCTCTGGTCTATACTGCTGGCGATCGAGGGTCTTGCGAGGAGAACCATGAGATGACAGACAACAACTCGTACTGGAGCCAGCGCTACCTGGGGAAACGTCTGGCGCGACGCGCCTTTCTTGGCGGTTCCGTGGGTCTAGGCGTAGGGGTGGCCGCTCTTAGCCTTGTGGGGTGCGACGACGACGACGACAGCGACACAGCGCCACCAGCCGCAACCGCGGCGGCGCAGACGCCCGCACCAACCGCAACCGCGGCGGCGCAGACGCCCGCACCAACCGCAACCGCGGCGGATGCTCCCAAGCAGGGCGGCTCGTACATCTGGGAGGGCGACGGCATCAGATTCGTCCCGCCCGTGGTCGATCCTTACGTTTCGGGTTCGGGTGGCAACAGGCTGATGCTATTCATCGGAAATATCGGGGTTCGGCGAAACTTCTCTGGGAGCGAGCTCGTACCGGAGCTCCTCAGCGCCTGGGAGACTGCCGACGGCATCGAGCACGTCACGACTATCACGCCGGGCGTGAAGACCCACGACGGGCCGCTGACCGGCGGCCGGTTGTTCGACACCGAGGACGTCGCCTTGAGCCTCGAGCGCATGGCCGGCCTACTGGATCCCGAGGGTCCCGCCGGCTACTGGATGGCGGACCTGGTGCCGGGACTGGTTCGCGCGGAAGCCGTCGATGAGAGCGATGTCCGGGTGACGCTCTCCAGCCCGGCAGCCTTCCCGTGGGGCCTCACGCTTCCCTACGCATCCCTGCTACCGAGGGAGAATTCCGATTCTGGCGGTCTCCAGAATGCGGACCCGGCGAAGCTGTCGGGCACCGGAGCGTGGGTACTCTCTGAATACAGGACAGACGAGAGCTTCACCGCCACACGAAACCCCGATTACTTCGGCGGCGCACCGTACATGGACGAAGTGATCTGGAGGCCGACAGGGGACCGCGTCAGCCAGTCGGCCTCGTTCATTCAAGGAAACGGGACGTTCTTCAACAATCCGTCCAAGGTGGAGCGCGAGACGATCCTCGCGCAGCGCGAAGGCTCTCAGCTGTTCCACTGGGCCGGTTCCACTTGCGCCTACTGCATATTCAACAACCGGAGCGGAGCCAAGTTCGAGGACGTGCGCCTGCGGCGCGCCATGCACTTGGCGACGAACTACGTGGCGAACCAGACTGCTTTCTGGGGCGAAGGCTTCTACGCACTGGGCGGCGTCCTGAACAATGCCCACGCCGAAGGGCTTTCGGAGGAAGAGCTCCTCAAACTGCCGGGGTGGCGGGAGGACAAGACTGAAGACCTGCAGACGGCGAACGAGCTGATCGCGGCCGCCGGCTTCCCCCAGGGCAAGGGCCTGTCCATCGAGTACATGGGGAATACGGTCTGGGAGGCTTACGGCTACAACTTCTCCATTCGACAGATGGACGATTGGCGAAGCGCTTTCCCGGAGATCGATGTCGAAGGGCGCCTCTCCGCCGATCCCACCGCCCATATTGAGGCGTTGACCAACGGTGGCTTCGACGTCTCCCACCTTCCCATCGGGTCTTCGTCGCCGCCGTCCACAGACCTCGGCCAGTACATCACGGGCGCCTCGAACAACTTCACGGGCTACGCCAACCCGGAGCTTGATGCGGTGATCGCAAGGGCCTCGGCCAAATACATTCCCTCGGAGGCAAGCGAGGACATCCTGGAGGCGCAGCGCATCCTGTTGGAGGACATCCCGCAGCTAATCGACCACCGGCTGCACCAGGCGGCTATTTACGCGCCCACCGTGCGAGGCTTCCCCATCATCCCGGGCGCCACCGAGCCGCTGGCAGGCAACTTCGAGAACTGGGACACGATCGCCCGCCACGCTGAAAAGTTGTGGCACGCGTAGCGGGGCCGATGTCATGCAAGGACGGTAAGTATCCGTATGCGTTGATTTGCCGCCCGGCTCCGGTCGCTACGGGGTTTGCCGGTGACCCGCAAACCCCGTAGCGTGCCCGTCGCGGCGGACGGCGCACTCTCCCATCTCCGTATTTGCGACTTCACCGGGCAGCTGGCCGGTGCCGGGGCAACCCGGTTCCTTGCAGCCTTCGGGGCGCAGGTCATCCGTATCGAAGACCCGGTACCTGAGGGGCGCTGGGACATCCTTCGCGGCAACCCGCCGTACGTCGACGAGCGCCGCGGCATCGACCTCGGGGGCGCCTACAACAACCACAACGTCGAGAAGCTGGGCATCACGCTCAACCTGCGCACCGAACGCGCCCGTGAGCTGCTCCGGCAACTCATCGGCATCTCCGATGTCGTGTCCGAGAACTTCGCGGCGGGCGTCCTCGACCGCTGGGGCTTCGACTACGAGGCGCTCAAGGCGATCCGCCCCGACATCATCTACGTGTCGAACTGCGGCTTCGGCCACTCGGGCCCCTATCGCGACTACAAGACCTGGGGGCCGATCGTGCAGGCGATCTCCGGGCTCACCTTTAGTTCGGGGTTGCCCGACCAGCCGCCGGCAGGCTGGGGCTACAGTTACATGGACCACACCGGCGGCTACTTCATGGCCATCGCCATCCTCATGGCCCTGCACCACCGGAACGTCACCGGCGAAGGTCAGTGGGTCCGATCTGGCCTGCACCGAAGCGGCCTGCACGCTCAACGGCCCGGCCCTGCTCGACGCCACCGTGAACGGCCGGCCGTTGCGCCGCGAGGGGATGCCCCACGCCAATCGCAGCCAGTTCCCGCCGATGGCGCCGCACAACATCTACGCGGCTGAGGGCGAAGACAACTGGATCGCGGTCGCCTGCCGCTTCGACGAGGAGTGGCGAGCCCTGCGGGAAGTCATCGGTGAGCGCTGGACAAAAGACCCGCGCTGGGACTGCCTCTCGGGCCGGCTCGAGTTCGAGGACGAACTCGACCGCAACATGGAGTTCTGGACTCGCCGGCACGAGCGCTTCGATCTCGCCGCGCGCATCCGCGATGCCGGGCTCCCGGCGACCGCCGTCCAGCGCCCCGAGGAGCGCGTCGACAAAGACCGGAACACCGAGGGCTGGGGCCTCTGGCCCAGCGTGAAACACACCGCGATGGGCGACGTTCGGGTCGATGGCCTGCCTGTGCATCTGTCGGAGACGGACTGGCGCCTCGAGCGTGGCGGACCCTGCCTCGGCGAGCACAACGACTACGTCTATGGCGAGATCCTCGGCCTCGCGCCCGCCGAGATCGCGTCACTGCGCGAGGAGGGCGTCATTTGAGCGGCCCCCTGGCGGACCTGCGCGTGGTCGAACTGTGCAGCGAGCGCGGCGCCTGGGCCGGCAAGCTGTTGGCCGACATGCGCGCCGACGTCGTGAAGGTCGAGCCGCCCGGCGGCGACATAACGCGCACCTATCCGCCGTTCCTCGATGACGAGCCCGGCCCGGAACGCAGCCTCTACTTCTGGCACTACAACACCAGCAAACGGGGCGTCACGCTCGACCTCGAGAGCGACGCCGGCCGCGATGCGTTTCGGCGGCTGGCTGCCCGCGCCGACATCATTCTCGAGGACCGCGACCCCGGCGTCATGGCCGCCCTCGGCCTCGACTTCCCCGACCTGCAGCCGTCGAACGAGCGGCTCATCTACGTCTCGATCACGCCCTTCGGCCGCAACGCGCCCCGCGCGAACGAGCCGGCAAACGACCTCACCATCCTCGCCGGCGGGGGCCCCGGCTGGAACAACGGCTACGACGACCACTCCCTCCCGCCCGTGCGTGGCGGCGGCAACCAGGGCTACCACACCGGTTGCCACTTCGCCGTCATGTCTGCGCTGGTTGCCCTCCTCCACCGCGACAACGGTGGCCGTGGCCAGCACATCGATGTGAACATGCACGCCGCCGCCAACGTCACGACCGAGGCCGGCAGCTACACCTGGCTCGTGGCCCGCGAGACCGTGCAGCGCCAGACCGGCCGCCACGCCGCCGAGAACCCGACCACGCCCTCGCAAGTGCGCTCCGCCGACGGCCGCTACGCCAACACCGGTGTCCCGCCGCGCCGCCCGCACGAGTTCAAGCTGACCCACCAGTGGCTGGAGGAACTCGACCTGCTGGAGCACTTCCACGCTGCCGCCCTGCTCCTGCTGGGCGCCGAATGCGAACAGATCGACCTTTCGAAGCTAGCCTCCGACGAGGACCTGCGTGCGATCTTCGGCGCCGGCCGGGAGGCCATGGCCTACATCGCCTCGCATCTCACCGCTTATGATTTTTTCACTGGCGCCCAGGAGCGCGGCTTCCAGGTGGGCATCATCTACTCGCCGGAGGAGGCGATGGCCGACCCCCACTTCGTCGCCCGCGGCTTCCCCGTGGAGGTGGAACACCCCGAACACGGCCGCTCATTCACCTACCCCGGTGCGCCCTACAAGTTCGAGAAGTCGCCGTGGTCGGTTCGTCGCGCTCCTCTGCTCGGCGAGCACAACGACGAGTGTTTAACGAAGTAGGGAGTGGGCGTTGCTCTGGGCACGGCTGCGCTCGTGGCGGGAACCCTTTCGGCGCGTGAGGACGCAGGGTTTGGGCCCATCGGCTACCGCTGGTGGGACTAGGCTCGCCGCTCAGCGGCCCGCGCTGCCGCGGCAGAGAATGAGAGGCGTCTGCGTGTCGTTGAGCAGCGATTCGGTCAGTAGTTAACGGAGCAGCGAATCTGTCAGTCCCCAGCCGGCGAGCAGGGGGGTGACAGTGAAGCAGTCCGAAGCAGCACGACGCTACGTACTCGACAGGGTGATGGCCGGAGATCTGCAGGCCTCGCAGGCCGCCGAGATCCTGGGCATCAGCGAGCGACACGCGTGGCGGCTCCTCGCTGCCTACCGCGCGCGCGGAGCCGCCGCGCTGGAGCACGGCAACCGCGGGCGCCGTCCGCACAACGCCGTCCCGGCCGACGTCGCCGCGGCCGTGGTGCGCTTCGCCACCAGCCGCTACCCGGGAGCGAATCACACCCACCTCGCCGAGCTGCTCTGGGAGCACGAGGGTCTGGACGTGAGCAGTTGGACCGTCCGCCGGCTGGGAATGACAACTCCATTTGGGAGCGCCAGGCGAACTGGTGCGTGGGCAGGAGGTGCAAGTCCTCTGCGGCGAAGGAGCAAGTCACTCCATGCCGCTCCGCGAGCCGTGCGCGGGTCATCGTGAGGTGGGCCGTGAAGCGTCGGTAGCGGGGTATGTGGGCGGAGCTATCGAGCATCGAAAGGACAGTCTGGAGCGCCGAGGCCCTCCATTTGGTCGAAGGCAACACCGGCGGCGGCGCTACGGGCGAGTCGTCGTCGGGCTCCACGGTGTCGAAGAACTCAGGCACGCATACACGTCCAGCACCGGGACCTGGGAGGGCTGCGAGCCGTCCCGGCGGGTCGTACGCCGGGACCGCATCGGGAAGGGAGGCAACCGAAGCCGATGATGGACGGAGCGCAGCAGTCTGACGCGGGCGTAGTAGCGATGAAGGCGGCGAACAAAGGGGCGCGAGTCCCGGCGGAGCCGCTGGAGCGAAGGGCCGCGGCCGAGAGGAATCCGCGACGCACGGGCACGGTCCGGACGCAGAGCCGGGGAGCGGTGTCACCCGGGGCGGAGCGGATACGGCAGTTCGTAAAGGAGAAGCCGGGGGAGAGGCTCACCGCGCTCCTGCACCACATCACGCCGGACGCGCTGCGGGAGGCGTACCTCGCGTTGAAGCGAGACGCGGCTCCGGGCGTGGACGGGATGACGTGGCGCGAGTACGGGGACGGGCTGGACGAGCGATTGCTCGACCTGCACGGCCGCGTGCAGAGGGGAGCGTACCGGGCGAAGCCCGTGCGGCGGGTGGAGATAGCCAAGCCGGACGGGGGCGTACGGCCGCTCGGTATTGCCTCGCTGGAGGACAAGATCGTCCAGCGGGCGGTGGTGGAGCAGATCCTGAATCCGATCTACGAGTCGGAGTTTTTCGGCTTCAGCTACGGGTTTAGGCCGGGGCGCTCGGCGCACGACGCGCTGGACGCGCTGGCCTACGCGGTGGACCGGCGGAAGGTCGGCTGGATTGTCGAGGTGGACATCCGCGAGTACTTCGACAGCATCGACCGGGAGCAGCTGATGCAGTTCCTGGAGATGCGCATCGGGGACCGGCGGGTGCTACGCCTCATCCGGAAATGGCTGAACGCCGGCGTCATCGAAGCGGGGCTGGAGGTCGACGTGGCGCGGGGGACGCCGCAGGGGGCGGTGATATCGCCGCTGCTGGCGAACGTGTACCTGCATCATGTGCTCGACGACTGGTTCGCGCGCGAGTGGCGGCCGCGGGAGGTCTGGGGCGAGGCGTACATCGTGCGGTATGCCGATGACTTCGTCCTGGGGTTCCAGTACCGCAGGGATGCGGAGCGCTTCATGGAGGCGCTACGGGAACGGTTCGCAGCGTTCGGGCTGGGAGTGCACCCGGAGAAGACGCGCCTGGTGGAGTTCGGGAGGTTCGCGGAAGCGAACCGGCGTGAGCGCGGGGAGGGTCGACCGGAGACGTTCGACTTCCTTGGGTTCACGCACTACTGCCGGACAACGCATGAGGGGCGGTTCGGACTGGGGCGCAAGCCCGTTGCGAAGCGGATGCGCCGCACGCTGCAGGCGGTCAAGGCCGAACTGCGGCGACGCATGCACGCGGACCCGGTGGCAACGGGGCGGTGGCTTGGGCGGGTATTGCGCGGGTGGCTGGGCTACTACGCGGTGCCGACGAGCTCGCCGTCGCTGTCACGGTTCGTGCGGTTTCTGAGGCGGCTCTGGATGCGAGTCCTCCGCCGGAGGTCACAGCGGGGCTACTTCCCATGGGAGCGTCTCGACGCCCTCTGTAGGAAGCTCTGGCCCCGCGTCGCCATCCTGCACCCGTGGCCGTCGGAGCGATTTGCCGTCAGGACTCAAGGCGGGAGCCGGATGCGTTAGCGCGCACGTCCGGATCCGTGCGGGGGGCGCCGGGCAACCGGCGTCCCTACCGCGAACCCCACCGTGATGATGAGTTCTGGCCCCTTACCTTCTTCAAGCGGGCTCAGTAGATGGCATGAGGGCCGGTCTCCTCCTCAAGGGGGATACTCACCCCCTGAAACAGCGGCCTCGATGGGCCAAGAGCGGCTCGGAAGAGCCTTGACGAGGTAGGAGACCGGCCATGCAGCAGCATATCGCAACGACGCGGAGCATTGAAGGCAAGGATGGGCCCGCCATCACCGTCGGCCTCGACGTGGGCGATCGTTACACGCACGTCCACGCCCTCGGCGCCGGCGGGGAGGTGATACGCGAGCGGCGCGTCCGCACCGCGGCTGCGGCGCTGGGCGTAGCGCTGACCGGCCTCCCCCCGGCGCGGGTCGTGCTCGAGGCAGGGCCACGCTCGCCGTGGCTGAGCCGCGTCGTGGCGGACCTCGGCCATGAGGTGGTTGTCGCCAACCCGCGCCAGGTCGCGCTGGTTGCCCGCAGCCAGCGCAAGACCGACCGGCTCGACGCCGCGTGGCTGGCGCGGCTGGGGCGCTTCGACCCGGAGTTGCTCGCCCCGATCCGCCACAGGAGCGAGGCGAGCCAGCATGACCTCGCCGTGGTGCGCGCGCGCGACGCGCTGGTGCGCTCCAGGACGTTGCTCATCAACCACGTGCGCGGGTCCGTCAAGGCCTGCGGCGCCGCGCTGCCGTCGTGCACGGCCGGGGCCTTCCACCGCAAGGCGGCGGACCACATCCCCGATGGACTGCGCCCGGCGCTGCTGCCGCTGGTGGAGGCGGTAGGCGAGCTGACCGCGCGTATCGCGGCGGCCGGGCGGGAGGTCGAGGCGTTGTGCGAGGCCCACCCCGAGACCCGGGCGCTGCGCCAGGTCACGGGCGTGGGGCCGATCACCGCGCTCACGTTCGTGCTGACGATCGAGGACCCGGGGCGCTTCCCGAAGAACCGGGAGGTGGGAGCCTACCTCGGGCTCGTGCCGCGGCAGCGCGAGTCAGGAGAGCGCGCGCCACAGCTCCGGATCAGCAAGAGCGGCGACGCGGGCCTGCGGCGACTGCTGGTGCAGGCCGCGCACTACATCCTCGGCCCCTTCGGGCCCGACACCGACCTGCGCCGCTGGGGTGAGCGCTACGCGGCAACAGGGGCGGGCAACGCGAAGAAGCGCGCGGTCGTGGCTGTCGCGAGGCGGCTGGCGGTGCTGCTGCTCGCGCTGTGGAAGACAGGCGAGGTCTACGAGCCGCTGCGAAACGCCATGGCCCGCGAGGCCGCGTAGCGGGGGCGACGACCGCGGCCGGGCAGCAGACCCGGAGATCAGGAAGGAATACCCGAGCGCGAGCGAAGCCTCGCGCGTGATGCCGAACACGGGCGACTGCGACAAGAGGCTTGTCCCTCCGAGGACGTCCTGTAGCTGGCAGCGCCCCCCTGGAAGCAGGATGTGCCTTCATGCACCGGGCCCGATGCGTGGCCCATCGAGAGTGCGGATAGAAGCTCGGCACAGGCTCCACTACCGGACATCACGAGCGGTTCGCAGCGACCCGGAGGAGGACCGTACCGGGAGGAGCGCCGTACCCGGAGGAGCGCCGTACCCGGAGGAGGCCGCCACGTCGGCCTTGCAGAAACACCGTCCCTCATAGAAGCCTCTGAGCCCAGGAAGCCCAGCAGTGCCGGCATGGCTCATTTGGCCCTGCCGCAACGGACGGCTCGGGTGGTGTTGCCACCGGCACTGTTCGGCGCGTGAACCTCTGATGGGGACATGCGAGCCAATCGCTGATTTGTAAGGTGGATGACGGCGAGCGCGCCTGCGGCCTTCCTGCTGGAATGAGGGGGAAACCCCGGAAGGAGTCGCAGTGGGTACGCCCGACGAAACCACCGTGTGGATCGGCCTCGACATCGGCAAGACAGAGCACTTCGCCGATGTGCTGGATGAGGCAGGCTCGCCGCTGTTCGCCGGCGCCGTCGCGAACGGCGAGGCCGACATCGAGGCGCTCCTCGCTCGCGCGGAGTCCTTCGGCTCCCCGGCGCTGGTCGTCGACCAGCCCGGCTCGCTGGCCCGGCTCGTGCTCGGTGTCGCCGCCCGCCGCGGCGTGCCGGTGGCGTACGTGCCGGGGCTGGTCATGCGCCGTGCCGCCGACCTCTACCCGGGTGAGTCCAAGACCGACCGCCGCGACGCGTTCGTGCTGGCCGACACCGGCCGCACCCGGCGCCACCAGGTGCACTGGCTCGATGCCGGCAACGACGAGCTGCTCGACCAGCTGCGCGTCCTCAATGGCTACGACGCCGACCTCGCCGCCGACGCCACGCGGCTCTCGAACCGGCTGCGCGACGCCCTCACGGGTCTCTCCCCGGCCCTGGAGCGCGTACTGGGCCCCAAGCTCCACTATTCGGGGGCACTGGACCTGCTCGCCCGCTACCCGACACCGCAGGCGCTGGCCACGGCGGGTCGCGGCCGGATCGCGCGGACGCTCCGGAAGCGCTCGCCGCGCCTCGCGAAGGCGCTCACCGAGGCCGTCACTGGGGCCCTCGACGCGCAGACCGTGGTCGTACGCGGCTCGGTCGCGATGGGTCGGGTGATCGCCGAGGTCGCGACCGAGCTGGAGCGCACGCAGCAGCGGCGGGAGCGGCTCGGCGCGGAGATCGGGAAGCTCTTCGAGGCCCACCCTTTCGGCCTCATCCTCGGCTCCCTGCCCGGGGTCGGGCCGAGGACGGGCGCGCGGATGCTCGCCGAGATCGGTGACATCTCTCGCTTCGCGAACGGATCGAGGCTGGCCAGCTACGCCGGCCTTGCCCCGGTCACCCGCCAGTCCGGCAGCAGCATCCGGGGGCAGACCCGGAGCCGCCGCGGCAATCACCGGCTCAAGAACGCGATGTACCTCTCCGCCTTCGCCTCGCTGCGCGATCCCGTCTCGCGGGCGTTCTACGACCGCAAGCGAGCCGAGGGGAAGAGACACAACGCCGCAGTCATCTGCCTCGCGCGCCGGCGCTGCGACGTCATCCTGGCCATGCTCCGCTCGCGCACGCCGTATCAGGCGAAGGTCCCGCACGACCAGCCGGTCGCCGCTTGATGGCCTCAACTCAGCTGGCTTCAGGAGCCCGAGGGCCTTGACGAAGAAGATGGGGACACCACCCTTGTGCCGGCGGGAGCCGCACGAGGTTGGGAGGAAGGGGATGCTCGGAGTGGAGGACGTGTACGCGCTGCGGCACAAGGTCTTCGTCGAGGGCAAAAGCCAGCGCCGGGTGGCGCGCGAGATGGGGCTCGCGCGCGACACGGTGCGGCGCTACCTCGCGACGCCGCTGCCGGAGCCACGGAAGCGCAAGCGGTCGCGGCCGGTGCTGGAGCAGGTGCGGCCGCGCCTGGAGCAGTTGCTCGAGGAGTGGTCGGAGCGCACCACGGCGAAGCAGCGCATCACGGGCCGGAGGCTGCAGCGGGCGCTGCGCGAGGAGGGCTACGCGGTCGGCATCACGCTGGTGCTCGAGTACCTGCGCGAGTGGCGGCGGCGGCGCGCCGAGGTCTACGTGCCGCTGGTCCACCGCCCGGGCGAGAGCGCGCAGGCCGACTTCTTCGAGGTCAGCGTCGAGCTCGCCGGCGAGCGGCGCAAGGCCTGGCTCTTCCTGATGCGGCTGATGCACTCGGGGCGCGACTTCGTCCGGCTCTACGAGCGCCAGGACCAGCTCGCCTTCCTCGACGGTCACGTGCGCGCCTTCGCCCACTTCGGCGGGGCGCCCCGGCGCACAGTCTACGACAACCTCGCAGCCGCGGTGCGGCGGGTGCAGTTCCCGCGCCGCGCCCTGAGCGAGCGCTTCGCGGCGCTCGCCAGCCACTACGGCGTCGAGCCCTGCTTCGCGCGCCCCGGCGAGGGGCACGACAAGGGCGGCGTGGAGTCCCGCGGCAGGGGCGTGCGGCTGCAGGTGCTCACGCCGATCCCCCGCGGCGACTCGCTCCCCGAGCTCTCGGAGCAGATGCAGGGGGAGGTCGACCGCCTCGCGCCTGAGCGGGTCTGGGAGCGCTTCGCCAGCGAGGAGCCGGCGCTGCGGCCCCTGCCGGAAGTGGCGTTCGAGGCACGGCGGCTGCAGCCGGTCTCGGTCAGCCGCAGCGCGCTGGTGCGCGTCGAGGGCGCCTGGTACTCGGTGCCGGAGCGCTGGGCGGGGCTCTCGGTCATGGCCTGGCTGGGCGTGGAGGAGGTGACGTTCAGCCTCGGGACGGAGCGGGTGAGCCATCCCCGCCAGCGCTTCGGCGGCCGGCGGGTGAGCTACCGCCACTACCTCGGCGAGCTCTCGCGCAAGCCGCAGGCGCTGCGGCAGGTGGCGCCGGAGTTGCTCGCGGAGCTGGGCGAGCCCTACGGGCGGCTGTGGGCGCTGCTGGAGGGCGAGCGCGGCGGCCATGAGGCTGCCCGTGCGCTGGCGCGGCTGCTGCGGGCGCCGGCGGAGCACGGCGAGGAGCGCGTGCGCGCGGCGCTCGAGGCCTGCCTCGCAGGCGACGGGCGCTTCGACGAGCTGGCCTTCCGTCGCTCGCTGGCCGGGGCCCGCGAGCGCCGCGAGGTGGTGGTGCCCGAGGCGCTGCGCGGCTACCGAGTGGAGCGCGCCTCGGCGCGTGACTACGACCGTCTGCTCCCGGGCGGTGCGCTGTGAGCGAGGCGGCGCGCACTGCCGGGAGCTGAAGCTGCCCACCGTGCGCCGCTCCTACCCGGAGCTCGTGCGCGAGGCGACGCACGATGGGTGGGACTACGAGGAGTTCCTGCTGCAACTCCTCGAGGCCGAGGTGCTGACCCGCCGCGACGGCGCGGTGGCGCGCCTGCTGCGCCAGGCGCGGTTCCCCGACATCAAGACCCTCGAGCAGCTCGACTGGGAGGCCCTGCGGGGCGTCGAGCGCCCGCAGCTCGCCCAGCTCGCGACCTGCGCGTACATCGAGCGCGCCGAGGACGTCGTGATCGCCGGGCCGATCGGCACCGGCAAGACGCACCTCGCGATCGCGCTCGGCGTCGAGGCCGCCCGCCGCCGCCACCGCGTCGCGTTCGTGCGCGCCGCCGACCTCGTGCGCGAGCTGGTGGAGGCGCGTGACGAACTCACGCTCTCGCGGCTGCACCAGCGCTACCTGCGGGTGGCGCTGCTGATCGTCGACGAGCTCGGCTTCGTGCCCTTCGAGCGCACCGGCGGCGAGCTGCTGTTCAACCTCCTCGCCGACCGCTACGAGCGGCGCTCGACGATCGTCACCACCAACCTCGCGTTCAGCGAGTGGGTGCAGGTCTTCGGCGACGAGAAACTCACCACGGCGCTGCTCGACCGCCTCGGGCACCACGCCCAGATCCTGACCACGCGCGGCCAGTCCTACCGGACGCGGCACGCGCATCGTCCGCCCGAAGATCTGGTGTCCCAGGAGGGAGGCTTGGCATAAGGAGTATCGTTGGCAGAGACCAAGGCACCCTGGAGGTGGCCTGGTTTAGAACCGATCACCTTGTCGTTGAGCAGCGATTCGGTCAGTAGTTAACGGAGCAGCGATTCTGTCAGTCCCCAGCCAGCGAGCAGGGGGTGACAGGTGCAGCAGTCCGAAGAAGCACGACGCTACGTACTCGAAGGGGTGATGGCCGGAGATCTGCGGGCCTCGCAGGCCGCCGAGATCCTGGGCCTCAGCGAGCGACACGCGTGGCGGCTCCTCGCCGCCTACCGCGCGCGCGGAGCGGCGGCGCTCGAGCACGGCAACCGCGGGCGCCGTCCGCACAACGCCGTCCCGGCCGATGTCGCCTCGGCCGTGGTGCGCTTCGCCAGCACCCGCTACCCGGGAGCGAACCACACCCACCTCGCCGAGCTGCTCTGGGAGCACGAGGGCCTGGACGTGAGCAATTGGACGGTCCGCCGGATCCTGGCGCGGGCCGGCATCGCGAGTCCCCGCCGCCGCCGGCCCCCCGAGCACCGTGTCCGGCGTGAGCGCATGCCCCGCGAGGGGATGCTGCTGCAGATCGACGGCAGCCACCACGCCTGGCTCGAGGAGCGCGGCCCGCGCTTCGCCTTGCTGCTCGCCGTCGACGATGCGACCGGCGCAGCCGTGCACGCCCTCTTCCGCCCCGTCGAGGATGCGCGCGGCTACTTCCTGCTGCTGGAGGAGATCGTCCGGCGCTGCGGCATCCCGCTCGCCCTCTACAGCGACCGCCACGGCGTCTTCAAAGCCTCCTCCGACGGACGGCGGGGCCTGAAGGTCGCAACCCAATTCGCACGGGCGATGCGGGAACTCGGGATCACCCAGATCTTCGCCCGCTCACCACAGGCCAAGGGCCGCGTGGAACGTGCCGCAGGGACGTTCCAGGACCGGTTGGTGACCGAACTCAGCGACGCCTCGGCTTCCACCATCGCCGAGGCCCAGACCGTGCTCGAGCGCTTCCTGCCGCGCTTCAACGCCCGCTTCCGGGTCCCGGCGGCAGAGCCCGCGGTGGCCTACCGCGCGCTCGACCCCGCGCTTCCGCTCGGCTCCATCCTCGGCTTCCGGCACCCCCGCAGCGTCGCGCGCGACAACACGGTCAAGTATCGCTGGCGCACGCTCCAGCTGCTGCCCGGGCCCGAGCGGACCAGCTACGCCGGGACGCAGGTCGAGGTGGTGGAACGGCCGGGCGGCGAGCTCTCCGTCCTGCACCAGGGGGAGACGATCGCCTCGCGCGAGGCGCCGCCGCGCGCCGGGGTGCTGAGAGCGGCGCGCTCCGAGCTGGCCCGGAACCCCGACCACGAGCGCATCGCCTCAGGGCTCGGCTCCGGAGGAGCACCCCGGCGGCTCCCCGTTGCCACCGCGGCGGTGAAGGTGGCGAGCAACGGTGCTACCACCAGACCCGAGACCGGGAGCAAGCAGCTCCGCGCTCCCACACCCCGGCAGCTCGCCCGCTGGAAGGCGATCCAGCAGGCGCGACTGCAGGGGCTCTCGATGCGGGCGACCGCCAGGCTGCTGGGGATCTCCCGCGACACCGTGAGCAGCTACGTCCGGGCCAACGGCGTGCCTGGACGCCGGAACGGCGCTGCGGCATCCTCCGACGGAGACGGCGGGACTGACAAAGTCGCTGCTCTCTTGCACTGACAAAATCGCTGCTCGTCGACATCGAGGAGTGGCAGGTGCGCGCTGTTCTCGAGCACGAGGCCAAGGCCCTCCGTACGCCCGCCTGGTCGTGAGGATCCTGTCGATCAGGGCACGCCCGCGCCTCTTCGGCGCCATCGCGGCGACCATGCGGTCGACACCGTGGGGGAGCGAGGGTGGTCGGAATTGGGCAATGGAGAGCTGATTGCCAGGGCTGAAGACGAGGGCTATGACGTCCTCGTCATCACCGATCAGAACATGCGCTACCAGCAGAACCTCACCGGCAGGCGGTTGGCGATCGTGGTGCTGCTGTCCACGGCATGGCCGTACGTGCGCCTGCGCACCGATGAGATTCGCTCGGCCCTCAATGAGGTCCGCCCCGGTGAGTTCAGGGAAGTCCCGATCCGTGGCAGGTCTGAGCCCTGAGCGGTCGGTCCGCCTCGCTCCCACGCCAAACGAGAGGCCGGGGTTACTCCCTACACTGGAGCGCGGTCCCCCGGTAAGGATGCCATCATCAGGAACTTCATGATGTCCGTCTACGTCGAGACGCAGCGGCCCGGAAACCGGCGACGAGGCCGGAAGCTTCATCTCCACCATGTGGGGCCGGCTCGGCTCACGTCCAGCTTGGGGCATCCGCCTGGAGTGTGTTCCGGTAGGCCATGAAGACGACCTGCACGGGCTGCGTCTGGCCGATGCGCCAGGACCTGCGGGGGGCCTGCCGCATCGTGTAGACGGAGTAGTGCGTCTCGAACCAGGTGGTCGTCGGTATGAAGCTCTGGTCGTGCCAAAGGGTGCGCCAGGTTGTATCTGGCGCTCTCGTTCTGAGGGTGAGCGGGCCTGCTACTGAGAGCCGCGTGACTCCAGGCCAGTCCGAGCATCGGTGCGGCGCAGTTCGAGTCCCGTTCGGTGAGCCTAACGGCTTGCCTCGCCGGCTTGCCTCGCTTCCCCCGTAGGCAGGGGACTCTTCGCGACCAGTGGCGTGAGGGCCGGGACGCCTGCGGCGAACAGCTCGCGGAAGGAGCTGTTCACGAGGTCCGGCGCTCCGAGAATGGAGGACACGTACTCGCCGTCGTGGAGCGCGTAGAGGGCCGTCACGCCCAGGCTCTCCGCGCAGGCCTCGAGCGCGTCGACGCTGCCGCCCTCGTAGAGCACGAGGTTGAAGCCGGAAGCGATCGCGCCGCGCAGGCAGTCCGGCCCGAACTCCGGCACGGCGTCACTCGCAGGTGCGGGGGGACGGTGGCCCCTCGCTGCTCGAGGTCAGCGGCAGGAGCGCAGGCACGCCGCCGGCGAACAGCTCGCGGAAGCGGTCGTCACGAACTCCGGCGCTACGAGGATGTAGGACACGTACTCGCCACCGACCAGCGCGTAGAGGGCCGTGACGTGGCGGCTCTCCGCGCAGGTGACCAGCTCCTCGACGCTGCCGCCCTCGTAGACGACGAGGCTGAATCCAACGGTGACAGCGCCGCGCAGGCAGTCCGGCGCAGGCGTCGCGTCTCCGAGCTGGACGCGGTAGACCTCCTCGCGACTGCCGTCGGAGGAGGTCACGGTGACGGTGATCTCGCTCACTCCCTCAAGCGCCAGCTGGTGGCCCTCCGTCGCCTCATCGACGTCGGCGGGCTCGATGACGACCGCCGCCCCGTCCTGCGCGGCCGCGGCCTCGACCGTCGTTTCCGTGACGCCGTCGCCGGCGACTCCCTCGTACTCGGTCAGGGCGGGGTCGAACTCCCCGAACTCGACGCCCTCAATGGTGAGCGAGGCGAGGCGCGCATCGATGGCGTTCGGCATGTTGTAGCTGTAGACCTTGCCGTCGCTGGCGTCGGCGACGTACATGACCTCGCCGTCCGACCAGATGCCGCGCGGGCTGTTGTTGCTGGCGCCCAGCGTGTCGAACTCCTCGTCGCGGACGCGCTTGAGGTCCTGCGGTTCCGCATCCTCGGCCACGGGCGCCGCGGGTGCGGGCAGGCGGTAGGCGAAGAGGAGCTTCGGGTCTTGGTTGGAGACCCAGACGCTGACGCCGTCGGACCAGAGGCCGTGAGGGGTGTCGTTGGCGGCGTCGAGGGAGTACCCCGCGATCAGTTCGCCGCTGGCGAGGTCGTAGGCGAAGAGGGCGCCGGCGCGGTCGTCCAGCACCCACATCGTCTCGCGGTCGGACCAGATAGCGCGCGGGTCGTCGTTGTCGGGGTGCAGTGCGATGTCGCGCTCGGGGAGGCGCTCGCCCGTCGCCAGGTCGTGGGCGAACAGCTTCTCCTGGCCACTGTCGCTGATCCAGATGGCTGCGGTCGGACCGAACGCCGCGGGGCGCGCGGTTGCGCTCATCGAGCTCGAACTCGCGGTCCTCGAGGCGGTCGCCGCTCTCGAGGTCGTAGGCGTAGATCGCGTCGTCGTCGCCGTCGCCGTTGTGCGCCAGCCACAGGGTGGCGTCGTCGGACCACATGCCCGAGGGCGTGTCGTGGCCGCTGTCGAGCGCCTCGATGTCGCGCGTCACGTTCCACTCGAACTCGACCTCGCTCGGGAAGGTGTCCCCATCTTCTTCGTCAAGGCCCTCGGGCTCCTGAAGCCAGCTGAGTTGAGGCCATCAAGCGGCGACCGGCTGGTCGTGCGGGACCTTCGCCTGATACGGCGTGCGCGAGCGGAGCATGGCCAGGATGACGTCGCAGCGCCGGCGCGCGAGGCAGATGACTGCGGCGTTGTGTCTCTTCCCCTCGGCTCGCTTGCGGTCGTAGAACGCCCGCGAGACGGGATCGCGCAGCGAGGCGAAGGCGGAGAGGTACATCGCGTTCTTGAGCCGGTGATTGCCGCGGCGGCTCCGGGTCTGCCCCCGGATGCTGCTGCCGGACTGGCGGGTGACCGGGGCAAGGCCGGCGTAGCTGGCCAGCCTCGATCCGTTCGCGAAGCGAGAGATGTCACCGATCTCGGCGAGCATCCGCGCGCCCGTCCTCGGCCCGACCCCGGGCAGGGAGCCGAGGATGAGGCCGAAAGGGTGGGCCTCGAAGAGCTTCCCGATCTCCGCGCCGAGCCGCTCCCGCCGCTGCTGCGTGCGCTCCAGCTCGGTCGCGACCTCGGCGATCACCCGACCCATCGCGACCGAGCCGCGTACGACCACGGTCTGCGCGTCGAGGGCCCCAGTGACGGCCTCGGTGAGCGCCTTCGCGAGGCGCGGCGAGCGCTTCCGGAGCGTCCGCGCGATCCGGCCGCGACCCGCCGTGGCCAGCGCCTGCGGTGTCGGGTAGCGGGCGAGCAGGTCCAGTGCCCCCGAATAGTGGAGCTTGGGGCCCAGTACGCGCTCCAGGGCCGGGGAGAGACCCGTGAGGGCGTCGCGCAGCCGGTTCGAGAGCCGCGTGGCGTCGGCGGCGAGGTCGGCGTCGTAGCCATTGAGGACGCGCAGCTGGTCGAGCAGCTCGTCGTTGCCGGCATCGAGCCAGTGCACCTGGTGGCGCCGGGTGCGGCCGGTGTCGGCCAGCACGAACGCGTCGCGGCGGTCGGTCTTGGACTCACCCGGGTAGAGGTCGGCGGCACGGCGCATGACCAGCCCCGGCACGTACGCCACCGGCACGCCGCGGCGGGCGGCGACACCGAGCACGAGCCGGGCCAGCGAGCCGGGCTGGTCGACGACCAGCGCCGGGGAGCCGAAGGACTCCGCGCGAGCGAGGAGCGCCTCGATGTCGGCCTCGCCGTTCGCGACGGCGCCGGCGAACAGCGGCGAGCCTGCCTCATCCAGCACATCGGCGAAGTGCTCTGTCTTGCCGATGTCGAGGCCGATCCACACGGTGGTTTCGTCGGGCGTACCCACTGCGACTCCTTCCGGGGTTTCCCCCTCATTCCAGCAGGAAGGCCGCAGGCGCGCTCGCCGTCATCCACCTTACAAATCAGCGATTGGCTCGCATGTCCCCATCAGAGGTTCACGCGCCGAACAGTGCCGGTGGCAACACCACCCGAGCCGTCCGTTGCGGCAGGGCCAAATGAGCCATGCCGGCACTGCTGGGCTTCCTGGGCTCAGAGGCTTCTATGAGGGACGGTGTTTCTGCAAGGCCGACGTGGCGGCCTCCTCCGGGTACGGCGCTCCTCCGGGTACGGCGCTCCTCCCGGTACGGTCCTCCTCCGGGTCGCTGCGAACCGCTCGTGATGTCCGGTAGTGGAGCCTGTGCCGAGCTTCTATCCGCACTCTCGATGGGCCACGCATCGGGCCCGGTGCATGAAGGCACATCCTGCTTCCAGGGGGGCGCTGCCAGCTACAGGACGTCCTCGGAGGGACAAGCCTCTTGTCGCAGTCGCCCGTGTTCGGCATCACGCGCGAGGCTTCGCTCGCGCTCGGGTATTCCTTCCTGATCTCCGGGTCTGCTGCCCGGCCGCGGTCGTCGCCCCCGCTACGCGGCCTCGCGGGCCATGGCGTTTCGCAGCGGCTCGTAGACCTCGCCTGTCTTCCACAGCGCGAGCAGCAGCACCGCCAGCCGCCTCGCGACAGCCACGACCGCGCGCTTCTTCGCGTTGCCCGCCCCTGTTGCCGCGTAGCGCTCACCCCAGCGGCGCAGGTCGGTGTCGGGCCCGAAGGGGCCGAGGATGTAGTGCGCGGCCTGCACCAGCAGTCGCCGCAGGCCCGCGTCGCCGCTCTTGCTGATCCGGAGCTGTGGCGCGCGCTCTCCTGACTCGCGCTGCCGCGGCACGAGCCCGAGGTAGGCTCCCACCTCCCGGTTCTTCGGGAAGCGCCCCGGGTCCTCGATCGTCAGCACGAACGTGAGCGCGGTGATCGGCCCCACGCCCGTGACCTGGCGCAGCGCCCGGGTCTCGGGGTGGGCCTCGCACAACGCCTCGACCTCCCGCCCGGCCGCCGCGATACGCGCGGTCAGCTCGCCTACCGCCTCCACCAGCGGCAGCAGCGCCGGGCGCAGTCCATCGGGGATGTGGTCCGCCGCCTTGCGGTGGAAGGCCCCGGCCGTGCACGACGGCAGCGCGGCGCCGCAGGCCTTGACGGACCCGCGCACGTGGTTGATGAGCAACGTCCTGGAGCGCACCAGCGCGTCGCGCGCGCGCACCACGGCGAGGTCATGCTGGCTCGCCTCGCTCCTGTGGCGGATCGGGGCGAGCAACTCCGGGTCGAAGCGCCCCAGCCGCGCCAGCCACGCGGCGTCGAGCCGGTCGGTCTTGCGCTGGCTGCGGGCAACCAGCGCGACCTGGCGCGGGTTGGCGACAACCACCTCATGGCCGAGGTCCGCCACGACGCGGCTCAGCCACGGCGAGCGTGGCCCTGCCTCGAGCACGACCCGCGCCGGGGGGAGGCCGGTCAGCGCTACGCCCAGCGCCGCAGCCGCGGTGCGGACGCGCCGCTCGCGTATCACCTCCCCGCCGGCGCCGAGGGCGTGGACGTGCGTGTAACGATCGCCCACGTCGAGGCCGACGGTGATGGCGGGCCCATCCTTGCCTTCAATGCTCCGCGTCGTTGCGATATGCTGCTGCATGGCCGGTCTCCTACCTCGTCAAGGCTCTTCCGAGCCGCTCTTGGCCCATCGAGGCCGCTGTTTCAGGGGGTGAGTATCCCCCTTGAGGAGGAGACCGGCCCTCATGCCATCTACTGAGCCCGCTTGAAGAAGGTAAGGGGCCGGGCGGTGGTCCACCGAAGCCGCCACCGCCGCCAAAGCTGATGGTCGGGGTAGTGGTGGTGGGCGTCACGCTGAAGACCCACGGCCGGCCTGCTTGATCGCCAGGATGTTGTTGACTGTGATCTTGAACTCGATCTCGATGGCGAACGGCCGATTGGAGTACAGCCGCGCGAACCGCTCGTGGATCACGGTGAGGTGCTCCGCCAGCTGATCCATCTGCTCGTCGCTCATCAGCAGGGTGCCCGGCGCCGAGCACTTCTGCCTGCCGCGCACCGGTAGCGAGCGCGAAGCCGATCACCATGTCGTACGGGGTATTTTTCGCGACCCGGAGCAATTTCGCGATCTCGCTCTCGCTGAGCGCGCGGCGTTCCTTTTTCCCGTGTTTTTGCGACGGCATCGGCACGTCCGATGCCGGGTTGCTGGCGATCAGTTTTTGAGTGACCGCGGAGTTAAGCGCCTGGCGGAGCAGGCCGAGAATCTTCCGCACGGTCCCGGGCCTGCGGGATTGCAAGAGCTCGCTCTTCAGCTTCCGGATGTTGGCGCCCTGGAGGTCCTGGAGGCGCACGCTACCGATTGCGGGCACTAGGTGGTTCTTGATGATCTTGGCGTAGTTGTATGCGGCCGGCCGACCGATCGCACGGTCGCTCACCCGCTCGTCGAGCCACTGCGTCAACCAGCCCTCGGTCGTGATCGCGTTCGGATCTACGCCGCCGTGATCGCGCATGCTCATCACCTCCTGCAGTTTCTTCTGCGCATCTCGCTTGGTTCCCCTAACGCTGACCCGGCGCCGGCGGCGTTTGCCGGTGGTGGGATCGGGTGGGAGCTCGACGGTTACTCGCCAGCTACGCTTGGAACGCTTCTCGATCGAGCCCTCTCCCCAGTTGCGCCTACTCATAAGCGTCGCCCGTCTGCTGGCGCTTGAGCCAGGTGGAGAGCCGGTCGCGGGGGATCCGGATCCGACTGCCCAGGCGGAAGGACGGCAACTCGCCCTGTGCCACCAGTTCGTAGGCCAGGTTGCGCGAGATGCGCAGCAGTCCTGCGACCTCGGGGACCGTCAGGTATTCGTGGTTGTTCATCGATGCCTCCTCGTTGCGGCCTCTCCCCCGTCGCGGGGGCTATCGCGCTTCCCCGCCGGGGGGGGGGGCTATCATCGTGGTGACAGATACGGGCATAGGGGTTCTTCCTCCATGTCTCCGACGGGCTGGTGTTGGTGCACCGTTCGTCGATCTTGTCGACTGGGCATTCGCCTGGTTTGTTTGGGCCGAGGCGGGCTCTCTTTCATGGGAATTGCCGCCTCGGCCTATCTATGTCTTGCTCACGTCATGCGTCACCTCCTCGCCCTCTCGCGTCGCGTGTCTCCGCGATCTGCACGAGCAGATCGTTCAGCGATGCGTCGAGGTCATCCTCCTCACGGAGCGCCTCCCCATAGCGCCGGTGCTCCTCCGGATGGAGCTTGAAATAAGTCTGGAACGTCGTCTTGAGGCTGCGGAGGCCGAGGAGCGTCTGTACCAGCAGGAAGGGATCTACCAACAGCAATCCCTGGCTCGCCAGGCGCGCAGTAAGAATCCGGAAGGCGAACGAGTGACGCAGCATGTGCGGGTGGCAGTGGATCTCTACGCCCGCCGATGCGCAGCGAGCGTTGGCGGCGACGAACACTCGCTCCCAGGAGACCTGATCCATTGGCGTCCCAGAATCGGTGAGCCACAGGCTCGCAGGCTCCAGGCCGCCTTCGCCCTCGATGAATAGCCGGCGTCGGTCCCCGAGGCTCGGCTGGTCCGGTGACACCAGGCCCGGCGACACCACCGTGACGCCCCGCAGATCGTCGTAGCGGCCCTGTCGCCGCGCCCTGTCCACGGCTGCGGCTCGCTCGCTGGCCCGGTAGGCGTCGATCGCCCTCAGGGCTTCGGCGGAAAGCCAGAAGTCCCGGCCTGTCCCCGTCGCGACGGGCACGGCAACATGTCCGCGGCTGAACGAGTTGCCGGGGGACTCCGCAGGCACCTCCCGGCTCAGCAACGCCGCGGCCTCGCTCAATCTGAGGCCGCTCGACCACAGCGTGTCCGCGAACGCCCGATTGCGGCGAGCGTTGTGCCCGCGCCATGAGCTGTCCCGCAGGTTGTCCACTCCAAAACCCCGCAGACCTACGTCGCGCCAGCGGCGATACTGCCGGGGAGTCAACCACATCTTCTCCAACGATCGCTCAGTCCGCGGACGAGGGCGGGCCGCAGGGCCAATCGTTCCATCCGGTAGCCGGACCCAGTCATCGAGCATCGGAACGCTCACCACCGCGCCCTGGCGGAGCTGCCAGGCGTAAAAGCGGCGAACCGCCGCCAGCTCACGTTCGAACGTCGCCGTACTGATCGGCTTCGGGTTACCGGGGTCTTGCCGACGCCAGTACTCGTAGTCCGCCAGGTCGTCCCCGGTCGCGACGCGCCAGTCGACGCCGTGCAGTTCCAGGAACGACAGATAGGCCCGCAGGTCGTACGCGTACCCAATCTGCGACCTCAGGGCCAATCGGCGGAACGACTCGCTGTTGCAGTAGCGGATCACGTCGTCATCGAGTGATCCATCTGGTCGCAGGAGGTACGGCTGGCCGGGCGCGACCTCCAGCAGCCGCTGCTCCAGTAGTTCCGCCTGGGCGACAAGCAGCGGCGAAGAGCCTGGTGGACGGAGTATTCCCGCCCGGAGCAGCTGCCACTCAACAATCGTCATGGCCCCACGCGAGCCAGCTGAACGAACGAGGGCGGCGAAAAACCCTTGTAAACATTGGGCGAAGGCGTCGGGCAGGATGGAGCGCAAGCGTCCGTCGCCGCGGAAGTAGCGCGACGCGCGGTGCGGCGGGTCGCGCTGGACGAGCTCCCACCCGAGGGCGCGCGACTGCGCGGCGAGTGCCGCGATGAAGCCGTGCACCGCGGCGCTGTGTTCGATGTTGCGCAGCAGCTGGCGGCTGCGCCGCCCGGCGACGTCGCGCCAGCCGCGCGCGGCGCCGCCGTCCAGCGGCGCGGCGCTCCAGCGCTTCTTCGCGAGTCCGATGGAGGTGCGGTCGCGCCGGGCAATGAGCGTCAGCCCGCGCCCGGTGAGGACGAGGCGGCCATTGGCCGCGGGCACGCGTGCCGCGAGTCCGCGGTCCCGGAGGGCGGAAGTGATCTGTGCGGTCCGCGCGCGCGAGACGCCGAGCAGGGCTTGCAGGTGCTCCGGGCTGAGCCATGGCCAGTCGGCGAGGAGATCGAGCGCGCGCTTCTCGGCGGGCCTCAGCAGCGCCGACAACAGACAGTTGGGCACATCAAACCCCGCCGCACCGGCGACCGGGGCCGCGGGCGGCGTCGGGCGTGCGAGCGGGCGCTCCTCAGGCAGCACGCCGTGCGGGACCGCCCGGTCAAGGACGGCCTTGAGGGAGATGGCGGCGTTAACCGAGGGCAGCCTCCAGATCGCGCCATCGGGAGTGAGCGTCGCCTCTCGCTCAAGAGCCAGAACGGCGGGTCCGGGGAAGCCGGCCAGCAGCCCGCGCGCGTGGCGCAGCCGCACCTCGTCCGGGAGGAGTAGCAGCGCCGCACCGGGAAGCGACCCTGCGCGCAACCGCCAGAGCCGGTTGGCGAGGCCCGTGCGGTCGGCTGAGCGGCCGACGCGGACTCATCCGGCCCGCTCATCCCCGTGCGCCTCCGGCGTGTCCCCGCCGGGCCCGCGGTCGCGCCTGCTGCGCTGCCTGCGCTTCTTCGGCTGCTCGGGAGCCTTGTCCGGACCCTCCGCCGCCTGCGCGCCGTTCCGGTCCTTCCGCAGCTCGCCCAGGCCCGCGCGGTAGCGCTCGGCCCGTTCCCGCGCCCCGGCGTCGCGCTCGGCGAGGTCGGCAGCCGGCATTAAGTAGGCCGAGGCGTCCGCGCGGATGCGGTCAGCCGCGTCCGGGCTTCCGCCCTCGGGCTTGCGCACCGCCATCGAGAACGTCGACATGCGCTCGCCGCCCGTCGTGGCGCGCACGTAGGCGTGGTGCACCGGCAGCGAGACGATGTCCTCCTCGGTGACGCGCTCCTTCCCCAGCTCCCAGACGAGCTGCCGCGCGTCCGAGCCCGCCACCTGGAAGACGGCGAGGCAGCCGACGTTGGCGAGCAGCGTCTCCTGCATCGTCGGCGAGAGGTCGGACAGCTTGGCGAGGCTCTGCGTGGCGAGCACGAAGCTCGCCCCGAACTTGCCCAGCTCCGAGAGCATCGCCTCGTAATCGACGCCCGGCATGGCCTGCATCTCGTCGACCACGACCAGCGCGCCCCGGCGCTGCTCCGGCAGCAGCCCGCCCTGCTCGCGGATGACGGCGTCGACGAGGTTGAGGATCGAGGAGCCGACGAGCGCGGCGACGTCGCGCCCGGCCGTGCCCTGCGCGGTGGAGACGAACAGGATGCCGCCGTCGAGGATCGTGCGCCTCAGGCCGATCGTGGAGCGGGACTGTCCCAGGATCTCCCGCGCCCGACGTGCGCGCCGCCCCGCACGCTGCGCGCCGTCGGCAGCAGTACCTTCGCCCCGGAGCGCGCCACGAGCGGCGTCTCGTCCTGTGCGCCCGGCGGGTGCCAGAGGCTCGCCAGCTCGCGCACGCCGAGCACGCTGCGCTTGCCGAACAGGCCGGGTCCCGAGGGCTGCATTCGTGCCGGCTTCGGGACCGTGGGCCGTACCCGGCCGCCCTTGAAGCGCGCTCCGGCCGCCTGGTCGTAGTCGCGGTAGGCGGCCGCCACCGCTCCCAGCAGCTCCCGAGCGCGCTGCCGCTTCGTCCCCGCCGGCAGGATCGCCGTGACCTGCACCTCGCCCTCGAAGGCGATGCGCGAGACCTTCTCCTTGATCAGCAGCGGGTCGTAGACGCGGTTGCGCGCCTTGCGGATGCGGTACCACGCCCAGCCCAGCGCCACGAGTCCGAGCGCGATCCCCCCGCCCAGCGCGACCGTCTTCCACCACTCCCCCGCCTGCCACCACTGGTAGCCGAGGAGGGCGGGGACGAGGCCCAGAGCGAGGACCGCTGCGGCCATGCCGTTGTTGGTGTGGCGACGGATGTCGCTCAATTCGCGGGAATCGTAGCGCTGCGGCACGGCCGGCTCGTGCGCCTTGCGCTGGTGCGCCTCGGCCCAGTCCGGACCGAGCGAGCGCAGCAAGAGCCGCGCCACTACACGCTCGCCCTCGCGCAACTCGGAGAGCGCGCCGAGCAGCCCCATCAGCGGGTCCGCGCCGGCGTCGAGCAGGTCGTCATCCCGGAACGAGCGCAGCGGCACATGCTCGGGCCCGCTCGCCCGCAGCGTCAGCGACCATGCCTGCTCGCCCTCGCGCAGCAGCAACGGGTCGTCGTCCGCATCGACCTGCTGGATGCGCGCCTGCGGGTAGCGCGTGGCGATCTGGCCGCGCACGACCTGGTCGGCCTCGCGGCGCGCCAGCAGCGTCACGCCGTCGGGGTCGCCCGCCAGCTCGAGTGCGAACGGCTCAGGCACGGCGATTGAGCCGAGCAGGTTCTCGACGGCGAGCAGCGTGCGCTCGCCTGTGCGCGGCGGCGTCACCGCCAGCAGCGTCGGCGGGTCGCTTCGGCGCCTGAACAGGCGCAGGGGGTTGAATCGCATGGTGTCACTCCTTCTCCTACCGGTCGTTCCGGGTGTCTTCGCCGCCGGCGAGGGCCTGCGGCGTCAACGATCGAGTGTGGCTCCCGGGCGTGCGCGTCGTAATGGGCTGTAGGGGGCCTCCCGGCGAGCCCCCTTACCCCGAATCCACGAACGAAGCTTGACGGGGCGGGCTGCCGGGCTGGCGGAGAGTTCGGCGGGTGTGCCGGCGTTCGCCGGGCGGTGCCGGGGGCGGGCCGGAGCGAGGGCGCGAGGGTGCGCGAGGCGTGCGCGGGCATGCTGGCGCGAGCCTCGGACCCGGGCCGGCGCTGTGACGGGCGTCAGGCCGGGAGCGGGAGCGCCCGGAGTCGCGCGCGCGGCTGTCCACTGGGCGGCCCAGGGCCAGCGCCTGGGCAGGTGCAGCGTCCAGCGCCGGGCGGAGTGGGTGAGCCGTCCGGCGAGAGAAAAGTAGCGCCGCCTGAGCGTCCCGGTCGTCACGATCCCCTCGCCGAGCCCCAGGCGCGCCGTCCAGCGCGCGAGGTTGTGCGCGATCACCTGCACCGCGAGCCACGCTGCGTTCGCGGTGAAGCGGCCCGAGGGGAGATGGTTCAGCCCGACGCCGTACTTGAGATCGCGGATCGCGTTCTCGATCTCGGCGTGGCGGCGATGGTCGGCCTCCAGCTCCAGCAGCTCCCCCTCGCGGTCGGTGATGAAGGCGTGGTAGCTGTAGCTGCTGAAGAGCGCGAGCTGGGAGCCGGGCGTCGGCTTCACGCGCCGCACGATGAGCCGTACCGGGGTGGCGTCCTCCTTGTGCCGGAACGGGGTGTAGGTCGTCTCGGCGACAGCGGCGCCGTCGTCGAGCCAGTACGGGATCGGCGTCCAGTCCTCTTGCGGGATCGCCTCGATCAGCGTGCGTACGTTCGGCTGCCGGCGGATCGTGACCGAGAAGCGGACATCCAGCGCGCGGCAGGCGGCGACGACGGCGTGGCTGTAGAAGCCGCTGTCGGCGCGCATCGTGAGCTGCCCCGCCGCCCCGGCCTCGCGCACCCGCGCCACCGTCTCACGCAGGAAGTGGGCGGCGCCGCGGGCGGTGTGGGCGCGGCCCTCGCGCAGCCGCGCCATCAGCACCTCGCCTGAGCCGGCCGCGACGGCGAGCAGCGGGTGATAGCCGCGCGCGCCGCTGTAGCCGGGGCGCTGCGCGCCCTCCTTGGCGAGGCCGTAGGTCTCGCAGAGCGTCGAGTCGAGATCGATCGTGAGCGGCTCCTCGCCCGGTCCCGCCCCGGCCGCCCAGGCGCGGGCGAGCAGCTCGCGGGTCACGCGGTCGAGCTGGCGGGCGTGGCCCCAGCGGAAGCTGCGCAGGAACGTGCCGAGGGTGGACGGCGCCTTCACGGTGCAGCCGAGCACGCGCCCCGTTCCGCCGGCGCGCAGCGCAGCGGCGTCGTCGATGCAGTCGCCGCCCGCGAGCGAGGAGGCGACCAGGGTGAGCAGCTTGTCCCCGGCGTTCGCCCGGCCCGCTGCCCCACCGAGGTCGAGGTGGGCGTCCGTCAGCTCACGCAGGCCGAGCCGGCCGGCGAGCGTGGCGGGGAGTAGCAGGCCCGCGTGGTCCACGAGGCGGTCGTCGTCGAAGGCGATCTGGAGCCGGTCGGGGCTGCTCGGTGCTAGCATCGAATGGGTGCTCCCTGTCGCTGTGACGTGATTCGTCAACACCCATTGTCCCAGCTACAGCGGAGCACCCAACCGCAGCCGCTCGCGCGCTCCTCTTCGGTGGATCAGGGCTTACAGGGCCTCCATGCCGGGGCGCCGATCGTGCTGAGATCGGTGCGTGGGGCGCCGCCGGACGTACGGGGCCTGTACAGAGTGGGTGTTGCGTCGCAAGGGGAATACGGGTATCGGGGGCTGCCGGCTGCATCGCAGCACGCACTTCGGTGTTCGGCCGTGTTCCGGGCCACGCGGACAGAAGTGCCCACGAAGGGAACCCCGATTCGGGGCGGTTGCGGGGGTCGGCCTGCTCCGTGTGCGGACCTGATGGGCGCAGCAGCAGGCTCGTGACGGGCCGTCGAGAGGCTACGGGGAGGCAGGCGTGGACGGGCGCCACGCGAGTGAAGGCGCGAGACCGGACGCCGGCGCTGAGCGCGAGCTGCGGCTCACGGCGCTGCTGCGCGACATCGTGGCGGAGAAAGGGCGGCTTCAGGCAGCGGACCTGCTCGGGGTCAACTACAAACCGCTGAAACGGGTCCTCGAGTCGGGTCGGCTGACCTCGCACGTCCGTGACGCGCTCGAGCGCCTGCAGCTGTCGCGCGACGGGCTTGGCGGCGCGGTGGGGCCGGAGCACGCCGGCGCGCTGGAGCGGCGCGTCGAGCGGCTGGAGGGCAGCCTGGCCGCGCTCGCCGGGGAGCTGCGTGCCGCTCCCCGCCGGCCGGGCACCGCTGGCGGCGCCGGGGCCGCGAGTGGCGTCGAGGCTCGGCCGGTGGCGCCCGGGCGGACCGGGGAGCCGTCAACCGGGAAGTCGGCTCCCGCCGTGGCCGGCATGCGGTCCGACCCACCGGTGGCGCTGCGGCGGCCGTTCCCGGAGGTCGTCACGACCGGGCCGGCCGACGATGACGCCAACGTCTACTGCGAGGCGTGGCCGCTCGTCGAGGAGTGGCGGCGGCTGCGGGCCGGCCACCCCGACCACGGGAGGGGCGTACGCTGGCTGGAGACCGAGGCGCGCATCCTCGCTCTCGAACTCGCGATGCTCGAGGAGCACGGGCTCACCTTGCCGCCCGAGACGCAGGCGCTGCGCGGCTTCGCGCGCAGGGGGCAGACTGGCTGGCGCACCGCGGCGCTCCACGACACGCGGCGCGCCCTCGCGTGGGCGAAGCTGCGGCGCTGGTTGCGGCGCCTTCTCACGCTCGGACTCTGGTGGAGATAGGCGCGAAGGAGCCTACCCGATGCAGCTCCGTGAGCCCGGCTCGCTTGCTCTCCGTTGGCAACCAGGATCCGAGCGCCGAGAGCCCGTCGTGGCTAATCGTCGCGCGACGGCGAAAGCAGCGGTTCTATCTCGCGGGTCTGTACATCAAGGAACGCATGGTCTTTGAGTGTCCACATTCGGAACCACAACCACGCCGGTGAATCTCGAACGTCGGTCGGCGCCCAGGCAGACCACCCGCGCCTTCGCCAGTCCGGTTAGCCCGTCGGCTACAGCAGAGCGTGACATGGTGGTCAGGCGGGCAAGATCCTTTTGCCTGACCTTGATGCAGCGATCCTTGCCAAAGTCCGTACCCAAGAGTGCCAGCCGCGAGACGAGGGCTGCCGCCACACGCTGAGGCTGTCGCACAAACCCCCCGACGCGGGGATCTCACGGTAGGATGAGCGAGGCGGCGGGGGCGGAGTGACCCAGCGCTTCCTGCCGTGCGAGCGTGACCAGCAATACCTGATGCCCGCCAGCCTCCGCGACTGGCTGCCCGAGGACCACCTCGCGTGGTTCGTGCTCGATGCGGTCAGCCAGCTCGACCTCACGGCGTTCTACGCGCGCTACCGCGAGGACGGCTGGGGGCGGAAGGCGTACGAGCCCTCGATGATGGTCGCGCTCGTGCTCTATGCCTACTGCGAGGGCGAGCGCTCGAGCCGCCGGATCGAGCGGCGCTGCCGCGAGGACATCGCCTTCCGCGTGCTGACCGCGAACCAGCAGCACGACCACGCCACGATCTGCCGCTTCCGCCGGCAGCACGAGGGGGCGCTGGCGGGACTGTTCGCCGGGGTGCTCAGGCTGTGCGCCGAGGCGGGTCTGTTGCGAGTCGGCGTGGTCGCGCTCGACGGCGCCAAACTCCGCGCGAACGCCAGCCGTGAGCGCAACCGCACGGATGCGGAGCTTGAGGCCGAGGTGCGGCGCATCCTCGCCGAGGCGGAGCGGGTGGACGCCGAGGAGCACGCGCGCTTCGGCGACGCGCGGGGCGACGAGTTGCCTGCGGGGTTCAGGGACCGCGGGGAGCGCCTGCAGCGGCTGCGCGAGGCGCGGGAGCGGCTGGCGGCCCGTGAGCGGGAGCGGCAGGAGGACTACGAGGAACGCCTCAGGAGCCGCGCGCAGAAGGACCGGCGCGGGCACCGCCCGAAGCCGCCGCAGCCCGACCCGGGTGCGAAGGTGAACATCACCGACCCGGACAGCCGCGTGGTGCGTGACTATCACGGCTACTTCCAGGGCTACAACGTGCAGGCGGTGACGACCCGCGACCAGATCATCGTCGCGGCCGAGCTGAGCCGCCAGGCGACGGACATGCACGAGCTGCAACCGATGATCGAGGCGGCGAACCGCAACCTGGAGGCCGCACACTGCGGGTCGCCGCGCGTGTTGCTGGCCGACGCCGGCTACTACTCCGAGGCGAACGTGCGGCAGGCCGAAGGCCGGGGGCCGGAGTTGCTGCTCGCGACCCGCGGCGACCGCAACCGGCGCGCCGGCACAGCGCCGCCGCGCGGGCGCATCCCTGCCGGGCTCTCCGTACGTGAACGGATGGATCGCAAGCTGGCGACGCAGCGGGGCCGGCGTCTCTACGAGCAGCGGCGCTGGATGATCGAACCCGTCTTCGGCGACATCAAGGAGAACCGCGCCATCCGCCGCTTCATGCGGCGCGGGATCGCCGCGTGCGCCAGCGAATGGAAGCTGATCGCCGCCACCCACAACCTCAAGAAGCTCTATCGCCGGGCGCGCCCCTCACCCCGGCCGGCGAACAGCAACCCCCGGCGAGGAGACCGGGCTACCGCCGCGGCTGCCGCGTAGCGCGCCTGCCCCGCCAGACGCGACCGCTCCGCGCCCACTGCCGACCGGCTGCCCTCTTGGCACTCCACCCACGCCACTCCGTGCGACAGCCTCAGCTAGGCGGACCGCAGTCGCGGGTCCAGCTCGTCGCGAAGCGCATCACCAAACATATTCGTGGCGAACACAACAAGGCTGAGGGCGAAGGCCGGGGCGATGAGCAGCCACGGGGCGGCGAGCATGTAAATCCTTCCGTCCACACTCAGCATCCCTCCCCAGGATGGAGTGGGAGGCGGCACACCAAATCCCAAGAAGCTCAGCGACGCCTCGGCAACGATCAGGCCGCCGATGGTCGTCGAGACGAGGACTATGATCAGCGCGAAGATGTTCGGGAGGACGTGGAAGGCCAGGATCCGCGCGTCGCTGGCGCCGAAGGATCGCGCCGCCTCGACATAATCCTCGGCCTTTATGTCGATGACCGAGCCGCGCACGATGCGGGACAGGCTAAGCCCCGTTCGAAGGCCGAGCGCCAGGATGATGTATTCCGTACGAGGACCGAGAACGAGCAGGACGCCCAAGAGGAAGATCAGCGGTGGGATCGCCTGTGCCGTATCGACAAATCGCTGCACGAAGTAATCGAGCTTTCCGCCCGTGTAGCCGCTGACCGCGCCGAGCAACGTGGCGGCGAGCACTCCCAGCAGGGTCGCGCCCATTCCGACATAGAGCGATGTCCGGGCCCCGTACACGATGCGGCTGAAGACATCCCTCCCGAAGTGGTCGGTGCCGAAGAGGTGGGTGCCATCCGGCCCTTCCAGGCTCGGACCTACGTTGTTTCGAATCGGATCGTAGGGAACGATCACGTCCGCCAGCGCTGCGGACAGCACCAGCACGACCAGGACCACCGCTGAGAAGGCTCCAAGCGGCTGACGGCGGCTGAATCGCACTATTCTCGATGGCAACCGACCCAGACCGGTCGCCTCTGTGGCGCTGCGGCCACCGGTCGCCCTGACGACGGTGCCCGTCGTCATGAACCTACTCTCACCCGCGGATTCAGCCAACCGTACGATACGTCAACGAGCAGATTAGCGAATATCACGAACATGCCCGAAACGACGGCGATCCCCTGGATAACCGGATAGTCACGCTGGCTGATAGCCGTCAGCAGCAAGCGGCCCATACCGGGAAGCCCGAAAATCGCCTCAATCAGAACCGCACCTGAGATCAAGGTCGCTACCTCGAGCCCTAGCGTGGAAACCACCGGGATGAGCGCGTTTGGCAACGCGTGCCGGAGCACGGCCGTGTGCTCCGGCAGGCCTTTCGCGCGCGCTGTCCGGACGTAATCGTGGCCGAGGACTTCGAGCAACTGGGTGCGGGTCAGACGCATGAACACTGCGCTCGTGGCAAGCCCCAGGACAAGGGCGGGTACAAAGAACTGTGAGACGTACGTCCACGGGTTTGAGCCGTCGAACGAGGTATACGTGACCGGCGGCGACCACTTCCACCAGATGGTGGGCAGAACGATGACGAATGTGGCGAGCGCGAAGTTCGGAATGCTAAGGCCAACGATGGAGATGCTCCGCATGACGTAGTCCACCGCCGTTCCGCGGGTGACGGCGGAGAGGAGACCAATAGCCATCCCGGCCAAAGTGGCCCAGACCAGCGCCAAGATCCCCAGGACCAGGGTCGGCGGCAGAGTGCGCTCGATCATGCTCGTCACCGGTTGCCCTGTCCAGACGGATCTACCGAAATCGATCTGCGCCGCGTTCCAGGTATACCGGGCGTATTGCAGAGGCAGGGGCTCATCGAGTCCGAGCCGCCGTTCGAGCGCTGCCCGTGCCTCCGCGCTGACACCCCTAGTTCCGGTCACGGCCGCCTGGGCCTCGAGCGCATCGATGGCGCTGCCGGGCAGCAAGCGTACAAGCACAACGACGGTGAACAACAGCAGCAGCGTCGTGGGGATTATGCCGGCGAGCCGGGCGATCATATACTGGGTCATGCCTCCCCCGGAGACAGCGCGCAGCCCTTGATGGAGGAGCCGTTCGCGTCGAGTCGACCAGACGGCTCATCCCATCAGGTTCGCCGCGATGCCCTCAGCATCATACAGTCTGCCGTTGGTGCGGGGACGCTAGCAGGGCGAGGCGGCGGTCACGATGCTGGAGCGCAGCGTGAGCGGCTGCGGGACGCTGGGCGCCGACCGCGGCTACGACACGCGCGACTTCGTGGCGGAACTGCGCGCGCGCGGCGTAACGCCGCACGTGGCGCAGCAGGAGCGCCGCCGCCGCAGCGCCGTGGACGGGCGCACCACGCGGCATCGGCTATCGGCAGAGCCAGCGGCGACGCAAGATCGTGGAGCAGGTCTTCGGCTGGCTGAAGACCGTGGGCGGCGGGCGCAAGCTGCGTTTCGTGGGCCGCGAGCGCAACCGCGGCTGGCTGGAACTCAGCGCCGCCGCCTACAACCTGGTGCGCATGGCCACGCTCGAGACCGCCGCGGCGTAGGCGCAGTGCGCCCTCCGCCCCGCCAGGGAGCCCTCAGCGGCGCCCGGGGGCAGGTCAGGAGGCCACGATCACGAAGCCGGAGGCGGCTTCAAGCCGCCTCTCGCCCACTCCGCGATCCCGGAGGGCGCTTCTTCAGATGGGATGAGGGCCGGCCTCCTCCTCAAGGGGATACTCGCCCCCGAATCACGCGGCCTCGATGGGCCAGGTAGCGGCTCGAGAGAGCCTCAGAGAGGTAGAAGACCAGCCATGCAGCAGCATATCGCAACGGCAGAGCGCGTTGAACGGGAGGAAGCGAGCGGAGTCACCTGGGGCCTCGATGTGAGCGACCGTCACACCCGGATCTGCGTGCTCGGCCCCGCCGGGGACGTGCAGCGCGAGCAACGCGTCCGCACCACGGCCCGCGCGCTGAGGCGGGCGCTCGGGGAGCTGCCGGCGGCACGGGTGGTGCTGGAGGCGGGACGGCACTCGCCGTGGCTGAGCCGGCTGCTGAGCGAACTCGGCCACGAGGTGATTGTCGCCAACCCCCGCCAGGTCGCGCTGATCGCACGCAGCCAGCGCAAGGACGACCGCAGCGACGCCGAGCAACTGGCGCGGCTGGGTCGCCTCGACCCCAAGCTGCTCGCCCCGATCCGTCACCGCAGCGCGCAGGCCCAGCAGGAGCTCGCGGTCGTGCGCGGCCGCGACGCGCTCGTGCGCTCCAGGACGCAGCTCATCAACCACGTGCGCGGCGCCGTCAAGGCGTGGGGCGCCGCGCTGCCGAAGGTGACGGCGCCGGCCTTCCAGCGCAAGGCAGCGGAGCACATCCCGGCTGAACTGCGCACCGCACTGCTGCCGCTGCTCGAGGTGATTGGCGAGCTCAGCGCCCGCATCGCCGCCGCCGGCCGCGAGGTCGAGGCGCTGTGCGCGGCCTACCCCGAGACCGCCGCGCTCCGCCAGGTCGCAGGCGCCGGTCCCATCACCGCGCTCACCTTCGTGCTGACGATCGAGCACCCCGCACGCTTTCCGCGCAGCCGCGAGGTCGCACCCTACCTCGGCCTCGTGCCGAGGCGTCGCGACTCCGGCGGCCGCCACACGCAACTGGGGACCACCAAACGTGGCGACTCCCACCTGAGGCGGCTGCTCGTGCAGGCCGCGCAGTACGTCCTCGGACCGTTCGGACCGGACTGCGACCTGCGCCGCTGGGGCGAGCGCTACATGGCCTCGGGAGCGGGGAACGCGAAGAAGCGCGCGGTCGTCGCCGTGGCGCGACGCCTCGCCGTGCTGCTGCACGCGCTCTGGCGAAGCGGCGAGGTCTATGAGCCGCTGCGCCAGGCCGCCGCGGCGCAGGGGGAGGCTGCGTAGCGGGCGACGGGAAGACGGCGCACCACCAGCAGACGACCATCACCGGCTGCACCGTGATGCTGAAGACCGGGCGACTGCGACAGGCTGCTGGTCCACCCAAGGACGCTTTTCAGCTGGCAGCGCCCCCTGCAAGCAGGTTCCCCATCATGCACCGGGTCCAGAAGCGCGACCCCTCGACGAGTGCGGATAGAAGCGGGGCACAGCTCACCATCCGGCATCGCGTGCAGACGGAGCGGCCACCACGTTGGCCGACTTGCGGATCGGACCAGCCCTCATAGAAGCAGCCTGCTGATATGGAGTGCCTCTTCGTCAAGGGCACCCAGCGGTGCCCGTCGATCTTGCCCTGACGGGTGGTGGGCGTGGCAAGATGGCGGCTCCGGGGCGGAGGTGGATCGATGAGGGGCCATGGTCCGACGATCCGTCACTCTGATATTCGCAGCGAAGATACTCACAGCGAGAAGGACGGAGCCTGACCTAGATATTCGCTGACCCACCGCGAGCGGTGTCCTCAATCCGACTTGTCGGCTCCGCCCTCCTCGCATCCACCAAGTGACCGGGCCGCGGGTGGCGTGACCTCATAGGAACCTGGCTCAGAGTTGCCTCATCGCTGTTCTGTCCGCCCACCACGACCCGGTCACACACCTCCCCGCAGGAAGGTACGGCGAGCATGCCGGAAACGCGGAGCGGTGTCATCGGAGGGGTGGATACCCACTCCCGCACGCACCACGCAGTCGCACTCGACGACCGAGGAGAGAGACTCGGGGATGCCGAGTTCCCAGCGACCGCGCGGGGCTACCGGGAGTTGCACCAGTGGCTGGAGGCGTTCGGCACGATCGCGGCGATCGCCGTGGAGGGCACCTCGTCCTACGGGGCCGGGCTCACACGCTGGTTGCTCGCACAGGGGCTGGATGTGCGCGAGGTCAACCAGCCGCACCGGCACACGCGCCGGCGCCAGGGTAAGTCAGACCCGATCGACGCCGAGGCCGCCGCGAGGCAGGTGCTGGCGGGTACGGCGCAGGTGCTGCCCAAGGCCACGAACGGCGTCGTCGAGTCGATCCGCACCCTCGCAAATGCTCGTTCAGCCGCGG
The DNA here is from genome assembly GCA_965220125.1 of Dehalococcoidia bacterium. Taxonomy (GTDB): domain Bacteria; phylum Chloroflexota; class Dehalococcoidia; order UBA2979; family UBA2979; genus VXMT01. The sequence continues at coordinate 1,750,562 of CBDCPB010000004.1, read as the reverse complement.
TCAAGGCCCGCAGTGCGGCGCTGCTGCAGCTGCGCGACCTGATCGCCACGGCGCCGGCGGAACTCCGCGAGGCGCTGCCGCAGCAGACCCTGCCCGCGAAGGCGCGGCAGTGCGCGCGATTCCGTCCGGACAGGGCCCGGCTCGACCAACCACTACAGGCCGCGAAGCTCGCGCTGCGCAGCGTCGCTCACCACGTCGCCGAGCTGGACCGCGAGGTCGCCGATCTCGACCAGGCGCTGCGGTCACTTGTGGAGAGGGTCGCGCCCAGCTCCCTCGCACTGCTCGGTGTCGGCATCGTGAACGCCGCGCAGTTGCTTGTCACCGCCGGCGAGAACATCGGACGGCTGTCGAGCGAGGCCGCCTTCGCACGGCTCTGCGGCGCCGCGCCCCTCGAGGCGTCCTCCGGGCGCACGCAGCGACATCGCCTGAACCCGGGCGGCGACCGGCAGGCCAACAGCGCGCTGTACCGGATCGTGCTCGTCCGCCTGCGCTATTGCGCCCGCACCAGGGCTTACGTGGCGAAGCGCACCGCGGGGGGTAAGTCCAAACGCGAGATCATCCGCTGCCTGAAGCGCTATGTCGCTCGCCAGCTCTATCGAACGCTCACTGCCGATCTGGCGCGATACGCCACGCAGTTGTCGCCCGGCTCGACTCCCGGCGCCCTCCGTGCCTGTGAGGGCGGGCACCCAGCGTCTTTGGACGGCGAGCACCCACGGCAGCCAACACGGGCATCCACAGATCCCGGATCAGCGCGGGCGGGGTTGGAAGCGGGGCGTCCCTCTGTCCCGAATCGCCTCGCCGCTCACGCCGCGTGGGAGGCTGCCGGATCGCTCCCTTGACTCTCTATAGGAACGTCGGGTTGCCTCAGGCCTATCCGCATGACCGTGCTTCGTCGGGAGGGAGCGCCGTCTAGGGTCGCGGGTTGGCGACGCAGAGCGTCGTTGCCGCATAGCAGGCTCGCGCGTCCTCCGAATCGTGACCTCGCTCATCGATCCTCCCCCGCCCCGGACGCGACCTCTCCCGCCTCCAGGGCCGGTTTCGCCTTTCTCGGTTCCTCCTCCTCAGGCGGCGAGGCGGGGCTCGGCGTGGATGCGCAACACCGCCCACATGTAGCCCACGAGTTCGCGCGCCACGGCTACGGTTGCCACCGGCGAGGGCTTTCCCTGCTCCGTCATCCGCCGGAAGCGGCGGTGCAGACGTCGCTGCGCCCCCTCCGCCATCGATACCGCCCAGCCCGGCTGTCCCTCCCGGCGCCGGCGCAGCCTCACCCCCACCCGCGGCGGGTGCCGGTAATGCCAGGAACTCTCCACCAGCACCCGGCGGACGTGGCTGTTGCCGGCCTTCGTGATCTCGCCCCGACGCTGGCGGGCGCCGCTGCTGTACTCGCTGGGCGTGAGCCCGAGGTACGACATCAGCTGCCGGGAGCTCCCGAACCGCGTCACGTCTCCGAGCTCGGCCAACACCGTCATCGCCGTGACCGTGTCCACCCCGCGGAAGCAGCGCAGCAGCCCCACCGCCGCGCGGTAGTCGTCTCCCTCCGCGCAGGCGACAAGCTCTTGCTCCAGTGTCCGCGCCCGCTCCTCCGCCGCCTCGAGCGCCTGCAGGTAGCCGTCGAAGGTCGCCTGCGCCGCCGGGTGGTCGAAGGAGATCGTGCGCAGCCACGCGCGATGCTCCAGGGTCCAGTTCCGCTTCCCGTAGCTGAGTCCGCGGCGGAGCAGCAGCTTCGAAAGCCGGTGCTGCGCCCGCTTGCGGTCGGCCACCGCGTCCTCGCGCGCCCGGGAGAGGTCGCGCACCGCCTCCTGGTCGGGGGTCGGAGCATGGACCTCGGTGAGCAGTCCCGCCCGTAGCAGCTCTGCCAGGTTCCGCGCGTCGCGACGGTCGGTCTTCACGCGGTCGCCGGGCTTACGCGGGATCAGCGCCGGGGCGATGACCCGGCAGTCGACGCCCTTCGCCCGGAGCTGGCGCATCAGGGCGAAGCCCGTGGGACCCGCCTCGTAGCACGCGACGACGGGGCCCCGTGCGTCGCGCAGGAGCCGCCTCGCGAGGCTGGCCACCGCCCGCGGCTCGTTTGCAAGCCCCCACTCCTCGCGCTGCGCCTCATTCGGCCGCAGCACCGTCACCCGGATCGTGCGCGCATGCACGTCCATCCCCACGTACGTCGTCTGCTTCTGCATTCCTCATCCCCTCCCTGATCCGGCTCTGCCTCCAAACGCAGAACCGCATCAGTGAACTGGAACGAGGCGCTCCATAGGGTCTAGTAGTCGGTTGCCGCGCAGCGTTCCTGGCGAGCCTTCTGCTCGTTCACAAAGTCGCGCATACTGCCGCGGCGACGATGCCGAACTTCATCATCACGGAGTACTTCGTGAACTTCGAACCGTGGGGCCGGGAGGCGGCGACGCCGGCGTTCGAGGTCGAGGACAGCCACATCGCCCTCCCGACCGCGCCGGGCCTCGGCATCGACCTCGACCAGGACGTGCTGAGGGCGCACCCGGCGAAGGAGTTCCCCGTGCGGACGATCGGCGACTGACCGCTCCGCGCTGGGGGTGGGGCCCATGAATCAACGAGTAATCCTGGGGGCAGGCAGATGAGAGTGAGCAACTGGACCACCCGCGTCTTGGAGGCCCCGGACGTCAACCCCCTCATCGTCGGGGTCGACCAGCCTGGCGCCCGGGAGTTTGTCACTCTGGAACTCGACACCGACGAAGGCGTGCAGGGCATCGGCATCACGTTCTTCGGCGGCCCGCTGACGCCGGCCCTGCGCACCGCGGTCGACAACCTCTGTGAGCTGACGGTGGGCGAAGACCCGTTGCAGGTGGAGGCGGTCACCGACAGGTTGCGACTCGCGGCGGGCGGTTCCGGCCCGGAGGGCATATTCAGCCTGGCGATAGCGGCCATCGACATCGCTCTGTGGGACATCAAGGGAAAGGCCCTGAACCAGACGGTGTGCTCCCTGCTGGGTGGTCACCGCGACCGGGTGGTTACCTACGCCAGCGGCGCACTGGGGCGTCCCATGAGTCTGGAGTATCTGGCCGAGGCCGGTCCTCGCCTGGTGGAGCTGGGCTTCAGGCAGATGAAGACGCAGATGGGCGCCGAACCTACCGCCCGGCGCGAGGTGGCTCGCATCCGCACCCTGCGCGACGCCATTGGCCCGGACATTGATCTGATGTGCGACATCAACCAACTCTGGGACGTGAACCAGGCCATCGATATTGGATCACGTGTGGAGGAGTACCACCTGTTCTGGCTGGAAGACGTGGTGGCCCGGGACGACTACCAGGGATTGGCCCGAGTGGCTGACTCGCTCACCACGCCCATCGCCGCCGGAGAGTACGTGTACGGCATCCGTCCCTTCCGGCACATGCTGGAGCACCGCTCGGTGGACATCGTGATGATCGACCTGCTGCGGGTGGGCGGGATAACCCAGTTCCAAAAGGTGGCGGGCATGGCTGAGGCATTCAACCTGCCGGTGGTCAGCCACCTGATACCCGAGATTCAGGTGCACACCATTGCCGCCATTCCCAACGGGCTGACGGTGGAGTACATGCCCTGGACGCTCCGGCTGTTCGAGGAAACCCCGGCCATCGAGGACGGGCAGATCGTGGTGCCGGACAGGCCGGGCCTGGGCCTCGAGTTCAACCAGGACGCCATCAGGCAGTATCAGGTGAGCTGACCCGCCGCGGTCCGGTCCCCAAGCGCTTGGCCCAACGGACCCTTGTGCTAGAATGTTAAGCAACTTACTCGACATTAGCGGCGGTCGGGCGAATGTGGCTGAGCAGAAAAGGCGACTACGGCGTTCGCGCGCTGATTGACCTCGCGCTTCATGACGGCGAGGGGCCGGTCCAGCGCGCGGGAATCGCCGGGCGCCAGGAGATCCCGGAGTCCTATCTCGACCATCTGCTCGCGCTGTTGCGGCGCGGCGGCTTCGTGCGCAGCGTGCGCGGCCCCGGAGGCGGCCACCTGCTCACTCGCAAGCCCGAGGAGATGTGCCTCTTGCACGTGATCGAAACCCTCGAAGGCTCGGTCGCGCCGATTAGCTGCGTCGAGGACGGTGAGGAGTGCGCGTACGACTGCGGTCTCTGCGCTCAGCGCCCCGTCTGGGAGGAGATCTACGAGGACATGCGCAGCCGCCTCGGCGCGGTGAGCATCGCCGACCTCGCGGAGCGCGCGCGGGCGCAGCAGCACGCGCGCGCGGCGAACTACTCGATCTGATGACGACCACCGCGCAGGCCACCGAGGGTCGTCGCGCCCAGCCGGCGATCGCGGACAGCGTGCTCGAACTGATCGGCGACACGCCGCTGGTGCGGCTGGGCCGCGTCGTGCCGGAGGGCTGCGCCGAGATCCTCGGCAAGCTCGAATCGCGCAACCCGGCCGGCTCGGTCAAGGACCGCATCGCGCTCAGCATGATCGAGGACGCCGAGCGCGACGACCTGATAGCGCCGGGCGACACGATCGTCGAGCCCACCTCCGGCAACACCGGCATCGGCCTCGCCATGGTCTGCGCGCGCAAGGGCTACCGCCTGATCCTGACGATGCCCGAGGACATGAGCGTCGAGCGGCGGCGCCTGCTCGAGCGCTTCGGCGCGGAGCTGCGGCTGACCCCGGCGATCGAGGGCATGACGGGCGCGGTCTACGCCGCCCGCCAGCTCTCCGAGCAGCACGGCTACTTCATGCCGCAGCAGTTCGACAACCTCGCCAACCCGCGCATCCACCGCGAGACCACGGGGCCCGAGATCCTCGAGGCGACCGGCGGCGAGCTGGACGCGTTCGTGGCCGGCGTCGGCACCGGAGGCTCGATCACCGGGATCGGCGAGGCGCTGCGCGAGGCCGTCGCGGACGTGCGCATCGTCGCCGTCGAGCCGGCGCGCTCGCGCGTGCTGCAGGGCGGTCGCGCCGGGCTGCACGGCATCCAGGGCATCGGCGCCTCGTTCGTGCCGGGCGTGCTCAACCGCGAGATCTACGACGAGGTGATCAGCGTGCGCGACGAGGACGCCTATCAGATGACGGAGCGGCTCACCCGCGAGGAGGGCCTGCTCGTCGGCATCTCCGCCGGCGGCAACGTCTGGGCCTCGATCGAGGTCGGCAAGCGGCTCGGTCCGGGGTGTCGCGTGGTGACGATGCTCTGCGACACGGGCGAGCGCTACCTGAGCGTGGCGCTCTCGTGAGTACCAGGGAACAGGGAACGGATCAGGGACACATGGCAGATCGGCAGGAAGGGCGGCGATCGGACATGGCGGTCAGCGTCTACATCCCACAGCCATTCCGCAGGTTCACGGCCAATCGCGAGTACGTCGAGGTAGACGGCGGCGACGTGGCGGGTGTCCTCGACGCGGTGAACGCGCGTTACCCGGGCTTCGACATGCTCGTCTACGACCGCGAGCGCCGGGTGCCCGCGCACATCAACATCTACGTCAACAACCAGGAGATTCACGAGCTCGACGGCGTCGCCACGGCCGTCGCCGACGGCGACCAGGTCGCGGTCATCCCCGCCCTCGCGGGCGGCGCCGCGCCGAGCCAGGCGCTCACCCCGGACGAGGCGATGCGTTACTCGCGGCATATCGTCATGTCGCAGGTGGGCTCGATCGGGCAGCGCCAGCTGCGCAACGCGAAGGTGCTGATCGTCGGTGCGGGCGGCCTCGGCTCGCCGGTCGCGATCTACCTCGCGCTCGCCGGCGTCGGCACGGTCGGCCTCGTCGACTTCGACGTGGTGGACCTCTCCAACCTGCAGCGCCAGCTGCTGCACCAGACGGAGGACGTCGGGCGCACGAAGCTCGACTCGGCGGTGGACACGCTGCACTCCTACAACCCGCACGTGCGGGTCGTGACGCACCCCGCGCCGCTGCACTCGGAGAACGCGATGGAGATCCTCGCGGACTACGAGATCGTGGTGAACGGGGCGGACAACTTCGCGACGCGCTACCTGGTCAACGACGCCGCCTACCTGCTCGGCAAGACGCTGGTGGACGGCTCGATCCTGCTGTTCGACGGGCAGGCGACCGTCTTCAAGCCGGGCGAGGGCTGCTACCGCTGCCTCTACCCCGCGCCGCCGCCGCCCGGCCTGGTGCCTTCGTGCGCCGAGGCGGGCGTGCTGGGCTCGATCACCGGCATCGTCGGCTCGATCCAGGCGACCGAGGTGTTCAAGCAGGTGCTCGACATCGGCCGGCCGCTGGTCGGACGGCTGCTGCTCATCGACGCCTTGACCATGGAGTTCCGCGAGATGAAGCTGCGGCGCGACCCGGCTTGCCCGCTCTGCGGTGACGAGCCGACCGTGACGGAGCTGATCGACTACGACGCGTTCTGCGGCGCCCCACCGCTCGAGGCCATGACGGCCGACGGCGCCGGGCACTAGCGCGGCACGGCGCGTCCGCGAGCGACAGGGGAGGGGAAACCGCCTTGGAGGTGCAGGTCAACGTGACCTCGGTGATCCAGAAGACCGTCGGCGGTCAGCGCGCAGTGACCGCCGAGGGCGGCACCGTCGCGGAGCTGATCGACGACATCGAGCGGCGCTATCCGGGATTCCGCTCGCAACTCGTCGACGAGGGCGGGCAACTGCACCGCTTCGTCAACGTCTACCTCAACGACGAAGACGTGCGCTTCCTGCAGGGCGCCGAGACCACGCTGAGCGAGGGCGACGAGGTGTCGATCCTGCCGGCGCTGGCCGGCGGCTAACGGCGGAGGATCCTCGTGGGTGAGGCGACGGGACGGACGCCCGCCGGCAGCGTGCTCGACCGCATCGGCGGCACGCCGCTCGTCGACATCTCCGTGATGTCGCCCAACCCCGAGGTGAGCATCTACGCGAAGCTTGAGGGCGAGAACCCGACCGGCTCCGTCAAGGACCGCATCGCCTGGTGGATGATCTCCGCCGCCGAGCGCGACGGCCGCCTCGAGCCGGGCCAGACGATCCTCGAGCCGACCTCCGGCAACACCGGCATCTCGCTGGCGATGATCGGCCGCCTGCGCGGCTATCCCGTCAAGGTCGTGATGCCGGACGCCGTCACGCGCGAGCGCGTCGAGCTGCTCGAGAGCTTCGGCGCGGAGATCCTCTACTCGCCGGGCGACCTCGGCGCCAACGGCTCGGTGCGCGAGGCGCAGCGCATCCACGCGGAGCACCCCGAGTGGTTCATGCCCTTCCAGTACGGGAACGAGGACAACCCGCGGGCCCACTACGAGAGCACGGCCCCCGAGATCATCGCGGACCTGCCGGACACCGACGTCTTCGTCGCCGGCCTCGGAACCGGCGGGACGCTGACCGGCGTCGGGCGGCGGCTGAAGGAGCACAACCCGGCCGTGCGCATCGTCGCCGCGGCCCCGCACCCGGGCGACCTCGTGCAGGGCCTGCGCAGCCTCGAGGAAGGCTACATCCCGCCCGTCCTCGACGAGTCCGTGCTCGACGGGCGGATCGTCGTGGACTCGGCGACCTCGTTCCGGCTGACGCGCGAACTGACGGAGCGCACCGGCATCTTCGCCGGCGTCTCCAGCGGGGCGGCGGTGCGCGCCGCGCAACGCGCGGCGGAGCGGATGCGCAGCGGCAAGGTCGTCTGCCTGCTCGCGGACAGCGGCTGGAAGTACCTGTCCTCGGGACTGTGGACGCAGGATTACGACGTGATCGAGGAGGACGTGAACACGACGCTCTGGTGGTAGTCGGAGCGGCGATGCGCCGCCGCCGGTTGTGCTGTGGCGTTGATGTTGATAATCTTTGCCAACAAAGTAGAGTTTGGTGCGGCCCTGCCGCCCGAAAGGGGAACGGACGATGACGGACAAGCTTGTGACGGCGGACTGGGTAGCCGAACACGGAGGCGACTCGAACGTGCGCCTCGTCGAGGTCGACGTCGACACCGGCGCCTACGACGAGGGCCACATCGCGGGCGCCGTCGGCTGGAACTGGGCGACGCAGTTGCAGGACCAGGTGCGCCGCGACGTGATCGCGAAGGACGACCTCGAGGAACTGCTCGGGTCTTCCGGGATCAGCAACGACACGCACGTGGTGCTCTACGGCGACAACAACAACTGGTTCGCCGCCTATGCGCTGTGGCTGCTGGAGCTGCACGGCCACGAGCAGGTCTCGCTGATGGACGGCGGGCGCGTGAAGTGGATCGCCGACGGGCGCGAGGTCACGACCGACTCGCCCTCGGCCGGCAGCGCGAGCTACACGGCGCAGGAGCAGGACGCGGGCCTGCGCGCGCAGCGTGACGAGATCCTCGCGGCGGTCGCGGCGCAGGCGCCGCAGCTGGTGGACGTGCGCAGTCCGGCCGAGTTCGTGGGCGAGATTATCGCGCCGCCCGGCCTGCCGGAGACGGCGCAGCGCGGCGGCCACATCCCGGGCGCGATCAACGTGCCCTGGGCGCGCGCCGTCAACGAGGACGGCACCTTCCGCAGCGCCGACGAGCTGCGCGAGATCTACGGCGGCGCGGGTGTCGTCGAGGACGAGCCGGCGATCGCCTATTGCCGCATCGGCGAGCGCTCCTCGCACACCTGGTTCGTGCTCAAGTACCTGCTCGGCCACGACGACGTGAAGAACTACGACGGCTCCTGGACCGAGTACGGCTCGCTGATCGGTGTGCCGATCGAGACCTAGGAGCCGCGACCTGGGAGAGAGTGGCGCGATGGCCGCTGAGGACAGCGACAGCGGGGCGCGGGGATCGCAGCGCGCGCTGGTCGAGCGTGCGGTCGCCCGCGGCGACTACGGCCTGCTGCCGCTGCGCTTCCGCGTCTCCGTCCTCGACCGCTACCGCGAGCGGGCGGACGCGCGGCTGCTGCGCACGCGCAGCGTCGGCCGCATCGCGATCGTGCGCGGCTGGTCGATCGACGCCGGGATCACACCGGGCGAGCAGGAGATCGAGGTCTTCGCCTCGGACTTCGCCGAGCGTCTGCCCGAGTCCGAGCGCGCGCACTGGCTCGAACACCTCGCATCGCCGCCGTCGAGCGCCAACTTCGCGCTGATGCGCCTCAGCGGGAACGCCTGCATCGACGACGGCGAGCCGACGGCCTGGTAGCGGCGCGGGAGCCGGTTCGGAGGAACGATGCCACGGATCCCGCGCGCCATCGCCGAGGCGATCATCGAGCACGCCCGCGAGGATCTGCCGAACGAGGCGTGCGGCCTCGTCCATGGGCAGGATGGCGAGCCGGTCTCCGTGCACCGCGTGACGAACGTCGCCGCCAGCCCCTACCGCTTCGAGATGCACGGCATGGAGCAGATGCGGCTGGAGCAGCAGCGCGACGAACGCGGCGAGGCGCTGTTCGCGATCTATCACTCGCACGTCGCCTCGCCCGCCTGGCCCTCGCAGACGGACGTGCGGATGGCGTTCTTCCCGCCCGGCGAGATCGATCGCGAGCCGGCCTATCCGGGGACCATCCACCTGCTCGTTTCGCTCGCCGAGGAGCCTCCTCCGCTGCACGCCTACTACATCCACCAGGGCGGCGTGATCGAGGAGATCCCGGCGGAGATCGTCTGATCGCGCCGGGCCGCCCTCGATGACGTTCGATCCGTCCGTCGCGCCTCCCGCGCCGATCACGATCGGCGGGCGCCGCTTCGAGTGGGGGCGGCGCAGCTACGTGATGGGCATCGTCAACGCCACGCCGGACTCCTTCTCCGGCGACGGCGTGCTCGACCCGTCCGCCGCCGCCGATCGGGCCGCGCGGATGATCGAGGACGGCGCGGACCTGATCGACGTCGGCGCGGAGTCCACGCGGCCCGGCCATGATCCGCTGGACGCGCCCGGCGAGTGGGCGCGCCTCGCGCCCGTGCTGCGCGCCGTTCGCGAGGCCGTCGCCGCGCCGATCAGCGTCGACACCTCGAAGGCGTTCGTCGCCGAGCGCGCCTTCGACGCGGGCGCCGACGCGCTCAACGAGGTGCACGGCCTGCGCACCGATCCCGCGCTCGCGCCGCTGCTGGCCGCCCGCGGGCTGCCAGCGGTGCTGATGCACAACCAGCGCGGACGCCCCTCCTCGGGCGACGTGATCGCCGACGTGCGCGCGGGCTTCGAGGAGTCGCTCGCGATCGCGGAGGCGGCGGGAGTGCAACGGGAGCGGCTGGTCCTCGACCCCGGCTTCGGATTCGGCTTTAGGCCGGCGCAGAGCCTCGAGCTCGTGCGCCGGTTCGGCGAGCTGCGGGCGTTCGGACGTCCGCTGCTGCTTGGCAGCTCGCGCAAGTCCGCGATCGGCTGGGCGCTCGGGCGCGAGGACGAGCCGCCGTCGGCGCGCGTCGCCGGCGGGGCCGCGACCGTCGCGATCGCGATCGCCGCCGGAGCCGACATCGTGCGCGTCCACGACGTGCGCGAGATGGCAGACGTCGCCATCGTGACCGACGCGATCCTCCACGGTAGCCGCAGGACGGACCCGGCATGACGACCGCCGAGGGCGCGGAGCAGCGCGTCTACCTCGGGATCGGCGGCAACCTCGGCGATCGGATCGCCGCGCTGCGGCACGGGCTCGCGCAACTCGCGGAGGCAGGCGTGACCGTCGAGGCGGTCTCGCCGCTCTACGAGACGGAGCCGTGGGGCTCGCCGGCCTGCCTGGCGCCCGCGCCGCCGTACGCGAACGCCGCCGCCTGCGTGCGCAGCGCGCTCAGCCCGCTCGAACTGCTGCGCCTCTGCAAGCGCATCGAGGTCGCCGCGGGCCGCGATCTACGCGCGCCGCGCAACAGCCCGCGCCCGCTGGACCTCGATCTGCTGCTCGCCGGCGACCTGCGGATCGAGAGCGCGGAGTTGCAGCTCCCGCACCCGAGGATGCACGAGCGGTCCTTCGTGCTCGTGCCGCTCGCGGAGATCGCACCGCAGGCCGTGCACCCGCTGCTCGGGCGCAGCGTCGCGGAGCTGCGCGACGAAGTCGGCCTCGAGGGCGTAGAACCGCTCGCGCCCGCGGGCTGGGAGGCCGGTTAGCGCTCGAGCAGCCGCTCCCGCAGCCGCTCGATCAGCGTGGAGTCGACGCCGCCGAGGGCGAGCAGCGCGGCGGTGGAGCCGAAGCGCTCGTCGATGCCGCGCAGCAGCGCCTCCATCGTGTCGGGCGTGGAGTCGATCATGGCGCGCGTGAGTTCGAGGCCCCACCGCTCGCCCCACGCCGCGATCTGCTCGTCGCTGAGGTCGCGCCACATCGTCAGGTACTCGCGGGTGAGCACGTAGTCCGCGACGATCGTCTCGTCGGGGACGCCCAGCACGCGCAGCAGCAACGCGGCGGTCACGCCCGTGCGGTCCTTGCCGCCCTCGCAATTGAAGACGATCGCCGGTCCCTCCTCGAGTTCGGCGATCGCCGCGAAGACCGCGCCGACCGCCGGCATGCACTCCTCGATGCCCCGCAGGTAGAGGCCCGTCCCGGAGCGGTCGCGCATCGCATAGGGCACGTGCCGGTGCTCGACGCCGTGCTCGTGCAGCGCGGAGATGCCGTTCCGCTCGAGCTCGTCGTCGGAGCGCAGGTCGAGCACCAGCGCCAGGTCGAGGTCGAGTAGTCGCTGCACGTCGGCGGGCGTCGCCTCGCAGAGCGTGCTGGAGCGGTACACGGTTCGCCAGCACAGGCGCGCGCCGTCGTCCGTCTCGTAGCCGCCGAGGTCGCGGAAGTTGCTCACCCCCTCGAGATCGATGCGGCGCTCGTAGGCTCCTGTCGGGTTGGTCATGGCGGTGGCACGGCTAGCTGCCCGCGGGGGGATCGTCGTCGTCCCACTCCGCGTAGGCCATCGTGTAGCCGATCCAGAAGGCGAGCGCCGAGAGTGCGGCGACACCCGCGCCCACGGGCAGCGCCAGTGCGGCGTAGGAGCGCCGCGAGGCGGCAGCGAAGAAGACGAGCAGCTGCAGCGCCGCCCCGGCCATCAGCAGCAGGCCGATCGTCCGCGAGCGCCCGCCGTCGCTCATGCGGGGCTGCTCCCGGGCGCCTCGGCCAGTTCCGGCGGCAGCAGGTTGGGAATGCCGTCGTCGATGCGGTAGCGGTGGTCGCAGGCCGCGCAATGCAGCTCGCCGCGCAGGATCTCCTCGCGGCCGTGCGCGTCGGTCGTGGTCTGCTCCACGCTCAGCGCCAACTCGCCCTTGCAGACGGGGCAGACGAGGATCTCCATCAGGTCGGGACGCATCGAGCCTCCGTGGCGCGGGCCGTGGCCTGGCGGCGTCCAATGATAGGTGCTGCGGCTGGGGGGCGCTCGCTGGCCGCGGTCCGGCGGCCTGACTAGACTTGGCACACCGGAAGCACGAGGGGTGGAGGCCGCGCGATGGCAGAGCGGATCCCGCTGCAGCGCGCCGTCGCCGTGATCGGCGACGACAGCGTCGCGATCCGGCGCTCGCGCGCCCAGTTGCTCGCGCCGCTGATCCAGCTTGCGCTCGCCGCCGGGGCGGTCGCGCTGATCGTCGCGTTCCTCGAGGTGCTGCCGCTGGCGCTGCTCGTCGTGCTGCTCGTGGTCGCGCTGCTGATGGGGCCGATCGCGACGCTCGGGCTGGTCTACAACGTGATCGGCCGCTCCGTGCTGCTGGAGCGCGAGAAGCAGTCCGTGCGCTGGCAGCAGGGGCTGCTCGGCCTCGGCCTCGGGACCGACGAGCTTGTGCCCTTCTGGCGCATCGATCACATCGCCGTCGAGGGCGACTACGAGGCCGAGCTGGCGGGCGGCGAGCGGCAGGACCTCGTGAGCTGGGACGTCGAACTGGTGAAGGACAACGGCAGGCGGCTCGAGATCGGCACGGTCGTCGCCGCTCGCTCGCTCGCCGCCGAGGGCCTCGCGCGCGCCAACCGCCTCGCCGAGGCGATCGCCGAGCGCAGTGATTCCGAGGTGCGGCTTGGCGCACTGCCGGACGAGCCGGACGAGGTCAGCGAGCCGCCACCCCCGGAGCGACCGAGGCGCCGGCGGCGCCTGGTCCGCGCCGGGTCGAGCCCGCCGGAGACCGAGCAGTGAGCGCAGCGGGCGCCGCCGCGCCGCTGGCCGGAGAGCCGCTGGAGCAGCGGCTGCTGCGCGAGGCGCGCACGATCGCCGTCGTCGCGCGCTCGAACCGCATCGACCGGCCCTGGCACGAGATCGCCGGCTACCTGATCGAGGCGGGGTACCGGGTCTACCTCGTCAACCCGCTGCTCGACGAGGCGCTCGGACGGCGCTGCTACGACAAGGTCAGCGAGCTGCCGGAGCGCGTCGACATCGTCGACGTCTTCCGCCGCGTGCCGGAGGTGCCGGCCGTCGTCGAGGATGCGATCGAGGCCGGCGCGGGGGCGATCTGGCTGCAACTCGCGATCGTGGACGAGCAGGCGGCGGCGCGGGCCCGGGCGGCGGGGCTGGACGTGGTGATGGACCGCTGCACGAAGGTCGATCACGCGCTGATGCAGGCGGGCGAGCCGCCCTCGGCGGGCACGGAGGCGACGCCGGGCGTGTGAGCCCGTGCCGCATTCGCCGGGGGTGGGTTACACTAGCGATCTTCCCCAGCCGGGAGCGGAGAGGGGCGCGCTTGATCCCGAGCCTCCGCGAATCCTGCGGCGTGATGGGCATCTTCGCCCCCGGCGAGGACGTAGCACGCCTCACCTTCTTCGGCCTGCACTCACTCCAGCACCGCGGACAGGAATCGGCAGGCATCGCGACCGCCAACGGCGAACCGCGGATCCAGCGCTTCGCCGAGATGGGCCTCGTCACCCAGATCTTCCATGAAGACGTGCTCTCCGGCCTCGGGGGCACGCACGCGATCGGTCACACGCGCTACTCCACCACCGGGTCCAGCACCAGCGCGAACATGCAGCCGCTCATCGTCTCCGGCCCGCAGGGCGAGCTCGCGCTCGCGCACAACGGCAACGTCGTCAACGCCGACCTGATGCGCAGCGATCTCATCGAGCGCGGGGTCCAGTTCTCCACCGGGACGGACTCCGAGGTGCTCGCGCACCTGCTCGCGACCGCGCCCGAGCTCACCTGGCAGGAGCGCTTCAACTACATGATGCGCCGCGCCTCCGGGGCCTACTCGCTGACGCTGCTGACACCAGACGCGCTGTTCGGTGTGCGCGATCCGCTCGGCATCCGCCCGCTCTGCCTCGGCCGCCTTGGCGACGGCTGGGTGCTCGCCTCGGAGACCTGCGCGCTCGACACGCTGGGCGCGGAGTTCGTGCGCGAGATCGAGCCCGGCGAGGTCGTGCGCATCGACGAATCGGGCGTGCAGTCATGGGCCTTCAGCGGCGAGCGCTCGGCCGGCCCCGCGCTCTGCCTGCTGGAGCACATCTACTTCGCCCGCCCGGACTCCAAGCTGCAGGGCGAGCGGCTCTACCCCGTGCGGATGCGAATGGGCGCGCAGCTCGCGCGCGAGCACCCCGCCGAGGGCGACGTCGTGATCGGCATCCCGGACTCGGGGACCGCCGCGGCCGTCGGCTACGCGCAGGAGTCCGGCATCCCCTACGTCGAGGGCCTCGTCAGGAACCGCTACGTCGGGCGCACCTTCATCCAGCCGGACCAGCGGCTGCGCGATCGCGGCGTGGAGCTGAAGTTCAACCCGCTGCCGGAGCTGCTGGGCGGCCCCCGCGTCGTGGTCGTGGACGACACGATCGTGCGCGGCACCACGACGCCGCGCGTCGTGGCGATGCTGCGCAAGGCGGGCGCGAGCGAGGTGCACATGCGCATCACCTCGCCGCCGATCACGCACCCCTGCTTCTACGGCGTGGACATGGGGACGCGCGGCGAGTTGATCGGCGCGCACATCGAGATCGAGGAGATCCGCGAGCGCATCGGCGCGGACACGCTCGGCTACCTCTCGCTTGAGGGCACGGTCGGCGCGACCGGCCAGCAGCGGGACGCGCTCTGCGCGGCCTGCTTCAGCGGCGAATACCCGAGCGAGGTGCCGCTGCAACTGGACAAGTTCGCCCTCGGGTCTACCTCGTGAACCCGCTGCTCGACGAGGCGCTCGGGCGGCGCTGCTACGACAGCGTCAGCGAGCTGCCGGAGCGCGTCGACATCGTCGATGTGTTTCGCCGCGTGCCGGAGGTGCCGGGCGTGGTCGAAGACGCGATCGAGGCGGGGGCGGGCGCGATCTGGCTGCAGCTCGCGATAGTGGACGAGCAGGCGGCGGCGCGGGCCCGGGCGGCGGGGCTGGACGTGGTGATGGACCGCTGCACGAAGGTCGATCACGCACGGATGCGTGCCGAAGTCGCCGGGGGTGGGTTACACTAGCGATCTTCCCCAGCCGGAAGCGGAGAGGGGCGCGCTTGATCCCGAGCCTCCGCGAGTCCTGCGGCGTCATGGGTATCTTCGCACCCGGCGAGGATGTAGCCCGTCTCACCTTCTTTGGGCTGCACTCGCTCCAACACCGCGGACAGGAATCGGCCGGCATCGCGACCGCCAACGGCGAACCGCGGATCGAGCGCTTCGCCGAGATGGGTCTCGTCACCCAGATCTTCCATGAAGACGTGCTCTCCGGCCTCGGGGGCACGCACGCGATCGGTCACACGCGCTACTCCACCACCGGGTCGAGCACCAGCGCGAACATGCAGCCGCTCATCGTCTCCGGCCCGCAGGGCGAGCTCGCGCTCGCGCACAACGGCAATGTCGTCAACGCCGACCTGATGCGCAGTGACCTGATCGAGCGGGGGGTCGAGTTCTCCACCGGGACGGACTCCGAGGTGCTCGCGCACCTGCTCGCGACCGCGCCCGAACTCACCTGGCAGGAGCGCTTCAACTACATGATGCGCCGCGCCTCCGGGGCCTACTCGCTGACGCTGCTGACACCGGACGCGCTGTTCGGTGTGCGCGACCCGCTCGGCATCCGCCCGCTCTGCCTCGGCCGCCTTGGCGACGGCTGGGTGCTCGCCTCGGAAACCTGCGCGCTGGACACGCTGGGCGCCGACTTCGAGCGCGAGATCGAGCCCGGCGAGGTCGTGCGCATCGACGAGGCGGGCGTGCAGTCCTGGACCTTCAGCGGCGAGCGGCCTGCGGAGCCCGCCCTCTGTCTGTTGGAGCACATCTACTTCGCCCGCCCGGACTCCAAGCTCCAGGGCGAGCGGGTCTACCCCGTGCGGATGCGAATGGGCGCGCAGCTCGCGCGTGAGCACCCCGCCGAGGGCGACGTCGTGATCGGCATCCCGGACTCGGCGACCGCCGCGGCCGTCGGCTACGCGCAGGAATCCGGCATCCCCTACGTCGAGGGCCTCGTCAAGAACCGCTACGTCGGGCGCACCTTCATCCAGCCCGACCAGCGGCTGCGCGACCGCGGCGTGGAGCTGAAGTTCAACCCCCTGCCGGAGCTGCTGGAGGGCCGGCGCGTCATCGTCGTCGACGACACGATCGTGCGCGGCACCACGACGCCGCGCGTCGTGGCGATGCTGCGCAAGGCGGGCGCGAGCGAGGTGCACATGCGCATCACCTCGCCGCCGATCACGCACCCCTGCTTCTACGGCGTGGACATGGCGACGCGCGGCGAGCTGATCGGCGCGTACCTCGAGATCGAGGAGATTCGCGAGCACATCGGCGCGGACACGCTCGGCTACCTCTCGCTTGAGGGCACGGTCGGCGCGACCGGTCAGCAGCGGGATGCGCTCTGCGCGGCCTGCTTCAGCGGCGAGTACCCGAGCGAGGTGCCGCTGCAACTGGACAAGTTCGCCCTCGAGGGCGAGGGTTCCTTCGATCGCCACGCGGTCCCGCTGCGAGCCGTTCACTGAGCATGAGGGACGGTGCATGACCCGGCCCGGCCCGACGCCTCCCCCGGAACCTGTGCGATGAGCGCCCCGACTGAACGATCGTCCACGCCGCTGCGATACGCCGACGCGGGCGTCGACGTGCCGGCCGCCGAAGCGAGCCTGCCCGGCCTGCGCAGCATCGCCTCGCGCACGAGCCGGCCCGAGGTGCTCGGCGGCGTCGGCGCCTTCGCGGGCCTGTTCCAGCTCGGCGCCGGGCGCTACCGCGACCCGGTGCTCGTCGCCAGCGCCGACGGCGTCGGCACGAAGCTGCTGATCGCCTCGGCGCTTGGACGCTACGAGAGCGTCGGCCGCGACCTCGTGAACCACTGCGTCAACGACATCCTCACCGCCGGCGCCGAGCCGCTGTTCTTCCTCGACTACCTCGCGACGTCCGGGCTGCCGCAGCAGCAGCGTCTCGAACTCGTCGCCGGCATCGGCGCAGCCTGCGAGGAGAACGGCGTCGCGCTGCTCGGCGGCGAGACCGCGGACATGCCGGACCTCTACTCGCCGGGCGACTACGACCTCGCCGGCTTCATCGTCGGCGTCGCCGAGCGCGAGGCGATCATCGACGGCTCGGCGATCGAGGAGGGCGACGTGCTGATCGCGCTGCCCTCGACGGGCTTGCAGACGAACGGCTACTCGCTGGTGCGGGAGATCTTCGGCGTGGCCAAGGGCCTTGGCGAGGAGCGCGATCGCGAGCTGCTGGACGAGCACGTCGAGGAGATCGGCGAGACGCTCGGCGAGGCGCTGCTGGCGGTGCACGGCTCCTTCCTCGAGGTCGTGCGGCCGCTGTTGCCGCTCCTCCATGGCATCGCGCACATCACCGGCGGCGGGTTGCCGGGCAACGTGCCGCGGATGCTGCCCGAGGGCCTGTGCGCGCGCATCGACACCGCGAGCTGGCCGCCGCCGCCGCTGTTCGCGCACATCCAGCGCGCGGGCGGCATCGAGGACGGCGAGATGTTCCGCACGTTCAACATGGGAGCAGGCCTCGTGCTCGCCGCGTCGTCCCCGGACGCGGCAGCCGTGCTGGAGGCGGCGCCGGGCAGCTGGCGTATCGGCGCGGTCGAACGCCGCGCCGAGGGCGGACCGGCGATCGCCGGGTTGCCGGACTGACGAGACAGCGCGAAGACAGCGCGAAGACAGGGGGAAGCGTGATGCGGGCGATCCTGAGCGTCTACGACAAGACGGGCATCGCCGAACTGGCGAAGGGGCTGCACGAGCTCGGCTGGGAGCTGTTCTCAACCGGCCGCACGCAGTCCGTGATCGCCGAGGCGGGCGTGCCGGTCGAGAGCATCGCCGAGATGACCGGCAGCCCCGAGATGCTCGAGGGGCGCGTGAAGACGCTGCACCCGAAGGTCCACGGCGGCCTGCTCGCGCGGCGCGACCGCGAGGACGACGCGGCCGAGCTCGCCGAGCACGGCATCGAGCCGATCGATCTCGTCGCCGGCAACCTCTACCCGTTCATCGAGACCGTCAGCGGCACGGACGTGAGCCTCGCCGAGGCGCTCGAGGAGATCGACATCGGCGGGCCGACGATGATCCGTGCGGCCGCCAAGAATCACCCGTGGGTAGTCCCGGTCGTCGACCCCTCGGACTACGCGATGATCCTCGAGGCGTTGCGCGAGGGCGGGCTCGACGCCGGGCAGCGGCGCGCGCTCGCGGCCAAGGCGTTCGCGCACGTCTCCCACTACGACGCGGCCATCGCCGAGTACCTGCGCGGCGAGGACGACCTGCTGCCGGAGCAGCTCACGCTGGCGATGACACGCGTCGAGGTCATGCGTTACGGCGAGAATCCGCACCAGCAGGGCGCCTTCTATCGCCTCGACTCAGTGCGCCAGCCCGTCGAGGGCGTCGGCGGCTTCGAGCAGCACCACGGGCAGGGAATGTCGTACGTCAACTTCCTCGACGCCGACGCCGCCTTCAATCTCGTCTGTGACATCGAGGGCGCTGCGGTGGCGATCATCAAGCACACGAACCCTGCCTGCTTCGCCGCCGGCGCCGAGGGCGACGCGCTCACGCCGCTCTACCAGCGTGCGCTGGCCGAGGGCGACTGTGTTTCGGCGTACGGCGGCATCGTCGCGGTCAACCGACCGATCGACTTCGAGATGGCGGACGCGCTGCGGCAGGTACGCAATCCCGAGTCCGGTGTGCGCATGCGCTATGACATCGTGATCGCGCCGAGCTACACGGAGGACGGCCTGGAGCACCTCAAGAAAAAGTCGAAGGATCTGCGCATCCTCGAGGCTCCGCCGGGTGAACCGCGACGCGAGCGCGTCGAAGCTCGCGGCATCCGCGGCGCGATGCTGCTGCAGACGGCCGACGTCTCCGGGGAAATGAGGTTCGACGTCACGAGCGAGCGGGAACCCTCGGAGGCGGAGCTCGAGGACTTGCGGCTCGCCTGGGTGGTGTGCAAGCACGTCAAGTCGAACGCCGTCGTGTTCGTGAAGGACGGCGTGCTGATCGGCATGGGCGCCGGCCAGCCCAACCGCGTCGGCAGCGCCCGCCTCTGCCAGCAGCAGGCGGGCGAGCGCGCGCGGGGTGCGGTTGCCGCGACGGATGCGTTCATCCCCTTCCCCGACACCGTCGAAGTGTGCGCCGAGGCTGGCTGCACGGTCGTCGCTCACACCGGTGGCTCGATCCGCGACGAGGACTCGATCGAGACCGCGAACCGCCTCGGCGTCTCGCTGGTGGCGACCGGGGAGAGGCACTTCCGCCACTAGCCCACGCAGCCGGGGATGCCGCGGACGCGCTCCGGCTCCCGGAATCCCCCTCACCCTGACCCTAATGGGGTTCGACCAGCAGCCCGGTGTATCGGGCAGACTGGTCCCGGGCCCGCCAGCGGGTGAGGGGATCGGAGGGTCCGCCCTCGGCGTTGTGTTCCGGCCGCCGATCCGGGTGGGGGCGTGGGGGCGCAGCCCCCATGGAAAGAAATCCGAGGGCGGGTGGGTGGGCCAGAGCCGCGCAGCGTGCTCGTCCGGGATGGGGGTGTGGGGGGCGCAGCCCCCCGCAGGCGACACCCGATCGGCCTCGAAGCGTCCTCATTCCCGCGCATCCCTCCCCCGGGTAGGGGGTTGGGGTGAGGGCCCCTGCTTCCCGGTTGGCCCGGACGCGTCATAACCGGATACGATGGGCGCACGATGGCGAACGTCGATCTCGTGCTGCCGGTCTACAACGAGGAGCAGATCCTCGCGACCAGCGTCGCGCGCGTCCTCGAATGGATCGGCGAGCACCCGGAGCACGACTGGCGCATCGTCGTCGCCGACAACGCCTCGACGGACCGCACGTACTCGATAGCGAAGGAGCTCGAGGCGGAGCACGGCGGCGACGAAGGCGGTCGCTTCGTCGCGCTGCACATCCCGGTCAAGGGGCGGGGCATCGCGCTGCGCGTCAGCTGGCTGACCTCGCCCGCCGACGTGCTGGCCTACATGGACGTCGATCTCTCAACGGACATGAAGCACCTGCCGGAGCTGATCGACCCGATCGCGGCGGGCCAGGTGGACATCGCCTACGGCACGCGCCTGCACCGCGACTCGGAGACGGAGCGATCGTTCCGCCGCGAGCTCACCTCGCGCATCTACGTCCAGATCCTGCGGCGGCTGGGGCGGCTCAACGTCAGCGACGCGCAGTGCGGGTTCAAGGCGATCGGGCGCGAGCCCGCGCGGGCGCTGCTCCCGCTGGTGCGCGACACCGGCTGGTTCTTCGACTCCGAGTTGCTGCTGCTGGCGCAGGAGAACGGCTACCGCCTGCGCGAGGTGCCCGTGCGCTGGATCGAGGATCGCGACAGCCGCGTCGCGATCCTCCACACGGCGCTCGAGGACCTCAAGGGGCTGTGGCGGCTGCGTATCGGCGGCGTGCCGCGGGTGCCGCAGCGCGGCGGCGGCGCCTAGCCGCCGAACGGCCCGTCTATTACGAATCGGCGCATCTTCGGGCCGTCTCCAGGCGGCGAATCCTTGACCGTAGGAAAGGGTCATCGCTAGGATCGCGGCGCCTGGGAGCGAGGCATGACCTCGCTGCGGCGGCTGCTTGCCTCGGGCAGCGAAAGTGGGGCTCACCATGATCTTCGGCGAAGTCGGAGAGGCGCTCGAACTCACCATCATCTTCCTGTTGATGATGGGGGCCTTCGCTACGCTCGTGCTGCTCGGCAAGTGGTGGGAAGCCTAGAGACGGCGACAACCATCGGCTCGCGCGTGAGCTGATCGGGGGGAGCGGATGGCGACGACCGAGCGCCCGCAGGGCCGACCGCTTGCTGACCGGCTGTACGACTTCACCGTCAACAACCGCGTCTGGCGTTCGATCATCCGCACGGGCTA
Source organism: Dehalococcoidia bacterium (assembly GCA_965220125.1). Classification (GTDB taxonomy): domain Bacteria; phylum Chloroflexota; class Dehalococcoidia; order UBA2979; family UBA2979; genus VXMT01. The sequence goes on along the minus strand of CBDCPB010000004.1, from coordinate 1,729,650 downwards.
CCCGAACACGCCGCGCAACCAGATGCTCGCCGTCGCGACGAACGTCTTCCTGCACCTGCACCCGACGCGCATCCACCGCACCCACGTCAAGATCACGCACACCTACTGCCTGGGCGGGCTCTCCTTCTTCCTCTTCCTGGGGCTGACGATCACCGGCGTGCTGCTGATGTTCTATTACGTGCCCTCGGTGGAGCGGGCGTACCAGGACATGCAGGCGCTGCAGACGGACGTGCGCTTCGGAATGATGATGCGCAACACGCACCGCTGGATGGCGCACGGCATGGTGATCACCGTGCTGATGCACATGATGCGCGTCTTCTACACCGGCGCGTACAAGCCGCCGCGCGAGTTCAACTGGATCGTCGGCGTGGTGTTGCTGGTGCTCACGCTGCTGCTCTCCTTCACCGGCTACCTGCTGCCGTGGGATGAGCTGGCCTTCTGGGCGATCACGGTCGGCACGAACATGATCGGCTCGGACCCGATCCTGGGCGAGGTCAACCAGTTCGTGATGATCGGCGGCTTCGAGGTTGGGCAGAACGCGCTGATCCGCTTCTACACCCTCCACGTGGTCGCACTGCCGCTGTTGGCGGCGGTCTTCATGGCCGTCCACTTCTGGCGAATCCGCCGTGACGGCGGGCTCGCCCGGCCGCTGTAGGCGCCGGGCGCAGGCGCGCGGAGAGGCGAAGGAACGCCGATGGTCGCTGAGGCTCCTGCTCGCGGTCCCTCGAGGTCGCGCGGCGCCGTACCCACTGCACGCCCGCGCCGCCAGCGCGAGGAAGAGCTGCTGGTCTGGCCGGACCTGGTCTTCGTCGAGTTCATCTCGGCGCTGGTCTTCACGCTGACGTTCGTCGCGCTGGCGATCCTGATCAACGCGCCGCTGCAGGACCGCGCGAACCCGGCGAACACGCCCAACCCCTCGAAGGCGCCGTGGTACTTCCTCAACCTTCAGGAGCTGCTGCTGCACATGCACCCGGCGCTGGCCGGCGTGATCGTGCCCACGGTCTTCCTGATCATCCTCGGCGCCGTGCCCTTCTTCGACACCTCCCACGAGGGCCAGGGGGAGTGGCTGAGCACGCCGCGCGCCTGGCCGAACCTGATCGTCGGCGCGATCGTCGGCACGATCGGCACCTGGACGCTCATTCTCTACAACTCCGGCAAGCACATCGTCGCCTTCGAGCGCTTCACGTTCGATGCCGACAGCTTCGACAAGTTCCCGCCGCTGATCGTGGACGCGCGCGTGCGCGAGTGGCCGGAGAGCCTTGGCTGGCTGACCAGCGTTCGCGCGCTGCAGACCGAGATCAACTGGCCGAGCGAGCTCGAGAGGATTCCGCTCGGCGAGACGTTCGTGCGCACGGACCTGCTGGGCCTGCCGCGCGGCAGCATCCAGTGGAACTTCCCGGCCTGGATCGTGGAGCAGGCGATCCCGATCAACCTGATGCTCGGCCTGCCGGCGCTGCTCTGCCTCGTTGCCTGGCGCCTCGGCCTCGCGAGCACACGACGCGACTTCATGATCCTGTTGTTCTCCGGCTGGCTGGGCGCCTACCTGACGCTCACGATCGCCGGTACGTACTTCCGCGGCGAGGGCCTCGAGTTGCTCTGGCCGTGGGAAGTCAAGCCTGCCGAGTCATGATCGTCGGACGAGAGGCCGCACAGTGACGAACGAGGGCGAACGCGGAGGCGCTGCGGTGCAGGACGCTCCCGACCCCGGACAGGTGACGGACGCCTGGCGCGAGGCGATCGCCGCGCGTCGTACCCGCGCTCCCGAGGATGCGCCGGTTCCGGCCGCACAGGCGCGCCGGCCCACCGGCCCCATCGCCTCGCGCCGCAACTTCATCCGCGCCTCCTTCTGGGGCGGGCTCGGGCTGGCGCTGCTCGGCACCGTCGGCTCGCTGCTCGACTTCATGTACCCGCGCGGGATCAAGGGCTTCGGCGGTCCCGTGCCCGCGGGCAACATCTCGGAATTCCGGAAGGGCGGCGACCCGGTCCACTTCATCACCGGTCAGTTCTGGCTGGTGAACCTCGACCGGAGCGAGACGCGAGCGGGCGGCAGCGGCGGCGGCGACGGGCTGCTCGCGCTCTGGCACAAGTGCCCGCACCTCGGCTGCACCGTGCCGTGGCGCTCGGGCTTCACCTGGGACAACGACCAGGGCTGGTACCGCTGCCCCTGCCACGGCTCCACGTACACCAAGTCCGGCATCCGCGTCTTCGGACCGGCCCCGCGCTCCATGACCACGATGAAGGTGGATGTCGACGCAGCGGGCAACATCACCGTGCAGACGGGCGACCGCCTGGACGGCGGTCCGGACAACCCGCAGCGCGCGGGCGCGAGCGCCTGATGCGGCAGGCCAGCGGACTCTCTCGGGGAACTGAGGCGAGATGAACACCAGCAAACAGGTCAACGTGATGATCGGGCTGCTGTTCGTGACCTTCGTCGTCACCGTCGGCTACCTCTTCAACGAGGCCAACCGCCAGGAGGTCGAGTCCGCCGAGATCCACGAGCGCAACGCCGAGCGCGGCGCGCGCCTGTTCGTGCAGAACTGCCGCAACTGCCACGGCCTCGACGGCACGGGCAAGGACTCCGCGGGCAAGGGCACCATCGGCGTCGCGCTGAACGCGCCTCACTTCCTGATCCTCGGCGAGGACAACGTCTACGGCGCCGCGGCCACCTCCGAGAGCGAAGCGCAGGTGATCCGCAACTACCTGCGCGAGACCATCACCTGCGGCCGCGCCGGCACCTACATGCCGAAGTGGGACATCGACTTCGGAGGTTCGCTCTCGGCCACGCAGGTCCAGCAGCTGGTCACACTGATCACCGGCGATCCCAAGGGCGAGCATGACTTCTGGGAGCTCGTCCGCGAGGAGGGCGAGCACGCCGACGAGGAGCAGTTCGGCGTCGTGCTCGAGAAGCGTTTCGCCTTGACGGCGGCGCTCAGGGAGCAGTACGGCCGGGAGCCGACGGCGGAGGAGATCGACGCCTACGCACGGCAACTCACTGCCGAGCAGTTCGTGGGCGTCGTTGAGCGCTACGGCCGCCATCCGACGGCCGCCGAGATCCGTGCGGAGAGCGAGGCCGTGACGATCACTCGCGACGCGGCCACGATCACGATCACCACGGACAACTGCGGCCAGTTCTCCAACGCGACGAAGCTCGCCATCCGCACCGGGGACGACCCGCGAGTCGTCACCGCCGTGCCGACTACCGGGGGCGGAGACGGCGCTGACGCGACGGCGGTGGCGACACCGACCGGCCCGACGGTGGCTCGGGGCACGCAACTCGTGGAGGCCCTCGGCTGCCTCGCCTGCCACGCGCTCGACGACACCGTGCTGGCCGCGCCGAGCTGGCTGGGCCTGTACGGCCGCCCCGAGCAACTGGCGAGCGGCGAGAGCGTGGTCGTCGACGATGCCTATCTCCGCGAGTCGATCCTGATGTCGCAGGCGAAGATCGTCGCCGGCTTCGAGGACTTTGCCCCGATGCCAGACTTCAGCAGCCTGGAGTCCATCGATCTCGAATCGATCATTCTGTATCTGAAGACGATCGAATAGGGGCTGCTCGCCGCACGAGGAGTGCGACAGCGAGCAGGACGAGAGAGACAGACTGGCGGGGCAATCCGCCGAAGGGGGAAGAGATGGCACAGGTCGAGACGGGGAAGCGCTACCGCTGCACCGAGTGCAGTGCGGAGTTCATCGTCACGCGCGGCGGCGAAGGCTTGCTTCGCTGCGGCGACCACGAGCTCGAGCAGATTTAGGAGCATCCCGATGGCCGTCGCACTGGGTAAGCGCTACAAGGACGCCGACTCCGAGATCGAGGTGCTCTGCATCAAGCCTGGCGAATGCAACCTCAACGTCGACGGGCGCGGCATGGAGGAACTCCAGCCGAAGGTGCTGCCCTCCGCCGACTAGCACCGGCCGGTTCCGTATCCATCGCCAGGCCGGGGGCATCCGCTCCCGGCTTCGACGCGTGCTGCCGTGATCTCCTCGCCTGAACCGCTGCTGATCGAGGCGCGCCTGCTGACGATGACGCGCCGGGGCGACGCGCCCGCGCCCGGCGCCGTCGCCTGCGCGGACGGGCGCATCGTCGCCGTCGGGACGCCCGAGGAGTGCGCGCGCCGCCTGCCCTCGGGACACCGTCGCATTGAGGCGCGCGAGGCGACGTTGCTGCCCGGCTTCGTCGACGCGCACGTCCACGTCCTCGCCGCCGCCGTCGCGGCAGCCGGCCCGGACGTCGCGCCGCGCGCCGTCGCCAGCATCCCGGAGCTGCTCGAAGCGCTCCGCGAGGCGGCGGCACGCACGCCGCCCGGCCAGTGGGTGCGCGCCAGTGGCTACGAGGAGGCGATGCTCGCCGAGGGCCGCCACCCCACGCGCGCCGAACTCGATCGCGCCGTGCCCGACCACCCCGTCCGCCTGATCCAGCGCAGCGGGCACGCCGAGGTGCTGAACTCGCGCGCGCTCGCCCTCGTCGGCATCGACGAGTCCACCCCGGAGCCGCCGGGCTCGCTCTTCGGGCGCTCGCTCGCGGACGGCGGCCTCGACGGGCTGCTGCTCGGCATGGCGGACGCGATCGAGGCGGCGATGCCGCCGCCGGACCCCGCGGCGGTCGAGGCGCGCGTGCGCAGCTGGGCGCACGCGCGCGCCGCCGAGGGAGTCACCACGCTCGTCGACGCCGGGGTGCGCAACGGACCGGCCGAGTGGTCGACGTTCGAGCGGCTGCTCGGAGTGGGCGCGATCCCGCAGCGCGTCGTGGCGATGGAGTCGGCGGACGCCCTCGAAACGCTGCCGCCTGAGGGCGCCGCCGGCCGCTTGCGGCGCGGCGAGACGAAGCTGCAGCCGGCCGTCTTCGAGGGCGAGACGCCGGACACCGAGGCGCTCGCGGCTCTGGTGCGCACGGCGATCGAGGCGGGACGCCGCGTCGCCGTACACGCGCCGACGGAGCCGGCTGTCGAGGCCTCGCTGGCCGCGTTCCGCGCCGCGGACGCGCCACCGGGGCAGCGCATCGAGCACGCCCCGCTGCTGTCGCCGGCGCTGATCGAGGAGATCGTCGCGATCGGCGCGGTCGTCGTGGCGCAGCCGGGCCTGCTCGGCGAAGTCGCAGGGCGCTACCGGCAACTGCTCGACGGGGCGCAGCGGGCGCGACTGCACCCGTGGCGGGCGCTGCTCGACGCGGGCGGCGCGCTCGCCTTCAGCAGCGACGCCCCGATCTCCCGCGCGAGCCCCATCGAATCGGTCGCTGCGGCGTCCTCGGAGCGCCCTTCGGACCTCGCGCCGGAGCAGGCGCTGGCGCCGCTCGAGGCGTGGCGCGCCTGGACCGCGGGAGCGGCAGACGCCGCCGGACTGGCGGACCGCGGACGCCTGCGCGAGGGCGCCGCGGCGGACCTCGTGCTCATCGACGGCCCGCTCGAGCGGGACCCCGCGGCCGCACGCGTGCGGCTGACCGTGATTGCCGGCGAGGTGGTGTTCGAGGCGGCCGGCGGTGCACGTCACGTCCCGAACCGCGAGTAGGGCGTGACGTGCCGACTCGTGGCGGGCGGTTCGGGGTAGGCTATGAGTCACGGCGGAGGAGGGTCATGCCCGTGGGCTGGGAAGAGCGGATCGAGTTGAACGCCGACATCCTGGCTGGGAAGCCGGTCGTGAGGGGCACGCGGCTCGCGGTGGAGTTCATCGTCGAGTTGCTGGCGGATGGCTGGACGGAGGAGGCGATCCTCCGCGAGTACCCCGATCTGAGCGGTGAAGACATCCACGCCTGCCTGAGCTACGCGAGCGAGCGTCTCCAGGCAGAGAAGGTCTACCCGCTCAACGCGTAGTCGATCGTGCAGTTCCTGGCCGACGAAAACTTGTCCTCGGGCATGGTCGAGGCGTTGCGCCGCCTCAGCCATGACGTGGCCTGGGTCCGTGTGGACGCTCCCGGGAGCACGGACGAGCAGGTGCTTGCACGCGGAGTTGCCGAGGGCCGGGTTCTCGTGACTGCTGACAAGGACTTCGGCGAGCTTGCCTTCCGCGCGAGGCTTCCCGCCGCCAGCGGCGTCATTCTGCTGCGCCTGCGCGGCTCGGCCGAGACGAGGACGGCGGCGCTCGTCGCCGCGGTCGAGGATCGGGATGACTGGGCGGGTCAGTTCGCCGTGATCGCGAACGACCGAATCCGCATGACGCCGCTCCCAGGCGGCAGATAGCCGGCCCGCGCCCGTGGCACCTCGCGCACCGCATCCGCCAGGCGTGGGCCGAGAACGGAGAGCCGTTCGAGGGTCCGGTCGAGGTGGACGAGACGTTCGTCGGCGGCAAGGCCGCCAACATGCACGAGAGCAAGCGCGAGAAGATGCGCCGGGCCGACTACCCCAAGGCTCCCGTCGTCGGCGTCAGGGACCGCGCCACGGGCCGCGTCTCCGCTCGGGCAATCGAGCTCACAGACGGGGAGACGCTCCGCGAATTCGTCCGCGAGCACGCGCGGCCCGGGGCGCAGGTCTACTCGGACGGCCACAGCGCCTACACCCTCCTCGAGGGCGAGTACAAGCACGCCGCAGTCCAGCACAGCGCCGGCACCTACGTCATCGGCGACGCGCACACGAACGCGATCGAGTCGTTCTGGTCGATGTTCAAGCGCGGCTACATGGGGACGTACCACCGCATGAGCGCGAAGCACCTCGACAGGTACGCGAAGGAGTTCGCGGGCCGTCACAACCAGCGGTCACGGGACACGGCAGAGCAGATGCGGCGGATCGCCGCCGGCCTCGTCGGGAAGCGCCTCCGCTACGACGAGCTGATCGCCTAGCAGGCTCGTACTGGTCAGCCGGTGTCCAGCACGTCGGCGACAACGGAGCCTGTGGGCAGTTTCTCCAGGTCGGCGATGATCTTGAGATAGGCGTCCACGACCGCCTGGTCCGCTTCAATGCCGGCTTGGCGGTCAGCAACGACCGTGCGCAGTTGCGGGAGCGTCATGGCGCGGAGCCGGCGCCAGCGGTGGTCTGCTCCGACCTGGTAGTGCTCGTAGACGCGGGTGCCCTTGGCGTCCTTCACGCGGAGTTCTTCGCTGATGACGCCACGCAGTGCCCTGAGTGCGATCGAGTAGAGCCAGGCGTGATTCTTGTAGAGCACATCGATCGAGTGCTTGATTTTCTGGACCTTGAGCACAGTGCGCAGCACGTCCTCCCCCGTAAAGAACGAGGGCTGCTGGTTGGCCGTGTTCCTGATGGCGCGCTGGACCTGCGTCTTGATGTATTCGTTGGTGTGTTTCTTCATACCTACACCGCCTCAAGGCGCTGGCTCTTCCGCCGTGCCGACGCCAGCACGTCCTCCATGAACGCGATGTGTCGCGGGAGTTCGTCCACGAGCTGCTGGAGTCGCCGCGGCTCGACCTCAGTAATCGCATCGGGGCGGAACAGCTCCAGACGCGCCAGCCCGCGGACCGCTTCGGCGTACGCGAGCTGGGCGCTGTTCTCTTTCTGCTGCCTGACACGCCGGCTGATCGTCTCAACCGGCATCGCGTACTCACCGTTGGGACCGGCCACGACCGGATCGGCCTCACCGTCAAGCAGGGCGCGTTTGTGGGCGCTGGGGAGCGCTTCGTCTTGAAGGTTCCGAACGGCAGACGCCGTCTCCGAGGCGGTCCACCCGCGATCGGAAGCTGCTTCGGCGATCTGCTGCTGCGCTGGCTCGGGAGCGCGGGCAACCTCGCGGATATGAGCATCCGGCAGCTCCATAGCGCGTGCGCTATGGATCAGATTGGTACGCATTTTGTCGACGTTCAATACGTCACGGACGGTCGTCTGCCCGACGCTCATTGCCTCTGCGATCTGGTTCGTTGACCAGTCAGCGTGGAGCCCACGCAGCCGGCGGATGCCTCGGCTGCGCTCCTTCCTCGTGAGCGGGTCCCCGCTGCGCGTGTTCGCGACGGCTGCGAACTCGGCTGCCTCCTGGTACGTCCCCTCGTGGAGCGTGACTTCGATCGTCTGGCGGCCGAGCCGGATCGCAGCGGCGAGGCGTTGGAAGCCGTCGGCCACGTACTTGCCCTCGGGCGTGGCGAACACATCGATCGGCGGAAGCCGCTCGAACGAGTCCATGTAGCGCTCGATCGTCTCTCCGTGGTTCGAGTCACGGATCTGGATCGCCGGGTCCATCTCGATGTCGCGCACAGGCATTTCGGTCACGGGTGCTCTCCTTCCACGTCTCCCCTAGCAGGGTGATGAAAAAGTCCGCCGCAGCGGTTTTGGGCTGAAATCGCGCTGGCCGCGACATCAAAAAACCCAATGTTTCTGGGCTCTACGCCAGCCCACCGAATGGCCAGTGAGACCCTGCGGCTCAGGATCAGGGGTTCTTCAGCAGCCTGCTAGCGCTTCAGAGGTTTGAGAACCGCCTTCGCCAGCTTCTCGGGTGTCGTGGGGATGCGCAGGTCGCGCCCCTGCGTCTTCGTCTCCTTGCCCATCGAGCCCTCCTTCCGAGAAGATCGGGAGTGTAGCACGGGCGTCAGCACGTCACACTACTTGACTCGGATGTGTATGTTCATAGCGCACTGAACCTCCGATTTGCGGCAGGCGGAGTCTGCCTTTCCGAGCGGTGATGCGGCTCATTGGGCACTATCGGATGTAGTCCCCGCGCGTTTGACGGGCCACGGGGGCCGCCCCTACGATCGTCGGACTGCGGTAACACGCGACCCGGATGGGGCGTGGCGGGGACGGGACTGCGTGCTGCGTGACTGAGGTCTATGTCGGCGAATCGGAATCCTTCGAAGGCGCGCTGAAGCGCTTCAACAAGCGTGTCCAGGCGGACGGGATCCTCTCCGAGGCGCGTCGCGCCGAGTACTACGAGAAGCCCTCCGTGCGCCGCAAGAAGAAGGAAGCCGCGCGCCTGCGCAAGCTGCGCAAGGCCATGCGAGCCCAGGTCAAACGACACTGACACGGATCCCGGCCCCAACCGGGATCCGCTGCTGGTGACTGCTGCACCCTCGCGGCCGGTGCGGCCGGGAGGCGTCATGCCCGCCCTGCTGGACACGATCCGCTCCGCGATGACCACCGCGATGCGCGAGCGCGACACGCAGCGCCGCGACACCCTGCGGCTGCTGATCGCCGCCCTCGGCAACGCGCGCATTGCCGCCGGACGCGATCTCAGCGACGACGACGCGGTCGTCGCGCTGCAGCGCGAGGCGAAGCAACGCCGCGAGTCGATCGAGGAGTACCGCAAGGGCAGCCGCGACGATCTCGCCGAAGCGGAACAAGCGGAACTCGTCATCATTGAGGCGTATCTGCCGAGCCAGCTTGGCGAGGACGAGTTGCGCGCCATGGCGCGGGAGGTGATCGCCGAGCGCGGAGCGAGCGGTCCCGGGGACCTCGGCGCGGTCATGGGCCCGCTCATGCAGCGTGTGCGCGGACGCGCCGACGGCCGGCAGGCGAACGCCATCGTGCGGGAGCTGCTGGCCGACGCCTGATTTGGTCATCGCCATAAAGAGACATCGCATGATCGGGGGCGGGATGGTCGCCCGGATCGGCCGGACAGGGAGGCAGCGGTGCTGAGCCGCCCGGTCGAGGCCCGTGGCTGGTTCGCCCGCCCGGCCGCTATCATCCTGGGCCTCCTGATCGGCGCGGCGCTCTTCGCCGTCCTCTTCCCCTGGTTCCCCGGCGGCGCGGGAATGCGCGAGGGCGACGCCTCGCCGTGGACGCTCTCGGCGCCGCGCGATCTTTCGTACGAGTCCGTCGTCCGGACGGAGGTGGCGCGCGAACAGGCTGCCGAAGCGGTCCCGGACGTGCAGCGCCGCGACGACTCGATCGCCGAGGTCCAGATCGCCGAACTCGCACGCCAACTCGAGGAGGTCGAGGAGGCGCGCGCGGACATCCTCTCCGCCTCCGCGCGCGAGTCCCGGATCCGCGCCGCCACGGACGGTGAGCTCTCGGACGAGGCGGTCACGGTCCTGGCGGAGATCCCGGACACGGACTTCCGCACGCTGGGCGACGAGGCGCGCGACATCCTCGGGCGGACACTCTCCGGCAGCATCGCGACCGCCGGCGTCGAGGCCGCCCGCGATCAGGCCGCCGAGCTGCTCCCGCTGAGCCTCGACGAAGCTCAGCGGCTGGCGCTCACGGAGCTGATCGCCCCGCTGATCATCCCCACGCTCGTCGTCGACGAATCACGGACCACGGAGCGGCGCCAGGAAGCGCGCGCCGCGGTACCGCCGGTGCGCGTGACGCGCGAGCGCGGCCAGCTGCTGGTCGTGCAGGAGCAGCGGCTGACCGGCGCCGACATCGAGCTGCTGGACGCAGCCGGGCTCAACCCTCGCGGCATCAGCCCCACGCACGTCGCCGCCGTCGCGATCGTCTCGCTGCTGTCCGGTGCGGCCTGCGGGGTCTATCTCTTCGTCGCGCGCCCCAGGGCGCTGGCCGGCGTCCGCCGCCTCACGCTGTTCACGCTGCTGCTGCTGGCGCCGGCGGCGGCGATCAAGTTCATGTTTCCGCTTGTGCTCCCCGACCTGGACAGGCACTTCCTGGCCTACGCGCTTCCGCTGGCGGCCTCGCCGATCGCCGCGGTCGTGCTCCTCGATCTCGGCGCCGCGGTGCTGCTCACGGTGCTGCTCTCCTCGATCGCCCTGTTCGTCTCGATCTACCTGCCGTTCTCCGACGCGGCCGGCGGCGGGCAGCTGGAGACCGCGAGGGCGTTCCTGGTGGTCTCCGCCGCCTCGCTGGCCGGGCTGTTCGTCGCCGCGCGGGCGAACCACCTGAGTCGCTACCTCACGGCCGGGTTCGCCGCGGCCGTAGCCGCGGGAGCCGCGCTCGGGACGGTCTGGCTGATCGACCCCGACCGCCGGCTCACCGATCTGGTCTGGATGTCCGGGGCGGCGGGAGTCAGCGGGATCGCCTCGGCGCTGATCGGCGTCGGCTTCTTCGTGCTGTTGAGCCGCCCCTTCGGGATCATCACCCGCGTCGAGCTGATGGAGATCGCCCAGCTCAGCCACCCGCTGCTGCGCCGCCTCCAGGACGAGGCGCCCGGCACCTTCCAGCACTCGGTGATGGTCTCCAACATGGCGGAACGCGCCGCCGACCGGGTCGGCGCGGACTCGCTGCTCGTGCGTGTCGGCGCCTACTACCACGACGTCGGCAAGCTGGTCGCGCCGGGCTTCTTCGTCGAGAACTCACTGGCCGAAGTCGATCCGCACGCCTCGCTGGACCCGCTGCAGAGCACGCGCGTGATCCAGCAGCACGTCGTCGCCGGCGTCGAGATCGCGCGCCGCGAGGGCATCCCGCTCGCGATCACGCAGTTCATCCCGCAGCACCACGGCACGCGCCTGGTCGAGTTCTTCTACCGCCGCGCCGCTGCCGACGATCCGGACATCGACCCCAACCTGTTCCGCTACCCCGGGCCGAAGCCGCAGAGCCGCGAGACCGCGATCGTCATGCTCGCCGACTCCAGCGAGGCCACGGTCCGCGCCAGCAGCGACCGCTCCGCCGACCGCATCCGCGGAATCGTCGATGGCATCGTGCGCGACCGCCTCGAGGAGCAGCAGTTCGACGAGTGCGACATCTCGCTGCGCGACCTGCGCGTCGTCGCCGACTCGTTCGTGGCGACGCTGACCGCCGTCTACCATCCTCGCGTCGAGTATCCGGAGCCGACCGCGCGCGAACTCGAGGAGCGGGGCGCGAGGGCGCCCGAGCGGCTTCGCGCCGGGGAACCGCTCCCGGATCGCCTGCCGCAGGGTGAGCGGGAAGACGCGCGCGAGAGCGACGGCGGACCCGCATCGCGTCCGATCTGGGCGTCCGCGCCCTGGCGCCGCCGCCGCGACGAGTAGCCGCAGCAGGCGCGATTCCCGCCCCGGCGGGCTCACGCCCTATACTCGCGATACCCCCGGGGAGTTGAGGAGCGTCGGTGCGGGCTGCGGTCGTGGTCTTCCCCGGCAGTTGGAGCGACGGCGACTGCCTGTTCGCCCTCGGGCGGCTGGGCGTCGACGCCTACCGCGTCTGGCATCGCGAGACCGACCTCGGCGATGCGGAGCTGGTCGTGCTGCCCGGCGGCTTCTCGTACGGGGACTACCTGCGCTGCGGCGCGATCGCGCGCTTCTCACCCGTGATGCAGGCGGTGCGTGCGCACGCCGAGGCAGGCGGCCTGACAATCGGCATCTGCAACGGCTTCCAGATCCTCTGCGAGGCGGGGATGCTGCCCGGCGTGCTGATGCGCAACGCCTCGCTGCAGTTCCGCTGCCAGCCCGTCCACCTCGTTGCCGCGGAGCACAGCTCGCCGTTCACCGCGGGGATCGAGCCCGGCCGCGTGCTGCAGGTGCCGATCTCGCACGGCGAGGGCAACTACTTCGCCGATCCCGCCACGCTCGAGGCGCTTGAAGCGCAGCGCAGCGTCGCCTTCCGCTACTGTACGGCGGAGGGCCTCGTCACTCCCGAGGCGAATCCCAACGGCTCGGTCGCGAACATAGCGGGCGTGCTCAACGCGGAAGGCAACGTGCTAGGTATGATGCCGCACCCGGAGCGCGCGGCAGCGCCGCTGCTCGGCGGCGAGGACGGCAACGCGATCTGGCAGTCCGCCCTCGCGCGGCTCGAGGCGAAGATCGCGGCGGCCTGAAGCCGCCCGGAAGGAGAGTGCGTCGTGGCTGCTGACTTGACGAGGCCGGCCTACCCGGCCCGGCTGGAGATCGACTACCCCGAGCAGGGGCTGAACCGCGTCACCACGCTGTTCCGCCTGATCCTGGCGATCCCGATTGTCGTCGTGCTTGGCGTGCTGACCGGCGGCGGCGGGTCGAACACTCAGCAGTTCGACGAAATCCTGATGGCCGTCGAAACCCTGATCGCCGTCGTCTCGGCGGGCGGCGTCGTCTTCCTGCCCGTACTGCTCATGATCGTGTTCCGGCGCAAGTACCCGCGCTGGTGGTTCGACTGGAACGTCGAACTGACCCGCTTCTCTACTCGCGTGGGCGCCTACTTCCTGCTGCTGCGTGACGAGTACCCCTCGACCGACGAGGAGCAGGCGGTACACATCGAGGTCGACTACCCGGACGCGGAGCGCGACCTCAACCGCTGGCTGCCGCTGGTGAAGTGGCTGCTGGTGTTGCCCCACTACATCGTGTTTGCGTTCCTCGCGGTCGTCCTGCTGGCGATCACCGTGATCGCGTGGTTCGCGATCGTCTTCACCGGCCGCTACCCGCGCGGGATGTTCAACTTCGTGGTGGGTTGGAACCGCTGGGCGCTGCGGGTGAGCGCCTACGCCTTCCTGCTGACCACGGACCGCTACCCCCCGTTCTCTCTGAAGTAGCGAGGTCAGGCAAGGACGTGCTGGAGACCGGAAGGGGTGCACGTTGGGTGTTGATTCGATGAACGACTACCCGGTCACGTTCGATGTTGCATATCCGGAGTCTCCGAACCGCTGGCTGATCCTGGTGCGCTGGCTGCTGGCGATCCCGCACTACGTGGTGCTGTACTTCCTCGGGCTTCTCGCCGGGGTCGTGTGGGTGATCTCGTTCTTCACGATTCTCTTCGCGAGGACCTACCCGGACAGCCTCTACGGCTTCATGGTCGGCGTGAATCGCTGGAGCGCGAACGTCAACGCCTACATCCTCTTCTTCGACCGCTACCCGCCGTTCAGCATGGGCGACGGGGACTACGAGGGCGTCACCTTCACGGTCGAGAAGCCCGAGTTCAACCGCTGGCTCGTGCTGGTGAAGTGGCTGCTGGTCATCCCGCACCTGATCGTGCTGTCCGTGCTCGGGATCATCGCAACCGTGGCGTTCATCCCGCTCGTGATCGGCGTGCTGGTGACGGGACGCTACCCGCGAGGGCTGTTCGACTTCCTCGTCGGCGTCGGCCGCTGGAACGCACGGGTGAACGCGTACCTCGGATTCCTCGTCGACCGCTACCCGCCGTTCTCGCTGAAGTAGCGGCGCCGGGAGTGCCGATGTCCGTAGACGACGCCACCCTCGAACGCATCGCGCTCTCGCGCGAGGAGTACCAGCGCCTCGTGGTGATGCTCGACCGCGAGCCGAACGGGCTCGAGCTGGGCATGGCCGCCGCGCTCTGGTCCGAGCACTGCGGCTATAAGCACACCCGCCCGCTGTTCCGCCACTTCCCCACCACCGGCCCGCGCGTGCTCACCGAGGCCGGCGCCGAGAACGCCGGCGCGATTGACCTCGGCGACGGCTGGTGCGCCGTCTTCAAGATGGAGTCCCACAACCACCCCTCCGCGATCGAGCCCTACGAGGGCGCCGCCACAGGCGTCGGCGGCATCCTGCGCGACATCTTCGCGATGGGCATGCGGCCCGTCGCGCTGCTCGACTCGCTGCGCTTCGGGCCCCTCGACGAGGCGCGCAACCGCCACCTCTTCAGCGGCGTCGTCGCCGGCATCGGCGGCTACGGCAACTGCGTCGGCGTGCCCACCGTCGGCGGCGAGGTGCAGTTCGACCCCGCCTACGGCGGCAACCCGCTCGTCAACGCGATGTGCCTCGGCGTCGGGCGCGTCGAGCACCTGCTCTCCGCCTCGGCGCGCGGTGTCGGCAACCCGCTCGTCCTCGTCGGCGCCGACACCGGCCGCGACGGTATCCACGGCGCGACCTTCGCCTCGGTGGAGCTCGACGACGCCTCCGAGGAGCGCCGCCCCGCCGTGCAGGTCGGCAACCCCTTCATGGAGAAGCTGCTGCTCGAGGCCTGCGTAGAGCTCGCCGAACAGCACGGCGACTGGGTCGAGGGTCTGCAGGACCTCGGCGCGGCCGGGCTGACCTCGAGCGCCGTCGAGGCCGCCGCCCGCGCCGGAACCGGCCTCGACATCGATGTCGCGCGCGTGCCTCGTCGCGAGGCGGGCATGACGCCGGACGAGGTGATGCTGTCCGAATCGCAGGAGCGGATGCTGGTCATCCCCAAGGCCGAGCACCTCGACGACGTGCTCGCGCTGTTCCGCCGCTGGGAGCTGCACGCCGACGTGATCGGCGAGGTCACGGACGATGGCTACGCGACGATCCGCGATGGCGAGACGATCGCCGCGCGCATCCCCGTCGCCGTGCTCACCGATCCGCCGCAGTACGAGCTCGAAGGCGAGCGGCCGCCGGACCTCGACCGCCGCCAGGCGGTCGATCTCGGCGCGCTGCCGGACTGCGGCGATCCGACGGCCGACCTGCTCGCGCTGCTCGCCTCGCCGAACCTCGCGAGCCGCCGCTGGATCTACCGCCAGTAC
Organism: Dehalococcoidia bacterium; assembly: GCA_965220125.1. Lineage (GTDB taxonomy): Bacteria > Chloroflexota > Dehalococcoidia > UBA2979 > UBA2979 > VXMT01. The sequence continues at coordinate 1,714,515 of CBDCPB010000004.1, read as the reverse complement.
GACCACGAGGTGCTGACCGGCACCGTCGTACCGCCGGGCGGCGACGCCGCGCTGATCTGGCTGAAGGGCTCCGACCGTGCGCTCGCCGTCGCCACCGACTGCAACGGCCGCCTCGTCGAACTCGAGCCGCGCGTCGGCGCCGCCTGCGCGGTCGCCGAGGCGGCGCGCAACGTCGTCGCCGTCGGCGCGACGCCGGTGGCGGTGACGGACTGCCTCAACTTCGGCAACCCGGAGCGGCCCGCGATCGCCTACCAGATCGAGCAGTCGATCCTCGGGCTTGCGGACGCCTGCCGCGCCTTCAGCACGCCGGTGGTCTCCGGCAACGCCTCGCTCTACAACGAGACGCCGGCGGGACCGGTGCTGCCCACCCCGACCGTCGGGATGCTCGGCCTGCTCGACGATGTCGAGCGGCGGCTCACCCCCGCGATCGGCGAGGGCGACGAGCTGCTGCTGGTCGGCGCGCCGCTCGCGCAGCCCGCGCAGGCCCTCGCGGGCTGCGAGTACCTCGTGTCGCGCCACGGCCTCGTCGCCGGTCTCCCGGCGATCGACCTCGACCTCGAGGCGCGCGTGCAGCGGCTCGTGCTCGACGCCAATGCGGCCGGGCTGCTCAGCGCCGCCCACGACTGTGCCGATGGCGGCCTCGCCGTCGCGCTGGCCGAGTGCTGCCTGGCCGGCGGCGTCGGCCTCGACGCCCGCGAGGCCGAGCTGGGCTCGCGCCTCGATTCCGCGCTCTTCGGCGAGGCGCAGTCGCGCTTCATCGTCGCCGCGCCCGACGCCGAGGCCCGCACCGCCCTCGAGGCGCTCGCAGCCGAGGCGGGCGTCGAGGCGACGACGCTCGGCGTCGCCAGCGGCACGGGCGAGGACGCGCGACTGCAGTTGGGCCCGCTGGACGCCTCGCTGTCCGCGTTGCGCGAGGCGCACGAGGGCGGGCTGCCCGCCGCGCTGGGTGTGGGGGCGTAGGCGTCAGGCGTCATCTTCCTCCTCGTGCGAGGGCTGCCGCACGCGGATGCTGTCGAGTGTGTACTGAGGACTCTTGCCCTCGGCGTCGGCGATCGTGAACCAGATGACGCACTCTGGCATGCCGGCGATGTGCTCCTCGGTGATCAGATAGCCCTGCTGTGGGGTGACTTGCTGGAGATCGATTGCGTGGGTGAGGCGGTACTCGATGCCGTCGCGCATGAAGTAGAAGCGCTGAGCCTGGTTGGGCACGAGCGTGGCGAGATCAGCCTCGAATGCGGGCGTGTATGCAACGCTGGCGTTGTCGCCGGGCTCGCGCCGGTCAGGCGAGTCGTCTGGTCCGCTCACCACGGTGCGGGCGTCAGCCCGCGCTCGGCGAGTTCCCGCTGGGTGGGGCGGCGGTCGGAGATGTAGGCGGAGTGGTAGGGGATGACCTCTTCGTAGTGGGCGATCCTCCACCCGACATCGAGATGAGATAGCAAGCGCGACTGGGAGGCGTCGAGCACGCCCAACTCCATGATCACGCGATCGAGGATCTCCAGTTCGCGGTCGGAGAACACGGAGAGATCAGGCGATCGCAGCGGGACGATGCGCTTCTGCAGCCGGTTGAGGTCGCGCCGCTCGATCCTCTGGATCTCGCCTTCGGCCTCCATCTCGCACAGGACGTCCAGCAGCACGCTGGGGACGGGGCCGTAGTCGAGCCTCCGGTACGTCGCGCCGGTGATCGCGCACCCGAGGATTGCGAAGGCCTTGAAGTCACTGAAATAGAGGATCTTGTTGAGCTTCGTCAGGCCGAACCGGATGTCGTCCTCGGACTCGCGCGCTACGTAGAGCAGCGCCTCGCGGAACCTCTGCCGGTTGAAGACCACTGCGTCCGTCACGATGCCCTCCACTCGCACAGCATCATATCGCCACGGGTGGGCGGGAAGCTCGCCGGATCCAGGGGAATCATGGTACAGCCTGAGAACATCCGTTTGACAACGGAACACGCGTTCTTATACGATGACTGCGTACGCCGTGACGATTGGGGGTTGGCGCACGCCTCCGGCATTGCGCGTGGTCCGTGGCCGTGGATAGCCTGTGGGCAGAGTGCAGCGTCAACAGCGCTGTGTCCGAGTGTTCGCAAGCAACTGAAAGGGCCTTGGACAACCAGCAAGCCGGCAGCACGCGCGGTCGCCATAGTCAACGGCGTCCCGGCTCCGGCACGGCGAGAGGGTTTCGGCGTGAAGGTCGTGTTCCTGGAGACCGTTGAGGGATCGGGCACCCGAGGCGAGGTGCGAACCGTCGCCAATGGGTATGCCCGTAACTACCTGCTGCCTCGCGGCTTGGCCGCGGCGGCAACGCCCACTCTGCTCCGGCGAGCGGAAACGCTCGCCACTCAGGAGGAAGAGCGGCAACGGCTCCTGGACGGGCAGGCTCAAGGGCTCGTCGGCAAGCTCGAAGGCCACCGCCTGATCATGCCCGTGCGCGTTGGAGAGCAGGGACGTCTGTACGGTTCTGTCACAAATGCTGACATCGCCGAGAAGGCTGGGGAGATTCTCGGCGAAGAACTGGACAGGCGTCGTGTACTGCTGCCCGAGGCGATTCGCCAGGTCGGGGTCTACACCGTACCGCTGCGGCTGTCGCGTAATGTGACCGCCGATGCGGAGGTCGTCGTCGTCGACGTCGAGGCGCCGGAAGGCGTCGAAGACGCCGCCGAGGCGCTCGTCGCAGAAGCGGCTGCTGCCGAGGCAGGCGCGGAGGCCGGGGTGGATACCCCCGATCTGACGAACGCCGAAGACGTGTCGGAGCCGGGCTACATCGATGACTCGCAGGCGTCGGCCGCTGAAGGCGACGCCGCGGATGACGTGGCCTCCGGTTCCGCGACCCCACCGGACTCCGGAGACGCCGCAGCGACCTAACTCGTGGTCACGGGTCAGCCGGCGCAGCTCCGGCCCGAACGCCGCCCCAGCGCGGGCGGGTTACCGCCTCATGACGTCTCCGCCGAGCAGGCCGTCATCGCGGCCCTGCTGCTCGATCCCGACAGCTACCCGCGCGTCCTCCCGATGCTGCAGCCGGGCGACTTCTTCCGCGAGCAGCACGGCTGGTGCTACGAGGCCTGCATCGCTCTCGCCGATCGCGGCGAGGCGATCACGCTGCCCACGCTCGCGCACGAACTCGAGCGCGCGGGCCGCCTCGATACGCTCGGCGGCGAGCCCTACCTCGCCGAGATGGTCGGGCGGCACTTCACGGCCGCCGGCGTCGAGGCGCACGCGCGCATCGTCGCCCGCGACGCGCTCTTCCGGCGGCTGATCCAGGCGGCCGGGCAGATTGCCCAGATCGCCTACGAGGGCGGCCCCGACGCCGGCCGCGTGATCGCCGCCGCCGAGGGCCTGCTGCTCGGCATCCGCTCCACCGAGGGCTCCGGAGACTTCGAGCGGCTGCGCGACCTGCTCGAACAGTTCCTCGAGGACCCCGGGGAGGACGTCGAGGGGGAGCTGGTCGGCGCGGTGCGCGCGGGGTTCATGGACTTCGACCAACTGACTGGAGGCTTCAAGCGGGGCGACCTGATCATCGTGGCGGCTCGCACCGGCGTCGGGAAGTCCGCGCTGCTGCTGAATTTCGCGCGCAACGCCGCCGTCGGCCAGAACGGCACGGTCGCCGTCTTCGCCCTCGAGATGTCCGCCGAGCAACTTGCGATGCGCTTGCTCTCCGCCGAGGCGGACGTGGACGCGACGCGGCTGCGGCTGGGCATGCACAACGAGACCGAGGAGTCGCGCATCATGCACGCGATCGGCACGCTTGGCGAGGCCGCGATCTTCATCGACGACTCGGCGGTGCTGAGCGTGCCGGAGATCCGCGCGAAGTCGCGCCGCCTCCAGGCCGAGCACGGCCTCGACCTCGTGATCGTCGACTACCTGCAGTTGCTGCACTCGGCGATGGGCGGCGGGAGCGAGAACCGCGCCTCCGAGCTCGGCAAGATCACGCGTTCGCTCAAGGAGATGGCGCGCGAGCTCGAGGTGCCGGTGATCGCCGCCGCCCAGCTCTCGCGCGCCGTGGAGAGCCGCACCCCGCACATCCCGATGCTGTCCGACCTGCGCGAGTCCGGCTCGATCGAGCAGGACGCGGACATCGTGACGTTCATCTACCGCGAGGACGTCTACCGCACGCCCGAGGAGTGGCAGGACGCCCATCCCGACCAGTCCGGCCGCCAGCACCCGAGCGGCATCGCACAGCTGATCGTCGCGAAGCATCGCAACGGCCCGACCGGCACCGTCTCCGTGCGCTTCCTCGACCGCACCGCCTCGTTCCAGGACCTGATCCTGCGCGACCCGCCGCCGGAGTTCGCATGACGCCCCCGGCCCTGCGCATCGAGGGCGAACGCGCGACGCCCTTCGAGGGCTTCGTCGCGCGCGGCACGGCGACCACGCTGCCGTCGCAGTTCTTCACCGAGCTGCTGGGGCTCATCGACGACGAGGCCGAGCTACGCGTCACGCTCTACGCGCTCTACGCGATCGGACGTCGCAAGGGCACGCTGCGCGCCGTCCGCGTCTCGCAACTCGCCTCGGAGGAGCCGCTGCGTCGCGCGCTGGCGGGCTGCGGCGGCGTCGCGGCGCTGACGCCCTCGATCGAGCGCGCGGCAGCGCGCGGCAGCCTGCTCACGCTGGCGCTGGAGGATGGCGACACGCTCTGCTTCGTGAACACGGACGCGGGACGCCGTAACCGCGAGCGACTGCGTTCGGGCGCGCTGGAGCCGCCGCCGGGCGTGCGCGTCGCCGCGCCTCGGGCGGAGGCGGAGCGCATTGAGGCCGACGCGCCGGCGCGCGTCTACGAACAGGAGATCGGCGCGCTCACGCCGGCGATCACGGACGCCCTCGACGCGGCCGCGGAGCGCTGGCCGGCCGACTGGATCGCCCGCGCGCTGCGGCTCGCGGCGCGACACAACGTGCGCCGCTGGGCCTACGCCGAGTCGATCCTGCACCGCTGGGAGTCCGAGGGCGCCGCAGAGGAAGGGGGGACGGCCGATGCGAAGCCTGGCGCGGATCATGCGCGAGCGGAGCCTCGCGATCACGGACCGTACGAACGCGTTATCCGCCGCAGCTGATCCCCAGTCCGCAGCCGTGGACCGCGACCCGCCGTGCCCGCTCTGCAGGGGCGCGCGCTTCGTGCGGGTCACCGCGGATCTCACCAGCCCCGAGTTCGGGCGCGCCGTGCCGTGCAGCTGCGCCGACCGCGAGGACGAGGGCGAGCGGCGCGAGCGCCTGCTCCGCTACTCGCGCCTCGGCACGCTCTCCCGCTTCACCTTCGGGACGCTGCTCCCGCATGGCCGCTCCTCCGACCCCCTCGCGCAGCAGCGCTACACCCTCGCTGTCGAGGCCGCGCGCCGCTTCGCCGAGGATCCCCAGGGCTGGCTGGTCTTCAGCGGCGTGCCCGGCTGCGGCAAGACGCACCTCGCAGCCGCCATCGCCAACCGCGCGATCGAGCTCGGCCGCCCCGCGCTCTTCCTCTCCGTCGCCGACTTCCTCGACCGCCTGCGCGCCTCCTACGGGGACGACGCCGAAGTCTCCTACGATCGCCTCAGCGACCAGTTCCGCGAGGCGCCGCTGGCCGTGCTCGACGACCTCGACAGCTACTCCGAGACGCCGTGGGCGCGCGAGAAGTTCGCGCAGCTCGTCTCGCACCGCTTCCATGCCGCGCTCCCGACGGTCTTCACCTGCGTGCGGCCGCCCGAGCAGATCGACGAGCGTCTCGGCGCGCGGCTCGCGGACCCCGCCCTCGCACAGCACTTCACGCTCGAGGAGACGTCGGCGCCCCGCTACTCCGAGGTCGGCGGGATGTCGCGCGAGCGGCTCGCCGAGCTGACGTTCGAGCGCTTCCGGCCCGGCGGGCACGGCCTGCGGGGCGAGCAGCGCCGCAACCTCGAGGGCGCGTTCCGCCTCGCGCGCGGCTGGGCGGAGCGCCCCGCAGGCTGGCTGGTGCTGCTTGGCAAGAACGGCAGCGGCAAGACCCACCTCGCCGCCGCCATCGCCGGCTACCGCCTCGATCAGGGCGACCGCGTCGCCTTCGCCACCGCCCCGGACCTGCTCGACGAGCTGCGCGCGTCGTTCTCGCCGGACTCGGCCGAGCGCTTCGATCCGCTGTTCCGCCGCCTGCGCGACGCCGGCCTGCTGGTCCTCGACGACCTCGGGGTGGAGAAGTCGGGCGGCTGGGCGCAGGAGAAGCTCTACCAGCTGCTCAACTATCGCCATCTCGGCCGCCGCCCGACGGTGATCACGAGCGACCTCGCGCTCACGGATCTGGAGCCGCGCATCGCCTCGCGGCTCAGCGACCTCCAGGTCGCCACCGCCTACGAGCTGCGCGCCCCGGACTACCGCACCGGCGCGTAGTCGTATGACATGACTGTGGTATGGTATGCGCCTCGGACGCGTGGCAGCGGCGGCGGCCTATACTCATGGCGATGGCTTCGGACACGCTCAGCATCTCCAAAGACCTGCGGGCGGCAGGCTTCAACGAGCAGCAGGCCGATGCGCTCGCGACGCACATGGCTGCCGTGCCCGCGAACCTCGTGACGAAAGAAGACCTGGCACTGGAGGTATCGCGGCTTGAGTTGAGGATGGGCGCAGGTCTCGCGGTTGCCGTGGGTCTACTCTTCGCCGGGATGGGCATTGTCACGGCAATCCTTCTGAACCAACTGGGCTGACGCTCTATGGCGATGGCTTCGGACACGCTCAGCATCTCCAAAGACCTGCGCGCGGCAGGCTTCAACGAGCAGCAGGCCGACGCGCTCGCCACGCACATGGCCGCGATGCCCACGAATCTCGTCACGAAGGAAGACCTCGCACTGGAGGTATCTCGACTGAACCACAAGATCGATCAGGTTGAGTCGCGCCTGCTGCTGAGGCTTGGTGCGGGCCTGGCGGTTGCCGTCGGACTGATCCTTGCCGGGATGGGCACAGCCACAGCGGTGCTCCTCCACCAGCTCGGCTAACGGGCTCGGCGCTCAGGGCGCCCGCGGGGCGCCCCGCTCCGGTGGGGCGAAGACCGACGCCCTCCTGCCAGACCGACCCGTCGAGGCCGTTGCTCGCGCTTCCAGACCGGGACCGTCTCCTTGATCAGGCTCGCACCGGCGCGTAATGGTATGACAGGACTGTGCTACCCTAACCCCCGCGTAAGTGTGGCAGAGGCGGCGGCGTATACTCATGGCGATGGCTTCCGACACGCTCAGCATCTCCAAAGACCTGCGCGCGGCAGGCTTCAACGAGCAGCAGGCGGACGCGCTCGCCACGCACATGGCCGCCATGCCGGCAAACCTGGCCTCACGGGAAGACCTGGCACTTGGGCTCGCAGAACTCGAGCTCAAGGTTGGCCACAGAATTGATCAGCTGGACCACAGAATTGATCAGCTGGACCACAAGGTTGATCAGCTCGATCACAAGGTTGATCAGCTCGATCACAAGGTCGATCAGATTGAGCCGCGCCTGCTTCTCAAGCTGGGCGCCGGCATGGTGGGGGGCTTCGGCCTGGTGCTGACCGCGATCAGCATCGGCGTCGGCGTGATCCTGAACCAGTTGGGCTAGCCGGCTCCGGGCTCCCGGCGCTCAGGGCGCCCGCGGGGCGCTCCGCTCCGGTGGGGCGAAGACCGACGCCCTCCTGCCAGACCGACCCGTCGAGGCCGTTGCTCGCGCTTCCAGACCGGGACCGTCTCCTTGATCAGGCTCGCACCGGCGCGTAATGGTATGACAGGACTGTGCTACCCTAACCCCCGCGTAAGTGTGGCAGAGGCGGCGGCGTATACTCATGGCGATGGCTTCCGACACGCTCAGCATCTCCAAAGACCTGCGCGCGGCAGGGTTCAACGAGCAGCAGGCCGATGCCCTCGCGACGCACATGGCTGCGATGCCCTCGAATCTGGTCACGAAGGAAGACCTGGCGCTTGCGCTCGCGGACCTCGAGCGGAAGCTCGACCACCGGATCGACCAACTTGACCACCGGATCGACCAGCTTGATCACAAGGTCGATCAGATTGAGCCGCGCCTGCTGCTCAAGCTCGGCGCGGGCATGGCGGCTGGCTTCGGCCTGGTGCTGACCGCGATCAGCATCGGCGTCGGTGTGATCCTGAACCAGTTGGGCTAGAGAACTTCCGCAGTCAGGCCCCCGCGGGGTGCTCCGCTCCGGCAGGCCGAGGCCTGACCCCCTCCTGCCACACCGATCCGTCGAGGCCGTGCTCGCGCTTCCAGACCGGGACCGTCTCCTTGATCCGGTCGACCGCGCGCAAGGCGGCCTCGAAGGCGTCCCGCCGGTGCGAGGCCGAGACCGCGACCAGCAGCGAGACCTCGCCGATCTCCAGCATCCCGATGCGGTGGTGCGCCGCGATGCGCTGCACCTCGCGGCCCTCGAACTCCGCCAGCACCTCGCGCGCTGCCGCCTCGAGCTGGCGCTCGGCCATCGAGGCGTAGGCCTCGTACTCCAGCCGCGCCACGCCGCGGCCCTCGTGGTGGTTGCGCACCACACCCTCGAACAGCACCACCGCGCCGCTCTCGTCGGTGCGCACCAGCTCGCGCAGCGAAGCGCGGTCCAGCGGCTCGTGGGTCACGAGGAACGGCGGCGCCTGATCGGCGCCCCCGGAGATCGGCTGGATCAGCGCGACCTCGTCGCGTTCGCCGATCTGCGTGGAGGCGTCGATGCAGTACTCCTCGTTGATCGCCAGCGCGAGCGTCGGGAGGTGCGGCCGCAGTGCGGGCCGCGACTGCTCCAGGCGGCGCTGCAGATCGGCGACCGTGACGGCGCTCTCGGCGAACTCCTCGACGAGGAAGTCGCCGCCCATCAGCTCGCGGAGCTGTGCGAAGAGCCGGATCCTGACGCGCACGGGCCTGCCTCGTCTGCTCGCCGGGCTGTGCTCCGAGTATAAGCTCGCTCCGCGCGCCGGACCCGGCGCGGAGCAATCGAGGGCAGGCGATGGTCGCGCGCGAGTTGTTGCAGGAGCTGGCGGAGGCGCTGCTGCCGCAGCGCTGCATCGCCTGCGGACGCTTCGGCGCGGCGCTGCACCACGCCTGCCTCGAGGCGCTGCCCGCGGCCGGGCAGCCGCGCTGCACCCGCTGCTGGGCGCCCGGCCCGGGCTCGCCCTGCGCCGCCTGCCTCGCCGATCCGCCGCCGTTCGAGGGGCTGCGCACGCCCTACCGCTTCACGGGCGTCGCGCGCCGCGCGCTGCTGGAGGCGAAGTTCCGGGGCATCAGCGCGCACCTCGCTCCGCTCGGCGACGCCGCTGCCGACATCGTGCCGCGCCGCTGGGCGATCGATGCCGTGACCCCGATCCCGCTCCACCGAGCGCGCCGTCGGCGCCGCGGCTTCAACCAGTCCGAGCTGATCGCGCGCCGGGTCGCGGATCGCCTTGGCCTGCCGCTGCGCGCCGAACTGCTGCGCCGCGCCCGTGCGACTGCGCCGCAAACCACGCTCGGCGCGGATCGGCGCGCCTCGAACGTCGCGGGCGCGTTCGCCGCCGTCGGCGAGCCGCCCGCCGGTGTGCTGCTCGTCGACGACGTCTCGACGACCGGCGCGACCCTCGCCGCGGGCGCGCGAGCGCTGCTGGACGCCGGCGCCGAGCGCGTCTACGCCCTCGCCGTCGCGCGGGAGGACTGAGGGCGCGCGCGCCGGGGTGCTGGCAAGCGGGCACGGGGCGGGCCTAGAATGCGCCCCGCGGCCGCCACGGGAGGCGCGCTGTGATTATCACGGTCACCCTCAACCCGGCGATTGACCAGACGATCGAGATCGATCGCCTGGTCGAAGGCGACACCAACCGCGTCGCCGCCATCCGCTGGGACATCGGCGGCAAGGGCATCAACGTCGCGCGCATGCTCAAGGAGCTCGGCTACGAGCCGCTCGCCAGCGGCTTCGCCCCCGGCGACCTCGGACGGATGATCGAGGACTCGTTGCTCGACTCGGGCATCGGCTGCGAGTTCATCTTCGTGCCCGGCGAGACGCGCACCAACATCACGATCCTCGACCGCCAGACGCACCGCGACACCGTGCTCGCGGCCAGCGGGCCGAAGGTGACGCAGCACGCGATCTCGCTGCTGCGCGCGCGGCTCAATCGCCGCCTGCGCCCGCACGGCCAGAGCTGGCTGGTGCTCGCCGGCTCGATCCCGCCCGGCTGCGATCCCGCGCTCTACGCCGACCTGCTCGGCATGGCCGCCGAGCGCGGCGCGTACAGCGCCGTCGATGCCGACGGCGAGGTAGTCGCGGCGATCCTCAGCGGCGGCGCCGCGCCCGACCTGCTCAAGCTCAACGAACACGAGGCGGAACGCCTGCTCGGGCGCACGATCGAGGACGAAGCGGGCGCCATCGAGGCGGCCCGCACGCTGCGCGCCTGGGGCCTGGAGCAGGTCGTGATCACTCGCGGCGACGGCGGCGCGGTGGCGATGACGCCCGAGGGCGGCTTCCGCGTCGGCGCGCTCGATGTCGAGGTGCGCTCCGCGGTGGGAGCCGGCGACGCCTTCCTCGCCGGGCTGATCTTCGGCCTCGTGCGCAACCGCGGCTGGGCCGCGGCCCTGACGACCGCGACGGCGGCCGGGGCGGCCACCTGCCTGGCGCCCGGCACCGCCCTTGGGCGCGTGACCGACGCGCGCCGCCTGGAGCCGCGCGTACGCGTCGAAGCGTTGCGCACGCCTGACGCTCGAGACGCGGCCCCTGCGCCCGGCCTGCGGTAGGATCGTGGCAGCGGCGCGTATCCCCACGAGGAGCGAGAGATGAGCACGCTGACGGAACTGGCGGGCACGCTCGCCGATGTTGATCCCGCGATCGCCGCGGCGATCGCTCGCGAGGAGCAGCGGCAGCGCTCCACCCTCGAGATGATCGCCTCCGAGAACTTCGCCTCGGCGGCGGTGATCGAGGCCGTGGGCACCGTGCTCACCAACAAGTACGCCGAGGGCTACCCCGGCCGCCGCTACTACGGAGGCTGCGAGTTCGTCGACGAGGTCGAGACCCTCGCGATCGAGCGGGCGCGCTCGCTCTTCGGGGCGGAGCACGCCAACGTCCAGCCGCACTCCGGCGCGCAGGCGAACATGGCGGTCTACTTCGGGCTGCTCAAGCCGGGCGACACGGTGATGGGTCTGCGCCTCGACCAGGGCGGCCACCTCACCCACGGATCGAGCGTCAACTTCAGCGGCAAGCTCTTCCAGTTCGTCTCCTACGGCGTCGATCGCGAGACGGAGTACATCGACTACGACGAGATGGCCGCGCTCGCCCGCGAGCACCGCCCGAAGATCATCGTCACCGGCGCGACGGCCTACCCGCGCGAGATCGACTTCGCCCGCGCCCGCGCGATCGCCGACGAGGTCGATGCGATCCTGATGGCGGACATGGCGCACATCGCCGGGCTCGTCGCCTCCGGTGTGCACGTCTCGCCTATCGGCCAGGCGCAGATCGTCACCAGCTCCACGCACAAGACGCTGCGCGGGCCGCGCGGCGGGATGGTGCTCTGCGATGAGCAGTACGCGCGGCGCATCGACCGGGGCGTCTTTCCCAACGCGCAGGGCGGCCCGCTGATGCACGTCGTCGCCGGCAAGGCGGTCGCCTTCGCGGAGGCGGCGACCTCGCAGTTCCGCGCCTACTCGCAGCAGACGGTGGACAACGCGCGCGTGCTCGGCGAGACGCTCGTCGAGGCCGGGCTGCGCGTGGTCAGCGGCGGCACGGACAACCACCTGCTGCTCGTCGACGTGACGCCGAAGGGGCTGACCGGCCAGACGGCGGAGGACGCGCTGGCGCGCGCGGGCATCGTCGTCAACAAGAACGCGATCCCCTACGACGAGCTGCCGCCGGCCGTCGCCTCCGGCATCCGCGTCGGCACGCCCGCGCTGACCTCGCGCGGGCTCGCGACGGCGGAGCTGCGCCGGGTCGGCGAGCTGATCGCGCGCATCCTCGATGCGCCCGAGGACGACGCCGTCAGCGCCGAGGTGCACGCCGACGTGCAGTCCCTCTGCGAGGCGTTCCCCGCGCCGGGTGTGCCGTCCGCATAGCGACACGCCGCCTGGGAGGCTCGATTGCCCCTCGATCGGCGCGTTCATATACTGGCGAGCACGGAGTACGGGCCGCCGCGCTTCCCGCTGTGCCCGGTTGCCGCGCACGGCGGCGCCGGGCGCTGTGTTCATCGGGGCGCCTTCAGCTGCGAGCGGCGGGTGACAGCCCCGCGAGGGGGATCGTTTGAACGAGTACGAGTTGATGTACGTGATCAGCCCGCGCCTGATGGTGGAGGAGGCCGACGCCACCATCGAGCGCGTCCAGGGGCTGGTCGAAGACACAGGCGGCGAGATCCTGATGACGGACAACTGGGGCCGCCGCCGTCTCGCCTACCCGATCAAGCACCACTTCGAGGGCACCTATGTGCTCACGCACATCACGATGCCGGGCGATCGCATCGCCGGCTTCGAGCGCGCGCTGCACATCAACGAGAACATCCTGCGGCACCTGCTGGTCCGCGGCCTCGTCCCCGGCTACGACGGCCCGCCGGAGGAAGAGGTCATGTACCAGCGCCGCGCCACGTCGCGGCAGGCGCCGCCGCGCGACGAGGCGCCACCGCGCGACGAGGCGCCACCGCGCGACGAGAGGCCGCCCGTGGAGGAAGCGCCCGAGGCAGCCGAAGCGCCCGCCGCCGAGCCCGAGGCAGCCGAAGCGCCCGCCGCCGAGCCGGAGACGGCAGAGGCGCCCGCCGCCGAGCCGGGGGCAGCGGAAGCGCCCGCCGCGGCTCCGGCGGAGTGACACCTCGGCGGTCCCGATGATCGAGGGCGCAACGAATCGGCTACTCTCCCCAGGGACGGGGGTGCGAGCATGCTGAACAAGGTAATGGTGATCGGGAACCTTGGCGCCGATCCGGAGATGCGGTACACCGCCAACGGCAGTGCCGTCACCAACTTCAACGTCGCCTCGAACCGCGAATACACCACGGGCGACGGCGAGCGCCGTCAGGAGACGGAGTGGTTCCGGGTCGTCACCTGGAACCGCCTGGCCGAGATCTGCAGCCAGTACCTCTCGAAAGGCCGCCAGGTCTACGTCGAGGGCCGGTTGCAGACCCGCTCCTGGGAGGGCCAGGACGGGCAGACCCGATACACCACCGAGCTGATCGCCCAGGAAGTGAAGTTCCTCGGCAGTCCGCGCGATGCCGCGTTCGAGGGCGCGGGCGCGCCGCCCCTGGGCGTGTCCGACGCCGGGGGCGATCTCGATGCCGATGACCTGCCGTTCTAGCCGCCGTTTGAGCCGGAGGAGCCGATGACTACCGAGCCACCCCGAAGCGCCGCACCGGGCCGCCCGCCCATGGGCCGCGATCGCGACCGCGACCGTGACCACGACCGTGACCGCGATCGCGACTCGGACTTCGGGCGTGGACGCGGCGGCCGTGGCGGCGGCGGTGGCGGCGGTGGAGGCCGCGGCCGGCGACGGCCCTGCGAGTTCTGCCCGCCCGGCACGCGTGTGGTCGACTACAAGAACACGTCGATGCTGCGGCGCTACCTCACGGAGCGGGGAAAGATGGAGGCGCGCCGCCGCGGCGGCTGCACGGCCAAGTGCCAGCGGCTCCTTGCGCAGGCGATCAAGCGCGCTCGTCACATGGCCCTGCTCCCGTACACCGCCGAGCATGTCCGCGTGAGCAACGTCCCCGCCGGACGCCCGCGCCGGTAGTCGCTCGCGCATTGAGGCGGCGCTCCGGGAGGAGGGCCCGCAAACGTGCCCCGGGACCGCGGCCAGGCTGATCGCAGATCCGGATCGGCGCGCATCAGTTCGCGCCGGGAGCGCGATCAACGCGCCCACCGCAACGAGCAGTTCGCCATCATCGCCGTCACGGTGGTGCTCGGCGTTGCCGCGCTGGTGGTGCTCGCCGGCCTCTACGCCACGCAGTACCGGCCGCCGCGCGCGCACGTGCTCAGCGCCGGCGAGACGGACTACGAGGCCGCCGAGGTCGCTCGCCGCACCACCTACGAGCTGCGCTTCGGCGACCTCTCCGGCGGCATCGGCGAGGCCGTGCCGGGGACGCTGACGGTGCTCGAAGAGCAATCGATCGTGCTCGCCCGCGCGCCTGCCCTCGTCGGCGAGGTGACCGACGAGGACGTCACGCAGTGGCTGCGCGCCCACCTCGGCTTCGCTCCTCCCGAAGGTCTCGAGGAGGAGACCGCGGACAGTGGCGACTCGGACGACGCGGCGGACGATGACAACGGTTCGGACGAGGGCGACGAGGTCGCGGCCACGCTCGAGGAGGATCCCAGGGAGGAAGCCGCTCGCTTCGCGAGCGCGCTGGCCGACTGGCTGCGCCACGTCGATCTGCCGAAGGACGAGTACGACCGGGTCGTGGCGGCCGGGATCCTGCGTGATCGCCTGCTCGATCAGTTCCGCGCGGAGATCGGCGAGACGGCCGACCAGTTGCGCGTCTCCCGCATCCGCCTCGCCGACCGCGGCGGCGCCGAGGACGTGCGCGCGCTCCTGCTTGAGGGCGCCGACTTCGCCGAACTCGCCACCGAGCGCAGCGCCGAGGCCGAGTACGCTGCGCAGGGCGGTGACCTCGGCTGGCTGCCGCTGGAATCGCTGAGCGACATCGCCCGCGCCGCGCTCGAAGGCGTCGAAACCGGCGCGATCAGCGACGTGGTCGAGACGGAGCTCTTCTTCGACGTCTACCTCGTCGTGGAGCGCGAGCAAGCCCGGCCGCTCGAACCCGCGCAGATCGAGGCGCGGGTCACGGGTCGCTGGGACGAGTGGCTCCTGTCGCAACGGGCTATTGTTGCCGTGGAACGCGACTTGTCCGACGGCGAGGAGCGCTGGATTCTCGACCGCGTGGTCAGCAGTCTCTCGAGTGGGGACGGCAGTCCGTTCAGCATCAGCCAGGGAGGCGGTTCGTGAGCGACCGGCAGGCGAGCGAGGGCGGCCCGATCGGCATCGCCCTCTTCGGCGCGGGCAATGTCGGCGGCGGGGTGATCGGCGCGCTTGATCGCGGCGGCGATCGCTACCGCGCGGTCGTCGGGCGTCCGCTCGAACTGCGAGGCGCGCTCGTGCGTGACGCCTCGGCGCCCCGCCACGGCCTCGGGACGGAGCGGCTGACCACGGACCCCGATGCGCTGCTGGCCGACCCGCAGGTGCGCATCGTCGTCGAGTTGATGGGCGGCGAGGATCCGGCCGCGGACTACATCGCGCGCGCGTTGCGCTCCGGCCGCCACGTGGTGACGGCGAACAAGGAGGTGATCGCCAAGCACGGACGCGATCTGCTGGCGACCGCCGCCGGAGAGGGCGTGCGGCTGCTCTACGAGGCCTCCGTCGGTGGCGGCATCCCGATCATCAGCCCGCTCTCCCGCGACCTGCTGGCCAACGAGATCAGCGCCGTGACCGCGATCATCAACGGCACCACCAACTACATGCTCAGCGGCATGGCCAGCGAGGGCGCGGACTACGCCGACATCCTCGCCGAGGCGCAGCGCCTCGGCTACGCGGAGCCCGATCCCACCGCCGATGTCGAGGGCATCGACGCCGCCTTCAAGCTCGCAATCCTCTGCGGCCTCGCCTTCCACGTCTCCGTGAGCCCGGACGACATCGTGCGCGAGGGCATCACGAAGCTGACGGCCGCCGATCTGCGGCATGCCGACGCCCTCGGCTACGCGATCAAGTTGCTCGCCAACGGGCGGCTCGCCGACGGCGCACTGATCGCCTCCGTCCGGCCGACGCTGATCGCGCGCGATGAGCCGTTGGCAAAGGTGGACGGCGTGCTCAACGCCGTGCAGGTCGAGGGCGACCTCGTCGGCCGCGTCGTCCTCGAGGGCCCCGGGGCGGGCCCCGGTCCGACGGCCAGCGCCGTGCTGGCGGACGTGCTCGATGTCGCACGCGACATCGTCGCCGGACGGCCGCCGCTGGAGACACCGCCGCTCCGCAACGTGCGCGTGCGCCCGGCGGGCGAGCACCTCGCGAGGCGCTATCTGCGCATGACCGTGGCGGACCGCCCCGGCGTGCTCGGCGAGATCGGACAGGCGCTGGGGGCGCACGGCATCAGCATCGCCTCCGTCATCCAGGTGGAGGCGGACGAGGACGCGCAGACCGCGGAGATCGTGCTCACCACGCACCTCGCCGCGGGCGCGGAACTGGAAACGGCGCTCGAGACGATCAGCGCCTCGGACGTGGTCGAGGAGATCGGCAACGTGATCGCGATGGCGGGCTAGCAGCATGACCAACGGGCCGCCCCTGCGCGAACTGGCGGTCGGTCGCCAGATCCAGCGCCTCGGCGAGCAACTCAGCGAGTTGCGCGCCGGCCAGGAGAATCTGCGGCGCGAACTCGACGAGATGCGCACGACGCTCAGCTTGCACCAGCGCTCCAGTGACGGGGACGCCACCTTTCTCGTGGAAGGCGTCCGCACGCAGATCGACCTGCTCGAACAGCGCATCGCCGGCCAGGGCGAGAGTGGGAGACGGCTCGGCGACGAACTGGCCGAGCACGATCGTGCCCGCGAGGTGGCCGACGCCCGGCTCGAAGGCGTCGAGGGCCGCGTCGCCGCACTGGCCGAAGCCGCCGGAACGGAGCGCGAGGAGCGAACGAGAGTCGACGCCGCGCTGCCGGAGCTGGCGGGCGCCGTCGACGCGGCCGACGCCCGCCTCACGGCGATGCAGGCGGCGCTGCGCCGCTCGGAAGACGGTCTTGCACGCCTCGAGACGAGCCTCGGGCGTGAGGAAGAACTGCGCCAGGTGATCGAGCAGCAGCGCGCGGTTCGCATCCGGCTCGAAGACCGGCTGCGCGATCTCGAGGACGGATTGCAGCAGACGCTGGAGTTGCTTGGGAACGCGGCCGAGGAGCGGCTGGCGCTGCGTCACCAGACGAGGGGCATCGAGGAGCGGATGGGCAGGCTGACGGAATCCCTCGAGTTCCAGCGCGACGCCGTGATCGACCACTTCCGGCGCATGCTTGATGTCGAGGAGCAGCAGGGGAAGCGACAGATCGAGGAGATCGAGCAGCGTCTCCGCCGCGGTCGCAGCCTGCTCGTGCGACTCCGCGAGAGCGGACCCCGGAGCGGACCCCAGAGCGGACAGGAGCAGGCGCCCTGACGCCCGCCGGCGGGAGTCCCGAAGCGGCCGGTGCAGGGCCTGCGGAGACGCGCTTCATCCTGGAGCGCTACGCAGATCTGCTGCCCGTGGGGCCGGACACGCCTCGCGTCACGCTCGGCGAAGGCGGCACGCCGCTGCTGCGCTCGCGGGTGCTCGAGGGTGAGCTGGGGGTCGGGGCGCTCTACTTCAAGCTCGAAGCCTCCAACCCGACCGGCTCATTCAAGGACCGCGGGATGGTGCTCGCGGCCGCGAAGGCCGTCGAGGAGGGCGCGGAGGCGATGATCTGCGCCTCCACCGGCAACACTTCCGCGTCGATGGCGGCCTACGCCGCTCGCTACGGGCTGCGCGCCCACGTCGTGGTGCCCTCCGGTCGCGTCGCCGCCGGCAAGCTGGCGCAGGCGATCGCCTACGGCGCAGGCATCGTGGCCGTCGACGGCTCCTTCGACGATGCGCTGAGCGTCGTGCGCGCGCTGGCCGCGCAGTACCCGGTGGCGCTGATGAACTCCGTCAACCCGCACCGCATCGCGGGCCAGAAGACCGCCGCCTTCGAGATTGCCGACGATCTCGGCGACGCCCCGGACCTGCTCTGCATCCCCGTCGGCAACGCCGGCAACATCACCGCCTACTGGGGCGGCTTCGTCGAGTACTACCGCCTCGAGCGCAGCGCGCGGCTGCCGCGGATGTGGGGCTTCCAGGCCGAGGGCGCCGCGCCGCTGGTGCGCGGCGAGCCGGTGGCGGAGCCGGAAACGGTCGCGACCGCGATCCGCATCGGCAACCCCGCCTCCTGGCGCGGCGCCATCGCCGCGCGCGACGACTCCGGCGGCATGATCGCCGCCGTCTCCGACGACGAAATCCTCGACGCCTACCGCCGCCTCGCGCGCGACGAGGGCGTCTTCGCCGAGCCGGCCTCCGCCGCGAGCGTGGCCGGGCTGGTCAAGCAGGCGCGCGCGGGCGCCGACCTCGGCGGGCTCACCGTCGTCTGCGTGATCACCGGCTCCGGCCTCAAGGACCCGGACACGGCGCTGAGCATCGAGGCGTCACGCCACTCCGCGCCCGCCGAGCCGGAGGCCGTGGCGAAGGCGCTCGGCTGGCGCTGATCCCCCCACTCGGCCCCGTGCTACGATCGGCGCGGTCGATTGCGGCGGGAACGCTCCACCTACTCCCGCTACGGCCCGGAAGGATCACTCGTGAGCACGGCGCAGTACGACGTGGACATCAGGCCGGGCTTCGACGGCGAACGGGCCGAAGCCGCCATCAGCGCGCTGATCGAAGCCGTCGGAGAGAACCCGCATCGCGAGGGCCTGTCCGACTCCCCGCGGCGCATCGCCGCGATGTACCGCGAGCTCTTCGCCGGCCTCAACCGCGACCCCGTCGAGGTCCTCTCCGTCGGGTTCGAGGAGGGCCACGACGAGCTGGTCATCCTGCGCGAGATCCCCTTCTATTCGATGTGTGAGCATCACTTCATGCCGTTCCACGGCCAGGCGCACATCGGCTACATGCCGGACGGCCGCATCGTCGGTCTCTCCAAGATCGCCCGCGCCGTCGATATCTTCGCGCGGCGCCCGCAGGTGCAGGAACGGCTGACCTCGCAGATCGCCGACTGCATCGAGGAGGTGCTGAGCGCGCAGGGCGTGGGCGTGGTAATCGAGGCCGAACACCTCTGCATGACGGCGCGAGGCGTGCGCAAGCCGGGCGCGACGATGGTCACCTCGGCGATGCGCGGCTGCTTCCGCACCGACGCCAACACCCGCCAGGAGTTCCTCGGTCTGATCCGGCCCTTGTCCTGATCGTGGCGGACGTCCGACCAGCGCGGCGATCGTCTCTGGCGCGCTACGGCGCGGCTCCGTAGGCTGCTCCGGAAGGATGCCTGCCTCAATGTTCGCCCCACAACGGCTCGCCGTGCTCTCGTTCCACACCTCGCCGCTCGCGCCGCTCGGCGGACGCGAGAGCGGCGGGATGAACGTCTACGTGCGCGAGGTCTCCAACTGGCTCGCGCGCGGCGGCGTCGCCGTCGACGTCTTCACCCGCCGCACCGACCCGCTCCAGCCCGAGGTGCAGACGATCGCCCCCGGCGTCCGCCTGGTGCATGTCGACGCCGGCAGACCGGAGCGCCTCGAGAAGGAGGAGCTGCAGCCGCTCGCCGGGACGTTCGCGCGCCGCGTCGCCGCCTTCGCGCGCGCCGAGGGCGTCGCCTACGAGCTCGTGCACTCGCACTACTGGCTCGCCGTGGAGGCGGGCGCGCTGCTCGCGCGCGAGTGGGGCGTCCCGCACGTCGCGATGTTCCACACGCTGGCCGAGGTCAAGCTGCTCCACCGCGCCTCGGAGCGCGAGCCACAATCGCGCCGCGAGGCCGAGCGCCGCCTCGTGCACGAGGTCGATCGCATCGTGGCGGCGACGGAACACGAGCAGCGGCTGCTGGAGCAGGTCTACGGCGTGCCCCGCGATCGCATCAAGGTGATCCCGCTCGGCGTGGACCGCGAGCGCTTCCGTCCCCGCACACAGCTGGATGCGCGCCTCGCGCTCGGCCTCGACCCGCAGGCGGAGGTGCTGCTCGCCGTCGGGCGCATCGAGCCGCTCAAGGGCCTCGACATCCTCATCGAATCGCTGGCGGAGATGAGCGGGCGAGAGCGCCTGCAACTGCTGATCGTGGGCGGGGACGATCGCGCCGAGCGCGAGATCGCGCGCCTGCGCGCCGTTGCGAGGGCGGCGGCGGTCGACTCCCTCGTGCGCTTCGTCGGCGCCGTGCCGCACGAGGAGATCGACGTCTACTACAACGCCGCCGACGTGGTGGTCGTGCCCTCGTTCTACGAGTCGTTCGGGCTGGTGGCGACGGAGGCGATGGCCTCCGGCGTGCCGGTCGTCGCCTCGCGCGTGGGTGGCCTCACCTCGACGGTCGCCGACGGCCGCAGCGGCTACCTGATCCCCTGGCGCTGCCCCGGCCCCTTTGCCGAGAAGATAGACCTGCTGTTGGAGAACCGGCCGCTGCGCGAGGCCCTCGGGGCCGCCGCGGCGCGATCGATGGAGCGCTACGAGTGGTCCGCCGTCGCGAGCGGGCTGCTCGATCTCTACGCCTCGCTGCTGCGCGAGCGCGCGCCCGGTCCGGCCGCGCAGCCGGTGCTGGCCGCCGCGCCGTGAGCGACGACACGCCGCCCACCGACATCGAGGAACTGGTCGGCGATCTCGATCCCCGGCGCGCCCTCGTCATGGTCGCCCACCCCGACGACGCCGACTTCGGCTGCGCCGGCACGATGGCGCTGCTCTGCCGGGCGGGCTGGGAGGTCGACCTGCTGGTGGCGACGAACGGCAACAAGGGCACCAAGGACCCGCGCCGCACCGCCCAGCAGCTCGCCGCCGAGCGCGAGGAGGAACAGCGCCAGGCGGCCGCCGTGCTCGGCGTCAGCGAGCCGATCTTCCTCGGCTTCCCCGACGGCGGCGTCGAGAACGACGGCGAGATGCGCGGGCTGCTGGTGCGCGAGTTGCGGCGGCTGCGGCCCTCGCTCGCGATCACCTGGGACGGCTTCCGGCCCGGCTTCAACCACCGCGACCATCGCGAGATCGGCCGCGCCGCCTACGACGCGATCTACCCCGCGGCCGACGACCACCTCTTCTACCCCGAGCACCGCGAGGAGGGCCTCACGCCGCATCGCCCGGACATGCTGCTGCTGGCCGGGGCGACCGACCCGGACGTCATCATCGACATCGAGCCGGTGCTGGAGCTCAAGGTTGCAGCGGTCACGGCGCATGTCTCGCAGGTGGGCGGGCGCTCGCGGGAGCAAATGCTGCGCTGGTGGCGCGAGCGCGCCGGGCCAACCTCCGGTCCTCGCTACCGGGAGTCGTTCCGCAAGGTGACGTGGGAGCGCGCGCGAAGCAGCGCGAACGCCGATCGAGGCTCGCGGGCGCGCTGACGGCGTGTATCATCGTTCTTGAGATGACACAGATGCAGTTCGTTTTCAATGATCGCAAGACCGCGCAGGCCGCCGCGTGGCTGCTCGATCGCCACGACGGGCGGATGCCGTACCTCAAGCTCATCAAGCTGCTGTACCTCGCGGATCGGCAGTCCCTGATTGAATCGGGGTACCCCATCACCGGCGATCGCCTGGTGTCGATGGACCGTGGGCCGGCGCTGAGCCGGGTATTGGACCTGATCAGACAAGACCGCCCCGTCGAGCCATCAGCATGGCACGAGTACGTGTCGAGCCCGGTGGACTATGAAGTCAGTCTCATCAAGCGGACTGAGGCTGATGAGTTGTCGGAGTACGAGCTGGCCGTCCTCGAGCAGGTGATCGACCAATTCGGGCACATGAGCCGCTGGGAGTTGGTTGACTTCACCCACGATCTCCCCGAGTGGGTCGATCCCTCGGGCAGCGCCATTGGTATCGACGAGACTGTCATTCTCCGGGAAGCCGGTCTGAGTGAAACGGAAATTCGGGCGGTCCGCGAACAAGCCGATGCCGCCCGCTCCTTCCACGAGGCGTACTCTGGGTAGTGGATCCCGGAGAGACGATTCTCGGCCTGGACTTCGGCAATCACCTTTGGATTGTCCTGAGCATTGAGACCGACGCTGGCCTTGTGGCGCTGGCGAATCTCACGACCCACGGGCGCCAGAGGATATGCGGCTCCGGATGTGTCGTGGTGGGACCCGGCGAGCACGAGTACCCGTCCCGCGACTCGTGCGTCTACTACCGTGGTGCGATACTAAATCCAGTGCGGCCGTTGGATGACGCGAGGATCCGCGGCGTACTTCAACAGAGGGAGCCGTTCGACCCGGACCTGCTGCTGCGAGTGCAGCACGGCGCCCTGGCGTCGCGGATGACGAGCCAGAACGTGAAGGACGCCATCCGCCGCACGCTTGATCGCCCGGGGTGAGCGCTTGCGCAGGCGGTATCCCCACGCGTTGACACTGGACCGGCCCGGACGTAGCCTTTTTTGGTTGCGCCTCGCAGCGTTGGCATGTTGGTTCGACGGTCGGCTGGCCGGGGCGGGGTGAGGACCGGCGACAGGTATCGCACACCGTGCGATGTCGCGTTCTGGCTCACACCGCAGCCATCTGGCCGTTCATTCTGCCCACCGCCCGGTTGGCAGAACGCAGCGCCGGAACAGCCGGAAGCGCAACGCACACAACAGTGGCGCGAGGAACGCGCGCCTCGAAGGACGGGAACGAAGTGCCGACCATCAATCAGCTGGTCCGCAAGGGCCGCAAGCCCGTCACGAAGAAGACGAAGGCGCCGGCGCTGCGCTTCCGCTACAACTCGCTCACCAACCGCACCACGCGCGGGCGCAAGGGCTCGCCGCAGAAGCGCGGCGTCTGCACCCAGGTGCGCACCGTCACCCCCAAAAAGCCCAACTCGGCGCTGCGCAAGGTCTGCCGCGTGCGCCTCACCAACGGCATCGAGGTCACCGCCTACATCCCGGGCGAGGGCCACACGTTGCAGGAGCACTCCGTGGTCCTGATCCGCGGCGGTCGCGTCAAGGACCTCCCGGGCGTGCGCTACCACGTCGTGCGTGGCGCCCTCGATGCGACCGGCGTCGAGGGACGCCGCCGCAGCCGCAGCAAGTACGGGACGCGCAGGGACTAGCCGAAGATGCGTCGCAGCCAAGCTCCCATCCGGCCAGTCGCCCCCGATCCGCGCTTCCAGTCGCGGCTCGTCACCGCGTTCACCAACAAGGTGCTGCGCAACGGCAAGAAGAGCACCGCCGAGCGCATCGTCTACGGCGCCTTCGACCGCATCGAGGAGCAGACCGGCCGCCCCGGCATCGACGTCTTCGAGCAGGCGGTGCGCAACGTCACGCCGATCATCGAGGTCAAGCCGCGCCGCGTAGGTGGGGCTACCTACCAGGTCCCGGTCGATATCCGCTCCGAGCGCCGTCAGGCGCTCGCTCTGCGCTGGCTGCTGACCGCGGCGCGCTCGCGCGGTGGGCGCTCGATGGTGGAGCGTCTCGCCGGCGAGATGCTGGATGCGGCCAACAACGCCGGCAACGCCGTGCGCCGCAAGGAGGAAACGCACCGGATGGCCGAGGCCAACCGCGCGTTTGTGCACTACCGATGGTAAGCGGCCGGATCACTCGGCCAGCATCCGCCCCCGCTGCATCGGGGGCGGAACCATTCGCGGGAACTACGCCGGGCGTCATGCCGGGCCGGGGGAACGACTAACGATGTCACGCGAAACACCGCTCGAGCGTGTGCGTAACATCGGCGTGATCGCGCATATCGACGCCGGCAAGACCACGGTGACCGAGCGCATCCTCTACTACACCGGCCGCACCCACCGCCTTGGTGAGACGCACGACGGCACCGCCGTCATGGACTTCATGGCGCAGGAGCGCGAGCGCGGCATCACGATCACGTCCGCCGCGACCACCGCGGAGTGGCGCGACCACCAGATCAACATCATCGACACGCCCGGCCACGTCGACTTCACCGTCGAGGTCGAGCGCTCGCTGCGCGTGCTCGACGGCGGCGTGGTGGTCTTCGACGGCGTCGCCGGCGTTGAGCCGCAGTCGGAGACGGTCTGGCGCCAGGCCAACCGCTACGACGTGCCGCGCATCTGCTTTGTCAACAAGATGGACCGCACCGGCGCGGACTTCGACCGCACCGTCGAGATGATCGTCGACCGCCTCGGGGCGGTCCCGGTACCGCTGCAACTGCCGATGGGCGCCGAGGACCACTTCGCAGGCGTGATCGACCTCGTCGAGATGCGCGCGATCACCTTCGGCGGTGATCGCGGCGCGGAGGTCTCCGTCGGCGAGATCCCGGGCGCCTTCCAGGACGCCGCGCGCGACGCCCGCGAGTTGATGGTCGAGCGCGTCGCCGAGAACGACGACCAGCTCATGGTCTCGTTCCTCGAGGGACACGAGATCGACATCATCGAGCTGCAGAAGGCGATCCGTCGCGCGACGATCAGCAACGCGATCACGCCGGTGCTCGCCGGCGCCGCGCTGCGCAACCGCGGCGTGCAGCCGCTGCTCGACGCCGTCGTCACCTACCTGCCCTCGCCGGTCGACGTGCCGCCGGTGACCGCGCACGCGGTCGGCGATCCGGAGCGCAGCGTCGAGCGCCCCGCCGATGACGATGCGCCGCTGACGGCGCTCGCGTTCAAGGTGGTCTCCGACCCGTTCGTGGGGCGCCTCGTCTTCTTCCGCGTCTACTCGGGCGTGGTGCGCAGCGGCGGGCAGGTGAGCAACAGCACCCGCGGCCGCCGCGAGCGCTTCGGGCGGCTGCTGCGCATGCACGCCGACTCGCGCGAGGACGTCCAGGAGGTCTACGCGGGAGAGATCGCCGCGGGCATCGGCCTCAAGGACACGTTCACGGGCGACACGCTCTGTGACATGAAGAGCCCGGTCGCCCTCGAGACGATCCGCTTCCCGGCGCCCGTCATCTCGATCGCGATCGAGCCGCGCACGCGCAACGACCAGGACCGCCTCGGCGACGCCCTGCAGCGGCTCTCCGAGGAAGACCCGACCTTCCGCGTGCGTTACGACGAGGAGACCGGCCAGACCGTGATCTCCGGCATGGGCGAACTGCACCTCGAGGTGATCGTGGACCGCATGCGCCGCGAGAACCGCGTCGAGGCGAACGTCGGCCGCCCGCAGGTGGCCTACCGCGAGACGCTGACGCGCTCGCTGCGCGCCGAGGGCCGCTTCGTGCGCCAGACCGGAGGCCGCGGCCAGTACGGCCACTGCGTCCTGGAGGTCGCGCCGCGCGACCCGGGTGCGGGCTTCAGTTTCGAGGACCGCACCGTCGGCGGGTCGATCCCGCGCGAGTACATCTCCGCCGTCCGCCGCGGCGTCGAGCAGGCGCTCGCCAGCGGCGCGCGCGCCGGCTACCCGGTGGTCGATCTCGCGGTCGCCGTCGTCGACGGCTCGTACCACGACGTGGACTCCTCGGAGATCGCGTTCCAGACGGCCGGTTCGATCGGCATGCGGCAGGCGCTGCAGCGCGGCGGTTCCGTGCTGCTGGAGCCGGTGATGAAGATGGAGATCGTGACGCCGGAGGACCACTTCGGCGACGTGCTCGGCGACATCGGCGGTCGCCGCGGGCAGGTGCTGGGCGCGGAGCCGCGAGGCAACGCGCACGTCATCCAGGCGCACGCGCCGCTGGCCGAGACGTTCGGCTACGCGACGGACCTGCGCTCGCTGACGCAGGGCCGCGCGACGTACTCGATGGAGTTCGAGCACTACGCGCGCGTGCCGGATGCGATCGTCGCGGAGATTACGGACACGCGCTCCGAACGGCGCGTGGCGGCGGTCTAGGACCGCCCGCGAACGGAAAAGCGATCGGATCGCCCCCCACGCAGGAGTCGTGGGGCGGCGGAGGAGAACGGGAGCCGAGGGATGGCGCGACGCAAGTTTGAGCGGACGAAGCCGCACGCGAACGTAGGCACGATTGGTCACGTCGACCACGGCAAGACCACGCTGACGGCGGCGATCACCAAGGTGCTCGCACTGAAGGGCGAGGCCGAATTCCGCGAGTTCGACTCGATCGACAACGCCCCCGAGGAGAAGGCGCGCGGGATCACGATCGCGATCGCCCACGTCGAGTACGAGACGGAGGCGCGCCACTACGCGCACGTCGACTGCCCCGGTCACGCCGACTACATCAAGAACATGATCACCGGCGCCGCGCAGATGGACGGCGCGATCCTCGTCGTCGCCGCGCCCGACGGGCCGATGCCGCAGACGCGCGAGCACCTGCTGCTGGCGCGCCAGGTGGAGGTGCCCGCCGTCGTCGTCTTCCTCAACAAGGTGGACATGATGGACGACGAGGAGCTGCTCGAGCTGGTCGAGCTGGAGATGCGCGAGCTGATGGACGGCTACGAGTTCCCCGGCGACGAGGTGCCGATCATCCGCGGCTCGGCGCTGCACGCCCTGGAGTCCGCCTCGACCGACGCGGACGCCGAGGAGTACCGGGCGATCTGGGAGCTGCTGGAGGCGGTGGACAGCTACATCCCGCAGCCGGAGCGGCCCAAGGACCAGCCCTTCCTGATGCCGATCGAGGACGTGTTCGGGATCAAGGGTCGCGGCACGGTGGTGACGGGGCGGATCGAGCGCGGCGTCGTCAACGTCGGCGACCCGATCGAGATCGTGGGCATCAAGGAGACGGAGACCACGGTCGTGACCGGGGTCGAGATGTTCAAGAAGATCCTCGACACCGGTGAGGCGGGCGACAACGTCGGCTGTCTCTTGCGCGGCATCGAGCGTGGCGACATCGAGCGTGGTCAGGTGCTGGCCAAGCCGGGCAGCATCACGCCGCACCGCAAGTTCTCAGGCGAGGTGTACGTGCTCTCCAAGGAGGAGGGTGGGCGGCACACGCCGTTCTTCACGGGCTACCGTCCGCAGTTCTACGTGCGCACCACGGACGTGACGGGGGTGGTGACGCTGCCCGAGGGCACGGAGATGGTGATGCCCGGGGACAACGTGACGGTGGACATCGAGCTGATCACGCCGATTGCGATCGAGGACGGACTGCGCTTCGCGATTCGCGAGGGCGGCCGCACCGTCGGCGCCGGCGTCGTCACCGGCATCAACGAGTAGCGCGGACACGAGGACGCGGGGGACGACGCGGTGGTAGCTTCGAGACAACGGATACGCATCCGGCTCAAGTCCTACGACCATCGCGTCCTGGACCGCTCCGCGAAGCAGATCGTGGAGACTGCCGAGCGCACCGGCGCCGCCGTCGCGGGCCCGGTGCCGCTCCCGACGCGGATTCGCAAGTACACGGTGATCCGTTCGCCGTTCATCGACAAGGACTCGCGAGATCAGTTCGAGATCCGCACGCACAAGCGGCTGATCGACATCTTCGAACCGACCTCGCGCACGGTGGACACGCTGATGCGGCTGCAACTGCCGTCCGGCGTGGACATCGAGATCAAGCTGTAACGGACGCGAGGACGAACGAGTGATCCGCGGGATGATCGGCCGCAAGCTCGGAATGATGCGCCTCTACGACGGAGGCGGGCGTGTCCGCGCGGTCACCGTGATCGAGCTCGGCCCCAACCGCGTCACCCAGTTGCGCACCGTGGAGCGCGACGGCTACGAGGCCGTCCAGGTGGGCTACGGCGGCAACCGCAAGCGCCTCAACCGGCCGCAGCGCGGCCACCTCGGCAAGGCCGGCCTCGGGAACGAGACGCTGTCCCTGCTGCAGGAGTTCCCGGCCGACAGTCCTTCCGCCCACGAGACCGGCGAGGTCCTGACCTGTGACCAGTTCGAGCCCGGCCAGTACGTCGACGTCTCGGGCGTCTCGAAGGGCCGTGGCTTCGCCGGTGGCGTGAAGCGCTGGGGCTTCCACGGCGGCCCGAAGACGCACGGCCAGTCCGACCGCCACCGCGCGCCCGGCTCGATCGGCGCCGGCACCACGCCCGGCAAGGTCTGGAAGGGCCAGAAGATGGCCGGGCACATGGGCGCACGCAACACGTCCGTCCTCAACCTGCTCGTCGTCCAGTCCGACACGGCCCGCAACCTGCTGTTCGTCGAGGGCTCCGTGCCCGGCCCCAACCGGGGCCTCGTCACCGTCACGCCCGGCCGCAAGCCGCCGCGCAGCGGCTTCGAGCCGCCCGAGCTGCCCGCACCGCCCGTGATGGAAGTCGACGAGCCCGAGCCGGACGAGCCCGAGGAGATCGTGGCCGCCGAGGACGAGGACGAGGCGACCGAGGCGACCGAGGACGACGCCACTGACGCGACCGAGGACGAGGCGACCGACGCGACCGAGGACGAGGCGACCGAGGCCGATGAGGCCGATGACGCCGAGGCGAGCGAAGAGGAGCGCGAGTGATGCAGCTCCGCGTCCGCAACGCCGCCGCCGAGGAGCTCGATCCGATCGAGGTGGACGACGCCGTGTTCGGGATCGAGCCGAACGAGCCGGTCGTGCACCAGACGCTGGTCGCGCAGCTTGCCGCCCGCCGCGGCGGGAACCACAGCACGAAGACGCGCGGCGAGGTCCGCGGGTCGACCGCGAAGATCCGGCGCCAGAAGGGGCTGGGCATGGCCCGCATGGGCTCCAATCGCTCGCCGATCCGGCGTGGCGGCGGCGTCGCCTTCGGTCCGAAGCCGCGCTCCTACACGCAGCGGCTCCCGAAGCGGATGCGCCGCCTGGCGCTGCGCTCCGTGCTCTCCGCGCGCACGCGCGACGAGCGCCTGCACGTCGTCGACGAGCTGGCGATCGAGGCGCCCTCGACGCGCGCGGCCCGGGATCTGGTGCAGGCGCTCGGTATCGAGCGCTCGGTGCTGGTCGTGACGGCCGCGCCGGACCGCACGGCGTTCCTCTCGGCGCGCAACCTGCCGGGTGTGCGCGTGGTGCCGGCCGACACGCTGAACGTGGCCGACCTGCTGGCGCACCACTCGGTGCTGCTGACGGTGGACGCCGTGCGCCGCGCCGAGGCGCTGTGGGGCGGCGATCGCGCCTCGGGCCGCCCGTCCGAGCCGCCCGAGCCCGTGACGGCGGAGGCCTGACGATGCCGAAGGCGATCCATCCCTACCAGGTGCTGAGGCGCCCGATCATCACGGAGAAGTCGACGATGCTCGGCGCGCAGGGCCAGTACGTGTTCGAGGTGGACGTGCGCGCCAACAAGCCGCAGATCGGCGACGCCGTCGAGCGCGCCTTCGACGTCAACGTGCAGAAGGTGCGCACGATGATGGTGCGCGGCCGCACGCGGCGCGTCGGCACGCGCATCTCGCGCCGGCCGGCGTGGAAGAAGGCGATCGTAACGCTCGCCCCCGGCGAGCAAATCGAATACTTCGAGGGGGTCTAGGCGATGCCGCTGCGCACTTACAAGCCGACCTCTCCGGGCCGCCGCAACTCGATGGGCTACACCTTCGGCGAGATCACGAAGAAAAAGCCGGAGAAGCGGCTGCTCGTCACCAAGAAGCAGAAGTCGGGCCGCAACCAGCAGGGCCGCATCACCGTCCGCCATCGCGGCGGCGGCCACAAGCGCCGCATCCGCATCATCGACTTCAAGCGCGACAAGGCGGGCGTGCCGGGCCGCGTCGCCGCGATCGAGTACGACCCCGGCCGCAGTGCGCGCATCGCGCTGATCTTCTACGCCGACGGCGACAAGCGGTACATCGTGGCGCCGGACAGGCTGGCTGTGGACGACTCGATCGTCTCCGGCTCGGGATCGCCGATCAGCCCGGGCAACACGCTCCCGCTGCACGAGATCCCGCCGGGCACGATGGTGCACAACGTGGAGCTGCAGCCCGGGCGGGGCGGCCAGTTGGGCCGCTCGGCCGGGACCGGCATCCAGGTGATGGCGCGCGACAGCGGCTACGTGCTGCTGCGCCTGCCCTCGGGCGAGATGCGACAGGTGCTGGAGCGCTGCCACGCGACGATCGGGACCGTCGGCAATCCGGAGCACGCACTGATCAAGCTCGGCAAGGCGGGGCGCAAGCGCCATCGCGGCCGCCGGCCGGAGGTGCGCGGCTCCGCCATGAACCCTGTCGATCACCCGCACGGCGGTGGCGAGGGCAAGTCCCCGATCGGGCTGCCCGGCCCGAAGACGCCGTGGGGCAAGCCGGCGCTCGGCTACCGCACGCGCCGCAACAAGCGCACCGACCGCTTCATCGTGCGTCGGCGCACGCGAGGGCGGAGGCGCTAGCGATGTCGCGTTCAACGAAGAAGGGGCCGTACATCCACCCGAAGCTGCTGAAGCAGGTGGAGGCCGCCCAGCGATCGCAGAGCAAGCAGGTGATCCGCACCTGGTCGCGCGCTTCCACGATCATGCCGGAGATGGTGGGCCTCACCATCGCCGTGCATGACGGCCGCCGCCACGTGCCGGTCTTCTGCACGGAGAACATGGTCGGTCACAAGCTCGGCGAGTTCGCCTTCACCCGCACCTTCCGCGGCCACCGCGGCCGTAGCGAGCAGACCTCGAGGGCACGGTGATGGAAGTCCGGGCGGTCCACCGCGATGCGAAGGTCTCGCCGCGCAAGGTGCGGCTGGTGCTGGAGTTGATCCGCGGCAAGCCCGCGGCCGAGGCGCTGACGCTGCTGGAGTTCCTGCCGCAGCCCTCCGCGCGCATGGTCTGGAAGACGGTGAAGTCCGCGATGGCCAACGCCGAGAATAACTTCAACCTCAACCCGGACGCGCTGGTCATCAAGCGCGCCGACGCCGGCGACGCGCGCACCCTGCGCCGCTACAAGGCGCGCTCGCGCGGACGCGCTGCGCCGCGTCTCAAGCGCTACAGCCATATCGAGATCGTCGTCGATGGTGACGAGGTGTATTGATGGGTCGCAAGGTTCACCCCTACGGCTTCCGTGTCGGCGTGACCAAGCACTGGCAGGCGCGCTGGTTCAGCGAGCGCGACTACGCCGGGCTGGTCCACGAGGATCTGCGGATGCGCCGCATCGTGCTCGACAGCCTGCCGGACGCCGGCATCTCCGAGATCACGATCGACCGCAACGCCAACCAGCTCACGCTGACCGTGCAGACCGCCAAGCCGGGCATCGTGATCGGGCGCGGCGGCGCGAACGTCGAGCAGTTGCGGGGTGCCCTCGAGCGCGCGACCGAGCGCCGCGTGCGGCTCAACATCGAGGAGATTCGCGTCCCGGAGATGGACGCCTTCCTCGTTGCCCGCTCCGTGGCCGACCAGCTCGAGCGCCGCGTCGCCTTCCGGCGCGCGATGAAGCAGTCCCTGCAGCGCACGATGTCGAGGGGCGCGCTGGGCTGCAAGATCAAGATCGGCGGGCGTCTCGGCGGCGCCGACATGTCCCGCTCCGAGTACGAGATGCAGGGCCGCGTTCCGCTGCACACGCTGCGCGCGGACATCGACTACGGCCTGGCCGAGGCGCGGACGACGTTCGGCGTGATCGGCGTGAAGTGCTGGATCTACAAGGGCGAGATCACCCCGGAGCGCTCGCCCTTCGTGATCGCCAACGGAGACGAGACGGAGTAGCGCGATGCTGATGCCTCGGCGCGTCCGTTACCGCAAGCAGCACCGCGGCAAGCGCCGCGGCATGGCGCACACGGGCAACTTCGTGGCGTTCGGCGAGTGGGGCCTGCAGGCCCAGACCACGGGCTGGGTGGACGCCCGCCAGATCGAGGCAGCGCGCCGCGCGATCACCGGATCGCTGCGGCGTGGCGGCAAGGTCTGGATCCGCGTCTTCCCGGACAAGCCCGTCACCAAGAAGCCGGTGGAGACGCGCATGGGCAAGGGCAAGGGCGCGCCCGACCACTGGGTCGCCGTCGTCAAGCGCGGCCGCGTCCTGTTCGAGGTGGCCGGCGTACCCGAGGATGCGGTCCGCGAGGCCTTCCGCCGCGCCCACCACAAGCTGTCCGTCAATACGAAGATCATCCCCCGCGAGGAACAGTGATGACCACGCAGGAAACCATCGATCTGCGGGCGCTGCCCTCGGACGAGCTCGAACGCGAGCTCGACGAGAGCCAGCGCGCGCTGTTCAACCTGCGCTTCCAGGCGGCGACGCGGCAGCTCGCCGATGTCTCGCAGGTACGGCGGGCGCGCCGGCGCGTCGCACGCGTCCGGACGCTCCTGCGCGAGCGCGACATCCTGGCCGTGCTGGCCGGGTCCGGCGACGCGGACGCCCTCGCGAGCAGCGAGACGACGGATGAGGCCGCGGACGACGACGCCGCGGCCGACGAGGCGGCGGACGACGACGCTGCGACAGACGAGACGGCGGACGACGAGACGACAGACGAGACGACAGACGAGACGGCGGACGACGACGCTGCGACAGACGAGACGACAGACGAGGCCGCGGGAGACGACGCTGCGGACGGGGAGCGGGAGTAAGCCGTGGTCCAGGCCGAACAGGCAGCCGAGCGCAGGGTGAATCGCAAGACGCGCAGGGGCGTGGTGGTCTCCGGCGTCAACGATCAGACCGTGATCGTCGCCGTCTCCTCCGCCTCCCGGCACCGCCTCTACGGCAAGGTGATCCGGCGCACGAAGCGCTACCCCGTGCACGACCCGGAGAACAGCGCCAGCACCGGCGACCTCGTGGTGATCGAGGAGTGCCGGCCGATCAGCAAGACCAAGCGCTGGCGGCTGGTCGAGGTCATCACCGAGCGCGAGGTCGCCGAGGTCGCCCCCGAGTCGATCGACGAGGCGCTGGTCGACGAGGTGCAGCGCACCGCCGCCCGCGCCGCCGCCGAGGCGGACGAAGCAGCGGACGCCTCCGGCGAAACGGTCGCCGAGTCGCCCGCCGAGGCAGAGGCTCCCGCAGCAGAGGCGGAGGCAGAGGCGCCCGCAGCGGAAGCCGAGGCCGAGGAGCCCGCAGCAGAGGCCGAGGCCGAGGAGCCCGCAGCGGAAGCCGAGGCCGAAGAGCCCGCAGCAGAGGCAGAGGCCGAAGAGCCCGCAGCGGAGGCGGAGGCCGAGGAGCCCGCAGCAGAGGCCGAGGCAGAGGCTCCCGCAGCAGAGGCGGAGGCAGAGGCGCCCGCAGCAGAGGCCGAGGCCGAAGAGCCCGCAGGCGAGGACGCTGAGGCCGAAGAGCCGGCAGCGGAAGCCGAGGCCGAAGAGCCGGCAGCAGAGGCGGAGGCCGAAGAGCCGGCAGCGGAAGCCGAGGCCGAAGAGCCGGCAGCGGAAGCCGAGGCCGAAGAGCCGGCAGCGGAAGCTGAGACCGAGGAGCCGGCAGCGGAAGCTGAGGCCGAGGCCGAAGAGCCGGCAGCGGAGGCTGAGGCTGAAGAGACCGCAGGCGAGGACGCTGAGGCCGATGGGGCCGCAGACGAGGACACCAGGGAGCCCGCAACGCAATGATCCAGCAGGAAAGCAGGGTCAAGGTCGCCGACAACTCGGGTGCGCGCGAGTTGCTCTGCATCCGCGTGCTCGGCGGCAGCGGCCGGCGCTACGCGCGCGTCGGCGACGTGATCGTCGCCACCGTGAAGGAAGCACAGCCGAACAGCCCGGTGCCCAAGGGTGAAGTCGTGCTCGCCGTGATCGTGCGCACCGCCAAGCCGTTCCAGCGCCCGGACGGCTCCTCGATCCGCTTCGACGAGAACGCGGCCGTGGTGCTGTCCGACCGCGCCGGCAACCCGCGCGGCACGCGCATCTCCGGGCCGGTCGCCCGTGAGCTGCGCGACAAGCAGTTCATGCGCATCGTCTCGCTCGCCCCGGAGGTGCTGTGATGGCCTCGAAGATCCGGCGGCGCGATACCGTGCAGGTGCAGACCGGCAAGGACCGCGGACGGCGCGGCGAGGTGCGGCAGGTGCTGCACGACGCGCAGCGCGTGGTCGTCACCGGCGCGAACATGGTCAAGAAGCACCGCCGCTCGCGCAGCCCCACCGCACCCTCCGAGATCCTCGAGGTGGAGGCGCCCCTGCACGTCTCGAACGTGGCGCTGGTCTGCGGCGGCTGCGACGCGGCGACGCGCGTCGGCTTCCGCGTCCTCGGCGACGGCCGCAAGGTCCGCTACTGCAAGTCCTGCGACGAGGCGATTGACTGATGAACGAACAAACGAACGGCTACACCCCGCGCCTGCGGGCGCGCTACCAGCAGGAGATTCACGACGCGCTGATGCGCGAGTTCGGCTACGGCAACCCGATGCAGGCGCCGACGCTGGAGAAGATCAACGTCAACATCGGCCTCGGCGAGGCCCTCGATAACGCCCGCGCCATCGAGACGGCCACGGCGGACCTGAAGGCGATCACCGGCCAGCAGCCGGTGGTGACGAGGGCGAAGCGGGCGATCTCCAACTTCCGGCTGCGGGCCGGCAACCCGATTGGTCTCAAGTTGACGCTGCGCGGCGTGCGCATGTGGGAGTTCTACGACCGCCTCGTGAACATCGCGCTGCCGCGGGTGCGCGACTTCCGGGGCGTGCCGGACCACTCCTTCGACGGCCGGGGCAACTTCGCGCTCGGCATCCGCGAGCAGATGATCTTTCCGGAGATCAACTACGACAGCGTCGATCGCGTGCGCGGGATGCAGGTCAACATCATCACCAGCGCCCGCAACGATGAAGAAGGCAAGCGGCTGCTCGAACTGCTGGGCATGCCGTTCCGGCGGACGTAGGCGGCGAGGACGGAGCCATGGCGCGTAAATCGCTGATCGCACAGGCCGAGCGCAAGCCGAAGTACTCATCGCGGAAGGTGAACCGCTGCCCCGTGGTGTGGCGCGCGCGGCCGTGCGGGCGCGCGCGCGGCTACCTGCGCCGCTTCCAGATGTGCCGCATCTGTTTCCGTACGCTCGCCAACCAGGGGAAGCTCCCCGGCGTCCGCAAGTCATCGTGGTAGCGGGGACGCCGGGACAACAAGAGGGAGGGAGCACGAGCGCATGAGCATGTCCGATCCGCTCGCCGACATGTGCACCCGGATCCGCAATGCCGTGATGGCGAAGCACGAGAGCGTGCGCGTTCCCGCCTCCAAGGTGAAGCGCGCGATCGCCGACGTGCTCCAGTCCGAGGGCTTCATCGCGGGCTACGCGGAGGAACAGGACGGCAGCCGCAGCTATCTGCGGCTGCGGCTGAACTACGTGAGCGAACAGCAGTCCGCGATCGGCGGCATCCGCCGCGTCTCGCGGCCGGGGCTGCGCGTCTACGTGAACAAGCGCGAGATCCCGCGTGTCTACGGCGGGCTCGGCGTGGCGATCATGAGCACCTCCAGCGGCGTGATGACCGGCCAGGAAGCCTGGCGGCGCAACGTCGGCGGCGAAGTGCTCTGCTACGTCTGGTAGCGGCGAACAAACGAGGAGCAACGAGATGTCCCGCGTCGGCAAGGCGCCCGTGCAGATTCCCGATGGCGTCGAGGTCAGCCTCGACGGAGGCCGCTGCCTCGTGCGCGGCCCGAAGGGCGATCTCGGCCAGGATCTGCGCACGGAGATGGAGGTGCGCATCGAGGACGGCGTGCTGACCGTGCACCGCCCCTCGGACGCGCCCACGCACCGCGCGCTGCACGGGCTGACCCGCTCCCTGATCCACAACATGGTCGTCGGCGTGACCGAGGGCTTCCGCAAGACCCTCGAGATCCACGGCACCGGCTACCGCGCCGAGAAGCGCGGAGACTCGCTGGTGCTCAGCGTCGGCTTCTCGCACCAGGTCCAGCTGGACCCGATCGAGGGCGCCGCCTTCGAGCTGGAGACGCCGACCGTGGTGCACATCGACGGCATCGACAAGCAGATCGTCGGCCAGCAGGCCGCGCTCGTGCGCCGCGTGCGCCCGCCCGAGCCCTACCAGGGCAAGGGCATCCGCTACCGCGGCGAGCAGGTGCGCCGCAAGGCCGGCAAGCGAACCTAGGACGAGGCGGGGAAGCAGCGCGATGGGCAGCGAGCAACAGACACGGCGAGCCGCACGCCTGCGCCGCCACCGGCGCCTGCGCAAGCGCGTCCAGGGCGTGGCCGAGCGGCCGCGGCTCTGCGTCTTCCGCTCCGCGCGCCACATCTACGCGCAGCTGATCGACGACGAGGCCGGGCGCACGCTGGCGCAGGCCTCTGACCTCGAGCCGTCGCTGCGCGACGGCGCCGGCGAGACCAAGGTCGAGCGCGCCCGCGCCGTCGGCGAGCTGGTCGCGAAGCGCGCCCGCGAGGCCGGGCACGAGGCCGTGGTCTTCGACCGCGGCGGATTCTCCTACAAGGGACGGGTGCGCGCACTGGCCGAGGCCGCGCGCGAGGAAGGCCTGGTCTTCTGATGGTCCAGCAGCAACAAGGGGGCGGACGCGGAGGCCGCGGCGGGCGCGGGCCGCGCGGCGACCGCGGACGGCGCGACCGCCGCCGCGACAGCGAGCCCGAGGGCCCCGACTACATCGAGAAGGTCGTGCACATCAACCGCGTCGCCAAGGTCGTCAAGGGCGGGCGGCGCTTCTCCTTCACCGCCATCGTCGTCGTCGGCGACGGCCAGGGCCGCGTCGGCTTCGGCATGGGCCGCGCCAACGAAGTGCCCGAGGCGATCCGCAAGGGCGGAGTGATCGCGCGCCGCTCGATGACCTCGATCGCACTCAGCCAGGGCACGATCGCCCACGAGACGATCGCGCGCTTCAAGGCCTCCAGGGTCGTGATGCGCCCGGCCGCGCCCGGGACCGGCATCATCGCCGGCGGCGGCGTGCGCGCCGTCCTCGAGGCGGCCGGCGTGACCGACGTGCTTACGAAGTCGCTCGGCTCCAACAACCCCGTCAACCTCGTGCGCGCGACCGTCGAAGGGCTGGTCGCGCTGCGCCATCCGGGCGCCGTCGTCTCGGCGCGCCGCGCGCTGGTGGGGGCGGGTTCGTGACGAAGCTGCGCATCACCTGGACGAAGTCGGCGATCGGCTACGCCGAACGCCAGAAGAGGACGATCAAGGCGCTCGGGCTGAAGCGCCTGCGCCACAGCGTTGAGCACGACGACTCGCCCACGATCCGGGGCATGGCGCACAAGGTCCGGCACCTCGTGACGGTCGAGGAGGTCGAGTAGGTGGATCAGCACCAGCTGCAGCCGCCGAAGGGCGCGAAGCGATCGCGCCTGCGGCGTGGGCGCGGCAACGCGTCCGGCAAGGGCACGTACTCCGGGCGCGGGCTCAAGGGGCAGAAATCGCGCTCCGGCGGCAAGGTCCGCCCCGGTTTCGAGGGCGGCCAGATCCCGCTGATCCGCCGCCTCGCCCGCAAGCCGGGCTTCCGCAACTTCTCGCGCGTCGAGTTCCAGGCCGTGAACCTGCGCGACATCGCCGCCCGCTTCGAGCCGGGCGCCGAGGTCGACGCCGAGGCGCTCGCGGCCGTGCGGCTGATCGACGGCCCGGATGAGCCCTTCAAGGTGCTCGCCGACGGCGAACTCGGCCACGCGCTGACGGTGCGCGCACCGCGCCTCTCCGCCGCCGCCAAGGAGGCGATCAGCGCCGCCGGCGGCAGCTTCGAGGAGCTGGCGCCCGCCGTGAAGCGCGTCCGCAACCGTATCCACCGCCGCGGGGAGACCAGCTAGGTGAGTCAGCAGGAGACGCCGTCGGCCCGTCCGCGGCTGCTCCAGGCCGCCGTCGATGCGTTCAAGCAGCCCGACGTACGGCAGAAGATTCTCTTCACGCTCGCGATGCTGCTCGTCTTCCGCTTCGTCGCGCACGTGCCCGTGCCGGGCGTCAACTCGGACCGGCTGCAGGACGTCTTCGACAACAACGCGATCCTCGGATTCCTCAATATCTTCTCCGGCGGCGCGCTGGAGAACCTCTCCGTCGCCGCGCTCGGCGTCTACCCCTACATCACCGCCTCGATCGTGATGCAGCTCGCCGTGCCGCTGGTGCCGCGCCTGCAGGCGCTCTCCCGCGAGGGCGAAGCCGGGCGCCAGAAGATCCAGGTCTACACGCACTGGATGACGGTGCCGCTCGCCTTCTTCCAGGGCTACGCGCAGCTGCTGCTGATCCAGCAGTTCGGGGGGATCCAGGACATTGGGCTGAGCGGAGGCAACGCGCTCCCGACTGTCGCGACGATCGTCTCGATGGTGGGCGGCACGATGTTCCTCGTCTGGCTCGGCGAGCTGATCTCGGAAGAGGGCATCGGCAACGGCATCTCGCTGATCATCTTCGGCGGCATCGTCGCCGGACTGCCCGGCATCGTCGGCCGCAGCACGCTCTCCGGGACGGCCGCGCTGACGGGCGGCATCTTCCTGCTGACGGTGATCACGATCGCCGTGATCGCGATGATCGTGCTCTTCCAGGAGGCGCAGCGGCGCATCCCCGTGCAGTACGCGCGCTCCACGATCCGGGGCGGGCGGATGTATCGCCAGCAGGGCCAGACGCATATCCCGCTGCGCGTCAACAGCGCCGGGATGATCCCGCTGATCTTCGCCTTCTCGATCATGATCTTCCCGCCCGTGGCGGCGCAGTTCCTCGCGGAGATGTCGGACGTCGGCTGGATCAGCACCGTCGCGCGCTTCTTCGAGAACGCGCTGACCCCGGCGAATCTCCCGTACTGGATCTTCGTCTTCGTGCTGGTGGTGATGTTCACGTTCTTCTACACGATGGTGCAGTTCCAGCAGCAGAACCTGGCCGAGAACCTGCAACGCCAGGGCGGCTTCATCCCCGGCATCCGGCCGGGACGGCCGACGCAGGAGTACATCACGCGGGTGCTGGTGCGGATCACCTGGGGAGGCGCGCTCTTCCTCGGCTTTATCTCCGTGCTCCCGTTCTTCGCCACGGCACTCACGGACGTGCAGGCGCTGCAGATCAGCGCCGCCGGCCTGCTGATCGTGGTCGGCGTCGTGATCGATACGATGCGGCAACTCGAGGCGCAGATGCTGATGCGCAACTACGAGGGGTTCATCTCGTGAGGTTCGCGATCGCGAGGGAGACGATGCGGGTGGCGCTGCGATGAAGATGGTGCTGCTGGGACTGATCGGCGCCGGCAAAGGCACGCAGGCGAAGCTCGTCGCGGAGCGGCGCGGCCTGCTCCACGTCTCGACCGGCGACATGCTGCGCGACGCCGTCGCGCAGGGCACGGCGCTCGGATCGCAGGCCAACGACTACATGTCACGCGGCGAGCTGGTCCCCGACGAGCTGGTGATCGGCATGCTGCTCGAACGGATCGCCAAGCCGGACGCCGCGGCGGGGTTCATCCTCGACGGCTTCCCCCGCACCGTCGGTCAGGCCGAGGCGCTGCAGACCGCCCTCGAGGCGCAGTCGCAGGGCATCGACACCGTGCCCTTCATCCGTGTGCCGGAGGAGCTGCTGCTGGAGCGCATCGCCAGGCGCGCGGAGATCGAGGGGCGAGCGGACGACGCGCCGGAGGTCGCCCAGCGCCGCCTGCGGGAGCAGGCGGAGGGCCTCGAGGGCGTCGCCTGCTTCTACGGCGATCGCGGTGCGCTCTGCGATGTCGACGGCGTCGGCAGCGTGGACGAGGTGTACGAGCGGCTCGATGTGGAGTTGCAGCGGGTAGCCGCTGCGTAGGCACGGGGTCCGGCAGGTACCGGGCCCGGCGGAGAGGGCGTAACATAGATCGATGTCCGTCGTCATAAAGTCGCCGGACGAGATCGCGATCATGCGCGAGGCCGGAAGGCTGAACGCGGAGGTGCGCAAGCTCCTCCTCGACGCGATCGCTCCGGGCGTAACGGGCCGTGAGCTGGACGAGCTGGCGAAGGCGGAGATCGCGCGTCGAGGCGCGACGCCCACCTTCGTCGGCTACGGTCCAGGCGGGCGGCCTCCCTACCCCGGCGCGATCTGCTACTCGGTGAACGCGCAACTGGTGCACGGGATACCGGGCGACCGGGCGCTGCGGGAGGGCGACATCGTCAGCATCGACCTGGGAGTGACCTGGCGCGGCTATGTCTCCGATGCGGCCTTCACGGCCGCCGTCGGCGACACCTCGCCGAAGGTGCGGAGGCTGCTCGAACGGACCGAGGCCGCCGTCCACGCCGGGGTCGAGCAGGCGTTGGCCGGGAAGCGCATCGGCGATCTGTCGAGCGCGATCGGGGCCGTCGGACGCGAGGAGGGCTACGGCATCATTCGCGACTACGGAGGCCACGGCGTCGGCAGGCGCATGCACGAGGAGCCGCACATCCCGAACTACGGCCGGCCCGGCGTGGGCCACATGCTGAAGCCGGGCATGGTGCTGGCCCTGGAGCCGATGTTCAGCCTCGGGGCCGAGCACACGGAAGAGGAAGCGGACGGCTGGACCGTGCGCATGCGTGATGGCAGCCTGTGCGCCCATTTCGAGGAGACCATCGCGGTCACCGACGGTGCGCCGGAGATCCTCACCAGCATGGGCCGCCCGGACGAAGCGCGCGATGACGCAGCGGCGGTCCCGGCCAGGGGCGCTGCCTGATGGCGAAGGGACGCCAGAACCAGCGGTCTCAACGCCAGGCGCCACAGCGCAAGAAGAAGGAGGTCATCGAGGTCGAGGGCGTCGTCAAGGACGCGCTCCCCAACGCCCAGTTCGATGTTGAGCTGGCAAACGGGCACCACGTGCTCGCGCACGTCTCGGGGCGGATGAAGATGCACTACATTCGCATCCTGCTCGGAGACCGCGTGCTCGTGGAGTTGAGCCCCTACGACCTCACCCGGGGACGGATCACGTACCGCTTCCGCTAGCGCGGAGGCGGCCGTCCGAGGAGCGAACGATGAAGGTACGAGCGTCGGTGAAGAAGCGCTGTGACCGCTGCCAGATCATCCGCAGGCATGGCCGCCTGCGGGTCATCTGCGTGATTCCGCGGCACCGCCAGCGCCAGGGCTAGGAGGACGCGAATGGCACGCGTCGCAGGCGTCGAGATTCCCAACGACAAGCGCTTCGAATTCTCGCTGCCGTACGTCTACGGCATCGGGCGCACGAAGGCCCTCCAGATCGCGGAGCAGGTCGGCATCCCCCGCGATGCGATGGTGCGCGACCTGTCGGAGGAGCAGCTCGTGCGCCTGCGCGCCGTCGTCGAGGGCGAGCACACGGTGGAGGGTGACCTGCGCCGCGAGGTGCGCCAGAACATCCAGCGGCTGATCGAGATCAACTGCTACCGCGGCTATCGCCATCGCCGCGGGCTGCCCGTGCGCGGGCAGCGCACGAAGACCAACGCACGCACGCGCCGCGGCTCCCGGCGGACCGTCGCCGGCAAGCGCCGCGTCGCGCGGAAGTAAGGGAGCACCGGGAATATGGGTGGTCGACGCGGTCGGCGTCGAGAGCGCAAGTCCGTCCCGCGGGGCCGGGCCTACATCCGCTCGACCTTCAACAACACGCTGATCACGATGACCGATCCGAACGGCAACGTGATCGCCTGGGGGTCCGGCGGCACCGCCGGATTCCGCGGATCGCGCAAGAGCACGCCTTATGCGGCGCAGCTCGCCGCCGAGGGCGCCGCCGCGAAGGCGGTGGAGCACGGCATGCGCGAGGTGGACGTCTACATCCGCGGACCGGGAGCGGGCCGCGAGGCAGCCGTCCGCGCGCTGCAGGCCAGCGGCGTGCGGGTCTCCTCGATCCGTGATGTCACCCCGATCCCGCACAACGGCTGCCGCGCGCGGCGCCGCCCGCGCAACTAGCGGCGAGGAGAGCGAGCAGATGGCCCGATACACCGGACCTCGCGTGAAGAAGGCGCGCCGCTACGGCGCCCCGATCTTCGCCAACGCCGCCGTGCTGCGCATGCGCCGCACCAACCCGCCCGGCCCGCGCCCGCTGCGCCGCCGCAAGGTCTCCGACCGCGGCCTCCAGCTCAACGAGAAGCAGAAGGTGCGCTACGCCTACGGCCTGATGGAGAAGCAGTTCCGCCGCTACTACGAGCGCGCGGTCCGGCACCCGGGCGTGACCGGCGACCAGCTGATGGTCTCGCTGGAGCGACGCCTCGACAACGTCGTCTACCGCCTCGGACTTGCGGGCACGCGCGCACAGGCGCGCCAGCTGGTGACGCACGGCCTGGTCGCCGTCAACGACAAGAAGCTCGACATCCCCAGCGCCGAGACGTCGATCGGTGACGCGATCAGCTTCAGCGCTCGGGGCAAGCGCGCGAAGTACCTCGACGTGCTGCGCGAGGAGATCCAGGCCCGCGAGGTTCCCGGCTGGCTCGAAGTCGACCGCGAACAGTTCTCCGGCCGTGTCGTCGCGCTCCCCGGCGCCGGCGACTACGAGCCCCATTTCAACCCGAGCGCCATCGTTGAGTACTACTCACGCTGAGCAAGTGACAATCAGCCCGCTCTACCGGCGAGCACGCAGCGAGGTGATTTTTGGCGGCTGAACTGCAGACCCCGACGCTCCGCATTGAAGAGGCGGAGATGGACTACGCGAAGCTCGTGATGGAGCCCCTCGAGGCAGGCTTCGGCACGACGATCGGTAACTCCCTTCGTCGCGTGCTGCTCTCCTCGCTTCCGGGTGCGGCCATCACCTCCGTCCGCATCGACGGAGTCGAGCACGAGTTCTCGACGGTGCCGCACATGCAGGAGGACGTCACGGAGCTGCTGCTCAACCTCAAGGATGTGCGGCTCCGCGCCTTCGCCGACCGGCCCGCCCGGCTCTTCCTCGATGTCGGCGGCGAGGTCGAGGTGAAGGCGGGCGACATCCGCGCCACCGCGGACTACGAGATCGCCAACGCCGATCTGCACCTCGCGACGCTCGGCCACGCGGAGGGGTCGCTCGTGATCGACCTCAACGTCGAGACGGGCCGCGGCTACATGCCCGCGACCGTCAGCGAGGGCCTGCCGATCGGCGTGATCCCCGTCGATGCGCTCTTCACCCCGGTGAAGCGGGTCAACTACCAGGTCTCCAACACGCGCGTCGGGCAGGACACGAACTTCGACCGCCTCGAGCTGGAGGTCTGGACGGACGGCACCGTCGACGGCCAGACCGCGATCGCGATGGCGGCGGGCATCATCCGCGATCAGCTGCTGCAACTGCAGCAACTCGGCCGCGTCGAGGCCGCCGCCGAACGCAGCAGCGACACTGCACAGCCGATCGACGGCCACGACACGCCGATCGAGACGCTCGAACTGTCCGTGCGCGCCTACAACTGCCTCAAGCGCTCCGGCCTGATCACCATCGGCTCCATCCTCGAGCGCTCCGAGGAGGAGCTGCTCGCGCTGCGCAACTTCGGCGAGAAGTCGTACGAGGAGCTGCGCGACAAGCTCGTCGCGAACGGCTTCCCGGCGCCGCGCGGCGATGCGCCGCGCTCGCGGCAGCCGGTCGCCGTCGCCGAGCCCGCCGCCGAGGCAGCGCCTGCCGCAGCCGAGGCGGCGCCTGCCGCAGCGGCCGAGGACGACGGCGACGAGGTCGGGTCACTGGGCGCGGCGCTGATCCAGGCGCTGCGCGAAGCCGGCGAGGACACGCCGGGTCTGGGCGATCACTGATGCGTCACAAAGTCGATGGCCGCAAGTTCGATATGCCGACCGCGCAGCGGATGGCGATGCTGCGCAATCTCACCACGGACGTGCTCCGCCACGGCTCCGTGACCACCACCGAGGCGCGCGCCAAGGAGGCGCGCCGCTTCGTCGACCGCATGGTCACGCTCGGCAAGCGCGGGACGCTGCACGCGCGCCGCCAGGCGCTCGCCTTCGTCTACGACCCGAAGGTGGTCTCGCGCCTGTTCGACGAGATCGCGCCGCAGTACGCGAGCCGCCCCGGCGGCTACACGCGCGTGCGCAAGCTGGGGCCCCGTCGCGGCGACGCCGCGGCGATGGCGGAACTGGAACTGGTCTAGCCGGCATGTCCTCCCCAACCACCCCGCGACGCATCGCGCTGCTTGTCGAGTACGACGGGACGGAGTTCTCCGGCTCGCAGTCGCAGCGCGGGCAGCGCACGGTGCAGGACACGCTGGAGGACGCCATCGCCGCCTACTGCGGCGAGCCCGAGGGCGGACGGCGGCGCATCGCCATCGCCGGACGCACCGACGCGGGCGTGCACGCCCGCGCGCAGGTGGCCGTGATCGACTGCCCCCGCCGGGACTCCCTCGAGACCGTGCGCGACGCGCTCAATCACTACCTCGCGGACGATGTCGCCGTGCGTGCCGTCTGCGAGGTGACGGGGGACTTCGATCCGCGCCGCGACGCCGTCGCGCGCCGCTACTGCTACCGCATCCGCGACGGCGGCACGCGCTCGCCGCGGCGCCGCCGCGATGTCTGGCAGCGTCGAGGCGACCTCGACGTGTCGGCGATGGCCGCGGCTGCCGCCGCACTGCCGCGCGGACTCCGCGACTGGGCCGCCTTCGCGGGCGCGCCGGACGCGGGCGTCTCCACGGTCCGCACGCTGATCAGCATGGGCGTCCGCCGTCGCGGCCCCCACCAGATCGAGGTCTCGATGGAGGCCGACGCCTTCCTGCCGCACCAGGTGCGGCGCACCGTCGGAGCCCTCGAGCGCGTCGGCGCAGGCGCGCTGACGCCGCAGGAGTTCGCCGCACTCATCGATGCGCCCGCGTGCAGCGTCGGACCCGCCGCGCCGCCGCGGGGACTGACGCTCGAGGCCGTCCGCTACCCGGCGGGAGCGGTCGACTGGGAGCTGGACGCCGGCGCGGAGCAGGAAATGGTGGCCTGAAGTGACGACGAAGACCTACCGCTTGAGCGCCAAAGACTTCGACCGCCGCTGGCAAGTGGTCGACGCGGACGGACGCCCCCTCGGGCGCGTCGCCAGCGAGGCCGCGCGGCTGCTGCTCGGCAAGCACAAGCCCGACTACGAGCCGCACCTGCCGATGGGCGACCACGTGATCGTGATCAACGCTGGCGGCGTGGTGCTGACGGGCAACAAGGCGCAGCAGAAGATCTACTACCGGCACTCCGGCTACCCGGGCAACCTGCGCCAGCGCACCTTCGAGGAGCAGATGGAGCGCGACCCGCGCAAGGTGCTGGAGCGTGCGATCCGCGGCATGCTGCCGCACACGCGCCTCGGCCGCGAGTTGTTCCGGCACCTCCGTGTCTACGCCGGTGCGGACCACCCGCACGAGGCGCAGTTGCGCGCCGGGACGGGCGCTCGCACCCGCCGCCGCGCCGCCGCCGAGGCCCGCGCCGCCGCCGCACCCGCGGTCGAGGTGGTGGACGAGGTCATGGCGGAGGCGACCGACGAGGTCGTGACGGAGGAGCCCGCGGTGGCTGAGGCTGCGACGGACGAGGCTGCGGAGGACATGACGGACACATCGGACACAGCAGAGACAAGCGACGAGTGAACCGGCGAGAAGTGAGCGAGCTGACACGATGACCAATGAGCAGCAGCACTACTACTACGGCCTCGGCCGCCGCAAGTCGTCCGTCGCCCGCGTCCGGCTGACGCCCGGCAACGGTGCCTTCGTCGTCAACGGCAAGCCGCTGGAAGAGGTGATCTTCCGGCCCTCGATGCGCCAGGATCTGCTGCGCCCGCTCGTCGTCACGGAGAACGCGAACCGCTTCAACGTGCAGGTCA
The DNA here is from genome assembly GCA_965220125.1 of Dehalococcoidia bacterium. GTDB lineage: Bacteria > Chloroflexota > Dehalococcoidia > UBA2979 > UBA2979 > VXMT01. Next base: position 1,669,847 of record CBDCPB010000004.1, on the reverse strand, counting down.
AGGTCGCCGGAGGCGGCATCTCCGGCTGGACCGGCGCGATGCGGCTAGGCATCGCCCGCGCCCTCGTGGTCGCGGACGAGGGCTACCGCCGCCCGCTGCGCCAGCACGGCCTGCTGACGCGCGACGCGCGCGAGAAGGAGCGGCAGAAGCCGGGCCTCAAGCGCGCGCGCAAGGCTCCTCAGTACACCAAGCGCTAGGCTCCGGGAGCCTCGGTTCCTCGTCTCATTGACCCTCCCCATCGGGAGACCTTTGCGTAGCTGACCGGGGGCGTTCCGGCTCCCGGAGTCCCCCTCACCCTCGCCCTCTCCCGGCCGGGGGCCTGTGCGTAACTCCCTGAGTAGAGCAACGTCGGGATGCGAATCGACGCAATCCAAGCTATCCATCGCCCCTGGATTCCGGCTTTCGCCGGAATGACGGGAAGTCGAGCCGAAGTGACGGTTCTGGAAGGGTCTCGCCAGGGGAGAGGGGGATCGGAGGGGGCGCCCTCGATGGGCCGGGGGCCGGATGTCGATCCCTGTGGGGCGTGGGGGCGGAGCCCCCACAGAAAGAACATCCGAGGGCGGGTGGGTGGGCCGGAGCGGCGCGCAGCGCGTGCTCCTCCGGGATGGGGGCGTGGGGGGCGCAGCCCCCCACATCAGGCGCGCATTCGCCCTCGAGGGCTTTCGAGGGCACCGGAGCCGAGGGTGCGCGTGCGCTACGAGCCGCGCGTGTCCCGGCCGTGTCTGACGGCGAGCATCTCCGCGAGGATGGAGACGGCGATCTCGGCGGGCTCACGTCCGCCGAGATCCAGCCCGATCGGCGCGCGCAGGCGGGCGAGGGCGTCGTCGTCACAGCCCTGCTCGCGGAGCTGGGCGAGGCGCCGCTCGTGGGTGCGCCGGCTGCCCATCACCCCGATGTAGCCCGCCTCCGAGCGCAGCGCGGGGACGAGCGCCGGCACGTCGAACTTCTCGTCGTGCAGCAGCATCACGATGTAGGAGTGGGGGCCGAGTTCGGCCGCCTCGAGAGCCTCGTTGGGCCAGCCGACGATCATCTCGTCGGCGGTCGGGAAGCGCTCGCGCGTCGCGAACGCCGAGCGCGGGTCGACGACCGTGACGTGGAAGCCCGCCTCGCTGGCCATCCGCGCCAGCGGCGGCCCGGCGAAGGCGGCGCCGAGCAGGAAGAGGTGCGGCGGCGGCCGGAACGCCTCGAGGAAGACGACGCGCTCCTCGCCGGGGTCGCCGAGCGTGAGCCTGCGCGTACCGCCTTCCAGCAGCAGGGCGCGGGCCCGCTCGGCGATCGCGCCGTCGAGCGCCGCCTCGACGCTGCCCGTGGCCGCGCCGTCCTCGAAGACGACCATGCGGCGTCCGGCGATCGGTGCGGGCTCGAGGCCGACCGCGAGCACGGCGGAGCGCTGGCCGAGCAGCGCGTCGCGCAGCGCCTCCCAGACCTCGTCCGCCCGGAACGGCTCGACGAGCACCTCGATCTCCCCGCCGCAGCTGAGGCCGACCTCGAACGCGAGCTCGTCGGAGATCCCGTACTGGACGATCGCCGCTTGGTCGCGGTCCAGCACCTGGAGGGCGTGCTCGAAGAGGTCCGCCTCGACGCAGCCGCCGCTGACGGAGCCGCTGACCTCGCCGCCGCGCGTCGCGCAGAAGCGCGCGCCCGGCAGCCGCGGCGCGGAGCCGCGCACGTCGGTCAGCGTGGCCATCGCGATCTGCTCGCTGCGGCGCTGCCAGCGCTCCAGATCGTCCAGCACGTCCCTCATGAGGTCTCTCCGGGGCGCATGCGCCTCAGTGCGACGCGGCCTCCGTGCCGTGATCGGCTCGCACCGCCTCGTAGTCCTGCCAGGTGTCCACGTCCCGGGGGAGCGGCCGGTCCACCGCCACGTCGTGGATCCAGTCGGGGTGCCGGTCGAGGATCTTCCAGGCGGCCTTGTCCCCGTGCAGCTCGTGCAGATGGCCAAACAGCTCGCGCGAGAAGAGCAGCGGATGGCCTCGTTCGCCCTCGTAGGAGACGGCCATGATCCTCGAACCGGTCCGCCGCCACGCGGCCACGAGGCGGTTGATGTCTTCCGTCTCCACGCCCGGCTGATCGCCGAGCACCACCACGACCGCCTCCGCCTCCGGATCGAGCGCGCCGAGGCCGGCCTGGTACGAGGACGAGCAGCCCTCGCCGAAGTCGGGGTTCTCGATGACCCGCGCCCGTCCGAGCGTCAGCCGCGGACGCACCTCGTGGGCCGCGCCGCCGAGCACCACGGTCACGTGATCGAGGCTCGTGGCCGCCTCGACGGTGCGCACGACCCAGTCGACGAGGATCGTGCCGCGGTAGGGGAGCAGTTGCTTCGGCTGCCCGAGGCGGCTCGAACTGCCCGCCGCGAGGACGAGCCCGGAGACGGGCGCGCTCACGGGGCCGCGAGGTAGCGCGCGGGCTCCTGCTCGAAGCGCTGCCGGCAGCCGGCGGCGCAGAAGTAGACCGTCTGCCCCTCGTGCTCCGAGGTGTGCCGCGCCGTCGCGATGTCTACCGTCATGCCGCAGATCGGGTCGAGCGCGCTGCCGGCTTCGGCGGCGCCGGAGGCGGGAATCGGGGTCAGCAACAGCGGCTCCGGGGCTGCCTCGGAGGCCGCCTCGGGCTGGCTGGCGGGCTGCTCGCGCCGCACTTGCAGGATCTCGGCGGCGATGCTGAGTGCGATCTCCGGGGGCGTGACCGCGCCGAGGCTCAGCCCGGCCGGGCAGTACAGCCGCTCCAACTCGCTCGGGCCGAAGCCGCTCGCCCGCAGGTAGTCGAGGACGGCCTCGGCCCGCTTCACGCTCGCGACCAGGCCCACGTAGGCGGCCTCGGAGCGCAGCACGGCCGCCAGCGCGTCTTCGTCGTACTGGCCCTGCGTGGCGACGACCACGTAGCTGTCGGCGCTCAGCCGCGCCGTCGCCGCCTCGAGGTCGGTGAGCAGCAGATCGGCGTCGGGGAACGCCTCGGCGGTCGCGCCGGGGTCGGAGACGGTCACGTCGAACTCGATCAGCTTGCCCGCGCCGGCGAGTGCCTGCGCGAGCGGCGTCTCGCCGATCACGAGGAGTTCGGGGCGGGGCAGGAACGGCTCCACGTAGATCTCCAGTGCGCCCTGGCTCTGGCAGGGCATCGCCAGCTCGAGCACGCCTTCCCCGGCCTCGCCGGTGGGGGGATCGGGGCTGATGCGCAGCAGGCGCGGCTTGCCGTCCTCGAGGGCCGCGAGCGCCTCGCGCAGCACCAGCGGCTGCGCGCAGCTTCCGCCGACCCAGCCGCTGAACGCGCCCCCGGCGTCGATCAGCGCCTTCGCGCCGGGGTACGCCGAGGTCGGCCGGCGGCAGGCGACGACGGTGGCGAGGGCGAACGGCTCGCGCCGCGCACGCAGCTCGACGGCCTGGCCGAGCGGGTCATCGGATGCTGACATGGCCCATCTCCGCGCGGAGCGGCGCCCGCCCGCCGGGCGGACGCCCGCGCCTCGCTAGTCCGTCACCCCGTGCTCCCGGAGGAGCGCCCACACCTTGTCCGGCGTGATCGGGATGTCGATGTGGCGCACGCCCAGGTGCGACAGCGCGTCCACCACCGCGTTGGCGATCGCCGGCGGCGCGCCGACGGTCGCCGACTCGCCCACGCCCTTCGCGCCCAGCGGGTGGTGCGGCGAGGGCGTCGTGGTCTTCGCCGTCTCCCAGTGCGGGGTCTCGACCGCCGTCGGCACCAGGTAGTCGACGAAGGACGCGCTGAGCGGGTTGCCGCTCTCGTCGTAGGAGAGCTCCTCGAAGAGCGCGGGCGCGAGGCCCATTGCCAGCCCGCCGTGGATCTGACCCTCGACGATCATCGGGTTGATGATGTTGCCGCAGTCGTCGACGGCGACGAAGCGGCGGACGTGCACCTCGCCGGTACCGCTGTCGATGTCCACGACGCAGATGTAGCTCCCGAAGGGGAACGTCAGGTTGGGCGGGTCGTAGTAGGAGACGGCCTCGAGGCCGGCCTCCAGCCCCTGCGGGTGGTTCGTGTAGGCGGCGAGGGCGATCTCCTGGATGGTGACGCCCTTCTCCGGGTCGCTCTTCACGAACCACCTTCCGGGCTCCCACTCCAGGTCGTCCTCGGTGACCTCCTCCGCCTCGAGCAGGTGGGCCGCGATCTTGCGCGCCTTGTCCCGCACCTTGCCCGCCGCCATGGCCCCCGCGGCGCCCGCGGTGGGCGTGCTGCGGCTCGCGTACGTGCCGAGGCCGTACGGGGCGGTGTCGGTGTCGCCCTCCTCGACGGCGATGTCGCCGGCGGGGATGCCAAGCTCCTGGGCGATGATCTGGGCGTAGGTCGTCTCGTGGCCCTGCCCTTGCGACTTCGTGCCGAAGCGCGCGGTGGCCTTCCCGGTCGGGTGCACGCGCAGCTCGCAGCTGTCGAACATCTTCAGCCCGAGGATGTCGAAGTGCTTCGAGGGGCCGGCCCCCACGATCTCCGTGAAGCTCGAGATGCCGATGCCCATCAGCTCGCCGCGTGCGCGCTTCTCCGCCTGCTCTTGGCGCAGCTCGTCGTAGCCGATCATCTCCATCGCGAGGTTGAGCGCGCCCTCGTAGTCGCCGCTGTCGTACTCCCAGTCGAGCACCGACTGGTAGGGGAAGGCGTCCGCCGGGATGAAGTTCTTCTTCCGCAGGTCGGCCGGGTCCATCTGCAGCTCGGTCGCCAGCACGTCGACGAGCCGCTCGATGGCGTGCACCGCCTCGGTGACGCGGAACGAGCAGCGGTAGGCGATGCCTCCGGGCGGCTTGTTGGTGTAGACGCCGTCAACCTCGGCGAAGGCGTCCTTGAAGTCGTACGACCCGGTACAGATCGAGAACAGGCCCGCCGGGAACTTCGAGGGGTTCGCGGCCGCGTCGGTGTAGCCGTGGTCGGCCAGCGTCTTGATGCGCAGCGCCTTCATCGTGCCGTCGCTGTCAGCGGCGATCTCAGCGGCCATGTGGTAGTCGCGGCCGAACGAGTCCGATTGCAGGTTCTCGATGCGGTCCTCGATCCACTTCACGGGGTGGCCCGTGACGACCGCGGCGGCGACCGCGATCACGTAGCCGGGGTAGACCGGCACCTTGCCGCCGAAGCCCCCGCCGAGGTCCGGCGAGATGATCCGGATCTTCTCCTCGGACAGCCCCACGTGGCCCGCCACCAGCGCGAACACCGTGCGGATCGCGTGCGGGGCCTGCGTGGTCATCCAGACCGTCAGCTGGCCCGATACCGAGTCGAACTCGGCGACGCAGCCGCAGGTCTCGATCGAGGCGACGTGGATGCGCGGCAGGTAGAGATCCTGCTGCACCGTCACATCCGCCTCCTCGAAGGCGCGGTCGGTCGCATCGCGATCGCCGACCTCCCAGTGGAAGATGTGGTTGTCGGTCTTGCCATCCTTGTCGTCGCGCAGCACCGGCGCGTCGTCCTCGAGCGCCTTGAACGGGTCGACGACCACGGGCAGCGGCTCGTACTCGATCTCGACCGCCTCGACGCCGTCGGCGGCGGCGTAGCGGCTGGTCGCCACCACGGCGGCGACCTCCTGGCCGGCGAACATCACCTTGTCCACAGGCAGCACCATCTGCGTGTCCGACATCAGCGTCGGCATCCAGTGGAGGTTGTACGCCTCCAGCGTCTCGCCCGTGATCACGGCGAGCACGCCCTCCACCTCGAGGGCGCGCTCGGAGTTGATGCTCTTGATGCGGGCGTGGGCGTAGGGGCTGCGCACGATGTCCAGGTAGAGCATCCCCGGCCGCACGATGTCGTCGACATAGTTGCCCCGGCCGCGGATGAAGCGCGCGTCCTCCTTGCGCTTGACGCTGTGGCCCATGCCGCCGATTTCGGGGCTCGTCGTTGTGGTCATGACTGGCTCTCCCTTATGGCGCGGCCCGCGTGCTGCACGGCCTTCACGATGTTCACGTAGCCGGTGCAGCGGCAGAGGTTGCCGGAAATCGCCTTCCGCACCTCGTCCTCGCTGGGATCCTGGTTCTGCTCAAGCAGCGCGACGCTGGTGAGCATCATGCCCGGAGTGCAGAAGCCGCACTGCAGGCCGTGCTCCTCCGTGAAGCCCTGCTGTACGGCGTGCAGTTCGCCCCCCTGCTCCAGGCCCTCGACGGTCGTGACCTCGCAGCCGTTCGCCTGGACGGCGAAGACGGTGCAGGACTTCACCGGCACGCCGTCGAGCAGCACCGTGCAGGCGCCGCAGTGCGTCGTGTCGCATCCGATGTGCGTGCCGGTCATCTGCAGATCCTCGCGGATCAGGTGCACCAGCAGCAGCCGCGACTCCACGTCCACCTGGTGGGCCGCACCGTTCACCGTGACTTCGATCTGTGTCACTGGCCTACCCTCCTGCCCGCTCGACGGCTCGTCGCAGGGCTCGCAGGGTGAGCACCCGCACCATGTCTCGCTTGTACTCCTCGGAGCCGCGCAGGTCCGCCGCCGGGTCCGAGGCGGCGGCGGCCAGCTCGGCGGCGGCCCGCAGCGCGTCCTCGTCGAGGCTGCCGCCGCGCAGCGCGTCCTCGGCCTCGCTGGCGCGGATCGTCGTCGGCCCGACTGCCGTCAGGCCGATCCCGATCGAGGCGCAGCTGCCGTTCTCGCGCGTGAGCTGCACGGCGACGGCCGCCGTCGCGAAGTCGCCGACCTTGCGCTCCAGCTTCTCGTAGGCGCCCCCGCTCCGCTCCGCGGGCTGGGGCACGCGCACCTCGGTGAGGATCTCGCCCTCATCGAGCGTGGTCATGAACGGGCCGAGCAGCAGCTCGTCGATCGAGAGCGTGCGCTCGCCGCCGGATCCGGTGACGACGACCTCGGCGCCCAGCGCGGTCATCACCGAGCCGAGGTCGCCCGCGGGGTCGGCGTGGGCGAGCGAGCCGCCGGTGGTGCCGCGGTTGCGCACCAGCGGGTCCGCGATCACGGCCGCGGCGTCCGCGATCAGCGGATAGCGTGAGCCGATCAGCTCCGAGCGCTCGAGCGCGGAGTGGCGCGTCATCGCTCCGATGCGCAACTGGCCGTCTGCCTCCTCGATGCCGCTCAGCGAGTCGACCCCGTTGAGGTCGATCAGCACAGCGGGCGAGGCAAGCCGCAGCTTCATGAGCGGGATCAGGCTCTGGCCGCCGGCCAGCACCCTGGCGTCGGAGCCGTGCTCGGCGAGCAGGGCCAACGCCTCGTCCAGTGTCGAGGGGGCGTGGTATTCGAACTGTCCGGGGATCATATGGGGTTCTCCTTGGCGGTCGCCCGGCCGGATGCTACAAGGCATGCACGAGTGTAGTAGGTACGGGCCCGCTTGTGGGCGAGGAGTGGGTGCGATGGAAATCAAGATCGAGAAGACCTTCCGAATCGACGCGCCGATCGATCGCGTCTGGGAGTTCCTCACCGACCCCGAGCAGGTGGTCCAGTGCATGCCGGGCGCCGAGCTGGACGAGGTGATCGACGAGCGCAACGTCCGCGGCCGCGTCGGCGTCAAGGTCGGACCCGTCGAGGCCCGCTACGGCGGCCTCGCGACCTTCGAGGAGCTCGACGAGGAGAACCACCGGCTTCGCGTGGTCGGTCATGGCATGGGCGACGGCAGCGCCGACTTGCAGATGTCGGGCGAGATGCGCGCCCTCGACGACGGCAGCACAGAGGCCGAGTTCGTGGCGATGGTCAACGTCGGCGGACGCATGGCCCAGGTCGGCTCGCGCCTGATCAAGTTCGTCTCGGACCGGCTCTTCCAGCAGTTCGTCTCACGCGTGCGCGAGAAGCTGGAGGCGTAGCGCCGGAGCGCGCGCTACAGGGTGGCGCCGGCGAGGGCCTGACCCTGCTCGATCGCCTCCCGCACCTGGCCGGCCGACGGCATCTCGGCGTAGACGCGCAGCAGCGGCTCGGTGCCGCTGAAGCGCATCAGCAGCCACCAGCCGCCCTCGAGGTTGAAGCGGAAGCCGTCCAGCGTGTCGCGTGAGACCACGCGCAGCCCGGCGATCTCCGAGGGCTTCGCGGCTGCGGCCTGCTCCGCGATCGCGTCGCGCTCCTCCTCGCGCAGCGTGACGTCGACGCGGTCGTACTCGTGTGGTCCCAGTTCGTCGTACAGCTCGGCGAGCAGCTGCGAGGCCGGCTTGCCTGTCCGCACCATGTAGTCCAGCAGCAGCAGCCCGGACAGCACGCCGTCGCGCTCGGGGATGTGGCCGCGGAAGGCGTAGCCGCCCGACTCCTCGCCGGCGACGACGGCGTCCTCGTCGATCATCTTCGGGCCGAGGTGCTTGAAGCCGACGGGCGTCTCGAAGACGGGGCAGCCGTGGCGCTCGCCGAGCAGGTCGACCATCCGCGTCGTCGTGATCGAGCGCACGATCGCGCCCCGCTCGCCGCGCACCTCCAGCAGGTAGCGCACGAGCAGCGCGAAGACCTGCAGCTGGTTGAGGAAGCGCCCCTGCTCGTCGACGAGCCCGAAGCGGTCGCCGTCCCCGTCCGTTGCGAGGCCGACATCGTGGCCGCCGCCCTCGAGCAGCCGCATCAGCACCTCGAGGTTGGGAGCGATCGGCTCCGGCGCGCGTATGCCGGGGAACGCCGGGTTCGGCTCGCCGTGCAGCTCGTGCACCTCGGTCGCGCCCGCGCCGATCGCCTCCGCCGTCAGCCCGCCGGCCGCGCCGTACATCGAGTCGACCGCGATGCGCAGTCCGGCGTCGCGGATGCGCTCGAGGTCCACGAACTCGCGGAGCGCCGCTAGGTAGGGCGGATTCGGGTCGAAGCGCTCGATTCGCGAGCGCGCGGCGGCGTTCCCGTTCGTGATCCCTCGCGCCCCGTCGCCGCCGAGGATCGCGGGCACGGCCTGCTCGATCGCGTTCGTGACCTCGGGTGGGGCGGAGTTGCCGGAGGCCTGCTTGATCTTGAAGCCGTTCCAGCGCGCCGGGTTGTGGCTGGCCGTGATCACCACGCCCGCCGCCGCGCCGCGGTCCAGCACCGCGTGCGACAGCGCCGGCGTCGGCGCCGCCGTCGAGGCGAGGGCGACCGCGATGCCGTTGGCGGCGAACACCTCGGCGGTCGCGTTCGCGAAGGCGTCGGAGAGGAAGCGCGTGTCGTAGCCGATCACCGCGCCGCGTCCGGCCTGGCCCGTGCCGAGTAGCCAGTCGGCGGTCGCCTGCGCGACGGCGCGCACGTTGTCGAAGGTGTAGTCCTCCGCGATCACCGCCCGCCAGCCGTCCGTGCCGAAGCGAATCTCGGCCATCAGGCCTCCGCCCCCGTCCCGAGGGCGGACGTGGGCGCCAGCACTCCGCCGTCGCGGTACACGCACTCCGGATCCAGCAGCGTGCCGGGCGGCGGCCGCTCGCCCGCCTCGATGGACGCGCCATGCGCCAGCACCGCGCCCTCGACGATCGCGCCCTCGCCGACGCGCGCGCCCTCGGCCAGCACCGAGTCGCGCAGTTGCGCGCCCTCGCCGACGCTTACGCCGTCCCAGAGCACGCTGCCGGCGACGGTCGCGCCGCGCCCGATCTCGCAACCCGCTCCGGCCACCACGCCGCCCTCAATGCGCGCGTCAGCGCCGATCCGCGTCCCGGCGCCGAGCAGCGCCGGCGCTTCGACGCGCGCGCCCTCGGCCAGCTCGGCCACGCCGATCGCGAGGCCGTCCGCCGGCCAGTCCGCGGGGAGCAGCGCGGGGGCCGCGCCGCGCAGGAGATCGAGGTTGGTCTGGAGGTAGGCCTCGGGGTTGCCGATGTCGGCCCAGTAGCCCTCGTGGCGGTGTCCGAAGATGCCGCGTCCGGCTGCGGCGAGGCTCGGGAACAGCTCGTCCTCGACGCGGTTGAAGCGGTCGGCGTCGAGCATGCCCGCGACACCGGGCTCGAACAGCCACAGCCCGGCGTTGATCAGCCTCGAGGGCGCCTCCTCGCGCGGCGGCTTCTCGACGAAGCGCGTCACGCGATCGCCCTCGCCGAGCACGACCACGCCGAAGCGCGAGGGGTCCTCGGCCTCGGAGAGCGCGATCGAGAGCTCCGCGGCGCGCTCGCGGTGTTCGCCCGCGAAGATGCCGAGGTCGATGTCGCTGACGATGTCGCCGTTGCAGACGAGGAACGGCTCGTCCCAGCCGCTCGAGGCGTTGGCGATCGCGCCGCCCGAGCCGAGCGGTTCGCCCTCGAGGACGCGCTCGATCGCGAGGCCGGGCGGTGAGGCGTCGCCGGTGAACGCGGCCTCGATGTCCTCGTCGGGCCCGGTCATCGCGAAGGTGACGCGATCGAAGCCGTGGCTGCGCAGTGCGTCGAGCAGGTAGGCGAGCAGCGGGCGGTTGAGGATCGGGACGAGTTGCTTCGGCGTCCGCCACGTGAGCGGGCGCAGCCGCGTCCCCTTGCCGCCGATCAGCACTATCGCGCGCACGGCCGGGATCGTACACGGCGACTCGGCCGGAGGGTATCGAGTCGTCCCGCTGTCATACTCGCTGCGACATGGAGATCATCTACAGCAGTCACGCGAGAGAACGGATGGAGGAGCGGGAGGTCACAGGCCCGGCGGTTGAGCACTTGCTGATCAACCCGGACCAGGTGATCGGGGGCAAGACCGCCGACGAATACAGCGGGAGGCTCGGGGACGGCCGCCGTGCAATCGTCGTGCTGGCGCGCGGCGAGGAGCCTCGGGTGGTCATCACCGTGATGCTCGCGCGCGGGGAGTAGAATGGTCAACGTGAGAGTGCGCTACGACTCTGACGCCGATGTGGTCTTTGTTGTCCTCCGCAGCCCGGAGGGCGGCGAGAGCGGCGGCGCGCGCATCGATGAACGCCGCTATGCTCACTTCGACCAGGCCGATCGTGTCTTTGCCTACGAGTTCCTTTTTGTCAGCGACGGCGTTGACCTGGAAGGCATAGATCCCCGGGACGCTGCGTTGATCCGCGAGGCCATCGATTCGATCGGTCAACTCGCTGTCGCCTGAGCGTGCCTCAGGACCGCGATCTCGTTGGCCGGACGGAGATCGCCCGAAACCCCCTTCCCGCCGATGAGCACAATCGCGCGCACGGCTACGCGCCGAGGCCTGCGCTGCGGCGCAGCGCGTCCACCATGTCGAGCTGCTCCCACGGCAGATCGAGGAGCGGGCGGCCGAAGTGCCCGTAGGCCGCCGTCTGGCTGTAGATCGGGCGGCGCAGGTCGAAGCGGTCGATGATCGCCGCGGGGCGCAGGTCGAAGTGCTCGTCGATCAGCTTGACCAGATCCGCGTCCGGCAGCTTCCCGGTCCCGAACGTCTCGATCGCGATCGAGGTCGGGTGCGCGACGCCGATTGCGTAGGAGACCTGCACCTCGATGCGGTCCGCCAGCCCCGCCGCGACGATGTTGCGGGCGACGTGCCGGGCGGCGTACGAGGCCGAGCGGTCCACCTTCGTCGGGTCCTTGCCGCTGAAGGCGCCGCCGCCGTGGCGGGCGATGCCGCCGTAGGTGTCGACGATGATCTTGCGGCCGGTCAGCCCGGCGTCGCTCGCCGGACCGCCCGCGACGAAGCGCCCGGTCGGATTCACGTAGATCTTGGCCTCGTCGATCCCGGCAAGCAGTTCGGCCGGGCAGACGTAGTCGATCACGAGCCGCCGCACGTCCTCGCGCAACTGCTCAATGCGCACGTCCGGGTCGTGCTGCGTGGAGACGACGACCGCCTCGAGGCGCTTCGGGCGGCCGTACTCGTACTCGACGGTGACCTGCGTCTTGCCGTCGGGGCGCAGGTAGGGCAGCACGCCGCTCTTGCGCAGCGCCGTCAGCCGCTGCGCGAGCCGATGGGCGAGCCAGATCGTGAGCGGGATGTGGTCCGCGGTCTCGTCGCAGGCGAAGCCGATCATCATCCCCTGGTCGCCGGCGCCGACCCGGTCGTAGGGGTCCTCGGACCCGCGCTCGCGCGTCTCGATGGCTGCGTCCACACCCCGCGCGATGTCGCCCGCCTGCTCCTTGAGCGAGGAGATGACGCCGCAGGTGCGCCAGTCGAAGCCGACCTCCGAGTCGTCGTAGCCGACCTCGCGGATTGTCCGGCGCACGGTGTCCGGGATGTCCACCCAGGCGCGCGTGCTGATCTCGCCGAAGACGAAGACGACGCCGGTGTTCACGGCGACCTCGCAGGCGACGCGCGCGTTGGGATCCTGTTCGAGCAGCGCGTCCAGCACCGCGTCCGAGATCTGGTCGCAGAGCTTGTCCGGATGCCCCTCGGTGACCGACTCGCTGGTCAGCATCAGGGACGGCGAGTCAACGAAGGTGCTGGCCATACGCTTCTCCTCGCCCTGATTGGACCGCAGTTCCGACGCAGCCGCCATCGCGGCCGCCGCTCAGGTGGTGCCGTGCTCCCAGGAGCTCAGGTAGCGCTCCTGCTCCTCCGTCAGCGCGTCGATCGTGACGCCCATCGCCGCGAGCTTGAGGCGCGCGACCTCCTCGTCGATCTCCTGCGGCACATCGTAGACGGCCGCGTCGAGGCGCCCGTGCTGCTGCGCGAGGTACTCGATGCTCAGCGCCTGGTTTGCGAAGGACATGTCCATCACGCTCGCCGGGTGCCCCTCCGCCGCGCCGAGGTTCACGAGCCGCCCTTCGGCCAGCACCACGAGCTGCCGCCCGTCGCTCAGCGTCCACTCCTCGACGTAGGGGCGCAGCACGCGCCGCGCCTCGGTCATTGCCTCGAGGGCTTCGAGGTTGATCTCGGCGTCGAAGTGGCCGGAGTTGGCGAGGATCGCGCCGCTCTTCATGGCCGCGAACGCCGGGACGTCGATCACGTTGATGTCGCCCGTCGCGGTGATGAAGATGTCGCCCTCGCCGGCCGCCTCGGCGATCGGCATGACGCGGTAGCCGTCGAGCATCGCCTCGAGGGCGCGCGTCGGTTGCACCTCGGTCACGATCACGTGCGCGCCGTGGCCCTGCGCGCGCATCGCGATCCCGCGGCCGCACCAGCCGTAGCCGCAGACGACGACGGTCTTGCCGGCGAGCAGGATGTTGGTCGCGCGGATGATGCCGTCGAGGGTGGACTGGCCCGTCCCGTAGCGGTTGTCGAAGAAGCGCTTGGTGTCCGCCTCGTTGACGGCGACGATCGGGTAGCCGAGCGCGCCGTCGGCGGCCATCGCGCGCAGCCGGATCACCCCCGTCGTCGTCTCCTCGGTGCCGCCGGAGACGCCGCCGAGCAGGTCGCGCCGCTCGCGATGCAGCAGCGCGGTCAGGTCCGCGCCGTCGTCGATCGTCAGCTGCGGCCCGATCCCGGGCGCGTGCTCGAGCGCGAGATCGAGGTGGCGGAAGAAGGTCTCGTGATCCTCGCCCTTGATCGCGAACGTCGGCACGCCGTACTCGACGATCAGGGCGGCGGCGACGTCGTCCTGCGTGGAGAGCGGGTTCGAGGCGGCCAGCCGCGTCTCCGCGCCGCCGTCGCGCAGCGCCAGCACCAGGTTCGCGGTCTCCGAGGTGACGTGGGCGCAGGCGCTGATGCGCACGTCCTCGAGCGGGCGCTCGGCGGCGAAGCGGCGGCGGATCTCCGCCACGACGGGCATCTCTCGCGCCGCCCACTCGACGCGGCGCACGCCGTCGGCGGCCAGTCCGCGATCGGCGATCTCGCCTGCGGCGGCGTTGCTCATCGCGATCCTCCGGGCGGGCGCGGCGGCTTCGAATCGGGCGGCGCGCGCCGCACTACTCGTTCGGCCAGACGCGCACGAGGCGCTCGCCGTCGGGGCCGCGCCGCGTGAGGCGGCGCCGCAGCAGCGCGCCCAGTCCTAGCGGGTCGCGTCGCTGGAAGCGCGCCTCGTGCACGGGTGCGCCCCGGACGTAGCCTAGCCGCTCGTAGGCGCGCAGGGCAGGCGCGTTCTCGGGGTCGACCGTGAGCGTGACCTGCCAGCAGCCGCGTGCCATGAGGTCGGCCGTCACTGCCGAGGTGACGCGCGTCGCCAGCCCGCGTCCGCGCGCGGAGTCCCGCGTGAAGACGTTGCCGACGACGGCGATGCCGGATCCCGGCGAGACGAGGTGCGTCCCCGCGACGGAGGCGAGCGAGCCGCCCTCGAAGACGCCTTGGTAGACGCCCTGCTCGATGTGCTCGGCGCGGTAGCCGGTCGGACCGCCGCCGGTGGCGTAGAGGGCGTTCAGCGCGCGTGCGTCGCGGGCCGTGAGGCGCTGCACGGAGCGCTGGCCGATGCCCGCGCCCGCCGGCCGGAAGCTCTCCGCGTCCACGGACATGCGGATCATCGCGATCAGGCCGCCCAGGGCGTAGACCTGCCGGGCGGCGGGCAGATGCTCGGGGGCGCAGGTCGCGAGGTAGCCGCCTCGCGGGCCGGGGTGCAGGGAAAGCGCCGCGGCGACGCCAGCCGGGTCGCCGCTGAGCACGCTCATCCGCCCCAGCGCGCCGTTGGCGTGCATCACCACCGCGTGCTCGCCCGCCGGCCCCTCCGCCGTCCAGAAGCGCGCGTGGTCGAACAGGCCGCGGTCGAGGTGGCCGACCGCGAAGGCGGCGTAGGCGCGGTCCTCGCCGAGCAGCGCGAGCAGCCGCTGGCCGTCGCGCTCCTCGTGGACGCGGTAGAGCGCCGCCTCGCCCTCGCCCTCACCGGCGCGATTGCGCGAGAGCGTGCGCGTCATGGTGCGTCCGGAGGCTCGCCGTGGTAGCGCGCGAGCAGCAGCGCGAGCCGCCGCCGCGTCTCCGCCGGTACCAGGTGCGGCGGCGTGACGAGCGCCGAGGCGAGCGCGTCGCCACAGCCGCAGTCCCCCCGCTCCTCGAGTCCCGCCACCGTGCGCATCAGGGCCTGGCGACCGCGCGCGGCATTCCTCGAGAGGTTCTCCAGCACCATGTCCGCGCTCACGTCCTCCTGCGAGTCGCGCCAGACGTCGTAGTCGGTGACGAAGCAGAGCGCGGCGTAGCAGAGCTCCGCCTCGCGCGCGAGCTTCGCCTCCGGGATCGCCGTCATCCCGATGATCGCGCCACCCCAGTCGCGGTTGATCCGCGCCTCCGCGCGCGTCGAGAAGGACGGTCCTTCGGTCACCACCAGCGCGCCGCCTCGATGCGTCGTGACGCCGCTCGCCTCGGCTGCGTCCGCCAGCGCCGCCGCGAGGTCCGCGCAGAACGGGTCGGCGAGCCCGATGTGCGCGACCATGCCCTCGCCGAAGAAGCTGAGCGCGCGCTGTCCGCGCGTGCGGTCGATGATCTGGTCCGGCGTGACCGCGTGCAGCGGCTCGATCTCCTCGCGCAGCGAGCCGACGGCGGAGAGCGAGATCACCCGCTCCGCGCCGAGCTGCTTGAGCGCGTGGATGTTGGCGCGCGCGGGCACCTCGGACGGCAGCAGGCGGTGCCCCTCGCCGTGCCGCGCGATGAAGGCGACACGCCGTCCCTCGATCGTTCCGGCAACAATCGGGCCGCTGGGTGCGCCGAAGGGCGTCTCGACCTCGATCCGCTCTGCGTTGCGCAGCTCCTCGAGCGCGTAGAAGCCGGACCCGCCGATCACGCCGATCTCCGCCGTAGTCATGCCTGGCCGCCTTCCACGCCTCGGTCAGACGATGGAATCGCTTTTCTGCCGGTTACAGTCTCCACAAAGGATCTGGATGTTGTCGATAGAGCCCCCGCCGCCCTTCGCCACCGGGATCACGTGATCGAACTGCAGCTCGTCCTCGTTTCCGCACTGAACGCAGCGACCGGCATCGCGCTCCCACACGAAGGCGCGCACCTCGTCCGGGATGCGCTCGCGGCGGGCGGAGGCGATGTCCTCGTCGCGCGCGCGGATCTTGCGCAGGCGGTCCAGCCGCGAGTCCTGCCGCCGCTGGCGATCCCAGACGAGGAGTTCGATGTCTTCGTCGGACAGCTCCGGGTCGGCCCAGAACAGACCCGAGTTCGTCCACCACAAGACGCGCTCGTCCTCGCGCCCGATGCGGACCACGCCCGACATGTCGCGGCGCGCCGCGGCTTGCCGGTACTCGCTGGCGGTGAGCCCGAAGTAGTTGGTCCTGGTCGTGAAGAACTTCCAGTTCGCGAAGATCCAGAACCCGCTCTTCTCGATCCGCCCGCTGCTGATCTTCCTCAGGCTCATCCGGCGCCCCTCAGTACGTCACCAGCGAGGTGACCCCGTGCGGGGCGAGGCGCTCGCGTCCGCCGAGGTCGGCGAGCTCGACGACGAAGGCGAAGCCCGCCACCGAGCCGCCGAGGCCCGCGACCAGCCGCGACGCCGCCTCGGCGGTCCCGCCTGTCGCGAGCAGGTCGTCGACGATCGCGACGCGGTGGCCGTCGACGGAGGGGTCGCGGTGCAGCTCCAGGGTCGCGGTCCCGTACTCAAGCTCGTACGCCACCGAGGCGTGGTCCGCCGGCAGCTTGCCCGGCTTGCGCATCGGCACGAACGGCAGGCCGAGGCGTTCCGCGACGGGCACGCCGAAGATGAAGCCGCGCGCCTCGATCCCCGCGACGAGCGTCGCGCCGTAGCCGCGCGCCACCTCGGCGAGGGCGTCGTTGGTCTCGCGCAGGCCGGCGGGGTCGTGCAGCAGCGGCGTGATGTCGCGGAAGAGGATGCCGGGCTCCGGGAAGTCCGGGATCGCGCGGATCAGGGCGCGCAGGCGTCCGCCGTCCAGCGGGGCCGATGCCGTCATGCGCCCGATGCTGCGTCGCGCCGCCTGCCGGGTCAAGCGCGCCCGCCCATCTCCCGCGGCGTGGTGCTAGCATCGCCCGGTGCTGGAGCCGCCCGTGGACCCATTCGCGCGAATCGCGCCCTTCTACGACCTCGATCTCGAGGGCTTCGACGACGATCTCGCGCTCTACCTCGATCTCGCCGATCGGGCGGCGCAGCGCGACGGCGGCGCCGACGTGCTGGAACTCGGCTGCGGCACCGGCCGCGTCGCCGCCGCCCTCGCCGGCGCGGGCTTCGGCGTCGTCGGCGTCGACTACAGCCCGGCGATGATCGAGGCGGCGCGAGCGCGAACCGAGGGGCTGCCCGTCCGTCTCGTCGAGGGCGACATGCGCGCTCTCTCGCTGGGCGAGCGCTTCGGCCTCGTGCTGATCCCGCTCGGCGGCTTGCAGCACCTCGAGACCACCGAGGAGATCGCGGCGGCGTTCGCGAGCGTCGCCGCGCACCTCGCGCCGGACGGGATCGCCGCGCTCGACGTGGAGGCGCCGCACGCGGACGACTGGCTGCCGGGCCCGCGCCCGCTGGTCGAGCACTGGACGCGCGAGCTGGCCTGCGAGTCCGGCGAGACGACGGTCAGCAAGCTCGTCGCCGTCGAGGGCGTTCCGAGCCAGTCGCTCCGCCTCGTGACGTGGCACTTCGACGTGCAGGAGGCGTCCGGTCCGCTGCGCCGCGTGACGCAGCAGTTCGCGCTGCGCGTCATCACGGCGGGCGAGATCGAGCTGGCCGCCCGCCTCGCGGGCCTGCGCGTCGCCGCCTGGTACGGCGACTACGACGGCGCGCCGCCGCGCGACGGCGATGAGCGGCTGATCGCCGTGCTGTCGCACGAGGCGGAGGACACGGACGCGGAGGGCGCGCCGTGACCGGCATCGCCCTCGACGGGATGGGCGGCGACCTCGCGCCCGCGGCGACGGCGGAGGGCGCGATCGCCGCTGCGCGCGAGGGCATCGAGGTCGCACTCGTCGGCGACGAGCGGCGCCTGGGCGCGGAGATCGAGCGGCTCGGCGGCGCGCCCGCGGGCCTGCGCGTGGTGCACGCCCCCGACGCGATCGAGATGGGTGACCACGCCGCGCGCGAGGCGATCCGGCGCAAGGAATCCTCGGTCTTCGTCGGGCTCCAGCTCGTCCGCGACGGCAAGGCGGACGCCTTCGTTTCGGCGGGCAACACGGGGGCGGTCTTCGTGGTCGCCCTCGTGCAGCTCGGACGGTTGCCGGGGGTGGAGCGGCCCGCGATCGGGGCGGTCATTCCCTTCCCGAAGGGACGGACGCTGCTGCTCGACGCCGGAGCGAACGTGGAGTGCCGCGCCTCGCAGCTCGTGCAGTTCGCGCACCTCGGCAGCACCTACATGCGCGCCGCGCGCGGCGTCCCCGAGCCGCGGGTCGGCCTGCTCAACATCGGCGAGGAGGGCAGCAAGGGCTCGCCGCTCACGATCGAGACCTACGAGCGCCTCAGCGAGTCCGGCCTGCGCTTCGTCGGGAACATCGAGGGCCGCGACCTGGGCGCGGCCCTCGCCGACGTGATCGTGACGGACGGCTTCACCGGCAACATGGTGCTCAAGGTGGGCGAGGGGCTGATCGATCTGATGATGGGCGAACTGCGCCGGGAGGCGCGCCGCTCCTGGCGGGGCCGCCTCGGTGGGCTGCTGATACGGCCGACGGCCCGCAGCGTGCGAGCGCGACTGGACTACCGCATCCACGGCGCCGCGCCGCTGCTGGGCATCGACGGCGCGGTCTTCATCGCGCACGGCGCGAGCGACGCCGGGGCGATCGAGAGCGCGATCCGCAGCGCCGCCGAGGACGTGGACCGCGGCGCGCTCGCCGCCCTGCGCGGCGCGATGGAGGCCGCGCAGCCTGACGGGGAGTGACGAGAAGCCGCTCGGCAGGCGATCAACGGAGCCGCGCGCAGGCACGCGACGGCGCTGCGTGGGATACTGGATCAAGGCCCGGCGGGTACGGGGTGATTGAAGGGAAGTGCACGTCATGGCGATGCCCACTGACACGACCGACGCCACGTTCAACTCGGACGTGATCGAGAACGACGACCCGGTGCTGGTCGACTTCTGGGCGCCCTGGTGCGGCCCCTGCCGCATGGTCGCGCCGATCGTCGAGGAACTCGCCGAGGAGTACGACGGCCGCGTCAAGTTCGTGAAGCTCAACACCGACGAGAACCCGATGACCGCTGGCCAGTACGGGATCCGCTCGATCCCGACGCTGCTGGTCTTCAAGGGCGGCGAGCCCGTCGGCCAGATCGTCGGCTTCCGGCCCAAGGGCGACCTCGCGAAGCAGCTCGACGCCGCGCTGACGTAACACGCTCCGCACACTGAAACGGGCGCCCCGCGAACTCACGAGGGCGCCCGTCGTGCGTCGTCGGCGCGCCGACCGTTCCTACTTCTCGATCTTGCGGCCCTGTTTCTCCTCGAGGCGCGCGAGGGCGCGGCCCTTGTCGGGGTGCGGGTCCTTCACGAGGCCGTAGATCTCTCGGCCCTCGTGGTCTTCTGGCAGGTACTCGGTAATCGGAAGACCTTCCGCATCGCAGAAGAGCAGTCAGTGGCAGTATTTGTACTTCTGCATCTCCTCGCAGGCGCAGATCCAGGTGCTCCGCTTCACCTCTTCCTCTTTGTCCTCGTAGAAGTTGCAGGGGCAGAGCGGACGCCCGAGGTCGTCCACGTGCTTGGCGAGGCCGATCACGAGGAACTCGGTGATCTCGCGCTGGGGATGGAGGTATGAGCCGCTCTTCTCGGCGAACTTCTCGACGAACTTCCACATCTTCTGGAGCGACTTCTCGGACGCCTGCATGCGATCCGCATCGGTCGGCTGCTCGACCATGGCGCTCCTCCCTCCGTGCCGTTCGCGCTACGGATCGAGCGTACCACGGACGCGCTGTACGCCACCGGGATGCAACGGGGCGAGACTGCGTTCGTTGACAGTTGCGCGGCCCGCCGTGACCATCCGGCCGTGAGCGACACTCCCTTCCTCGCCGTCCAGACCGAGTCGTCCGACCAGGACCGCTACGCGATCGAACGCGCGATCATCGAGGCTGCCGGCGGGCGGCTGCTCGTCGCCCAGGCGGAGCACGAGGACGCGCGCATCGAGCTGCTGCGCGAGGCGCAGGCGGTGCTGGTGGGTTCTGCGCAGATCAACAGGCGAGTGATCGAGGCGGCGCCGCAGCTGCAGCTGATCATCCGCTACGGCGTCGGCCTCGACACGCTCGACATCCCCGCCGCGACGGAGCACGGCGTGGTCGTCGCGCACTACCCGGACTTCTGCCAGCCGGAGGTCGCGAACCACGCGATCATGCTGCTGCTCGCCGTCGCCAAGAAGCTCGTCGTGCACGACCGCGCGATCCGCGCGGGCCGCTGGGGCAGCGTCGACCGCGCCCCCGCGCCGGCGATCCACGGCCAGACGCTCGGCCTGATCTCCCTCGGCGCGATCGCGCGCGAGGTCGCCGTGCGCGCGCGGGCCCTCGGCATGACCGTGACGGCGTACGACCCCTACGAGGCGGACGCGACCTTCGAGGCGCTCGGCGTCGGGCGTGCGGCGAGCCTCGAGGAGCTGCTGCGAGGCGCCGACCACGTCTCGGCGCATCCGCCGCTGACGGCGGAGACGCGCGGAATGATGGGCGCAGAGCAGTTCGCGCTGATGAAGCCGGAGGCGATCTTCGTCAACACGTCGCGCGGGCCGGTGCACGACGAGGCGGCGCTGATCGCCGCCCTCGAGGCAGGCGAGATCGGCGGCGCGGGCCTCGATGTCTTCGAGGCGGAGCCGCTGGCGGCGGAGTCGCCGCTGCTGGCGATGGACAACGTGGTGCTGACGCCGCACTCCGCCTCCTACTCGGACCTCGCGTTCCAGCGGATGAAGGAGCGCGTCGGTCGCACCGTGGTGTCGGTGATGCGGGGGCGCTGGCCTTCGGAGTTCGCGACGATCCCGAATCGTGACGCGGTCACGCCGCGCGTGCCGTTGCAGTAGACCGGGATGGGCGCGGAGGCGAGCGAGCCGGCCGAGGTGCTACGGACAGAGTTCGCGGCGTCTCGCAATGCGGCACGATACGGCCCGTTCATCGCATAGGCTTGAGGCCGAAGCCGCCGGGAGGAGGATCGAGGGATGCGACCGAACAAGGTGCTGCGAGCATGGCGTGAGGGACGGCAGACCATCGGCGGCTGGCTGAGCACGCCCTCCGGCCACTCGGCCGAGGTGATGGCCAACATCGGCTTCGACTGGCTCTGCATCGACATGCAGCACGGGGCGATCGACTACGCCGACGTGCTGGAGATGTGCCGCGCGATCTCGACCACGGAGACGACGCCGTTCGTGCGCGTCCCCTGGAACGAGCCGGCGATGATCATGAAGGTGCTCGACGCCGGCGCCTACGGCGTGATCGTGCCGCTCGTCAACAGCCGCGAGGAGGCCGAGCAAGCCGTCTGGTCCTGCCGCTACCCGCCGGCTGGCGGGCGCTCCTCCGGTCCCACCCGGGCCGCGATGTACGGCGGCGCCGGCTACCAGGACGAGGCCAACGACGAGATCGCCGTGATCTGCATGATCGAGACCGCCGAGGCGCTCGAGAACCTCGACGAGATCCTGTCCGTTGAGGGCGTCGACTGCGCCTACATCGGCCCCTCGGACCTCGCCTACGCGATCGGCATCACGCCCACCGGCGACAACGCCGACCCGAAGCACCAGGAGACCGTGCTGAGCATCCTCGAGGCGTGCCGGCGGCACGGTGTGGCCGCGGGCATGCACACCGGCAGCCTGGAGTACACGCTCAAGTGGCTGGAGGCGGGCTTCGACACGGCGATGCTCGGCAACGACGTCGGCTTCATCCGCCAGGCGGCGGGCCCGCAGCTCGCCGAGGCGCGCTCGACGGCGGGCGTTCCCTCCGTCCACGGCTAGCCGTGCCGGTCGTCGCCCCGGGCGATCTGCGGGGCTACCTCGCGCGCATCTTCGAGGCGTCCGGCGCTCCCGAGGACGACGCCGCGGAGGTCGCCGCTCACCTGGTGGAGGCGAACCTCAAGGGCCACGACTCGCACGGCGTGATCCGCACCGTGCACTACGTCGTCTCCGTCCAGGAGGGCCGCACCGTTCCGGCCGCGGCGATCGAGGTCGAGCGCGAGACGGAGACGACCGCCGTCGTCAACGGCAACTGGAACTTCGGCCAGGTCGTCGCCCGCGAGGCGATGGCGATCGCCATCGCCAAGGCGCGCGCGCACGGCCTCGCGGCTGTCGGTGGGTACCAATCGGCGCACATCGGACGGGTCGGCGCCTACGGCGAGCAGGCCGCGGCGGAGGGCATGGTCGCGCTCGGCTGGGTCAACGGGCACGGTGCCAGCGCCTTCGTCGCGCCGTTCGGCGGCATGGCCCGGCGGCTCGCCACCAACCCGCTCTTCGTCGCCGCACCGACGGGCGACCCCGAGGCGCCGTTCGTGCTGGACATGGCGACGCCCGTGGTCGCCGAGGGCAAGGTGCGCGTCGCGCGCAACCGCGGCGCCGAGCTGGCGCCCGGCTTAATCGTCGATGGCGACGGTGCGCCCTCGACGGACCCGCTGGACCTCTACGGCGGCGAGCCGCCGGGATCGAGGCCTGTCGGCGCGCTGCTGCCGCTCGGCACGGGGATCGGATACGGAGCGGGTGGGGACGCGGGCGCCGGGCACAAGGGCTACGTCCTCGGGCTCGCCGTCGATCTGCTCGCGGGCGCACTCACGGGAGCGGGAGCGAGCAGCGGCGGGCCGAGCCGCGGCAACGGCTTCTTCTTCATCACCGTCGACCCCGAGCGCTTCGTTGGCCTCGGTCCATTCGAGGGCGAGCTGGCGGGCCTGCTCGACTACGTGCGGCAGCCCCCGTACGCCGAGGGCTTCGACGAGATCCTGACGCCCGGCGAGCCGGAGCGCCGCCGCATGGCAGAGCGCCGCGACGGCATCCCCCTCGACGACGAGACTTGGCGTCAGATTGCCGAGGCGGCCGCCTCGGTCGGCGTCGGTCCGTATGACGGCGAGGTCCGCGAGGGCGGCTAGGCTGTGCCGTCGTCGAGCGGCAGCGGGTTCTCGCCGATCAGGTGGTCCGGCACCGGCCGGCCGTGCCCCAGGTCCTCGGCGATGACGCGATCGAGGGCGTCCGGGACCAGGCCCGCGTACCAGCGGCCCTCGGGGTAGACCACCGCCACCGGCCCGCTCTCGCAGATGCGCAGGCAGCCCACCTTCGTGCGATAGATCGGCGGCGCGTCGCCGTGGGCGTTCAACTCGCCGACGGCGCGCTTCAGCCGCGTCCAGGCGGCCATGCCCTCCTCCGGCGTGCAGCAGTCCGGACCGATACAGAGGAAGACGTGGCGGCGGTAGCCCCCCACGCCGCGCCGTTCCGCCTCGGCGCGCGCTCCCGACAGACCCTCGTTCGTCTCGTCCGTCATGCGTCCCTCGCCCGCCCGCGCTCGCTAACCGAGCACCTCGGGGTTCACGATCGCGGGCGGCGTCTCGCCGCTGACCACGGCGATCAGGTTCTGCACCGCCAGGTCGCGCATCGCGCGCCGCGTCTCCTCGGCGGCGGTGCCGATGTGCGGGAAGGTGATCGCGTTCGGCAGCCGCACGATCGGGTCGTCCGGGTCCGGCGGCTCCGCCTCGAGCACGTCGAGGCCCGCGCCGGCGATCTGGCCGCCCTCGAGCGCGGCGACGAGCGCCAGCTGGTCGATCACCGGACCGCGCGCGGTGTTCACGATGTAGGCGCTCGGCTTCATCAGCGCGAGCTCGCGCGCGCCGATCAGGTGGTAGGACTCCGCAGTCAGGTTCGTGTGGATCGTCACGTAGTCGGACTCGCGCAGCAGGTCGTCGAGCGGGCGGTAGGGCGCGTCCGAAACGTCGTCGATCGTGACCGTCGATGCGCCCTCGGAGACGTCGTACCAGACGATGCGCATCCCGATCGCCTGCATGCGCCGCGCGACCTCGCGGCCGATGCGCCCGAAGCCGATCACGCCGAGCACCTTGCCGGTGATCTCGTGCGCGATCGGCGGGAGCGGCTCGCCGCGGGCCCACGCGCCGCTGCGTGAGTAGGCCTCGAACTCGAGCAGCCTCCGCGCCAGCATGATGATGATCGCCATCGTCAGGTCGGCGACCGCCGCGTTGAGCACGCCGGGCGTGTTGCAGATCGCCACGCCGTGCCTCGTGGCGGCGTCGACGTCGACGTTGTTGTAGCCGACGGCGTGCTGCGAGACGACGCGCAGGCCGGGCGCGGCGGCGAAGAACTCCTCGTCGAGGTTGAAGTGCGTCGGACTGATCATGCCGTCCACGCCGGGCAGCGCCGCGATCAACTCCTCGAGCGACGCCCCCGGGCCGACATGCACGACCTCGGCCACCGCGGCGATCTGCGCGGTGAGGTCGTCCTCGAGCGCTGCGGCGATGCAGATCGTGGGACGGGTCATCGCCGCTAGAACCCCTCGTCGAGGGGGCCGCCGGGGTCGAGGACGGCGCCGTCGAGGGCGATCAGGCTGGGGCGCTCGTTGCAGTAGATCTCGCTCTCGCACTTGTCGAAGCTGAACGCGCCGCGCTCCTTGTTGTAGCGAATGACCCACGTGCCGATGACGTGCCCCTCGCGGCCGAGCTCGGTCTGCCCGCGCAGCACCTCGATCAGTGCCTCCAGCTCCTTCGCGCCCATGTCGCACCTCCGACCGCCCCGCTGCCCGCTTCCGCTCGACGGGCGCGCGCCTACAATAGGCCCGGCGGGGGTACATGGGCGACAAGGCCAGCACCGGCAACTACTTCGAGGATCTCGAGACCGGCCTCGAGATCCGTCACGCCGTGCCCCGCACCCTCACCGAGGGCGACGCCGCGCTCTACATCGCGCTCACCGGCGACCGCTACCCGCTGCACTGCAACGCCGAGTTCGCCCGCGCGCTCGGCTACCCGCGCGAGACGATCAACGACCTGCTCGTCTTCCACACCGTGTTCGGCAAGTCCGTGCCGGACGTCTCGCTCAACGCCGTCGCCAACCTCGGCTACGCCGACGTGCGTTTCGGCGTGCCGGTGCTCCCGGGCGACACGATCAGCTCGACGACCATCGTGCTCGGCCGCCGCGAGTCGCGAGGCGGGGACACAGGCGTCGTCTGGGTGCGCACCACCGGCGTGAACCAGCGCGGCGAGGAAGTGCTGACGCTGATCCGCTGGGTGCTCGTCAACAAGCGCGACCCCTCGACGCCGACCGGGGCGAATGACGCGCCCGAGACGCCCGACGCCGTTGCCTCCGAGGCGTTGCGCGCGCCGGAGCAACTCGATCTCTCGGCGATCCCGGCGGAGGTCAGCGGCGGGCGCGCCTGGTGGGAGGACTACGAGCCGGGCGAGCGCATCCACCACGTCGACGGCATGGCGATCGAGGAAGCCGAGCACCAGATCGCGACGCGCATGTACCACAACAGCGCACGCGCGCACTTCAACGCCCACGCCCTGGCGGACTCGCGCTTCGGCCGCCGCGTGATCTACGGCGGGCACGTGATCTCGATCGCGCGGGCGCTCTCCTTCAACGGGCTCGAGCACGCCCTCGGCATCCTCGCCTTCAACGGCGGGACGCACAGCAACCCGACGTTCGCGGGCGATACGGTCTTCGCCTGGACGGACGTGCTGGAACGCATCGACCTCGGCCGCTCGGACTGCGGCGCGCTGCGGCTGCGCCTCGTCGGCGTCAAGAACGCCGACCCGGCCAGCGAGGACGTCGACCTGAAGCAGACCTCCGAGGACGGGCGCGAGCGCTATCACCCGAACGTGGTCCTCGACCTCGACTACACCGTGCTCATGCCCAGCGCGCGATGATCGCGGGACAGGAACTCCGAGGGGCCGCCGCGCCCCTCACAGCGAACGGAGCACGCACGTGACCAGCAGCGGAGTGAGCACCGGGATCGACGCCGTCGCCGTCGCGCGGAGGCTCGTCGACGCGGCGGGGGACGCCATCGACGCGGCGGTCGCGCACGCGGCCGAGGTCACCGAGGGCGGCGCGCTCATCGACGATCACCAGGTGCACACCGAGCGCATCGCCTACCTCGCGACGCAGGTGCGCGCCGCCCGCGCGCTCGTCGCCTCCAGCGAGGGCCTGCGCGAGGCCGGCGTCCGCGACGAGCAGCAGGAGGACGCCTCCCTCGTCTACGCCGCCGAGGCGACGCACGCGCTGCGCTCGGCGATCGAGGCGTCGCGCGACGACTTCCGCATCGACGACGCCGCGGACGCGCTCGACGACGCCGAGCTGCGCGCCGCGGTGCGCGCGGGCCTCGACCAGTCGCGCGTGCGCGAGCTGGGGCGGCGCGCGATCGCCGCGCTGGGCGTCAACAACCTCGATCTGCGCGACGACGCGGCGATGCTCACGCGCGAGACCGCGCGCGACTTCGCGCGCAACGAGGTCGCCCCGATCGCGCAGGACATCCACCGCCAGGACCTGCTCGTCCCCGACAGCCTGATCGAGCGCTTCTCCGCCCTCGGCTTCTTCGGCGCCTCGATCCCGGAGCAGTACGGCGGCACCGGCATGGGCTACCTGCCGATGGTGGTGATGACCGAGGAGCTGTCGGCCGCCTCGCTCGGCGCGGCTGGCTCGCTGCACACGCGGCCCGAGATCCTCGCCCACGCGCTGCAGGCGGGAGGGACCGACGCGCAGAAGGAGGAGTGGCTGCCGAAGCTCGCCTCCGGCGAGGTGCTGGTCGCGATCGGCGTGACGGAGCCGGACGTGGGTTCGGACAACGCCAACCTCCAGGTGCGCGCCACCCCCACCGACGTCGACGGCGTGCGCGGCTGGCGCATCAACGGCGCGAAGGCCTGGAGCACCTTCTCCGGCCGCGCGAACGTGATCTCGATGCTCGTGCGGACGAACCCGAACCCCGAGGCCGCCGGCCGCGGGCTCTCCGTGCTGATCGTCCCCAAGGATTCGCACTACGGCCATGAGTGGACGCAGACCCAGCCCGAGGGCGGCTCGATGAGCGCGACCGCCAACCCGACGCCGGGCTACCGCGGCATGCACTCCTTCACCGTCGCGATCGACAACTACTTCGTCCCGCACGCCAACCTCGTGGGCGAGGACGCGGGGATGGGCCGCGGCTTCGCGCTGCAGATGGGTGGCTTCGCCGTCGGGCGGCTGCAAACCGGCGGGCGCGCCTGCGGCGTGGCGCAGGCCTCGCTGGAGAAGGCCTGCCAGTACGTCGCGCAGCGCGAGCAGTTCGGCAAGCCGATCGGCGAGTACCAGCTCACGCAGTACCGCATCGGCGAGATGGTCGCCCGCCTCGCCGCCGCCCGGCAGCTCACCTACGCGGCGGCGCACAACTTCGACTCGCGCGGCCTGCCCGCGCCGATGGCGAAGCTCCTCGCCTGCGATGTCGCGGTCAGCGTCTCGCAGGCCGCGCAGCAGCTGCACGGCGGCTGGGGCTACTCCGAGGAGGATCCGATCTCTCGCTACGTCTCGGACGCGCTCGTGCTCCCGATCTTCGAGGGCGTGAAGCCGATCCTCGAACTCAAGGTCGTCGGCCGCCAGCTGCTCGCGGCCGCCGCGGGCCGGTGACATCGGGATAAGGGGAGCCGTCGATGCGGATTGCGGTCGCCTCCGACCACGCCGGATTTCGCTACAAGCAGTCGATCAGCGCCTTCCTCGCGGGCGAGGGCCACGAGGTCGTCGACTTCGGTGCGGACTCGGAAGAGCCGAGCGACTACCCGCTCTTCATCCGCCCCGCCGCGGAGGCCGTCGCGCGCGGCGAGTGCGAGCGCGGCATCGTCCTCGGCGGCTCCGGCAACGGCGAGGCGATCACGGCGAACCGCATCCCCGGCGTGCGCTGCGCGCTGTGCTGGAGCGTGGAGTCGGCGGAGCTGGCGCGCCGCCACAACGACGCCAACGTGATCTCGATCGGCCAGCGCATGGTCAGCGAGGAGACCGCCCTCGCGATCGTGCGCACCTGGCTCGAGGCGCCCTTCGACGGCGGCCGCCACGCGCGCCGCATCGGCCAGATCGACGGCGTGCCCGCAGGAGACACCTCGTGAGCGCCGAGGCGGCCGAGACGGCGCACGAGCACGGCGAGGAGTGCGACGCGCTCTACCTCGAGTGGCGCCGCTACCACGCGGCGGTGATCGACCCGGCGGGCCGCTACAGCCGCCAGCAGCAGTTGCTGGCCCGCCACGAGCGTGAGCGCTTCGAGCGCCAGTTGAGCGCTATTGGCTGCTCCGGCGAGGCGCGTCGCGAGACCGAACGCGACGCCGAGATCGCCGAGCACGGCCACCCCACGCTGGCCTGAGCCGGGCCGCCGCCGTGTCCGAGCCGCGCAGACCGAACCTCCCCGGCCCCGATGAGTGGCCGACCTGGACGCTGATCGAGCGCGAGCTTCTCGAGGTGGCGCAGGACGAGCGCCCGTTCCTCGAGGGCGCCGCGAGCCTGGTGACGGAGTTCGGCGAGCTGGCCTCGCTGCTGGTCCAGGCCTGGGCGCCGCCCGCCCGGGCGTCCGCGCGCGACGAGGCGATCCTCTGCGCGCTCGCGGTGCGCATCGTGAAGCTGACGCGCCGCCTGGCGGCGGAGACCTACGAGGGCCGAGCCGAGCTGCAACTGCTGCTCGACCGCGAGATCTTCGTCTCGACCGCGGCGATGGCCTACCTGCTGCGCGGCGGCGGCGATCGCTTCGAGGCGTTCGTGCGCGACGGCCTGCGCGCCGACCGCGCCGTCTGGAGGCACCTCGACGGCAACCGCGACCTGCGCGACGGCGAGGCGCTGCCGATGGAGCAACGCATGCGCGAGCGCCTCGCGCGCTCATTCGAGCTCGCGGGCCTCGACCCGGACGAGCCGGAGGCGGACGAGTCCGGCTGGCCCTCGCTGGGCGAGCAGTTGGCGGCGATCGGCGAGCCGGACGCGCACCGCATGCACCAGCTCGGCGCGGACGCGATCCACGGCCTCTGGAACGAGCTGCACACCCACCACCTGCGCGGCAGGCCCGAGCACGCGGGCGACCTCGAGCCGCGGCTGGAGTGGACGGCGGCGCAGGTGCAGCCGCTCACGGCCGTCGCGATCCAGGCGAGCCGCGTGATGGCGGCCTGGTCGCGCCGCATCGGCCACGAGACCGCCGAGGCGTTCCGCGACAAGTTCCTGGACATCGCCGGGCGTGCCGCCCTCGTCGATCGCTTCCACGAGGAGTACCTCGCGCGAGCGCGACATCCCGGGGCGGACGACCTCGCGGCGGGTGGCCTGTAGGGCGGGCGGGCTGAGCGGCGCTTACGCGGGGGGCGGCACCACAGGCGGTGGCCGGTTCGAGACGTAGTCCTCGACGTAGAGCAGGTTGTCACCGGCGCGGCGGATGACCTTGAGCAGGTCGTCCATCGTCGAGACCTCCTCGAGCTGCTCGTCGACGAACCACTGGAGGAAGCCGCGCGCGAGGTGGTCGCGCTCCTCGATGGCGAGGTCCATGAGGTCGTCGAAGGCCCCGGCGACGCGCAGTTCGGCGTCGCGCGCCAGCTCCACTGCCGCCTCGATGGAGTCGAAGTCCGCCTGCCCCTGCGGGATGGCGGGGACCGCGACGACGCCGCCCGTCTCCGTCACGTAGTCGACGATCTTCTGGGCGTGCGTCAGCTCCTCGGCGACCTGGACGCGGAACAGCGCGGCGAGCTGTGGGAGCGCCTCGCGGCTGAAGTAGGAGGAGATCATCGTGTACTGGATCGCGGCCCAGTACTCGTTGATCAGTTGCTCGCTGAGCGCCTTCGCCATCCGTTCGGAGATCAGCATCGGATGCTCCAATCGCTCGGTCACACAGCTAATGATACGGCGTCTGACTGGTACAGGAACCGTGCTCCGACCGGTAAGCGGGTGCCAACCCTTGCATGGCAGAGAGGTGTCACTCCCTGTACCGTCGAGCCGTGGTGGACGACGAACTTCCAGGCGCCCTGCTATTCCAGGTGCTCGACTATGAGGGCGTGGAGGTCCGTTGTAGTCACGAGCACTGGACATCGAAGATCGCGCGCGATCATCCAGACGTGGCGCGCCGGGAGCAGGACGTGGCGGATGCGATCGAGCGGCCGGCGATGGTGCTGCAAGACCGCGATCACGCTGGTCGCAAGCACCACATGACCCGCACGCCAGCCGGTCAGTGGCTCAAGGTCGTGGTGGACTACGAGTCGGACCCACGTTCGGGCCGGGAACAGGGTAGCGTGCTCACAGCGTTCATCCACCGCCGACTGCGTACGGGAGACACCGCGCTGTATATTCGAAACAAGGACTGAGCCATGGAAACCGACGTGCTCACGCCAACCTTCGACCCGCAGATGATCCGCGCGATCATCTTCTCCTACTGGGGGCGGGATGACGATATCGCGTGCATCCACATCAACGAGCGCCGCAGCGCCTTCACGCTCGAGGTCGACGGCGGCATCTACCTGCGCGAGGACGGCGGTAACGTCGTCGGCATAGAGGTGCACGGGCTCAGTCGTGCCTTCGCCGGCAGCAGGGCCCTGTCACGTGTGACCATCCCTGCGCTCACGGAGCTCAAGGCGTTCGCGGGCCGGACGCTCGATGAGAGCTTCGAGGTGCGCGGCACGGCGGAGGAACTCCCGAGGACGACGCAGATGTTGATCTTCGTCATCGCGCATGCCCTTGCCACACACGAGGCCGAACTCCGCGCCGAGCACACCGGTGCTGCGCACCGCCCTTGACCGCGCGCCGGAATGACTAGCTTCGAATTCGCCGTTGTCATCCTCGTTGCGGCATGAGCCGTGGTGCATGGGGCATACGTACTCGCAAGTCCCACACGAGACAGGTCAGGGGCGCCGCCGCGCGCCCGCCCTCACTCCTCGTACAGCTTGACCACCCGCACCGCGTCGCCCGCGGCCTCGATGCAGAGGTCGCAGAGGGTGCACTCGTCGAGGTTGGACTCGACGGTTTCGAGGCGTTCGCCCTCGAGGGCGAAGATGTCGACGGGGCAGACCTCGGCGAGGCGCGCGCGCAGGTCTGCGTCCTGCTGTACGGAGTCGTCGATGTCGACGCGGATGAACATCGCCATGGCTACGCTGCTCCCCCGTCCGAGGCGTCCAGTCGCTCGCGCAGCAGCGCCGGGATCTCCTCGATGCGCTCGGCGACGGCGATGCCGGCCGCCTCGAGGCGCGCGATCTTGTCGGCGGTCGTGTCGGCGCGGCCCTCGACGATCGTGCCGGCGTGGCCGAAGCGCATGCCGGGCATCTCGTCCATGAAGCGCCCCGCCATGAACGCCACGACAGGCAGCCGCGAGCCGTGCTCGGCGATGTGCGCCGCAAGCTGCGCCTCCATCGGCCCGCCCGGCTCCGAGTAGATCGCGATGCCCTGTGTTTCCGCGTCGGCCTCGAACAGTGGCATCAGCTCGGCGTAGGTGGAGCCGATCATCGCGTCGCCGCCGATCGAGACGGCGGTCGAGACGCCGAGGCCGGCCTCGGAGAGCGCGTTCGCGATCTCCGTCGTCATGCCGCCGGATCGCGACATCACGCCGACGACGCCGGGCTGGAAGGCGCGGCGGGTGGCGTCGGCGGCCCCGCCGATGCCGCCCATCTTCGACTTGCCCGGCGAGATCAGCCCCAGGCAGTTGGGGCCGATGATCCGCGCGCCCTCCTGCGAGGCGTACTCGATGGCGCGCGCGACCTGCGCGCGCGGGATGCGCTCCGTCACGACCACGATCAGCTTCACGCCCGCCTCGATCGCCTCGAGCACGGCGTCGGCCGCGAAGGCGGGCGGCACCGCGACGATCGAGCCGTCCACGCGCGTCTGCTCCGCGAGCGCGCGCACGGTGTCCTCGACGGGCACGCCGTGCACGTCGCGGCCCTTGCGGCCGGGCGTCACGCCGCCCACGACGCGCGCGCCGTAGTCGAGCAGCTCGCGGGTCATCGTCACGGCCTCGCGGCCGGTGATGCCCTGGATGATGAAGGTGCTGTCGGCGTCGATCAGGATGGACATTGGGTTACCCGTCCGTCCGTCCGGCGGCCTTCTCGACCGCGCGCTGCGCCGCCTCGTGCATCGAGACGGAGCGGTCCACGTACTCGACGCCGTAGCGTTCGAGGATCTTGACGCCCTCGTCCTCCCAGGAGCCGGGGATGCGGAAGATCGCGATCGCCTCGGCGGGGTCGCGTCCGGCCTCGATCACGCCCTTGATCACGCCGCGCGCCATGATGTCGACGCGGGTGTTGGAGACGACGTTCATCATCACGGCGATCTTCTCGACACCGGGCTTGGACATCACCAGCTTCGTCAGCGCGGCGGCCTTCGCCACCGAGGGGTTGCCGCCGATCTCGCAGTAGTTCGCGGGACTGCCGCCGGCCGCGCGCACCGCGTCGAAGAGCGTCAGCGAGCCTCCGCCCGCGCCGATGATCAGTCCGAGGTTGCCGTCGAACTCGACGACGCGACCGGCGACGCCGCGGGTGTCCGCGGCGTCCACCTGCGCGCCGGCGATCTCGAACGGTGTCGGCGGGCGCGCCTGGCGCGTGTCCTCCTCGGGGATGCCGAGCTCGGCGAGCAGCCGCGCGTGCGTGCCGCGCGCCTCCTCCTCCATGTCGATGTGCGAGTCGAGGGCGACGAAGGCGCCCCCGGCGAGGCGGCCGATCGGGTTGATCTCGGCGAGCGTCAGGTCGTACGCGAGGAAGACCTGCACGAGCGCGCCGACGATGCGGCTGAGGCGGTTGAGGTCGTTGCCCGTCACCCCGGTGCGCGAGACCGCCAGCTTCGCCTCGAAGTCCGAGACGGGGCGCAGGTTGGAGAGGTGCGTGCGCGAGAGGTGCTCGGGGTGCTGCTCCGCGACCTCCTCGATGTCGATGCCGCCCATGTCGCTGAAGATCACCACCGGGCGGCGCGCGGCGGCGTCCCAGGTGACGGCGGCGTAGTATTCCTGCTCGACCGCGCCGCGCTCCTCGACGAGCACGCCCATCGGCTGCTGCCCGTTGATCTCGATGCCGAGGATCGCCTCGGCGGCCGCGGCGGCTTCCTCGGGCGTGTCGGCGAAGCGGACGCCCCCGGCCTTCATCCGCCCGCCGCTGAGCACCTGCGACTTGAGCACGACGGCCCCGCCGAGGTCGCTCGCGGCGCTGGCGGCCTCCGCGGCGTCGAGGGCGACGCGGCGCTGCGGCAGCGGAACGCCGTGCCGCGCCAGCAGTTCCTTCGCCTCGTGCTCGTAGAAGCGCATCTGCCGCTCCTCCGGTCCAGTCTCGCCTCGACGCGCACTATGCCACGGCGCGGGCTACGGGGGCAGGGGTGGGGGTGCGGAGCGCGCTGGCGAAGGAGGCTGGGAGCGACGAGCCCCGAGCGCGCTACTCCAGCCCGTAGGCCTCCGCCAGCTCCGGATCCTTGGAGGCCAGCAGCTCCGCGAGGTCGAGCATCACGAGGGCCTGCTTGTAGGTCGCGTCGTCCTGCATCTTGCCGTCCAGCATGACCACGCCGGAGCCGTCGCCCATCACCTCGACGATGCGGCGGGCGAAGGCGACCTCGTCCGGCGGAGGGCTGAAGACGCGCCTGGCGATCTCGATCTGGTTGGGGTGCAGCGTCCAGGCGCCCACGCAGCCCATCAGGAACGCGCCTCGGAACTGGTCCTCGCAGGCCAGCGGGTCCGCGATGTCCCCGAACGGCCCGTAGTAGGGCAGCGCGCCCGCCTCGACGCAGGCGTCGACCATGCGCGCGAGCGTGTAGTGCCAGAGATCCTGCTGCGCCGTCGGGCGCGGAGCCTCGTCGTCATCGGGGACGGGATCGCTGCGCACGAGGTAGCCCGGGTGGCCGCCGCCGACGCGCGTGGTCTTCATCCGCCGCGAGGCGGCGAGGTCGGCAGGTCCGAGGCTCATGCCCTGCACGCGCGGGCTCGCCTGCGCGATCTCCTTCACGAGGTTGACGCCGCCCGCGGTCTCCAGCACGGCGTGGATCAGGTAGGGCCGCGTGATCCCGTGCTTCCCCTCCAGCTGCGCGAGCAACTGGTCCGCGTAGTGGATGTCCCACGGCCCCGTGACCTTGGGCAGCATGATCACCTCGAGGCGGTCGCCGAGCGCGGCCGTCAGCTCGATCAAGTCGTCGAGCACCCAGGGGCTGTCGAGGCTGTTCACGCGCGTCCACAGCGCCGTCTCGCCGAGGTCGCCGCTCTGGCCGACCTCGATCAGCCCGGCGCGCGCTTCGAGCTTCTTGTCGGACGGGATCGCGTCCTCGAGATTGCCGACCAGTACGTCGACCTGGGCGGCCATGCCCGCGACGCGCGCGCGCATGCGCTCGTTGGAGGGGTCGAAGAAGTGCAGCATCCGCGTCGGCGTGACGGGGATTTCGTTGGGCGGCGTGGGTGCGCCGAGCGCCAGCGGCTTGCGCCATTCGCGGGGCGTACGTGTCGCGCTCATCGGTAGCTCGCGGTGTTCAAGGCTGCGTTCCCGTCCAGACTGCCGGACCCGTCGAGGCGTCGCGCGTCAGCCTAGCCGGGGCGGCTGCGGCACGCCAGCGGTCAGAGCCGCGCCCGCGGGTGTCGCTCGCCGCTCCGCCGTCCTACTGGTCGACTCTGGCGGCGCGGCGGGCGGAGCGCCGGTCGGAGCTCTCGAAGAGGCGGTCGAGCGCGAGCGCGGGGAGATAGATAGCCAATCCGCCGATCAGCATCAGCAGCCCGTTGCGGATCGGAGCGCCGGCGAGCGTGTTCGCGATCGCGCGCGCCTCGTCACCAATCGCGCCGTCGTCTCCGAGCAGGCCGAACACGAAGCGGATCAGCAGCGCCCCGACGAGCACGAGCGCTCCCGGAATCAGGATCGCGCCGCCGAGGCGGATCAGCCGAGTGAAGCCCACGCCCAGCAGCAGCACCGCCGCCGCCAGCGCCAGCGAGGCGTAGCCGAGCGGCGTAAGGAGTGAGCTCCAGCGGTCGTGCTCGCTCTCCCGGAGGCGCACGATCAGCTGGTCGATCAGCCCGGCACTCGAGAAGCGCGAGGGCGCCGTGACCTCGCCGTCGGGGTCGCGGAAGGCGGCGAGGCCCTCCTCGCGGATCAGCAGCGTGCTGCGCTCGACGATCTCGTCGCGCAGCAGCTGTCGATCGAGGGCGCCAGCGCCGCTGGTCACGTCTGCTGCGGGGACGGACACGTCGAGGGAGTAGCCGGGCACGGTGATCGGCTCGCCGCTGCTCGCCTGCTCCTCGAGGTCCGCGGCGTGCACGTCGAGCAGGCCGTCGATGCCGGTGATCACGATCACCGCGCGCCTGATGGCGGGCAGTGCGGTCTCGGGAGTGGTGGCCTGCGCGAGGCTGAAGGCGGCGAGCCAGGCGGTGAGCGCGGCGATGAGCAGCAGGCTGGCCGCGCCGAAGGCGAAGTCCCGGATGCCGGCGGTCGCGCTGAACTCGTCGAAGGGGTCCGGGATCGCGTTCCAGGGACCGCCCCTGCTCACCACCGGGGCCGTCTCCCTCCGCGCGGGTGGATCGATGTGGCTCATGGGCGCCGCACCAGGCGCGTCTTGACCAGCCAGTCGTGCGGCAGCGGCTTGCCGCGCAGCACTGCGCGCCAGGAGCGCTCCTGCCATGCGTCCGTCACTACCTTCGCCAGCCCCCAGATGAGAAGCGCCAGCCAGGCGAGGGGCGGCACGAGCAGCCACCAGGGCGGTGCACCCGCGATGAGCAGCGTGAGCACCAGCCACGTCCAGAGCGGCATCGAAAGCGGATGCGCCAGCAGTCGCAGCGTGCGCCGCCACGGGGCGCCCTCGACGGCGAGGCCGAAACGCGCCTGGCCGAACGTCGCGCCGAGACGGTAGAGCCGCGTGCCTTGCCAGGCTGTCCATGCGGGAATGGTCGCTCCGACCAGTGAGGCGGCGATCAGCGTGTCTCCCGTCTCCGCGTCGTAGCGGCCGGCCGAACTGCGGACCAGCAGCCAGGCGAACGCCACGGCCAGCCCGGCCACGAGCGGCAGCAGCAGCGTCACGAAATCGACCACGACGGCGAACAGCCGCACGAGCAGCCCCGCCCGCCGCTCGCCGCCGTCGCTGCTCATCGGCTCCGACTATACGACGGCATCCGGTCAACGATTACGCTGGATCCCTGGTGAGATCGAGCGCTCAACCGGCTGACGTCCCGGTGGCGAGGCAAGCGGGCGCCTCGGCGACCTCGTTCGCGGCGTTCGCTGTGGTCCTGCTCGCGGCCTTCCTGCTCTGGGCCGCGCTGTTCGCGCTGCGCGAGGCGGAAGCGCACGAGGAGTTCGGCGTCGCGCAGCTCGTTCGCTGGGAGCTGGGCGCCCTCGCCAACAAGTGGCTGTTCGCCGCCGGCGCGCCGCTGCGCGACGACCCGCAGCCGGACGAGGCGCTCGCTGCCTGGTTCGCGCTCGGCGACCGCCGCGATGCCGAGGGGCGGCGCCTCGAGAACGTCGCCGAGGCCGCGATCGAGGGCCGCGTTGACGCCGCGGTCCGGGAGCAGGGGCTGAGTTTCCCGCTGCCGCTGCCGGGCGCGCTCAAGGTCTGGCCGCCGCTGGACATCGAGCTGACCGCCTCGCCGCACGTGCTGGTGATCTCGCCGCGCACCGAGATCCGCCGCCAGGAACAGCGCGTCCTGCAGTTCGACCTCGGACGCGACGAGTTGCTCGAGATCGAGCGGGAGGCGGAGGAGCGCGACGCCTCGATCGCCGCCTTCGTGGCGCCGACGGGCGGCGTGGCGTTCTACCCCGCGATCGTCAGCGATGCGAGCAGCTACCGCGGCGCGGTCGGCACGGCGGCGCACGAGTGGGTGCACCACTACCTCACCTTCTATCCGCTCGGGCGCGCCTACTTCACGGACGACGACGCGCAGACGATCAACGAGACCGTCGCCAGCCTCGTCGGCCGGGAGTTGCGCGACGCCGTGATCGAGCGCTTCGGCGACCCGACGCCGCCTCTCGCGCCCGCTCCCGCGTCCGCCCCGGCGCCGGACATCGACCGCGCCATCGTGCTGCGCGCGCTGCGCCTGGAGGTGGACGCGCTGCTCGAGCAGGGCAAGGTGGAGGATGCCGAGCGGCGGATGGAGGAGGTGCGGCTGATGCTCGCGGATCACGGTATCTCGATCCGCCGCATCAACCAGGCGTACTTCGCCTGGTTCGGCACGTACGCCGCCCGCGCCGACGCGGTGGACCCGCTTGGCGACCAGTTGCGCGAGCTGCGCGAGCGCGCCGGTTCGCTCGCGCGCTTCCTCGAACTCGTGCGCGGCGTGACGACCCGGGCCGAGGTGGAGGCGTTGCTGGAGGCCCCGGCGGGGCGCTCGCAGTAGCGGCCCGATTGGTGGCGGTCCGTCATTCGGCGCCGTTGTCGACCCGCACCCGCACGGTCGCGACGGCATCACCAAACTGTTCGTCGCTGACGGTGAGCCGGATCGTGTAGATCCCGTTGCTGAGGCCGGTCGTGTCCCAATAGGTGAGCGCGCCGCTGATGGCGGGCGTCCCGGAGCTGTCTTCCTCGCTCCAGCTGTCCGGCTGGGCGCCTGCGCCCACCTCGATCACCAAGCCCTCGAACCGGCCGGAGGAGGCGAAGCCGTCGATCGGCACGTTGCCGCTCACCACCTGGTCCATCGTCGGTCTGGTGATTCGCGCGATCGGCGCGGCGTCCTGCTGAGCCGCGGCCTGATCGTTGTCGATGACGACCGGAACCTCGAAGCGCAGCGCGCCCAGCTCCGAGTCCTCGAGGCGCACGCGCAGCGTGTAGGCGCCGTCCGCCAGCCGCGTCGTGTCCCAGCTCGCCAGCGCGCCGTCCGCGAGCACCTGCGTCGAACTCGCAAACGCGACCCAGGAGGGCGGGTTGGCGCCGCGGCCCCACTCCACCACCCAGCGCTCGAGGTCGGGCGAATCGGCGCGCCCGATCACCTCCACCGAGCCGGAGACCGTCTGTCCTGCCGCGGGCGAGGAGACCCGGAGCAGGTCGGCCGCGGCGGCGCTGTCGTGGGAGGGGGCGAGCAGGTGTGTGACGCCGTATTGCCGGGCCCACCCGGCGATGTCATCCCACTCTTCGATCTCCTCCTCGGGAAGCACGAGCCGCAGCTCGCGGGTGACGAAGGCCGCAGGGGTATCCGGCGTCGCGCGCAGCCCGCTGCGGGAGTCGAGCTCGATCACCTGCCACCAGTCGTCCTGCAACGCCTCCACCTCTTGCGTCGCGAGCACGTCCAGGGCGTAGAGGCCGTTGTAGCGATAGATCTCCGGGCAGAGCGCGCTGGGAAGCTGGCCGGAGGGCCAGCACAGCTCGCGCGACTCGATGCCGGGCGGCTGAACGAAGTTCTTCGGCTCCAGGCCGTAGTACGGGTGCGCGTACTCCATGAAGTCGCGCCAGGCGCGCCAGGCGATCGTCGTCGAGAAGATGTTCACCATCGGCGAGTTGTCGGAGTTGCCCGCCCAGATCCCGGCGACGAGGTCTGGTGTGTAGCCGAAGGTCCAGGTCTCGCCGATCTCCTTCGAGTCCTCGAAGGGCTCGCTCGTCCCGGTCTTCTTCGCCGACGGCCGGTCCTCCAGTTCCAGCCTCCCGCAGCCGAAGATGATGCACTGCGTGTCCGGGTCCGAGATGATCGAGGTCACGAGGTAGGCGAAGTTCTCCCCGACCACGCGACGCTCGGACGGCGCCTGGAAGTCGTAGAGCACCGTGCCCTCGGCGTCGGTGACGCGCAGCAGCGCGACCGGATCGAGCGGGCGCTCGCCCGCGCCATGCGGCTCCAGCGCCTCCTGCCCGCGCATCACGCCCCCGTTGGCGAGCACGCTGTAGGCGTACGTCAGATCCTCGAGGGTGATGTCCGCGCCGCCGAGCGTGAGCGCCGGGCCGTAGCCGCGCGTCGAGTCGAGCGTGGTCAGCCCCACCTGCCGCATCAGTGTCGTGGTGTCACCGACGCCGGCGAACTGGATCGTCTTGAACGCCGGGATGTTGAGCGAGTTGCCGAGGGCGTCCGCGGCGCTGATCGTGCCGACGAAGCCGCCGCCCGGGTTGGTCGGCTCGAAGAACTCGCCGGTCGCCGCGTCAATCACCTTGACGGGCGTGTCGAGGATGCCCGCGCCCGTGCTCCAGCCCTTCATGAAGGCGGACATGTAGGTGAACGGCTTCAGTGTCGATCCCGGCGAGTTCTCCGCGATCACGTTGTCGTTGCGGCCCTCGATGTCCTCGCGGAAGTAGTCGCGGCTCCCGACGTAGACGAGGATCTGGCCCGTGTGTGGGTCCAGGGCGTAGAACGCGCCGTTGTGGCCCTCGACATCCTCCTCCACATCGGCGATGCGGCGTTCCAGGATGCGCTGCGCCTCGTGCTGCAGGGCGAGATCGAGGGTCGTGACGACCTCGAGGCCGTCCTCGTAGAGGGCGCGCTCGCCGAAGCGCAGCGTGATCTCCTCGGCGATGCGGCCGAGCACGAAGTGCGGCGCCTCGATGTCGAAGCGATTGGCCTTGAAGACGAGCTGCTCGCGCCGCGCCGCGGCGGCCTCGACCGGGGTGATCAAGCCGTGGCGCACCATCAGGTCCAGCACGACGCGCTGGCGGATGAGCGCCGCGGTGGGATTCTGCAGCGGGTTGTAGAGCGAGGGCGACTGCGGGATGCCGGCCAGCAGCGCAGCCTCGGCGAGTGTGAGCTCGCTTGCCTGCTTGCCGAAGTAGCCCTCGGATGCGGCCTGGATGCCGACGTAGATGCCGCCGTAGGAGATCGAGTTGAGGTACCACCCGAGGATCTGGTCCTTCGCGTAGCGCTCCGTCAGTTCGAGCGCGATCGCCGCCTCCCGCAGCTTGCGCTCCACCGTGCGCGCGGTCCGCTGCTCCTTCGGGATGTAGACGTTCTTGGCCAGCTGCTGCGTGATCGAGGATCCACCCGAGCCCTCGAGGAACTCGGTGTCTCCGAACGGGCTGAAGTTCTCGACGCCGGCGCGAGCGAGGCCGCGCACGTTGAGGCCGTTGTTCGTGTAGAAGCTCGCGTCCTCGGTCGCAATCGTCGCGGCGATCAACCAGTCGGAGATCTCCTCGATCGGTACCGGCCGGCGCAGTCCGCCGAACTCGTCGACGAACTCGTAGAGCAGCACGCCGTTGCGGTCGTAGATGCGCGCTCCGCCGCGCGGCAGCGAGGCGAGCAGTTCCTCCGGCGGCACGACGTTGGCGATGAACTCGTCGTACTTCTGCTTGCCGTAGAGCGCCCCCGTGGCCGCCGCCGCGCCACTCGCGATCAGCGTCACGGCGAACAGGCCGACGAAGAGCAGCAGCCAGCGGCCGACGTGGTGGCCCCCGTTCGCCGAGGGCGCTTGCCGGCGCCGGCGCGCCCGCCGCAGCCGGGCGCGCTGGCTGAGGGTCACGAGGAGCCCTCAGCGCTGCTGCTTCGGATCATGCTGCCTGCAGGTGCGTCAGGATTCCGCACGTCTCGATCGTATCCGTTTCGCTCGCCCCGCGGCTACCGGGGGCGGTTCAAATCCTGCCGCGCGTTCCGCTGCCCCGGACCGCGATCCTGTGGTGCGACGCGCCCGACCGCACATATAGTGCGTACTCATTGGGCGAAGAGCGGGCGACACGGCCCGCGAGGCGCAATCGCCGCCATTCATTCAGACGCCGCGCGGCGGCCGGAGGTTCCCGTGGATCTGAGCAGCGACGAGGTCCGCCACATCGCCCGGCTCGCCCGCATCGCCCTCACGGACGAGGAGACGGAGCGCCTCCGCGGCGAGCTGTCGAGCATCCTCGGGCATTGCCAGGCGCTCAGCGCGATCGACACCTCCGGCGTGCCGCCGACGGCGCAGTCGTTCTCCCTCGTCAACGTCGAGCGTTCCGACGAGCCTCGCCCCTCGCAGGACGTCTCCGAGGTGCTCGCGAACTCGCCCGACCGCGAGGGCGACTACATCCGCGTCCGCGCGGTGCTCGACCAGGGTCTCGATGGCTGACTCCGCACTGTCCGGCGGACCGGCGATCAACGGAGATCGCAGCGCGCACGAGCATGCGGCGGCGCTGCGCGCCGGTGAGTACAGCGCGCGCGCCCTGGCCGAGGCGACGCTCGCGCGGGTGAGCGCGCAGGAGCCCGATCTCAACGCCTACATCCGCGTCACGCCCGAGCAGGCCCTCGCCCAGGCGGACGCCGCCGACGAGCGGCTGCGCGCGGGCGAGGCCGCGCCGCTGACCGGCATCCCCGTCGCGCTCAAGGATGTGCTCTCCACGCGCGGCGTCGAGACCACCGCCGGCTCGCGCATCCTCGAGGGCTTCACGCCGATCATCGACTGCACGGTCGTCGCGCGGCTGCGCGAGCAGGGCGCGGTCTTCGTCGGCAAGACGAACCTCGATGAGTTCGCGATGGGCTCCTCGACGGAGCACTCCGGCTACGGCGCGACGCGCAATCCGTGGGATCTGACGCGCGTGCCCGGCGGCTCCTCGGGCGGCTCCGCGGCCACCGTCGCGGCGCGAGGCGTGGCGATCGCCCTCGGCACCGACACGGGCGGCTCGATCCGGCAGCCAGCCGCGCTCACCGGCATCGTCGGGCTCAAGCCGACCTACGGCCGCGTCAGCCGCTACGGCGTCGTCGCCTTCGCCTCCTCGCTGGAGCAGGTCGGGCCCTTCGCCCGCGACGCCCGCGACGCGGCCACGCTGCTGCAGGCGATCGCCGGGCACGATCCGCACGACGCGACCACCGCGCCCGAGCCCGTGCCCGACTACACCGAGCGCTTCGATCGCGGCCTCGAAGGCCTGCGGGTCGGCGTCCCCGCCGAGGTGTTCGCCACGGGCCTCGAGGACGGCGTGCGCGAGGCGTTCGAGCAGGCGGTGGCGCTGTTCGAGCGCGAGGGTGCGGTCATCGATCGCTCGGTCACGCTGCCCTCGCTGGAGGTCGCGCTGTCCGCCTACTACATCATCGCGCCCGCCGAGGCCTCGGCGAACCTCGCCCGCTACGACGGCGTCAAGTACGGTTATCGCTTCAGGGGCGGCGAAGGCATGTGGGACGAGATGGAACGGACCCGCGGTAACGGCTTTGGCGACGAGGTGAAGCGCCGCATCATGATCGGCGCCTACGCGCTTTCGGCCGGCTACTACGACGCCTACTACCGCAAGGCGCAGCAGGTGCGGACGCTGGTCCGCGCCGAGTTCGAAACCGCCCTCGCCGACAACGACCTGCTGCTGACGCCGACCGCGCCGACGGTCGCCTTCCCGCTCGGCGCGAAGCTCGGCGATCCGCTCGCGATGTACCTCAACGACCTGCTGACGATTCCCGTCAACATCTCCGGCAACCCGGCGATCAGCATCCCCGGCGGCTTCTCCGAGGGCCTGCCCGTCGGCATCCAGTTGATCGCGCGCCCCTTCGAGGAGTCGACGCTGCTCGGCGCCGCGCACGCCTGCGAGGCGCTGACCGACTGGCGCACGCGCCGCCCGCCCGCGGCCGGGATCGGAGCGCCCTCGTGACGAGCGACGGTCACTCCGGATTTGCGGCTGGCTTGAGCGACGGCCACCAGGCGAGGCGCGGGCTGCACTCGGAGACGGTCGCCGGTCTCCCGGCCTCCGGCATCCGCCGCTTCTTCGAGCTGCTGGACAAGGCGCAGGGCGTGATCTCGCTGGCCGTCGGGCAGCCGGACTTCGCCACTCCGGCGCAGATCACCAACGCCGCCGCCGAGGCGATGCTGGCCGGGCACACCGGCTACACCAGCAACTACGGCCTGCCCGAGCTGCGCGAGATGCTGAGCAGCCAGCTCGAGCGCCTCTACGGCGTCCACTACGACCCGGCCAGCGAACTGATGTTGACCACCGGCGTCTCCGAGGCACTCGACATCGCGATGCGCGCGCTCGTCGATCACGACGACGAGGTGCTCACCCCCGAGCCGGCCTACGTCGCCTATCAGCCGGTGGTGCTCATGGCCGGCGCGCGTTACGTGCCCGTGCCGACCTACGCCGAGGACGCGTTCATGGTGACCGCCGAGGCGATCGAGGAGCGAATCACGCCCGCCACCAAGGCGATCCTGCTCGGCTACCCCTCGAACCCCACGGGCGCGGTGCTGGACCGCGAGACGCTCGAGGACATCGCGGCGCTCGCCGAGGCGCACGACCTGTTCGTGATCTCCGACGAGCTCTACGATCGGCTGATCTACGGCGCCGAGCACGTCTGCTTCCCCTCGATCGAGGGAATGCACGAGCGCACTATCCTGCTCGGCGGCTTCTCCAAGGCCTACGCGATGACGGGCTGGCGGCTCGGCTGGGTGGCGGCCCCGCCGCACCTGCTCGAGGCGATGATGAAGAT
Organism: Dehalococcoidia bacterium; assembly: GCA_965220125.1. Lineage (GTDB taxonomy): Bacteria > Chloroflexota > Dehalococcoidia > UBA2979 > UBA2979 > VXMT01. The sequence continues at coordinate 1,627,243 of CBDCPB010000004.1, read as the reverse complement.
CCACCAGTACGTGATGATGAGCGCTCCCACCGCCGCCCAGTACGCCGCCGTCGAGGCGCTCGCCTCGGCCGAGGAAGACGTGCGCGGGATGGTCGCCGAGTACGACCGCCGCCGGCGCATGGTGGTCGTCCGGCTGCGCGCGATGGGCCTCCCCACGGTGGAGCCGCGCGGCGCCTTCTACGCCTTCCCCGACATCCGCCCGACCGGCCTCGACGACCTCGCCTTCGCCGAGGCGCTGCTCGAGGAGGAGCGCGTCGCGATGGTGCCCGGCTCCGCCTTCGGCGAGAGCGGGCGCGGCTACGTGCGCATCTGCTACGCCGCCGACTACGACGACATCGAGGAGGCGATGAACCGCACGGAGCGCTTCGTCGCGCGACGGTTCGCCGCCCCGGGCCCGAAGTAGCGCGAGCAGAGCGGCGGTGAGCGAGCCCGCCGCCGGCAGTCCGGACGACCTCGTCCTCTCGATCCGCGATGTGCGCGCGCAGCCAGCCGACGAACCCGGCGAGCTGGCGCTGGAGATCGACACCACGCGCGGCACGATCCTGGCCGCGCTGAGTCCCTGCGAGGGCAAGACCGGCTGCGCGATCTTCCTCGGTGGCGCGATGGGCGGCGGCGATGGACCCGCCGAGGGCGTCTACCTGCGCCTCAGCCGCGAACTCGTCGCGCTGGGCGTCACCTCGCTGCGCGTCGGCTACCGCGACGCAGGCGAGTTCGACGAGTGCGTGCTGGACGCGCTCGCCGCCTGCTCCTTCCTGCGTGGCCTCGGCGCGGAGCGGGCGGTGATCGTCGGGCACTCCTTCGGCGGGGCGGTGGCAATCAGGGCGGGCGAGCTGGCGCCGCTGGCGAGCGCCGTCGCGGCGCTCTCGCCGCAGCGCTTCGGCACGCAGACCGTCGAGCGCCTCGGCAAGCCGCTGCTGCTAATCCACGGTTCGGACGACACGGTGTTGCTGCCCCAGGCCTCCGAGGACATCTACGAGCGCGCGCTCCAACCGAAGCGCCTCGTGATCCTCGAAGGCGGCGGCCACTCCCTGCGCGAGGTCGCCGCCGACGTCCACACCCTGCTCACGGACTTCATCAGCGACGCCGCCGGCGACCTCGGGGAGCCGGGACCGGCGTAAAGGCTGCGCGCGTCAGAACGGGCGCCGCTCCCGAAGCGCGTCCGGCCTTCTAGACGCCCCCGAGCGGCGTGATCGCCTCGGGCGACTCCACCACGATCCAGGTCGCACGCGCGATCGCGACCGCGTGCCCGCCCGGCGCGAGCAGCGCCGACTCCGCGAGGCGGCGGTTGCCCTCGGCGCCGGTCCGGCGCGCCACGGCGACGTACTCCTGACCGGCGCGCACCGGCTCGAGGATGCGCGCGGCCATCCGCCCCAGCACCGCGCTCAGGCGGTCGTCCACGTGCGCCCAGCCGCTCGGGCAGTCGATCGCGGCCCAGACGATGGGCTCCGCCACGATGCCGTCCGCGCCGGCGAGGTCGGCCGCGGGCGTCCACGGTGCGGCGACGACCTCGGAGCCATCGGGGACAGGGCCCGTGAAGATGCGCAGCCCGTCGCCAGCCGCGCGTTCGGGGCCGCACGCGAAGCAGCTGGGGAATGGATGCTGATCGAACCCGCGGAAGCGGCGCGCCGCCTTAATCGCCTCGACTGGACTCACTCGCGGCGGCGCCGCCGGTTCGAGCGTGGCGGGCGCGGCCTCCGCCACCAGGTGCGCTCCGTCGAACAGCAGCGCGCGATTGCCCTCGTGGCGCACCTCCATCGCCCGCTCGAGCGGGGGCGGGCTGCGCAGCGTCACCTCGGCGGTGGGGGCGTCGACATGCCGTGCGAGCAGCGCACAGGTGTAGCCGCCGTTGCCGGACTGCGGCGGGCCGCGAAAGCGCCGGGGGATGACGATCATCGCCTCGCTGCTGGCCACCGGGCCGTCCTTCCCCTCGCGGCGCGCGAGGAACTCGCGGGCCGTGCGGAGCGCCCGCAACGATACCTCCGGAACGAGGTCGCTGCTAAGGTCGTGCACGCACGTGATGCGGAATGAGGTCGAGCGATGGCTGATCTGGGCGTCTGGACGGTGGACGGCGATGCGCCACGGCGCGTGGGTCGTTCCGGCGTCGACCTCGAGAAGAACCTCGAGGACTGGATCGCGGTCGACGCCTCGCTGCTCGCAGACGGACTCACGGTTGTAGGCCGCCAGGTCTGGCTCGATGGTGGGCCGCTCGATCTCCTCGCGATCGACTGGCAGGACCGCTGGGTGGTGATCGAGCTCAAGCGCGAGCGGCTGTACCGCGACGCGATCACTCAGGCACTCGACTACGCATCGTCAATCGCGCAGATGGCCTCCGAGGATCTCGAAGCACTGCTGCGCCCCGGCCTCGCGCCGCTCGGCGACGCGGAGGAGTTGGCGAGCACCGTGCATCGACAACTGGCGGGCGAGGACGGGCCACGTGAGGTGGCTGTCCTTCTCGCTGGCGTCGGCGTCGACGCAGGGCTGGAGCGGATCGTTGCGCACCTCGGTGGGACGTACGGCGTGCCAATCACCATCGTCAGCTTCGAGGTGTTCGAGCTCCATGGTGGCGGCCCGCGTCTCCTGATCCGCGAGGTAACGGAGGAACAGACTGAACGTCAGGCAAGGGGACCGGGGCATAGTGTTGACACCATCCGCCAGCGCGCTCGCGACGCTGGTGTCGCGGTGGAGTTCGACCGCTTCCTTGAGATGTCGCGGGAAGCCGGGCTCGCAGTGCGCCCGTACAAGCTCGCTGTGATGATTGCGCCACCCTCGAAACGCAATCGCTACCTGATGCTCGCCAAGCCCGAACGAGGCGGCATCCACATGCACGCAGGCCCCGCCGAGTTCGCCGAGTTCTTCCCCCCGCTGGGTGAGGCCGCAGCCACGGCCGCCATCGGTCCCTACGATCCGCGAGCGCACTTCGCCGGCGCCGAACTCGACGCCCGCCTCGACCAGATCGAGGCGTTCCTTCGCTCGCTGCCGCCCCAGGATGGCGACGGCGAGTAGCGCCCGGCGTCAGTCGTCGAGGTAGTTGAGGCCCAGCGCGGAGCGCACGTCCACCATCGTCGCCTGCGCGACGCCGCGGGCGTGCTCCGTGCCGCGCGCGAGCGCCGCGCGCACCTCGCGCGGGTTCGCCTCGTAATACGCGCGCCGCTCACGGATCGGGTCGAGGAAGGCGTTGAGCGCGGCCGCCAGCGTGCGCTTCACCTCCACGTCGCCGACGCGCCCCTCGCGGTAGCGCTCCTTGAGGTCGTCGACCTCCGCCGTGTCCGGGTTGAAGGCGTCGTGGTACATGAACACCGGGTTGCCCTCGACGTGGCCGGGGTCGGTGGCGCGCAGCCGCGTCGGGTCCGTGTACATGCGCATCACCTTGCGCTCGACCGTCTCGGCGTCGTCCTTGAGATCGATCGTGTTGCCGAGCGACTTGCTCATCTTCGCGTTGCCGTCGGTGCCGGCGAGGCGCGGGACGCGGCCGACGAGGCCGTCGGGCTCGGGGAAGACCTCGCCGAAGCGGCGGTTGAAGCGGCGTGCGACCTCGCGCGTCATCTCGATGTGCGGCAGCTGGTCCCCGCCGGTTGGCACCAGGTGCGCGCGCGGCATCAGGATGTTGGCGACCTGCATGATCGGGTAGGTGAAGAAGGCGACGGGCACCGCGCCGCGCTCGCGCACCACCTGCCGCTTGCCCGTGCGCTCGGTGTCCTCGAACGACATCCCGCGCTCCTCGAGCTCGTCCATCTCGGCCTTGAGCGTGGGGTTGCGTTCGAGCCGTCCGAGGCCGATGAACCAGCTGAGCAGGGTCGTCAGCTCGGCGTGCTCCGGCACCATGCTCTCGATCACGAAGTGCGAGCGCTCCGGGTCGAGCCCGACGGCGAGCCAGTCGGTGGCGACCTCGAGCACGGCCGAGCGGACGCGATCGATGTCGTCGGCGTGGTCGGAGACCTGGTAGTCGGCGATGAGGAAGAAGCACTCGTACTCATCCTGGAGGCGGAGCCAGTTCTCGAGCGCGCCCGCGTAGTGCCCAAGGTGCAGCGCCCCGGTGGGCCGCACCCCGGTCAGAATCCGCCGCCGCTCGCCGTCCGCCTCGCTCATCGCCTCGCCTCGCGGTGTCGTTGCGCCTCGTGCCGTCGAGGGTATCGCGAGTGGGGGAGGGGGGCGAGGGAGGGGGTGGGTGGTGGTGCGCCGCAGCTGCCGATCGCTGCCGGGCGCCGGCTAGCCGGTGAACGCCGGTCCTCTCGCCGGCGCCCGTGATCGCGAGGCGCGGACCTACATGCCGGGATCGGGCCAGTGCATGCGGCCGTCGTCTCCGACGAGGCTGCGCACCGCGGCATCCGCCGCGGCGAGATCGAAGGCGTCCACGTCGAGCGGGAGGTCGATGAACTCTTCGGCCCACTCCCTCAGTTCCGCGTCGTGCTCCGAGGAAGGGTTGGTCAGCGCCTCACGCAACTCGTCGTAACCGTAGACGCCTCCGCAATCTTCCGGCGGACACGCGCCGCGTCCGGCGATGCAGGCAGGCGTGTCCGGTCGCGATTGCTCGCCGGTCCGGACCGCCATGAGCTCGATATGGTGTTCCCAGGAGTCACCGAAATCGTACTCGTAGCGGAGCGTGTCGCGGGGCGCGCGCAGGACGTCCGCCACGACCACATCGGACTCGTCGGCATAGCCAAGCTCATCGAGGCTGGAGTCACCGTACGTGACTCCATCGGGCGTGGTGAACGCATGCAGGTGCGAGTTGGTCCAGCCCATGGCGGCCTGGATGACTAGATGGAGGTCGGCGAGCGTGGTCTGGTCCGGGATCACCACGCGCCGTTCAATATCCAGGCCGGCATCGACAAGGGCGATCAGGATCTCGTACTGCCGGTGTGCGCCCGGCGCGGGCGCACCCGAGTTGTTCGTCGCCATGATGCCCCTCCCGTGCTCACGCAGAAGGTACCGCGAGTGGGGCCGGCGGGCGAGGGTGGAGATGCTAGACTGCTGCGAGGGCGTGCGAGTGGCGATGGGGCCGCGGGCCGCCGCCGCGCGCCGGAGGGCGAATCATGGTTGCCGAGGCGCCGGAGCAACTGCGGGAAGCGGCGATCCAGTACTTCCGCGAGGAGGAACTGCCGGAGGCCCTGTGGTGGGTCGCCGATCTCAACCCGCTGCAACTGCGCCTCTTCGCAGTCGAGCTTTCCGACACGCTCAAGACCGCGTTGATCACCGGCGACGATCGCCCGCTGTGCCGGGTGATCGAGAGCTGGGAAGCGACGGCCGAGGTCATGTCTTCCCCCGAGATGATCGCGGCGCTCACGCGGCCCATCGACGAGCGCGAGTACGCGCCGCTGTCTGAGTTCACCGAGTGATGCTCCCGGGTCGGCTCTGCCGCCAATCCGGGTGCGGGCCGAGGTAGACGACTCGCACCCTCCTGCGTTCCTCATCCACGCGATAGATGAGCCTGCGGCGTCGGCTCACGCGCAGTTGGTAGTGGTCCTCGAACGGCGCATTGAGCTGCTTGAGCCTGCCGGGAATCGGAGCAGTCGGCGTGCGGCTCGCGTAGTCTCGCAGGAACGCGAGAGTCACTTCCCTCTCACGTTCGTTCCACGATCGGAGTTCCGCCCGGTCCCGGCGGCGGAGCCGGATCTCGTAGAGGGGTGGTTCGGTTTCCTCGCCCGGCATCGGAGCGGCGCGCCCCTACATCCGCTCCGGCGCCGAGATGCCCATCAGGCGGAGCCAGTTCTCGAGCGCGCCCGCGTAGTGCCCGAGGTGCAGGGCCCCGGTGGGCCGCACCCCGGTCAGGATCCGCCGCCGCTCCTCGCCCGCCTCGCCCATCGTCTCGCCTCGCCCTTGGGCCCGCCTCGCGCGCGTCGAGGGTATCGCGGGTGGGGGAGGGGGGCGAGGGTTGGGGTGGCGAGGCGCGGGGGTAGACTGTCGGGGTGACGCACTGGACTGACGATCTAACGCCCGCGCAGGTCAGCCTCTTCGCCGTCGAGATTGCCGACGCCGCGAAGGACGGCCAGCGCACGGGCGACTGCGGCGTGCTGACCGAGGTGATCGAGGGCTGGGAGGCCACTGCGGAGATTACGGCGTCGCCTGAGGTCGCGGCCGCGCTTAGGCGACCGGTCGATCTGCGGGAGTACCGCCCGCTATCCGACTTCACCGGGTGACGTGGCCCCGCGCTGGCTATTGCCTCCTCGCCACGTCCAAGGACGGGAGCGGGAGGCGGGGGCGGACGCCGCCCCCGCCTCGTAGGCGACAGCCTAGATTCGCTTCCCGCCGTCCCGCTCCCAGTTGAGAGCGGAATCACGCGTGACCTTGGGGCCGATCTGCTTTATCGAGCCGTCACCGTAGTTCTGGTGATGCTCCTGCTCTCGACGTCCGAGGTCGTTCGTGATGCCCCGGTGAACGATTGTCCTGCTCTTGATGTAGTGATACCGATAGGTATCCCGTTCAGCCATGGCCAGAGTCTCCCAAGGGCCGGTTCGCGATGTCCTCCGGTGGTGGTCGGTAGCCAGCCCACCAGCGAATGGTCGGCTGGCTACCGAGCTACCTGCTACGGCTTGATCCGCCTCCGCACGACAGTGCGCCGCTGGAGCACCCTCGCCGTCCGCGTTGTGCGGACGGATGTGCGTGCTTTCACCGTAACCCTGATGGGGATGCGGATGGTCCGTGTCTTTGTGAATCACCAGGATCTATAGACCGGAAAACGGCGAGATCGCCAGGGTCATTGATCCACTTCGCCAGGATCATTGATCCACCCCCGCCAGGGTCTTTTGACCACCCGGTCGCCGGTAGGGCCACCATCGGCTGCATCCCCAGGGGAGGGAGCAGCGATGGCCTACCGGGAGGTGCATCGAGTGGAGATCAGGGAAGTCATCCGCCGCTGGCAGGCGGGATTCAGCCAGCGTCGCATCGCCAGCGGCACGGGGCTGTCGCGCGTGACGGTGCGGCGCTACATCGCGGCGGCCGAGGCGGCCGGGCTCCAGCCAGGTGGCCCCGAGCCGAGTGAGCAGCAACTCGCCCGGCTGGCGACGCTGAGCCGCACCGGCCCGCGCCGCGCGGAGGTACCGAGCGAGCAGCTGCTCTCGCCCTGGGCGGAGCAGATCGAGCGCTGGCTGCAGGCCGAGCGCCTGCAGGTCACGCGGATCCATGAACTGCTCGCCGAGCGCGGCTGCGAGGTCTCCTACAGCACGCTGCGGCGCTTCATCGCCCGCCGCGGCTGGGGTCGCCGGCAGCCTCTGACCGTGCGCATGGAGGATGGGCCGCCGGGCGAGGTCGCGGAGCTGGACTTCGGCCGGCTCGGCCTCATCGCGGACCCCGAGAGCGGGCGGCGCCGCACGGTCTGGGCGCTGATCGTGGTCTGGCGCTACTCGCGGCACTGCTTCGTCTGGCCCACCACCAGCCAGACGCTGCACGCGGTGGTCGAGGGCCTGGAGGCGGCCTGGGCGTGCTTCGAGGGCGTGCCCCGCTACCTCGTGATCGACAACTTCCCGGCCGCCGTGGCCGGGGCCGACGCGCTGCACCCGCGCTTCACGCGGGGCTTCCTCGAGTACGCCCGCCAGCGTGGCTTCATCAGCGACCCCGCGCGCGTGCGCAAGCCTCGCGACAAGCCTCGGGTCGAGCGCAGCGTCCCGTACGTGCGCGAGCGCCTCTTCAAGGGCGCGCAGTTTCGCGACCTCGCCGAGCTGCGCGACGCCGCCCGGCGCTGGTCGCTCGAGGTGGCGGGGCAACGCATCCACGGGACGACCCGCAGGCGGCCGCTCGAGGTCTTCGAGCAGGAGGAGCGCCCGCTGCTCGCCCCCTGGGACGGGGAGCCCTACGAGGTCCCCGACTGGCGCACGGCGAAGGTCCATGCCGACCACCACGTCGCCTGCCAATACGCGCTCTACTCGGTGCCGTCGGCGCTCTGCCCGCCGGGGCAGCAGGTCGAGGTGCAGCTCGGCGCGAAGCTGGTGCGCATCTACCACCGCGGCGCGCTGCTCAAGGTCCACCCGCGCCAGCCCCGCGGCGGACGCGCCACCGACCGCAACGACTACCCGGCCGAGCTCAGCCCCTACACGCTGCGCGCGCCCGAGCAGCTGCAGCGGCGCGCGGCCGAACTCGGCGAGGCCACCGGCGCCTTCGCCGAGCGGCTCTTCGAGGGGCCGCTGCCCTGGGCCAAGCTGCGGCAGGGCCACAAGCTGCTCAGGCTCGCCGAGCGCTACTCCCCCGCCCGCCTCGACGCCGCCTGCCGCCGCGCGCTCGAGGTCGACCTGATCGACGTGCGCCGCCTCGAGCGCATCCTCGTCGAGGCCCTCGAGCAGGAGACCACGCCGCCCCAGCAGCCGCTGCCCCCGCCGCCGGGCCGCTTCGCCCGCCCCGGCGCCGTCTTCGCACTGACCGCCACGCAGACCACGACAGGAGCGTCACGATGACCGCCACGACCGCCGAGCTGCGCCCGCTGCTCAAGCGCCTCAAGCTCGGCCCGATGCTCGACACCCTGCCCGAGCGCATCGCCCTCGCCCGCCGCGACGGGCTCGACTACGCCGACTTCCTGCAGATCGTCCTCGCCGACGAGGTGAGCCGCCGCGACCATGGGCGCCTCGAACTGCGCCTGCGCCAGGCCGGCTTCGAGCAGCTCTGCAGGCTCGAGGACTTCGACTGGTCGGCCGGCATCCGGCTCGACCGCAGGCTGCTCGACGCCGCCTGCTCGCTGCGCTTCCTCGACCGCCGCGAGCACGTCCTGCTCGTCGGCCCCGTCGGCGTCGGCAAGAGCTTCCTCGCCCAGGCGCTCGGCTACGCCGCCGTCCGCTCGGGGCGCAGCGTGCGCTTCGTGACCGCCGACCAGTACTTCCGCGAGCTGGCGCAGGCAAGGGTCGACCACTCCACCGAGAAGACGTTCCGCGCCTTCCTCGCCCCCGACCTGCTGATCCTCGACGACCTCGGGCTGCACCGGCTCAGCGCGCAGCAGTCGATCGACCTCTACGAGCTGATTATCGGGCGCCACCGCAGCTCCAGCTTCGTCATCACCTCGAACCGCGCGGTCGAGGAGTGGCTCGGCCTCTTCGACGACCCGATCCTCGGCAACAGCGCACTCGACCGGCTCGCCAACGCCAGCTACCAGATCGTGATCGAGGGCGAGAGCTACCGCCAGCGACTCTCACCGCACCGCGCCCTGCTCGACGCCCAGGAAGGAGCTGATTGACGAGACGTACTGCTCACTGATACCAAGCCGCCCTACCGGCTGCCCGGGTGGTCTAATGACTGTGGCGACGGGTGGTCCATAGACCCTGGCGATTGACAGTCTGGAGTGATCTCACGAATCGATCCCTTGACTGCGACGCCTCGCCCCGGTCGACCGTCACTCGGAGATTTGACCACCGCCAAACACTTGGCCATCATGCGCCACGTTGATGCGGTGCATGCGCTGGCCTCTCCGAATCCAGGGGTCGCTGGCGCCTCCGTTTCTGCCGGAAGGGGGCTGGTTACTCAGCCCCCTTCCTGTGTTTGGCCATCCTGTAGGCCCAAATGCTACGGGCCTGCCTCGCGGCGAGCGGGTCTGCCCTTCGGCAACGGCCCGTCCAGCGACAGCACGTACACACCATCGCCGATCTCCTCCAGTCGGAAGACATTGTTCTCCGCTGGCTCAATGCCGTGATAGCTCAGGAAGCTCCGGGCGAATATGGAACAACTGCCCGTCGCCTGACCTTCCGCTGTTCGCGATGGCTTGAGCTGCATCGCCCCAGCGCCGGTACTCAGACATGCGCGCAGTGCGATTTGCATCCCTTGCGCGTCGTATCCAAGTGCCACTGCAGGGGGACTGCCAAGTTCGCGCACTGCCACGTCGTTCAAGGTCATGGATCCTGACCTCGTGACGGAGCAAGTTGGGAACGAGCGGGCACCTCGTGCGCTTCCCTCGAACCACTCAATGCGTTCGCTTGGCCGTTCAATTGACTCGATCACCGTGTCTGCTGCTGTGACCACTCTGACCTCCACTAGACTTGATCCTGAAGAGAGCACCATTGTTTGTCAAGGCGAACAAGCGATTACTCTGAGAGCCCAGCACGGAAACTGTGCTCTCACGGACGAAAATCGGCTTCGGCTTGTATATGTTGTGGACAACTACCGCGCAGAAGGCGACGAGGACGCGCAAGACGGGCCGATGAAGGGTGTCAGCCCGGAGGGCTACATTCGCTCCGGCGCCGAGATGCCCATCAGGCCGAGCGTGCGCGCGAGGGTGAGGCGTGTGGCCTCGAGGAGCAGGAGGCGCGCGCGGCTCAGCGCCTCGTCGTCGCCGAGCACGCGGCACTGCGTGTAGAAGACGTGGAACGACTGCGCCAGCTCCTGCGCGTAGTGCGGGAGGCGGTGCGGCGCGAGTTCGTCGACGACCTCCTCGATCACCTCGGGCAGCAGCAGCAGCTTGCGGATCAGCGCCTGCTCCGCCTCGTGCGTCAGCAGCGAGGGCTGCGCGCCCTCGGCGGACAGCCCCTGCGCCTCGGCGTTGTGCAGCACCCCGGCGATGCGCGCGTGTGCGTACTGCACGTAGTAGACGGGGTTCTCGTCGGACTGCTGCTTCGCCAGCTCCAGGTCGAAGTCCATCGCCGAGCCCGCCGAGGAGAGCAGGAAGAAAAAGCGCGCCGCGTCGCGGCCGACCTCGCCGACCACCTCGCGCAGGGTGATGATCTCGCCGGCGCGTTTGGAGAGCGGCACCACCACCCCGTCACGCTTGAGCGTGACGAGCTGGTAGAGCAGCACGTCGAGCGCGTCGCCGTCGCCGCCCGTCGCCGTCACGCCCGCCTTGACGCGCGAGACGTGGCCCTGGTGGTCCGCGCCCCAGACGTCGATCACGCGGTCGAAGCCGCGCTCGATGAACTTGTCGTAGTGGTAGGCGATGTCCGTGGCGAAGTAGGTCGGCTGCCCGTCCGAGCGGATCAGCACGTTGTCCTTCGACTCGCCGAGCTGCGAGGAGGCGAACCAGACCGCGCCCTCGCGCTCGACGACGTGGCCCTCCTCGCGCAGCAGCGAGAGCACGCGGTCGTAGGGGCCGCCCTCGACCTGCAGCGAGCGCTCGGCGAACCAGCGGTCGTAGCGCACGCCCATCGCCTCGAGGTCCTCGCGGATCTGCTCGACCATGAGGCGGATGCCCTCGTCGCCGAGGCGGGCGTCGGGCTCCTCGCCCTCGGGGCGCAGGAAGGCGTCGCCGTGGTCGCGCTGGATGCGCTCGGCGATCTCGCGCACGTACTCGCCGGGGTAGCCGTTCTCGGGGATCTCGGTGTCGCGGCCGAAGAGCTGCTGGTAGCGGGCGTAGAGGGTGCGGGCGAAGATCGCGACCTGCTGGCCCGCGTCGTTGATGTAGTACTCCTCCTCCACCTCGTGGCCGGTGGCGCGCAGCACGGCGGCGAGCGTGGAGCCGATGGCGGCGCCGCGCCCGTTGCCGACGTGGATCGGCCCGGTCGGGTTGGCGGAGACGTACTCGACCTGTGTCTTGCTCCCGCCGCCGAGGTCGAGTTGCGGCCATGCCTCGCCGGCCTCGGCGATCGCGCGCGCCTGATCGGCGGCCCAGCCGGGGTCGAGGTAGAGATTGAGGAAGCCGGGCGGGGCGACGGTGACCTTGCCGACAGCGGGGTGCACGGGCATGCGCGCGCGCAGCGCCTCGGCGACGTCGAGCGCGCGCATGCGGGCGAGGCCCTGGATGCGCAGCGGCAGGTTGGCGGCGAAGTCGCCGTGCTCGGGGCGCTGGGGGTGTTCGAGTGTGACCTCGGGCGCGGCGAACGCGGGCAGGTCGCCCGCCTCCTGTGCGGCGACGAGCGCCCGTTCGACCAGTTCCCGCAGCTCTTCGCGAATCACGTCCCGCCCAGTCTATCGCGCAGCGCGCCGGGCGCGAGGGGCGGGTGGGCGGCGCTACGGTGTCAGGCGGCGCGGTGGCGCGGTGGCGGTATACTCGGAGCATGAGTACGAACGAGAAGCTGCTTCACCCCTTTGGCTTCCTGGCTTCGTTGCGCAGGATCGTCTTGCGTCCGCCGGCGAGCGCGGATGAGTCGGTTGCGGAGCCGGATTTGCCGCCGCGCCTCCCGGAGCCCGGGCCGTCCGGCATTCCTCCCGCACTGCTGCGCGTGCGGGGACCCGGCGCGAGGCTGCGTCCGGCTCCTGATCCGGATGAGATCGTGCCGCCGGGGCCCTCGGGCATCCCGGCAGGCCCCTTGCGCGTCGAGCGGCGGCCGTAGCCACCCGCGCTCCGCCGCCCTACACCATCGCGATGCTCGCCACCGTGACGCTGGCCGCGACGGCCTCGACGATAACGGCAGCAGCGAGGCGCTTGTAGCGGGAGTTCTTCGCCTGGATTGGTCCGGCGTTGGCGTCGACGGACCGGAGGATCGCCTCTGCCATCCACTGTCTGGTGCGGGCATCGGCATGACCGGCGGACACCCTGAGCAGCCGGTCGCTGTCGGGGCCGAGATAGAGATTGGCGAAAGCCTGGCAGCGGAAGTACAGGACGACGGTGATCAGGAAGACTCCCGTCACGGCTGCTGCAGCCGCGACGAGCCACCACCGGTCCCCCACCTCACCCCACTGGAACGTGCTGGCTCCGGAGAAAAGCGCGAGGATGGCGACGGCGAGGGTCAGCGCTCGTTCGGCCTTTGCGTCGATGTCCTTAGTCGTCTGGAGTTGCTCGTCCAGGCTCCAGATGGCGAATTCGAGGGAAGCGGCTGCCCCCTCGTACTCCAGTGCTGGTTGCGGCTCGTCGCTGGCCAACGCTCGCTCCCCCGCCCGCGTCGTTCGCGTAGTCTAGCAAGTTTATGCCCTACCCCCCGATCACCCCGTCCCGCCGCAGCGCGGCGATCTCCGAGGGCGGCACGCCCGCCTCGGAGAGCACCTCGGCGGTGTGGGCGCCGATCGGGGGCGAGGCGCGCTCGATCGTGGTTGGCGTCGCGGAGAGCTCGACGACGGGGGCGACGACGCGCTGCGGGCCGGTGATCTCGTGCTCGATCTCGCGCATGTGGGCGGCGGCCACGACCTGCGGCTCGTCGGCGAGCTCCTCGGGGAGCAGGACGGGGGCGATCGGGACGCCCGCCGCGCCGAGGGCGTCCATCCACTCGGCAGTAGTGCGCTCGGCGAAGCGAGCCGTCATGTAGGCGACGCGTGCGTCGCCGTAGGCGATGCTCGCCGGCTCCGAGGCGTCGTAGTCCGGGTCGTCGGCGTGGTCGTCCGTGATCTCCAGCGCCTCGCGCACCAGCGCGCGAGTGCGGGGCGTGATCGCGCCGAGCATGATCAGGCCGTCGGTGGTGCGGTAGGCGTGACTGAAGCCGCGCAGCGCCGCCGTGTCCGACTGCCGCTGCCCCGCCCGCGCGTCGAGGATCTCCTCGTAGCTTCCGCCGCGCGCGCGGATCGCGCGCACCTCCTCGATCATCGGGTCGCGCATCCGCGCGTCGCTGACCGGCTCGCGCATCACGACGGTGTCCTGGATCGCGAGCGAGGCGCGCAGCAGCGAGGCTTCGACGCGCTGGCCCTCGCCCGTGCGCTCGCGGTGGAAGAGCGCCGCCAGGATGCCTGCGGCGGCGGAGAACCCCGCCGAGTAGTCCGCCAGCGCCGAGGCGGCGAGGTGCAGCGGTTCGCCCTCGGCCCCGATCTTCGCGCCGGCGGCGATCAGGCCGGCGTAGGCGGTCATCGTCGGGTCTGTCGCGGTGCGGTCGCTGAGCGGGCCGCCGTGGCCCCAGCCCGTGATCTCGCAGTAGACGAGGTCCGCGCGCAGCTCGCGCAGCGTCTCGTAGTCGAGCCCGTAGCGCGCGGCCGCGCCGGGCCGCAGGTTCTGCGTCACCACGTCGAAGTGCGGGACGAGCCGCCGCGCGAGGTCGGCCCCGGCGGGCCGGCCGAGGTCGATCGCGATGCCGCGCTTGTTGCGGTTGAGCGACTGGAAGCGCTTGCCCTCGTTGGGGACGATCGCGCCCCAGCGGCGGTGCTGGTCGCCGTCCGGCGGCTCCACCTTGACGACGTCCGCGCCGAGGTCGGCGAGCACGCAGCCGAGGAACGGGGCCGCCACCACCTGCGAGAACTCGAGGACGCGGACGCCGGCGAGCGCTCCGCTCACGCGCCACCCTCCGAGCGCCCGCGCCAGGGCTCGTGCTGCTTCGCGCTGCCCTGCGTCTGGTAGAGCATCATCTGGCGGAAGAGGTCGGCCTGCTCCGTGGCGGCGAGGCCGGCGTCGTAGCCGTAGCGCAGCGACTCGCGCGCGAGGCGCAGCGCCTGCGGCGGGTAGGCGATGATCTCCTGCATCGTCGCGCGCGCCACCGGCAGCAGCTCGTCCGGCTCGTGCACGGAGACGACGAGGCCGATGCGCCGTGCCTCCTCGGCGCCGACCGCGCGTCCGGTGAGCGCCATGTGCAGCGCGTTGCCGCGCCCCACGAAGCGCGCGAGGCGCAGCGTGCCGCCGTAGGCGGGCAGGATGCCGAGGCTGGTCTGCGGCAGCCGGAAGCTCGCCTCGGTGCTGGCGAGGATGAAGTCCGTGCAGCAGCACATCAGGCAGCCGACCCCGATCGCGAAGCCGTTGACGGCCGCGATCACCGGCTTCGTGTAGGCCCCGAGCACGTCGAAGATCGGGCTGCCCTGGTGCTCCTCCAGGTAGCGCTCGGCGTCGTCCACGCTGTGCGTGGACTCCTCCTTGAGGTCGGCGCCGGCGGAGAAGGCGCGGCCCGCGCCGGTGAGCACGACGCCGCCGACGTCCGGGTTGGACTCGGCGGCGCGCAGCTCCTCGACGGTCTGCGCGCTGACCTCGCTGCCCCAGGCGTTGAGCCGCTCGGGGCGGTCGATGGTGACGACGGCGACGCCGTCGCGGACCTCGGTGCGCGCGTATCGCGGTGAGTCGCTCATGCTTCGCCTCCCCAGCGCTCCCAGTGCAGGACCTCGTCGATCGGCTTGCGCCCGAGCGGGCCGAAGCGGCCCATCGGGTAGCCGACCGGGATGGTCGAGCCGATGTAGACGTCGTCGGGGATGCCGAAGTGGGCCTTGATCTCGTCCTCGGCGCCGGCCTGGAAGGTGGTCATCGCCGCGCCGAGGCCGAGGGCGCGCGCGGCCAGCAGCAGGTTCTGGGTCGCGGGGAAGATCGTGGACCACATGGTCGCCCGGATCGGGGCTTCGGCGTTCGGGTAGGCGTTGCGGATGCAGCAGAAGATCACGGCGGGTGTCTCGTGGAAGTGCGCGATCAGGTAGCGCACGGCGCGCATCATCCGGCCCTGCGCGTCGTCCTCCGCGGGCCTGCTGAACTGGTCGAGGCGGCGCTGCAGGATGTCCCCGAGGAAGCGCATGTCCTCGCGGTTGGTGACGACCACGTAGCTCCAGTGCTGCGTGTTGCCCGCCGAGGGCGCGCGCGTCGCGGCGTGTACGAGCTGCTCGAGCAGCTCGCGCGGCACCGGGTCCGGCTTGAGCCGCCGCATCGCGCGGTTTGTGTCCATCGCCTCGAAGAGGTCCATTGCGTCTCCTTCCGGTCGTGGTTCTCGCTGCCGGGCGCTACCCGCGGTAGCCCTCGATGAAGTTCGTGATCGCGTCGATGTGCTGCTGCGGCGAGGCCAGCCCGGCGTTCATCGTGTTGAACGAGACGTGGGTCGCGCCCGCGTCCTCCCAGTTCTGCGCCATCGCGAGCTGCGCGTCGAGGTCGCCGTCGAGGACGGCGGCGCGGGCGCAGAGGGCGATCGCGTCGGGATCGCGGCCCGCCTCGCGGGCGTGGCCGCGGATGCGATCGAGGCGCCAGAGGATGTCGTCGCGGTTGCGCTCGTGGTCGTCGGGGAACTGGTCGCGCGGGATCCAGCCGCTGCCGTAGCGGCCGCAGCGGCGCAGCACGGGGCTGGACATGCCGCCGAACCAGATCGGGATCTCGCGCTCCGGCCGCGGGTTGATGCCTGCGTGGCGCACCGTGTCGAAGCGCCCCTCGAAGGTGACGAGCTCCTCGGTCCAGAGCCGGTGCAGCAGCTCGAGTTGCTCCTCGTTGCGGCGCCCGCGACGGTGGAAGTCCTCGCCCAGCACCTCGAACTCGACCTGGTTCCAGCCGACGCCGACGCCGAGGATCAGACGCCCGCCGGAGAGCAGGTCGACCTCGGCGGCCTGCTTGGCGACGAGGGCGGTCTGGCGCTGCGGCAGGATCAGGATGCCCGTCACCAGGTCCATCCGCTCCGTGATCGCCGCCAGGTAGCCGAACAGCACGAACGGCTCGTGGAACATCGACTCGTGCGTGTAGGGGCCGACCAGCGTGTGCTTCGAGGGGTCCGCGCCGATCACGTGGTCGAAGGCGAGCAGGTAGTCGTAGCCGAGCGCTTCGGCGGTGACGGCGAAATCGCGCACCGCTCCCGGGTCGCTGCCGATCTCCGTCTGTGGGAACACCGCGCCGAGTTGCATCGTGACCCTCGCCCTCGCGTTCCGGCGGCTCGCGGCCGGGGTTGCGGCGCGTTGCCTTGCCAGTGCGGCGTCCGGGCGGACGCCTCGCGGCGCTAAGTGTACGCGTCGCGCGCGCCCGCGTCGGGCAGGTCCGCCAGCGAGAGGATCGGCGAGGCGTCCTGCGCCGTGAGCGCGTCGATCAGGTACGGCCCGGACGAGTTCAGCCCCGTCTGCAGCGCCTCCTCGAAGGCCTCGAGGTTAGTGACGCGCTCGCCCCCGCCGCCCATCGCGCGCGCGACGCCGGAGAAGTCGACATCGGAGAAGAGCGAGCGCAACGGCTGCTCGCGGCGCGCCTCGATGTGCGTGATCCAGGCGAGCGCGGCGTTGTTGAGCACGATGTAGGTGAGGTCCAGGCCGAGCCGGGCGGCCGTCTCGAACTCGCTCAGGCAGTAGCCCCAGGCGCCGTCGCCGGTGAGCAGCACCATGCGCCGATCGGGTGGCGTCGCGAGCCGCGCGCCGACCGCGCCGCCGCCGCCCCAGCCGATGCCCGCGAGGCCGCGCGGCGCGATGAAGGAGCGGGGCCGGCGCACGGGCACGAAGGCCGCGCCCCAGCCGGACGAGAGCGAGGCGTCGCAGACCAGTACGTCGTCCTCGCGCAGCGCCTCGCCGAGCACGTCGGCGAGCAGGTGCGGCGGTATCGCGCCCGCCGGGTCCGGCTGCGCCGCCCCGCCCTCGCCCTCGATCGACTCGAGCCAGTTGGCGCGTGGCGCGTGACTCTCGAGGGCTCGCGCGAGGGCGGTCGCCGTCTCGCGCGCATCGGCGACGATGCCGAGCGCGACCGGCCCGGTGCGTCCGATCTCCTCGCCGTCCACGTCGGCGTGGATCACGGCCTGGCCGGGTCCGGGCAGCTGCCAGGCGTGCGTCGTCAGCGAGCCGAGCTTGCAGCCGAGGACGAGCACCACGTCGGCAGCCCGCAGCGCGGCGTTGCCGCGCACCGTCCCGAACTGTCCAGCCACCCCGGCCGCCAGCGCGCCCGTCTCGTCGATCGTGCCCTTGCCGCTGATCGAGGTCGTAACCGGGATCTGTTGCGCCTCCGCCAGCTCGCGGACCGCCATCGAGGCGTCGCTGAAGGTCACGCCGCCGCCGGCGAGGATCAGCGGCCGTTGGGCGGCGGCGAGCAGCGCGGCGGCCTGCTCGACGGCGTCGGGAGGCGGGGCGCTGCGGTGGCGCGGGTAGGCGAAGTCCGCCGGACTCCAGGCCGGTGAGCCCGAGGGCGGATCGACCGCCTCGGCGGAGAAGACGTCCTCGGGGATCTCGAGGACGACGGGGCCGGGCCGGCCGCCGGTCGCGACGCGCAGCGCCTGCGCGAGCACGGGCTCGAGGCTGTCGGCCGTCTCGACGCGGCCGACCCACTTCGTGACCGGCGCGAGCAGCGCCGCCTGGTCGAGTGCCTGTGAGGCCGCGGCGCGCCGCCGCAGGTGGGCGCGATCGCGCCGGATGTCGGCGACGATCGCGATCACGGGGATCGAGGAGCCGAGCGCCTCGGCGAGGCCGGAGACGAGGTTCGTCGCGCCGGGACCGACCGTCGCGTCGCAGAAGCCGACGCTGCCCGAGAGCCGCGCATGGGCGTCGGCCGCGCAGGCGGCGGCTCGTTCGTCGCGCATCAGCACGTGCTGCAGTCCGGCGTCCTCGACGGCGGCGTAGAAGGGCAATGTCTGCCCGCCCGGCACGCCGAAGACCGCGCCGACCTCGCCATCCGCGAGGATGCACGCGAGCCGGGCGCCGACGGTCTCGCTCACCGGGCGGCGCCGCTCACGCCGAGCCGCCGTCCGCGCTCGCGCCGGAGCGCTCGAAGCGCTCGGCGCGCGACCACAGCTCCTCGGGCAGCTCCTGGCCGGCGTCCTCGAAGGCGCGGCGGGTGGCCGCGCCGCCACCGCCGAAGGCGTGCTCGAAGCTCGCCTCGAACCAGTCGCGGCTCTGCAGCACGCGCGGCAGCTGGCCCTGGAAGTGCGGCATCACGTAGCGCGCGAGCAGCTCGTAGCTGCGGAACGTCGCCTGCGTGTCCGCCCACTCGTGCGCGAGGCAGAGGATGCCGCCGAGGCCGCCCGATCGCTCCAGCACGCCCTCGATCTGCTCGATCACGTCGTCCGGCGTGCCGATCGCGAGCCCGCCGTCGTCGATCGCCGCGCGGACGTCCAGACCGGTCGCGCCGAAGGCCTCGCCGAACGCCTTGCTCTTGTGCTCCTCGGCGAGGTCGCCGATGTAGGCGCGGCGGCCGTAACCGTCCTCGACCTCGGCGATCGCCTGCTCGCGGGTGGGCGCGATGTGGATCGGCAGCACCACGCGCCAGCCGCCGCGGTCGGCCTCGTTGCCGTGCTCGGCGGCGGCTTCCTCGACCCAGCCCCAGGTGCGCGTGAAGCCGTCGTGGCTGGCGCCCGCGACGGAGAGCAGGCCGATGCCGAAGCGACCCGAGGCGGTCGCGCCGGAGGGCGTGAAGGTGGTGGTGACGGCCACCTCGAGGTGCGGCTGGGTGAAGTTGGGCATCTGCAGGCGCGCATCGCGCAGCGTGAACCAGTCGGTCTCCATCGTGACCGGCTCGACGCCGCGCAGCAGCCCGAGGATCGCCTCGATCGACTCGTACATCATGCGCCGCTGCTCGGTCGGGTCGATGCCCATCATGTAGGCGTCCGAGGTGAGCGCGCCGGGGCCGACGCCGAGCATCGCGCGGCCGTGGGTGAGGTGGTCCAGCATCTGCATCCGGTCGGCGACCATCAGCGGGTGGTGGTAGGGCAGGCTGAGCACGCCGGTACCGAGGCGGATGCGGCGTGTGCGCTCGGCGGCGGCCGCGATGAAGGCGACGGGGTCCGCGATCGTCTCTCTCGCGCCGCTGTGGTGCTCGCCGATCCAGGCTTCGTCGAAGCCGAGTTCGTCGAGGTGATCGATCAGCCGCAGGTTGCGCTGCAGCGCGAGCGTGAGGTTCTCCCCGACCCGGTGGAAGGGGGCGAGGAAGATGCCGAACTTCATGTGTTCCGGCCGGTAGGTCATGCCGCCCGCCTTCCGAATCTGGCTCGCGCGCGCATTGTAGCCTGCGCCGCCGCTACCATCGGCCCCGACACGCAGGCCCGCGAGGGCAGGCAAGGACGGAGGCGAGACGATGCTGCAGCTTGGCGCGCACCTTCCGCAGAACGAGTTCGGCGACAACGTGCCCGCACTGCGCGACTACGTGGTCGGCGCCGAGGCAATCGGCTACGACTACCTGATCATGGGCGAGCACATCCTCAGCCACGACGCCTCGACGCAGGCGCCGCAGACGCGCGAGGAGCCCCGCCCCTACACCCCCGACTGGGTCTGGCACGAGCCGCTCGTGCTCTTCGGCTACTTCGCCGCGGTCACCGAGCGCATCAAGTTCATGCCCAGCGTGATGGTGCTCCCGATCCGCCAGACCGCCCTCGTCGCCAAGCAGGCCGCCGAGGTCGACGTGCTCTCCGGCGGACGCCTCATCCTCGGCATCGGCGTGGGCTGGAGCGGGCTGGAGTTCGAGGCGATGAACGAGGACTTCCGCACGCGCGGACGGCGCGCCGAGGAGCAGATCGATCTGATGCGCCGGCTCTGGACCGAGCCGCTCGTCGACTACGAGGGCCGCTTCCACCGCATCCAGAGCGGAGGCCTCAACCCGCGCCCGACCGCATCGATCCCGATCTGGGCCGGCGGCATGAGCGAGCCGGTGCTCGACCGCATCGGGCGCGTCTGCGATGGCTGGAGCATCCAGCGCACCTTCTACACCGAACTCTCGCCCGAGGACGCCGACGCCCACTTCGCGGAGCGGCTGGAGGCGGTGCATTCGGCCGCGCGCTCGGTCGGCCGTGACCCCTCGGAGATCGACCTCGGCGCGGCGATCGACGTGGTGGGGAACACGCTGGAGCAGCAGGTCACGCTGGCGCGCCAGTGGGAGGCGCGCGGGGCGACGCACCTGGCGCTGCGCACCACCCGCGCCGGCATGGAGGAGCTCGACGAGCACCTCGAGGCGCTGCGCGCCTTCCACGACGCCTACCACGCGGGGTAGGCGCCGGTCGGCTTGCCGGTCGTCCCGCCGGTCTCGCGTGTATCATCCGCGACCGGACACACGGAGCCCATCCGTGGACCTGCGGAACGGATAAGCGCGTGCCTGTAGCGGAGATCAACGGCATCGAACTGGTCTACGAGGAGCAGGGCGAGGGCCCCGGCCTCGTCTTCCTCCACGGCGCGGCGGGCAACCACATCTCCTGGTGGCAGCAGCTGCCCGCCTTCCGCGACCGCTCCCGCTGCATCTCCATCGACCACCGCGGCTTCGGCCGCTCGACCGACCCGGCGGGCGAGAGCGCGGCGCGCTTCGTCGATGACCTCGAGGCGCTGCTCGACACGCTCGGCATCGAGCGCACGGCGCTCGTCTCGCAGTCGATGGGGGGGCGGACGGCGCTCGGCTTCGCGGTGCGCCATCCGCAGCGCGTGAGCGCGCTCGTGCTGGGCGACACCTCGGCCGCGGTCGACTGGCCCGAGTTCAACGCGCGCCTCCAGGAGCAGCGGGCCGCGATCGGGCTCGCGCAGGGGCCGCTCGTGGTGGCGGCGCTGGGCGAGAAGTTCCAGCAGCGCGACCGGGAGCGCACGTTCCTCTACCGCCAGATCTCCGGCCTCAACCCGCCCGACGCCGCCGCGACCGCGCGCACCGTCGCTCGAGGCCCGGCCACGCGCGCCGACCTCGACCGCTTCGGCGTGCCGACGCTGCTGATCGTCGGCAGCGACGATCCGCTGACGCCGCCCGCGACGATGCGCGAGCTGCACGAGGCGATTCCCGGCTCCGAGTTCCGCGAGTTCGCCGACTGCGGGCACTCCGTCTACTTTGAGAATCCCGAGGGCTTCAACGCCGCCGTCGCGGACTTCCTCGCGCGGCATCCGTAGGACATCCGTAAGGAGGACAGCGTGGGTCTGCTCGACGGCAAGAGCGTGCTCGTGACCGGGGCAAGCCGCGGCATCGGCCAGACGATCGCCGAGCGGCTCGGCGCCGAGGGCGGGCGCATCGCCTGCGCCGCCCGCACGCTCAGCGAGGGCGACCACATGCTCGAGGGCTCCCTCGAACGCACCGTCGGCAACATCCGCGACGCGGGCGGCGAGGCGACCGCGCTGACCGCGAACCTCTCCGACCCGGACGAGTGCCTGAGCCTCGCCGAGCGGGCCGTCGAGGCCTACGGGCCGATCGACGTGCTGGTCAACAACGCCGTGCTGACCTACTTCACGCAGCTCGTCGACTACCCGCTGCACCGCTGGCTGCGCGCCTTCCAGGTCAACGTCCACGCGCCGTTCCTGCTCAGCCAGGCCGTGCTGCCCTCGATGATCGAGCGCGGCGGCGGGGCGATCGTCAACATCTCGTCCGGCTCGGCGATCGGGCCGGGCCGCGCGCCCTACCCCGGTCCGCCGCCGAAGGGCCGCGTCGAGTACGGATCGACGAAGGCCGCGCTGGAGCGCTTCACGCAGGGCCTGGCGCAGGAGGTGACGCGCTTCGGCGTCGCTGTCTCCGCCGTCGCGCCCTCGCTGCCGGTCGCCACGCCCGGCACGGTGCTGCACAACGTGATCAGCGAGGGCCACCCCGACTCGGAGCCGGGGAGCTACATGGCGGACTGCGTCGTGCTGCTCGCGACCGAGCCCGTCGAGCAGGTCGCCGGGCGGGTCTGCTACAGCCAGCAGCTGCTCGCCGAGTACGGGCGGCTCGAGAACCCTCGAGGACACATGGCGGACGAGCCCGGCTCGGGCTACGCGCAGATCTAGAGACGCCGCGAACGTCGAAGGAGGCAGACGATGGACATCCAGCAGGACAACGGGCTTTCGGCGCTGCTCGTTTCGCACGAGGAGGAGCGCGTCTGCACCGGCTTCATCTTCACGGAGGGCCCGGTCTGGATCGCCTCCGACAACTGCCTCGTGTTCAGCGATATCCAGTCCAACCGCACCCAGCGCTGGCGGCCGGGCAGCGAGACCGCCGAGGTCTTCCGCGAGCCCAGCAACCACGGCAACGGCAACACGCTCGACCTCGACGGCAACGTGCTCACCTGCGAGCACCTCGGCCGCCGCATCGCGAAGACGGCCTACGGGGGCGGGACCGAGACGCTGATCGACTCCTTCGAGGGCAAGCGCCTGCACAGCCCGAACGACATCGTCGTGCACAGCTCCGGCGCGGTGTACTTCACGGACCCGGACTACGGCTACAACCGTCACCCGGACGCCGTCCGCGAACTGGACTTCCAGGGCGTCTACCGCGTCGCGCCGGACGGATCGGTGAGCGTCGTCGAGGACGGCATCGCCAAGCCGAACGGGCTGACTTTCTCGCCCGACGAGTCGCTGCTCTACATCGCGGACTCGAGCGCGGCGCGCCAGGTCTGGCGCTACGAGGTCAACGCCGACGGCGGCCTCGGCGATCGCACGCTCTTCGCGGACATGGAGCACGACGAGCGCCGCGGCGTCCCGGACGGGATGAAGGTGGACACGGACGGGCGGCTCTGGACCACGGGCGCCGGCGGCGTCTGGGTGCTCACGCCCGAGGGCGAGCTGCTCGGCGTCTTCGAGACCGCCGAGCACGCCGCCAACCTCGCCTTCGGTGGCCCGGACTGGTCGACGCTCTACCTCACGGCGAACACCTCGATCTACCGCGTGGAGACGGCGGTCACGGGCATCGCGCCCCACTCGCGGTAGCCCTGCGGCTCCGCCCGCCGCGTACCGGAGTGGCGGGCTGTCGCCCGCTCCCCCCACCCCCACCGCCCTCGCCCTCGCCCTCGGCCAGGGGGAGGGGGGCGCGCCCCGCCGATGCCCCGGCTGGATTCCGGCTTTCGCCGGAATGACGGGAAGGGGGAGCCGGAATGACGGAGGCGGCGGAGCCGAGGGTGTGTGGGGGGCGCAGCCCCCCACAGCAGACGCGCGCCTGGCAACGAGGCTCCGCTGCTCCTCGGAGTAGCGTGGCGGGCTGTCGCCCGCTCCCCCCACCCTCCGCCCTCATCCTCGGCCCTCGCCCTCGGCCAGGGGGAGGGGGCGCGCCCCGCCGATGCCCCGGCTGGATTCCGGCTTTCGCCGGAATGACGGGAAGGGGGGGCGGAATGACGGAGGCGGCGGAGCCGAGGGGGCGTGGGGGGCGCAGCCCCCCACAGCAGACGCGCGCCTGGCAACGAGGCTCCGCTGCTCCTCGGAGTAGCGTGGCGGGCTGTCGCCCGCTCCCCCCACCCTCCGCCCTCATCCTCGGCCCTCGCCCTCGCCCTCGGCCAGGGGGAGGGGGGCGCGCCCCGCCGATGCCCCGGCTGGATTCCGGCTTTCGCCGGAATGACGGGAAGGGGGGGCGGAATGACGGAGGCGGCGGAGCCGAGGGGGCGTGGGGGGCGAAGCCCACCACAGGAAAAGAAATCCGGGGCGGGTGGGTGGGTCCGAGCCGCGCGCAGCGCGTGCTCGTCCGGGATGGGGGTGTGGGGGGCGCAGCCCCCCACGGCTAATCGCGGTCGAGCCAGACGCGGGCGATCTGCAGGCCGAGGTCGCCGGTGGCGTCGTAGAGCCGCAGGTTGCGCAGCCACGGCTGGTAGACCTCGAAGCGCAGCGCGCCCACCTTCTCGACGCGGTAGGCGCGCTCCAGCACGCGGTCCCAGATGCGGCGCAGCAGCTCGCGGCGCGCCGCGGGGTCCAGCTCGCGCGACTGGCGTTCCGCCCAGCCGTCGATCTGCGGGTCGCTGATGCCCCAGCGGTTGAGCGCGCCGCCCGTGACCAGCGAGTCGTGGAAGTAGGCGTCGGTCGTGAAGCCGGCCGGCGCGTAGCCGTCGGCGGCCGCGCCGTAGTCGTTCCCGCTCCAGCTGCGGTTGAACGCGGTCATGTCCAGCTCATGCAGCGTCATCGTCACGCCGAGGGCGGCGAACTGCTCCGCGATCCGCTCGTTGGCGCGGCGGTTCGTGACGTCGTGGTAGTTGCGGTAGCGCAGCTCGAAGGCGAGCGGGAGGGCGTCCGCGGCCTCGAGCATGCGCTGCGCCTCCCGCGGGTCGTGGCGCAGCCACGGGCCCAGCGCCTCGCCCTCCGGCTCGCGGTCGAAGAGATAGACCCAGGGCGTGCTCGGCAGCACCTTCGCGAGGCCCTCGTGCAGCTCCTCGGCCAGCGCGTTGCGGTCGATCGCCAGCATCAGCGCCTGGCGCACGCGCTCGTCGGCGAAGCGCGGGTCGGCGAGGTCGAGCGCGATGCCCCACTGCGAGCTGAAGGCGGGCACGAGGTGCATCCGCGTCCCGGGCCGCTCCTCGATCAGCGCGTGCGCCTCGCTCAGCCGCTCCAGCGGGTTGCTGACGTAGTCGAACTCGCCCGCGCGGAACCCCTCGCGGCGTCGCGCCGGGTCCGGCTCGATCTCCACGTCGAGGCCGTCGAGGTGGACCGGCCCCTCCCAGTACGCCGGGTTGCGACGCAGCCGCAGGCGGCTGCCGGGCGTGGCCTGCTCGAGGATCAGCGGGCCGCTGCCGGCGAGGCCACGCATCGCCTCGAGCGCGCCGCTCTCGTGCAGCTCGCGCGGGTAGATCGAGAACGAGCGGCTGCCGAGCGGCAGGTCGAAGTCGGCCTGCGGGCGGCGCAGCGTGAGCGCGAGCGTGTGCTCGTCGAGCGCCTCGCAGCGCGCCATCGCCGCGAGGTAGCCGCGGTGCGCGCCCTCGCGCGCGTAGCGCTCGATCGCCCAGCGCGCGTCCTCGGCGACAAGCGGGCGGCCGTCGAGCGGCGGCACGTCCTGCCAGCGCGCCTCGTCCGTGAGGTGGAAGGTGTAGGTCAGCCCGTCCGGCGAGCGCTCCCAGGAGCGCGCCAGCTCCGGTTCGAGGCGTCGCTCGAAGGGGTCGAAGGCGGCCCCGCCCGCGAAGCGCAGCAGCCGGTTCGCGACCAGGTTGGGTAACATCAGCGTGCCCGCGCTCGTCGAGAACGTCGGGTCGAACGAGACGAGATCCTGGTGCCAGCCGATGCGCAGCACGCCGCCCTCGCGTGGCTCGCCCGGCGGCTCCGCCAGCACGTACGGCAGCGGCAGCGCGGGGTCGTTGCGCCAGAGCGGCGCGGCCGCGGGCGGCTCGCCGGCTATTCGAGCACCCCCGCCTCCTCGAGCCGCCGCACCTCCGCCTCGGACATGCCGAGGTACTCGCCGAGCACCTCGACGTTGTGCGCGCCGAAGACGGGCGCGGGCAGGCGCAGCCGTGGCGGGGCTTCGGAGAGGCTCCACGGGTTGCCGTTGAGCAGCTCGCTGCCGGGGTAGTCCTCGTGCAGCACGAAGCGGCGGCGGCGCTCGGCGAGGTGCGGGTCCGCGATCACCTCGGCAGCATCGAGGACCGGGAACGCGGCGATGCCCTCCGCTTGCAGGGCCTCGGTCAGCTCGCGCTTGTCCTGCGAGGCGGTCCAGGCGCCGATCTCGCGGTCGAGCGCCGTGCGTGCCGCGATGCGGCCTTCGCGCGTCGCGAAGTCCTCGCGCGCGAGCCAGTCCTCGCGACCGGCGGCGTGCGCGAGGGCGCGCCACTCCTCATCCGTCTCGCAGGCGATGCCGATCCACTGGTCCTCGCCCGCGCAGCGGTAGATCCCGTGCGGCGCGAGGTAGCGGTGGGAGTTGCCGACGGGCCCGAGGTCGCGGCCGTTCCAGGTGTAGTCGATCACCGCCTCGGCCAGGCCCGCGAAGCCCGCTTCGCCCTGCGCCAGTTCGATGAACTGGCCGCGCCCGGTGCGAGAGCGCGAGGCGAGCGCGGCGAGGACCGCGAGCGCCCCGTAGGCGGAGGCGATCGGGTCGAGCTCGGCGGCCTCCTCCATCACCGACCGGTCCTCCGGGTAGCCGTTGAGGCTCTTCATCCCGAACAGCCCGGTCAGCGAGGGACCGTAGCTGACGAGGTTCGCCCACGGCCCGTCGAGGCCCGCCGAGGGCATCGCCATCATGATCAGCCGCGGGTGCTCGGCCGTCAGACGCGCGTAGTCGACGCCGAACGAGCGCATCACCCTCGGCGCGTAGTTGTCGACCACCACATCGACGACGCCGCAGAGGCGCTCGAACAGCTTGAGGCCCTCGGGCTCCTTGAGGTCGAGCGCGATCGAGCGGCGGTTGCGCAGGATCCACTCCCAGGCCACTGGCTCGGAGGGGTCGAAGCTGCCCGGCACGCCGGAGCCCCAGGGGCGCTTCGTGGTCTGGACCTTGATCACGTCCGCGCCGTAGTCGGCGAGGTAGCGGCTGACGAGCGGCCCCGCCCAGACCTGGCCGAGATCGAGCACGCGCAGCCCGGCCAGAGGGGCGTTCCGCGGGTCGGCGGCGCCGGGGAAGTCCGAGGCGCTCGCCGGACGCCAGGCGTCCTCGCGCGCGTGCGGCCAGGGCGGCTCGCGCCAGCCCTCGGCGTTCGGCCCGTCGAGGCGCGGCGGCGGGGCGGGCGCGGCCCAGGGCGTCCGGGCCATGCGGTAGGGCGCGCCCGGCGTGCGCAGCGGCGGGTGATCGCCCGGCGCCTCGACGAGCAGGCCGCGCTCGGCGGCGTGGTCGGACTCGCAGACCTCGGGGATCGTGAGCACGGGCTGGAAGGGGATGCGCTCGCGACGCGTGATCTCCCAGATCTCGGCCTTCGTCAGCTGCGCGAAGTGCGCGACCATGTCCTCGCGCAGGACGCGCCGCACCCGCTCCGCCTGCTCGGG
This sequence comes from Dehalococcoidia bacterium, assembly GCA_965220125.1. Taxonomy (GTDB): domain Bacteria; phylum Chloroflexota; class Dehalococcoidia; order UBA2979; family UBA2979; genus VXMT01. The sequence continues at coordinate 1,600,264 of CBDCPB010000004.1, read as the reverse complement.
ATCGAGGTTGCGGCGGACGTGCGGCTGGCCGAGGCTGCGGATCAGTTCGTCCTGTGCCCACTCGGGGTTGCCGAGGCCGTCGACGAACGCGGTCCAGTGGCGGCCCACCTGCGTCATCATCGCGAGGTGGCCGTCCTTGACCGGGTAGACGCCCCAGACGCCGCCGCTGAGCCCCGGCCCGTTGCGCTGCGGGATCGGGTTGCCGAGGTAGATCGCCTGCGGGATGCCGTGCCCCCAGACGGCGACGTTCACCGCCACGAGCGCGCTGATGTCGACGAACTGCCCGCGACCGATGCGATCGCGGTGATGCAGCGCGAGCAGCGTCGCCAGCGTCGCCTGCACCCCGGCGTGCTGCACGTCGGCCGCGTCGAGCGGCGCGGTCAGCGGCTCGCGCTCCGGGTCGCCGATGCGGTAGGCGACGCCCGCGCCGCAGTAGGCGAGCAGCGGGGCGCCCTTCCAGCCGGCGTAGGGCCCGCTGTGGCCGAAGGTGGTCACGGCCGTGACGACGAGCCGCGGGTGCGCCGTCCGCAGCCGCTCGTCGTCGAGGCCCAGCGTCTGCGCCTCCCGCGGGCGGAAGGAGTGCAGCAGCACGTCGGCGTCGGCGAGCAGCGCCTCGAGGGCGGCGCGTCCGCCCTCGGTCGTCAGATCGAGGCGCGCCCCGTCCTTGCCGCCGTTGAGGTAGATGAACTGCCCGCTGTGCTCAGGGTTCGCCTGGTCGCCGGGGAAGGGGCCGTGCCGGCGCAGCGTGCCGCCCTCGGGCGGCTCGATCTTGATCACCGTGGCGCCGAGGCCGCGCAGCAACCTGCCCGCGTAGGCGATGGCCTTGCCTCCGCCGACCTCGACAACGCGCAGGCCGGCGACGGCGCCCGTCATACCCGGTTGCCCAACTTCCGCCCGATCGTCTGAACGGCCGCGCGCCGCGTACTAGGCGATGTTCGCGAACATCGGGTCGTCCTCGAGCGAGTACTCGTATGGCTTGAGATCCTCGGGCGGGGTCGTCGCGAGGCTGATCGGCACGTCGACATCGAAGGGGCTCTTGAGGTCGAGTTCCTTGGCCATCTCGCGCATGGCCGGGATGACCTCCTTCCCGATCAGTTCGATGTTGCGCATGTTGTCGCGGTGGCTGATGTGGCCGTCGGTGGCGTAGAAGCTGACGATGCCGGGCCGCGTCTGCTCGAGCACCTTGCGCAGCTGCGCGATCGCGTGGTCCGGGTCGCCCATGATCCAGGTCAGGTCGTCGAGGTGCTTCTGCAGCGTCGCGCCGGAGTCGGCGCCGCCGCCGGCGGACTTGAGGCCCTTGGCGCCGGTGCGCTGGTTGTTGCGGGCCACGGCGCCGCGCCGCCGCGCGATCGCGGCCGGGGAGTCCGGCGCGCCCCAGAGGTAGCCCGAGGGCGAACTCCACACGGGGTGCCCGAGACCGGTGAACTCGCCCGCCATCCACATGAACTCGCGCGCGTTGCGCATCGCGTGCTCCATCGTGTCCTGCACGTGGAAGTGGATGGTCTGGCCGAAGTTCCAGGTGCCGACCTCGTAGCCCTTCTCGGCGGCGACCTCCTTGTAGGTGCCCATGATCCGCTTCTGCGCCCGCTCGTCCGTTCCGAGGCCGATGTAGGGGTAGCGGTGCGCCGCCGCCCATTGCACGGTCTCGAGGCTGGACGTGCCGGGCACCCAGATGCGCGGGTGCGGCTTCTGCACGGGCAGCGCCCACGGGTTGACCACGCGGAAGTGGTACTGGTCGCCTTCCCAGCGGAACGGGCCGGGCTCCGTCCAGGTCTTGATGATCAGGTCGTGCGCTTCCTCGAGGCGGTCGCGGTTGTAGGCGGGGTTGGCGTTCATCGCGAACTGCTCGGTGCCGCCGCCGCGGATCAGGCCGGGCACGAGGCGGCCCTGCGAGATCATGTCGATCATGCCGAGTTCCTCGGCGGTCGCGACGGGGTTGTCGCGCAGCGGCAGGGGCACGCCGAGCAGCACGATCTTCACGTTGTTGGTGACGGCCGCGAGGATCGAGGCCCAGATCTGGATCTGCGGCTGCATGCAGAACGGCGCGTTGTGGTGCTCGTTGAGCATGATGCCGTCGAAGCCGACCTCGTCGACGAGCTTGTACTCGGCCAGGCGGTCCTGGTAGATCGCGCTGCCCGCATCGGAGTCATAGAACTCGTTGGAGAAGCGGAGCACCGTGAGGCCGTCGCGCTCTCGCGCCTCCTCCTCCGGGTAGGCGGACATCGGCTGCTCGGTGAAGTACATGATGAACATCGGCGGTTCCCCGTTCGGTGCTCGCCCCGTGACCGCTCGCCGGACCTCGGGCTGGCGGCCTGCGCCGCCGCTCCGGCGCGCAGAGGGGAGCATACCAGCAGACGGCGTTTCGGTCGGGTACCTGCGCGGAGCGATCAAGCGCGGCGTCGAGCGCTCCTCGCGCGGTATCCTGTGGGTGCATCGGCGGACCGGGAGGGCGAGGCGTGGCGAACGGCTGGCACTGGCTGTGCGGTCTCGTCGCCGGCTTCGTCGGGAGCTGGCGCACCACCTACCTCAACTTCCAGCGCTACGACGCGCCGTTCCCGGTCAAGCTCCGGCTCTTCGCCCGCAACAAGTGGACCATGGCGCGCACGCTCTCGCTCTGCTGCGGCAACCTCGGCGAGCCCGGCTGCTGAAGCGACTCCGAGGAGCCCCGTGAGGGCTCGGCGGACCACCACGAACATCCGCACCACCCGCACGAGTAGCCTCGGCCCTCTCGATGTCGGGCGCGCGAGGGGTGAGGCCCGAGAGCGGACCACCCTCGTCCGCGAGCCCGCGCCTCTCGCATCCGCTCCGGTGGGGGCGTGGGGGCGTAGCCCCCACAGAGAGAAAATCCGAGGGCGGGTGGGTGGGTCGAGTCGCGCGCAGCGCGCTCGTCCGGGATGGGGGTGTGGGGGGCTGCTTCGCTCAGGACGCGAGGAAACCTCGCAGGGCCCCCCACAGGAGAGACGCGCTCGGCCCCGGAGCCCCCTCACCTCCGAGCGGGACCGGATTGCCCTCGCTCCAACCGGCCTGCCGTGTGGCATCGGCGGCTGGCGTCGTGTAGCGTCCGCCCGCGCCCGATCGCGCGCATCGAGAGGGGTACGGGATGAAAGCAGCCGTCTTCCACGGCGTGAACCAGCCGCTGACCATCGAGAACATCGAGGTGGACGAGCCGGGCGACTACGAGGTGCTGGTCCGCACCGCCGCCGCGGGCGTGTGCCACTCCGAGCTGCATATGGTCGAGGGCCACTCGCCCGTGCCCCCGCCCGCCGTGCTCGGCCACGAGTCCGCGGGCGTCGTCGAGCGCGTCGGGAGCCGCGTCCGCTACGTGCAGCCGGGCGACCACGTGATCGCGCGCGGTACGTTCTGCGGCCACTGCGAGATGTGCTTGACGGGGCACCTCAACGTCTGCACGAGCCGCCCCGGCCGCAGTGCGGACGACCCGCCGGTGATGTCCTGGAACGGCCAGCGCCTCAACCAGTGGGGCTCCAACATCTTCGGCTGGTCGGAGCAGATGCTGCTGCACGAGAACGGCGTGGTGAAGATCGCCGATGAGATGCCGCTCGACGCGGCCGCGCTGCTCGGCTGCGCGGTGATCACCGGCTTCGGCGCGGTGATGCGCACCGCGCACGTCGAGGCGGGCTCCTCGATCGCGGTCTTCGGCTGCGGTGGCATCGGGCTGTCCGCGATCCAGGGCGGCGTCGTCTCCGGCTGCCAGCGCGTGATCGCGGTCGACCTGCTGGACAGCAAGCTCGAGGTCGCGCGCGAGTTCGGCGCGACGCACACCGTGAACGGGGCGAACGAGGACCCCGTCGCCGCGATCCGCGCGATCGCGGACGGCGAGGGCGTCCACTACTCGTTCGACGCGATCGGGCTGGCGAGCGTGGCGATGCAGGCGCTCGACTGCCTGCGGCCGCAGGGCACCGCGACGCTGATCGGCGTGATCCCGGAGGATCAGCCGCTCAACTTCGGCTGGCGGCGGCTGAGCGGCGAGAAGCGGATCCAGGGCTGCATGATGGGCTCGAACCGCTTCCGCATGGACCTGCCGATGCTCATCGACCTCTACATGCAGGGCCGGCTCAAGCTCGACGAGATGATCACCACCCGCGGCTCGCTCGAGGACGTCAACGACTTCCTGGAGATCATGAAGGGCGGCGAGGTCACGCGGCAGGTGATGATGATGGACTAGCCGCCGCGCCGGGCGCGCGGCGCGACTACCCCGCGGCGCGCTCGCAGGCGCGCGCGATCCGCGCCGCCGCTTCCTCGAGATCCGCGACGCTCGCGGTCGAGTAGGCGAGACGGATGTAGTCGCCTCCGGGATCGTCGCCGCGTTCCGCGTGGTCCGGGAAGAAGGCGCGCCCGACGGGGAAGACGGCGCCCTCGTGCAGCGCCTCGCGCTGCACCGCGCCGGCGGTCAGACTGCCGCGCAGCCGCACCCAGAGGAAGAACCCGCCGCGGGGAGCGCGGAAGTCCGCGTACGGCTCCGCGTACTCGCGCAACCCCCGTTGCAGCGCCTCGGCCTTGCGCGCGTAGAGCGGGCGCATGCGCGCGACGTGCTCGGCGTAGCCGCCGCTCTCGATGAACCCGGCGATCATGCGGTGCAGCAGCGGGCTGCCGCCCATGTCGAAGCGCACGCGCGTGAAGCGCTCGATCAGCTCCGGTTCGGCCTCGATCCAGCCGACGCGCAGCCCGGTCGCGATCGTCTTGGAGAACGTCCCGACGGTGATCACGCCGCGGCCGCCCGCGAGGGCCGCCAGCGCGGGCGGCCGCGCCTCGTCGAAGTGGATGTCGCCGTAGGGATCGTCGTCAAGCAGCAGCGCGCCGTGCTCCGCGGCGAGCCGCACCAGCTCGCGCCGCCGCTCGAGGACGAGCGAGCTGCCGGTCGGGTTGTGGAAGTTGGGGATCGTGTAGATCAGCTTGGCGCGGCGGCCCTCCGACTCGAGCCTCGCCAGCGCCTCGGCGAGCGCGTCCGTGCGGCAGCCGTCCTCGTCCACCGGCACGGTCACGAGGGCGGCCCCGTGGCCGCGGAACGTGCGCATCGTGCCTGAGAACGTCGGCGACTCGCTGACGACGATGTCGCCGCGGTCGAGCAGCGCCGCGCAGACGATCGCGATCCCGCCCGCCGAGCCGTTGCTGAGCATGAAGTGCGCCGCCGTCGCGGGCAGGCCCAGCTCGTGCGTCGAGCGTTCGGCGAGCTGCTCGCGCAGGCCCTCGAAGCCGAGTCCCCCGCCGTAGGTGAGCGCGCCGTCGTCGTCGCTCGTGAGCGCCTCGCCCAGCGCCTCCAGCAGCGCGGCCTTCGGCAGTGTCGAGGGGTCCGGGATGCCGCCCGCGAGGCTGATCGCCGTGCCGCTGGCGGCCAGCTGCCAGGCGCTGGCGGGCAGGCCCCAGTCGGTCGCCGTGCCGGGCTTCAGCTCGCGCGCGCCGCTGCTGAGCAGCGCCTCGGGGTCGCGGCTGGCCCAGAGGCGCGCCGCCGCTGCGGCGATGTCCGCCTCGCGGCTCACGAGCCGGCGTCCGCCTCGTCGTCGAACACGAGCGAGGGCTCGTGCACGCCGAGCACGACGATCTCGTCGCCGGCGCTGATTCGTCCGCCCTCGAGCACGCGCACGCGGATCCCGCCGCGCCCGGCGAGCGCGCGCAGCAGCCCCGGCCGCTCCAGCAGGTCTTGCAGGTAGTTGCAGGGGTCGCAGGGCAGCATCCCCGCCAGCCGCGCGCCGCCGATGCGGAACTCGAGGCCGAGCAGGCCCTGCAGCTGCACGCCGCGCGTCACGAGGTTGCGGCGCAGCAGATGCGGCTCCACTTCGAGGTCGTCGGCGGTCTCCGCCTCGATGATCGTGAGCTGCTGCTCGCGCCAGCGCGGGTCGCTCCAGTGCCCGCGGCGGGTCGCGTAGCGATCGCCGAGGATACCGACGTCCGGGACGACCTCGACCCACTGGCGCTGCTGCATCGGCGCGCCGGCCTCGGTCGCCACGAAGATGCCGATGATCCCCGGCTGGCTCATGTCCGCGGCGGCGGAGTCGCGTTCGGCGGTGGTCATGGTCGCTCCTTCGCACCAGCGAATGCTACACCGGCAGCGGCCGGGGCAGGTCAGGGGCACTTGTGTTCTACTCCTGGGCCATGTAGGGTGCGATTGGCATGACACAGCTGTGTGCTATTGGGGGACGAGTGTGGCACAGAACCCGGCCATGAGGCATTGTCGACGAGCAGCGATTTTGTCAGTGCAAGAGAGCAGCGACTTTGTCAGTCCCGCCGTCTCCGTCGGAGGATGCCGCAGCGCCGTTCCGGCGTCCAGGCACGCCGTTGGCCCGGACGTAGCTGCTCACGGTGTCGCGGGAGATCCCCAGCAGCCTGGCGGTCGCCCGCATCGAGAGCCCCTGCAGTCGCGCCTGCTGGATCGCCTTCCAGCGGGCGAGCTGCCGGGGTGTGGGAGCGCGGAGCTGCTTGCTCCCGGTCTCGGGTCTGGTGGTAGCACCGTTGCTCGCCACCTTCACCGCCGCGGTGGCAACGGGGAGCCGCCGGGGTGCTCCTCCGGAGCCGAGCCCTGAGGCGATGCGCTCGTGGTCGGGGTTCCGGGCCAGCTCGGAGCGCGCCGCTCTCAGCACCCCGGCGCGCGGCGGCGCCTCGCGCGAACGGATCGTCTCCCCCTGATGCAGGACGGAGAGCTCGCCGCCCGGCCGTTCCACCACCTCGACCTGCGCCCCGGCGTAGCTGGTCCGCTCGGGCCCGGGCAGCAGCTGGAGCGTGCGCCAGCGGTACTTGACCGTGTTGTCGCGCGCGACGGTGCGCGGGTGCCGGAAGCCGAGGACGGCGCCGAGGTCGAGCGCGGGGTCGAGCGGGCGGTAGGCCGGCTCGGGCTCTGCCGCCGGGACCCGGAAGCGGGCATTGAAGCGCGGCAGGAAGCGCTCGAGCACGGCCTGCGCCTCGGCGATGGTGGAAGCCGAGGCGTCGCTGAGTTCGGTCACCAGGCGGTCCTGGAACGTCCCTGCGGCACGTTCCACGCGGCCCTTGGCCTGTGGTGAGCGGGCGAAGATCTGGGTGATCCCGAGTTCCCGCATCGCCCGTGCGAATTGGGTTGCGACCTTCAGGCCCCGCCGTCCGTCGGAGGAGGCTTTGAAGACGCCGTGGCGGTCGCTGTAGAGGGCGAGCGGGATGCCGCAGCGCCGGACGATCTCCTCCAGCAGCAGGAAGTAGCCGCGCGCGTCCTCGACGGGGCGGAAGAGGGCGTGCACGGCTGCGCCGGTCGCATCGTCGACGGCGAGCAGCAAGGCGAAGCGCGGGCCGCGCTCCTCGAGCCAGGCGTGGTGGCTGCCGTCGATCTGCAGCAGCATCCCCTCGCGGGGCATGCGCTCACGCCGGACACGGTGCTCGGGGGGCCGGCGGCGGCGGGGACTCGCGATGCCGGCCCGCGCCAGGATCCGGCGGACCGTCCAATTGCTCACGTCCAGGCCCTCGTGCTCCCAGAGCAGCTCGGCGAGGTGGGTGTGGTTCGCTCCCGGGTAGCGGGTGCTGGCGAAGCGCACCACGGCCGAGGCGACATCGGCCGGGACGGCGTTGTGCGGACGGCGCCTCCGGTTGCCGTGCTCCAGCGCCGCCGCTCCGCGCGCGCGGTAGGCGGCGAGGAGCCGCCACGCGTGTCGCTCGCTGAGGCCCAGGATCTCGGCGGCCTGCGCGGCCCGCAGATCTCCGGCCATCACCCCTTCGAGTACGTAGCGTCGTGCTTCTTCGGACTGCTGCACCTGTCACCCCCTGCTCGCTGGCTGGGGACTGACAGAATCGCTGCTCCGTTAACTACTGACCGAATCGCTGCTCAACGACATGAGGCTCCGCGGGCAGATCAAGCCGGGGATGTTCTCGAACGAGCGAGTGTTCCTCGTCGAACACGCGGGCGAGGAGGGGGAACCCGACTGCGTGATCGTGCCCGATGGTTCCGTGGAGGAACGGGACGGCCGCCCCACGGTTCACGTGGTGCTGCTCGAACGCTCGGACGGTCGCGCGCTCGTGTTCGTCCCTGGTGAGCACCTGTTCGGTAACGGCTTTGCCTGGGTGAGCGAGGAAGACCTCGTCTCGGCATGATCCTCAGCAACACAACCATCGTCGAAGCGCTCGACGATGGCCGGATCGTCATCGACCCCGAGCCGCCGCGTGAGCGCGGAGACCTGCGGGGCAGCCCGTACTCGACGACAGCGGTCGATCTGCACCTTGGCCCCCTACTGTCGAAGCCGAGGCGGATGCCGCACGCGGTGATCGATCTCGGACGGCCGGGCAGCATCGGAGCCACGCTCGACGCCGTGACGGAGCAGTTCGAGATCGACGCTCGCGGCTACGAGCTGGAGCCAGGCCCGGAGCACTTCATCCTCGGCCAGACACTTGAGGTTGTGAGGCTGCCCCTGCCCGCGGAGCTGGGCGGCAGTGCGGCCGGCAAGCCGGCGCTCGCTGCGCGAGTCGAAGGGAAAAGCTCCCGGGCGCGCTTCGGTCTGCTGGTGCACTTCACCGCGCCGACGATCCACGCCGGCTGGGATGGTCGCATCACGCTGGAGATGATGTGCCTCGGAGCGATGCCGTTGAAGCTCTACCCCGGCCTCCCGATATGCCAACTGATCATCGAGGAAGTCACCGGGGAACCTACGCGGGGCGTGAGCCAGTTCCAGCACCAGCGCACACCGTCCGGGCGAGTCTGAGGTTCCCGAAGCCGCCTACGAGGAGCCGGAGGCCGCTTCGCTCGGCGGCTGGCCGCTGTCGTCGGGGTTGCGCAACTGGCGCAGGAAGGACTCGACGGACTCGACCAGTTCCGGCGCCTCCGGCACCTCGGATGTGTCGATCGCATCGAGGGCGGGGTGCGTCTCGTCGTAGTTCTGCTCGAGGGTCTCGATGAAGCGCCCGAACTCGTCCGAGCGACCGCGTGCGTCCTCGGCCTCGTCGTACAGCTCCTCGATCTGGTCGTCGAAGACGGCGAGGTCGACTTCGGAGCCGAGGCCATCGCCGAGGGCCTTGATCAGCGCACGGGCGGCGAACGGGTGCGGCTCCACCGACACGTAGAACGGTGCGGCGGTCAGCAGGCTGGAGCTGCCCCAGCCGCGCTCCTCGCAGGCCACGGCCAGCGGCGTCGTGATCCCGGCCGGGCCCTCGTAGCTCCACTGCTCGGGCACGAGCCCGAAGCGCGCCGCCAGCTCGGCGTCGCGCGAGTAGAGCTGCACGGGCAGCGGGCGCGAGTGCGGCGTCGCCGCCCGGTAGGCGCCGAGCATCAGCGACTCGCTCACGCCGACGCGCTCCATCACCTCGACGACCGCGTCGATGAACTGGCGCCAGCGCAGTTGCGGCTCCGCGCCGACCAGCAGCACGAGGTCGCGATCGGCGCCCTCGGGGCGCGCGAGGTAGAACTCGTTGCCCGGCCAGTCGATCGCGCGCACGCCGGGCTCCGCGTCATCGTCGTCGGCGATGCGGACGCGAGGGCGGCGCACGCTGAAGTCGAAGAAGAGCTGCGGATCGATGGAGGCGAGGGGTTCCGCCTCCCAGTGCTCCACGAGCTCGCGCAAGGCGGCGGCCGCGCTCGTGCCCCAGGAGCCGCCGAATGCGGCGATCAGCAGGGGATCGCGCAGCGCGGACAGGTCCGGCATTTGCTCTTCGTAACGGACGAGGTCGCTCATGCGCTGATCTTAGCACTCTCCACGCGAGAGTGCTAAGGGCCTGGCGGTCACGCCTCCGCCGCGCGCCGTCCCTGCGCGTAGAGGAAGAACTCCGCCGTTGTCCGCACCTCGAAGTCCCAGCCGAGCCCGGCGAGCCGCTCGCGCAACTCCCGAGGCTCGTAGTAGCGCTTCACGATCTCGAAGCGGCGTCCGCCGGAGAGTTCGCGCTGCTCCGTCTCCTGCGTGTCGCCCTGCCCGCTGGCGCCGCTCGACCCTCCCGGCGAGGCGGAGTCGACGAAGAAGACGCGCCCGCCCGGCGCGAGCGCCGCGTCGACCAGCGCCCAGAAGGCATCGAAGCGCTCGTCCGGGACGTGCGAGAGCCAGAAGCCGAAGCAGACCTCGTCGTAGCGCCGCTCCGGCGTCCACTCCCAGACGTCGGCGAGGAGGTAGCGCACGCGCTCCGCGCCCAGCCCGGCGGTCTCGACGCGCGCGCGGCAGCGCTCGAGCATCTCGCTCGATGCGTCGAGCGCCGTCACCTCCTTCGCGCCCTCGGCGAGCTGCTGCGTCCACCAGCCGGTGCCGCAGGCGATCTCGAGGATGCGGCCGTAGGCGCCGAAGGCGGCGAGGGCGGCGCGCACCTCGTTGGTCTCGGCGATCCAGCGGCGGCGGAACTCGGGGCCGCGGTCGTGGCGTCCGCTGCGCAGCCACCACTCGTCGTACTCGGGGGCGCGGGCGTGGTAGTAGGCCTTCTGCTCGTCGAGGAGCCGCAGCGGGTTGTCGGTCATGATCCGCGTGCGGGCCGCGTCAGGCGGCGCGGCGCTCGCGCACGGCCTCGGCCAGCTGCGGCAGCACCTCGCCGGAGGGCCCGCGCAGGATCACGGTGGCGAGTTCGCTCAGCGCCGTCGGCTCCGGGTCGATCTCGATCAGCGGGACGCCGCGCTGCGCGGCGAGTCGCGGGTAGTGGGCGACGGGGTACACGACCGCCGAGGTGCCGGCGAGCAGGAAGACGTCCGCCTTCGAGGTCTCCCGTTCGCAGCGTTCCAGGTGCGACCTCGGGACCGGCTCGCCGAAGCCGACGCTGTCCGTCTTCAGGGGGCTCGGGCAGCCGGGCTCCGGGCACCATGGCGGCAGCGCCTCCGGGTCGACGATGAGGTCGTCCTCGTGCCAGCGTCCGCCGCAGTGGGGGCAGCGCAGCCAGTAGATGTTGCCGTGGATCTCGGTCAGGGAGGTGGTGCCTGCCTGGCGGTGCAGGTCGTCGCCGTTCTGGGTGATGACGTGGCGCAGCACGCCGAGCGCCTCGAGTTCGGCCATGGCGTAGTGGCCGGCGTTCGGTTTGGCGGCGTGGAGCTTGTCCATGAGGTCCTGGATGTCGGGATCGCGCTCGCCGAAGAGCCGTTCCTTCCACCACCCCTCCGGGTCGCTGAGGAAGCGCTCGAAGCCGTCGCTGCGGGGCTCGCCGATCTTGGTCCAGAGTCCGCTCTTGCCTCGGAAGGTGGGTACGCCGGACTCGTGCGAAACGCCTGCGCCGGTGAGCGCGATAGCGTACGAGGAACTTGCGAGCAGATCGGTGGCTCGCGCCAGTGCTCCGGCATCGACTGTCATGGGAGCTATCCTAGCCGCTTCCCGCGGGCGGTGCAGCGCCTCCGGGGCGTCGATCCACTGGTCCGGAACGCAGTCTCGATATCAACGCATATCGTAGTTCGCGATGGAGGACTCTAACGTGGCACTCTGGATCGATTCTTTGGATGCGGTTAGAGTATGCTTGTCCAGAGCATGAGTTGCGGATGAAAGGCTAGTTGAACGTGGCGATCTTCACTCCCAAAGAAGCATCCGAGGTGCTGATCGGACGCGAGCGTGCGTCGGCGCAGGAGCGTCAGACGTACGCGGAGGCATTGCAGGGTTCTAACGCAGGTACGATCGAGCTGTCGCGCGGCGAGAAGGCCTCCCGCATCAAGCGCCTGCTTGCCGAGGCCTCGAAGGAGACCGGGATTCGTGTCCGCTCCACGTGGGAGGACAAGAACCAGCGCGTGCTGCTCTGGAAGCGCGTGGGCAGCTAGCCCACATCAGCCAGCGTCGCCGGAGCCGGGTATGGCCCGGGCGGCGCTGCATTCCGACACAAGAAAACCGGCCACCTGATGGTGGCCGGTTTTCTTGTGCTTGCGGCCTTCGCTAGAGGCCCCGAATGCGTACTGCGCTAGCGGCCCTTGAAGACGGGCGTCCGCTTCTCGGCGAAGGCCTTCGCGGCCTCCATCGTGTCGTCCAGCTGGCGGAGGCCGGCCATCGCCTGCGGGAAGCCGATCGCGCTCTGGTAGGTGTTCGGGCGCGGTCGCGCCATCATCAACTGCTGCTTGGTCACGCGCACGTGCACCGGCGGCAGGCCCGCGATCTCCTCGGCGAGGTCCATCGCCGTCGACTCCAGCTGGTCGGCCGGGACGACGTGGTTGGCGAGGCCGAGCTCGTACGCGCGCTGCGCGTCGAACTGGTGACCGCGAATCACGATCTCCGAACCCGGCAGCCAGGGCAGGTTGTTCAGGATCGGGAACAGCGCCGGGCCGATGATGCCCGTCGGGATCTCCGACATCGCGAAGCGCGCGCCTTCGGCGGCGACGCAAATGTCCGAGGCGCAGACCATGTAGAAGCCGAGGCCCCAGGCCCCGCCCTGCACCGCCGTGATCAGCGGGATGTCGGTCTCCGGCACGCTGTAGAAGCCGAGGTCGGCGACCGGCTCGCCCGCGCCCACGATCTCGGGGGCGCCGCCGGCCTGCTCGCGGATGTCGCGGCCCGCGCAGAAGATGCGGCCCTCGCCGGAGAGCACCACGACGCGCACGTCCGGGTCGGTCATCGCCTCGTGCCAGGCACGGCGGCGGTCCCAGCTGATCTGCGCGCCCTGCGCGTTGAGGCGCTCGGGGCGGTTGAGGATCATCCGGAAGATGTGACCGACTTTCTCGGTCTTCACGAAGGTGTAATCGGTCATGGCGTTCCTTTGTGTTGTCTCTTGTGTCGGCGCGGGGAAATCTAGCACATCCAGCCCGCTGGTACGAATGCCCCGCAGCGCCGGCCGTAGCGGGGTTGTCAGTGCAGCCGCGGACGTACCATCCTCGCAGGGGCGCGGGCGGTCCGCGGCGGCGCGCGGAGGCGAGATGATCAACAAGGTCGTCGCATCGTTCGACGAGGCCGTGGCGGACGTGCCGCCCGGCGCGATGGTCCACTTCGGTGGCTTCGCGAATCCGCACAACACGCCCAACTACCTCTTCGCCGCGCTCGCCCGCCAGGGCGCGGACGAACTGACCGGCGTGAGCACCTTCGCCGGTTACGGTGAGGAGGTGCTGCGCGCGCTCACCGAACGGCGCGGCCTCCCGTTCCCGGTCGACGGCTGGGATCTCGGTCTCATCGCGGGCCTGGGGCGGCTGCGCAAGCTGATCACCAGCTTCCCCAACGGCAACTCGCGCGAGCTGCTCTACCCCTTCGAGCACGTGCTGTGGCGCGGGGAGGCCGAGGTCGAAGTGCTGGGCCAGGGCTCGATCGCGGAGCGCATCCGCTGCGCCCGCGCCGGCATCGCCGCCTTCTACACGCCCGTCGGCGTGGGCACCTTCGTCGCCGAGGGCAAGGAGGTGCGGGACTTCGACGGCGTTCCGCATCTGCTCGAGACGGCGCTGCGGGCGGACTTCGCGCTGATCCGCGCGCACCGCGCCGACCGCTTCGGCAACCTCGTCTACCGCGGCCCGCGCACCTTCAACGAGACCATGGCCGGCGCCGCCGAGGTCACCGTCGCCGAGGTCGACGAGGTCGTCCCGCTCGGTGACCTCGGCCCGGACCAGATCCACACACCCGGCGTCTACGTGCAGCGCGTGGTGGTGCGGCCCTCGACGCCGCACGACGACTGGAGGGCGCCCGCATGAGCGAGACCCCGGAGCGCCTCGACGAGTCCGTGATGGCGCTGCTGGCGGCGCGCGATCTGCCGGACGGCGCGGTCGTCAACCTCGGGCTTGGCCTGCCGCTCGCGATCGCCGACTGCATCCCGCCGGACCGCGAGGTGCTGCTGCACTCGGAGCAGGGCGTCCTCGGCTTCGGTCCACGCGTCGAAGATCCCGCCGATGTCGACCTGCTGATCATGAACGCGGGCGGCGAGCCGGTCACGCGCCCGCCGGGCATCTGCTACATGAGCCACGACGAGTCGTTCGCGATGATCCGCGGCGGCCACATCGACGTCTCCGCGCTGGGCGCGCTGCAGGTCGACGCGCAGGGCAACCTCGCGAACGCGCTCGTGCCCGGCAAGCCCGCGCCCGGCCTCGGCGGCGGCCAGGACCTCGCGACCTGCGCGAAGCAGGTGCTGGTGGTGATGCACCACACCGCCCCCAACGGCGATCCGAAGATCGTCGAGCGCTGCGACATGGTGCTGACCGCCCTCGGCTGCGTCGATCGCGTGGTGACGGACGTGGGGCTGTTCGAGATCGCGGACGGCCGCGTCACGCTGCTCGAGTTCGCGCCGGGCTGGACCGTCGAGCAGATCCAAGCGATCACCGGCGTCGAACTGGCCATAGCCGCGGATGTACGTGAGATCACACTGGGATAAGACTGAGATAAGATCGCATCTGGCAACCCGCCGGGGAACTGAATCCGGCAACTGCAACATTCCCGTTACGCGCGAGGAAGGGCCAGGCCCGTGCTCAGTCCATTGCGCAAGGCTTCGCTGTTCCGGGGCGCCGCAATCGCCGCGGCGCTGCTCGTCCTGCTCGTCTCCATCGGCTGCGGCGGGGGAGCCTCGAAAGACGAGCCCGACGCCCATACGAAGCACTTCGTCCAGGAGGCCCTCGACCGCTACGAGGACGACGGGTTGCAGGCGACGCTCGACTACTACAACTCCCCCGAAAGCATCGACGGCCAGTGGTACGTCTTCATCCTCGACGAGAACGACCTGTTCCTCGCGCACGCGGCGGCGCCGCAGCTCCTCGGGGAGTCGCTGGTCGGCGAGGTGGGCGTCGACAGCACCGGCTACGCCTACGGACCGGTGCTGGTCGCCGCGAGCGAGTCCGGGCGCTGGGTGAGCTACGTCTACCGCAACCCCGAGAGCAACCAGGAGGAGACCAAGCACTCCTGGGCAGTCCGCCGCGACGGCCTGCTGTTCGGCTCCGGCTGGTACGAGGTGACGCCGGGCGTGGGCGCCCATGTGCCCTCCAGGGTGCAGCCCGACATCTACACGAAGTACGTCATCCAGCAGGCGCTCGACCGCCTTGAGGCGGAGGGGCCGCAGGCGACGATCGACTACTACAACTCCCCGGAGAGCATCGACGGTTCCTGGTACGTCTTCATCTTCGACGAGGACGGCATGATGGTGGCGCACCCGACCCGTCCGGAGCGGATCGGGACGCACATCCAGAATCGTGAGCTGCGGACCGATGACAGCGGCTACTACTACGGTGATGTCCTCAACAGCACCTCGGAGACCGGCCGCTGGCTGACGTACGTCTTCCACAACCCGGCGACGGGAGAGCAGCAGACCAAGCACACCTGGGCGATCCGCGGCGGCGGCCTGCTGTTCGGCTCCGGCTGGTACGAGTAGCGAGGACGCCGCCCGCTCAGCGCTGCCGCCGGAACCGTCACCCGCGAGCTGCAGGGGCTGCGCCTCCAGCACTCACGCTCAGAGGTCGAGGTACGCGTGCATCTCGCCTTCACCGTCAACGCTTGTGGCCGTGAACCCGAGTTTCAGGTAGAAGCCCTCGGCGGTTCCCTCGCCGGGATCCCAGCTCGTGTGCAGCCGCGTCGCCTCCGGGTGCGTCCGCGCGTGCGCGATGAGGAGCTGCATGGCGCTCCAGCCGAAGCCCATGCCCTGGAACCGCTGGTCGATCATCATCCGCCACAGGAAGAGGTAGCCGCGCTCGCGCGGCGCGGCGCGCAGGCTCTCGTCATGCAGCAGGGCGAACCCGACCGGCTCCTCGTCGGCGTACACCGCCCGAAACCAGGCCGCCTCCTCGAAGTGCGCCTGCGCGAGGGAGCGCTCGTTCGACGCCACCAGGTGCTTCTGCGAGTCGCGTACCGACAGCGCGAGGATCGCATTGACGTTCCCGGAGGTGATCTCCCGCAACGTCACGACGGACTCGGGCGTCGGCGATGGCATCTCGCGACTCTACCCGATGCTTGTCCGCACCACGGTGAGCATGGCCATCTACCCGGACGCCTCGCGGAACCACTCGACCGTGCGCGCCATCCCCTCCTCGAGGGCGGTGCGCGGCGCCCAGCCCCAGAGCTGGCGGGCGCGTGAGGGGTCGAGGTAGATCGCGGCGTGGTCGCCGGGGCGCTCCGCGGCGTAGACGGGAGGCTGCCCGTAGCCCGTGAGCGCCGCGAGCGTGTCGAAGATGCGCTGCGTGGACGTGCCTTCGCCGGTGCCGATGACGCAGGTGGCCGGCTCGCGTTCGGCGGCGAGCAGGGCGGCCTCGACGACGTCGTCGACGTAGACGTAGTCACGCTGCTGGCTGCCGTCGCCGAAGATCGTCACCGGCTCGCCGGCGAGCATGCGCGAGGTGAAGATCGCGACCACGCCGGACTCGCCCGCCGCGTCCTGCCCCGGCCCGTAGATGTTCCCCGGTCGCAGCACGGACAGCTCGAGGCCGAGGTGGCGGCAGAGCGCCCCGAGTTCGTGCTCGGCGGCGATCTTCGAGGCGCCGTAGACGGCGTCCGGCGCGATCGGCGTGTCCTCGTTCGCGGAGAGCGAGCGCGGCGCGCCGTGAAGCGCCCCGCCGGTCGAGAAGAAGACGATGCGCCGCGCGCCCGCCTCGGCCGCCGCCTGCGCGACGTGCACGCTGCCCAGCACGTTGATCAGCACGTCCGTCGCCGGGTCGCGCATCGAGACGGGCACCGAGGCCTGCGCGGCGAGGTGGAAGACGACCTCCGGCTGCGCCTCGGCGACGATTGCGCGCGTCGCCTCGAGGTCGCGGATGTCGGCGAGGTGCTCGCTCACGCCGTCCGGCGATGGCTCGCCCGCTGCGGCGGGCGGCGCGAGCGAGAGGCCGCTGACGCTCCAGCCGTCGGCGGCCAGCCGGCGCACGAGATGGCCGCCGACGAAGCCCGACGATCCGGTGACGAGCGCGCTCCCTGGCCGTCCAGTGCTCACGTCTGCTCCATCTGTGCGAATGGTTCCTGACGGCGCCGCATTCGTGCTCGCGCCCGCCGGTGGCTACCCTGTGGCCCGGCGTCGAGGTGCTGAACAGCGCCCTATGCCGTCGTGCACACGATGCGGACAGGATAGGGCGTCGCGGCGCGGCGCAGGACGAGAGAGGCGCGAGCATGCTCGACGACCCCGCCCTGCGCGATCGCGTCGACGCGAGCGGCTTCTGGCGGTTGATCGCCGATCTGCCGCGGCAGGCGCGGGCGGCCTGTGAACTGGGCCGCGGCTGGACGCTGCCGGAGGGCTTCACTCGCCCGGAGCGCGTCGTGGTCCTCGGCATGGGCGGATCGGCGATCGGCGGCGATGTCGCCGCGACGGTCGCCGGGCGGCTCGGCTCGACGCCGGTCGAGGTCGTGCGCGACTACGCCGCGCCCCTGGTCGGCGAGGACGCGCTGCTGATCGCCTGCTCCTTCTCCGGCAATACCGAGGAGGTGATCGCGGCCTTCTCGGCGCAACTCGGCGGCCCCGGGATGCGGCTGGCGCTGACGACCGGCGGCTCGCTGGCCGCGCTCGCCGAGGCGCACGACGTGCCGCTGATCGCCTACGACTTCGAGGGCCCGCCCCGCACCGCGTTCGGCTACAGCGTGCTCCCGCTGCTCGAGGTGCTGCGACGCCTCGGCGCGGTGGACCTCGACGACGACGCCGTCGAGCGCGCGCTGGGCGGTCTCGAACGCCGCGCCGAGGCGTGGGGCCCGCAGCAGCCGACCGTCTCGAACACGGCGAAGCAGATCGCGCTGCGCCTGCGCGATCGGCTGCCGTACATCGTCGGCGGCGACGTGCTCGCGGTGGCTGCGCGCCGCTGGGCGGGGCAGCTGGCCGAGAACGCGAAGCAGTGGGCCTTCGCCGGCGCGCTCCCCGAGTTCGACCACAACACCATCGTTGCGCTCGACCGGCGGCAGGAGGCCTCGCGTGCGTTGCACGTCGTGCTCCTCGATGGCGCCGCCGTGGACGCGCGCAACCGCCTGCGTGCGCAGCTGACCGCCGCCGAGCTCGCCGCCGCGGGCGTGGATTGCGAGATCGTGGGGATCGAGGCGGACGATCCGCTCGGCGCGGTCCTCGAGGCCTGCCAGCTGGGCGACTGGGTCTCCTACTACGTCGCGCTGCTGCACGGCGTCGACCCGCTGCCGACGCCGATCCTCGATCGCGTCAAGGCGGCGATGGCGGACGCGGGCGTAGAGTAGCGAGCATCCCGCGCGCCCGGTACAGACATCCGGCAATCATGCTCATCGCGGCCCAGCGCCAGATCGCGATCCTGCTCCCTCTTCTGCTCGCGACGACCGTCGCCCTCGCCTGCACATCGGGGGACAAGCCACCGACCGCCCTCGGCTTCTACGCCGAAGTCGCTGTCGAGGTCGAGCACGCACCCGACAGCCCGGTCGCTCGCCTTGGTTCCGCTGAGCGCCGGCACGCCATCCGCTGGTGGTACGCGCGCGACCCGGCTCGCTGGCGCTGGGAAATCGAAACCGTCGGCACCATCATCGACGACGGCATGGTCCTGACGGTCGTCAACGAGATGGACTCCTGGGAGTACGACGATCGCTCGAACAGCTACCGGCGGCGCACCCTCGTCGTAGTCCCGGATTGGGTGGGGCTCCTCCCGACCTTCAGCGCGCGCGTCGGCCCGGCCGACGCCGAGAGCATCGACGCGCTCATCGAACAGTGGCGCGAGCGCGGCGACGACCCCGACGTCGGCCTTGCCGGCGAGGCGACGCTGCTCGGCCGTCGCACGCAGATCGTCGAAGTCCGCCCCTCCGCCGGCGGCGTCGTCCGCGCGTTCGTCGACCCGGAGCGTATGTTCATCATGCGCTCGGTCGCAGATGGCGAAGGCGTCGGCCAGTCCTACAGCTCCGAGGTCACGGCGCTCGACTACGACACCGAAATCGACGTCAGCCGATTCACCTTCGACCCGCCTCCCGGCGCCCGCGAGGTTGTCACCCTGCCGCTCAAGACTCCCGCGTGCGGCATCCCGCCTGCCCCCGGCGGAGCGGGATACCTCGGCGAGCCCGGCTTCCTCAGCCCCTCGTACCGGCCACCCGGCTTTGACCGCGTCGGCGTGAGCTACGAGGGCGACGCCACCGGCGGCTGCGGTCCGGTAGCCGTCTCCGCCCGGTTCGAATCCGCGGATGGCGGCTACATCCTCCTCCGCCAGCGCCTCCGTCCCGGCGGTGTCCCCCGGGCGGCGCGCTCCTGGCAACCCGTCGGCGCCAGCCTTGATGACGCCTACCGCCACTCGGCAGACGGCGTCCTCAGCCTCCTCTGGCGCGACGGCGACATCGTCGCCCTCCTCGAAACGGACTCCGTGTCCTTCGAAGAACTGCTGCGCATCGCCGAGTCCTCCAGCCTCGTCCCGGCTGCGCCTTGATGAGCGCGCGCCGAGTCGCCAACGTAGCGAAGCGCCGCTGGAGCGCCTCGCCGGAGGCGCGTTCCCGGTACCTGATCTTGCTTGCGGGTTGGGTAGAGACGGCGTTCGCGTGGCGGCGGCATCGTGGCGGTGCGCTGCGCGGACTGGACACGGTGTGGCACTATGCGGGAGAAGGCGCTGGGTGCCCTCGCGGCATGGGCTGCCGGCGTTCGAGTCCCAGGGTCCGCCGATTGGCGGGCTGATGCATCGTGCGAGGGGGCGCGGATGACATCAGAGGCGAGGAGTGGGACCGGCATGAGCCACGTCCATCACTGGATGCTCTCGGAGCCGTCCGGTGGCGAGGTGCCGGGCCGCTGCAAGGGGTGCGGCGAGGAGCGCGGATTCCCCGCGAATCCTTCCAATCCGTACTTGCGGGGGCTGGCCAAGAAACGCCCGACGGGTCGCCAGAACTAGCGAGCCCGCGAACGCCCGGAACCCGCCGCCGCCGACACGGCTCGCGGGTTCCGTCCCCAAATCGAGGCGCCTCTCGCGCCTTCTTCTGCTGCCCGGAGACGCAGCGCCCGACCTTTGCCCTGGACCGGTGCGTGCTGCGCTTCCTCCCCTCACCCCCGTCCTCGGGTTTCTTTTCTGTGGGGCGCAGCCCCCGACGGCAGACACGCATTTGCACGCAGGGCTCCTCACCAACCGCCAGCAGCCTTCTGACGCCTGGGCTCCCCCTCACCCTGCCTCTCCCGCCACGAGAGGGGAGAGGGAACAGGAGGGAGGGAGTCTTTTGGCATTAGGGATGGTCTGAACAACTCGCCTGAGCGGGTGAGCGGATGCGATCATGGGGTGCGGACCCGGAGAGGGGCGCCCCATGCAGCAGCGTTCGTTCGGCAGCGTCGAGTACGAGCACAAGAAGGTCAGGACACGGCGCCAGAGGTTTCTGGAGCGCATGGACAGGCTTGTCCCCTGGGCTGAGCTGGAGCAGCGCATCGCGCCGGTCTACCCGAAGCCGGGCCGCGGACGCCGCCCGTACCCGCTGTGCGTGATGCTGCGCATCCACTGCCTCCAGCTCTGGTTCAACCTCAGCGACCCCGGCATGGAGCAGGAACTCTACGACTCCCGCTCGATGCTCGAGTTCGCCGGTCTCAGCCTCTCCGAGCCGATCCCCGATGAGACGACGATCCTCAACTTCCGCCACCTGCTGGAGCGCCATCAGCTGGGAACGGCGCTGTTCGCGACGATCAACGCGCATCTGGCACGGCAGGGGCTGCAGCTGTGCGAGGGCACGATCGTGGACTCCACGATCATCAGCGCGCCGTCATCGACGAAGAACCGGGAGCGTGCGCGCGACCCCGAGATGCACCAGACCAGAAAGGGCCGGCAGTGGTTCTTCGGGATGAAGTTGCACACCGGCACGGATGCGCGGACGGGGCTGGTCCACAGCGTGAGCACGACGGCGGCGAACAGCTCCGACGTGACCGAGGCGCATCGCCTGTTGCACGGCGGCGAGACGGAGGCGTGGGGCGATGCCGGCTACCAGGGCGTGGAGAAGCGCCCGGAGCACGCGCGTTCGGGGGTGAGCTGGCGGGTGGCGATGCGCCCGAGTCTCAGGCGGCAGCTGGCGCCGGGGGGCGAGGAGGCACGGGCGGAGCGGCGGAAGGCCTCGGTGCGTGCGAAGGTTGAGCATCCGTTTCTCTACGTGAAGCGGCACTTCGGGTACGCGAAGGTCCGCTACCGGGGCCTTGAGAAGAACCGCCAGCGTCTCGCGCTGCTGCTCGGCTTCGCGAACCTGCTGCGAGCCGAGCCTCAGATCGCCTGATCGCGGGAGCCGTGCGTCCGGAATCGCTCGTGCGGGCGATCCCGCAGCGGAATCGGGGCGGGAGCGCCCCCTGAACCGCGGTATCGGCCCCCACAGCGCGGCTCGGCACGCCGATCGACCCGCACCGCGCCCGACACGCCACCTGTTCAGACCATCCCTAGTGTTCGCGGTCACTGTTGCCCCTTCACTCCGGATTCCCCTTCCCGTCGGTCCTGCATCCCCCCTCCCGTCATTCCGGCGAAAGCCGGAATCCAGGCACGCCAGCCCATCGCCTCGCACCCGAGCCCGGCATGACACGAAGCAGTCAACGCCGTAGCGCGCACGCGAGGACCTCCTGCGTTTACATCCTCGCGAGCAAGCGCAACAGCACGCTCTACATAGGAGTCACGTCCGACCTCGTTCGTCGCGTATGGGAGCACAGGAACGACCTCGTGGCCGGCTTCTCGCAGCGTTATCGGACGCAGCGGCTGGTCTGGTTCGAGCGCCACGAGACGATGGAGAGCGCCATTGTCCGCGAGAGGCGGCTGAAGGAGTGGAAGCGCGCCTGGAAGCTGGAGTTGATTGAGGCGGAGAACCCGGTCTGGCGGGACCTCTATTGGGAGATCCTGTAGGGCTGCGACGTGTCTCCGCCGACAGCGCCCGCCGCTGACCCGGCTGGATTCCGGCTTTCGCCGGAATGACGGGAAGGGGCAACCGGAATGACGGAGGCTGCCCGAATGACGAAGGCTGCCCGAATGACGAAGGCTGCCGGAACGACGGAGGCTGCCGGAACGACGGAGGCTGCCGGAACGACGGAGGCTGCCGGAACGACGGAGGCTGCCGGAATGACGGAGGCTGCCGGAACGACGGAGGCTGCCGGAACGACGGAGGCTGCCGGAACGACGGAGGCTGCCGGAACGACGGAGAGCTGCCGGAACGACGGAGGCTGCCGGAACGACGGAGGCTGCCGGAACGACGGAGAGCTGCCGGAACGACGGAGAGCTGCGTCCGCCGCTGACGCGGCTGGATTCCGGCTAGTCGAAGCGCAGCGCACGCTCCCGGATCTCGTCGATTGAGAGGATCGGCGCGTCCGGCGCCATGTCGCCCGGCTCGTAGGTCACCGAGCTGAGCCGGCCGCTGTAGGGGAACGGCCCGTGCCGTTCGTAGAGATCCCAGGAGACCGGCGACCGGCGGTCGATGCCGATGTCGATGCCCTCGAAGGGTGCGAGCGGGTGGAGCTGCACCAGCTCCCCGAGCGTGCCGCGCGACTCGCCGTTGACGCGCAACTCGACCGAGCCACCGTTCCGTGCGAGGGCCGTGAACTCGAACACGACCTCGATGTCGCCTTCGGGCAGCGCGCCGCCGGCCAGCTCCGAGATCGCGCCGTAGCCGTTGTAGACGAAGACGATCTCGCCGTCCTCGATGTAGAGGACGTAGCCGCCGCCCTGGGCGCCGTGCGCGACGATCACGCCCGCGTCGCCGGCCTCGTAGCGGAACCGCGAGGTGACCGTGAATGAGCGCTGCTGCGTCAGCATCAGCGAGCGACCGCGCTCGAGCGTCGGAGTCCCCGGGTAGATGGTCAGCGGCTCCGCCATGACCTCGTCCTCCGGCGGCCGCAGCAGCTGCTTCAGTCCGCTGTGGTCGTCGAGCGGGAAGACCTGGTTGTCGAGGGCGGCCTGTTCCCACGCCCCGGCGAGTTCCTTCACCTTCTCGGGGTGCTCGTCGGCGAGGTCGCGCAGCTCCGTGGGGTCATCGCGAAGATCGTAGAGCTCCCACTCCTCGTCGCTGTACGGCCCGCCGCGCGGATGAAGCGTGACCGCGCTCCAGCCGTCGCGGTAGTAGCCGCGGTGCCCGACCATCTCGTAGAGCTGCTCCGGGTGCGTCGAGGCGGCCGAGCCGTCCGCCAGGCTCTCCGCGAAGCTCGCGCCGGCCGGCGCGGGCGCGCCCTCCGCATCGCCGTCGGCGGCTGGTGCCTCGGCGCCCGCCAGCTCGAGGATCGTCGGGAGCACGTCGGTGACGTGGGCGTACTGCGCTCGCCGTTCGCCGCCGGCGCGGATGCCCTTCGGCCAGGAGATGATGAACGGTACCTGGTGGCCGCCCGCGTGCGTGTTCACCTTGTACAGCCGGAACGGCGTGTTCCCGGCCATCGCCCAGCCGCGCGGGTAGTGCGGCCACGACTGTGGTCCTCCCAGCAGATCGAGCTTCGCGTAGTCGCGGTCGATCTGACCCGCGGCCCGCGCGAAGACGCTGAGGTACTCGGACGTGCCTTGCACCTCGCCCTCGCGCGACGCGCCGTTGTCCGAAGTGAAGATCACGATGGTGTTGTCGCGCTCGCCGAGCTGCTCAAGCGCCCCCATCAGGCGGCCGAAGTTCTGGTCGATGTTGTCGACCATCCCCGCGAACAGCTCCTCGTAGCGGGCGAAGAGCGTCTGCTCTCGCGCGGGGAGTTCGTCCCACGCTTGCACGTCGTGGCCACGCTCCCGGTTCCGGGGCGCCAGCTCGGTCCCTTCCGGGATCACGCCGAGTTCGAGCTGCCGCCGGTAGCGAGCCTCGCGCTCGTGGTCCCACCCGGCGTCGAAGACCCCTCGGTACTTCGCGATGTCGGCGGGTCTGGCGTGCAGCGGCGCGTGGGGGGCGCCGTGCGCGAAGTAGAGGAAGAACGGCTGGCGCGGGTTCGCGGCCTTCTGCTCGCGGATCATGCGGATCGCCCGCTCGGTCGCGTCGTCCGTGAAGTAGTAGCCGTCGGGGTAACGGTCGATCTCGACGCGGTGGTTGTCCTCCATCAGCTCATTGGGCATGTGCAGGTTCGTGAACGGCCCGAGGAAGCCGAAGTAGCGGTCGAAGCCGCGTTGCACCGGCCACGAGTGCATCCGCTGGAAGGGCGACAGCGCGGTGTCCTTCGAGAGGTGCCACTTGCCGACCATCATCGTGGCGTAGCCGGCGTCGCGGAGCAGTTCGGCCATCGTCGGCACGCTCGCGGTGAGTTCCATCGCGTAGCCGGGGAAGCCGGGGTCGGCGTGCGCCACCCAGCCGACGCCGACGGCGTGGGAGTTCCGCCCCGTCAGCAGCGCCGCCCGCGTCGGCGAGCACATCGGCGTGACGTGGAAGTTCGTGTAGCGCAGGCCCTCGGCGGCGAGCCGGTCGAGGTGCGGCGTATCGACCTCGGAGCCGTAGCACCCGAGGTCGGAGAAGCCGAGGTCGTCGGCGAGCACGATGACGATGTTCGGCGCGCCCTCGGGCGGCGTGGGGCGTGGCGGCCACCACGACTGCGACGCCGCGATGGTGCGGCCGACCGTGCCCTCGAATCCCGCGTAGGCGCTCGGGTGCGGTCCGCCCGCTCGGCTCGTCCGGACATCATTCGCCGTCACGCTTGCCTCCTGCCGCCACGCCCGTCAGCGTGCTGCTCCCGCACTCGTCTCGCAGAGGCGGCGCAGGCTCCACATCGCCTCCAGGTCGCGTTCGTTGATCTCGTGCACGAACTGGTTGAGCGTCACCTCGCCGCGGTGGCGGTGGACGCCGTGGTGCTCCCAGGCCGCCTCGGCCCACTGCAGCGTCCACAGCAGCTCCTCACGGAGCGAGGCGAATCCCCACAGCAGATCCTGGAACTGCTCGAGGCGGTAGCTGCGCTCACCCGGTCCGAGGTGCGCGCGCCGTTCCGGCAGTCGCGCACCGGAACGCGCGCAGATCGCCTGCACCGCGCGCAGGTCCTCCGCCTCCGAATCCCGCAGGAAGCCGACGATCTCGAGGATCGACCAGTCCTCGCGCAGCCCGGTCTCCGGCGGCGGGCGGCGCGTCAGGATCGCGTCGTCGATGCCCCAGGTCAGTTGCTGGACCTCGTGCGCGACCTCGCGCAGGGCCTTGAGCAGCCAGCGCGGGTTCGAGCCGTAACGGCGCGATGAGGTGGGCACGCCGCGATCGTTGGCCGCACGGATCGGCCTGTCAACCTCTCGAGGCGGGCGAGGGCGCGTTGACCGCGGGGGCGATTCGGGCGAGGCTCGCGCACGGGGCCCCACGTCGTGAGCGCCGATTCTCTGCCCTACACGGTGCTGATCCTGATCGCCGAGCTGGCCGTCGGCTCGCTCGTCTTCGTCACCTGGTTCGACGCGCGCGGCATGGTGACGCGCGGCTACGTGCAGACCGGCGCGGCGATCGTCGTGCCGGCCGCCCTGCTGGCACTGCTGGTCGCGTTCCGCCTGGACCCGCAGACGGGCATCGACGGCTACACGCTGCGCGCTGGCGTCCTCGACGGACTCCGCGCCGCGCTGCTGCTGTTCACGGCGGTCTCCGTGCTGCACCTGGTGGCGGCGTTCACGGAGCACGCCCGCCTGGCGCGCGCGCTCGGCTGGGCCGGCGGCGCCGTGGGCGTAGTCGCGATCGTGCTGCTCGCGGCGCTGGTTTCGGCGCCGGCCTGGTCCTACGCGGGCGTGCTGGGGAGCATGCTCGTCTCGGCGCTGGTGCTGGGCGGATCGCTGATGGCGATGAGCTGGGGGCACTGGTATCTGACGAACTCCGGATTGCCGAAGGAGCCGCTGGAGCAGATGGCGCTGCTCGTCCTCGGGGCGCTGGTCGTGCAGGCGCTGCTCGTCGTGGCGGGGGCCGCCGCGCCGGTGCGCGAGACGCCGCTCACGCAGGGCGCGTTCGGCGTCTCGCTCGGCGAGAATCCGGCCTTCTGGTTCCGCGTCGGCGTGGGTCTGCTGTTCCCGCTGGTGCTCGCCTGGCTCGCCTGGCGGGCGGCGATGATCCGCGGAATGATGTCCGCCACCGGCCTGCTCTACATCGCCGTCGGCGCCGTCCTCGCGGGCGAGGTGCTCGCGCGCGGCCTGCTCTTCGCCACCGGCGCCGCCGTCTAGCCTCGCCGCCCCGGGAACCCTCCGGCTCCCCGTGGAGTCCTACAATGGTCGGCACGCCCGGCAGCCGATCGGAGGGGGCTACCCTTGGCCGACGCACACGCCGGCAGCGAACCTATCCCCCTGCGGCTCGGCCGAGCCGCAGCGACGCGCCCGCAGGACGCCTCGTATGCGCGCGCCGTCGACGATCTGCTCATGGAGCGGCTGGCTGCGGGCGAGGGCCGCGCGCTCGAACAGCTCTACGACCGCTACCACATTCTCGTCTACTCCGTGGCGCTGCGCGTCGTCCGCGACCAGATGCTGGCCGAGGACATCGTGCAGGAGGTCTTTCTGCGCCTCTGGCGCCGCCCCGAGTCCTACGACCCGTCGCGCGGGCGCTTCCTCAGCTGGCTGATGTCGGTGACCCGCAATCGCGCGATCGACGAGGTGCGGCGAGTATCTCGCCGCCTCCGCATCGAGGATCGCCGCCAGGAGGCGGCCGAGCAGGTGCGCAGCACGGACCGTCTGGACGCTCCCGAACTGGCGGCGGCGATCGGCGACGAACGCCGCGAGGTGCGCGCCGCGCTGGCGTCGCTGCCGCCGCCGCAGCGGCGGGTGCTCGAACTCGCATACTTCGAGGGACTCACGCAAACTGAGATCGCGGCGCTTACGGAGACGCCGCTTGGCACGGTCAAGACGCGCACGCGCCTGGCGATGAACCGCCTGCGCCAGCAACTCGGAGGAAAGCGATCGTGACGCCGCAGGAACGCGAGGAGCTGCTCGCCGCGTACGCGCTCGGCGGCCTCAGCGGCGCCGACGCCAGCGCCGTCGAGGATCTCGCTCGCAACGATGCGAGCGCGGCGCGGCAGCTTGCCGAGTATCAGGAGGTCGCCGACCTGATCGCGCTCGACGCGCCGCTGAGGCGCGCCGACCCGCTGCTGCGCGCGCGCGTGCTGCGCGCCGCCCGGCAGGAGGAGCACCCCGGCCGCCGCCGCTTCCCGATCTTGCGCACGCTTGCCGCCGCCGCGGTGATCGCCGCGCTCGTCGTCTCGGCCGGTTGGGCCCTGCGGCTGCAGGGCGAACTCGACACGCTGCGGCAGGAGTCGGCGGTCCTGCAGGCGGCCGTCATTTCCGATTCGCGGAGGATCGACGTGCTGGACCGCCAGTTGGTGGCCGGCGGAGACGAGGCGCTGCGGGCGGAGCTGAACCGCGTGCGCGATACGCAGCAGCGGATCGTCGCGATCCTCGCCGATCCTGATGTGTGGACCGCCGAGCTCGCGAGCGCCGAGGGCGGCCATGGCGCGAGCGGGCGTTGCGTCTGGAGCGCCACGCTGCAGAGCGGCGTGCTGATCGCGCAGGGACTTCCGCCGCTCCCGCTCGGCACCCTCTACGAGGTCTGGCTGGATGACGGCGAGCGCCTGATCTCCGTGGGCCTGTTCCTGCCCTCCACGGAGGGCGAAGCGCAGATGCTGATCGAGCTGGATTCCCCGTTCGAGCCGCGCTCCGTCACCGTCGCGACCGCGCCGGCCGGCGGCGCCGACTCGCTGCAGCCGCCGATCGTGCTCAGCGGCGACGTCGAGCGCTAGCACGTGCGCCGGCGCCGCGGCTCTGGCGGTGCTGCACACGTGGCCCGGGAGTGAATCCGGCCGTATCGCCCGGTTGCGCCACCCGCTCGCTTACCGCTCCGTTCGCGGGGCGGAGCAGTGGTGGAGCGGGAGCTGCCGCCAGCGCAACAGCGCACCGCGGCCGGGCTATCCGGCGCGCGGAGCTTGAGTCCGCGGGAGGGGCGACATGGAGGCAGGCAATGTAGTGGCGATGTTCCTCGAGGAGACGCGGTTCACTTCGCGGGAGGAGTGGGAGCGGGCATGCGCCGGCGTGTGGGACGACGCCCTGGCGGAACTGCGGACGAACCCCGGCTTCAGGGGGCTCGCCGCGTTCTGGGCCGACGACGACACGGCGCGCGGCGGCGTCATGGGCCTGTGGGATTCGCTGGAACACCGGCTTCGCTACGAGGCCCGATCGGCGGGCAAGGTGCGCGCGCTCTTCGATCCCTTCTTCACACGCGGCCCGCGCCGTCCCCGCCTCCACGTCACCAACGCCACGATGGAGTAACCGCGCCGCCCTAGCCCGAAGACGCGCCGCCCTGGCCCGAAGACGCGCCGCCCTGGCCCGAAGACGCGCCGCCCTGGCCCGAGGACGCGCCGCCCTGGCCCGAAGACGCCGCCGTCGCGGAGGGCGAGGCCGCCGCGGGCTCGTCGTCTGGCGGCGTGTCGGGCGGTACGAGATCGAACGGTTGTCCGAGGCCGAAGTGGCGCGCGATGTGGGACTGGGCGAGCGCCTCGGCGGGCTCGAGGCCGCGCAGGCGCCTGTCGACGTACCAGAAGATCTCGCGCAGCAGTGCCGTCAGCGGCACGACCAGCAGCAGCCCGATGAAGCCGAAGACCGCGCCGGCGGCCACCAGCAGCAAGATGATGATCGCCGGGTGCAGGTCGACGGCCTGGCTCTGGATGCGTGGCACCAGCAGGTTGTTCTCCAGTTGCTGCACCAGCACGAAGAGCAGCGCCACCCAGAGGATCTTCTCCGGATCGCCGCTCGCCGCCACCAGCAGCAGCGCCGGCAACGCCCCGATCCACGGCCCGATGATCGGGATCAACTCCGTGATGCCCGCGAAGATCGCGAGCGCGATCGATAGATCGACGTCGATGATCGTCAGCCCGATGAACGTCATCACGGCGACGACGCCTGCGAGCAGGAGCTGGCCGCGCAGATAGCGGCCGAGCAGCGCGTCGGCGATGCGGATGCCGTTGAGGATGTCGGGGCGTGCGGCGGTCGGCACCGCGGCCGCGAAGTTGTCCTCGAAGCGGTGGCGATCGCGTAGCGCGTAGAACAGCCAGAAGGGGACGATCAGGAAACCGAAGATCACGGCGAGCGTCCGGGTCAGCACGGAGAACGAGTCCGCCGTGTGCCCGGCGATCGCCAGCCCGATCCGGTCGGCGTTGTCGGCGATGGCGATGTCGACGCGGTCGCGGACGTTCTCGGGAACGCGCTCGCGGTACTGCTCGAGCCAGGAGTTGACCTGATCCTGCGCGCGCATGCGCAGCTCGGGGAACGAGTCGACGAACTCCGTCCCCTGCTCGAGCGCGACGGGGACGACCAACACACCGACCCCGGTCAGCACCCCGAGGATCACGAGATAGACCAGCAGCACGGCCAGTCCGCGCGAGATCACGTTCTTCTCCGGCGTGCCGCCGGGCAGGAACGAGGCGAGGGAAGCGAGGCGGTCCACTGCCGGCGTCAGCACGTAGGCGAGCACCCCGCCGACCGCGAAGGGGAACAGCGCCCAGCGCGCGTTCCAGACGATCCAGAGCACGATGGCCAGCATCAGCAGCCACAGCGCCACGCGCATTCGTGATCTGGTCATGGCCTGCTCACCTGCCGCCACGTCCCCCGCGCCACAGGCGCTCGCACATGCGCGGCTCGCCGCGCCCGCCCATTGTGCCTGATGCGCCGCACGCTGGCAGACGCGGTCCGAAGCAGGCGCGACCCCGTCC
Organism: Dehalococcoidia bacterium; assembly: GCA_965220125.1. Classification (GTDB taxonomy): domain Bacteria; phylum Chloroflexota; class Dehalococcoidia; order UBA2979; family UBA2979; genus VXMT01. The sequence goes on along the minus strand of CBDCPB010000004.1, from coordinate 1,570,966 downwards.
ATTGACAGGCCACGCGGGCAACCCGACCATACGGGCAAGCGCGAAGCCCGGGTCCGCGCTCAAGGGGTTGCGATGGTCTCCGTACGGACACTCGAACGCCGAATCTCCGACAGTGGCCGACGCCTCACCGAGCCGCGCCGCCAGCTCATCGAGGCGATGCGCAACCTCGGTGACCACTTCACCGCCGATCAGGTGGTCCAGGCCGCACCTTCCGTGGGGCGCGCGACGGTCTTCCGCACGATGCGGCTGCTGCAGGAAGTGGGCGTGCTCTGCCAGGTGGTGCTGGACGACGGCGCGGTCGGCTACCGCCTCACCGACAACGCGCGTCACCACCATCACCTGATCTGCTCCCAGTGCGGCGCAACCGACGACTTCGCCAGCGCGGGCATCGAGGATCTGCTCGCCGCACTCGGACGACGCAGCGGCTTTGACATCCACGGGCACCGCCTCGAGGTCTACGGCCTCTGCGCCAGTTGCAACGGGCAGCTCAGCGCCGACTGACCTCCACCCCTTCAGACCCGGCACACGAGCGCAGTGCGCGGCGCCGTCGATCAACTGAGATAGAGTATCTTGCGTGTCCTGCTGAGACAGAGTATCGTGCGTCGGGCAATCTGCGACGGAGTATCAGGCAAGGGGTTGGCCATGCGCGGCATGTTCTCGCTACGGACGCTCTCGGTCGCGCTCGTTCTGGCGCTCGTGCTCGCTGTCGCGGCGGCGTGCACGGGCGGGGACGACGATGGCGACGACGATCACGGCCGGCTCCAGGTTGTCGCCTCCACGGGCATCATCGCCCACTTCGCCGAGCAGATCGCCGGCGATGACGCCGACGTCGTCGCCGTGATCCCGGCGGGCGCCGACGCCCACAGCTTCAGCGCCTCCACCACCGACATCCGCAACATCGCAGGCGCCGACCTCGTGATCGTGAACGGCTACAACCTCGAAGAGGGTGCCCTGGGCACGATCTTCGAGCACATCCCCGACGACGCCCAGCTCGTGATCGCCGCTGCCGGCATCACTCCTCTCGAGGGCGGACACCACGAGGAGGAAGAGGACCACGGCGACGAGGAAGCCGACGAGGACGAGGGCAAGGACCACGGCGACGAGGATGCCGACGACGAGGAGGCCGAAGACCACGACGAGGACGAAGAGGGCGACGAAGAGGAAGGCCACGGCGACGAGGACGAGGACGAAGCGGGCGATCACCACGAGGAAGAGATCGAGGTCGACGCGGAGCACGAGCTCGCCGTCGCCGATGGCGACCCGCACATGTGGCTCACCGTCCCGAACGCGATGATCTACGTGCGCAACATCGCGACCGGGTTGGTCGCTGCCGACCCGGACAACGCCTCCGCCTACCGCGCGCGCGAGGAGGCCTACCTCGCCGAGCTGCAGGCGCTCGACGAAGAGGTGCGGGCCGCGATCGCCGGGATCCCGCGCGAGCGCCGCGTGCTGATCGTCTACCACGACGCCTTCCAGTACTTCGCCGCCGAATACGGCCTCGAGCTGGCCGCCGCGGTGCTGCCGGCCAGCCCCTCGCAGCAGGCGAGCGCCGCCGCCGTTGCCGAGATCATCGAGATCGTCTCCGGGCGCAATGTGGGCGCCGTGTATCGTGAGCCGCAGTTCGCCGCCGCCGCCCTCGACGCGATCGCCGGGGAGGCGGGCGTGCGCGTGCTGACGCTGTACAGTGGCGCCTTCACGGATGAGGTGACTACCTACATCGAAGCCATGCGCGCGAACGCGAACGCGCTGGCCGAAGGGCTCGGCGGCGGGTAACGTCCGCGGGGCCGAGTGAGCGGAGAGGTCCAGTGGCAGAGGATCACGATCACAGCCACAGCCACAGCCACGGGCACGGCGCCCACGGGCCCGTGGGCCACGAGGATCCCTCGCACGAACACGAGACCGTCGGTCTCGATGGCGCGGGCCACCCCCAGGCGCGAGCGCGGCTCGCAAGCGGGCACGCTCACGGCCCGCTCGCCCTTGAGGTGAACGGCCTCTGGGCGGGCTATCCGGGCAAGCCTCCTGCCCTCGAGGACGTCAGCTTCGTCGTCCCCGAGGGCGAGATGGTCGGCCTCGTCGGGCCGAACGGGGCCGGCAAGTCTACGCTCTTCAAGTCGATCCTCGGCGTCGTGCGTCCGCTGCTCGGCGAGGTTCGCGTCTTCGGCCGCCCCGTCTCCGAGACGCGCGCCGATGTCGCCTACACCCCGCAGGTCGAGGAGGTCGACTGGGAGTTCCCGGTCAGCGTCCGCGACGTGGTGCTGATGGGCCGCTGGCGGGGCTCCAGCCCCTTCCGCCGCTGGTCGAGCGAGGACCGCGCCGCCGCGGAGGACGCGATCGCGCGCGTCGGGCTCTCCGAGTTCAGCGGGCGGCAGGTCGGCGAGCTCTCGGGCGGGCAGCGCCGCCGCGTGTTGATCGCCCGCTCGATCGCGCGCGGCGCCCGGCTGCTGCTGCTCGACGAACCGTTCGCCGGCCTCGACGCGGGCGTGGAGCACGACCTGCTGACGATCCTCGACGAGCTCACCCACGAGGGCTGCAGCATCCTGATCGCCACGCACGACCTCTCCTGCGTCGCCACCTCCTGCGACGAGGCGTTCTGCCTCAACCGCCGCGTGCAGGGCTACGGCGCGCCCGCCGACGTACTCACCGAGGAGGTGCTCTCGCGCACCTTCGAGCGACCCCTCGTCCCCATCGGCGCCGGCCGCGAGGTCATCGTCGGCGACGGCAACGGCAGCGCCTCGGCGCACTGAGGTCGGCCGATGTTCGAACTCGCGGAGTGGCTGATCGAGCCCTACGAGTACGCGTTCATGCGTCGTGCGCTCGCCTCGCTCGTGATCGTCAGCCTGGTCGGCTCGGTGGTCGGCACGTTCGTCGTGCACAAGGGGCTGGCGGCGTCGGGCAGCGGGCTCGCGCACGCGACGCTGGCGGGCGTCGCGATCGCCTTCGTCAACGGCGCGAGCGTGGCGCTCGGCGCGCTCGCCGCGGCCGTCGCCACGGCGCTCGGCATCGGCTACGTGCGGCGTACCTCGAGGGTTAGCTACGACACGGCGATCGCGATCTTCTTCGTCTCCGCGTTCTCGCTCGGCATCCTCGTGATCTCGCGGCGATCGAGTTACACGCCGGACCTCGTCTCGTTCGTCTTCGGCGACATCCTCGGCGTCTCGCAGGCCGATCTGCTCGGCGAACTGGTGCTCGCCGTCGTCGTGCTCGCCTTCGTGATTGCCTTCTACCGGGAGCTGGTGATGGTCGCCTACGACCCGGCGATGGCGTCGGCGGCCGGCGTGCGCACGATGTTCTTCGAGTTCGCGCTGCTGGTGCTGATCGCGCTCGCCGTGGTGGTGGCGCTGCAGGCGATCGGCATCGTGCTGGTCACGGCGACGCTGATCATCCCGCCGGCCACGGCCAGCCTGCTGCTGCGCCGCATCCCGCAGATCATGGCGGTCAGCTTCCTGGTCGGGGTGGTGTCCTCGGTGGCCGGTTTGTACGCCTCGTTCCATGCGGGCGTCGCTGCCAGCCCGGCGGTCGTCCTCGCCGCCACCCTTGCGTTCGCGGTCGCGCTGGTCGCCACCTCGCTGCGCCGCACGCGCCTGCCGGCGACCGCGACGGACTGAGGGCGGCCCGGCGCCCTGAGGGCTCCCTAACACGCCCGTAACGAAGCAGTGCGACCCTGAGCGCACTCTCGCCGCCGGTTGAGCGGCGGCAGGGGCCGCCGTAGGCTGAGGGTGCTCCCCGTGTCCGGCGAGAGCGCGAGGCCGCTCGATCGGGGCAGCTGGCGAGGCGATGGTCGCAAAACTTGTAGACAGCGAGGCGGAGCCGTTGCCCGCGGCGGCATCGCCACCCGCGTCGCCCTCCGAGCCCCCGAAGCGCCCGGAGCGCCCGAACGTCGATCGCAAGGCGCGGCTGCTGCTTGAGCTGAAGCTGCCGGACAAGCAGCCAGCCGAGGTCCGCCGCGGCAACTGGGACGAGGTCTTCCACCTCTTCGACCCCGAGACCGCGAAGGCCGAGGCGACCCGCTGCATCCAGTGCCCCGCCGCCCCCTGCCTGGTCGCCTGCCCCGTCGGCAACGACATCCCCGCCTCCTTCTGGCTGCTCGAGCAGGGCGACTTCGACGGCGCCGCCAACGTCTTCCGCGAGACCAGCGAGCTGCCCGAGATGTGCGGACGGCTCTGCCCCCAGGAGCGGCTCTGCGAGGGCCATTGCGTCGTCGGCAAGAAGGGCGAGCCGGTCGCCATCGGCAAGCTCGAGACGTTCGTGACGGAGTGGCAGCTCGCCCACGGGACGCCGCCGCCCGCCGTGGTCGCGCCCGCGACGGGCAAGAGCCTCGCGATCATCGGATCCGGGCCGGCCGGCATCGGCGTGGCGGAGCGCGTCGCGCGGGCCGGCCACCGCGTCGTCGTCTACGACGCCTGGCCGGTGGCGGGCGGGTTGCTGCACTACGGCATCCCCAACTTCAAGCAGAACAAGACCACCGTCGCCGACCGCATCGAGCGCCTCCGCGACCTCGGCGTTGAGTTCGCCCTCAACGTCCGCATCGGCGAGGACGTCGCCTTCGAGGAGCTCGAGCGCGAGTTCGACGCCGTCTTCGTCGCGGCCGGCGCGATCGAGGGCGTCCGGCTGGGGCTGGAGCATGAGGACGCGCCCGGCGTCTACGAGGCGACCGAGTTCCTGGTGCGCGGCAACCTGCCGCCGGAGGACCTGCCGGAGGGACTGCGCGAGCCGCTGCCACATCTGCGCAGCGTCGTGGTCGTCGGTGGCGGCGACACCTCGATGGACTGCGTGCGCACGGCGGTGCGGCTCGGCGCGGAAGAGGTGCGGCTCGTCTACCGCCGCACGGAGCTGGAGATGCAGGGCCGCGAGGAGGAGCGCATGCACGCCCACGAGGAGGGCGTGATCTTCGAGTTCCTGACCGCTCCCACGGAGATCCTCGTCGATGGTCAGGGCGCCTTCCGCGCGCTGCGCTGCCAGCGCATGGAACTCGGGGAGCCCGACGAGAGCGGGCGAGCCCGCCCCGTGCCGCTCGCCGGCAGCAGCTTCGAGGTCGAGGCCGACGCGCTCGTCCTCGCCATCGGCTACAACGTCGAGGACGGCTGGGGCGAGATCACTCCGGCGGTCGGACGCGACCCCTGGGGCCGCTTCACCGTCGATCCGCGGACGATGCGCACGAACCGCCCGGGCGTCTTCGCCGGAGGCGACGACGTGAACGGCGCCGACCTCGTCGTCACCGCCCTCGCGGATGCCCATGTCGCCGCCGCCAGCATCGAGGAGTGGCTCGGCGGCGGCGACTGGTAGGCGCCCGACTGCCCTCGATTCGGCGCTGGTGGCGGCAGGTCAGGGTGCGGTCCGGATTGCCCCTGCGTTAGAGTGCGCGAACGACCACAGAGCGACGACAGTGCGCCCTCGCGGCGCATGACGAGGGGGATTGAGATGGCGATCGCAGTGGGCCAGGAGGCCCCGGACTTCACGTTGCCCAACGAGGACGGCGAAGACATCACGCTCTCCGCACTGCGCGGCGCGCCGGTGGTGCTGGTCTTCTACACCTTCGACTTCTCCGGCATCTGTACGGGCGAGCTGTGCGAGATCCGCGACGACTACTCGGAGTGGATGGACCTCGGCGCGCAGGTCTTCGGCATCAGCCGCGACAGCCGCTTCTCGCACGCGGCCTACAAGGAGGCGCACCAGCTCCCCTACTCCCTGCTCGCGGACATCAAGGGCGAGACCGCGAAGGCCTACGACACCTGGAACGAGGGCCTCTGGGCCGCCGAGCGGCTGACCGTGGTGATCGACAAGGGCGGGGCGATCGGGCACATCGTCAAGAACCCGATCCCCGACGCGCGCGACCACTCGGCGATCGGCGACGCGGTCAGGGCGGCTAGCTAGCAGCCTGCTGCGAGGCGCGCGTGGCCCTCGACTTCTACTCGCTCGCGCGAGGGGATGCGCTGCCGCCGATCGCGCTCAGCGTGAGCGCGGACGAGGCGCGCGCCTACCTCGACGCCACCGGCGAGCCGGCTGAGCGCTGGACGGACGCCGTACCGCCGCTGGCGCAGGGCGCCTTCATCCTCGGCGCGCTGATGGAGCAGATGGCGCTGCCGGCGGGCGCGCTGCACACCGGCCAGGAGTTCGCCTTCCTGCGCGCCGTCGCCCCCGGCGAGCCGCTCGAGGCGCGCATCGCGGTGGCGCAGCACAGCGAGCGCCGCGGATCGCTGATCGTCGCCTTCGACATCGAGCTGCGCGACGCGGACGGCGAGCCGGTGCTGCGCGGCCGCAGCACGGTGATCGCCCCGGCCCGCGCGGAGGGCGCCGCCTCGTGAGCGCCGAGGCGCCCGCCGTCGCGCTCGTGACGCGGCTGATCGACCAGGACCGGGTCGATCGCTACGCCGTCGCGGCGCGCGACCCGAACCCGATCCACACCGACGCCGAGTTCGCCGCGGCCAGCGACTTCGGCGGCCGCATCGCCCACGGGATGCTCGTGCTCGCCCTCGTCTCCGAGGCGATGACGGGCGCCTTCGGACACCGCTGGGCGGAGAGCGGCGCGCTGCGGGTGCGCTGGCGCGCGCCTGCCGTGCAGCCCGTGCAGGTCACCGCGCACGCCGAGCCGCGTGGCGTCGCCGACGGCGTCGCCAGCTACGACGTGCGCTGCGAGGCCGCGGACGGCTCCGTACTGCTCAGCGGCACGGCCACGGTTGCCCTCGGCGCTCCGGACGCGTGAGCGCGCGCCTCGACCTCGCCGCGGCGCTGGCCGCGCTCGCGGAGCGGCGCCCCGTGTTCCACTCGGAGGCGGACTTCCAGCACTCGCTCGCATGGGTCATCCGAGAGCGCCATCCGGCCATTGAGGTGCGCCTCGAGCGCCCCATCACACTGGACGGCCGGCGAGGGCACGTCGACATCTGGCTGCGCGACCACGACCGCGAGAACGCGATCGAGTTGAAGTACTGGGCGCGCGAGGGCGAACTGACCGTGACCGACGAGAGCTTCCAGCACCGTGGGTGGGCCGGTGACATCGACCGCTGCGGCTTCTGGAAGGACGTGGCACGCGTTGAGCGGCTCGTCGTGGGCGGCTCCGCCCAGGGTGGGTACGTGGTTGCGCTCACCAATATCGCTGGCTGCTGGGGCGAGCCGCGTATGGGATGGGAGCGCACGAATGACGCTGCGTTCCGGGTGCACGACGGGCGACGTGTGGCTGACACCCTCGACTGGGGGAGAAGAACTGCGATCAGCACGCGGAAGATGTGCGGAGCGCCGATCGAGCTCGAAGGCAGCTACCACACGACTTGGAGGCCCTACTCGACCCCCGCCCCAGGTGTCGCGGGCGGCGAGTTCCGCTACCTGCTGCTCGATGTCGGGACAGCACTGGGGGTGTCGTGAGCGCCGAGACCCAGGGAGAGCACGCGGTGCCCCCGGCCGGGAGTGGCGAGCACGGTCCACTCGATGTCTCGCCGCTGCGCGTCAGCGACTCGGTGGGCCTGCGTGCGCTGAGGCCTGACGACGACCGGCCGCTTGTGCAACTGGTCGAGGAGAACCAGGAGTTCCTCGCGCGCTGGCTGGCCTGGGCGCACGGGTACTCTCTGGAGACGGCGCGCACGTTCATCGTCAAGGAGCGCGAGGGCTACGCCAGTGGCGCGTCGCTCACGCTCGGGCTGGAGGTCGAGGGGCAGCTTGTGGGTGTGATCGGACTCAACTGGATCGATTGGCGGCTCCGCGAGGCGGAGATCGGCTACTGGCTGGCGGAGCGACACAACGGCCGAGGGATCATGACGCGCGCGTGCCGGGCCCTGATCGATCACGCCTTCGAGGCGCTGGGCCTGCGGCGGATCGTGATCCAGGCGGCGGCAGGCAACCTTCCGAGCCGCGCGATCCCGGAGCGCCTCGGCTTCCGCCTGGAGGACGTTGGGGAGCAGGCTCGCTACGCGCTCTCCAGCAGCGACTGGCCGTCCGATGACTGACGAGCGGAACAACGAGGGCATCGACCCGGCGCTGCGCGAGCAGTACTGCTTCGGCTGCGGGCGGCACAACCCGCTCGGCTTCCACCTCGAGTTCGAGCGTGACGGCGGCGACGTGGTCGCCGGCTACACGCCTCGGCGCGAGGACAGCGGCTACCCCGGCCTGATGCACGGCGGCCTCGCCACGCTGCTGCTCGACGAGGCGATGGGCTGGGCGATGTACGCCGACCGCGTGTTCGCCGTGACCGCGCGCATGCAGACCCGCTTCCGCCGGCCCGTCACCCTCGACCGCCCGCTGCTGGTGCGTGGCCGCATCGACCGCACGCGCGGACGCCGCATCGAGGTCAGCGCCGAGCTCTACGACGAGGACGGCGAGCGCGTCGTCGAGGCCTCGGGCCTGTTCCTGCGCATGGACGCGGAGGCGGAGGCGCAGGCCCTCGAGGTGATGCGCCGCGAGTTCGGCACGTCGCTGGACTGAGCCGGTCCGAACTCAGCGGAGGCCACGGTACGCGCGCGAGCGGTGCCTCACCGCGACCACTGCCACGAGCCGCTCGTCTGCGTCAATGGTGTAAACGACCCGGTAGTCACCTACGCGGATGCGGTACAATTCCACGCCCCCGAGCTTGCGAGAACCGATCGGCCGCGGGTCGTTCGCCAAGGCGTTGAGGCGCGGTTGGATCCGTTGCCGAGCACCTGCTCCGATCCGCCCGAATTCGCGTTCAGCCGATCGGCTGAGTTCGACTCGCCAAGTCACCAGCTGGGTGTTCTATAGACCGTACTTCGCCTTGATCGACTCCCAGGAGACGGTGCCTTCCGTCTTCATGAGCTCAAGGCGCTCAAGGCCGATCCGCAGGTCTTCGGCGTCCTCGAGGGCTTCAAGTTCGGCCTCGGTCAGACGCCGCTCCGGGGGCGGCGTTGTCTGGGGTGCCTGTGGGTCGGGGGGGAGTTCGTCTGCGGCCATGTCGTGGGTCCGTCCGTTGCGCGTCAGCGCTAGTGTAGCACCCTTGTGTCCCGCCGCGGCTTCACGCGCCCGGTGTAATCGTCTCGACGGCGCGCCACATGTACCAGGAGGCGACGGTGCGGTAGGGCGACCAGGGCGCGCCGATCTCCTGCGCTCGCTTTGGCGTCGGCGTCTCCGGCAGGCCGTAGGCCGCCTGCATGCCCTTGCGCACGCCGAGGTCGCCCGTCGGCAGCACGTCGGGGCGGCCCAGCTCGAACATCAGGAACATGTGCGCCGACCACTCGCCGATGCCGCGCACGGCGGTCAGCCGCTCGATTACCGCGTCGTCGTCGAGGCCCGCGATCGCGGCGAAGTCGAGCGCGCCGTCCACGCAGTGCTGCGCGAGGTCGCGCAGGTAGCCGGCCTTCTGGCGCGAGACGCCCGCGCCGCGGAACGCCTCGTCGCTCGTGGCGAGGATGGCCAGCGGTTCGGGCGTGCGCTCCTCGTTGCCGTGGAGGGCGAAGAAGCGGCGCTGGATCGCCCGCGCCGCGGCCCCCGCGAGCTGCTGGAACAGGATCGAGCGCACCATCGAGGCGTAGGGGTCGCCGCCCGGGCGCGGGCGGTAGGGTCCGTGCTCCTCGATCAGCGCGCCGACGATCGGATCGGCCTCGCGCAGGTGTGCGTAGGCGGCGCGGGCGGAGAAGGGCAGACGGCGCGGCATCGCCGCATCCTACCCCGTCAGGGGTGCGTGCCCTCGCGGCGGGGGATGGCCGCCAGCCAGCGCTCGGCCGCGCGCGGGGAGCGCAGGCGCACGAAGGCGAGGTGCGCGTTGGCGGGATCAGCCAGCGCCGCCTCGTACTGGCGGCGGCGGCGGCGGAAGGTGCGCAGGAACCAGAGCAGGATCGAGTCCCTGCCCGCGAACGAGTGCCAGAAGGTCTCGCGGTTGCCGTGCCATAACTCCTCGCGTTTCGCGCCGCGCAGCACCGTGCGCCGCAGCAGCCGCCAGCCACAGACGAGGAAGGCGTAGTCGAGCCAGACGACGGTCTGCGCGCGATCCCATGCAAGATCGCGCATCACCGCCGAGTAGTTGCCGTCGACGACCCACGCATCGCCCTCGGTGGCTGCCGCCGTGCGCTCCGTGAAGACCTCGTCCGGGACCTCGACCCAGTCTTCGGCGAAGTGCAGCGCGTCGAGCTCGACATGCGTCGCGCCGAGCCGCTCGGCCAGCGCCCTCGCGAGCGCGCTCTTGCCCGCGCCGGTGCTCCCGACGACGACGACGCGGTCGCCGGCCGCGCTGCTCATTCGCCCCCGGAACCCAGCCACTCGACGATCGCGCGTTCCACCGCGGGCGGCATCAGGATGTGGCTCCGAGAGGCTACTCAGTGGACTCTCCTGAAAAAAGCAGTATGCTTCCGCTTCGTTGGAGTCCCCGGTGGGATTTGAACCCACGATCCACGGGATGCTAGCCCATGAGCCTTAGACCAGACTTGGCTACGGGGACTCCGGGGGGCTGCTCCACAGCCTCCAAGCTGAGTGGGGCAACTGGTGCGGCGGGAGAGGCTCGAACTCTCACGGCTTTGATGCCACCGGATTTCTAGTCCGGCGCGTCTACCAATTCCGCCACCGCCGCATCAGTTGCCTCCCTCGGTCCACTCTCTCGATAGGGTGTCGCACCTATCTACCGCGTTGCAGCGCTCGCAAGCACGCCGACGAGGAGGGCGCGAAGCGAACCTCTCGCGACTCACGTCGTGACTACCGAAGGGGTGACTCTAGCCGGAACGCGGTCCCCATCTCGATCCGCACGAACCTGCCATACGCCGAGCCGTTACTCGCAGTAGTCGAACCGGGCTGCCCATAGCGGCGGCCCTCCCAAACGATTCTCGGGGAACGGCCCCCGGCGGTCAACTGCGCCGCGCACCCCCCGTCGCGGGAGCGACCCGCCGCACCCCCCGTCGTGGGAGCGACCTACATGTATTGGCCGCCGTTGGGGCTGAGCTGGGAGCCGGTGAACCAGCCGCCCTCGGTGCAGAGGAAGCGCACCAGTGCGGCGACCTCCTCGGGCTCGCCGAAGCGGCCGAGGGGAATCTGACTGCGGATGCTGTCCTGGATGTCCTCGGTCAGGGAGGTCACCATGTCCGTCGCGATGAAGCCGGGGCACACCGCGTTGACGGTGATGTTGTTGCGCGCGAGTTCCTTCGCGGCTGTCTTCGTGAACGCGATCATCCCGGCCTTCGCGGCGGCGTAGTTCGCCAGCCCGACGCTGCCCATCTGCCCGATCACCGAAGACATGTTGACGATCCGGCCGTAGTTGGCCTCGCGCATGTGAGGTATTGCGGCGCGCGTGCAGTAGAACATCGACGACAGGTCGGTCCGGATGACCTCGTCCCAGTCCTCGACGGAGAGCCGCGCGATCGTGCGGTCGCGGTTGATGCCGGCGTTGTTGACGAGGATGTCGATCTTGCCGAGTTCCTCGACCGCGGTCTCGATCACGTCCGAGGCCTCCTCGGCGTCGGACACGTCGGCCTTGACGAGCACGACGGCGCCGCCGAACTCATGGATCGCGTCGCGGGTCGCCTCGGCCGCGTCGGCGTTCGACAGGTAGTTGACGACCACGCTTGCGCCCTCGCGCGCCAGTTCGATGGCGCACGCGCGCCCGATGCCGCGGCTTGCGCCGGTCACCACCGCCACCTGTCCCTCGAGTGCACCCGCCATGTCAGACCTCCCGTTACCGGACGCAGCGATCCGCTGCCCCTCGCGGCTCCGATCCGCTTGCGGTGGTGTTGTAACGCAGGGTCGGCTTGTGGACGACTGCTATACGACGGTGGGCGGGATGTATTCGCCCCACTCCTCGCGCAGCACGCCGCACATCTCGCCCACCGTCGCGTAGCTGCGCACGGCGTCGAGCACCGGGTCCATCAGGCTGACCTCGCCTCTGGCTGCCTCGCGCAGCCCCGCCAGCGAGGCGGCGACGGCGCTCTCGTCGCGCTCGGCGCGCACCCGCGCCAGCCGCTTCAGCTGCGCACCGATCACCGTGGTGTTGGGCCGGAAGATCGGCGTCGCGTCCTCGTCCTCGTCCACGTACTGGTTGACGCCGACGACGATGCGCTCGCCGCTCTCGACCTCGCGCTGGTAGGCGACGGAGGCCTCCTGGATCTCGGACTGCATGTAGCCGCCCTCGATTGCCGCGACGGCGCCGCCGATGTCCTCGACGCGGTCGAGGATGGACTGCGCCTGGGCCTCCAGCTCGCCGGTCAGCCACTCGACGTAGTAGGAGCCGGCGAGCGGGTCCACGGTGTCGGCCGCGCCGGTCTCCTCGGCGATGATCTGCTGCGAGCGCAGCGCGAGCTGCTGCGCCTCCTCGGTCGGCAGCGCCAGCGCCTCGTCGTAGCAGGAGAGCGCGAGCGACTGCACGCCGCCGAGCACGGCGGCGAGGGCCTGCACGGCCGAGCGCGTGAGGTTGTTGAGCGGCTGCTGCGCGGTCAGCGTGGAGCCGCCGGTCTGGGTGTGCGTGCGCAGCGTCATCGCGTTCGGGTTGGTCGCCCCGTAGCGCTCCTTCATGGCGCGCGCCCACATGCGGCGCAGCGTGCGGAACTTCGCGACCTCCTCGAAGAAGTAGTTGTGCGTGTTGAAGATCCAGGAGATGCGCGGCGCCACCTCGTCCACGCTCGCCCCCTGCGAGATGCTGCGATCGAGGTAGGCGAAGGCGTTCGCGAAGGCGAAGGCCACCTCCTGCGCGGCGGTCGAGCCGGCCTCGCGGATGTGGTAGCCGGAGACGGAGATCGAGTTGAAGCGCGGCGCCTCGCGCGCGCAGTAGTTGATCAGGTCCGCCGCGAAGCGGACCGAGGGCCCCGGCGGGAAGATGTAGGTGCCGCGCGCGACGTACTCCTTGAGCACGTCGTTCTGCGCGGTGCCGGTGATCACGCTCGGCTCGTGCCCCTGCTTCTCCGCCGCCACGATGTACATCGCGACGATGATCGGCGCCGGCGCGTTGATCGTCATCGAGGTGGAGATGCCGTCCAGCGGGATGCCCTCGAACAACGTCTCCATGTCCGCCAGCGAGTCGACGGCGACACCGACCTGGCCGACCTCGCCGGCCGCCATCGGGTGGTCCGAGTCGTAGCCGGTCTGGGTCGGCAGGTCGAAGGCGACGGAGAGGCCGGTCTGGCCGTTGGCGAGCAACTCGCGGAAGCGCTCGTTGGTCTCCTCGGGCGTGCCGAAGCCGGCGTACTGGCGCATCGTCCAGAGCCGCCCGCGGTACATCGTGGGCTGCACGCCGCGCGTGAACGGGTACTGGCCGGGGAAGCCGATGTCGTCGAGGTAGTCGACGCCGTCGACGTCGTTCGGGGTGTAGAAGCGGCCGGCCGGGGCGGACGAGGTGCGGAACTCCTCGCGCCGCTCGGGGAAGCGGCTCAGCACCTTGGCGAGCGCGGCCTGCTCCCAGTCGTCCTGCGCCTCGCTGATGGCGGTCCGTTGCTCAAGCTTCACCATCGGTCTGCTCCGTTGCCGGCTCTCGCCTGCGCGCCGCTCAGGCGAGAGCCTCGACCAGCACGAGCGCGTCGCCGCGTATGACCTCGACGCCGTCCTGGTTGCTCACGGTCGTGTTCAGCACGACGGAACTGCGGTCCACGTCCACCGAGGTCGCCTCGACGGTGGCGGTGAGCGTGTCGCCCGGCATCACCGGGGCGCGGAAGCTCAGGTTCTGCCGCAGGTAGACCACAACGCTGTCCGGCGCGAGCCGGGTTCCGAGCGCTGCCGAGATCACTCCCGCAGCGAGGATACCGTGTGCGATCGGCTCCTTGAAGCGGGTGCGCGCCGCGTAGTCGGGGTCGCTGTGCAGCGGGTTGGTGTCGCCGGAGACGTCGCTGAACTTCGCGATGTCCTCCGCGGTGACGGTCTTCTCGAAGCTCACGCTCGTACCCTCGACTATGCCCTGGACGCCGTCGGCCATCTCGCCCCCTCGCTTGCTCGCCGGCGCGCTCTGGCGCGCTGTCCGGCGCGGCGGCATCGTACGAGGGCGGCTCCGGGCGCGTCCAACGCCTGCCGGGGCGAGGCCCGACAGAGGATTGGGCAGTTATTGACCAAAAATGTAAAAGAATGTTGACGCTGCCCGCTGGTAGGCGATAATGGAAGCACGGAGTGAACCCGCTTGCGGCGAGCAGGGGACATGCGCTCCGCGCGACCGCAACGCGATTGCACAGAGGCCTGGGGCAGCCCTCGACGGGTGCTTACGGGTCAGGAAGGCGCAGCGAGTGGCCCAACGGGTCGTCCTGCAACGAGCACGCGACGAGCTCGCGAGCATCCTCTACGAGCGCGGCGATTGCAGTGTCGCCGAACTCGCGCTGGAGATCGGCGTCTCGCAGGGCTCGATTCGCCGCCACCTCGACATCATGGTCGCCGAGGGCCTGCTCGACACCACGCTGGTGCGCCAGCCGCGCGGGCGGCCCGTCACCCGCTACTCGCTGAGCGAGGCGGGCGAGGAGCGCTCCGGCGCGGATCACTACACGAGCCTGATCGGACGGCTGCTGCCCGCGCTCGCGAGCCTCTCCGAGGACGACGTCGCCGGCCGCCCGGGCGAGGTGATCCTGGAGCGGGTCTACCACCGCGTCGCCGAGGACGTCGCCCGCGAGCGCGGCGGCGCCGTGCACAGCGAGGAACTGGGAACGCGCCTCGAGGAAGTCGTCGCCGCACTCAGCGACGAGGGCATCCTCACCGAGGTCCGCGACGAGGGCGAGGTCTACCGGCTGAGCAACGTCGGCTGTCCCTGTCCCTCGACGGCGAGCGAGACGAACGCGGCTTGCGAGGCGGACCGCTACAGCATCGAACTGCTCGTAGGCAGACCCGTCGAGCAGGTGGCGACGATCGCGGGAGGCGGAGCCTGCTGCGAGTACCAGGTGCGGAAGCCCGCCGCGGCGGGCGCGCGAAGAGTGGAGCCGAAATGAGCGAACCGATCCTCGAGGTGCGTGATCTGCACGTCAGCATCGCCAGTGAGCGGGACGTGCAGATCGTCAAGGGCGTCGACCTGATCGTGGGCGCCGGCGAGGTGCACGCGCTGATGGGCCCCAACGGCTCCGGCAAGAGCACGCTCGCGAACGCGATCGCGGGCAGCCCGGCCTACGTGGTCGACTCCGGCGAGGTGCGCTACCGCGGCGAGGACGTCACCACGCTGACGCCGGACGCGCGCGCACGCCTCGGGATGTTCCTCTCGTTCCAGTACCCGACGCCGATTCCCGGCGTGACGATGGTCAACATGCTGCGCATGGCGATCAAGGCGCGGCGCGGCGAGGAGCCCTCCGCGCGCGAGTTCCTCACGGAGCTGCGCGAGACGCTGCAGACGCTGCGCATGGACGAGGAGTTCGCGCGCCGCTACGTCAACGATGGCTTCTCCGGCGGCGAGAAGAAGCGCGCCGAGATCCTGCAGCTCGGGATGCTCAAGCCTGAGCTCGCGATCCTCGACGAGACGGACTCCGGCCTCGACGTGGACGCGCTGCGCACCGTCGCCGAGGGCGTCAACGCGCTGCACCACCCGGGGATGGGCATCCTGCTGATCACGCACTACCAGCGGATCCTCAACTACATCACGCCGGACCGCGTGCACGTGCTGTTCGACGGGCGCATCGTGCGCTCGGGCGGTCCGCAACTGGCGCACGAGATCGAGGCCGGCGGCTACGACCCAATCCTTCAGGAGATCGGTCTCGCCGAGACCGTCGCGGCCCCGGCCGCCTCCTGAGGAACGATCGAGAAACAGGCGCACACGGGGGAACAAGCCCATGACGACCGTCAATCCAAAAGCGCGTGAGGCCGTCGGCGAGTACCAGTGGGGCTTCCACGACGACGAAGCGCCGCTGTTCCGCGCCGAGAAGGGCCTCGGCGAGGATGTCGTGCGCCAGATCTCGGCGATCAAGGACGAGCCCGAGTGGATGCTCGAGTTCCGCCTCGACGCCCTGCGCACCTTCTTCGAGAAGGACGACCCGACGTGGGCCGGCAGCCCCGAGCTGCTCGGCGCGATCGACTTCGACGACATGACCTACTACGTGCGCGCCACCGACAAGGACTCCAGCAACTGGGATGACGTGCCGGAGTACATCAAGGACACCTTCGACAAGCTCGGCATCCCGGAGGCGGAGCGCCAGTTCCTCGCCGGCGCCGGCGCGCAGTACGACTCCGAGGTCGTCTACCACAACATTCGCGAGGACCTCGCGAAGCAGGGCGTCGTCTTCCTCGGGATGGACCAGGGGCTGGCGGAGTACGAGGACCTGGTGCGCGAGCACTTCGGGGCGCTGGTGCCGCCGGGGGACAACCGCTACGCGGCGCTGAACAGCGCGGTCTGGTCCGGCGGTTCCTTCATCTACGTGCCGCCGGGGGTTCAGGTCGACGTCCCGCTGCAGGCCTACTTCCGCATCAACACGGAAAACATGGGCCAGTTCGAGCGCACGCTGATCATCGCCGACGAGGGCTCGTACGTGCACTACGTCGAGGGCTGCACGGCGCCGACCTACAGCTCGGACTCGTTGCACTCGGCCGTCGTCGAGATCATCGTCAAGAAGGATGCGCGGGTCCGCTACACGACCATCCAGAACTGGTCCAACAACGTCTACAACCTGGTGACGAAGCGCGCGGCCGCCTACGAGAACGCCGTCATGGAGTGGGTCGACGGCAACCTCGGCTCGAAGCTGACGATGAAGTACCCGTCCGTCTACCTGATGGAGCCGGGCGCGCACGGCGAGATCCTCTCGCTGGCCTTCGCCGGCAACGGGCAGCACCAGGACGCGGGCGGCAAGGTCGTCCACGTGGCGCCGCGGACCTCCTCGGCGATCGTCTCCAAGTCCGTCTCGCGCGGCAGCGGGCGCACCTCCTACCGCGGCCTGCTCAAGGTCCACGAGGGCGCCGAGGACTCCACCTCCACCGTGCGCTGCGACGCGCTGCTGCTGGACGAGCACTCCCGCTCCGACACCTACCCGACGATGGAGGTCGACGAGGAGAAGGTGACGATCGGCCACGAGGCCTCGGTCTCCAAGCTCGGCGACGACCAGCTCTTCTACCTGATGTCGCGAGGCATCACGGAGGAAGAGGCCTCCAAGATGGTCGTCAACGGCTTCGTCGAGCCGATCGTCAAGGAGCTGCCGATGGAGTACGCGATCGAGCTGAACCGCCTGATCGAGCTCCAGATGGAAGGCTCCGTCGGCTAGCGCTCCGGGGGAGCCGCAGAGGATCACGATGAGCGAGACCACGACTTCGGTCGCCCCGCCCTACGCGGAGCAGGCCGTGCTCGCCGCCGCCGTGGAGCGCGGCGAGCCGGCATGGCTGCTTGAACGCCGCGCCGAGGCCGCGCGCGCCTTCGCCGCCGCGCCGCTGCCCTCGCCCGCGCTGCGCCCCTGGCGCTACACGGACGTGACCAGGCTCGACCTCGGCGCGTTCGCGCCGGCGGAGACGCCGATCGCGATCGAGGGCGGCAGGGACGAGGGCGGCGCCTACGCGGGCACGCTCGCCGGCGCCCTCGAGGGCCACGGCCGCCTCGTTGCCGATCGTCTCGGCGCGCTCATCCCGGCGACCGAGGGCAAGTTCGTCGCCGCCAACGGCGCGCTCTGGAGCGGCGGCGCGCTCGTGCATGCCCCGGGCGGCGTCGCCTTCGAGGAGCCCGTCGTCATCACCATCGACGCGAGCGACCTCGCGGATGCGGCGCTGCACCCGCGGCTGCTGATCGAAGCCGGGGAGCAGTCCGAGCTGACCGTGGTGCTGCGCACCCGCTCCGGCGACGCCCCGCTGCTGGCGTCCGGCGTGGTCGAGATCAACGTGGCGCAGGCCGCGCGCGTGCGACTGCTGATCGACGACCGCTGGGGCGCGGCGACGCAGGACTTCACGACGATCCGCGCCCGGCTCGGCCGCGACGCCGACCTGAAGGTCGCCTCGCTGGCCATCGGTGGCGCGATTCTCAAGCAGACCGTCGAGGTCATGCTCGAGGGCGAGGGCGCGAACTCCTCGATCCGCGCCGTCGCGCTCGGCGACGAGGACCAGCACTTCGACTTCGTGACGCTGCAGGACCACGTCGGGCCGCGCACGATCTCCGACGTCGAGGTGAAGGCCGCCCTCGCCGGCGCCTCGCGCTCGATCTACTACGGCATCACGCGCGTCGAGGAAGGCGCGAGCGGGTCCGCGGCCAACCAGCAGAACCGCAACCTGCTGCTCTCCGGCAACGCCAAGGCGGACTCCGACCCCGTGCTCGAGATCCTCACCGCCGACGTGATCCGCTGCGGCCACGCGGCGACCGTCGGTCCGGTCGACCAGGAAGCGCTGTTCTACCTGCAGAGCCGCGGCCTCGACCGCCGCACCGCGCTGCAGTTGCTGGTCAACGGCTTCTTCCAGTCCGTCGCGCGCGGCCTCGCCGTCGAGGGCATCGCCGACGACCTGGAGCGCACGGTCTTCGCGAAGCTCGCGCGGTCCGTGCTGTGATGGCGGCTCCGTGAGCCGCGAACGCGTCGCCGCCGTCTCAGACGTTCCCGAGGGCGAGGTGCTCGTCGTCGAATGTGGCGGGCGCTCGCTGGCCCTCAGCAACGTCGACGGCGAGCTGTTCGCGATCGACAACGTCTGCACGCACGACGGCGGACCGCTGGGCGAGGGGCGGCTCTGGAACGGGCGCGTGATCTGCCCGCGCCACGGCGCCGCCTTCGACGCGCGCAGCGGGCGCGCGCTCACGCTCCCCGCCATCCGCGGCGTCGCCGCCTACCCCGTCAACGTCGAGGGCGATGAGGCGTACGTCGAGTGCGATCCGGAGGCGTCCTCGTGAGCTCGAACGCCGCCTCCGACGGCGCCGCGGGCGTCCTGGACATCGAGCGCATCCGGCGCGACTTCCCGATCCTCAAGCGCGAGGTGAACGGCCGCCCGCTGGTCTACTTCGACAACGCCGCGACCTCGCAGAAGCCGGTGCAGGTGATGGCGGAGCTGACCCGCTACTACCGTGACATCAACTCCAACATCCACCGCGGCGTCCACACGCTGTCCGTGGAGGCGACCGAGCGCTACGAGGCCGCACGCGAACAGGTGCGCGCCTTCTTCGGCGCGCCCGACGTGTCCGAGATCATCTTCACGCGCAACACCACCGAGTCGATCAACCTCGTCGCGCACTCCTTTGGCCGCGCCTTCCTCGAGGCCGGCGACGAGGTGCTGATCAGCGAGATCGAGCACCACTCCAACATCGTCCCCTGGCAGCTGCTGCGCGAGGAACGCGGCATCGCGCTGCGCCACATCCCGATGCTCCCCGACGGCACGCTGGACCTCGACGAGGCGCGGCGGCTGATCGGCCCGCGCACGAAGCTGCTCTCGATCACGCTGATGTCGAACGCCCTCGGCACGATCGTCCCCGTCGCCGAGCTCGCCGAACTCGCGCGGGCGCAGGGCGCGCGCGTGCTGGTGGACGCCGCACAGGCCGCCCCGCACCTGCCGATCGACGTCGCTGAGCTGGGCGCGGACTTCCTCGCCTGCTCGGCGCACAAGATGCTCGGCCCGACCGGGGTGGGCGTGCTCTGGGGCCGCCGCGAGCTGCTGGAGGAAATGCCGCCCTTCCTCGGCGGCGGCGACATGATCGCCAGCGTCAGCCTCGAGGAATCGACCTGGAACCAGCTGCCCTACAAGTTCGAGGCCGGCACGCCGAACATCGCCGGCGTGATCGGCTTCGGTGTGGCGCTCGGCTACCTCGAGGCGGTCGGCATGGACGCGATCCGCCGCCACGAGCGCGACCTGACCGCCTACGCGCTCGACCGGCTGATCGACGTGCCCGGGGTCACGCTCTACGGACCGCTCGACCCCGACCTGCGCGGCGGCGTCGTCTCGTTCGGCCTCGATGGCGTGCACCCGCATGACATCGGGCAGGTGCTGGACAGCCACGGCGTCGCCATTCGTGCCGGGCACCACTGCGCGCAGCCCGTGATGCGAAAGCTCGACGTGGCCGCGACCGCGCGCGCCTCGTTCTACCTCTACAACACCCGCGAGGAGGTAGATGTGCTGGAGGCGGCGGTGCGGGAGACGTCCGACTTCTTCGGAGGCTTTGGTGGCTGACCTCGACGATCTCTACCGCGAAATCCTGCTCGACCACTACCGCAGCCCGCGCAACCGCAGGCCACTCGACGCCGCGAACGCGAGCGCCGAGGGCTCCAACCCGCTCTGCGGCGACGAAATCACCCTGGAGCTGCAACTCGACGACGACGGCCGCATCGCCGACGTGGCGTTCACCGGCCAGGGCTGCTCGATCTCGCAGGCCTCGAGCTCGCTGATGACCGAGCATGTCAAGGGGCGCAGCTCCGAGGACGCCAGCTCCGCGATCGGGGCCTTCCAGGCGATGATGGTCGAGGGCGAGGACGCCGCGCCCGAACTCGGCGACATCGAGGCGCTGGCCGGGGTGCGGAAGTTCCCGATGCGCGTAAAGTGCGCCTCGCTGGCCTGGAAGACGCTGGAGCTTGCGCTCGCACAGTACGGCGCGGACGACGGAGCGCGCGCCGCCGTCACGACCGATGAGAGGAGCACCCCCAATGGCTGATCCGGCAACCGACGCCCCCGAGGCCGCCGCCGAGGAACGCCCGAGCGAGGAGCAGCTCTGGGAGGTGCTCCGCCAGATCGAGGACCCCGAGCTGCGGATGGGCATCGCCGAGCTGGGCCTGATCTACTACGTGGCCATCGACGACGAGGGCCTCGTCACCATCGACATGACGCTGACCAGCCCGGCCTGCCCGGTCGGCCCGATGCTGCAGGGGCAGGCCTACCACCTGCTCACGCAGATGGACGGCGTCGAGGACGTCGAGGTGAACCTCGTCTGGGATCCTCCGTGGGACCCGAAGACGATGGCCTCCGAAGAGGTGCGGATGCAGCTCGGCATCTGGTAGGCGAGGCTTCGCCCCGCCCCGATGGCGGCCCGGTCCCGCGTGTCATTCGTCGAGCCGCGTGGCGCTGCGCCACCGGGCGCGAGCGCCGGGCACAGCGGACAGCGCCGCATGTACAGCCCCGAGCAACCCTCCGCCCACAGACACAGCCGTCGCGAGCTCCTGCGCTCGGGCGTGGCTGCCGCCGGCGGTCTGCTGCTCGCCGCCTGCATCCCCGGCAGCGGCGATGTTGGCGATGACGCCGATGACGCCGATGACGCCGATGACGGCAGCGAGGCTGGTGCCGAGCGCGGGGCCGGGACGCCCGCCTCGGCGACCTCCACGCCGGCGACGCCCACGCTCACAGCGGCCCCGGCGCCGTCGCTGCTCGCGCCGAGCCAGCCCGTGCTCGACGGCGAGCGGGGGATCATGCGCCAGGGCGTGGTCGGCGAGGCCGCACCGTCGCCGCTGCTCAGCCACGCGCGCCTGGTCGCCGTCGATCCTCGCAACGGCGCGATCCACGGCGACCTCGCCATGCGCGTCGAGCAGGCCGGCCCGCTCGATCTGGTCGTGCAGCTGCGGCCGGACGCGTTCTTCCACCCCGCATCCGGCGGCGAGGCCGACGAGCCCGTTGACGCCGAGGCCGTCGCGCGTGAGTTCTCCAACCGTGCGCAGCGAGGCGAGTTCCTCTTCGGCGGGGTCATCGACACCATCGAGACGCCGGAGGCGGATACGCTGCGGCTGCGCCTGGCTGCCCCCTTCGCGCTGTTCTTCGATCTGCTCGGGGATACGGCTGCCGCGGCCATCCGCTCCGAAACGCGCTCGGAGTCCGGACAGCCGCTGGGATGCGGACCGTTCGTCGCCGAGCCGCGGACGGACGGCGGTGTCTCGCTGCGGCCGCATGCGCGCTACCACCAGCGCGGGCTGCCGCTGCTGAGCGAGCTGCGCATCGTCTCCGCCGAGCGCGAGGCCGCCCTCGACGCCGCATTCGAGAGCGGCGCGCTCGACATCATCCGGCTCGATCAACGGGACCGCGTGGTCCGGGCGTCGCAGCGCGCCGGCGCCCGGACGCTGTGGCGCTCTACGCGGCGCGCGCGCGGTGTGGGGCTCTCGCTTGCCGGCACGAAGGGCGGCAGGCGCGTCCGCTATCAGCCAGCCTTCCGGGACGAGCGCGTCCGCCGTGCCCTGTTCCTGGCCCTGGACTACCGGCAAATCTCGGCCCGGGAGGGCGTTACGGCCGCGTACCCGACCGGCCCGGTGAGCCCCTCGTTTGCCTCCGACGCGTTGCCCCCGGCCGAACTTGCCGCACACCCGCTGTTCGGCCACGACCCCGCCGAGGCCCAGAGGCTCCTCGCTGCCGCGGGTGTCCAAGGTCTTGCGTTCTCTCTCGAAGCGCCCGACCGGGCGTCATTCACCGTCCTGGCCCGGGTGCTGGCGCAGCAACTGACCGAGGGCGGCTTCCGGCCGAAGCTGGCCGTCGTGCCCGACGCCGAGTGGCGTCGCGATCTCGTCGCCGGCGACTTCGAGGCGATCCTGTTTGAGCTGGAGCCCGTGCGCACGCCGGACGTGGGGTTGCGGCTGCACAGCTCCGTGGGTCTCGAAGGCGACTTCTCGCCGTGGGGCTACTCCAACCCGCTCTACGACGCCGCGCTCTCGGAAGCCCTCAGCGCCCTCGATCCCGCCGAGCGCGGTCGCCGCGCTCGCGAGGCACAGCGCCTGCTGCTCGACGACGTGCCCGCGCTGATCCCGCTCCCCGAGCCGATCGAGCAGATCGCCGTCTCGTCCCGCATCGCCGGCTACGCGTGGGACACGCACGAGTTCAACGAGACTTGGCAGGCGGCCCGCTGGCGGATCCGCAGCAGCAGCGCCTCGCGCGCACCCGCCCCTGTGGCCGCCCTGTGAGCGCCCTCCCGCTCGAGCAGTTGCGCGACGCGCTCGAGGACGCCGTGCGCGCCGCGGGCGAGGCGATCGGCGAGATCGTCGCGGGCGGACGCGTGCGCGTCGGCATGAAGTGGGGCGAGGGCCCCGTCTCCGACGCCGATCACGCCGCCGACGACGTGCTGCACGCGCGCCTGATGCCGCTGATCGAGGGCGCGCAGTGGCTGTCAGAGGAGTCCGAACAGTCGGCGCCGCTCGTCCCCGGCGAACCGACCTGGGTGGTCGATCCGCTGGACGGCACGCGCGAGTTCCTGCTCGGGCTGCCCGAGTTCGGCGTCTCGGTCGGGCTCTTCGAGGGCGGGCGACTTGTCCTCGGCGCGGTCGCGCTGCCGCCCGCCAGCAGGGGCGCGGACGGGGACGAGTGGACGGTGCTCTCGGGCCTCATCGACGGCGAGCGCCGCGCCGCCCGCCGCGACGGCACCGGGATGCCGCCCATCGAGGACACCTCTGACGTCGGGCGGATCGTGGTCTCGCGGCACGACTACGAGCGGCGGCGCCTGCAGTACCAGATCCCCTTCGAGGTCTACCCGGCGGGGTCGTCGGTGCTGAAGCTCTCGCAGGTCGCCCTCGGCGAGGCCGACGTCTACCTCTCGACGCGTCCGCGCTCGGTGTGGGACGTGGCCGGCGGGGCCGCCGTGGTCGAGGCCTGCGGGGGCGCGCTGCTCGACGCGCGTGGGGAGCCGTTGCGGCTTTCGCCGCAGCAGATCCAGATCCCGCCCTTCGCCGCCGCGTCGCCGCAGCGAGCGATCGCGCTGCTGCGGGCAATCGGCGCGGGGCCGCGGTAGCGCGGGCTACGGCGCGGCGCGGCGCCTCGCGCTGCGCACGCCGGCGGCGGTGTGACTGCGGCTCCCGGGCTCGGCCGTCGGGACGCTCGCGCCGATCACGGTGCGGCGGAAGCGGTGGGCGAAGGCGAAGATCGCGAGCGCGCCGATGACGACGAGCGTCGCGTAGACGATCTGCGCGCGCTGGACGCCGATCGCCTCGGCGATCACACCGCCGGCGGCCGCTCCCATCAGCATCGTGGCCCGGTCGAAGGCGAGCAGGCCCATCAGGCGGCCTCGCATCTGGTCGGGCGCGGCGTCCAGCACCACCACCTGCACGAGCGCGAAGATGCCGGACTGGAAGAGCCCGACGCCGAAGACCAGCAGCAGCGGCAGCACCACCCAGCGCCGGCCGAGGGTGCCCGGCACGTAGGTGCTGAGCGCGAAGGCGAGCAGCAGGACGCCCATGGCCGCCATCATCAGCGGCAGCAAGCGCCCGAGACGGCGCGGCGAGCGCGAGGCGATGATCAGTGCCCCGGTCAGCGATCCGAGGCCCGTGATCGACATCATGATCCCGAAGCCAAAGGGGCCGATGTCCAGCACCTCGAGCGCGAACAGCGCCGCGAAGAGGTGCAGGAACGAGAGCCCGAAGGCGAAGTGGATCAGCGCGAGCGAGATCGCCCCGCGGATTGCCGGCGTGCCGAGCGCGTAGCGCATCGCGTCGCCGAGGCCGGCGAGCATCGCCGCCGCGCCGCTCTCGTCGGGCCGGATGTGCGTCGCGACGCGCAGCAGCGCGGTGGAGACCACCGCGCCGACGTAGATCAGCGCGATCGCGACGAATGCGCCGGTCACGCCGACGGCGGCGATCGTGAAGCCGGCGGCCGCGGTGCCGAAGATGCGCATCGTGTTCTGCGTGGCGCTCAACAGCGCAACGGCGTTGGTCACGCGGTTCGCCGGCACGACCGCGGGCAGCAGCGCCTGCCGCGCCGGCTGATCGAACGCCATCGTCGTCCCGCGCACCGCGGCGGCCGCGTAGATGTGCCACAGCTCCAGCAGGCCGAAGATCAGCAGCGCCGCGAAGACGACGTTGAGCAGCAGCGCGCCGTACTGCGAGAGCTGCAGCACGAGCTTGCGATCGAACCAGTCGATCATCACCCCGGCGAGGATGCCGAAGCCGAACTGGGGCAGCGTCCGTGCGACGATCACGCCGCCGAGCTGCAGCGGCGATTCGGTCAGCTCGTAGATCAGGTAGGGGCGGGCGATCTGCTCCATCCAGAGCGCCAGCGCGTGACTGACGACGCCGAGCCAGAGCAGGCGGAAACTGCGGATCCGCAGCGAGGAGAAGACGCCCTCGCCGGGTGGTTCGGGGGGCGGCTCGCCGGACCCGGGCGCGTCCGGGCCGGGCTGCGCCTCCCGGTCCTCGCCGCTCCCGACAGCCATGCCCTGACGCTACCCCGGCCCGCCGGGCGAGTCTAGCGAGGCCCGGCCTCGTCCCCTGGCAGCGCCGCCAGCGCGCGCTGCGCGCGGCTCCCCACCCACCCGCCCCGGATATTCTTCTGATGTGGGGGCTACGCCCCCACGCCCCCACGCAGCAACCTCCAGCCCCTGACGTTACAGCCGGCGAGGCTCGGCCTCGTCCCCTGGCAGCGCCGCCAGCGCCCCGGTCCCGGGGGGCGAGGACGTGCTTCTGCCCTCGTGGCCTGCGTGCCCGCGCGGACCTGGGACGAGCGCGCGCTGCGCGCGGCTCCCCACCCGCCCCGGATGTTTTCTTGATGTGGGGGCTGCGCCCCACGCCCCCGCGCAGAAACCGTGCGCAAGCGTCCCGGTCCCGGGAGGCGAGGACGTGCTCCTGTCCTCGTGGCGTGCGTGTCCGCGCGGCCCTGGGACGCGCACGCGCTGCGCGCGGCTCCCCACCCACCCGCCCCGGATACTCTCTTGATGTGAGGGCTGCGCCCCCCACGCCCCCGCGCAGCAACGCCCAGCCGTTGCGCCCTCGATGCCTGCGTGCGCGCCGCTGCGCGGGCGGCGGGACTTGCCCCGAAGCGCTCTCGATGTTCGCGTGTGCCCGGTGGCGTCCGCGGCGGGGTCGGCGAGGGCTGGCCCGGCTCCGATCCGGCGGGTGCCCCTGCGCAGTCGCCGGCGACTCAGCCGCCAACAACGTCCGCGGACGTTACGGCCGTCGGGGCCCGCCCTCGGCGCGGAGCAGCGCCGCGAGCGCCCCGAGGTCGGCGACGCGCAGTACGCGCTCGTCGTAGGGCAGCCCGCGGTTGCGCGGCCAGTCGCGCAGGTAGGGCTGCGCCTCGGAGCGCTGGGCGAGCAGCTGGACCGTGCGTCCGTCGTCGTCGATGTGTTCGGAGGCGCGGAGCTCGGCGACCGCCGCCAGCTTGAAGTGGGGGCTGCGCAGCGAGGTCTCGTTGATCACGACGCCGTCGATCAGGTCGGCGAAGCCGTGGCGGCGCAGCCAGCGATCAGGCGCGCTGCGCCTCCCCGTGAGCAGCAGCAGCGTGCGCAGCCCGCGCAGCTCGGCCAGCGCCTCGCGCGCGCCGGGCAACGGCCGCCGCAGCTCGAAGCGCACGGGGTCGACGATGCGCTTGAACCAGCGCGACGGCACGCGCGCGCGGATGGGCGGCGCATCGGGGTCGAGGAAGTCGCGATGGATGCCGAGGTTGCGACCGAACGGCGGCTCGCAGATCACGCCGTCCATGTCGATGGTCAGCAGCGGGAGCCCGTCGCGCAGCGTCGCCGCCATCGCCGCGCCGTTCAGACCTCGATCGGCGGGGGCGGCGGCGTGGGCGGGATGCCGGGCGCTGGAAGCGCGGGCGAGCGCTCCACCGGGATCACCGCGGTCTCGCCGCCTCCGGCCGCGCCGGCGGGCAGCGCGCGGGCGAAGCTCTCGAGGCGCGCCTGCACCTTGCCGAAGATCGTGTCCGGCGGGTAGCGGCCGTCCTCGCCGCGTTCGCCGGCCGGCTCGCCGGTCAGCACCTCGATGCCTTCCTCGATCGTGGCGGCGGCCCAGACGTGGAACTCGCCCGCCTCGATCGCCTCCGCCACCTCCGGGCGCAGCACCACGTTGTGGACGTTCGTGCGAGGGATCATCACGCCCTGCGTCCCGTCCAGGCCGCGCGCGCGGCAGACCTCGTAGAAGCCCTCGATCTTCGCCGTCGCCCCGCCGATCGGCTGCACTTCGCCGCGCTGGTTGAGCGAGCCGGTGACCGCGATCGACTGGTCGATCGGCGTCCCGGAGAGCGAGGAGAGCAGCGCGTACAGCTCCGTCGAGGAGGCCGAGTCGCCGTCGATCTCCCCGTAGAGCTGCTCGAAGGTGAGGCTGGCGTGCAGCGCCATCGCCTTGTCCTGGCCGAAGCGGTCCGCGAGGAAGCCGCGCATGATCAGGAAGCCCTTGTTGTGCGTGCGCCCCGCCATGTCCGTCTCGCGCTCGATGTTGACGATCGTGCCCCGCCCCGCCGAGGTGATGCAGGTGATGCGCGAGGGCCGCCCGAAGGTGATGTCGCCCAGGTTGTAGACGGAGAGTGCGTTGATCTGCCCGACCTTGCCGCCCTCCGTATCGATGTAGATCGAGCCCTCGTCGATCATCTGCTGCATGCGGTCGCGGACCAGCGAGGAGCGGTACTCGCGCTCCTCGAGCGCGCGATCGACGTGCCGCCGCAGCACCTCCTGCGCGCCGTCCTGGCCGGCCCAGAAGTCCGCCTGGCGCGCGAGGTCGAGCAGTGCGCCCATGTTGCCGGAGATCCGCCGCTGGTCCTCGACGCGGCGCGAGGCCTGCTCGATCATCCGCGCCGCCGCCTCGTCGCGGAAGCGTCGCATGCCCGCCACGTGGCACTGGCGGTGGATCACCGAGGCGAGCCCGAGCATGGTGTGCGCGTTGCGCTCCATGTCCACCTCGAAGTCGGCCTTCACGCGGAACAGCTCCCGGAAGTCCGGGTCCATCCGGAACAGGTAGGAGTGCAGCCCCGGATCGCCGACGATCACGACCTTCGTCTCAACCGGCGAGGGCGCCGGACGCAGTCCGGCGGGCGGCGCCACACCGAGCGCCTGCGCGCGCGACTCCGGCATCAGCTCGCCTGCGCCGAGCGCTCGCTTCAGGCCCTCGTAGGCCGCGGGATCCTGCAGCAGGTCGCGCATGCGCAGCATCAGGTAGCCGCCACTCGCGAGGGCGAGCGAGCCGGGGCGGATCATCGTGTGGTCCGTGACCGCCGTGCCGAACTGCCCCACGTACTCGATACGGCCGAGCAGGTTCCCGAAGTTGGGGTTGGGCTCGCTGATCACCGGCGCGCCGCCCTGCGGGTCGTTGCTGATGAAGGCGTTGACCTGGTAGCGGCGCAGCAACGCCGCCTGCTGCTGCGCCGGTCCCGGCAGGCCCGGAGGCTGCGGGACGGCCGGTTGCCCGGCGGACGGCCCCTCGCGGAAGCGGTTGCGCTCGCCCTGCATGTCCGCGCAGACCGCCTCGATGAAGCGCAGCGCCTCGGGCTCCTCGCTCCAGCGCTCGCGCAGCGGCTCGAAGAGGTGCTCGATCGCGAAGCGCGCGACCTGCTCGTCGAGCTGCTCGAGGCGTTCCTGCGCCTCCCGCTGGAGCCCGCGCATCGCCAGCAGCGAGTCCTGGACCAGCGGCTCCAGCTGCTCGCGCGACCGTGCCTGGATCTGCTCGCGCTGCTCGGGCGGCAGCGCGGCGACCGCCTCGTCGCTCGCGGGCTGGCCCTCGATGATCGGTGCGGAGACGACGCCGCCGGAGGTCAGTTGCAGCGCGAAGCCGAGCTGTCCGGCCTGCTGCTGCAACTGCTCCAGCATCAAGGTGCGGCGCAGTTCCTGCTCCTGCAGCACCGCGGAGCGCTGGCGGATGTAGGAATCGGCGTCGAACGCCTCGCGCAGCTCGGTGCTCGCGTGCTCCACGGCGCCGCGCATCGCCTCGGCGAACTCGCGCCCCTCGCCGGCCGCGAGGGCGATGCCGCCGGGGCGGTCCGGGTCCTCGAAGTTGTGGACGTAGACCCAGTCCGGCGGAGGCGGGCGCGACTCCGCGAAGCGCTGCAGGTAGGACTCGATGATCGAGGACTTGCCGATGCCGTCCGGCCCGGAGGCGTAGAGGTTGTAGCCGCGCGCCTTCATGCCGAGCGCGAACTCGATCGCGCGGACCGCCCGCTCCTGGCCGAAGACGGCCTCCAGCGCGTGCAGGTCTCCGGTGCTCTCGAACGGCAGCGAGGCGGGGTCGCAGCGGGCAGTCAGCGCCTCGGCGCTGACCTCGAAGGCATCTCGCCGCTCGCTCATCGTCTGTTCCATTCCGCGAGGCCGGCGGCGGCGCGCCCGCCGCCTCCGCGCAGGGCGCGATCGCGGGTCGATCGTAGCACGGCGGGACGCCGTCTCCGTGCTAGCCTGCGCGCCAGCGAGGATGACGCGGGCGGAGGGAGCCAGGCGATGCGCGCTGCCGTCGTAACGGAGCCGGGTGGGCCGGAGGTGCTGCAGGTCGTCGAGGTTGACGATCCGGTTCCCGGTCCGGACGAGGCGCTGGTCGCCGTCCACGCGAGCGCCCTCAACCGCGCCGACCTGATGCAGCGCCGCGGCGGCTATCCGGCCCCGCCGGGCATCCGCGCGGACGTGCCCGGCCTCGAGATGGCCGGCGTCGTCGAGGCGGTCGGCGAGCGCGTCCAGGCCTGGAAGCCGGGCGATCGCGTGATGGCGCTGCTCGGCGGCGGCGGTTACGCCTCGCGCGCCATCGCGCACGAGCGCCAGTTGATGGCGATCCCGGAAGGCCTGAGCTTCGAGGAAGCGGCCGCGATCCCGGAGGTCTACCTCACCGCCTTCGACGCGCTCTTCGGCCACTGCGAGCTGGCGTCCGGCGAGTCCGTGCTGATCCACGCCGCCGGCTCCGGCGTCGGCACCGCCGCGGTCCAGCTCGCCGCCCTCGCCGGCTGCCCCAGCTACGGCACGGCGAGCAGCGACGAGAAGCTGGCGAGCGCCGCCGAACTCGGCCTCGACGTCGGCATCAACTACCAGCGCGAGGACTTCGCCGAGGTGATCGCGGAGCGCACGGGCGGGCGCGGCGTGAACGTGATCCTCGACGTCGTCGGCGCGCCCTACTGGGACCGCAACATCGCCTCACTGGCCGTGCGCGGCCGCCTGGTGCTGGTCGGCTCGATGGGTGGCGGGAGGCTGGAGACGAACATCGGCGCGCTGATGCCGAAGCGGCTGCGTGTGCACGGCACGGTGCTGCGCGTGCGCCCGCTGGAGGAGAAGCTGATCCTGATCCAGCAGTTCGCGGCCCGCTACCTGCACCACTTCGAGTCCGGTCGGCTACGGCCGGTGATCGACCGCGTCTTCCCGCTCGAGGACGCCGCCGGGGCGCACGCCTACATGGAGAGCAACGCCAACTTCGGCAAGATCATCCTGAGCGTCGAGCAGTAGCGGACGCGCCGGGGCGCGTGGCCGCGGGGGGAGATCCCCGCACCCTTCACCCCTCTCACGGGAGAGAGGGGGCCGGCCGGCGTCCGGCGAGCCGAGTGGGGGCGTGGGGGCGCAGCCCCCACAGGCGAGACGCGCGCCTGCCCTCGAAGGCTTCTTGGCCCTCGGAAGTCTGGCGTGCCCCTCACCCCCGCCTTCTCCCCGCGGGAGAGAGGGGGCTGGACGCGGGCCGCCGCTGATCCGGGTGGGGGCGTGGGGGCGCAGCCCCCACAGGAAAAGAAGTCCGAGGGCGGGTGGGTGGGCTGGAGCGGCGCGCAGCGCGCGCTCGTCCGGGATGGGGTGTGGGGGCGCAGCCCCCCCGCAGGCGAGGGCGAGAGGAGGCAGGTAGGACGCTGTCAGGCGTACTTCTCCGGGTCGGCCATGAAGCGCACGCGCGAGTCGAGGCTGGCGAAGTAGTACCACTGGCCGTTGTGGAAGTACTTCGTGCCCTTGTCCGGGTCCGACTGTCCCGCCCCGGAGGCGGTCTCGCTGACCGCGCGGTTCACCTCGTCCGTGTCGATCTCGTCGCCCGAGACCGGATCCAGCACCTTCGCCATGGTTCGTCCTCCGCGTTCGCCCTGCCGGCTAGTTGAAGACCGACGCCGCCACCGCGCCGAGTGACTCGCGCGGGTCGCCCCAGCGCAGCGATGCTTCCTTGCCGCGGCGCGTGTGGAACTGTAGGTCGTACTCCGCCATGAAGCCCACGCCGCCGTGCAGCACGTGTCCCCAGTTGGTCGCGTCCACCACCGAGCGCGAGACGACCGACTTCACCTTCGCCGCGTGCAGCGCGTCCAGCTCGCCCTGGTCCAGCCTGTAGAGCTGCTCGTAGGCGAGGAAGCGCGAGGCGGTGACGCCGACCGCGGCGTCCGCGACGCGGCCCTGCACGGCCTCGAACGTCCCGATCGGCCGCCCGAAGGCGACGCGCACCTGGACGTAGCTCACGGTCATGTCGAGCGCCTTCTGCGCGTGCGCGTAGCACTCCAGCGAGGCGATCGCCGAGCCCAGCAGGCGCAGGTAGTCGACCGCCTCGGCGCCGCCGATCCAGCCCTCGACACTCGCGCCGTCGTAGCTCACCTCCGCCTGCGGCGTGAGCCCGATGCCGGTCAGCGCCTGCGTGGACACGCCCGGCTGCTCTCGCGCCACGAGGGCGAGACCGGGCTCGCCGTCTCGCGTCGCGGCCACCAGGTGCAGGTCGCTGGTCGCGCCGAACTCGACGTAACGCTTCGAGCCGCTCAGCGTCGCGCCGTCGGTCGTCGTCGCGATCGCGCCGAAGAGCCCGCCGTTGCCCTCCACGAGCGCGGGGGCGCAGGTCGCGCCGGCGACGATGCGAGGCAGCAGCGAGGCTTGCAGCGCCTCGTCACCGTGACGCTGCACCGTCGCCGCGGCGAGCATCGTCTGCTGGTACGGCGAGAGCAGGGCGTGGCGGCAGAGCTGCTCGATCAGCACGCCGAGGTCGACGAACTGCGCGCCCTGGCCGCCGTGCTCCTCGGCGATCGGCAGGCCGGTCCAGCCCAGCTCCACCATCTGGCTCCACAGCTCGTCGTCGGGCTCGCCCGCCCACTCGATCTGGCGCATGCGGGAGGCGGGCGCCTCGCGCTCGAGGAAGTCGTCCGCGCTGTCGCGGATCAGCTCCTGCAGGTCGCTCAGCCGGAGGTCCATGGCCATCGTGACGCCCCCTAGCCTCTCGGCAGCCCGAGGCCGCGCGCCGCGATGATGCGGCGCAGCACGTCGTTGGTGCCTCCGGCGAAGCGGTGCACCGAGGAGCCGCGGTAGTTCTCCTCGAGCTTGCCGCTGGCCGGAGCCTCCTCGTTCTCGCGGCGCAGGCCGCCCTCGGGGCCGAGCAGGTCGAGGGCGAGGCTGTCGATGCGGAAGCGCGCCTCGGAGCCCCAGACCTTGACCATCGCGCCTTCCATGGTCGGGGTGATGCCGTTCTGCACCATGATCGCGTTGGTCAGCGCCAGCGCGCGCGAGACCTCGCCGTCCACGGTCGCCTCGGCCAGCTTGATGCGCACCACGCTGTCGTCGGCCAGTTCCGGCCGCTCTTGCTCGATGTGCTGGACGAGCGCGTCGATGCGCCGCTGGTAGAGGCTGTGCGGCTCGATCATGACGCGTTCGAGGTCGAGCGCGTTGGTCATGTAGTACCAGCCGCGGTTGAGTTCGCCGAAGAGCGCGTCGGCGGGCAGGCGTAGGTTGTCGAAGAAGGTCTCGCTGGTCATGATCCGCCCCATCGTGCCCATCGGCCGGACGGTGATGCCCGGCAGGTTGGTGGGGAAGATAAAGACGGAGATGCCCTGGTGCTTGGGCGCGTCGGGGTCCGTGCGGGCGGCCAGCCAGCCGTGCGTGGCGCCGCCGAAGCCGCCGTAGATCTTCTGCCCGTTGATCACCCACTCGTCGCCGTCACGGGTCGCCCTCGTCTGCAGCGAGGCGAGGTCGGTGCCGGCGTTCGGTTCGGTGTAGCCGAGGGCGAAGGTCATCTCGCCGCTGACGATCTCGGGCAGCCATTCGCGCTTCTGCTCCTCGGTGCCGAAGCGCATGATCGTGCGGCCCACGGAGCCGACGCTGAGGTGGTCCTGCGGGATGCTGCGGTACCATAGCTCCTCGGCGAGGATGAAGGCGTGCAGCGCGTCCTTGCCCTGGCCGCCGTACTCCACCGGCCAGCCCATGTTGGTGTAGCCGGCCTCGTTCATGGCCTTGCGGAAGGCGCGCAGTTCCGGGCCGCGGCTGTGGCCGAACTCGCCCTCGCCGGCCTCGCGCGCGAGCCCGTCGCGTTCCGCCGCGTGCAGCTCCTCGAACAGCGCGGGCGTGGCGTGCGTCTCCATGAACTCGCGCACCTGCGCCCGGAAGGCCACGTGTTCCTCGGTCCAGCCGTACTCCATGCCGTCCCTCCCGAGGTCGTCGCCGCTCCGCGCCGCGCATCCTACCACCAGCGGCGAGGCGTCACCGGAGTGGCGCGTCCTGCGGTACGGTGCGCGCGTCGCCTCGCTCGCCATACTGTCGCCGGGACAGGAGTCACGCCGTGCCGCTCGCCAGCGCCCGCCCTGCTGCGCCCACCCGGGGGCGGCCCTGATGGCCGCACCGCGAGCGCTCTCGCCGGCTGCGCGCGGGTCCGTCGAGGATGTCGCGCGCGCACACCTCGAGCAGGGCCTGCACGACGCCGCGCAGCTCGCGGTCTACCGCGACGGCGAGCTGCAGATCGACCTCCGGCTCGGGGCCGCGGCGCGGCCCGCGGCGCGGATGCTCTGGTTCTCCGCCACGAAGCCGCTGGCCGCCGTCGCCGCGCTGATGATGGTCGAGCGCAGCGCCTGCGACCTCGATCAGCCGATCGCCGTGGCCTGGCCGCTGTTCGCGCAGGGCGGCAAGGCCGCCTGCACGCTGCGGCACGTGCTGACCCACCGCGGCGGCTTCCCCGTGTTCCCCCCCGACTTCGACTGGGAGCGCCTCGACGACTGGACCGCCATCACCGCCGCGACCGCCGCGATCGAGGCGGAGTGGCCGCCCGGTACCGCCACCGGCTACCACCCCATCACCTACGGCATCGCGCTCGGTGCGCTGATTCACCGCCTCGACGGGCGCGAGCCGCGCGAGTTCCTCGCCGAGGAGATCCTCGGCCCGCTCGGCATGGACGCCTCGCTCGGCGTGCCGGACGAAGCGCTCGGCGACGTCGTACCGCTGCGGGCGATGTCGGAGGTCACGCTGCTCGATCCCACGGGCAGCGAGCGCCGCACCTCCGACATCGTCGACCGCTTCAATGCCGCGCCGACGCTGCGCGCGCAGTTGCTGGCCGCGAACGGGATCGGGACGGCGGAGGCGCTGGCCCGCTTCTACGACTGCCTGCTGCAGGGCGGCGCGCGCGAGGGCGCACGCCTGCTCCAGCCGGAGACCGTGGCGCTGGCGACGAGCGTGCAGTGGACCGACGACTACGACCGCACCTTCACGCTGCCCGCCTCGTACGGCCTCGGTTTCATTGCCGGGAGCGTCTTTGAGCCCTTCGACGAGCCCGGCGTGTACGGGCACCCCGGGGCTCAGTCCACCATCGGCTACGCCGATCCGGCGCGCGGGCTCGCGGTCGCCTATCTCACCAATGGCCTGCACGGGCCGGTGGAGGTGCAGCAGCGCTACCGCGAGATCGCGCACGCGCTGATCGCGGCCTGCGAGGCCTCGGACCGCCGTTAGCCGCGCCCCCGGCCGCTTCTCGGACGCCGGCGCCGGCGGCGGCGCTGCACGTGATCCGGGCGCTTCGTGGTCGGCTCGGTGGGTTGTTCGGGCAGCACCGGCTCCGGCCGCTTCGTGAAGCGGCGCGAGATCCAGCGGGAGAGCAGGATCGACCAGAACGCGACGGTGACGAAGAGCGGCAGCACGACCAGCGTCGCGGCCCAGTCGCCGCCGCTGGAGATGAACGAGAACGCGCTGGCCAGCGCGGCGACGACGACCGTCATGGTGAGCAACTGGCGGTCCGGCAGCCTCATGGCAGGCAGTATGCCACTGCCCCCATGTTCGACGCCCGGTGCGCGGACCCATCCGCCGTACAATGGCGGCCATCAACCGTGTAGAGACTGCGTATCTTCCGGGAGCGGCGGGTACTGTGCTCAAGCATGCAGTGTGGCGTCTCGCGCCGCGGATGGCCGCGCCGATCGTGCTCGCGCTCGTTGCGCTGCTGCTCATCGCGAGCCGTCCGCCAGCGGTGCACGGTGATGGCGGCGAGGCGCCACGGGACAGCGGCCGCCTGGAGTACTCGCGCGACCTCGCGGTGCACGATCTGCCGATCGAGCTCGCGATCGCCTACTTCACCGACTGCTCGGAGGTGCCCGGCATCTCGCCGCCACGCTGCGGATCCCCGCCTGCCCACTGGACCACCGAGTCCAACCCGATCGCGATCTGCACCGCCCACGCCAACCGCCCGTCGTGGCTGGAGGCCGACGCGTTCCGCGATGCAGCCGGCCAGGGCGCGCGCGCCTGGAACGAATCCGGCGCGGCCGTCGGCATCGACTACACGGGGGACTGTCCCGACGCTGCATGGGAGGAAGGCAACGGCCGCAATGAGATCGGCTTCGATGACTTCCGCAACATCGTCCAGGAGCCGGACGCCGCCCTGACCAGCGGGATCTGGGAGACCATCTACGACGACGAGGACCGCCGGATCGTGATCGATCGCGAGTTCGTCGAGTCCGACATCGTGATCGATCCGAACCGTGTGGAGTCCGGCGCCTGCTTCGCGTCGACGGTGATCCACGAACTGGGGCACGTACTCGGCCTGGGGCACAGCGACGACCCGCGCGACCTGATGTTCCCCAGCTACGAGCCCGGGCGTCCCGGGGCCTGTTTGCTGCAGCCCAGCCTCGCCGAGGTCGCGCTGCTGCGCTCGCTCTACGGGCGCAACGAGTCTCCCTCGGTGGACGCCGGCCCGGACCGCGCCGCCGGCTTCTTCGAGGAGGTCGCGCTGAGCGCGTCGGCCAGCGATCCCGAAGCTGGACCGCTCACCTTCCAGTGGGCGCAGAGCGGCGGGCCGGCGCTGTCCTTCGCCGACGGAGGCGCGGCCCCCGAGCTGTCGTTCATCCCGCCGGACGAGGAGGCTGTCTACTTCTTCGAGGTCACCGCCCGCGATCGCTACCTGCACAGCGCCACCGACCGCGTATCGATCGAGGTGTCTCCCGTCGGCGATCGGCCGCAGGGGTTCCCGGCTCTCGAGTCGTTCCTGTCGTCGCGCTACGTGCCGGACGCTCCCGAGGCAACCGCCGTGCTCGGCTGGTCCGCTGTCGAGGACGCCACGCTCTACGAGTTCTGCTCGTCGCCCGCCCGGGCCGGCGAGCCCGGTGCAGTCGGCGCGAGCGCCGCCGACCGCGACTGCTTCTACGAGTTCGGTGCGCCCTCGATCCCGATCACCTGGGATCGCGTCCTCGACGACGTGGGGTACGCCGGGGGGGTCGTGCGGCTCAACAGCGGCTGGCGCGCCACGAGCATCCGGTCCTGCAACGCGGGTGGGTGCTCGAGAGTGTCCCAGGGCCCGCTCGCCGGGGGACTGCGCTGGGCCGAGTGGGGCATCGACTACGACTTCATCGTGATCTCCCTGGACGTGACCTTCGCACAGTTCACGTTCGTGGCTCTGGTCAACGTTGCCGACAGCGCGCGCCAGTTCGAGTTCGGCAACGGTCCGCCCGATGATCCGTTCCGGACCTCGATGGGCAGTTGCCGGGCTCATCCCGGCACGGGCTTCTGCTGGGGGATGCTGGACTTCAGCGAGCGGGACCAGGGACCGGTGCTAGCCATCCGCAGCGAGCGCCTCAACACCCCGACGATCGAGCACCACATCACGGTCCGCTAGCCGAGCGCCGCCGCGCGCCCCGTGGACATAGTCCGCCGGCGTTGTGGACATATACTGGACGAACTGGCCGGCCGGGGAGTGGAGCAGGACATGCCCGAACGCGGCGGTCTGCCGTCCGAACGGGAGCAGGCGAGCCGCCCGTCCTCGCGGGCGCGGCAGCCCGCGTTCGCCGCCCCGCCCGCGGACGGCGGTCGCTTCTCCGTGGTCGATCTGTCCGGCGACTTCGACCCTCGCATTCTGCTGACCGGTCCCGACGCCGCCGATGTGAGCGCCTGCTACGAGCGTCCGGATCGCGATCTCGTGCTCGTCGGCATCGGCGAGGCGGCGCGCGTCAATGCGCCCCCCGTCGGCGGCCCCGAGGCGATCCGCGACGCCGCGCTGCGCCTGCTGCGGCACAACGAGCCCGCTGGAGGCGCTCGAGGCCCGCTGCGCCCTCGCTTGCTGGGCGGCTTTGCCTTCGATCCGGCGGCCCCGGCGGGCGGGCCGTGGGGCGGCTTCGACTACGGATGGCTGAGCCTGCCGCGGCTGCTCTTCGTCCGCGACGGCGAGGCTTGCGGCGTCGTGCTGGCTCCGGGCAGCCATCCCGCTGAGGTCGACTACCTGATGGAGCGCAGTGCGCGCTCTGCGCTCAACCCCGAGGGCGAACGCCCGCAGACGGCGCTGCGCGTGATCTGGGACATCAACCGCCCGGCGCTCACCTCCTCCGTTGCCGAGATCGCCGCCGAGGTCCGGGAGGGGCTGTACGAGAAGGCCGTCCTCGCCTCGGTGCGTGAGGTCGAGGCCGCGGCGCCGATCGACCCCGGGACGGTCCTCGCGCAGCTGCGCGCCGACTATCCGCACTGCTACCTGTTCAGCTTCCGCCGCGGCGACTCGATCTTCCTCGGCGCCAGCCCGGAGCAGCTTGCCGGGCTGCGCGGGGGCGCTGTCAGCACGCTCGGCCTCGCCGGCTCCGCCCGCCGCGGCCGCACACCCGAGGAGGACGAGCAGCTCGGCGAGGAGCTGCTGCGCAACGCCAAGGAGCGCATCGAGCACGAGATCGTCGTGCGCGCGCTGCGCGAGGGCGTCTCCGCCCTCGCCGGCGATCTGGAGGCGCCGAACCGGCCCGAGTTGCTGCGCCTGCACAACATCCAGCACCTCGCCACCCGGGTGCGGGCGCGCGCCCTGCCGGGCGTCGACATCCTCGATCTGATCGGGCGGCTCCATCCCACGCCGGCCGTCTGCGGCTGGCCGGTCGCCCATGCCCGCGAGGTGATCGCCCGGCACGAGCGCTTCGATCGCGGCTGGTACGCCGGGCCCGTCGGCTGGATGGACGGGGCGGGCGACGGCGAGTTCGCGGTCGGGCTGCGCTCCGCGCTGATTCGCGGGCGGCGCGCCTGGCTGTTCTCCGGCGCGGGCATCACCGGCGACTCCCTGCCGAACGCCGAACTGGCCGAGATCGAGCTCAAGTTCCGCCCGCTCACCAGCGCCCTTAGCGGCGGTGCGATGTGAGCGGCGCGCCGTCCGCGAACGACGCGTTTCGCCTCGTCGGCGCGTTCGTGCGGCAGCTGCGCGAGAGCGGCGTGCGGCACGCCGTGATCGCGCCCGGCTCGCGCTCCACGCCGCTGGTGCTCGCGCTCGACCGCATCGAGGGCATCCGCAGCTGGCTGCACCTCGACGAGCGGGCGGCGGCGTACTTTGCGCTCGGCCTCGCGCGGCAACTGCGCGAGCCGGTCGCGATCGTCACCACCTCCGGCACCGCCGCCGCGAACCTGCACCCCGCGATCGCCGAGGCGTCCCTCTCTCGCGTCCCGCTGATCGCGCTCACCGCCGACCGGCCGCCCGAGCTGCGCGATACGGGCGCGAACCAGACGATCGAGCAGCACGGCCTCTACGGCCGTCACGCGCGCTGGTTCGCCGAGCTGCCGGTCGCCGACGGCTCGGCCGCCCTCGAGGCGTACGCGCGGCGCAGCGCGGCCCGCGCCGTGGCCGTCGCCGCCGGTCCGCCGGCCGGGCCGGTGCAGCTCAACATCCCGTTGCGCGAGCCGCTGATCGAGCCGGGCTGGGAGGCCGCCCTCGAGGCCTCCACCGCGCCCGCGATCGCCGTCTCGTCGCCGCCGCGGCGTGACGCCGCCGAGGCTGCCGCGACGCTGCTCGAGGCCGCGGACGGCCGGCGCGGGCTGATCGTCTGCGGGCCGGCGAACGGCGATCTGCCCGCCCGCGCGATCACGGAGCTGGCGGCGGCGCTCGGCTGGCCCGTGCTCGCGGACCCGCTGTCCGGCCTGCGCGCGGGCACGCACCCGCTGACCCACGTGGTCGAGACCTACGACGTGCTGCTGCGCTCCCCGCACTTCGCCGCCTCCATCGAGGCGCCCGAGGTGGTGCTGCGCCTCGGCGCCGCGCCGACCTCGAAGCCGCTCGCGCAGTACCTCGCCGGCCTGCAGGGCGTCCCGCAGCTGGCGGTCGACGTCCCCGGTGGCTGGCGCGACCCCGACGCGAACGCCACCGCGATGCTCCAGGCGGACCCCGCCGCGCTCTGCGAGGCCGCCGTCGCGGCGCTGGCCGCGCGCCGGCCCGGCGCGTTCCGCGGCGCCGCCGACGACCCAGCGCGCAGCGCCGCACGCGCGGCGCCGGATGGCGCGTGGCTCGCGCGCTGGACCGGCGCCAACGCCGCGGCCCGCCGCGCCCTCGGCGAGGCGATCGCCGAACTCGACGAGCCGTTCGAGGGCTTGCCGCCCGCCGTGCTCGCCGCCGTCCTGCCGGACGGCGCGACGCTCGTCGCCGGCAACTCGATGCCGGTCCGCGACCTCGATTCGTTCTTCCCCGCCAGCTCGCGCCGTATCCGCATCGTCGGCACGCGCGGGGCCTCGGGCATCGACGGGGTGGTCTCGACGGCAGTCGGGGCCGCCGCGGCGGGCGAGGGGCCGGTCGCCGTGCTGGTGGGCGACCTCTCGTTCCTGCACGATCTCAACGGGCTCTGGCCGCTGCGCCAGTACGGCCTCTCGCTGCTCGTGCTGCTCGTCAACAACGACGGCGGGGGCATCTTCCACTTCCTGCCCCAGCGCGAGCAGGCGGCCGGGCAGTTCGAGGACTGGTTCGGCACGCCGCACGGCCTCGACTTCGAGGGCGCGATCCGCACCTTCGGCGGACGTCTGCTGCGGCCTGCCGTCGGCGAGTGGCACGAGGCGATCGGCAGCGCCCTCGCGACACCCGGCCTGAGCGTGCTCGAGCTGCGCACGGAGCGCGAGCGCAACGTCGAGCTGCATCGCGAGCTGTGGGCGCGCGCGGACGCCGCCCTGCGCGAGCGGGATCTCGACGCCACGCCGGCTGCTCCCGCCACGACGCGCTGATGGACGGCGCAGCCTCCGTCGCGATCGACGGCCTCGCGATCCACGTCGACGGCGCGGGCGAGGGCCCGCCGCTCGTGCTGCTGCACGGGTTCACGGGCTCCTCGAACACATGGCGCGACCTGGCCGATGGCCTCGCGGGCGAGTACCGCACGATCGCCCCGGACCTCGTCGGCCACGCCCGCTCCGACGCGCCCGAGGCGGTCGAGCGCTACGCGATCGGGCGCGCCGCTGCCGACCTCGTCGCGCTGCTGCGCGCGCTCGGCCACGAGCGCGCCGCCTGGCTCGGCTACTCGCTCGGCGGGCGGGTCGCCCTGCAGGTCGCCGCCGATCACCCGCAGGTCGTGGCCGCGCTGGTGCTCGAGGGCGCCTCGCCCGGCATCGCCGACGACGCCGAGCGCGCGGCGCGGCGCGCCTCCGACGCGGCGCTGGCGCAGCGCATCGAGCGCGACGGCGTCGAGGCCTTCGTGGACGAGTGGGAGCGCGTGCCGCTCTTCGCCTCGCAGCTCGCGCTGCCCGAGGAGGCGCGGGCCGCCGTGCGTGCGACGCGGCTCGCGCAGCGCGCGCGCGGCCTCGCGAACTCGCTGCGCGGGATGGGCGCGGGAGCGCAGTCGCCGCTGCACGAGCGGCTGCCCGCGATCGCCGCGCCGACGCTGCTGCTGGCCGGTTCGCTCGACGAGAAGTACGTCGCCATCGGCCGGGATATGGCGCGCACGCTGCCGGACGCTACGATGCGCGTAGTCGAGGGCGCCGGCCATGCCGCGCACCTCGAACGGCCCGAGGCGTTCGCGCGGCTGGTCGAGGATCACCTGCGCCGCACGTACGCCCCCACCCGGCGAGCGGACGCCGCCGCCGGTTGACGAGGCAGCACGGCAGGGGGAGGCGATGAGCGAGGCAACAGACGCGCCCGGCGCGGTCGAGTGGCGCAAGGCCGGTGACTACACCGACATCATCTACGAGATCTCCGGCGGCATCGCCAGGATCACGATCAACCGCCCGGAGGTGCATAACGCCTTCCGGCCGCTGACCGTCGACGAGATGCTGCACGCGTTCACGGAGGCGCACCACGACGCCGACGTCGGCGTCGTGCTCTTCACCGGCGCGGGCACGCGCGCCTTCTGCTCCGGCGGTGACCAGCGCGTGCGCGGCGAGGGCGGCTACGTCGGCGACGACGGCGTGCCGCGCCTCAACGTGCTGCCGCTGCAGCGCTACATCCGCTCGATGCCGAAGCCGGTGATCGCGCTCGTTAACGGCTACGCGATCGGCGGCGGGCACGTGCTGCACGTGATCTGCGACCTCTCGATCGCCTCGGAGACCGCGATCTTCGGGCAGACCGGCCCGCGCGTCGGCTCCTTCGACGCCGGCCTCGGGGCGACGCAGCTGGCGCGCATCGTGGGCCACAAGAAGGCGCGCGAGATCTGGTTCCTCTGCCGCCAGTACAGCGCGCAGCAGGCGCTCGACATGGGCCTCGTGAACGAGGTCGTCCCGCCCGAGGAGCTCGAGGCGGAGGGCGTGCGCTGGGCGAACGAGATCCTCGAGCTCAGCCCGACGGCGCTGCGCTTCCTGAAGATGGCCTTCCTCGCCGACACGGACGGGCTGGCGGGCATCCAGCAGCTCGCCGGGGACGCGACCTCGCTGTTCTACATGTCCGACGAGGGCAAGGAGGGCAAGAACGCCTTCCTCGAGAAGCGCCAGCCGGACTTCTCGAAGTTCCCGCGCCTCCCCTGAGCAGCGAGGCGCTTGCGTGAGCAGCGAGGCTGTGGAGCGGCGTGCGATGTCCTCGCAGGGCGGCCCGTCCGGCCTCAAGGTCTGGGTGCTAGCCGCGCGACTGCCGACGCTGACGGCCGCCATCGCGCCGGTCGCCGTCGGCACGGGCGTCGCCGTCCACGACGATCGCTTCAGCCTCGGCCCCGCGCTTGCCGCGCTGCTCGGCGCGCTCGCGATTCAGATCGGCGCGAACCTCGCGAACGACGTCTCCGACTTCCGCCGCGGGGCCGACACGGCGGAGCGGATCGGCCCGCCGCGCGTCACGCAGCTCGGACTGCTCAGCCAGCGCCAGGTGCTGACCGCGATGTGGGTCGCCTTCGCCGTCGCGACGCTGGTCGGTCTCTACCTCACCGCCGTGGCGGGCTGGCCCGTGGTCGCCGCCGGAGTCGGCTCGATCCTCGCGGCGATCGCCTACACCGGCGGGCCGTGGCCGTTCGGCTACCGCGGCCTCGGCGAGGTCTTCACGTTCGTCTTTTTCGGCCTCGTCGCCGTCGGCGGCAGCTACTACGTGCAGGCCGGGGAGCTCACCGCCGAGGTGCTGGCGGCGGCCGTGCCCGTCGGCTTCACCGTCTCCGCGATCCTGATCGTGAACAACATCCGCGACATCGAGACGGACGCCGTCGCGGGCAAGCGCACGCTCGCCGTGATGCTCGGGCGGCGGCTCTCGCGCTGGCAGTTCAGCGCGACGCTCGCGCTCGCATGGATCGTCGCGGTGGCGCTCTGGCCGATCGGCTTCGGCCCGCAGGTGCTGCTCGCGCTGCTCGCCCTCCCGCTCGCGATCGGCCCGCTGCGCGCCGTGCTGCGCAGCGAGGACGGCCCGACGCTCAACGCCGCGCTGCGCGCGACCGCACGGCTGCACCTCGCCCTCGGCCTGCTGCTCGCCGCCGGTGCCGCGCTCTAGCGGTCGCCCTCGTGAGCAGCGATCGCAGCGGCTCCGCGGCGCCTCGGCCATCCAGCGGGGCCCCGCTCGTGGCGGTCCGCTGGCGGCCCTTCCGCCTTCCGCTGCACGCTCCGATCGCGACCGCCGCGGGCGCGATCGAGGAGCGCGACGGCGTCCTCGTCGAGCTGCGCGACGCCGAGGACCGCCGCGCCTTCGGCGAAGCCTCGCCGCTCCTCCCCAACGGCCCCGGAGCGGCGTCCGAGGTGCTGCGCTTGCTCGGCGAGTGGGCCCCGCGCCTGCTTGCCCAGGAGGGCCCGCCCGCGAGGCCGCGCTCGGTCCCTGCCGCGGCGCTGCGTTGCGCCCTCGACAGCGCGCGGCTCGACCTCGCGGGGCAACGGCGTGGCCTCCGCATCGCCGCGGTCCTCGGTGGAGGCATGGTCCGTGAGGTGCGGGTGAACGCCGTGATCGGCGACGGCCCGCCCGAGTGGGTGCGCGAGCAGGCCGCGGCCGCCATCGCCGCGGGCTACGAGACGCTCAAGCTCAAGGTCGCCGCTGTCCCGCTGGACGAGGACCGCCGCCGCGTCGAGGCCGTGCGCGAGGTTGCGCCGGACGCGCTCCTGCGCCTCGACGCCAACGGCGGCTGGGACGCCGCGACCGCCGCGGCCGCGATGGAGCGTCTGGCGCGCTACGACATCGAGTACGTCGAGCAGCCGCTGCCCTCCGCCGACCTCGCGGGCCTCGCTCGCCTGCGCGCCGAAGGGATCTGCCGCATCGGCGCCGACGAATCGATTGCCGATCCGGCGGACGGGGAGCGCGTGCTCGACGCCGGCGCCGCCGACGTGCTGGTGCTCAAGCCGATGCGCCTCGGCGGGATCCGGCCCGCCCTCGATCTCGCCTGGAACGCGAGGTGGGAGCACATCGCCTGCGTCGTCACCACGACCTTCGATTCGAGCCTCGGCCTGGCTGCGGCGCTGCACCTCGCCGCGGCGGTCGATGCGCTCGCCCCGTGGGGTGGCTTCGCGCACGGGCTGGGCACGGCGGAGCACCTCGCCGCCGACCTCGTCGCAGAGCCACTTGTCCCGGACGAGGGCGTGCTGCGTGTGCCCTCGGGGGTCGGCCTCGGCGTCGAGCCGGACGAGGCCGCGCTCGAGGCCGCCGCGACGGGCGACTGGGTTGAGGTGAGCCGCTGAGAGCCGCGCACGTTGACGCCTTCGCGGCCACACTCAAGAATGGCCGAGCCGCCCGGTGGATCCGGGCAGGCGGCTTCCGGCAGGACGGCAGGCACATGAGCGACGAACCCCTTTTCGAGTACGACGAGAGCGTGATCGGCGTCGAACACAACGTGGGCAGCCTCGAGGTCACCGCGGAGCGGCTCGCGCGCTACTGCGAGATCGTCGGCGAGACCAACCCGCGCTACGTCGAGGAGCAGGAGGCGCCCCCGAGCTTCCTGCAGCGGATGCGCTTCGCCGCCGGGCCGGACGCGCGCGTGCGCTTCGGCAACGTCACCTTCCACGCCGGCTCACGCCTCGAACTGCTTGAGCCGGTGCGCGTGGGCGACACGCTGACCGGCTACGCGCAGGCGAAGGAGGTGTACGCCAAGACCGGCCGCAGCGGCACGATGGTGTTCAGCGTCCGCCGTCTCACCTACCGCAACCAGCAGGGCGTCGATGTCGCCTACGCGGACCAGACCGTCGTCCATCGGCAGGTCGGCGAATGAGCCAGCCATACTTCGACGACATCGACGTCGGCGACGAGATCGAGGACGAGTGGCTCGCCACGCGCGCGCAGGTCCTCGAGTACATCGACCTTGAGCCGGGCGGCCCGTCCGACGACGCGCAGGGGCGCTTCACCGATCCCGTGCGCGCGAAGAAGCTCGGCTTCGAGCGCCCGATCGTGCCCGGCGCGCTGAGCATGTCCGTGCTCACGCGGCTGGTGACCGACTGGATGGGGCCCGGCGGCCACCTGGAGTCGATCGACATCAACTTCCGCCGCCCCGTGCTGCAAGAGGACGCGTTGCGCACGCTTGGCCTGGTCATCGACGCCGAGCCGGCCGAGGACGGCGGGCGCGTGCGGATCGACGTCTACTTCGAGAACGATCGTGGCGAGCGCCCGCTGCAGGGCGTCGCCGTCGTCAGGCTGCCCTCGCGCGAGGGCGCGTAGTGGGCGGCTAGCGGAAGCGGGAGCCGCATGGACTTGCTGACCGAGCCGTTCCGCGACTGCATGCTCGATTGGGTGACGGTGCCGTTGCGCCTCGCTGCGGGCGTCGTCTTCATGCACGCCGGGTACGGCAAGTTCCAGCGCGGCATCAGCGGCTTCGGCTCGTGGCTGGGCGAACTCGGCTACCCGTTCGGGCAGCCGACGGCGCGGCTGGTCGCGAGCCTCGAGGTCCTCGGCGGTCTCGCGCTGATCCTCGGACTATTCACGCACTGGGTCGCGATCCCGCTGGCGTTGATGATGGTGGTGGCGACGTACACCAACGCGGTGAAGCTGCGCCTGCCGTTCGCCGGCAACGAGAACGCGCAGGGCTACGAACTCGACCTCCTGC
This sequence comes from Dehalococcoidia bacterium, assembly GCA_965220125.1. Classification (GTDB taxonomy): domain Bacteria; phylum Chloroflexota; class Dehalococcoidia; order UBA2979; family UBA2979; genus VXMT01. The sequence goes on along the minus strand of CBDCPB010000004.1, from coordinate 1,526,269 downwards.
TGATCGCGATGCTCGTCGCGCTCATCCTCGGTGGCTCCGGCCCGCTCTCCCTGGACGCGCTGATCTCGGGGTAGGGGTACAACGCGGGCCTCGGCCGGCCGTCGGTTGCCGTCCGGCGATTGACGAGTGTCAAGGCAGGACTTAACATTGCCTCTCAGGGAAATCCGGCGTGGTCAGCAATTCACGGTGCTGGTCTATGTTCGAAGCAGCGGCGCCTGTCCTGTTGCGGAGTACCTTGATCAACTCTCGGAGCGCCAGCGGAAGCGAGTCGACAGACTCCTCAGGGAGACTGCCGAAAGCGGTCCACCGAGGAACAGGGAACATAGCGCACCGCTGAGGGGAGAGGAGTTCTTCGAGTTCAAGGCCTACCAGGTCCGGGTCTTCTGGCGTTACGCACCGGATTTCAGGGTCGTCCTGTTTCATGGATTCACCAAGAAGAGTAACCGGACGCCGAAGAACGAGATGGACACCGGCAGGCGGCGTTGGCAGGAGACGGTCGACGAACTGGGGCGTTAAGCGGAGCAGGAGGCAACGGATGGCCCTTGAGTGGATCGGTACCTACGAGGGCGACCCCGACTACGAGTTCGATGGGGTCGCCATTGCAGTCGGCGAGCAGATCGTGGCGCGCATGGAGGAGCGGGGCATGACGCAGGCCGACCTCGCGCGACAGATGGGCGTGAGCCGTGCGCGCATCAGCCAGATCCTGCGCGGCAACGACAACCTGACGCTCAAGAGCATCGTCGCGGTGGCACTCGGCCTCGACTGCCGCGTCGATCTCCAACTCAAGCACGCCAAGTCTGCCCGACGCCTCTCCCGTCGCGATTGCCGCCCGGTCTCGGCCGCCGGAATCATCGAGCAGGGCGAGACGGTCCAGGCATCCGCGCTGGCGGCCGCGGCATAGCGCAGATGGCCCGCAAGCTCCGCGTTCGCCAGGCAGACAAGGCGGCGCTCGACCTCCGGCGCTTCTGGATCGAACGGCTTGAGTACGAAGAGGACGAGGAGATTCCGGACGAGCTGCCGGCTCCGGCCGTCAGCGTCTCGCGCCCCGAGGTCCTCGAAGCGGACGAGGGCGAGTACTTCGTCACGCTGCGGCTGAGAGTGACGCAAGGCGAGGTCCGCTCGATCGACCTCACGATCGTCGGCGAGTTCCGGCTTCAATCAGAGGACGAAGAACTCGATCGCTCGCTGCGGATGCTGGCCTACAACGGCTCCGCGATCCTGTTCGGCGCCGCGCGGGGAGTGATCGAGTCCGTCACCGGCGTCAGCGGATTCGGGCGGATGCATGTGCCGTCCGTAGACATCGCCGAACTCCTCGATCGGTAGCGATCAGCCGCAAACCGCCTCAATCCCGCGTACCATCGCGCCATGCACCGCCTGCATCCGGGGCGTATTGATGGCTGGAGCGTGCGGCGGCGGGTCAGGGCCGTCGTGTGGCTGCTGGTGCTGCTGGCCGTCGTCGCCGCGTTGCCCACGGCGCACTCCTACCTGCGCGCCACCGCCTTCACCGCCGACGTCGTGCTGCAACTGCCGGTGCGGCCCCTCGCCTGGGCCACCCACGCGCCCACCATCGAGGACTTCGAGTGGGGCGGTGAGGGCGCTGGCGGTGGACACCTGACGCTGCCGGAGGGCGACAACGAGCGGCCCGCAATCATCCTCGTCCTCGGCGCCGATCCCGCCCCGGCCGACGATGAGCGCGTGCTGAGCCTCACCGGCGGCCTCGCCCGCATCGGCTTCGCCGTGCTGCTCACCGAGTCCGATGACCTCAACGCCGCGGTCGTGCTGCCCAGCGAGATCCCGAGGCTGGCCGGCGCCTTCGAGGCGCTCGCCGCGCATCCGCGCGTGCGCGCGGACCGGGTCGGCTACGTCGCGCTCTCCGCGGGCGGCTCGCTGGCGATCGTCGCCGCCTCGCAGCCGCAGATCGCCGATCGGGTCGGCTACGTCGTCGCGCTCGGGCCCTACTACGACGCCGAGTCGCTCACGGCCGCCGTGACCTCCTACAGCTTCCGCGGTCCGGACGGCGTCGAGGACTGGGAGCCCGCGGGCATCGCGCGTCGTGTCGTGCGCAACACGCTGCTCGCCGGGTTGTCCGAGGCCGAGCGCGCGGCGATCGATGCCGGCGGGACGCCGGAGGGCGCCGGCGGTGCGGCGGTCGCGGAGCTGCTGCAGCGTCCGACGCTCGATCGCGCCGAGGAGCTGATCGAGGCGCTGTATCCGGAGCAGCGCGCGCACCTTGAGGCGGTCAGCCCGCGCTACGCGATCGACGGGCTGCGCGCCCCGCTCTACCTGCTGCACGACCGCAGCGACGAGTTCATCCCCTGGACCGAGTCCGAGGCGATGGCCGAGGCGCACGAGCCGGCCATCTACCACCGCCTCGACCTCTTCCAGCACGTCGAGCCGGACCCCGGGAACGTCGAGCACATGCTGCGCGACGGCTGGCGGATCCTGCGCCTGGTCGTGCGCATCCTCGATGACGCGCGCTGAGCCGCTGCGCCGCGCGCCCGGCGTGCTGGTAGGGTCCGCGCATGGACGACGCGCCGGTGCTGTTGCTGACCTCCTGGCATCTGACGCGGATGCGCTCGATGCCGCGCGCCTTCTGGGCGGTGCGCGCCCTCGATCGCCGCACCCGCTCGCAGCAGGGCTGCCTGCACGTGCACCGCTGGCTCTCACGCCGCTCGCTGCTGCTCACCACGTGGTGGCGCAGCCGCGCGGCTGCCGAGGCGTGGCTCGCCTCGCCTTCCTTCCGCGAGGCCGACGCGCTGCTGCGCGCGCTCCCCGGCGCGGAGGCGCGCGTCGACTTGCGCGAGAGATCCTCAGGGGGCTCCGGGGAGTAGCGGGTGGCGCACCCGGTTTACGGGGTCGAGGTTCCGCGGCGCAGCTCGTCGCGCAGGGCCTGGGCCTCGGCCTGCAGTGCGGCGCTGACCTCCACCGGGTACGGCTCGGCCGGCGCTTGCAGACCACGCAGCGAGGCGGGAAGCCGCTCGCGCTCCGTCGCCGCGCGCTCCCGCGCCTCCGCCAGCGTTCGCCTCCCCGCCTCGAGGCGCTCGCCGTCGCGCATCACCAGCTCCAGCAGCGGCTCGCCGTCGAGGCGCTCGTCGGCGCGGGCGAGGATGTCGCCGCTCGCGACGCCGGCGGCGTCGCGCCGGCGGAAGACCTGCTTGCGGCCGGGCAGCGTCTCCTTCCCCGCCGAGAGCTTGATCCGGCCGCGGCCGTCGTAGGCCGCCAGCTTGTAGACCGCGTCGAAGGTGGGCGCGTCCGCCGAGGACACGGCGCGCGTCCCCACGCCGAAGGCGTCGATCGGCGCGCCCGCTGCGACGAGCTCCGCGATCCGCGTCTCGTCGAGGCCGCCGCTGGCGACGATCTCCACGCGCTCCAGCCCGGCCGCATCGAGGATCGCGCGCGACTCCCGCGCCAGCTCGGCCAGCGGCTCGGAGTCCAACCGCACGGCCCGCACGCGGAAGGCGTCGCCCAGCTCCGCGGCGAGCAGCGCCACGCGGCGCACGCCCTCGGCGGTGTCGTAGGTGTCGACGAGCAGGACGGTGTCGGGGTGGGTCGCGACGAAGCTGCGGAAGGCCTCGCTCTCGTCGTCGTGGGCCTGCACGTAGCTGTGCGCCATCGTGCCGGTCGCCGGGATGCCGTAGCGGTCGGCGGCGAGCACGTTGGAGGTCGCGGCCATGCCCGCGAGGTAGAGCGCGCGCGCCGCCTTCAGCGCCGCGTCCGTGCCGTGCGCGCGCCGCGTGCCGAAGTCCACCACCGGCCGCCCCCGCGCCGCCTCGACGATGCGCGCGCCCTTCGAGGCGATCAGCGTCTGCAGGTGCAGCTGGTTGAGCAGGTACGTCTCAGCGAGCTGTGCTTCCGGCAGGGGCGCCTCGACGGTTAGCAGCGGCTCGCCGGCGAAGGCAGGGGTGCCCTCGGGCATCGCGTAGACATCGCCGGTGAAGCGCAGCCCGCCGAGCCAGTCGAGGAAGCGCGAGGGGAAGCGTCCGCCGCGCTCCAGCGCCGCGAGCGCCTCGTCCCCGAAGCGCAGCCCTTCGAGGTAGGCGAGCGCGTCGTCGAGGCCGCAGGCCAGCAGGTAGCTGCGATTCGCGGGCAGCGAGCGGGCGTACAGCTCGAACGTGGCGGGGGCGGTCAGCCCGTGCTCGGCGTAGGCCTGCAGCATCGTCAGCTGGTAGAGGTCCGTGAACAGCGCACGGCCCGTCTCGTCGAGGTCGCCGCCGAGCGGCAGGCGCTGCGTCGTGCTCACGCGGCGCTCACTCGATCGTCGCGCCCGCCTCGCGGATCGCCGCGAGCGCGCGCTCGCCGTCGCCGGGTTCGAGGTTCACGGCGCTGATCGCGTCCGCGATCACGGTCGTCGGGAAGCCGAGGCGGCACGCGTCCAGCGCCGTCTCCTTGATGCAGTAGTCCGTCGCCAGCCCGGCGATCACGACGCGCTCGATGGCGCGCTCGCGCAGCAGCGCCTCCAGCTCCGTGGCCGCCTGCTCCCCGCTCTGCGGGTCGCGCTCGCTGAAGGCGGAGTAGGCGTCGCTGCCGTCGGCGCCCTTGCGCACGCGCGGTGCGCCCTCGGTGATCGCGAGGTCCGGGTGCAGCTCGGCGCCCCAGCTGCCGGCGACGCCGTGCACGGGCCAGACGCCGCCGTCCTGCGCGAAGTGCGGGGTGTGCTGCGGGTGCCAGTCCTGCGAGTAGACGACGAAGGCGCCGCTCTCGAGGGCGCGCGCGATCTCCTCGTTGGTGCGCGCGATCGCGCCGGCCGCGCCGTCCACGTAGAGGCTACCGTCCGGCGAGGCGAAGTCGTTCTGCACGTCCACCACCACCAGCGCCGTCCGCTCGTCGTAGTCCGCCATCGCGCCACCCTCCCGCCGGAGTTCGCCGCCAAGGATAGCGGGCCGCCGCGGCGGCGCGGCGCGGGACGCGGGAGCGGGTGCTCGATGTGCTATCGTCGCCCCGCTTCGGGGGGGTCCGCGAATGCCGCCATCCGTCGACGACCGGCTTGAGATTCTCGATCTCGCCGCGCGCTACAACCACGCGGTCGATTCGGGCGATCACGAGGGCGTCGCCGCGCTCTTTACCGAGGACGGAGTGATCGAGGCGACCGCCACCGGGCCGATCGCCGGCCGGCCCGCGATCGCGCATTACATCGCCTCGCGGCCGGACGGCTGGCGTCGTCGCCGCCACTTCAACAGCAACGCGATCATCGAGGGCGTCCCCGGCGACGGCGATGCGGCGAGGCTGGGAATGTCGCTGCTCGTGCTGAGCCGTCGCGACAGCGTCGAGCCGCGCCTGTACGGGCGCTGCGAGGATGAGTTGCGGCGCGTGGACGGCGCCTGGCGCTTCAGCCGGCGGCGCATCGTCGTCGATGCGGACGGCGCCAGCGGACGGCGGGCGGAGGAGTAGCGATGCCGCTATCTGTCGAGGACCGGATGGCGATTCTCGCCCTCGTGACGCGCTACAACCACGCCGTCGACAGCGGCGATGTCGACACGCGGGCGGAGACGTTCACCGAGGACGGCGTGTGGGACTCCGACACCTCCGGCGTGGTCACGAGCCGCGAGGCGATTCGTGCGCACGCCGCCACCCGCGCGACGCAGGCGCACACGAAGAAGCACTGGACCAACAGCCCGGTCATCGAGGGCGACGGGGACCACGCGACGATCGAGCAGTACCTCTGGCTGGTCGAGATCGTGGAGCCGCGGCGCACGCTGATGATCGGGACCTACTACGACACGGTGCGGCGTGAGCCGGAGGGCTGGCTCTTCGCCAAACGCGAGCTGCGCGTGCACTCCCGCATCGACTACTGAGCGCCGCGAGGAAGCCCGGAGGAACGCCCGTGCCGCTATCCGTTGACGATCGCCTCGCGATCCTCGACCTGATGAACCAGTACAACCACTGCGCCGACGGCGGAGACGGCGAGGGCTTCGCCGACACCTTCACCGAGGACGCGCTGTTCGAGGGCAGCATGAGCAGCGCCCGCGGCCGCGACGAGCTCGTGCAGGTGATCGCCAGCGGCGGCGGCCTCTGGAAGCACTGGCTCAACAGCCCGATCATCGAGGCCGACGGCGACCATGCCACCGCGAGGGTCTACCTCGTCCGCACCGGCCTCAATGACGACGGGGCGGTGGCGCTGATCGCGAGCGGGACGTACCACGACACGCTCGTGCGCGTCGACGGCGAGTGGAAGTTCACGCATCGCAAGGTCCACCCGGACCAGTAGGACCGGAGACACGAGGCATCGCCTCGCAGGGAAGGACGGAGGACGCCATGCCGCTCTCAATCGAGGACCAGCTCGACATCATGGAGTTGATGGCCCGCTACAACCACGCGATCGACAGCAGCCAGCCCGAGGCCTGGGCCGACACCTTCACGGACGACGGCGTCTTCGAGGGCAGCGCCGGCAAGGTCAGCGGCCGCGAGGAGATGCTGGCGTTCGTGCGCGGACGCGATCAGAGCAACCGCATCCGCCACTGGAACAACAACGTCCTGATCGACGGCGACGGCGACGACGCGACGGCGAAGGTCTACCTCGTCACCTTCGACGTCTCCGGCCCGCCGGCGATCCGCATCTCCGGCATGTACCACGACACGCTCAAGCGCGTGGACGGGCAATGGAAGTTCACGCACCGCAAGGTCCACCCCGACTCGTAGCGTTCGCCGGACGGACCGCGAGTAGACCGGGAAGGAACGCCGTGCCGCTCTCCTGCGATGACCGGCTCGACATCCTCGAGGTGGCCGCCCGCTACTGCCGGGCGCTCGATCGTGGCGACCCCGAGGCGCTCGAGGGCGTCTTCACGGAGGACGCCGTGTGGGAGTCCTCCGCGCGCGGCGCGCGGCAGGGGCGCGACGCGATCGTCGAGGAGTTCCGTGCGCGCGCCGCGCAGGCGCACACCCGCAAGCACTGGACCAGCAACGCCGTCATCGAGGGCGACGGGGACGAGGCCTCGATGACGCTAGACTTGCTCGTACTGCACCTCGACGATGGCGACGTGCGGCCGGGCACGAGCGGGGTGTACGAGGACAGGCTGAGGCGCGACGCCGCCGGCTGGCGCATCGCGTATCGCAAGATCACGGTGGACGGCTCCCGGGCCGGCTTCCGCAGTGCGCCGGCGCAGCCGGCAGGAAAGGATGCAACGCGATGAGGGTCACATGCGGACTGCACCCCCACAAGAACATGGGCGAGGCCCCGGCCTTCGCGCGCAAGCGCGAGGAGATGGGCTACGACGCGCTCTGGGTGCCCGAGGCCCAGCACAACCCGTTCACCGCGCTCGCGCTCGTCGCCGAGCACAGCGAGAACGTGCGGATCGGCTCGAATGTCACGGTCGCCTTCGCGCGCTCGCCGTACGTGATGGCGAACCACGGCTGGGACCTCCAGGAGTTCTCCGGCGGGCGCTTCATCATCGGCATGGGCACGCAGATCAAGGGCCACAACGAGCGGCGCTTCTCGGTGCCGTGGGGCCCGCCCAACCCGCGCCTCCGCGAGTACATCGAGATGATGCGCGCCTGCTGGCACACCTGGCGTACCGGCGAGAAGCCCAACTACGAGGGCAACTACTACCGCTACACCCTCGACGCCTGGAACTGGAACCCCGGCCCGATCGACTACCCGGACCCGCCGGTCGTGCTGGCCGCCGTGCGGCCGCTGAACACGCGGCTGGCCTCCCAGGTCGGCGACGGCGTGCTCTGGCACGGGATGATGAGCTGGGCCTACCGCGACCAGGTGCTGGTCCCCGCCCTCGAGGAGGGCGCGCGGCGCGCGGGCAAGGACATGAAGGACATCGTGATCTCCGGTGGCGGCTTCGTCGTCACGGCGAAGAACGAGGAGAAGCTCGTCGAGGCGATGGCCGAGCAGAAGCGCTGGATGTCGTTCTACGCCTCGACGCGCAGCTACCACGACGCCATGAACATGGCGGGCCTCCAGGACGAGGCGATGCTGCTGCACCGCCTCTCGATCGAGCAGAAGTGGGCGGAGATGGTGAAGATCATCGACGACGACTTCCTCGAGAAGTTCGCGATCATCGGCACCTGGGACGAGATCCCCGCGAAGATGCGCGAGGTCTACGGCGGTCTCAACACCGAGATCAGCTTCAGCGCCGACCTTGAGGACCCCGACGACGAGGAGCACATCAAGGAAGTCATGGCGGAGATCAAGGCGATCCCGCCGTACGGCGAGATGGAGCGCATTCCGGCCGCCGCGTAGCGCGAGCTGACGCGCCTCCCGCGGGCCGGCCTCCGCCGGAGGCGGGCGCAGCTGCGGGAGAGGATGTAGCGCGATGCGGGTGACGTGCGGACTGCACCCCCACAAGAAGATGGGGGAGGCCCCGGCCTTCGCGCGCCAGCGCGAGGCGATGGGCTTCGACACGCTCTGGGTGCCCGAGGCCCAGCACAACCCGTTCACCGCGCTCGCCCTCGTGGCCGAGCACAGCGAGCACGTGCGCATCGGCTCGAACGTGACGGTCGCCTTCGCGCGCTCGCCGTACGTGATGGCGAACCACGGCTGGGATCTCCAGGAGTACTCCGGCGGGCGCTTCATCCTCGGCATGGGCACCCAGGTCAAGGGCCACAACGAGCGGCGCTTCTCCGTCCCCTGGGGCCCGCCCAACCCGCGCCTGCGCGAGTACATCGAGATGATGCGCGCCTGCTGGCACACCTGGCGCACCGGCGAGAAGCCGAACTACGAAGGCAAGTACTACCGCTACACCCTCGACGCCTGGAACTGGAACCCCGGCCCGATCGACTACCCGGACCCGCCGATCGTGCTGGCCGCCGTGCGGCCACTCAACACGCGGCTGGCTGCCGAGGTGGGCGATGGCGTGCTCTGGCACAGGATGATGAGCTGGGCCTACCGCGACCAGGTGCTGGTCCCCGCCCTCGAGGAGGGTGCGCGGCGATCAGGCAGGGATCTCAAGGACATGGTGATCTCCGGCGGCGGCTTCGTCGTCACGGCGAAGAACGAGGAGAAGCTCGTCGCCGAGATGGCCGAGTTGAAGCGCTGGATGTCCTTCTACGCCTCGACGCGCAGCTACCACGACGCGATGAACATGGCGGGCCTCCAGGACGAGGCGATGCTGCTGCACCGCCTCTCGATCGAGCAGAAGTGGGAGGAGATGGTGAAGATCATCGACGACGACTTCCTCGAGAAGTTCGCGATCGTCGGCACCTGGGACGAGATCGCCGGCAAGATGCGCGAGGCCTACGGCGGCCTCAACACCGAGATCCACCTCCGAGCCGAGATCGAGGATCCCGACGACGAGGAGCACATCAAGGAACTCATGGCGGAGATCAGGGCGATCCCGTCCTACGGCGAGATGGAGCGCACCCCGGCCGCCGCCTGACTCGCGGCGGCCGCCCCTAGACCGGGCGGCGCCAGTGCGCCCAGTCGAAGGCGGCGATGCCGTGCTCGGTGAGCTGCCAGATGCTCGGGTGCGCGCGGCCGTTCGCGATCTCGAGGAAGCCGATCGTGCCGAGGCGCGCCCGCAGGTTCCTCGGCAGCGTCGGGGAGCCGGGGTTCACGCAGAGCACGCCGTCGACCCACTCGACCCACTCGGAGTGCGTGTCGCCGAAGATCATCACGTCCATGTCCGTGCGGCCGCAGTAGCGCTGCATCGCCCGCTCCAGCGTCCACGCGCTCTCGCGGGGGACCGGGATGGTGTGTGCGATGCCCACGAGCAGTCCGGCGAGTTCCAGCGCCCAGCCCTCGCGCAGCCGCGGGTCCTCGGGCTGCACGGGACGCCCGCCCGAGCCGTCGTCGCCGTTCCCGCGCGCCACGTAGGTGGGCGCGACCTCCGAGAGCTGGTCGATCACCGAGAGGTCGTGGATGTCGCCGGCGTGCAGGATGCAGTCCACGTCGCGGAACGCCGTGAAGACCTGCGGCCAGAGCCTGGGCATCGCCTCCGGGATGTGCGTATCCGAGACCAGCCCGATGCGCAGCGAGTCCGCGCTCGCGAGCCGTTCGAGGGCTTCGAGTTCCCGCACGCGCGCCGTCAGGCCCCGCGCAGGTGGCTGAGCACGGCGCGGGCGGCCTCGGCCGGCTGCTCCTCGACCACCATGTGGCCCGCGCCGGGGATCAGCTCCGCGGTCGCGTCCGGCAGCAGCGAGCGGTAGGCGTCGACGTAGGGGTCGGGCGGGACGACGGCGTCCTCGGCGCCCCAGAGCAGCAGCGAGGGTGCGCGCACGCGGTAGGCGCGGCGCGCGAAGCCCTTGTCGGGCAGCGGCCAGAGGTACTTGGCAGCGCCGATCAGCCCGCGCCGCCGGGCGCGGTTCCAGAGCCGGGCTTCCTCGCGATCCGGTGGAGGCGTGAACATGCGGCGTGCTGCCGGGCTCTCGATGTCGGCGAAGATCGCGCGCGCGAGCGTGCCGGGGGTGAGTCCGAAGAGATCGGGCTGCGGCGCCTCCTCCAGCCAGAGGCCGAGCGCGCTGATCAGCGCGAGCCGCCGCACCCGCGCCGGGAAGAAGGCGGCGATCTCCTGCGCCAGGAACGCCCCGAACGAGTGCCCCACCACGTCGATCGGCCCCTCGAGGCCGAGCGCGGTCAGCAGGTCGTCGTGGTGCAGCGTGATCTCCGTCACGTTCTCGTAGACGAACTCCGCGCCCTCGGAGCCCTCGAAGCCGGGCGGGGTGGGGGCGTAGACGGTCGCGCTCGCCGCGAGCGCGTCGATGAACTCGTCCTCGACGAGGCCGAAGGTGCCGTGCAGGTAGAGCAGCGGCGGACCGTCGCCGACGATGCGGACGGGAACCTCGACGCTGCCGTCGAAGGTGCGGACGAGGCGCTGCTCCGGCTCAGGCACCGGGCGCCCTCCGCGCGTGCTGCGGATACCACTCGTCTTCCCACTCGGAGTGGAGGTGCCGCAGGTTCGGGAGCACCTCTCTGGCGATGCGCGTCATGTTGTACTCGGCGGTATCGCGCGGCATCGAGCCGAAGTGCGCCATCACCATGATCGCGCCGAGGTTGATCTCCTTGACCAGCCACTCGAGCTTTTCGGTCACCTGCTTCGGCGAGCCGTGGATGATCACGCCCTCGTCGATCAGCTGCGCCCACTTGCGCTCGGTGATGCGCACGTCCGTGTACTCGGTGGTGAAGCCGCCGGCGATCGTCTTCTCGGTGCGGTAGCCGGGCGCGTCGATGAAGCCGCCGTAGACGTGCTGCGTCTTGTTGTAGAACCACTCGAGGTGCTCCGCGTAGAGCTCCTCGGCGTGCTCCTCGCTGTCGCCGACGCCGATGAACTGGATGATGCCCGCGCGGTAGGGATTGCGCGGCAGATCGTAGGAGTCGACGACGGGCCAGAACTCCTCGAACGTCTTCTGGGAGCGTTTGAAGCCGGAGAAGGAGAGCGCGGCGTACATGTGGCCCCGCTGGCAGACCCAGTCCCAGGTCTCGACGGAGCCGCCGCCGGGAATCCAGATCGGCGGACGCGGCTCCTGGATCGGCCGCGGCCAGACGTTGACGTAACGCAACTGCGTGTAGCGCCCGTTGAAGGCGAACGGCTCCGGCTCCGCCCAGGCGCGTGTGATCAGCTGCTCCGCCTCGCGGTACTTCTCGCGCAGCGTCACGGGGTTCTGCCCGTAGCAGTAGTTCGTGTCCATGCTCGTGCCGACGGGGAAGCCGGCGACGATGCGGCCCCCGCTCATGCAGTCGAGCATCGCGATCTCCTCGGCGACGCGCGTGGGCGGGTTGTAGAGCGCGATGCTGTCGCCGAGCAGGACGATCGCGACGTCCTTCGTCTGGCGCGCGAGCGCGGCCGCGATGATGTTCGGCGAGGGCATCAGCCCGTAGCCGTTCTGGTGGTGCTCGTTCACGCACACCCCGTCGTAGCCGAGCGTCGAGGCGAGCACGAGTTGGTCGATGTACTCGTCGTAGAGCTCGCCCGTCTTCCGCGGGTCCAGCAGGCTGGAGGGGATGTCGACCCAGACGCTGTGGTGCGTGGCGCTGAAGTCGTCCGGCAGGTGGCGGTAGGGCATGAGGTGGAAGAAGTAGAACTTCACGCGCGCACACTCCGTAGCTGCGGGCCCGCGCCTGCGAGCGCCCGCCGCATGATACGCGACCGCGCCGCGCTGGCCGCGCTGCCGCCCCCTGAGGAGACGTTCGCGAAACTCCCGTTCGAGGGCGGTCCGGCGCCCTCTCCCTGGGGAGAGGGCGGGGGTGAGGGGCACGCCATACCTCCGGGTGGCAAGGAGCCTTCGAGAGCGATTGTGCGTCTGTCTGGGGGGTGCGGGGGCCGCACCCCCCCCATCTCGGAGGAGCGTGCGCACGGTCGTGTCGCAGACGCGAGGGATACCTCGCAGGGCCGCTCGGCCCACCCACCCGCCTGGACCGGTGGGCGTCTCTCGCTGCTCCCGACCCCTCCTCGCGCCCAGGTAAGCCCTCACCCTCGACCCCTCCGCTCCCCACGAAAGGGATTAGGCCGAGCGCGCTCGCGTCGTCTCCGCTCCCGGTGTGCGCCACCGAGCCGAAGCGCGCAGCGTCCGCATTCCTCCCGAGTTCCGCGAACGTCCCGCCGCTGACAGCAGCGGGGCCGCCCATGCGGGCGGCCCCATCGTGCTCGGCCGGGAGTCGAGGGCGTTAGCGGCCCTGGTAGTTGGCCTCGCGCTTCTCGGCGAAGGCGCGCGGGCCCTCCTTGGCGTCGTCCGTGTAGCGGATCGCCTGCGACTCGAAGTTCTCGATGCGCAGACCCTCCTGCAGCGTGGTGTTGAGGCCGCGGTAGGCCGACTCCTTCGCCGCCATCACGGCCAGCGGGGCGTTCGCGCCGATCTCGGCGGCGATCTCGAGCGCCTTGTCCATCAGCTGGTCGGCCGGGACCACGTGGTTGACGAGGCCGATGCGGTGGGCCTCCGCCGCCGGGATGCGGCGGCCGGTCATCAGCAGCTCGAGCGCGATCCCGAAGGGCACGAGGCGCGGGATGCGCTGGGTGCCGCCGGCACCCGGGATGATGCCGCGCGCGACCTCGGGGAGGCCGAAGCTGGCGGTCTCCGAGGCGACGCGGATGTCGCAGGCCATCGCGGTCTCACAGCCGCCGCCGAGGGCGAAGCCGTTGACGGCGGCGATGATCGGCTTCCACATCTCGAGGCCGCGGTAGAGCTGCGGGTCGGCCTGGTCCCAGAAGGTGTTGCGCGGAGGTGCGCCGTCAGAGGCGGCGTTGCGCATCGCCATCTCCTTCAGGTCGGCGCCCGCGCTGAAGGCGCGGTCGCCGGCGCCGGTCATGATCACGCTGCGGATGTTGGAATCCTCGCGCACCTGCACCCAGGCTTCGCCAACCGCGGCGATCAGCTCTGAGTTGAAGGCGTTCATCGACTCGGGCCGGTTGAGGGTCATCACGAATGTGAAGCCCTCCATGCGGGTTTCGAGTACGGCCATGCGTGCAGTCTCCTTGTGTGTCCTCGTTCGTTTCGTCGTATCCCCTCGCCGCACGAGGGCGCTGCGCAACGCTACGCCGCCCCGCCCGTCGAGTCAAAGCGGGGAGGCGGGCCCGGGCCCGCCTCCCCTGCTCTGGTTGCCCCGGCCACCGCTACTCGGTGGCCGGGGTGGCCGCCGGCGCGACGATCTGGCTGCTGCGCAGCCAGACGCCGGGCGGCAGCTCCGCGGGCACGTAGCGGATATCGGGCGCGATCGCGATGCCGTTGGCGTCACGGAAGCCGAGCTCAATGCGGCCGTCGGCGAGGCGTCGTGCGCGGATCCGCCCGATGGCTTGCCCGTCCTCCGCCTCGATCATGGTGCTGATCTTCCAGCGGTCGACCTCGGCGGCGATGTCCAGGAACCGCCTCGTGGGGAAGATCGATCGGCCGTCGGCAAGTAGTACGCCGTGCTCGTGCCGGCCGTCGTCAGCGAGCCGGACCATGATCCACAGCGGGTGCGTGGCCGGGGCCATCGCCGGGTCCGCCGGCCCCGCCGGCGGAAGCGGTGGCACGAGCCGCAGGTGTACCTCGCTGCGGTCGATCGCCAGAAGGCGCATGAACCGCGCGACCTCGATGTTGGAGTCCAGCGCGGCGCAGAGCGCGGCGTCGGTCGCGATACCGAGGACCGGCTCCGCCCAGCGCAGCTCGTCCTCGAGCGTGAGCAACCCGTCCACGTCGTCGGCGCCCGCCGCCTCGAGTGCGCCACGCAGCTCGGCGAAGCCGATGCCGCAGCGCGCGCGCTCCCCGAGGTCCGCAACCATCGCCTGAACCGCGGGAGCCTGCCAGCCCCCATCGGCGGCGCGTGCCGCGCTCACGATCGCTCCGGCCATCGCTGCCGGCGAGAGCACGGCCTCGGCGTACGCGAGATCGGTGTGGAGGCGGAACGCGTCCTCGAAGGAGAGCGCCTCGCCGCCGTCGATCCGCGCCTGGAGCGCACTCCAGGAAGCCGCCAGCGGCGCGTAGCGAGCAGCCGCTGCCTCGGCAGTGCTGAGGGTCAGTCCCTCGACCGCCGCCGGCGTGACCAGCTCACCCGCGGCTACCGACTGCGCCAGTGCGGACGTGGCGATCACGTCCCGGTAGAACAGCCCGACGCTCTCGAGCAGCGCTTCCGAGGAGGGGTTCGCCAGTGCGACCGGCTCCCCGGCCGCCTCGGTCGGCTCGCCGAGCGCGGCGATCAGGGGCCGTTCGAAGATGCCGTCGAGCAGCTGCCTCTGCACGCCCGCGGTGTAGATCGCCCTCACGTACGGCGACACGTCGACTTCGGCGTCCGGGTCGGCGACGGAGGCGACCGAGCTCAGGACCCAGCCCTCGTCGTCCGCCTCGGCGGCGACGGTGTAGTCCGCGCCGTCGACGTTCACCGTGACCGGGTCGAACGTCGGGCCGCTGAGGACCATCAGGTTCCGCCAGATGCCGTGGAATGCGATCTCCTCGTCGGCTTCGTCGAACGCGATGATCGCGACGAACACCCACGAAGGGCCGGGTTCGTTGAGTGTGACCGTAAGCGGCGTCACCTCGGCGGTCGCGACACTTGTCGCGCTCGCCGTCTGGGCGCCGGAGTGGTAGGAGACGCCGGCCTGCCACCGTTCCTGCGTTGCGGGGATCGAGGGGATCCGCTCGAACACACGGGGCGCTACTGCGTACACCACGACCCTGCCGCCGGCGTCAGCCAGGTCGCCGCCGCCCGGATTGCCGGCTCGGTAGTGAACGGCGAAGGGCACGCCCGCGATCACCTGGTCCGGGGCGTGGGTCTCCTCGATCTTGAGCTTGAAGCGGTGCTGCCTCGCCTCCTCGTCCACCAGCTGGATCACGAGGTCGAAGTCAGCCGTCAGAGGCTGGAGGTCACGCTGCAGATACGTGGTCGCCTCGATCAGGTAGGTACCCGCCGCCAGGTATTGCTCGATGCGGGCGTCGCGGATGCCGCCACCGTCGTCGTTGGCGCCGATGAAACGCCCGTCGGATGTCGCCAGCGAGAGGACTGGGTCGCCGTCTGCCGACATCAGGTCGATGAGCACACGGCCGCCCTGCGGCAGGGTGAAGGAGTAGGCGTAGGCGGGATGCTCCGCGACGACGCGTGCGCCGCACGTGTCGATCGTCCAGGAGCCGGATGCAGTCAGATCGACGCCCGGCTCGAGTGTCCCCAGATGGACCGGCTCGCAACCGGCGACGTCGGTGATGGAAAGCGTGAAGTCCGCCGGGCCGCGTGCGCGTCCGCCGACCGTCGTGGCTTCGACGACGTAGGCGCCCGCTGCCAGGTCGCGCTCGATGCGTGCGTCGAGGTCGGGGCCGCCGTCGTCGTTGTCGGTGATGCGGCTCCCGTCCTCAGCCAGCAGGTAGAGGTAGGAATCAGCGTCGTCCGACGCCAGGTCGATTCTGATCCGATCACCCTCGGCGACCTGGAAGCGGTAGCTGTGCGCATCGCTGTCGATGCGGAAGCGCGAGTCGCAGTCCTCGGTGGTCCAGCGCCCGCTCGCGTGCAGTCCGCCGTCCCCCTCGGTGCTGAGGGCGCCGAGGTCGATGACCTCGCAGTCCGGCGCTTCCTGCGCCTGGACGGGACGGGGCGCGTCGAGGACCAGCACCGCGGCGATCAGCGCGATGGCGGCGCTCTGCGCCGCCATCGCGTGCGTTCCGGTCCAGGTCCCCGTGCTGGTGTGCGTTCGGTTGCGCATCCGCATCTCCATATCCCGCTTCCCAGTCGGTGCTTCCCAGTCGGTCTAGTGCTGCACCACCGCGCCGCCATCGACGTTGATGCTCTGGCCCGTGATCCAGTTGCCCTGCTCGCTGCACAGGTAGACCGTCATCCAGGCGATGTCCGAGCCGTCCGAGGCGCGCCCCAGCGGCGTACTCGCCGCGATGCGCTCGTCCCAGATCTGGCCGCGCGGGATGTCGTCCATGCGGAAGGTGTCGACGGTGCCGGGGCAGATCGTGTTCACGCGGACGTTGTGACGCCCCATCTCGCCCGCCATGCAGCCCGTCAGCGCGTGGATGCCCGCCTTGCTCGAGGCGTAGGCCGAGGCGTTCACGCTCAGCCGCTTCCCCGCTACCGAGGAGATGTTGACGATCGCGCCGCCCTCGCCCTGCTCGATCAGGCGCTGCCCGAAGTAGTGCGACATGTAGAACGTGCCGTTGAGGTTCACATCGATCACTCGCTGCCAGACGTCGATCGGGATCTCGACGGCGGGCATGCGGTCCGGCCCGCGCGCAAAGGCCGCGTTGTTGATCACGAAGTCGACGCGCCCGAACTCGTCGATCACCTGCTCGAGCAGCGTCTGCACCGCCTCCGGGTTGCTCACGTCGCTGACGAGGGGCAGCGCGCGCCGTCCTGCGGCCTCGATCTCCTCGGCGACGGAGTGGATGTCGCGCCAGCCCACCGCCTTCTCGTCGTCGGGGTAGCGTTCGGGCGGGCGGCCGCTGCCGGTGACGACGACGTGCGCGCCGGCTTTCGCCAGCTCCACGGCGATGCAGCGGCCGATCGAGCGCATCCGGCCCGCTCCGGTAACCACCGCCACCTTGCCCTCGAACCCTGTCAACTCGAGACCGGCCATCCCGGACCCTCCCTCAGTAGCCGCGATCGGGGTCGACGATATTGCGCAGCGCCTCGCCGTCGAGGTAGCGCCGCAGGTTGTCGCAGAAGATCGAGGTCGCGAGCTCGTTGTAGTTCTCGTTCCCGCCGCTGATGTGCGGGGTGAGGATCACGTTGTCCAGCTCCCACAGCGGGCTCTCCGGTGGCAGCGGCTCGCGTTCGAAGACGTCGAGCGCCGCGCCGGCGATGACGCCCTCGCGCAGCGCCTCGATCAGCGCCGGCTCGTCGACGACCTCGCCGCGCGCGATGTTGATCAGGTAGGAGCGCTCGCCGCGCGCGCCCATCGTGCGCAGCTGGGCCGCGCCGATCATGTTTCGCGTCTCCTCGGTCAGCGGCATGGCCAGCACCACGTAGTCGCTCTCCGTCAGCAGCTCGTCGAGGTCACCCGGCGGGAGCACCTCGTCGGCGACGTCGTCCGGCCCGCGCTCGCTCACCGAGCGGCGGATGCCGAGCACGCGGCAGCCGACTGCCTTTGCGAGGCGCGCGCACTCGAGGCCGATCGCGCCCATGCCGACGACGCCGACGGTCCTGTCGGAGAGGTTCCTCGGCATGACCATGCGGTCGTAGACGGCGGCGGCCTGATTGCGCGCGAGGGCCGGCCAGCCCTTCTCGAACATCAGCATGTAGGCCAGCACGAACTCCGCGATCGGCGTGGCGTGCAGCCCGCTGACGTTCGTGAAGGTCAGCCCGGCGCGGATCAGGTCCCCGTCGACGCGATCCGCGCCCGCCGAGGTGAGCTGCACCCAGCGCAGCTTCCCGGGTAGCGCGTCGGGCCGCACGAGGTCGGGCAGCGCGCCACCCCAGAACCCGAACAGCACCTCCGCGTCGGCGAGCGCCGCCTCGAGTTCATCGAGGGGCGTCACAGCCTGGCGCTCGCTGGGGAAGCGCCGCTTGCCGCGCAGCGCGGCGAGCAGATCCGCGCCGAGGACGGAGACCTCGAGGCCGGGGGCGACGGCGCGGATGCGGTCGGCGTGCTCCGCTTCGAGGGCGAAGGTGACGACGATCCGCGTCATCGCTTCCCGGATCCGCGCATGGTGAGCAGCGCGATGCTGGCAGTGAAGCCGTGCACGAATGTCTTGCCGCCGACGGGGCCGATCTCGCCGCTGCAGAACATCCCCGCGGTCGGCGTCGGGCCCAGCGCCTGCTCCAGCGCCTGCGCGTCGTGGTGCGGTTCGCCGAAGAGGCCCTGTCCGCGCCCGTTGCAGGAGCAGAGCAGCGCGCCGAGCACCTGCTCGCCCGGCGTGAGCCGTGTGCGCAGCACCCGCAGATGCTCGCGCAGATCGAGGTCGGCGGCCTCCGCATCCCGGAACTGGAACTGCAGCGTCTGTCCCACGCGCGGCGTGGCGTTGATCGCGATCGCGCCGCTTTCGCGGTCGCCGCCGAGGATGTTGCGGATCAGGAAGTCGCCGCGCGCATGCTGATGGCGGTACTCGTCCATCGCGAGACCGACCAGCAGGTTGCGCTGCGCCCGCTCCCGCGTCGCCGTGTCCAGCGCGGCGAGCGTCTCCTGCAGCACCTCCAGCGCGGGGCGCGAGCCGAGGCTGCGCACGACGTTGCCCTCGCACTCCGTGACCGTCCACGGCTGGCCGATCGGCTCCGCGCCCTGCGCGACGATCGTGTGGATGCCGAAGGCACCGCCGATGCCGACCAGCACGGCGCCGGACTCGCGCACCTCGCCGTCGAGGAAGACGGCGGTGTTGCGCTGCATCGGCTGCGCCGAGGCGAGCCCGCCGAGTACCGTCGCGCCCGGCTTGCGCTCGCCGATCGCGCCAACCAGCGACTCGGCGTCCGTGCTGAAGGGATCGGCGAACAGCAGCCAGGCCTGCGCGGACGCCGCCTCGATGCGGCCGAGCGCGGCGGCGGCCTCGTCGTTCGAGCCGATCGCCAGCGTGGTGATCGTGGCGCCGGGCAGGCTGAGCGCGAGCAGCGAGATGGCGGGCTGGTCCTCGGCCTCGTGGCCGGGGCCGATCACGCCCATCCCGCTCGCCCCGGCCAGCCGCCTCGCGCCGGTGCCAGCGCGCAGGCGCTCCAGCACGGCCGCGTAGTCGGCCGCGAAGCGCGAATCGACGAACGCGAGCGCGAGGTCCGGCTTCGTTTCGAGGTCGAGCGCGGCGAGGACGGCGTCGCACGCCTCCTCCCAGGTCGCGCCGGTCTGCACCGCGGCGGCGGCGCGCGCCTCGTTCGCCCGCGTGGCGGCGCGCGCGCCTTCGCTCTGCGCCGCCTGCTCGCTCGCGCTCATCAGTGCCCCGTCCTCCGCTCGCCTCCTCGCGCGCGAGTCCGCGCGCGGCCGCGCGGCGCTACGCGACGCCGCCGGCGAGCGCGTACGCGATGCTCATGATGATGGCGAACGGGATCCAGCCGATCAGCGCCACGGCGATCGCCCGCCCCGTGCCGATGTCGAGCGCGGCGCGCACCGCCACGACCGTCGCGATCAGCACCCAGAGGCCCACGATCGTGCTGACAACCTCGGTGAGCACCGGCACGATGCCGATCACCAGCAGCAAGCGCGGCCCGTTCGCGAAGGCGAGGGTGCGCGCGAGCTCGCCCCAGTCCGCGCTCGTCTCCGAACCCGCGAGCAGGCGGGTTCCGATGAAGTAGGTGATCCAGGCGTAGACCGCCCAGGCCAGCAGTCCGAACACGACCCCGTACACGAGGCCCAACGCCCCGCCCTCGGCGATCGCTCCGATGCCCGCTGCGATCGAGCCGAGGACCACGAGCGTCGCGGCCTGTTTCGTGCCGTCGCGGTCGTGCTCGACTTCCTCGTAGACGCTGCGGTTGAGCCGCGCCGCCCCGATTACCCGCTCGAGGAACGAGCGTTGTGCCATGCTCTCCATGTCGCCTCCCTGGGCTCGCTGTCGCGAGGGCGCTTCGTGAGCCCCCGCGGCAGTGTATGTTGGCGGGCGCACGCGCGTACAACGTGGGCCGTGACGCCTCGGCAGGCTCGCGCCAGGCGGTCCGGCGCGGCACTATGGGCAGGCAGCCGTCCGGCTCGATGACGCACGGGCGCCGAGGCTGCTGCGAAGGCTGGGGGAAGCAGAATGACGACTGCCTCGATGACGCACCAGGAGCTCACGATCGAGGTCGCCGGCGGCGAGGTGTTCGTCCGCACGGGCGGCAGCGGCGCCCCGCTCTTCGTGATCCATCACGACATCGGCGCGCACGCCTGGACCAGCTTCTATGAGCGCCTCGCCGAGAGCTTCACGGTCTACCTCCCGGACCTGCCGGGATTCGGCAAGTCGGTGCGCCCGGAGTGGGCGCGCAACGTGCGCGACATCGTGGCCCTGGCGGGCCTCACGCTCGACGAACTCGATCTCCCGACGGCGAGCGTCGTCGGCCTCGGCTTCGGTGGCTACGTCGCCGCCGAGCTCGCCACCACGGCGCAGGCGCGCATCAACAAGCTCACCCTCGCCGCCGCGATGGGCGTGAAGCCCGAGCAGGGCGAGATCTTCGACCAGTTCCTTGTGAGCCACGAGGACTACGTGCGCACGGGCTTCGCAGCCGAAGGCTCTTTCGAGGAGATGTTCGGCGAGGAGTCGGACATCGATCAGTTGATGGTCTGGGACATCAACCGCGAGATGACCACCCGCGTCGGCTGGAAGCCGTACATGCACAACATGGCGCTGCCCCATCTGCTCCCGAGCGTGCACACGCCGACGCTGGTGGCGTGGGGCAGCGAGGATGCGATCGTGCCCGTCAACAGCGGCGCGCTCTACGCCGAGAAGCTGCCCGACGCGCGCCTCGAGGTTCTCGACGGCGCGGGCCACTGGCTCGAGCTGGAGCGCCCGGACGACCTCGCGCGGCTGATCGTGGAGCACGAGGGGCGCTAGCCCCGCCCGCGAGTCCCTACGCCGGCTGGAGGGGCGAGGCGAAGCTCAGTTCGTGCCCGTCCGGGTCCGTGAGGTGGAAGAAGCGCTCGCCCCAGGGCGCGTCGCGCGGCGGCGCCTGCGGCGCGTAGCCGAGCTCCAGCGCCCGCTCGTAGAGCGCATCGACGTCGTAGGCGTAGAAGATGACGCGCCCCCACCAGCCGGCTCGCGGGCCTTCGGCGATCAGGTTCAGGTAGCCCTCGGCGAAGATGAAGCTGGTGAAGCCCGCGTCCGGCCCTCCGTAGCGCAGCACGAAGCCGAGCGAGGCGTAGAACTCGACGGCGCGCGCCATGTCCGCGGTCGTCAGCGTGACCGCGCTGATCCGCTCGATCGGCCCCTCAGGAGCTTGCTCCGGCATCCCGTCCGCCCCTCCCGCAGGACACGTTCGACGCGGCGCGCAGTCTAGCCGTGTCCGGGCCTGCGCGCCGCCCCTTGCGCGCCAGCGCGGGGAGCGCGAACGTATTCACAGCGCCGTTCGCAGTAGCCCATTGCAGCGAGAAGCACCCGTGGAATTCGAGCTGTTCGTCCTACCCCTCCTGATCTTCGGGGCCCGCATCGTGGACACCACGATCGGGACCGTGCGGATCGTGCTGCTCGTCGCCGGATCGCGCTGGATCGCGGCGCTGCTCGGCTTCATCGAGGTGGCGATCTGGCTGGCCGCCACCGGCGGCGTGGTGACGCACCTCGACAACCCGCTGCTGATCGTCGGCTATGCCGCGGGGTTCGCCGCGGGCGTGCTGCTCGGCGGCTGGCTGGAGGAGCGAATCGCGCTCGGCTACCGCCAGGTGCAGGTGATCAACAACGACCCGGCGATCGACGTCGCCGCGCGCCTGCGCGATCGCGGCTACCGCGTGACCCGCATCGAGGGCCACGGGCTGCAGGGCCCGGTCGAGGTCGCGACGTTGCTGGTGCGCCGTCGCGGGCTGCGTCGCGTGCTGGGCGCGATCCGCTGGATCGCCCCCCGCGCCTTCGTCACGATCGAGCGCGCCGAGCGGCCGATCGGCACCCTCGCGTCCCCTGACCCCGGTTTCCTGCGCTTCCCCTGGTCGCCGACCTTCCCGCTCGGCGGCGTCCGCAAGTAGCGGCCGCGCGGCGCGGGACTACGAGGACGGGCGAGGTGCTGCCCGGCCCCTCTCTCCCTGGGGGAAAGACACCCCAGGGAGCTAACTGGTCAAGCGGCGAGCTGCTCGCGGTCGTGCCGATGCGCCCTCGGCGCCTGCTCGCCCGGCGGGCGGCGGAACGCCCTCACCTCCACCCTCTCCCTCTCGGGAAGAGGGAGCCGGACGCCGTCGGGAGTTCGGTGCGCCCGCGAAGGCCACGCCGCGTGCGCTGATCCGGCGGGGGTGTGGGGCGGAGCCCCTACAGAAAGAAAATCCGAGGGCGGGTGGGTGGGCCGGAGCGGCCCTGCGAGGTATCCCTCGCGTCTACGACACGACCGCGCGCACGCTCCTCCGGGATGGGGGCGTGGGGGCCCGCGGCCCTCTCTCGGGGGTGAGGGTCGGGACTACTCGGCGCGCGGGGCGCTCTCGAAGCCGGCCGGGCGGTGCGTGCCGTCGCAGAACGGCTTGTTGTCCGACTGGCCGCAGCGGCAGAGCGCGACCGCACCGCCCTCGTGGGGGAGCGCGTTGCCGTCCGCGTCCAGCACCTCGATGTCCGTGCCGCGGATCACGTAGGGTCCGTCGTCCCGCAGTTGCACCTGAATCGCCATGCCGTCCTCCGTTTCCTGTCTCCGTGTGCGAGCCCGCGCCTGCCTACGCAGGCGCCGGGGCGTCCTCGCTTGGCAGGCCCGTCTCGATCAGCTCGAGCACGCGCGCGCGCAGCGGCGGATCATCGATCGCCACGGACTTGCGGTCGTGCTCGTCCCAGCTGATCTTCGCCGCGCCGTGGAACTCCTTCGCCACCTCGGAGACGAGCACCTCGCGCTCATCCGCGTCCGGCATGCCCGAGGTCAGTTCGTCGCCGCACAGCTCGCGGATGCGGTCGCAGAGCATCTGGTGCTTCTCGATGTCGTACATCAGCTCGCCGATAACGCACTGGCCGTACTGCATGACATCGAACGGCTCGCCCTGGCGCTCCCACTCGAGCGTGCGTTTGGGCGGGACCGGGTAGCGCTCCAGTTCGGAGCGGATCCAGATGTCCTCCGGGTCGCGGCCCTCGCGGCGGAAGAGCAGCGAGACCCGCGCCATGCCGTCGCCCCTGTACTGAATCTCCGTGCGCATGACCGCAACCTCCGGCCCGGCCGCGGGGTACGAGGCGTTTCCCCGGGGGCCGCCGCTCACTCTAGCACCCCGCGCCGCCGCTCCGGCGCACCTCGTGCGCCCTCGCGCGCGATGTATAGTGACGCCGCGCAAGGGGGTTCGCCATGGCGCTCAAGTTTTCCTTCACCACGCCGATCTACCTGAAGTTCTTCAACCCGGACTGGGTCAGCCCGGAGTCGCTGGTCGAGATCGCCCACATCGGCGAGGAGGTCGGCTTCGACGAGATCGCGGTCTACGACCACTTCCTCGAGCCGCCCGAGTGGCAGCCCTCCTACGCGACGAACAGCTACGACCCGATGCCGCTGCTCGGCTTCCTCGCGGCCCACACGGAGCGGATCGGGATCGCCTCCGCGACGATCAACATCCCCTACCGCAACCCCGCGGTGATGGCGAACGAACTGGCCACGATCGACAAGCTCTCCGGCGGCCGGCTCTGCATCGGCCTCGCGGCCGGCTATCTCCACGAGGAGTACGACACGCTCGGGCTGGACTTCGCGAACCGCGGCGCGATCGCCGACGAGTACCTCGCGGCGATGATCGAGCTGTGGACCAACGAGTACGCCTCGTTCTCCGGCGAGCACGTCAACTTCAGCGAGGTCAAGCTCGCCTCGTTCCCCGTCCAGAAGCCGCACCCGGAGGTCTGGATCCACGGCGGCAACCTGCGCGCGCTGCGGCGCGCGATCCGCTACGGCGCCGGCTGGGGCCCGATCGTCGGGCCCGGCCTCTCCGGAGGCGCCGGCAGCACGGACTTCACGATCGGCGCCACCGACGCCGGCGCCGCCGCCGATCCGTATGCCGAGCTGGTCCAGGCGCTGGGGCAGGAGCACCCCGGCATCCACGTGCCGCACTCCAAGGACTACGCCTGGATGACCGAGGTGCTGGAGCGCGAGCGCGAGGCGATCGAGGCGCGCGACGAGCCGCTCGGCCTGTGGCTCAGCGTCCGCGTCTCGAAGGACACCATCGACGACGCCCCGCGCCTGATCGAGGAGCAGCTCGCGCTCGGCGCCACGAAGCTCAGCATCGGCATCAACGCCGAGTCGCTCGAGGACCACAACGCGACGCTGCGCGCCATCGGCGAGCAGGTGCTGCCGGCCTGGCGCTGAGGAACGCTCTCGCCCGCACGCGCGAGCAGAGCGTCCAGGGACGCGTCCTGACGGGGGTGCGCGCGTCTGATCGTGATCGCGCGTGGCGGGCGGCGCCTGCGAAGCGCTGCGGAGGCTCCCCGTGCTGAGCGTCTTCTTCGAGGTGGTGCTGCCCGTCATGCTCGTCGCCGCGCTCGGTGCGCTGGTTGGGCGCTGGCGAGGGGTGCCCGCCGAGCCGCTCTCGGCGGTCGTCTTCTTCCTCTTCACGCCGGCGCTGGTCTACGACTCGCTGGCGAACTCGGATCTGGCGGCCGGGCTCTCGCTGAAGATCGCGGCGGTCGCCGTGATCATCTACATCGTCGGTTTCGCGGCCGCGAGCGCCTGGTCGATGCTGGTGAGGCACGAGGCGCTGCAACGCTCGGCATTCGCGCTGGCGGTGACCTCGCTGAACACCGGCAACATGGGCATCGCGGTCGCGCTGCTCGCCTTCGGCGAGGTGGGCGTGCAGGTCGCGGTGCTGACCTGGGTGGTGAACGCCACGCTGGTCACCTCGGCGGGGATCGTGATCGCGACGCTGCCGAGCGGCTCGTCGAAGCGTGCGCTCGTCGCGCCGTTCGCCTACCCGGCGCTCTACGCCGCCGCGCTGGGCTTCGCCGCGAACGGGCTCGACGTCGATCTGCCCGTCACGATCGAGGCGCCGATCGCGACGCTCGCGGACGCCGCCGTGCCGGCGATGCTGGTGGTGCTCGGGCTGCAGTTGGGTCGCGGCCTCGGCGACCTCGGCGAGCTGGCGGACGTGGGCGTGGCGTCCGCGCTGCGACTGCTGCTCGGCCCGCTGGTCGCCCTCGGCGCTGCGCTGGCGCTGGGCCTCGAGGGCGTGACGCGCGACGTGGTGATCGTGCTCGGCGGGATGCCGACGGCGGTGATCGCGATCATCGTGGCGACGGAGTTCGACGTGCGCCCGCAGTTCGTGACGCGCGCGGTGGTGACCTCGACGCTGGCGAGCGTGGCGACGCTGACGGTGCTGCTGACGCTGGTCGGGTAGGCGGCGCGGTGCGCTTTCCTGTAAATTTACTATCAATTTGAGAGAGACTGATAGCAAGTTGAGAGTTGCGCGGCGCAACTGGTATGCGCACTCCTGCCGCTTTGTGATAGATTACTATCAATCCAATGACAACTGATAGCAAGTTGAGAGTTGCACCGTGAAGATCCCGCAGAGCCCGCCGCCGGCCGACAGGCTGCTCGACGAGTTCGCCCGCGATCCGGAGCGGGCGCTCGGCGTCCTCGCGACAAGCCGCCCCGTCGATACCAGGGGCCGCTACCTGCACTGGGACCAGCTGCGCCGCCGCACCCCGCCCGACGGCCTCAGCCACGAGACGTGGTGGCTCGGCATGTCGCTGGCGCGGCAGGCGATCGCCCGGGCGCTGCCACTGTCCGACATTGAGGGGCGGTCCTTCCACTTCAGCAACACCGACCGGATCCAGGAGCTGGTTCACCGCATCGATCAGCAGGCGAGCGGCCAGATCATCGCAGGCGAGGTGGTGACGAGCCTCCAGTCGAGCGACCGCTACCTCGTGAGCTCGCTCCACGAGGAGGCGATCACGTCGAGCCAGCTCGAGGGCGCGAGCACCACGAGGCGTGTCGCCAGGGAGATGCTGCGCAGCGGCCGCCAGCCTCGCGACCGCAGCGAGCAGATGATCGTCAACAACTTCGAGGTGCTGCAGGCCGCCGCCTCGCTGGCGGCGGACGGCGGTCCCCTGACGCCGGGCGACATTCTCGATCTGCATCGCATCGTCATGTTCGACACGCTGGATGACGAGCGCGAGGCAGGCAGGCTTCAGAGTCCTGAGGACGAGCGCGTGGTCGTCGAGTGGGCTGACGGGACGGTCATCCATCGCCCGCCGCCTGCTGCGGATCTTCCCGCACGCCTCGATCGGTTGTGCGAGTTCGCGAATGGACTCAGCGGCGAGGGCTTCATCCACCCCGTGGTGCGCGCGATCGTGCTGCACTTCGGACTCGCCTACGACCACCCCTTCGCCGACGGCAACGGCAGGACGGCGCGCGCCCTCTTCTACTGGTCGATGCTGCGCTCCGGCTACTGGCTGACGCAGTACCTCACGATCTCCAGCATCCTGCGCAGGGCGCCCGCGCAGTACGCGAGGTCGTACCTCCATGTCGAGACCGACGGCGGCGACGTCACCTACTTCGTGCTCTACCAGCTCGCGGTCATCGAGCGCGCGATGGAGAGCCTGAACCACTACCTCCAGCGGAAGATGGAGGAGCAGCGGCGGGCCGAGCGGCTGCTGCGTGACAGCCCGCATCTCAACCATCGCCAGATCGTGCTCGTGAGCGACGCGATGCGTGATCCCGATGCGTGGTTCACGATCCAGGCGCAGGCGCGGCGACACCGCGTGACCTACGCCACCGCTCGTGCGGACTTGCTCGGCCTCGAGGAACTCGGCCTGTTCGGCAAGACGCGCATCGGCAAGAAGTTCGTCTTCCGGCCCAGCGCCGATCTCGCCGCGCGCTTCGCCGGCAGCGGCGTCGCCGCCGCCGCGGGCGGCGTGCGATGACGGCTCCATTGGCGGGCATCCGCGTGATCGAGGCGGCGACCTGGCTGGCGGCGCCCTCGGCGGCGGCGCTGCTCGCCGACCTCGGGGCGGACGTGGTCAAGATCGAGCCGCCGGGGGGCGATCCCTGGCGGCACTTCGACACGAGCTCGATGGGTTTCGAGGAGCCCTCGGCGATCCAGTACGGCTTCGAACTCGACAACCGCGGCAAGCGCTCGATAGCCATCGACCTGCGGCAGGCCGGCGCGCCGGAGCTGGTGCGGCGGCTCTGCGAGGACGCCGACATCTTCGTCACCAACCTGATGCAGCGCGAGCGCTGGGGCATCGACGCGGAGACGCTGCGCGCGGCCAACCCGGCGCTGATCCATGCGGCCGTCAGCGGCTACGGCGAGCAGGGCCCGGGCGCGGATCGCGAGGGCTTCGACTACGCGGCGTTCTGGGCCAGCTCCGGCATCATGGGGCTGAGCGGCGAGCCCTCCTCGCCGCCGCCCTTCTGCCGCACCGGGCAGGGCGACCACGCCACCGCGCTCAACCTGCTCAGCGCGATCCTCGTCGCGCTGCGGCTGCGCGACCAGAGCGGCGAGGGCCAGAGCGTCGAGGTCAGCCTGATGCAGACCGGGATGTGGACGATCGGCGCCGATGTCGCCGTCGCCCTCGCCGCCGGCGAGCAGCCGCGGCGCTACGACCGCACCCAGCCGTGGAACCCGATCCGCAACTCCTACCGCACCCGCGACGGGCGCTGGCTGCTGCTCGGCATGACGCAGGCCGACCGCTTCTGGCCGCGCTTCGTCGCGATGATCGGCGAGCCGCCGTGGGCGCTCGATCCGCGCTTCGGGACGCTCGAGGGGCGCAAGCGCCACGCCGCCGAGCTGCGCGAACGCATCGAGACGCTGATCGCCTCGGCCGACCTCGACGAGTGGGGACGCCGCCTGGACGAGGCGGAGCTCGTCTGGGCGCCGGTCGCGACGCTCCCCGAGGCGCTCGCCGACCCGCAGGTGGAGGCGAACGCGATGCTCGAGGATGTCGAGCATCCGGAGGCCGGCCGCTACCGCACGCTGGCCGCGCCGTTCCGCGTCAGCGGGGCGGAGACGAGGGTGCGCGGACCGGCGCCCGCGCCGGGCGAACACACCAGCGAGGTGCTGGCCGAACTGGGCCTCGGCGACGACGAGATCGCGCGCCTCGCGGCGTCCGGCGTCTTCGGGTAGCGTGCGCCTGCCTGCTCCCGGAGCAGGCGTGTAAGGAGGCCCCCGATGGCCATGCAGCCAATGCGCCGCATCGAGGCGTTCTACCCGCCCGAGCAACTGCAGACGGCCTCGCAGGGCCGCCGCCTCGGGGGCTGGGCGCTGGATGGGCTCGTCACCATCGTGACGCTGGGGGTCGGCTGGGTGATCTGGTTCCTGATCGTCGCCCAGCGGGGACAGACTCCGGGCAAGCAGATGCTCGGCATGTACATCATGCGCGAGGACGGCAGCCGCGCCGGCGGCTGGTACACCATCCTGCGCGAGATCGGCGTCAAGGTCCTGCTGTTCGGGACCGTGATCTCCGTGATTGCCGGGGCGACGAACGGTGTCGGCGAGCTGCTGTGGCTACCCGCTGCGCTGTGGTGCACGTGGGATCGCGAGCGCCAGTGCCTCTGGGACAAGGTCACCTCCACCTACGTCGCGTACTCACCCAGCGGCTTCCGCCCGCCGACTGCCGAGGAGCTGCGCATGCGCGGCGAGGAGCCGCCCGCGGTCTCCGGACGCACGACGGCCTCGCCCGCGCCGCCGTCGGGGCTGATGGACTACCCGCGCGAACGCAGCACGCCTGCGGACCCGCCCGCCTCCTCCCCTCCGGAGCCGCAGGGCAGCTCCGCCGAGCGCCTGCGCGAGTTGCAGCGCCTCCGCGACGAGGGCCTGATCACCCCCGAGCAGTACGAGGAGCGCCGCGCGCGCATCATGGAAGAGTTGTAGGTGCGCCAACCGCCGGGACTTAGGCGACCGATCCGCTGGAGCGTCAGATGAGTACGGATACCTCGGGCGACGCAGCGTCCGGCGTCTTCGGTAGCTTTCGCCTGCCTGTTCCCGGAGCAGGCGTGTAAGCCCTGATCCACCGAAGGAGAGCGCGTGAGTAGTTGAGAAGGGGTGCTCCTCTGTATCTGGGACAATGGGTTTTGAACGAATCCCGCACCAGCGACAGGGAGCACCCATTCGATGCTAGCACCGAGCAGCCCCGACCGGCTCCAGATCGCCTTCGACGACGACCGCCTCGTGGACCACGCGGGCCTGCTACTCCCCGCCACGCTCGCCGGCCGGCTCGGCCTGCGTGAACTGACGGACGCCCACGTCGACCTCGGTGGGGCAGCGGGCCGGGCGAACGCCGGGGACAAGCTGCTCACCCTGGTCGCCTCCGCGCTCGCGGGCGGCGACTGCATCGACGACGCCGCTGCGCTGCGCGCCGGCGGAACGGGGCGCGTGCTCGGCTGCACCGTGAAGGCGCCGTCCACCCTCGGCACGTTCCTGCGCAGCTTCCGCTGGGGCCACGCCCGCCAGCTCGACCGCGTGACCCGCGAGCTGCTCGCCCGCGCCTGGGCGGCCGGGGCGGGACCGGGCGAGGAGCCGCTCACGATCGATCTCGACTCGACGCTCTGCGAGACCTACGGCCTCGCCAAGGAGGGCGCGCAGCGCCCCGGCTACAGCGGCGCGCGCGGCTATCACCCGCTGCTCGCCGTCGCGGCCGGCTCAGGCGAGGTGCTGATGGCGCGGCTGCGCGAGGGCCGCGCCCACACCGCCCGCGGCGCCGCCCACTTCCTGCGTGAGACGGTGGCGCGGGTGCGCGAGGCCGGGGCGTCGGGGCAGCTCACGATGCGCGCCGACAGCGGCTTCTACAGCCACGCCGTCGTCGCCGCCTGCCGCGCGCTGGATGTCCGCTTCTCGGTCACGATTCGCCAGCAGCCGAACGTGCGCCGGCTGATCGAGGCGATAGCGGAAGAGGACTGGACGCCGATCCCGTACTGGCTGCCGGGCGGCGCCGATGTCGCCGAGACGACCTACACGCCGTTCCAGCACAAGGAGGACGCCGCCCCGGTGCGGCTCATCGTGCGGCGCGTGAAGCCGACGCCCGGCTCACAGCTCGCGCTCTTCAGCAGCTACAGCTACCACGCCTTCATCAGCGACCGCGAGGGGGAGCTGCTGGAGCTGGAGGCCGACCATCGCCGCCACGCCGAGATCGAGAACGCGATCCGCGATCTCAAGTACGGCGTCGGGCTGAACCATCTCCCCTCGGGCCGCTTCACCGCGAACGCGGCGTGGCTCGCGGTGCAGGTGATCGCGCACAACCTCGCCCGCTGGACGGCGCGGCTCGGGCTCGGCGAGGGAATCGTGACGACCAGGACGCTCAGGCGGCGCTTCTTCGCGCTGGCCGGGCGGCTCACCCACTCGGCCCGGCGGTGGACGCTGCACCTCCCGAAGCGCTGGCCCTGGGCCGGGCAGTGGGCAGCCGCGCTCGCGCGGTTACGGGCGCTTCCGCTCCCCGCCTGACGCCCGCTCACAGCGCCGGCCCCGGGTCCGAGGCTCGCGCCAGCATGCCCGCGCACGCCTCGCGCACCCTCGCGCACGCGCCCTCAGCGCCCCCGAGCGGCGCTGAGCGAGGGCTCCTCGCTCCAGCCCGCCCCCGGCGCCGCCCGGCGAACGCCGGCACGCCCGCCGAACGCTTCGGCAGCCCGGCATCCCGCCCCGTCAAGCTTCGATCGGTGGATTCGGGGTAAGGAGGGGCCCCCGATGGTCATGCAGCCGCTGCGCCGCATCGAGGCGTTCTACCCGCCGGAGCAGTTGCAGACGGCCTCGCAGGGGCGGCGCCTCGGCGGTTGGGTGCTGGACGGGGTTGTCTTCCTCGCGACGTTCGCCATCGGTTGGCTGGTCTGGTTCCTGGTCGTGGCTCAGCGGGGACAGACACCAGGCAAGCAGATGCTCGGCATGTACATCATGCGCGAGGACGGTAGCCGCGCCAGCGGGTGGTACACCATCTTGCGCGAGATTGTTGTGAAGGGGCTGTTCGCTCTGGTCATCATCGTTAGCTTCGTCCTGACCGGAGGTCCCGGCATACTACTCTTCCTGCCTGCGGCGCTGTGGTGCACGTGGGACCGCGAGCGCCAGTGTCTCTGGGACAAGGTCGCCAACACCTACATCGCGTACTCGCCCGGCGGCTTCCGCCCCGCGACCGCAGTCGATCTTCGCATGCGTGGCGAGGAGCCGCCCGCGGTCTCCGGACGCACCACGGCCTCGTCCGCCCCGCCCTCCGGCCGGATGGACTACCCGCGCGAACGCTCCAGGAGCGAGGACGCTCCCACCCCTGCCTCGGAGCCGCAGGGCAGCGTGGCCGCGCGCCTGCGCGAGTTGCAGCGCCTCCGCGACGAGGGACTGATCACTCCCGAGCAGTACGAGGAGCGCCGCGCGAGCATCCTCGAGGAGTTGTAGGGGGGACATGGCCGATGATTGGCGGGCTCGGCTGGCAGGAACTCCTCATTGTCGTCGTGATCCTGGTGGTCCTTGTGGTCCCGCTCGTGCTGGTGTGGACGCTCATTCGCGCCTCTTCGCGGCGAGCGCCGTCGCCACCCGCGATGCCGCAGCCGAGCACCGCCGAACGCCTCCGCGAGCTGCAGCGCCTCCGCGACGAGGGCCTGATCACCCCCGAGCAGTACGAGCAGCGCCGCGCGAGCATCCTCGAGGAGTTGTAGCCCGCCTCCACACACCCCGTCGCCGCCCATTCGGCGCGTGGCGTAGCCTGCCCTCGGCGCAAAGACGCCGCGCGAGAGGGAGGCCGCCATGGGCAGGCTCGAGGGCAAGACGGCGCTGATCACCGGCGGCGCGCGCGGGCAAGGCGCCGCCGAGGCCACGCTGTTCGCCGAGGAGGGCGCGAACGTCGTCCTCACCGACGTGCTCGACGACGAGGGCGAGCGGACGGCCGACGCGATCGGCGCCGACTACCTCCATCACGACGTCACCAGCGAGGCGGAGTGGGCGGCGGCCGTCGCGCACGTCATGGACCTGCACGGCGGGATCGACGTGCTGGTCAACAACGCCGGGATCTACGTCGAGACGTCGCTGATCGGGGGCGATCTCGCGGAGTACCGGCGCGTGATCGAGGTCAACCAGATCGGCGTCTACCTCGGAATGCGCGAGGTCGCGCCGGTGATGATCGAGCGCGGGGGCGGCTCGATCGTCAACATCTCGTCGGTCGGCGGCATGCGCGGCGGCGGCGGGTCGTTCGCCTACACCGCGAGCAAGTGGGCGGTGCGGGGCATGACCAAGTCGGCGGCGATCCGGCTTGGCCCTCACGGCATCCGCGTGAACTCGATCCACCCGGGGCTGATTGATACGCCGATGCTCGGAGACACCCGGATGGCCAACCCGGACACCCTCGAGCAGATGCTGGGGCAGATCCCGCTGGGCCGGATTGCGCAGCCCGGGGAGGTCGCGAAGCTCGCGCTCTTCCTCGCCTCGGATGACAGCGCCTACAGCACGGGCTCGGAGTTCCTCGTCGATGGTGGCCTGATGGCCTGACGCGCCCGCGACCGCTCGCGCCCGCCGCTGGACGCGTGGCGTAGCCTGCCCTCGGCGCGCAGGGGCGCCGCGCGAGAGGGGGGCCGCCATGGGCAGGCTCGAGGGCAAGACGGCGCTGATCACCGGCGGCGCGCGCGGGCAGGGCGCCGCCGAGGCGACGCTGTTCGCAGCGGAGGGCGCCAACGTCGTCCTCACCGACGTGCTCGACGACGAGGGCGAGCGGACGGCGGCCGAGGTCGGCGGCGACTACCTCCACCACGACGTCACCAGCGAGGCGGAGTGGGCCGCCGCCGTCGCGCATGCCGTCGAACTGCACGGCGGCATCGACGTGCTGATCAACAACGCTGGCATCTACATCCCGACGCCGCTGATCGGTGGCGACCTCGGCGACTACCGGCGCGTGGTCGAGGTCAACCAGGTGGGCGTCTTCCTCGGGATGCGCGAGGTCGCGCCGGCGATGGTCGAGCGCGGGGGCGGCTCGATCGTCAACATCTCCTCGGTCGCTGGCCTGCGCGGTGGTGGCGGAGCGTTCGGCTACACGGCGAGCAAGTGGGCGGTGCGCGGCATGACGAAGTCGGCGGCGGTCGCGCTCGGCCGCCACGGCATCCGCGTCAACTCGATCCATCCGGGTCCGATCGATACGGCGATGCTGGACCAGATCCCGGAAATCGAGGCGGGCAACCTCGACCGGATGGTGCGGCGCATCCCGCTGGGCCGCATCGCGGAGGCCGTGGAGGTCGCGAAGCTCGCGCTCTTCCTCGCCTCCGACGACAGCGCCTACAGCACGGGCTCCGAGTTCGTCATCGACGGCGGCATGACGGCCTGACGGCTAGCGCCCCTCCGGCAGTTGCAGCAACTGCAGCGTGTTGCCGTCCGGGTCGGCGAAGGTGGCGACGAGGCCGCCCCACGGCTCGCGCCCGGGCGGGCGGCTGAAGGCGACGCCTGCCTCGCGCAGGCGCGCGTGCTCGGCCTCGATGTCCTCGACGGCGAAGTTGATCATCAGGCGCAGCGGGTCGCGGGCCGGTCCGCCGACCGTGTCGTGGACGGCGATCGTGAGACGCAGGCCGCCCCACTCGAAGTCGGCGCGCGGCACGAGGCCGAGCGTGTCCACGTAGAAGTCGCGCAGCGCCTGGAAGCGCGCGGCCTCGGTCCAGACGATGACGCCGTTGACGGGGCCGATGCCGGTGGCCATCTGCGTGCTCCTTCGCCCGCGATCGTCCCGGTGCGGACGTGCGGACGCAAGGGCCGCCCACGCCTCCGCTCCCTCCCTCGGGAAGAGGGGGCCGGAAAGTGCCCCCTCAGGGGTTCGGTGCGCCCTCGAGGGTTCCGAGGGGGGCGTGGGGGGCAAAGCCCCCCACAGAAGAAGAATGCGAGGGTGGGTGGGTTGGCCAGAGCCGCCCTGCGGGGTATCCCCGCGTCAACAGAAGCAGCCTGCGCGTGCTCGTCCGGGATGGGGGCGTGGGGGGCTGCGCCCCCCACAAAGGGGTGTGGCCCTCACCCCGCCCTCTCTCGGGGAGAGGGGGCAGCCGGACCGTCGGCTCCGTCCGGCGCTGCGTTGCCGACGGCGCTCCGGTGGGGCATCGTGAGGCGCGTGGCGCGCGAGGCGGAGGAGGACAGCGATGGGCAGAGCCGAGGGCAAGACCGTGATCGTGACCGGAGCGAGCCGCGGCATCGGCAAGGCGATCGCCGAGCTGTTCGCCGCCGAGGGCGCGAGCGTCGCCTGCGTCGCGCGCACCGTCAACGAGGGCGACAGCCGCGCACCCGGCGCGCTGACGACGACCCTCGAGGGCATCCGCGCCGCCGGCGGCGAGGCGAGGATGGTGGTCGCCAACATCGGCGAGGAGGAGGAGTGCCTGCGCCTCGTCGAGGAGACGCGGGCGGCCTACGGGCCGATCGACATCCTCGTCAACAACGCCGTCACGAACTTCGCGCACCCGGTCTCGGAGTTTTCGACCAAGCGCTGGATGATCGGCTTCTCGGTCAACATCCACGCGCCCTTCATCCTCGCGCGGGAAACGATCCCGGACATGCAGGCGCGGGGCGGCGGCGCGATCGTCAACATCTCCTCGGGCGTCGCGATCGGGCCCGGCCGAGGCCCCTACGAGGCGACCGGCTGGGACGGCATGGGCGTCCTCTACGGCTCGACGAAGGCGGCGCTGGAGCGCTTCACGCAGGGCCTCGCGGCGGAGTTGTGGGGCGACAAGATCGCGGTCAGCGCGCTCTCGCCTTCGCAGGCGGTGTTCACGGAGGGCGCGCTGCTCTTCAACAAGCCCCCGCCGGACCTGCCGAGCGAGCCCGCCTCGACGATGGCGGAGGCGACGCTGCTGCTGGCGACGGAGCCGCCGGAGCGCGTCACGGGCCGCGTCTGCTACAGCCAGCAGATCCTGCAGGAGTTCGGCTGGATCGAGGAAGGCCGCGGCACGGGCATCGACTCGACGGGGTCGGGCTACTCGCAGCAGTAGGGCGGCGGCGCCCGGGCGGCTAGACGGGGAGCGCCTCGGTGTCCTCGCCGCGGGCCATGTAGACCTCGCGGATTGCGGTGTCGAGGTCGTCCTTGCTGGCGTAGCGGCGTGGCGCGATCGCATCGAGGATCGCGAAGACCTCGCGGTCGATGCCGCCGATCATGCGCGAGCGACGCACGATCTCGTCCTTCGAGGCGGGGAAGACGAGCCCGGCGAACGCGTTGCGGTAGTCGACCCTGGTGGCGTGGATGACCATCGGCGACCTCCTGCCGGAATCTTTGCCGCTCGCGGCGTCTTGGGCAACCCCGCCCCCGATCGGCTTGGCTGCTATCGTGCGCCCATGCCGTACCGCAGCGGGCCGATCAGCGCGAGTTGCCGCCACTGCGGGGCGACCACCGCGCGCGCCTGCATGCGCTGCGCGCACGCTGTCTGCGAGGCCTGCGAGGAGACGCACGACGCGACCTTCCCGCACAAGGACTACAGCGGCTAAACGACAGCGAACACGGCGAGGACAGCGAGACCATGACACAGGGAGTGGAGCAGCCGATGCGCTACGGAGCAGTCTTTCCCCAGACCGAGATCGGCATCGACCCGGTCGCGATCCGCGACTACGCGCAGGCGGTCGAGGGCCTCGGCTACGACTACCTGCTCGCCTACGACCACGTGCTCGGCGCCGATCCCGAAGGACGCGGCGGGACGTGGCCCTACACCTACATGAGCACCTTCCACGAGCCGCTCGCGCTCTTCTGCTACCTCGCCGGCCTGACCGAGCGCATCGAGCTGGTCAGCGGCGTCGTGATCCTCCCGCAGCGCCAGACGGCGCTCGTCGCGAAGCAGGCGGCGGAGGCGGACATCCTGAGCGGCGGGCGGGTGATCCTCGGCGTCGGCAGCGGCTGGAACTACCTCGAGTACGAGTCGCTGGGCGAGGACTTCCACACGCGCGGGCGGCGCCTCGAGGAGCAGGTGGGCCTGCTGCGACGGCTCTGGTCCGAGCCGATCGTGGAGTTCGAGGGAGACTTCGACCGGATCCCGACCGTGGGCATCAACCCGCGTCCCGCCCGCCAGATCCCGATCTGGATGGGCGGCACCGCGCCGGTCGTGCTCGATCGCATCGGGCGCATCGGCGACGGCTGGCTCGTGGGCCGGGGTGGCCTGGAGTACTTCGCGCGCAGCGTCGAGGCGATCCACGAGGCCGCGCAGCGCGCCGGCCGGGACCCCTCGGAGATCGGGATCGGCGCCTCCGTCGCGGTCCACGGCGCGCCCGACGAGCAGATTGCCTTCGCCGGCCGGCTGCGGGAGGCGGGCGCGGACCGGATCCACGTGCTCACGATGGACGCCGGGCTGGTCACGCCCGGCGATCACATCGATGCGCTGCGCGTCTTCATGGAGGCCGCCCGGCAGGGCGGGGGCTAGCCTTCGCCCATCGCGGCCATGCGCTCCATCATCTGCTCTGGGGTCACGTCCTCGACGTGCGAGGCGATCGACCAGGTGTTGCCGGCGGGGTCGACGACGCGGCCGATGCGTTCGCCGTAGAACTGGTCGGCGGGCTCGGCCAGGCCGGCGGCTCCGGCGGCCACGGCCTGGGCGTAGGCGCCGTCGACATCCTCGACGTACAGGTGGATCTGCGCCGCGGTGGGCGGGAACTCGGGGGGCATGGCGGAGCCGAGCATGACCGCGGCGCCGCCAATCTCGACCTCCGCGTGGGCGACGGAGCCGTCCGGCATGGGCATGCGCATCCGCTCGACGGCGCCGAAGGCGTTCGTCAGGAACTCGATCAGGCCCGATGCGTCCTCGGCAACGAGATAGGGCGTGATGGCGGTGTAGCCGTCGGGGATGGGCTGGACGTCTGGCATGATTCCTCCTGGTGCGATCGGGCCCGGAGAATAGCACATGCGAGCTAAGAGGCAAGCGCCGAGGTCCGACTGAGCGAGGGGAGCGAGCGATGACATCGAACGACGACCCGGCGGCGCGCGCCCTCGCGACGCTGGACGCCCTCGGCGAGCGCTACGAGCTGATCGAGGTCGATCCGGAGCTGGCGGACACGGCGGCATTCTGCGAGCACTACGGCTACCCGCTGGAGACCTCCGGCAACACCATCATCGTCGTCTCCAGGCGCGGCGAGCTGCGCTACTGCGCCTGCCTCGTACTGGCGACCACGCGGCTCGACGTCAACCACGCGGTGCGCCCGCTGCTGGGCGTGCGCAAGGCCTCGTTCGCCTCGCCCGAGCAGACACGCGAGCTGACCGGGATGCTGATCGGCGGCGTCACCCCGTTCGGCCTGCCCGACGGCCTGCCGCTCTACATCGACGAGCGCGTCATGGACCTCGACGAGGTGATCGTGGGCGGGGGCGGCCGCTCGACGAAGCTCGCCGTCGCGCCCTCGGCGCTGCTGCGCCTCCCGAACGCGGAGGTCGTGTCGGGCCTCGCGGTGTAGCGAGGGCGGCGGCGGGAACGGTCAGAGGGGCGGACAGCTGCCCCGGTTCAGCCAGCGAGGGGACTACGCCAGCGCAGACCGGGGAAGCGGCTGTAGTCGCGGTCCCTGGTAATCCACTCGGCGCCGGACTCGATCGCGAGGGCCGCCAGATACGCATCGGGAATCAGGTTCCCGCGAGCGCCGGTCGCCTCGCAGAGCCCCGCGAAGATCCCCCAGTGGCGCTCACCCGGCGAGACCGGCACGGCGTTCGGAAGCGCGCGGAGCGCGTTCGCGAAGGCGAGCGCGTCGGGGAGCGGGCTGGGGGTCTTGAATATCCGCGGATGCGTCACGATTCGGATGAAGCCACTCAGGACCAGATCGCTGATCCCGAAGGCTGTTTCGGCGTTCCCCTGTTCCTCGAGCCAGCGCCCGTATTCGTCGTGCCGGTCGACCTCCTCGCGGTGCGCGTAGATGAGGACGTTGACGTCGACGAGAATCACCGGCCCTCCAGCAGGTCGAGCAGGGCGGCGGAGTCGTCGAGATCGACGCCCGGCTGGAGGCCATCGCCGCGGAAAGTGGGGAGCTTCGGGGGCGGGCGTTCGGGGCGGCGCTTCGCCTCGGCGAGCGCGCGGCGCAGCGCGTCCTCAATGAGCGCGGTGAGCGTGCGCCCGCTGCGGGCAGCGTGCTCCTTCGCCTCTCGCAGCAGGCCGTCGTCGAGCCGTACCGTCGTCCTCATGCATCAAAGCATCACAGAGCTGCATCAATATGTCTACCAGGTAGCGTGTCCCGATACGCAGCTAGTTGCGGCGGTCGCGGAAGGGGTCCGTCTCCACGGAGCGGGAGACGAGGAAGCGCGCGATCGCGCTGGCGTGGTGGTGCGCGATGCGCCACTCGCCGCCCTCGAGCACGAAGACGTTGGTCGCCTCGGCCGGCGCGCCCTGGACGAGCTCACGGCAGAGCACGATCGCCGTGTCGCCGAGCCGGTGCGCGACGGCGTCCCGCACCTCGATGGTGGGCGCGTCCGGGTTGGTGAGGATGCCCTCCCAGCTCTTCAGCACGTCGTCGCGCCCGGTCAGCACGGTCCAGGCGGGGTGCGTGCAGGCGACCGGCGCCTCGCGCGCCCAGAGCCGGTCCATCGCCTCCAGGTCGCGCTCGGCGAAGGCGCGGTAGAACGCCGCGTTGGCCTCGAGGACCGCGTCCTGCCCGCTGTCCGCGCCGCTCCCGGGGCCGCTGTCGGTGCGTTCGTCGGTCATGGCGCCGCGATCTTCGCGACCGCATCTCCGGCGCGGATCGTGCCCGACTGCACGACGCGGGTGTTGACGCCCCGGAGGCGCAGCTCCATGGCGAGCGGGGTGCTCACGAAGCGCAGCGCGTCGTTGCCGAAGCGGCCGGCGAACTTCAGGCAGCCGGTGTGCGGCTTCGCGGTGACCTCGATCACCGCGGAGCCGATCGACAGGCGGGTGCCGGGCGGCAGGTTCTCGGCGCTCATATCGATGTCGATCACCAGCTGATCGCCCGCGAGCGGCCAGCGGTCCCGCGACTGCGCGATGAGGTCGATCGTGCGGGAGTTGACGATCGTGACCTGCGCCTCGGGATGCGGTCCGCCGTCGGCGCTGCTCGAGCTTGCGCGTTCCTGCCAGCTGTCGCCAACGAGGCCGACCGCCACGTCGAGGCTGCCTTCCTCCACGACCTCGCGCCGGTCGACACCGGGCCGCCGCACGATCATCAGCAGCAGGCCGCTGTCCGCAGGGGACAGGCGGATGTGGTCGAGGCCCGCTTCCAGGCGCTCGGTGCTCAGGTGAACGGCCACGTCTATCGAATCAACCATCGTCTCGTCCGTCCCGCGTGCGGCCTGCCCATTGGCCGCCCCGACAGGGTACCCTGCGCGCGCGAGCGAGGAGATGTGGCGATGCCGGACCTGATCTACGACAAGCGCGACCAGTACGCGATCTTCACCTACAACCGCCCCGAGCGGCTCAACGCCCTCGGCGGGCAGCTGATCAACCAGCTGAGCGAGGCGATCGCGGACTTCAGCGACGACCCGAAGATGCGTGTCGGCATCGTGACCGGCTCCGGGCGCGCGTTCTGCGCGGGCGGCGACCTCCGGGAGATGGCGGAGGGCACCTTCAAGGGGCAGTTCGGAGCGACCTATCCCTACTCGGGGAACTCGAAGCCGTTCATCGCGGCGATCAACGGGCTCGCCGTGGGCGGCGGGATGGAGACCGCGCTCGACTGCGACATCCGGATCTGCTCGACGGAGTCCTACTTCGGCCTGTTCGAGCCGAAGCGCGGGATCATGGCAGGCTACGCGACGAAGCACCTCGCGAGGGTGATCGGGCTGTCGGCGGCCAACTACATCCTGCTTACCGCGGACCGCATCGAGCCGCAGCAGGCGCTGGAGTGGGGCATCGTGACCGAGGTGCTCGAACCGGACGCACTGATCCCCCGGGCGATCGAGATCGCGGAGATGATCATCGAGAACGCCCCGCTCTCCGTGGAGGGCACGAAGGCGCAGATCCAGGAGTGGCGGCTGGCAAAGGTCGACGAGGCGCTTCGCCTCGGCGCCTGGGTCAGCAAGGTGGTCCACGCCTCGGAAGACTCGAAGGAGGGCCCGAAGGCCTTCGCCGAGAAGCGTGACCCCGTCTGGCAGGGCCAGTAGCAGCACGCGCTGGCGCGCGGCCCGGCCCCTCCGGCCCCGGAGTTCTTTCTCTGTGGGGGGCGCAGCCCCCCACGCCGCCCAGAGGTCCGCTGTACGCTGCGCAACCCTCGAGGGCGGTCCGGCCCCCTCTCCCCGAGGGAGAGGGTTGGGGTGAGGGCGCTCGCCGGCGACCCTCCCCCTCCTCCAGCAGTCCGGGCGCCCGGCCGCGCTGCCCCGCTACTCGTCCTCGATCTGTGGCGGGCCGAAGGCGATGCCCGGCAGCGCTGCATGCAGGGCGGCGCGGCGCTGTGCGAAGGCAGCGTCGTCGAGGACGGGAGCGGAGGCGGCGGCGCGCGGGTCGGGCGGCAGGTCGGCCATCGGCGTCCACGAGGTGCAGCCGGCGTAGTGGTCGCGGATCGGGACGGTGAGCGGCTCGTCGAGGCGGTGCACGCGCAGCACGAGCACGATCAGCGGCGCCTTCGGCCGCCAGCGGAAGCGCTGCTCCGCGTAGTCCGCGGTCCAGATGTGCTGCCCGTCGAGGGCGGCGACCTGCGCGGGCTCGGTCAGCGCCGCCGTCTCCGCGATCTCCGCCCAGGCGTCGACGCGCAGTTCGCCCGCCGCGGGCGCCGAGGCGGCGACGGCCTCGATCAGCGGGCGCTCGGAGGGGCGGATCAGCTCCGGGCGCTGGTGCTCGTAGCTCTCGTAGAGCCAGAAGCGCGAGGCGCGCACGCGGAAGCGGTGGCCCTCCTCGCGGATGCCGCCTTTGCGCAGGTCGATGATCTGCTGGCCGTCGCGCAGCGCGCGCACGACGACAGCCCACTCCTTCAGCCCGGGATTCGCGAGTTCGGCAACCATGTCCGGAGGATACCGCGACGGCACCGCCGCGCGCCCGGCGCGCCTACGTCGGCGTCGGCGACCAGGACGGCGTCGTGCCGATCTCACCTGCCGCCTCAAGGGCGTCGAGTTCGTCCTCGCCGAGGCCGAGTAGCTCGGACAGCAGCTCGCGGTTGTGCTCGCCGAGCAGCGGCGCGGTGCTGCGGTGGGCGGCCGGGAAGCCGCTGAAGCGGAAGGGGAAGGTCTTGTAGAGGTGCGTGCCGGTCACCTCGCGCGTCAGCTCCTGGAAGAAGCCGAAGTGCCGCAGGCCCACGTCCTCCGTCAGCTGGTACGCCGGCGTCACGCGGCAGCCGGCGACGCCGACCGCCTGCAGCGCCGCCTCCAGCTCGACCGGCTCCCGCTCGCGGACGGCGGCGGCGACGATCGCGTCGAGTTCGTCCTCGTTGGCCTTGCGCGCCTCCGCGCTCACGAAGCGCGGGTCGTCCGACAGCGCGGGCTGACCGAGCACGCTCACGAGGCCGGCGAACTGATCGTCGCTGTCGACGGCGATGCTGATCCAGTCGTCCTCGCCGGCGGTCTGGTAGATCTCGTGCGGGACCATGCGGTCGTGCTTGTTGCCGCGCAGGCCGGGGTCGGGCGCGCCGTGCTGCACGGCGATGTGCTCCGGCCCGAACATCGCGTCCAGCACCTCGCACTGCGGCACCTCGACCGTCGTGCCGAGGCCGGACTGCTCGCGATGGCGCAGCGCGAGCTGGATCGCGACGACGGCGTTCATGCCGACGAGCGGGTCGCAGGCGCCTCCGATCAGCCGCGGCTGGTCGTCGTCGGCGTAGCCGTTCATCGTCGCGACGACGGCCTGCTCGAAGGTGCTGCCGAAGCCGACGAAGTCGCCCCAGGGGCCGTCCGGGCCATAGCCCGGCATCGTCACGCTGATCAGCCGCGGGTTGATCTCGTGCAGGCGCTCCGCGGTGTAGCCGAGGTTCGGCAGCACGCGGTTCGAGAAGTTGCTGACCATCACGTCGCCCTCGCGCAGCAGCCGCTCGAAGAGCTCTCGCCCGGTCTCGGTGTTGAGGTCCACGGTGAGCCCGCGCTTGTTCTGGTTGGAGTCGTTCCAGAGGTAGTTGCGCTCCCAGGGTTGCGACTCCCCGGCGGCGCTGCCGGTGAAGCGGTAGGAGTCCGGCCGGCTCACCGACTCGACCTTGATCACGTCCGCCCCGAACGCGCCGAGGTTCATCGTGGCGTGGGGGCCGGACCAGAACCACGTCAGGTCGATGATGCGCACGCCTTCCAGCGGCAGTTCCGGCGGCTCGGCGCCGGAGTCGGCGGCGGCGCTGGCGTCGCCGGGGGCGAAGCTCGCGCGCTGCTCCTCGATCGCCGCGCCGCGCGGCAGCGTCGGAGCGCCCGCGATGCGGTAGGGCACGCGCGGCACGCGCAGCATCACGCCGTCGACGACGGCGCGCTCGAAGAAGCCGCGAGCCTCGAGATGCGCGTCCGTGAGGCGTTGCGAGACGCTGTCGGCGGGCCCGGAGGGGACGCGCACGGCCTGGCCGGCGAAGTAGACCTGCTCGCGGGTGCGCAGCTCGTACCACTCACGGACGCGCTCCCACAGCCGGGCGCCGTGCTGCTGGCGGTAGCTCAGTTCGCGCCCGCCGGGCTCGTCGAGCACGTCGGCGATGCCGGTCACCTCGCAGAGCGAGGCCCAGTGCTGGTGGGTGAGCGGGAGGATGCCGGCGTGGCCGTCCTTGCAGCGCACCGAGGCGTTCGGCCACGTCGCCGCGCGCCGGAAGCCGGTCGTCCCGAACATGCTGTAGGCCAGCCAGGGGCTGGTCAGCAGCGAGGCGGCGACCGCCTGAGCGGAGACCTCGACGAACGAGGGCGCCGCGCCGCGCTCGCGGTGGCGCAGCGCGAGCAGCGAGGCGGCGAGGGCGTGCAGCCCCGTCGCGCGCGTGCCGAGGTCGCCCGCCGGGCGCAGCGGCTGCCGGTCGGGCGCGCCGAGCATCCCCGTCCAGCCGCCGAGCGAGCAGATCCCGAGGTCCGTCGCGCGGTAGTGCGCGTACGGCCCGTCCGGCGCGAAGGCGGCGATGCGCACGACGACGCTGTGGCCCTCGAGCGCGGCGCGCGCCTCGGTGGGCTTGAGGCCGAGCAGCGCGGCCAGCGGCTCGTGCTCCGCGACGACGAGATCGGCCTCGCGGCAGAGGGCGAGGGCGTCCTCGGGCGTCGTCGGGAGGTCGGGCCCGGCGGCGACGACGGTCTTGCCGCGCGAGAGCCACTGCCAGGTGGCGCTGCGGCGCTCGCCCTCGCGCTCGTACCAGGGCGGCTCATCGCGCAGCGGGCTGCCCTCGGGCGGTTCGAGGACGACGACGTTCGCGCCCCAGTCGGCGAGGTCCTTCGTGGCCCACGCAGCGGCCCCGCTCGCAGACACCTCGACGACGTTGAGCCCTCGCAGCAGCATCCCGCCTCCGCTCCTGCGCCGTCGCGGCGCCGGGGCGATGATAGCGACTCCCGCCGCTTGCGGTGTGCGGGCTACGGAGGTGCTACGTGGGCCGGGTGGACTTGCCGCCGTGCACCGTCGGCTCCGCGCACCACTGCTGGCGGAGCACGTCGAGCGGTTCGAGGATCGACTCCGGCAGCCCGAGCAGATCGCACAGCACCGCGCGGTCGAGCGCCTTCCGCGTGTCGTCGCGGTACGCCTCATTGGCGGGCAGGAACGTCCAGTCGCGGAAGTCCTCGAAGATGCGCTCGGCGATCCCGAGTTGGCGCGCGTCGAGTTCTCGCACGTCGAGGACGGGGAGCGCGGGGAGGCCGGAGATCGTCAGGATCGCGCGGCCCTGCTGCTGACGCCCGGCGACCCACCAGAAGCTGATCAGCCCGAGCGTGGTGTTGGCCCAGAGCGCCAGCGCCTCCTCGCGGCGAGGATCGCCCTCGACGCTGAAGTTCGGCCACGCCCTGCCGCCGATCGAGCGTTCCGGTGTGAGGCACGCGGCGAGGCTCTGCGAGTTGAGGCGGAAGTCCAAGTTGAAGTGCAGCCGGGCGGCCGTCCCCCACACGTTGACCGCCTGTACGTCGCGGCCTGGCCGTACTCGGCCCTCGCTGTCTGGCTCCACCACGAGTCGCCGCTCCCGATCGGCGTCGTGGCTCCAGAGCATGGGATACGCGGCGCGCCCGCCGCGGCGAAACGCGATGTCGAACGGCCCGCGCGGCGCTCCAGCCCTGTTTCGCTCTTCGCCGGTGATGTCGCGGTGAACCAGGCCGCGCTCGCCCAGATCGGCGAGCGTGGCGACCGGGATCTGGAACGGCTCCGGCAGCCGCGGCAAGCGCAGTGAGCCGTGCGGCAGGCCGAGCGCGGCGGCGGCGACGTGCGGCTCACGGAGCGAGGCGCAGCCGCCGTCCGCAAGCGATGCGCGGATGTAGCAGCCAACCTCGTCGTCGCCGCTGTGGATGAAGCCGGTCTCTTGATTCGCAAGCTGAGCTATCGCGCGAGCGACTTCCGCAGCGTCGACCGTGCTCCGCGGTCGATGCACGAGGTTGACGTACAGCGTGGGACAGTTCGCCTCGCCATCGTCCTCCCCGGCTTCATTCGGCTCGTCGCGCTTCACCGCCACGATCAGCGCCTCGCCGATGCCCGTGTCCGCCGAGAACGCCCGCGTGGATTGTCCCGTCGCAGCGAGCGTAATGACCGTGACATCACGATAGTGGCGCGCGAGCAGGCGGCGTGCCGCCGACCACGATCCGCCCGAGATCACCGTAAGCGGCAGCACCAGCGCCAGGACGCCCTTCGGCGTGACCTTCTGATGCGCCAGATCGAGAAAATTGGACGCGAGCCCTGCGTTGCCGTCGCCCGCAGGGTCAG
Organism: Dehalococcoidia bacterium; assembly: GCA_965220125.1. Lineage (GTDB taxonomy): Bacteria > Chloroflexota > Dehalococcoidia > UBA2979 > UBA2979 > VXMT01. The sequence continues at coordinate 1,481,805 of CBDCPB010000004.1, read as the reverse complement.
TCAATCGCCCGCGGATGCCCTTCAGGGCTGCTGCCATATGCGCCTGCTCGTCGTCAGTCGTCGCGAATCCCGCGAACGATGGCACCGGTACCCCGTAGATGCCCGCGTGATTCGTCGGTCGTGTGAAGGGCGGATTCATTATCACGAGGTCGGCAGTGGCTGTGGGCAGCACAAGCTCCTGGAAGCCCTCGGCCTCCTCGTCTGCTCCCGTACCGCGCAGAACCTGTCGCCCGGTGGTGAACAAGGCCAGCATCGTGTCGCTCTCGATGAGGTCGAGCGACCCGATGGCGATGGCGTCGCCAGCTTCCTCGCCCTGCCTGCCGTACGGCATCGTGTAGACCTGCGTGTTGCCGAACGTCACGGTCGGGTGCGCGCTCGACAGCATCGAGGCGGTCAGGTGCGTCGCGGCGGGCATGATGTCCGCGCCGATCAGCGCGTGCTCCATCATCGCCTGGTGCAGCGCCTCGTCATCACCGTTGGCGCGGCGGTGGCGCGCCGCGACCGCGTGGTAGGCGGCAGCGAGCAGCACGCCCGTGCCGCAGGCGAGGTCGGCGATGCGCAGCGCCTTCACCGCCTCGGCATCCGTCCAGTCGACATCCAGCCGCGAGACAGCGAGTTCGGCGAGCAGCGCCGCCGAGGACGGGAGCGTGTAAAACGTCGCGAGGAACTTCCGGTCTGTGATCAGCCGGCCAAACATCTGCCCAGCAAGGTCCTGGGTGCTGGTCACACCGATGCCGTCGAGCTCGGAGGCGACAGCGTGCAGGCGCTCGAGCACCGCAGCCGCCACTCCGTTGGGGATAGGCAGGAGCACGTCCGAGGCGATCCTGAAGATCGGCCAATAGTTGATCTCGGTGAGGATGTGGCGCCAGGTCGCGAGCACCCTGGTCTTCAACAACTGCCCACGGACACCGCGCAGCTCGTCGAGCGCGGGGATGTCGTGGGCGCCAGCGATACTCGTGTGAACGGTGAGCGCATTGGCGACGATGGCCATCGCCATCCGCGAGGTCTGCTCCCCTCCCTCCTGGTGGAGCGCCTCGGCGATCTGCGTCAGCACGCCGGGCCGATCGTGTTCGAGGTTGGAGCGAAGGCGGACAGCGGCCTGGCTCACGCCTTCCTCGAGGATACGCATGCCCTCGGCGATACGGCGTTCGGAGAGCGCGGTCTGCTCGATCAGACCCGCGAGGTCGTCGATGCCGCCGCTGAGCCAGCCCGACTCGGGCCAGCGCAGGGGATCGTTCGGCTCGCCCTCGCGGTGGGTGAAGACGCAGTAGTGGAACTCTGCGGCGGCGATCTGTTCGGGGAGGTGGCTCTGATCGCCGCGCATAGCGAGCGGGACGCGGATCGCGATGGCCTGCTCGACCGCGTCGCCGCTGCCCGCCATCACCATGCCGAGGCGGGAGCGGGCGTCGTCCTCGACCGTGTGCGCGGGCTCGTACTCGGTCTCGATGATCACCGGCGCTCCGCCGGGGTGGCGGATCACGATGTCGGGCTGCAGCCCCGGATGGTCTTGAAAGACGCGTGTCTGTTCCGCGCCGATACGGTCGCCATCGCGCCATCGCGGGTGCTTGCCGCGCAGCACGTTCGCGAGTTCGTTGTTGAAGGCGGGTTCGCTGGTGCGCGGCATCAAGATCATCGTACAGGCCGCGCCTCACAGGCGGAACGCGGCCCGCGCGGTGTGCGCCCGCGCCGCGCGCGGCGCGGATTCGACGGGTGCCAGCCTCGGTGCGATGCTGGCGGCGAGGAGGGCGGACGATGGCGCGGGAGCCGCTCGGCGTGGTGCTGACCGCGGGGCTGGGGACGCGGCTGCGTCCGATCACGCCCGCCACCCCGAAGCCGCTGGTCCCGCTGCTCAACCGGCCGCTGATCGTCTACGCGCTCGAGCTGCTGGCCTCGCTTGGGCTGCGCGAGATCGCCGTCGTCGTCGGTCCCGAGGACGCGACGACCGCCGAGGTCGCGCGCAGCCACGCGCCGCCCGGCGTCGCGGTCTCCGAGGCCGTGCAGCGCGAGCCGAACGGACCCGGCGACGCGGTCGCCTCGGTGGGCGCGGCACTCGAGGAGCGCACGGTCGCCGTGCTGGCGGTCGATACGGTGCTGAGCGGCGCCGACCCGGAGCTGCTGCGGCGCTTCGAGGAGTCGGGCGCGACCGCCGGGCTGCTGCTGCAGGCCGTCGACGACCCCCGCGCCTTCGGGGTCGCGCTGCTCGAGGGCGAGCGGATCGTGGACCTCGAGGAGAAGCCGGAGCAGCCGCGCTCGGACCTCGCGCTGGTCGGGCTCTGGCTGCTCGCGCCGGAGGCGGTCGAGCGGGTGCGCACGAACCCCTACATCAACGCGAAGGGCGAGTCCGACCTCACCGCGACCGTCGCGGCGCTGCTCGGCGAGGGCCGTGAGCTGCGCGGCTGGACGCTCGACGGCGAATGGCTCGACGGCGGCACGCTCGAGGGCCTGCTGCACGCCCAGTCGCGGCTGCTTCCGGGCATCGAGGCGGACTCCGGAGCGGGCGGTGCCGCGGCGCTTGCGGAAGGCAGCAACGAGGTCAGCGGCGCGGTGACCGTCGCCGAGGGCGCGCGCGTCCGCGAATCGCGGATCGCCGGCCCGGCGCTGATCGGCGCGCGCGCGACGGTCGAGGGCTGCAGCCTCGCGGAGACGGTCGTCGGCGCCAACGCCGTGATCGAGGACGCCGAGCTCATTCGCGCCCTCGTCGAGCCGGGCGCGCGGCTGCGCGGCGGCAGCTACGCCGACGTCGTCGTGACCGCCGCCGGCGAGGTCGCCGGTCCGGGCCTCGTGGACGGGTAGGTTCGAGCGGACCCCTCACGCTCGCCGTCTCTCCAGGGAGAGAGACACCCCAGGGCGCTACGGCGGAGGGCCTTGTCTCCCGATCCGGCGGGGGCGTGGGGGCAAAGCCCCCACAGAGAGAAAACCCGAGGGTGGGTGGGTGGGCGAGAGCCGCGCGCAGCGCGTGCTCGCTCCCGGATGGGGGTGTGGGGGGGCTGCGCCCCCCGCTGAGGGACGCGCCTGCCCTCGAACGCTCCGTGGCCCTCGGAAGTATGGTGTGCCCCTCACCCCCGCCCTCTCCCCAGGGAGAGGGGGCCGGAGGGGGCGCTACGGCGGAAGCGCCTTGTCTCCCGATCCGGGCGGGGGTGTGGGGGCTCCGCCCCCACAGAAAGAAAATCCGAGGGCGGGTGGGTGGGCCGAGCGGCCCTGCGAGGTATCCCTCGCGTCTACGACACGACCGTGCGCACGCTCCTCCGGGATGGGGGCGTGGAGGGCGCAGCCCCCCGCAGACGAGGGAGAGAGGGGCGATCGGACGCCCGGTGCTAGACTCGCCGCATGGCGAATGACGTGCTGATCCGCGAGCTGCAGGACGCCCTCGGCGAGGCGCACGTGCTGCACCTGCCCGAGGATCTCTTCGGCTACGAGTACGACGCGACGATCGAGCGCGCGCTGCCGGACGCCGTCGTCCTCCCAGGCAGCGCCGAGGAGGTCGCGGCTGCCGTGAGCATCGCCAGCCGACACCGGGCGCCCGTGGTGCCTCGGGGCTCCGGGACGGGGCTCGCGGGCGGCGCGGTGCCGATCCTCGGCGGCGTGGCCGTGGTGCTGACGCGCATGAACCGCATCCTCGAGCTGGACCCGGTCAACCGCGTCGCGGTCCTCGAGCCGGGGGTGATCAACCTCGCGCTGCAGGACGCCTGCGCCCAGCACGGGCTGCGCTACGCGCCGGACCCCTCATCGCAGCGCATCTGCACCATCGGGGGTAACGTCGGGACCAACGCCGGCGGGCCGCACACGCTCGCGCACGGCAGCACCGTGAATCACGTGCTCGGCATCGAGGTGGTGCTGCCGGACGGGCGGCTGACCTGGCTCGGCGGGCGGCAGCCGGATGTGCCGGGCCCGGACCTGCGCGGCGTCTTCTGCGGCTCCGAGGGCACGCTCGGCATCGTCACCAAGGTCTGCGTCTCGCTGGTCAGCCTGCCGCCCGACGTGCGCACGATGCTCGCGATCTTCGACAGCATCGACGACGCCTCGGAGGCGGTCTCGGCGGTGATCCGCGAGGGCGTGCTGCCGGTGGCGATGGAGATGCTGGACCAGGCGATCATCCGCATCATCGAGCCGCAGATGCACGTCGGCTACCCGCTCGACGCCGGCGCGGTGCTGCTGATCGAGGTCGAGGGCGTCCCGCAGTCGGTGACCGCCGACGTGGAGCGCGTCGAGACGGCGTGCCTGGGGTCGGGCGCGCGCGAGATCCGCGTCGCCGAGTCCGAGGAAGAGCGCGCGCGGCTCTGGGAGGGGCGCAAGGGCGGGATCGGCGCGATCGGCGCCAGCTCGCCGAACTTCTACATCCTCGACGGCGTGGTGCCGCGCACGAAGCTGCCGGAGGTGATGGCGGCGGTGAACGGGCTCGCCGACGAGTACGGCTTCCGTTGCGCCAACATCTTCCACGCCGGCGACGGCAACCTGCACCCCAACATCATGTTCGACGAGCTCGACGAGGGCGCCACCGAGCGCGTGCTCGACCTCGGCGGCGAGATCATGCGCATCTGCGTCGACGCGGGCGGCTCGATCACCGGCGAGCACGGGGTCGGCCTCGAGAAGCGCTCCTACATGGACTGGATCTTCGCCCCCGCGGACCTCGAGGCGATGTCGCGCCTGCGCGTCGCCTTCGGCACGGGCGATACCTTCAACCCCTGCAAGATCATGCCGTCCGGTCACGGCTGCGCCTCCGGACACGCCGCCGAGGTGCGCCGGCACCTCGCGACGCCCGGCGTCTACATCTAGGCCGCGAGGCATGAGCGGCGGCGCAGCGCCGGACCCGGCGGCGTACCCGATCGACGGCAGGACGCCCGAGCAGGCGTGGCGGCCCGGCTCCGCCGAGGAGGTCGCGGAGCTGCTCGCCCAGGCCGCCGCGGCGGGCCAGGTGGTATCGCCGCAAGGCGGGCGCACGGCGCTCTCGCTCGGCCGCCCGCTCGACCGCTACGACGTGGCGCTGGACCTGTCCGGCCTCGATAGCACCGTCGCCTACGAGCCGGACGACCTGACGGTGACCGTCGGGGCGGGCATGAGCCTGCGCACGCTGCAATCGATGCTCGCCGAGTACGGCCAGTACCTGCCGGTCGATCCGCCGCCGGACGGGCGCGTCTCGATCGGCGGGCTGCTGGCGACGGCGCGGCCGGGCGCCTGGCGCGGGCAGCTGCCTGCCGCGCGCGATCTGCTGCTCGGCGCCACGGTCGCGACGCCCTCGGGCGAGCTGGTGCGCACGGGCGGGCGCGTCGTCAAGAACGTCAGCGGCTACGACCTGCACCGCCTGCACACCGGCGCGCTCGGCGTCTTCGGCGTGATCGTCGAGGCCTCCTTCAAGCTCGCCACGCTGCCCCCCGCCACGCGCTCGCTGGCCGTGGCGCGCGAGCGCATCGAGGACGCCGCCGCGCTCGCCTTCGAGCTGCGCGAGTTGGCGCTGCCGCTGCGCGCGCTCTCCGCGCTCTCGCCGCAGGCCGCCGTGGTCGCGGGCCTCGATGCGCGCCCGCAGGTACTGCTCGAGGCGATGGGCGACGGGGAGACGCTCGACCGCTGCGCGGCGGCGATCGCGGAGCGTGCCGGGGGCGCGGCGATCGAGCCGCCCTCGGGCGCGTGGGAGCGGTTGCGCGCCCTCGCCGGGGGCGAGCGGGGCGTCGTGCTGCGCCTCGGCGTGCCGGCCAGCGAGGTTGCTGCGACGCTGGCAGCGATCGAGGCGACCGGCGACACTGAAACCGGCGACAGTGAAACGAGCGGCACTGGAGGCATCGTGGCCTGGGGGCACTTGACGGCGGGCAGCGTGATCGCGGCGGGAGGCGCCATCGAGGCCTCCGACGTGATCGCGCTACGTGCCCGCGCCGAGCAGCACGGCGGGTTCCTGCAGATCGAGGCCGGGCCGCCCGAACTCCGCGCGGAGGTCGACCCCTTCGGCGAGGGCGAGCGCGCGCTGGTGCGCGCGCTGCGGCGGCAGTTCGATCCCGGCCGCACCATCAACCGCGGACGCTGGGAGGCCGAATCGTGAGCGATGCGCCGGCCCCGGAGGTCATGCGGCTCGGCTTCTCCGGCGAGGACGCGCCCGCCCTCGAGGACTTGCAGAACTGCATCCACTGCGGCTTCTGCCTGCCCGCCTGCCCGACCTACATCGCGACCGGCCACGAGCTGGAGTCGCCGCGCGGGCGGCTGCACCTGATCCGAGGCGTGCTCGACGGCAAGGTCGAGCCGACCGAGCGGCTGATCTCGCACCTCGATCTCTGCCTGCAGTGCCGCGCCTGCGAGACGGCCTGCCCGTCGTCGGTGCCGTACGGGCGGATCATGGAGGACGCGCGCGCCTCGATCGTCGCCGACCCGGCGGTGCGACCGAGCAGCTGGACGTGGCGCACGCTGCTGCTGCGCCGGGTGCTGACCGCGCCCTGGCTGCTGCGCCTGCTGCTGGGAGGCGCACGGGTCTCGCAGCGCCTCGGTCTGCGCGCGCTGGTGCGAGGGCGGGTCGGGGACTACCTGCCGCAGAAGCTGCGCGATCTGGAGGCGCAGGGCCCCGTGCTGCGCGGCGCGCCCTTCCGGCGGCGCGGGACGCTCGCCAGCCCGGCAGCGGCGGCCGAGCGCGTCGCCCTGCTGCTCGGCTGCGTCCACGGCGAGATCTACCCGCAGACGCACGAGGCGACCGTGCGCGTGCTCGCACGCCTCGGCTGCGAGGTCGTCGCGCCCGAGCGCCAGGTCTGCTGCGGCGCGCTGCACACCCACGCCGGCGACGCCGAGACGGCGCGCGATCTGGCGCGACGCAACATCGAGGCCTTCGAGCACGCGCGCGTGGACGCGGTGATCGTCAACGCCGCCGGCTGCGGCGCGGCGATGAAGGAGTACGGCCGCCTGCTGCGCAACGACCGGCGCTGGGCCGAGCGCGCCGAGGGCTTCTCCTCGAAGGTGCGTGACGTGCTGGAGTTCGTCGCCGACCGCGACTTCGAGCATGGCCTGGGGCGCGTTGCGGACTCGGTGACGCTGCAGGACGCCTGCCACCTCGCGCATGGGCAGGGCATCCGCGATGCGCCGCGCCGCATCCTGCGCGCCATCCCCGGCCTCGAGCTGCGGGAGTTGGCGACGCCCGATCGCTGCTGCGGATCGGCGGGCATCTACTCCGTGGTGCAGCCGGAGATGTCGCGCACGGTCCTCGACGCCAAGCTCGCCGACATCGCCCACACGGACGCCTCGATCGTCGCCACGGCGAACATCGGCTGCACGCTCCAGATCGCGTCCGGCCTGCGCTCCACCGGCTCCCCGGCGACGGCCCAGCACGTCATCGAGCTGCTGGCCCGCTCGTACGCGGCTGGGGACGGCGGGGCGCGTGACGGGCGGATGGAGAGCAGATAATGGCTGCCGCGGAGAGCCAAGGCGAGGGCGTGCCGATCACCCGCGAGATGATGGGGATCGCGAAGCGAGTGGATGGTCAGTTTGTGACGAGGGCAATCGCCCCTGGGCGGCTGCACGAGCAGAATCGCGCATTCGCGCTGGCCGCATCGCCGCCGGTGGTTGCTGGGAAACGTGCCACTCATCCGGGGTACGCTCTATCTAAACTAGTCCTGCGATGCTGGGCTGTGGGCGTACCCGTATGGGGTGCCGACGTGGCTTACGATGGCTACATTGTCCCCTATGACTACAGCAGCCATATGCGCGGTAAGCGCAACACGCACCAGTTCGAACACACTGAGGCGAGAGGCGAATCGATACCGTGCAAAGGGCATGGCCTTGCATCGTGCGATGCAATCGCCCCCAGCCTCGGAGACGGTGTCCGTCGGTGGCGGCACGATGGCGAGCCCGGCCCGGCCGAGGCTGACGTTCCCTCGCTCGCGAGACGGCGACTGAACGAAGTCACAGAGTACCTGCGCGGCCACGGGCAAGGTGAGGCCAACATTCGGGCAACACCAAGCATTGCGCAGGTCGTGGAGCTCTTGGATGCACTGCCGGATGTGGTGCCGCGCGAGCGGCGGTATTGGGCACTCTTGGCTAATCCCGAGTACTACCAGATTGAGGAAGCGGTTCGTGAACTTGATGAGGACTGGTGGACTGCGGGCAGGTCGGCGCTGTTCCCCGGCGATCGCATCGTCGTCTGGAAGGCGAGAGGTCGGGGGGAACAGCGAGGGATCGTTGCGCTTGGGACAGTCTTGACGGAGCCGCAAGTCCGCTCGGACGATCCAGACAATCCTTACTGGCTGGACCCGGAACGCGGCCAGCGATCCGCGCGGCGAGTTCTTGTACGCTATGAACACGCCGACAACTTGCCGCTGTGGGCTGATGAGCCCGGGAACGCGATACTGGAGGAGCTCTCTGTCTCAGGGTCACGCGGGGGATCGGTCTTCCATGTCACTAGAGAGCAATGGGCAGCCATTGCCTTGCGAGCCGAACTGACGACTGAGCACGACTCCGACGAAACAACCCGCACGAGACGAGAGACCCATCGAGTCGGCTCCGCCTACCGGGAGGCAGTCGAACTTCGGGCGATGGAGGAAGCCAAACGGTACTTCCGAGAGCGCGGGTGGTACCTGGGCCCAGAAGGGGATGTTTCCGAACAGCGAGGACTAGGCTATGACCTCCTCTTCACCCGCGGGACCGAGGAACTCCATGTTGAAGCGAAGGGCACGTCGGGCAATGGCGCCGTCGTGACACTGACCAGCAACGAGGTAGACCACGCGCGTGAGTACTCCAACTTTGCGCTCTTTGTGCTGTCAGATATAGCCGTGTCGCAATCCGACGATGGCAAGTTCACCGCCACCGATGGGCAGGAACGCGTCCTCGCCCCGCTACGCCTTGACGACGAAGGCGCTCTCTGGCCCTCGCAGTACTCCTACCGCCTGCCAAAGCGAGACTGATCCGCCGGTAGCCGCCCTCACAGCAGCCGCATCGCCCTCGGCGTGTCCTCGATGACCGAGCCGTCCTTGAGCAGGTGCTGCATCCGCGCGCCGCGCGCGAGCAGGGCGGGAGCGATGAGCAGCGTGCGGTGGCAGCGCTCCGGAGCGCCCTCGGAGCACATGATCGCCGTGGGCGTCGCCCCGGCGGCGGCGATCAGGCGCTCGACGGCTTCGAGGAAGGGCGGGTGCTGCGCCATCAGCTCGTAGTCGGGCTGGCCGTCCGCCGTGCGCAGCGCCGGGTCCTCCGGGCGTCCGCCCAGCGCCGGCTCCCACTCGTAGGCGATGCCCGCGGCCTCCGAGGCTGCCTCGATGCTCTTGCGGTTGAACTGCGGGTGCCAGCGGCTGTAGGGCGTGGAGCGCACGTCGACGAGCCGCCCGACGCCCGCGCTCCGCAGGTTGCCGATCAGCACGTCGAGCGCGAGGTTGCCGTGGCCGACCGTCAGGAGTTCCGGCATCCCCGGCGCACCACTCCGGCTGGTCACCCGGACCGGATCTGGCGCACCAGCGCGGCGGCGACCTCGTAGCGGCCGAACGAGGGCATGACGTAGACGCCGGAGACCCAGGGCAAGCCGCGCGCCTCCTCGATCTGCTCGGCGGCGATCGCCAGGCCGGCGTCGGCGCCGGCCTCGCCCGCCGCGCGCATCCGCTCGCGGATCGCGTCCGGCACGACCACGCCCTCCAGCTCGTTGTGGATGAACTCCGCGTGGCGCGAGGACATCAGCGGCAGGATGCCGAGCAGCACCGGCACCTCGATCGTCCCGAGGCGCTCGAAGAACTCCTCGATCGTCGCGAGGTCGTAGACCGGCTGCGTCATCAGCAGGTCCGCGCCCGCGTCCAGCTTCGCGCGCACGCGGCTCAGCTCGATCGGCACGTCGCCCGCCGTCGGGTTCGCCGCGCAGGCGACGAAGAAGTCGGTCGGGCGGCCGAGCGAGTTGCCGGCGACGTCCACGCCCTCGTTGAGGCGCTTGAGGATGCGGATGAAGCCGATCGCGTCCACGTCCCAGACCGCCGAGGACTGCGAGGCCTCGGGCGGCGGGTCGCCGGTGAGCGCGATCACGTTGCGCACGCCGAGCGCGTGCGCGCCCAGCAGGTCCGCCTGCAGCGCCATCAGGTTCCGATCGCGCGTCGTCTGGTGAATGATCGTCTCGATGCCCGCCTCACGCTGGACGGCCACCGCGAGGGCGAGCGCGCTCATCCGCACGCGCGCCATCGGCGAGTCGCCGATGTTGATCGCGTCCGCGCCCGCCTCGCGCAGCAGGCGCGCGCCCTCGACGGCCTTGTGCGGGTTGATGCCTCGAGGCGGGTCGATCTCCACCGAGACGACGTAGGAGCCCGCGGCGAGCTTGTCGCGCAGCCGCGGCGTCTCGCCATCCCGCTCCCCGTCTGCGGCCTCGGCGGGCTCGTCGGTCAGGGGGAGCGTGGCGTCCCGCACGCCTCCGCGGGTGTCGCTGACGGCGAGTGACGTGGCGGCGCCCTCGGAAGCCCCGTCCGCGCCGTTGCCCGCGCCGGCGCCGTCCAGCGCCTCGCGCATCGCGCGGATGTGCGCGGGCGTCGACCCGCAGCAGCCGCCGATGACGGCGGCGCTGAGGTCCTTGGCGCGCAATGCGAAGTTGGCGAAGTAGTCCGGCGACGAGGGGTAGAGCGGCTGCCCGCCGGTGATGCGCGGCAGCCCGGCGTTGGGCTTCACGAACAGCGGCGCCTCGATGCCGGCGGCCGCCAGCTCCTGCAGGATGTCGAGCGTCGCGCGCGGGCCGACGCCGCAGTTGACGCCGACCACGTCCGCGCCGCCGGGCCCGGCGAGCAGCCTCGCGACCTCGCTCGGCGACTCCCCGGCGGGCGTCGTCAGCGCCGACACGAAGTCGAGCGCGGCGATCACCGGCAGGTCCGTGACCGCGCGCACGGCCTCGAGGGCGATTTGCACCTCGAGCAGCGAGGGGAACGTCTCCAGCACCAGCAGATCGACGCCGCCCTCGACGAGCGCGCCGACCTGCTCGCGCACGGCCTCGCCCGCCGCCTCCGGCGTGACGCTCCCGACGGCGAGATCGCGGCCGAAGGGGCTGATCGAGCCGCCGATGAAGGCGGGCGCGCCGATGATCTCGCGGGCGTCGCGGGCGATGCGCGCGGCCTGGAAGTTCACGTCGCGCACGCGGTCGCCGTAGCCGTGGCGCGCCAGCTGGATGCGCGTCGCCTCGAAGGTGTCGGTGAGGATCAGGTCCGCGCCGGCGCGCAGGTACTCCTCGTGCAGCGCGCGCACGCGGTCGCGGTCCTCGAGCGCGGCGAGCGGCCCGTGGCCGCGCCAGCCGCGAGCGTGCAGCTCGGTGCCGGTCGCCCCGTCGGCGAGCAGCACGCGCTCGCGAATCGCCTCGATGAAGGGATGGGCCACGGTGCGTCCTGTCCGCGGTCAGCTCAGCGGCTGCGGCGGCTCAACTGACGGCCGCCCGCTCCTCGAGCAGGCTCTCGATCTGCCGGTAGTCGGCGTCGGAGATCTTGTGCAGGTTGCCGCGGAAGGCCATGCCGAGCTTCTTCGGGCCAAAGTTGCGCGTCTTGTCGAGCAGGTCCGTGATCTCGCGCACCTCCACGTAGTCGCCGGGCTCCGGGATCACCAGCGGCTTCGTCTGCACGCGGTAGGGGAACGACTCGACCTCGCCCTTCGACTCCGAGCGCAGCCCGATGTCGGACTCGTCCTCGAACGCCTCCGAGGTGATCTCGGCGATGCCGCCGAACTGGACGACCTTCGTGAGGTAGAAGACGAGCCGGTCTCCCGGCTGCATGTCGGAGGACTGCTTGCGGCGCGAGGACTTGAAGGCGGCGAGGTCGAAGCCGCGCTCGCGCAGCAGCTCGAAGTTCTCCGCAGAGCCGACGGCGATCCAGGCCTGCATACGTTGCTCCTTCGCTTGGTGCGCCGGGCGGCCGGATGCGCCGGGCGGCTTCAGGATCCGTGCCCCCTCTCCCCTGGTGGGAGAGGGCGGGGGTGAGGGGGTCCGGCGCCTAGGTGCAGGCGCGGGGCGTGCCCTGCGGCTGACCGGACTGCGTCTGGAAGGACGAGCCGCAGGCGCAGGCCGCGGTGGCGTTCGGGTTGTAGATCGTGAAGCCGGACTTCATCAGATCCTCGACGTAGTCGACCTCGGCGCCGTGCAGCATCGGCACGGACTCCTCGTCGACGACGATGCGCACGCCCTCGGCGGCGCGGATCTCCATGTCGTCCGGCTCGGCCTCGCTGGCGAGGGCCATGCCGTACTGCCAGCCGGAGCAGCCGCCGCCCACGACGAAGACGCGCAGTGCGGCGTCCGGCATCTCTTTCTCCACGAGCAGCGCGCGCGCCTTCTCGGCTGCGCGGTCGGTGATCGTGACAAGGGCACTGATCGGTTCGAACGTGGTGGTCATCACATCCCCCGGAACTTCCTGAACCCCATGATAGCACCTCCAGCTCTCTCGTCCCTTGCGGTAGCGGGCGGGGGGTGAGGGGCCGCCGCGCGCCGGCGCGGCCAGCGAGGGCGCACGAGCGCGCCGCGAGGGCGCTCAGCCCGCGCGCACGAGGAAGGCGCAGACGGAGGAGCCCCCCGTAGCGGCCTCGGGATCAGCCTCCACGGGCGCGCCGATCAGCACGGCCAGCAGCTCGCGGTCGCGCTCGCAGTCGAGCGGCTCGCCGAGCAGCCGCCGGCTCGGGCAGCCGCGCGCCAGCAGGCGCAAATCGCCGCCGCTCTTCCCCGCTGCGCCGCCGGCCGACGCGTCGACCTCGACCTCGAAGCCCTCGTCCTCGAGCAGGGCGGCGACGGCGCGCGCGCGCTCCTCGATGTTGCGGCCGCCGACGCGCGGCGCGTACTCGGCGGCGAGCCGGTTGCTGAGCTTGGCGAAGACGAGGTCGGCGATCGCCTCGCCGCCGCGCCCGGCGGTCTCCTCGGCGGTGAGTTGGGAGATCTCGTGCAGCAGGCGGCGGGTGATGCGGACGTTGTGGCGGCCGAACAGCTCGGCGCCCTCCTCGCTCAGCGAGAAGGCGTAGCGAGGGCGCCCGGTGCGCCCTCGGACCTGGCTGACGGCGACGTAGCCGTCGCGCAGCAGCACGTCGAGGTGGCGGCGCACGGTGGCCCCGGCGAGTCCGAGTTCCCCTGCGAGATCGTCGACCGAGCGTTCGTCGTGACGCCGCAGGATGTCGAGGATCGCCTCGCGCGTGCCGCCGGCGCGGCTGCGCGTGCCGATAGGGCGCGAAGTCATCGCATCGAGAGTAGCAGATCGGGGGTGGGGGGTGAGGGCGAGGTGCCGCTACGTGCGCTGCGAGGTGGTCCGCGCGCTGTCGGCGATGACGCGGACGATGGCCTCGGCCTGATCCTCGGGGAAGCCGACGGCGCGCAGCCGCTTCCAGGCCTCGAGGGTGTCGGGCGCGCCCTCGGCGATGGTCGTGGCGAGGGCCTCGGCCTGATCCTCGGGGAACCCGGCCGCGCGCAGGTTCTTCGCGTTCTTGAGGGTGTCGAGCCTGATCGCCATGGCTCCGATCCTACGCGGCCCGCACGGGGCGCGGCTAGTCGGCTGCCAGGATGAACGCGGTGGCGATGCCCATCCCGGCGAGGATGATGCCGACGACGCCGCCGGCCGTCGCGAGCAGGCGGATGGTCATACGTTGCTCGAGAGCCCGGAGCTCGGTCTTCAGGACGGCATTGGTAACAACGTCGTCGGGGACGCTGTCAGAGATGGTCGCGACGATAGCCTGGGCCTGATCCTCCGGAACGCCGGTGTCCCGCAGCCGCTGCGATGCCCTGAGGGTGTCGAACGTGATCGCCATGCCGCGATCCTACACGGCCCGCTCAGGCGGCGGCAATGCGCCCTCCACCCGGGATAGCACAGGCGTGCTAGCATGTCTTGGTAACCACCGGGGAGCGCATACTGTGAATAGCATGAAGGCGATCCTGCGTCGATCGACCGCCAGTAGCCGCCGAGCTGTGGCACGAGTCGGTCGCTGGTTCCAGCATGTCCGCTATCCAGTGGTACCCATTCGGGCGCTTTGCAAGTGGCTGGTCCTCACTTGGCGAACGGTCGATACAGAGACACTGCCGGAGATCGGGCCTGACGACTACCCGAACAGACTTGCTTCACTGCACCTCGAGACAGGTATCGCTCAGCTTCATAGCCAGAGTTCACAGGCTGCCGTATTAGACAACAAGCTCGCGGTGGCGGGGGGCGCAACGCTTGCGACTGGCGCGCTGGTTCTTGCTGCGCTCTCGATCTTGGATTCGCGTGAGCGAGCGGTCGGTGATACAGAGTTCTGGCTAATCTGCGCCGGGATCGCTGCCTTGGTCTTCGCATTCGCCAACAGTGTGCGGGGACTCTGGCCCCGAACCTACAGGGAACTCCCTGGGCTTCTGGATATCCGTAAGCTTGCTGCCAAGGAGACGACGGATGAAGACGTTTACTGGTCAATCGCCGTATCCGTCGAGCAAGCCGTGGCGGCGAATGAGCGCGTGATGAAGGCCCGCGTCGCTACAGTGAGACTCACCTATTCTGCGATGAGCTTCGGGGGCGCATTCATCCTTGTCGCGTTCACTCTGCACTTCGGTCCTTGGTGACCCTGCGGTCACAAGCCTCCACATGCGGATGACGGGTGGCCACGATGCTCGTCGGCCTGATGCACGACGCTACGTGGTCGGCCTTGGTCCTGGGTAGTTCGTCTCTTTGCGCCCGGGCGTGAGCGGCTTCGGGCGCTCACGCTGCGGTGCAGTTCGCGGAGGGCGTGGGTCTTTCGGCATCGCTTCTCCAAGCGGATGAAGGCAACTGCTACCTCGTTCGTCTTGCCCCGGGCGGGTAGCCCTTCTCCCGGTACCCGGGGGTCAGCGGCTTTGGGCGCTCGCGCTGCGGGGAACGCGTCGATGTCGGGCGTGGTGGAGAGGGCTGGCTACCCGCGTCGTTAGGCATTCTGGTTCTCCGCTCCGAAAGGAGTAAGGCTACCCCGTGCGCTTCGGATCGAGTGGTTCGCCGGCCTGTCGGTACCCAGGGGGCAGAGGCTGCGGGCGCTCGGGCTGCGGCGAAGGTAGCGGGGCTTGGCGCGTCGGCGGGGGCGGTGGGCCATTGTCGTTCGGCATTCCGTCCCCAGCCACTAAGATCGAGACTCTCGTGTGCGCGTCGGCCCGGACTGCGCGCCACGCTCCTGGCGCCGGGGAGGAGGTGGTCTTGGGCGCTCGGGCTGCGGCGGGGATGGTGACGCCGGGCGTTGTGGTGGGCGTGGCGGCTCTCTGTCCTGTGGCAACTCACTCCCCCGCTCCCGCATTCACGACCACACCAGACTAGCGTAACATAGCACGCGTGTTCGCGCACCCGCTCTCCCGCTTGCGCCGCCAGCGGCGGGCGCGCACATTCGAGGCGTAAACCCAACGAGGACCGCGCATGACCGCATCGCCCCCAACCCTGTCCGCCGCCGACTTCGCCGCGAAGTGGCGCGAGAGCGCGCGCCGCGAGCGCGCCGCGTCGCAGGAGCACTTCATCGACCTCTGCCGCCTGCTCGGCGTGCCGACGCCCAACGAGGGCGACCCCGGCGGCGAGTCGTATAGCTTCGAGGCCGGCGCGGAGCGGACCAGCACCGGACGTAAGCCCGAATCCACCGATCGAAGCTTGACGGGGCGGGATGCCGGGCTGCCGAAGCGTTCGGCGGGCGTGCCGGCGTTCGCCGGGCGGCGCCGGGGGCGGGCTGGAGCGAGGAGCCCTCGCTCAGCGCCGCTCGGGGGCGCTGAGGGCGCGTGCGCGAGGGTGCGCGAGGCGTGCGCGGGCATGCTGGCGCGAGCCTCGGACCCGGGGCCGGCGCTGTGAGCGGGCGTCAGGCGGGGAGCGGAAGCGCCCGTAACCGCGCGAGCGCGGCTGCCCACTGCCCGGCCCAGGGCCAGCGCTTCGGGAGGTGCAGCGTCCACCGCCGGGCCGAGTGGGTGAGCCGCCCGGCCAGCGCGAAGAAGCGCCGCCTGAGCGTCCTGGTCGTCACGATTCCCTCGCCGAGCCCGAGCCGCGCCGTCCAGCGGGCGAGGTTGTGCGCGATCACCTGCACCGCGAGCCACGCCGCGTTCGCGGTGAAGCGGCCCGAGGGGAGATGGTTCAGCCCGACGCCGTACTTGAGATCGCGGATCGCGTTCTCGATCTCGGCGTGGCGGCGATGGTCGGCCTCCAGCTCCAGCAGCTCCCCCTCGCGGTCGCTGATGAAGGCGTGGTAGCTGTAGCTGCTGAAGAGCGCGAGCTGTGAGCCGGGCGTCGGCTTCACGCGCCGCACGATGAGCCGCACCGGGGCGGCGTCCTCCTTGTGCTGGAACGGCGTGTAGGTCGTCTCGGCGACATCGGCGCCGCCCGGCAGCCAGTACGGGATCGGCGTCCAGTCCTCATCCGGTATCGCCTCGATCAGCGTGCGCACGTTCGGCTGCTGGCGAATGGTGATTGAGAAGCGGACATCCAGCGCGCGGCAGGCGGTGACGACGGCGTGGTTGTAGAAGCCGCTGTCGGCGCGCATCGTGAGCTGCCCCGCCGCCCCGGCCTCGCGCACCCGCGCCACCGTCTCACGCAGGAAGTGGGCGGCGCCGCGGGCGGTGTGGGCGCGGCCCTCGCGCAGCCGCGCCATCAGCACCTCGCCTGAGCCGGCCGCGACGGCGAGCAGCGGGTGATAGCCGCGCGCGCCGCTGTAGCCGGGGCGCTGCGCGCCCTCCTTGGCGAGGCCGTAGGTCTCGCAGAGCGTCGAGTCGAGATCGATCGTGAGCGGCTCCTCGCCCGGTCCCGCCCCGGCCGCCCAGGCGCGGGCGAGCAGCTCGCGGGTCACGCGGTCGAGCTGGCGGGCGTGGCCCCAGCGGAAGCTGCGCAGGAACGTGCCGAGGGTGGACGGCGCCTTCACGGTGCAGCCGAGCACGCGCCCCGTTCCGCCGGCGCGCAGCGCAGCGGCGTCGTCGATGCAGTCGCCGCCCGCGAGCGCGGAGGCGACCAGGGTGAGCAGCTTGTCCCCGGCGTTCGCCCGGCCCGCTGCCCCACCGAGGTCGACGTGGGCGTCCGTCAGTTCACGCAGGCCGAGCCGGCCGGCGAGCGTGGCGGGGAGTAGCAGGCCCGCGTGGTCCACGAGGCGGTCGTCGTCGAAGGCGATCTGGAGCCGGTCGGGGCTGCTCGGTGCTAGCATCGAATGGGTGCTCCCTGTCGCTGTGACGTGATTCGTTCAAAACCCATTGTCCCAGATACAGAGGAGCACCCCTTCTCAACTACTCACGCGCTCTCCTTCGGTGGATCAGGGGTAAGGGCTGGGCCGACGTCTGGAAGCGCGGCTGCTTCGGCTGGGAGTACAAGGGCGCGCACGCCGACCTCGCCGCCGCCTACCGCCAGCTGCTCGACTACCGCGAGGATCTCGAGAACCCGCCCGCGCTCGTCGTCAGCGATATGGACCTGATCGAGGTCCACACCAACTTCACCGGCACTCGCCCCGAGGTGCACCGCATCACCCTCGACGACCTCGCCGCGGGCGGCGAGCGCACCGCGGAGGCGCTGCGCGTGCTGCGCGCCGTCATGCTCGACCCCGAGGCGCTGCGGCCCGAGCAGACGCCCGACGAGATCACCGAACTCGCCGCGGCGCGCTTCGCCGCGATCGCCCGCTCGATGCGTGAACGCGGCTACCACCCGGAGGCCGTCGCCCACCACCTCAACCGCGTCGTCTTCTGCCTCTTCGCCGAGGACGCGCGGCTGCTCCCGGAGCGCATCCTCACCGGCATGATCGAGTCGCGCCGCGCCGATCCGGACGAGTTCACGCGCGGCCTCTCCGAACTGTTCCGGCTGATGTCGGACCGCGCGGCCGGCCGCTTCTTCGGCAACGAGCGCGTCGAGTGGTTCGACGGCGGGCTCTTCGACGGCGCCGAGGTGATCCCCTGCACCCGCGACGAGCTGGACGCGATGCACGAGGCGGCGCTGCTCGACTGGTCGCGCGTGGAGCCGGCGATCCTCGGCACGCTCTTCGAGCGCGGGCTGGACCCCGACAAGCGCGGCCAGCTCGGCGCGCACTACACCGACCACGCGAAGATCATGCTCGTCGTCGAGCCGGTCGTGCTCGACCCGCTGCGCCGCGAGTTCGCCGCGATGCGCGAGCGCGTCGAGGAGCTGGCGGCCGGGCGCGAGCCGAGCCCGCTCACGCTCGAGGGCCGCCGCCGCGAGCGGCTGCCGCCGTGGGAGCGCGACGCCGAGGCCGAGTGGCGCGCCTTCCTGGAGCGGCTGCGCGCGGTGCGCGTGCTTGATCCGGCGTGCGGGAGCGGAAACTTCCTCTACGTCACGCTGCGGCTGCTCAAGGACCTGGAGGAGCAGGCGATCCGCTGGGGCGGCGAGCGGCTGCGCATCCCCGGCGAGTTCCCGCGGCTGGACCCGCACAACGTGCTGGGCATCGAGCTGAACCCGTACGCGAAGGAGCTGGCGGGCGTCTCGATCTGGATCGGGCACATCCAGTGGATGCTGGACCACGGCTACGGCTTCCCGCGCGACCCGGTGCTGCAGCCGCTCGACAACATCGAGCTGCGCGACGCGATCCTCGCCCGCGACGCCGAGGGTCTCCCAATCCCCGCCACCTGGCCACCCGCCGAGTTCGTCGTCGGCAACCCGCCGTTCCTGGGCGCGAGGCGATTGCGGCGATCACTCGGTGGGGAGTACGTCGACCGCCTGTTCGCGACATGGGAAGGACTTGTGGGACGTGAAGCAGATTTGGTCTGCTACTGGCACGAACTCGCGCGCCAACAGATCGCTGCGGGAGCCACTATGCGCGCGGGCCTCCTCGCGACGAACTCCATCCGTGACCGCGCGGGCCGCTACACCCTGAACCAGATCAAGGAGAGTGGCGACATCTTCATGGCATGGTCCGATCAGCCTTGGACTGTGGAGGGTGCCGCCGTACGCGTCTCGATCGTCGCGCAGGACGACGGCTCGGAGACAGAGCGCACGCTGGACGGAAGGCCAGTCGGGGCGATCAACAGCAATTTGACCACTGGAGTGGATCTCACGAAGGCGCGTGCTCTTGCGGAGAACCGGGGTGCCGCCTTCATGGGGATCATGAGAGGCGGGGCTTTTGACATCCCCGGCGAAGTAGCCCGCTCGATGCTGCGGGAACCGACCAACGTGAACGGTCGCACCAACGCCGATGTTGTCCTGCCTTGGCCGACCGGGACCGATGTCGTGAAACGGCCACGCGACAAGTTCATCATCGACTTCGGGGCGGGCATGTCTGAGCCCGAAGCCGCAGCGTATGAGGCTCCGTTCGAGTACGTGGCCGAGCATGTGCGGCCGACGCGCGCGAGGAACAGGCGGAAGGCTTATCGGGAGCGTTGGTGGCTCCACGTCGAGCCGCGTCCCGCCATGCGCGCCGCACTGCATCCGCTTTCGCGTTTCATCGCCACACCACTTGTCTCCAAGCATCGTCTGTTCACGTGGCTTTCTGCTCCGGTGCTGCCGGACGCTCGACTCATCGTAGTCGCGAGGGCAGACGACTACACACTTGGAGTTCTGCACTCACGTGTCCACGAACTGTGGGCGTTGGGGACAGGAACACACTTGGGCGTCGGGAACGACCCCCAATACACCCTGACCTCGACGTTCGAGACGTTCCCCTTCCCGTGGCCGCTCGACACGCCGGACGAGGCGCTGACGGCGCGGCAGCGAGGGCAGCGCGACGCCATCGGCGCGGCGGCGCGGGCGCTGGACGAGGCGCGGCGGCGCTGGCTCAACCCGCCCGAGCTGGTGCGCGAGGAGCCGGACGTGCTGCCCTCGCTGCCCCCGCGCCTGCTCCCGGCCGGCGAGGACGCCGAGCGCGAGCTGCGCCGCCGCACGCTGACGAACCTCTACAACGCCCGCCCGGCCTGGCTCTCCCACCTCCACGCCGCCCTCGACAGCGCCGTCTTCGCCGCCTACGGCTGGCCGGAGTCGGTGTCGCCCTCGGAGCTGGGGGAGGAGGAGCTGTTGGGGCGGTTGTTGGGGTTGAATTTGAGGCGGAGTGGTGGGTAATCGGAGCCGATTCAGGTAAAATGTGGTACTCGCTCATGCGGGTGTGCGGATCTTGGTCAGATCGGGGTGATGGAGATGGACGAGCACGAGATGGAGCGTGAGTGGGCACGGGCGCTGGCTCTCCTCGCCGCCAGCATTGCCGAGATCGATCGTGCGACGGCGCAGGCGCTGGCTCCCGTCGCCGCCAGCATTGCCGAGATCGATCGTGCGACGGAGCGGGCGCTGGCTCCCGCCGCCTCCAGCATTGCCGAGATCAATCGTGCGACGGCGCAGGCGCTGGCTCCCGTCGCCTCCAGCATTGCCGAGATCGATCGTGCGACGGAGCGGGCGCTGGCTCCCGTCGCCTCCAGCATTGCCGAGATCGATCGTGCGACGGAGCGGGCGCTGGCCCCCGTCGCCTTCAGCATTGCCGAGATCAATCGTGCGACGGAGCGGGCGCTGGCTCCCGCCGCCTCCAGCATTGCCGAGATCAATCGTGCGACGGAGCGGGCGCTGGCTCCCGTCGCCTTCAGCATTGCCGAGATAGAGCGTGAGTGGGAGCGGGCTTTGGCTCCCCTCGCCGACTTTCTCGCGCTCAACCCTGACGTGCTCGAAGTTCTGAAGACTGCTCGGCCTCAGTTGCCACCTCCCACGCGACGCCCCCGCTGTGGGGTCCGGACGGAACGTCGTACCCGCCCCGGCTCCCCTGCGGTCCGCTCGAGCTTGCGCTACCGCCGCTTTGCCGGCTGCGCCGCGGCCCCGACGAGCAGAGAGCGTTGCCGCGCCTACGGACGAGGAGCCCGCATGGAGCCACTGCCGCCCGGCGGCCAGATTGCGTACGAGCAGCCGCACGGACGTGATCGGATGGCTCAGTTCGGCATCACCGAGCAGCAGGTGCGGGCCACACTGGAGCAGCCTGACCAGATCCGGCCCGCTCTCGACCTTCCACCCACGGACCCGTGTAACATCTACCTGCGCTCGATAGGCGGACGCCGCTGCAAGGTCTACGTGCGCATCGGCTCGGATCCGATGCTCGTCGCGACCGTGCGGTGGCACGGCGAGTGAGGGCCGAGAGACGCAGCAGGCTGGAGCGAACGACATGTCTGACGGCATTGAGGTCCGCGTGAACGATGTCGGCGACATCCTGTATCTGCAGTTCTGCAAGGCGAAGATTGCCGATTGCCGCGAGGTCGACGACCTGCGCTGCGCCGACTACGACAGCGAGGGACGCCTGATCGGCGTCGAGCTGATCGGGTTGCCGGGCGGGGTGAGCCTGCTCGGGCTGCCGGAGGCGGAGCGCATCCGCGAGGCGCTGCTCGCGCACGGCCCTCCTGAGCTGCGCATTGAGGGCGACGAGGTGTTTCACCCCATCCAGGCGAAGCCCGCACCCGCTCAGTGAGACTCAGCTACGACCACGAAACAGACTCCGCGTACATCAAGTTCGAGCCGCAGCCCAGCACCGAGTCATTCGAGCTGTGCGACGGGATCGTGATCGACCTCGAGGCGGATGAGCACGTCGTCGGCATCGAGATCGAGTGGGCGTCGAAGAAGTTCGACGTCGAGGAGTTGCGGGCCGCCCTCGAAGGCACGCCGGCCGCGCGCCCGGCCTGACGCGCGCCGGAACCCCTCACCCCCGCCCTCTCCCGCAAGGGGCGAGGGGGCCGGAGGGAGGGCGGCGCGCCGCACGCTGACGAACCTCTACAACGCCCGCCCGGCCTGGCTCTCCCAGTTCCACACCGCCCTCGACACCGCCGTGTTCGCCGCCTACGGCTGGCCGGAGTCGGTGTCGCCCTCGGAGCTGGGGGAGGAGGAGCTGTTGGGGCGGCTGCTGGCGCTCAATCTGGTGCGGGGTGGGTGATACGCTTGTGCCGGGTCCGTGGTGAGCGGGGTTCGGCATGGATGTCAGGGAAGCGGTGGCGGTGGCCAAGAGCTACCTGACCAACCTCTACACCGGCGAGGACATCGCCGATCTCGGGCTCGAGGAGGTCGAGTTCGACGAGCTGTCCGATCAGTGGAGCATCACGCTGGGATTCGCGCGGCCGTGGGAGCGCACGGCGCTGAGACGGGCGCTCTCCGCCGGCGACCGGATCGGCGCGCGCGCCTACAAGGTGCTCCGCATCGACGACGAGACCGCCGAAGTGAAGTCACTCAAGGACCGTATCCTGACGGGCCCGCCCTGAGTTGATACCCGGCGCGTCCCCCTCACCCCCACCCTAATGGGGTTCGACCAGCAGCCCGGAGCGATCTGAGAGACTGGTCCCGGACCGGCCGGCCGGTGAGCACTTCCTTGCCCAGAGACCTGTGATCTCTCGGGAGAGACCGTGCCCCGGTTGGTTCGTCCGGGTTGTCCGCAGCACTCCTGGGGTGTCGTGCCTGAGAGCACTGTTCCATTAGGCCGTCGCAGGACCAACGCGGCAGGTCGCAGCAAGCAGCACGAAGCGGAGGGAAGCGAGGCACGATGACCCTGTACGCCGGCGACGACTGGTCCGAAGACCATCACGACATCCAGCTCATGAACGAGGCGGGCGAGCGGCTCGCCGCCAGGCGGCTGCCCGAAGGCGTCGCGGGTCTCGCCACGCTGCACGAGCTGATCGCGCAGCACGCCTCCGACCCGGGCGAAGTCGTGATCGGCATCGAGACGGAGCGCGGGCCCTGGGTCGCGGCCCTGCTCGCGGCCGGCTACCGCGTCTACGCGATCAACCCGCGCTCGGCGGCACGCTACCGCGAGCGCCACCACGTCGGCGGCGCCAAGTCCGACGCCGGCGACGCGAAGCTGCTCGCCGACCTCGTTCGCACCGACCGCCACAACCACCGCCCGGTCGCCGGCGACAGCGACGAGGCTGACGCGGTGCGGGTCCTGGCCCGCGCCCATCAGCAGCTGATCTGGGACCGCGTCCGGCAGACCAACCGGCTGCGCAACGCCCTCAGGGAGTACTTCCCGGCCGCTCTGGAGGCCTTTCCCAGTCTCGCGCATGGTGACGCGCTGGGGGTGCTGGCGACGACGCCAGGCCCACGCGAGGCGGCGCGGCTGACCATCACCCAGATCCGCGCGGCCCTCCGCCACGGTGGCCGCAAGCGCAGCATTGAGCAGCGCGCCGCCGCGGTCCGCGCCGCGCTGCGCTCCCCGCAGCTCGAGGCGCCGCCCGCGGTGAGCCGGGCGTTCGCCGCGAGCACCCGTGCGGCCGTTGCGCTGATCGCTGAGATCAATCGTCAGATCAAGGAGCTCGAGGCCGAGCTCACGAGCCATTTTGAGCAGCACCCGGACGCCGAAATCTACCGCTCCATGCCGGGGCTCGGTGTCGTCCTCGGCGCCCGGGTGCTCGGAGAGTTCGGGGACGACCCCGAACGCTACGAGTCGGCGAAGTCCCGCAGGAACTACGCCGGTACCTCGCCGTTGACCGTAGCATCCGGCCGCAAGCGGACCGTGAAGGCGCGCTTCGTCCGCAACCGGCGGCTCTCCGACGCCGCGGACCAGTGGGCGATGTGCTCACTGCAGGCCAGTCCCGGCTGCCACGACTTCTACCAGCGGCGGCGAGCTGCGGGCGACCTCCACCACCAGGCGCTGCGCGCCCTCGGCAACCGCCTCGTCGGCTACCTCCACGGCTGTCTCAGGACGCGCACCCGCTACAACGAGGCCACCGCATGGGCGCACCGCCACGACCGCGAGCAGCTCGCCGCTTGACCAGTTAGCACCCTGGGGTGTCTCTCCCGCCAGGGGCGAGGGGGCCGGAGGGTCGCGCCGAACGGACCACGGAGACCCCGGGCGGACCGGACGGACGCCGGGCGGGTATTCTGGTAGCGATGACCTCAGCCGCCGCGCGACGCGTTTACCTGGACCACGCCGCTACCACGCCGCCCGACCCGGCCGTGGTCGAGGCGATGCGGCCGTGGTTCGAGCTGGGCTGGCACAACCCGTCCTCGATCTATGTCGAGGCGCAGCGCGCGCGGCAGGCGCTCGATGAGTCGCGGGCGATGGTCGCGGCCTGGCTGGGGGCGAGCGCCGGGGAGATTGTGTTCACCTCTGGCGGGTCGGAGGCGAACAGCCTCGCGCTGCGCGGGGCGCTCGGCGCGGGCGGCGCGCGCGGCCGGCACCTCGTGACCACCGCCGTCGAGCACCACGCCGTGCTCGACAGCGCCGAGCAGCTCGAACGCGAGGGCGCGGAGCTGACGATCGTCGGCGTCGACGCCGAGGGCCGCGCCGACCCCGCCGAGGTCGCGGCGGCCGTGCGCGACGACACCGTGCTCGTCTCCGTCATGCACGCCAACAACGAGGTCGGCGCGATCAACGACGTCGCGGAGATCAGCCGCCGCGTGCACGCGCGCAACCCGCGCACGCTGGTGCACACGGACGCCGTGCAGTCGGCGGCGCACCTCGGGGTGCACGCCGGGCGGCTCGGCGTCGACCTGCTGACGGCGACGGCGCACAAGCTCTACGGGCCTCGCGGCGCGGGGGTGCTCTACCAGCGCGCGGGCTCGCCCGTGACGCCGCAGATCCTCGGCGGCGGGCAGGAGGAGGGGCGGCGCGCGGGCACCGAGAACACGCCTGCGATTGTCGGCCTCGCCCGCGCGGCGTCGCTCGCGCAGGAGCGCCGCGAGGGCGACCTCGCGCTCGTGCGCGCGCTGCAGCAGCGGCTGCTCGAGGAGCTGCCGAAGCGCGTGCCGATGCTCGGCGTGACGGGCCCGCGCGACCTCGACGAGCGGCTGCCGGGCAACGTCTCGGTCGTCGTCGCCTTCGTCGAGGGCGAGTCGATCCTGCTCGCGCTCGACCTCGCGGGCATCGCGGCCTCCTCGGGGTCGGCCTGCACGACGGGGTCGGTGGAGCCGAGCCACGTGCTGGTGGCGATGGGCGTGCCGCCGGAGCTGGCGCGCGGGTCGCTGCGCTTCAGCCTCGGGCGCGACAACAGCGACGAGGACGTCGATCGCCTGCTCGAGGTGCTGCCGGGGGCCGTCGAGCGCCTGCGCGCGCTCTCGCCGGTGCCGGCGACGGAGCCGCCGCCGGACTGGCGCCCGTGGCTGGACGGCGCCGCGTAGCGCCCGAGCGCGTCGAGGTCGGCGTTTGCCGCGCCCCCGTCCCTCCGCTACGATCGCCGCGCCGGCGCGAAGGCGGGAGTGCTCCGTGGTGACGACGAACGACGGCCCGGATATCAGCCAGCGCCTCTCGCTCTTCGACTCCACGCGCGACATGGCCCCGCTCGACCTCGAGGAAGAGGTGCGCAAGAACGTGCTCCTGTCCTCGGTGGACGGGATGCTGAACTGGGCGCGCGCCTCCTCGCTGTGGCCGGCGATGTTCGGGCTGGCCTGCTGCGCGATCGAGATGATCGCCTCGGCGACCTCTCGCTACGACATCGCGCGCTTCGGGTCCGAGGTGTTTCGCGCCTCGCCGCGGCAGGCGGACCTGATGATCGTGGCCGGCACGGTGACCTGGAAGATGGCGCCGGCGGTGCGGCGCGTCTACCTGCAGATGGCCGAGCCGAAGTGGGTCATCTCGATGGGCGGTTGCGCGATCATGGGCGGGCCGTTCGCCTTCGGCTACTCGGTGCTGCCGGGCGTCAACCTGGTCTGTCCCGTCGACGTCTACGTGCCGGGCTGCCCGCCGCGGCCGGAGTCGCTGCTGCAGGGCCTGATGATGCTGCAGGACAAGATCAACGCCTTCGGCATCGAGGGCCAACGCGATCGCCTCCAGCCGGACGGCGACTTCTCCCGCTACCTGCCCGAGGGCGACCCGATCCGCCGCGAGCTGGAGTCGCTGTTCCCGCCCTACGAGGGCCTCGATGATCCGGAGCGCCGCTCCGGCGGCGTGCCGCTGCTCCAGCGCTAGCTCGCGGCTGTTCACCTTCACCCGCTCCCCTCACCCCAGCCCTCTCTCCCCCGGGGTTAGGGAGCAGTCGGGGGTGGTCGGAGGGCGCGCTCTGTGCGCGTCGTCGGCCTCTCTTCCCCGCCCGCCTCGCTACAGCTTTGGGCTGCGGCACTTGCGCAGTGGGGCGTGATTAGGTACAAACGATTAGCACTCGACAGGTGAGAGTGCTAACAGATGCGCACAGTGATGGAGCATAGACAGTCGCACGGCTGAGAGGGCGGCCCGCGACGGCGCTGGACGGCCCTCGACGGCAACGAGTGAGAGGGAGTGGACACGCATGGCAAAGCAACTACTGTTTGACGAGCAGGCCCGCGCGGCGCTGCGCGGCGGCATCGACCAGCTGGCCGACGCCGTACGCATCACGCTTGGGCCGCGCGGCCGCAACGTGGTGCTGGACAAGAAGTTCGGCCCGCCGACGATCACCAACGACGGCGTGACGATCGCCAAGGAGATCGAGCTGGCCGACGAGTTCCAGAACATCGGCGCGCAGCTGGCCAAGGAGATCGCCTCCAAGACCAACGACATCGCCGGTGACGGCACCACCACCGCCACCGTGCTCGGCCAGGCGATCGTGCACGAGGGCCTCAAGAACGTGGCCGCCGGCGCGGACCCGATGGCGCTGAAGCGCGGCATCGAGGCCGGCTCGCGCGCCATCGTCGACCAGATCGGCAAGGACTCGACCCCGGTCACCACCCGCGACCAGATGGCGCAGGTGGCGGCGATTTCGGCCGCCTCGGGCGAGATCGGCGACCTGATCGGCGACGTGATGGAGGCCGCCGGCAGGGACGGCGTCATCACCGTCGAGGAGTCCAAGGGCATCCAGACCGAGATCGAGTACGTCGAGGGCATGGCCTTCGACCGCGGCTACATCTCGCCCTACTTCGTGACCGACCCGGACCGCATGGAGGCCGTCGTCGACGAGCCCGCGATCCTGATCACCGACCAGAAGCTCAGCTCCGTGAACGACATCCTGCCGCTGCTGGAGAAGCAGCTGCAGAAGTCCAAGGAGCTGGTCATCATCGCCGAAGACATTGAGGGTGAGGCGCTGGCCACACTGGCCGTGAACCGCCTGCGCGGCACGCTCAACGTGATCGCCGTCAAGGCTCCCGGCTTCGGCGACCGCCGCAAGGACAACCTCGGCGACATCGCCTCGATCACCGGCGCGACGCTGATCAGCCCTGAGATCGGCCGCTCGCTCGATTCGGCCACCCCCGAGGATCTCGGCGCGGCCCGGCGCGTCGTCTCCACCAAGGAGGAGACGACGATCATCGAGGGCCACGGCACGCCCGAGGGCATCACCGACCGCATCTCGATGGTCAAGGCCGCGCTCGACCGCGCGACCAGCGACTGGGACCGCGAGAAGCTGCAGGAGCGCCTCGGCAAGCTGGCCGGCTCCGTGGCCGTCATCAAGGTCGGCGCGGCCACCGAGGTCGAGCTGACTGAGAAGAAGCACCGCGTCGAGGACGCGCTCTCGGCGACCCGCGCGGCCGTCGAGGAGGGCATGGTCCCCGGCGGCGGAGTCGCCTTCATCAACGCGCTGCCCGTGCTGGACGGCGTCGAGCTGGAGAGCGACGAGGCGACGGGCGTGCGGATCCTGCGCCGCGCCCTCGAGGAGCCGATGCGCCGCATCGCCGCGAACGCGGGTGCGGACGGCTCGGTGATCGTGCGTGAGGTCCAGGGTCTGACCAAGGGCGAGGGCTACGACGCAGCGACCGGCGACTACGGCGACATGGTCGCGGCCGGCATCATCGACCCGGCGAAGGTGACGAAGGCCGCGCTCGAGAACGCGGTCTCCATCGCGGGCATGGTGCTGACCACCAACTGCCTGGTCACCGACAAGCCCGAGGGTGACGCCGCGGGCGCCGCGGCGGCCGCCGCCGCGGGCATGTACTAGGCCCCCACCCGGGCGCGAGTACCCCGAGGGGCCGGCATCGCCGGCCCCTCGTCTTGTCTGCGGGCGCCTCGGTGGCCGCTCCGGCCGCAAGGCTCACAGTTCGCCGGGCTCGGCATCCATCGCGGCGATGGTTCTCCCCATCGCAATCAGTTCCCGAACCAGCTCTTCGCTGAAGGCGCTGACGCTGAAGCCGTGCGCGATTGCGTTACGGAACCTGCGCATCTCCTTCAGCCGCTCGTACTCGTCGCTGGACACGAAGCCGCGGAATCGCGCCTGGTCGAGCACCTCGCCCAGTCCGGTCGCGGCGACGCTTCCCGGTTCTTCCGCGTCGATCAGCACCCTCACGGCGGCCTCCCATGCGGCCCACGCCAGCAGAAGCGCCGCCTCGATGTGGCCGGACGCCAGCGCCTGCTCCGCCTCGTCGGCCCGCCGCGCGACGCTGTCGCGGTCGAGCGGGAGCGATCCATCGGGTGAGTGCACCCGCTCGGGTTCGCCCACGAGCACCAGGTCGAAGCTCCAGCCGGGCTGCGCGCGAACGATGCGGGCGATGTCGCTCGCCGAGCGACTCGCGAGGGCTGAGCGGGACTTGACCTCGATGACGCGGTTTTCGCCATCCTTGCGGGCCACGAGGTCCGGACGCAGGCCCGGCAGGAAATCGAGGCGCGGCTCGATCTCCACGTCGTAGCCCTCGCTTCGGTACTGTTCCGCCGTCGCTTGCAACCAGACGCGTTCCTTGATGGCGATCTCATTCATGCGAACACGACCTCGTCGATCCGTCCTTCTTCCACGAGGATATGCGTAAACGGCTCCCCATTCCCGATCGACTCCTGCACCATCCGTGAGGGGTTCCGCGTCCGCACGTTCTCCAGCCTTCTCTTGCGACACAGGAGATCCGAGACTTGAGCATCATCGGCGTAGACCAGCCCCGTCAAGGCGTCGAGAATCGGCTTGGGAATGTTGTCGACATCGAGGCCCGTTCCATCGAAGAAGTAGGTGATGGTGACGCCGACTTCATTGGTGAAGAGTTCCCGAGTGT
The DNA here is from genome assembly GCA_965220125.1 of Dehalococcoidia bacterium. Taxonomy (GTDB): domain Bacteria; phylum Chloroflexota; class Dehalococcoidia; order UBA2979; family UBA2979; genus VXMT01. The sequence continues at coordinate 1,453,159 of CBDCPB010000004.1, read as the reverse complement.
CCCAATACCGTTGGGCAGCAGTTCTCACGTAGTCGATCCACTCACGTACCAGCTCTCGCCGCCGCGCCTGCTGGGATACGGGAGGGCCGTCGACAACGAACTCAAGCGGTACCGGCACGTCGCGTCCTAGAGCACTGGGCGCCTGGGTTTCGGTCCCGTTCGGAATGCATCCCAATCGGCTGCCGTGAGTGACACGAATATATCAGGCGTTTCCCGGTAATGTCCTGCCTCGCCAGTCAGTACGTCTTCCGCCGCTCCGTCAGCGCGCCTCCCACCACGAGGTCAGCGCCTCGCCGGCCTTGCCGGGGCGGGCGCCGATCAGCCAGGTGAGGACGCCGGCGGCGATCATGACGACGACGGCCGCCGCCCAGACCTCGCGGAAGGTGGCGACCTGCGCCTCGGCGACCAGCGCCGTGAACTCCGGCGATCCGAACTCGATCGCGCCGGCGCGCGCGTAGAAGCGACCGAGGCCGTTCGAGGTCAACAGCGCCGCGCCCACCAGCATCCCGGCGACGCGGCTGAGCGTGAGCCAGGAGGCCGCCGTCGCGCGTTCGCCCTCGCGGACGTGGGCGAGGACGGCGGCGCTGAGCGGGGCGATCACGAGCCCGAAGCCGAAGCCGCCGACGAGCTGCGGGAGGCTGCGCCAGGCCTCGCTGAGCTCGCGATCCCAGGCGAGCAGCCCGGCGAAGCCGGCCGCGCCCAGCCACATCCCGATCGTCGCCGTCGCGCGCAGGCCCAGCCGCCCCGCCAGCCAGCCGCCGGCGAGCGCGCCGAGGGGCACGCCGATCGTGAAGCGCAGCAGCGTCAGGCCGCCCTCGATCGGGCGCTCCGCCAGCACGAGGTTCACGAACAGCGGCACGCTGACCAGCATCGTGATCAGACCGGCGCCAAGCAGCAGCGTCGCCGCGTTCGCGGCCCAGGCCGCGCGCGGGCGGAACATCGCCAGCCGCAGCATCGGCTCCGGCGCGGCGCGCTGGCGCAGCAGGAAGGCCGCGCCCAGCGCCGCGATGATCGCGAACAGCAGGATCGTGAGCGCCCAGGGACGGCGCTCAAGCGGGTCGTCGGCGAGGGTGATCGTCAGCAGCGCCAGCGCGAGGGCGAGCAGCGCCGCGCCGGGCCAGTCGATCGCGCCGCCCGCTCGCTCGCGTCCGGCCAGCCGCCAGGCACCGTACATGAAGGGCAGCGCGAGCGGCAGGTTGAGCCAGAACACCCAGCGCCAGCCCATCAGCTCCGTGATCGCCCCGCCCCAGAGGGGGCCGGACAGCGCCCCGGCCTCGGAGGCCGCGGCGATCGCGCCGAGGCCAAGCAGACGCCGCTCGGGCGGCAGTTCGGTCACGACGATCGCCATCGCCACGGGCACGACCGCGCCGCCGCCGGCCGCCTGCAGCGCCCTCGAGGCGACGAGCCACTCGAAGCCCGGTGCGGCCGCGACGAGCGCGCTGCCGATCATGAACACCACCAGCGCGGCGGCGTAGACCCGCGCGCGGCCGTAGACGTCGGCGACGCGCCCCACGATCGGCAGCGCGGCGATGTAGCCGAGCAGGTAGCCGTTGACCACCCAGGAGGCGAGGTAGAGGTCGTCCACCCTGAGGCCGATGTCGCCGATCAGCGCCGGCAGCACCGTGACGACCGCGGTCTGGTCGTCGGCCGCGATGAAGACGCCGCCCGCGACGGCGATCAGCAGCCAGGTTCCTCGGCGGTCCGGTCCGGTGCGCCGGCCGTCGTGCGCCTCAGCGCGGCGGGACAATGTCCACGTCCTGCCCGAAGCGGCTCAAGTCGAGCCGCCGCACGATCGTGTCCAGTTCGCCGGCGGCGATCGGCCCGCTCAGTTCGATGCGGTGCACGAGCGGGTCATCGACGCCGATCCAGACCCGTGCGCCGATGGTGCGCCCCGCCTCGGCGTTCTGGAAGAACGCCAGCTCTCCCGAGTCGGTGCTCGCCTCGACGATCCAGCACTCGATGTCGCCGATGCGCTCCCGTCCTCCGAGGCCGCTCGCGGTCGCGGTGCGCATGAGGGCGACGGCGCCCTGCTGCGGATCGAAGAGCGCGCTGACGGTGATGTTCTCGCGCTCCCAGCGGCGCGTCAGCGGGTTCCGGAGCCAGCCCTGGTCGGGGAGCACGACGATCGCGGTCTCGAAGGTGAGCGTGCCGAAGCGGCCCTCGATCTCCGCCTGTAGCCGCTCAGTGCCGCCGATGTCGCCCTCGGCGCGCACCATCTCGATGCCGCGCACGATCTCGCTCGTGCCGTCCTCGTGTTCGAGCACGAAGTGGAAGCGCTCGACGGTGGCCATGCGGTCGGCGGCCCCGCGCAGCAGCGCCGTCGGGTCCGGCGCTTCCTCGGTCGGCGTCGGAGTGGGCTCGTCCTCCCCGCCGCCGGGGCAGGCCGTCGCGAGCAGCAGCGAGGCTGCGGCGAGGACGACGAGCGCGGCGCGGCGCGCTCGGGCGCTCATCGCGTGACCACCAGCGGCGGCCCCGCCTCGACGCGCCCGATCAGCCAGCAGCCGCCCGCCTCCGCCTCGATCTCGCGTCGCAGCGCCTCGGCGCTGTCTGCGGGCACGGCGATCAGCAGGCCGCCCGAGGTCTGCGGGTCGTACAGCAGGTCGATCAGCGCGTCGGAGGGAGCGCCCTCGATGCGCACGCGATCGCCGAGCCCGTCGCGGTTGCGCGCGCCCCCGCCGGTGGCGCCGCCGAGCGCCGCGAAGCGCTCCGCGCCCGGCAGCAGCGGCAGCGCGCCGAGGTCGAGGGCGAGCGTGGCCCCGCTCTGGCTCGCGATCTCGGCGGCGTGGCCGGCGAGGCCGAAGCCGGTGACGTCCGTCATCGCGTGGACGCCCGCCGCCCTCGCGAGGTGCGCCGCGTGGCGGTTCAACTGCGTCATCGAGGCGACAGCCGCGGCGAGGCTCTCCTCGAAGCCGGGCTGTTGCTGCCCGGCCGCGCTCATCACGATGCCGGTGCCGAGCGGCTTGGTCAGCAACAGGGCGTCGCCCGGCTGCGCGCCGCCGGTGCGCAGGATCGCGTCGGGGTGGATCACGCCCATCACGGAGAGGCCGTACTTCGGCTCCGCGTCGATCACCGTGTGGCCGCCCGCGATCACGCCGCCGGCCTCGGCGACCTTGTCCGCGCCGCCGCGGAAGATCTCCGCCAGCAGCGAGGGGTCGAGGTCGTCCGGGAAGGCGGCGATGTTGAGCGCGAGCTTCACCTCGCCGCCCATCGCGTAGACATCGGACATCGCGTTCGCGGCGGCGATCTGCCCGTAGTCGTAGGGGTCGTCAACCACGGGTGGGAAGAAATCGAGCGTCTGGATCACCGCGAGATCGTCGCTCAGGCGGTAGATCGCGGCGTCGTCGGGGTGTGCGAGGCCGACGAGCAACTCCGGATACTGCTCGGCGGCGAACGTCTCCTGCAGCGGGCGCAGCACCTGCGCCAGGGTCGAAAGACCCAGCTTGCCTGCTCAGCCGCCGCAGGATGCGAGGTCGGTGAGCCGAATCTGCTCCCCAGTCACGCCCGGACCTCCGTCCCGCGTCGCGCGCGATCGCGCCGCACGCGACCATCCTACGACGGGCGCGGGCGCTACGATGGCCGTCCGCAGCGGATCGCTAGAGGAGACGTGGTGGCTGGAGCGCAGTGGCGGCCCTCCGAGCTGATCGCGATCCTCGGCGAGGCGTACGGGCGCGTCGATGCGCGGCCGCACCACGATGCGATCTCCGAGCTGGTGCTGACGCTGCTCTCGCAGAACACCTCGGACCACAACTCCGGACACGCCTTCCACCGCCTGCTCGAACGCTTCGAGAGCTGGGACGAGGTGATCGACGCGCCCACGTCCGAGGTCGAGGACGCGATCCGGCCCGGCGGGCTCGCGCCGACGAAGGCGCCGCGCATCCAGGCATTGCTCGCCGAGGTCCGCGAGCAGGCCCCCGGCTACGAGCTCGACTTCCTCGAGACGCTGCCGCTGGAGGAGGCGAAGGCGTGGCTGCGGGCGCTGCCGGGCGTGGGGCCGAAGACGGCGGCGATCGTGCTGCTGTTCGCCCTCGGACGGCCCGCGCTGCCCGTCGACACCCACGTCGAGCGCGTGGCGAAGCGCCTCGGCCTCGCGCCCGCGCGGATGCCGGTCGTCAAGGTGCACGACGAGCTGGAGGCGCAGCTCGAGCCGGACGAGGTCTACGCCTTCCACGTCGACCTGATCCAGCACGGCCGCCGCACCTGCCACGCGCGCTCGCCCGGTTGCGAACGCTGCCTGCTGCTGGAGCGCTGCCCGCGCGTCGGGTTGCCGCCCCTTGCCGGCGAGGGCGCATAGCCGCCCGTCGGCGCGCCCTCGGTCGCTCGCGCTGTCGCCCCCTGCCGAAGGCTCCGATACACTCGCCGCCCGGACAGGAGTAAGGGCGCAAGGCGTGGTGGATCCCGAATCACAGGCGGAGGGAGCGGAGCTTCCCGGCGGCCTGACCGCGCCGGCGGGCTGGCTTGCCGGCGCTACCTACACCGGCATCCGCAGCTACGGCTCCGAGCCGCGCTTCGACCTCGGGCTGCTGCTCTCGGAGCGGCCCGCGACCGCCGCCGCGCTCTTCACGCGCAACGCCGTCGTCGGCGCGCCCCTGGTGCTGACGCGCGATCGCGTCGCCCGAGGCGTCGCGCGGGCGCTCGTCGTCAACTCCGGCAACTCCAACGTCGCCACCGGCCCCGCCGGCGAGGCCGACGCGGAGCGCATGGCCGAGCTGGCGGCGGCCCGGCTCGGCGTCGAGCCTTCCGACGTGCTCGTCGGCTCGACCGGCGTGATCGGCCGCCGCCTGCCGATGGATCGCATCGAGGCCGGCATCGCCGAGATCGAGCTGAGCCGCGAGGGCGGGGCGCAATTCGCGCGCGCGATGATGACGACCGACACGCGCCCCAAGGAGGCGGCGCTGCGCATCGAGGCCGGCGACCGCTCCTACATCGTGGGCGGCGCGGCCAAGGGCGCGGGCATGATCCACCCGGATATGGCGACGATGTTCGGCTTCCTCACCATGGACGCCCCGGTGGACCGGGACTGGCTGCAGGACACCCTGCGCGAGGTCACCGACCGCTCCTTCAACATGATCGACGTGGACATGGACACCTCCACCTCGGACATGGTGATTGCGCTCGCGAACGGCGCCGCGGGCGGCGAACCGATCGACGCGACGCACCCGGCTGCCACGGCGCTGGCGGGCGCCATCGGGGCGGTCGCGGTGCGGCTCGCGCGCGAACTGGCGCGTGACGGCGAGGGCGCGCGCACGCTGATCGAGGTGGTCGCCGAGGGCGCGGCCTCGGACGCGGACGCGCGGATCGCGGCGCGCACGATCAGCTCCTCCCCGCTCGTCAAGACGATGATCACCGGGCGCGACCCGAACTGGGGGCGCGTGCTGATGGCGGCCGGCCGCTCCGGCGCGGCGCTCGACCTCGATCGCACACGGGTCTGGATCGGCGAGCACTGCGCCTTCGAGGACGGCGCGCCCACGACGACGCCGGAGGCCGACATCTCCGCGGCGATGGACCGCGAGGAGGTGCAGATCCGCATCGACCTCGGGTGCGGCGAGGCGAGCGCGACGGCCTGGGGCTGCGACCTGACCGAGGAGTACGTGCGCATCAACGCGGACTACACGACGTGAGCGCCGACGCGGGCCACGGTCAGCCCGGTGAGCGGGGCCCGATCGTGGTCAAGATCGGCGGCTCCACGCTCGGCGACGAGGACACCACGCTCGAGGACGTCGTCGCCCTGCGCGAACGAGGCGAGCGCGTGATCGTCGTCCACGGCGGCGGCGCGATGATCACCGACTGGCTGGACCGGCTCGACGTGCCGTCCGTGTTCATCGAGGGACTGCGCGCGACGAGCGAGGAGGCGCTGGACGTGGTGATCGCCGTGCTGCGCGGCGTCGTCAACACGCGCTTCGTCGCCGCGATCGAGCGCCTCGGCGGCCTCGCGGCGGGCGTCTCCGGCGTCGACGGCGGGCTGGTGCGCGCGCGCCGCAGCGACGAGCGGCTCGGTTTCGTCGGCGAGGTCACGGGCATCGACCCGGAGGCGCTGCGCGCGCTGGTCGAGGGCGAGGCCACGCCGGTGATCGCGCCGATCGGTCTGGAGCCGCCGGGGCAGCCCCTGAACATCAACGCCGACACGGTCGCCGGAGAGATCGCGCGCGCCGCCGGCGCGAGCAGCCTCGTCTTTCTGACCGACGTCGACGGCGTCCTCGATGGCGCCGGCGAGTTGATCGAGGAGCTCGACTCCGCGCGGGCGGCCTCGCTGCGCGAGGAGGGCGTGCTGGACGGTGGTATGATTCCGAAGATCGACGCCGCGCTGCGAGCAGCGGAGCGCGGCGTCGCGGCGCACGTGGCCAATGGCCGTCTATCGCATACGCTGGAACGAATCGCTTCCGGGGACGCCCCCGGTACGCGGGTGAGGAACTGAAGCTGGGCTTCTTCGACGACCGCGACGACCGAGACGATCTGGGTCCGCCGCCCGAGCCGTTCCGCATCGGCGGCTCGGGGTTCCGCTCTCCGGTGCCTCTACGCTGGCTCGGCATTGCCGCCGCGCTGGTCGTGCTGTTCGTAGTCGCGAGCTGGGCCAAGGCGATCTACGTCGACTACCTCTGGTTCGAGTCCGTCGAGTACGAAGGCAACTTCCGGCGCGTCCTCTCGGCGCGCATCTCGCTGCTGCTGGCCGGCACGCTGATCGCCGGCCTCGTGCTTGGGTTCAACCTCTGGCTGGCGCGCCGCCTCGCCCCGCAGGGCGTCGAGGAGTCCTTCATCGAGGACGTCGATGCTCCGGCGATCCGGCGCATCGTCACGGTCGCGCTGGCGGCGCTGACGATCTTCATCGCGATCCTCTTCGGCGGCGTGGCGGCGGGGTCGTGGGAAACGATCCTGATCTGGTTGAACGGGGTCGAGTTCGGCTTCACCGAGCCGGCGTTCGAGCGCGACGTCTCGTTCTATCTGTTCGATCTGCCGGCGTATCACCTGATCCAGGGCTGGGTGCTCTCGCTGCTGGTGCTCTCGGTGCTGGGGGCGGGCGCGGTCTACGCGCTGACGTTCTCGCTGCAGCGCTTCGAGGTGCAACTGACGCGCGGGATGCGCATCCACCTCTCCATGCTCGGCGGGCTGATCCTGCTCGTGATCGCCGTCGGGTCCTACCTCGGCGTGTTCGACCTCGTGACAGCGCCGGGCGGGATCGTGACCGGGGCGACGTTCACGGACATCAACGCGCGGCTGCCCGCGCGCTACGCGCTGATCGTCCTCGGGGCGTTCGCGGGTCTTGTCACGATCGTCAACTCGCTGGTCAGCTCCAGCTGGCGGGCGCCTGCCTTCGCGGTCAGCCTCTGGGTGATCGCCGGCATCCTCGGCGGCTTCATCTACCCCTCGTTCGTGCAGTCCTTCCAGGTCGACCCGAACGAGCTGGAGAAAGAGCAGCTCTACATCGGGCGCAACATCGAGGGCACGCGCCGCGCCTGGGGCCTCGACGAGATTGTCGAGACCACCTTCCCCGCCGAGCCGGCGGTCACCGAGGAAGAGCTCGCCGCGAACCAGACGACGCTCGACAACGTGCGGCTGCTCGACCCGCGGCCGATGCGCGACACCTTCAACCAGATCCAGTCGATCCGCCCGCTCTACCAGTTCGACGACGTGGATGTTGATCGTTACGTCATCGACGGGAATCTGCAGCAGGTCATGCTCGCGCCCCGGGAGCTCGATCTGCGACGCGCGACGCAGACCGGCGGGTCGGGCTGGACGCAGCAGCGGCTCCAGTTCACGCACGGCTACGGCGCGGTGGTGGCGCGCGTCAACGAGATCACGACGGAGGGCCTGCCGGTCCTCATCACCCGCGACATCCCGCCCGTCGGCGAGGAGGTGCCGATCTCCGAGGACGGCGCCCGCATCTACTTCGGCGAGCTGACCAACCACTACGTGATCGTCAACACGAACGAGCCGGAGTTCGACTACCCGACGGGCGACACCACCGTCGAGACCTACTACGAGCCAGATCGCGGCATCGTGCTCTCCGGCGTCCTGCGGCGGCTCGCGCTGGCCTGGCAGCTTGGCGACCGCAATGTGCTGATCTCCGGCCAGCTGTCCTCGGACTCGCGGCTGCTGATGCACCGCTCGCTCGACGATCGTATCCGCAAGGTCGCGCCGTTCCTCGAGCTGGACTCGGATCCCTACCTGGTGGTGGTGGACGGCGAACTGCTCTGGATCCAGGACGCCTACACCACGTCCGGGAGCTTCCCGTACTCGCAGCACGTGGGGTCCATCAACTACGTGCGCAACAGCGTCAAGGTCGTCGTCGACGCGCAGACCGGGGACCTGACGTTCTACCTGATCGACGCGGACGACCCGATCGTCGCGACCTGGTCGAAGATCTTCCCGGACATGTTCACGCCGGCCAGCGAGATGCCGCAGTCGCTCCGCGTGCACCTGCGCTACCCGGAGGACATGTTCCGGCTGCAGGCGGAGCAGTACCTGCGTTACCACATCCAGGATCCGCGCACCTTCTTCATCGGCGAGGACCTGTGGGCGGTGCCGACGGAGAAGTTCCGCCAGCAGGAGCAGCCGCTCGAGCCGTACTACGTGATCATGAAGCTGCCCGGCGAGGAGATCGAGGAGTTCTCGCTGATCCTGCCGTTCACGCCTCGCAACAAGCAGAACACCATCGCCTGGCTCGCCGGACGCTCGGACGGCGACAACCTTGGCAAGCTGCGCGCCTACCGCTTCCCCACCGACGACCTCGTCTTCGGTCCGGCGCAGATCGAGGCGCGCATCGACCAGGATCCGGGCATCTCCTCGCAGCTCACGCTCTGGGAGGGCGCGGGCTCCGAGGTGATCCGCGGCAACCTGCTGATGATTCCGATCGGCGAGTCGTTCCTCTTCATCGAGCCGATCTACCTGCAGGCGGATACTTCGCGCATCCCCGAGCTCAAGCGCGTGATGGTGGCGAACGGCAACAACATCGCCCTCGAGCCGACCTTCCAGCGCGCGCTCGACGTGGTCTTCGGCCGTCGCGCCTCGTCGCTGCCCGGCGCCGACCGCTCGCTCGCCACCCAACCCGACGCGGGCGACGGCGACTCGGACGACAGCACCCGCCCGGTGGCGCCCGCCGGCGACTTCGGGGAGCTGCTGCGGCAGGCGCAGGAGGCCGCGGACGCCACGCAGGCCGAGCTCGATCGGCTGCGCGCGCTCCTCGATCAGATCGAACAGAGCGGAGGCCAGTAGGGCGCAGCGAGCGCCCTGCCGCGGGCCGATAGCGGAAGCGAACACGGCAGCGATCAGTACGGGAGCGTACGCGTGAGCGATCACATCCAGGCCCTCGAAGCGCAGCTCTACATGCAGGCCGCCCGGCGACTGCCGGTCACGCTCGTGCGCGGCGAGGGCACCCGTGTCTGGGACATCGACGGCAAGGAGTACCTCGACTTCGTCGCCGGGATCTCGACCAACATCTTCGGCCACGCCGATCCGGGACTCGTGCAGGCGATCAGCGAGCAGGCCGGCAAGCTGATCCACTGCTCCAACATCTTCTACAGCGAGCCGCAGATCGAGCTCGCCCAGATGCTGATCGACAACTCGCCGATGGACCGCGTCTTCTTCGCGAACTCGGGCGCCGAGGCGAACGAGGGCGCACTCAAGCTGGCTCGCAAGTGGGGCCGCGTCCGCAAGAACGGCGCGCACGAGATCATCGTGATGCACAACGGCTTCCTCGGTCGCACGATGGCCACCGTCGCCGCGACCGGCACGCCCGCCTACCGCGAGCCCTTCGAGCCGCTGGTGCCCGGCTTCATCCACGTCGACTTCGACGACATCGAGGCGGTGCAGGCGGCGACGACGCCGCAGACCGCGGCGGTGATGGTGGAGCCGATCCAGGCCGAGGGCGGCATCCTCGTTCCCGGCGACGACTACCTGCGCAAGCTGCGCGAGTGGTGCGACGAGCAGCAGATGCTGCTGATCCTCGACGAGATCCAGGTCGGCATGGGCCGCACCGGGACGCTCTGGGCGCACGAGCAGGCCGGCATCGAGCCGGACGTGATGACCAGCGCGAAGGCCCTCGGGGGCGGCCTGCCGATCGGCGCCCTGCTCGCCAAGGAGCACGCCAACGTCTTCGAGCCGGGCGACCACGGCAGCACCTTCGGCGGCCAGCCGCTGGTCACCGCCGCCGCCGCCCACGTCGTGCGCCGTGTCCTCGAGGGCGACATCCTGCAGAACGTGCGCGAGCGCGGCGACCAGGCGGCGCGCGCCCTGACGGCGCTCGGCGAGAAGCACCCGGTGGTGAAGGGCGTGCGCGGCCGCGGCCTGCTGATCGGCCTCGAACTGAACGAGGCGATCGCGGGGGACGTGGTGGTGGCCTCGATGCACGGCGGCCTGCTGCTCAACCCCGTGCGCCCGGACGTCGTGCGGCTGATGCCGCCGCTGACGGTCAGCGCGGACGAGATCGACGGCTGCGTCGCGATCATCGACGGCGCGATCGCCGACGTGACCGCGTAGCCGGGACCGCCGCTGGGAGCCTCGATCCGTGGAGCTGGGCTGGACGATCGTCTACGTCAAGAACGTCGAGGCGGCGGTGCGCTTCTACCGGCGCGCCTTCGGCCTGGAACTGCGCTTCATGGTCGAGACGAAGGACTACGCGGAGATGGAGACCGGCGCCACGGCGCTCGCCTTCGCCTCCAACCGCTTCGCCGCGATGCACATGCCCGCGCCGATCCGCGAGAGCGACCCCGACGAGCCCGCCCCCGGCTTCACCGTCTCCTTCCGCAGCAACGACGTAGCGGCAGACTACGAGCGAGCGATCGGCGCCGGCGCCACGGCGCTGTCGCCGCCGACCCTGCAACCCTGGGGCCAGACCACCGCCTGCGTGCGCGATCCCGACGGCGTCATGATCGAGATCGCCTCGCCGCTGGTGGTCGGCGCATGAGCGGAGCCACACCTTGAGCGACACCATCGTCCTCGCCTACTCGGGCGGGCTGGACACCTCGGCGGCCGTGAAATGGCTGCAGGAAGAGCGTGACTACGAGGTCGTCTGCCTGCTGGCGGACCTCGGCAACGTCGGCGACATCGAGGGCGCCGAGCGCCGCGCCGGCGAGGCGGGCGCGAAGGAGTTCGCGGTCGTCGACGCGCGCGAGGACTTCCTGCGCTACTTCGCCTTCCCCGCGCTGGCGGCGAACGCTGTCTACGAGGGCGCCTACCCGCTCGCGACCGCCCTCGGCCGGCCGCTGATCGCGAAGCTGCTCGTCGACAAGGCGCGCGAGAGCGGCGCCGCCGCCGTCGCCCACGGCTGCACCGGCAAGGGCAACGACCAGGTGCGCTTCGACATCGCGCTGCGGGCGCTGGCGCCGGACCTCGCGATCGTCGGCACGGCGCGCGAGAACGAGTGGACGCGCGACGAGGCGCTCGCCTACTGCCGCCGTCACGGCATCTCCGTCGAGAGCGGCAAGTCCTCGCCGTTCTCCATCGACGAGAACATGTGGGGCCGCGCCATCGAGTCGGGTGTGCTCGAGGATCCGTGGACGATCCCGCCGGAGGACGCCTACGCCTGGACGCAGCCGCTCGACAACACGCCCGCCGAGCCGGCCACGGTCGAGCTGCGCTTCGAGCAGGGCGTCCCGGTCGCCCTCGACGGGGAGGCGGTCGCGCCGGTCGCGCTCGTCGAGCGGCTCAACGAGATCGCCGGCGCGCACGGCGTCGGGCGCATCGACATGGTCGAGAACCGCCTCGTCGGCATCAAGTCGCGCGAGGTCTACGAGGCCCCGGCGGCCGTCGCGCTGCTCGCCGCGCACCGCAAGCTGGAGTCGCTAACGCTGAGCAAGCAGCAGCTGCGGATGAAGGAGCGCGTCGCGCAGGAGTACGCGGACCTGGTCTACGACGGGCTGTGGTTCAGCACCCACCACCAGGATCTCGCGGCCTACGTGCACTCCACCCAGCGGCACGTCACCGGCGAGGTGCGGCTGCGCTTCTGGCGAGGCCACGCCGAGGCGGTCGGCGTCGCCTCGGATCGCAGCCTCTACCACTTCGAGCTGGCGACCTACGGCTCCGGCGACGCCTTCGACCAGCAGGCGGCGCTCGGCTTCATCAAGCTCTGGGGCCTGCCGCTGGAGGTCCAGGCGCGCCAGCAGCTGCTCCGCGATTCCCCGGACCCACTGCGCCTCGCCGCGCCGGGCGCGGAGTAGGGGCGGCCTCGCCGAGGTGCGGTGTCAGAACGCGAAGTCCTGCGGGATGTCGCCGTAGTGCGCCGACAGGCAGAGCACGTTCACAGTCCGTTCTTCGGTAGAGCCGGTCATGCAGCAATCGAGGGGTCGCAGATGCTGCTCTGCGTCTCTCCGGCACTCCTCCCAGAGTCGGTAGATGATGCGAACTCGATCGTCGATTCTCGCACTGCGGAGGCCCCGATAGCGGGCTCTGAGCCTCTCCGCTCGGGCCGCCCGGTAGACATCGCGGAACAACACCTCGAGTCGAGTGCAAATCAGATGCTGCAGCGGGCGGTATTGGCGGGACGCGAACTGCCTGGTGAACTGCGCCGAGTACCGAGCGGGCCGGTCAGGCGGATCGGGAAACGACGAAGCGTCGCTCACGGAAGTCCTCTTCAGCCTTGAGTAGTGCGGCGTCGTTGGACGGAGAGAAGTACTGTCCCAGCGTCTCGATCCAGGCATTGCTGATAGAGAACGACCCGGATACGTCAAGGCCGTCCAGTGGCGCGGTGAGCCACGCGCTGAGCCCGGTAGCTCTCACGGTGGTCTTCCGCTCGCTGCCCACCGGCCGGATCTTCATGCCGTAGACGTGATCCAGAATAGGCTTCGTCGCCATGCGGCCCGTCCACGCCTCAGCGACACGGTCGATGGTCCGTTGCACAGGACGGTTCAGTTCGTCGCCCAGCACTTCCTGCTCGAAGAGCGTGGCGACCTCGACGCCATCCTCCGTCACCAGGAAACGCTCCTCCTCCTCCATCAACCCCGAGGCAATCAGGGTCTCCCATGCCTCGTACACCTCGTTGGACAGGGGACCCCAGGTCCATCGATAGAAGGTGAAGTCCAGGGCCCTGAAACGCTGGTCGTACAAGTCATGCGTGGTCAGGAAGGCGAGCTTCATGAGCCTGAGCCGATCGCCTGCATCCTCCCAGGGCTTCTTCGCGGACCGAGTCCACAGCGACAGGAGGATCGCTGCCTCGACCCACTTCTGCGCCTGCATGCGTTCGGTCACGACCGTGCTCCCGCGAAATCGCCAGTGCTCGCCTCGTTCGACGCTACCAGCATAGGGGTTCGTGCGACAGCGCTACCCCACCCCCGCTCGCGCGTCGCGTGCGCGCGGTGCTAGCCTCGAACGATGGCGAACGAGAGCGGACAGCAGGGGGCAGGCAAGCTCTGGGGCGGGCGCTTCAGTGCGCCCACCGACACGCTCGTCGAGGCCTACAGCGCATCGATCGGCTTCGACCGGCGGCTCTACCGCGAGGACATCGCCGGCTCGATCGCGCACGCGCGCATGCTCGCCAGGCAGGGCATCATCGAGGCCGCCGACCGCGACGCGATCGTCGAGGGCCTGCGCGCCATCGAGGCGGAGATCGAGGCCGGGCGCTTCGAGTTCCGCGAGGATCGCGAGGACATCCATCTCAACATCGAGGCTGCCCTCGCCGAACGCATCGGCGAACCGGCGCGGCGGCTGCACACCGCGCGCTCGCGTAACGACCAGGTGGCGACCGATCTGCGGATGTTCGTGCGCGCCGCCTGCGACGAGGCCGCCGCGCGCCTGCGGGCGCTGCGAGGCGCGCTGATCGACCTCGCCGAGCGCGAGGCGGAGACGGTGTTTCCCGGCTACACGCACCTGCAGCGCGCACAGCCCGTGCTGCTCGCCCACCACCTGCTCGCCTACGAGGAGATGTTCGCGCGCGACGCGGAGCGGCTGCGGCAGGCGCGGCGGCGCGTCAACGTGCTGCCGCTCGGCTCGGGCGCCCTCGCCGGCGTCGGCTACCCGATCGACCGCGAGTTCGTCGCGCGCGAACTGGGCTTCGAGGCGGTCTCGGCGAACTCGCTCGACGCCGTCTCCGACCGCGACTTCGTGGTCGACGTCCATGCGGCGGCGGCGCTGGCGATGACGCACCTCTCGCGGCTGGCCGAGGAGATCGTGCTCTGGGCCTCGGCCGAGTTCGGCCTCGTGCGGCTCGACGACGCCTTCTCCACGGGGTCGAGCATCATGCCGCAGAAGCGCAACCCGGACGTCGCGGAGCTGGCGAGGGGCAAGAGCGCGCGCGTGATCGGCAACCTCGTGCAGGCGCTGACGCTGCTCAAGGGCCAGCCGCTGGCCTACAACCGCGACCTGCAGGAGGACAAGGAGTCGCTCTTCGACACGGTCGACACGCTGCTCGCCTCGCTGGCGGTGATGGCCGCGATGCTGCCCTCGCTGCGCTTCGACGCCGAACGCGGGCGCGCGGCGGCGGTCGAGAACTTCGCGCTCGCCACCGACCTCGCCGACCAGCTCGTGCGGCGCGGCGTGCCCTTCCGCGAGGCGCACGAGGTGATCGGTGCGCTCGTCGCGCGCTGCGAGCAGCAGGGGCGCACCTTCGAGGACCTCAGCGCGGACGAGTTCCGCGAGGCGCATCCCGTCTTCGCCGACGAGCCGCCCGCGCTCGGCCTCGAGGCGGCGCTGGCCGCCCGCAGCGCGACCGGCGGCACCGCGCCGGAGGCGGTGACGCGGGCGCGCGCGGCCGCCCGCGCACGGCTCGCGGCCGAGGAGGCGGAGTGAGCGGCGAGGCGGCGCCGCGGCGCGCCGGCATCGCGCCCTCGATCCTGACGGCCGCCCTCGGACGGCTCGCAGACGCGGTCGCGGCCGCCGAGGCGGGCGGCGCCGTGGTGATGCACATCGACGTGATGGACGGGCAGTTCGTGCCGCAGATCAGCTTCGGTCCGCTGATCGTGGAGGCGGTACGGCAGGCGGTCTCGCTGCCGATCGAGGCGCACATGATGGTCGCCGACCCGCTCGAGCAGCTGGAGCCGCTGGCCGAGGCGGGCGCGGGCCGGCTGATCTTCCACCTCGAGGCAACCGATCAGCCGCAGCGCGAGATCGCGAGGGCGCGCGAGCTGGGCTGCGAGGTGGGCATCGCGATCAGCCCGCAGACGCCCGCGGCCGCGCTGGAGCCGTGGCTGCCACAGCTCGACGAGATCACGGTGATGCTCGTGCACCCCGGTCGCGGCGGGCAGGAGCTGATGCCCGAGCTGCTGGACAAGGTCCGCGAGCTGCGCGCCGCCCTCGATGCGGCGGGCCTGGACGCGGTGATCGAGGTCGACGGCGGGGTGAAGGCGCACAACGCCCGCCAGTGCGCGGACGCGGGCGCGAGCCTGCTCGTGGCCGGCTCCGCTGTCTACAACCCGCGCGAGACGCCGCAGGCCGCGCTCGCCACGCTGCGGGCCGCCCTCGACAACGGGTAAACGTGCAGCGCGCGCCGGTGGCGCGCGAAGTAAGAAGACGAGGTTGGGCGGACGGTCAGGCGGCGGCGTTGCTCGCGGAGGGGATCGCGGGCTTGCCCTCGGAGAGGCGCTTCATCTGCGTGCGCAGGCAGCGCGTGCAGACGTTGACGCGGCGCCAGCGGCCGTCGATCAGCAGCCGCTTCTTGTGCACGTTGGGGCGGAACTCGCGGTTGGTGCGCTGGGCCTTGCGCTCCCAGCGGCCGGAGTGCTTGTGACGGATGTTGCGGCCGAAGCGTGTGTGCTTCGTGCAGAGGTCGCACTGTCCGGAGGCCATACCGCGCCGTCTCTCTCAGTCGGTGACGCTCGCGCTATGCTTGAGCGGGGTCAAAGCGTAGCACCGGACGCGATGCTGCGCCACGCCGCCGCGGGCGCGACAGAGCGCGACACACGAGGAGGCACTAGCCGATGACGTCTCCCGACGCAGCTACCGATACGGCCCTCAGCGGCGCGGACCTGCGCCACGCCCTCCAGGTCGCCGAGCTCTGGCTCGAGGCCAACCGCGAGGCGCTCAACGCGATCAACGTCTACCCCGTCCCGGACGGCGACACCGGGACCAACATGCTGCTCACGCTGCGCTCGGCGAACGCCGCCCTGCCGGAGTCCGGCGGGGCGGGCGCGATCAGCAAGGCGCTCGCCGACGCGGCGCTGCTCGGCGCGCGCGGCAACAGCGGCGTCATCCTCTCGCAGATGCTGCGCGGCTTCGCCGACGCTCTCGAGGGCGTCGAGACGCTCGGCGCCGCGGAGCTCCGCTCCGCGCTCACGGGCGCCTCGGAGATGGCCTATAGCGCCGTGCCCGAGCCTGTCGAGGGCACGATGCTGACGGTCATGCGCGAGGCCGCCGCCGTCGCGGCGGAGGCCGACGCCGCGCTCGCCTTCGACGCGGTGCTCGCCGTCGCGGTCGAGGAAGCCGAGGCGAGCGTGGAGCGCACGCCGGATCTGCTGCCGCGCCTGCGTGAGGCCGGCGTCGTCGACGCCGGCGGCCAGGGCGTCGCCGTGCTGCTGGCGGGTCTGCTCTACGGCGTGCGCGGCGAGCCGCTGCCGGAGCCGCCGCCCGCACCTGCCGGCGAGGTGGACCTCAGCGGCGTCGAGCACGAGGGCCACGGCTACTGCGTCGAATACATCGTGCAGGGCGCGGGCCTCGAGCGCGCCGTGCTGGCCGCGCAACTGACCGAGGCGGAGGGCGAGTCCGTGCTCGTCGTCGGCGACCCCTCGGCGCTGCGCGTGCACGTGCACATGGAGGACCCCGGCGTCGCGCTCTCCGCAGGCGCCGCGCACGGCGGCCTGCAGATGGTCAAGGTCGACAACATGCAGGCCCAGCACGAGAGCTGGGCCGCGGCCCACGAGGACGCCGAGGACGACGATGCGCCCCCACCGCCGATCGGCCTCGTTGCCGTCGTGCAGGGCCCGGGGCTGACGGCGCACTTCCGCGACCTCGGGGTGACGCGGATCGTGAGCGGCGGCGCGACAAACAACCCGAGCGCCGGCGAGCTGCTGGAGGCGGCGCGCCGCGCGGGCAGGGAGCGCGTCTTCATCCTCCCGAACGACTCGAACGTGCTGCTCGCCGCCGAGCAGGCGGCGCAGCAGGAGCCGGACCTGATCAGCGTCGTCCCCGCGCGCACCGTCGCCGCCGGGCTCGCCGCGGCCCTCAGCTTTGTGCCGAGCGAGCCGCCTGAGGCGCTCGCCGCGTCGCTCGCCTCCGCGGCCGCGTCGGTGCGCTGCGTCGAGGTCACCCGCGCCGTCCGCGACGCCGTCGCCGACGGCGTGAGCGTGACGGCAGGCGACGCGATCGCGATCCTCGACGGCCGCCTCGTCGCGCGCGCGGCCGAGATCGACGACGCCCTGCTCGCCGGCGTCGCGCACGCGCTCGAATCCGACGATGCGCTCGAGTTGGCGACCGTCTACCTCGGAGTGGACGCGCCCGCGGGCTCGGCGGGGCGGATCCCCGAGTTGCTCGAGGACGCGCACGAGGATCTGGAAGTCGAGGTGTTCACGGGCGGGCAGCCGCACTACCCGTACCTCGTGAGCCTCGAATAGACGCGCCCGGCGCGGGAGCGAACGAAGGAGACACGGACCCATGAGCATCCGCATCGTGACCGATTCGACCTCTGACATCCCGGGCGACCTTGCCGAGGAACTCGGGATCACCGTGGTCCCGGCGAGCGTCTTCTTCGGCGACGAGCACCTGCTCGACGGCGTGGACATCGACTCCGACGCGTTCTTCGAGCGGCTCGCCCGCGAGTCCCAGCTTCCGACGACCTCGCAGCCCTCGCCGGGTGCGTTCCGCGACACCTACCAGCGCCTCAAGGACGAGGGCGCGACGGAGATCCTCTCGCTCCACATCTCCGAGAAGCTGAGCGGCACGCTCGCCTCGGCGCGCCAGGGAGCGCAGCAGGTCGAGGGCGTGCGCATCGAGACCGTTGACTCCGGCTGCGTCACGCTGTCCCTCGGCATGGGTGCGATGACCGCGGCGCAGGCGGTCGCGGACGGCGCGAGCCTCGATGAGGCGCGTGACCTTGCGGTGGACCAGTTTGCGCGCACGCACGATTTCATCCTCGTCGACACGCTCGAATACCTGCGCCGCGGAGGCCGGATCGGGCGGGCGCAGGAGATGATCGGCGGCCTGATGCGCTTCAAGCCGCTGCTCTCCATCCAGGACGGCGTGATCGTCCCGATTGGCCGCGTGCGCACGAAGAAGAAGGCGGTCGCCGAGGTCGTGCGGCGCGTGGCCGCGCTCGGCGCCATCGAGCGGCTCGCGGTGCTCCACTCGACGACCCCGGACGAAGCCACGGACCTCGCCCGCCGACTTGGCGAGGTCGCCCCCGGCGCGCCGGTGCTCCAGGGGCAGGTCGGACCCGCGATCGGCGTGCACGTCGGTCCCGGGCTGCTCGCCGTCGTCGCAGTCACCTCCCCGGACGCCGCTGCGGCATGACCGCCGACCTCGAGCGGCTCGCGGCGGTGCTCGATCGCGAGCTCCGCTCCGGCTGCGCCGACACGCTCGTCGAGGGCGGCCTCGACGAGTTGCTGCGCCTCCAGGCCCGTGACGAGCCGCCGCGCTCGCCGCTGCTGCGGATGGTCGCCGCGCTTCCCGCAGCCGGCTACCGCTCGCTCGACGTCGAGGAGCGCAGGAGCTGGCTGCGCCGCGCGCGCGCGACGATCGCGCACGAGCAGGGCCGCGCCACACAGCCCGCGACGTCGCGCGCGCCCGCTGCGGCCGCGCGCCCCCGCAAGCGCGCCGCGGCCGCTCCGGGGCCCCCGGCCCCCGAGGGCGCGACGCCGCGCCAGAAGCCCGCGCAACGCAAGGCTCCCCGCGATCCGGTGCCCGAGGGCGAGGCCGCCCTCGAGTGGCCGATCGCCCGGGCCGGGACGCGGCTCGGCGCCACCAACCTCAAGCGCCTCGAACGGCTCGGCCTGGGGACCGTCGGCGACGCGCTGCGCCACTACCCGCACCGCTACCACGACTTCTCCGTCACAGTGCCGATCGCCCAACTGCGCATCGGCGAGGAGCAGACGGTGCGCGGCACCGTCGACCGCGCGCGCCCGGTGCGGATGGGCCGCGGCGGCCGCATGCAGGTCTGCGAGGCGATGATCAGCGACGAGACCGGCGCGCGCCTGCGCGTCGTCTGGTTCAATCAGCCCTGGCTCGCCGCGCAACTGCCGGAGGGCACGGAGATCGCGCTCTCCGGCGCGGTCAAGGCCTACCGCGGCCGCCCGACGATCGACAACCCCGCGTTCGAGAAGCTCGGCGGCGAGCAGCGCGAGACCGGCCGCCTGGTACCCGTCTACCCCTCGACGACGGGGCTGGCGCAGCGGACGCTGCGCACGACGATCGCGGGGCTGCTCGACCGCTTCGCCGAGCGGCTGCCGGAGACGCTGCCGCCGGAGCTGCGCGAGCGCCACCGCCTGCCCGGCATCGTCGAGGCGACGCGGCAGATCCACTACCCCGACGACAAGGCGCAGCTCGACGCCGCGCGGCGACGGATCGCCTTCGACGAGCTACTCGCAATCCAGCTCGGCGTGGTGCGGCGCAAGCAGGAGTGGCGCTCGCTCGCCAACGCCCCCGTCTTCGCCGGGCACGATGCGATCGAGGCGTTCCTCGGCACGCTGCCGTTCGAGCTGACCGCCGCGCAGCGCGGCGCCCTCGACGTCATGCTCGCCGACCTCGCGCAGGAGCAGCCGATGGCGCGGCTGCTGCAGGGCGATGTCGGCTCAGGGAAGACCGTGGTCGCCCTCGCGGCAATGATCGGCGCGGTCGCTGCCGGCCATCAGGCCGTGCTGATGGCCCCCACCGAGGTGCTGGCCGAGCAGCACTTCCGCACGCTCTGCGCCCTGCTCTCGGGCGAGCCCGAGCCGCCGCTCAACGGCCTGGTCAGCCTGCCCTTCCTCCCGCTGCCGCTGCGCGTCGTGCTGCTGACCGGCTCGACGCGTGCGAAGGAGCGCCGCGACGCCCTCGACGCGATCCGCCACGGCGGGGCGCAGCTGATCGTCGGGACGCACGCGCTGATCCAGCAGGGCGTCGACTTCCACCGCCTCGGCCTCGCCGTCGTCGACGAGCAGCACCGCTTCGGCGTGATGCAGCGCTCCGCGCTGCGCCAGCCGGAGCGCTCCGCGGACGGCGACATCGAGGGCGCATCGAGCCCGCACCTGCTGGTGATGACCGCCACGCCGATCCCGCGCTCGCTCGCGCTCACCGTCTACGGCGACCTCGATCTGACGGTGATCGACGAGCTGCCGCCCGGCCGCACGCCGATCAAGACCCGCTGGCTGCCGCCGCACGACCGCGCCGAGGCCTTCGCCGCGCTGCGCGCCGAGGTCGAGGCGGGCCGCCAGGGCTTCGTGATCTGCCCGCTCGTCGAGGGCTCGGACGCCGTCGTCTCGCGCGCCGCGACCGAGGAGTACGAGCGGCTCTGTCGCGAGCAGTTCCCGGACCTCGCGGACCGCATCGCGCTGCTCCACGGGCGCATGCCGGGCCGCGAGAAGGACGCCGTGATGCAGCGCTTCGCGCGGGGCGAGGCCTCGATCCTCGTCTCCACCGCGGTCGTCGAGGTCGGCATCGACGTGCCGAACGCGACGGTAATGCTGATCGAGGGCGCGGACCGCTTCGGGCTCTCGCAGCTGCACCAGTTCCGCGGGCGCGTCGGGCGCGGCGAGCACGCCTCGAGCTGCTTCCTGCTCGCGGACGACCCGTCGGCCGAGGCGCGGGAGCGGCTCTCGCTGGTGGCGCGCAACGGTGACGGCTTCGCGCTCGCGCAGGCGGACCTGGAGCTGCGCGGCCCGGGCGAGCTGTTCGGCACGCGCCAGGCGGGGACGCCCTCGCTGCGCGTCGCCTCGCTGCTCGACGCCCGCCTGATCGACGCCACCCGCGTCGAGGCGGAGGCGCTGCTCGAAGCCGACCCGGAGCTGGAGGCCCCCCCCCACGCCGCCTTGCGCACGCTCGTGCAGCGCGCCGAGGCGGGGCTGGTGGCCGAGGCGCACTGACGCGCGGCGGCTACTCCCCTGCGGCTCGCGAGGCGTGCCAGGCGCGCACGGCGGCGAGGGCGCGCGCACCGCGCTCGTAGGTCTCGAAGCTGGCGATGCCCTGCTCGGCGAGGCGCGCGGAGATCTCGCGCATCGCCTCGGCGTGGGTGAGCGGCTTCGGCGAGTGCAGCAGCGCGATGTGCGGCTTCGACGAGCGCTCGTTCGCGCGCGCCAGCGCCTCCACCAGCTCCTCAAGCAGCTCGCGGTCCGGGTCGTCCTGCGGCCGCGGGCGGATCTGCATCACGACCACGTCGATGTTCTCGTCCTTGTCGAGGATGCCGAAGATCTGCTCCAGCTCCGTGCGGTTCGAGCCCATGTCGATCGGGTTGCGGAAGCTCGCGCCGACGAGGCTGAACCACTCCTCGAGCTGCGCGTAGGACTCGTCCGTGAGCGTGGGGACGCGCATGCCGGCCGTCGCGAAGGCGTCCGCCATCGCGACCGACTGCCCGCCGGAGCCGCCGGCGATGCCGACGCCGTCGCCGGTGAACGGCGGGAGGATCGTCAGCACCTTGAGGATGTCCACCAGCTCGACGAGGTTGCGCGCCTGGATCGCGCCCGCCTGGCGGCAGGCGGCGTCCCAGACCTCGGACGACCCGGCCAGCGAGGCGGTGTGCGAGCGGGTCGCGCGTCCGCCGTCCTCGGTGCGGCCGCCCTTCCAGAGCACGACCGGCTTGTGGGGTGTGGTCTCACGCAGCGCGCGGAAGAAGCGCGGCCCGTCCTGCAGCCCCTCCACGTACATCGCGAGGATGTCGGTGCTGGGGTCGCCGGCGAAGTACTCGAGGTAGTCGGCGTTCTCCAGCACGATGCCGTTGCCGAAGCTGACGGCCTTGCCGAGCAGCACGCCGGAGTCGTAGGCGGCCTCGATCAGGTCGCCGGTGTGCGCGCCGCTCTGGGCGGCGAAGCTGATCCGGCCCTCGAAGCCCGAGGGCTGGTTGGGGCCGAAGCGCACGCCGACGCCGGGGTTGTAGAGGCCCATGCAGTTGGGCCCGATCAGCGCGAGGCCGGAGTCGCGCGCCAGCTCGGTCAGCGTCTCCTGTAGCGCGAGGCCGTCCTCGCTGGCCGTCTCCGCGAAGCCGGAGGTGAAGAACGCCGCGCCGGCCACGTCCTTCTCGACGCACTGCCGCAGGATGAAGGGCGCGACATTGCGCGGCACGGCTACGAGCACGAAGTCGATCTCCTCGGGGATGTCGAGGAGGCTCGTGTAGTTGGGCACGCCCATCGCCTCGATCTCCGGAATCTCGTTGGGGTCGACCTGGACCGAGTAGACCGTGCCCTGGAAGGTCTCCATGCTCTTCAGCCAGCGGTAGTTGCGGATCTTGGCGTCGCCCACCACCGCGACGGTGCGCGGGTTGATCGTGCGGTCCAGCCGTTCCCGTTCGACCCTCATGGCTCTTCCTCCCTGCGTCAGCTTGCTTCGCCGCTCGCGGCCCGGGCGGCCGCGCCCATGGCCGCCATCTTGCGCAGCACCTCGGATCCGTCGACCGGCACGATGCCGGCCAGGTAGCGGTCGAGGAACAGCGCTCCGTTGTTCATGCCATGGCGGCCCATCGTGCGGTCGAGGTCGAACGAGTGCGGCTGCCCGGCGAGGAGCAGCAGCTCCACCGGCACGCCCCGCCCGCTCAGCGCCTCGTACATCAGCGTGCTCTGCGCGACCGGCACGGTCGCGTCGGCCGCGCCGTGGATCAGCAGCGTGGGCGGGTACGCCTCGCTGAGGTAGGTGAGCGGGCTGGCCGTGCGGGCCTGCTCGTCGCTGCCGTTCTCGCCGAACAGCTGCTCGATCGGGTTCCAGCTGGTCCCGGAGCGCCATAGCTTCGCCGGGCCGTAGTAGGAGACGACGACGGCGACGTCCGTGCCCGCGCCGGCGTGGCCGCCCTCGCCCTCCCACGCCGGGTCGTTCTGCGTGCCGCCCGCGAACAGCGCGAGGTGTGCGCCCGCCGAGTGGCCCCAGGCGGCGATCCGATCGCGGTCGATGTCCAGCTCGCCGGCGTTGGCGTGCATCCAGCGCAGCGCCGTCTTGATGTCGTGGACCTGGGCGGGCCAGTCCGCGTCCTGCGTGTAGCGGTACTCGCAGGTGACGCAGAGGTAGCCGCGCCGGCCGAGCATCAGCCCGTACCACTTGAGCTGCTCGCGGTCGCCCATGCGGAAGCCGCCGCCGTGGATCAGCAGCACCGCGGGCCGCGTCTCGATGTGCTCCGGCGGGCGGTAGATGTCGACGAGCAGCTCGCGATCGCCCCCGTGGCCGATCGGCACGCCCTCCTCGATCGTGACTTGCCCCTCGGCGGAAGTGGTCACTGCCTAGCTCCCCTCGCCGGTTGGCGGCAGCAGCACGAGCTTGCCGAAGAAGTCGCGCGCCTCCATGCGGCGATGCGCCTCGGCGGCGTCGGCGAGCGCGAAGGTCTCGCCGACCGCGCCGCGCAGCTTGCCGTCGTCGACGAGCCGCATCCACTCGCGCACCTCGCGCTTCGTGCCCATGAAGGAGCCGAGGTAGGCGTGGTGGTCGCGGAACATGCGCGCGATGTTCATCGGCGCCTCGTCGCCGCCGGTGACGCCGCAGTTGACGTAACTCCCGCCGCGACGCAGCGAGTTCAGGTTCTCCTCGAAGATCTCCGCGCCGATGTGGTCGACGATCACGTGGACGCCCTCGCCGCCGGTCAGCTCCCTGACGCGCTCGCTGAAGCGCGGCTGCTCGCGGTAGTTGATGCCCGCGTCGGCCCCGAGGTCGAGCCCGGCCTGCACCTTCTCGTCGCTGCCGGCAGTCGTGACGACCCAGGCGCCGAGCGCCTTCGCGATCTGGATCGCGGCGCTGCCGACGCCGCTGCCCGCCGCCTGCACGAGCACGCGATCGCCGGGACGCAGCCCCGCCCTCGTGACCAGCATGTGGTAGGCGGTCTGCACGGTCAGCGGCAGCGACGCCGCTTCCTCGAAGGAGAGCGAGTCCGGGATCGGATGCACGTTCTCGATTGGGACCTTCGTGTACTCGGCGTAGCCTCCCGGCGCGCCGGTGCCGAGCATCCGGTAGCGGCGGCAGAGGTTCGTCTCGCCGGTCTGGCAGTAGTCGCAGGTGTTGCAGACGATGCTCGGGTCGAGCAGCACGCGCGTCCCCACCTCGAGGTCGCTCTCGCCCTCGACGGCCGCGACGAAGCCGCTCACGTCCGCGCCGAGCACGAGCGGCTCGTCGAAGGTCGCCGCGCCGCGCGAGCCGGAGCGGCGCCAGACATCGAGGTGGTTGAGCGCGACGGCGGCGACGCGGATCAGCGCCTCGCCGGGTTGCGGGACGGGATCAGGCAGATCGCCGTAGCTGAGCACCTCGGGCGGGCCGGTCTCGGTGAACCAGGTTGCCTTCATCGCCCCGCCTGCTGCGCGCGCTCGACGGCGGTCAGGCTACAGCATGGCGGGCGCGCGGGGGCATGGCTGGCATGATGGGCGCGAGGGCGGGCGAGCCGGCGAGCTGAGGAGGACCGCGATGACGCAGCAGGGGAGTGGAGCACCGCGCGACGTGCTGTCCTCGTTCTGGTCGCCGCTGTGCGCGATCGGCGCGCGTGGCGAGGGCGGAGCGGACGCGCCGCCGAACGCGCAGATCTGCGTATCGGTCTTCGGCGCCTCGATCGTGCCGGAGCAGCCGCGCGTGCTCGTCTCGCTCTCGAAGACGAACTACACGCACGAGCTGGTGATCGCCTCGGGCACGCTCTCCGTCACCGCGCTCTCGGCGTCGCAGCTCCCGCTGCTCGAACCGCTCGGCCTGCGCTCCGGCCGCGACGGCGACAAGCTCGCCGGCCTCGAGGTCGCGCTGACCGCGGCGGGCGACCCGTGGTTCCCCGGGTGTGTCGGCTACCTCGGCTGCGAGGTGATCGAGCGCCACGACCTCGGCGACGCGACGGCCTTCCTCTGCGCCGTGCGCGAGCGCGAGACGCTGAGCGCGGAGCCGGCGATGCGCTGGCCGGAGGCGCAGCAGGTCGTGGGCGCGGAGTTCCTGGAGCGCTGGGCGGAGAAGAGCCGCCACGAGCAGGCCGCTGCGCGCGCCTCGATGCGCTGGGTCTAGGCGTAACCCGCGGCCTCATCGTGCCGCCCCCCGCCCGGCCTCTAACTCTCTGTCGCGCCGCACGCGCACCAGGACCCGCGGGTCGGATCCATCGGGGGCGACCGTGTACAGCACGACGTTGGAGTACAGACAGGAGGGACAACGTGAGTACGGCTCCATGCGGACCGCCAGCCGCGTGCCGTCCGGCGACCAGGCCATGCCCCGGACATCGTGCACGGGTGGGGCAACGAGGCAGATGCGCGGCTTCCCTTCAATCGAGACCGCGAGCAGCCCCCGCTCGTCGCCGCCGGACTGAACCCGCAGGCCATATATCTCGGTCCCGTCCGGCGACCAGATCAACGGCCCGAACGCCCCCGCGACGAGCCTCTTCACCGTCCCTGTGTCCACGTCTAACACGTGGAGGATGCCGTAACCCGAGGGCAGCCCACCGGCTTCCTCCAGGAAGGCGATGCGCTGGCCGTCCGGCGACCATACCGGGCGCGCAGTCCACAACGGCCGGTTCCCCACGCCCTCCGCCACCTGCGTCACGTCCGGTCCGTCTGCACTGGCGATGTAGAGCGCCTCGTCCCTGCCGCGGAAGGCGAGCCGCGTCCCATCCGGTGACCACGCCGGAGGCTCAAGCACAACACTCCTCCCCGGCGCAACGACTCGCACGTCCAGGCCGTCGGCCGCCATCGTGTGCAGGCGATCACGCACCAGGTAGGCGATACGCGTCCCGTCGGGCGACCACGCCGGCACGCGTCCCGAGCGCGTGCCCAGCGTCAGTTGCCGCAGCTCCCCGCCGTCGAGGGTGGTCGTCACGATGTTGAACGATCCGTTACCGTGCCGCAGCGTCACGTAGGCCACGCGCGTCCCGTCCGGCGAGACCGCCGGCGAGGTGTCGAACGCGATACCCTCACCAACCCAGCTGAAATCCCCGACGGTCGGGCTGAGCAACTCCAGACCGGTCCCGTCCTCGCGAACCACGTACAGGCTGCCGCGGTAGTAATCCTCGCGCCGGTACTGGCTCCCCTGGGTCGGGGGTGGGATTCTGCCCCAGCGGAAGACGAGCACTTCCTCGCCGTTGATCCGCCCCCAGGCCGGGCCGTAGTGGCCGGTACTGCCCGGGCCATGGAAGTAGTGTCCGGCATCCAGCTCGAAGGGGTGCACTCCATCATCGATGAAGAACAGGCCCCCGCCACACGACGTCGCGAGCGCGGCCAGCAGCGCGGCGATGACCACCCGCGCTGTCGCAGCCGCCGCTCGGGACATGCTCGTGTGCATCAGAGGTCCCGCATTCCGGACTGCTCCTCAGACGGGGTACGTTGGCCCGGGCCGCGTGCACGCCCCCCAACCGAGGATACGTTGTAGCAGTCTCAGATGTTCGCAGGTCGGAGGGCGCCGGGCGTCGCACCGCGGCGGGCGACCCGTGGTTCCCCGGCTGCGGGGGCTACCTCGGCTGCGAGGTGATCGAGCGCCACGACCTCGGCGACGCGACAGCCTTCCTCTGCGCGGTGCGCGAGCGCGAGACGCTCAGCGCGGAGCCGGCGATGCGCTGGCCGGAGGCGCAGCAGGTCGTGGGGGCGGACTTCCTGGAGCGCTGGGCGGAGAAGAGCCGCCAGGAGCAGGCCGCCGCCCGCGCCTCGATGCGCTGGGTCTAGGCGTCGAGCAGACAGCGCCTCTCAGCGGCCGCTTCGCCGTGTGACCCGCGCTACGCGGAGGAGGAGGAGCAACAGTAGCCCTACGGCGACGACAAGGACGATCGGGCCCTCGAACCTCCTCACCCTGTCCCGCAGGCTGCTGCCAGCTCCTTGTCCGGCGCCCTCCGCCACCAACTCGCCGTCGGGCCCCAGGCGCACCAGTACCCGCACGTCCGAGCCGTCGGGGGCGGCTGTGAGGAGCACGACGTGTTGGGCTCCCAAGCCGGCGCCCAGGTACGTGAGGACGGCGACCCTCGACCCATCAGGAGAAGAGGCCCTGCCACGGACAGTGTCGGCTGAATGCGGGTTGAGGCCCGCTCCGGACATCAATTGCGTGACCGCTCCACTTGCCAGGTCGACGGAGTGCAATCCGCGGCGGTTGCTACCGGAGTTCCCACCATTCTGCGTCACCGTGCTTCGGCAACAGGCAATGATCTCGTCGCCATCCGGCGACCACCACAGCGGTGCGAGTCCGCCCTCCACCAGCGTCTCCACAGTTCCCTGGTCAACGTCGAGCACGAACAGGATCGGCGGGACCACGTCACTAGACCCAACAAATGCGATGCGGCGGCCGTCCGGCGACCAGACCGGCCTGCCGACGCGAATGTGCCTTCCGGACTGGTCTTCCGCGACCCCCGTTACGTACGAGGCGTCCGTCCCCTTGACGTACAGCCTCCCGTTCAATCTCCCTACGAATGCCAGCCGCGTCCCGTCCGGTGACCACGCCGACGGCTCCGAGACGGCCACAACCTCCGAAATGCTCCGCACGTCCGAGCCGTCCGCCGCCATCGTGTGCAAGCGACCATCCCTGAGGAAGGCTATGCGCGTCCCGTCCGGCGACCAGGATGGCTCTGTGTCCGATGCGGCGTCCTTCGTCAGTTGCTGGCGCTCCCGGCCACCGCGGGAGAACAGTGTGCCGCGCTTGCTCTGCAGCGCGGCCATCGCGATGCCGAATTCGCCCGCCTCGCTGTGCCGCAGCGTGGAGTACGCCACCCGCGTCCCGTCCGGCGAGACCGCAGGCGAGGTGTCGAACGCGAGCCGGTACCCTCCCAGGTCCCGGGCGTCGCCCACGGACTCGCTCAGCAATGTCAGTCCCGTCCCGTCCTCCCTGATGGTGTAGAGGCTCCCGCCGTACGCGCCGTGGCCTTCCTCCCAGCGGAAGACGATCACGGCGCCTCCGTCGGCGCGTCCCCAGGCCGGGCCGTGATGACCGTCGTTGCCACGTCCTTGCGGGAGGTCCCCGATGTCGTAGGGCCCCATGCTGCACTCAAGCGAAAGAACCGTGGTGATCACCACCACGGCCGCCGCTGCCGCCACTCCCGACACACTCGCGAACACCAGTGTTCCCGATCCCGGGCTGATCCCGGTGCAGGGCGCGTGCCGCCGAGCCGCATGCACGCGTCTCCAATGGAAGATACGTTACAGCAGCGTCAGGGGTTTCGCGGACACCAGCGTCGCGCAGGCGCGGGGCGCGGTATCATGCGCTTCAACAGGCAACGCGCGCGCCGGAGCCGGCGCGCTATGTGAAGGAGTACAGCGTGGTCGCGACCGAGCGAAACAAGGTCATCGGCACCCGTCCCGTACGCCCGGACGGCGCGGACAAGGTCACCGGACGGGCCGAGTACGGCGCGGACGTGCGCCTGCCGCGCATGCTCTTCGGGCGCGTGCTGCGCAGCCCGCACGCCCACGCCCGCATCGTCAGCATCGACGCCTCGAAGGCGCTCGCCCTCGAGGGCGTGCACGCCGTCGTCACCAACGCGGACTTCCCGCGCCTCGGCGACGACCTCGTCGACCTCGGCGAGACGTTCGCGCCGTTCAAGTACGTGCGCGACAACGTGCTCGCCTCGGACAAGGCGCTCTACGCCGGGCACGCCGTCGCCGCCATCTGCGCGAGCGACCCGCATATCGCCGAGGACGCGCTCGCGCTGATCGACGTCGTCTACGAGCCGCTCGACCCGGTGATGAGCGTCCACGAGTCGATGGCCGACGGCGCGCCGCAGGTGCACGAGCACATGCGCACCACGGAGATGGCCGCGCGCTTCGTGCCCAGCGACACCCGTTCCGACGACACCTCGAACACCGCCAGCCACCTGCGCTTCGAGCTCGGCGACGTGGAGCAGGGCTTCGCCGACGCCGACATCGTCATCGAGCGCGAGTTCGAGACCTCGATGGCGCACCAGGGCTACATCGAGCCGCACAACGGCACGGCGTTCTGGAACAACGACGGCGAGATCACGGTCTGGGTCAGCACGCAGGGCCCGTTCGCGGTGCGCCAGCAGGTCGCCAAGCTGTGCGACGTGGCGGTCTCGAAGGTGAAGGTCGTCCCGATGGAGATCGGCGGCGGCTTCGGCGGCAAGATCAACGCCTACATGGAGCCGATGGCCGCCATCCTCTCGAGGAAGACCGGCCGCCCCGTCAAGATGATCATGACGCGCGAGGAGGTGCTGATCGGCACCGGCCCGACCTCGGCCACCTACGTGCGCTGCAAGATCGGCGCCATGCGAGACGGCACGATCGTCGCCGGCGAGGCCTACCTCGCCTACGAGGCGGGCGCCTTCCCCGGCTCCCCCGTCGGCGCCGGCGCGGGCTGCATGTTCTCCTCCTACGAGATCCCGAACCTGATCACGGACGCCTACGACGTGGTCACGAACAAGCCGAAGGTCGCCGCTTACCGCGCCCCCGGCTCGCCGCAGGGGACGTTCGCGGTGGAGTCGCTGATCGACGAGCTGGCGGAGCGCCTCGAGGTGGACGGTATGGAGCTGCGGCTCAGGAACGCCGCCACCCAGGGCTCGCGCCGCGTCGACGGCGTCGCGCAGGGCCGGATCGGCTCCGAGGAGGTGATGAGGGCGGCGATGGAGAGCCCGCACTACCGCTCCGAACTGCAGGGCAAGAACCAGGGCCGCGGCGTCTCGATGGGCTTCTGGCACAACGCCGGGATGGAGTCGAGCGCCTACGGCTCGCTCAACGCCGACGGCACGGCCAGCCTCGTGCTCGGCTCGGTCGACATCGGCGGGCAGCGCGCGGCGCTGGCGATGCAGTTCGCCGAGACGCTCGGCATCAGCTACGAGCAGGTCAAGCCGCTCGTCGTCGACACGGACTCGGTCGGCTTCAACGGCGTCACCGGCGGCAGCCGCACCACCTTCGCCACCGGCTGGGCCGTTTACGAGGCGGCGATGGACGTCCGTCGCCAGCTCGAGGAGCGTGCGGCGCAGATCTGGGAGGTCGACCGCGACGACGTCAGCTACGGCGACGACGGCGTGCTGCGCGGCCCCGCCGGCGATGACGGCGAGGCGCGCTCGATGACTTTCAACGAGATCTGCGCCAAGCTCGGCGGCACCGGCGGGATGATCCAGGGCCGCGCCGACGTGGCGCCGACCACCGTCGGGGCCGCCTTTGGCTGCCACATCGTGGACGTCGAGGTGGACCCGGAGACGGGCAAGGTGGACGTGCTGCGCTACACGGCCGTGCAGGACGTGGGCACCGCCATCCACCCCTCGTACGTCGAGGGGCAGATCCAGGGCGGGGCCGCGCAGGGCGCGGGCATGGCGCTGACCGAGGAGTACTTCTACCGCGACGACGGGAGCCTCGCGAACTCCAGCCTGCTCGACTACCGCATGCCGACGGCGCTCGACCTGCCGGAGATCGAGACGATTCTGGTCGAGGTTCCCAACCCCGGGCACCCCTACGGCGTGCGCGGCGTGGGCGAGGTGCCGATCGTGCCGCCGCTGGCCGCGGTCGCGAACGCGATCCACGACGCCATCGACCTGCGCGTCACCTCGCTCCCGGCCTCGCCGCGGGTGCTGCTGGACCTGCTCCACCCGGAGGACTAGCAGCCCGACTGCCCCCTCTCTCCCAGGGAGAAGGAGCTGTCCGGCCCCCTCTCCCCGAGGGAGAGGGTGGGGGTGAGGGCGCTCCGATGGCGATCGCGCGCCTGCTGCGGGGGCGTAGCCCCCCACACCCCCATCCCGGACGAGCGCGCGCAGGGTGCTTCTGTTGACGCGGGGATACCCCGCAGGGCGGCTCGGCCCACCCACCCGCCCCCGGATTTTCTTTCGGTGGGGGCGCAGCCCCCACGCCCCCTCGGAACCCTCGAGGGCGCATCGAACTTCCGGGGGCGTCCGGCCCCTTCGTTGGGGCTCCGCCCCCCACGCCCCCCTCGGCTCCGCCGCCTCCGCCCCCCACGCCCCCCTCGGCTCCGCCCCCCACGCCCCCCTCGGCTCCGCCCCCCACGCCCCCCTCGGCTCCGCCGCCTCCGCCCCCCACGCCCCCCTCGGCTCCGCCGCCTCCGTCATTCCGGCTCCCCCTTCCCGTCATTCCGGCGAAAGCCGGAATCCAGCCGGGGCATCGGCCGGGCGCGCCCCTCTCTCCCGGGCGGGAGAGCGCGGGGGGTGAGGGGCGCGCCGAAGCGGCTCGCGCCGACGTGGGATCTTGTGACCGGCAACCTGCCGTGGTACCAGACCCGCATGGCTCTTCCGGCCTGGCTCACGGTTCGACCGGTCAAGGCGGCAAACAGCGTCGCCTTCGGCGGGGTCCACGCCCGAGGGCTCCTCGCGATCGGTGGCGTCGACGCGATCGGTCTCGTCGCCGTCGGCGGCGTCAACGCGGTCGGCATCGTCGCGATCGGCGGCGCCAACGCGATCGGCCTCGTCGCGATCGGCGGCGTCCACGCCACGGGGCTTGTCGCCGTCGGCGGCGTCCGGGCCCGTGGGGCAATCACCCGCACGCGCCGCAGTCGGCGGGAGCATCACCCCGCCTCGTGATGCAACAGGCACTGGCGAGCCGGCCTCCGGCCTCGCGTGCCGTTTGACGCGCCCGGCGGCGCGTGACCATCATCGCGGCCCCGCCCGCGCGGCGGGGCGCGACCGCCGGGAGCGCCGATGACGGCTTCGCAACCCGCGCCCACCGTCCTGCCCGATGTCCGCGTGGTCGAGATCGCCTCCGGCGTGGCCGTCGCCTACGCCACGTTGCTGCTCGGCCAGCTCGGCGCGGAGGTGATCCGCATCGAACCGCCCGGGGGCGATGCGGTGCGCCTCGCTGGACCCTTTCCGGAGACTAGGCCGGAGCGCGAGCCGGACCTCGACGCCGGGGGGCTGCACCGCTATCTCAACGGCGGCAA
Organism: Dehalococcoidia bacterium; assembly: GCA_965220125.1. Classification (GTDB taxonomy): domain Bacteria; phylum Chloroflexota; class Dehalococcoidia; order UBA2979; family UBA2979; genus VXMT01. Next base: position 1,421,377 of record CBDCPB010000004.1, on the reverse strand, counting down.
GCGCAGCGTGGTGCTCGACCTCGGCTCCGAGGACGGGGCCGCCCTCGCCGCCGGCCTGATTGCCGGCAGCGACCTGCTCGTCGGCGACTGGCGCGAGAGCGGCGCGCTGCCCTTCGACGACGCGGACGCGATGCGCGCGCGCTTCCCGGACACGACCTGCGTCTCGATCAGCGACTTCGGGATGGACGGGCCGCGCGCCGGCTGGCGGGCGGACTCGCTGATCCACGAGGCGCTCTCCGGCATCACCTACGTGAGCGGCGCGCCGGACCGCGAGCCGATCGCGCTCGGCGTCGAGGTCGCCGACTACTTCGCGGGGCTGATGGGCTGGATCGCCTCGCTCGTGGCGCTCGCGCAGGCGAGCGTCGGCGAGCGGCCCGGCTTCATCGATGTCTCGGCGCACGAGGTGATCGGCTCCTCGGACGACCACAGCCTCTCGCTCTACGCCGGGACGGGGGCTGTGCGGCGGCGCTTCTACTCGCGGGTGCTGGGCGGTTACCCCTCCGACATCATGCCCTGCAAGGACGGGCACTTCTCGTTCGTGACGCCGCAGAGCGCGTACCCGGCGACGGTCGCAGAGCTGATCGGGCGGCCGGACCTGGTGGACGATCCGCTGCTCAACGACCGCCGCGAGCGCTCCGTGCGCTGGCGCGACTTCGATGCGCTCCTCCGGCCCTACTTGCAGGCACACACCCCGGCGGAGCTGCTCCGCCGCTCGGACGAGCTGCACCTCGCGTTCGCGATGTTGCCCAGCGTCGCCGACCTGCTCGCGGACGAGCACCTGCGCGAGCGCGGCTTCTGGATCGAAGGCCCCGACGGCGAGGACGTGATCGGCCCGCCGCTGGGCCTCCCCGCCGCACCGCTGCGCGCCGGGCGGCCCGCGCCCGCGCTCGGCTCGACCAGCATCCAGGACCTGGCCGCGGATGCCGCGGAGCGGGAGGCCTGAGATGCGCTTCTTCGAGGGCGTGCGCGTGCTGGACCTGACCCACGTCTGGATCGGGCCGCTCGTGACGCGCGTCCTCTCCGACCTCGGGGCGGACGTCATCAAGGTCGAGCACGGCAGTCACCCGGACAACACGCGCATCGCCTTCTTCGCCAACAACGACTCGAGCGGCGAGTACTGGCACCACAGCGTCTATTTCACCAAGCGCAACGCCGGCAAGCGTGCGATCCAGGTGAACCTTCAGGAGCCCGCTGGCAGGGAGCTGTTCCTGCGCCTGGTCCGCGAGGCGGACATGGTCTTCGAGAACTTCACGCCGGGGGTGATGGAGCGGCTCGGCCTCGGCTACGACGCGCTGCGCGAGCATGCGCCCTCGATCATCATGTGCTCGCTCTCCGGCTACGGGCAGACCGGCCCGCACTCGCACCGCCCCGCCTACGGCATGAGCATGGAGCCGGCCTCCGGCATCGCAACCCTGACCGGCTACCGCGGGCTGGGGCCGATGAAGACCGGGCAGACCTGGATCGACCACTACGGCGGCTTCCAGGGCGCCGGGGGGGCGATCGCGGCGCTGATCCACCGCGCCCGCAGCGGCGAAGGTCAGCACGTCGAGGTCTCGATGCAGGAGGCGGCGATCCCAATGCTCGCCGCGCACATCGCCGAGTACCAGCAACACGGCCGCCTCCACGGCCCCAACGGCGCGCGCCGCGAGGGCAAGGTGCGCGGCTACTACGAGTGCGCCGGCGAGGACGCGTGGCTCGCGATCTCCGTCCGCGACGAGGCCGAGTGGCGCGCCTGCTGCCACGCCGTCGGCCACCCGGAGTGGCTCGAGGACCCGCGCTTCGCCACCGCCGCCGACCGCTACGAGCATCACGACGCCCTCGACGAGGGCCTCGCCGAGTGGGCCGCGAGCCGCACGAAGTTCGAGGCGGCGCAGTTGCTACAGGAAGCGGGCGTGCCGGCCGCGCCCGTGCTCGCCGGCGACGAAGTGCTTGCCGACGAGCAGCTCGAGGCGCGCGAGTTCTTCGACCCGCTCGAGCTCGTGGACATCGGCGAGGTCCCGATCGAGCGCTACTTCAGCCCGCGCATCGACGGTCGCGGCGTCCCGGCGCGCGGCCGCGCGCCCAGGCTCGGCGAGCACACCGACGAGGTGCTGCGCGAGGTGCTCGGCCTGAGCGACGAGGAACTGGCCGGCCTCGCCGGGCGCGGTATCACCCGGGGCGAGCCCGAGGCGCTGATGAGCCCGGTCGCGCGCGGAGCCTCGCCGCTCCCCTTCGAGGAACTGCTCGAGCAGCGCTCGATCCTGCGCATCGACGAGGACTTCCGCGCGACGATCGACGCGCAGGTCGCGCGCCTCAAGGAGCGCGACGCCGCGCGCTGACGCGGGTCGGTCGCGGCGCGGGTTCGCTTACCCCCTCGGCAGCCCGAGGCCGCGCGTGGCGATGATGTTGCGCTGGATCTCGCTGGTGCCCGCGCCGATCGTGCGCGCCACGCTCGACATGTACATCTGGCAGAACCCGCCCTCCAGCCTCGCGTAGGGCGAGGCCGGCTTGAGCGCGCCGGCGAGGCCGAGCATGTTCAGGCCCACGCGCGCCGTGCGCTGCGTGAACTCCGTGCTGAACACCTTCGACATCGAGGCCTCGTAGTTGGGCACGAGGCTCTGCGACTGCATCCAGGCGACGCGGTAGGAGAGGTAGCGCGCGACCTCCGTCTCGATGGACTGCTGCGCCAGCGCCGCGCGCGCCATCGGCTCGTCCGTGATGCGCACGCCCGGGGCGCGGCTGTCCGGCTGCTTCGCGTAGGCGATCAGCTTGTCTATCTCGCGCTTCGCGTTGGCGAAGCGCTGCACGCCGGAACGCTCGAAGTCGAGGGTCGTCGTCGCCGCGTACCAGCCGCGGTTCTCCTCGCCGATGACGTTGCCGGCGGAGACGCGCACGTCCTCGAAGAAGGTCTCGTTGAAGTTCGCCGCGCCGTGCATCTGCACCAGCGGGCGGACGGAGATGCCGGGCGTCTTCATGTCGAGCATGAAGTAGGTGATGCCGCGGTGCTTGGGCGCATCCGGGTCCGTGCGCGTCAGGACGTGAATCCAGTCCGCGTGCCGCGCGCCGGAGGTCCAGATCTTCTGCCCGTTGATCACGTACTCGTCGCCGTCGCGCACGGCGCGCGTGCGCAGCGAGGCGAGGTCGGAGCCGGAGCCCGGCTCGGAGAAGCCCTGGCACCACATCACCTCGGCCGAGGCGATCCTGGGGAGGTGTTCCAGCTTCTGCTCGTCGGTGCCGTGGATCATCAGCAAGGGCCCGACCATCTGCACGGACTGCCCGCCGAGGGGCGCGCCGACGGCGGAGCTCTCCTCGGCGAAGATCAGCTGGTCGAAGTGCGGTGCGCCGAGGCCGCCGTACTCCTTCGGCCAGGCCATCGTCAGCCAGCCGCGCTCGTTGAGCGCCTGCTCGTACTGTCGCGTGCGCTGGGCGGCCTCCGTGTCGTCGCCCTCGGTATCGTCCGTCGTCTCGCCGCTCCAGCGGCTGCCGACGAACTCGCGCACCTGCGCGCGAAACTCCTGCTCCCGGTCCGACCAGCCGAAGTCCATCGCGATCCTCCTCGAGCGTCCAGCCGACGGCTTCCGCGCTCATGCTAGCGCACTCGCGGGGAGCGCGAGGGTAGGCGCGGGACTCAGGCCGTCGTCCGCTGTTCCCCGTGCTCCTGCGTGAACAGCGCCTCGTAGAGCGAGACCTCGGGGTGCTCGGCGAGGATGCCCTGCAGCGAGCCCTGGCGGTGGCCGGCCGTGAACGCCTCGCTGCGCGTCCAGGCGTCGAACGCGTCGCGCGACTCCCAGGTGCTGTGGCTCAGGTACTCGCCCGCGCGGTCGGCGCGCAGCAGCGCGAAGCGCACGAAGCCGGGCACGTCGCCGAGATACGTCTCGCGATCGCGCCATTGCGCCTCGAAGGCCTCTTCCTGACCGGGGGTGATGACGAAGCGGTTCATTGCGACGAACACGGCAAGCCTCCTCAGCCCCCTCACTCTAACCCTTCGCCCGGGGAGGGGACCGTCGGTAGGCTACCCCTCCCGGGCCGGCTCGGCGTTCTCCGTGCGCACGCTACGATCGCTGGACGTGATGACACGGAGAGAGGCGCGCATGCGGCTCGGACTGCGCGGCGGTGTGTGGAACCGGATGCGGACGCGGCTGCTCCTCGCGCGCCTCGCGCTGGCGCTGACGGGAGCGGCGGTGCTGGTCGCGGCCGCGCTAGCAGGGCCGCGGCCCTCCTGGCTCTCGCTGCCCGCCGCCAGCCCGCTCTCCGCGCAGGAGCCCGAGGGCTCGGCCGAGACGGACCGGGCCGCGCTGATGGCGATCTACGAGGCCCTGAACGGCCCCGAGTGGGTGGATACGCGGTGGGGTGACGAGGCCGTGGGGCTGGACACGAACTGGGGGAGCGAGGAGCCCAGCGATACCTGGCTTGGCGTCACCACGGACGCGGACGGACGCGTCACGGGCCTGGAACTCTCCCGCCGTCTCGGGGATCTGACGGGGACACTGCCGGCCGAGTTGGGCGACCTCGGCGAGCTCCAGACCCTGACCCTGTCCTCGCTCGAGTTGAGCGGCCTACCGCCCGAGTTGGGCAACCTTGCCAACCTGCCTGCGCAGCCTCCTGGGCACTCCGGGGTCTTCCGCCGCAAGCCACGACTTCATCGGGGTCGACGGGAACGGCGACGGCGACCCCGACGACGCGTTCGAGGGCGACATCCCCGGCCTGGGCCTGTCGTTCTGCACGCTGCGCGATCTGCGACTGAGCGGCGCGGCCCTCGAACCACCCTTCGACCCCGCCACGGCGGCCTACACCGCCTCCGTGGACAGCGGGGTCGCGGAGATCGTGGTGACGGCCACGCTCCTCGACGCCCACGCCCGCGTCGCTGCCATTCGCTCGGGCGGGAACACCTACGCCGACGGCGAGCCGGTGCCGCTCTACCCGGGTCTGAACACCATCACCATCGAGGTCGCCCCCCTCGACGCCACTCCCTGGCAGACGTTCACCGTGGCGGTGACGCGCGCCGCCGGGCCGATCAGCCTGCCCCTGCGCGAGGGCGGCGACATCGTCGTTGTGCCCGCCGGAGTGTCCACCACGGCGGCCCGCCTCTTCGGCGGCACGGACGTGAAGGTGGTCTGGAAGTACACCCCGCCCACGCAGGCCTGGGACCCCTCGTACCTCCCCGCCCTGGGCTTCGGGGGCTTCCCGATCGAGGCCGGCGATGTGCTCTGGGTCGTCGCGGAGCGAGCGCAGACGCTCACCGTGGAAGGCACGTCTCCCGCCTCCAGACCGCCGGCCGGCGAGATCGCACTGACCCTGCGCGAGGGCGGCGACATTGTCGTCGTACCCGCCGGGGCGCCCACGACGGCGGACGACCTCTTCGGGGGTACGGATGTGACGGTCGTCTGGAAGTACAACCGGCCCACTCAGGCCTGGGATCTCTCCTATCTTCCCGCGCTGGGCTTTGGCGGCTTCGCCGCCGAGCCCGGCGATGTCCTCTGGGTGGTCGCGACGCGCGCGCAGACGGTCGGCGGGACGCCCGGGCCGGAGCCCGCCGAGCCGAGGATTGCGGATCCGGTGGTCCAGCTGAGCTCGAGTGCCGACTACGGGGACGGGCACACCTGCGCCGTGCGTGAATCGGGCCGGATCATCTGCTGGGGAGCGAACGAGTGGGGTCAGGCCGATGCGCCGCCGGGCCAATACCGCTCCGTGAGTGCGGGGTGGGAGCACTCGTGCGCCGTGCACGTCACGGGCGAGATCCGCTGCTGGGGCAGAAGCGACAACCTGAGCGCGACCGATGCCCCGGAGGGGAAGTACCGCGCAGTGACCGCGGGGGCGCAGGAGACGTGTGCGCTGGGGGAGTCGGGCGAGATCGTGTGTTGGGGATACAGCAACAGCGGCCGGGACGACGTGCCTTCCGGGAGCTGTCAATCGCCAGGGTCTATGGACCACCCGTCGCCACAGTCATTAGACCACCCGGGCAGCCGGTAGGGCGGCTTGGTATCAGTGAGCAGTACGTCTCGTCAATCAGCTCCTTCCTGGGCGTCGAGCAGGGCGCGGTGCGGTGAGAGTCGCTGGCGGTAGCTCTCGCCCTCGATCACGATCTGGTAGCTGGCGTTGGCGAGCCGGTCGAGTGCGCTGTTGCCGAGGATCGGGTCGTCGAAGAGGCCGAGCCACTCCTCGACCGCGCGGTTCGAGGTGATGACGAAGCTGGAGCTGCGGTGGCGCCCGATAATCAGCTCGTAGAGGTCGATCGACTGCTGCGCGCTGAGCCGGTGCAGCCCGAGGTCGTCGAGGATCAGCAGGTCGGGGGCGAGGAAGGCGCGGAACGTCTTCTCGGTGGAGTGGTCGACCCTTGCCTGCGCCAGCTCGCGGAAGTACTGGTCGGCGGTCACGAAGCGCACGCTGCGCCCCGAGCGGACGGCGGCGTAGCCGAGCGCCTGGGCGAGGAAGCTCTTGCCGACGCCGACGGGGCCGACGAGCAGGACGTGCTCGCGGCGGTCGAGGAAGCGCAGCGAGCAGGCGGCGTCGAGCAGCCTGCGGTCGAGCCGGATGCCGGCCGACCAGTCGAAGTCCTCGAGCCTGCAGAGCTGCTCGAAGCCGGCCTGGCGCAGGCGCAGTTCGAGGCGCCCATGGTCGCGGCGGCTCACCTCGTCGGCGAGGACGATCTGCAGGAAGTCGGCGTAGTCGAGCCCGTCGCGGCGGGCGAGGGCGATGCGCTCGGGCAGGGTGTCGAGCATCGGGCCGAGCTTGAGGCGCTTGAGCAGCGGGCGCAGCTCGGCGGTCGTGGCGGTCATCGTGACGCTCCTGTCGTGGTCTGCGTGGCGGTCAGTGCGAAGACGGCGCCGGGGCGGGCGAAGCGGCCCGGCGGCGGGGGCAGCGGCTGCTGGGGCGGCGTGGTCTCCTGCTCGAGGGCCTCGACGAGGATGCGCTCGAGGCGGCGCACGTCGATCAGGTCGACCTCGAGCGCGCGGCGGCAGGCGGCGTCGAGGCGGGCGGGGGAGTAGCGCTCGGCGAGCCTGAGCAGCTTGTGGCCCTGCCGCAGCTTGGCCCAGGGCAGCGGCCCCTCGAAGAGCCGCTCGGCGAAGGCGCCGGTGGCCTCGCCGAGTTCGGCCGCGCGCCGCTGCAGCTGCTCGGGCGCGCGCAGCGTGTAGGGGCTGAGCTCGGCCGGGTAGTCGTTGCGGTCGGTGGCGCGTCCGCCGCGGGGCTGGCGCGGGTGGACCTTGAGCAGCGCGCCGCGGTGGTAGATGCGCACCAGCTTCGCGCCGAGCTGCACCTCGACCTGCTGCCCCGGCGGGCAGAGCGCCGACGGCACCGAGTAGAGCGCGTATTGGCAGGCGACGTGGTGGTCGGCATGGACCTTCGCCGTGCGCCAGTCGGGGACCTCGTAGGGCTCCCCGTCCCAGGGGGCGAGCAGCGGGCGCTCCTCCTGCTCGAAGACCTCGAGCGGCCGCCTGCGGGTCGTCCCGTGGATGCGTTGCCCCGCCACCTCGAGCGACCAGCGCCGGGCGGCGTCGCGCAGCTCGGCGAGGTCGCGAAACTGCGCGCCCTTGAAGAGGCGCTCGCGCACGTACGGGACGCTGCGCTCGACCCGAGGCTTGTCGCGAGGCTTGCGCACGCGCGCGGGGTCGCTGATGAAGCCACGCTGGCGGGCGTACTCGAGGAAGCCCCGCGTGAAGCGCGGGTGCAGCGCGTCGGCGCCGGCCACGGCGGCCGGGAAGTTGTCGATCACGAGGTAGCGGGGCACGCCCTCGAAGCACGCCCAGGCCGCCTCCAGGCCCTCGACCACCGCGTGCAGCGTCTGGCTGGTGGTGGGCCAGACGAAGCAGTGCCGCGAGTAGCGCCAGACCACGATCAGCGCCCAGACCGTGCGGCGCCGCCCGCTCTCGGGGTCCGCGATGAGGCCGAGCCGGCCGAAGTCCAGCTCCGCGACCTCGCCCGGCGGCCCATCCTCCATGCGCACGGTCAGAGGCTGCCGGCGACCCCAGCCGCGGCGGGCGATGAAGCGCCGCAGCGTGCTGTAGGAGACCTCGCAGCCGCGCTCGGCGAGCAGTTCATGGATCCGCGTGACCTGCAGGCGCTCGGCCTGCAGCCAGCGCTCGATCTGCTCCGCCCAGGGCGAGAGCAGCTGCTCGCTCGGTACCTCCGCGCGGCGCGGGCCGGTGCGGCTCAGCGTCGCCAGCCGGGCGAGTTGCTGCTCACTCGGCTCGGGGCCACCTGGCTGGAGCCCGGCCGCCTCGGCCGCCGCGATGTAGCGCCGCACCGTCACGCGCGACAGCCCCGTGCCGCTGGCGATGCGACGCTGGCTGAATCCCGCCTGCCAGCGGCGGATGACTTCCCTGATCTCCACTCGATGCACCTCCCGGTAGGCCATCGCTGCTCCCTCCCCTGGGGATGCAGCCGATGGTGGCCCTACCGGCGACCGGGTGGTCAAAAGACCCTGGCGGGGGTGGATCAATGATCCTGGCGAAGTGGATCAATGACCCTGGCGATCTCGCCGTTTTCCGGTCTATAGATCCTGGTGATTCACACGGGAGCTATCGGTCGCTGAGCCTGGGATTCAACTACGCCTGCGCGCTCAGCGAGTCGGGCGAGGTGGTCTGCTGGGGGAGCAGCAAAATCGACCCAATCCCGCCCGGGACGTACGTGTCCGTCAGCTCGGGCGTGACGTACAGCTGCGGGCTGCAGGAGTCTGGCGAGCTGGTGTGCTGGGGAGTGTCCTATTACCAAAGCCCGAGGCCGCACCCGCCCGGAACGTACCGATCGGTAAGCATCGGTCGTCGCCACGCTTGCGCGGTGCGCGAGTCCGGGGAGGTCGTGTGCTGGGGGGACAACCGCCGGGCCGTAGTGGATGTCCCGACGGGGCGCTACCTGTCGGTGAGCGCCGGCGAGCACCACACGTGCGCGATTCGCGAGTCCGGCGCCGTCGACTGCTGGGGCGGCTCCGAGCGGGACTACGGGCAAGCCGACCCGCCGGCTGGCCTCTACCAGTCCGTGAGCGCCGGCCGGTATCACACATGCGCGCTGACCGAGTCGGGCGAGCTGGACTGTTGGGGCACGGGGCGCTGGGGCGTCGGGCAACCCGACCCACCGCCGCCAGGACCGTTCCGATCGGTGAGCGCGGGGGCTCGACACTCCTGTGCCCTTCAGGGTGTCGGGCGAGATCGAGTGCTGGGGAGACAACAGCTCGGGTCAGGCAGCAGCGCCGGCGGGCCGGTACCAGTCGGTGAGCGCGGGTGACGACTACAGTTGCGCGGTGCGCGAGTCGGGTGAGCGGGTGTGCTGGGGCTGGAACTCCGCCACGAGCAGCATGGATGCGCCGGCCGAGTCGTACCCGCCCGTGTCCCTCAACGACGGTGCCTGGCATGACTGTGAGGTCCTGGATTCGGCGGAGTTGGCCTGCTCGGGCAACAACGACTACGGCCAGCTCGATGCGCCTCCGGGCCGCTACCAGGCCGTGAGCGCCGGAACGTGGCACATGTGCGGGCTGCGCGAGTCCGGCGAGGTCGCCTGCTGGGGCGCGGGGGTGGCCTCCGGCCCCGCAGCAGTGCCGGCGGAGCTGGCCGCAGCCGAATTGATGTTTGAACCCGAATCGAGTGGCGAACCGGCGGTCGCACCATCGCGCGGAGTCCTCTCGGTGCACGCGGGTACCGAGCACACCTGCGCGCTGCTGCCGTCGGGCGACGTGACCTGCTGGGGCGAGGCGGGCCAGAGGGTACCGCTACCAGCGGGCCCGTACCGTTCGCTCAGCGTGGGTGGACACCGTTACACCTGCGGAGTGCAGGCATCGGGCGCGGTGGTGTGCGCGGGGATCCGTGATGCGTTGTTCAACCAGGCCCCGGGAGCGCAGGACCGCTACCGCTCGGTGAGCGCGGGCGGCCGGCACGCCTGCGCGTTCCGCGAGTCCGGCGAGCTGGACTGCTGGGGGTGGAACGGGTACGGCCAGGCCGTGGCGGTGCCCGGTCCCTACGAGTCGGTGAGCGCGGGCGACTTCCACACCTGCGCGGTGCTGGACTCGGGCCAGGTGGTCTGCTGGGGTCGCAACAATCACGGCCAGGCGCTGGGGATGCCGGGCCGCTACACGGCGGTGAGCGCGGGTGCGGCTCACAACTGCGCGCTCGGCGAGTCCGGCGAGGTGGTCTGCTGGGGCAACAACGAGAGCGGCCAGACGGATGCGCCCTCGGGACGCTACCAGGCGGTCACCGTGGGTGAGGCGCATTCCTGCGCGCTCGCCGAGTCAGGCGAGGTGGTCTGCTGGGGCAGCAACGAGAGCGGCCAGACGGACGCGCCGGCGGGACGCTATCGGGCGATCAGCGCGGGCGGGCTGCACACCTGCGCGGTGACCGACTCGGACGAGGTCGTCTGCTGGGGCGACAACGAGAGCGGCCAGACGGACGTACCGAGGCTCCTCGCTGCGTCCGGAGCGGAGTGATCGGGCCGACGGCCCGCGCCGCGCCTCGCCCGGAACGCCGCTCGCCCGGCTACCCGTCGCGCGCCAGTTCGGCGTTCTCCGCAAGCACGCGCTCGACGTCCTCGCGGTAGAGCGCGCCGAGCAGCTTGCCGCCCTCGTGGTAGCCGCGCGAGGTCACGGGCACGCTCGGGAGGGGGTTGCGGCGCAGCCGCTCGGCGAGGCTGTGCAGGAACGTGTCGGGCTTCTCGGTGGGGGGCTGGGGCTCCATCACGTCGCCGGCCCTCGCGCCCGGATCGCCGTCGAGGGCGTCGCCGTCGATGCGGCCGAGCAGCACGCCGTGAGCGTCGATCACCGCGCACAGCGGGTCGCCGCTCGCCCCGGCGAGCGCGCGCGCCTCGCCCAGCGTCGCGTCCGGTCCGCAGCAGGCGGGCTGGCGCATGATGTCCATGGCGCGCCGCCGGCCGGCGCTGCGTCCGGCGAGCGGCAGGCCCTCCAGCGCCCAGTCGGACTTCCCGGGCACGTAGTCGTAGACGGCCTCGAATCCCAGTTGCTCAAGCCGCGCCGCGGCCCGTGGGGAGGCGTCTCATTCGAGGTCGTAGCAGTAGACGATGACCGGCCGGTCGCGCCGCAGCTCGCCGACGGTGTCCGGTCCGAGCGCCGCGGCCGGGACGTTGACGGCGCCCTCGAGGTGTTCGTCGGCGTACTCGCGCTCGGGCAGCACGTCGACGAGCTGCGCGCCGTCCGCGAGCAGCGTTTGCACCTCGTCGCGCTCGATTTGCTTGACCATGGGTTCCCCCTCGTTCGCGGTCGTTCGCCGCCAGTGTACGGATTCCGGGTGTCGTGCCGCCGCGCTGTTCCTCGGGCGCTATCGGCCGCCGAGCGGGTCTCGCGTTCGCAGCTCCGGGAACAGTGAGAAGTCGCGGTCCCGCGTCAGCAACGCCTCGGCCCCGTGGGCCACGCAGATCGCCGCGATCCTGGCGTCGTGGACGACGGCTCCGAGCACTCGTGGGCGCAGTACAAATCGCTCGAGTATCTCCGGGAAGTCCTGCGTCTCGCCGATCAACCGCAGCGAGGGCGAGGAGATCCACCCGGTGAGTTGCCGCCACGCCTGCTCGGAGGTCGTGGCGTCGTCCCTCCAGATGCGGGGGTTGGTGACGACGCTCAGGAACTCATAGCAGCAGGGCCAGGGAATCGCCCACGGGGCGTCGCCCTCGGCCAGTGTGCGGAGGAGAGCGGCAGCCGCTGCGTGGCGCCGCGACTCGCGACGGTGGGCGTACACGAGCAGGTTCGTGTCGACCGCGATCACCTGGTCTCGGGTTCTCCGTAGATGATCTCGCGGAGGCCCTGCCACGAGTACGCCTCAAGCGGGTCCACCTCGCTCGTGCGTCCCACGCTCAGGTCGGGCAGCCGGTAGGGGTCGCGGGGTGTGGCTGCGGAGAGCACCTGGCGCAGCCCCTCCTCGACCACGGCGCGCAGTGGCCGTCCCGTCGTCCGGGCGTGTCGCTTCGCCCTAAGCAGCAGTTCGTCCTGGATATCGAGCGTTGTCTTCATGGAGGCCATACTACCCATATCACTGCTGCTGGTCGAGCCATACCCGATCAATCGCCGTCCGAAGTTGCGGCGAAGTGGCCGCCGCCTCAGTCAGTCCCCCAGCGCCAGTAGACCGCGATCGCGGAGGCGACGACGGCGGCGGAGAGCAGCAGGCCCGCCTCGAGGCCGTCCACGATCGCGAGCGCGCGCAGCGGGCTGCCCTCGCCGGCGGCCACGAGGTTGGCGCCCGCGGCGGCGGTGAAGACGGCGCCCGAGACCGCGATGCCTCCCGCCTGGCCGATGCGCCGCGCCGTCACGATCGCCGCCGAGGCCATGCCGAGGCGCTGTGTCGGCACGGCGCCCATGATCGTCGAGTTGTTGGGCGACTGGAACAGCGCCATCCCGAGGCCGATCAGCGACAGCCTCGCCGCCACGTCGGGGATCGACGTGCCGCCGTCCACGAGCGCGAGCAGCGCGATGCCGAGGCTCGCCGAGGCGAGGCCGAGCGGCACGAGCAGCCTCTGACCGGTGCGGTCGGCGAGGCGGCCCGTGAGCGGCGCGAAGACGAACAACGTGAGCGGCTGCGCGGCGAGGACTGCGCCCGCCTCGAGCGTGCTGAAGCCGCGTGCGTCGACGAGGTAGAAGGGCATCAGCACCAGCACCGCGCCGAAGCCCCAGAAGAAGAGGATCGCCGAGCCCACGGAGCCACTGAAGGCGCGGATGCGCAGCAGCTCCAGCGAGACCACGGGGCTCGCCGCGCGTCGCTCGATCAGCACGAACAGCGGCGCGAGCACCAGGCCGAGCGCGAACAGCCCGATGATCGGTGGGCTCGACCAGCCCCAGGCGTGGCCGCGGTTGACGGCCAGCGTGAGGCTCGCGAGCGAGCCGAAGAGGGCGAGCGAGCCCGCTATGTCCAGCCCGCGGTCGCGGTCCTCGCTGGAGGTGTCGCGCAGCACCAGCCAGAGCAGCGCGGTCAGCGTCAGGCTGAGCGGCAGCCGCGCGAGGAAGATCGCGCGCCAGTTGAGCAGCTCGATGAAGATCCCGCCCAGCACCGGCCCCGAGGCGAGGCCGATGCCGACGACGCCGCCGATGATGCCCAGCGCCTGTCCTCGATGCTGCGGTGGGACGGCGGCGGTGACGATCGCGTTGCCGTTGGAGACGACCATCGCGTTGCCGACGGCCTGCAGCCCTCGCGCGGCCACGAGCGCGGGCAGCGAGGGCGCGAGGCCACAGGCGAGCAGCCCCAGCGCGGCGACCGCGTTGCCGGCGACGTAGAAGCGCTTGCGCCCGAACAGGTCTCCGAGCCGCCCGAACGGCAGCGCGAGCCCGGTGCCGAGCAGCACGAAGATCAGCACGACCCAGACCACCGCGTCGATCGTCGTGCCGAACTCGGAGGCGAGGGTGGGCAGCGCGATGTTGATGATCGAGGCGTCCATCGTGCTCAGCAGCACGGAGCCGGCGACGAGTGCGAGCACCACCCACGGCGCGCGCGGCTCGCCGGAGCGCGCGGCTGCGCCGTCCTCGCTGCTATGTGCTGCGCTCTGGCCGGACATTCGCGCGATGATACGGGGAGCAGGCCGCGCGGGCTGCCGAGCGTCGAGTCACCGTGGTCGACGGGCGATCCGAATCACAACCAGGGGTCGCCGAGCACTGGCTCCGGGATCAGACCCGTTGTCCCTGAAGCGGATGACGTCTGCGGTGGCACAGGTTGCGTGTGTATGATGGGTACACATTGGAAGGCTGGTGCATGATGGCGCGCGTACAGCTCATCATTCCCGACGAGGATCGCGATCGGTTCTTCTCCCAGGCAAAACGAGAAGGTATGACGTTGAGCGCATGGCTGCGCGAGGCCGCGCGCGAGTGCCTCGAGTCCCGGGAGCAGGTTAGGCAGTTCGGATCACCGGCGGAACTCGAGGCGTTCTTCGCCGAATGCAACGCACAGGCTGGGCCCGGCCGCGAGCCGGACTGGGAGGAGCATCTGGCGGTGATGCGCGAGTCGCGGCTCCGGGGGATCGCCGACGCGTGATCTTTGTCGACAGCAACATCTTCGTCTATGCGGTTGGACGCGAGCATCCGCGCCGTGAACCGGCACAGGCATTCTTCGTCGACGCCAGCCGCAATCGGGAGCCTCTCTGCACGTCTGCGGAGGTGCTGCAGGAGCTCCTGCACGTGTACCTGCCGGTCGGGCGCTTTCGGGAACTCGACGAGGCGCTGGCGCTGGCGTCGGGCGCGATGGCCGAGATCTGGGCGCTGGAACCGGCAGACGTCGACCTGGCTCGGCAGCTGGAGAGGCTCCATCCCACGCTGGCTGCCCGGGATCTCTGCCATCTCGCGAGTTGCCGCAGGCGCGGCGTGAGACGGATCGAGACCGTTGACCGCGCCCTTGCCCGCGCCGTCGCCGAACCCACCAGCGGGAACTGAACGGATCACGCGAGCCGCTGCTCAGACCCGTCGCGCAGCGACAATCCCTTTTGACGCTGATCGCCGGGTTGCCACGCCGGGCGCGGGAACCCACAATCCGCCGATGCGCAACCGGCCGGCCCTCTGGTACCTCGATGTCGCGATCAAGCTCGTGATGGTCGCGCTGCTCGCGTTCGGCGCGTTCAGCGGCCTCCAGCAGTTCGAGGGCAAGGCGTTCGGCGGGCGGCTGGTCTTCTACCCGCTCGCCGTGCTCATCCTTCCGGTGGCCTGGCGGGCCTTCGCCTCGGGACGGCCGTTCCCCTACCTCGCCGATGTGCTGATCACGCTTCCGTTCCTGATCGACGTCGCGGGCAACGCGGCCGACCTCTACGACACGGTCGTCTGGTGGGACGACGCGAATCACTTCGTGAACTGGGCGCTGCTCTCCGGCGGCGCGGGACTGCTCATCCCCCGCCGGGGCCTCGAGGCGTGGGCGCTCGCCGGCCTCGTGATCGGGTTCGGCGCGGCGAGCGCGATCGGCTGGGAGCTGATGGAGTACCTGACATTCATCCGCAACTCGCCGGAGTTCGCGACCGCGTACGCGGACACGCTCGGCGATCTCGCCCTCGGCACGCTCGGCGCGGTCGTTGCCGCGGTCCTCGTGACGTGGTGGGCGCGCTAGCGGTCCTGCTCCATGCGGCGGTGGGCGAACTTCCAGGCGCCGTCCACCTTGCGCAGGGTGTGGCGGTACATGCCGGTGTGGTTGATGCGCGGGCCCTCGTGGGGCCGCAGCAGCATCAGGTAGCAGGTCACCTGCGCACCGTCGGAGTCACCCTCGATCAGCACGTTGTTCAGCCAGTGGCGCGAGACCGCCCGGTCAGGGTCGTTCGCGCGCGAGGCTGCGACCTCGCGCAGCTGCTCGATGCCTTCCCAGCGGCGGTCGGGCGGGAACTCGTAGACGGCGTCCTCGGTAAAGCAGTCGAGCCACGCCTCGGTGTCGCCGCCGTCGATCGCGTGGTTGTAGCGGGACAGCAGATTGAGGATCGCCATCCGGTCTTCAGTGGAGATCGCCATGCCGCCTCGCCGCCTCTCGTGCGCTATTCGCCGTCGCCGTAGTCGACCGTCGCGCCCGCGGCCAGCGCCTCGATCTCCTCGAGGATGTTGAGCAGTTCGCGGTCGTCCCTGCGGGCGATGTCCGGGATGTGGTAGCCGTGGTCGAAGGCGGCGACCACCTGCGAGTGGTCGTCGATCACGTAGTCCGGCATCACGGTGACGTCCATCTCCTCGAGCCGTTCGCGGTAGCGGTAGAGCGGCTTGACGAAGTAGTCGTCGACGTAGCCGTCGAGGCCGTGCAGGCGCATGTCGAAGCGGCGGATGCCGACGCCGGACCAGATGTAGAGCGAGTGGCCGGCTTCCTTGAGGCGGCTGAACACCTCCTCGGTGTGATTGCGCAGCCGCCCGTCCGCCATGATCAGCGTGTAGTCGACATCGAAGAACACGTTCAGGCATCGATGCTCGGCCATGGCGCCTCGTTCACCGCAGCGGCGGCGCCGTCCGGCGCCTGGCCCGGCCCCGTCTGCCGGGACACGCGCGCTAGCATAGCGCGAGGCCGCCTCACGCTCGATAGCCCTCATCCGGACGCCTTCCGGTGCCCTCTCCGTTCCGGCTCCCTCTCCCCCGGGGGAGAGACAACCCAGGGGACTGACTGGTCAAGCGGCGAGCAGCTCGCGGTCGTGCCGATGCGCCCATGCGCCGCCCTCGCGGCGGCCGGGCGGGCGATCCGGGCGGGGGTGTGGGGGCTCCGCCCCCACAGAAAGAAAATCCGAGGGCGGGTGGGTGGGCCGAGCGGCGCGCAGCGCACGCTCCTCCGGGATGGGGCGTGGTTGGGCGCAGCCCTCCGCAGACGAGGGAGAGAGGGTTGGGTGAGGGGGAAGACTCCCTCTCCCCTCGGGGAGAGGGAGTTGTCGAGGAGAGAGGGGGTCTTCCGTCGCCACCCTCGCTGCGCTCTCCAAACGGGGACCCTCACCCCCGCCCGCTCGCCCCGGGGGAGAGGGCGCCGGAGGGGCGTTGTCGGAGCGAGGTGCTGGGCCGTAGGCTGACCGCCGTGGGCAAGCCCGAGACTTCTCCGTGGGACGAGGCTGGAATCGAGCGGCTGGTCGCGCCCTATCTCGGCGACCTCGCCGAGCCCACCTCGCTCTCAGTCCTGCGCTACGACCTCAACGCCGGCGTGCCGGACCGCGCCTCGCTGCCCGCGGCCGAGATCGCCGAGGCCACCGCCCGCGCGCTGCGCGATGATCCCGCCGGCGCGCTCACCTACGGCGGGGCGCAGGGCTACGAGCCGCTGCGCGCCTGGATCGCCGAGCGCCACTGCGGCGAGGGGCTCGCGATCGGGCCGGAGCACGTCACGCTCTGCTCCGGCAGCGCGCACGCGATCGACAACATCGCCGCTGCTTTCCTCGGAGCCGGCGACACAGCCGTGGTCGGCGCGCCGACCTACCCCGGCGCGATTCGCGCCTTCCGCGCGCGCGGCGCGAAGCTGATCGACGTCCCGCAGGACGCGCAGGGACTACGACCCGTCGCGCTCCGCGAGGCGCTCGCTCGCTGGGACGGGCCGCCGCCCAAGCTGCTCTACCTGATCCCCACCTACGACAACCCGAACGGCAGCACGATGCCGCTCGAGCGCCGCGAGGAGCTGCTGCGCATCGCCGAGGAGCACCACCTGCTGATCGTCGAGGACGACGCCTACGCGGGGCTCGATTTCGACGGCCCGCCGCCGCCCTCGTTGTTCTCGCTGGCGCGGGGGCGCGGCGTGCTGTACGTCGGCACGTCCTCGAAGACGATCGCGACCGGCCTGCGGCTCGGCTGGACCGTGGCCGCGCCCGAGGTGTCCGCCGCCTCGTCTTCGCGCGCCTCGACAACGGCGCCTCGCCCTTCGTCCATCGCACGGTGCTCGAGTACCTGCGGGCGGGCGGCTACGAGGCGCACGTCGAGCGCCTGCGCGCGATCTACCGTGAGCGGCGCGACGCCGCCGTCGAGGCCGCCCGCGAGGCGCTGGACGGCTTCGCAACCTTCGATCCTCCGGGGGGCGGCTTCTACCTCTGGCTGCACCTCGGCGAACGGCTGGATGCGGTCGCCTTCGGCCGCGAGGCTGCCGCGCGTGGCGTCGCGGTGACGCCGGGGCCGCTCTACTTCGCGAACGGTGGCGGCGAGGGCAATGTCCGCCTCGCCTTCCCCGCGCAGCCGCCGGGCGAGCTGCGCGACGCGATCGCGATCCTCGGCGAGGCGGCTGCCGCCGCCGCGTCCTGACGCTGCTGCTCCGCTACTGCGCCTCGCCGTCCCCGCGCACGGCGACGACACGCAGCCGCCGGTAGTCGACGACCCAGCGTCCGCCCTCGGCCTCGTCCTCGCGCCAGAGCTGCGCGCGGACGGCCTCCTCGACGCGCGCGACAACGGCGACGGCGCGCTCGGGGGACAGCTCCGCGAGCCAGGGGTGCCCGAACATGCGCAGCCAGGCGGCCATGCCGTCCGCGCCGTCCTCGAGCGTGGTCGGGCGGTCGAAGAGCGTCATCAGGCGCGGCTCGAAGCCGTGCCGCTCCAGCAGCGCCGCGTACTCGGCGAGGCTCGGGAAGTACCACGGCCGCGGCTGGCGCTCACGCGCCATGCCCTCGGCCTCGAGGGCGTCGCGCAGCGCGTCCTCGACGATCGCGACGTTGCCGTGCCCGCCCAGCTCGGCGACGAGCCGCCCGCCGGGGCGGAGCAGCGCGCTCAAGCCGCGCAGCACCGCCTTCGGGCGCGTCATCCAGTGCAGCGCGGCGTTCGAGAAGACGGCGTCGAAGGGCCCCGCCAGCGCGGCCTGCTCAAGCGCCTCGCCATCGGCCCGGGCGAACTCGAGCGTCGGGTGCGCCGAGGCCGGGAACTGCGCCCGCGCCGCCTCGATCATCGCCGCGTCGTTGTCGACGCCGGTGACGGAGGCGCCGCACTCGGCGATCGCCGCCGCGAGCCGCCCGGTCCCGCAGCCGAGGTCGAGGATGCGCTCCCCCGGCTGCGGGTCGAGCAGCGCCACGAGGTCCCCGGCGTGATCGGAGACGAAGCGGAAGCTCTCGTCGTAGGCGCGCGCGTCCCAGCCCGGCGCGCTTCTCATCGCGCGGCCGTGGCGCTGCCCGCTAGACGCTCGCCTCGACGCGCTGCGCCGAGCCGGTCAGCTCCGCCATCAGGTGGATCGCCTCCAGCGTGGTGTTGATCCCGAGGTTGAGCATCGTGACTCGGGAGTCCTCCCAATCGCGGTAGCGCTCGCGGATGCGGTCCGGCGGCCCGACGAGGGCGATCTCGTCGCACAGCTCGTCGGGGACGGCCTCCTCGGCCTCGCGCTTGCGGCCCGAGAGGAAGAGCTCCTGGATGCGCTCGGCGGCGTCGGCGTAGCCGAAGCGGCGAACCTGGTCGTTGTGGAAGTTCATGTTCCGCGCGCCCATCCCGCCGACGTAGAGCGCGAGGTTCTCCTTCATCTTGTCTAGCCCGGCCTGCACGTCGTCGGTGACGATCACCTGCGTGGAAGCGGCGATCTCGAAGTCATCGCGGCTCTTGCCGGCGCGGCGCAGGCCCTCGTCGATGTACTCCTCGTAGACGCCCATCCGCTTCGGCGGGCAGCGCGAGGTGACCCAGCCGTCGCCGAACTCGGCGGCGTTGCGCACGTTGATCGGCCCCATCGCGCCGACGTAGAGCGGCAGCCGCCGGGGATGCAGCACGGACTTGAGCGGCTTGCCGAGGCCGGTCGCGTCCGGGCCGTCGTAGGGCAGCCGGTACTCCTCGCCGTCGAAGGCGAGCGGCTGCTCGCGGTCCCAGACCATGCGCATGATCTGCATGTACTCGGCGACGCGCTTCGCGGGCTTGCCGAAAGGCACGCCGTGCCAGCCCTCGATCACCTGCGGGCCGGAGAGCCCGATGCCGACGCCGCACACGCGGCCGCCGGAGAGCATGTCGATCGTGGTCATCGTGTTCGCCGCCAGCGCCGGGGAGCGCCCGTGCAGCTGCAGGATGTTCGTCCCGAGGCCGATTCGCTCCGTGTTCGCGGCGATCCAGGTCAGCGGCACGACCGCGTCGTGCCCCCAGATCTCGGCGCACCAGACCATGTCGAAGCCCAGCTCCTCCGCGAGCTTGATCCGCTCCCAGGGGATGTCGATCGACGTCGATCCGAGGTGTCCGAGCCCCAGTGCCAGCTTCATGCGTCTTCCCTTCCGCTCTCCGGCGCCGTCAGGTGACGATGCCTTCCGCGCACAACTTCGCGATCTGATCGCCTGCCATGCCCAGCTCGTTCGCGAGCACCTCGCCCGTGTGCTGCCCGAGGCCCGGGGCCAACTCCATGGCGACCTCGGAGCCCGACATCCGCGCGGGCGAGCGCATCAGTTCGATCGTGCCGTGCTCGGGGTGCTCGTGGTGCTCGAACAGTCCGCGCTCGCAAAGGTGCGGGTCTGTCCGCAGGTCGCGTGTGGAGAGCACGGCGGTGCAGGGCACGCCCGCGCTCGCGAGGACGTGCATCGCCTCGTACTTCGTGCGCTGCAGCGTCCACTGCTCGACCTCGGCATAGAGCTCGGCCTGGTGCTCGCGGCGGCTGGCCGCCGTGTCGAAGCGCGGGTCGGTCGCCAGGTCGGGGCGCTCGAGGGCCACGCAGAACGTGTCCCACATCCGCGAGGTCACCACGCAGATGTGCACGTAGTCGTTCGTCCCGCCCCCCTTCGAGGGGTAGACGTTCGTCGGCGCGCCCAAGCCGTTGCCGACGCGCTGCGCCTCCCGCTCCGTGCCCCAGGCCTCGCGGCCCATCGTCTTCATGAAGTAGGTCACGGCCTCCTGCATCGAGAGCTCGATCAGCTGGCCCTCGCCGGTGCGCTGTTGCTGCACGTAGGCGGAGACGATGGCGAGGGCCATCTGCAGGCCCGTGCCGGTGTCGCCGAACGAGGCGCCCGGGCGCATCGGCGGCCCGTCCGGCTCGCCGTTGATCGAGTAGACCCCGCCCGCCGCCAGCGCGACGCTGTCGAAGCACTTGTAGTCCGCGTAGGGCCCGCTCAGCCCGAAGCCCTTGATCTGTGCGTAGATGATCGCGGGGCGCCGCTCGCGCAGCACCTCGTAGCCGATGCCGAGCTTCTCGACCACGCCCGGCCCGTAGTTCTCGACGAAGACATCGAAGCGCGGCACGAGGTCGAGCAAGATCTCGCGCCCTCGCTCGGTGGCGAGGTCGATGACGATGCTGCGCTTGTTGCTGTTGTAGTTGAGGAAGTACTGCGGGGGCCGGCCGTCGGTCTTGAGGCCGCGGCCGGGATCGCCGACGCCGGGCGGCTCCACCTTGACCACGTCCGCGCCCTGCCAGGCGAGCGCCTGTGTGCAGGACGTACCGGCCTCGTACTGCGTCATGTCGAGGACGCGCATGCCATCGAGTGCGGGCATCGGGGCGCCTCCTTCCGGTGCGGCGGCGAGGCGGAGAGTGGCGTCGCGCGCCGTTCCCGGCATCCTACCGCGCGCGGGCGGGGGGTGCAGCGGGGGTTGGGGGCCGGGGTGGCGCGTGGCGTCAGGCGGCGGCGATGTCGGTGCGCGCGAAGTCCTCGCCCTTGAACAGCAGCGGTTCCCCGCTCATCTCCGCCAGCGAGTACGCGAAGCAGTCGCCAAAGTTCAGCGCGGCCGGGTGGTTGCCTCTTCCAAAGCGACGCCAGGCCCGGCGTGCGACCTGCGCCTGTTCGGCGGTCACCGGGACCAACTCGACCGCCGCTTCTTCCAGGTAGGCATCGAAATCATGCCCGGCCCCGATGCCTTCCCGACTCTCGAGAACGATGGTCGCCTCGAGGAAGTTCGCGGCGGACATGCGACAGATCGGAGCCGCCACTATTGCTCTGTCGTAACGGTCTGCATCGGCCTCGTTGAACAGGATTGCGATGATCGCCGACGTATCGACGATCACTTCGGCAGACCCCGCTCGTCGTAGAGGAACTCGCCGTGGTCGATCGGTGGCCCGCCCGCGCGGAGACGCGCGGCCAGGGGCTTGGAGATGGCCCGCATTCTCCGGAGACGCTCTTCCATGCTGCGTTGGCGCTGCTCGCGCTCCAGGCGCTCCTCGAGCGCGACCGTGATGGCGCCGGTCTTGGTCTCGCCCGTCAGCCGCGCCAGCTCGTCGGCCAGCTGGCAGGTCCGCTCGTTCTTGATGTTGAGGCTCACGGAGCATCCTTCGGGGTAGAACCACGGTGGCCTTGTCTACCATACACCTTTGTGCCAGGGATGAACACGCTGTCCACCCCTCGCCCAGCGCCGGGGTGTGGCAGACTGCGCGGCGAGCGAGACGAGAGGGGCGCAGCGTGCAGTTCGGGATCCACATCATCATCAACCACCTCACGCTCTCGCCCGTCGAGGTCGGCCGCGCCGTCGAGGAGCGCGGCTTCGACTCGCTCTTCCTGGGCGAGCACACGCACATCCCCGTGCGGCGCGAGACGGCCTACATCGGCATCGAGGACCGCACTGCGCCGCAGCCCGGCGAGAGCGCGGACGAGCTGCGCAAGCGCCGCCCGGACCTGCGCCAGAACTTCTGGTACCTCTACGACCCCTTCGTCGCGCTCGCCGCCGCCGCGGCCGTCACCGAGCGCATCAAGCTCGGCACGGCGATCTGCCTCATCCCCGAGCGCGACCCGATCACGCTCGCGCAGGAGATCGCGACCCTCGACCAGATCTCGAACGGGCGCGTCATCATCGGCATCGGCAGCGGCTGGAACCGCGAGGAGATGGCCAACCACGGCGTCGCCTGGAACGACCGCCACAAGGTCACCCGCGAACGCGTCGAGGCGATGAAGGCGCTGTGGACCGAGGACGAGGCCGAGTTTCACGGCGAGACGGTCGACTTCGATCCGGTCTGGTGCTACCCGAAGCCCGTCCAGGAGGGCGGCCCGCCGATCCTGATGGGCCAGAACAGCCCGAGGACCTTCGAGCGCATCGTCCGCTACTGCGACGGCTGGATTCCCTACCGCATCCCCATCGGCGACCCGGAGATCCTCCCGCAAATCGCCGAGCTGCGCCGCCAGTGGGCCGACGCGGGGCGCGATCCGGCCGCGCTGCACGTCAGCATGAGTGGCCCCGCGATTCCCCCCGCCGGCGACGACCCCGCCGAGGCCGATCCGGCCGCGCTCGACGACGCCGCCGCCGAGGTCGAGCGCCTGCGCGAGGGGGGCGTCGACCGGCTGCTCTTCAACCTCGGCAGCCCCAAGCGCGACCTCGGCTATCCGACGCTGGACCGCTACGCGAGCTTCCTCGCGCGAGTCACGTAGCCGGAGGAGACCGAGCCCGCGTCAGCAGGATCGAGGAGGACGAGATGCCGACAGCCCGCATCGACGACACGCTGGAGATGCACTACGAACTCGACGACTTCACGCCGCCGTGGGAGGACGACGCGGAGGCGATCCTGCTCCATCACGGGGCGGGGAAGAGCGGGAAGCTGTGGTTCTTCTGGGTGCCCGGCCTGGCCAGCGACTACCGCGTGCTGCGCCCCGACGCGCGCGGCTTCGGCCACTCCTCCCCGATCCCCGAGGGCTACCGCTACAGCCTCAGCGGCCTCGCCAACGACCTGCGGCTGCTGCTCGACTCGCTGGGCATCGAGAAGGTGCATCTCGTCGGGGAGACGGTGGGCGGGCCGATCTGCCTGCAGTTCGCCTACGAGTACCCGGACCGCACGCGCAGCCTCACGCTCTGCGGCGCGCCCTACCGCCTTGACAGGCTGCCGGAGCATTTCCTGCACTCCGCCGAGATCATCCATGAGCAGGGGGTCGAGGCGTGGGCGACCGGCAACGGCATGCGCCGCTTCGGCGACGAGGCCGATCCCGCGATGACGCAGTGGTACCACCACGAGATGGGGAAGACCTCGGCGCGCACGCTGATCGCGCTCTTCGACTACGTGCCGACGGTCGATCTGACGGACATCCTGCCGCACATCCGCGTGCCGACGCTCGTCTTCGCGGGCCTCGAGAGCGGCATCACGCCGCCCGACGACTCGCGCTTCATCGCCGCGCAGATCCCCGGCGCACAGCTCGTGGAGATCGAGGGCGCGCCGACGCAGCTGCACATCACGCACCAGGACATCGCGCTGCCGAAGTTCCGGGAGTTTCTCGCGAGCCTCGACTGACTCCCGGCCAGTGCCTCGGGCCGCCTCGATCCGTGTAGCGCCTGCCGCGCGTCGCTAGGAGGGCGAAGCGCCAGCGGCGTCGCCCTGGGCGAGCTACGCGGGCGAGGGATCGCCCTGGGCGACGGGGAGGGCCGGGCGGACGGCGAGCCAGAAGAACACCGCGCCCACGACGGCCGCTCCGGACAGCACCATGAAGGCGCCCCGGTAGCTGCCCGTCACGTCGTAGACGAAGCCCGCGAAGAGCGGACCGAGGATCATCCCGAACATGATCACCAGCGACGAGAAGCCCATGATTGTTCCGAAGGCCTTGCCTCCGAAGTACTCGGCCCGCATCGCCTGCATCGCCGGCACGCGCGCGCCCCAGCCGACCCCGGCGAAGATCGCGAAGACGATCAGCATCCAGTAGCTGCTCGCCAGCGCGAGCACGACCAGGCTGATCGCCTGCCCGAGCAGGGCGAAGACGATCGTCAGCCGCTTGTTGGTGCGGTCCGCGAGGTAGCCGCCGCCGAGCTGCCCGATCACGGTCGACACGGTCATCACCAGGATCACGAACGCGCCCTCGCTTAGCGTGAAGCCGAGCGAGTCGTTCGAGTAAACCTGGAAGTGCACGAAGATTGAGCCGATCACCAGCGCCGCCATCCCGTGCCCGAAGGCGAGGAACCAGAACGCGCGGGTGCGCAGCGCCTGCCGTGCGGTGAAGTTGAACTCCTCGGGCGGTTCTTCGTATTCCGCTTCGCCGTCGCCGGTCTCGCCGCGCGGCGGGCCGCCGTCGATCCGGTAGCCGTGATCCTCGGGGCGGTGGCGCACAGCGGCGGCGAGCGGGACGCCGACGGCGATGATGATCAGCCCAGAGACGAAGGCGCCGCTGCGCCAGCCGTACTCCTCCAGCGCCGGGACGACGACCGGCTGCAGCAGCCCGCCCGCGGCCGTGCCCGTCATCAGCAGCGCCAGCGCCCACGCGCGGTGGCGATGGAACCAGTGCACCACCGCCACCGTCACGCCGAGGTGCGTGCCCAGGCTGGAGCCGACCGCGATCACGAGGAAGGCGATGTAGAAGCCCTCGAGCGAGTCGATGCGGCTGAGCAGCATGAAGCCGGCGCCGAAGATCAGCATCCCCGCGATCATCACGCGCCGCGGTCCCCAGTTGTCGATCATCCAGCCCTGCGCCGGGCCGAGCAGCCCGCTCTCGATGCGCTGCATCGCGAAGGCGCCGGCGAGGGCGGTCCGGCTCCAGCCGAAGTCGTCCCCGAGCAGCACGACGTAGGTGCCGAAGGCGTGGAAGAGCAGCGCGCCGTTGATCGTGTGCGTCCCGAAGCCGGCGGCGACGATCCACCAGCCGTAGAAGATCGGCGTGCGCCCAGTCGCGATCCTGCGCGCCGCCTCCACGCGCGCCGCCAGCGTCGTCACCGCGCCCACCCGGGCTGCGTGACGCCTCGACTCGTGCGAACCACCATGCCCGCACTCTACATGCCTCGCCCGTTGGGGCATCCCCGGGGTGCGGGCGAGCGGTGTTCCGGTCCCCCCTCCCTGAGCAGGGAGAGACACCCCAGGGTGCTAACTGGTCAAGCGGCGAGCTGCTCGCGGTCGTGGCGGTGCGCCCATGCGGTGGCCTCGTTGTAGCGGGTGCGCGTCCTGAGACAGCCGTGGAGGTAGCCGACGAGGCGGTTGCCGAGGGCGCGCAGCGCCTGGTGGTGGAGGTCGCCCGCAGCTCGCCGCCGCTGGTAGAAGTCGTGGCAGCCGGGACTGGCCTGCAGTGAGCACATCGCCCACTGGTCCGCGGCGTCGGAGAGCCGCCGGTTGCGGACGAAGCGCGCCTTCACGGTCCGCTTGCGGCCGGATGCTACGGTCAACGGCGAGGTACCGGCGTAGTTCCTGCGGGACTTCGCCGACTCGTAGCGTTCGGGGTCGTCCCCGAACTCTCCGAGCACCCGGGTGCCGAGGACGACACCGAGCCCCGGCATGGAGCGGTAGATTTCGGCGTCCGGGTGCTGCTCAAAATGGCTCGTGAGCTCGGCCTCGAGCTCCTTGATCTGACGATTGATCTCAGCGATCAGCGCAACGGCCGCACGGGTGCTCGCGGCGAACGCCCGGCTCACCGCGGGCGGCGCCTCGAGCTGCGGGGAGCGCAGCGCGGCGCGGACCGCGGCGGCGCGCTGCTCAATGCTGCGCTTGCGGCCACCGTGGCGGAGGGCCGCGCGGATCTGGGTGATGGTCAGCCGCGCCGCCTCGCGTGGGCCTGGCGTCGTCGCCAGCACCCCCAGCGCGTCACCGTGCGCGAGGTCGGGAAACGCCGCCAGGGCCGCCTGAAAGTACTCGCGCAGCGCGCTGCGGAGGCGGTTGGTCTGGCGGACGCGGTCCCAGATCAGCTGCTGATGGGCGCGGGCCAGGACCCGCACCGCGTCAGCCTCGTCGCTGTCGCCAGCGACCGGGCGGTGGTTGTGGCGGTCGGTGCGAACGAGGTCGGCGAGCAGCTTCGCGTCGCCGGCGTCGGACTTGGCGCCGCCGACGTGGTGGCGCTCGCGGTAGCGTGCCGCCGAGCGCGGGTTGATCGCGTAGACGCGGTAGCCGGCCGCGAGCAGGGCCGCGACCCAGGGCCCGCGCTCCGTCTCGATGCCGATCACGACTTCGCCCGGGTCGGAGGCGTGCTGCGCGATCAGCTCGTGCAGCGTGGCGAGACCCGCGACGCCTTCGGGCAGCCGCCTGGCGGCGAGCCGCTCGCCCGCCTCGTTCATGAGCTGGATGTCGTGATGGTCTTCGGACCAGTCGTCGCCGGCGTACAGGGTCATCGTGCCTCGCTTCCCTCCGCTTCGTGCTGCTTGCTGCGACCTGCCGGGTTGGTCCTGCGACGGCCTAATGGAACAGTGCTCTCAGGCACGACACCCCAGGAGTGCTGCGGACAACCCGGACGAACCAACCGGGGCACGGTCTCTCCCGAGAGATCACAGGTCTCTGGGCAAGGAAGTGCTCACCGGCCGGCCGGTCCGGGACCAGTCTCTCAGATCGCTCCGGGCTGCTGGTCGAACCCCATTAGGGCGGGGGTGAGGGGCACGACGGACTCGCGAGGACGCACCAGCCCCTGTTCTCCCTGAGCGGGCGGAGGTGAGGGTTCGCCGCCCACCCCGTGGGCTTCGAGGCGAGCGCGCGTCTCCTGCGGGGGGCTCCGCCCCCACGCCCCCGCCCGGATCGCCCGCCAGCCGCCGCGAGACCGTCCGGCGCCCTCTCCCCGGGGAGAGGGCGGGGGTGAGGGGCACGACGGACTCGCGAGGACGCACCAGCCCCTGTTCTCCCTGAGCGGGCGGAGGTGAGGGTTCGCCGCCCACCCCGTGGGCTTCGAGGCGAGCGCGCGTCTCCTGCGGGGGGCTGCGCCCCCCACCCCCATCCCGGAAGAGCGTGCGCTGCGCGCCGCTCGGCCCACCCACCCGCCCTCGGGTTTTCTGTCTGTGGGGGCTCCGCCCCCACGCCCCCGCCCGGATCGCCCGCCGGCCGCCGCGAGACCGTCCGGCGCCCTCTCCCTGGGGAGGGCGGGGGGTGAGGGGCACGCCATACTTCCGAGGGGCAAGGAGCCTTCGAGGCGGTCCGGCGAAGGAGGGTTCGACACCCTTCCGGGAGGACGGAGCCGGGCGGCTACGCGTCCGCGCGGTAGTCGCCGGAGCGGCCTCCGGACTTGGCGACGAGGCGAACGTCCTCGATGCGCATGTCGCGCTGCACGGCCTTGCACATGTCGTAGATCGTGAGCGCGGCGACGGAGACGGCGGTCAGCGCCTCCATCTCCACTCCGGTGCGCGCGGTCGTGCGCACGGTCGCCTGGATCTCCACCGCGGGATCCTCGGGGTCGAGGCAGAGTTGCACCTCCACGCCGCTGATCGGCAGCGGGTGGCAGAGCGGGATCAGGTCGGGTGTGCGCTTGGCGGCCATGATGCCGGCGAGGCGCGCTGCCGCCAGCACGTCGCCCTTGGGCAGCTGCCCCTCGCCGATCAGCGCCAGCGTCTCGGCGCTCATCGCCACGCGCCCGCGCGCCGTCGCCTCGCGGCGCGTCACGTCCTTGTCGGACACATCGACCATCCGCGAGTGGCCGCGCGCGTCGAGGTGGGACAGCGCCCGATCGTCCGCCGCGGACTCAGCCACCGATGTACGACATCTCGATGCGCGGGAGGTCTTCGGTGCCCTCGGAGCGGATCTCGGAGTAGCGGTCCTCGCGCGCGCTCCAGACGCCGGTCAGCAGCGCCGCCAGCGCGGCGTCGTCGGCGCCCTCGCGCAGCGGGCCTCGCAGGTCCGTGCCGGCGACGGCGAAGAGGCAGGTGTAGAGGCTGCCGTCGGCGGAGATGCGGGCGCGCGTGCAGTCGCCGCAGAAGGGGGTCGAGACCGAGGTGATGAAGCCGATCTCGCCCTCGCCGTCGCGATAGCGCCAGCGCTTCGCCACCTCGCCGCGGTACGAGGGCTCGAGGGGCTCGATCGGCAGCGCGGCGTCGATCCGCTCGACCAGCTCGCGCGCGGGGACGACGTCGTCCAGCCGCCAGCCGTTGGTCACGCCGACGTCCATGTACTCGATGAAGCGCAGCACCATACCGGTGCCCTTGAAGCGTCGCGCGAGGTCCACCACCCCGCCGTCGTTGATGCCGCGCTTGACGACGGCGTTGATCTTGATCGGCGTCAGCCCCGCCGCGGCGGCCGCCTCAATGCCCTCGATCACCAGCGCGACCGGGAAGTCGGCGTCGTTCATCGCGCGGAAGGTGGCGTCGTCGAGGGTGTCGAGCGAGACCGAGACGCGGCCCAGTCCGGCCTCGGCGAGCGGTCCCGCGAGCGTGGTCAGGCGCGAGCCGTTGGTGGTCATCGCCAGCCCCACGTCGGGCGCGGCCTCTTTGAGCAGCCGCACCAGCGCGGGCAGATCCGCGCGCAGCGTCGGCTCGCCGCCGGTGAGCCGGATCTTGCGTACGCCGAGCTGCGCGGCGATGCCGCCGAGGCGCGCGATCTCCTCGAACGTGAGGATCTCGTCGCGCGGCAGGAACTCGAAGTCCGCGCCGAAGACCTCGCGCGGCATGCAGTAGCGGCAGCGGAAGTTGCAGCGGTCGGTGACGGAGACACGCAGATCGCGCAGCGGCCGCCCGAAGCGATCGGCCAGCGGCTGGTCGGCAGGCAGAGAGTCTGCGCTCATCGGGGCTCCTCCTGTCTGCAAGTATCGCACGCGGAGCCATCGCGACGCTGCGTGAACCCCCTCGCCCTGAGGGAGAGGGTGGGGGTGAGGGTCCCCGCTCCCCGCCTACCCGCGGGTCGAGCCCTCCGCGCTCAGCCGCTGTAGCAGCGGGAGGAGGGCGCGCACGGCGCGGGCGCGATGGCTGAAGTCGTGCTTCCCTTCGCCCAGTTCGGCCATCGTGCGACCGTCGGGCAGCTCGAACAGCGGGTCGTAGCCGAAGCCGGCGGCGCCGCGCGGGGCCTCGGCGATGCGGCCCTCGACGGCGCCCTCGCGCACCCAGGTGCGGCCGCCCGGCAGCGCGAGCGCGACGACGGCGCGGAAGCGCGCGCCGCGCCGCCCCGGCGGCACGCCCCGCAGCTCGTCCAGCAGCAGCGCGTTGCGCTCGGCGGCCCCGGGCGCGCGCGATCCCCCGTAGCGCGCCGAGAGCACGCCCGGCCTCCCCTCCAGCGCGTCGACCTCCAGCCCGGAGTCGTCGCCGAGCGCGGGCAGGCCGGACGCCTCGGCGTGGCGTACCGCCTTGGTGACGGCGTTCTCGAGGTAGGAGCGCCCCGTCTCCACGATATCGACGGGCGCGAGGCCGAGATCGGCCGGGGTGACGGGGTCCCAGCCGCTGCCCGCGAGCAGCAGCCCGAACTCGGCGGCCTTGCCGGGGTTGCCGGTGGCGATCAGCAGCCGGGGCAGGTTCGTCATCGGCGCATCAATCGAGGCAGAAGGGGCAGATGCGGAACTCGCTCTCCGGACGTCGCCCGGCCCAGCGTTCCAGCTCGTCCCGGTCGAGCGAGCAGACCTTGATGTAGTCGCGCGTCGTGTAGTTCGGGTGAGCCCCGCTGATGCTCCAGCACGTAGCGCTGTGCAGCACTACCGAAATCGACGGCGCCTCGGTCCGGCCGGCGTTCAGGACGTATCCGTCGGTGTGCCGGCCGACCCATGCGAGGTACGCGTCCTCGGCGTCGACGAACGTCTGCATGGCTCTCGCCTCTCTGTAGGAGGGCGCAGCAGGCTCTTCTGCCGCCAGCAGACACCCTGAACCTCCGAGGGAGGAGCCAGCGGAAAAAGGCTCAGGCGACGGCGTCGGCCTCGGCCTCGGGCTGCAGCAGCGCGCCCTCGAGCACGAGTTCGATGGTCATGGTGTGGGCGCAGGCCCGGCGATGGACGAAAAAGTCGCAGCTGCATTGCCAGCGGCCGTCATCGAGGCGCACCTCGTGGCTGCTGTTGTCCCCGGTCACCGAGACCGTCAGTTGCGTGACATGGAGGCGGTCCCGCTCGCGTGCGTAGCGGTGCGCCTTTGCGACCTTCCCAATCATCCCGGAGTCCATGTGCCTTCCTTCGTCGCGGGGCGTCCGGACGCACGAGCGCCGCGGGCCGGCCGCGGCGCGTTGAGGGTTTTCCGTCGGCGTGTCTCACCCATCACCCAGAGCCTAGGATCGCCGCCGCCGCCCGTCAACCGCCCCCGCCGCAGGCGCGCTCAGAAGCCCGCCAGCCGCTCGTAACGCGGCCCCTCCGCACGCAGCCGCGAGTGCACCAGCGCCAGCTCCCGTGCGACGAACGGCGCGCCCTCGGACGCGGCCAGCGAGCGTACCGAGGCGGCGATCGCGCGCCGCTCGGTGGCCCGCGCCTGCCGCCGCACGCGTGCGATCGTGAGGTGCGGACGCAGCTCGCGGCGCTCGCCGCGCAGCCCCGCCGCGACGACCGCCGTCTCGGCGCGTGCCGCCAGCGCGCGCAGCGCCTCGAGGTCCCCGCCGACTCCCAGCCAGACCGCGCCGCCGCGCGATCCGCCGAACATCCCCGCCGCGCCCAGCTCGAGCGCGACCTCGACCGGGGGGACGGCCTCGCGCAGCGCCGCCCGCAGCGGCTCCAGCCGCTCCTCCTCGACCTCGCCGAGGAAGCGCAGCGTGAGGTGCAGCAACTCCGGGCGCACCAGCCGCAGCAGGCCCGGGTGCTGCTCATCGAGCGCCGCGGCCGCGTCGGCGGCCGCCAGCCGCCACGCCTCGGGCACCTCGATCGCGAGGAAGAGCCGCACGCTCAGCCGAGCCTTTCCCGCTGCAAGGGGCGACTGCGCAGGCCCGCAGGCTGCTGGAGATAGCGGAACTCCATCGGTGGCCCCGGCGGATTAGCCGAGCCTTTCCCGCTGCAAGGGGCCACTGGCAGGCCCGCGGGCTGCTGGAGATAGCGGAACTCCATCAGTGGCCCCGGCGGATTAGCCGAGCCTTTCCCGCTGCAAGGGGCCACTGGCAGGCCCGCGGGCTGCTGGAGATAGCGGAACTCCATCAGTGGCCCCGGCGGACTAGCCGAGCCCGAGGAAGCGCGCGGCGTTGCCGCCGAGCAGCGCCTCGCGCAGCGCCGGGTCGGCGACCGCCTCGCGCGCCTCGGCGAGATCGCGGTCCTGCGCGCGCAGGGGGTAGTCCGAGCCCCACAGCACGAGCTCCGGGCCGACCAGCTCGGCGACCGCCTCGAAGACGCGCGGCTCGTAGAGCAGCGCGCTGGCGGCGGAGTCGAAGGCGAGCCGGCCCTCGGCGAGCAGCGCGCGCACCTCCGGCATCAGCGCATGGAAGGGGAAGCCGCCGCCCCAGTGCGCCGCGATCACGCGCAGTCGCCTCTCCCCCGGCAAACCGTCTTGCAAGAGCCGCCACAGCCCGCTCGGGGTGAAGCCGCCGCCCTTTCCGCCGTAGTCGTGCCCGGCGGGCTCCGAGGCGTGGACCAGCAGCGGCAGGTCCAGCCCTTCCGTGACCTCCGCCAGCCAGGCCGCCGCCTCGTCCTCGTCGCGCTCGCCGGGGCGCACCTCGCCGAGGCCGCGCGCGCCCGCCGCGGCGTGGTCGCGCGCCCGCGCCCGCGCGCCGCCGTCCGCGAAGGCGATCGGCACGAACGGGATGAGCCGACCGTCCGCCTCCGCGGCGGCGCTCAGCAGGTATTCGGCGTGCTCCGCGGCGTGCCCCGCGTCCCGCCACCAGAAGCCGGCGGCGACGGCGCGATCCACGCCCGCGCCCTCCATCGAGGCGATCAGCTCGGCGGCGCTCGCCATTCGCGCGCGGCCGTCGCCGTAGATCCCGGCGAAGCCGGCGTCGGCGCGCGCCAGCTCGTCGCGGCGCGCGATCATCGCCGGCGGGAAGACGTGGCTATGGACATCGACGATCATCCGGGGCATCGTACGATGGACGCGACGGCAATCCGCCGCACTGTCCGTTGCGCCGCCTCTCCCCGCCGCCCGACCGGGACCGCGATGGCTGACGAACCCGCACCCGCCGAAGCGGACGCCGAACCCGACGCCCTCACGCTGCGCGCGCTCGTCGAGGCGCTGCTCTTCGTCTCCGACGGACCGGTCACGAGCGGCGCGCTCTCGCGCGCACTGGACGTGACGCCGCACCGCATCGAGCTGACCCTCGACGACCTCGACGGCTTGCTCGGGGAGCACGGCGTGCAGCTGCAGCGCGGCCCGGAGGGCGCGCAGCTGATCACCGCGCCAGAGGCCGCCGCGGCGGTCGAGCGCTTCCTCGGGCTGGAGTCGGCGCGGCGGCTCTCGACGGCGGCGCTGGAGACGCTCGCCGTGGTCGCCTACCGCCAGCCGGTGACGCGCGCGGCGATCGAGGCGATCCGCGGGACCAGCAGCGACGCCGTGCTCGCCACGCTGCGCGCGCGCGCGTTGATCGAACGGGTCGGCCGCGCCGCCGGACCCGGCCGCCCCGCGCTCTACGGCACGACGCAGCGCTTCCTCGAGCACTTCGGGCTGCGGCGCGCCGCCGAGCTGCCGGGGCTGGACGAGTTCGCCGCACGCCTCGGCGTCCCGCCGCCCTCGGAGCAGCCGTCGCTGCTCGACCGGCCAGAGCCGGTGGCGGACGGCGCGGGGCCGCACGGCGCCCGGCAGCTCGCACGCGCGCAGAGCGCCGGCCCGGCGAGCGCCGCGCCCTCGCTGCCTCGCGATGCCGGCGCGGCGCCGGGCAGACGCGACGCGCTGCCGCGGTCCGGGTCAACGGTCCCGCGTCAGCCCTCGCTCGGCCTCTAGGCGCGGACGGCGCGCGGGACGATGGTCACGATCAGCGTGCTGCTCACGCTGCGCCTGCCGGGCGTACGCAGTCTCAAGGAGAAGCGCGCCGTGGTGCGCTCGCTGACCGCGCGGCTGCGCGGACGGCTCGAGCTCAGCGCCGCCGAGGTGGGCGCGCAGGACCAGCCGCAGCGCGCGCAGGTCGGCTTCGCCGTCGTCTCCGGCGACCTCGCGACCGCGCGCGGGCTGGCCGACGAGGCGCAGCGCTTCGCCGAGCGCGAGCTGCTCGGCCGCGCCGAGATCGTGGACCGGGTGGTCGAGGAGTTCGTGCTGCACCCGGATTGAGGCCGCGGCGAGGCGGCCGTGAGGCCGCAGTGACGCCGCCGTGAGACCGCAGCGAGGCGGCCCTGAGGCCGCGGCGAGCGCTCAGCGCGCGCCGCCGCCGGCCTGATCCGCGGAGAGCGGGCAGACGCCGCAGCCGCCGCGCCGGCACCACAGGTCCTGCACGTGCAGCAGCCCCTGGGCGTGCAGCGCGCCGGCCCGCGGCGCGGGCTCGCCGAGCAGGCGGCGCAAGGCCAGCGTGCGCCCGTAGGGCCGCGGCGCCGGCCAGGCCTCGATCAGCGCCGCGCTGCGGCGCGCCAGTTCGAGGTCCCCGAAGGCCGCGGCCTGCGCGGCGAGCAGCGGCAGCGCCGCGTTCCAGCCCAGCTCCGCCGCGCGCCCGCGCCCGATTGCACTCCGATCGCCGCCGCCCCCGCGCAGCGCCTCGATCACGGGACCGGGGCGCATGCCCGCCGCCAGCTCGGCGAGGCGGCGCAGCGGCTCGCCGCCGAGGCCGCGGCCGATCGCGGCGGCGAGCTCGAGGCGGGCGTGCGGCGTCTCGCGGCGGCGTCCGGCGGAGGCCTCCAGCGCGCGCAGCAGCAACCGCACCCAGGCGCCGTGCCAGCCCTGCCCGGCCGCCAGCGCGTCGGCGCCCCAGACCAGCTCCGCCATGCGCCGCCGCCCCTCGGCGCGCAGCAGCGCCGTGGTCTCCTCATCGCCGCGGCTCGCGGCCTCCGCGGCGCACGGCTCGGCGCCGCTGGGGCCGAGGCGCAGCAGCGCGCGCAGCCGTTCGGGATCAGCGCCCAGCGCCGGGCCGACGGCGCAGGTGGGGGCGAAGCCGCCGCCGGGCAGCGGCAGCGGCGCGCCGGGCTGCGGCCGGTCGTCGATCCACACGAGGTGCAGGATCAGCGCGCCATAGGCGGGATCACGGTCGTGGCCGTGGCGCACGAAGTCGCTGGCCGTCAGGTGCACCTCCAGCGGGCCGCTGCGCACGACGCCCTCGGGCAGCAGGAACGCCGCCTCGCGCACGTCCGGCCCCGGCCCACGCCCGGCGCGGCCGGGCCGCAGCAGCGGCCAGGGCAACGCCTCGGGCGGCGTCCGCCCGAGCAGCCAGAGCGCGACCAGCTCGTGCTCCCGCAGCGTCTCTTCCGCTGCTCTGTCGGGCCGTGCCTCCGCGCGCGCCCGCAGCCGGTACGGCGGCGGGGCGGACTCGCGCAGGCGGTAGTCCCGCAGCGTCTGCGCTCCCGGCGGCGCGCTCACGACCGCGAACCGCCGTCCGGCCCGGCCTCGCCGTCGACGCGGTAGAAGCCGGCCTGCTCGGCGACGAGTTGCAGCAGCCGCCGCGCCATGCGGCGCGGCTGGCGCGCGCGCCGCTCCCACTCCGACACGGTCTGCTGGTTGGTGCCGATGCGGTCCGCGAACTGACGCTGCGTCTCGCCGAGGTGGCGGCGCAACTCACGTACGCGCGCCGCGTCCCACTCGCCCCCGCCCGGCGCCGCGCCGCGATCTCCGACGCGGTAGCGCGGCTCGCGTTCCGTCATCGCGCCATCACCCCTCCAGCGGCTCCTCGCGGCGCCCCGGCGTCCCCTCCAGCGGCTCCTCGCGGCGCCCCGGCGTCCCCTCCAGCGGCTCCTCGCGGCGCCCCGGCGTCCCCTCAGCGGCTCCCATCCGGCCAACCGGAACACGTCGAGGATACATGAAACCATGTACCCGTGGTAGCGCTAGCACTCTAACGGGGAGAGTGCTAAGATTCGGCGCGAACCGAACGCAAAAAGAGAAAACAGGCAATCGGGAGGATAGCGAATTGACAACTTCAGTCGTTCCCTTGACAGACCACATCGTGCTGCAGGCCGTCAAGGAAGAGGAGGTCACCACCTCCGGCCTGGTGATTCCGGACTCCGCGAAGGAGAAGCCGCAGCACGGTCTCGTCGTCGCCGTGGGCCCGGGCAAGCTCAACGACGCCGGCGTCGTCGAGACCCTCGAGCTGGACGATGGCGACCGCGTGCTCTACCAGAAGTACACGGGCCAGGACATCACCGTCGACAAGACCGAGTACATCATCATTCGCTTCCAGGACGTGCTCGCCAAGCTCGTCGACGGAAAGTAGCGCGCCCGCATGCCCGCCAAGACGATCAAGTTCGACGAGGACGCTCGCCGCTCGCTGCGCGCCGGCGTTGACATCCTCGCGGGCGCCGTCGGCGTCACGCTCGGCCCGCGCGGCCGCAACGTGGTGCTGGACAAGAACTACGGCCCCGCCGTCATCACCAAGGACGGCGTGACGGTCGCCCGTGAGATCGAACTCCCCAACCGCTTCGAGAACATGGGCGCGCAGCTCGTCAAGCAGGTCGCGATCCGCACCAACGACGTGGCCGGCGACGGCACCACCACCGCCACCATCCTCGCCCAGGCGATCCTGCACGACGGCATCCGCAACATCGCCGCCGGGGCCAACCCGATGGCGATCCGCCGCGGCCTCGACGCCGCACAGCTCGTCGCCGCCGTGCGCCTCCAGGACGCCTCCTCGCCGGTCGACGGCAAGGAGACCATCGCCGCCGTCGCCGGCATCGCCGGCAACGACCGCCAGATCGGCGACCTCATCGCCGACGTCATGGAGAAGGTCGGCAAGGACGGCGTGATCACGGTCGAGGAAGGCAAGGGCATCGACGACGAGACCGAGTTCGTCGACGGCCTGCAGATCGAGCACGGCTGGATCTCGCCGCACTTCGTCACCAACCAGGACCGCCAGGAGACCGTGATCGAGGACCCCTACATCCTGATCACCGACCACAAGTTCTCCGACATCGGCGATCTGCTGCCGATCGTCGAGAAGACGCTGCAGATCTCCAAGAACCTGGTCGTGCTCTGCGACTCCTTCGAGGGCGACGCGCTGGCGACGATGGTCGTCAACAAGATGCGCGGCACCCTCAACTTCCTCGCCGTGCGCGCCCCCTCCTTCGGCGACCGCCGCAAGGCCTCGCTCGAGGACATCGCCGCGCTCACCGGCGGCACCTTCCTGACCGCCGACATGGGCCGCTCGATCGAGGACGCCCAGGTCGCCGACCTCGGCCGCGCCCACCGCATCGTCTCCGACAAGGCGCGGACGACGATCATCGACGGCTACGGCACCGACGAGGGCATCCAGGCGCGGATCCGCCAGATCCGCGCCCAGGTGTCCGACACCTCGTCCGCCTACGACCGCGAGAAGCTGCAGGAGCGGCTCGCCAAGCTGGCCGGCGGCGTCGCCGTGATCAAGGTCGGCGGGGCCACCGAGTCCTCCGTGCGTGAGAAGAAGTTCCGCGTCGAGGACGCGCTCTCCGCGACCCGCTCCGCGGTCGAGGAGGGCGTCGTGCCCGGCGGCGGCGTCGCCTTCATCCGCATCCAGGACGACATCGCCGAGCTGGCGGAGTCGATGGACGACGCGGACGAGGCGACCGGCGCGCGCATCCTGTACAGCGCCCTTGAGTCTCCGCTGCGCCTGCTCGTCGAGAACGCCGGCCTCGAAGGCTCCGTGCTCGTCGAGGACGTGCGCCGCGCCGGGGCGAACGAGGGCTACGACGTCGCCCTCGGCAAGATGGGCGACATGTTCGAACTGGGCATCCTCGACCCCGTCAAGGTGTCGCGGGCGGCCCTTGAGAACGCGGTCTCGGTCGCGGCCCTGATGCTCACCACCGAGAGCGTCGTCGCCGAGATCCCCCAGACCGGGCCGAGGAGCGCGATGGACCCGGAGATGGCGGCCGCCATGGCCGGTGGTGGCATGGGCGGCGGTATGCCCGGCATGCCCGGCATGTAGCCTCGTCCCACGGGCAACGAGTACGAGAACGGGCCGCCTGCGGGCGGCCCGTTCGCTTGCCCGCGGCCGGGCGCGTCAGTCCGCGAGCTGCAGTGCGTCCTCGAGCGCGGAGGCGTCGGCGATCGGCCCGACCACGGCGAGCTGCAGGCGATCGCTGCGCACGAGGCGGCGCGCCACCCGCTCGACGTCCTCGAGCGTCACGCGCTCGAAGCCGGCGATCGCCTCCTCCGGCTGGCGCAGCGGCAGGCCGAGCGCCAGCCGCGAGCCGTGCCAGGCGGAGACGGAGCGCGTGTCCTCCAGCTGCAGCTGGATGCGCGAGCGCACCACCTGCTTCGCGCGCGCCAGCTCGGCCGCCTCGATCGGCGATCGCAGGCAGGCGAGCGCGGCGACGATCTCGCGCACCGTCTCCGCCGCGTTGGCCGGGTCGACGCCCGCATGCACGGAGAACGCGCCCGTGTCGCGCAGGTACGCGGCCGCGCTGTGCACGTCGTAGCAGAGCCCCAGCTCCTCGCGCAGGCGGATGAAGAGCCGCGAGGACATCCCCTCGCCGAGCACGATCGAGAGCAGGGCGAGCGCATGGCGGTCCTCGTCGCGCGAGTCGAGGCCGCGCAGCCCCAGGCCCAGGTGCGCCTGCTCCGTCTCCTTCTCCAGCAACCGCAACACGGGACCGGGCGGCTGACCGCCGGCGCGGACCCAGCCCGCCGGATCGCCCGCGGGCCAGCCGGCGACGGCGTGCGCGGTCCGCTCGCTCGCCTCGGCCGCGGGCAGCGCCCCGGCGATCGAGACCACGACGGCGTTGGCCACGTACTGGCTGCGGTAGTAGTCGCGCAGCCGCTCCCCGGAGAGCGCGCCGATCGAGCGCGGCGCGCCGGCGATGTCCCGTCCGAGCGGCTCGCCCGGCCAGAGCAGCCCGTCCAGCAGCACGCTCGCGTGCTCGTCCGGCGCATCCTCGACGGCGGCCAGTTCCTCGAGGATCACGCCGCGCTCGCGCTCGATCTCCTCGTCGCGGCATTGCGAGCCGCGCAGCATGTCGACCAGCAGGTCGAGCGCTTCGGGGAAGCGGTCGGGCGTGACCTTGGCGTAGTAGACCGTCAGCTCGCGATCGGTGGCGGCGTTGATCGAGCCGCCGAGGCCGTCGATCTCCGCCGCCACCGCGCGCGGGCCGGGGCGGCGCTCCGTGCCCTTGAAGCAGAGGTGTTCGACGAAGTGCGAGATGCCGGCGTCCTCGGGCGCCGCCTCGTAGCGCTGTCCGGCGCGGAGGTAGATCGAGATCGAGACGGAGCGCGCGTGGGGCAGCTCGGTGAGCACCAGCTGCAGGCCGTTGTCGAGCGTCGAGACCTGCGGCCGGGGATCAACGCTCATCGCCAGGCTCCTCGCCCGCGGCGCCGCGGCTGCTGCGCGGCGCGATGGCGAATCCTAGGGAGCGGATCGCCAGCGGTCCATCGCCCGGGGCCCGGCGGCGCCGGGCGGGCCTTGCCGCCATCGAGGACGTCAGGACTCCAGCCAGAGCACGTCGCCGTGCAAGTCGGGATCATGCTCGCGCGAGGCGAAGACCTCGTACTCGCGCCGCGACTCGCCGATCGTCGTGCCCGCACCGTGTCCCGGGAGCACCAGTGTCTCCTCCGGGAGCGGGTAGAGCCGCGAGGTGATCGAGGCGATCTCCTGCTGCAGCACCTCGTTCGAGCGCGAGGCGCCGGGCCCGCCGGGAAAGAGCGTGTCGCCGCTGAACAGCGCGCCGCCGATCAGCAGGCAGATCGAGCCCGGCGTGTGTCCGGGCGTGTGGATCACGCGCATCGAGGCCCCGCCGACCGCGATCTCCGCGCCGTCGGCCAGGCGTTCGACGCCGCGCGCGGGGTCGATGTCCGTCTCCTCCGCCCCGGCGAGGACGGGCGCGTCGATCGCCGCCCGCATCACGTCGAAGCCGTCCCAGTGATCGCGGTGCCCGTGCGTCACGACGACACGCTCGACCGGCTCGCCGCCGAGCGCCTCGACCACTGCCTCGAAGCCGCCGGGCACGTCGATCACGGTCGCGCCCGCCCCGCCCGAGACGGGCCGCACGATGTAGGCGTTGTTGGAGAACGGGCCGATACCCTCGACGATCTCGATCGTCACCTCGCTGTCGGCGTAGACCGTGGCGTCGCCGGACTCAGACATCGTCACCTCTCCTCGCTCGCGGCGGGCAGGCTAGCAGAGTTGACGCCGTCCGCGCCCGCCGCGCCCTCCGCAGGCGTCGCGCCGAGGCCGCAGCGCCCGCCGCTTCGCCACGCGAAGCCCTCGGCGCAGAGATCGTCGAGCAGCGCGCGCAGCCGCCGGAGCGGCTGCGCGCGCCGCCCTCCGCTCGACGCCAGCCCGCGCAGCAGTCGCTCCACCGGCAGCGGTTCCGGCGATTCGCGCAACGCGGCCAGGATGCGGCCGCGCCACTGCCGGTCGGAGCCCTCGAAGGGCGGCTGTGCGCGCAGCGGCTCGGCCTGCTCGCCCGCCGCAAAGCGCGGGCGAGCCGCGCAGCAGGAGGCGACGACGCAGACCTCGCAGCGCGGGCGCGGCAGGCAGACGCGCGCGCCGTAGTCCATCAGCGCGGGGTTCCAGCGCGCGGCGCTGCCCGGCCGCAGCAGCCGCCGCGCGCCCGCGCGCAGCGCCGCGGGCGGCGTCTCGCGCGCCGGTTGCAGATCGCCGTGCAGCAGCCGGCCGACCACCCTCGCGACGTTCGTGTCGAGGGCGGGCGCATCCTCGCCGAACCCGAAGCAGCGCACGATCGCGGCGCTGAAGGGGCCGACGCCCGGCAGCGCCAGCAGCGCGGCCTCGTCGCGCGGCAGCCGCCCCCCGTGGCGGTCCGCGCAGCGGAGCGCGGCCTCCTGCAGGTGCAGCGCGCGACGCGGGTAACCGGCGTTGGCCCAGACGCGCAGCACGTCCGCGCGATCGGCCGCCGCGAGCGCCTCGAGCGTCGGGAAGGCCTCGATCCAGCGCTGCCAGAGCGGGAGCACGCGCGACATCTGCGTCTGCTGCGAGCAGACGGCGGCGACCAGCGCCCAGTAGGGATTGCGTGCGTCGCGCCAGGGGAAGTCCGCGCCGTGCGCGTCGTACCAGGCGAGCAGGTTCGAGCGGATGCGCCCCAGCCGCTGCGGGCTGAGCGCGACGGCGCCCGAGGCGGCGGCGGTCGGCGCGGAGGGCGTCACGTCGCGATCCCGATCCTAGGGCGGGCCGGCGCCGCTGCCCTGCTCCAGGTCCGCGGGCACGACGAGCACGGCCTGGACGAGCCCGTCCGCGAGGCGCACGACGGCGATGTCTCCCACCTCGATCGCAGCCAGGGGCGCGATCTCGAAGAGCCGCAGCGGCGCGCTGAACCTGATCGTCGTCGTCGTGCCCTCGGAGGAGATCACGAGGCGGCCCGGCGCCGACTCCACGACGTGCGCCCTGCGCCAGACCTCGCCGGGCAGCGCCGGGAGCCCACCGAAGCCC
Source organism: Dehalococcoidia bacterium (assembly GCA_965220125.1). Taxonomy (GTDB): domain Bacteria; phylum Chloroflexota; class Dehalococcoidia; order UBA2979; family UBA2979; genus VXMT01. Next base: position 1,381,202 of record CBDCPB010000004.1, on the reverse strand, counting down.
GTGAACCCACCATCGGAGATCCAGCCCTCGATGGCCGGAGCCGCCGAGAGCGCGGGGTCCTCGATCACCAGGTGCACAATCGCCGGCTCGCTCGCGCGCTCGCCGGCCCAGCGCCCGAGCGAGAGCCCGCCGAAGGCAGCCGCGGCGATCGCCGCGATCGTGATCGCGGCGACCAGCGCCCAGGGCAGGCGCGGCGGAGCGGAGCCCTCGCGCGCGCTCATGGCCACGAGCCCCCGTCATTCGCCGCTTCAAGCGCGACCACGCCCGTGAGCACGAGGCCGAATTCGCTCTGCTCGCCGCCGAGGTTGACGGTGTTGCCGGGGACGAAGCGCGGCTCCGCCACGCGCCGCAGTTCCTCGTTGGAGAAGCCGGGACCGAGTTCGAACTCGATCACTCCCTCGGCCGTACGCAAAGCGATCCGCCCACCGCCGATGCCCGTCACCTCGCCGCCGCGGAACTCGAGCGGTCCGGACGGGGGCGCCGCGCGGTCGATCGAGATGCGCCGCTCGTCGGGCGCGGGTTCGTGTTCGAGCAGGAAGCCGCCGGCGGCGCTCAGCGCGAAGACGGCGACGAGCACGATCGCCGTCGTCGCCACGGAGCGCCAGCGCCACGTCGGGATCGCGATTGCCGTCCTCCTCGGATGCCCCGCGAGGCCGCTCGGGCCCGCCCTCGCACTATGCGCCGCGCCCCGCGCGGCCGTCCACGCCGCCTCGCGACGCGGCCTACTGCGTGAGGCGCAGCGCGGCCGCGCCGGCACGCCGCAGCACCGCCCGCCAGGCCGTCCAGAGGGTGAGCGCGGCGGCGAGTGCGAGCAGCGCGACGCCGATCGAGAGCAGTGGCCACGCCGTCTGCACGGAGAACTCGGGCACCACGGGCGCGCCCGTCTCCGTCACCTCCAGGAACTGCAACATCAGCCGCGAGATCCAGCGGCCCAGCAGCACGCCGATCAGCGCCCCGAAGAGCAGCACGACGCCCCACTCGAGGGCGAAGGCGCGCAGCAACTCGCGCCGCGAGGCGCCGAGCGAGCGCAGCACGGCGACCTCCACCGTGCGCCCGCGCAGCGTGATCGCGAGCGAGACCACGAAGCCCAGCAGCGCCGCACCCATCGCCCCCGCGAAGGCGAGCAGCAGGATGCCCCCGCCGGACGCCTGCAGCGTCGGATCCGAGGCGATCTCGTCGAGGCGGTCGGCCAGCAGCAGCGGCTCGCCGACCGCGAAGCCCATCCACTCGTGATCCATGGTCCGGGCCACGATCGCCTCCTGCCCGGCGAGCGTGACGCCCTCGGCGAAGTCGATCCACAGCTCCGTGGGCTGTTGCTGGAGCGGCGCTCCAAGGGCGCCCGCGATCGAGCGCAGTTGCTCGTAGTCGACGATCACGAAGCCGCCCGGACTGAGCGTGGGGAACAGCCTCGCCGTGCCGCGCACGATCAGCGGGATCTCGAATCCGTCGAAGTACGCCGACGTCCGCTCGCCCGGCTGCACGCCGAAGAAGGCCAGCGCACTCTCGCTGAAGATCGCGTTCAGCGGGACCGCCGGGTTGCTGGGCGCCAGCACGCGCGAGCGCTCGCCGACCTCGCGCGTCCAGGTCCAGCGCGCAGACGTCCGGCCGGACTGCGCACGCTCGGCCGAGGGCCCGAACGTCTCCGTGGAGGCGCGCTGCGAGTACATCGTCCAGCCGAACTCGTCCTCGAACCCCTCGATGAGCACGCGCTCGCCGCTGCTGCGCACGGCCGTCACGTCGTCGAGGAAGAGCGCGCCGTCGTTGTTGACGAGGATGCGGCGGTCGGTGAAGCGCACGCCCGCCAGCGTGAGCGGCGGCGGCGTCCGGCTCGCGTGCAGTTCGGCCCGGAGCGCCGTCCAGCTTCCGGTGACGGGGCCGCTGAACACCGCCTCGTGGTAGTTGCCGTCGCCATCGCGCACCCAGGCGCGCAGCCTGCCGATCCGCGGCGAGATCGCCGTGTAGGCCTGGATCTCGATCGCGACCGTGTCGTCCGGCAGCGCGAGGCCGCCCTCCAGCGGCACGCCGAGGTCGAGGCGGGAGAGCAGCCGCGCGGGCGGCTCGGCCGCGAAGTCCTCGCGGAACCAGAGCATCGAGGCCGCCTCGGCGCGGTCGTCGATCGCGAGCAGCGCGACGGCTCCGCCGCCGGGCAGGCCGGCCTGGCTGCGATGCACGACCACCGCCCGCTCGACGCCCTCGACGGCGCGCAGCCGCTCCAGCCCCTCGGCGGCCTCGGGCCGGCGGAAGTCGCCAATGCCGGCGCGCAGATCGACGCCGTGGTTGTAGCGCGCACGGTCCTCGTATGAGCCGTCCACCGTCGGGGCGTAGGAGGCGGCGAAGGCGCCGACGGCGACCGCCGTGGAGACGAGCAGCAGCAGCCGCGCGCTGGCGGCCGGATCGCGCCCGGCGCGCCCGATGCCGAGCGTGACGGCGGTGCCTCGCAACGGACGCAGCAGCCAGGCGATGAGCCTCAGCAGCGGCGAGTAGAACCGCAGCACCAGCGCCGCCGCGGCCACAGTCATCACCAGCGGCGAGAGCAGCAGCAGCGGGTCCGCCTGCCAGCCGCCGACCGACTGCGGGTCGAAGACCGCGCCGCGGCGTTCGAGCTGCCAGTAGAGCAGCAGTGCGAGCGCCACCAGCGCGAGGTCCAGGTGGTAGCGCCGGAACCACGTGCGCCCCGGCGGGCGCGCCTGCTCGCGCTTCGCGTCGACGATCGCGCGCCGCACCACGCCGACCGCCGGCAACAGCATCGCCACGAGGGCGAGCACCGCCCCGGCGGCGGCGAGCAGCAGCGCGTCCTCGCTGAAGGACGCCGGCAAGGCGCCGCCGCCGGTGATCTCCGCAAAGGCCGGCGTGTAGCCGAGCGCGGAGACGGCGAGCACGGCGAGCAGCGGGCCGAGCAACGCGGCCGGGACGGCGATCAGCAGGCCCTCGGCCAGCGTCAGCCCGAGCAGCTGCGAGGTGCTGGCGCCACGACTGCGATAGACCGCGACCTCCTGCGCCTGCCGCTCTCGCGCGAGCGCCGTCAGCACCACGATGTAGAAGGCGACCACACCGGCGACCTGCAGCAGCAGCAGGAGTATCGGGATCTGCGAGAAGGTACTGGCGTTGCGGAACTGCGCGAGCGCCGCCTCGAACTCGAGGCGTCCCCCGATGAACAGGCCGAGGCCATCCCGCAGATCGCTCGGCCAGATCGCGAGGTCGTCGAGCGCGCGCGGCACGTCGCGTACGGCCAGCCCCTGCAGGTCCGGGACCACGCCCGCGCGGTAGCGCGAGAGCAGCTCCGGCAGCTGCGTGGTGAGCGCACCGGAGTAGTACGCGCCGGAGGTGAGCAGCGGCATTCCCCCGCTCGGGCCGAAGAGCGAGCGGCCTCGCGGCGGCTCATCGGGTACCGCCCAGCCGTCCTCGAAGAACTGCCAGCGCAGATCGTCGGGGTCATTGGGCCGCACGAAGCCGACGATCTCCGCGTTGAGGCTCGCGGCCACGAAGGTGCTCGGCCGGCAGATCACCTCGTCGGCGGCAACCTCCTCGTCCTCCGAGGGCGGCACGCGGCGGCAGTCGTCGTAGCGGCGCGCGGTGACCAGGATGCGGTCGCCGACGGCGGCCTCGCGCTGGAAGCCGTCCGGGAGCACCACCTCGGCGGTCACCGCCTGCGCCGAGGGCAGGCGACCCTCGACGACCTCGACGTGGTCCTGGTAGCCGCTGAGGTGGACCAGCCGGCCCGGCCAGGGCCGCCGCTCCGATCCGTCCGCGGCGGAGACGAAGCTGACCTGCAGCGGATCGGAGCGCTGCTCGACCAGCAGTTCCGGGCCCATCCAGCCCACGCGCGCCTCGGTGATCTCCGCGAAGGCCCGCGTCTGCGCCAGCTGCACCGGGTCGCCGAGGCGGAGACGGTCGGCGTTGAGGCTGATCGCGCGCTCGCGCGGCTTGTCCAGCTCGCGCTCCAGGCGGAAGCGCAGGCCGATGTCGGACATCGTCTCGGTGTAGATCGGCGCGGCCGCCAGCAGCGTCGTGGCCAGCAGCGCGCCGGCCCCGACCAGCAGCATCAGCGGCCAGTTCGCGGCGAAGCGCCGCAGCGCGAACCGCCAGACGGAAAAGAGCTCGCCCACGGCGCGAGTCTAGCGGGCACGGGCCTCTCGCACCCGCCGGGAGGGGCGCGACGGCCGCACCGCACGTAGAATCAGGGCCGTGCGGCACTATCGTTCACTGCCGGTGCTCGCGATCCGCCGCATGCTCGGCAACTGGCGGCTGCTCGCCAGCGTCGTGGTGGGCACGCTCGTCGCCGGCGCGATCCTCTCCGCCACCGTCGTCTACGCCGATGCGATCCGCGACCTCGGCCTCGAGCACGCCCTCGAGCAGGAATCCGTCCACGATCTCGACCTGCGCATCACGCAGACCAACGTCGCGATCCGCGCGCACCTCTACGCCGAGTCGCAGCAACGCATGGACGGCGCCGTGCGCGCTGCGCTCGGCAACACCGCTGGCACAATCGTGCGGCAGGGAACGAGCGCGACCTTCTACCCGACCGAACCCGGCGGCTCGCCCGACCTCGACGATTCGGCGCGGGCACGCGGGAACTTCCGCTTCCGCACGAATCTGCTGCAACACACCACGCTCACCGCCGGCCGCCTGCCCCAGCCCGGCGTGACGCCGGACGGGGCGATCGAGGTGCTGCTCGGCGCCGCGACGGCGCAGGCGCTCGATGCCGCCCTCGGCGACCGGCTCGCGCTGCACCCCTTCTGGGACGAGGACGTCGCGCCGCTGACCGCCGAAATCGTTGGGTTGCTCGAGCCGAACGACCTCTCCGAGCGCTACTGGAACGGCAAGACCAACCTGCTCGATTCGGAGACGCCGAGGTGGCCCACCTACCTGCTGTTCGTATCCGAGGAAGCCTTCTTCGGAGAGCCCGCGCGGGCGATCCCCTCGATCACCGCGCGCTACCGCAACGTCTACCAGGTCGACCTCGAGCGGCTCGATTCGCGCGTCGCGGCCCCGGTCGCCTCGTCGCTCACGTTCCTCGAGGGGCGCTTGCTGGCGACGGAGCGGCTGGTGCGCGTCGAGACGAAGCTGGCGACGGTGCTGGACACCTTCGACGAGAAGCTGTTCTTCGTGCGCATCCCGCTCTTCGTGCTGCTGCTGCAGATCGGCGGCGTCGTCGCCTACTACCTGCTGGTCGTCTCCACGATGCTGGTGGAGCGGCAGGCCGAGGAGATCGCGACACTGCGCAGCCGCGGCGCGACCACGCCGCAGTTGCTCGCGCAGTACGGGATCGAGGCCACGATCCTCGCCGCGCTCGCCGTCGGCGCCGGGCCGCCGATCGCGGCGCTGGTGATCGCCGCGCTGGGACCGACGCCCGCATTCGCCGATCTCTCCGGCGGCGCGCCGCTCGAGGTGCACCTCTCGGGGCTCGCGTTCGCGCTGGCCGGCGCGGGGGCGCTGCTCGCCTTCTTCGCCTTCATGGTCCCCGCCTGGCAGGCGACGCGGCAGACGGTGATCGGCTTCAAGCGCAGCGCGGCTCGCCCGAAGCGCGCACCGCTGTTCCTGCGCTACTACCTCGATGTCGCGCTCGTGCTGCTGCTCGCGATCGTGTTCTGGCGGCTGCGGCGCGAGGACGACCTGTTCGACGAGCCGCTCTTCGGCGAGCCGCAGGCGGACCCCTTCCTGCTGACCACCCCGGCGGTCGCGATGCTCACGGCGGGGATCGTCTTCCTGCGGCTCTTCCCGCTGGTGCTGCGGCTCGCCGCCTGGCTGGTGGCGCGCGGCCGCGGCGTCGCCCTGCTCGTCGGCACGCGCGCCCTCGCGCGGAACCCGACGCACTACTCGCGGCTGATCCTGATGCTGATGCTCGCCACCGGCGTCGGGATGTTCGGCGCCACCTTCTCCGCCACGCTCGACCGCTCCTACGACGACCGCACCTTCTACGCCGCCGGCGCCGACGCACGCGGCACCGACCTGCGCGCGCTCTACCGCGCGGGCGACCCCGCCTTCCTCGAGGCGATCGAGACGATCCCCGCGGAGGCGGCCAGCCCGCTGATCCGGGGCGGCGCCTCGGTCAACGCGAACGGCGACATCTCGCGCATCGAGCTGCTCGCAGTCGACCCGGAATCCTTCGGCGAGGTCGCCTGGTTCCGCTCGGACTTCGCCGATCGCTCGCTGGACTCGATGCTCGGGGAGCTCGCCGGCAACGCGACGTCGGTGAGCTACACCCCGCTGCCCGCCGCCGCCCGCCAATTCGGCATGTGGGCGAAGATGCCGGACATCCGCGCCGCGATGGACCTGGTCGCGATCTTCCGCGACTCCCGCGGGCTGCTGCTCACCAGCTGGCTCGGCATCGTCCGGCCGGGTGACGCAGCGACCGAAGAGTGGCGCTTCTTCGCGATAGACCTTGAGCAGCCGCGCGGAGCCTCGGGGCGCGCCTCGCCGATCCGGCTGGAGCCGCCGATCGCGCTGCAGGCGGTGCTGGTGCGCACGCGCAGCACGATCGGGGCGCAGCGCGGCGTCGTCCTCTTCGGCCCCGCGATGATCTCGCCGCTGCCGCCCTCGACGCCGCTCGATCGCCGCAACGTGGAGCCGACCGAGGCGCCGTTCGAGGGCGCACGGCTCGTGCACGAGTTCACGGACCCCGGCTTCGAAGTGCTGCAAGGCGCGATCGGCCGCCGCCTCAGCGACCAGATCCGCGCCGAGGCCGACGCGCCGCCCGGCTTCGCCACCTCGCTGCGCTACGAGTGGCTGGACGAGCAGCGGCCGCCGCGGCAGCGCGGCGTCCGCCAGGCGATCCCGGAGGATCGCACGCTCGTCTTCCTCGACAGCGAGACGGCGGAGCGCCTGGAGCTGGCGCCCGGCGACGAGGCGCTGCTGACCGTCCACAGCGTGCACCTCGAAGTCCGCTACGCCGGCTCCTTCGATCTGTTTCCGACGTTCAACGCGAACGGCAACACGGGCTTCGGGCTAGTCCACGCCAGCCGCCTGCTGGTGGACGCGAACGCCGGCCTCCCCGGCGAGGCGCTGGTCTACAACAGCGCCTGGTTCAAATCGGACGATCCGCAGGCGACGCGCGCGGCGATCGAGGAGCTGAGGCCGCGCTTCGCGATCGACATCGAGGGTGAGCGGCAGCGCCAGGAGGAGGACCCGCTGATCGCCGCGGGCTGGGAGGGCATCCTCGCGATCTCGTTCGCGGCGGTGCTGCTGCTCTCGGCGATCGGGTTCCTGATCTACTCGTACCTGACGGCGCAGCAGCGCAGACTGGAGTTCGCGGTGCTGCGCACGCTCGGCTTCTCGCGCGTGCAGATCTTCGGCGTGGTGCTGCTGGAGCATCTCTTCGTCGTGCTGGCGGGCATGGGCCTCGGCACGATCGTGGGACTGCAGGTGGGACGCCTGATGATGGACTTCTTCGGGCTCGACGAACGGGGCGTCGAGGTGCTGCCGCCGTTCGTGCTCGCGGTCTCGCGATTGGAAGTGACGCTCGTTTGGGGCATCCTCGGAGCCGTGTTCGTACTGACCGTGCTCGCCGTCGTGCTGCTCTACGCGCGCCTCGCGCTGCACCGCGCGCTGCGGGTGGGTGACGCGTGAGCGCCGCACGCCCCGGCGGGCGCAGCGCTCCCGGGGCCATCGCCGCCCCCGGCGAGCAGCCCTACATCCGCTGCGAGGACGTGTTCAAGATCTACAAGTCCGAGGAGCTCGAGGTCGTCGCCCTGCGCGGCCTCGACCTCGAGGTCTACCGCAGCGAGATGATGGCCCTCGTCGGCGCCTCCGGCTCCGGCAAGAGCACGCTGCTCAACATCCTCGCCGGCCTCGACCAGCCCTCGGCCGGCAAGGTCGAGGTGGGCGGACGTGATCTGCTGACCACGCCCGCCGAGGAGCTGGTCGACTACCGCCGCACCGAAGTCGGCTTCGTCTGGCAGCAGACGGGCCGCAACCTGATCCCCTACCTGGGTGCGCGCGCGAACGTCGAGATGCCGCTGATGATCGAGGGCGCCTCGCGTGGCGCGGCGCGCGAGCGCGCGCAGGAGCTGCTGGAGCGCGTCGGGCTGGGGGACAAGGCGCGCAACCGCCCCGATCAGCTCTCGGGCGGCGAGCAGCAGCGCGTCGCCATCGCCGTCGCCCTCGCCAACGACCCGCCGCTGCTCCTCGCCGACGAGCCGACGGGCGAGCTGGACAGCGCGACCGCCGGCGAGGTCTTCGACGTCTTCGCCGAGATCAACGAGCGGACAGGCGTCACGATCGTGATCGTCACGCACGACGCCTCGATCATCGATCGCGTACACCGCGTCGTCGCCTTCCGCGACGGCAAGACCAGCGCCGAGATCGTGCGCCGCACGCGCTTCTCCCGCCACGAGCAGTCGGACGTCGACGAGTACGCCGTCGTCGACCGCAGCGGGCGGCTGCAGGTGCCGCGCGAGATCGCGGACGCGCTCGGCCTCGGCAGGCGCGCACGCGTCGACCTCGTCGGCGACCACATCGAGGTGCGCGCCGACCAGGGCGCGTCTGTCGGCCCGCCGCCGCGCGCGCCCTCCAACGTGCCGCCTCCCACGCCGCCCAGCGCGCCGCCCGGGGAGGCGCCATGACCGAGGCGCTGGTCGACGTGCGCGAGGTGAACCGCAGCTTCCGCGGCGCGGGCACAGTCGTGCACGCGGTGCGCGATGTGACGTTGCAGGTCTACAGCGGTGAGTTCGTCGCACTGCGCGGGCGCTCCGGCTCCGGCAAGACCACGCTGCTCAACCTCATCGCCGGCCTCGACCGCCCCGAAAGCGGGAGCATCCACCTCGAGGGCGAGGAGATCTCGAGCGCGAGCGAGGCGCGGCTGACCGAGATGCGCCGCCACAGCATCGGCTTCGTCTTCCAGTCGTTCGCCCTGCTGCCGCTCTTCTCGGCGCGCGAGAACGTGGAGCTGGCGCTGCGCATCGCCGGGCTGCACGGCCGCGCCGCCTCGCAGCGCGCGAACGAGGCGCTCGACCTCGTCGGGCTTGGCCCGCGAGCGGACCACCGCCCCTACGAGCTCTCCGGCGGCGAGCAGCAACGCGTCGCGATCGCGCGCGCGATCGCCAACCGCCCGCCGCTGCTGATCGCCGACGAGCCGACCGGCGAGCTGGACTCGGCGACCGGGGCGCAGATCTTCGGCCTGCTGCAGGAGATCACCGCCGAGGGCACCACCGTGATCGCCGCCACCCACGACCCGCTGATGATCGAGCACGTCGGGCGCGTGCTGGAGATGGCCGACGGCGAGCTGTCCGAGGCCGCCCCCGCCGACTGGCGACCGCCCGCCTCACGCTGACGCGGGCGCTCCTCCGGCTGCGGAGCGCGCGAGGGTGCGCTCACGATGGCATCTGGCCCGCTACACGGACTCCGGCCTCGGGTGGCTTGGTCAGGCGGGCATTTATTGCTGGGTCATCTGTTCGTCGGGTGAGTGCGAAGCCCAGTCCGAGAGGATCTTTTCGGCCCACTCCGGCGTCCGAACGTCATCCTCGGGAAGCGCGATGATCTCGTCCTGGACCTGTTTGGCCATCCATCCGAAGAACTCAAGAAAGCGGTCCCACGTGAAATCGCTTTCACCGACCGTCGCAGCGACTTCGGGCGGCCACAGCAGCGACAGTTCTTCCAACTGCTCGGAGTAGCGGTGGTAGAAGAGCCGCAGGAAGGTCAACACAACCCAAACGAATGCCATCGCCTCGGAGGCCATTGCGCGCGGAGCCTGATGCCCCCCGTAGAAGAGCGCCTGCGCGCCTTCGCGATTCAACGTGTAGACGCTCGCGCCAGAAGCGGCGTAGTTCGTGTGCGTCATCGCGGATAGGCGCGAATACCACTCGCGCATCTCCTCTGGAGCGTCAACGAGCTTCCGGACTTCGCCCGGCGAGTACACCTTGCCGCCCAGCCAACGCTCCGCGTGCTCGGGTCTGAGCACGAACAGGCCGGCAAGATTGGCGGTTTCGAGAGCTGCTCGCAGATGGTGCTGGCCCGCCCCCAGCAAGCCGTGGCTCAGCACGGTGTAGCCGGGCGAACGACTCGTTGAACAGCCGATTGCATAGCACGATAAGCGCCTCATCGGCGGGGTTTGGGGCACGGCCTCGGTCCTTCGCGTCGATGAGTCGCTGGGCCACGTTATAAAGCATGCCCAGCACCGGGATGTACAGGGCTCGAACGCCGCTGAACGCGCTAGCGGTGCGGCTGGGCAGCTCTTCGGTGAACTCCAGCGCACACTCGAACAACGAGTCCGTGTTCGGCGGATCATCATCGGCGTGGCCACGGATAGCATGCCCGAGAATCGCACCGCCGAGGCGCGCCATCTTCTCCGCGAGTTGGCGTGCGTTCATGACCCTCTCCTGACTGGCGGTGTCGCAAGCAAAGGGTAGCGCCGCTGGCGACCCTGTCCAAACATTGCGGAAGACTCCAGCAATGCGCCCGCCGCTCGCTCACGGCGCCCCGACCTCCCGAACCCGCTAGGCTGCGCACGCGATGAGCGGCGACGCATCCACGGACGCACCTCGCTGGCTCGGCTGGCCGCGCCGCGGCTGGCTGCGGCTCGGCGGCTGGCTGCTGCTGCTGATCGCGCTGCGGCTCGCCGTCGTCCCCGCCGAGGGGCGCGACCCCGCGAGCGCCGCCGAGCTGCGCGCCGCGGTCTCGGCGGCCAGCGGCTGGATGCAGCGCGCGCAGGCCGTCAGCAGCGAGGGGCGCTACCTCTACATCTACGACGCCGCCCACGACATCACGCCGGACGACTACAACGAGGTCCGCCACGCCGGCGTCACGATGGCGCTCGTCCAGGCCGCCGGACGCGACGGCGACATCGAGGCGCTCGCCGCCGCCGACCGCGCCGTCGAGTGGATGACCGCGCACCTTCACCGCCGCGACGGCTGGGCCGCGCTGACCGACGCCGAGGGCGCCCGCGCGAAGGTGGGCAGCACGGCACTGATGACCGTCGCGCTCGCCGAGCGGCGGCTGGCGACCGGCGACACACACCACGACGCGCTGATGCGTGAGCTCGGCGCCTTCCTCGCGGCGATGCAGCGCCCGGACGGCGGGTTCCTCGTCGCATGGGAGATCGCGGCGGGCGAGCCGGACCGCGTCGGCACCTCGCGCTACTACCCCGGCGAGGCGCTTTGGGCGCTCGCCCTGCTGCACGAAGCCTTCCCCGGCGAGGGCTGGGACGAGCACGCGCGCGCCGCCTCGATCTTCATCACCACGCGCCGCGACGAGGTGGAGAACGTGCTCTTCCGCCCCCTCCCCGACCACTGGGCGGCGTACGGGCTTGCCGAGATGGCGGAGTGGGGGCTGAGCGAGCCGGAGATCGAGTACGCGCGTCGCCTCGCGGGACGCTTCGGCCTGCTCATCCGCGTCGAGACGCAGCGCCAGCACGGCCTGTTCGGCGGCCCGGGACGGCTGTTCCGCGACGAGGTGCCGGCCTCCGCCTTCGGCACCTGGATCGAGGGCATGTCGGCGCTCTGGCGGCTCTCCAGCGCCGACGCGCGGATGGCGGACCTGCGCCCCGCGATCGAGGAGCGGCTGGCGCTCGGCGCCGGCCTGCTGGCGCGGCGGCAGATCGACGCGGGCGAGGCGCGGGGCTACGCGAACCCCGATCGCGTGCGCGGCGCCTGGCTGAGCGCCGGCCTGACGCGCATGGACGACCAGCAGCACGCGCTCTCCGGGCTGCTCTACGCCTCGGACGCGATCGAGGGCCGCAGCAACCGCTCGCCCGACGTGCTGCTCCCCGGGCCGGCACCATGATCGAGACGCAATGCATCCCCTCTCCCTTGAGGGAGAGACACCCCAGGGTGCTAACTGGTCAAGCGGCGAGCTGCTCGCGGTCGTGGCGGTGCGCCCAGGCGGTGGCCTCGTCGTAGGGGCGGCGTGTCCTGAGGCAGCCGTGGAGGTAGCCGACGAGGCGAATGGCGAGGGCGCGCAGCGCCTGGTGATGGAGGTCGCCCGCAGCGCGCCGGTGGCGGTAGAAGTCGTGGCAGCCCGGGCTCGCCCGCAGCGAGCAGAGAGCCCAGCGGTCCACGGCGTCGGCGAGCCGGCGGTTGCGGACGAAGCGGGCGCGCACGCTGCGTTTGCGGCCGGATGCTACGGTGAGCGGCGAGGTACCGGCGTAGTTCCTGCGGGACTTCGCCGAGTCGTAGCGTTCGGGGTCGTCCCCGAACTCGCCGAGCACCCGGGCGCCGAGCACGACACCGAATCCGGGCAGGGAGCGGTAGATCGCGGCGTCCGGGTGCTGCTCAAAATGGCTCGTGAGTTCGGCCTCGAGCTCCTTGATCTGACGATTGATCTCAGCGATCAGCGCAACGGCCGCACGGGTGCTCGCGGCGAACGCCCGGCTCACCGCGGGCGGCGCCTCGAGCTGCGGGGAGCGCAGCGCGGCGCGGACCGCGGCGGCGCGCTGCTCAATGCTGCGCTTGCGGCCACCGTGGCGGAGGGCCGCGCGGATCTGGGTGATGGTCAGCCGCGCCGCCTCGCGTGGGCCTGGCGCCGTCGCCAGCACCCCCAGCGCGTCACCGTGGGCGAGCTTGGGGAAGGCCACCAGGGCGGCCGGGAAGTACTCCCTGAGGGCGTTGCGGAGCCGGTTGGTCTGGCGGACGCGGTCCCAGATCAGCTGCTGATGGGCGCGGGCCAGGACCCGCACCGCGTCAGCCTCGTCGCTGTCGCCGGCGACCGGGCGGTGGTTGTGGCGGTCGGTGCGAACGAGGTCGGCGAGCAGCTTCGCGTCGCCGGCGTCGGACTTGGCGCCGCCGACGTGGTGGCGCTCGCGGTAGCGTGCCGCCGAGCGCGGGTTGATCGCGTAGACGCGGTAGCCGGCCGCGAGCAGGGCCGCGACCCAGGGCCCGCGCTCCGTCTCGATGCCGATCACGACTTCGCCCGGGTCGGAGGCGTGCTGCGCGATCAGCTCGTGCAGCGTGGCGAGACCCGCGACGCCTTCGGGCAGCCGCCTGGCGGCGAGCCGCTCGCCCGCCTCGTTCATGAGCTGGATGTCGTGATGGTCTTCGGACCAGTCGTCGCCGGCGTACAGGGTCATCGTGCCTCGCTTCCCTCCGCTTCGTGCTGCTTGCTGCGACCTGCCGGGTTGGTCCTGCGACGGCCTAATGGAACAGTGCTCTCAGGCACGACACCCCAGGAGTGCTGCGGACAACCCGGACGAACCAACCGGGGCACGGTCTCTCCCGAGAGATCACAGGTCTCTGGGCAAGGAAGTGCTCACCGGCCGGCCGGTCCGGGACCAGTCTCTCAGATCGCTCCGGGCTGCTGGTCGAACCCCATTAGGGCCAGGGTGAGGGGTAGGAGGGAAGCGCCGGATGAGTGAGCTGCCGCTGCTGCTGATCGTGTTCTGGGCAGCGCTGAACCCGCCGGCCTCGGCCGCCTCGCTGGCCTCAGCGACCCTTCCGCCCTCACGGCAAACGGACAGACTGCTCGTGGCTGCGGGTGCGATCGCCGCCGTGCTGCTGCTGCTCGCCGCAGTGCTGCACGGGCCGCTGCTCGACCTGCTGGACGTCTCCGCCGCCAGCTTCGACATCGCCGCCGGCCTCGTGATGCTCGCGGGTGCGGCGCGCCCGCTGCTGCGCGGTCGCGCCATCGAGGAGGCGCTGGCGAGCGCCGCCGGCGAGGGCCGCCGCGCCGTCCTCGCGCCGCTCGCCGTCCCGCTGCTCGCGACCCCCGCCGCGCTCGCCGCCGCCGTCTCCTGGGGCGAGCGTGCCGGCGAGGCACAGACCGCCCTCGCCGCAATCGTGCTCGTCGCGCTCTCCGCGCTCTGGCTGGCGCGGGCGCCGCAGCCGCAATCGCGCGCCGGCCGCGCGGTCCTCGACGCCCTCGCGCGGCTCACGGGGGTGCTGCTGGCGGTGCTCGCGGTCGGGCTCGTAGTGCGGGGCGTGCTGGCGGTGTAGGCCCTTCTCCCCAACCAGCCTCCGAGGACAGCGGGAGTCTTCCCCCTCTCCCTCGAGGGAGAGGGGACCGGAGGGGAGCACTCGAGGGCCGCGCGAATACGACAGATCGAGGGGGCGTGGGGGCGCAGCCCCCACAGAAAGAACATCCGAGGGCGGGTGGGCGGGCCAGAGCCGCGCAGCGCGCTCGTCCGGGATGGGGGTGTGGGGGGCGCAGCCCCCCCCGCAGGAGACGCGCGGTCGCCCTCCGCGGGGGCCGGACCGCCCTCAGGGTCACGTGCGTGCGGCGGACCGTTGGGGGGCGTGGGGGCGCAGCCCCCACAGAAAGAACATCCGAGGGCGGGTGGGCGGGCCAGAGCCGCGCAGCGCGCTCGTCCGGGATGGGGTGTGGGGGGCGCAGCCCCCCACAAGGAGGAGGGAAGCGGGACCTCAGGCGCGCGCGGCCTGGGCGGCGACGGCGGCGAGGACGCGCTCGCCGGCCTCGCTGAGCGCGAGGCGGCGATCGATCGAGGCTTCCGCGGAGCTGATCTGCGCCTCGTTGCCCCAGCGCGCGCCGATCGAGAGCGGGAGCACGGTGTTCCAGAGCTCGGCGGCGGTGATCAGCGGGGCGATCAGCGCCGCCTCCGCCTCGTCGAGGCGGGGCTGCGCCAGGTTCGCGTAGCCGGCCAGCCAGGCGCCCGTGCGCTTCGCGGAGAGGCCGCAATCGACCGCGAGACTGCGCGCGATGTCGGCGACGCGTGCATTGCGATGCGTCAGGTCGAAGTCGAGCATCGCCGTCACGGTGTCCTCCCGGAACAACACGTTCGCGCCCAGGCACTCGTAGTAGACGAGCTGGTCCGGCAACTCGGCGAAGCCGCCCGCCGCGAGCGCCTCGCGATTGCGCGCGAGGGCGTCCCCGAGCGCCCCGGCCCGCGCCTCGTCGCGTCCGGCATACCAGGCGAGCAGCGCCTCGACGTCCTCGTGTCCGTCGGCGCGCACGCAGGCGTCGAGGTCGTCGGCGCGGCCGAAGCCGGGGCGCTGCCCGAAGTCCGGGGCCTCGGCGAGATCGGAGTGGAGCAGCGCGAGCAGCGCGCCCTTGCGCTGTAGGTAGAGCCGCGCGCCCGGCGGCGGCGGTTCACCCGAGCGCCAGCGGAACAGCGCCCACAGCCCCGCGTCGGTCTCGGCGAGCGTGCGGCCGCGGGAGTCCGCGATCGGCGCCGCCACCGGCCAGTCCCGCGCCTCGAGGAAGGCGAGCACGCGATGCTCGTAGGCGACGTCCTCGGCGCTGTGGCGCGGGTGATAGCGGCGCAGCACGTGCGGGCGCTCCTCGCCGCTAGAGATGCGCCAGTGCTCGTTCGCCGCCCCGCCCGCGAGCGGCTCGGCCTCGCCCGCGAGATCCCAGCGCGAGAGCGCCTCGACGATCGCCGCGCGCAGCGCGGGCTCGAGGCTCATCGCGCGCGCGATCCGTCCGTCGCGGTGTGGTCCCGGATAGCGCCGACAGCGAGCAGCTCCGCGCGATCCTCGGCGCCGACGCCCAGCTCCTCGAGGATCTCGTGGGTGTGCCGCCCCAGCGGCGGCGCAGCGTGCGGCACGCGCGTGGGCGTGCCCTCCATCTCGACGATCGGGCCGACGACGCGCTGCGGGCCGGTGATCTCGTGCTCGATGTCCCAGACCATGCCCTCGGCCTGCACGTGTGGGTCGTCCGACATCTCCTCGGCGAACTGCACCTGCGAGACCGGTGCACCGCCCGCCTCGTCGAGGATCGCACGCCACTCCGCGGCGGTCTTCGTGTGGATGCGCTCCTGGATCGTGCGCTTCCACTCGCGCGCCTCGGCGATGTTCTCGGCGTCGTAGACGTCGTAGTCGGGATCGTCGGAACGCTCGGCCTCGGCGCCCACGGCGCGGCGGATGGTGTCGCGCCCGGCGGGGCTGAGCGCGCCGAAGAAGAGCCCGCCGTCCTGCGCCTGGTAGCCGCCGTAGTAGAGGTTGAAGCCCGCGCCGAGGCCGCGCCGTTCGTTGTGCGCGGCGACCTGCTCGGCGTAGCCGCCGCCGCGCTCGCGGATCGCCTCGAGCTCGGCCATCATCACGTCGCGACTGGAGGCGTCCGTGACCGGCTCGCGCATCACCGCCGAGCCCTGCGCGAACAGCGTCGAGCGCAGCAGCGAGCCGCGCACGAGCTGCCCCTCGCCGGTCTGCGCGCGGTGGTAGAGCGCGGCCGCGATGCCCATCGCCGACGCCGCGCCCGTCATGTGATCGGCGAGGGCGATCGAGAGCGCCGAGCGGGGCGCGCCGTCCTCGTCGACCTGCCCGCCGCCGGCGATCAGCCCGGCGTAGGCCTGCACCACCACGTCCGAGCCCGCGCGAGGGGCCTCGGGGCCGTGGAAGCCGAAGGCGTTCATCTCCAGGTAGACGAGGTCCGGGCGGTACTGCCGCAGCGTCTCGTAGTCGATGCCGAGGCGGGCGGCGACGCCGGGGCGGTAGTTGGTCAGCACCACGTCGAACTGCGGGATGATGCGGTGGATCAGCTCGCGGCCGCGCTCCTCACGGAGGTCCACGACGAGGCTGCGCTTGCCGTGGTTGTAGGCCTGATAGTGCTTGCTCTCGCCCGGGACCACGCTGCCGTTGCTCCTCTGCGGGTCGCCCATCGGCGGCTCGATCTTGACGACGTCGGCGCCCATCTGCGCGAGCAGCATGCCGCAGACCGGCCCGGCGAGGACGACGGTGAACTCCATCACGCGCACGCCGTTGAGCGCGCCCCACTGCTCCGTCCCGCTCATCGGCTGCCTCCGTCCGCACCGCCCGCCGCGCACGCCTCGAGGCCGCCGCGGCGAGGGCTCCCCCGCCACTATGGCGGAAGCCGTCCGCTCGCGTGAACCTCCAGCGGCGACGGGGCGCGGGCGGCTAGACTCGGCGGCGATGGCATTCACCACGCGGCCCACCGTTCGCGGCTACGGCGGCACCGTCAGCGCCGGCCACTACCTCGCCGCTCAGGTGGGCGCGCAGATGCTCGCCGAGGGCGGCAACGCCGCCGACGCCGCCTGCGCGATGGGCTTCGCGCTGCAGGTGCTGGAGCCGCACATGAACGGCTTCGCCGGCGAGGCGCCGATCCTCTACCACGACGCGGCGAGCGGGCAGACGCACGCGATCTCCGGACAGGGCACGGCGCCCGCCGCCGCCACGATCGAGCAATTCCGCTCGCTCGGCCTCGATCGCATCCCCGGCGACGGACTGACGGCCGCCGCCGTCCCCGCGGCGCTCGACGCCTGGCGGCTGCTGCTCGAACGCTTCGGCACGCGCACGCTCGCCGAGGCGATCGCGCCAGCCCGCGCCCTCGCCGAGCGCGGCTTTCCGATGTACGCCTCGCTGCGCCTGCTGCTCCGCCTCGCCGGCGATCGGATCGCCGCCGAGTGGCCGAGCACGGCCGCGATCTGGCTGCCCGCGAAGGCGATCGGCGAGCGCGTGCGCAACCCCGCGCTCGCCTCGCTGCTCGCGAGCATGGCCGAGGCCGAGCGCCGCGCCGGAGGCGGCCGCGAGGCCGGCATCCGCGCCGCGCGCGACGCCTTCTACCGCGGCGAGCCCGCCGGGTGGATCGAGGCGCTGCTGCGCATCCCCGTGCGCGACGCCTCGGGCGAGGCGCACGCGGGCCTGCTGACGGCCGCCGACCTCGGCGGTTACGAGGGCGCCGTCGAGACGCCGGTCTCGGCGACGTACCGGGGCGTCACGGTCTGGAAGTGCCCGCCCTGGTCGCAGGGCCCCGTGATGCTCCAGCAACTGCGGCTGCTCGAGGGCTTCGACCTCGCGGCGATGGGCCACAACAGCGCCGACGCGCTGCACACCTGGATCGAGTGCGCCAAGCTCGCCTTCGCCGACCGCGAGGCCAACTACGGCGATCCCGCCCACGTGGACGTGCCGCTCGACGCGCTGCTCTCGGACGGTTACAGCGAGCGCCGTCGCGCGCTCGTCGACCCCGCGAGTGCCTCGCTGGAGCTGCGCCCCGGCCTCGGACGGCTGCCCGAGGGCTGGCCGCTGCTGGCCGAGGACGGCGCGGACGAGGCAGACGGCGAGTGGCTGAGCGCGGCCGGGCTGCCGCGCGCCAAGCCGGAGGCGCTGCTCGGGGCGTCCGGCCGCGGCGACACGACGCACTGCGACGCCGTCGACCGCTGGGGCAACCTCGCGAGCTGCACGCCCAGCGGCGGCTGGCTGCAGTCCTCGCCGGCGATCCCGCAGCTCGGCTTCCCGGTCGGCACGAGGGCGCAGATGTTCGTGCTCGACCCCGCGCACCCGAACGCGCTGGCGCCGGGCAAGCGCCCGCGCACCACGCTCACGCCCTCGCTGGCGCAGCTGCCGGACGGGCGCCGCATCGCCTTCGGCACGCCCGGCGGCGATCAGCAGGACCAGTGGTCGCTGCACTTCCTGCTCAACCTCGTCGACTTCGGCTTCGAGGACCTGCAGGAGGCGATCGACGCGCCGACGGTGCACAGCGAGCACTGGCCGGAGTCGTTCTACCCGCGCCTCGCCAACCCCGGCCTCGTCGACGCCGAGACACGCATCGAGGAGGACACGCTGTCTGACCTCGAGCGGCGCGGCCACCGCGTGCGGCGCAGCGGCGCGTGGCGGCACGGGCGCGTGATGGCCGCCTCCTACCGCCCCGACGACGGCCTTTGCGAGGCAGCCGCCTCGCCTCGCAGCGCCATCGCCTACGCGATCGCGCTACCCTGACGCCGGACTGCCGCACAGCACCGCTTCACGGGGGGACGCCATGGCCGATTCGACTTCCGATGCCGCACCGAGCGCACTCGCCGCACCGCTCGCCCAACTGGTCGCCAGGGTGATCGGCGACCTCGACGCCTCGATCGAGGAGCTCAGCAGCGAGGAGCTGAACGCCCACCCGCTGGAGGGCTGCCCCTCGATCGGCTTCCACGTCTGGCACGTGCTGCGGACGATCGACAACATCGTCAACTTCGTCTTCCACCGCGAGCGGCCGGTCTGGATCACGTCGGGCCTCAACGCGGAGTGGGACATGCCGCGCATCGACCAGGGCACCGGCATGGCCGGGGACGAGGCAGGGGCGCTGCAGTTCCGCGACTCGGCTGCCCTCGCGGGCTACAGCCAGCTCGTGCGCGACGCCGTGCTGCCGAAGATCGAGGCGATGGAGGAGGCCTTCCTCGTCGGCACGACCCCTGCCCGCATCGCCGGTGAGATGACCGAGCGGCCGCGCATCGCGACGCTGGGGCAGGCCGTGATCGCGCACGGAAACGAGCACTACGGCCAGGTGCAGGTGCTGCGCCAACTGCTCGGCAAGGAAGCGCTCGGCATCTAGCCCCGCGGCCCGGGGTCTGCCCCGGAGGCGCTACCCGCCGGTCAGCTGCTCGAGCGGCGCCCAGTGCTGCCAGCTCCCGAGGCGCAGCTCCGGCCCGTACTTGCCGTCGCCGAGCAGCGCCTGGCCGTTGACGTCCGAGGCCTCCTCGCGGCAGAGCCAGACGGCGGTGTCCGCGATCAGCTCGGGCGGGTTCACCCGGCCTCGTGAGAAGTCCAGCGTGCGCTGCGCCTGCTCCGGATCGAACGCCAGGGAGCGCGCGCGCATCGGGGTGTCGACGAGGCCGGGGCAGACCGCGTTCACGCGCACGCCGTGCTCGCCGTACTCGATCGCCGCGCTGCGGGTGAGGCCGATCACGCCGTGCTTCGCGGCGGCGTAGTGCGCGATGTTCGCCGAGGCGAAGACGCCCGCGCCCGACGAGGTGTTGACGATCGCCCCGCCGCCCCCGGCGACCATCAGCGGGAGCTCCTCGCGCAGGCAGTAGAAGACCGAGGTCAGGTTGATCGCGATCATCCGGTCCCAGCGCTCGTCGCTGAGCTCCGGCAGCAGCGAGGGCGCGTCGTTGATGCCGGCGTTGTTGTGCGCGAAGTCGAGTCGCCCGTGCGCAGCGGCGATGCCGCGCACCATCCCGGCGACGGCGGCCGGGTCCGTCAGCTCGATCCGGACCGCGCTCGCGGCGCCGCCCGCCGCCTCGACGAGGCGCACGGTCTCCTCGGCGCCCTCGCCGTTGATGTCGGCGGCGACGACGTGCGCGCCCTCGCGCGCGAACGCCACCGCCGAGGCGCGCCCGATGCCCGAACCGCCGCCCGTGATGAGCGCCACCTTGCCTTCGAACTCGCCCACGCCGTCCACCTCTCCCCTTGAGCGCCCTCGCATCTAGTAGCGTACCGTAGCGGCCATCCGCGGGGAGAAGGGGCGTCGGCGTGGACATCGGGCTCGTGCTGCCGCAGACCGGCCCCGACGCCACCCGCGAGCACCTCTCAGCCTTCGCGACGACGGCCGAGCAGTCGGGCTACGCCTCGCTCTGGGTCAGCGACCACGTCGTCTTCCCTCGCGAGTTCACGTCCCGCTACCCCTACGCCGCCGACGGCCGCCTGCCCGCGCGCTTCCAGAGCGACACCGAGCTGCTCGAGCCGCTCACGCTGCTCGCCTACGTCGCCGCGATCACCGAACGCGTCCGGATCGGCACGGCGGTGATGGTCCTGCCGATGCGCAATCCCGTCCTCCACGCGAAGGTCATCGCCTCGCTCGACCGCCTCGCCGGCGGGCGCTTCGTCTTCGGCGTCGGCGTCGGCTGGTGCCGCGAGGAGTTCGAGGTGCTCTCCGCATCCTTCGAGCGCCGCGGCGCGCGCGTCGACGAGCAGCTCGCGCTGATGCGCGCGCTCTGGAGCGGCGAGGAGGTCACCCACCACGGCGAGTTCTACGACGTCGACGGCTGGATCTGCCGCCCCACCCCGGCACGGCCGATCCCGCTCTGGATCGGAGGCGCCAGGCCGCCCGCGCTGCGCCGCGCCGGACGCCTCGGCGACGGCTGGATCGCGGGCGCGCATCGCCTGCCGACGTTCCCCGAGGACATCGTCGCGGTCCGCCACGCCGCCGAGGATGCCGGCCGCGACCCGGACGCGCTGACCTTCGGCATGGTCAACCTCCCCGCGCTCGCCCCCGGCCGCGAGGAGCAGACGGCGAACGTCCTCCGCGCGGCGGGCGAGCGCGGCGTGGAGCACGTCCGTCTCGGCGTCGAGGCGTCCGCCGGTCAGTCCGCCGAGCTGATCGCCGGCTTCGCCCGCGACTACCTGGACGACCTCCGCGAGGTCTGACGCACCCGGGCCGGCGGCGGTTGCTATCTTGCCCTCGCCGCACTGACGCGCGGAACGCCGCGAGAGGAGCCCCCATGCCGCTGAACGCCGCCGACATCACCGAGATCGAGCAACTGGTCGCCGCCCACTACCACCACTACGACCGGCGCGACCCCGTGCCCTTCGCCGACACCTTCACCGAGGACGGCGTGCTGGAACTGGGCGGACGGCGCCACGAGGGCCGCGAAGCCCTCGCGGCGTGGGCGGAAACGCTCAACGAGCGGCACGGCCCGGACCGCTACCGCCACTGGGTCAACAACCTCTGGATCGAGGGCGAGGGCGACGAGGCCGAGCTGCGCTGCTACCTCGTGATGTTCGACAACACCGGCGACGGCCGCGTGACGCTGATCGGCCAGTACGACGACCGCCTCCGCCGCGTCGACGGCAAGTGGAAGTTCAGCCTGCGCCGCTTCACCGCCGAGTGGCCGAGTCGCTAGCGCTCCGGCCCGCTCTCCCTGAGGAGACCTTTGCGTAGCTCCCCGGGGGCGCTCCGGCGCCCTCTCCCCTCGCGGGAGAGAGGGCGGGGGTGACCTGTATCGCCCATGTGGGGGGTCTCCCCCCACAACCCCCCGGCGAGCCAGCACGGGGGCGCTCCGGCGCCCTCTCCCCTCGCGTGAGAGGGCGGGGGTGAGGGGGGCCGCGCCAGCGGCGCGGCCAGCGAGGCCGCCCGCGCGTCCTTTGTGGGGGGCGCAGCCCCCCACACCCCCATCCCGGACGAGCACGCTGCGCGGCTCTGGCCCACCCACCCGCCCTCGGATTTCTTTCCTGTGGGGGGCTTCGCCCCCCACGCCCCCCATGGGCCGTCGCCTGCGGCGCGGCCCTCGAGGGCGCACCGAACCCCCGAGGCCCCTCCGGTCCCCTCTCTCCCCGAGGGAGAGGGTGAGGGAGAATCCGCCTCCCCTCCGGCCCCCTAACCCCTCGCGGGAGAGGGTGGGGGTGTGGGGGAGCGGGCGCAGCCCGCCACGGCAAGCCGCCTGCGGGCGACAGCCCGTAGCCCACCCAGCACAACCCCCCACACCACGCCGCAGCCCCAAGAATCCCCGAGTGGTACGTCGTGGGGGGGTGTGGGGGGGAGCCCCCCTTGCCCAAACTGCCCCCTAACCCCGCGGGAGAGGGAGCCGGAGGTGCGCCCCCGGGGGTTCGGTGCGCCCTCGGCGCCCTCTCGCCCGGCGGGCGGCGGAACGCCCTCACCCTCGGAGAGGGAGTCCTGTCAGGCCTCGAGGCGGCTCGCCCAGTCCACGATGCGCTCGGCGGTCGGGGCCGCCTGCTCGCGCGGCAGGAAGTGGCCCGCCGGGTAGAACCAGTGGAGCTCGGAGTCGGGGAGCACGCGCAGCAACTCGTAGCCGTGCTCGGGCACGCCGAGGCGGTCGTGGGTGCCGTAGAGCAGCAGCGTGGGCTGCGTCCACTTCCCCCAGTAGCGCATGCGGTCCACATCGCGCATCGCGTAGCCGTGCCAGCTGGGGCCACGGCGCGAGCGGCTGGCCGCGTAGTACTCGCGCAGGAAGGCGTCGCCCTCGGGCGTGTCGGCGTAGTTCATGCCGGTGTAGAGCGGGCCGAGCTGGGCCTTGTACTCCTCGTACTCGACGCGCTTGGCGTTGATCGCCAGGCCCGCCTGCAGCAGGCCGGGCGGCGGCGCGAAGAAGCCCGCGAGGCTGCACAGCACCAGCGCCCGCGCCGCCTCCGGCCGCCGAATCGCGTGCACGAAGGCGACCCACGCCCCCGAGGCGTGACCGATCGAGATCACCGGCTCGTCGCCGAACGCCGCCTTGATCACCGCCTGCAGGTCGTCGGCCGCGTCCTCCATCGTGCAGCTGTCGGACGTGGCCTCGCTCTCGCCGACACCGCGCTGGTCGTAGCTGACGAGGCGGAAGTGCCCGGCGAGCAGGGAGAAGAACTCGCCGAACAGCGAGGCCTTCACCGCCTGCGCGGTGGAGAAGACGAGCGCCGGACGGCCGTCGGCGTCCGTTCCCGGCGTCCAGTGCCGCTCCCAGTGGAGGCGCGCGCCGGGCGACTCGGCGAAGGGCATCGCCGCTACGTCCCTTCCTCCGGCCAGCGCAGCGGGCCGATGCGCTCGCCGAAGCGCTCGCTGAGCACCTCGAGGTAGTCGGGCGCGGGCAGCGCGCCGCCGTCGTGGATCATCGCCTCGGTGTCGATCGGCGTCGCCCAGGCGCGGCCGAAGCGCGTGCTCGGCTGCTCCGCCGCGATGCCCGCCTCGTAGAGCGCGTCGATGCGCTCCTCCGAGTAGCCGAGGACCTCGCCGAAGACCTCGCGGTTGTCGCGCCCGAGATCGCGCGGCGGGTCGCGCAGCTCCGCGCCGCGCGCGCCTAGCACGCGCACGGGAAAGGCGCGTCCGAACGGGCGCGTGCCGATCTCCGGGTCGCTGTGGCGGCAGACGGCGTAGACATCGCGCTCCTCGAAGTGCGGATCGAGCAGGATGTCGCGCCCGTCCTGCACCGGCCCCGCGGCGACGCCCGCCGCCTGGAGCGCGACCGCGGCCTCGTGCCGGTCGGCGGAGGCGGCGGCGCGCACGACCTCGGCGGGCGGGTCGTCCGGGTCGGCGGGCGGGTCTGGCGGGTCGTCGATGCCGAGCACGGCGCAGAGTTGCGCCCACTCGTCGGCATCGCGGTAGCAGACGACCAGCCACTCCTCCTCGCCCGCGCAGGCGAGGATCACGGTCGAGTAGACGCGCTCACCCGGCTCCTCCGGCGGCAACTGGGAGCCGACAACGAAGCTGGCGGTCATGGGCATCCCACCCTCGCGGCCCGCCATGTCGATGCGCTCGCCCTCGCCCGTCAGGCGCACGCGGCGCAGCGCCACGAGGATCGAGCCGACCGTGCTGATGCCGGCGTACATGTCCGCGAGCGAGGTCGTCGGCAGGTAGGGCTCCGGGCCCGGCTCGCCCATCGCGTAGGCGAGGCCGGCGGCGGCGAGCATGCCGAAGGCGTTCGCGGGCGCGTTCGCGAGCGGGCCCTCCTGGCCGTAGCCGGAGAGCGAGACGTGGATCAGCCCCGGCTTGCGCGCCTTCAGCTGCTCGTACTCGAAGCCGAAGTGGCGCATCACCCTTGGCGTGTAGTTCTCGGCGAGGATGTCGGAGACGTCCAGCAGGTCATGGAAGACTTCCTTGCCCTCGTCCTGGGTGAGGTCGATGGTGATGCCGCGCTTGTTGATGTTGCGCTCCGCCCAGTAGGCCGCGCGCGTCCACCAGTGGTTCGTCGGCCGGTTGTCCGTCGGCACCAGGCCGCGCGAGACCATGTCGATGTGGCGCGCGGCCTCGACCTTGTTCACCTCGGCCCCGAGGTCGGCGAGGATGCGCGTGATCTGCGAGCCCGCGTACTGCCCCGTGAGGTCGAGCACGCGCACGCCCGCGAGCGGCTGGTAGATCGGTTCGTCGCTCATCGGGTCGGATGTCATGAGGGCGTCTCCAGCGGCTCGAGCGTGACGCCCTCGGCGTCGAACTCGCGATAGCGGTAGGGCAGCCCCGGCATGCGCACCGGCTCGTCGAGGCCCGGCACGGCGACCTCGACGAGGCTCCCGCGGTGCGCGAGCTGCGTGTCCGTCAGCAGCTCCGAGGGCCGCAGCACGTAGCCGAAGGGCATTCGCAGCTCGTGCGCCTTCGTCACGATCTCCTCGGCGTCGTGGGCGAGGAACCAGGGCAGGATCAGCTCATCGAACTCGTCGGGGCGGCGGTGCCGTTCGAGGCGGTCCTGGAACAGCGGGTGCTCCTCGAGCTCTGGCTGCTCGACGAGCAGCGCCATCATCTGGATCGGCGATCCGGCCATCGCGACCATCACGTAGCCGTCCTTGCAGGGGTAAAGCCCGCCCGGGTGACCCGCGAAGTGGCGGTGCATGCCGTGTCCGCGCAGGTGGATCAGCCCGAGGTGCGAGAAGAACATCGTCACCCGCTCGAGGTTGGCCGCGAGGCAGTCGGCCACCGAGACATCGAAGACCTTGCCCGCGGCCGGGTTGAGCAGCCCGAGCAGCGCCGACTGGAAGCCGAAGACGCCACCGACGAAATCCGCCATCGGCACGCGCACGTGGCGCGGCGGCCCCTTCGACTGGCCCAGCGTGCTCATCGATCCGCCGTAGGCGAGCAGCACCTCGTCGGTCGCCCGGTAGTCCGCGTAGGGGCCGTCGAGGCCGAACGGCGTGCAGGAGACGGCGACGCGATCGCCGGGCAGGTCGAACAGCGCCTCGCTCAGCCCGCGCTCCAGCAGCTCGTCGCGCGTGAAGCTGGAGATGACGACGTTCGCGCGGAACAGCTGGTCGTGCAGCTCGGACTGGCCCTCGTCGCTGCTGTAGTCGAGCGAGACGCTCTCCTTGCCGGCGTGGAGCGCGGCGAACATCGAGCGGCGGTTCGAGCGGCGCCAGCCGTCCGGCGTCAGATCCTCGCGGCGCAGCCGATCGCCGTCCGTGGTGGCGTCCTCGACCTTGATCACGGTCGCGCCGTGGAGGCGCAGCCAGCGCCCGCAGTAGGCGGCGGCGAGTCCCTCGCCCAACTCGACCGCGACGACGTCCGAGAGCCGGGTGTTCTGGCCGCGCGCCTCACCGACCGCCCGACCGTTCATATCGTCGCTCACCTCGATGCGCTCCAATCCCGCAGGACGCTGCTCGCGACGGCTCGCTGCGGCGTCGGGCTGGCTAGATGATCGGGCCGCGCGGGTTGAAGCGCTCGACGGCGTCACGGAAGCGCTGATCGCGCCGCCGGTAGGCCTCCTTCGCGCCGTGGTCGCGGCGCTCCGTGAAGAGGTTCCAGTCGTGCTCCCCGAGGCGCTGCTGCACCTGCAGCGTGTGCGACATGTTCGAGGCCGCCAGCGTCGACTCGAAGCCGAGCGTGTTGTAGGCGAGCCGCGACTGCAGCTTGTGGATGGCGATGCCGTCGGCGGGGATCAGGCTCGCGAGGTCCGCCGCCGCCTGCGTCGTGTCCTCGAGGTCCTCGAGCGGGACGACGCGGTTGATGAGGCCGCGCTCGTAGCCCTCCTCGGCGCTGATGAAGCGGCCGAGCAGCATCATCTCCGAGTAGAGCGCGGGGCCGAGGCGGAGGATGCTGAAGGCGCTGCTCATCCCCGCCGCGGCGACCATGCGCGCGGGCGGGCTGCCGATCACCGTGCCCTCGGCGGCGATCAGGATGTCGCAGCCGAGCACGAACTCGAACGCGCCGCCCAACACGTAGCCCTTGAGTTCGCCGATCACCGCCTTGCGCGACTGGAAGACGGCGCGCAGCACGTTGCGGCCCTCGGCGTCGACCTGCAGGCGACGGCGCTGCGAGGGGCGGCTCTTGGTGTCCTCGCCGTCTTCCCAGTACTGCGTGCCCAGCTCGGTGACGTCGTAGCCGCTGGAGAAGCTGCGGCCCTCGCCGCGGAAGATGACGGCCTTGACGTCCTCGTGCTCCTTGCCGTTGAGCTCCTCGAACGCCCTCGCGATCTCCAGCTCCTGGCCGGTGAGCCAGCAGTTGAGCCGCTCCGGGCGGTTGAGGACGACCTGCGCGACCGGCGCGTCCTTGATCACCTTCACGTACTGGCTTTCGTCGTCGATGTACCAGGTCTCGCTCATCGCCCCGCCTGTCGCCTCATCGGTCCTCGGGTGCGCGGTCGGCCACGCGGCCGGACGCGCCCCGGCATTCTGGCGCAGCATGGGGGGCGGGGCAATGCGCGCCCCGAGGGCGTCGCGATCCCGGGTGTGATCGCGGCGCGGCCGGGCTGCCGGGCTACGAGCCGTCGCCCGAGGAGTTGCCTCCGAAGTAGGCCTCGGTCGCCGTACGCACGCCCAGCACGCGGCGCTCGTGGATCGGGTCGCGGTTGTCCTGCGCCCACTTGTTGGAGCGCTGGATCGAGGCGACCGAGCCCTGGAAGTGCGGCATCACGTAGCGGGCCAGCAGCTCGTAGCTGCGCAGGATCTTCTCGCGCGGCGCCCAGTCCTCGACGCGCACGAGCATGCCGCCGAAGCCGCCGCTGATCTCCTGTAGCCGCTCGATCGCCTCGATCATGTCGTCGGGCGTGCCGACGATCACGCCGTGGCGCTCCATCACGTACTCCAGCAGGCAGTCGTCGGGCACGTCGGGCGAGGCGTGGCCGAGCGTCTTGTCGAAGTACTCGCGGGTCACGTTTCGGTGGCCGCGGCGCACGTCCTCCATCGCCTCCTCACGGCTCTCCGCGAGGTGGATCGGAATCGAGAGCCGCCACTCCTCGCGGCGCATCTCGTTGCCGTACTCCTCGGCGGTCTGCTCGGCGATCGACCACAGCTCCTTGAGCGAGGTCTCGCGCACCATGCCGCGCGGCGTGCTCAGCGAGAGCACCCCCGCGCCGTGCTTGCCCGCCGTCGTAACGCCGGCCGGCGTCTGCACGGAGGCGACCACGAGCGGGATCGAGGGCTGCTGGTAGGGCCGGATCTGGAGCATCCCGTCGTTCAGCTCGAACCAGTCGCTCTTCACCGAGAAGGGCTCGGTCTCCGTGAACAGCCGCTTGATGACCCCCAGGCCCTCGTCCATCATCTCGCGCTGCCGCGCCGGGTCGACGCCCATCATGTAGGCGTCGGTGGCCAGCGCCCCCGGCCCGACGCCGAGGATCACGCGACCCCTCGTCAGGTGGTCGAGCAGCACCATGCGGTCGGCGACCATGAACGGGTGGTGGTAGGGGATGCTGACGACGCCGGTGCCGAAGCGGATGTAGCGCGTGCGCTGGGCGGCCGCGGCGATGAACACCTCGGGGCTGGCGATCGTCTCCCAGCCCGCGCTGTGGTGCTCGCCGATGAACGCCTCGTCGTAGCCGAGCGCGTCGAGCCACTCGAGCAGCTCGAGGTCGCGCTCGAAGGCGAGCGTGGGGTTCTCGTTGGTGGGGTGGAACGGCGCCAGGAAGACGCCAAAGGTCATGCGCTCGGGTCGGGCCATCTTTCGCCTCCCTCGGATGCGCACCTTACCGCACCGGCGGCGCTGCGTGACCTCCCGCCGGGCCGCGCCCCGCGTAGCGGGGGCCGGGGCTATGCTCGCGGGGGCAGCAGGAGGCGAGCGATGGTCGATTTCACGGACACTCCGGATCAGGCGGCGTTCCGCGCCAGGGTGCGCGACTTCATCGAGGACACCGCGGCGGTCGCCGAGCGGCCCGGCGAGGACCCGCTGATGGAGCCCGCCGGCTCCGACGCCTCCGAGCACGCGAGCCAGCGCTGGCGCAAGGCGCTCGCCGAACGCGGCTGGCTGGGACCGCACTGGCCCGTGAAGTACGGCGGCCTCGGCCTCAGCGTCACGGAGCAGTTCATCCTCAACCAGGAGCTGGCCGACCGTATCGGCACCGTCTCCGGGCTGCTCGGCATCGCCGTCATGATGTTCGGCCCGACGCTGATCATGACCGGCAGCGAGGAACAGAAGCGGCAGCACCTGCCGAAGATCCTCTCGGACGAGTTCGAGTGGTGCCAGGGCTGGTCCGAGCCGGGCGCCGGCTCCGACCTCGCCTCGCTGCAGACGCGCGCGAAGCGCGAGGGCGACGACTTCGTGATCAGCGGGCAGAAGATCTGGACCAGCCGCGCCCACAAGGCCGACGGCATGTACTTCATCGCGCGCACGGACCCGGACGCGCCGAAGCATCGCGGCATCTCCTTCTTCTGGATGCACATGGACCTGCCGGGCATCAGCGTGCGCCCGCTGGTCAACATGGCGGACCGTCACAGCTTCAACGAGGTCTTCTTCGAGGACGTGCGCATCCCCGCCGCCAACATGATCGGCGAGGAGAATCGCGGCTGGTACGCCGCCGCCACCCTGCTCGACTTCGAGCGCTCGGGCATCGGCAACTCGATCGGCGCCAGCCGCCAGGTGAGCCGCATCGTCGACCTCGCGCACGAGCTGCCCGAGGAGCAGACGCGCATCGCCGAGCGGCCGATGCTGCGCGCGAACTTCGCCGACCGGGCGGTCGAGGCGGAGGTGGGGATGCTGTTCTCGTTCCGCATCATGACGATGCAGGCGCAGGGGCTGGTCCCGAACATGGAGGCCTCGGTCGCGAAGCTGTTCAACTCGGAGATGGCGCAGCGCATCGCGCAGCTGCACATGTCCCTGCTCGGGCTCTACGGCAACCTCTGGGACGAGCACCGCGAGGAGGGCCAGCACGGCGCGGCGGCGCAGCGCTACCTGCAGGCCGTCTCCTCGACGATCGGCGGCGGCACGAGCGAGATCCAGCGCAACATCATCGCCACCCGCGGCCTCGCGCTGCCCAGGGGGTAGCGCGAGCCTCGAGGCCTCACGCGCCGACCGCCTCCGCCCGCGCGCCGCGTGTAGGCTGCACCGGGGACCGAATGATGAACGTGGTGCGCCGGACAGCAGCGCTCGCGGTTCTCGGGCTGCTCCTCGCGGGCTGCACTGGCGGCGGCGGGGAGCCCGTCCCCAGCGTCGCGACGGCGACCGCCGCGTCTGCGCCGACCGCTACACCGACGCCGCCCCCGACCGCCTCACCGTCGCCCGCGGCCACGCCCACGCCTCCGACGCCCACGCGGACCCCAACGCCGACCTCAACACCGACGCCGACCCCAACACCGACGCCGACCCCAACACCAACACCGACACCGACTCCCACTCCGACGCCGGCTCCAACGCCGACCGCCACTCCCGAGCCCTCGCGCACACCAACCGCTTCACCGACACCCACGGGGACGCCAACGCCCGCCGCCCCAACCGTGCCAACGACCACAGTCACCGTTACCCCTTCAATCAAGATCGTGATCCTTGGCGACTTGCCGGCTGACCGGAAGGATGCGATTCGCAAGGAAGTCGCGACCGTGCGGGAGTTCTACGCCACTCGCTATGGCGTGGAGCCATCCAACCTCACGGTATACGTGCCCGCAGACATCGAGTCTGGGTCCGCTCTTCATCGCGAACTGACGGGGAGAGAATGGTCACCGCAAGCGCCCTTCAAGGCCTTTACGGGCACGTTCGCGGAGCACGGACGAGTGTTGTTCCTTGGCAGTTCCGGCAGCGAAGGGCCGGTCGCTCACGAGTACTTCCATGTCCTTCAGCATGAGTTGCTGCAACTCGGACCTCTTGGCAGCGATCCCTCACCCTGGTGGCTGATCGAAGGGTCCGCAGTCTACGCGCATGGCCTCAACCATGAGGCGCAAGGGCTTCGAACTCATCAGGATATCCGGGACACGATCGAGCAGTACTCAGCCACTGTCAGCGAACCACTCAGGAGTCTTGAAAGCCGCGAAGCGCTACTCGCCAGCCCGCAAGGGATACGCTCTGGGAGAACTCGCGACATGGTGGCTTGTCCAGCGGGCGGGCGACAGCTCGTGGATCGACTACTGGCGGCTACTCGCGGAGAGCGCCACCTGGCAGGAAGCGTTCGCGTCCGCCTTCAACATCACCGTCGACGACTTCTACAAGGCCTTCGAGGAGTATCGGTCGGCGCTCCCCATAGTCTCTTCCATTCAAGGCAGCATGCTCGGACCGGACAGTGGTCCACTCGGCGGCGTCGGCGTATGGGCCTGGGAAACCAGCGAGAACAACCGCTTTACCGCGACCTACCCGGACGGCACGTTCGACATTGTGGTGTCCGACGGCGCCTTCACCATCGGGATCTACGTTCTGGAAGCCGGAGCATGGCGTCACATCGGCTGGTACGGCGAAGGCGGCTTCACGACCGACCGCGAGCAGGCGACCATGATCGAGGTGGACGGCGAAGACGTCACGGGCCTCCAGATCCGCCTCCCCGCCAACCCCAAGGACCTGCCGACCATTGAATAGCCCACGCCCCCTCCGCCGACGCGCCACCCCCTCAGCGCCCCCTCGAGCGCGCACGAGGGCGCACGGACGCGGAGGAGCAGGCGCATGGTCTGGCAGGACAGGCTCGACGAGGGCGCCCCGCACCGACGCCCGCCCGCCGCGCGTAGGCTGTTCGGGGCGATGAGCGTGGTGCGCCGGGCGGTAGCGATCACAGTCCTCGGGCTGCTCCTCGCGGGCTGCACGGGCGGCGACGGGGACGCGGAGCCCGCGCCCACGCCCAGCGCGGCTACGTCAGTCGCGACGCCCTCGCCTACTGCTGCCGCGCCCGCACCGACCGCCGCTCCCACGCCAACTGCAACCGCTACGGCCCCACCTACCGCGACCCCGACGCCAACCCCAACGCCAACTCCGACGCCCACGCCCACGCCCGCGCCCGCGGCGACGCCCACTCCGACTCCGACACCCACGCCGACTCCGACGCCCGCGCCAACGCCGACACCCACGCCGACTCCAACGCCCACCCCAACGCCCTCGCCGACGCCCGCGCCGACCCCCACGCCCACGCCCACCCCCACACCTGCGCCCACGCCGACAGTCAGGCTGACGGCCTCGCAGCAGGTCGTGTTCCTCGGCGACGTGTCGGAGGAGCGGCAGGCCGAGATTCGCGCGGCGATCGAGGACGTGATGTCGTTCTTCGACAACCGCTACGGCGTGGTGGTCCCGGAATTCTCGATGTACATCTCACCCGATCTCGACGCGGTCGCCTCCCGCTTCGGCGATCTGACGGGGCGGGGGTCAATCTTTGACGCGGGCTGGGAAGGCGGCCTGGCCACGTACACCCCGGAGCACGGGCTGCTCGGGTTCCTCGCGGGACGGTACGTGCGGGACGCTGACGTTCAACTCAGGACTACGCTCGCGCATGAGTACTATCACCTCATTCAGCACGGCACCCTACTGCCAGCGGGCCTGGCTGCATCCTCCCCGGAGTGGTTCATCGAAGGCACGGCGGAATACAACGAGAAACTGTACGAGGAGCACTACACAGGCCTGAGGGCCGACAGTTCGGACAGACTCCTGGCGCTGAGAGATACAGGTTCGTTCCGGGACATCGCCGAAGCCTTCAGCATCGTGCACTACGAGATAGCAGCTCTGGCGATCGATTGGCTCGAGACCCACTCGGAGCACCGGAACGCGAACCTCGAATTCTGGCGATCGCTCGCAGACAGCCAGGACTCGAATAGTGCGTTTGAATCCGCCTTCGGCATCACGGCCGAAGACTTCCTCGGGGCATTCGAGAACTACCGGACCGAGCTCGAGTCCGCCGCTCCGCGCATCACCGGCGTCGTACTCGACCAGGATGACAACGCGCTCGACGGGGTGAACATCATGGCCTCAGCCTTCGCGCGGAATGATGGGCCGAATTCGAAAGACGTTACGGCGGCAGATGGGTCATTCGAGATCCTGGTCCCTGACGGCCAGTATGTAGTCCGGCTTGGCAGGGTGGCGCCTGCCGCTCCCGGGACGCCCTACAACAGCATCTTCTTTGGTCTCTCCTACAGCACGGAGACAGGCTACGCGAACAGTTGCGGGCCACTCACCGCGATCGAGGCTGGTACGACAGACCTCGTGATCAAGGTGCTGCCCGAACTGCTCGAAGGAGTGGACGACCCTCCCTGCAATGAGGGCGTGCCGGGACACTACGTTGTCGAGAGCACCGTGTTCGGACCGGATGGCGAGGTCATTCTGGGAGATTGGAGCAGGCTTGAAGGGATCCACGTCTCCGCTGATCCTCTCGCGTTCGGGCCCTTCTCCCAAGGACTCACCGGCATAGGAACGGATGGGAGAGCGAGAGTGGCGGTCCCGAATGGTCGCTACGTACTCGAGATCACCGAGTACGACTTCGGAGAACCGCGTCGCCGCGTCGGCTGGTACGGCGGCGAGGTCGGCTTCACCACCGACCGCGCGCAAGCGGCTGTAATCGAGGTCGATGGCGAAGACGTCACGGGCCTCGAGATCCGCCTCCCCGCCAACCCCAAGGACCTGCCGACCATTGAATAGCCCACGCCCCCTCCGCCGACGCGCCACCCCCTCAGCGCCCCCTCGAGCGCGCACGAGGGCGCACGGACGCGGAGGAGCAGGCGCATGGTCTGGCAGGACAGGCTCGACGAGGGCGCCCCGCACCGACGCCCGCCCGCCGCGCGTAGGCTGTTCGGGGCGATGAGCGTGGTGCGCCGGGCGGTAGCGATCACAGTCCTCGGGCTGCTCCTCGCGGGCTGCACGGGCGGCGACGGGGACGCGGAGCCCGCGCCCACGCCCAGCGCGGCTACGTCAGTCGCGACGCCCTCGCCTACTGCTGCCGCGCCCGCACCGACCGCTGCTCCCACGCCAACTGCAACCGCTACGGCCCCACCTACCGCGACCCCGACGCCAACCCCAACGCCAACTCCCACGCCCACGCCCACGTCGACCGCAACGCCTTCACCCACGCCGACTCCGACGCCCACGCCCACGCCCACGCCCGCGCCCGCGGCGACGCCCACTCCGACTCCGACACCCACGCCGACTCCGACGCCCGCGCCAACGCCGAAACCCACGCCGACTCCGACGCCCGCGCCAACGCCGAAACCCACGCCGACTCCGACGCCCGCGCCAACGCCGACACCCACGCCGACTCCAACGCCCACCCCAACGCCCTCGCTGACGCCCGCGCCGACCCCCACGCCCACGCCTACGCCCACGCCCGAACCGACGCCGACTGTCAGGCTCACCGCCTCGCAGCAGGTCGTGTTCCTCGGCGACGTGTCAGAGGAGCGGCAGGCGGAGATTCGCAGGGCGATCGAGGATGTGATGAGCTTCTTCGACGACCGCTACGGCGTCGTGGTCCCGGAGTTCACGCTTTACATGTCACGCGACCGGGAGACCGCCGCCGCTCGCTACACAGAGCTGACCGGAAGAGAGCCGCCGCTCTTCAACGAGGGCTGGGAAGGTGGGTTCGTCGCCGAGGGACGGGAAGGAAGGGAGGACGAACTGCTCGCGTTCGTTGCCGGATGGTGAGTGCGGACCGGCGACGTTGAACTCAGGGAAGTCTTGGCCCATGAGTACTTTCATCTCATTCAATTCAGCATTCTCCGTGCGGCCAGCGTATCCCGGTCTTCGCCCGGGTGGCTTATCGAGGGCACGGCGAGATACAGCGAAGAACTGTATTCGGAGCACTACGCGGACTCGGAAACCAACAAGACACAGAGGCTCATCCCCCTGCGAAACGCAGGGGCGTTCCGCGACATCGCGGACAACTTTGGCATCGGGTGGTATGGGATCGCGGGCCTGGCGATCGACTGGCTCGTGACCAACTCCGGAAACCCGGGTGCGAGCCTCGCGTACTGGCGATTGCTCGCGGACGAGCCAGACTGGAGCAAGGCGTTCGAGTCTGCCTTCAGCATCACCCCCGACGACTTCTTCGACGCGTTCGAGGAGCACCGCACCGCGATCGCGGCCACAGCTCCGCGCATCCGAGGCGTCGTGCTCGACCCCGAGGGCAACGCCCTCGACGGGGTGAACATCATGGCCTCAGCCTTCGCGCGGAACGATGGGCCGAACTCAACCGACATCACGGCAAAAGGTGGAACGTTTGCGCTCGTGGTTCCGGCTGGCGACTATGTCGTGCGGCTCGGCAGAATTGGAGCGGGCTCTCCAGGAACCCCGGACAGCGGCGTCTTCTTCGGCCTCTCCTACAGTACGAACACAGGTTATGCCAACAGCTGCGGACCGCTCACCAAGATTGCTGT
The DNA here is from genome assembly GCA_965220125.1 of Dehalococcoidia bacterium. Classification (GTDB taxonomy): domain Bacteria; phylum Chloroflexota; class Dehalococcoidia; order UBA2979; family UBA2979; genus VXMT01. Next base: position 1,346,712 of record CBDCPB010000004.1, on the reverse strand, counting down.
CGGTGCCTCCGGTCTAGAGGGCCTCGAGATCAGGGTTCTCCCCGAACTGCTGACGAGGGTGGACGAACCTCCCTGTAATGAGGGCGTGCCAGGGCACTATGTGATCGAGAGCACCGTGTTTGGACCGGATGGCGAGGTCATTCTGGGAGATTGGGGCAGGCTCGAAGGGATCCACGTCTCCGCTGATCCTCTCGCGTTCGGGCCCTTCTCCCAAGGACTCACCGGCATAGGAACGGATGGGAGAGCGAGAGTGGCGGTCCCGAATGGTCGCTACGTGCTCGAGATCACCGAGTACGACTTCGGAGAACCGCGTCGCCACGTCGGCTGGTACGGCGGCGAAGGCGGCTTCACCACCGACCGCGCGCAAGCAACCGAGATCGAGGTCGACGGCGCCGACATCGTCATCCACATCCACCTCCCCGCCGACCCCGCTGACCTGCCGACCATCGAGTAGCCCCACACGCCCCCTCCCCCGACGCGCTACCCTCCCACCAGCCCCCGAGGGCGCACGAGGGCGCACGGACGCGGAGGAGCGGCGCGATGGTGTGGCAGGACAGGCTCGACGAGATCAGGGAGCGCACAGAGCTGGCGCACGCCGGCGGCGAGCCGGACCGCATCGAGCGCCAGCACGAGCGCGGGCAGTACACGATCCGCGAGCGCCTCGACATCCTGCTCGACGACGGCTCGTTCCACGAGGTCGGCGCCCTCGCCGGGGCGGGGCTCTACGAGGACGGACGCCTCGCCGACTTCACCCCCGCGCCCTACGTCATGGGCCTCGGCAAGATCGACGGGCGCCACGTCGCGATCGGCGGCGAGGACTTCACCATCCGCGGCGGCTCCGCCAAGCACTTCTCCCAGCGCGTCAAGGGCGGCGACGTCGGCGGCTTCCCCGAGGAGCTCGCCCGCGAGTACCTGATCCCGCTCGTCCTGCTGATCGAGGGCGGCGGCGGCAACGTCCAGCGCATCGCCTCGGAGGGCGCTCCCCCGCTCTTCGCCGGCAACCACCAGTTCATGCCCGCCGTCGAGGCGATGATGTACGTGCCCGTCGTCGGCGCGGTGCTCGGCTACGCCGCGGGCGGGCCCGCGGGCCGCTCGCAGCTCGTCCACTGGAGCGTGATGACGAAGGAGACATCGGCCGTCTTCGCCGCGGGGCCGCCCGTCGTGCGGCGCGCGATGGGCCAGGAGCTCACCCCTCGCGAGCTCGGCGGGCCGCAGATCCACGTCCGCCAGTCCGGCATCATCGACAACGAGGCGGCCGACGAGGAGGACGCCTTCGAGCAGATCAAGGCGTTCCTCTCCTACATGCCCTCGAACGTCTACGAGCTCCCGCCCGTGGCCGAGTTCAACGACGCCCCGCCCGACCCCGAGGGCCTCGGCGACATCATCCCGCGCGACCGCCGCCGCCCCTACTCGATGCACCGCGTGCTGCGCTCGACGCTCGATGAGGGCTCGATCTTCGAGATCAAGCCGCACTACGGGCTGAGCCTGATCACCGCCCTCGCACGCATCAACGGGCACCCCGTCGGGGTGATCGCGAACAACCCGCTCGCCTACGGTGGCGCCCTCGACGGCGACGGGGCGGAGAAGCAGGCGCACTTCATCGACATGTGCGACTACTTCCACATCCCGCTCGTCTTCTTCGTCGACGTGCCCGGCTTCGCCGTCGGCCCCGAGGCGGAGCGCGCGGCGACGCTGAAGCGCGGCATTCGCGCCGCCTGGGCCGGCATGCAGGCGACGGTGCCGGCGCTGACGATCGTCGTGCGCAAGTGCTACGGCATGGGCGGCATGGTCCCCGGCGACTCGCGGCTGCGCTACAAGATCGCCTGGCCGAGCGCGGACTGGGGCATCCTTCCCATCGAGGGCGGCGTCGAGGCCGCCTACCGCCGCGAGATCGAGGCCTCCCCGGACCCCGACGCCCGCCGCCAGGAGCTGGAGGACGAGTTCGCGCGGATGAGCAACATCTTCCGCACCGCCGAGGCCTTCGGCGTCGAGGAGATCATCGACCCTCGAGAGACGCGCACCCACCTCGAGCGCTTCGTCGAGATGGCCTACCGCGTGCTCCCGCACGAGCTGTCCGACGGCCCGAAGTCGCGACCCGGCGTGCGGCCGTAGGCAGGGCATCGAGGGCGATCCCCCTGGAGCGGCGAACGGAGCGCGGAACCCCAGCGGCATCGGCGGCGTTAAGCCTTGGAGGACTCCGGGGAGGGGATCGCCTCGCTTGTGTGCTGTCGGCGGCGCCCGTTCGCGCTCCTGCTCGCGGCCAGCCTCGCGCTGTCGATTCTGGCTGGCCTGACAGCCTGCACTGGAGCCACGGAAGACCGACCATCACTGGCCACGCCCACGTCCACCGCCACGCCCACCGCCTTGCCGACACCCACCGCCTCACCGATGCCCACCGCCTCGCCGACACCCTCCGCCTCGCCCTTACCCACCGCCTCGCCGACACCAACCGCCCCACCGACGCCCACCGCCTCGCCGACTCCAACCGCCTCACCGACGCCCACCGCCTCGCCGACACCAACCGCCCCACCGACGCCCACCGCCTCGCCGACAGCCACCACCACGCCGCCGCCCACCGCCTCGCCGACACCAACCGCCCCACCGACGCCCACCGCCTCGCCGACAGCCACCACCACGCCGCCGCCCACCGCCTCGCCGACACCCACCGCCTCGCCGACACCCACCGCCTCGCCGACGCCCACCGCCTCGCCGACACCCACCGCCTCGCCGACACCCACCGCCTCGCCGACGCCCACCGCCTCGCCCTCACCACCCGCCTCGCAGGAGCCGACTCCCGAAGCGAGTGGGGTGCTCATGGTGAGCGCGGGTTCTGATCACTCATGTGCCGTGGGCGAGTCGGGCGAAGTGGTCTGCTGGGGATACAACGACTACGGCCAGGCCGATGCGCCCCCGGGGATCTTCCGCACCGTAACCACGGGCGTGCACCACAGCTGCGCGCTCCGCGAGTCGGGCGAGATCGCGTGCTGGGGATCCGGGGGCGACGGCAGGCTCGATGCGCCCTCGGGGATCTTCCGCTCCGTTGACGCGGGCGGGCACCACACCTGTGCCTTGAGCGAGTCCGGCGAGATCGTCTGCTGGGGCAACAACCGCTCAGGACAAACGGACGCGCCAACCGGACACTTCCGTTCGGTGAGCGCGCACCAGTCCCATAGCTGCGCGGTACGGGATTCCGGCGAGATCGCCTGCTGGGGCGACAACCGCTTCGGCCAAACAGATGCGCCAGCCAAGCGCTTCCGCTCGGTCAGCGCCGGGTGGGCGCACACCTGCGCAGTGCGCGAGTCGGGAGAGATCGAGTGCTGGGGGGATCACGGCTACGCCCGGACGATCGAGGCGCCCTCGGGACGCTTCGATTCCGTGAGCGCGGGCGGGAACAGCACCTGTGCGCTGCGCGAGTCGGGCGAGATGGTCTGCTGGGGAAAGCTGAAGGCCCCACCGCCGGGGAACTACCGCTCGGTCAGCGTGGGCTACCGGCACACCTGCGCGGTTCGCGAATCGGGCGGGGTTGTTTGTTGGGCGGGCGGATACTACGGCGCGGTGGATCCGCCGCCAGGGAGTTACCGCTCCGTGAGCGCGGGCCGGGAGTACGCCTGCGCGGTCCGGGAGTCGGGCGAGATCGATTGCTGGGGCCGGGACGACCATGGCCAGACGGATCCGCCCTCTGGCGACTACCGCTCGGTGAGCGCGGGCCGGGAGTACGCCTGCGCGGTCCGGGAGTCGGGCGAGATCGACTGCTGGGGCGACAACGAGTACAGCCAGACCGACGCGCCTCCGGGGACGTTCCGCTCCGTAAGCGCGGGCTACTGGCACATCTGCGCAGTGCGCGAGTCGGGCGAGCCCATCTGCTGGGGAGCCGACTACTTCGGCCAGACGCATCCACCCTCTGACAGCTACCAGTCGCTGAGCGCAGACTACCAGCACACCTGCGGGGTGCGGGAGTCGGGCGAGGTCGAGTGCTGGGGCTGGAATGACTACGGGCAGGCGACGCCCCCTGCGGGTGCGTTCCGCTCGGTGAGCACGGGCTACTACCACTCCTGCGCGGTGCGAGAGTCGGGCGACGTCGCCTGCTGGGGAGCCGACTACTCCGGCCGAATCGTCAATCGGACCTACCGCGCCGTGAGCGCGGGATTCCAGTACACATGCGCGGCGCGCGAGGCGGGCGGGATCGACTGCTGGGGGGAGGACGAGTACAACTGGCCGGACCCGCCGGAGGGCGCGTTCCACTCGCTGAGCGTCGGCGATAGCCACGCGTGCGCTCTGCGCGAGACGGGGGAGATCGCTTGCTGGGGGAAGAAGCAGCACGTCCGCGTTCCCCACGATCTTCGATAGGCCACCCCGCTCCGGGTAAACCGCCACGCCCCCTCCCCAACACGCTACCCTCGCAGCGCGCCTCGAGGGCGTACGAGGGCGCGTGGACCGCGGAGCAGGCGCATGGTGTGGCAGGACAGGCTCGACGAGCTCCAGGAACGCATCGAGCTGGCGCGCGCCGGCGGCGAGCCGGACCGCATCGCCCGGCAGCACGACCGCGGCCAGTACACGATCCGCGAACGCCTCGACCGCATCCTCGACGCGGGTTCCTTCCACGAGGTCGGCGTGCTCGCCGGCGCGGGGGAGTATGAGGACGGGCGGCTCACCGACTTCACGCCCGCGCCCTACGTCATGGGCCTCGGCAAGATAGATGGGCGGCACGTCGCGATCGGCGGCGAGGACTTCACCATCCGCGGCGGCTCCGCCAAGCAGTTCAAGCAGCGCGACAAGGGCGGCGACACCGGCGGCTTCCCGGAGGACGTGGCGCGCGAGTACCTCGTCCCGCTCGTCCTGCTGATCGAGGGCGGCGGCGGCAACGTCCAGAGCATCGCCTCCGACGGCGCACCGCCGCTCTTCGCCGGCAATTACCAGTTCCAGGAAGCCGTCGAGGCGATGCTCTACGTGCCCGTCGTCGGGGCCGTGCTCGGCTACGCCGCGGGCGGGCCCGCCGGCCGCTCCCAGCTCGTCCACTGGAGCGTCATGACGAAGGAGACCTCGGCGGTCTTCGCAGCCGGGCCGCCCGTCGTGCGGCGCACGATGGGCCAGGAAGTTTCCCCGTTCGAGCTCGGCGGCGCGCACATTCACGTGCGCGAGTCCGGCTGCATCGACAACGAGGCGGCCGACGAGGAGGACGCCTTCCGCCAGGTCCGCGCCTTCCTCTCCTACATGCCCTCCAACATCTACGAGCTGCCGCCCGGCGCCGAGTTCAACGACGCGCCGCCAGACCCCGAGCCGCTCGCCGACATCGTGCCGCGCGACCGGCGGCGCCCCTACTCGATGCACAAGGTGCTGCGCTCGACGCTCGATGAGGGCTCGATCTTCGAGATCAAACCACACTACGGGCTGAGCCTGATCACCGCCTTCGCGCGCATCAACGGGCACCCCGTCGGCGTGATCGCGAACAACCCGCTCGCCTACGGGGGCGCCCTCGACGGCGACGGGGCGGAGAAGCAGACGCACTTCATCGACATGTGCGACTACTTCCACATCCCCCTCGTCTTCTTCGTCGACGCGCCGGGCTTCGCGATCGGCCCCGACGCCGAGCGCGCGGCGACGCTGAAGCGCGGCATCCGCGCCGCGTGGGCGGGGATGCAGGCGACGGTCCCGGCGATCACGATCATCGTGCGCAAGTGCTACGGCATGGGCGGCATGGTCCCTGGCGACTCGCGCCTGCGCTACCGCATCGCCTGGCCGAGCGGCGAATGGGGCAGCCTGCCGATCGAGGGCGGCGTCGAGGCCGCCTACCGCCGCGAGATCGAGGCGTCCCCGGACCCCGACGCGCGCCGCCAGGAGCTGGAGGACGAGTTCGCGCGCATGAGCAACATCTTCCGCACCGCGGAGGCCTTCGGCGTCGAGGAGATCATCGACCCGCGTGAGACGCGCTCCCACCTCGAGCGCTTCGTGGAGCACGCCTACCGCGTGCTCCCGCACGAGCTGGCCGGCGGGCCGAAGCGGCGGCGCGGCGTGCGGCCGTAGGCGCCACTGGCTGGAGCGCCAGCGCTACGGCGCGCCCCCAGCGAGGAGCTGCGGCGGGATTGCGGGCTCGATGTCGTCGGGGATGCCCTCGAGGATGGCTCGCTCGACCGTCTCGGCGGCCACGTCGATGTCGGCCTCGTTGTTGAAGGCGTGCAGCGAGAGCCGGACGCTCTCGAACTGCGCGACCGAGCGGCACACGACCTTCGCCTCGTGCTGCAGGAAGGCGTTCACCTGGCCCGCCTCGAGACCGTCCACGGTGAAGCAGAACAGCCCCGTGCGCGTCGCGTCGTGGCGCGGGCTGACCACGCCCACGCCCTCGATGCGCCCGAAGCGCTGCTCCGCGTAGCGGTTGAGCGCGCGCGTCCGCTCGAAGACTTCTTCCGGCCCTGAGTCGAGGTACCACTCGGCGGCCTCGATCGTGCCCGCGATCAGCGCCGTCGCCGTCGTCGTCAGCTCGTACTTCGTGATCTTCTCGCGCTCGGGCTCGAAGCCGCCCTCGAGGTCGTACTCCGCCGCCGCTCGCCCCGACACCTTGGAGGGCGAAACCAGCGGAATCAGGTCCTCGCGCACGTAGAGCGCGCCGAACCCGTCCGGCCCGCACAGCCACTTGTGCGAGGGAATCGCGTAGAAGTCGACGCCGCTCTCGCGCACGTCGATGGGGATGTGCCCGGCGGTCTGCGCGCCGTCGACGAGCATGTGACCGCCGCGGCGGTGCGTCTCCTCGACCATCGCCTTCAGCGGCAGCAGCTGGCCCGTCGAGTACGAGATCTCCGAGAGGATGACGAGCTTGAGGCTGCCCTCCGCGCCGTCGAGCGCGGCGGCGAAGGACTCCATCACCGTGCCGGGCGAGTCCTGCGCGTCGACCGGGACGATCACCAGCTCGCAGCCGCTGCGCGCGCGCTGGTAGTAGGCGGGCACGATGCCCGAGCCGTGCTCGACGCCGGTCGTGACGAGGCAATCGCCGGCCTCCACGCCGAGGCCGTTGACGACGATGTTGATGCCCTCGGAGGTGTTGCCGGTGATCGCGATCTCGTCGGGCGAGGCGCCGCCGAGCAGCCTCCCCATGAGCTCGCGGTAGCGCAGCGCCAGGTCGTAGCGGTCGTCCAGTGCGCGGCGCGTCGTCGAGCCGTGCACCAGCTCGAGGTCGAGACGCCGCCGGATCGCCTCGTGCACCGCGCGGCGCTCCGGTCCGGCGAAGCCGGAGTTCATGTACGCGTACTCGCCCATCGCGGGCGTCTGCTCGCGCCAGGCCTGCCAGCGCTCGTGGTCCTCGATGGCTACGCCGTCCGTCACCCCGCGCCCCCTCCCAGCCGGAACGTCCTCGCTAGCGGAACTTCGGGATGATGTCCTCGGCGATCTGCTGCAGGCCGTCCTTCACCGCCTCGATCGTCGGCTGGTAGGCCTGGATGAAGACGTGATCGATGCCCGCCCCGGCGAGCTGCTCGAGGTAGTCCGGGTCCGCCGCGCCGCCGGCCGAGAGTTCGATCGCGTCGGGATCGCGGCCGGCCTGCTCGGCGGCCTCGCGCATCGCGTCCATGAACTCGAAGCCGTCGCTGGCGTTGTGGTAGCCGAGCGGCAGGTAGCCGTCGCCGTAGCGCCCGGCGCGGACGGCCGCCGCCTTCGTGTGGCCGCCGACGATCAGCGGTACGCCGCCGGGCTGCACGGGCTTGGGGTCGCAGCGAATCTCGCTGAACGAGACGAACTCGCCGTCGTAGCTGGCGATGTCGTTGTTCCAGATCTCGCGCATCGCCTCGATGTACTCGTCGCAGCGGCGGCCGCGGTTCGGCCAGGAGATGCCGAGCGCCTCGAACTCCTCGCGCAGCCAGCCGATGCCGATGCCCAGCTCGAGCCGGCCGCCGGAGAGCGCGTCGAGGGTGCCGAGCTCCTTGGCGAAGAGCACGGGGTTGCGCTCCGGCAGGATCAGGACGCCGGTGCGCAGCTTGATGCGGTCGGTCGCGCCGGCGACGTAGGCGAGCGCCGTCATCGGCTCCGGGAACGCGGTCTCGTCGAAGGGGTAACGGCGGTACTCGCCGCTCTCGTACTCCTGGTACGGGTAGCGCGAACTGTAGGAGGCGGGGATGACGACGTGGTCCGGGAACCAGATCGAGTCGAAGCCCAGCTCCTCGGCGTAGCGGGCGCAGTCGCGCAGGTAGCCGGGCGTCGTCACGCTCGCGGCCTCGCCGCCGATCTCTTCGGTCGAGCGGCCGCCGGCGGCGTAGGGCAGATTCGGCGGGTTGATCAGATACGCGCCGAACTTCATCGCTCACCTCCGCTCGCCGGGCGCTTGCTGCGCGCGATGGTAGCCGATGGCGGCGGGCGCCGCGCTCGCCGGAGTGCGTCATTGAAACCGTTACCCTCAGGATGCCTCGCGCAGCGAGGTGCATCAGAAGCCTGTCACCGGACGGCCCCTCACCACCAAGTCGCGCGCCGCCGGGGCGATGTTCCTTGCCGAGGGTTCAGTGGAGGATTCGTGGCGCCCGAGCAGCGCCGACGCTGGATGCTTGCCTCTCGCAGGGTGATCTCCGGTTGATGAGTAATAGCGATAGTGGTATCATCTGCGTGTGGCCAGCGTCGCGGCAACTGTCAGGCAGATGCGCACCAGCCCGCGCGGCGTTCGCTTCGCCGACCTGGCGAAGGTCTGCGACCACTACTTCGGGCCGGCGCGACGGACGGGCGGCAGCCACTGGGTCTCTCGCACGCCCTGGCCCGGAAACCCGAGGGTCAACATCCAGGACGACAGAGGCGCGGCCAAGGCGTACCAGGTAAGACAGGTGCTGAGGGCCATTGACAGGTTGGAGGCCGGGCGATGAGTGACCACTACACCTACCGCGTCACCTGGTCAGTAGAGGATGAGGAGTACGTGGGCCTGTGCCTGGAGTTCCCGCTCCTCAGCTGGCTGGCGCCGCGACCAGAGGACGCGTTCGTCGGCATCCGGAGGACGGTGGCCGACGCCGTGCAGGATATGCAGTCCGTCGGCGAGGCTGTTCCGGAGCCGTTGGCAAACCGCCCCTACTCGGGGCGCATCCTGCTCCGCGTTCCGCCCGAGATCCACCGCGAACTCGCGACACAAGCGGCCGAGGAGGGTGTGAGCCTGAACCGGCTGCTAAACGCACGCCTGTCGTAAGCGCCACCCCCCGGGCACGATCGGGCAGACCGCAGGGCCAACCCGTCCATGCGCGCCAGGGCATGATCGGAGCGCACGGCTGGGTAACCGATTCGTGATGCAGCCAGAGCGGGTGCGGTAACAGCCACTTCTGATGCACTGCACCCTCGCCTCGCCGCGGCGCGCGCGTTGACGCGCGAGGCCGTGCGGGGCTTCAATGGGGCCCCTGGCGGAGCAGCGATGCGGGAGTAGCTCAGGGGTAGAGCATCTGCTTCCCAAGCAGAGGGTCGTGGGTTCGAATCCCATCTCCCGCTCCATCGCCTCTCCGGCCGGCTGTTCGCACCTCGCAGCCGCCCGGGCTGCGGGAGAGACGTGACCGCATGACGAAGAGGGGATCGCGCGCTGTCGGCCCGACGCTCCTGGCGTTGGGGCTGCTCGCGCTCGCGCTCGCGCACTGGGCCGTTCCCGCACATGCCGCTGGCGATCACGTCGCCCTGGTGAAGATTGACGGCGTGATCGATGCCGTCAGCTCGCGGTACCTCGCACGCGCGATCAACAAGGCGGACGACGAGGGTGCGGCGCTCGTTGTGGTCCAGCTCGATACCCCGGGCGGGCGCATCGACTCCATGCGCGACATGGTCGAGGCGATCCTCGGTTCCCGGACGCCCCTTGCCGTGTACGTCTCGCCGGCCGGCGCGCAGGCGGCATCGGCCGGAACGTTCGTCACGGCGGCCGCCAACTTCGCGGCCATGGCCCCGGCCACCAACATCGGCGCCGCGTCGCCCGTGAGCGGCTCGGGCGAGGATCTGCCCCCCACGCTGGCGCGAAAGGTGGACGAGGACACGCGGGCGTTCATCAGGGGGATCGCGGAGCAGCGGAACCGCAACGCCGACGCACTGGAGGACACCGTCACCTACGCCCGGGCCTACTCCGCGAGCGAGGCCGTTGATCTCGGGATCGTCGACTTGATCGCCACGGACATGGGCGATCTGCTGAACCAGCTCGATGGACGCACGGCCGAGACCGCTAACGGGACCGTCGTCGTGAGCACGGCGGGCGCGCAAGTCCGCCCGGTCAGAACGACGATGCTGGAACGCTTCCTGGGGGTGATCGCAGACCCGAACATCGCCTATCTGTTGCTCTCGATCGGAAGCCTGGCGCTGTTGGCCGAGTTCTTCAGCCCCGGGGTGTTTGGCCCGGGCGTCGTTGGCGTGATCGCGCTGTTGCTCGCCTTCGTGGCGCTCGGGCAACTCTCGGTGAGCTGGGTCGGCGTGGCGCTGATCCTCTTCTCGATGGGCTTGTTCTACTTCGAGCTGCAGGCGCCCGGCATCGGCGCGTTCGGTGCGGGCGGCGTCGCTGCGTTCCTTGTGGGCTCCTTCCTGATCTTCGGCGGGTTCCTCGAATCATCCGCGATCCCGGAGCCGGCGGTGGAGGTGAGCCGCTGGTTGATCGGCGCGATGTCGGCGACGCTCGTCGCGGTGGTGCTCACCCTCTTCGCCCTCGCGAGAGAGGGTGGGTCGGCAGACGCCTACGTCACCGCGTCCGCCACGGCGCTCGTGAACGCGCGAGGCGTCACGCTCTCCGATCTGGCGCCGTTCGGCACGGTACGCATCGACGACCGGGAGTGGTCCGCGGTGACCGAGGAAGGAACCCGCATCGACGCCGGGGCACAGGTCCGCGTCGTAAGCGTCTACAGTGGAGGAGTGATCAAGGTGTCAGACACGTTCCCGGAGTCCGGCTCAAGAAGGTGGATGCTGCTCTCGGCGGCGGCAGGCCGAATCCGGCGGACGTTCAAGCGAGGAAACAAGTAGCCGGGCGCTCGCTGGAGTGACCGGCAACGTGAGGAGAAGCACGCATGGCTCCAATCATCAAGGTGGCAGGGCCCAACGAGGCCGTGATCCGATCGGGAGGCGGCTCTATACCGAAAGTGACGGTCGGTGGCCGGGTCGTCGTCATCCCGATCTTCTTCAAGGCGCAGAGCATCTCGCTCGAGGTCATGACCCTGCCCGTGGAGACGGCGAAGGTCTACACGAAGGAGGGCGTCGCCGTCACCGTGGACGGGGTGGCGCAGGTCAAGGTGGCGCGGGCGGAGGAAGCGATCCGCACGGCCGCACAGCAATTCATCGGAAAGCGCGAGGCCGAGATCGCACAGGTCGCCCTGCAGACGCTCGAGGGAGCGCAGCGCGCGATCCTCGGGACGATGACCGTCGAGGACATCTACCAGGACCGCGAATCGTTCGCCGAAAGCGTGTCCGAGGTGGCCGGGCCACACATGGCGAACATGGGCCTCGAGATCGTCAGCTTCACGATCCGCGACATTCGCGACGAGCAGGGCTACCTCGACGCGCTCGGCCGCAAGCGCACGGCGGAGGTCACGCGCGACGCCGAGATTGGCGAGGCCGAGGCCTCCCGCGACGCGGCGATCCGGCGCGCCGAGGCGGAGCGCGACGCCACGATCGTGCAGGCGCAGGCGAACCGTGACCAGGAGCAGGCCAGGTTCGAGGCGGACACCCTCATCGCCGAAGCTGAGCGGGACTTCGCCGTTCAGAAGGCCATCTACGAGCAGGAGACGAACGCCCGCCGGGCCGAGGCGGAGCTTGCGTACGCCCTGCAGGAGGCAGTAACCCAGCAGGAGATCCGCGAGCAGGAACTCCAGGTCGAGGTCATCGAGCGCACCAAGCAGATCGAGATCGAGCAGCAGGAGATCGCGCGCCGCGAGCGCGAGCTGGAGGCAGGCGTGAAGCGCCCGGCCGAGGCCGAGCGCTACCGCCTGGAGACTGTCGCCACCGGCGAGAAGGCCAAGGTCGTGGCCGAGGCCGAGGCCTCAGCAGAGTCGCTGACCCTGCGCGGCAACGGCGAGGCCGACGCGATTCGCGCCCGCGGCGAGGCCGAGGCCGACGCGATCCGCGCTCAGGGCTTCGCGGAAGCCGCCGCGATGCAGACCAAGGCGGAGGCCTGGAAGCAGTACGGCCAGGCGGCCATGATCGACACGCTGCTCGCATCGCTGCCCGATGTCGCCGCAGCCGTCTCGCAGCCGCTGTCGCAGACGGACCGCATCGTCATGATCAGCGGCGACGGCTCGATCGGCGCAAGCAAGCTGACCGGCGATGTGACGCAGGTGATATCGCAGCTTCCGGACCTGGTCGAGAGCCTCACCGGCATCGACATCCTCGGCACGCTCAAGAGCCTGCCGCGCGTCGCGACGACCGACGCAGCGCCGGGCAACGGGGCGCCGCCCGAGGCCGCCGAGCCGACCGAGGAGGACGCCGCCTCCGCCGAGTAAGCCCTGATCCACCGAAGGAGAGCGCGTGAGTAGTTGAGAAGGGGTGCTCCTCTGTATCTGGGACAATGGGTTTTGAACGAATCACGTCACAGCGACAGGGAGCACCCATTCGATGCTAGCACCGAGCAGCCCCGACCGGCTCCAGATCGCCTTCGACGACGACCGCCTCGTGGACCACGCGGGCCTGCTACTCCCCGCCACGCTCGCCGGCCGGCTCGGCCTGCGTGAACTGACGGACGCCCACGTCGACCTCGGTGGGGCAGCGGGCCGGGCGAACGCCGGGGACAAGCTGCTCACCCTGGTCGCCTCCGCGCTCGCGGGCGGCGACTGCATCGACGACGCCGCTGCGCTGCGCGCCGGCGGAACGGGGCGCGTGCTCGGCTGCACCGTGAAGGCGCCGTCCACCCTCGGCACGTTCCTGCGCAGCTTCCGCTGGGGCCACGCCCGCCAGCTCGACCGCGTGACCCGCGAGCTGCTCGCCCGCGCCTGGGCGGCCGGGGCGGGACCGGGCGAGGAGCCGCTCACGATCGATCTCGACTCGACGCTCTGCGAGACCTACGGCCTCGCCAAGGAGGGCGCGCAGCGCCCCGGCTACAGCGGCGCGCGCGGCTATCACCCGCTGCTCGCCGTCGCGGCCGGCTCAGGCGAGGTGCTGATGGCGCGGCTGCGCGAGGGCCGCGCCCACACCGCCCGCGGCGCCGCCCACTTCCTGCGTGAGACGGTGGCGCGGGTGCGCGAGGCCGGGGCGGCGGGGCAGCTCACGATGCGCGCCGACAGCGGCTTCTACAACCACGCCGTCGTCACCGCCTGCCGCGCGCTGGATGTCCGCTTCTCAATCACCATTCGCCAGCAGCCGAACGTGCGCACGCTGATCGAGGCGATACCGGATGAGGACTGGACGCCGATCCCGTACTGGCTGCCGGGCGGCGCCGATGTCGCCGAGACGACCTACACGCCGTTCCAGCACAAGGAGGACGCCGCCCCGGTGCGGCTCATCGTGCGGCGCGTGAAGCCGACGCCCGGCTCACAGCTCGCGCTCTTCAGCAGCTACAGCTACCACGCCTTCATCAGCGACCGCGAGGGGGAGCTGCTGGAGCTGGAGGCCGACCATCGCCGCCACGCCGAGATCGAGAACGCGATCCGCGATCTCAAGTACGGCGTCGGGCTGAACCATCTCCCCTCGGGCCGCTTCACCGCGAACGCGGCGTGGCTCGCGGTGCAGGTGATCGCGCACAACCTCGCCCGCTGGACGGCGCGGCTCGGGCTCGGCGAGGGAATCGTGACGACCAGGACGCTCAGGCGGCGCTTCTTCGCGCTGGCCGGGCGGCTCACCCACTCGGCCCGGCGGTGGACGCTGCACCTCCCGAAGCGCTGGCCCTGGGCCGGGCAGTGGGCAGCCGCGCTCGCGCGGTTACGGGCGCTTCCGCTCCCCGCCTGACGCCCGCTCACAGCGCCGGCCCCGGGTCCGAGGCTCGCGCCAGCATGCCCGCGCACGCCTCGCGCACCCTCGCGCACGCGCCCTCAGCGCCCCCGAGCGGCGCTGAGCGAGGGCTCCTCGCTCCAGCCCGCCCCCGGCGCCGCCCGGCGAACGCCGGCACGCCCGCCGAACGCTTCGGCAGCCCGGCATCCCGCCCCGTCAAGCTTCGATCGGTGGATTCGGGGTAAGAGGAGGGAGCGGGCGGCGGCACGCCACGCCGCCGCCGGCTCCGCTACTCTCGATCACATGACTGACGCAGCGAGCGCCACTCCGGCCGCGACCGTGGTGGCGGTCTACCCGATGGCCAGCCGCCAGCTCTTCTTCAGCGTCCCGCACGCCATCTGCGAGGGTGGGCCCGGCCTCCGCAGGCTCCTCCGGGACGATCGCCGGGCGCAACGCGTGCGAAGGCGGAGGCCGAGCGAGTGATCGGGATTCCTGAGACCTGTCGGGCCGCGCTGCTGGTGGGGCGCGGCCAGCCGCTCGAGATCAGAGAGGTGCCGGTCCCGGGGCGGCTCGAGCCGCACGCGATCCTCGTCCGCCATCTCGTTGCGACGATCTGCGCCACGGACGGCCACGTGCAACACGGCGACACGCAAGCCTCGCACGACCGCTACCCGCGCATCCTCGGGCACGAGATGGTCGGGCGCGTGGTCCGGCTGGGCGAGGGCGTGACTCACGACTCGATCGGCCGGCCGCTCGCTGTCGGCGACCGCATCGTCTACACACACGGCTTCTGCGGGCAGTGCTACCAGTGCGTCGTCGCGCACGAGCCGACGCTGTGCGAGCACCGGCGCGGCTACACGCAAACCTTGAGCACGGAGTTCCCCCATCTCACCGGAGGGTTCGCCGAGTACGGCTACGTCTTCCCGACGGCCGGACGCGTGCGGGTGCCGGACGTCGTGCCCGACGAGCTCGCCTCAGCCGCCTCGTGCGCGCTGCGCACCGTGGTCCACGGGTTCGATCGCCTCGGCCGGATCCGGGACACAGACCGCGTCGCGATCCAGGGCTCCGGACCGCTGGGGCTCTTTGCGACGGCGCTCGCGGTCCGGTCGGGCGCGCCGGCCGTGATCGTGATCGGCGGCCCCGCTGAGCGCCTCGCAGTCGCGCGACGCTGGGGCGCCACGCACACGCTCGACATCGGCGAGCTGCCCGATCCCTCCGAGCGCCGCACCCGGATCCTCGACTGGACGGAGGGGCGGGGCCCGGAGGTGGTGATCGAGGTCTCGGGCGCTCGGAGCGCGTTCCCGGAGGGCATCGACCTGATCGCGCGCGGCGGGCGCTACCTCGTGCTTGGCCAGCGGCACAACGAGGCGGTGGAGATGCGCCCATCGGACATCACGGGCAAGCACCTCAGAGTCGTCGGCTCGATCTCAGCCGGCGTCGATCACTACGCACGCGCGCTCGACTTCCTCGCGCACAACTGGGAGCGCTTCCCCTGGATGGACCTGATCTCGAATCGCTACCGGCTCGACGAGATCAACGTCGCCCTGGAGCGGATGCGCGAGTGGCGTGAGATCAAGGCGGCGATCGTGCTGGACGAGCAGCGCGACTAGCCTGCCTCGCCGGGGACGTCACCCTCCGCAATCATTGCTCGCAGGGAGGCGACGAGCGCCTCGGCGAGCCGTTCCAGTTCCTCCTCGCCCATCGGCGTCGAGATCGAGCAGAGCGCTTGATGCTCCCAGAGGGAGACGCCGCGGTTGAGCATGTGCCCCTGGAGGCGCCGCACGCGCGCTCGCTCTTCGGGGCTCCAGCGGGCGGTGCGGTAGCCCCGGATCGGCCGCGTGGTCAGGTGCGGCCGGAACAGCGAGCCGACGCCGAGCACCTGTCCGGGGTAACCGGTTACCGCGAAGGCCTCACGCACCAGCTCGCGAGCCCGGGCGCCGAGCGCGTTGATGCGCTCGACTTCGTCCGCCGTGAACAGCTCGAGCGCCGCCGACCCCGCGGCGGTCGACATCGGGTTCGCCGCGTAGGTCCCTCCGAATGTGAACGCCGGCCCGGTCGTCGTATCGAAGATGTCCATGAAATCGGCGGGGCCGGCGACGGCGCCAATCGGGAGGCCACCGCCGATGATCTTGCTGAGGCAGGTGAGGTCCGGCGTCACGCCGTAGAGGCCCTGGGCCCCGCCGTAGCTCAGCCGGAAGGCGATCACCTCGTCGAAGACGAGCAGACTGCCGTCGCCGCGCGTGTACTCGCGCAGCATGGCCAGGAACCCGGGCGATGGGACGGTCGGGCCGGTGCGCGGGGCGAACGGGTCGATCACCACGCAGGCAAGCTCACCGGCGTGGCGCTGGAGGATCGCGCGTGCGCGCTCCGTCTCGTTGTACGGAAGCACGACCACCGCATCGGTCACGCTGCGCGGTGTGCCGGTCTGGGCGACGGGGCTGGGGTCGCCTTCGCCCCAGTCCTCGGGATCCGGTTCAACCGAGATGTCGACGAAGTCGGAACGGCCGTGGTAGGCGCCCTCGAACTTCGCGATCTTCACGCGGCCGGTGAGCGCGCGTGCAGCGCGCACGGCCATCAGCACCGCCTCGGTGCCGGTCACGCAAAAGCGGATGCGGTCGAAGGCCGCCACACGATCGCAGATCAGCTCGGCCAATCGCTGCTCGTGCTCGTTGGCGAAGTTCGAGCCCGTGCCGTGCGCCGCCTGCCTCGTGATCGCCTCGACGATGCGCGGGTGCGCGTGTCCGTGGACGAGAGCGGTCGAGTGGTTGTTGAAGTCGATCACCTCGTTGCCGTCGACGTCGGTCAGGCGCGCGCCGCTCCCACTCGCGGCGAAGAGGGGGTGCGCCCACCCGCCTTCCGCCGCCGGCGCGCGCGCGCCGGCGCGGCTGGTTCCACCCGAGATCAAGCGGGCGGCGCGCTCTGTCAGCTCCGCCGATCTGGCGTAGCGCCTACCCTCGCCGCTCACGCTGGCCTCCCGAAAGGCGCGCCGCGGCGGTAGTCCGCGAGTAGCACCTCGCGGTCCCGCAGTTCGCGCTCGCTCCACGCTCCCCGTTCTACATGGAACCGCGACTGTACGCAGCGTCTGTTCGAGGGCAGCGGGGTACATGCGACCGCCGAAGGAGTCCCGCGGTCGCGCTGAGACTCGATCCCTGGGCGCGCCAGAGCGCCTCGCGCGCCTACGAGCGGGCGGCGGCGCGCCGCCGCCCGCTCCGTTACTCTCGATCACATGACTGACGCATCGAACGCCGCTCCGGCCGCGACGGTGGTGACCGTCTACCCGATGACCGGCCGCCAGCTCTTCTTCAACGTCCCGCACGCCGTCTGCGAGGAGTGCGACCTCACCGTGCGCCTCGTCCAGCGCGTGGCCTCCGACCTCCCCGATGTCGAAGTTCACATCAAACCCTGGTTCAACCACCTCTTCGACGCCCTGCGCCGCGGCGGCTGGCACCCGCCCGTCGTGACGATCAACGGCAAGATCGCCACCCAGGGCGTCGTCCCGGACGAAGCCGGGCTCCGCCGCGCCCTCGCGCGCGCTGCCCCGGCCACGCCCGCCGGCGCCGATGACGCCTGACCGTCCCGACTCCGTCGCGCCCGGAGCCCCTGCGCCCGCAGCCGCTGCACCCACAGCCGAGGAGGCTCCACGCACCCTGCTCGGCGGTTATCTCGCCGTCGGCTCCACCGGCGAATGGCTCCGGGCCTGGGCGGCCGCCCTCGTCCTCCTCGGTCCCGCGAAGCTCGTCGTCCAGCTCGCCGCGCTGCTGCCGGAGCGGGGCCGCGCGCGCATGCGCCGCCGGGCGGCGAGCCGGGCCGCCGAGCGCTGGTGGGCCCGGCTCGCCGCCCGCCTGATCGGTCTGCGCATCGGCATCAGCGGCCTCGAACACATCGACCCGGACGAGCGCTACGTCGTCGCCTCCCTGCACGAGGGCTTCGCCGACGGCCTCGCACTGCTCCATCTCCCGCTCTCGCTCAGCGCCGTCGCCCGCGACGAACTCGCCACCTTCCCGCTGCTCGGCGGGCAGCTCAGGCGCGGGCGGCACCTGCTGATCCGCCCCGAGCGGCCCATCCCCGCCGCCCGCGCCGTCCAGCGCGGCGCCCACGCAGCCATCGAGGCCGGCGACAGCCTGCTGCTCTTCCCCCAGGGCTCCGTCCTCGGCATCGAGATCGCATTCCAGCCCGGGGCCTTCAACCTCGCGCGCCGCCTCGGACGCCCGCTTCTGCCGATCGTGGTCACGGGCGGACACCGCGTCTGGGAGCACCCGTTCACGCCCGCCCTCCGCACCAACCAGTCGATGAGCGTCGTGGTCCTTCCGCCCGTCCCCGCGGACGAGGCCGTCCCGCAGCGAGCGGAGATCGAGCGGCGCATGAAACGGCTTGCCCTCGCCAGCGCCACGCCACCTCGCCACTTCGACCCGGACCGCGACGGCTACTGGGACGACTACCGCTACGAGATTGATCCCACCTTCCCGGAGCTCGCCCAGCGGATCGCCAGCCATCGCCGCAGCGCGGTGCGCACTCCTTCCGCTGGCCCGTAGGCCCCGCCCCCGAGCGCCGCGGACCGAGTCCCGCCCGCCCGTGCCGGACCGGGCGTCGGGCGCTATACTCCCCGGCAGGGAGCCGGATAGATGACGACTGCCTCCTCTGACCGGCCGGACGCCCGGACCGTCGCGATGTATGCCGCCCTCGAGGAGGGCATCGTTTCGCGCGACCAGGAAGCGGCGTCCGACATCCTCTACGACCTGATCCGCGCCGGCCGCCCGCTCGAGGAGATGCTGCTGGAGACTGTGCGCATCCACGGGCCGTACACGCAGGCGCCGTTCCACCAGCGCCTCGACGACGGCTTCGTGCGCTTCGTCAACAACGACCACTGCCTGCTCAGCGGCCGCCTCGCGATGCGCATGCCCGCCGTCCTCTCGGACAAGCACCGCTTCCTGCCGATCGCGCAGACGATGTGGTACGTGCCGACGGGCCTCGACGCCTGGAACCAGCTGCTCGGCAAGGCGCCGGGGCACTACGGACGCAGCCGCTACGACGCCGAGCGCTACCCCGTGCCGCCGGCGCCGGTGGTCCACAACCCGGACACGCCGGCGCTGGAGAACCCGGAAGCGATCGGTACCCTCGACGAGCAGCTCAACGAGTGGCTCACGCTCGTCATGCGGAACCGGCCCGCTGAGGCCTACAGCCTGCTCAAGGGGATGCTGCGGAACCCGGCGAACCGCGAGCGCGTGCTTGCCCAGTTCGTGTTCGCCGGCCTGATCGACATCCAGGACCGCATGCTCTACGTGACCAGCTACACCACCGGCCACAAGTCCTTCCGCGCCCGCGCCACGGTCGAACTCGCCGACGCCGTCGGCTGGGATCGCGCGGACCCGATCATCTACGCGGGCGCGCCCGACCTCGCCGTCGGGCCGCACTACTACGCCACCTACGAGATGGCCTGCCGCGTGCTGATGACCGAGCTGGACGACGACCCGCCGATCTCGACGCTGGCCGCCACGCCGGAGTCCTCGCGCGACGCCGAGCTGTTCAGGCAGGAGGGCGACCTCTCGATCGCGGAGCGCGAGGGGCTGCTGCGCGCCGTACTGCGCGAGCCGGACCCCTCGTACATCCACGCGATCAGCGGCCTGCTCCAGTCCGGACGCTCGCCGAAGAAGATCCTCGACAGCATCCAGATCGCCGCCGCGCAGGTGGTCCTCGAGGCCGGCGAGCCCGAGAACTTCGGGATGCCCCAGCACTGCTACGAGTACACGAACACGCTGGCCTGGTTCTACAACCGCTTCCAGCACCGCCACCGCACGAAGCTGCTCTACGTGGCCGGCTCCTTCGTCAACCAGGCCGCGATGAAACTGCGCAACACGCCGGGCAACGGCCGGCCGCTGCTGCGCGCCCCGGCCGGCTCCGACCGGCTCTCGCGCGACCAGGTGCTGCGGCAACTGGAGGCCGCGACGGACCGGCTCGAGCCGGACGAGGCCGCATCCTGGGTGCAGGCCTACCTCGACGGCGGCTACGCGCGCGGCCCGCTGCTGGCCTCGCTGGCGATGAGCGCCGCGAAGCACGGCAACGACCCGCACAACCAGGAACTCGGCATGTGCTTCCTCGAGGACTACGCACGCACCAGCTCACCCGAACGCCATCGCCTGCTGCTCGCCTGCGCGAAGCACACCGCCGGACATCGCAAGTACGGAGACTCGCTGGAGCTGTACTACCGCTACTCCGAAGCCTTCGGTATCGACGCCCACGGGACGAGCCAGGGCGACGGCGACCCGATCGAGGCCGCCCTCGACGACATCGAGGAGATTCCCTTCGATGAGATCCCGTCGAACCGGCCGAGCGCTCTCCCCGCGGACTGAGCGCCGCGCGCCTCCCTACTCGACCGGGATCAGATAGGCCTCGCGCACCCACGAGGCGACGCCGTCCGCCTCGACGTGCAACCAGCCCTCGCAGCGGCCTTCGCCGACCTCGATCAACTCGACGCGTATGGCGTCGCGCCAGCCCTCTCCCCGCTCGGAGAAGCGGGCCTCGTTGGTGCAGTCGTTGCGCAGCGCCACGCCGGTTCCGCCGGTGTTGCCGATGGTCCATGTCTCCGGGGTCGGCTCCTCAACTTCGATGACGACCTCGATCAGGTAGACCTCGCGCACCCACGACTCGACGCCCTCCGGCTCCACTGACTCCACGCGCAGCCAGCCCGCGCAGCGCTCCGCGCCCACCTCCAGCAGGCGGACCTCGGCGCCGTCGTCCCAGCCCTGCCCGGGCTGGGAGATGCGAGCCGCCGTAGCACAATCGCCGCGCCGCGCCACACCTACGCCGCCCGTGTTGCCGACGGTCCACAGGCTCGAGAGCACCCGCTGGATCACGTACTCCTCGCGCACCCACGAGGCGACGCCGCCGGCCTCGAGCTGAAGCCAGCCCGCGCAGCGTTCGCTGCCCTCCTCGATCAGCTCGAGGCGCGTGTTGTCGGGCCAGCCCTCGCCGCGCGCGGAGAAGCGGGCGTCATCCTCGCAGTCGTCGCGCAACGCCACGCCGGTGCCGCCCGTGTTGCCGATCGTCCGGACGACGACCGGCTCGGGGGTCGGCACGGGCGTCGGCACGGGGGTCGCGGTGGGCGTTCGGGTTGCCGTCGCGGTCGCGGTCGCGGTCGGAGTTGCGGTGGCGGCCGGACTCGCGGCCGCGGTGGCGACGATCGTTGCGGTCACCGGAACGGCGGTAGCCAGCGGCGCTTCCGGTTCATCGCCGCCCAGTCGCTGGAAGACGAACGCCGAAACGGCCACGGCCACGACCACCACGATGACCAGCGCGAGGGCGAGCCGTTGGAGGCTGCTGGCCCGCCGGGCCGCGGACCCCTGCCTTGCACGCTCCGCCTCTCTGGAGAGCGGCAGCTCGGCCCGCGACGTCAGATGCCAGTAGCCGCAGGCAGGCTCCCGGTACGCGCGCAGCAGGACGCGCTGCTCGCGCGCGGCGTCCGCGGCGGCCTGCGCTTCCTCCTCGCCCGCGTAGACGAGCTTGTCGCAGCGCCGGCAGCGCGTACGCCCCTGCCCGTCTCGGTAGGCTGCGCCTCCGGGAACACTCACGCGCTGCCACCCCCCAGGCCCGCCGGTGATACCGCCGGCCGGCGTCCGCGCCTCCCCGGGGCGCGAGATTCACGCGCGCAGTGCCAGCCGCGGCTAGCCCTCGCGCGAGGGGAGCACGACGACTGCCGTCCCTGGCGCCGTCGCCGCTCCATCCTGATTGACCACGTTGATGTCGAGGGTGACGAGGTGCTCGCCATCCTCGACGCTCTTCGCGCTTACGATGCCGCGCGCGCTCAGCACGTCGTGCTTGTGGTTGATCGCGCGGAACTGCATCGAGAGCTCGCGTATCTCGGCCTCGTCGCCGATCCAGTCCTGGAGCGCGTTGATCACGTACGCCCAGCGCAGGTTGCCCATCCCGAAGGCGGCGCCCTGCCCGGCCGCCTTGCCGACCTCGTCGTCCATGTGGACGAACACGAACTCATCGTTGACGGCAGCGTAGCGGTTCCAGTTCATGAAGTCGGTCTCGCGCTCGAACGCCGGAATCTCCTGTCCGATCTCGACATCTTCGTAGTAGACGTTGTTGGCCACGGTTTTGTTCCCTCCGAACGCGGGCGGCTAGTAGCGGATGCCGGTCGAGATGCGGCGTCGCACCAGCTCGTCGTGCTGGTTGCGCCACTCGATCTCAGTGTAGGAGTAGAGCGTCAGCCCGAGCCGACCGGTCCGCTCATCCCAGTGCGAGAGCCGGGTGCGCGAGGTGAGCACGTCGCCGGACCGGATCGGCTTGTGCCAGGTATCGGCCTGCCCGCCATTGAGGACGTTCTCGCCCTTCTTCGGCGTCTGGCCCGGCTGTGCGCCCGCCGAACGCGGCCCGGGCGGTCGGTCAACCGGCCAGGCGAATGGATTGAAGTCGCGAGGCGCGATGATCCCGCCCCAGCGGCTGTTGCGAGCGTAGTCCTCGTCCCAGTAGAGGGGAGGCGGCTTCTCCGGCCAGTAGGTCGCGATCGCCCACTTGCGTATGTCGGACTCGGTCACGGGGTGCGAGCGGGTCGCTTCGCCCCATACGCCCTTGGCGGCGATCATCTCCTCGGTGACGAGGGTTTCCAGTTCTTCGCTCATCGTTACCAGTCCCTCCATCCCGTGCGGCGCCATCTAGCATATCCGAGGCACCGCTGCGCGGCTGCGTTCCGGGGCGGGAGCGGCCCCACGTGCTATACATACGCTCGTCCGACCACCGATGCATGAATGGAGCCGACGATGGCCACAACCAACGAGCGCTCGATCCGCGGCAAGGTCGCCGTCGCAGGCGTCGCCGAGACCACCTACTACCGGCAGGGCCGCGCCGAGGACTCCGAGTTCAAGATGTGCCTCGACGCGATCATCGACGCCGCCGACGACGCCGGCATCGAGATCTCCGAGATCGACGGCTTCGCCTCCTACGCCGACGAGCGCAGCCTGCCGGACCGCATCGCCACCGCGCTGGGGCTGCCGGAGCACCGGCTCAGCAACCTCGTCTGGGGCGGCGGCGGGGGCGGCGGATCGGGCGCCGTCGCCAACGGCGCGGCGGCGATCCACGCCGGCTACGCCGATGTCGTGCTCGTCTACCGCTCGCTCGCGCAGGGCCAGTACGGCCGCTTCGGCCAGGCGCGGGGCGGCCCTCGCGCCGAGGGGCCGAACGCGCTCACGCAGCCGTACGGCTTGCTCTCGCCCGCGCAGCAATTCGCGATGCGCGTGCGCCGCTTCATGCACGAGCACGGCGTGAAGCAGGAAGCCCTGCGCGCCGTCTCCCTCGCCAGCTACCAGCACGCCCAGCACAACCCGCGGGCGGTGATGCACGGCCGGCCGCTGGATGAGGAGACCTACGACGGCTCGCGCTGGATCGTCGAGCCGTTCCACCTCTACGACTGCTGCCAGGAGAACGACGGCGCCGCCGCGATGATCCTCGTGCCCGCCGAGCGGGCGCGCGACCTGCGCCAGAAGCCCGCCTACATCCTCGGCGCGGCGCAGGGCTCCGGATACCGCCAGGCGGCCAGCGCGCACAACGCGCCCGACTACGCGACGTCGAACTTCAAGACCCTAGCGCCGCACCTCTACGCGCAGGCCGGCGTCGGCCCCGAGGACGTCGACGTGCTGCAGAGCTACGAGAACTTCACGGGCTGCGTGATGGTCAGCATGGTCGAGCACGGCTTCTGCGCGCCGGACGAGGTCAACGAGTTCTTCACGCTGGAGAACTTCACCGCGCCGGGCGGCAAGCTCCCGCTCAACACCAGCGGCGGCAACCTCGCCGAGTGCTACATGCACGGCCTGGAACTGAATATCGAGGCAGTCCGCCAGATCCGCGGCCACTCGACCCGCCAGGTCCCAAGCGTGGAGGTTTCGATGGTCACCTCGGGGCCGATGGTGCAGCCGGTCAGCAGCGTCATCCTCGGCAGCGAGCCGGGGTAGCGAGGCCGCTGCGAGCGGGTCTCAGACGGGCGGCAGCCCGTGCCTGGCGCGCAGCTTGCCGATCGTGCTCGCGAGGCCCTCGCGCAGCGTCCAGGCCGGGCGGAACCCGATCTCGCGTGCGGTTCCCTCGCGGTCGTAGCCCGCGCGGATGCGCGGTAACGTGTCGTTGCGCACCTCGATCTGCGCATCCGGCAGCAGCTCGCGCACCACGTCCGCCACGTCGCCGACACGCACGTCGTCGCCGGTGACCGTCAGCGCCAGCGAGGGCGTGTCGACCGCGTCGGCGGCGAGCACGATCGAGCGCGCGCAGTCCTCGACGTAGGAGAAGTCCTGCACGTCGTTGCCGTTGGTGACGAGCCCGGACTGGCCGAGCGCCGGCTTGTCGATCAGTTCCGCCAGGTGCGTGACGGCGCTGCCGCGCTGCACGGTGAACGACTTGCCGTAGCCGTAGACGATGGTGAAGCGCAGTCCCACCACGTCCAGCCCCCGGTCGCGGCGGTACGTCGCGGTGACCCGTTCAAGGAAGGCCTTGCCCGCCCCGTAGAGGTTGACCGGCGCGTGGTAGTCGTCGTTGTACACCGTGCCGCCCAGCTCGTGCGGGCCGTGTCCGAAGGCGGCGATCGAGGAGGCCCACACGACCTTCTGCGCGCCGACCGCGAGCGCGGCCTCGAAGGCGTGGATCGTGCCCTCGATGTTCACGCGCACGGCGCGCAGCGGGTTCTCCTCGCTTGAGTCGGTGAGCAGCGAGGCGAGGTGCACCACGCGCTCCGCGCCTGCGTCCCGCATCGCGCGCAGCAGCGCCGGCATGTCCGTCACGTCGCCGCGCACGATGCTCGCCTCGCCGGCGTCGCCGACGATCTCCTCGAGGAACTCGGGCTGCGGCGCCAGCTCGAAGATCGTGACCTCGTGCCCGGCCTGCAGCAGGTCGCGGACGAGGTAGGCGCCGATGAAGCCGGTGCCGCCGGTGACGAAGTAACGCATCAGACCTCCAGACGCAGTTCGGGGTGCTTGAGACCCGTACCCGTATTGAACAGCACGATCCGCTCGTGGGGCCGGACCGTGCCTTCCGCCATCAGCAGCTCAAGCCCGACGAGCGTCGAGGCGCCCTCGGGGCAGGCGTCGATGCCCTCGATGCGGCCGAAGCGGCGCATCGCGGGCACGATCGACTCGTCGGGCACCGCGACCGCCGAGCCGCCGCTCTCGCGCAGGGTTTGCAGGATCAGATCGTCGGCGAAGGGCGCTGGTACGCGGATGCCGGGCGCGACCGTCGCCGCGTCCTGCCACGGCTCCGCGCGCTCCGCACCGCTGCTCCAGGCCCGCACGATCGGCGCGCAGCCGTCGGACTGCACCACGTACATGCGAGGCCGCTCGCTGCCGAGCAGGCCCATCCGTTCAAGCTCGTCGAAGGCCTTCCACATCCCGATCAGCCCGGTCCCGCCGCCGGTCGGGTAGAGCACGACGTCCGGCAACTCGCCGTCGAGTTGCTCCCACAGCTCGTAGCCCATCGTCTTCTTGCCCTCGGCGCGGTACGGCTCCTTGAGCGTGGACATCTCGAACCAGCCGTGCTCGCGGCAGCCCTCGGCGATCAGCCGCCCGGCGTCGTTGATCAGCCCGTTGACGAGCTGCAGGTCGGCGCCGAGGTTCAGCACCTCCTGGATGATCGCCGCGGGCGTGTCGGCCGGCATCGCGACGTGGGCGGTGATCCCGCTGTGCGCCGAGTACGCGGCGGCGGCGGAGCCGGCGTTGCCGGCCGTCGGCATACCGATGTCGGTCACGCCGAGCCGCACCGCCATCGCCATCGCGGCGGCGATGCCGCGCGCCTTGAACGAACCGGTCGGGTTGCCGCCCTCATCCTTCACCAGCAGGTCGCTGCAACCGAGGTCCGCGCCGAGCCGCGGCGCGGCGAGCAGCGGCGTCATGCCCTCGCCGAGGGAGACCGAGCCGGCCAGCTCGCTCCCCGGCATCACCTCGGCGTAGCGCCACATCGAGGCCTCGCGCCCGCCCAGCCCCTCGCGGGTCAGCGTCTGCTTCGCGGCGTCGAGGTCGTAGCGAGCGAACAGCGCGCGCCCGCACTCGCGGCAGATCGTCTGCAGCTCGTCGCACTCGTGGCGGGCGCCGCAGATCGAGCACTCCAGGTGCGTCAGCGTGGATGCCGGCAGCGCTGTCACGTCTCCACCTCCATGCGGCGACCACGGTGCGGCAGTGCGCTACGCTGCGCCACTGGCAACGTCCGATGCGAAGGGATACCCCGCTCCGTGAGCGCAGCCGCCAGTGACATCCTAATCAGCGAATTCATGGACGAGGAAGCCGTCGAGGCGCTGCGGGGCGAATGCTCCGTGCAATACGAGCCCGGCCTCGCCCGGGCGCGCGACGACCTGCTGGCAGCCGTGGCCGCCGTACGGGCGCTGATCGTGCGCAACGTCACCCGCGTCGATCGCGAGCTGCTCGACGCCGCGCCGGCCCTCAAGGTCGTCGGGCGGCTCGGCGTGGGCCTCGACAACATCGACCTCGACGCCTGCGCGGAGCGCGGCATCGCGGTCTTCCCCGCCACGGGCGCGAACGCGGTCTCGGTCGCCGAGTACGTGCTGACGGCGATGCTGACGCTGCGGCGCCCCGTCTACGGCGCAACGGCGCGCGACGCGGCCGGCGAGTGGCCACGGCAGGAACTCGGCGGACGCGAGCTGGCCGGCTCGCGGCTCGGGCTGATCGGCCTCGGCGCGGTCGCCCGGGCGGTCGCCGAGCGCGCGAGCGCCCTCGGGATGCGGATCGCCGCCGCCGACCCCTATCTCGAGCCCGATGATCCCGCCTGGGCGAGCGCCGAGCGCGTCGAGGAGCTTCCCGATCTGCTGCGCATGAGCGACGCGCTGAGTATCCACGTCCCGTCAGTCGAGCTTGTAGCCGCGCTCCTGCGCGAAGCTCATCAACTCGTCGAAGGGCCCCTCGGGCTGCGCCCCGTTCGAGGCCGCTCCGTTCGTGGTGGGTTTGCCCGCTGTGGGCTCACTCGCGAAGAGTTCTCACTACCCCGCACCGCAGAATCGCGCCCGCGCTAGGCGATCACGCCCTCGTCGCTGAGCTGCTCGACCTCGTCCTCGTCCATGCCGAGCAGCTCGCAGAAGACGTAGTGGTTCGCCTCGCCCATCTCCGGCGCCGGATCGATGCGGTCGGTCGGCGTCTTCGAGAAGCGCCACGGAGGCGAGAACCAGCGCGTCGTGCCGGCGTCGTGCGGCAGATCCACCTCGCGCCATGATCCGCGCGCCTCGAGCTGCGGGCTGGACGCGATGTCCTCCGGGTAGCCGACCGGCGTGGCCGGCACGCCGACGGCCTGCAGGCGCTCCATCAGCTCGAAGCAGTCCTGGGGCGCCGTCCACTCGCCGATGCGCCGGTCCAGCTCGTCCTGATCGGCGAGGCGGCCCGCGGCGCTGTCGTAGCGCGGATCGCTCGCCCACGCCGGGTCGCCCATCGCTCCGGCCAGCGCGCGCCACTCCTCGTCCGAGGTGACGGCGATGGTGATCCAGCGCCCGCCCTCGTGCTCGCCCGCGCTCGGGTAGACGCCGTGCGGCGCCCACGCCGGATGGCGGTTGCCGCGGCGCGCGGGCACGCGGCCGTTGTAGGAGTAGTCGAGGAAGGCGTCGCCGAGGTAGGAGGCGAGCGTCTCGCGGTTCGCGAGGTCGATGTGCTGGCCGCGGCCCGTGCGCCGCGCGCGCAGCAGACCCGCGATCGAGACGAACGCGCCCATCGCGCCGGCGCACATGTCGGAGGGCAGCCGGAACAGCACCGGCGGCCCGTCCTCGTAGCCCCACATCGAGCTGAAGCCGCTCATCGCCGCGAACACGGAGGCGTAGCCGGCGTCCTGGCGGTCCGGCCCGTAGCCGCCGCCCGCCGACATCGAGATGTAGACCAGCTCCGGATTGATCTCGCTCAGCACCTCGTAGCCGAGGCCCATGCGCCCGATCACGCCCGGGCGGAAGTTCTCGCCGACCAGGTCGCTGACGGCGACGAGGCGCTTCGCCAGTTCGACGGCGCGTGGCTCCTTGAGGTTGAGCGTGATGCTGCGCTTGTTGAGCCCGAACTCGTCGAGGCCGCCGCGCGCGCGGCGCGCCGACATCTGACCCTGGGTGCGATCCTGCGCCGCGGCCTGGCCGGAGCGCGTGCGCACCGGGTCACGCCGCGCGCTGCTCTCGATCTTGATGCACTCCGCGCCGAGCGAGGACCACATCAGCGAGCAGTAGCCGCCGACCAACACGTGCGTGAAGTCGACAATGCGCACGCCCTCGAGCGGCCGCCTCGGAGCTGCCTTGCCCGCGCTGCTCGTGTCGCCGTTGGTCATCGCCGCACCTCGCTACACCACGCCGCTCTGCCGCAGCACGTCGAGCTGGCGTGCCGTGCGGCCGAGGCGTCCGCAGATCAGCTCCCTGTTGTGCTCGCCGAGCAGCGGGGCGGGACGGCGCAGCCGCGGCGAATCCTCGGTCGCGCGGAAGAGCTGCAGCGGGTACTCCGCCTCGCCGGCGATCGGGTGGTAGCCGTCCACGAAGAAGCCTCGCGCCCGCTCGTGCTCCGAGGTGGAGACGTCGTCGAGGTTGAGGAAGCGCCCGATCGGCGCGCCGAGGCGCTGGGCGGCGCGGTAGATCTCCTCGCCGGGGATCTCCTTCGCCCACTGCTCCATGCCGCGCTGGATCTCCTCGCCGCGGGCGGCGCGGCCCGCCTGCGTCTCGAACTCCGGGTCGAGCGCCCACTCCGGCTCGCCCATCAGCTCGACGAGCATCTTCCAGTGGTGGTTCTGCGCGGCGTAGACCACGATGTAGCCGTCCGCGCAGGGCACGCAGTCGCCGTAGGCATGCCTGTTGGTCGGGCGCGTCTCGTAGATCCCGCCCGTCAGGTAGCTGCGCATCTGGAAGCGGTGCATCACCGAGACCTGCGCCTCCTGCCTCGAGAGATCGAGGAACTGACCGCCGACCATCGGCTGCACGAACAGCGCGGCCGCGATGGCGAGCGCCGCGCTCGTGCCGGAGATCGCCTCGCCCGCCGCGAAGGGCAGCTTCACCGGTTCGCGGTCGGGGTGGGTGTCGTAGGCGAGCGCGCCGGGGTTGGTGAAGCCGTCGCCGCCGTACATGTAGAGGTTGAGATCCTCGGCGCGGTAGTCGCGCTGCGGCCCGGTCGAGCCGAAGGGCGTGATCGCGGCGACGATCAGCTGCGGGAAGCGCTCCTCGAGGCTCGCGTAGTCCAGCCCCAGCCGCTCCGCCTCGGCCGGCGCCAGGTCCTCGATGAAGACGTCCGCCTCCGCGAGCAGATCGAGCAGCAACTCGCGGCCCGCGTCCGACTCGATGTCGAGGCTGACACCGAGCTTGTTGGTGTTGAAGTGCATGAAGGCGAGGCTGCGCTCGCGGTCCTCGATGTCGCCCGCGTAGGGCGGGACCGCGCGCGCCGGGTCGCCCTCGGGGTGCTCGACCTTGATCACCTCGGCGCCGAGGTCGGCGAGCAGCTTGCCCGTGTAGGGCGCGGCGAAGAGGCGGCCGTACTCGACGACCGTGACGCCTTCCAGCAGGCCCCCGCCGGGCGCGCCGTCGTCGGCTTGCGAGGTCAGCTGGAGGCCCCTTGCTGCTGCTCGCGCTCGAGCTTCGTGCTCTTGAAGACGCCGCGCTGGCGTGCCTCCTTGCCCACCAGCTGCCGCTGAGCCGTGAACATGTCCGGCAGCGGCACGCCGACCGCGCCCTCCTCGGAGAGCGTCTCGATCTCCTCGCCGTCGTAGCCGAGTGCGGCGAGCACCTCTTCCGTGTGCTCGCCGAGGATCGGCGAGTGGCGCGCCGTCTGCGGCGGCGGGAAGTCGCTGAAGCGCACCGGGCTCGCCGGCATCACCAGCTCGCCGTCGCGCGGGTCGTCCACCGTCACCGCCAGCGAGTTCTCGAGGAACTGCCCGTGCTCCGTGAACTCCTCGTAGTCGAGGCAGGGGTCGCAGCGCAGCTGGCGCGCGCGGAAGCGATCCTGCCACTCCTGGCGCGTTTGCTTCGAGAACGCCTCGTCGAGCACCGGGTAGAGCTCGAGGCGTGCGGCGTTGCGCTTCTCGACCGTGTCGTAGCGAGGGTCGTCGAGCACGTGCTCTATCTCTAAGATCTCGCAGACGATGCGCCACTCCGTGTCGTCCTGCCCGAAGATCGTCAGCACGTAGCCGTCGCTCGCCGGGTAGGCGGCGTAGGGGAAGCGCGAGCGCACCCCGCCGCGGCCTTCCTTGCGGAACTCGATGCCCTCGGAGAGGTAGTGGGCGATCGCCGGCCACTGCATCAGCACGGCGGTGTTGACGAGGTTGTTCGTCACCTTCTGCCCGCGACCGGTGCGCTCGCGATGCCAGAGCGCGGCCATCAGCGAGTAGGCGTTGACGGCGCCGCCTCCGTAGTCGATGACGTTATGCCCATTCACCCACGGCGACTGACCGCCGTCGGGGTCCGTCTGGCTCGTGACGAAGCCGGCGAAGGCCTGCGCCCACATGTCGCCGCCGCGGCGGTGCGAGAGCGGGCCGCTCTCCCCGAACATCGAGAAGGAGCCGTAGACCAGCCCCGGATTGATCTTCGAGAGCTCCTCGTAGCCGAGGCCCATGCGGTCCATCGTGCCCGGCCGGAAGTTCTCGACCAGCACGTCGGCGCGCTCGCAGAGCCGCTTCACCGCCTCGAGGCCGCGCTCGTCCTTGAGGTTCACGGAGAAGCTGCGCTTGTTCAGGTTGGTGCAGATGAAGGTGATGCTGTCGACGAACGGCTCCGCCGTGAGCCGCGAGAAGTCGCCCTCGAGCGGCTCGACCTTGATCACGTCGGCCCCGAGGTCGGCCAGCAGCCGCGTGGCCACCGGGCCGAACGCGAACTGGCTGAAGTCGAGCACCTGCAGGCCCGTCAGCAGTCCCGGCGCGGCGCCACCGTCGGTGCCGTTGTCGCCGCCTTCGGTCGTCCCGTTTCCTGACATGCTCGCCCCCTCGCGCGCGCGATCCGCAGGGTAGGCGCCTGTTGTACCACCTTGGGCGCGGCATCGGGGAGCGGGAACCGCGAACGGGGGCTGCGTCGTCCTACTATCAGGCGGCGTTCGCCGCCGGGGAGGCACCGATGGGGCAGCGGGATCGCCGCGCTCGCGCTGGCCGCCGCGCTGCTCACCGCCCTCGCCGCCTGCAACGCCTCGATTCCCGAGGACGACGGGACGCCCGCCCCTACGCCCACGGCGACCATGCCCCCGCCGACGGCTGTCCCGATCCGCGCGCCCTCGCCATCACCGACGGCCTCGGCGATCCCAACGCGCACGCCCACCGTGACCCCCACCGCGGCGAGGACTGCGATGCCCTCGCGCACGGCGACGCCGTCGGCGGCAGTCGCGCCAACCCCGACACCAATTGCGACGCCTCCTCCGCTGACTGCCTTCGGCGACGGCGAGCACCGCGTGGGCGGCGACATCCCGCCTGACCGCTACCGCACGACCACACCGACGGCGGACTGTGAGTGGGAGCGTCGGAAGGGCGACAGCATTGTCCTGTCCTGGCAGCAAGCCGGTGGTGCGAGCGAGATCGTCGATATCGTGGCGGATGACGATTCGTTCGAGAGCAGCGGGTGCGGCACATGGTCGAACGACCTGGCGCCGCTCATCACACCCGGCCAGCCCTTCGGCGACGGTACATTTCTCGTCGGCTCCGAGATCGCACCGGGCCGCTACCGCTCCACCTCGCCGACCGATTCGTGCGCCTGGGCCACGCTGGAAAGTTTCGCCTCCCATCCGTACGACCCTAGCTTCGACGCCTTCACGATTGACTCTTATGGCGCCAGCGTCATCGTCGACATCCCAGCGTCGGCCGCGGGCTTTAGGAGCCACGGGTGCGGAACGTGGCATGACGACCCCACTCCATTGATCACTCCCGGCCAGCCGTTTGGCGAGGGCACGTATCTCGTTGGCACAGAGATCGCGCCGGGACGCTACCGCTCCACATCATCCACTCGCTCGTGCATGTGGTTCCGGCTCAATAGCTTCTCGTGGTACACGGTCATTCGTCCGCCCTACTCCGGAGGCGGAGGGCACGGCTACACGGGTTCAGACGGGAAGACCCCGGTCCTGGGCTGGGTGGATGCCAATAGCTACCAGGGCCTTGCAGCCATCGTCGACATCGAATCCACGGATGTCGGGTTCACCAGCTTCGGGTGCGGTGTCTGGTCGCCGTTGACGCCCCTCACTGCACCGAGTCAGCCCTTCGGCGACGGGACGTTTCTCGTCGGTTCCGAGGTCGCACCCGGCCGCTACCGCACGACTTCTGCTTCCGACTCGTGCTTCTGGCTGCGCCTTGGCGGCTTTGGCGGCAGGGATGACGGAGACATCCCGAACGGCTCGTGGGGAGGGGACACCACCATCGTCGATATCGCGCCGATGGATCTCGGCTTTGCCAGCCACGGCTGCGGAACCTGGTCGAGCGATCTGTCGCCCACCGCCGCGCCAGGCCAGACGTTTGGCGATGGCACATACATCGTCGGCGCGGATATCGAGCCAGGACGCTATCGCTCGACTTCACCCGCACTCGACTGCGCCTGGAGGCGCCTCCGCGGCTTTGGCAGCTCCGGGGGCCTCGCTGGCGTCAGCGGCGACGTCATTGCGGCAAGGTGGCCATGGAGGTCGCAGGGGCTCCGGTACGACGCAGGGAGCAGCATCATCGTTGACGTCGCGTCGTCGGATGTCGGCTTCCACAGCGAAGATTGCGGAACATGGTCGGCTGACTTGACGCCTCTCGTCATGCCCGGTCAGCCCTTCGCCGACGGCACGTTCCTCGTTGGGTCCGAGATCGCACCCGGCCGTTACCGGGCGTCTGAGCCCAGTGCGTGCGAGTGGTGGCGACTCAAGGGCTTCAGCGAAACTCGCGAAGATACCATCGAGGTTGGCGCTTCGACCGAAGACATGCCCGCAACAGTCGAGATCACGCCGACGGACGTAGGCTTCAGAAGCGAGTACTGCGGGACGTGGACGCCCGCGCCTCCGTAGCTCGCCCTAGCGCCGGACGCGGCTGCCCTTCGCGCAGTAGCGAGGATCCGCCGAGGCGCCCGTGGCGGCGAACTCGCGCGCCGCCTCGCAGGCGCGCAGCAGCTCCTCGTCGCGGTCGCGCGGGAAGTAGTCGCTCGGCGTGCCGGCCGTGTAGGCCGCCACCAGCGCGCCGCCGAAGACCGCCGGGATCTCCGGCGAGTCGTCGACGACGAAGTCCGGAGTGAGCGGGACGCCGAGCACCTCGAGCGCCGCCTCGTGGTTCGCGAGCGGCTTGTGGTAGCAGGCCTCGACCAGGTGCTCCAGCCCGTGCTCGCGCAGCACCGCCGATCGATCGCCGACGCCCGACCAGACGTGCACCCGATGGCCCTCGGCCGTCAGCCGCTCGAAGACCTCGCGCGTCCACGGGCGCAGCGATCCGTCGAGGCCGAGAATCGTGTAGTCCACGTCGAAGAAGATGTCGAGCGTGCGCATCGCTTCCAGTCGGGCTAGTCGGCGGAGGGCAGCTCGCGAGGCGCGAGCAACACCATCTGTTTGGCGCAGCAGTGGATTTCGCCCTCGCCGCGGCGGATGCAGAGCACCACGGTGGCGCACTCGTCGCAGCGGTAGCGGTGGCCGAGATCGTTGACCATGGGCGCTAGCGCCTGGTCACGGGCTGGTCGCAGCAGGACATCTCGCCGCTGCCGCCGGTGGTGACGATGAACTCGGAGCCGCAGCGCTCGCAGTAGTAGCGTTTGCCGGTCTGGTTCGCCATGTCCGCCCCTTGTGCCTCGCGACTGCGCCCCGCGATACCGTAGACGGCATTATAGTGGCCCCTGCCGGAACGCCGGGACAACGCCCGGGCTTCGGCCACAGCGACGAAGGAGCGACACGTGACCACTGAGCGACGAGAACGACCGAGTACCTGGGGCAAGATCACCGACGAGGAGATGGAGCGCATCTCTCAGCGCTTCGCCTCCTGGCGACCCGACGAACCGTGGTGGCGCGACTGCACCCGCGACGCCTTCGAGCACTACGCGCTCGGCATCGGCAACGCCAACCCGCTCTTCCAGGACGATGAGTACGCCGCCGGCACGCGCTGGGGCGGGCTGGTGGCGCACCCGCTGTTCCTCGACTCGTTCGGCCGGCGCGCCGGACGTGGCGGCGGGGGCTTCCCCGGCGTGCACGCCACGCACGCCTCGCTGTTCTGGACGTTCTACACGCCGGTGACGATCGGGACGCGCATCCAGATGAAGAGCTGCATGTGGGACCACTACCTCGCGCCCAGCCGCTTCGCCGGACGCATGCTGGACGTCGTCCGCCGCCACGCCTGGGTGGACGAGGACGCCGGCACGATGATCGCCAACAACTGGGGCCTCGTGAAGCGCTGGGAGCGCGACGCGGCCCGCGACCGCCGCGACACCGTCGGCCCGCACCGCGACTGGCGCCGCCACGTCTACACCGAGGAGGAGCTGCAGGATCTCTGGGAGGCCTACGACAAGATCGAGATTCGCGGCGCCGAGCCCCGCTACTACGAGGACGTCGAGGTCGGCGACAAGGTCGGCCCCTACATCACGATGCCCTACGTGGGACGCGAGATCATCTCGTACTACATGGGCACGGGCGCGCCCTTCATGATGTCCAACACCAACATGTACAACTACTTCAAGCGCCACCCCGGCGCGAACGTGCCGGACCCCGACACCTCGACGCCCGACGTGCCGGAGCGGACCCACTACGACCAGCAGTTCGCGCGCTTCGCCGGCTTCCCGGACATGTTCGACGTGCTCCAGCCGCGCAGCGGCTACGGGACCACGATGGTCACCAACTGGATGGGCGACGACGCCTTCCTGCGCGAGCTCTCGATGCTCGGCCGGCGCCCGGTCGCCTACGGCGACGTCTGCTGGATCCACGGCGAGGTCACGGAGAAGTTCCAGCGCGGCGACGAGAACCTCGTCAAGATCGTGATGGTCTACGACAGCCAGAAGTGGCGCGCCTCCTGGGGCCACGCCCTCGTCTCGCTGCCCTCGCGCGAGCGCGGCGCCGTCGTGCTGCCGGAGCCGGGCATCGACCCGGAGACGGAGCCCTACGACAAGGAGAACCCGACGCCCGAGTACGCGAAGGAGATCCTCTACCAGCCGGAGCCGGACCTCGCGGACGCCGCCTTCATCAAGGACGAGGTCGGCGTCAGGTAGCGCCGGCAGGCGCCCGCGCGCCCGCAGCGCGCGTAGGACTCAGCCGTGGAGATCGCCCTCGGGCTGCCGCAGCTCGGCGCGCACGCGAGGCGTGAGCACGTCATCGAGGTTGCGCAGGCCGCGGAGGAGGGCGGGTTCGACGCCCTCTCCGTGGCCGATCACGTGGTGATGCCTCGGGAGTACGTCTCGACGCACCCGGACCGGCCCGGCGGGCTGCCCGCTCGCTACCGGCCGGACCGCGACCTGCTCGAGCCGCTCACGCTGCTCGCCTTCGCCGCCTCGGTCACCTCGCGCATCCGTCTCGGCACGGCGGTGCTCGTGCTGCCGATGCGGCACCCGGTGCTGCACGCCAAGATCCTCGCCTCGCTCGACCGGCTCGCCGGACCGGGGCGCGTCTACCTCGCCGCGGGCGTCGGCTGGGTTCGCGAGGAGTTCGAGGTGCTGTCGGCGCCCTGGCCGCGCCGCGGCGCGCGCGTCGAGGAGCAGGTCGCGCTGATGCGCGCCCTCTGGAGCGGCGAGCCGGTGGACCACCACGGCGACTTCTACGAGGTCGACGGCTGGATCTCGCGCCCCGCGCCGGAGACGCCGATCCCGGTCTGGCTCGGCGGCGCGAGCGAGGCCTCGTTCCGCCGCGCCGGGCGCATCGCGGACGGCTGGTTCGCGGGCATCTACCGCCTGCCCACCTACCGCGAGGACGCCGCCGCCGTCCGCCGCGCCGCCGAGCAGGCCGGGCGCGACCCGGACACGCTCACCTTCGGCCTCGGCGGCCTCCCCCGCCTCGCCGCCGGCCACGAGGAGGAGACCGCGCGCGCCGCCCTCGATGCCGCCGCGCTCGGCGTGCAACACGGCCGCATCGGGGTGGAGGCCCGCCCCGGCGAGGCGGCGGAGCTGATCGCCGCCTTCGCCGCCCGCTACCTCGACGATCTGCACGCTGCGTGAGGGGGCGGCGGCGCGAGGGGCGTGGGGAGCCGGTTGACTATGGCGTTTCAGAACAAATACGCTAACCAGCATCACCGAGTCTCACTCTTTTGGCTGACGGGAGGCGGCGTATGAACGAACGACAAAGGGTGGTGTGCGCGATAGCGCTGTTTGCGGATGGCGACTCGTTTGAAGCGATTGCGGCGGCTCTGGGCGTGACCCACGATGAAGCAGCGAAGCTCGCCGCCGACGGCGGAAACGAGCAGGCCGCGGGCACGATGGGCTATATGCATTCGAGAGGCAGCCCCTGTAGGTCGTAGGGGGCCTCCGTGGCGGCGCTGGTATCAGCGCACTCCCGGATGGCCGGACCGCGCGGCCGGCGCGGGGAAGAGGGAGCGCGGTGGCGAATCACGTCGAGGCGTACCGCAACAAGCTGCCCACCCCCGCCGAAGCCGTCGCGCTCATTCCCGACGGCAGCCTGGTCGTCAAGGGCAATGCGGTCGGGGAGCCGCCCGCGCTCGTGCGGGCGGTGGCCGATCGTGCGCGAGCGGGCGGATTCTCGAGCCTGCGAATGTCCAGCCTGCTGCCGATGCGTGCGGCGTCCGAGTCGATCCTCGCGCCCGATCTGAGCGACGTCATCCACTGGGAATCGCTGTTCGTCAACGGCTTCGATCGCGATCCCGTGGGGTCCGGCGCCGCGCACTACAACCCGAACTACTTCCATCAGCTCCCGCGGCTGTTCACGGAGTTCATGGACATCGCCGTCGCGATGATCTGCGTCTCCCGCGTGGACCGGCACGGCTACATGAGCCTCGGCACGAACGTGGACACCAACAAGGCGGCGATCGCGGCGGCCGACATCGTGCTGGCGGAGGTCAACGAGCAGATGCCTCGCGTGCACGGCGATTCGTGGGTCCACGTCTCCGAGGTCGACGCGATCGTCGAGCACGACGCGCCGCTTCCCGAGCTGCCCCTGGTCCCCGAACGGCCCGAGGACGAGGCGATCGGTCAGCTGATTGCCGAGATCACGCCGGACGGCGCGACCATCCAGCTCGGCATCGGCGGCGTGCCGAACGCCCTCGCCAGGGCGCTGACGGGACATCGCAACCTCGGCATCCACACGGAGATGTTCGTCGACGCGATGGTGGACCTGATCGAGACGGGCGTCGCGGACGGTTCGCGGAAGACCTTCCACCGCGGCAAGGCGCTGTACGCCTTCGCCGCGGGCTCACGGCGCATGTACCAGTTCCTCGACGACAACCCGGGCATCGAGGCGCATCCCGTCTCCTACACCAACTTCCCGCCGAACATCGCGCGCAACGACACCATGATCTCCGTCAACTCCACGATCGAGGTCGACCTCACGGGCCAGTGCTGCTCGGAGTCGATCGGGACGGCGCAGTTCAGCGGGACGGGCGGTCAGCACGACTACGCTCGCGGCGCGTTCGACTCGCGCGGGGGCAAGTCGATCATCGCCTTCTACTCGACGGCGAAGGGCGGGGAGGTCTCGCGCATCGTGCCGACGCTCACGCCCGGCGCAGCGGTCACGACGCCGCGCAACGAGGTGCACTGGCTGGCTTCCGAGTACGGGCTGGCGCAACTCAAGGGCAAGACCACGCGTGAGCGCGCGCAGGCGCTGATCGGCCTCGCCCACCCCCGCTTCCGCGACGAGCTGACCGCCGCCGCGAAGCAGCTCCGCTACATCTAGCGCGCCGTCCGGCGCGAAGCCAACGCGCGGGCGCGAGGCTCCTACGCCCCCGCGCTGGGCTTGAGTCCACGGAGCAGACGACCGGCCCAAAACTGCGCGATGCACTTGGTGCACGCGCGGGCGCATCCGCAGGTAGCCCGCTACGCGGCGCGGCGATACATTCGATGTATGGCGGGAAACGGCGGATCCGGCGGCGGGAGCGGGCTCACGGAGCTCGTACTGCGCGAGCGGCATGAGGCGCTCGGCGCGCGCTTCGCTCCCTTCGCCGGCTGGGAGATGCCGCTCCAGTACGGGGGCATCGTCGGAGAGCACGAGGCCGTGCGCGAGCGCGTCGGCGTCTTCGATGTCTCGCACCTCGCGCGCGCCTGGGTGGAGGGGCCACAGGCCGCCTCGCTGCTGCGCTCGGTGACGACCTTCGACGTGACCACGCTGCCGGTCGGCAAGGCGCACTACTCGCTCTACTGCAACGAGGCCGGAGGCATCGAGGACGATGTCTTCATCTACCACCTGCCGGGCGATCGCTGGCTGGTCATCCACAACGCCGCCAACGCCGACAAGGACTTCGAGCGCCTCCAGGCCGTCGCCGGCGACGCCGCCTCCGAGGTCACGCCGCAGACCGTGATGCTGGCCGTGCAGGGCCCGGACGCCGTCGCGCTGCTGAGCAGCGTGCTCGGCGAGGGCTTCGCCGCGCTCGAGCAGCGCGACTGCGCCGAGCTGGACTGGGAGGGCACGCCCGTGCTCGTCGCCCGCACCGGCTACACCGGCGAGGACGGCGGCGAGTGCATCGTCGGCGCCGAGCAGGCCTCGGCGCTGTGGGACGCGCTGCTCGAGGGCGGGGCCACGCCCGCCGGCCTCGGCGCGCGCGACACGCTGCGCCTGGAGGCGGCGTTGCCGCTGCACGGCAACGACATCGACGAGACCACGCACCCCTACGAGGCCGGGCTCGGCTTTGCCGTGAGCCTCGACGACGAGGCGCCGTTCACGGGCCGGGAGGCGCTGGCGGAGGCGAAGGCGCGGCCCCGCACGCGGCGGCTCGCACACGTCGTTGCGCAGGAGCGAGGGGTGCTGCGGTCGGGGTACGCGGTGCACGCGCCGGACGAGGAGGAGCCCGTGGCGAGGCTCACCAGCGGGGCGTTCAGCCCAAGCTTGCGCCTCGGCATCGGCATGGCCTACCTTCCCGTCCAGCTTGCGAGTCCCGGCGTCAATCTCACGGTCGACGTGCGCGGTCGCGCCCTCCCCGTCCAGGTCGTGCGACGCCCGTTCTACCGGAAGCCGAGGCAACCATGACGGAGACCCCTGACGACCTGCTCTACACCAGCGACCACGAGTGGTTGCGACGAGGCGAGGCGAGCCCGGACGAGGCCGTCATCGGCATCACCGACTTCGCCCAGGACCAGCTCGGCGACGTCGTCTACCTCGACCTGCCGGCTGCGGGCGACAGCATCAGCGCCGGCGAGCGCTTCGGCGAGATCGAGTCGGTGAAGACCGTCTCCGACCTCTACGCTCCGATCAGCGGCGAGGTGCTCGCCGCCAACGGCGAGCTCGAGGAACAGCCGGAACTGGTCAACGACTCCCCCTACGAGGACGGCTGGCTGATCCGCGTCCGCATCGCGGACGATTCCGAACTCGATAATCTGCTCGACGCCGGCGCGTACACCGCGCAGCTTCCGGCGAGCTGACGTTGGCGTCCGCGTCGTTCGCCGGGTCGCCCCACCCCTACATCCCGGCCACCGAGGCTGATCGCGCGCGGATGCTGGAGCGCGTCGGTGTCGCGGACCTCGACGCGCTCTTTGCCGACCTGCCCGCGGCGATGCGCGATCCGGCGATCGATCTGCCGCCCGCGCTGACCGAGCCGGAGCTGATCGCGCTGCTGGAGGAACGCGCCGCCGCGAACGCCGCCGCGTCGCGGCCGACCTTCCTCGGCGCGGGCGCCTACCGCCGCTCGATTCCCTCGATCGCCGGTCACCTGACCTCGCGCTCCGAGTTCGTCACGGCCTATACGCCCTACCAGCCGGAGATCAGCCAGGGCACGCTGCAAACGGCCTTCGAGTACCAGTCGGTCGTCTGCGAGCTGACCGGCATGGACGTCTCCAACACCGGCCTCTACGACGTGGCGAGCGCGACCGCCGAAGCGTGCCTCCTCGCCGCGCGCGCCACGCGACGCAGCGCCGTCGCGTTGCTCGAACCGATCCACCCCGGCGCCGCCGAGGTGGTGCACACCTACGCCCGCGGCCCCGGCCTGCGCGTCGACATTGTGACCTCGGCGGACGCGACAACCGAGGAGCACGCCTGCCTGGTCGCCCAGCAGCCGGACTTCCTCGGCGCGATCGTGGACCTCGAACCGCTCGCCGAGGCGGCACACGCCGCGGGGGCGCTGTTCGTCACGGTTGCCGACCCGTTCGCGCTGGGGCTGCTGCGCGCGCCCGGCGACGCGGGCGCGGACATCGTCACCGGGGACGGGCGCGATCTGGCCGGCGCGCCGGCCTTCGGCGGGCCCTCGCTGGGGCTGTTCGCCGCGCGCACGCCGTACCTACGGCAGATGCCCGGCCGCATCGTCGGCCGCACGAAGGAGCTGGAAGGCCCGCCCGGCGGCGAGCCGCGCACGGGCTACGTGCTGACCCTGCAGGCGCGCGAGCAGTTCATCCGGCGCGAGCGGGCGACCTCGAACATCTCGACGGCGCAGTCGCTGATCGCGCTCGCCTTCACCGTGACCGTGCAGGCGCTCGGCCCGCGCGGCCTGCGCGAGGCCGCCGAGCTGTGCTACCAGCGCGCGCACGACGCCGCCGCACGGGTCGCGGCGCTGCCCGGCTACGAGACGCCCGAGCGCGGGCCCTGGTTCCAGGAGTTCCTCGTGCGCGGCCCCCTGCCCGCCGCCGCGCTCGCCGAGCGGCTTGCCGCACGCGGCATCGGCGCTGGCCTCGATGTCTCGTCGCGAGCGGAGCCCGAGGCTCGCGACGCGCTGCTCTTCGCCGTGACCGAGGCGACGCCCGACGCACACGTCGACGCGCTGGTCGAGGCGCTCGCGCAGATCGGCGGTGGCGCATGAGCGCGCACCTGCCCCGCAGCGAGGACTTCGGCGCGCGCCTGAGCTTCGACCGCGGCACGCCCGGCCGCCGTGCCGTCGACGTGCCCTCGTGGGACGGGGACGAGACGCCGCTGCCGGACGCCAGTCTGCTGCGCGACTCCGTGCGGCTGCCGGAGCTGAGCCAGGGCGGACTGGTGCGCTACTACACGGCGCTCTCCGCGCGGAACTACGGCATCGACTCCGGCACCTACCCGCTCGGATCCTGCACGATGAAGTACAACCCGAAGGTCGACGACCTCGTGGCCTCGCTGCCGGGCTTCGCGACCGCGCATCCGCAGTCGCCGCCGGAGGACGCGCAGGGCACGCTGCGCATCCTGCTCGAGCTGCGGCGCGGCCTCGCCGAGATCACCGGCCTGCCCGCGGTCAGCCTCGCCCCCGCCGCCGGCGCGCACGGCGAGCTGGCCGGCGTGCTGATGATCACGCGCGCCCTCGAGGATCGAGGCGAACTCGAGACGCGGCGCCGCATCCTCGTCCCGGACTCGGCGCACGGCACGAACCCGGCGACCGCGGCGATGGCCGGCTTCACCGTCACGCAGATCCCGACCGCCGCCG
Organism: Dehalococcoidia bacterium; assembly: GCA_965220125.1. Classification (GTDB taxonomy): domain Bacteria; phylum Chloroflexota; class Dehalococcoidia; order UBA2979; family UBA2979; genus VXMT01. Next base: position 1,305,516 of record CBDCPB010000004.1, on the reverse strand, counting down.
ACGGCTCCCTCGACCGCGCGACGATCGAGCGCGAGCTGGACGAGACCGTCGCCGCCGTCATGGTCACCGCGCCGAACACGCTCGGGCTCTGGGAGCAGGGCATCGAGGAGGTCGCGCGGCTGATCCACGGCGCCGGCGCCTACCTCTACGGCGACGGCGCAAACCTCAACGCGATCATGGGCCGCGTGCGCTACGGCGACCTCGGCTTCGACGTCGTGCACCTCAACCTGCACAAGAGCTTCAGCACGCCGCACGGCGGCGGCGGCCCCGGCTCGGGCCCCGTCTGCTGCAGCGGGGAGCTGGCCCCGTACCTCCCGACGCCCGTCGTCGAGGAGTGCGAGGACGGCCTCGTGCGCCTCGGCACGCCGGAGCGCAGCATCGGCCGCCTTCAGCAGTTCCACGGCAACGTCGGCGTGCTGATTCGCGCCTACGCGTACATGCGCGCGCTCGGCCTCGAGGGCCTGCGCGCCGTCTCCGGGCAGGCCGTGCTCAACGCCAACTACCTGCGCGTGCTGATGCACGGCCACTACGACCTGCCGTACGACCGTCCCGTGCTGCACGAGGTGGTGTTCTCCGGCTCGCGCCAGCGCCGCGAGCACGGCGTGCGCACCTACGACATCGCGAAGCGGCTGATCGACCACGGCTTCCACCCGCCGACCGTCTACTTCCCGCTGATCGTCGAAGAGGCGCTGATGATCGAGCCGACCGAGACCGAGCCGCCCGAGGCGATCGAGGCCTTCGCCGAGGCGATGATCGCGATCGCCGCCGAGGCCGCCGAGGATCCCGATACGCTCCACGGCGCGCCCTGGACCGCCCCCCTCCGCCGCCTCGACGAGGCGACGGCCGCCCGCCGCCCGGTGCTCCGCTGGCAGGACGACGAGGACGGCGGGTAGCCTCGGTAGAGACGGCGGAGAGAGGCGGGCATCGTGGTCACATCGCGCAGCGAGGCGTTGGCAGGAGTCTGGAGCGCACTCGGCGGTGACGCCGCCGACCTCGAGCACGTGCGCATCTCCAACGAGCAGCCGATGTACGCCACGTCGTTTGGCCTCGATGCGGCGGCTGCGGCGATGGTCGGCGCCTCGGCACTGGCGGCGGCGCGCGTCTGGCGCGAGCGCACGGGCCGCTGGCAGCAGGTGGAGATCGACGCCCGCCACGCCTCGGTCACCTACCGCAGCGAGCGCCTGCTGCGCGCGGGCGGCGCGCCCGTCGGCGAGCAGTGGCACGACGTCTCCGGCTACTACCCCACGGCCGACGGGCGCTATATCCACCTGCACTGCAACTTCCCGCACTTCCGCGGCCGCACGCTCGAACTCCTCGGAGCGGAGGAGAACCGCGACGACATCGCGCGCGCCTGCGCGGGCTGGAACGCCCCGGAGCTGGAGGAGGCGGTGATCGCGGCGCGCTCCTGCGCCTTCATGCTGCGCAGTCGCGACGAGTGGCACGCGCACCCGCAGGGCCTGGCGCTGGCGACCCTGCCGCTGCTCACGATCGTGCGCCACGACGACGGCTCGCCGCCCGAGCCGCTGCCGGAGTCCGGCGCCTCGGAGGACCTGATGCCGCTGAGCGGCGTGCGCGTGCTGGACCTGACGCGGGTGATCGCCGGGCCGCTCTGCGGGCGCACGCTCGCCTCGTACGGCGCCGAGGTGCTGCGCGTCGGCGCGGAGCACCTGCCGCTCTCGCGGCGGCTCGCCGCGGACACCGGCTTCGGCAAGCGCTTCGCGTTCCTCGACCTGCGCGAGCCGGAGGGGCAGGAGCGGCTGCGCGAGCTGGCCGCCGGGGCCGGCGTGGTGGTGCAGGGCTACCGGCCCGGCACGCTCGCCGGGCGCGGCTACGGCTTCGAGGCCATCCGCGAGCAGCGGCCGGGCATCGTCTACCTTTCGCTCTCCGCCTGGTCCGAGGCGGGCCCGTGGTCCACGCGCCGCGGCTACGACAGCCTCGTGCAGACGGCCTCCGGCATCGCGCTGGAGGGCGGCCTGCACGCGGGCGAGGAGGTCCGCCCGCTGCCCGCGCAGGCCCTCGACCACTCGGTCGGCTACCTCGCCGCGGCGGCGGTGATGACGGCGCTGGCGCGCCGCGCGCGCGAGGGCGGCAGCTACGAGATCCGCGTCTCGCTCGCGCAGACCGGCCGCTGGTTCGACGCGCTCGGCCGCACCGACGAGCAGGCGGACCGCGATCCCGGCGTCGAGGACATCGGCGACCTGACCGCCCCGATGGCGAGCGACTGGGGCGACCTCGCCTACGTGCGCCCGGCGGGCGTGCTCTCCGAGACGCCGCCGCGCTGGACCCGCCCGCCCCCGCTCCCCGGCGCCGACGAGGCAGCCTGGGCGGCGTAGGCGCCTTGCCGCACTGTGCATGATCACCGCTGCCGGGAGGGAGACGTTCGGTGACCGTGACAGAGAAGGCAACAGACGATCGGCTTCAGGAGTTCTTCGTCGCCTGGGGCGGAGAGGCGGCGGTCCGCGCCATGGATGAGGACGCCGTCGCAGGCAACGCGTACCTCGATACGCACCACGAGGAGTTGACACGGCAATTTCCCGACGAGTGGATCGCGCTTCATCGCGATCAGGTTCTGGGTCACGCCTTCGACCTGGATGAACTGTCGGGCACGTTGTCCGCGAGCGGTGTTGATCGCCGGGGCCTGGTCTTCCACTTCATGACCACGAGCGACCGGACGCTGCTGCTGTAGGCGGCGGACTCGAACCGCGGGGCGAGGGCATCCCGTCGCTGCTGGGACGAGACCTGCTCGCGCGGATGCGGCTCGACTTCAACATGCCGACGAACGAGCTTGTCCTCGAGTGGTGACCGGGCCAGCCTCAAGACGCGACTAGCGCCCCCAGCGTCGCGCGAACCCACGTGCACCCGCGATACGCTGATCTCAGGCGGCGGCTGTCTCGCCGCGCAGCGGGCGAGGACGGCACGACATCTCCTACTACGGCAAGTCGGCCCGCTACGAGGCGCAGAGCAGCGCATCGCCCGAGGCGGCGTGGGTGGAGATCGCCGCGATCGGCGGCGACTGCGGCTGGTACTACGCGACCGCGCTGTGGCGGCTGCGCGGCCTGCTCGACCGCCTCGTGGGAGGCGTCGGGATGCGGCGCGGGCGGCGCCACCCTCGCGAGCTGCGCGCCGGCGACCCGCTCGACTTCTGGCGCGTCGCGGCGGTCGAGCCGGGGAGGCGGCTGACGCTGGTGGCGGAGATGAAGCTGCCGGGCTCCGCGATCCTCGAGCTCGCGGTCGAGCCTCGCGAGGGCGGTTCGGCAGTGCTGCTGCAGGCGCACTTCCACCCGGCGGGCGCGCCCGGGCTGCTCTACTGGTACGCGCTCTGGCCTGTGCACCGCCGCATCTTCGAGGGCCTCCCGCGCGCGATCGCGCGGCGCGCGGAGGCCGCAAGCACGTAGCCTCACTCCGCGTCTCTCGTGGGGGGGCGCAGCCCCCCACACCCCCATCCCGGACGAGCACGCGCTGCGCGCGGCTCTGGCCCGCCCACCCGCCCTCGGATTTTCTTTCTGTGGGGGCTTCGCCCCCACGCCCCCACCCGGATCGCCCGCCCGGCCGCCGCGAAGGCGCTCGGGCAGGCGCTCCCTCTGGGAGCGGGTGCCACCGTCCAAGCCTCGAGAGCAGGCGCGCGTCTCCTGTGGGGGGCCCTGAGGGGTATCCCCGCGTCCGGTGAGGCTGGCCCCACACCCCCATCCCGGACGAGCGTGCGCTGCGCGCCGCTCCGACCCACCCACCCGCCCTCGGATTTTCTTTCTGTGGGGGCGGAGCCCCCACGCCCCCGCCCGGAGCGAGGGAACAGGGCGCGGCCCTCAATAAAGCAAGCCTCCCATGTTGGGGGGCTGCGCCCCCACTCCCCCCCTCGACTCCGGCCCACGCGGCGTGGCCTTCGAGGGCGCACCAGTCCGGCCCCCTCTGCCCGCGGGAAAGGATGGCGATGAGAGTCCCAGCCGCTGAGGGAGCCGGCGCGGGTGAGAATCCCCGCCCGCCGCGCTATCCCGACAGCGCGTCCGCGAAGAACTCCCCGGCGGAGCGCGTGATCGCGCCCTCGTGGCCCGACCAGAAGTGGTCGGCGCCGGGCACGATCTCGACGCGCGCGGGACCGCCCGCGCTCTCAGCCAGCGCGCGCAGGCCGTCCTCGCCGCTGCCGTTGTCCGCCGATCCGGAGAGCAGGAGCAGCGGGCTGGCGGAGGCCGCGAGGGCGTCGCGGCCCGCGTCGGCCATCGAGAGCGGCAGCGCGATCAGCGCGAGCGCGGGGATCGAGGACGCGGCGGCGGTCGCGGCGACCGCGCTTCCGAACGAGTAGCCGGCGAGCCCGACGCGTGCACCGTCGATCGCGTCGAGGCCTGCCGCGTAGGCGAGCGCAGCGCGTGCGTCCAGCAGCGCCTCGCCCTGGTCGCCGGGCGCGCCGCCGCTGCGGCCGACGCCGCGGAAGTTGAACAGCAGCGCGCCGATGCCGCGCTCACGCAGCCCGGACGAGACGGCAGCCACCACGTTGTTGTCCATCGAGCCGCCGTAGAGCGGGTGCGGGTGGCAGATGACGACCGCCGCGCAGGGCGACCCGGCGTCGGCGCCGTCGGGCAGTTCGAGGACGCCCTCGAGGCTGACGCCCGAGCTGTCGATCGTGATCGCGGTACGCGGCATCGGCTCGCTCCATCACATCGAACACAGTTGCGGCCCGCAATCATTGCGGGCCGCAACGTCTACGCTCGTAGCGGGGCCTGCTCGCAGCCCCGGCTTCGTGGCGAGGTTAGTCGTCCCAGTCGATGACCTCGCGCTCGATCTCCCAGGCGTCCCATGAGTCCGCGCCGGCGTCATAGCGCGCCTGGATCCCCTTGCGGAGGACCATGTTCTCCGCCGCGTGCGGGGCGATCATGTCCGTGTTCACCTGGTACTCGTTGGCGAAGGCCTCCTTGTGCGAGGCGAGGTCGAGGCCCTTGCCGATCGACCGCTTGATCGCCTGCAGCGTGTAGGCGGGGCGGGACGCGATCAGCGCCCCCCACTTGATCGCCTCTTCGCGGACCGTCTCGTCCGGGAAGACGCGGTTGACGAAGCCCCAGTGCAGCGCCTTGCGCGCGGTGATCGGGCGGCCATCGAGCAGCAGTTCCATCGCGCGCGCCTCGCCGATCACACGCGGGATGCGCGACGTGCCCGCACCCGCGGCCATCGAGCCCATGATCACCTCGGGCTGGCCGAACGTGGCCGACTCCCCGGCGACGCGCAGGTTGGCGGTCGAGAAGAGCTCGCAGCCGCCGCCCCAGCACTGGCCGTTGTTGACGGCGATCGAGACCATCGGCCCAAGACGCAGCTCGGCGCCGCACTTGGCCATGCCGACGAAGTCGCCGGTCGGGTCGCGCCCCTCGGCGATGTCGATGCTGTCCTGCAGGGACATGTGCGCCAGGAAGTAGCCGGGCGTGTCGGAGGCGAGGATCAGCACCTTCGCGCCGGACTCGCGCACCTCGTCCATGCCGTCGGACATCTTCTTGGCAAGGCCGAGGTACCACATGTTCATCGGCGGGTTGTTGATCACCACCATGCCGACGCCTTCGGCCGGGTACTCGACGCTCACGTCTCCCACGTTTGTCGTGTTCGCCATTGGTTTCCTTTCGCAACGCAAACCGTGTGCCAGACGGCGGGAGCATAGCATCGGATCGGCGATACCGCTGGCCCCGTCGTGCATCTCGCCCCGCGCGAGCGGACCGGAGGGCGAGGCTACTCGCGCAGCCTCGAGGCGGCGTCGCTGTGTCTGCCGCGGTTGAACTCGCGCTCGTAGCGGCGGTGCGCGAACAGCCACTCGCCATCGACCTTGCGCAGGTGGTCGAAGTAGCGCCCGGCAAGCCGCAGGCTGCCGTCTTCCATCCCGAAGGCGGCGATGTAGCACTCGACGCGCGCCTCGTCCGGCGCGCCCTCGACAGGCTCGATGGCGAGGCTGTTCGTCCAGTGGCGGTAGTCGTCGCCGGTCACCTCCAGCAGCCGCGCCATGTAGCCCCGGATCGCCTCGCGGCCGCGGAAGGTGAGATCGCTCCCCGTCAGCTCCAGCACGCCGTCCTCGGTGAACATCGCCGCCGTCCGCTCCGCCTCGCGGCGGTCGTAGGCGAGGTTCTGTCGTGCGAACAGGTCGCGAATCGCCTCGCGGTCCTCGAGCGTCAGCGTCATCGCGGCGCGCCCTTCCCTACCCGGCAGCTTCGAGCTCGTCGGCGATGCGCGCGGCGGCCTCGTAGTCGTCCCACATCCGGGCGTAGTACTCCGTCACGTCGGAGAGCCGGTGCGGGTGGGTGATGATGTAGCGCCGGTTCGCGCGCACGCCGGCCAGCACGCGCGGGGCGACCTCCTCGGGCGGCATCGGGTTGGGCAGCTTCCCCGTGTGGGGCACGGGGAACTCGTAGTAGCCGCCGAACTTCTCCGGACGGTACTCGTTGGAGTTCGTCTGGTTCGTCGCCATCCCGCTCGGGCACCAGCAGGAGACGGCGATGCCCTCCGGCTCCAGCTCGTCGCGCAGCACGTTCGTCAGGCCGACCAGCGCGTGCTTCGAGGCGGTGTAGACGCCGTGCTCGTTCGCGCGCGCCACCAGGCCGGACATCGAGGCGGTGTTGACGATGTGCGCCGGACCGTCCTGCTCCCGCATCTGCGGGACGAAGGTGCGGACGCCGTTCAGTACCCCGCGGACGTTCACCGCGAGCGTCCACTCCCAGTCGACCTCGCTCGCGTCGACGGTGAGACCGCGCACGGAGACGCCGGCGTGATTCATCAGCAGGTTCGCCTCGCCGTACTCGGCGTATACGCGCTCGGCGAGCGCCTCGACCTCGTCGCGCTCGGAGACGTCGACCGCCATCGCGAACGCCTCGGCGCCGAGCGCCCGCGCCTCCCCGGCGACCTGCTCCATGAGCGCCCCGTCGAGGTCCGCGAGGGCGAGGCGCATGCCCTCGCGCGCGCATTCGAGCGCCAGCGCCCGGCCGACCCCGCGCGCCGCGCCGGTGATCACCGCGACCCGCCCCGCGAGCTGCTCCATCGCTTCCTCCGCACTCCTCGACACCGCCACGCGGCGATGATAGCCCGCGGCCACGAGGGTGCGCACCCGCGATCCGGCGAACGCCCGCCGCAGCGGGTACAATCCCGCGGCAACGTGACGACGGTGCAAGGGGGCGCACGATGCCGGACCTGCTGTACGAAAAGTTCGACCACTACGCGATCTTCACGATGAACCGCCCGGAGCGGCTCAACGCCCTCGGCGGCAGCCTGCGCGCCGAACAGGCGGAGGCGCTGAACGACTTCACCGCCGACAACGAGATGCGCGTCGGCATCGTGACCGGGGCGGGGCGCGCGTTCAGCGCCGGCATGGACCTCAAGGAGGCGGCGGAGCGCGTCGCCGGAGGCGAGAGCGCGGCCGGGACGGCCTTCAATGGCCAGATCATGCCGCACGCCTACGGCTCCAATCCCAAGCCGTTCATCGCCGCGATCAACGGCCTCGCCGTCGGCGGCGGCCTCGAGACGGCGCTCGGCTGCGACATCCGCATCATGTCCAGCGAGGCCTACGTCGGTCTCTACGAGGCGAAGCGCGGCATCATCCCCGGTCCGGGGCTGCACCTGCTGCCGCGGCTGATCGGCCTCTCCGGCGCCAGCCAGCTGCTGCTCACCGCCGATCGCGTGGACCCGGAGCAGGCGCTGCAGTGGGGCATCGTCACCGAGGTGGTCGAGCCGGACCGGCTGATACCTCGCGCGATCGAGCTGGCGCAGATGATCGCGAGCAACGCGCCGCTCTCGGTGGCCGCGACGAAGGCGCAGATCCAGCACTGGTCCTCGGCCGACCTTTCCAACAGCTTCCGGCTCTACCAGTGGATCGCCGAAAAGGTCTTCAGCTCCGAGGACTCGAAGGAAGGCCCCACCGCCTTCGCGGAGAAGCGCACCGCGATCTGGCAGGGCCGCTAGCAGCCCTCGAGGACACGGCACAATGGCTGCGAACGCAGGCCAGGCGCCCGACCCGCTGCGCACCCGGCTCTGCGAGGAGTACGGCTGCGAGATCCCGATCGTCGCCTTCGCACTGACGAAGGAGGTCGTCGCCGCCGCCAGCAACGCCGGCGCGATCGGCGTGCTCGGCATCAGCCCGCTCGAGCCCGAGGACGCGCGCGAGCAGATCCGCTGGATCCGCGACCAGGTCGGCGACCGCCCCTTCGGCATCGACACGCTGCTCCCCGCCTCGTTCGAGGAGGGCAACCCCGAGGACCTCGAGGCGATGATCCCGGATGTCCACCGCGACTTCGTCGACCGCCTCCAGCGCGACAACGAGATTCCCGACCCGACGAGCCCGGTCAAGGCAGTGCTCGGGGCGGACCTCTTGCAGCGCGTCCGCCGCCAGCTGGACGTGATCTTCGACGAGCGCGTGCCGATCTTCGCCTCCGGCCTCGGCAGCCCCGCTGTCGTGCTCGAACGGGGGCACGAGGTGGGGACGAAGGTGTGGGGGCTGATCGGGATGCCGCGCCAGGCGCGGCGCGAACTCGAAGCGGGCGTCGACCTGCTGGTCGCGCAGGGCGGCGACTCCGGCGGCCACAGCGGGCGCATCGGCACGTTCTCGCTCGTGCCGACCGTGACGAGGATGGCGCGCGCGTACGACACGCCGATCCTCGCTGCGGGGGGCGTGACGAGCGGCGAGCACATCGCGGCGGCGCTCGCCCTCGGAGCGGCGGGCGTCTGGTGCGGCACGATCTGGCAGAGCACGCATCAGTCCGACGTGCTGCCGCACGTCAAGCAACGCCTCATCGAGGCGCAGACCGAGGACTCCGTGCAGAGCCGCGCCTCGACCGGCAAGCGTGCCTCGATGCTGCGCTCCAAGTGGACCGATGCCTGGTCCGAGCCGGGCGCGCCGGACCCGCTGAAGATGCCGCTGCAGGGGATGCTGGTCGCGAAGATCCAGCAGGCGATCGACGACTGGGAGGTCAGGGACTTCCAGACGGTCGCGGCCGGTCAGGGCGTCGGGCTGATCTCGGAGCAGCGCAGCGTCGAGCAGGTGCTGGCCGACCTCATGAGCGAGGCCCGCGACGCCCTCGAGCGCGCCCCGCTGCGCGGCTAAGCGCGCGGGCCCCCGCTCTCCCCGCCCGCCCGTTACTCCTCGTCGGCGATGCGGCGGGCGGCGCGCAGCGCGTCCTCAAGCGGCATGCGGCCCGTCGAGCCGATCGTGTAGGAGGCGGCGACGACCGTGCGGTTCGGCCGCAGCACCAGCACCGCCGGCTCCGTTTGGCCGCCGTGCCCGCTCGCCGGCTCGGGCGTGTGCATCACGCCGTAGCGCGCGCCGACCTCACCACCGGGGTCGTGGAGGAAGGTGACGCCCTCCAGGCCGTGGCGCGTCTGCAACTCGGCCAGCCGCTCCGGAGCGTCGTCGGCGACGATCACCCAGTGCGCGCCCTGCCCGGCGAAGTCATCGAGTCGTTCCCGCAGGCCCTGCAGGTAGCGGTTGCAGACGCCTCACCACTCGCCGCGAATCCAGCTCAGGACCAGGGTTTCCTCCGGCTGGTCGCCCAGCCGCCAATCGTCGCCGCCCAGATCGGGCAGCGTGAACTCCGGCGCCGCCTCGCCGACTCGCAGCATCCCGGTCTCCCCTCGCATCCACGCGATCCGCCGTAACGATACGCCCCGTTACCATCGGGCGGCACGCCGCGTCCGGAGACGCGCGATCCGTCGGGAGGCGATATGCGCAGCGCGGTCATCCTGATCGGCATCATGGCGGCGATCTGCCTGCCCGCGATCGCGCTGCGCGTGAGCGGCACGCACCTCGGCACGGTCAGCGACACGCTGCTGCTCGGCCTCGGGATCGTGGCGGCGGCGTTCCTGCTCAGCTGGGCCGCCGAGGCCGCCGAGGTCGATATCTCGCAGGGCCTCGCCGTCGCTTTCATCGCCTTTATCGCCGTGCTGCCGGAGTACGCGATCGATCTCGCCTTCGCCTGGAAGGCGGGCCAGGATCCGGAGTTCGCGCCCTACGCGGTCGCGAACATGACGGGGGCGAACCGGCTGCTGATCGGTGTCGGCTGGTCGGCGGTGTTCCTCATCTTCTGGCTGCGCACCCGAGGGCGCGTGTTGCGGCTGCACCGCTCGAACGCCCTCGACGTGGTCGCGCTCGGGGCGGCGACGCTCTACTCGTTCATCCTGCCGTTCAAGGGCTCGATCAGCCTGATCGACAGCGTGGTGCTGTTCGCGATCTTCGCCGTCTACGTCTACGGCGTGGCCCGCAACGAGGGCGAGGAGCATGAGCTGGTCGGGCCCGCGCACTGGATCGGCCATCTGCCGAAGAAGCAGCGCCGGGCGCTCAACGCTTGCATCTTCGTCTTCGCGGCCACGGCCATCCTCGCCGCGGCGGAGCCGTTCGCCGAGGGCCTGATCCACAGCGGCACGCAGCTGGGCATCGACGAGTTCCTGCTGGTGCAGTGGCTTGCGCCGTTCGCCTCCGAGGCGCCCGAGTTCCTCGTCGCCGGCATCCTCGCCTTCCGCGGCCGCGCCGTGATGGGGATGGCGGCGCTGCTCTCCTCGAAGGTGAACCAGTGGACGCTGCTGCTCGGCGGACTGCCGATCGCGTTCTCGATCTCGGGCGAGACGCTGGGGGGGCTGCCGCTCGACGGTCGCCAGAGCGAGGAGGTCTTCCTCACGGCGGCGCAGTCGCTGTTCGCCGTCGCCATCCTCGTCAGCCTCAGCCTCAACCGCTACGAGGCGGGGGCGCTGCTCGGGCTCTTCGCCGTGCAGTTCGTGATCCCGATCTCCGAGGTGCGCATCGTGATCGCGATCGTCTACCTCGTGCTCGGGATCGGCATGCTCGTGCGGCAACGCCGCGAGCTCGTCGAGGCGCTACGCGTCACGCGCGCGATCCTGCGGCCGGGCGGCGGGGGCTTGTGAATGCGTGCACGTTCACAATGTTGCAAGGGCGTACGCGGAGTCGCATGATTACTCTTGAGACTGGGGACGGAGGAAGGGAGACCCGGTGACCGATTGGGTCAGATCTCTCCTCGATAGCGCCGAGCGCGCGTGAGCCGTTAGGAGCAGACCCTTGGGCAGAGCAGGTTCGCACTAGGCCGGGAGGTCCCACCCCGAGGCGGGCAGCCACAGCGCCCCGCCCCCGGCTAGAGCCGGCACAGGGACCAACCCCGGCGCATCCCGGGCACACACAATAGAATCGGGCCTCGTAACGAGGCCCGATGTGCGTCCAGCGCACGCCGCCGTACGTAACTCCTGAGATACGCCTACCGCGGCGCGGCCTGCGGCTCCGGGGCGGCCTCCGCCACGCCCCCGGCGCCCGGCTCACGGCCCAGTAGCGCGGCGAGCGGCGAGCGCCCGACGCCGATCTCGCGGCGCTCGAAGGCCGCGAGGGCGAGCGCGGCGCAGACCAGCGCGGCGATGAGCAGCACGGCCTGGTTCGGCCAGTGCGCGCCCTCGGTCAGCACGCGCTGCGCGTCGGAGTAGTGGTAGGCGCTGAAGAAGCGCAGCCAGGACAGTGACTCGACGAGGCCGGCGACGATGTTCAGTACGAAGCTCACGGCGGCGCCGAGGGTCATCAGCCCGGTAGCCCGCCCGCGCGTCGGTGTCAGCGTGGCCACGAGCATCGTCGCCGTGATCGCGAACCACGCGAAGGGCAGCAGCACGAACGGCGCGATCGCCAGCTCCCCAGCCGTCACCTCGCCCTCGAGGTCCACGAACGGCGCCGTGGTCAGGAAGCCGAGCCCGGCGAGCAGCAGGATCGCGATCACGGCGATCGCGACGCCGGCCAGCTTGCCGAGGAACAGCCCGCGCCTCGAGAGCGGCTGCGAGAGCAGCACCTCGAGCGTGCCCGCGCTTTCCTCGCCCGCCAGCAGCGCGCCGCCGATGATGATCGAGAAGACCGTCATCAGCACCGTCGACCAGGTGAAGAACTCGACCTGCAGGAACTGGCGAGGGTTCGAGAAGTCGTCGATCTCGCCGAAGCCGAAGTTCTCCACCTCGACGCCCTCGAACTGCGCGCCGATGACCGGGAAGATCAAGACAAACAGCGCGGCCAGCAGGCCGAGTCCGAGCCCCCAGCCGACGATCTGCCAGCGCAGATCGCGCAGCGTCTTGCGCACGATCGTCCGGTCAGGCATGCGCGGGCTCCTCGTAGTAGGAGAGGAACAGCTCCTCCAGCGTGATCTCGTGGGTCTCGAGGGTGCGCACACGCTGCGTCGCAAGCGCCTGGATCAGCGCGTGCATCTCGTCGTGCGTCTCGAAGACGGCGTCGCAGCCCTCGAGCGAGACGAGGCGCACGCCGTCCAGTTCCGCGAACGCCGTGGCGGGCGGCGGCTCCGCGAAGGCGACGCTGACGCGGCGCGGCGCGAGGCGGCGCTGCTCCGCGAGGTCGCTGACGGCGACGATGCGGCCGCCGCGCAGCATCGCCACGCGGCGCGCGATCTGCTCGACCTCGGCGAGCACGTGCGAGGAGAAGAAGACGCTGCGCCCGTCGGCGACGACCTCGCGCAGGATCGCCTCGACCTCGTCCTGGACGAGCGGATCGAGGCCGTTCGTCGGCTCGTCGAGGACCACCAGCTCCGGCTTCGCCATGAGCGCGATCGTCAGGCCGACCTTCTGCCGGTTCCCGCGCGACAGCGCGCCGATGCGCCTGCCCCGATCGAGTCGCAGCCGCTCGACCAGCTCCTCGCGGTAGCGGGGGTCGACGTCGCCACGCAGCGCAGCCACGAGATCGAGGCAGGCGTCGACGCTCAGCGAGTTGTAGAGCTCGAGGTCGCCGGGGAGGTAGCCGCAGCGGCGGCGCACCTCGAGCGTGTCGCGCTGGGCGTCGAAGCCGAGCACCTCGGCGCGCCCGGCGGAGGGGCGGATCAGGTCCATGAGGATGCGGATCGCGGTGGTCTTGCCCGCGCCGTTGGGGCCGAGGAAGCCGAAGACCTCGCCGCGCGGCACGGTCAGGTCGATGCCGTCGAGCGCGCGCACGTCGCCGTACGTCTTGACGAGGCCCTCGAAGCGGATCGCCGCGCCGTCGCTCATCCCTCGCGCCCTTCGCGCTGCCACGATCCAGCGTAGCGGACGCCGGCGGCGCCACCTACGCTCTCCTCCCGCATCCGGCCTCCGTCATCCCACAGGCCTCCACGGCGTTGAGTGCTTCGTGTCATGCCGGGCTCGGATGCGGCGCGTGTGCTGGCGTACCTGGATTCCGGCTTTCGCCGGAATGACGGGGAGGGGCCGGACGGACGGAAAGGGAATGCTTCCTCTGGCCCCGTCGTTCCTCTGGCCCCGTCGTTCCTCCGGCCCCGTCGTTCCTCCGGCCCCGTCGTTCCTCTGGCCCCGTCGTTCCTCTGGCCCCGTCGTTCCTCTGGCCCCGTCGTTCCTCTGGCCCGTCGTTCCTCTGGCCTCCGTCGTTCCTCTGGCCTCCGTCGTTCCTCTGGCCTCCGTCGTTCCTCTGGCCTCCGTCGTTCCGGTCCCGTCCCGGCATTCCGGTCCCCTCCCGTCATTCCGGCGAAAGCCGGAATCCAGCCGGGTCATCGGCGGGCGCTGTCGGCGGAGATGCGTCGCAGCCCTACAGGATCTCCCGATACAGGTCCCGCCAGACCGGGTTCTCCTCCTCAATCAATTCCAGCTTCCAGGCGCGCTTCCACTCCTTCAGCCGCCTCTCGCGGACAATGGCGCTCTCCATCGTCTCGTGACGCTCGAACCAGACCAGCAGATGCGTCCGATAACGCTGCGAGAAGCCGGCCACGAGGTCGTTCCTGTGCTCCCATACGCGACGAACGAGGTCGGACGTGACTCCTATGTAAAGCGTGCCGTTGCGCTTGCTGGCGAGGATGTAAACGCATGGGATCCTCGCGGCCAGGCGCTTCCTGCTCACTGCCACCCGTCCGTCACGCCGCGCCCCCATGTGACATCCGCCCGCACCGTGGCTCCTGCTCGCAGGATAGGGCACGAGCTACGGCGTTGAGTGCTTCGTGTCATGCCGGGCTCGGATGCGGCGCGTGTGCTGGCGTACCTGGATTCCGGCTTTCGCCGGAATGACGGGAAGGGGGGAGCTGGAATGACGGGGAAGGGTTGGCCGCCGTACTTCTTCCACAACGCGCGGATCGCCGCGCCGTCCATCGCCATCCGTCCCCGCCTTCGCACAGTCCAGCGTAGCGGACGCGGGCGGCGCCCCCCACGCTCTCCTCCCGCATCCGGCCTCCGTCGCTCCAGCGGACTCCACCGTTTCCCGCGGCCTCCGTCATTCCGGTTGCCCCTTCCCGTCATTCCGGCGAAAGCCGGAATCCAGCCGGCTCAGCGGCGGGCGCTGTCGGCGGAGATGCAGAGCGACGGGAAGGGGAATGCAGGAGCGAAGGGACAACGGTGACCGCGAACGCAGTGTCACGATACATGCGATGCTGCGCAGGCTGCCCGACCGCGCGCCGGCAGCGACGGAGGAGCTGTCCGTGACCCTGCGCGACGCCGGCATCGAGGCGGTGATCTTCGACTGGGGCGGGACGCTCTCGACGTGGGCGACCTCGGTAAGCACGAAGTCGCTGTGGGGCCCCGCCGCCGAGGCGCTCGCGCCGCACGTCGATCAGGACGCGGAGGAGCTCACGGCGCTGCTTGGTGCGGCCGAGAGCGACTTCTGGGAGCGTACGGAGCACGAGCATCCGTACGGCGGCACGCTTGCCGGCATCGTCGCCGAGGCGCGGCGGCGGATCGGCGCGGACGTGCCGCCCTCGGCGCTCGACGCCGCTGCCGAGGCCTACCTGGGCGCCTGGGCGCCGCACATCGAGCACGATGCCGAGGCGGCGCCGACGCTGGAGGCGCTGCGCGAGCGCGGGCTGCACACGGCGATGCTCTCCAACACGCACTGGCCGCGCCACTTCCACGAGCGCTTCCTGCGCCGCGACGGGCTGGACGGGCTGCTGGACGCACGCCTCTACACCTGCGAGCTGGACTACATGAAGCCGCACCCGAGCGCCTTCGGCGCGGCGCTCGCCGCCGTCGGCGTCCGCGACCCCTCGAGGGCGCTGTTCGTGGGCGATCGGCCATGGGACGACATCTTCGGCGCGCAGCGCGCCGGGCTGCGCACCGCGCAGCGCACGAACCCGCTGGTCCCCACCCACGACGTGCGCCCGGACATCGAGATCACGCGCCTGCCGGAGCTGCTCGACCACCTCGGCGACGGAAGCGCTGCCGCGCGCTGAGCGCAGGCACTCCGTATCCCGGGCCGGGCGGGGGAAGGTAAGGGGGAGAGGGGATCGGAGGGTGGGCCCTCGAGGCTGTGTTCACGCTGCCGATCCGGGTGGGGGCGTGGGGGCGCAGCCCCCACAGAAGAGAAATCCGAGGGCGGGTGGGTGGGCCAGAGCCGCGCAGCGTGCTCGTCCGGGATGGGGGTGTGGGGGGCGCAGCCCCCCGCAGGCGACACGCGATCGGCCTCCGGAATCCCCCTCCCCCTCACCCTCTCCCGCCAGGGGCGAGGGGATCGGAGGGCGGCTACCCGGCGAGCGCCTCCGCGTAGCCCTCGACGCCCTCGTGCGCGAGCAGCCAGCGCTTGCGGTCGAGGCCGGAGGCGTAGCCGCCGAGCGAGCCGTCGGCGGCGACGACGCGATGGCAGGGGACGACGATCGAGAGCGGGTTGCGGCCCACCGCGCCGCCGACGGCGCGCGCCCCGCCGGGACGGCCGACATCGCCCGCGACCTCACCGTACGAGGCCGTCGAGCCGGGCGGGATGGCGCGCAATCGCTCCCAGACGCGCTGCTGGAAGTCCGTGCCGCGCGGCGCGAGCGGCAGATCGGGCTCGCGCTCCGCGTCGGCGAACCAGGCGGCGAGCGCCTCGATGGCCGGGCGCGCGGCGTCCGGGTCGCACTCCGCGCGCTCACCGCTGTCGGCCTCGAGGCTGTCCACCTCGTCGGGCAGCGCGCGCTGCGTGGTGAGGAAGTTGATGCGATGCACGCCCTCGCCGGAGCCGCCGACGAAGACCGGGCCGAGTTCGGTGTCGAGGATGTCGTACCAGGCCATCGGGTCACCTCGGAACTGCCGCGGGGGAGACAGCGGGGAGTGCCGCCATCGTAGCGCCCGCGCGCGAGCGGAGCACGCCTCGCCAGCGCCGCCGATTGCTACGATGCGCGCGCAATCAGGAGGGTGCCATGCCGCGTTGGGTGGCGGTCATGCAGGCGGCGGAACTGCCGCCCGACCAGCCGGTGACAGTGCGCGTGAACGAGCGCGACATCGCGCTCGCGCGCTGCGGGCAGGGAGGCGAGCCGCACGCCCTCGCCAACCGCTGCCCGCACCGCGGCGGCCAGCTCGGAGACGGCACGATCAGCGGCGAGGACATCATCTGCCCGCTGCACGGCTACGACTTCGACCTCCACACCGGCATCTCGCGCTTCGCGCCGATGGAGCGCGTGCCCGTCTACCCCGCCCGCATCCACGAGCTGACGACGGAGCACCTCGCGACGCTCGACTCGGAGATCGCCGCGCACACTTCCATCCGGCACGCGTGAGGCGGTGGAGCGATGACCGTACCTGAAGCCCGAAGCGGCAAGAGCCTCGAGGCCTCCGTCGCCGCCATCGGAAGGGAGCTTGGCCTCCAGGTCAGGCGACAAGTGAAGGTAGGACGCCGGATCTGGGGAGCCGAGCGTCACATCGACGTAGTGCTCACAGAGCCTGAGCTGCGACGCTCGCTCGGCATCGAGTGCAAGTGGCAGGGAACACGCGGCACGGCCGAGGAGAAGATCCCGGCCACGATCGAGGACATCGGCGCCTGGCCGATTGAGGGCATCGTGTGCTTCTCGGGGCCCGGGTTCACCACGAACATGCGGTCATTCCTGCTGGCCAGCGGGAAGGCAATGGAACTCGAAGACCTGGAGATGTGGCTCCGGCTCTACTTCGCGCTCGACGACGCCGACGGCTCGTAGCTGGAGATCGCGAGTTCGTCGATCGGGCCGCGACCGTTGCCTCGCGAGCTGATCGCCCGTCGGGCGGGCGTACTCTCGATCCGATAGTGGCTGCCCTCATAGAGGCCGAGCACCCATGGGTGCGGCGAGTTGGAGAGCAGCGCCGGCGCGCCGCGCTCGCGCAGCCCGTCGATGCAGAACTTGAGCCGCAGCTGGTCCTCGTGGCCGAAGCCACCCTCCGTGTACGCGGTGAAGCTCGATGTCCGCGACAGCGGCTGGAAGGGCGGGTCGAAGTAGACGAAGTCGTCCGGGCCCGCGCCCTCGCACGCCTCCTCGAAGTCCACGCTGCGCAGCTCGACGGCGGCGAGCGCCGCCGAGGCGGCCTCGAGCGCGGGGGCGTCGAGGATGCGCGGGCGGACGTAGCGGCCGTGCGGTACGTTGAACTCGCCGCTGCGGTTGACGCGGTAGAGGCCGTTGAAGCAGGTCTTGTTGAGGAAGATCAGCCGCGAGGCGACCTCGATGTCGCTTGCGCCGCCGTCCGTGACCAGCTCGCGGTACTCCTGCCGCACGGCGTAGTAACAGTCCGCGCGCTCCGCGCCGTCGAGGTCGAGGTACGCTCGCTCCAGCTCGCCGAGCCGCTCGATCAGCGCCCCGGCGTCGTCGCGCACCGCGCGGAAGGCGACGATCAGCTCTCGGTTGAGGTCGTTGAGCACGGCGCGGCGCGGCCGCCGCTCCGGGTCCGCGGCGAGGCGGAAGAAGAGCGCGCCGCCGCCGAGGAAGGGCTCGTAGTAGGTGTCGATGCGCGCGGGAGCGCGCGCGACGAGCTGGTCGAGGATCTGGGTCTTGCCGCCGGCCCACTTGAGGAAGGGACGCGCGGCGGCGAGGGCGCGCGGCGCCTCGTCCGCGCCCGAGGCCGGGGTGGCAGCCGTCCCGTCGCTGATCGTCGCTCTCCCGCCCGGGGCCGCGGAGTTCGCCGCGGTTGGGGGCGATTGTAGGGGCCGAGGGCGCTGCCCGCACGAATATCTCGCCAGATATGCCCGCGCAACGCATTCGAAACACAGGCGTAAATCGGGCGAAACACTACAGACGCATCCTGCTCACATCCGCCAGAGGGCGGAGAGAGGGGGAGCGGAGTATGGATACAGGCGATACCGCCTGGCTGCTCATGAGCAGCGCGCTCGTGCTATTCATGACGCCGGGGCTTGCGTTCTTCTACGGAGGCATGGTGCGCGGACGCAACGTCCTCGCGATGCTGATGAAGAACTACGTGGCCATGGGCGTCGTCACGGTCACCTGGATCGTGATCGGTTACTCGCTGGCGTTCAGCGGGGACTGGGGGGGCCTGGGGCTGATCGGAGACCTCAAGCTCTTCGCGCTCGGTGAACTGGGCGTGGGGACAGAGCTCGGACTGGGCAACGATGTGCAGGGGAACACCTTCCCCGACACAGTGCACCTGCTATTCCAGCTGATGTTCGCGATCATCACGCCCGCGCTGATCTCGGGCGCGGTGGCGGAGCGGATGAAGTTCAGCGCTTGGGTCGTGTTCATCGCGATCTGGTCGATCGTCGTCTACGCGCCGATGGCGCACTGGGTCTGGGGCGGCGGCTTCCTGAGCGCAGTGGGCGACGCGACGAGCATCCCGGGCGTCAATGCGATCGATTTCGCCGGCGGGCTGGTGGTGCACATCAACGCCGGTGTCGCGGCGCTGGCGCTGGTCATGGTGCTCGGTCCGCGGCTCGGCTGGCGGCGCGACGTGATGCGGCCGCACGCGCTGCCGTTCACGGTGCTCGGCGCGGGCATCCTCTGGTTCGGCTGGTTCGGCTTCAACGCCGGCTCGGCGTTCTTCGCCGACGGCGCCGCAGGGAACGCCTTCCTGACGACGCAGATCGCGGCGGGCGTGGCGGCCCTCACCTGGGCACTGGCCGAGCAGTTCAAGCACGGCCGCCCGACCACGCTCGGGTTCGCCTCGGGCGCGGTTGCCGGACTGGTGGCGATCACGCCGGCGGCGGGCTTCGTCAGTCCGCTGTGGGCGCTGGTGATCGGCGTGGCCGCGGGCGCGATCTGCTTCCTCGCGCTGCAGATCAAGTTCCGCTACGGCTTCGACGACTCGCTCGACGTGGTCGCCGTCCACATGGTGGGCGGCATCGTCGGCGCGCTGCTGCTCGGGCTGTTCGCGGAAGCGGCGATCGGCGGCAGGGACGGATTGTTCTTCGGCAACCCCGGGCAACTGCTGAATCAGGCAGTGTCCATCGTGATCGCGCTCGTGTTCTCGTTCGTCGCGACGTACGTGATCGCGGTTATCATCGACCGGACGATGGGCCTGCGCGTCTCCGAGGACGAGGAGCGCCGCGGCCTCGATGTAGCCCTGCATGAAGAGCAGGGTTACGTGCTGACGGAGTAGCCGAAGATGAAACTGGTCATCGCCTACATCAACCCGTTCAAGCTGGACGAGATCCGCGACGCCCTCAAGGCTGCGGGCGTCGGCGGACTCTCCGCCAGCAACATTCAGGGCTTCGGCCGCCAGGCCGGCCACACCGAGACTTACCGCGGGGCCGAGTACGAAGTCGACTTCGTCCCCAAGGTGCGGATCGAGGTGCTGGTCGACGACGAGCTGACGCCGACCGTGCTCTCCACCATCGAGGAGACCGCGCGCACCGGCTCCATCGGCGACGGCAAGATTGCCGTGCTGTCGGTGGAGAATGTGGTACGCATCCGCACGGGCGAGCGGGGGGAGGACGCCCTCTAGGGAACTCCCGCCCCGCCCATACGGGGAGAGACGACGGAATGGTTCAGGTTCCGGCCATGCAGCCATTCCTGGAGGCGCGCTCGGCGTTGGCCGGGCGCGCCTTTGCTCGTCCTCCCGGCACGGCCGGGCTCGCGCTCTGCCACGAGCTGAGCGACGCGCTGGACCTGAGTCTGCGCACCCTCGCCCAGGCGCTGCCGCCCTCGGGCGTGGCCATCGTGGCGCTGGGCAGCACCGGCCGCCGCGAGCAGTGCCGCCACTCCGACGTGGACGTGATGCTGCTCTTCGATCGCCAGCCGGAGCGGGCGGTCACGGAGGCGGTGCTCTATCCGCTCTGGGACAGCGGGCTGCAGGTCGGCCACTCCGTGCGCACCCTGCGCCAGGTCGGGACCGCGGCCCGCGAACACATGCAGACCTTCACCGCGCTGCTCGACGCGCGCCTCGTCGCCGGAGACGAGGCGCTCTTCGCGCGCTTCCGCAGCGGCTGGCGCAAGACCGTGCGGCGCGGCCGCGACTGGGTGCGCGAGGAGCTGGCCGAGGTCCACGAGGCGCGGCGAGCGCGCGAACCCTGGCAACTGCAGGAGCCCGACCTGAAGACCAGCCGCGGCGGCCTGCGCGCGCTGCAGACCGCGCTCTGGCTCGCCTCCGCCGAGGCGATCGCCCACGACCGTGACCCGCCCGAACTCGCACCCGACCTCACGGACGCGCGCGAGGTGCTGCTGTCGACGCGCAACGCGCTGCACTCGCTCGAGGACCGCGCCAACGATCGCCTGCGTCGCGACCTCCTCGACGAGGTGACCGAGCGCCTCGGCGTCGATCGCAGGGAGTGGGGCCACCGCGTCAGCGCGGCGATGCGCACCGTGGACGCCACGACCAGCGAGGCGCTACGCACCTCGGCCTCCTCGGGCCGCCGGCGCTGGCGCGGCTGGCTGCCAGGGCGGCGCTCCGCGGACGCGGACGGCAGGCACGCGGACGAGCCGCACGCCGAGGACGGCCGCGGCGACCTCGAGCGGCTGCTCGCGACGCTTCGCGAGGCGGGCCCGGGCGGGACGCTCGATCCGCTGCCGCGCAGCGAGTGGCTGGAGCGCCTGCTCCCGGAGTGGGAGGTGCTGCGCAACCAGCCGCACATCGCCCCGTTCCACGCCCACCCCGTCGACGTGCACAGCTGGCGCACCGTCAGCGAGGCGATGCGGCTGCTGGAGACCGACCACGACGAGCCCGGCATCGCGGAGCCGGCCGGCGAACTCGAGGATCCGCGCGATCTGCAGATCGCCGCGCTGCTGCACGACATCGGCAAGGGGCACGAGGGCCCGCACAGCGAGACGGGCGCCGTGATCGCCGAGCGCTTCGCCGCGCGGGCCGGCCTCGACGACGAGGTCGCGGGCCTCCTCTCCGCCACCATCCAGCACCACCTGCTGCTGCCGATGGTGGCGACGAGCCGCGATATCTCCGACGAGCGCGTGATCCGCGATCTCGCCGAGCAGGTCGGCGACGTGCGGACGCTGAACCTGCTCTACCTCGTCTCCGTCGCCGACGCCAAGGCCTGCGGATCGGACATCTGGAACGCCTGGAAGGCGCAGCTCATGCGCTCGCTCTACACGCGCGTGCGCGAGGCGCTCTCCGACGTCTCGCTGCACACCGCCGTGGCGCGGCGGCGGCGGGCGGTGATCCAGGGGCTCAGCGGCTGGGTCGCCCCGCGGGCCGTGGAGACGCACCTCGATCAGATGCCCCTCAACTACCTGCTCTCGATGGAGCCACTCGCGATCGGGCGGCACATCGAGCTGATCGCCCACGGAGTGCTGGACTCACGCCAGGCAGGCGCGAGGCGTCCGCTGACGCCGATGCTGCACCACGACCGGATCGGCTCGATCGACCGGCTGACGATCGTCACGGCGGACCAGCCCGGCATCCTGCAGGCCGTGGCCGGCACGCTCACCGTGCACAACGTCAACGTGCTCGGCGGCACCGCCTTCACGCGCGACGACGGCATCGCCGTCGACGTCATGCACCTCGGCGACGCGCGCGGCCGGGAGATCGACGAACGGCGCTGGGATCGCATCATCGAGGCCGTGCCAAGCGCGATCGCCGGCGAGTTCCCGATCGAGCAGCGCCTCGCCGAGACCCGCGAGGCCTACCGCGAGCCGCCCGCGGCGGCGATCCCGACCAGCGTCACGGTCGACAACACGGGCTCCGAGGACTACTCGATCGTCGAGGTCCGCGCCGCCGACCGCCTCGGCCTGCTCTACGCGATCACCAGCGTGCTCCACGAGCTGGCGCTGGACATCCACATGGCGAAGGTCAACACGCTTGGCCATGAGATCGTTGACGCCTTCTACGTGCGCCGCGCGAACGGACGGCGCATCGAGGACGCGGACGAGATCGAGCGGCTCGCGGCGCACGTCGCCGCCGCCGTGGACGCCCTCGACGGGACGTAGCTGGCCAGTCCGCCTGCCGGGTGGGCGCCGCTACTGCGCGCCGAACGTTGCGTTGAGCCAGCCGGCCAGCCGCTCCGGGACGCCCTCCGGGTAGACGCGCCAGGCGCCCGCGAGCACCTCGGCGAGCGGCAGCCACTTCGCGGTGAACGGGTAGCCGCCCTCGTCCGCCGTCAGCGGCTCGAAGTCGTCCGGCGCCTCGCCCTGCGCGAACTCCACGAGGAACTCGAGGACCAACTCGTGTCCCGGCTCGCCCTGGAGGGTGAAGCGGTTCTCGATCGCTCCGAGCTGCGCCTTGACCTCGATGGTGCGGCCGAGCTCCTCCCGGAACTCGCGCACGAGCGCCTCGGCGCCGGCCTCGCCGAACTCGATCTCGCCGCCGAGGCCGCGGTAGAAGGTCTCGTCCTTGACGCTGTCGTGGCCCTCGGCGAAGAGCAGGCGGTCCTCGTGCAGCAGCAGGCCCACGGCCAGCGGCCGGATGCGCGGCGGCGGCGCGGCGGAGAACCCTTCGTCCGTCGGGGGGGTGGATTCAGGCAGCCCGAGGCTCCTCCCGTGCGCACGGCTCGCGGTGACCCGCGCTGCTCGGTAGGATACGCGGGCTTGCGGCCCGGCGAGGGTCGGGGCGCCCTCGCAGCGACCGTACGAAGGGAAGCGTGCAACAGATGGCGACGGAGATCACGAACGTCGGCGAGGCGCCGCCGCTGGGCGAGGCGCCGGCGAAGATGCACGCCAGCCTGATCCGCGAGTCGCGCTTCGGCCAGCCGCGCGACGCCTTCGAGATCGAGCAGGTGGACGTGCCCGAGCCCGGCCCGCGCCAGGTGCTGGTCTACGTGATGGCGGCGGGCACGAACTACAACAACGTCTGGGCCGCCCTCGGCGCGCCCGTCAACGTGATCGACGCGCGCCGCCGCCAGGGCGCGGAGGAGGACTTCCACATCGGCGGCTCGGACGCCTCGGGCGTCGTCTGGGCGGTCGGCGACGAGGTCACGAACGTCAAGGTCGGCGACCACGTCGTGCTCTCCTGCGGCATGTGGGACGAGGACGCCGCCGACATCCAGGCCGGCGGCGACCCGATGATGTCGAGCACCAACAGGATCTGGGGCTACGAGGAAAACTGGGGCTCCTTCGCCCAGTACACGCTCGTCGACCGCTACCAGTGCCACCCCAAGCCGCCGCACCTCAGCTGGGAGTCCGCCGCCGCCTACATGCTCGTCGGCGCGACCGCCTGGCGGATGCTGCGCGGCTGGCCGCCCAACGTCGTCAACGAGGGCGACCCGGTGCTGGTCTGGGGCGGCGCGGGCGGCCTCGGCTCCATGGCGATCCAGATCGTCCGCGAGTTCGGCGGCGTCCCGATCGCCGTCGTCTCCGACGAGTCGAAGTACGAGTTCTGCCTGCAGCTCGGCGCGAAGGGCGTGATCAACCGCCGCGACTTCGACCACTGGGGGCGCCTCCCCGACATCGAAGACGCCGAGGCGTTCGGCGAGTGGGCCGGTGGCGCGCGCCAGTTCGGGCGCGCCTTCTGGGACGCCCTCGGAGAGCGGCGCAGCCCGACGATCGTCTTCGACCACCCGGGCGAGGCGACGATCCCGACCTCGATCTTCCTCGTCGACAACGGGGGGATGGTCGTGATCTGCGCCGGCACGTCCGGCTACAACGCGGACGTGGACCTGCGCTACCTGTGGATGCGCCAGAAGCGCTTCCAGGGGTCGCACTTCGCCAACACCGAGCAGTGCGCCGAGTTCAACGACTACGTCGTGCAGGGCCGCATCGACCCCGCGCTCTCGCGCGTCTTCGCCTTCGGCGGGGTGGGCGAGAGCCACCAGCTGATGTACGAGAACCAGCACCCGCCGGGCAACATGGCGATCCTCGTCGGCGCACCGAGCGAGGGCCTGACGGACTTCCCCGTCTAGCTCTAGCCCGACCCGCTTCCCGTCCGGCCCCCTCTCCCCTGGCGAGACCTTTGCGTAACGCGGCGGCGGGCGGCATGGTGGGGGCGGTGGGGCGGACCGGAGGGGGAGCCATGCATCAGCAGACCGGCGCGCCGACGTTCGCGGACGCGTTCCTGCCCGAGGGGCTCGGCCGCAACGAGACGCTGGAGCGGATCGACGCCCTGCTCGACTGGGAGCCCATCGCCCGGCTCGTCGCCGCGATCCACGCCGCGCCCCAGGGCCGCCCCGCCTACCCCCCGCTCGCGATGTTCAGGATCACGCTGCTCCAGCAGTGGTACGACGCCTCCGACCCGGCGATCGAGGAGGCGCTGCGCGACCGCCTCTCGTTCCGCCGCTTCGCCGGCTTCGGCCTCGACGACGCGACGCCCGACCACTCGACGATCAGCCGCTTCCGCACGCAGCTCACCCGGCGCGGCCTCGCCGCGCCGCTCTTCGCCGCGGTCGGGCGCCAGCTCGAGGCGCGCGGCCTGCTCGTCAAGCAGGGCACGCTGCTCGACGCGACCCTGCTCGAGGCGCAGGTGCGGCGGCCCCCCTTCGCCGCGGGCCCGCGCGCGCGCAGCAGCACCGACCGCGATGCGGCCTGGGCGCGCAAGGGCGGCGCGGCGCACTTCGGCTACAAGGCGCACGTCGGGATGGACGCCGGCTCGGGGCTGATCCGCCGCGCGCGGCTGACGCCGGCCAACGTCAACGAGACGGAGGTCGCCGAGGAGCTGCTCGGGGGCGACGAGGCGGCGGTCTACGCCGACAAGGCGTACGACACGAAGGCGCGGCGCGCGCGGCTGCGGGCGCGGGGGGTGAAGGACCGGATCATGCACCGCCCGAACAAGCACCATCCCGAGTTGCCGCACTGGCAGAAGCGGCGCAACGCGCTGCTCTCGCGCGTGCGGGCGCCGGTGGAGCAGGTCTTCGGGACGCTCAAGCGCGGCTACGGCTACCGCCGGGTGCGCTACCTGGGGCTGGAGCGCAACGCGACCGAGCTGTGGCTGAAGTGCACGGCCTACAACCTGAAACGGGCGGTCCGTCTGCTCCCCGCCTGAGGCCCGTGCCCGGGGCGGAGTGCGCCCCGGGCACGGTCTGAGGCCTCCGCCCCGCCCCGCCCCAAGCCGCCAACGGCCCCCGCAGGGCCGCCCGTCGCCCCCGGCTTCCCCGGATCTGCCGATTTCGCCAGTTACGCAAGGGTCTCCTCGCGGGAGAGGGCGGGGGTGAGGGGGAGCCGCGCGGCAGCGCGGCCAGCGAGGACAGGCGCGCGTCCTTCGTGGGGGGCTGCGCCCCCACTCCCCCATCCCGAACGAGCACGCGCACGGTCGTGTCGCGGACGCGAGAGATACCTCGCAGGGCGGCTCTCGCCCACCCACCCGCCCTCGGATTTTCTTTCTGTGGGGGCTGCGCCCCCACGCCCCCACCCGAACCGCCGACCTGTTCCCTCTCCCCGGGGGAGAGGGCTAGGGTGAGGGGCCTTCCCCGCCCCCGCCGTCGGCCAGGTCCGGCGCGTCGAACAGCGGCTCGATGGCGCTGACGTCGACCTCGCGCCGGGCGAGGTCGAGGTCGTACATCCGCTGCAGGTTCAGCCAGAACTCGGGCGTCATCCGCAGGGCGCGCCCGATCCGCAGCGCCGTGTCCGCCGTGATCGACCTCCGGCAGTGGACGATGTCGTTGATGCGCACGGCGGGAACCCCGACCGTCTTCGCGAGGCGGTACTGGCTGACGCCGAGCTCCTCCAGCATCTCCGCCAGATGCTCGCCCGGGTGGATCGGCTCGGCTGCGGTAGTCATGGCTGCCTCCTTCAGTGGTAGTCGACGATCTCGATCTCCATCGCGTTGCTCTCGACCCAGACGAAGCACACGCGCCACTGGTCGTTGATGCGGATGCTGTACTGGCCCCTCCGGTCTCCGCGCAAGCGCTCGAGGCGATGCGACGGCGGCACCCGAAGATCGGAGAGTGCGGTTGCTGCAACCACGCGCTGCAACCTCATCCGCGCCCGCCGCCGCACGTCGGCAGGCAGGCGGCGGACCGGCCGATCGAAGAAGAGCCGCTCGGCGTCCCTGTCCTTGAACCGCCTCACCGGACCATATAATAACGCAGCGCGTTAGTAACGGCAAACATACAGGCCAGCGCGGCCCGTGCGCCTCCCCCACTCCCACCCACGGGCGGAGAGAACGTCCCGGCGCGCCCGAAGCGGCGCTCCGTCACCCAGCTCAGCGGCAGCCCGAACAGCGGGCGCACGCGATGCAGGATGATCAGCCCCGGATGCATCCGCTCCGGCAGCGGCGAGGCGACCTCGAAGGCCATCTCCGGCGGCGTGATGACGGCCAGGTTGCGCGGGTCCGAGAAGAACGCCCACGCCTCGTCGAGGCCGATCGGGACCAGCTGCCGCGTCTCGAAGCGGTGCAGGCCCATCGCGCGCGCCCTCCGCGCGCCTCGCGCCGCCCGTCAGGCGGCGAGCACCGCCTCGAGGGCGCCGTCGATCTGCGGGTGGCTGAACTCGAAGCCGGAGCCGGCGAGCGCCTGCGGCACGATCCGCTGGCTCGCGAACAGCTCCGCGGGGTCCTGACCGAAGGCGAGCTTGTAGGCGAAGCCCGGAATCGGGAACAGCGCCGGGCGGCGCAGCGCGCGGCCGAGCGCCTTCGTGAACTGCGCGTTCGTCGTCGCGCCCGGCGCGGCGGCGTTGACCGCCCCGCTCAGCTCCGACGTGATCGCGTGCTCCAGCGAGCGCAGCTGATCCTCGAGGGTGATCCAGGCCATCCACCAGCGGCCGTTGCCGAGCGTGCCGCCGAGGCCGAGCCGGAACGGCAGCAGCATCCGCGAGAGCGGCGGCCCCTGCTTCGAGAGCACGATCGCCGAGCGGTGGCGCACCGTGCGGATGCCGTGCTCCTCGGCGCGCTGCGCCTCCGCCTCCCAGTCCGTCACGAGGTCCGCGAGAAAGCCCAGCCCGCGCCCGGCGTCCTCGCCCAGCTCCGCGTCCCCGCGGTCGCCGTAGAAGCCGACGGCCGACTGGTTGACGAGCGCGGCCGGCCGGTCGCCCTCGGCCAGCGAGCCGAGGTGATCGACAAGCACGCGCGTGAGGTCGATGCGGCTGCTGCGCAGCTCGGCGCGGCGCGCGCCGGACCAGCGTGCGCCGCCGATGTTCGCGCCGCTGAGGTTCACGACCGCGTCGTGCCCGGCGAACGCGCCGCCTCGGATCCAGCCGCCCGCCGGATCCCAGTCCGCGCCGGGTTCGTCCTCGCCGCCGCGCCGGATGCGCGCCACCTCGTGCCCGCCGCTCTCGAGCCGCGCCGCGAGCGCGCTCCCGATCAGCCCCGTGCTCCCGGTCACCGCCACCCGCATCACGCACCTCCTCGCCCCTTCCATCGTCGGGCCGGGTGCCGCGCGGGCGCAAGGTTGTGCGTTGGGGTGCGAGTTGGGGCGGGTCAGTTCGAGGTGAGCAGCAGGATCGCGGCGATGCGGCGGGCGGTGTCCGTGAAGTGCTGGACTTCCTCGGCACGCAGCGGCCGGCCCAGCACCTTGTGCTCGCGATAGGAGAGCCACTTCTTGAGCACCTGGTAGCCGCCCAGCTTGTAGTCCCAGACGGCGGCGGAGACGTTGCTCCACCAGGCCCGGCCATTGAGGTGGATGTCGAAGGTCGTCTCACCGAGAACCCGCGACGCGTCACCGAGCGCCGCGCGCTCGTCCGCGGTCGGCGGGCGCTCGTCCGCCCGGCCCTGTCCCGGCATCACGGCCTCGCCGCTGCCGAAGTGGCCCCAGCCCGCCGTCAGCGCGAAGTCGTCGTCCGCCATGTTGTGGCCATCGACGGTGGTCGGCACGGCGATGGCGGCGATCTCCGGACGCAGCGCGCCGCTCGTCACGCCCGCAACGGGCGCGTCGACATCGAGGAGCGCCGCCAGCTCGCGGCCCCGAGCCGCCGACGCCGCCAGTTCGTCCGCCGCGCCGTCCGCGTCGCCGTCGGGCCAGCCCGGCAGCGGGATGCGCGGACCCTCAGCTCGGAGCGCATCGGCGTTGGCTTGGTGGTAGGCAGGGTCGTGCAACGTGGCCAGGACGTGATGAAACAGATCATCCACGTCCACTCCTAGCCCGTCCAGGTAGCCTTGCGCTGCGAGCGAGAGGTTGGGTCGAGTTTGCAGAACGCCGGGATCGACGCCCAGGCCCTGGTTCCGAAGTAGCGCCGGGACGCAGTAGACCCCACTGTTCATCTGGTTCAGATCTCCGATGTCCGAAATGGCCGTCGGGGGAGAGAGGGTCGGCCGGGCTGCCCGTTGCAACACGAGCCACCTATTCCCCTCGAACACATGCGGCTTGTAGTCGGGGCGGGGACGGTCTAGTAGGCCGGAGTCCTCCTCCCAGTAGAGCGAGCGATTGTCGAAGGGCCGGTAGGCGAAACGTACGAAGCCAGCCTCATTGGGGCCGCCGCGCGCGCGCAGCGTCGCGCGCACGCGCCGCGCGTCGAACCGTGCCGTGGTGCTCATCACTCCCGGATTGCGGCGCGCGATGTCCTCGTCGCTGAGGTCCGGGTCAAAGTACTCAGCAAGGCGCGTCTCGAGTTGGTCGCGGTCGATGTCGACGAGGAACGGGTCGCGGCTCGTCTTCACGCCCGGAAACGAAGCCGGGAACAGATCGGGCAGCGCCGGCCAATCGGACCAGCCCTCGCTGACCGCCATCGGCGCGAACGGCAGGCCCAGCGGCAGCAGCGGTTCGACGGCCTCGTAGAGCGCGTCCGGCTCGGCCTGCGCCGTAGCCGTCAACTGCTCGCGCTTGGTCCGGCCCCAGAGCTGGCGGAAGCCGATGGCCTCGGTCGGCGCATGCACGGCCTTGCGGACTAGCGTGGTGATCGCCGTGCCGACCTGGATGCCGACCGGATCCTCGGGCGAGGAGAAGATGCTCGGGTCCGGCTCGCCGTCCGGAGTCGTCTTGCCCGTCCTGTACTTGTCGCCGTTGAGCGAGTCGATCCGGATCACGTCGAAGGCTTCGAGGTAGCGCTCGCGCATGCCGGTGAAGGAGAGCCCGTCCAGCCAGGAGTAGTTGGAGATGAAGCAGACCACGCCTCGGCCGGTCTTCTCCGCGATGCGCCGCTCGGCCATGCGGAAGAAGCGCACGTAGAGGTCGTTCAACCCCTGCCCTTCCGGCCGTCGCACTTCGCGGGTCTCCCGGTAGGCCTCGGATAGCGCGCGCTCCTCGTCATCGGCGGGCGCCATGCCGGCGAAGCCGTTGTAGGGCGGATTGCCGAGGATCACGAGCACCGGCGCCTCCTGCTTCACGCGGTCGGCGCGTTCTCGCTCCTCCTCCAGCTCGGGGAAGGGAATCGTCTTGTTCTCCCTGGGCTCCCAGCCGGTCAGCGCGTTGGTCAGGAAGACGCCCGCCCGCTCCTTGCCGTCGTCGGAGAGCGGCGCGTCCAGCGCTTCCATCGTGAGGCCGACCTGCAGGTGGGCGACGACGAACGGCGCGGGCATGATCTCGAAGCCGAAGACGCGATCCAGCGCCGCCCGCCTCACCCGCGCGCCGGTCAGCGCTCCGCTCCCCTGCGCCCGCAGGTTGGCATCGATGCGCCTCAGCACCTCGCCGAGGTAGGCGCCGGTGCCGCAGCACGGATCGAGCACGTAGACGTTGTCCGCGGCCAGTCCGTCGGCGATGCCGAGGTCGTCCTTCAGCGCCCGATCGACGCGGGCGACCATGTAACGCACGACCTCGGTCGGCGTGTACCAGACGCCAAGCTGCTTGCGCAGGTCCGGGTCGAACGCTTGCAGGAAGGGCTCGTAGAAGTAGGGCACGGCCTCGCCCTCGCGGAAGCGGTCGAAGAACGCCTCGCGGTCCACGCGGTCGAGCGCCGCCGCCGTCCAGTCCAGCACCTCGACGAGGCCGAGCGGCTGCAGGCGGCCGGGGTCGGATAGCTGCTGGAAGAGCGCCCGCATGACCGGCGCTCGCAGGTGCCAGACCGCCTCGTGCCAGTTGAAGGCCCCGCCGGGCGGCGGGGTCTGGCGCGCCACAGCACCCAGGCGGAGAAGACGCCGTAGAAGAGCGTCTGCACCAGCGTTGAGCGGAAGAAGGCCGCGCCGCGTTCGCCCTCGAAGCGGACGCCCAGCGCATCTTCGAGCGCCTCGCGCACCGCGCGCAGCGACGGCTCGTCGCCCCTCGCCGCAACCCGCGCGAGGCCGTCACGCGCGTAGGAGGCGAGCAGCCACGCGAGGTCCTTCGGCTCAACGAGCGCGGCGCGGTGAGAGAGCGCGCGGGAGAGGTACTCCCCGAGGCCCGCGCCGACCTCGCGCGCGAAGACGCGCGGCTTCTCCAGCCGCGCCTCGAACGCCTCGGCGGAGTCGGCCAGCCGGAACGTCTCGAGCTTGACGGGCTTGCCCTGCGCGTCCTCGCCGAGCAGGACGAAGTCGCGGGTGTTGGTGACCAGCACGAGCCGGTATCGCTCCCAGTAGCGGCTGACCTGGTCGCTCTCGGCGGTCAGCCACGCGTCATCGGCAGCGGGTTTGACCTCCAGCACACCGCACTCCGGGAGCTGGCCCTCGCGTGGCTTGCCCTTCTGGATTTGCTTCGCGGCGTAGAGGCCGATGTCGGGGTGGCCTGCGCCCTGATCGGCCAACTCGTTGACGCAGAACACCCTGGGCTTGAGCGCGCCGCCCACCGCGTTGAGCAGGTTGGTCAGGGGCGGATAGTAGGAGCGCTCCCCCGTCGCGCCGCCGGACGCGCGGATCTTGCGCAGATCGGTCAGGTAGTCCTCGACCGCCTGGATCAGCCGGGTATCTGTCGTCGCCACGGACTCACTGTCGCCGGGCGGCCCGGCGGAACGCAAGCGCCACGCGCCGGGCGAGGGTCGCCGGACCCCCTCACCCTCACCCTCTCCCGCGAAGGGGCGAGGGGACAGAGAGCAGAGGGCGGTCGCCCCCTAGAACTCGCCGGCTTGCCAGGCCTCGATGGTGGGGCGCAGGCCGTCCTCGCGGATGCGGCGGTTGACGTCGACGACCGCCTCCGAGAGGTGGCCGATGACGTCGATCTCGAAGCCGACGGCGAGCGCCTCGCGGAAGCCCTGGATGTCCTGCGTCTTGTTGATCGCCAGCTTCTCCAGCCCCAGCAGGTCCTTCGGCACGCGCGCCAGCTTGCGCGCGTAGTCGAGCACGTAGGCATCGAGCTGGTCCGCGGGCAAGGCGGCGTTGAAGATGCCCAGCTCCGCCGCCTCCGCGCCCGTGATCGTGTCGCCGACGGGCAGGAAGATCTCCTTCGCCTTCTTCGGGCCGAGGTGCCACGCCCAGAAGACCGAGTTCCAGCCCGCGCCGAGCGGCAGCTGCGGCGCGCCGATGATCGTGTCCTCGGCGACGTAGGTGATGTCGCAGATCACGGCCAGCTGCGTGCCGCGCCCGAGGCAGTAGCCGTGCACCTTCGCGATCACGGGGATCTTGAGGTCCCAGATCTGCATCCAGCGGCGGTACTGCGCCTCGAGGCGGTCGCGGTCCTCGATCGGCGTGAAGTTGCGGGGCTGGCCGGAGGACTCGTCGCGCTTGGTGTCTGCGCCGGCGCAGAAGGCGCGGCCCGCGCCCTGCACGATCGCGCAGCGCACGTCCGGGTCCGCCTCGGCGCGCAGCAGCGCCGCGATCAGCGCCTCGTCCAGCTCGGGATTGATCGCGTTGAGGCGCTCGGGCCGGTTGAGCGTGACCGTCGCGATCCGCTCCTCCACCTCGTACAGCACGACGTCGGGCATGGTCTCCTCCTCCTTCAGCCTCGCTGGGCCTCGACCGGCCTCGCCGGCTATTCGCCGCCGTTGACGCGCGGCAGCACTTTCGTCGCGAACAGCTCGAGCGAGCGCATCAGCTTGTCGTGCGGGATCAGGCCGTTGAACTGCCAGGCGAACAGCCAGTCCACCGGATCGTGCGAGAGCATCGCCTCGAGCTGCCTCGTCACCGAGTCGACGGTGCCGACGAGCAGCATGCCGAGGTCCATCATCTCCTGCGGCGACATCTGCTCGTCCGTGCCGGGCCGGTTGCGGCCGACGCCGAAGCCGAAGGGCGTGAACCAGGCGCTGTGCGCGAAGCCGGCGCCGCGGCGCCACAGCTCGAACGCCTCCTCGTCCGTGTCGGCGATGAAGACATCGCGGAGCAGCCCGATGCCCTCGCCGGGTTCGAGCTCGCGTCCGGCGGCCTTCGCCTCGTCCCGGTAGGCCTCGAGCAGCTTGCGCTGGTTGACCGGGTGCATCGCGGTGACGACGGCGGTGATGCCCTCGCGCGCGCACCAGCGGACGGTGCCCTCGCTGGAGGCGAAGGGCTGGAAGATCGGCGGGTGCGGCTTCTGCAGCGGCTTCGGGACGACGCCGATCTGGCGCAGCATGCCGTCCTCGTCGACGCCCTTGCCCCAGAGCCGGGTGGCCTCGAGGGTCCACGGGGTGCCCTCGGTGGGGATGGTCCAGTAGCTGCTGTTGGCGTCGATCATCTCCTCGGTCCAGCAGCGGCGGACGATGTTGAAGTGCTCCTCGAAGGCCTGGCGGTTGGCGGCGTCGATCTCGTCGTGCTGCTGCGGGAGCGCGCCGTGGATGCCGTGCATCTGCTGCGCCATCACGTCCACCCAGCGGCGCTGGTAGCCGCGCGCGAAGCCGGCGATGGCGCGCCCGCCGCTCATCTGATCGAGCATCGCGATGTCCTCGGCGACGCGGATCGGGTTCTGGGCGGGCAGCACGATGCCGAGCTGGCCGACGCGGATGCGCTCGGTCCGCATGGCGATGTAGAGGTCGAGCAGGACGGGGTTGGTGGAGAGCTCGAAGCCCTCGATGTGGAAGTGGTGCTCGGTGAAGGAAATCGAGTCGTAGCCGAGGCGGTCGGCGAGCTGCGCCTGCTCGGTGAGTTCCTTGAGCATGTTCTGGTAGAGGTCGTCGCGCACCCCGGCCATGCCCTGCTCGATCTCTTCGCGGGAGCCGACGGTGGGCAGGTAGAAGAGGCTGGTCTGCAGCACGCGTTCCTCCGGCTTCGCTCGCTCGTCCGGGTGCGGGGGGATGATACGCGAGGGGGTGCCGGGCGCCACTCGCGGGGGTGGTGGCAATGGTCGTGCGACTTGCCTCGAACGCATGTTCACCTTATGATTCCATCTCGTGAACGGTAAGAGCGTGCGCGTCGCCGAGTTCTTTGCGGGTATTGGCCTCGTCCGCCTGGCGCTCGAACGGCTCGGCTGGGATGTGGTCTTCGCGAACGACATCGAGCCGTTCAAGGCTCGAATGTACGAGGCCAACTTTGGCTGCCATGACTTCCGCCTTGGCGACATCCGGGAGATCGCTGGTAGCGACGTCCCAGACATTGACTTCGCGACAGCTTCGTTTCCATGTACAGATCTTTCGCTGGCAGGTCAGCGCAAAGGCCTGAACGGCGAGCAGTCCAGCATGTTCTGGGAGTTCACCCGCGTGCTCGAAGAGATGGGGCTGCGGCGACCCCGCGCGGTGATGTTGGAGAACGTGCCGAGCTTCGCATCGTCGCATGGGGGCAAGGATTTCAGAGATGCGCTGCAGCGCCTGTCAGAGCTCGGCTACGCCAGCGAAATCGTCCGGCTCGATGCGCGCCACTTTGTGCCGCAGAGCAGAGAGCGGCTGTTCGTGTGCGCCAGTCAGGCCGCCGATACGACGCTAGAGAGCTGGCGGGCCGCGTTCAGCGAACGAGCCCCGTCGATCGTTCCGGCAACGGTGGCAGCGCCGCCGCCGTTGGACGACTTGCTCGACGATCTTCCCCCGGAAGCCCCGCATTGGTGGGATGAGGAGCGATCGCATCGCCTCGTCGATTCGCTGTCGGAAGTACAGCGCACCCGCTTTGATGCGAACCTTTGCACCCGCGGCGTCACGTGGACCACTGCATACCGCCGGACAAGGCACGGGCGCGCGGTCTGGGAGCTTCGACGCGACCAGATCAGCGGGTGTCTGAGAACTGCACGCGGTGGGTCGAGCAAACAGGCGCTGGTTGGCGCCGGCGACGGCGGCTTCCGCGTCCGATGGATGACGGCCAACGAGTATGCGCGGCTGCAGGGCGCCCCGTCGTACGTCATTCCCGAAACCGTCACCGAGAACCAGGCGCTCTCAGGCTTCGGCGACGCCGTGTGTGTGCCCGCAGTCGAGTGGGTGGCGAGGCGCCTTATCGCACCAGCGCTCAATGGCCAGACCGCGGAGACCCCAGTGCCGTAGGATTGCGCCGTGGCGGCAGAGCAACCCGACGCGATCCGGCCATTGAGGTTCCGGGAGCAGCAACTCCGGAACGTCCCCCGCGAAATCGGGGTCTACGCTCTCTGCGACCTCGATGCTGTTCCGATTTACGTGGGCCAATCCACCGAGGGCATTCGGGCGCGGGTGCGTAGGCACCTGAGCAGCGCGCGCAGCGACGTGATCGCCAACCGGCAGCTCGACGTGTGGGAGGTTGGGTTCGTCTGGGCGTGGCCCGTCGACGATCGGGCGAACATCCCTGCTCTTGAGGCGCATCTCTTCCATCGCTACAAGGAAGACAGCCCGTTGATGAACGGCTCGATTCCCGACCGTCGGGACACGCTCCCCTTCGCCGAGCCGGGGAAGATCGAGGTGCAAATCGTCGAGGATGCCGAGTTGGCAAGGCGGCGCGATCCGGCCTACCGGCTGCCGCGTCAGGCAGAGCACTTCACACGGCTTGTCGACCACATCCTGAACGTCAAGGACAGCAACGAATTGCGGAGAGCCCTCGTCGCGCACTTCACCCGGCTCTCCGCGTACTACCGTGACTTCCTCGGGGCGGAGTAGTGGCCGACACGTTCGATGCGCAAACAGGTAGTCGCGTGATGGCGTCCGTGCGTTCCGGGAACACGAAGCCAGAGTGGATCGTGCGTCGGGCCGTACACGCAGCGGGATTCCGATACCGCCTTCACCGCCGTGACTTGCCGGGCTCGCCCGATCTGGTGCTTCCGCGGCTGCGAGTCGTGGTGTTCGTGCACGGCTGTTTCTGGCACGGTCACGATTGCCGCCGCGGCGCCCGAATGCCCGCCACCAATACCGAGTACTGGCGCAGCAAGATCGCCAGGAACCGCCACCGCGATACGCGTAACGCCAAGCTTCTGCGCGCCGCGAATTGGCGCGTCCACACCATCTGGGAGTGCACCGCGAAGGCGAGCGCCGAGCGCCTCGTCAAGTCGCTGGAGCGCCGCCGTCAGGCCTACGCGCCTCCGCCCCTGCTGACCACGCATGGTGGTTCCTCGCGCAACTGAGGCCGCTTCGCGCCGCGGCGGGCCAGCGGCTGGGTCGGGGGTGGCCCTCGCTCGCGCCCGCGCCTGAGGGTTGCAATCGGACGACTATCAGGCTTGCAATCAGACGACGCCCAACATTGCAATTGGACGGAGGTCAACCTTGCAATTGGACGCCCCGCCACGCTCGCCAGGTCCAGCCCCCGCCCGCCTCAGAAGATCGAGCCGGCGAGGGCGGGCGGATCGAGGGCGGCGAGCGCCTCGGTGCGCTCGCGGACGCGCTGCGCCGTCGCCTCGGGGTGGGTGAAGATGTAGAAGCGGCCCTCGCGGACGCCGTCGAAGACGAGGCCGGCGACATCGTCGGGCGGGATGTAGCCGGGGCTGCCGGTCTCCGCCTGGCGGGCGATGGCGCGCTCGTACAGCTCGCGGTCGCGCGCCGCCTGCGCCTCGTCGCCGGGGCTGCGGAACTGGTCCGGGCGACGGTTGCGAGTGCCGCCGCCGCGGATGCGGCCGGGGCAGAGCACGGAGCAGCCGACCTTCGCGTCGAGGCGCTGCAGCTCGTGGTAGAGCACCTCGGTCAGCGCGACGATGCCGGTCTTGCTGACCACGTAGCTGCCCATACCGGGGCGCGCGCCGAGGCCGGCCGCCGAGGCCGTGTTCACGAGGTGCCCTTCCTCGCCCTGGGCGAGCATCAATGGGATGAAGATCCTCGTGCCGTGGATCGCGCCCCAGAGGTTCACGCCCAGCGCCCAGCGCCAGTCCTCCTCGGTCGCCTCCCAGATCGAGAGGTCCTGCGGGTTCACGCCGGCGTTGTTGCAGACCACGTGGACGCCGCCGAAGGCCTCGACCGCGGCGTCCGCCAGCCGCTGCACGCTGTCCGAGCTCGTGACATCGGTCTCGACGGTGAGCAGACGGTCGGCGGCGATGCCCTCGCCCGTGAGTTGCGCCTGCGAGGTGGCGAGGTCCTCCGCGTTGACGTCGGCGAGCACGACGCTCATGCCCTCGCGTGCGAAGCGCCTCGAAAGCGAGAGGCCGACCTTGCCGCCCGCGCCCGTGACCACCGCGACCCTGCCCTCGAACTGCTGCATCGCCCGCTCCCTCGCCTCGCCTGACACGCTTGCCGCGCGCGAGCGGATCGATCCGCCCGCTCGCCCCGCCTATCATCGCCCCGAAGGCAAGCGAGGGGGCGCCGATGGCCATCGATCTGACGAGGGCCGCGATCGATCTCGGGATCGTCGTGGCGGACGAGGACGCGATGCTGCGCTTCTACCGAGACACGCTGGGCCTCGAATACCTCAACCGCCAGACCACGGGACCGGGCGGCTACATGCACCGCCTCGCCTGCGGGGAGAGCGTGATCAAGCTCGTCGTGCCGCCGGAGACGCCCGCCTCGCGCACGCCTCGCGGCGCGCGCACGCAGACCGGGCTGCGCTACTTCACGATCCTGCTCTCCAACCTGGAGGAGGTCGTCGCGCGCTGCGAGGCCGCCGGGATGGAGTTCCACTCGCCGCTCAAGGCGGCGACGCACGGCGGGATGTACGCGCAGATCTACGACCCGGACGGCAACGTCGTCGCCTTCGTGCACGAGGACGAGGAGCGAGAGCGCGCCGGATAGGCGCGGCTGACAGCTCGGAAGACAGGGAGCGGAACGATGCGCATCGGGTTCATTGGCCTCGGGAACATGGGCGGGCACATGGCGATGAACGTGATCGCCGGCGGCCACGACGTGGTCGTGCACGACATCCGCCGCGAGGCCGCCGAACGGCAGCTCGCCGCGGGCGCGCGCTGGGCCGCCACGCCGCGCGGGGCGAGCGAGGACCGCGAGATCGTCTTCACCTCGCTGCCCGGCCCGCCCGAGGTCGAGCAGGTCGCCCTCGGCGAGGGGGGCGTGCTGGCGGGCGCCGCGTCCGGCACGGTCTACGTCGATCTCTCGACGAACTCGCCGACGCTGATGCGGCGCGTCCACGAGGAGTTCGCAGCCGAGGGAGTCGCGGTCCTCGACGCACCGGTGAGCGGCGGCTCGAAGGGCGCGGAGGCGGCGACGCTGGCGGTGATGGTCGGCGGCGACGAGGAGGCCTACGAGCGCGCCAAGCCGGTGCTCGAGCTGATCGGCGACAAGGTCTCCTACATCGGGCCCTCGGGCGCGGGGGCGATCGCGAAGCTGGTGCACAACCTGATCACGATCAGCGCGCGCGTGATCGTCGGCGAGGCGCTGACGCTCGGCGTGAAGGCGGGGGTCGACCCGGAGGCGCTGCTGCGCGCGGTTCAGAACGGCTCCTTCGGGCAAGGCAACCTGATCCACCGCACGGTGCCGAACATCGTCTACCAGGGCGCCTACGACAACGTCGGTTTCGCGCTCGACCTCTCGCTCAAGGACCTGCGGCTCGCGCTCGAGCTGGCCGAGGAGTTCGGCGTGCCGCTGGGGCTCGGCACGGTCGCGGAGGCGGAGGTCGCCGAGGCGGTCGACGCCGGCCTCGGGGCGCTCGATTCGAGCGCCTCGATCATCCTGCAGGAGCGCCGGACGGGCGTGGAGCTGCGTGCGGCGGACGCGATCCGCAGCTGGCAGGACGACGGATAGTCGCGAGAGCGGATGGCCGCGTTCACGCGACGATCAGCGGGATTGTCTACACTGTTGGCGGTGGATTCTGGCCGCGAGCGCCGCGGGCCTTCGGGCCCGCATCGCGCGCTCAGCAGCCATGCGGAAGATTGGGGTGAAGCATGACGACTCTCGTGGCGCCCGTAACCTCGGACGTAGCGACGCTGACCATCGACGGCCGGACTTGGCAGTTGCCGATCGTCGAGGGCAGCGAGGGCGAGCGCGCGATCGATGTGAGCACCCTGCGCAGCGACACCGGGCTGATCACGCTCGACCCCGGATACGCGAACACCGGCAGCACGCTCAGCGAGATCACCTTCATCGACGGCGAGGAGGGGATCCTCCGCTATCGCGGCTACCCGATCGAGGAGTTGGCCGAGCAGAGCAGTTTCCTCGAGACCACCTACCTGCTCCTCTACGGCGACCTGCCGACTGCGGATCAGCTCGCCAGCTTCGAGGAGCGGATCACCAACCACACGCTGCTGCACGAGGACATCCGGCACATGTACCGGGCGTTCCCGCTGGCGGCGCACCCGATGGCCATGAGTGCGGTCGTGGTCGGCGCGCTCTCGACGTTCTACGCGGACTCGCTGGACCCGCTCGACCCGGAGCAGGTGGAGATCTCCACCTACCGGCTGATCGCGAAGCTGCCGACGATCTGCGCGGTCGCCTTCAAGTACGCGATGGGGCACCCCTACAACTACCCGCGGAACGACCTCAGCTACGCCGAGAACATGCTCTACATGATGTTCGGCCTGCCGACCGAGGAGTACGAGGTCAACCCTACCTTCACGCGCGCCATCGAGACGCTGCTGATCCTGCACGCCGACCACGAGCAGAACTGCTCGACGAGCACGATGCGGATGGTGGGCAGCTCGCGGGCGAACGTCTACGCCTCCGCCTCGGCGGCGATCATGGCGCTCTGGGGGCCGCTCCACGGCGGCGCGAACCAGGCCGTGATCGAGATGCTGCACGACATCGCCGAGAACGAGGGCAGCGCCAAGGTCTTCATGGACAAGGCGAAGGACAGCAACGACACCACGCGCCTGATGGGCTTCGGCCACCGCGTCTACAAGAACTTCGACCCGCGCGCCAGGATCCTGAAGGACCACGCGCACAAGGTGATGGACGAGCTCGGCGAGTCGCGGCGCCTGCTCGAGATCGCGATGGAGCTCGAGGAGCTGGCGCTCAACGACGACTACTTCGTCGCGCGCCAGCTCTACCCGAACGTCGACTTCTACAGCGGCATCATCTACGAGTCGCTGGGGATTCCCACGAACGGCTTCACGCCGTTCTTCGCCCTCGGACGGATGCCGGGCTGGCTCGCCCACTGGCGCGAGCACCACGCGGACCCGCGGGCGAAGCTCGGCCGGCCACGCCAGATCTACGTCGGCGAGCAGAAGCGCAGCTACGTCCCGCTCGCGGAGCGCGGCGCCTGAGGCGACCCGGCGCCGCACGGCGATCCTCGTCGTGCTACCAAACGAAGCTCGTATATCCGCCCGTCGTCGCGCTCCAGCGCCACGGCGGGCTACTTCGTAGCGGCGGGAAGCCGTAATCGCCATTGCCCGCTCCCGAAGCCGTCCCTCTCCGCTCGGTGGAGAGGGAGCCGAACTCCCTCGAACCTGCGGCGCGCGCACCTGACCGGCGGGGAGCGTGAGGGGCTGAGCCCCTCACGGGCAAAACGTGCGGCTGCCCTCGAACCCGCGCCGAGGGCGCCGGCCCGACGGGGGCGTGGGGGGCGTAGCCCCCCACAGAGAAAGAAATCCGGGGCGGGTGGGCGGGCCGGAGCGGCCCTGCGGGGTATCCCCCGCGTTAACGGAAGCACCCCTGCGCGCTCGCTCCTCCGGGATGGGGGTGTGGGGGGCTGTGCCCCCCACGGGCAAGAAGCGCGCCCGCCTCGAAGGCCGCGCCAAGGCGCTGGGCGGTGGCGCCTTCGAGGCGTCTACCCCTCGAGGCGTTCGATCAGATCCGCGTACTGGCCGAGGTGGCGGACGCTGAGGTAGCGCTCGCGCACCGTCTCGCGTGCCTGGCGGCCGAGCGCCTCGGCCCGCTCGGGCTGCGCCAGCAGCTCGCGCAGCCGCTCGCCGTAGGCGGCGAGGTCGGACGGGTCGGCGAGGAGGGCGCCGTCGCGGCCGTCCTCGATCTGGTCCTGGATGCCGCCGACGGCGCTGGCAAGCACCGGGCGGCCCTTCCACATCGCCTCGGTGACGGTCAGCCCGAAGCCCTCCTGCAGGCTCTTCTGCACGATCACGGCGGCGTGACGCTGCAGCGCGTTGACCATGACCGCGTTCTCCTCCACATCCTCCGTCGGCAGCGAGACGAGGTGGATGCGATCGCGGACCGCCTCGGGCAGCCCGCGCCAGACGGCGATCGTCTCCTCAAGGACGTGCGCGGCCTCCGGATCGTCGGCAACGCCGCTCGTGTCCGGCCCGGCGAGCACCAACTGCGCGGGCGTGTCCGCCGCGATCGCGGCGAAGCCGTGCATCACGCCCAGCGGATCCTTGAGCGGATCCCAGCGCGAGACCTGCACCGCCAGCGGCACATCCGCGGGCGGGGGCGGACCGGAGCGCACGACCTCGGCGCGTCGCTCCACGCGACGGGGCGAGCCATCCTGCCCGGTGAAGCTGACCGGCGCGTTGCCGGGCCCGCCGGCGATCATCCCCGTGTGCGCCAGGACGGCGCGCACGGTCCCGGCGTCGAGATCCTCGTTCTTCGCCGTCAGCGGGTCGAGCGAGGGCGGGATCAGCATCACCTCGCGGCCCGCCGCGAGCGCCGGGACGTAGGCCTGCCGCGTGAAGACGAAGGCGTCGACCGGCTCGAGGTAGGGCGCGAGGAAGGCCCAGCCCCGCTCGACCTCCTCGTTGGCCGCGTCGCTGCCGATGTGGCAGCGCCAGATCGAACGGATCCCGGCGCGCGCGAGGTGCGGGGCGAGGCCCGCCGTCTGCGGGTCGTGCAGGATCACGATGTCGCGAGGGCCGACGTGCGCGAGCACGCCCGCCGCGTTCTCCTCGGTGACCTGCTCGTAGACGGCGCGTTCGGCGTCGCCGAGCGGGCTGCCGTCGCCGGCGGCGCCGTGCAGGGCGTGGTGCAGCCGCTTGGTGAGGCCGAAGAACGGCGCGACGCCCTCGATCACGAGCCAGCGCGTCTCGACGCCGAGGTCGCGCGCGTAGCCGATCAGCGAGGGCAGCATCTCCGCGACTCCGCCGCCGGTCGCCGTGGAGTTGATGTTCCAGACGACGCGGCCGGCGAGGCGCCCGCTCAGCGACCCCGCACGGGCACGCGCGGCCGCGACCGCCTCCGCGCCGATCACGCCCTCGAGCAGGCCGAACGAGCGCGCCGGGACTGCTACCTCGTGCGGCTCGACCATGCTGAGGACGCCCCGCTTCCCGGGCCGGCCGTCCGCACGGTCTCGCCGCCGCTGCGACACGCGCCCGTGCGCAGATCACCGGCGCTGCCCCTTACACGCAACAACACGGCGCGCAACAACGCCGCGCACGTTGCCGCCCGCGCGCGCGGGCTGCTACGGTCGCTCGTGGTGGAGGCTCCTGGACACGATGACTGCCACCTCATCCGACAACGCACTCCAGTCCACGGACCCCTCGACCCTGCAGCCCGCGCTCCGCTCCGCACTGCGCGCCGTCGCCTCCGGCCCCAGCCTGCTCGCGCTCGACTACGACGGCACGCTCGCCCCCTTCCGCAGCGAGCGCTCCGAGGCGCACATGCCCGCCGCGCTGCGCGATCTCCTCGCCGCTCTCGCGGCCTGCGAGGCCACCCGCGTGGCGATCGTCTCCGGACGCCCGATCGCCGAGCTGGAGGCGCTGATCGACCTCGATCCGCTGCCGGAGCTGTTCGGCGTGCACGGCTGGGAGTGGCGCCTGCCGGACGGACGGCGCGCCGACCACGCGCCCCTGCCGCAACTCGCCGCCCTGCTCGCAGCCGAGTGGCGGCGTCTCGCCGGCGAGCTGGCCGAGGAGCGGCTGGAACGCAAGTCCGCGAGCCTCGCGCTGCACGTACGCGGCATCGACGCCAGCGAGGGCGAGGCGCTGATCGCCCGCGTCGAGCCGCGCTGGCGCGCCCTCGCCGAGGCGAACGAGCTGGACCTGCGGCGCTTCGACGGCGGCCTTGAGCTGCGCTGCCGCGGCCGCAGCAAGGGCGACGTGCTGCGCGATCTGCTGGCCGGGCTGCCGCGCGGCGCGCCCGCCGCCTACCTCGGCGACGACGAGACGGACGAGGACGCCTTCCGCGCGCTCCAGGGCCGCGGCATCGGCGTGCTCGTCGCCGAGCGCCCGCGCGAGAGCGCGGCCGCCCACGTCATCGCCCCCTCGGCGGTGGCGGCGCTGCTGCGCGAGTGGCTGGAGCGCGCACGAGAGGCGGCGGACTCGCAATGAACGGCCGGCGGCGCGTGATCATCGCCTCGAACCGGGTGCCGCCCCCGCCCGCCGAGGGCGCGCCCTGGCCCGCGGGCGGCCTCGTCTCCGCGCTGCTGCCGCCGCTCGCCGCCGTCGGCGGCCTCTGGTTCGGCTGGAGTGGGGAGGCCGGCGACCCGGACACCCCGCCGCAGCGCACGGTCACGACGGACATCGACTACGTCACCATCGACCTGCCCGCGCAGGAGATCGCCGACTACTACGAGGGCTTCTGCAACCGCACGCTCTGGCCTCGCCTGCACGGCCTCGCCGACCAGGCGACGAGCCTCCATCTCGAGTACTCGACGTACCGCACGGCGAACCGCCGCTTCGCGCTGGCGCTGGTCCCGCTGCTGGGCGCCGACGACCTGATCTGGGTGCACGACTACCAGCTGATCCCGCTCGGCCGCGAGCTGCGGCGGCTCGGCTGGCGCGGGCCGCGCGGCTACTTCCACCACGTGCCGGTCCCGCCTCGCGAGCACTGGGAGGCGATCCCCAACCACGAGGACATCGCCACCTCGTTCACCGCCTACGAGCTGATCGGCACGCAGACGCCGCGCGATCGCGACCAGCTGCGCACGCTGCTGCCCGCCGCGCACGGCGAGCACGTCTCCGCCCACCCGGTGGGCATCGACCCGCAGCGCTTCCGCCAGTTCGCCGCCTCCTACGGCTCCAACCCCCTCGCGCGCGAGGGCGACGAACGCCAGATCCTGTTCGGCGTCGACCGGCTCGACTACACGAAGGGCATCCACCAGCGCCTCGAGGCGTTCGAGCGGCTGCTGCTGCGGGACGAGCGCTGGCGCCACGAGGCGCGCTTCGTGCAGTGGGCCGC
Source organism: Dehalococcoidia bacterium (assembly GCA_965220125.1). Taxonomy (GTDB): domain Bacteria; phylum Chloroflexota; class Dehalococcoidia; order UBA2979; family UBA2979; genus VXMT01. Next base: position 1,262,572 of record CBDCPB010000004.1, on the reverse strand, counting down.
GCCCTCGCGCGGCAACGTGCCCGAGTACCAGGCCGAACGCGCCGCCGTGATCGAGGTCGCCGAGCGCATCAACGCGCGCTTCGGCGAGCCGCACCCCGTCGAGCTGGACCTCACCTCGCACCCGCCGGACGAGGTCGCCGCCGGCCTGCAGGCCGCTGACATCTGCGTCGTCACCTCGCTCGCCGACGGCATGAACCTCGTCGCCAAGGAGTTCGCGGCCGTCCACTCCGCCGAGCATCCCGGCGTGCTGGTGCTCTCCGACACCTGCGGCGCGGCCTCGCAGCTGACGGGCGCGCTGCCCGTGCGCGCGACCGACATCGGCTCGATCGAGGAAGCGCTGGAACGCGGGCTGCGCATGCCCTGGGACGAGCGATCGCGGCGCGCGGCAGTGCTGCGCGCGACCGTCGACCTCACCACGGCGGGGCGCTGGTTCCAGGAGTTCGTGCTGGAGCTCGAACGACGCCGCCCCGGCGGCGCGTCGACGGCGTTCCGCCCGTAGCCCCGCCCTCACCCACCCGGTCCGGTCCCCTCTCCCCGAGGGAGAGGGCGGAGGGTGAGGGCCCTCCGAGGACGACCGCGTGTCTCCTGTGGGGGGCGTAGCCCCCCACACCCCCATCCCGGACGAGCACACGCTGCGCGCGGCTCGGCCCACCCACCCGCCCTCGGATCTTCTTTATGTGGGGGCTGCGCCCCCACGCCCCCGCCGGACTGGCAGGCGGAGCGGGGCCACCGAGGGCAGTCCACCCCCTCTCTCCCCAAGAGGGTTAGGGCGTCCCTCCGGCCCCCTCGCCCCTTGCGGGAGAGACACCCCAGGGTGCTAACTGGTCAAGCGGCGAGCTGCTCGCGGTCGTGGCGGTGCGCCCATGCGGTGGCCTCGTTGTAGCGGGTGCGCGTCCTGAGACAGCCGTGGAGGTAGCCGACGAGGCGGTTGCCGAGGGCGCGCAGCGCCTGGTGGTGGAGGTCGCCCGCAGCTCGCCGCCGCTGGTAGAAGTCGTGGCAGCCGGGACTGGCCTGCAGTGAGCACATCGCCCACTGGTCCGCGGCGTCGGAGAGCCGCCGGTTGCGGACGAAGCGCGCCTTCACGGTCCGCTTGCGGCCGGATGCTACGGTCAACGGCGAGGTACCGGCGTAGTTCCTGCGGGACTTCGCCGAGTCGTAGCGTTCGGGGTCGTCCCCGAACTCTCCGAGCACCCGGGCGCCGAGGACGACACCGAGCCCCGGCATGGAGCGGTAGATTTCGGCGTCCGGGTGCTGCTCAAAATGGCTCGTGAGCTCGGCCTCGAGCTCCTTGATCTGACGATTGATCTCAGCGATCAGCGCAACGGCCGCGCGGGTGCTCGCGGCGAACGCCCGGCTCACCGCGGGCGGCGCCTCAAGCTGCGGGGAGCGCAACGCTGCGCGGACCGCGGCGGCGCGCTGCTCAATGCTGCGCTTGCGGCCACCGTGGCGGAGGGCCGCGCGGATCTGGGTGATGGTCAGCCGCGCCGCCTCGCGCGGGCCTGGCGTCGTCGCCAGCACCCCCAGCGCGTCACCGTGCGCGAGGTCGGGAAACGCCGCCAGGGCCGCCTGAAAGTACTCGCGCAGCGCGCTGCGGAGGCGGTTGGTCTGGCGGACGCGGTCCCAGATCAGCTGCTGGTGGGCGCGGGCCAGGACCCGCACCGCGTCAGCCTCGTCGCTGTCGCCGGCGACCGGGCGGTGGTTGTGGCGGTCGGTGCGGACGAGGTCGGCGAGCAGCTTCGCGTCGCCGGCGTCGGACTTGGCGCCGCCGACGTGGTGGCGCTCGCGGTAGCGTGCCGCCGAGCGCGGGTTGATCGCGTAGACGCGGTAGCCGGCCGCGAGCAGGGCCGCGACCCAGGGCCCGCGCTCCGTCTCGATGCCGATCACGACTTCGCCCGGGTCGGAGGCGTGCTGCGCGATCAGCTCGTGCAGCGTGGCGAGACCCGCGACGCCTTCGGGCAGCCGCCTGGCGGCGAGCTGCTCGCCGGCCTCGTTCATGAGCTGGATGTCGTGGTGGTCTTCGGACCAGTCGTCGCCGACGTACAGGGTCATCGTGCCTCGCTTCCCTCCGCTTCGTGCTGCTGCTGCGACCTGCCGGGTTGGTCCTGCGACGGCCTAATGGAACAGTGCTCTCGGGCACGACACCCCAGCAGTGCTGCGGACAACCCGGACGAACCGGCCGGGGCACGGTCTCTCCCAAGAGATCGCGAGGTCTCTGGGCAAGGAAGTGCTCACCGGCCGGCCGGTCCGGGACCAGTCTCTCAGATCGCTCCGGGCTGCTGGTCGAACCCCATTAGGGCGGGGGTGAGGGGGACGCCGCGCGCCAGCGCCGCGCCGGCGCTATCGTGGACACGAACGGCAGGAGCAGCGATGAGCGCGCAACCCCCATCCCTCCCGGACATACCCGGCAAGGTCGAGATCGACCCCGTCGGGCAGGTGATGCACGAGTTCCCGTACGGCATCTACATCGTCGGATCCGTCGAGGACGGCGAGCCGAACGGGATGATCGCGGACTGGGTGATGCAGGTCTCGTTCGAGCCGCGGCTCGTCGCCGTGGCCTTCGAGGACGACTCGCGCAGCCTCGCGCGGATCCGCGCCAACGGCGTCTTCACCGTCAACCTGCTGACCGAGGAGCTCGACAGCATGGAGCTGGCCCGCCAGTTCCTGCAGCCCTACGACGCCTCGAAGATCCGGGGCCGCAGCGACGAGGCGGCGGCGCAGCGCCACCACAAGCTCGAGGGCGTCGAGCACTGGCTGCGCGACTCCGGCTGCCCCGTGCTGGAGGACGCCCTCGCCTGGCTGGAGTGCGAGGCGGAGCAGTTCGTCGAGGCCGGCGACCACGTCCTCGTGATCGGCCGCGTCCTCGACGGCGAAGTCCTCGTCAGCGCCGAGCCGCTGACCTCGCTGTATACGGGCTGGACGTACAGCGGCTGAGGCGTGCGGTGGAATGGCTGAGGACTCTGTCTCTCACGCGGGGCCTTGGGGGCGCTACAATGACCAAGCAACGAACGCGGGGATGGCGATGGCCGACAGCAAGATCGCCGGTACGGCAGTGCCCGTCCGAGAAGAGGCCAGAGGCGCCCACAGCCCCCACGACACGAGACGCCCGCATCCGGTCACCGAACGCTTGCTGAGGTGGAACGCGTCGCTCGCAGCGGTGATGTTCGGAGCCACGGCCGTGCTTGCGGTCGCTGGGAACGAACAGGCCGCGTATATCGCGTTGCTGGGGGGCGCCGGGTTCAGTTCGCTGGCGGCGACGATGTCCTTCAGGTTGGTGAGGCTCCGCTAGACTATTCACCGTCCTCACGCCGCGCCCTGGATACCTGCCACAGGCAAAGCGCGGCAAACAAGACCATCGCCACAAGGGCCAAGACCGCCAGGTGCTCCAGCCGCTCGCTCTCTGTCCGCAGAATCCACGCCGGCACCTGAATCAGCGCTGCCAGTGCGAACACGAAGCCTGTCAGGACCAGATTGAAGAGTTGGTCGCCGCTCACGCCGCCACGAAGCTCCTGCACCAAGAGCCTCAGCTCGCGCAGCTATGCGACGGGGTTGAGCGCGTCCGGGAGATGCATCGTGGCGGCTGTTTGAAGCCCGGCCTCAGAACGTCGCGATCGGGTTCGCCGGGGAGCCGGTGCCGCGCGCGAAGCGCAGCGGGTTGAGCGTGAAGCAGAACTCCCAGCGCCCGCGCTCCTCGCAGGCCGCCGCGAGGCGTTCGAGGTGCGCGTTGTCGATCAGCCGCAGGCCCATCGCCACGAGCGCGATCTGGTGGACGGGCATCCGCGTGCGCTTGTAGTGCGGGTCGAGGAAGCGCGTGTCCGTGGTCACGTCGGAGCCGACCACCGCGACGCCGCGCTCGTGCAGCCACGGCAGCGTCGCCGCGTGGTAGCCGGAGTGCTCCTGCGGCGGCTCCGTGCCCGACATGATCGCCGCCTCATGCTGCGCGCCGTAGCCGGTGCGCAGCAGCACCACGTCACCCTCCTGCACGCGCACACCCTGCGCCTCCTCCGCCGCCTCGAGGTCCTCGGGGTAGACGCCGGGGGCCATCGGCAGCGGGTCCATGCCACGCGCGCGGGCGACGTCGAGCAGCACGCCGCGGGTCATGATGCCGTCGCGCATCACCTCGGAGGTCTGTTCGAGCGCGCCGTCCGAGGTCTTGACGAGCCCGGACGAGCGGCCGTTGTACATGCGGCCATCAAAGAAGACGTGGGCGAGGCCGTCGATGTGCGTGAAGATGCTGCCGTGGAAAGCGAAGCTGAGGCGCTCGCCGGCCCACTGCAGCTGCTCGACGCCGGGCATCGCCGGGTCTTCCGGGTTGTCGCCGAGCGCGTAGCGTTCGCCGCTCTGCGCCATGTCGATCGTCGGGTTGCCACCGCCAAGCTGGGGTCCGCCCCAGGGGATCAGGCGCGAGCAGGAGATGCTGACGCCGTCCTCGACGAGCGCGGCGGCCTGCTTGCGCTTCTCGGGCGTGATCAGGTTGAGCGTCCCGAGGGTGTCGTCGTCGCCCCAGCGCCCCCAGTTGCTGAGCGTATCGAAGTACGAGAGCACCTCTTCCTGCGACGGGGCCTCTGGCATGACTGCACCTCCTTCACGTCGATGATTCGGATGCGGCGCATCCTACGCGAAGGGGCCGCGCACCGGCGCATGCAGCGCGAGGTGGTCCCGATGATCCGGATCGAGGAGACCGATCCCGGGATCTGAGCAACGCCGCGCCGCGCCGGTGGGACAGCCCGGCTACGGCACGCGGCATGTCCGCAAGGCCAGCCCGGTAGTCCCGCGCCCGACCTGGTTCAAGGCACACGAACGCCGGGCCGCACGCGCGTGCCCGGCGTCCGCTCCTGCTTCCGAGGCGAGCGCGGCTCGCTCTGCCTATTGCTGTGCGGAGTCTCCGCGGAGCGCAGCGCGCAGCGCCGTGAGTTCCTGGGCAGCGAGATCCCTGCCGCCCACGCCGACGGCGACGGCGGCGGCGAGCGCCAGCGCGCCGAGGGGGATGCCGAAGGCGAGCATCACGATCTCGTTGGCAATCCCCACCTCCTGCAACCCGAGCGCGACCGCGAAGGCGATGATGACGATCCGCGTGATCGCCGCGATCGTGCGTGCCTGGCCCACCGCGCTCGCAGCCACGGCGTTGGCGGCGACGTTCGCGATGAAGAGGCCAACCGCGACGATCGCCAGCCCGAACAGGATCTGGCCGCCGAAGACCACGAACTGGCCGGCGAGATCGGACAGCCGGTCGAAGCCGAGCGCGTTGACCGCCTCCATCGCGGCTGCGATCACGATCGCCGCGAACACGAGCGAACCCACGATCCACGACGGCGTCATGCCGGCGGCGTCCGGGCTCCGCAACCCGAGGCGCTCGGGCGGGGCGTTGAACCCGGCCCCGGCGAGCAAGCCCGTGACGAGGTCGGCGGCTCGCCGACGCCGTCCGCGCCGAAGGAGCGGGCGAGGTTGGCAACGATGCGCCTCAGAACCCGCGCCGCGAGCGCACCCACCCCCAGGATGACCGCCGCCGCCACCAGGTGTGGGAGCGAACACGAGCACGCGGTCGACCATGTTGCCGACGGGGTCGGTCAGCCCATCAATGGCGAGCACGCCGAGAATGGCGGGCAGGAAGAGCAGCAGCGTCAGCCAGAAGCTGGCTTCGCTCACTGCGGTGGAGACGCTGACCTCCGGCTCTCCGCCGGCCTGTTCCCCAAGCCGCCGGTCGACGCCCGCAAGCAGCAGGGCGCGCGACACAAGCCCCCTCAGGAACCTGGCCGCAACGATCGCCGCCACGAGCAGCAGCGCAGCTCCGGCCGCACGCGGCAGGAACGCGAAGACCTCGTTGAGACTCTCGTTGAGAGGCTCGCTCACCTGGTCCAGCGCCAGCGCCTCAAGCGCTGCCACCGCCACCAGCAGCATGCCGATCCAGAGACGCTGACGCCGTCCCCTGACGAGGCGGCTTGCCTGCGCTACTCAGGCGAGATCAGGTTGAGCGTGCCCGGGGTGTCCCCGGATGCGGCGCATCCAACGCGAGGGGGCAGCGTGCCGGGGCGGCCGCCCGAAGCGGAGCAGGCGAGCGCTACGCGCCGACGGCGTCGCCGAGCTGGAGACCGTCGACGGCGTCGTAGGCCTCTTCCATCATGTCGATCACGACCTGGCGCGCGGGCTTGAGCTCGCGAATGAAGCCGACGCCCTGCCCGGCGGGCGGGCTGATCCAGTCGTAGAGCTTGTGGTCCTCGGCGGCCTGCTTGATCTTGCCGACGAGCAGGCCCTGCAGCGGCATCGGCAGGTAGGGCGGGGCGTCGGGCTGCTCCCAGGCCTCCTTGAAGCGGCTGCGCACCGCGCGGTTGCGCTTGCCGTCGTCCGCCTCGCTGACCCAGGCGTCCTGCGCGCTCGCGTCGAGCAGCTTCTGCTTCGCCCACATCTCCGTCGCCGACTCATGCGTCGCCTGCCAGATCGTGCCGGTCCAGACGCCGACCGCGCCGAGCACGATCGCGGCGACGATGTGCTGGCCGGTGGTGATCCCGCCCGCGGCGAGGATCGGCGTGTCGTGCGCCCTCGCCAGCTCGGCGACCTCCGGGATGATCGAGAAGGTGCCGATGCGGCCGGTGTGCCCGGCCGAGTCCTGGCCCTGCGCGATCAGCAGGTCCAGCCCGGCGTCGAGCTCGCGCTGCGCCTGCCGCGCCATGCCGATCAGACCCCAGACCTTCACGCCGGCGTCGTGCATCTCGTCGAGGATGAAGGCGGGGCTGCCGAGGCCGGAGGCGAAGATCGGGATCTTCTCCTCCATCATGATCTCCAGCTTGCGGCGCATGTCCGCCAGGCCCTGCAGGCGCTGCGCGCCCCACGGGCCGGGCGTGGTCGGCTCCGGGATGTTGTTGTCCCGCATCAGCGCGTCCATGAACTCGCGGTGCTGCTGCGGGATCTGCCCCTCGAGCTCCTCGAGGTTGCCGCGCACGTAGGAGGAGGGGATGGTGATGTCGACGCCGTACGGCTTGTCGCCCACCTGCTCCTTGATCCAGCGGATGTCGTTCTGCATCTCCTCGATGCTGTGGGTGCTGGCGCCGAGCATGCCGATGCCGCCGGCGTTGCTGACCGCGGCGGCCACGTCGCGGGTGTGCGCGAAGGAGACGATCGGGTACTCGCAGCCGTACTCCTCGCAGAGTCGGGTGAACAGGGGGTCGTCGCTCATCGTCTGGTCCTCTCAGTGCCACCGGGCGCGAGCCGCGCGCCCCGGGGCTGCATGGTGTGCTCCGGGTTCGCGCCTTCGCGGCGCGCCGTCATGGTAGCAAGGGCGCGCCTCGCGGGGCGGATCAGGCCGCCGCGATTTCGCTGATCTCCGCTACCTCTTCGGCGCTCAGCTGCGCCTCGCCGGCGGCGACGTTCGACGTGACCTGCTCGGGCTTCGTCGCGCCCGCGATCACACTGGACACCGAGGGCCTGGCGAGCAGCCAGGCGAAGGCGATCTCCAGCAGGCTATGGCCGCTCTCCTCGCCCCAGGTCCGCAGGCGTTCGACGATGTCCCAGTTGCGATCGGACATGACGCGCCCGGAGAAGCGCGCGTCGGACAGGCGGGCGCCCTCGGGGGCGTCCTCGCCGCGGCGGTACTTGCCGGTGAGCAGGCCGCTCGCGAGCGGGAAGAAGGGCAGCATGCCCAGCCCGAACGCCTCGCAGGCCGGGAGCACCTCGCACTCGATGCCGCGCTTGAGCAGGCTGTACTCGTTCTGCGCGGACACGAACGGCGTGAGGTTGCGGTGCTCCGCGATCCAGTGCCCGCTCGCGATCTCCCAGCCGGCGAAGTTGGAGTTCCCGATGTAACGCACTTTGCCCGAGCGCACGAGGTCGTCGAGCGCGCGCAGCGTCTCCTCGAGCGGCGTCTCCGGGTCCGGGAAGTGGACCTGGTAGAGGTCGAGGTAGTCCGTGTTGAGGCGGCGCAGGCTGGCCTCGACGGCCTGCATGATGTAGCGCCGCGAGGCGCCGCGCATCAGCGGCCCCTCGCCCATCGGCACGGCGAACTTGCTGGCGACGATCACGTCCTGGCGGTTCGCGCCGAGCGCCTTGCCGAGGTACTCCTCGGACTTCGCGCCGCCGTAGATGTCGGCGGTGTCGAAGAGGTTGATGCCGGTGTCGAGGCAGGCGCGCACGACGGCCTCGGTGGCCTCGTAGTCCGCGCGCATCCCGAAGTTGTTGCAGCCGAGCCCGACGACGGAGACCTGCAGGCCCGACCGTCCGAGGTTGCGGTACTCCATCGCGTCCCCCCTCCGCCCCGCGCCACTGCGGGCGTCACTGCCCGGCGCGGTCGAATCTCCGGGAGTATACGGGCCGCCGCGGGACGCGCCAGAACGCGCGGCGAGGCGTAGCAGCGGCGTGGAGTCAGCGCTGGGGGTCGACGAACACGTCGCGGCGCTGGAAGCGCCATCGGCCGCCCACGCGGCGCAGCGTGTCGTGGTAGAGGCCGACCGGTCCGATGCCGCGCTCCGCGTCCTGCGAGCGGTCCTGGTAGAGGCGCAGCAGGTAGACGCGCATCGTCGCCTCGTCGCCGTCGCCCTCGATGATCGGGCTGTTCGTCATGTGGCGGGCGGCGCCGGACCGGGCGTGGTCACCGCGCGCGAACTCGACGAGGGCGTCACGGCCCTGGACGTGCAGCCCCGCGCGCCGCAACTCGATCACGCCGTCATCCGTGAAGCAGTCGGCGTAGGCCTCGCCGTCGCCCGTGTCGATGGCGTGCGCGTAGCGCCCGAGCAGCTCGAGGATCTCGAGGCGGTCGGCGGTGGTCAGCGACATCGCGGCGCTCGCCGGGGGGCTGAGGCCGTTAGATGCCGAGGAACTCGTTCTGCGCGCTGAGCAGCATCACGTCGATCTTCGCCTGAAACTCGTCGACGTCGAGGCTCATGATCTGCAGGTCGTGGAGCGCGCCGTCGCGGTCCATGACCTGGTTGCGCAGGCGCGCCTCGCGCTGGAAGCCCATGCGGGTGAAGACCTTGACGGCGGCCTCCTGGTCCGTGGTCATCTGCGCCATCATCTTCTTCACGCCTCGCTGCTTCGCCAGCGCGAAGGCCTGCTCCGTGAGCAGCCGGCCGAGGTGCTTGCCGCGCATTTCGTGCGAGATCAGCACGCGCAGCTCCGCGACGTGCCGCGTCCAGCCGAGCCGATCCGTGGCCACCGAGGTGTAGCCGACGATGCGGTCGTCGGCTACCGCGGCGATCGTCGTGTAGTAGCCCTCCTCGATGTCCTCGATCCATTGATCGACGTTGGAGGGTTCGGTGATGTCGCGGCGCAGGAAGAGCAGGTCGTGCGCGGGCAGCTGGCGCGCGAAGTCGAGCATCGCCTCGCGGTCGCCGCGCTCCAGGAAGCGCAGCGTCAGCGTCACGCCGTCAAGCGAGATGGCGGCGGGATACTCCAGGGGCTCCGCGCTTTGCGCCGCCACCTGATCAGCGATCTGCCCACCGAACAGCCGTCCGAGCCCTTGCAGCAGTCCCATGTCGGTCCCCCTATGAGCCGCAATCGCTCACGCTGGCCGCACGCTGGGGTCCGGGCGACCAACTCTTCCCTCACAGTCTCACGCCTGGGGCATTGCCTTTCAACCCTCGCGCGGACTCGAAGGACCAACGAGGGTCGTCGCTGCTCTCTCGCCGCCCCGCGCGTACCATCGCCGGGTGCTGCCGCAAGCCTTCCATCTGCGGGCAACCGTGCTGCCCTACGGCGATGCGCCGTCCGACCTCTGGGTCGCCGGCGGCCGCATCCAGACGCGCCCGATCGACGGCGCCGAGCCGCTCGCGCCCGAGGGCGGCTACGTGCTTCCCGGCCTCGTCGATGCGCACGTGCACCTCGTCGGCAACCGCGATCACAAGGAGCTGCCGGCCGGATCGCGCGAGGTCATCGACCGCAACCGCGGCGACTTCGCGCGGCGCGGCATACTGCTGCTACGCGACATGGGCGCATTCACGCGCCGCGACGCCGAGCGCCCGGCCACGCTCGGGCTGCCCCGCGACGACGGCCTGCCGCCGGTGATCGCCTCGGGCCAGCCGCTCGCCCCGCCCGGCGTCTTCACCGGCGTCCAGGAGCCGACCACGCCCGAGCAGTTGGAGGCGCACGCCGCGCGGCGCGCCCGCGATCAGCACGCCCCCTGGGTGAAGGTGATCCTCGACAACTTCCCGCCGCAGTTCGAGCCGGCCGTCGATGGCGTGCCGGGGATGGTGAACTACCGCGAGCCGGAGCTGCGCGCGGCGACGCAGGCCGTCCACGCCGCGGGCGCGCGCATCGCCGTGCACGCCTTCACGCCCGAGGCCGCCTCCGCCGCCGTCGCCGCGGGCGTCGACTCGATCGAGCACGGCTGGGGCCTCGACGAGGGACTGGTCGAGGAGATGGCGCGGCGCGGCATCGCCTGGACCCCCACGCTCACCGTCGAGACCACGATGCTCGAGATGGCGGCGGGCGAGCGCGGGTATGGCCGGAGCGCGGCGGTCGACCGCTGGGTGCGGGAGGCCATCGAGCGCATCGAGCCGCTGGTCGTGCGCGCACGGCGGCTCGGCGTCGCGCTGCTCGCCGGCACGGACGGCATCGTGCCCGTCACACTCGAGGTCGCGCGCCTGCAGCGGGCGGGCCTCGAGCCCGCGGACGCGCTCGCGACCGCCTCCAGCGGCGCGCGCGAGACGCTCGGCGAGCCCGGCCTCGAGGACGGCGCGCCCGCCGACCTCGTCTGGTTCGCGAACGACCCGCGCGAATCGCCGGAGCTGCTCGAGCGGCCCGGCGTGGTGCTGCTGCGCGGCGAGCGGGTCGCCCTCGCGCACGGGTAGCGGCGAGGCGCGGCGGGGCGCAGACTCGGACGCACACGAGGGCAGCGCGCGAGCGGGAGCAAGACGGTGAGCTGGTGGCCGAGCGCCGGAGGCGCAGCCTGGGACTGGGGCTGGATCCCATACCCCGCCGTCTGGCTGCTGCTGATCGCCATCGCCGTCGCCTACGCCGCCTGGGTGCGCTCGCTGAGCCCGGGCCGCCGCCGCACGGGCGACCCCGAGGTCAGCCCGGACCAGATCGCGCTCTTCGCCGCCGGGCTGGTGGTGCTGTGGGCCGCCCTCGACTGGCCGCTCGGCGCGCTCGCCGCCGGCTACCTGGCGAGCGGGAACGCGCTGCAAGACCTGCTGATCACGCTCGGTGCCGCGCCGCTGCTGCTGCTCGGCCTGCCGCGAGGCCGCCCGCGCCCGGAGCAGGCGCCGCGCGCCCTGCGCGACCACGCCATGCTGCGCCTGCGACGCGCCCTCGGCTCGCCGCTGGTGGGCGGCGCGACGTTCGCGATCGCCCTCGCGGTCACGCACCTCCCGGCTGTCGTGGACACGCTGCGGCCCTCGCCGTGGGGCTCGTTCGCGATCACGGCCGCCTGGCTTGTGGCGGCGGTCGCGCTCTGGTCGCCGCTGGTCGGGCCGCTCGCCGGACGCCACCGCCCGCCGTACCTGGTGGGGATGCTCTACCTCGTCGCGCCGTTCATCTTCCCCAAGGTCGTCGGAGCCTTCTACCTCTTCCGTGACGACCCCCTCTACGACGTCTACGCGGGCGCTCCGCGCGTCTGGGCCGACGTCACCGCGCACGGCGACCAGCAGGCGGCCGGCCTGCTGCTCTGGATCATCGGCAGCTTCATGGTGATCGCCGCGCTGGGCGTCCTGTTCTTCCGCTGGTACCAGGAGGACCGGCGGATGAGCACGCCCGACAGCCTCGAGGTGCCCGCCGACCCGCGCGCCGTCGATGCGCTGTTCGACGTGCCGGGCGGCTGGGCCGCGCTGGAGCGGCTGATCGCGAGCGTGCAGACGGCGCTGCCGCCTCGCTGGTCCGGGGCGGAGCTGGCCTTCGCCTACCGCGAGCTGGGCGGCGCGGCGAACGAGACGCAGGTGATCCTGGAGCTGCACGTCGCCCTCGACGGCCGCGCCGAGGCGCAGCTCGCCCACGCGATCGAGGCGGACTACGAGGCGCACCTCGCCACGCTCGCGCCCCTGCGCCGCGAGCAGATCGCCCGCCGTGTCGCCTTCCGCATCGTCGGCTACGGGAGCCGCGTCAGCTGAGGGGCTGCGCGGCACGCGGCGATGCGTTCCACCAGCGTGCGGCGGGCGAGGAAGGTCAGTCGGGCGTTACGATGCATCGGAGCCTCCAGGTGCAAGGTGCTGGTTCGTTACTCACACCTTCTCCCGGAGGCTCCGTTCACAAGCAACCCCTGCAGGATCAAGACGCCCTGCAGGTGTCAACAACCTACGTGGGAACTATAGCTAGCTCGGCACACACCGGAGTTGCCGCGCGGACGTTCGAGGCCCGGATGTATCCCGAGGGGCTCGGGAAGGCACCCTCATCAAGGTCGAGGCTTTCGTTGGTCCGGACTCCGCTCGGAGCGACTCGATCCTCATTCCCGGTGCGCCGGTCGCTGGTGGACCCCGTTCCAGCGTGTTCGGCACAGCGGCGAAGCGAGCCATGCGATGGTAGGCGGATGGCCTTGCACTCTTTCGCCCACAGCGAAGATCAGCGTCGGTCTCGTTGCTCAGCCGTCCGACGCGAGGCGGAGCGTCCGGTTCGCCCTTAGTTCGAATTCGGTCCAGTCCCGTAGGAACGCGCTGTAGGCCATGCCGTCCAACCCGATGTGAACCGCGTAGCAGCGGAGTCGCTCGTTGAGCGAGGGCACCGCGAGTCGGATCCTCCGGTAGTGAAGCCGTGCCTGCTCGCGTGGATCGACTGAAGCTCGCGAGGGAAACCAGGGCAACCAGAAGTGGAGCCAGGCGACGTCATACAGGAAGTCTCCGTAGAGCGATGAGCCCCAATCGAAGATCCCTGTGACCCCGTGGTCACCGACGAGCACGTTCCGGTTGTCGAGGTCGCTGTGGACCAGATGGCGTTCCTCGGGCACGAATTGCACGAGTGACCGCAGTTGCCCGAACAGCTCGTCGAAGCGCCGCATGCGGTCGGGCAACGCCTCGAGCTGCCGCCGCCAGCCGTGCGTCCGGGTACCAGGACGGTCCTGCGAGATGTCGAGGAGAGCCTCTCTCCATGACGCGTGGGGGGCATGCCCGTCGGCTCCCCACGCGCCGAAGCCGGTCGTCCCGGAGAGGTCGACGTGGCGGGCCGCATCTAGCGCCATGAGTAGGGACGGGAGAACGGCGCGCGTCTGCCGCTCGTCGAGGTCCTCGAGGTAGCAACCGAAGGCGCGCTCCGAGAGCGCATAGGAGACGCCCAACGCCTCGCCAATCTCGATCACGCGCGGGACCGGGAGGCCGCGAGCACCCGGCTGCCGACTGAATTGGGCTGCGCGCAGGTCCTTCTCAAAGTCCCCGCGGTGGGCGCTGAAGCGTGCGATGTATGCATGGTTGTCGACCTGGAACGCGTAGACGCGCGACCACGTGCCTGGGCGCAGCTCGGACAAGTCCCGCATGCCGCTACCGAAGCGTCGCCGCAAGAACGTCTGGACAGCTGCCACTTCGAGATCGGGAGTGAAGTCGGGATGGCCCGCTGTCACTGCTGTCCTTCCGCCGCAGACAGGAGGATGCCTAGGCAAGCACTCCGGTTGGGGATCAACCGCCTTGGCCCCTTACCTTCTTCAAGCGGGCTCAGTAGATGGCATGAGGGCCGGTCTCCTCCTCAAGGGGGATACTCACCCCCTGAAACAGCGGCCTCGATGGGCCAAGAGCGGCTCGGAAGAGCCTTGACGAGGTAGGAGACCGGCCATGCAGCAGCATATCGCAACGACGCGGAGCATTGAAGGCAAGGATGGGCCCGCCATCACCGTCGGCCTCGACGTGGGCGATCGTTACACGCACGTCCACGCCCTCGGCGCCGGCGGGGAGGTGATACGCGAGCGGCGCGTCCGCACCGCGGCTGCGGCGCTGGGCGTAGCGCTGACCGGCCTCCCCCCGGCGCGGGTCGTGCTCGAGGCAGGGCCACGCTCGCCGTGGCTGAGCCGCGTCGTGGCGGACCTCGGCCATGAGGTGGTTGTCGCCAACCCGCGCCAGGTCGCGCTGGTTGCCCGCAGCCAGCGCAAGACCGACCGGCTCGACGCCGCGTGGCTGGCGCGGCTGGGGCGCTTCGACCCGGAGTTGCTCGCCCCGATCCGCCACAGGAGCGAGGCGAGCCAGCATGACCTCGCCGTGGTGCGCGCGCGCGACGCGCTGGTGCGCTCCAGGACGTTGCTCATCAACCACGTGCGCGGGTCCGTCAAGGCCTGCGGCGCCGCGCTGCCGTCGTGCACGGCCGGGGCCTTCCACCGCAAGGCGGCGGACCACATCCCCGATGGACTGCGCCCGGCGCTGCTGCCGCTGGTGGAGGCGGTAGGCGAGCTGACCGCGCGTATCGCGGCGGCCGGGCGGGAGGTCGAGGCGTTGTGCGAGGCCCACCCCGAGACCCGGGCGCTGCGCCAGGTCACGGGCGTGGGGCCGATCACCGCGCTCACGTTCGTGCTGACGATCGAGGACCCGGGGCGCTTCCCGAAGAACCGGGAGGTGGGAGCCTACCTCGGGCTCGTGCCGCGGCAGCGCGAGTCAGGAGAGCGCGCGCCACAGCTCCGGATCAGCAAGAGCGGCGACGCGGGCCTGCGGCGACTGCTGGTGCAGGCCGCGCACTACATCCTCGGCCCCTTCGGGCCCGACACCGACCTGCGCCGCTGGGGTGAGCGCTACGCGGCAACAGGGGCGGGCAACGCGAAGAAGCGCGCGGTCGTGGCTGTCGCGAGGCGGCTGGCGGTGCTGCTGCTCGCGCTGTGGAAGACAGGCGAGGTCTACGAGCCGCTGCGAAACGCCATGGCCCGCGAGGCCGCGTAGCGGGGGCGACGACCGCGGCCGGGCAGCAGACCCGGAGATCAGGAAGGAATACCCGAGCGCGAGCGAAGCCTCGCGCGTGATGCCGAACACGGGCGACTGCGACAAGAGGCTTGTCCCTCCGAGGACGTCCTGTAGCTGGCAGCGCCCCCCTGGAAGCAGGATGTGCCTTCATGCACCGGGCCCGATGCGTGGCCCATCGAGAGTGCGGATAGAAGCTCGGCACAGGCTCCACTACCGGACATCACGAGCGGTTCGCAGCGACCCGGAGGAGGACCGTACCGGGAGGAGCGCCGTACCCGGAGGAGCGCCGTACCCGGAGGAGGCCGCCACGTCGGCCTTGCAGAAACACCGTCCCTCATAGAAGCCTCTGAGCCCAGGAAGCCCAGCAGTGCCGGCATGGCTCATTTGGCCCTGCCGCAACGGACGGCTCGGGTGGTGTTGCCACCGGCACTGTTCGGCGCGTGAACCTCTGATGGGGACATGCGAGCCAATCGCTGATTTGTAAGGTGGATGACGGCGAGCGCGCCTGCGGCCTTCCTGCTGGAATGAGGGGGAAACCCCGGAAGGAGTCGCAGTGGGTACGCCCGACGAAACCACCGTGTGGATCGGCCTCGACATCGGCAAGACAGAGCACTTCGCCGATGTGCTGGATGAGGCAGGCTCGCCGCTGTTCGCCGGCGCCGTCGCGAACGGCGAGGCCGACATCGAGGCGCTCCTCGCTCGCGCGGAGTCCTTCGGCTCCCCGGCGCTGGTCGTCGACCAGCCCGGCTCGCTGGCCCGGCTCGTGCTCGGTGTCGCCGCCCGCCGCGGCGTGCCGGTGGCGTACGTGCCGGGGCTGGTCATGCGCCGTGCCGCCGACCTCTACCCGGGTGAGTCCAAGACCGACCGCCGCGACGCGTTCGTGCTGGCCGACACCGGCCGCACCCGGCGCCACCAGGTGCACTGGCTCGATGCCGGCAACGACGAGCTGCTCGACCAGCTGCGCGTCCTCAATGGCTACGACGCCGACCTCGCCGCCGACGCCACGCGGCTCTCGAACCGGCTGCGCGACGCCCTCACGGGTCTCTCCCCGGCCCTGGAGCGCGTACTGGGCCCCAAGCTCCACTATTCGGGGGCACTGGACCTGCTCGCCCGCTACCCGACACCGCAGGCGCTGGCCACGGCGGGTCGCGGCCGGATCGCGCGGACGCTCCGGAAGCGCTCGCCGCGCCTCGCGAAGGCGCTCACCGAGGCCGTCACTGGGGCCCTCGACGCGCAGACCGTGGTCGTACGCGGCTCGGTCGCGATGGGTCGGGTGATCGCCGAGGTCGCGACCGAGCTGGAGCGCACGCAGCAGCGGCGGGAGCGGCTCGGCGCGGAGATCGGGAAGCTCTTCGAGGCCCACCCTTTCGGCCTCATCCTCGGCTCCCTGCCCGGGGTCGGGCCGAGGACGGGCGCGCGGATGCTCGCCGAGATCGGTGACATCTCTCGCTTCGCGAACGGATCGAGGCTGGCCAGCTACGCCGGCCTTGCCCCGGTCACCCGCCAGTCCGGCAGCAGCATCCGGGGGCAGACCCGGAGCCGCCGCGGCAATCACCGGCTCAAGAACGCGATGTACCTCTCCGCCTTCGCCTCGCTGCGCGATCCCGTCTCGCGGGCGTTCTACGACCGCAAGCGAGCCGAGGGGAAGAGACACAACGCCGCAGTCATCTGCCTCGCGCGCCGGCGCTGCGACGTCATCCTGGCCATGCTCCGCTCGCGCACGCCGTATCAGGCGAAGGTCCCGCACGACCAGCCGGTCGCCGCTTGATGGCCTCAACTCAGCTGGCTTCAGGAGCCCGAGGGCCTTGACGAAGAAGATGGGGACACCACCCTGCGGTTGAGCATAGCAACAGAACGCGGTGGCGATCCGGTCAGAATGAGGGGGCGCACCGCGAGCGGATCGCCCGCCGCCTCGCCTTCCGCATCGTCGGCTACGGCAGCCGCGTCACCTGACGCGCCGCCCGAAGGACCGCCCGCGCCCTCAGCGGTCAGTGCGGTAGAGGTAGCGGATGTCCCAGAGACCGTAGAGCGTCGGGGTGGTGTTGCCGAAGACGTTGCGGACGGCGCTGAGGCGCTCGGTGAGCGTCGTGTAGATCAGCGGCAACCGCTCGGCGGCGATCGCCTGGGCGCGGCGGTAGTGCTCCACCCGCTTCTCGCGATCCAGCTCCTGGCTGCCGAGGATGTAGAGCTCGTCGATCTGCGCTTCCCAGTCCGTCGCCGGCTCCTCCTGGCTCGGGTTCCAGAGGTGCAGGTCGGCGCTGCTGTGCCAGACGCCGATGCCGCCGTGCGGCTCCGTCCCGCCGGTCAGGCCGATCACGATCGCCTCCCACTCGTAGGATGTGGTCAGCCGTCCCACGAGGTCGCCGAACTCGATCGCCTGGTAGTTCGCCTTGACGCCGATGTCGTCGAGGCCCTCGGCGATCAGCATCGTGATCCGCTCGCGGGCGCCGTTCCCCGCGTTCGTCACCAGCGAGAACTCGATCGGGTTGCCCTCGCCGTCCTCGCGCACGCCGTCCCCGTCGCCGTCCGTCCAGCCGAGGCCGTCGAGGATGTCGTTGGCCGCCTCGACGTCGTACTCGTACTTGCGGACGTCGGGGTTGTGGAAGTCGCCCGCGGCCGGGCTGATCGCGGCCCACTGCGGGTAGCCGATGCCGTCCATCACCTCTGCGACGATCCGCTCCTTGTCGATGCTGTGCGCGAGCGCGTGGCGGAACTGCTGGTTGCTGAACCAGTCGAGCTTCTCCGGGGCGACGTAGGGCGCGCCGCTCTCCGCGCTCAAGCCGGGGTTCATGTTGAAGACGAGGAACGTGGTGCCGAAGGACGGGCCGCGCCGGTGGATGACGAAGTTCCCCTCGTCCTCGAGCGGCTTGAGGCCGGCGAACTCCTCGCCCGTGACGCCGTGCAGATCCGTCTCGCCCGCCTCGAAGAGGGCGAGCTCGTCATCGAGATCCTCGACGAGCAGGTGCACGATGCTGTCGAGGTAGGGGAGGCTGTTGCCCTCGGCGTCCGTCATCCAGTAGTTCGGGTTGCGCCGCAGCACGACGCGCTCGCCGGGGACGTAGCGCTCGATGGTGAAGGGCCCCGTGCCGATCACCGTCGACGGGTCCGCATCGACACCCCAGACGGAGCTGAACGTCCCGTCCTCGACGTACGGCTCGAGGATGTGGCGCGGGTAGATCGCGGTACCCATCGAGCGGATGAAGGGCGCGAACGGCGTCGGCAGCACGACCCGGACAGTGTAATCGTCCACCGCCGTGACGCTCATCGTGTCCTCGACCCACTCGCCGTCCTCGAGGTAGCGGAAGATGAAGGCGGCGCGGGAGCTGGCCGGGATGTCCTCGTTGTAGATGATGCGATTGAAGGTGAACTCCACGTCGTGCGCGGTGAACGGCTCGCCGTCGTGCCAGGCGACATCGCGGCGCAGGGAGAAGGTCCAGGTCAGCCCGTCCTCCGAGTGCTCCCATGACTCCGCCAGCGAGGGCTCGACCTCGTCGGTCAGCCACGAGGTCTCCGTCAGGCCCCCGAAGAGCAGGCTGAGCAGGCCCGAGGAGTAGGCATCGTTCGCCAGCGCGAGGTTGAAGGTCAGCGGCTCGCCGATGGTCGACGAGGTGATCGTCCCGCCCGGCGTGCCGATCTCGTACTCGAACGCCCCGGCGTTCTCCCTGAGCGCCCCGACGATCGCCTCCGGCGTGTCCGGCTCGCCCTCGCCAGCCTCGCCATCGTCCCCGCAGGCGGCAAGGGTGAGCGCGGCCGCGAGCAGCAGCAGCGCGAGGACCATCGCGCGGGTCTTCCGCCCGATCGGCACCGTCCGCCTCCTTCGTCGAGCCCGCAGGTGAGACAGCATATCGCGAATCCGCGCCGGAATCGTTCGAGGTCGCGGTGCTCTCACCCCGCATGTTTGTTCTTCGGCCCTCGGTCTGCTCCGCAATGGCGGTATGGACAGAGTACGATCGCTAGATGAACGATTCGGAAGCCCGGTCGAGATTCACGGATTGCCATATCGCTGCAATCGAGGCCGTCGAGAACGAGGGTACCTGCCTCGTCGGTCCGAATCATGGCGCGCCAGCCATCAAGGGGCACGTCGTTCCCCGAAGCCGCCTCGAACTCATCGCTGAACAGTGCGATGGCCACAAGCTGGCTGTTCGAACTCTCTCTATGGGTCTCGTGAAGCTCCGGGCCCGCGCGGTCGGCAAGGTTTCTCCTGTCTCGGACGAGCCGGACGTTGAGTGCGTGAGCATCCGGAACGAGCGACTGACTTCCCGCTTCGCATGTGAGGCGCACGACGGCCGCCTCTTTGCACCTGTCGATGGACCGGACTTCGACCCGTCCAAGCCGGAACATTGCGCGCTGGTGTCGTATCGAACGCTGCTCTACATCCGCCGTGAGGCGCTCACCTACGCCTGCGCACTCAGTCGTGTCCAGCGGAGTGCAGAGTTTCGCGCTCTACCGCCTGAGACACAGCAGCACCTGCTCGGGCAGCGGAAGGAGGCGTCGGACCATGCCAATCTCGCCCACAAGGCTCAGTCCGAGCTGGGGCGCGACTTGCAGGCGCAATCCAGGAACCCGCGGGAGCCGGCCTTTGCTCATCGGTCGATGCATGTCGCCCGGCCCGCTCGTGTCGCGTTCGCGGGAGCTCTCTTGCGCGGCGGTAATGCGGGCTGGACGGAACGCGAACGTGCGGCAGCACCGAAGCTGACTGCGAGTGTCCGTGAACCCGCTCCCTTCGTCCTGACCTGCTATCCCGACGAAGGTGTGCACATTGTCGTAGCGTCCTGCCCCAGCCGCGTCGCCGAACTGCTGCCCGTGGTGATTCCCGCCTTCGACGAGACGCGGAGTGATCGTGAAGCCGTACTCTCCGCAACCGCCCTCGATGCCGTTGAGCACATCATGATCGCGCCGAGCGTCTGGCAGGGCCATGGCAGGGAACGTCACGTGAGTTTGTGGCGACGGTTCACTTCCCAAGCCGATCCACCGCTCGACGCGCTCGCCGACCCCGAAACCGAGCCCCTCAATTTGTTTGGGTGACGCCCGAGACCGTGCCTGGCATCCGCCGCCCCCCGAGGCAGCCGGGGCGCGCGCAGCCCCTCACCCCTCCCTCGCCCCCAGGAGAGGGCGCCGGACGCCCGCCCGCGCCCCGCCTACCCCCGAGGCAGGCCGAGGCCGCGGGTGGCGATGATGTTGCGCTGCACCTCGGAGGTGCCGCCGCGGATCGTCGCGGGGACGGCGCGCAGGTAGTTGTACGGCGGCGCGCCGCGCTGCGCGGCGTACGGGCTTTCCGGCCCGTCCTCCGTGCCCTGCCCCCAGAGCTGCCCGTAGAGACCGAAGGTCTTGATGCTCGTCGCCGAGAGCCGCTGCAGCAGCTCCGAGTTGTAGAGCTTCGCCGTCGAGGCCTCGTAGTTCGGGACCATCCCCGCCGCCTGGATCGAGATGATCCGCGCCGAGAACTGGAACATCACCTCCGTCTCGATCCGGCGGTCGGCGACCTCGGCGCGCAGCGTGCCGCCGCTGCCCCCGAGGCGCGACTTCGCCGCGCCCTCCTCGCTCGCGCAGTAGGAGAGCAGCGTCTCGATGCCGAGCCGCATCGAGACGGCGCCCTCGATGTTGGAGCGCTCGAAGTCGAGCAGGTTCATCGCCACGTACCAGCCGCGGTTCTCCTCGCCGACGAGGTTGGCGACGGGCGTGCGCACCTCCTCGTAGAAGGTCTCGTTGAAGTAGTGGACGTCGCTCATGTCGACCAGCGGCTGGACGCCGATGCCCGGCGTCTTGGCGTCGACGAGCAGGAAGGAGATGCCGCGGTGCTTGGGCGCCGTCGGGTCGGTGCGGGTGAGCAGGAAGAACCAGTCCGCGGTGTGCGCGGCGGAGGTCCAGATCTTCTGCCCGTTGATCACGTAGTCGTCGCCGTCGCGGCGCGCGCTGGTGGAGAGCGAGGCGAGGTCCGAGCCGGCCCCCGGCTCGGAGAAGCCCTGCGCCCACGTCACCTCGCCGGAGAGGATGCGCGGCAGGTGCTCGCGGCGCTGCTCCTCGCTGCCGTTGAGGATCAGCGTCGGGCCCAGCATGTTGGTGCCGGAGCCGCCGACCGCCGGGGCGCCGGAGCGCGCCAGCTCCTGCTTGAGGATGAACTGCTCCATCGAGCTGAGCCCGCCGCCGCCGTACTCCTGCGGCCAGTGCGGCGCGACCCAGTTGTGCTCGGCGAGCGCGTCCGACCAGGCGACGGCGGCCTCGCGGCGCGCGGGATCCTCGGACTTGCGATCGAACTCCCACGTCCGCTCGAGGCGATGCGCGGCGACGCCGCCGCCGCGGTAGCGCGCCGGGAGGCGCTCGGCGATCAGGCTGCGGACCTTCTCGCGGAAGTCCTGCTGCTCCTCGGTGTCGCTCCAGTCCATCGTTCGCTCCCGCCCTGTGCAATTCCGTCGCGTGCGATTCCGTCCTATGCGATGACGCCGGCCTCGCGCAGCGAGGCCAGCTCCTCCGTGCTGAATCCGTGCTCCTGCAGCACACCGTCCGTGTCGGCGGCGTAGACCGGGGCCGGGCCGCGCACGGCCGTCGGCGTCTCCGACATCTGCACGACCGGCCCGGCGACGCGCTGCGGCCCGGTGATCGGGTGCTCCAGCTCCCACATCAGGCCGAGCGCCCGCACCTGCTCGTCCTCCGGCAGGTCCTCGGGGAAGCGCACCGGCGAGGCCGGGACGCCGCCCTCCTTGAAGCGCTCCATCCACTCCGCGACCGTGTGCTCGCGCATCATGCGCTCGATCTGCGACTTCCACTCCTCGAAGCGCCGCTCGTTCTCCGGGTCCGTCGAGTCGTAGTCGGGGCTATCGCCGTCGTCGTCGATGCCAAACACGGCGCGCGCGGCGGCGCGCAGCGGCGGCGTGAGGCAGCCGATGGCGATCGCGCCGTCCTTCGCCTGGTAGGAGCGGTAGTAGAGGCGCGGCGGGCCGGCCTCGGTGATGCGGTGGCGGTCGCGGATCGCCATCTGATCGCGGTAGGGCCGGCCGTTGGCGCGCGCCTCCTCGATCTCGGCGAGCATCGGGTCGCGCGTCACGGAGTCGCTGACGGGCTCCTCCATCACGTGGTAGTCGAGCAGCGAGAGCGCGGTGCGCAGCATCGAGGCCTGGATCAGCTGCCCCTTGCCGGTGCGCTCGCGGTGGTAGAGCGCGCTCGCGATCGCCATCGCCGAGGTCAGCCCCGTCGTGTAGTCGACGATCGGCGGGCGCGTGTACTGCGGGGTGCCCTCGTGGTCGGTGCGGCCGATCACGGACATCAGCCCGGTGTAGGCGGTCATCGCGCCGTCCGTCGCCGGCTCGAACGCTCGAGGGCCCTCGCTGCCGTAGGCGCTGATCTCGCAGTAGATCAGGCCGGGGTGGAGGGCGGAGAGCACCTCGTAACCCACGCCGAGGCGTTCCGGCACGCCGGGGCGCATGTTGTGCATCAGCACGTCGAAGCGCGGGACCAGGCGCTGGATCAGCGCCTGGCCGCGCTCGTCCTTGAGGTCGACGGCGATCGCGCGCTTGCCGCGGTTGAGCGACTGGAAGCGCTTGCCCTCGCGGGGTACGACGGCGCCAACGTTGCGGTAGTGCTCGCCCTCGCGCGGCTCGACCTTGATCACGTCGGCGCCGAGGTCGGAGAGGTTGACGCCGCAGTACGGCCCTGCGGCGATCTGCGAGAACTCGAGCACGCGCACGCCGTCGAGGGCACCGGGCGCCATCGCCGCTCCTCCGTCTGCCGGTCCGCTGCGGTCCGGTCCGTGGTCGCGAGACAGCCTACCGGAGCCGCGCCGCGCGAGGTAGGCGTGCGGCTATGGGAGGGACGGGCGTCCACGTGCCACAGCCGCGGCCCACGCGTGCCTCGGTTCCGGGGCTACCGCTCGCGGCGTGGTCTACTCCACCTCCACGCGCCGGATCGAGTCGACGATCTGATCGAACAGCGCATCCGCCTCATCCGAAGTGATAAAGCGGTGGAAGGCCCTGCCCGTCTCGGGATCGATGTGAAGCGTCGAGCCTGTCGCCACATCCCTGAGTAGAGCGGCTGTATTCGGCAGGTTGCTGCCGACCACGGGCCGGTTGATCCGGATCCCCTCGAATACGATCTCGGCGCCTGCGGGGATGTCGATGACCCAGGGCAGGTTCCTGGCAATCCGGTACGTTCCCTGGCCTGTCGGCTCATCGGGAATCAACACCCGCACGCCGTCTGCGCCCGGGAGGCCGGTGCGCACTCGCCACACGAACTCCACATCTCTCGCGGCGCCGGGATCGTCGACGGCATCCCCGCACCTGGTGCCATATCTTCGTATGCGCTCGATCCCGAAGGTCTTGGGAGTTGTCGGCGCACCGAGGCTCGTCACCTTGAAGCGGAACCCGCAATCGAGGCCGTTGGTCCGGTAGTCGAAGCGGTCGCCAGCGGTCACCGTGTCGTAGAAGGCCGCGCGCGAAGCGCCGCTTGCGTCCGCCGGATGGATGCGTAGCTCGACGCCGCGCCCAGGGAGGAAGCCGAAGTTCTCAATGGCGCTCGTCGCGTCGCCGGCCGTCGTCAGGAAGGCGTAGCTGCCGGCCGCAGTCGCCGCGCCGGTCGTGTCGAGGATGTTGTAGTGGAGCTTCGGGACCAGGAATCTCGTCGTCACCACGGTGGCGCCGATGTGCGGCTTGCCGTCGGGGCGGGGGCGGATGAACGGGCGTGCCTGCTTCAGCTCGAAGGTGATCAGCGTCGCGGCGGCCTCGTCCTCGGTGACCGTGAAGGTGTAGGTCGTCCCGACCGGCTTGATCAGCTGCGAGAAGCTGACCGGCGAGGGCGTACCGAGCGGCGTGCGCTCCAGCCAGAAGCGCGTCCAGCCCTCGGGCAGCGGCGCCGCCGTCACCACCGTGTACTGCTGCCCCCGCTCGACCTGGTAGCGGCCGTCGCTGCCCGGCGTGAGCAGCACGTCCGCGGGGATGTCGGCGACCTGTGCGTAGTCCGTCGGCGCGCCCCGGTAGACCGCGCGGATGCAGTCGGCCGCTGTCGGCATGGTGCAGAGGGCGGGCGGCGCGGCCGGCGTGGCTACCGAGGTCGGAGCTGGCGAGGGCGCGGGCGGCGCGGTCGGCGTGGCTACCGAGGTCGGAGCTGGCGAGGGCGCCGCTGCGGCCGTCGGGGCGGCGGTCGCCGTCGCCGTCGCCGTCGGCGTCGGCGCGAGGGCGAGCGGCTGCTCGCCGCCGTCGAGGACGGCGAGGACGATGAGCAGGACCACCACTGCGGCCACCGCCGCCGTGCCGGCCGCCGCCACGCCCGTCCACACGAGCACGCGCCCGAGGGGTTCGAACGCCCCCGGTACGGCGAGGAGGCCGAACAGCCGTCGCCGGGGCTCGGGACGCCAGGCGGCGAGCTCGCGGCGGTTGTCGAGTCCGAGCTTCCCGAGCATGTTCGAGATGTGGAACTTGACCGTGTCGAGCGTGACGCCGAGCCGCACCGCGATCTCGGCGTTCGTGCCGCCTCGGCGCAGCTCCTCGAGCACGCGCTGCTCGGCCGGGGTGAGGATGCCGGGATGCGGCGGGCGACCCCGCCCTCGTCGCGTCATGCAGCGAGTCTAGGATCCCGCACTGCGGATTATCACTACCCGACGCCTCGCGGCCCCGGCACGGCAGGGCCGCCCTCGAGACTCCGGCGCGGGTCTACCGGAGGCGCGCCGCGCGAGGTAGGCGTGGGGCTATGGGGGGACGGGGGTCCAGGTACCGCAGCCGCGGCTCGCGCAGTCGCCCGTCCAGTGGCTGAAGTCGAAGTCGTCGTCCGCCTCGGCCGTGACCGTCACCGCCGTGTCCGCCTCGAACGTCCCGGAGCACGACGCCGGCCGCGAGGCTGTCATGCAGCGCACGCTCCCGCCCGCGCCCGCCGTCGCCACCAGCATCTGAGCCGTCGCGAACGCTGTGCGGGGGGACCATCAGCGCCATCACCCAGGACGCCTGCGGCGCAGCTTGCGATCAGGATCGTCCTCATTCGGCCGTCGAACCGATCCACAGCGACTCACCCAAGCGGTCGAACAGCGTGCTGATGCTCGGTGTGGAGGCCTCGGCGCTCCGTGGGGCATGGCTCGGCTCTACCACGCCCATGCCGTAGACCACGCCGCGCCGCACATCGAGCCCGATCCACGATTGGCCAGTCGCGGCTTCCTCGAGAATCAGCCCTTTGATTGGCGGCCCCGCGCCGTCGCTCGCGAAGCTGCCATCCACCCGCATCGTCAGGCCTTCGGGCACGTCGAAGATGAGCGGCGGATCGCCTTCTTTCCAAATGAACTGATAGGTACCAGCCGTTAGCACCTCGTTGCCGACGTAGTAGGAGATGTCGGGGGGTGCGCCACAGTCCGCAAGGCCGCTTCCAGCGACATCGTTCGTCGCCACTCGCCGCAGCACCGGCGGAGCGCAGCCCGTGAAGGCCGTCCCTGACATCGAGACGTGTGTGAGGCTTGTCAGTTGGGCCAGCTTCGATGGAATCAGGCCCGCTAGCGCGTTGCCGTTCAGTCGCAACTCCGTCAGCCCCGTGAGATCGCCAAGCATGCCCGACAGCACGCCGGTCAGTCCCCTGTTCGCGAGGCTCAGGGCCGTCACCCGCTGCGGCGTGCCGCCGACCGTCACGCCCGCCCAACTCGTGATGGCCGTCCCAGCGGCCCAGTTGAGCGCGGCGTCGCCTGCCAGCGTGTCGCGCAGCCCCAGCAGCGTCTCGCAGTCCTTCACCAGTTCCGCGTTCGTGCCCGGGTTCGTCACCGCCAACCCGGACTCGCACGAAACGACCGAGAAGACTGTCGTGACCACCACGGCACCGATCTCCGGCTTGCCGTCGGGGTGGGGGCGCACGAACGGGCGTGCCTGCTTCAGGTCGAAGGTGAGCAGCGTCGAGGTGGCCTCGTCCGTCGCGACCGTGAAGGTGTAGGTCGTGCCGACCGGGTGGATCGGCTGCGAGGCCGAGACCGGCGAGGGCGTCCCCAGCGGCGTGCGCTCCAGCCAGAAGCGCGTCCAGCCCTCGGGCAGCGGTGCCGCCGTCACCACGGTGTACTGCTGCCCCCGCTCGACGTGGTAGCGGCCGTCGCTGCCCGGCGTGAGCAGCACGTCCGCGGGGATGTCGGCGACCTGCGCGTAGTCGTCAGGCGCGCCCCGGTAGACGGCGCGGATGCAGGTCGCGTCGGTCGGCGTGGTGCAGAGGGCGGGCGTCGCGGCCGGCGTGGCTACCGAGGTCGGAGCTGGCGAGGGCGCCGCTGCGGCCGGCACGGCGGCGGTCGCCGTCGGCGTGGCTGTCGCCGTCGGCGCCAGCGCGAGTTGCTGCTCGCCGCCGTCGAGGCCGGCGAGGACGATCAGCACGACCGCCACTACGGCCACCGCCGCCGCGCCGGCCGCCGCCACGCCCGCCCACACGAGCACGCGACCGACCGGTTCGAGCGCCCCGGGCACCGCGAGGAGCCCGAACAGACGTCGCCGGGGCTCGGCACGCCAGGCGGCGAGCTCGCGGCGGTTCTCGAGTCCCAGCTTGCCGAGCATGTTCGAGATGTGGAACTTGACCGTGTCGAGCGTGACGCCGAGGCGCACCGCGATCTCGGCGTTCGTGCCGCCTCGGCGCAGTTCGGCGAGCACGCGCTGCTCGGCGGGGGTGAGGATGCCGGGGTGTGGCGGGCGACCCCGCCCTCGCTGCGTCATGCATCGAGCCTACGAGTCAGCAGGGCGATTATCACTACCCGACGACCTTTCGGCCTCCCGGCGCGGCAGCCCGCGCCGCCACCCCGGCCCCAACCCGCCCCGGTGGTAGCATGGAACTCGCGGCGCCGAGGGCGCGCGTATGGGCGGGGGCCGCATGCACGACGTGGTGGTCGTTGGCGCTGGAAACGCGGCGCTTTGCGCGGCGCTGGCGGCGCAGGAGGCGGGCGCGAGCGTGCTCGTGCTCGAGAAGGCCGGCGAGGACGAACGCGGCGGCAACACCTACTTCACCGGCGGCGGCTTCCGCTTCCCCTACAACGGCATCGACGACATCCGCACCCTCATCCCCGACCTCAGCGACAGCGAGGTCGAACGCATCGAGGTCGGCGCCTACACCGAGGCCGATATGCGCGAAGACCTGATGCGCGTCAGCGAGGGCCTCGCCGACGAGCAACTGACCGACCACCTGGTGCGCAGCTCCTTCGAGACGATGCGCTGGATGCGCGACCGCCTCGATGTGCGCTGGGTGCTGATGTACGGGCGGCAGGCCTACGAGGTGGAGGGCAAGCTGCGCTTCTGGGGCGGCCTGATCGTCGAGGCCGTCGGCGCCGGCAAGGGGCTCTCGGACTCGCTGTTCGCCGCCGCCGACCACCACGGCGTCGAGGTGTGCTACGGCACCAAGGCCGTCGGGCTGGTCATGGACGACGCCGGTGCCGTGCGCGGCGTGCAGACGCGCGGCCCCAACGGCCTCGAGCGCTTCGAGGCGCGCGCCGTCGTGATGGCGGCCGGCGGCTTCGAGGCGAACACGGAGATGCGCACCCGCTACATGGGCCCCGGCTGGGAGTTCGCCAAGGTGCGCGGCACCCGCCACAACACCGGCGAGGGCATCCGCATGGCCCTCGACATCGGCGCGCAGTCGCACGGGCACTGGTCCTCGGGACACGCGGTCGCCTGGGATCTCAACGCGCCGCCGACGGGCAACCGCATCATCGGCGACCTCTACCAGAAGCACTCGTATCCGCTCGGGCTGATCGTCAACATCGAGGGCGAGCGCTTCGTCGACGAGGGCGCGGACATGCGCAACTACACCTACGCCAAGTACGGGCGCGAGATCCTGCGCCAACCCTACGGCGTCGCCTTCCAGCTGTTCGACCAGAAGACCGTGCCGATCCTGCGCGACGAGTACCGGATCCGCGAGATCACGAAGGGCGAGGGCCAGACGATCGGCGACCTGGCGGACGACCTCGGCATCGATCGCGAGGGGCTGGAGCGCACCGTCGCCGAGTTCAACGCCGCCTGCCAGCCGGGCGAGTTCAACCCCGCGATCCGCGACGGCGTCGGCACCGAGGGCATCGAGCCGCCGAAGTCGAACTGGGCGATCCCGCTCGACGAGCCTCCCTACTTCGGCGTCGCCGTCACCTGCGGGATCACCTTCACCTTCGGGGGCCTGCGCATCGACCATCGGAGCGCGCAGGTGCTCGACACCGAGCTGGAGCGGATTCCCGGGCTCTACGCCGCCGGCGAGCTGGTCGGCGGGCTCTTCTACCACAACTACGCCGGCGGCACGGGGCTGATGTCCGGCTCGGTCTTCGGCCGCACCGCCGGACGCGCCGCGGCCGAGGCGGCGCTCGCCGGGGAGGGGTAAGCCGGTGCTCTACTTCCTCGCGATCATCGCGCCGCCGATCGCGGTGCTGGCCGTGGGCCGCCCCTGGCTGTCGCTGCTGAACCTGGTGCTGACCGTCGCCGGCTGGATCCCCGGCGTGATCCACGCGGTGCTCGTGATCAACGAGCACAAGGCGGACCAGCGCGCCGCTCGCTACGGCCCGCAAGAGTAGCCTCGGCGACCCGCCGGGGCCCCGAGGAAGGACCACGGCGATGAGCAACGCCCCAACCGACCGGCAGGCCTCGGCACTCGCCCGGCTCTGGAGGCCGGCGGCGGCAGCGCTCGCGGCGCTCGCGCTCGCGGCGGCTCTCGCCGCCTGCTCCGGCGGCGACGACGAGGCACCCGAGGCCACCCCGACCGCGACGCCGGTTGCGGTGACCGCGACTGCGACTGCTACCCCGACGCCGACGCCCACGCCCACGCCTCCCGCAGCGACCGCGACGCCGACGCCCGCCGGGGATGCGACGCCGTCCGGCGGCGGGAACTTGCTGTCGCCGGAGCTGACCGCGCAGGTGACGCAACTGCTCCTCGACGCGATGAGCGATCCCGACTCCGCGCTGTTCACGGGCTCGATCGACGCACTGCCACCGGAAGTGCTGGCGGTGCTCGACGCGATCGGCGCCGATCTGCTGCTGGGCGTCGTGAGGGTAGATATCGACGGCAGGTCGGTCGTCGTGGCCGTGCTCCCCGGCTCACCCGCCGAGCGCGCCGGACTCGCCGAGGGCGACCTGATCACCGCCATCGACGGCGCGCCGGCCGGCAACGCCGCGGAACTGCGCGCGGCCATCGAGGCGATCGCCGAGGGCGCTGCCTACACGCTCACGATCGACCGGGGCGGCGCAGCCCGGACGCTGGACGTCGAGCGTGAGGCGGCGGCCGCGGGCAACGCCTGGCGGGCGGAACTGCTGCGCTCGATCGCGCTGCTGCTGGTCCTGCAGGAGGCTCCGGGCGGTCCGGACCTGCCGCCCTCGCTGCTCGGCGAGATGGTCGAGGAGACACCCAACGGCCTGCTCGTCTTCGCGGTCTTCCCCGGCTCGCCGGCGGACAGCGGCGGCGTGCGTCCCGGCGACCTGCTGGTCTCGATCGACGGCCACTCCCTGACGACTCTCGCCGACCTCGAGGCGCTGATGCGCTCCTTCGCCCCCACCAGCGGCAAGGTGGAGATCGTGCTGCTGCGCGACGGCGAGGAGCTGACGCTCGACATCGACTTCGCGGCCGGCGGCATCGGCGGCGGTGGCCTGGCTACGCAGTAGGCGGGACGGCTCGGCTATGGCACGGGCGCCCACGTCCCGCAGTTCCGGCTGTAGAAGCCCGCATCGGAGGCTGCGATGTCGACGATGCCTGGGCCGCCGCCCGGGCCGTACCTCACCTGCATCGCGCCGCCAGCGCGCGAGAATCCACCGAACGAAGTCAAGCGGATCCAGTGGCACGATGCGGGGTCCGAGGCACGGTAGCGGCCGGGTGCAAGCTCAGACCCAACGAAGTACGTCCCGTCGCCGAACGGCTGGCCAGGCGTGACGGTCGGGCTCAGGTCGTTGGTCCACGTTCCGCAGCCACTGGTGCTGAACTCGGCGTCCCACGGCTCGACATCGAGGATGGTGACCGCTAAGCGAGCATCCCCCCGACCGCTGGCGCCTCGACGCAGCGCCCAGGCGCAGGCGTCCGTGGGCGAAGCGGCGCGGTAGCGCCCGGAAGGCATGTCTGTTCCGACGCGGTGCGTGCCGTCGCCAACGCGGGTGATCGGCGACGGCTGCGACGCCGGCGTTGGGGTCGCGGTCGGGGTAGGCGCCGCGGTGACCGGCTCCGGCACGGCATCCGAGGCAGCCACAGGCGACCACCCTCCGCAGGCGAAGCTGAAGAAGCCAACGTCCGACGGCGCAATCTCGACGACGGCGGGGCCGGGGTGCCTGCCGTATCGCACGAACTCAATCAGCTCGCGTTCGGAGCCGCCGAACCCGCTCAGCCGCCTCCCGGTGCACCCGGCGGTCTCCGAGGCCTGGTAGCGGCCGGGCTGGACCTCGGAGCCGACGAAGTACGTGCCGTCGCTGAACGACCCACCGGGGCTGCGGGTGGGCGTGAGATCGGTGGACCAGATCCCACAACCGTGGCTGTAGAATCCGGCGTCCGTCGGCTCGATGTCGACGATCGTGGCGCCGAAGCCCCGGTCCGCCGAGACGGCGGCGATGATGTCGTCCTCAGAGCCGCCGAACCCGCTCAGGCGTCGCCACGTGCACCACGATTCCGCAGACCGCGCGCGGTAGCGGCCGGGCGGGACCCCGGAGCCGACGACGAACGTGCCCTCGCCGAAGGATGTCCTCGGCAGATGGCCGCTTCCCCGATCGATGGACCAGATACCGCAGCCACGGCTGGAGAAGCCGACATCCGACGGCGCAATGTCGACGATGGCGTGCCCGGAACCGGACTCCACGCTCTGGTATCCGAGGTGCGACGAGCGGAACCCGCTGAACCCGCTCAGGCGTCGCCAGTGGCACGTCCGATCGGTCTGCGGGGCCGTGCGGTAGCGCCCGGGCGCGATCTCGGAACCGACGAGGAAGGTGCCGCCGCCGAACGGCTGGCCCGGCCTCACGCGGGGCGTGAAGTCTGTGGTCCACTCGCCGCAGCCGTAGCTGACGAAGGCGGCGTCGCCGGGCGCGATCTCGGCAATGGCGGCCCCTTCCTCCACGTACCCGCTGTCCGTGATGTCCTCCAGCCACCGCACGTCGCCGTTGTCGAAGTACTCCCCGCTGAACCCGCTGATGCGCCACCACCTGGCACGCTTCGGTGGGCGAGGAGGCGCGGTAACGCCCGGGAGTCACCTCCGGGCCGACGAGGTGCGTGCCCGCGCCGAAGGGCCGACCCGGCACGATCCGGGGCGCGAGGTCAGCCGACCACGTGCCGCAGCCCGTGCTCACGAATCCGGCGTCGGTGGGCGCGATGTCGACGAACGGGATGAAGCTTCGGCCGAAGCCGATGATGTAGGTGTCAGGCCTGCCTCCGACAGAACCGCCGAACCTGCGCAGCCGTTGCCACTCGCACTCATCCGAAGGTGAGACGGCGCGGTAGCGGCCCGGCGCAACCTCCGGGCCGACGAGGAATACGCCGTCGCCGAAGGTGAGGACCGCCTCGGTGCGGGGGCCGGGATCGGTGGACCAGGTTCCGCAGCCGGCGCTCGCGAACCCCGCGTGCGACGGCTCGATGTCGACGATGAGGAGCGTGCCCCGTTCGGTCGATGAGTTCGTTCGTGTGAAATCGAACATGAAGGCCCACCTGCACGAGTCCAGGGCCGAGGTCGCGTAGTAGCGGCCGGGCCTAACTTCGGAACCGACGAGGAACGTTCCCCCGCCGAAGGGTTCTCCCGGCGTGACGATCGGTGTCAGGTCGGCCGTCCACTCGCCGCAGCCGCTGCTGGAGAACCCAATGTCTCGGTCGGAAATGTCGACCACGGTGAGCGAACGGCCCGTGGCGAAGGTTCCGTCCGTACTTCTGCTGTCGGGCCTGAACGCGCTCCGGAACATCGCCCATTCGCAGTCGTCCGTGGCCGAGGTCGTGCGGTAGCGGCCTGGCGCAATCTCCGAACCGATGAGATAGAGGCCGTCTCCGAAGGGCTCGCCCGGCGTGATCACGGGCGTGAGGTCCATCGACCAGACGCCGCAGCCGCTGCTCGTGAAGCTGGTGAGCGACGGTTCGATGTCGACGATCGTGCGGTGGCCGCCGATTGTCGACACATATCTGGTCATCCTCGATATCTCCCAGGCGCAGTGGGTGGAGGCCGAGGTCGTGCGGTAGCGGCCGGGCGCGATCTCGGCGCCGACGAGAAACGTCCCGTCGCCGAAGGGCTCGCCCGGCGCGACAATGGGTGTCAGATCGGTGGTCCATGCGCCGCAGCCGCTGCTCGTGACGAGAGCGTGCGATGGCTCAACATCGATGATGGTGCGGTGGCCGTCGATGGAGAACCGTTCAGGCCCGGTCAACCACCGGATCTCCCACTCGCAACCGTCGCGGGTCGAGGTCGCGCGGTAGCGGCCCGGCGACACCTCGGCGCCGACGAGGAACGTGCCGTCGCCGAAGGACTGTGCGGGCGCGGTGATGGGCGAGGGATCGGCCGTCCACATCCCGCAGCCGCTGCTGACGAACCCGGAGTCCATCGACCCAATGTCGACGACGGGCAGCCGCGGCAGGTCCGCGTAGTATCCGCCGGCGCCGCCGCGGCTGAACGGTCCGAAGTCGTCCTCGATCTCGATCCTCATCCACCAGCAGGAGGCCGTGGGTGCAGCCGCGCGGTAGCGGCCGGGCGCGATCTCCGGGCCAACGAGGAACGTGCCGTCGCCGAAGGGCTCCCCCGGCGTGACAGTGGGCGTCAGATCGTTCGACCACGTTCCGCAACCGCGGCTGACAATGGAGTCATACCACGGTTCGATGTCGACGATGGTGCCGAAACCCTCGCGGTTGGACCAGCTGCTCTCGTCCGACCACTGGACCCGCCACCGGCAGTCCGCCGGGGACGAGCTCGCGCGGTAGCGTCCGGGCGCAATCTCCGAGCCGACGAGCTGCGTCCCGTCGCCGAACGAGGCGAGCGGGGCAGGCCCCGCTGTCGCCGTCGGTGAGGGTGTTTCCGGGGCCGCCGGTGACGGTGTGACCGTGGCCACAGCCGTGCCCGCGGGCGGCGGTGTGACCGCGACCGTGGGCGCAGCCGTGCCCGTGGGTGACGGTGTAACCGTGGGCGCAGCCGTGCCCGTGGGCGGCGGTGTGACCGTGACCGTGGGCGCAGCCGTGCCCGTGGGTGGCGGTGTGCCCGTGGGCGACGGTGCAGCCGTGCCCGTGGGTGGCGGTGTGCCCGTGGGCGACGGTGCAGCCGTGCCCGTGGGCGGCGGTGTGACCGTGACCGTGGGCGCAGCCGTGCCCGTGGGCGGCGGTGTGACCGTGACCGTGCAGGCGTCGCCGCTGCCTCAGGAGTGGCAGGGGGCGTCGTGGCGCGGGGCTCCGGCGTGTCGCCGCCGCTCACGCAGCCCATGACGAGCAGGCCGGCGACGACGATGGCAAGCGTACGAAGGCTCATCGCTCGCCTCGCCTCGCCTCGCACGGCGTACGCCCGGCGCGATGCATCCAGCCTAGCAGCGCAGGCGGCGGAGACAGGGGAGGGGCGGCATCCTCGACGCCCCTCCCATCGAGATCCCGGGTGCGGGAACCTGCGAGCCGATGCGCGCGCCTCCGCTCTCCGTCACCACGAGGACGGCGGCGGGCGAGAGTTGTCACGTGCTGTCCGGCCGGAGGCTTCGCCGATCCTCGAGGCGGGCGCGGCGCCAGCCGCGGAGCAGCGCGCGGACGAACCGGCGGCCGGGGAGGGGGGAGCAG
This sequence comes from Dehalococcoidia bacterium, assembly GCA_965220125.1. GTDB lineage: Bacteria > Chloroflexota > Dehalococcoidia > UBA2979 > UBA2979 > VXMT01. Next base: position 1,229,132 of record CBDCPB010000004.1, on the reverse strand, counting down.
GCTCCGGCGGGGCGGGACCGAACCGGATGGCGCCGGGCGTTCCTCCCCCGGCAGCCTCGCGGGTCGTCCGCGAGCCCCCGCCGCGTTCGAACAGGGAGGAGTCTGTGAGCGCTACGCTAACGCCTCGTTCAGATGAGATGAGCAACGCGTTCAGGCATTTGCGATCGGCTGCATCCGGTCTCTGCCACAGCGCCTTGCGCACCATACGCAACCCGACCGCTTGACAGCCCCGCGCTGCTTGTCGAGGCTCACGCGGGAGCGGCTCCGCGATCCGCGGCCGCGACGGGGAGGACCGATGGCGGACAGCACGGCGGACAGCAACCGAGCCTACGACGAGCGACCGCGGCCACTGGCCGGGGTGCGGGTCGTGGATTTCACCTGGATCGTCGCCGGACCGCAGGCGACACGCATCGTCGGCGACCTCGGGGCCGACGTGATCCGCGTCGAGAACGAGGGCCACCTCGACTCGCTGCGGGCGAGCGCCCCCCTGGACGACGGGACGCCGGACCCGAACCGCTCGGGGATGTTCAACAACTTCAACCGCAACAAGCGCGGCATCACCGCCAACATCTACCACCCGCGCACCCGCGAGCTGATCGAGCAACTGATTACCGGAGCCGATGCGGTCACGGAGAACTTCAGCCCCGGCGCCTTCGGTCGGATGGGCTTCACGTTCGAGCGCCTGCGCGAGCTCAACCCGAACATCATCTACCTCTCGCTCTCCGGCTACGGCCACTACGGCCGCGACAGCTCCTACGTCACGTGGGGCCCGACGGCGCAGGCCGTCTCCGGGCTGACCTACCTCTCCGGCCTGCCCGACCAGCCGCCCGCCGGCTGGGGCTACTCCTACCTTGATCACTCGGCGGGCTACTACGGGGCGATCGCGCTGCTGCTCGCCCTGCGGCGGCGCGAGCGGATCGAGGGCGCGCAACGCATCGACCTCTCGCAGGTGGAGACCGGCATGGTGATGTGCGGCGTCACGATGCTGGATACGCAGATCAACGGCGGCGAGTCCGAGCGCATCGGCAACCGCTCGAGCTACCCGGCGATGGCGCCGCACGGCGCCTACCGCTGCGCCGGCGACGACCGCTGGATCACGATTGCCGTCGAGAGCGAGGCGCACTGGCGCGAACTTTGCGACGAGCTGGGCGCTCCGGAGCTGGCCGGCGACGAGCGCTTCGCCAACCTCGAGGCGCGCCTCGCCGCGCAGGACGAGCTGGACGCGGCGATCGAGGAGTGCACGCGCCGGCGCGACCCTCGCGAGCTGATGTACGCGCTGCAGGCGCGCGGCGTGCCCGCCGGGCTGGCCCAGCACACGCAGGACAAGATGGAGCACGACGAGCAGTTGGCCGCGCGCGGCTTCTACCGCGCAGCCCCCAGCCCGTACGTCGGCGATCGCTTCTACGAGGGCCTGCCCTTCCTCTTCCATCAACTCGGCTGGGACGTGCGCCGCGGCGGTCCCGGCATCGGCGAGCACATCGACGAGGTCCTGACGGAGCTGGGCTGCACGCCCGCGGAGATCGCGCAGCTGCGAGCGGAGGCCGCCGTATGAGCGAGCGGCCCCCGCTGCCGGAGTTCGCGGCCAGCCTCGATGACGCGCCGATACTCGATCGCGTGCGCGTCGTCGAGATCGGCGACCTCGGCGAGATCGCCGGGAGGCTGCTGGCCGACGTGGGTGCGGACGTGATCCGCGTCGAGCCGCCCTCGGGCGCGGCCTCGCGGCACATCGGGCCCTACCCCGGCGACGAGCCGGGCGTCGAGGCGTCGCTGCGCTTCGCCGCCCACAACGCGAACAAGCGCGGCGTCACGCTGGACCTCGCGAACGCCGACGGCCGCGATCTGTGGCGGCGGCTCTGCGAGAGCGCCGACGTGGTGATCGACGCCTCCGGTCACGGCGTCCTCGACGGCCTCGAGGCGGGCTGGGAGGCGCGGCTGGCGGACGGCTGGGCAGGCCCGCGCGTGTGGTGCTCGATCACGCCGTTCGGCCGCGAGGGGCCGTGGGCGGAGTGGGCCTCGAGCGACCTCGTCCAGCTCGCGCTGGGCGGACCGATGATGAGCACAGGCTACACGGACCACGAGCTGCCGCCGATCCGCGGCGGCTTCGACCACTCGTACTGGATGGCCGGCGAGTACGCAGTGGTCGGGATCCTCGGCGCGCTGATCGGTCTGGACAGCGGGGCGGCCGCGGGGCCGGAGCTGGTCGATCTCGCGATGCACGACGCGGTGAGTTCCACGACGGAGGGGGCGTTCCCCAACTGGGAGTACCGCCGCCAGATCTCGAAGCGCGCCACTGGCCGCCACGCCGCGCCGGACCCCACCCCGGAGATCCAGTACCCCACGGCGAACGGGCGGCACATGAACGTGATCGGGGCCGGCCTGCCCCGCTCGATGCGCAACTTCGACGGCCTGCTCGACTGGATGGACCGCTACGACGCCATCGAGAACCTGCGCGAGCCGCGCTTCCGCGAGGCGATTCACGCGGCGCGCCACGAGGCGCAGGAGGAGCGCCACGAGTTCGCGGAAGTCACGAAGCGCTTCGTCGCCCGGCTCACCACCGAGGAGGCCTACCGCGGCGGGCAGGGGCTGCACCTCCCCTGGGGCATCGTGCGCCGGCCCGAGGAGAACCTCGACGACCCGCACTGGACGGACCGCGACAGCTTCGCGCCGATCGAGCTGCCGGACGGGCAGCAGGCGCGCCTCCCCGTCGCGCCGTACCGCTTCGAGGGCGTCCCGCGCGGGCTGCCGTGCCGCGCGCCGCTGCTCGGCGAGCACAACCACGCCGTCTACCACGGCGAACTCGGCGTCCCCGCCGAGGACCTGCCGGGCCTGGCCGAACGCGGGGCGATCTAGCCGCTCGGTTCTTTGAGTCAGGCGCGTGTCTGCTGTGGGGGGGCTGCCCCCCCGCCCCGCTTCGTGGAGGCTGCGCCCGCACACCCCCACTCGCAACCATCGAGGGCACACCCAACCCCCCTAGGCCGATCCGGCCCCCTGCGTAGGGGCAAAGCCCCCACGCCCCCCCTCGGTTCCGCCGCCTCCGTCATTCCGGCGAAAGCCGGAATCCAGCCGGGGCATCGGCGGGGCGCGCCCCTTTCCCCCGGCGGGGTGAGGGCGAGCACGCCCAGCCCGCCACTCCGACGCCCAACGAGCAACGGAGCCCCGGGGAGCTCGCGCGTCTCTTGTGGGGGGCTGCGCACCCCCCACACCCCATCCCGGACGAGCACGCGCTGCGCGCGGCTCGGACCCACCCACCCACCCCGGATTCTTCTCTCTGTGGGGGCTGCGCCCCCACGCCCCCCTCGGCTCCGCCGCCAGCCCGCCGCTATCGAGGACACCCGCACGCCTCCCCTCGGCCCCCTCGCCCCTGGCGGGAGAGGGCGGGGGTGAGAGGGGAGCGGGCGCAGCCCGCCCGAGGCCTTCGCGCTGGCCAATAGGGAGACGTTCAACGCGCGATCAGCCCCGGAAACGCGCCCTGCGCTTGCGGGGGTGGGGATGCGGCGGCCAGACTGGATGCATGGCTCGAGTGCTGGTGGTCGAAGACGACGCCGCGATCCTCGAGACGGTCGCGTACAACCTCGGTCGTGAGGGCCACGACGTGGTCACCGCCGCGGACGGCGTCTCCGGGCTGCAACTCTCGCGCGAGGCCGAGCCGGACCTGATCGTGCTCGACCTGATGCTGCCGCGCATGTCCGGCCTCGATGTCTGCCGCGTGGTGCGCGAGGAGCGCCCGGTGCCGATCCTCGTGCTGACCGCGCGCGACGCCGAGGGCGACAAGATCGCCGGGCTGGACCTCGGCGCCGACGACTACATGACCAAGCCGTTCTCGATGCAGGAGCTGATCGCCCGCGTCGCTGCGATCCTGCGCCGCGACCGCATCTCGCGCGAGGCCGCCGGCGGGGTCTCGGGCCGCACGTTGCGCGGCGGCGGGATCGAGCTGCGGCCCGATGCGCGGGAGGTGCGGCGCGACGGCGAACTCGTGCGACTGCGCCCCAAGGAGTTCGACCTGCTGGAGTGCCTGATGCGCCACCCGCGCCAGGTGCTGACGCGCGATCGCATCCTGGAGCAGGTCTGGGGCGACGCGTTCCGCGGCGGCACCCGCACCGTGGACGTGCACATGCGCTGGCTGCGCCAGAAGCTCGAGGAGGCGCCTTCGAACCCGCAACACCTCGTGACGGTGCGGACCGTCGGCTACAAGTTCGTACCCTGATCCCATGCCCGTGCGCCAATCCGTGAGCGGCGAACGATGACTCCCGGCTGGCGCTGGGTCGTAGTCGCAGCGCTGGCGGCGCTTGCCGCGGCGTCCCCGTTGCTGCTGCCGCGCCCGGCCGCAGCGCTGCTAGCGCTTGCCGCCGTGCTTGCCGGCGCGCTCCTCGCGCGGGCCGCGTCGCGATCGGCGGCCGCGGCGCTGCGCACCCCCGACCCCGCCGCGACGGACCGCGCGCCGCCTGACGCCGCCCCGCTCCTCGCGCCACTGCCCTGCGGCGTCCTGCTGCTCGATGACGAGCTCAACGTGCTCGCGGCGAACGATGCGCTGGCGCGCATCGTCGAGCACCCGCTCGAGACGATGGTGGGCGTCTCGCTGATCCGCGCGACCCGGGAGATCGAGCTGGTCGCGTTCGCCCGCGAGCGCCTCCACGGCTCACGCGAAGCGCACTTCACGAACGGCGTCGAGGCGCGGCTCTCGGCGGCGCCGATCGATCTGCCGATCGCGGGCGGGCGAGCGACGCAGTTGATCGCCGTGGAGGACGTCACCGCCCTGAGCAGCGCGCGGCGCGCGCGATCGGACCTCGTCGCGAACCTCGCGCACGAGTTGCGCACCCCGCTCGCCGGCGCGCGCGCGATCGCCGAGACGTTCCAGGCCGCCGCCGACGATCCTGCCGAGCGTGACCGCTTCCTGCGGCTGCTGAGCGACGAGATCGAGCGGATGAGCCGGCTCGTCGAGCGAATGCTGCTGCTCGCACGCCTCGAGTCCGGGGACGAGCCAATCGAGCTCGAGGCGATCTCGCCGGCGGAGCTGCTGGAGCGGGCCGCCGCCCGCGTCGCGCCCGTCGCCGCGCAGCGGCGCATCCGCGTGGAGATCGAGGAGGCCGCGAGCACGGCGGTCGAAGCGAACCGCGAGCAGGTCGGCGAGGTGTTGGCGAACCTGCTGGACAACGCGTTGCGCCACAGTCCAGACGACAGCCGCATCGCCCTCGCCGCGCTGGCCGGCGGCGGCGACGTCCGCTTCGAGGTCCGCGACGAGGGCTCCGGGATCCTCCCGAGCGAGCGCGAGCGCATCTTCGAGCGCTTCTACACGGGTGACGACGCCCGCGGCACGGGAGGCGGCGCCGGGCTCGGCCTCGCGATCACGCGCCAGCTGGTGCACCGCCTCGGGGGCCGCATCTGGGTGGCCGATCGCACGCCGGGGGCGACGGTCTGCTTCACGCTCGCGATCGCGCAGGACGTGGAGGCGGCCTCGGAGGGCGCAGGCGAGGCGTAAGCCGAGCGGACTACGACTCCGCGACCGCAGGCGTTGCCGGCCGCGGGCGGAAGGCGCCGCTGCGCACGAGTGATCGCACCTCCGGCAGCATCGCCGCCGCCGTGAGGAAGGACAGGATCCAGATCATCGCCGGGAAGATCAGCAGCACGCGCACGCCGAGGCCGTCCGAGAGCCAGCCGTAGCCGAAGTTCGCGAAGGCCATGTGGCCGGCCGCGAGCATCAGGTAGATCGACATCACGCGCCCTCGCACCTCGTCGGGCACGGTGCGTTGCACGAACGTCGCCGAGAGCGCCATGTAGCTGGCCTGCGTGACGCCGGACAGCATCCCGCCGAACACCGCCATGTAGGGCGTCGCCGCGAAGCCGATCACGAGCATCGCCGCCCCGCTGCCGATGCCGGCGATCAGCAAGGCGCGTCCCTGCGCCCGTTCCGTGCGCAACATCGAGATCGTGAGCGTGCCCACGATCGCGCCGACGCCGACGCCGACGATGATCGCGCTGTAGGTGCGGTCCGCCCCGCCGACCGCGGTCGCCAGCGTCGGCATCATCGAGTCGAACGCCATCGTCAGCCCGCAGTGCAGCCCGACGAGCACCATCACGAAGGCCACGCGCGCATCGCGCTCCAGGTAGGAGAAGCCCTCGCCGATGTCCTTGATGATGCGGCGCGTGTCGAAGAGCGGGCCGTCCATCTCGCCGGCGGCCGGCGGCGCGCGGTACTCGAGCCTCGTGATCTGGTAGAGCGCCAGGGAGACGAAGCAGGCGGAGAGCACGAACACGGAGCCCGGCCCCAGCGTCGAGAGCATCGCGCCGCCGATCGAGGGGCCGAGCACGCGCGAGCCGTGGCGCGTGATGCCGGCCAGCGCGACGGCGTTGAGCAGGTGTTCCCTGGGGACGACGTTCGCGATCAGGGCCTGCTCGGCCGGCGTGCCGAAGGCGCGCGCCGTCCCGCCCAGCGCCGCGAACGCGAGCACATGCCACGGCTCGACGAAGCCCGGGATTGTGATCGCCGCGAGGCCGAGCGCCGAGGCGATGCTGACCGTGTCGGCGGCGATCGCCATGCGGCGGCGGTCCGCGCGATCGGCCAGCGCGCCGCCGATCGGCCCGGCGAGCAGCAGCGGGATCATGCCCGCGAACGTGACCGCGCCTACCCACCGGGCCTGACCGGTCAGCTCGAACACCAGCCAGCCGCGCGCCAGCAGCATCGTCCAGTGCGACGCCGAGGCGAAGAAGGCGTTGAAGAAGATGCGCCGGAAGTCCCGAGAGCGCAGCGCGGGGTGCCGATCGGCGATGGCCGCCCTTGTGATCATCGGACGATTCTACAGGAGAGCACAGGCTGCAACGCGCGATTGCAGCCGAGCGCTACTCCGCGCCTTCGAGTGCGCGGGCGACGATCGCGCGGCCGTGCTCGCTGAGGTCGAGGCCCAGCGCCGCCTCGCGGCCACGCGCGCTCATCTTGCGCCAGGTGCGGCGCACGATCGCGACGAGCTTGTCGTCGTCGCCGAGGCGCTCGCGGAACTCGTCGAACTGCGTCTGCAGGAAGACGAGGTTGAGGCCGTCCTCCAGCGTCTGCACCTCCGGATCGCTGTACAGATCCTCCTTGCGCACGATCTGCTGGACGCGCTCGACGAGGGGTTCGTCGTAGCCCTCGGCGCGGAGGATGCGCGCGACCTCGTCGGCGTGGAAGGCGCGCAGATCGCGCCGCCAGCGCAGGTAGCCGTCGCGGCCGGGCGGGTAGCTGGCGCGCGGCACGGTCCAGCGCCGGATGTGGTGCCCGCGCGCCGCCAGCAGCAGCGCCTCTCCGGGCGAAGGCACGAGGCGCGCGACCCACCCGCTCAGCAGCGCGGCATGCGTCAGCTCCTTGGGGCGCGGCTCGCCGTTCACCGTGATCGTGGCAGGGTCGGCGGCGTTGGCGGCGTCGATCGCCGCGATCGCGCGCGCGAAGCGCTCCGCGTCGGCGCAGTCGCGCGGCGCCTCGACGGTCATCGGCTCGGCCCGTGGGTTGCGATGGCGTCTGTGCGCGTGAGGCCTTGCGCGGAGTGCATCAACATCAGGTGTTACCCGGATCCCCGGCGCTCTACCGCGACCAGAGGATGGGAACGGTGTAGCCCCTGATGAGGCGATCGGGAGTGACGATGGTGAGCCCATGCACGATCGCGTGCGCGATGAGGAGCCGGTCAAACGGATCGCGGTGGAGGTCCGGCAGCTTGCCCGCCTGCAGTGTGGCGTCCTCGTCGATCGCGAGTGTCTCGATGCGATGGAGGAGGCGCTGCTCTGGGACGTATTCGTCCGGGGGCATGTGCAGGCGGAGGCGTCCCAGACCGTGCTTGATGGCGATCTCCCACGCCGAGGCTGCACTCAGGAACACATCGTTGGACGGGTCGACGATCGCCTCGCGCGCCACCGCCGAGAGGCGCGCATCACCCTCGGCCAGCCAGAGGAACGCCACGGTGTCGAGCAGGAGCCGCATATCTCCTCGCGGCTCAGGCGCCCCGCCCTTCGAAGAGCGCGAGCAGCTCTTCGGGGAGCGGGTCGAAGAAGGAGTCGGGGATCTCGGCGAGACCCTTGCCGAGCCCGACCGGGCGCGGTTCGTCCAGGCGTTCAGCCAACGGCCGGATCTCGGCCACGGGGCGGTTCCGGCGGCAGAGGATGATGCAGTCGCCTGGCTTCAAGCGTGCGATGTGCTCCGACAGATGGGTCTTCGCCTCGTGCATGTTGAGTCGCGTCGTCGCCATGACTATATAGTAACCTAAGTAGTAAGGTCATACCAATCGGACAGAATGCTGCCGACTGTGTTCCGGGTCTCGCCGCCGACAGCGCGCCGACGGCAAGCCGTCGCCATCTCTCGAGTGACACGGGGCCCGCGCCTCATCTCGCGCGCGTGCAATGCATCGCTGGTCGCACCTGCGAGACGGCCCCTGAAGAGCGTCGTCGCATCACGGCGCCCGTTCGGTAACAGGGGTGCGACGCGCGGCGGACGCTTTCGGTAACACCACTTCTGCTGCGATCCGCCGCGTTGACACTGTATCTCCGGCTGTTACGATGGCGGCCACCAAATTGTCTACGTTGTTTATCGGGTTTGGCGACAATAGCAGACCCCTCCTCAGGAAGGCAGCGCGATGACCACGGATGTCCGAGTCGATACCCCGGGCCAAGTGATCCCGATCCTCGCCGACGAACTGGCCGACTTCACCACCGAGGCGACCGAGTTCCTGTCCGGCAATCGCGACATGCTGGACTTCACGAAGTTCCGCCTGCGCCAGGGCGTCTACGGGCAGCGCCAGGCGGATCGCCAGATGATCCGCGTCAAGCTGCCCTTCGGCGGCGTCACCTCGGACCAGCTCGACGCCTTCGGCGAGGTCGCCGAGCGCTTCACGCCACTGCTTAAGGGCCACCTCACCACGCGCGAGAACGTGCAATACCACCACGTCCCGCTCGACGAGACGCTGGAGCTGCTGCGCGTGCTCGGCCGCGCCGGCCTCTCCACGCGCGAGGCCTGCGGCAACACGGTGCGCAACGTCACCGGCGACCCCTGGGCCGGCATCCGCGACGACGAGCCGTTCGACGTCACCCCCTACGCCGGCGCCTTCGTCCGCTACTTCGTGCGCAGCGAGCTGACGCAGCTGCTGCCCCGCAAGTTCAAGGTCGCCTTCTCCGGCAGCGAGGAGGACTCCGCGCTCACGCAGATCCACGACCTCGGCTTCATCCCCGAGATCCGCGAGGTCGACGGCGTGCCCACCAGGGGCTTCCGCATCGTCGCCGGCGGCGGGCTCTCGATCATGGCGAAGCACGCCGTCGTGCTGCGCGAGTGGGTCTCCGTGGACGAGTACCTCAAGCACTCGCACGCCGTGCTGCGCGTCTTCAACGCCGCCGACGAGCTGCGCAAGAACCTCGCCAAGGCGCGCATCAAGTTCCTCGTCCACCGCGTCGGCGAGGAGGCGTTCCGCGCGATGGTCGACGCCGAACTCGAGGGCGAGTGGGCGCAGGCCGACGCCCGGCCCGACCCGTTGCTCTTCCTCGACGACGAGGAGGCCGACGCCCCGGCCCCGCCCACGGACGCGCCGCAGCCCACGGACGCCGACCGCCCCGCCTTCGAGGAGTGGGCGCGCACGGCCATGAAGGCACAGCGGCAGGCGGGCTACGCCGCCGTCGAGGTGCAGGTGCCGCAGGGCGACCTGTCGCCGGAGCAGTTCCGCGGCCTGGCCACGATCATGCGCGAGCACGGCTCCGGCCGCGCCCGCACCACCCCGTGGCAGAACATCGTGCTGCGCTGGATTCCCGACCAGTCCCTCTACGCCGTCTGGCTGGCGCTCGGCGAGCTGGGCCTCAACGGCGCCGGCGCGCTCGAGATCGAGGACGTGGTGAGCTGCCCGGGCACGGACAGCTGCAAGCTGGGGATCACGAGTTCCATGGGCCTCAACCGCGCGGTCTCGGAGCGCGTCCGCTCGCTGCAGCTGACCGACCCGCTGACGCGGCGCATCCTGATCAACGCGAGCGGCTGCCCCAACTCCTGCGGCCAGCACCACATCGCGAACATCGGCTTCCACGGCGCCGCCATCAAGTCCGGCGACCGCCAGGCGCCGGCCTACCACGTCTTCGTCGCCGGCAACCGCCGCACCGGCCAGGATCTGCGCATGGGCACGCTGCTCAAGTTGCGCCTGCCCGCCAAACGCGTGCCCGACGCTGTCGAGCGCTTCGTGCGCCTCTACGAGGCGGAGCGCAACGACGGCGAGGAGTTCAACGACTACTTCGACCGCGTCGGCAGGGATCCCTTCGAGGCCGCCGTCAAGGATCTGACGCTCCCGCCGGAGTTCTCGATCAAGACCATGGACGAGTTCATCGACTGGGACCGCGAGGGCCTCTACGTCCTCGAACGCGGCGAGGGCGAGTGCGCGGTCTAGACGGGGCCCGGATTGCGTCGCGACAGGGCGCGGGCGTGCGCCGGCGCCCTGGAGCAACGATGAAGGCGCCGGGCAGTTCCCGGCGATGCGGTGAGCGCCAATGGCGAGCCTGACCAGCGACGGGTCCACGTCGGGCAGCGCGGAGCGGCTTGCCGAGCCGCTCCTGGACACCCTGTCGAGGGAGCAACTGCGCGCCCTCGAGTCCGAGGCCATCCACGTCATGCGCGAGGTCGCGGCGGAGTTCGAGCGGCCCGCGCTGCTGTTCTCCGGCGGCAAGGACTCGATCGTGCTGCTGCGGCTGGCGGAGAAGGCGTTCTGGCCGGGCCGCATCCCCTTCCCCGTGATGCACGTCGACACGGGACACAACTTTCCCGAGGCGATCGCGTTCCGCGACCGCTGCGTCAAGGAGCTCGGCGCACGACTGATCGTCGCCTCCGTGCAGCAGGCGATCGACGACGGGCTGGTCGTAGAGGAGACGGGCCCGCGCGCCTCGCGCAACCAGCTCCAGACGCCAACGCTGCTGCGCGCGATCGACGAGCACCGCTTCGACGCCCTCTTCGGCGGTGCACGCCGCGACGAGGAGAAGGCGCGAGCCAAGGAGCGCATCTACTCCTTCCGCGACGAATTCGGTCAGTGGGAACCGCGCGCCCAGCGCCCGGAGCTGTGGAACCTCTACAACGGGCTGCACCGCCGCGGCGAGCACATCCGTGTCTTCCCGCTCTCCAACTGGACCGAGCTCGACGTCTGGCAGTACATCGACCAGGAGCAGCTCGAGATCCCCTCGATCTACTTCGCCCACGAGCGCGAGGTCTTCCGCCGCGACGGGATGCTGATGGCGGCCGGGCCCTACCTCGAGCTGATGCGCGGGGAGCAGCCATTCCGGGCCAGGGTGCGCTACCGCACCGTCGGCGACATGTCCTGCACCGCCGCGGTCGAGTCCGACGCCGACACGCTCGAGCTTGTCGTCGCGGAGATCGCCGCCGCGCGCATCACCGAGCGCGGCGAGACCCGCGCCGACGACCGCACCTCCGAGGCCGCGATGGAAGACCGCAAGCGTCAGGGCTACTTCTAGCCATGGAACTGTTGCGCTTCGTCACCGCCGGCTCCGTCGACGACGGGAAGAGCACCCTGATCGGGCGGCTGCTCTACGACTCGAAGGGGATCTTCGAGGACCAGCTCGAGGCGGTCGAGCGCACCAGCCGCGAGCACGGCCTCGACCACGTCAACCTCGCATTGCTGACCGACGGTCTCCGCGCCGAGCGCGAGCAGGGCATCACCATCGATGTCGCCTACCGCTATTTCGCGACGCCGAGGCGGAAGTTCATCATCGCGGACACGCCCGGCCACGTGCAGTACACCCGCAACATGGTCACCGGCGCCTCCACCGCCGATCTCGCGCTGATCCTCGTCGACGCCCGCACGGGCGTCGTGGAGCAGACGCGGCGCCACGCCTTCCTCGCCTCGCTGCTCGGCATCTCGAAGCTGGTGCTGTGCGTGAACAAGATGGACCTCGTCGGTTACGGGCAGGCCACCTTCGAGGCGGTCCGCGACGAGTTCGCGGCGTTCGCGCGCGGCCTCGACGTCCACGATGTCGCTGCGATCCCGCTGTCCGCGCTCACCGGCGACAACGTCGTCGCGCCGACCGCGAACATGCCGTGGTGCGACACGCCCCCGCTGCTGCGCTACCTCGAGGAAGTCGCCGCCGGTCCCGACCACAACCCCGGACACCGCCGCTTCCCCGTGCAGACCGTGATCCGCCCGATGACCGCCAGCCACCCCGACTACCGCGGCTACGCCGGCAGCGTCGCCGGCGGCGTCTATCGCCCGGGCGACGAGGTGGTCGTGCTGCCCTCCGGCCACACGACCCAGGTCGCGGCGATCGACACGCTCGATGGGGAGCTCGAAGAGGCCGCGCCGACCCGCGCCGTGACCCTGCGGCTGCGCGACGACCTCGATGTCTCGCGAGGCTGCATGATCGCCGACGCCCGGCATCCTCCGTCGGCGGGACAGCAGTTCGACGCGACCGTCTGCTGGATGAGCGAACACAGCGCGTTCGCGCCCGGCCGGACCTTCTGGCTCAAGCACACGACCCGGCGCGTGCGCGCTCGCGCCTCCGCGATCGAGTACCGCTACAACGTCAACACACTCGAACGCGAACCGGACGTGAGCGGCCTCGCGCTCAACGAGATCGGCCGCGCCTGCCTGCGCACGACCGAGCCGATCTTCTTCGACCCGTACGGCGACAACCGCACGACCGGCAGCTTCGTCCTCATCGACGAGGCGACGAACAACACCGTCGGCGCCGGCATGATCGCCGCGCCCTGCGCCGGGCACGAAGGCAACGGACAGAGGAACGGACACGCCGCATGACGCTGGAACTCGCAGGAATCGAGCGCCTGGCCGAGGAGCTGCAAGGAGTGGAGCCCGCCGGAATCGTGCGGCTCGCGATCGAGCGCTACACGCCCGACGTCGCGATCTCCTTCAGCGGCGCAGAGGATGTCGTGCTGGTCGAGATGGCCTCGCGCGTCGGGCTCCCGTTCCAGGTCTTCACCCTCGACACCGGCCGCCTGCACGCGGAGACCTACCGCTTCCTCGAGACCGTGCGCGAACGCTACGAGGTGGCCATCGAAGCCTACTTCCCGCAGCCGGCGGCGGTGGAAGAGCTGGTGCGGTCGAAGGGGCTGTACTCCTTCTATCGCGACGGCCACCAGGAGTGCTGCGCGATCCGCAAGGTCGAGCCGCTTGGACGTGCGCTCGCCGGCAAGCGCGCCTACCTCAGCGGGCAGCGCAAGGACCAGAGCCCCAGCACCCGCAACCACGTCCCGCTCGTGCAGCTCGATCCGAGGTTCGCGGAGACGGGCGTCGAGTTGGTGAAGTTCAACCCGCTCGCCGACTGGACCGCCGAGCAGGTCTGGCGCGAGATCCGCGATCGGGACATTCCCTACAACCCGCTGCACGACGGCGGCTTCCGGTCGATCGGCTGCGAGCCCTGCACCCGGCCCACCAACCCCGGCCAGCACGAGCGCGAGGGCCGCTGGTGGTGGGAAGAGGCCACGAAGCGGGAGTGCGGCCTCCACGTCAGCCCCGACGACAAGCACCAGATCGAGATCCCTGCGCTCCCTCGAGGGAGCTGACCGCCCGCGCGCCTCTCGCCACCGCCTCTTGTCCCCTGAGGGAGAGGGCGAGGTTGAGGGGCCTCGCCGCGTGTAGGCTTGAGGGCGTGACCGCGCCGCTGCTCCTCGGAACCGCGTCCTGGACCGACAAGCCACTGATCGACAGCGGCCGCTTCTACCCGCCGCAGGCGAAGAGCGCCGAGGCGCGCCTGCGCCACTACACGACGCGCTACCCGCTCGTCGAGATCGACGCGCCCTACTACGGCCTCCCGACGCCCGAGCAGGCCGCGCGCTGGATCGAGCGCACGCCGGAGGGCTTCACCTTCGACGTCAAGGCGTACTCGCTGTTCACCGAACACCCGACGCCCGTCGCGCGCATGCCGAAGGCGATCCGCGCGCTGCTCCCGCCCGACCTCGAGGCGAAGGGGCGCTTCTACCGCCGCGACGCGCCGGACGAGATCCTCGCCCTCTGCTGGGCCAGCTACACCGACGCGCTGCTGCCGCTCGACGACGCCGGGCGCCTCGGCGCGGTCGTGTTGCAGTTCCCGAAGTGGTTCGTGCCCGGCCCGCGCGCCTTCGCCACGCTCGAGGAGACCCGCGAGCGGCTGGGCAACTTCCGCGGCGCGGTCGAGTTCCGCCAGCGGCGCTGGCTCGAGCCCGCACAACGCGAGGAGACGCTGGTGCTGCTCGGCGACCTCGATCTCTCGCTGATCTGCGTCGACGCGCCGCAGGGCTTCGACTCGTCGCTGCCGCCGTTCGCCGCCGCGACGAACGCGCTCGCGTTCGTGCGCTTCCACGGCCGCAACGCGGAGACGTGGGAGCGCCGCACGCGCACGTCCTCGGAGCGCTTCGACTACTGGTACGGCGCGGACGAGCTGGACGAGTGGGTACCGCGCATCGCGGCGCTCGCGGCCGAGGCGGAGGCGGTGCACCTGATCGTCAACACCAACAACCACGACCAGGGGCCGGTCAACGCGGACCTGCTGCAACAGCGCCTCGCGGAGCACGGCCTCACCGTCGAGCCCGGCTTCGAGACGGCCGAGGAGCTTCCACAGGGCGAGCCGCAGCAGCAGGGGCTACTGCTTTAGGCTGAGGTGACACAGGCTCGGCCAGGATTCAGGCCATGACCGGCTCGCCTGCCGCATCGCACAGCCGCCGCCGCTTCCTCCAGCAGGCCGCCGCGGGCGGCCTCGGCGGCCTGCTGGAGGAAGCGGCGCAGGCGGCGACGAGGGCGATCCGGCAGGCGCCGTCCCGGAGGCCACCCCGACGCCGGCCACGACGCCACCTCCCACCCCGGTCGCGACGGCGACGCCTACCGCCACGCCGCCGCCCAGCGCCTCACCCACGCCGGTCGTCGCGACGGCGACGCCGACGCCCGCTCCGGGCACAGCGTCCGCTTCGTGACCGCCGTGTTCCGTTCGTCGCCGTGGCCCTCGCGGTGGTTCGCTGGCCGCCTGGCGTCAAGCGGCCGCGCGCCCCCGGCGGGCGGGAAGTCGGAGCGCGGGAGGCGGAGCCGGTCGGCGCGGGGCGCTAGCCCCCCTGCACGTCCATGTGTGCGGCCCTTTTCTGTTGCCCATTTTCCGGTGGGGCATTGATTCCTCGTCTTCGTTCGCCCTCTTCTGCGTCAGATGGTCCCATCTGGGGAAGCGGCGGGCATGGAAGCCAATAAGAGGAGACTCACTCTGGACCTGGCCTCCACCCTTCAACGTTGGCTGAAGGTCTGGCGGTCAAGGGCGTCAGCATGCGCCGGAGCGGTCAAACCGCCGTCGACCGGGAGGCCGACGAAGGGAGAGGCTGATACCCCGTTGCTCGGCAGCCCCATGCGCCATAGCCAACACGCGCCGGGAGCGCCTCCAAGACGATATGGACGATATGCCGTCCGTCCCCGGCTGAGGGCGCGTGGCTTTAGCAGAAGGGCATGTAGCCACTGCCAACCACAGACGAGGTCAACTGGTCTTCCAGGCTGCTTGGCGCGCACCCGCTCAACAAGTTTTCGCTGAGGTCCAGCACTTTTAGGTTGGAGAGGCTGCCCAGCTCCGCCGGTATCTCCCCGCTCAAGCTGTTCCAACCGAGGTCCAACTCTACCAGGTTGGAGAGGCCGCCCAGCTCCGCCGGTATCTCCCCGCTCAAGTCGTTGCTCTTGAGGTCCAGCTCTGTCAGGCTGGAGAGGCTGCCCAGTTCCGGCGGTATCTCCCCGCTCAAGTCGTTGTTGCGGAGGTCCAGTATCTCCAGGTTGGAGAGGTTGCCCAGCTCCGCCGGTATCTCCCCGCTCAAGTCGTTGTCGCGGAGGTACAGTCCCTCCAGGTTGGAGAGGCTGCCCAGCTCCGGCGGTATCTCCCCGCTCAAGTCGTTGTCGCTGAGGCTCAGGCTCTTCAGGTTGGAGAGGCTGCCCAGCTCCGGCGGTATCTCCCCGCTCAAGTCGTTGTCGCTGAGGCTCAGGCTCTTCAGGTTGGAGAGGCTGCCCAGCTCCGGCGGTATCTCCCCGCTCAAGCCATTGTCGCGGAGGTACAGTCCCTCCAGGCTGGAGAGGCTGCCCAGCCACGGCGGTATCTCCCCGCTCAAGTCGTTGCCGGTGAGGCCCAGCACTGTCAGGTTGGAGAGGCTGCCCAGCTCCGCCGGTATCTCGCTCAACTGGTTGTTTTCGAGACGCAGCACTGTCAGGTTGGAGAGGTTGCCCAGCTCCGCCGGTATCTCGCTCAGGCTGTTGTTGAAGAGGTCCAGCACTGTCAGGTTGGAGAGGCTGCCCAACTCCGCCGGTAACTCCCCGTCCACGTTGTTGTTGCTAAGGTCCAGCGTTTCCAGGTTGGAGAGGCTGCCCAACTCCGCTGGTAACTCCCCGCCCAAGTTTCCGTTGTCGCTAAGGTTCAGCTCTGTAACGCGCCCGTCGTCGTTGGTGACGACGCCCTCCCATTCGCCGAGGGGCGCGTCGCTCAGCCAGTTGTCGCTTCTATACCAGTTCTCACCGTTCGTTGTGTTGTAGAGGGCAACCAGGGCTTCCCGGTCCGTTTTGGCGGAGCCGGAGGCCGCGGGCGGCGCTGTCGCATCTGTGGCAGTGGGCGCGTCGCCTGACACTGCCGTGGAAGGCGTCTCCGTTGGGGGAGACGCGGTCCGGTCGGGGCCTGTCACGCCGGACGGCTCATCTGAGCCGCAGGCCGCGAGGGCTGCCGTAAGGGCCAGCGCAAGCACAACGCTCAACAGGGTCACGTATCTTGTCGTGTGTGTGCTGGTAATCTTCTTTCTCTCCCGGTCTTGACTAGCACCATATATCCACAGATTCGTACGGATAGTATAGCGGAGTTGCCGAGGCTGTCGCACGGAGCGGATCGCATCAGTGGATCTGTTACCAAGATCACGCGGCGTGCATCACACGCGGGTTACCGAACGCCGGCAGGCGGAGCCATCGTCCTCGCCGACGAGGTGAGCCGCCACGACCACGACCAGGGGCCGGTCAACGCGGACCTGCTGCAACAGCGCCTCGCGGAGCACGGCCTCACCGTCGAGCCCGGCTTCGGGCCAGCCGCGGAGCTTCCACAGGGCGAGCCGCAGCAGCAGGGGCTACTGCTTTAGGCTGAGGTGACAGAGGCCCGGTCAGGATTCAGGCCATGACCCGCTCGCCAGCCGCATCGCACAGCCGCCGCCGCTTCCTCCGGCTCGCCGCCGCGGGCGGCCTCGGGGGCCTGCTGCTCGCCTGCGGCGCAGGCGGCGACGAGGGCGACCCGGCAGGCACCGTCCCGGAGGCCAGCCCGACGCCACCGCCCACCCCCGTCGCAACGGCGACGCCGACCGCCACGCCGACGCCCACCGCCTCACCCACACCGGTCGCCGCGACGGCGACGCCGCCGCCCGCACCCGCGACACCGACAGCCACGCCGACGCCAACCCCAACTCCGGAACCCACGCCGTGGGCCGCGGGGCGCGAGGAGATCGCGCTGCTGGAGGGCACGGAGTGGGAGACACCGCTGATCGCCCGGCACAGCGGCGAGCAGGGGCCGGCCGTGCTCGTCCTCGGTGGCGTGCACGGCAACGAGCCGGGCAGCTGGCTCGCCACGGAGGAGATCGCGGAGTGGCAGCCCGTGCGCGGCAGCCTGATCGTGATCCCTCGCGCGAACATCGTCGCGACGCGCGTGGGAGAGCGGACGCTGCCCGAGCTCGGCGACCTCAACCGTCTCTACCCCGGCTCGGACAACGCGGAGTTGCCGATGTCGCGCATGGCCGCGCAGATCGTCGAGGCGGCGCAGCGCTACCGCGTCTCGCTCGTCCTCGATCTGCACGAGTCGTGGGGCTTCTACGTCGAGCGCGGGTCGAACAGCGGCACGGCGTTCCTCGGCCAAACGATCACCGGCGGACCGGGCGGGGACGGCGAGGGGATCGCCACGCGCATCGCCGAGGACTTCAACGCGCAGATGGAGATCGAGCGGGATCACCTGATCGCGAGGGACCGGGGGAGCTGGGGGTTCACATCTTCGCAGGGTGGGTCGCCGATCGACGACACCAGCAGCTGGGGTTGGCGGCCGGGGCGCGGAGGCAGCTCGCTCTCACTCGGCAACTACGTAGAGGGCCTGACGCCGATCCTCGTGGAGATGGGGCAGCAGCGCCAGCCGCTCGAGCGGCGCGCCGAGTTGCACCGCCTCGTCGTGCAGGTCGCCCTCACCCAGCGCGCGATGCTGTAGTAGCCCTCGCGAGGCTCAGCAGACGACGCGGCGCACGATCTCGTACATCAGCTCGCAGCCGCTGTTCAGGTTGTCGACCGAGAGGAACTCGTTGTGGGCGTGGAAGCCCGCGCGCTCCTCGGCGCTGAGCATGCAGGGGATGAAGCCGTAGGAGGGCACGCCGATCTCGCGCAGGAAGCGGTTGTCGGTGGCGAACGGGGCCACTGAGGGCACGACCACCGCGCCCTCGAAGGCTTCTTCGACCACCTCGCGGATCGCCGTGAACAGCTCCGTATCCCAGTCCGAGGAGGGCGGCGCGGTGAAGTCGTCGAGCTCCGGCCGGACGGAGACGAGCGGGTCGTCGATGCGCGCGCGCACCTGGGCGATCCAGTCCTCGAGGCTCTGGCCGGGCAGCAGGCGGCAGTCGATCACCGCCTCGCTGCGCGGCGGGATCACGTTCGCCTTGAAGCCACTGTCGATGACGGTGACGTTGAGCGTGTTGATGAACATCGCCAGTGCGGCGGGGTCGCTGTGCAGCGCCTGCTCGAAGGCCTCGCTGTCTTCGGCGGGCGGCATCAGTCCGGCGCGCGAGAGCTGGTCGACGAGGCGGGCGGTCCCCGGCTCCAAGCGCAGCTCGCGTTCCCAGCCGGCCAGCCGCAGCAGCGCGCGGATCAGCCGCAGCGCCGAGTTGTCCTCCGCCGGCAGGCTGGCGTGCCCCGTGACGCCCTCGACGCGCAGCCGCAGCCAGCCGATCGACTTCTCGCTGACGCTGGCGAGGAAGATACGCCCGTCCTCCCGGCCGGCGAAGTCGCTGATGCCGCTGCCGCCCTCGTTGAGCGCGAACTCGGCATCGACCACGTCCGGGCGGTGCTCGCAGAGCCAGCGCATGCCGAAGGCGCTGCCGACCTCCTCGTCGGGCGCGGCGAGGAAGATGACGTCGCGGCGCAGCGGCTCGCGACGGCGCCGCAGCAGCAGCACCGTCAGCAGCTGCATCACGCCCGCGCCCTTCATGTCCACCGCGCCGCGGCCGTAGATGCGCCCGTCGCGCACGACGCCGCCGAACGGCGGCACGTCCCAGAACTCCTCCTCGACCGGCACCACGTCGAGGTGATTGCCGAGCAGCAGCGGGCGGCGGCTGCCGTCGCCGCGCAGCCGCGCGACCAGCGCCTCGCGGCCCGGCGCAATCTCGATGTACTCGCAGGCGATGCCCTCCGCCTCGAGCAGCGAGCCGAGGAAGCGCGCGGCCGGGGCCTCGTTGCCCGGCGGGTTGGAGGTGTTGATGCGCAGGTAGCGCTGGAGGATGTCCAGCGCCTCGGCGTGGACGGCGGGCCAGTCGATCGCTTCGGCCATCGTGTCCGCCGTGCCCGCCGCTAGAAGATCACGTTGGTGAGGCGCTGACGGTAGCCGCGCGTCAGCTCGTGGCCGTCGCCCAGCAGCACGAAGGCGTCGAGCATGCGCAGCCGCCCGCCGTCGTCGGCGACGCCGCGATCGAGCCGCACCGTCGCCAGCAGGTGTTCGAGGGCGTCCCGCCACTCGCCGTCCGCGGCGAGCAGGCAGCCGAGCCGGTAGTGCGCCTCGGCGTCATCCGGGTCGGCCTCCAGCCGCGCTTCCAGCGCCTCGCGCGGCTCGTCCCCTGCTTCGTCCCGGAAGGCAAGCTGCGCGAGCACGCGCGCGGCGACGGGATCGCCGGGGAAGCGCGCCGCCAGTTCCCGCGCGCGGTCCGTCTCGCCCTCGGCGAGCAGGATCGCGGCGAGCGCCATCAAGGCGCCACGGTGGTCGGGATTCTCTT
Source organism: Dehalococcoidia bacterium (assembly GCA_965220125.1). Taxonomy (GTDB): domain Bacteria; phylum Chloroflexota; class Dehalococcoidia; order UBA2979; family UBA2979; genus VXMT01. The sequence goes on along the minus strand of CBDCPB010000004.1, from coordinate 1,209,208 downwards.
GCAGCGCCTGCTCCAGGTGGAGCCGCGCGGCGCCGCTGTGGCCGGCCTGCACGGCCTGCACGGCGGCGGTGACCGCGAGGTCGGCGGCGCTCGGCACGAGCGAGTCGAAGAAGCCGCGCACCTGCGGCTCCGGGAGCGCGCCGACGAACTCGCTCACGACCTCGCCGTTGCGGAAGGCCTTGACCGCCGGGATGCCCTGCACCTGGTAGCTGCCGGCGACGCCGGGGTTCTCGTCCACGTTCACCTTGACGAGCTGCACCTCGCCGGCGCGCTCTGCCGCGATCGCCTCGAGGGTCGGCCCCAGCACGCGGCAGGGGCCGCACCAAGGCGCCCAGAAGTCTACCACCACCGGCAGCTCGCGTGAGCGCTCGATCACGTCCGTCGCGAACGTCGCGTCGCTCGCTTCCAGCACCGCCTCCGCCGTCATCGCGCTGCTCCTTCCGCCCATGCGCGCTCGATGCACCAAGCCTACCGCGAGGGCGCGCCAGACGGCAGGCCGTGAGCGCAGCGGAGCGCTCCGCTACGATGCGCGCACGACACGGACGGCGGGAGACGGGGGACGCAGATGCGCTTCGGAGTGACGGTCGACTTCAACGACCAGCCGGTGACCTCGCCCGAGTTCCTCGCCGGCTTCGCCCAGGCCGCCGAGGAGTTCGGCTTCGACACCCTCTGGACCAGCGACCACGTCGTGATCCCGCAGGGGCACAACTCGGTCTATCCCTACGCGGAGCGCATGCCTTACGAGGACGCGCCGCTCCCGGACCCGATCGTGACGCTGACCTTCGTGGCTGCCAGCACCAAGACGCTGCGGCTCGGCACCTCGGTGCTGGTCCTGCCGCAGCGCAACCCGGTGGTGCTCGCCAAGCAGCTGGCCACGCTCGACGTGCTCTCCGAAGGCCGCGTCGACCTCGGCATCGGCATCGGCTGGTTGCGCGAGGAGTTCGAGGCGCTGGGCGTGCCCTGGGAGCGCCGCGGCAAGCGCACTGACGAGCACATCGAGGCGATGCGCGCCCTCTGGACGCAGCCCGTCGCGAGCTACGAGGGCGAGCTGGTGCGCTTCTCGAACGTCGTCTGCGACCCGAAGCCGGTCCAGCCGGGCGGCGTGCCGTTCATCATCGGCGGGCACTCGATCCCCGCCGCGCGGCGCGCGGGGCGGTACGGGAGCGGCTTCTTCCCACACGTCTTCGGCCGCGCCTGGTACGAGCTGATCGCGGAGGCGCGCCGCACCGCAGAGGAAGCCGGCCGCGACCCCGATGAGATCGAGATCAGCGCCGGTGTGCCGCCCGACCTGGAGCTGGCTCAGCGGCTCGAGGAACTCGGCGTCTCGCGCCTCAACCTGCTCATGACCGACCCGGACGTCCCGTCCGCGCGGCGCACGCTGGAGCGCATCTCGCGCGATCTGATCGCGCGCATGTAGCGCTGCGCGGCGCGGAGGCGATCGCCGCCAGGGCAGACCAGCGATGACTCATTGGTGCTAGACTGGCGGCATGGCGACCACGTTCGACACGCTCAGGGCTGCCACGCAACTCCAGGAAGCTGGCTTCGAGGAGGCGCACGCGCGCGCCCTCGTTACCTTCGCGGAGGGCGCAATCGAGAACCTCGCGACGAAGGACGACCTCGAGAAGACCGCGACGGCGCTGGATACGAAGATCGGCCAACTCGAGGCGAAGATGGACGCGGAGTTCACCAACGTGCGTTCCGAGATGGCGGCGGAGTTCGGGAACGTGCGCTCCGAGATGGCGGCGGAGTTCGGGAACGTGCGCTCCGAGATGGCGGCGGAGTTCGGCAAGGTCCACGCCGAATTCGGCAGGGTGCACGCCGAATTCGGCAGGGTGCACGCCGAATTCGGCAACATCCGCAGCGAGATGGCCGTACTCAAGCGGGACATCATCATCTGGCTCGGGGGCCTCGCCATCACCATGACCGGGCTCGCCATCGCGGCCACAAGCATCTTGGGCTGACGCCCGCGCGACCGGCCGCGGCAACCACCCGAGGACTCGCGAGGCCTATCGCGGCCCACCCGGCGCACGCGCGCCCTCGCCGGTTTCCCCGCCGACGGCGGGCCTACCCGTGGCGTCAGGTCGGCTGGTGGCGGTGCTCGGTGAGGACCCTGAAGCGGCGCCAGAAGTAGAGGAAGCGCTCCGCGTCGACGAGCACGCCGCTCGCCCACTGCAGCAGCGCGGGCGCGACGTGGACCGTCAGATCGGCGTGCCGCACGGTCTCGTAACGAGTGAGATTCTTGCCCTTGAGGTAGGTGTCGACCGGCACATCGAGGACACCGCCTCAGCCGATCGGCGTGATGAAGTCGAGCGCCAGCTCGCCGCCCCTGCGGCGCGCCAGCTCGGCGGCTGCGGCCGTGATCTCGATCTCCACGGGCCCTCGGCGCCTTCCGTCCGCGCTCAGTCCGCCTTCGCCTCGGCGAGGTAGTCCTCGCCGAAGCGCCGCATCAGGTCGGGCGCCTCGAGCAGCTCGGCGGGGTGCAGGCCGACGATCGCGTGATCGACGCCCGCCTCACGCGCTCGTCCCAGTCGCTCGCGCACCTGCTCGATGCGGTCGCTTGCGAGCAGCGCGATGCCGGTCATGGCGATCGTGAGCGCATCGGGATCACGGCCGGCGCGCTCGGCCGCCTCGCGGGCGGGCTCCATCCCCTCCCGCGCGTTGTCGAGGTAGTTACCGTGCGTCAGCCAGCCGTCTGCCATTTCGCCGATGCGGCGCATCTGCTGCGGGCTGTCGCCGCCGAGCCAGATCGGCACGTGGCGCGGCGGTTGCGGGCGCGAGGTCCAGCCGTCCACCTCGTAGGTGTCGCCCTCGAAGCCGTCCACCCAGTCCTCGGTCCAGAGCCGACGCGTGAGTTGCAGGCTCTCCTCGAAGCGCGCGCCGCGGCGGTCCGAGGGCATGCCCAGCACCTCGAACTCCTCCTTCGCCCAGCCCATGCCCGCGCCGAGGATGAAGCGCCCGCCGGCGAGGTGGTCGAGCGTGGCCATGATCTTCGCGTGCAGCACGGCCTGCCGCATGTTCAGCACCAGCACCGCCACGCCGAGCTGCACGCGGCTCGTCGCGCCGGCGACGAACGCCAGCTCCGTCAGCGGCTCCAGCAGCGAGGCGTCGATGTGCACGCGCCCCGGCAGCTTGCCGTCCGCGCTGTAGGGGTAGCGCGAGCGGTACTCGCGCGGGAAGACGACGTGATCGTTGGTCCAGAGCGAATCGAAGCCCGCCTCCTCGGCGGCGCGAGCGTGGCGCAGCACCACGTCGCGGGTCGCTCGATCGCCGGCCTGGGGGAGCAGGATGCCTACGTCCATGCGCGCTCGGCCTCCGTTCGCGCGCCGCCGGGCGGCGCGATCGGCGCTAGCGGTGCAGCGCCGCGTTCGCTGACAGATGCTGACCGATCTCGCCCTGATGGTCGAGCAGGATCACGCGCGAGCGGAAGCGCCAGGCGCCGTCGACGCGCTCGAAGGCGTCGTGGTAGCGGCCCGCGGCGATCAGTTGCAACGGCATCTCGCGCGTCGCCTGAGGCACGGTGAAGTAGGAGCGTGCGGTCGCCGTGCCCGCCTCTTCGTCCACGTCGATCAGCACGTTCGTCGTCACGTGCTTCGTGCGCGGGCTGCCGTCGTGCATGCGGAAGCTGCTGCGCAGCGCCTCGGCCAGCGCCGGGCCGCCGAGCGGCGTCCCCTCCGGCCCGAAGCGCCGCGCGCCGTGCGCGAACAGCTCGCCCGCGCCCTCGAAGTCTCCGAGGTCCACGCGCTCGGCGTAGCTGAAGATCAGCGTCTCGACCGCCGCAGGCGCGTCCTCGGGCACGGGCAGCGGCGGCAGCTCTTCGAGCGGCGGACCAAGCACCTCGAGGTCGTACGGCAGCTCGCCCACCTGGTATCCCAGGATGTGCTGCGAGAGATCGCCGCGAGTGTCGAGCATGCTCAGGCGGTCGCTGAACCACCACTCGCCGTCGATGCGCTCGAAGCGGTCGTAGTAGCGGCCGGAGCCAATCAGGCGCAACCGCATGGTCGGCGTCGCCTGGAAGAGCGTGAAGTAGGAGCGGGCGCGGGCCGCCCCGGCGTCCTCGTCGACATCGATCATGATGTTGGTCGTCAGGTGGCGGGTGCCGGGCGAGCCGTCGTGCGAGAGGATCCGCCGCTTGCGGTTCGCGGCCAGCGTCGCGCCGCCGTGCGAGGATCCGAGGGACGAGCGGAACGGGCCGTGCGTGAAGATCTCGCCGACCGTGTCGTAGTCCCCCAGGTCGGTGAAGCGCGCGTAGCGCATCATCACGTCGCGGATGGCGTCGCGGCTGTTCGTCATCGACCGTGCACCCCGGCGGGACCGTATGAGCGCGCCGCGAGGGGCGTCAAGCGTCCGCGCCGCCTCCGCCGCGCAGGTGCGCGCCGAGGTCGCCCATGTGGTCCGTGCGCACTCGGCGCTCCGCGAAGCGCCAGACGCCGTCGGCACGCTCGAAGCGGTCGCGATAGCGCCCGCCCACGATCGGCTGCAGCGGCAGCTCCGGCGTCTGCTGCAGCACGACGAAGTACGAGCGCGCGAGGCCGGTTCCGGCCTCGTCGTCCACCTCGACGGCGACGTTGGTGGTCAGGTGCTTCGTGCGCGGGTTGCCCTCGTAGAGCCGGATCGCGCCGCGCAGGCCCTTCGCCAGCGCCTCGCCGCTCAGCGCGTAGTCCTCGCCCTCGGCGCTCTCGCCAACGAAGGGCCCGTGCGCGAAGAGCGCCCCGACGCCCTCGAGGTCCGCGAGGTCGATGCGCTCCGCGTAGGTGTAGATCAGCGCCTCGATCGCGTCGGCTGCGTCCGGCGGCGGGGGCAGCGGCGGCAGCTCGTGCGCAGAGGGCCCGCGCAGCGCCAGCGAGGGCTGCCGCCTCGGCGCCGCCCGCAGGAAGCCGCCGACGTCACCCGAGAGATCGAAGAGGCTGACGCGCTCCTCGAAACGCCACTCGCCGTCCTCGCGCACGAAGTCGTCGTGGTAGCGGCCCGCGCCGGCGATGCGCAGTGGCTCGCCGGGGGGCTGCTTGAGCATCGCGTAGTAGGAGCGGGCGCGGGCGCTACCGGCCGCGTCGTCGATGTCGATCAGCAGGTTGGTGGTGAGGATGCTGGTGCGCGGCGTGCCGTCCTCGTGCAGCCGGATGCCGCGCGCCCGGTCGGCCGCCAGCTCCGCCCCGCCCAGCGAGCCCATCGTCGAGGAGAAGCGGCCCTTCGCGAACAGCTTCCCGATGCCCTCGAAGTCCGCCGTGTCCTGCAGCCGCGGGTAGGCGTGGAAGAGCGCGGTGATCGCGCTGCGGGCAGCGGCGAGGCTGGCGGAGGGCATCGGCGGGCACGCTAGGCGGCGCCGTGCGCCCTCGTCAACCGCACTGATCCCGGGCGTCGCCGCACGGCGGCGGCGGTTGCGGGTCTTGCGCGGTACGATGTGGCCGCCGCGCGGACGCGCGTGCGCCGGAAGGGTGATCGCGATGCCCGCAACCGCCGACGCAGCGCCGATCGTGCTGACGCGGGGTGCGGACGCGCCCTGGTCCGGGCACCGCTCCGGCATGAGCATCCAGTTCGGCGTCTCCGGGGAGCTGAGCGGCTCGCGCAACGTCTTCATGACGCACCAGCGCATCCCGCCGGGCATGCAGAGCACCCCGCACGTCCACACCAACTGCGAGACCGCGATGTTCGTCCTCGCGGGCCCCGTGCTGATGCGCCACGGCCCCGCGCTCGAGCTCGAGCACCGGGCCGAGAGCGGCGACTTCCTCTACGTGCCCGCGAACGCGCCGCATCAGCTCGTCAACCCCAGTGAGTCGCAGGAGGCGGCGGTGGTGCTCTGCCGCGACGCCGCCGAGGAGATCGTCAGGGAGCTGTAGCCCGCCGCCGGGCGCCACCGATCGGAGGAGTGATGGAGCAACTCGAAGGCCGCGTCGCCGTGATCACCGGGGGAGGCTCCGGCATCGGCGAGGGGTTCGCCCGCGCCTGCCACGACGCCGGGATGCGCGTCGTCGTCTCGGACGTCGAGGAGGACCAGGCGATGCGCGTCGCGAACTCGCTTCGCGAGCTGGGCGGCGAGGCGATCGGGTTGCGTACGGACGTCTCGGACGCCTCCTCCGTCGGCGAACTCGCGGACCGCGCCTACGAGGAGTTCGGCGAGGTCAACCTGCTCTGCAGCAACGCCGGCGTGATGATGGTCGCGCCGCTGCTCGAGACGCCGATCGAGGACTGGCAGTGGACGCTCGGCGTCAACCTCTACGGCGCGATCCACTGCACGAACGCCTTCGTCCCGAGGATGCGCGAGCAGGACGGCGAGGCGCACGTCGTGTTCACCGCCTCGGTCGCCGGCACGCGGCCGATCCACGAGACGCCGATCGGCGTCTACGTCGCCTCGAAGTACGCCGTGACCGGCTACGCGGAGATGTTGCGCACGGAGCTCGAGGCCGACGGCATCGGCGTCTCGGTCCTCTGCCCCGGCGGGGTGGCCACGCAGATCTTCACCGCCACGCGCAACCGCCCGGAGGAGCTGGGCGGCCCCGTCGCCCCTCCCCCCGCCGCAGAGGCTCGCATGGCCGAGCGCGAGCAGCCGACCAACTACCCACCGCCGATGGACCCGGTCGAGGTCGCGCGTCGCACCATCGACGGCGTGCGCGCCAACCGGCTCTTCATCTTCAGCCACCCCGAGACGCGCGTTCAGTACGACGACCGCCACGCCCGCCTGAGCGCGGACTACGACGCCGTCTCCTGAGCCACGCAGTCGCGGGCCGCGTCCGGTGACCAGCCCCGAAGCCGCGGCCGACGAGCCTCGCGCGCTGCTGCGTCGCGCCATGCAGCTGCACAGCGCCGACGAGATCGACGACGCCCTCGCCAGCGCCGAGCGGGCCGTCGCACTCGACCCGGAGTTCTGCGAGGCGCACGCCTACCTCGGCAACACGCTGGTGACGCGCAGGCGCCGCTTCGCCGACGGCCTCGCCGCGCTGGAGCGCGCCGTCGCGCTCTGCCCCGGCGACGCCGCGATCCTCTACACGCTCGGCTGGTGCCGCGAGTTCGTCGCGCATGCCCTCGAACGCCCGCGCCAGCCGCACCAGCCGGTCGCCCAGGACGCCCCCACCCTCTACGCCGCCACCACCGAGATCCTCCGCCGCGCCCTCACCCTCGACCCCGACCCGCAGCTGCGCGGCGACATCGAGGACATCCTCGACGTCGTCGCCAACGCGACGGGCATCCCGTGGGACGAGGAGGCGTAGGAGCCGGTCGGCATCGCGACGCGACGCGCGGGGCGATACCGGCGATCGAGCCGAAGCTGCAAGGAGCGGGCAGCCGCTTTCCGGCCGAAGCCGCGAGCACCCGCGAGTGCAAGGCGGCTCCCTCCGGATCGGGGGTGTGGGGGCGAAGCCCCCCCCACAGAGCGGGGCGCGGGGCGCAGCCCCGCACCGAAAGGGTGGGTGGGCGGGTCCCCTCCCTCACGCCGGACCGCCCCGACGCCGCCACGCGACGCAACCCGACGGACTCAGCCCCGCACCCGAGGCGCACCGCCACTCCGAGGCCGCACGCCAACCCCCCGCCCAACAGCCCGCACCGGACAGCGACGCCCCCCGCCTGTACCGTGTCCCCCGCAGACAAGGACCGCCGAACGTGCCGCACCTCGACCTCGACGACGGCTTCCGCCTCTACTACGAACGCCACGCCGAAGGCCCGCCCGTGATCCTCGCGCACGGCGCCGGCGGCAACGCCATGTCCTGGTGGCGGCAGATCCCCGCCTTCAGCGAGCGCTACAGCGTCATCACGCTCGACCACCGCGCCTTCGGCCGATCCCCGGACATCGAGGGCGGCCCGGGCCGCACCGCCTTTGGCCCGGACGCCGCCGCGCTCGTCGACGCGCTCGACCTCGGGCCGGTGCACTTCGTCGGACACTCGATGGGCGCGCGCACCGCGATCGGGCTGATGCGGCACAACCCCTCGGCCTTCCTCTCGCTCACCATCTCCGGCTCCAACGCGGGCTGCGTCAGCGATCAGCTGCGCGAGCGCAAGGCCGAGTTGCAGGCCTCGGGCGCGCTCTCGGGCAGCCTGCTGCAGCGCGCGCTGGCCGAGGACTTCCGCGAGCGCGAGCCCGCGCTCGACTGGCTCTACCGCCGCATCCGCTCGATCAACCCGCCACGCCCTCGCGACTTCCTCGCGCCGCCGCCGGAGATGCGCAACTACCGAGGCTCGACGCGCGCGCGGCTGCTCGAGAGCGGCGCGCCGCTGCTCTGGATCGTCGGCGCACAGGACCGCGTCGTCCCCGCCGAGCTGGTCCGCATCTCGCACGAGATCACGCCCGGCTCCCGCTACGTGGAGATCGAGGACGCGGGCCACTCCGCCTACTTCGAGCGCCCGGAGGAGTGGAACGCCGCAGTGCTGGGGTTTATTGGCGAGGTGGGCGATTGAAGCGGCAGGGCAGAGCGGCGTACGATAGTGCTCTCCCCGCTAGCGGAACGTCTGTGCTAGAATCTCCGACCGAGGGCCGCCGCCGCAACATGGCGGCCATCCGGAGCAAGGACACGAAGCCTGAGATGTACGTGCGCCGCCGCGTCCATGCGGCGGGATTCCGCTACCGCCTGCACCACCGCGATCTCCCCGGTCGCCCCGACCTCGTGTTCCCCCGCTACCGGCTCGCGGTATTCGTCCACGGCTGCTTTTGGCACGGGCACGATTGCAGGCGTGGCAAGCGACCTGCAACGAACACGGAGTTCTGGGAGCCGAAGCTCGAAGGCAACATGCTCCGCGACCAGCGAAGTGTGTACTCCCTCGAAGAAGCGGAGTGGGACGTGTTCACGGTTTGGGAATGCACGTTGGAGCCCGACACAAAGCGGTTGCTCCGCCGCCTCGACGCGCTACGTGCGGTCGAGCGGTTCCACGCCGAACGATGAGCGGGAGGTAACGATGATCGCAACTACGGGAGGTAACGCGTGAGCGCCCGCCCCCGGCTACTCGACCTGTTCTGTTGCGCCGGAGGGGCTGCCGCGGGCTATGATCGGGCGGGGTTCGAAGTCGTCGGCGTCGACGTCACCCCTCAGCCTCACTACCCCTTTGAGTTCATCCAGGCGGATGCCCTCGAACTGGATGCCGACTTCGTCGCAACCTTCGACGCAATCCACGCTTCGCCGCCGTGTCAGGCGTACTCCGATCTCGCCAAGCGGAACGGAAACGGCCACATGTGGCCCAAGCTGATTGAACCGACGCGCGAGATGCTGGCCGCATCCGGACTCCCATACGTGATAGAGAACGTCGAGGGCGCACCGCTCAGGGACTACATCGTGCTATGCGGCACGATGTTCCCCGAGTTGCGCGTTCTGCGCCACCGCCTGTTTGAGACGAACTTCGCGATCTACTGCCCACCACACAGGCGACACCCCCTTGTCCACACGCATGACCGACGCAAGGCGCACTATGGTCGGACGAATGAGTGGGTCGACTACGTCCAGGTCACGGGCGGGGGGAACTGCACGATCGCTGCTGCGAGCGACGCCATGGGTATCGACTGGATGACCAAGCGCGAGATCAACGAGGCCATCCCTCCGGCATACACCGAGTACATCGGGCGTACGCTGAGACAGATCCTGTGACTCGCCGCATCAGTTCCAAGGAGCGGATTCGGCGGTTCCTCCGATCACGCGTCGGTGAGGTTGTGACCAAGAACCAGCTACAGGATGTTGTCGGGCCCGATGTGACTGAGTGGGCTAGGCGCGTGCGTGAACTGCGGGAGGAGGAGGGCTGGCAGATCCGCACGCACAACGACGACAGTTCGCTCAAGCCCGGCGAGTACCGGCTGGCCGCACCTCCTCCCGACCCCGGCGAGTACCGATTCAAGCGCCCCGTCTCGAAGCGTGTTCGCGCAGAGGTGCTCGAACGCAACGGCTACACGTGCCGAATGTGCGGTGCCGGTGCGGGAGACGAAGACCCCGAAAACCCCGGGCGCAAGGTCCGGCTCCACATCGGGCACATCGTCGACCGCAGTCACGGTGGCACGGACGACCCGTCGAACCTGCGTGCCCTGTGCAGCACCTGCAATCAGGGCGCGCGGAATCTGGTCCAAGAGCCTCCCTCGTGGACGTGGCTGCTGAGCCAGATCAGGCGGGCGAACGAGGCCGACCAGCAGAAGGCGCTGGAGTGGCTCGGACGCAAGTTCCGCACCGGAGAAGGCAATGACGAGTAGCAACCCGAGTGGGATTGCCAAAACCCACCTGGCCGCACTTGGAGATGGCCGGAATGTGGCCGAACGGTTCAGCCAGCTGCATGGATTGGCTGTCCAGGAGTTCGTCCGCACAACGCCCGGGGATGGCCCGCCTAAGCGGGCGGTAGTCGTCCTCGCCAGCCACAGCTACAACACCTACATCGCCGCCCTCGATCTCGTGGTCAGAGGGCTGTTCGACGTGGCGGCGTACCTGATGCGTGGCCTCTTCGATGTGCCTTGCCTGATCTTGGTCACGGGTCACGACCCAGAGAGTGCGGAACGGTTCTGGTCGAACAGCGATGAATTGAAGGCGTCGGATGCAAGAAAATGGGTGCAGTCGAATCACGCAGATGCAGATGTCCTTCTGCAAGAGGTAGATGAACTGTACCGGTTCATGAACGAGTTCTCTCACACCGGTCAACACCACGGAAAGTCCCTGCTCGACGTCAAGAGTGGGGGAATCACTCCTACGTTTGGGGGCAGGCTTGACGACCGGAGAGCGCTGATAGATGTAGCCATAATCGGCAAGCTGGAGATGCTCACGCTGACTGCCTTGAGCGAATTCGGCGCAGCCTCGGATGCGCAGTGGTGGGCTGAATTCGGATCAGCCGTGAAGCTTTACACCGACTGGTTCAAGGAAGTCCGCGCGCGCGTCACACGACAGTAGCCGGAGGCCAGCAGCAGTGACCATCCTCCAGACCTTCGAGGACACACACCCCGGCTCGCGGCGGCTGGCCGAGCGGGCCGCGTCCGTCTTCCCCTCCGGCGTGACGCACGACGTGCGTGCCTTCGAGCCGTTCCCGATCTACGTCGAGCGCGCGCAGGGGCCGCGCAAGCAGGACGTCGACGGGCACGAGTACGTCGACTACATCGGCGGGCACGGGGCGCTGCTGCTCGGCCACAACCGGCCGGAGGTGGCCGCGGCGATCCGCGAGGCGCTCGAGCAGGGGACGCACTTCGGCTCCTCGCAGGCGCGCGAGATCGAGTGGGGCGAGCTGGTGCTGCGCATGGCGCCCTGCGCCGAACGCGTCCGCTTCACCTCCTCCGGCACCGAGGCGACGATGATGGCGCTGCGGCTCGCGCGCGCCTTCAGCGGCCACAACCGCGTGATCAAGCTCGCCGATCACTTCCACGGCTGGCACGACCTCGCCGTCGGCCAGCTGCGCGAGAGCGAGACGCGGGCCAGCGCCGCCGGCGTGCCGCCCGGCTTCTACGACGACCTCACGATCGTGCCGTCGGGCGACCTCGATGCGCTGGAGCAGGCGCTCGCGCCGCGCGACGTGGCCGCGATGATCCTCGAGCCGACGGGGGCGCACTGGGGCCTGCACCCGATCGGCGCCGACTACCTGCGGGCGGCGCGCGAGCTGACCGCGCAAGCCGGAACGCTGCTGATCATGGACGAGGTGATCACCGGCTTCCGCATGGCCCCCGGCGGCGCGCAGGAGCGCTGGGGCGTCACGCCGGACCTCGCGACCTACGCGAAGATCCTCGCGGGCGGCCTGCCCGGCGGCTGCGTGGCCGGCCGCGAGGACGTGCTCTCGATGCTTGAGTTCCGCGAGGGCGACGCGGTCTGGAACCGCCGCCTGCGGGTGCCGCACCAGGGCACGTACAACGCGCAGCCGCCCGCCGCTGCCGCCGGCATCGCCACGCTGCGCATCATCGAGGCAGGCGGCCAGACGGAGCGCGCCGACGCGACGACGGCGGCGCTGGTGCGCGGCCTCAACGCGCTCTTCGCGGACCGCGCCGTGCCCGGTTCAGCCTTGGGGGTCTCCTCGATGTGGCATCTCAACCTCGGCTACGACGCGCCGCGGCCCGCCGATGTCGAGTGGGACGCCGACGAGGAGGCGCGCGGCGTGGACGCCGCGCTGGAGCGTCCGCTGCGGCAGGCGCTGCTCAACCACGGCGTGGACCTGATGGGCACGGGCGGCATGGTCTCCGCCACGCATGGCGAGGCCGAGATCGAGGACACGCTCGCCGCCTTCGACGCCGCGATCTCCGATCTCCGCGCGGAGGATCTGCTCGGCTCCGGCGCCTGATCGCGACCTCCTCGCGCATTCGCGGTCGTCCACGCCATGGTTGAGGATGCGGAAATATTGCAGACATATTGCGCACAGGCATAGGGCGTCCGATAATCCTATTGTGCAAGAACGCACAATCGCCGCTGACGCGGGGGCGGGGACGGGCTTCCGGCACACCGTGGCGACATGGAAGGAGCGGGATCGCGATGCGAAAGTCAGGGAGTCTGGAGCACCGGGCCAAGCTCGGCCATCAGTTGCGGACGCTGCGCCACAGGGCCGGCCGATCGCAGACCGATGTCTCGAAGGGCGCCGGCATCACCCAGGCGTCACTCTCCAACTACGAGACCGGCAAGCGCGAAGTTCCGCTCTCCACAGCGCTGAACATCGCAGCCGAGCTTGACGTGCCATTCAGCGAGATCGTCGAGACCAACGACGTGATCGTCGTCCGCGACTCCCGCCTCGGGCGCGCCGTGCAGGCGCTGGCTGCCTCGCCGGGCCTGATCGAGGCGGTCGCGAACGGCCACTCCGAGACGAACGGCTACGCTACCGCTTCCTAGAGCCTCCAGCACCCTTCAACAGCGGGCCGTCTCCCGGCCCGCTGCTTATGCTGCCCGGCGCAGCCGCGAGCCGTGCGCGGCTCGGCAGCCCCTCGCCGCCCTCCATGACACGGCACGTATACTGAGGACCGTACGAGGCAACATGCGGAGCTCCCGTCCGGGGCGGCGTACCATGCGCCGCAGCCGTGCGGTGTAGCCCGGCCCGCAGCCTCGCGACGAAACATCCCCGAAGCGCCCTCGCGGCGTGCATCGGCAGGGAGGCCCAGGTGGCGAGCAAGCGAGCGACAACGCTGGGCGCCCTGCGCCGGTCCGGCTACCGCGAGCGCAGCGTGCGCGAGGAGTTGCGCGAGAACCTGATCGCGGCAATCGAGAGCGGCGCCGACCTCTTCCCCGAGATCCAGGGCTACGACAACACCGTCATCCCGCAGCTCCAGAATGCGATCCTCTCCGGTCACGACGTGATCATGCTCGGCGAGCGCGGGCAGGCAAAGTCCCGGCTGATCCGCAGCCTCACCTCCCTGCTCGACGAGTGGATCCCGACGCTCGCCGGCGCGGAGATCCCGGAGAACCCGTTCGACCCGATCAGCGAGCAGGGCCGCCAGATCATCCAGGAGCACGGCGACGACGCGGAGATCCACTGGATGCACCGCGACGAGCGCTACGGCGAGAAGCTCGCCACGCCAGACATCACGATCGCCGACCTGATCGGCGAGGTGGACCCGATCAAGGTCGCCGAGGGCCGCTACCTGAGCGACCAGTTGACCATCCACTACGGTCTGATCCCGCGCACCAACCGCGGCATCTTCGCGATCAACGAGCTGCCGGACCTGGCGGAACGCATCCAGGTCGGCCTGCTCAACGTGATGGAGGAGCGTGACATCCAGATCCGCGGCCACAAGGTGCGGCTCGCCCTCGACGTCTTCATCGTGGCGACGGCGAACCCGGAGGACTACACCAACCGCGGCCGCATCATCACCCCGCTCAAGGACCGCTACGGCTCGCACATCCGCACCCACTACCCGCGCGACATCGACGAGGAGTTGAGCATCGTCCACCAGGAGCGCGTCGATGTCGGCTCGGCCGGGCGCGAGCTGCGCGTCTCGCGCTACATGGAGGAGATCATCGCGGAGGTCACGCGCCTCGCGCGCCGTTCGCCTGACGTGAACCAGCGCTCCGGCGTGTCCGTGCGCGCCTCGATCACCAACTACGAGTCGCTCGTCGCCAACGCGCTGCGCCGCGCCGTGCGGCTCGGCGAACCCGACGTTGCGCCGCGCATCTCCGACCTCGGCTTCATCCGCGCCTCGCTGGAGGGCAAGGTCGAACTCGAGACCGTCGAGGAAGGCCGCGAGGATCAGATCATCGAGCGCCTGATCCAGGGCGCCGTCGTCGCCGTCTTCAACCGCCACTGCAGCATCAGCGACATGGAGCCGCTGATCGAGGCGTTCAAGGCCGGCGTCACCGCCGAGGTCGGCGAGGCGATGCCCTCGGACGGGTACCTGGCGATGCTCGGCAGCGTGGACGGGCTCGCCGAGGCCGTCGCGGGCGTCGCCACGGGCGAGTCCGCGGCCGAGCAGGCCTCCGCGATCGAGTTCGTGCTCGAAGGGCTGCACCTCAACAAGCGCCTCAACAAGGACAGCATCGACGGCGAGGCCCACTATCGAGGCTAGAACCGGGACGGGACCGGACCGGACCGGAGCTGACGGAGCCCCGGCGACGGCGGAGCACGGAGCAGCGGAAGGCCGGGACCATGACGCAACTCGCACGCTACTCCGCCTGGGACGGCAGCCAGGAGATCCCGGAACTCGAGGCCGGTGACATCCTCGAGGCCCTCTCCGACGACCTGATGAACTTCGGCGACCTACAGCACGCGCTGCGCAACCTGATGCAGCGCGGGATGCGCAGTCCGGACGGGGCACGCGCGCCCGGGCTGCGCGATCTGCTGCACCAGCTGCGGCAGCAGCGCCGCCAGCGCCTGGACCAGTTCGACCTCGGCGGCACGATGCAGCAGATCGAGGAGCAGCTGCGCGAGATCCTCGACCTCGAACAGAGCACGCTGGACCAGCGGCTCGCCCAGGCCGGCGGCCCCTCCGAGCCGCCGCCGCAGGCCGCGGACGCGCCGGACGGCGCGAGCGGCGAGGCAGGCGAGGGCGCCGAGGCGGATGGCCAGCCCGGCGAGGCCGGCGAGCAGGGCGCCGGCGCCTCGGCACAGCAGCAGGGTGGCGAGGGCGGCGAGATGGCCGGCGGCGCGCCCTCGCAGTCTGGGAGCGGCGAGGGCGGAGCGCCCGGGGAGCAAGACCTCTCCGAGATGCTGCGCCGCATCGTCGAGCGCAAGCAGCAGTTCCTCGACGAGATGCCGGAGGAGCCGGCGGGCCAGGTCAAGGCGCTGCAGAGCTACGAGTTCCTCAACCAGGACGCGCGAGACAAGTTCCAGGAACTGCTCGAGCAGCTCAAGCAGGCTATGACCGAGTCGTTCTTCAAGGACGTCTCGAAGATGGTCGACGAGATGTCCGAGGGCGACATCGAGCGCATGAAGGAGATGCTGCGCGACCTCAACGACATGCTGATCCAGCGCATGCGCGGCGAGCAGCCGGACTTCGACTCGTTCATGGACAAGTACGGCGACATGTTCGGCGACAACCCGCCCGAATCCCTGGACGAGCTGATCGCGCAGATGCAGGCGCAGACGCAGGCGATGCAGTCGCTCATGGAATCGCTGCCCGGCGACCAGCGCCAGCAGCTCCAATCGCTGCTCTCCGACAAGCTCGGCGACCCGGAGCTCGAGGGCGAACTGTCACAGCTCGCTGCCAACCTCGAGTACCTCAACCCCGGCGGCGAACGCGCTCCCGCCTACCCCTTCCGAGGCGACGAAGAGATCGGCCTCGATGCCGCGATGCAGCTGATGTCGGAGATGCAGGACATCGACGGCCTGGAGCGCCAGCTCGAGCGCGCCCAGTACGACGGCGACATCGACGGCATCGACCTCGAACACCTGCGCGAGCTGCTCGGCGACGAGGCCTCCGAGGCGATCGACCAGCTGGGCGAACTGCTGGAGATCCTTGAGCGCGAGGGCTACATCCGCCGCGAGGGGGACACGTGGGAGTTGACCCCGCGCGGCACGCGCATGATCGGCCAGCGCGCCCTCACCGAGATCTACGCGCAGCTCAAGCGCCAGGGCATCGGCAACCACCCGATTCCGGAGGTCGGCCGCCACGGCGAGCGCACCGAGGACACCAAGGAGTACGAGTTCGGCGACCCGTTCCACCTGCACATGGGCCGCACAATCATGAACGCCATCGAGCGCGAGGGGCCGCAGACCCCGGTGCGCCTCATGCCGGACGACTTCGAGGTGTACCGCTCCGAGCAACTGACGGAGACGGCCACCGTCGTGATGGTGGACCTCTCCTGGTCTATGGCGCTGCGCGGCTCGTTCCAGTCCGCGAAGAAGGTGGCGCTCGCTCTGCACAACCTGATCAGCACGCAGTACCCGCGCGACCAGCTCTACGTCCTCGGCTTCTCCGCCTACGCGAGGGAGTTGCGCATCGCCGATCTGCCGTACGTGCGCTGGGACGAGTCCGTGCTCGGCACCAACATGCACCACGCGCTGATGATGGCTCGCAAGAAGCTCGCGAGGCACAGCGGCGGCACGCGCCAGATCATCATGATCTCGGACGGCGAGCCGACCGCCCACCTGGAGCGCGGGCGCTCGCAGTTCTCGTACCCGCCGAGTCCGACGACGATCCGCGAGACGCTGAAGGAGGTCCGCCGCTGCACGCAGGCGGACATCACGATCAACACCTTCATGCTGGACCGCAACTACTACCTCAAGGAGTTCGTCAACCAGCTCGCTAAGATCAACGGCGGCCGCGTCTTCTACACGACGCCGGACAAGCTCGGCGAGTACATTCTGGTCGACTATGTGCAGCGCAAGCGAAAGCGCATCGGCCGCAGCGCCTGAGCGGCGCCTCTCCCGCGCGCGCGCGCCGCGCCGCGCGCGCCGTCCGAGGGAGCGCCGCTGATGCCGTTCTGGCTGACGCCGCGGCGCCTGCTCCCGCTGCTGCTGCTGATCGTGATCGTCCTCGGTGGCGCCACCTGGTACGGCTGGATCGAGGAATTCGGATTCTTTGACGGCCTCTACATGGCCGTGATCACCCTTACCACCGTCGGCTACGAGGAAGTCCAGCCGCTCGACGACAGCGGGCGCGCCTTCACCATCGTCTACTCCATCGTCGGCATCGGCGTGCTGTTCTACGTCGCCGGTACTATCGTTGAGGAACTCGTCGCGGGCACCGTCGCCGATGTGCTCGGCACGCGCCGCCTGAGCCGGAGGGCGCAACGGATGCGCGACCATGTGATCGTCTGCGGTCAGGGCCGCGTCGGCCGCGAGGTCGTGCGCCTGCTGCGCGAGGGCGACATCCCCACGCTCGCGATCGACTGGTCCGAGGAGCATCTCGACTTCGCTCGCTCGCTCGGCGCGATCCCCTTGCTGGGCGACGCCACCGAGCAGGCCGTGCTGGAGAGCGCGCATGCCGAGCGAGCCCGGGCGCTGGTCGCCGCCGCTGATTCGGACGCGGTCAACACCTACATCGTGCTGACGGCTCGCATCATCAACCCTGGAGTCGAGATCGTCGCCCGAGCCGCCTCGGACGAGGCCGTGTCGCGCCTCGTCGCGGCGGGCGCGAGCCGCGTCTTCTCGCCCTACCAGATCGCCGGCCGCCACATGGCCATTGCCGCCACCGATCCGCACGTGATCGAGTTCATCGACACGCTCCACGGCCCGGCGCAGCAGGGGCCGCGCCGGCTCGTCGCCGAAATCAGCATCCGCCACGGCGATGCCGAGGGCCGCTCGCTCGCCGATGTCTTCCGCAACAGCGACGTGCAACTGATCGCGACGGTGCAGGCGGACGGCGAGTTGCTCTTCTCCCCGCCTGAGGACACGGTGCTCGCCCACGGCGATCGCCTGATGGTCTACGGCGAGGAGTCGGCGATCCGCCGCTTCGCGGAGCGCCACCGAACGTAGGGAGGGCGCCAAGCCGCATCGCCTGCTTGCAGGCGGTGTGCGGAAACGGCATCATCGACGCATGGCCGCATCAACACCAAAGCCTCAGCCAAACGGCGATCTCCCGGCCCAGGCGGATGGCGAGCAGTCGCCGGAAGACAGGATCGGAAAGTCCGGCATCCCGCGCGGACCGCTCCAGTACGTCACGGAAGGCTACGGCCCGAAGCCCCGCGACTAACCGAGCGCTTGAGCCACGACGATCGCCAGAAGCCCCGCGGTCGTGGCTCCACACTGGGCTATTGCGCCATACAGCGCCCGGCGAAACCAGCGCGCCTTCTCCTGTAGCGCGTCCTCGTTCTCGATGAACGAATCGGCAAGCACGTCGGCCAGCCAGAGCCGTACGCGCGACTCCTCATGCTCCCCGGCCACCTCTATCAAGCGCCTTGCATCAGGGCCTCGAGCCCAGTGGCGCGGCCCCACGGTCTTGTAGAAGGCGAATGCGGTCCAGCCTAAGCCCTGATCCACCGAAGGAGAGCGCGTGAGTAGTTGAGAAGGGGTGCTCCTCTGTATCTGGGACAATGGGTTTTGAACGAATCCCGCACCAGACACAGGGAGCACCCATTCGATGCTAGCACCGAGCAGCCCCGACCGGCTCCAGATCGCCTTCGACGACGACCGCCTCGTGGACCACGCGGGCCTGCTACTCCCCGCCACGCTCGCCGACCGGCTCGGCCTGCGTGAACTGACGGACGCCCACGTCGACCTCGGTGGGGCAGCGGGCCGGGCGAACGCCGGGGACAAGCTGCTCACCCTGGTCGCCTCCGCGCTCGCGGGCGGCGACTGCATCGACGACGCCGCTGCGCTGCGCGCCGGCGGAACGGGGCGCGTGCTCGGCTGCACCGTGAAGGCGCCGTCCACCCTCGGCACGTTCCTGCGCAGCTTCCGCTGGGGCCACGCCCGCCAGCTCGACCGCGTGACCCGCGAGCTGCTCGCCCGCGCCTGGGCGGCCGGGGCGGGACCGGGCGAGGAGCCGCTCACGATCGATCTCGACTCGACGCTCTGCGAGACCTACGGCCTCGCCAAGGAGGGCGCGCAGCGCCCCGGCTACAGCGGCGCGCGCGGCTATCACCCGCTGCTCGCCGTCGCGGCCGGCTCAGGCGAGGTGCTGATGGCGCGGCTGCGCGAGGGCCGCGCCCACACCGCCCGCGGCGCCGCCCACTTCCTGCGTGAGACGGTGGCGCGGGTGCGCGAGGCCGGGGCGTCGGGGCAGCTCACGATGCGCGCCGACAGCGGCTTCTACAGCCACGCCGTCGTCGCCGCCTGCCGCGCGCTGGATGTCCGCTTCTCGGTCACGATTCGCCAGCAGCCGAACGTGCGCCGGCTGATCGAGGCGATAGCGGAAGAGGACTGGACGCCGATCCCGTACTGGCTGCCGGGCGGCGCCGATGTCGCCGAGACGACCTACACGCCGTTCCAGCACAAGGAGGACGCCGCCCCGGTGCGGCTCATCGTGCGGCGCGTGAAGCCGACGCCCGGCTCACAGCTCGCGCTCTTCAGCAGCTACAGCTACCACGCCTTCATCAGCGACCGCGAGGGGGAGCTGCTGGAGCTGGAGGCCGACCATCGCCGCCACGCCGAGATCGAGAACGCGATCCGCGATCTCAAGTACGGCGTCGGGCTGAACCATCTCCCCTCGGGCCGCTTCACCGCGAACGCAGCGTGGCTCGCGGTGCAGGTGATCGCGCACAACCTCGCCCGCTGGACGGCGCGGCTCGGGCTCGGCGAGGGAATCGTGACGACCAGGACGCTCAGGCGGCGCTTCTTCGCGCTGGCCGGGCGGCTCACCCACTCGGCCCGGCGGTGGACGCTGCACCTCCCGAAGCGCTGGCCCTGGGCCGGGCAGTGGGCAGCCGCGCTCGCGCGGTTACGGGCGCTTCCGCTCCCCGCCTGACGCCCGCTCACAGCGCCGGCCCCGGGTCCGAGGCTCGCGCCAGCATGCCCGCGCACGCCTCGCGCACCCTCGCGCACGCGCCCTCAGCGCCCCCGAGCGGCGCTGAGCGAGGGCTCCTCGCTCCAGCCCGCCCCCGGCGCCGCCCGGCGAACGCCGGCACGCCCGCCGAACGCTTCGGCAGCCCGGCATCCCGCCCCGTCAAGCTTCGATCGGTGGATTCGGGCTAAGACGGCGAGAACGAGGCCGCCGAAGACGACCGCCGCCCACCGCGCCGCCTCTACCTCGACTGCCCCAGTCGCAGATGCGCCAAACAGGCCAGTGAAGGCCGCAGTTACGGTGAGTACGGCTCCCGCCTTCGTGTCGAACGATCGGTTGGAGTTGGTCTGCTCCGTCAGTTGCCAGAGCGCCATGTCATAGGCCGCCTGCGGTGCGGCCTGGCCCGATCCGGCTTCGTCGGGACTCATGGCGCAAGTGTATCAGTCGAACGGTTAGGCGCGGAGATCAGAGGGGCGGTTGGCGGAGGCGCCAGTCCGTCGACTGCTCGTAGGCGTGGGCGACGCGGTAGAGCAGGCCTTCCTCCAGCGGGCGGCCGTGCAGCATCAGCCCCACCGGCCAGCGGCCGCCGTTGCCGAACCCGCACGGCACCGAGATCGCCGGGTGCCCGGAGACGCTGGCGACGCCGTTGCGGTAGACGCCGCGCGAGCGGGCGGAGACCTCGCGGCCGCGAATGACGGACGTCCCGGCGTCCCAGGCGTCGCCGTAGGTGCTGCCCGTGGGCATCGCGATCACGTCCACCTCGCGCAGCACCGCGTTCGCCTCCTGCGTGATGCGCGCGCGGAACTGCTGCGTGTGCAGGTACTGCTCGAACGTCTGCGCCTCGCCCGCCTCGATCTGGCGGTGAATCTCCGTCCACGCCTCGATCTCTTCCTCGCTGAAGTGATCGCGGATGAAGACCGGACGCTCCGAGGCCAGCGAGAGGCCGAGCGCGCGGTTGCGGGAGTGCTCCGCGAGCGGCATCCGCACCTCCGAGAGCACCGCCCCCAGCTCGCCGAGCCGCTCGATCGCCGCGCGTGCGATCTCCTCTTCCTCCTCGCTCAGCCAGTCGCGCCAGATCCAGTCATCGACCGGCACGCCGATACGCACGCCGGCGATCGAGTCGCCGAGGCCGGCGCGGTAGTCCGAGGGCGGCTCGTTGACGCTCAGCGGGTCGAGCGGGTCATGGGCGCCGATCGCCTCCAGGGCGGCGGCGTTGTCCTCGACGGTCTTCGTGAGCGGGCCGGCGGTGTCGTCGCTCCAGGAGGCTGCCCAGATGCCGTGACGGCTGATACGCCCGAACGTCGGCTTCATCGCGACGAGGCCGCTGTTGCTGCCCGGGTGGCGGACCGAGCCGCCCGTGTCCGTGCCGATCGAGAGCAGACCCATCGAGGCGGCCGTCGCGGAGCCGGAGCCGCTGCTCGAGGTGCCCGGGCTGCGCGACGGATCCCAGGCGTTGCGGCAGCCGACCGGGCCGCTCGTGTCGCGGCCGATCTCGGAGACCACCTTGCCCACGAGGATCGCGCCCGCCTCCTCGAGCAGCCGGTGCAGCGTGGCCTGCTCCGGCG
Source organism: Dehalococcoidia bacterium (assembly GCA_965220125.1). Taxonomy (GTDB): domain Bacteria; phylum Chloroflexota; class Dehalococcoidia; order UBA2979; family UBA2979; genus VXMT01. The sequence continues at coordinate 1,187,917 of CBDCPB010000004.1, read as the reverse complement.
GGCGGTAGTCGACGCCTCGAGGGTTGCCGAAGGTGGTGCGCACGCCGCGCGTGGCGATCACGTCCTTGAGCGTGTAGGGGATGCCGTGCAGCGGGCCGCGATAGCGGTTCGCCGCGATCTCGCGCTCCGCTTGCCGCGCCCGCTCCAGCGCATAGTCGGCGCAGTGCGTGACGAACGAGTGCAGCAGCGGCTGCAGCCGCTCGATGCGCGCGTTCGTCGCCTCGATCAGCTCGACGGGCGAGAGCTCGCGGCGGCGGATGCGCTCGCCGGCCTCGATGATCGTCGCCGCGCCGAGGTCGAGTTCCGCTACCACGACTGCGATCCGGGGCCTAGATCCAGGCGCCCGGGTGCTCTTCCCAGAAGAGCTGCACCAGCATGCCGCCGGCCTGGCGGGGGTGGAGGAAGGTCTCGGCCCAGCCCCAGCCGTCCCTGACGCCGTCCGAGCCGCCGAAGGTGGTCACGCCGTAGGCCTCGCTGGCGGCGATCGCGCGCTCCCAGTCGCCGACCTGGAAGGTGACGTGGTGGATGCCGGAACCGCGGCGATCGAGGAAGCGATGTATGAACGAGCGCTCGCCGACGGGCTGGAGCACCTCCCAGTGCATCTGCTCCGTGGGCATATTCAGCACCGTCGTGACGAAGGGGCGCTCGTCCTCCTGCCCGCGGTGATCGAGCTGCATCCCGAAGACGCCCCCGTACCAGTCGGTGAGGGCGTCGCGGTCGCCGTGCGCGTGCGAGAGGTGGTCCAGCGCGACGATACCGAGCGTGCCCTCGCGATCCTCGGTGGGCGGGGGCCGCTCGCCGCCGTCGTCCGGCCCGCGCAGGCGGAAGAGGAAGCCCTGCCCGCCGTGGGCGGGGTGGATGAAGACCTCCTCGCCCGGCTCGCTGCCGTCGCCGGGATCGCCGCGCCACGGCTCGATCTCGTGGCTTCGCAGCTCCTCGACCGCGCCATCGAGGTCGGCGACGCGCAGCACCAGATTGTGGATGCCCGGCCCGGCCGGGCCGTCGATGAAGCCCTGCAGCGGCGAGGACGTGAGGGTCGGTGCGGCGACTTCCCAGTCGACATCGGACCGGCCCGGCATCGAAAGCCGGACGCGTACCGCGCTGCCGTCGGCGTCGATCGTCGGTTGGCCGGCGCGGAAGCCGAACAGCTCCTCGAACAGCGTCACCTGCGGCGGCAACGCCGGCACGACGATGCCGACCCGGTCGATGCGCGTGATCTCGAGCATGCGGCCTCCGTCCGGCGGCCATCATACGGAACCGCCGCGCTGCGACGAATGCACAGCGCCGCAGCGGCCCGATGAACCGGGGCGTCCTGCTAGCATCGATTGGTGCTACCCCGCAGCCTGCTGATCGTTCGCAACCCGCGAGCCCGTCGCGCGCCCTCGGAGGCCGCGCTGCGCGAGGCCGCCGAGCCGCTGCACGCCCGCGGCGTCGCGATCGACCTGCGCAGCACCGAGGCGCCCGGCCACGCGCGCGAGATCGCCGCCGAGGCGGCGCGCGACGGCGTCGACCTGCTCGTCGCGGCGGGCGGCGACGGGACCGTCCACGAGGCCGTCAACGGCCTCGCCGGCAGCGACACCGCGCTCTCCGCCGTCCCCTCGGGCACCGCCAACGTCTGGGCGCGGGAAGTCGGCATCCCCCGCGGCAGCCGCGCGCTCCCCTGGATCGAGGGCGCGCGCCGCGTCCGCATCGACCTCGGCCGCGCCGAGTTCGAGGACCCCGGCGGCTCGCGTTCGGAGCGATTCTTCCTGATGATGTGCAGCGTCGGACTGGACGCGGAGGCCGTGCGAAGGGTCGGCGGAGGAGGACGCGGCAAGCGCTGGCTGGGGCCCGGCTGGTACGTCCTCGGCGGCTGCGAGCGGCTGCTGCGAGCGCCGTCGGTGCGCACGCGACTCGCCATCGAGGGGCCGCCTGCGGACACGACGATCGACCGACCGCTGCTCTTCGCCGTGGCGGGGAACACGCGACTCTACGGTGGCTTCGCGCGGTTCAGCGGCGACGCGCGCGCCGACGACGGACTGCTGGACCTCGCAGCGTTCTGCGGCGAAGGCACCGCGGCGCGCCTCGTACTCACCGCTCGCGTCGCCCCGCGCGCCCTCCGCCGCGGGCTGCGAGGCAGCCTCGCGCCTCGCGCGGGCGGCGCCGCCGAGTACCTGCGCGGCGCGCGCTTCCGCATCGAGCCGGAGGCCCCGCTGGCGGTGCAGGCAGACGGGGAGTACCTCGGCGAAACGCCGCTCACGCTGAGCGTCGCGCCACGCGCGCTCGACGTGCTGATCGCCCCCGGTCCCAGTCCGCTCCTCGGCGAGTAGCAGCGCGGCGTCAGCCCTCCGGGTGCAGCTCGCCGCCCTCGATGCGGTAGCGACGCGCGTCCGGCAGTTCGTCGGCGGCCGGGCGGTCCGGGTCGGGCGTGGTGATCACGACCTGGTCGACGCCGAAGGCGGCGTCGAGCACGCGTTCGCGGCGGGCCGCGTCCAGCTCGGAAAGGATGTCGTCGAGCAGCAGCAGCGGCGGGTCGCCGGTGCGCTCGTGCGAGAGCGCCACCTCCGCCAGCCGCAGCGCCAGCGCCAGCGTGCGCTGCTCCCCGCGCGAGGCGAACGCTCCCGCCTCCTCCCCGCCGATCAGGAAGCGCACGTCGTCGCGATGCGGCCCGCTGCGCGTCATGCCGGCGGCGATGTCGTCGCCGCGGCGCGCCACCAGCGTCTCGCGCAGTGCCTGCTGCGCCGCCCCGGTCGCATCCTGCGCGTCGCCGGCCGCCAGGCCGCTCGCCTGCTCCGGCGGCAGCCGCGGCTCGTAGCGCAGCTCGAGCGGCGGGGACGAAGGCGCGAGCTGATCCCAGCGCTCCGCGGCGCCCGCCGAGAGCGCGTCCAGCGCCGCGGCGCGGCCGGCGAGGATCACGCCGCCCGCCGCCGCCAACTCGCCATCCCAGAACTCGAGCTCGTCGACGCCTCGTCCGCGGCGTTCCTGCAGCCGCCGCAGCAGCCCGTTGCGCTGCGTCAGCACGCGCTGGTAGCGCTGCAGCGCCCGCACGTAGCGCACGTCCAGCTGCGAGATCGTGATGTCGAGGTAGCGGCGGCGCTGTGCCGGCGTTCCGGAGATGATCTGCAGATCGTCGGCGGAGAACGGCACGACGCGCAGCTGGCCGATCAGGTCCGAGGCGCGCCTCGCGATGCCGTTGACGCGGAAGCGACGCCCCGTCGCCGGCGCGGGGCCGCCCGCGTCCGCCGCTGTCCGCGCCGTCACCGCAAGTTCGACGCTGACCGGCTGGGCGACCGTCGTCACCTCCGCGGCGAGCCGTGCGCCGGGCAGCGGATCGTCGCGCAGCGACTGCCGCGAGATCAGCTCGATGTCGGCGCGCGCGCGCGCGCTGCGCGCGGTCGCCAGCAGCGTGATCGCCTCCAGCAGGTTGCTCTTGCCGCTCGCGTTGGGGCCGCCGACCACGTAGCAGCCCGGCTCAAGCGACAGGTCGAGGTCGCGGAAGGTTCGCATGTTGGTGAGCGTGAGGCGATCGAGATGCATCGGCGCCCCGCGGGCGGGCTACCGCAGTTCGAGCCGCAGGCTGCGCTCGGCTTCCGAGACGTCCGCCGCCTGCACCGTCACACCGAGGCGCTCGCCGAGCGCCGCGCCGAGCCAGGCGACCTCGAGCGCCGAGTCGAACGTGAGCCGCAGTTGCGCCTCGCCCTCGGCGTAGCCCTCGACAAAGGCCTGGCGCACGCCCGGCAGCTGCGCGAGCATCCCCTGCACGCGCAGCAGTCCCTGGAATCCTTCGACCGGCGCGACACGCAGCAGCACCGAGCCGTCATCCGGATGAAAGCGCACGCCCGGCGGGCTCTCGTCCTCGCTCCACGTCACCGCCTCGACACGCTCCGCCTCGCCGGCGTCCTCCACGGCCGCCGCAGGCTCCTCCGGCTCCTCCAGCTCCTCCGCCTCCGAGGTAGCGGCGGGCGGCTCTTCCGAGGGCGGCTCGGGCTCCCCGGCGCGTTGCAGCGCCTCGATGTCGCCGAGCAACTCCTGCAGCGAGCGCAGCTTCTCGTCCAGCGCCCCGGCCTCCGCGGGTGGCGGCTCCGCGGGCGGCTGCTCCGCGGGCGGCTGCTCCGCGGGCGGCTGCTCCGCGGGCGGAGCGTCCTCGCCGGCGAGCCGTTCGAGGCGCGCGCGCGCGTCCGCGAGTGATTCGTCGATCAGCTGCTGCGCCCTCGCGCGCGCGTCACCGAGGAACTGCTCGATCTCCTCCATCGGGGACGGGGTCCGTGGCGGCGCCTCGGGCCTGGGTGGCGGCGCGCCGGCGGCGGGCTCGTCCCCGGAGATGGCGACCAGCAGCTGGCCGACGGCACGCAGCAGCGCCGACACCTCCGCCTGCGACTGGCCGCCGTCACGCTGCTGCGTCATGACCACTCCGCCCCACGAATTGCGCCGCGCAGCCACTGTGTCTGGCGCGCGACGGCCGGCACGCAGAGGATACGCTGGCCGCCGCCGCCCTGCCCGCGGGCGGCGTGGCGAGGAAGCTGTGCTCAGGGAGGTAGCGCCCGAGGAGGCGAGCATGACCACTGACACCAACGGGGACACATTGCGCATCGGCTTCATCGGCGCGGGCGCGAACACACGCACGCGCCACATCCCCGGCTTCCAGGCGATCGAGGGCGTCGAACTGGCCGCGGTCTGCAATCGCTCGCGCGAAAGCGGCGAGCGCGTCGCCGACGAGTTCGGCATCGCGCGCGTGGTCGAGGACCCCGGCGCGATCTTCGACGACCCGGAGATCGACGCCGTCTGCATCGGCACCTGGCCGTACCGCCACCGCGAGTACAGCGTGCGCGCGCTGGAGGCGGGCAAGCACGTGCTCTGCGAGGCGCGCATGGCGATGGACGCCGCCGAGGCGCGCGCGATGCTGGACGCCGCGCGGGCGCGCCCGGACCGCGTCGCGCAGCTCGTGCCCGCGCCGTTCGACCTCGCGAGCTGGCGCACGATCCGCCGCCTCCTCGCGGAGGGGGCGCTCGGCGAGCTGCGCGAGGCGCACGTCACGTTGCTCGGCGACGGCGCGCTCGACCCCGCCACGCCGCTGCACTGGCGCGAGCGCAGCGAGTACTCCGGCCGCAACACGCTGATGCTCGGCATCGTCGCCGAGACCGTGCAGCGCTGGCTCGGCCCCACCGAGCGCGTCAGCGCCGACGCCGCCACCTTCGTCACCTCGCGGCGTGATCCCGAGAGCGGCGAGGACTACGAGATCGGGATTCCCGACAGCATCGGCGTCTTCGCGCGCATGGCGAGCGGCGCGCGCGTCAGCTACCGGCTCAGCGCGCTCACGCACGCGCCCGCCGGCGCCAACGGCATCTCGCTCTACGGCAGCGCCGCGACGCTGCACTGGACGCACGCCGGCGACCGCATGGCGCTCGCCCCGATCGGCGAGGAGCCGCACCCGCTCGAGCCGGACCCCGGCACGGCAGGCGCCTGGAACGTCGAGGCCGACTTCGTCGCCTCGATCCGCGAGGGTGCGCCCGTCGAGCTGACCAGCTTCGAGGACGGCCTGCGCTACATGCAGTTCACGGACGCGGTCTGGCGCAGCTGGTCGGAGGGGCGCGTCGTCGCCCTCGACGAGGTATAGCCGCAGGGGTGAGCGGGGGCGTAGCGTGACCAGCTCGATGGCAACGCGACGCACCCGCACCGCCGCACGCCGATGAGCGCCCCGCCCGTGAAGCCGGAATCCGGCGGCGGGGTCGGTGGCGCGTTGCGGCGCGGCGCCCTCCAGCCGCTCGGCAGCAGCGCCTACCGGCGGCTCTGGACGGCGACGATGATCCAGTTCCTCGGGATGATGACGGCGGGCGTCGTGCGCGCCTTCCTCGCCTACGATCTGACCGGGTCGAACACGGCGGTCGCCGCCCAGCTCTTCGCCTTCGGGCTCGCGCTGTTTCCCTCGATGTTCGGGGCGGGCGTGATCACGGACCGCTTCTCGCGCAAGACGGTGCTGGTGGCCGCGCAGGTGCTGCTGATGGTGCAGGCGCTGCTGCTCGGCGTGCTCGCGCTGAGCGGTCTGCTCTCGTACTGGATGCTCTTCTTCCAGTCGATGATCGAGGGCGTCTCCGTCGCCTTCCTCGTGCCCTCGCGACAGGCGATGACCGGGCAACTGCTCGGCGCGCACGGCGTCGGCCGCGGCGTCATCCTGCAGCAGGGCGCGATGGGCGTGGGCCGCATCTTCGGCCCGATCAGCGGCGGGGCGTTGGTCGGCACGATCTTCGGTGCGGGCGGCGTCTTCCTGCTCGTCGCCGGCTGCTACGGCATCGCCGCGTGGATGACGGCCGGCGTGCCCGGCGCCTTCCGCAGCGAGGAGCAGTCGCGCGAGTCGTTCATCCAGAGCCTGGCCGCCGGCCTGCGCTACGTGCGAGGGCGGCCCGCGCTGCTCGTCACGGTGATCACGGCGTACGTCGTGGCCTTGACCTCCATCCCCTACTTCGTGCTGCTGCCGGGGATGGTGATCGACGTCTTCGGGCGTGACGCCCTCGAGCTGGGGGCGATCACCTCCGCCTCCTCGCTCGGAGCGATCGTCGTGACCGTCGCGGCGGCGTCGGTCGTGCACCGCCCCGCGGCGTGGAGCCTGTTCCTCGGGACCTCGTTCGTGTTCGGCCTGGTCGTGATCGCGTTCGGCCTCGCGCCGAATTTCCCGATCGCGCTGCTGATCATCGTGCTGCTCGGCGCGGTCGAGATGGGCTACATCTCGTTCGTGCTCGGGCTCGGGATGGCCTACTCGCACCGCCGCTACGACGGCCGTGTGCAGGCGCTGATCGTCTCCAGCTTCAGCTTCCTCGGCTTCGTCTCGCTTCCGATCGGGCTGCTCGCCGACACGATCGGCGTGCGCGGGGCGCTCGTCATCGAGGGCGCGGCGGGCAGCATCCTGATCGCCGTGGTGTGGCTCTACTCGCGCCGCATCAACGCCGCCGCCGACGCCCGCGTGCCCGCCGACGAGGAGCGCATCCGCGCACTCACGGCGGACGGCACGGAGTGACCCGGTGAGACGAGACATCCGAGTCAGGGTCTTCGACTTCGGCGACTCGGTGCCGAAGTCGCCGCGCGAGATCCTCGTGCGCTTCGTGGTCAACGCCGCCGGCCTCTGGCTCGCCGCCGCCCTCGTTCCAGGCATCGAGGTCGGCGATGCCGCCTCGCTGGCCGCGGCGACGGCGATCTTCGGTCTGCTCAACGCCTTCGTCCGGCCGCTCGCCTACCTCGCGTCGGCCTGTCTGATCGTGCTGACGTTCGGGCTCTTCATCTTCGTGATCCACGCGGGCGTGCTGGCGGCCACGGCCTGGATCTGCGGGCAGCTCGGGCTCGACTTCAGCGTCGCCGGCTTCTGGTCCGCCCTCTTCGGCTCGCTGATCATCTCGCTCGTCTCGCTGCTCGCCCACGTCCTGCAGCGCAGCCGCCGCGGGAGCACGACCGACTAGACCGGCTGCTCCACAGCCGCGAGGGCGCCCGCTGCCTGCGGCGCGCGCGGATCGCGGATCGTGCTGACCGCGCCGTTGCGCACCACCTCGATGCGATCCGGCAGCCGCTCGGCGACCTCGGGCACGTGCGAGATCACGCCGATCAGCCGCCGCCCCCCCGCGAGCGCCTCGAGGCCGCCGATCGCGACGTCCAGCGACTCCTGGTCGAGCGAGCCGAAGCCCTCGTCGAGGAACAGCGACTCGAGCGACATTGCCCCGCCGCGGCCGGCGATCTCGGGCAGCCGCTCGGAGAGGGCCAGCGCCAGCGCGAGGCTGGCGAGGAAGGTCTCGCCGCCGGATAGCGTCCTCACCGAGCGCCGCTCGTCGCCGTTCAGTTTGTCGATCACCGCGAACGAGTCGCCGTCCGCCGCCAGCCGGTAGCGCCCGCTGGAGAGCGTGAGCAGCCGATCCGCGGCGTCCGAGGCCAGCAACTGCATCGCCTCGCGCTGCACGTAGGCGATGAAGCGGTTGCGCTGCAGCTCCTGCGCGAGCGAATCCGAGAGCTGCGCGCGGCCCTCGTAGTCCGCGGCCTCGCCCTGCATCGTCTGCGCGCGCTCCGCATCCGCGCGGGCCGTCTCCACTCGCTGCGCCGCCAGCGCCTGCTCGCGCGCGCAGTCCCCGTGCGCGGCACGGTGCGCCGCGAGCAGCGCGGACACCCGGTCCGCGGAGGGCGAGCCCTCAGCGTCCGCGACCGTCCACGCCTCGGCGAAGCGCCGCTGCGCCTCGCCGGCCGCCGCGCGCGCCTCCTCGAGTTCGCGGGCGAGGCGTCCGACGGCGGCCTCCGCGCGATCGAGCGCCGCGCGCGCCGCCTCGCGGGTTGCCCCGGCGCCGGCGACGGCCTGCCCGGCCTCGCGCAGCGCCCCCTCGAGTTCCCGATGGCGCCTCGCCTGCTGCTGCAGCGCGGCGAGCGCCTCGCGGACGGCGGCGGGGTCGGCGTCCTCGCCGCCGAGCGCGGCCAGCTGCTCACGCGCGCGATCGAGGGCGGCGTCGGCGCGCTCGCGGCGCTCGTTCGCGCGCCCGACGTTCGAGGCCGCCTCGCGCGCCTGCTCGCCCGCGAGGCGAGCGGCGTCCCGGCTCCGTGTGGCGGCGGCGGCGGCCTCGCGGTGGCCCTCGATCGCCGCTTCGAGCGCAGCGCGCACGGCCTCCGGCTCTCCCGCCGCGCCCGGCTCCACCAGGCCGGGCGCCTCGCCGATCGAGGCGCGCAGCAGCGCGAGTTCGCGGGCTGCCTCGGCGGCACGCTCGCGGTCCGCGGCGGCGGCCTGCGCGCGGGCGCGCTCGGCCTCGGCGGCGGCGGAGGTCTGCGCGATCGCCTCGTCGAGGGCGTCGGGGTCGGCTCCGGCCTGCGCGGCCTCCGTGCGCAGCTCCGCGAGCGCGGCCTGCGCGCGCTCCAGCGCGGCGGCCGTCTGCGACGCGCGCGCCCCCGCTGCCGCGAGGACCGCCGCGGCAGCGGCCTGCCCCTCGCGCGCCTCCGTGAGCGCCGCCTCCGCCGCGTCGAGCGCCGCGCGCGCGGCGTCGAGCGCGGGCGCGTCGTGCAGCTCGATGTGCTCGATCGGCTCGCCGCAGACCGGGCAGGGGTCGCCGGGCTCCAGCGATCGCTGGAGCGTGAGCGCGGCGTCCTGCCGCTGCGCCGCCTCCAGCGCCTCGGCACGGGTGGCGTGCTCCGCCTCGCCCGAGCGCAGGCGCACGTCCGCGGCCTCCGAGGCGCGCCCGGCCGCCTCGCTCGAATCGCGAGCCTGCTCGTGCTCGCGCGCTGCCGAGGCGACCGCATCCCCTTGCGCACTCAGCCGCTCGGCGAGCGCGGCGAGCTGCCGCGCCTCCTCCGCGCGCGCGACGGCAGCGGCCTCGGCGGAGGCGCGCTCCTCGTCGGCCGCGTTCGCCTGCTCGCCGAGCGCGCGTTCCGTGGCGAGCGCCACAGCGGCCGCGTCCGCGAGGGCGTCCCGAACCGTGCGCTGCGCCTCCTCTGCCTCCGCACGCGCGCCCTCCGCGCGCTCCGCCTCCGTCCGCAGCGCGTCCGCCTGCTCCGAGGCGCGCTCAGCCTCCTCGATCGCCGCGCGCTGCTCTGCCTCGGCGGCCTCGACGGCGCGGACGGCGGACTCGCGCTGCTCCAGCAGCGCCGCCTCGCGTTCGAGGGCGCGGTGCGCCTGTTCGTCGTAGCCGAGGGCGTCACGCTCGGCCTCGAGACGGTCGTGCTCCACCTGCGCCTGCGCGCGGCCCTGCTCCGCCTGTGCGAGGGCATCACCCGCTGCCGCGGCGTCGCGTGCGGCTCCGGCGCTCGCGATCTCCGCGCGCGCGGCGGCGGCTCCGGCCTCGCCGCTCGCCCGCGCCTCCTGCTCCAGCACGTCGAGCAGAGCGGAGCGCGCCTCGAGGGCCGCGACACGCGCGGCCAGCGCCGCGTGCTCGCGTTCGAGACTCGCGATCGCCTCGGGCGTGGCTGCGTCGAGCCTCTCGATCTCCACGCGCAGCGCCTCCGCCGCGGCCCGCGCGCCCGCCGAGCGGTTGCGCGCCTTGCTCCCCGCCTCCTCGTAGCGCTCGAGCCCGAGCAGGCTCGTGAGGATGTCGCGGCGCGACCTCGCCTCGCCCCGCAGGAATGCGTCGAACGCGCCTTGCGGCAGCAGCACGGTCCTGGTGAACGTCACGAAATCGAGCCCGAGCAAGACCGCAATGCGATCGTCGATGTCCTGTGCGCGATCGGCGAGCGGCTCCCACGAGCCGTCCACGCGCTGCTGCTCCAGCCGGGAGCCGAGGTTGCCGGGCGCCTGCCGGCTCACCCGGTAGCGCTCGCCACGCACGCTGAAGTCGAACCGCACGGCCATCACCTTCGCGCCGTGGGTGATCAGTTGGTGTGTCCCCTGCGCCCCCTGCCCGATGCGCGGCACGCGGCGGTAGAGCGCCCACGTCATCGCGTCGAGCAGGGAGGATTTGCCCGCCCCGGTCGGGCCGGTGATCGCGAACAGCCGCCGATCCTCGAAGTCCACGACCGCCGTGTCGCGGAAGGAGGTGAAGCCCCGCAGCTCGAGGCGCAGCGGTCTCATCCGGGGACCGCCGCCCCGGACGGAGACTCGCCCGCCGCCTCCGCCGCCTGCACGTCGTCGACCTCGGCGAGCAGCTCTTCGAAGAGCGCGATCAGCTCCGGCACCGGCTCGGCGCCGTGCTGCGCCCGGTAGTAGCGCGTGAACAGCTCGGCGGCGCTGAGCTGGCCGAGCGCCTCGACCACCCCCTCGTCCTCCGCCGAGCTGTTCACGAGCTGCACGTCGACGGCGTTGGGCAGCGCCTCGCGCACGCGCTCCGCGATGCCCGGCTCCGGCCGCTCGACGTCGAGGCGCACTCGGAGGTGCGCGTCGCCCGCCTCCTCGCCCTGCGCCAGCACCTCGTCGAGGCTGCCGCGCAGCTCGGCGAGCGGGCGGCCCTTGCTCAGCGGCACGGCCTTCTGCGCCACGGGTTGCCCGGGCACGGCGTCGATGATGCGCACGACCTTCTGCTGCCCGCGCTCGCCGAAGTCGAGCTGCAGCAGCGAGCCGCTGTAGGCCGTCGGAACCGGGGCAGCGAGGAGTTCCTGCGGCTCGTGCACGTGGCCGAGCGCGATGTACTGGGGCGTCGTCGGCAACTGCGGCGCGTTGATGCCGTAGGTCTGCCCGATGTGCAGCAGCCGCTCCGAGCCGTCGATCCGCGACACGCGCGACCCGTCGACGAAGATGTGCGTCGCGAGGATGTTCACGGTGCGCTCGTCGCCGAAGCCCTCGCAGATCGCGCGCAGGATGCCCGCGACGCCGTCCGCGTACGCGCCGAACCAGTCCTCCTGCAGCCCCATCACCTCCGCCGCGCCCACGTAGCGGCCCTCGGTGATGAAGGGCACGGCGGCGATGCGCGCGACGTGCTCGCGGCCCTCGATCGTCAGCACGCCGCCGGCGTTGGGGCGCCGCACATCGTGCTGCGTCTGCACGCCGAGCAGCTCGGAGAGCAGCCCCAGCGCCTCGAGCTTGCGAGGGCTGTCGTGGTTGCCGGCGAGCAGCACCGCCTGGATGCCGTGCCCCACGCACTCGCGCAGCGCCTCGAAGACCAGCCGGTCGGAGTCGGGCGTGGAGGTGGCCTTGTCCCAGATATCGCCGCAGACGAGCATCGCCTCGACGTCCTCGTCGCGCGCGATCTCGATCAGCTCCGCCAGCACGGCCTCGAACTCGGCGGCGCGGCTGCGGCCGCGGACCGTGCGGCCGACGTGCCAGTCGGCGGTGTGCAGCAGCCTCACTCGAACCTCGCGAACGGGTCCGCGGTCGCCGCGGCCTCCGAGGGGCGCGTCGCCCAGGCGGGATACGGGAACTGGAGCAGCAGCGGCACCGGAATCTCCGGCTGCTGGAGGATCATCGTGCCCGGCTTGAGCAGCGAGGCGCGCGCCCGCGCCGCGGGCGTCAGGAAGCCGTACTCGCCGCGCTGCGCCTCGGCGGCGTCGAGGCGGCCGACGACGCGCAGGGAACAGTTCGCGACCACGCGCGGCTCCACCTCGCTGGCCGTCTGCTGCGCGCCGATCAGCACGATGCCGAGCGAGCGGCCGCGCTCGGCAATGTCGAGCAGCACGTCCTTGATCGGGCTCCGCCCCTCGCGGGGGGCGTACTTGTTCAGCTCGTCCAGCACCACGAGCATCAGCGGGCGGGGCGACCCGCTCGCCTCCTTGCGCTCGAACTCGCCCTTCAGCATCACGCCGACGACGAAGCGCTGCGCGCGATCGTGGAGGCGGTGGATGTCGACGACCGTGACCTGGGCCTGGCTCGTGTCGATACGGTGCCGGTCCGCGTCCTCCGAGGCCAAGCCGCGGATCAGCTGCCCGACGTGCGGCTTCGCGGCCTCCAGCCGCCGCATGAAGGCGTGGACCGTGCCGGGGGCGGCGCGCCCGCCCCAGCCCGCGCCCTCGTCGGGGTCGGTCATGCGCGCGATCGCGTCGACCAGCTCGTCGAAGTCCGTGACCAGCTCGCCGCCGATCTCGACCGTCGGCGCGTCGAGGGGCAGTGAGAGCCGGGCGGCCATCGCCAGCTCCGACTCGACGCGCTGCACGACGAAGCCGAGCTGCGAGCGCTCGTCGTCGGCGTCGGCGAAGAGGAAGCGCAGGTAGCGCTCGGCGCAGAACTCGCGCAGCGTCCAGTAGAAGCCGGTGACGCCGTCCATCCTCGAGCCCGTCTGCGGGATCGGCTGATCGCCGCGCGCCGCCGGCGCGAACAGCCGCAGCGAGGGGAACGGCGCGGCCTCCAGCCCCAGCTCCGCGTAGCGGGCGCGATCGCCCTCGGGCAGGCCGGCGTTCGGCTTGTCGAGGAAGAGCAGGTCCTCGCCCTTCACGTTGAAGACGAGCGCGCGCGTGTTCGCGGTCTCGTGGCCGAGCACGCGGCTGCCGAACAGCGAGTAGAGCAGGAACATCGCGTACGAGGTCTTCGTGGCGACGCCGGAGACGCCCGAGATGTTGACGTGCGCCCCGCGCTGGCCGTCGAGGAAGTCGAGGTTCGCGTAGATCGGCTCGCCGCCGCGCGAGAGGCCGACCGGGAGCCGCCGCGTCATCGCGTCGAAGAAGAGCGCGCGGTCGCGCTCGGGGCCGTGGGCGCGCCGCACCGCCTCGCCGGGGCGCGGCGGCACGAAGATCTCCGGCTCGACGCGCGTGACGGAGACGTGCGCGCTCACCGCCGTCTCCGCCGGCAGCACGCCGCTGCTCGCCAGCGCCACGTCCGAGGCGAAGCGCACGCCCTCCTGCACGGCGCGCAGCTCGTCGACGACGCCGTAGAAGTCGACGTCCTGGCCGTCAGGGAGCGGCGAGGTCACGTGGACCACGTCGTCGAGCTGCAGGTAGCGCGACGGAGCGACGTAGGTCCAGAAGCCGAGCGGCGTCGAGGCGCCCGCCTCGGTGCCGAGCACCAGCCCCTCGGGCCGCTGTGCGTCCATTGCCGGCTCCTGCCCTACCATCGCGCGCCCCCTGCTCCATTGACCGGCAGCAACGCATCCTCGAGCGGCTCCGGCGCGGCGCGGAGCGCGCTCGCGATCAGCCGCCGCACCCACTCGCGCTCGCCGAGCCGCCGCGTCAGCAGCGACTCGAGCGCGCCGACGGGGGTCAGGTTCTGCGGCGCGCGCGGATCGCGCACCGGCGAGGACGCGAGCCGCGGCAGCGCCAGCGCGCACTGGTCGGCGAGCCGCACCGCCTCGCCGAGCGGCAGCGCCGCCGGCGCCTCGAGGCGCACGATGCCCGCGAGGGCGTGGACGTGCGGTCCGAGGTCGGCGATGCGCAGGTACCAGGCGTACCGATCGGGGCGTCCGCGGCTGCCGGCCTCGCCCCCGCCGGGGATGCGGAACAGCGGCGTGCGCTCGCCCACGGCGAGATCGGGCAGGAGCGAGAATTCACTCGCATCGATGTACCAGTACTGGATGCGCTTGACGTAGCCCGCCACCCGCTGGCCGACGGAGCGCAGCCGCAGCGGGCCGTCCACGATCGTGAGCGCGCTCTCGTCCTCGGCGAGCGTCTCGGCGAGCCGCGCTTCCTCCGCGAGCATCGAGTCCTGGAGTGCGTTGACGAGGTGGCTCGATGTGCGGGCGGTCGCCTCGACTCGTGCGCGAAAGCGCAGCCGCGAGGCGCCTACCGCGATCTCGTGATCGCGCGGCTCCCCGCCGCCCTGCAGGTAGACACGATCGACTCGCAGCCGATCTCCGGCGGCCGCGTCGCCGTCCAGCACCCAGGAGCGGGAGCCCTCGCAGCGCACCGCGCCGACCGCGTACGAGCCGAACAGCCCGAACGCAGCCGTGCCATCGGGGAGGTCGTCGATCGCGTGCGCATCCACGCGGCGCACGCCGTCGACGATCTGTATCGCGGACGGCGGGTCGGCAGACGGGCGCACCGCCTGCCACGGGCACTCCACGGAGGTATCGACCTCGATCGCCGAATCGTCGTCGTACGGCTCCGCCTCGGCCTCGATGCCGCTGCCGTACTCGGGGGACCAGGGAAGCAGGCGCAGCGGCATCGCGGAACCTCGCGCGGGCGCGTGGAGATGCGAACGAATGCCGGGGAGTGCACGCAGTATAGCCACGGCGGGAGGCAGAGTTCCTGCTCGGCGCGCGCACGTCGTAGGCTCGCCTCATGCCGTCACCAGAGGATCGAGGCGAGGCAACGCTGTTCGAGGACGACGCGGCGCGCGCCGGGTACGTGCGCTCGATGTTCGGCGAGATCGCCGGGCGCTACGACGTGATGAACACGATCATGACCGGCGGACGCCACAGCGCGTGGCGGCGGGCCACCGCGCGCGCCCTCGTCCGCCCCGGCGACAGCGTGCTCGATGTCGGCTGCGGCACCGGGGACCTCGCGTTCGAGTGCGCCGCCCGCGGCGCAGGGCGCGTGCTGGGCGTCGACTTCGCCGAGCCGATGCTCGCCATCGCGCGAGGCAAGGCGCGCTCGGGCCGCGCCTCGAGGTCCGCGGCGTCCAGCTCCTTCGCCGCCGCCGACGCGACCCGGCTGCCGCTCGCCGACGCGAGCGTCGACGTCTGGTGCGCCGCCTTCGTGCTGCGCAACGTCCCCGACCTCGACGCCGCACTCGCCGAGGCGCGGCGCGTGCTGCGGCCCGGCGGACGCCTCGGCGTGCTCGAGATCACGAGGGTCGAGCGCGGCTGGCTGCGCCCGATCGCGCGCTTCCACTTCGAGCGCGTGGTGCCGCTGCTCGGGCGCGCGATCACGCGCCACCCCTCGGCCTACCGCTACCTGCCGGACTCCGTCGACCACTTCCCGGCCGCCTCGGAGCTGTCGGACCGCATCGAGCGCGCGGGCTTCGAGGCCGCCGCGATCCGCCGCTTCGGCCTCGGCACGGTCGCGCTGCACGTCGCTACCCGTCGCGAGGGGTAGCGACCTCAATGGTGTTGACCATGCGCAGCGCCAGCGGGCGCAGGCCGTCCATGATCTCGCGCGCGAGCGCCTGCTCGACGCCATGCTCGTCGAGCGCGGCGGAGAAGTGCGCCAGCCAGCGCTCGGCCCCGCGCTCGGTGATCGTGAACGCGAGGTGGCGGCGGCGCAGCGCCGCCTCGCCGTAGATCTGCCTGTAGCGCGGCTCGCCGCCGAACAACTCCTCGAGGAACGCCGCCTGCTTGTCGCGGCCCGGCCGCAGGTCCGGCGGAAAGACCGGACGCAGCTCCGGATCGGCGTCGATGCGGTCGTAGAACGTCTCCACGATCGCGACGAGGGCGGCGCGCCCGCCGAGGCGCTCGAATCGCGTGGGCGGCTGTTCCGGCATGGCTCCAGTATCGGCGATGCGCGCGCTGCGGGCGGCGCTGCGCCCGGCTACGGCTGCGCCGGACTATCATCGAGGCCGTGAGCGACACTCCGACCGAAGGGACCGCGCGCCTCCTGGTGCAGTGCCCGGATCGTCCCGGCATCATCGCGGGCGTCTCGCAGTTCCTCTTCCAGCACGGCGCGAACATCGTGCAGGCCGACGAGTACGCGAGCGGCGGCGAGGAGCCGCGCTTCTTCCTGCGCATGGAGTACGAACTCGCCGGCCTCGACGACAGCGCGGACGCCATCGCGGAGCTGTTCGGCCGGGAGGTCGCGCCGCGCTTCGGGATGCACTGGCGCATCTCCTACGGCAAGGACCGGCCGCGCATCGCGATCCTCGTCTCGAACGTCGGGCACTGCGTGATGGACCTGCTCTGGCGCTGGCGCTCGGGCGAACTGCACGCCGACATCGAGCTGGTGATCTCCAACCACGAGCGGCTGCGCGGCGACGTCGAGGCGTCCGGCGTCCCCTACCACCACCTGCCCGTCACGCCGGAGACGAAGCCCCGGCAGGAGCGCGAGATGCTGTCGCTGCTGCGCGGCAACGTGGATCTCGTGGTGCTGGCGCGCTACATGCAGATCGTCACGCCGACGATCCTCGACGAGTTCCCGGAGGCGGTGATCAACATCCACCACTCGTTCCTGCCCGCCTTCATCGGCGCGGACCCCTACCGCCAGGCCCGCGAGCGGGGCGTCAAGATCATCGGCGCCACCGCCCACTACGCCACCGAGGACCTCGACGAGGGCCCGATCATCGAGCAGGACGTCGCGCGCGTCTCGCACCGCGACACGCGCGCCGATCTGATCCGCCGCGGCCGCGAGATCGAGCGCGTCGTGCTCGCCCGCGCCGTACGCTGGCACATCGAGAACCGCATCCTCGTGCACGGCAACCAGACCGTCGTCTTCCCGTAGCCGTCCCGCTCCGGCAGTCCGGTCCCCTAACCCCAGGGAGAGGGCGCCGGACGGTCTCGCGGCGGCCAGCGGGCGATCCGGGCGGGGGTGTGGGGGCTCGGCCCCCACAGAAAGAACATCCGAGGGCGGGTGGGTGGGCCGGAGCGGCGCGCAGCACGCGCTCCTCCGGGATGGGGTGTGGGGGGCGCAGCCCCCCACAGACGAGGGAGAGGGCCAGGGAGAGACACCCCAGGGTGCTAACTGGTCAAGCGGCGAGCTGCTCGCGGTCGTGGCGGTGCGCCCATGCGGTGGCCTCGTTGTAGCGGGTGCGCGTCCTGAGACAGCCGTGGAGGTAGCCGACGAGGCGGTTGCCGAGGGCGCGCAGCGCCTGGTGGTGGAGGTCGCCCGCAGCTCGCCGCCGCTGGTAGAAGTCGTGGCAGCCGGGACTGGCCTGCAGTGAGCACATCGCCCACTGGTCCGCGGCGTCGGAGAGCCGCCGGTTGCGGACGAAGCGCGCCTTCACGGTCCGCTTGCGGCCGGATGCTACGGTCAACGGCGAGGTACCGGCGTAGTTCCTGCGGGACTTCGCCGAGTCGTAGCGTTCGGGGTCGTCCCCGAACTCTCCGAGCACCCGGGCGCCGAGGACGACACCGAGCCCCGGCATGGAGCGGTAGATTTCGGCGTCCGGGTGCTGCTCAAAATGGCTCGTGAGCTCGGCCTCGAGCTCCTTGATCTGACGATTGATCTCAGCGATCAGCGCAACGGCCGCGCGGGTGCTCGCGGCGAACGCCCGGCTCACCGCGGGCGGCGCCTCAAGCTGCGGGGAGCGCAACGCTGCGCGGACCGCGGCGGCGCGCTGCTCAATGCTGCGCTTGCGGCCACCGTGGCGGAGGGCCGCGCGGATCTGGGTGATGGTCAGCCGCGCCGCCTCGCGCGGGCCTGGCGTCGTCGCCAGCACCCCCAGCGCGTCACCGTGCGCGAGGTCGGGAAACGCCGCCAGGGCCGCCTGAAAGTACTCGCGCAGCGCGCTGCGGAGGCGGTTGGTCTGGCGGACGCGGTCCCAGATCAGCTGCTGGTGGGCGCGGGCCAGGACCCGCACCGCGTCAGCCTCGTCGCTGTCGCCGGCGACCGGGCGGTGGTTGTGGCGGTCGGTGCGGACGAGGTCGGCGAGCAGCTTCGCGTCGCCGGCGTCGGACTTGGCGCCGCCGACGTGGTGGCGCTCGCGGTAGCGTGCCGCCGAGCGCGGGTTGATCGCGTAGACGCGGTAGCCGGCCGCGAGCAGGGCCGCGACCCAGGGCCCGCGCTCCGTCTCGATGCCGATCACGACTTCGCCCGGGTCGGAGGCGTGCTGCGCGATCAGCTCGTGCAGCGTGGCGAGACCCGCGACGCCTTCGGGCAGCCGCCTGGCGGCGAGCTGCTCGCCGGCCTCGTTCATGAGCTGGATGTCGTGGTGGTCTTCGGACCAGTCGTCGCCGACGTACAGGGTCATCGTGCCTCGCTTCCCTCCGCTTCGTGCTGCTGCTGCGACCTGCCGGGTTGGTCCTGCGACGGCCTAATGGAACAGTGCTCTCGGGCACGACACCCCAGCAGTGCTGCGGACAACCCGGACGAACCGGCCGGGGCACGGTCTCTCCCAAGAGATCGCGAGGTCTCTGGGCAAGGAAGTGCTCACCGGCCGGCCGGTCCGGGACCAGTCTCTCAGATCGCTCCGGGCTGCTGGTCGAACCCCATTAGGGCGGGGGTGAGGGGCGCCGCGGCCCCAGCGCGGCCAGCGAGGGCAGTCCGGTTCCCTCGCGACGCGAGGAGGAGCAGGGAGCAGCAAGGCGAGAGACGCGCCGTCGTTCGGTCGGGGGCGTGGGGGCGCTGCGAGGTCTCCTCGCGTCGCGATCGAAACAGCCCCCACATGAAAGAAGAATCCGGGGCGGGCGGGTGGGCCGGAGCGGCCCTGCGGGGTATCCCCGCGTCAACAGAAGCAGCCTGCGCGTGCTCCTCCGGGATGGGGGTTGGGGGGCCCTGCGAGGTATCCTCGCGTCCCGATCGGAACAGCTCCTCGCAGCAGACGCTCTGGCTGTCGCGGCGCGTTGTGGGCCGCCGATCCGATCGGGGCGTGCAGCTCCATCTCGCCGCGCTGGCGTGCGGCGGACCCCTCACCCCCGCCCTAATGGGGTTCGACCAGCAGCCCGGAGCGATCTGAGAGACTGGTCCCGGACCGGCCGGCCGGTGAGCACTTCCTTGCCCAGAGACCTGTGATCTCTCGGGAGAGACCGTGCCCCGGTTGGTTCGTCCGGGTTGTCCGCAGCACTCCTGGGGTGTCGTGCCTGAGAGCACTGTTCCATTAGGCCGTCGCAGGACCAACGCGGCAGGTCGCAGCAAGCAGCACGAAGCGGAGGGAAGCGAGGCACGATGACCCTGTACGCCGGCGACGACTGGTCCGAAGACCATCACGACATCCAGCTCATGAACGAGGCGGGCGAGCGGCTCGCCGCCAGGCGGCTGCCCGAAGGCGTCGCGGGTCTCGCCACGCTGCACGAGCTGATCGCGCAGCACGCCTCCGACCCGGGCGAAGTCGTGATCGGCATCGAGACGGAGCGCGGGCCCTGGGTCGCGGCCCTGCTCGCGGCCGGCTACCGCGTCTACGCGATCAACCCGCGCTCGGCGGCACGCTACCGCGAGCGCCACCACGTCGGCGGCGCCAAGTCCGACGCCGGCGACGCGAAGCTGCTCGCCGACCTCGTTCGCACCGACCGCCACAACCACCGCCCGGTCGCTGGCGACAGCGACGAGGCTGACGCGGTGCGGGTCCTGGCCCGCGCCCATCAGCAGCTGATCTGGGACCGCGTCCGGCAGACCAACCGGCTGCGCAACGCCCTCAGGGAGTACTTCCCGGCCGCTCTGGAGGCCTTTCCCAGTCTCGCGCATGGTGACGCGCTGGGGGTGCTGGCGACGACGCCAGGCCCACGCGAGGCGGCGCGGCTGACCATCACCCAGATCCGCGCGGCCCTCCGCCACGGTGGCCGCAAGCGCAGCATTGAGCAGCGCGCCGCCGCGGTCCGCGCCGCGCTGCGCTCCCCGCAGCTCGAGGCGCCGCCCGCGGTGAGCCGGGCGTTCGCCGCGAGCACCCGTGCGGCCGTTGCGCTGATCGCTGAGATCAATCGTCAGATCAAGGAGCTCGAGGCCGAGCTCACGAGCCATTTTGAGCAGCACCCGGACGCCGAAATCTACCGCTCCCTGCCGGGGCTCGGTGTCGTCCTCGGCGCCCGGGTGCTCGGAGAGTTCGGGGACGACCCCGAACGCTACGAGTCGGCGAAGTCCCGCAGGAACTACGCCGGTACCTCGCCGTTGACCGTAGCATCCGGCCGCAAGCGGACCGTGAAGGCGCGCTTCGTCCGCAACCGGCGGCTCTCCGACGCCGCGGACCAGTGGGCGATGTGCTCACTGCAGGCCAGTCCCGGCTGCCACGACTTCTACCAGCGGCGGCGAGCTGCGGGCGACCTCCACCACCAGGCGCTGCGCGCCCTCGGCAACCGCCTCGTCGGCTACCTCCACGGCTGTCTCAGGACGCGCACCCGCTACAACGAGGCCACCGCATGGGCGCACCGCCACGACCGCGAGCAGCTCGCCGCTTGACCAGTTAGCACCCTGGGGTGTCTCTCCCGCAAGCAGGGGGAGAGACAGCCGGACCGCCCTCGAAACGGGAGTTTCGCAAGGGTCTCCCAGGGGGGAGAGGGCTAGGGTGAGGGCCTGCCGGACGGCAACGCGGCCGGGGAGGACCACCGGCGATGTGGACGCGCTCGTTCATCGTGCTCTGGATCGCAATGTTCGTCGCGATGATCGGCATCGCGATGATCTCGCCGCTGATCCCCGTGTACGTACGCGAGGAGTTGGGCGGCCCCGAGATCGCCGTCGCCCTCTCCTTCGCCGGCGTGACTCTGCCGATGTTGTTCCTCTCGCCGATCGTCGGACGCCTCGGCGACCGCTTCGGGCTCAAGCCGTTCGTCGCCGGAGGCTTCCTGGTCTACGGGCTGGGCGCGTCCGGCTACATGATCGCGAGCACCTGGGAGCACGTCGTCATCTTCCGCATGCTGTCCGGAATCGGCGCCGCCGCGATCTTCCCGATGGCGCTTGCCTACGTCGGGCGGCTCGCGCCGCCGGGCCGCGAGGGCGCCTACGCGGGGGCGTTCGCGGTCTCGCAGGTGCTCGGCTTCGGGACGGGCCCGCTGATCGGCGGGGTGATCCGCGACGCTGCCGGCACGTTCACGGTCTTCGCGGCAATGACGCTGCTGCTGATCGGCACCGGCCTCGTGACGTTCGTGCTGCTGCCGGCTGCCGAGCCGGGCGCGGACCCCGGCGCCGCGAGGGGTGGCGACGGCTCGCCCACGGCGACCGACCAGGCGGCGCGCGGTCCGGAGCGCTCCTGGTCGCAGTTGCTGCGCTTCGCCCCGGTCCAGGCCGCGATGACCGTGCAGACCGTCGTCGCCCTCGGCTGGGGCGCGGGTGCCACCTTCCTCGCGGTCTACGTGATCAGCGAGGACGGACTCGGCACGGAAAGCGCCACGCTCGTCGGCCTGCTGCTCGCCAGCCGCGCGCTGATCGGCGGCTCGCTCCAGCCCTGGTTCGGCCGCCTCGCCGACCGCGTCAGCCGCCTCCGGCTGGTGATGATCGGGCTGATCATCTCCTCCACGGGGCACTTCCTGATCCCGAGCGTGCCGGGCGCGACGTTCGAGATCGGTACCCTCGTGCTGGCGCCCTGGCTGCTTGCGACGTTCGTGCTGATCGGCCTCGCCGAGGCGGTCGCCTTCCCCGCACAGCAGGCGATCTTCGTCGAGGTCGGCCGCCGCGTCGGTATGGGCTCGGTGATGGGGTTGACGCAGATGGGCAGCTCGCTCGGCTTCCTCGCGGGCTCGCTCGTCGGCGCTGGCGTCGTCGAGCTGTTCGGCCTCGAGGCGATCTTCCGCTACGCGGGGCTCGTCGTGCTGGCGGGGGCGCTGCTCTTCTTCGTGCTGATGCGGCGGGCCCGCGAGGACTTCGCGGCGCTGCGCGCCGGGGCGCGCGAGGACCCGTCTTCGCTCGCGCCCGAACGGCCTCCCGGTTGACGTCGGGAGCGTCCGGGTGCGGCTCAGGCCAGCGCTTGCTATGATTATCTCGATGACGCAACACACGGCGTCGCCCGTCGGCATGCACCACGGGGACTACACCGGCACGACAACCCCGGCGTTCACACCAGCGGCACCCCTCGTGCTGCCTCGCGCCGCCGTCCAGGCGACGCCACCCGCGACGGCAGCGCGCCGATGAGCCTGCTGCGCCGCATCCGCAGCCTCGTCAGCGGGGACGATCGCGACCCCGAGGCGTCATCAAGCACTTCGCCAGCGACCGAGGACGCATCGGGCCAGCGCTCGCGGCGCAGGCGCGGACGGCGTGGCGGGCGCGGCCGCAAGCGCGGCGGCGACTCCAACAACGCCCAGTCCCAGCAGCAGAACCCACAGCACGGAGGATCCATCACACCCACCGCAGAAACACCGACAGCCACACGTACACAGAACGATGGTCGCGACCGCTACCGCGGCGGACGCGACGGCGGCGCTCGCCGCCGCAACGACCGCAACGACCGCAACTACCGCCGCGAGCGGCAGCGCGCCTACCTCGACGCGCCGCTACCCGAGGACGTGGCCTTCCGGCCCACCTCCGAGGGCGGCGACGGCACGATCCTGCCCGGCCGGCGACGCCCCCCGCCCGGCGCGCGCACCACGCCGCGCGTGCTCGTCACCGGCAAGCGCAACCTGCCGGTCTTCCACGATGAAGACCCGGACGAGGACGCCCCGCCCGAGACCGCCGACGATCTCCGCCTCGACCCGGTCGAGCCGGAGGACAGCGCGTCAGCCGGCACGGACGGCGAGGCGGGCGACGACGAGAGCAGCACGGGCCGTCGCCGCCGCCGCGGGCGGCGCGGCGGACGCGGGCGCAATCGCGCCGACGGCGACGAGAGCGCCGCGACCGCTTCCAACGGCAGCGCGGTCAGCGCGCCCGACGCCATCGACGACGCCGAGGACGCCGACGCGATCGAGCCCGAGGATGCCGGCGACCTCGAACTGCCGGAGGCGTTCGCCGCCCTCGGCATCTCGGAGCGCTCGCTGACGGCGGTCGCGCGCATGGGCTTCAGCGAGCCGACTCCGGTGCAGGAGCGCGCGATTCCGGTGCTGCTCACGGGCCGCGACGTCGTCGGTATCGCCCAGACGGGAACCGGCAAGACGCTGGCCTTCGGCATCCCGATGGCCGAGATGCTCGACGCCGAGCGAGGCGACGTGCAGGGCCTCGTGCTCGTGCCCACGCGCGAGCTGGCGCAGCAGGTGCTCGCCGTGCTCGCCGATCTCGCGCAGCCCTTCGGGATGCGCGCCGTCGGGCTGCTTGGCGGGCACGCCCTCGAGGGCGACTTCCGTGCGCTGGAGCAGGGGCCGCAGATCGTCGTCGGCACGCCGGGGCGGATCAAGGACCACCTGCGACGCGGCACGCTCTCGCTGCGGCAGGTGCGCCTCGCCATCCTCGACGAGGCGGACCAGATGCTGGACATCGGCTTCCTCCCGGACATCACGCACATCCTCGGGCGCACCCCGCGCAACCGGCAGACGGCGCTCTTCTCGGCCACGATGCCGCACACCGTGACGCGCCTGATCCGCCGCTACATGGAGAACCCCGAGCGCATCGCGGTCGCCTCCGACCTCGAGACGGTCGAATCGATCGAGCACGTCTACTTCGAGGTCGCCCAGCGCGACAAGGTGAGCGGTCTGCGCGAGCTGATCGAGCGCGAACTGCGAGGGCGCACGCTGGTCTTCTCGCGCACCAAGCGCGGCGTCGATCGCCTCGCCAACGAGCTGCAGGGCCGCGGCATCAACGTCGGCGCGCTGCACGGTGACCTCGATCAGCGCCGCCGCGACCGCATGGTGCGCAGCTTCCGCAACGGCGAACTCGACATCCTGATCGCCACCAACGTCGCCGCGCGCGGCATCGACATCCCCGAGATCACGCACGTCGTCAACTACGACGTGCCCGACAACGCCGAGGAGTACGTCCACCGCACCGGCCGCACCGGCCGCGCCGGCCGCGACGGCAAGGCAATCACCTTCGCCAGCGAGATGGACATCGACCGCTTCGACGTGCTGCGCGAGACCTTCGGGGACCTGCTCCGCAGGGAGCGCCTCGATCTCTACGTGTAGGCGCCGTCTGGAACAGCCTGTGCCATGAGCGGCGCGGCGCTCCCGGAGTACGTCCAGGCCCTGCTCGACCCCGCCGCCTACCCGCACGCGCCTGCCGAGGTCGAGCTGCGCCAGACGCACATCTCCCGGGTCTTCCTCGCCGGCGACACGGTCTACAAGACGAAGAAGCCCGTCGACTTGGGCTTCATCAGCCAGCTCGACGCGGAGACGCGCGAGCGCTTCTGCCACGCCGAGCTGCGGCTCAACCGCCGCCTCGCGCCCGGCGTCTACCTCGGCGTCGTCCCGATCGTGCGGATGCCGGACGGCCGCTTCGCCGTCGAGGGCGACCCCGCCGCGGGCGAGGTCATCGAGCACGCCGTGAAAATGCGCCGCCTGCCCGACGGGCGCACGCTCGACCGGCTGCTCGCGGCGGGCGCGGCGCCCGCGGACCTCGCGGAGCGGCTCGCGCGGCGGCTGATCGCCTTCCACGAGTCCGCCGCCGCCGTCGCGAACGACCCGGACTTCGCGGGCGCGTCCGCCGAGCGCGCCTGGTGGGCGCGCGAGTACGGCGAGGCAGCCGGCTTCATCGGCGACACCTGGCGGCCCGGGGACGCCGCGGCGACCCGCGCCTTCATCGAGGACACGCTCGAGCGCGACGCCGCGCTCTTCGACGAGCGGCTTGCCGCCGGGCGCGTGATCGAGGGCCACGGCGACCTGCGCGCCGCGCACGTCTACCTGCTGGACGACGGCCCCGAGGACGCCGACCCCGCAGGCGAAGCGATCACGATCGTCGACTGCATCGAGTTCAACGAACAGTTCCACTTCCGCTACCTCGACGCCGGCTACGACGTGGCCTTCCTCGCGATGGACCTCGAGGCGCTCGGTCACCCGGATCTCGGCGACGAGCTGGCGGGGCGCTACCTCGCCGCCGCCGGCGACGAGACGCTGGGCCTGCTGCAGCCGCTGCATCGCGCCTACCGCGCCTTCGTGCGCGGCAAGGTCGAGTCGATCGGCGCCCGCGCGCCCGAGACACCCGAGGAGCAGAGCCGCGCCCTTGCCGCCTCCGCCGCCCGCTTCTTCCGCCTCGCGGCGAGCTACGCAGCGCGCCGCGCCGCGCCACAGTTGATCGCGCTGAGCGGGCTACCCGCGAGCGGCAAGTCGACGGTCGCCGCCACGCTCGCCTGCCGCATCGGCGCCGCCTACCTGTCCTCGGACGTGGTGCGCAAGCAGCTCGCGGGCATCGACCCGCGCGAGCGAGTCCGCGGGGAGTGGCGCGCGGGCCTCTACGCGCCGGAGATGACGGCGCGCACCTACGCCGAGCTCCGCGACCGCGCCGCGAGGCTGCTCCGCGACGGCCGCGCGGTGGTCCTCGATGCAATGCACGGCCGCCGCACGGAGCGGGACGCCGTTCGCGCGCTGGCGGCGGAGCACGGCGTGCCGCAACTGATCGCCGAGCTGCGCATCGACGACGCGACCGCGCACGCGCGCATCACCGGACGCGAGCACGACCCGCTGCGCACCTCGGACGCCACCTGGGCGGTCTACGAGGCGCAGCGCGCCGGCTTCGAGCCGTTCGCCGCGGACGAGACCCCCCGCCTCGCCCTCGACGCGGCACGCCCGCCCGCCGCCCTCTCCCGCCAGATCGCGGACGCCCTCGCGGGCGGGTGAAGACTCCCGTCCGGCGCCCTCTCCCTGGAGAGAGGGCGGGGGTGAGGGGCACGCCATACTTCCGAGGGGCACGGAGCCTTCGAGCGGGCGCGCAGCTACCTGTGAGGGGCTGCGCCCCCCACACCCCCATCCCGAACGAGCGTGCGCTGCGCGCCGCTCTGGCCCGCCCA
Organism: Dehalococcoidia bacterium; assembly: GCA_965220125.1. Lineage (GTDB taxonomy): Bacteria > Chloroflexota > Dehalococcoidia > UBA2979 > UBA2979 > VXMT01. The sequence continues at coordinate 1,162,260 of CBDCPB010000004.1, read as the reverse complement.
CCCGCCCTCGGATCTTCTATTCGTGGGGGGCAGAGCCCCCACGCCCCCTCGGCTCCGGCGCACGCGGCGCTGCCTTCGAGGGCGCACCAAACTCCCGAGGGCATCCGGCCCCCTCTCCTGGGGGAGAGACACCCCAGGGTGCTAACTGGTCAAGCGGCGAGCTGCTCGCGGTCGTGGCGGTGCGCCCATGCGGTGGCCTCGTTGTAGCGGGTGCGCGTCCTGAGACAGCCGTGGAGGTAGCCGACGAGGCGGTTGCCGAGGGCGCGCAGCGCCTGGTGGTGGAGGTCGCCCGCAGCTCGCCGCCGCTGGTAGAAGTCGTGGCAGCCGGGACTGGCCTGCAGTGAGCACATCGCCCACTGGTCCGCGGCGTCGGAGAGCCGCCGGTTGCGGACGAAGCGCGCCTTCACGGTCCGCTTGCGGCCGGATGCTACGGTCAACGGCGAGGTACCGGCGTAGTTCCTGCGGGACTTCGCCGAGTCGTAGCGTTCGGGGTCGTCCCCGAACTCTCCGAGCACCCGGGCGCCGAGGACGACACCGAGCCCCGGCATGGAGCGGTAGATTTCGGCGTCCGGGTGCTGCTCAAAATGGCTCGTGAGCTCGGCCTCGAGCTCCTTGATCTGACGATTGATCTCAGCGATCAGCGCAACGGCCGCGCGGGTGCTCGCGGCGAACGCCCGGCTCACCGCGGGCGGCGCCTCAAGCTGCGGGGAGCGCAACGCTGCGCGGACCGCGGCGGCGCGCTGCTCAATGCTGCGCTTGCGGCCACCGTGGCGGAGGGCCGCGCGGATCTGGGTGATGGTCAGCCGCGCCGCCTCGCGCGGGCCTGGCGTCGTCGCCAGCACCCCCAGCGCGTCACCGTGCGCGAGGTCGGGAAACGCCGCCAGGGCCGCCTGAAAGTACTCGCGCAGCGCGCTGCGGAGGCGGTTGGTCTGGCGGACGCGGTCCCAGATCAGCTGCTGGTGGGCGCGGGCCAGGACCCGCACCGCGTCAGCCTCGTCGCTGTCGCCGGCGACCGGGCGGTGGTTGTGGCGGTCGGTGCGGACGAGGTCGGCGAGCAGCTTCGCGTCGCCGGCGTCGGACTTGGCGCCGCCGACGTGGTGGCGCTCGCGGTAGCGTGCCGCCGAGCGCGGGTTGATCGCGTAGACGCGGTAGCCGGCCGCGAGCAGGGCCGCGACCCAGGGCCCGCGCTCCGTCTCGATGCCGATCACGACTTCGCCCGGGTCGGAGGCGTGCTGCGCGATCAGCTCGTGCAGCGTGGCGAGACCCGCGACGCCTTCGGGCAGCCGCCTGGCGGCGAGCTGCTCGCCGGCCTCGTTCATGAGCTGGATGTCGTGGTGGTCTTCGGACCAGTCGTCGCCGACGTACAGGGTCATCGTGCCTCGCTTCCCTCCGCTTCGTGCTGCTGCTGCGACCTGCCGGGTTGGTCCTGCGACGGCCTAATGGAACAGTGCTCTCGGGCACGACACCCCAGCAGTGCTGCGGACAACCCGGACGAACCGGCCGGGGCACGGTCTCTCCCAAGAGATCGCGAGGTCTCTGGGCAAGGAAGTGCTCACCGGCCGGCCGGTCCGGGACCAGTCTCTCAGATCGCTCCGGGCTGCTGGTCGAACCCCATTAGGGCGGGGGTGAGGGGGCACGCCAGACTTCGGGGTTGCACGGAGGCCACGAACGCGCTCGGGCTCCCGGTCAGTCCAGAACAGGGCATGAAGGCCTCGCGTACTCCCCACCCCCTCCGTGCCGCTCCTCGATAGACTCAGCACGGGAGGAGCGAGGCGTGGCGATCGCGAGGCTGCGGAGGCTGCTGCGACGCGACCCGGAGGCGCGGGCGCTGCGCGCGCTGGCGCGCGGCCTGGAACGGCTGCCCGCGCGACGACGCCCCGAGGACTCATTGCAGGTGGTCGTCGACCTCGCGCGCGAGGCGACCGGCGCGGACTACGCCGCCCTCGCCGTCACCGACGAGCACGACGCCACGCAGGGCTTCGTCACCTCCGGCCTCACGCCGATCGAGCTGCGAGGCCTGAAGACGCCGCCGCAGGGGCACGGCCCGCTCAGCTCGCTGCGCGCCGACGGCCGGCCCGTGCGCTTCAGCAACGTGCAGGAGCATCCGCGCGCCTTCGGGTTCCCGCCGCACCACCCGGAGATGCGCGCGCTGGCCGGCGTCCCGATCTGGTCGCAGGGCCACGTCCGCGGCTCGCTCTACGTCGCCGACCACCGCGAGGGCCGCGCCTTCGGCGTGGACGACGAACGCATCCTCGAAACCCTCGCCGTCCACGCCTCCCGCGTCATCGAGGAGGAGTGGTACTAGGCTCCCCTTCCCCTGTCCGGCCCCCTCTCCCTGGGGAGAGGGCGGGGGTGAGAGGCACGCCGGACTCCCGAGAACGCACCCAACGCCGATAGGGCAATCCGGCGCCGTCATCCTCCCGGAGAGGGCGGGGCGAGAGCCCCCGTCGCTCACTCCGTCGGGTAGTCCTCGAGGTCGAAGGCGAAGCGCGCGCTGTCGCCGACCTGCACCCCGTTCTCGGCGTACCAGCCCGAGGGCGCCTCGACGGCGTACTGGTAGGCGTCGGCGGGCCTGCGAATATCGAGCGACTCCGCCTCCATCCCGAAGATCTCCTGGATCACGAAGTCGGAGCCGATGAAGGCGATGTCCAGGTCGATGTGAGTGTTCTTCATCCAGAACGAGCGCCGCACCATGCCGTCGTCCCAGTGGAAGAGCATCCCCCGCTCACCCAGCTCGTAGCGCCCCGAGAGGCCGATCGTGTACTCGGTCCGCGGCGGGATCTCGATCGGCAGCGAGGTCGTCGTGCCGTCCCCGCGCACGAACTCGATGCGGGGCAGCGCCTCGAGTGGCAGCGCGCCGCTGGTCGCGGTCGGCTCCGGCGGCGCGGTCGCCGTCGGAGTGGCGGTGGGAGTCGGAACCGCTGTCGTCGCACGAGTCGGCGCGGCGGTGGGAGTCGGCGCGGCGGTGGGAGTGGGCTGCGGCGGGGCGGTCGCCGTCGGCGCGGCGGTGGGAGTCGGCTGCGGCGCCGCGGTCGCCGTCGGCGCGGCGGTGGGAGTGGGCTGCGGCGGGGCGGTCGCCGTCGGCGTCGCGCTGGGAGTCGCCCGCGATGACGTGGCCGAGGCTGGCGTCGCAGGAGGAGCGGCCGGCGTCGCCGTGGCGGGCGCAGTCGGATCCGCTGGCGCGCTCGCCGTTTCCGAGGCAGTCGCCCCGGGCACTGCGGTCGTCGCGCCCGGCGTGGCCGGCGAGACCGCCAGGGCGAGCGCGACGCAGGCGACCGCCAGGGCGAGCGCGACGCAGGCGATCGGCAAGCGGAAGCGGGCGGCGAATCGCATCGCCGGGATCGTACGCTACGCGTGGCCGCCCGGCCACGCGTGGCTCCCGAGGTTGACCGCGAGGGAGCGCGTTCGTAGCGTGCGAGGCGTGTCCGAGAGCGCAGCCCTCGACCTCGCACTGCAACTCTGGCCCGGTGTTCGGGACGGCGCGCCCGTCGGCGATCCGGGCGCCCTCGACACCCTGCTCGCCGCGCAGGGCCAGCCGGGCGCGCCCGGGCGCGACTGCGGCCTGACCACCACCTTCGCCTGCTTCGCGCCCGGCGAGGGCGCCGCCCTCACGCTGCCGAGCGGCGAGCGCAGCCGCTCCGACGACGAGGCGCGCTTCCTCGGCCACCTGCTCGTCACGCGCACACTGCTCGCGGCCGGACTGGCGATCGACGAGCGCGTCGCGCGGGCCGCCGCCGCCGCCCACGCGCTCTCCTGGACCACCGAGGGCGGCGCGCCCTATCACCAGACTCCGCTCGCCCTCGCGGTCTCGCTCTGGCTGATCGCGCTCGACCCGCAGGCGCGCTCGGACAACCCGCTGCCGATCGACTGGTCGCCGGCCTGCTTCGAACGCGACTGGTGGGACCACGAGTACCGGCTGTTCTCGCACTACGACGTGCGCGAGCGCGCGCTCGACTGGTGCGCGTACGCGAGCATCGACGCCGCGCGCCACGAGGGCTGCGCCGGCTGGACGGTCGCCGAGCCGCTGCTGCGGATGGAGGGGGACAGCCGCTCCCGCATGGCGCTGCCGCAGTTCGCCGCCCACGCCGCCGTCTCGGCGACGGGCGACGGGGAGGGCGAGCCGCTGCCCGCCGCCGCCGCGCTCGAGCGCGGGCGCATCGCGCTGCTGGTGCTGGGCTACCTCGAGGCCTCGCGCCCGGCCGACGACGGCTCGATCCGCCCCGCCGACCACCACGCCCGCTAGCCCTCACCCCCGCCCTCTCCCCTGGGAGAGGGCTGTTCTGAACCGTTTCGTTCACTGTACAGGCGCCCCCGCACACGCCGATCCGGGTAGGCTGGCGGTGAGTTGCGAGGCGCAGCGAGGAGCGGGCTATGAGCGATGTCAGGGCGATGGTGCTGACGGGGCCAAACCGGATCGAGCTGCAGCACTTTCCGCGGCCCGAGGTGGACGAGGACAGTGCGCTGCTGCGCATCGAGGCCGGCGGCATCTGCGGCACGGACTACGAGTCGCTCAGCGGCGAGTACTCGCGCGCCTACCCGGTGATCCTCGGCCACGAGCCGCTGGGCGTGATCGAGGAGATCGGTGATCGCGCCGCGGCGCGCTGGGGCGTGGCCGTCGGCGACCGCGTGATCGTCCAGCCGAACCACGGCTGCGGCGCCTGCCGCCGCTGCAACGACGGCGCGCGCTGCAATCTCGTCGATGGCGGGTACGGCTCGACGCCGGTGGCCGTCGCGCCCTCGCTCTGGGGCGGGTTCGCCGAGTACATGCACCTCGCGCGCGGCTCGAAGCTGCACAAGGCGCCGCCCGAGGTCCCGCTCCATCTCGCCGCGCTGGCCAACCCGATCGCTGCCGGCTTCGGCTGGGCCGTCCGCGCGGGTGGGCTGCAGGCCGGCGACCGCATCGCCGTCCTCGGCGCGGGGCAGCGCGGCCTCGCCGCTACGGTCGCCGCGCACCACGCCGGGGCGGACTTCATCGCCGTCACCGGCCTCGCGCGCGACGAGCACAAGCTCGCGCTCGCGCGCCAGTTCGGCGCGAACGCGACCATCAACGTCGACGCCGAGGACCCCGTCGACGCCGTCCTCGATCGCACCGACGGCGAGGGCGTCGACGTCGTCGTGGACCTCACGCCGTACGCGACGCAGCCGGTCGTGCAGGGCATCGAGATGCTGCGCCCGGGCGGGACGATGGTGCTGGCCGGCCTGAAGGGCACGCACCGCGTCGCGGAGTTCGACTCGGACTCGATCATCCGCCACGAGGCGAACGTGCGCGGCGTGCGCGGCGTCGATCGCGAGTCATTCGTGCGCGCGCTGCGGCTGATCGCCTCCGGGCGCTACCCGCTGGAGCGGATGCACACGCACGAGTTCCCCCTCGAGGAGCTCGATCGCGCGATCCGCACGCTCTCCGGCGAGACCGGCGAACCGGCCATCTCGATCACCGTGGAGCCGTAGGTGAGCGAGTCGGCGTCGTCCGAGGCCGGACGCGCGGCGATCGAGGCCTACCGCGCCTGGCAGGACGCGTTCAACGAGCGCGACATCGAGGGCATGCTCGCGCGCATGCACTTCCCGCACGTGCGCCTCGCCGGCGCGGGCTTCCACACCTGGGAGAGCGGCGAGGACTTCGCGGAGGGCCAGCAACGGATGACGGCGCGCCTCGCCGAGGAAGGCTGGGCGCGCACCGACAACCTCTCCGTCGAGGTGGTCCACGCCTCCGAGGACAAGGTGCACCTCTCGCTGCGCGATGCGCGCGTCGATGCGGACGGCGGCGCCTATCACACCTTCCAGGCGCTCTGGATCTTCACGCTGATCGACGGCCGCTGGGGCGTGCAGTTCCGTTCCTCGTACATCGAGGGCGTCGTGCACGCCATCGGCGCGGCCTCGCTCGGCTAACGTGCGACGTCAGGCGGTGGAGGGGCGCATCTGCCGTCCGCGCTCCCAGGCGACGATCAGGATGATCGCCAGCACCGTCATGTAGAACTTGCCGACGACCTGCCCGGTCAGGAACTCCAGCGAGCCGAAGGCCAGCGTCAGGAACAGCGCCGAGTCGACGACCAGCCCGACGGTGTTGCTGCCGATGATCCCGAGCATCCGCGAGTACTCGCGGATGCGCTCGTAGACGACCGCGTCGGCGAACTCGGAGACGGCGAACGCCGCGGCGGAGGCGAGCGCGATCCTCGCGAACAGATCGCCGTCCTGCCGGATCTCGAGGATGTAGCTGAGGATGCCGCCGATCGCGATCGCGAGCAGTGCGCTCTTGAATCCCAGGCGCTCTCGCATGCCGTCGCGGAAGGTGAAGGTGAGGCCGACGAAGTAGACACTCGCCGGCGCGTCCAGCCCGAACCCGATCGGGACGATGCCGTACGTCAGCAGCGCCCAGTTGGCCCCGACGACGGTGATCACGAAGGCGATCAGGAACGCGATCCCGATCGCCTTGTCGCGGTCAGCGAGCGTGGAGCTCACGAGTCGTCGCAGCTCCGCAGCCATCGAGTTGCCTCGTCTCACCCGGGAGCGCAGGAGCGTCAGCTCCGGCTCGTCACCTGCCCCCGATCGAGCCGCCCGAGGAAGTTCCGCAGGAGCACGTTCACCTGCTCGGGCGTTTCGAGTTGCGGGAAGTGCCCGGCGCCGATCACCTGCGCTTGCTCGGCGTGCGGCAGCAGATCGCGCAGGAACCCCATGTTTCGAGGCGTCGAGTTGATCCAGAGCGTCGGCTGCTTGATGCGCCGCAGCAGGGCGGTGTGGCTGATCTCCGACGAACCGACGCGGTTGGCCATCGCCACGTGGCGGGGCGTGCGGGCGGCCGTGGCGGCCCAGGCCCGCACCTTCTCGGGGTCGACGTAGGGCCCGAAGAAGCCCTTGTAGCGCTCGGCGAGGTTCTGCTCGTAGCCCTCGTCCTCGCTCGGGAGCTGGCCGACGCGGCCGCGGCGCTCGCTCACCGGGCGCATGTCCGGGCCCCAGTCGATCACGACGTTGGCCCTGATCAGATCCGGGTGGCGCGTCGAGAGCTGCAGCGTCGCCGGCGTCCCGCCGGCGTGGCCGATCGCGACAAGGTCGCGCATCCCGAGGGCCGCGATCAGACCGGCCATCTCGTCGGCCTGATCGCGCGGGTGGTAGCCGCTTGCGGGCGCATCAGAGCGCCCGTCGCCGCGCCGGTCCACGCGCAACACGCGGTGCGTGCGCGCGAAGGCGCGCGCCTGCGGCTCCCAGTGCTCCGTGTTGCCGCACCAGCCGTGGATGAAGATCAGCCCCTGCTCGCCCGAGCCCGCGAGGCGGTAGTGCAGCCGGGTTCCGTCCGGCGATTCATGAAACGGCATCGCGATCGTCCTCCCTCGCTACTCGGCGCGGAAGCGCACGCCGAGCAGCCTCTCCGCCTCTGCCCCCGCGTCCGCGGGCAGTCCCGCGCGATCGGAGACGGCGAGCGTGCAGTCGCGGATCACGGGCGCGCTCCCGGCCTCCGTGCGCAACTCGAGCCGTACGCCGCCCTCGATCGTCAGCGCCGCCTCGCCCTCGCAGAGCTCGGGCGGCGCGAGGCCGAGCACGCGCGCCCAGCCCTCCGCGACGGCGGCGACATCCGCAGCGGCGAAGCCGATCGCCGCCAGCCGCGGGGCATCGTCCTGCGCCGGCGGCGTGGCGATGCCGCCCGGGGCCGCGCGCCCCGGCAGGATCTCGAGGTAGACGCCGAGCGCCTCGCGCGCGTCGCCGTAGCCGTAGGGCGCGCCGCTGCCGGTCGTGCCCGTCTGTACCGTCGGGTAGCCGAGCGCGTCGAGCGCCTCGAGGGTCGCGGCGGGGTCGGAGACGGCGAACGCGAGGTAGCAGGGCCCCGCGCCGAGGGTCTCGAGGTGGTGGCTCCAGGGGCTGGGGCCGCCGTTGGGGGCCATCAGGTTGACGCCCGCGCCGGCGAGGCTGAACCAGGCGGCGTAGGTGCCGCCGCCGATCGGCACGCCCCGGTAGCGGACGCCGCGCGCGCGCATGCCCTCGCCGTGGTTGTCGCGGATCTGCGGGATGGGCAGCCCGCTCAGGGCGGCGAACGCCGCGGCGCTTTGCGGCGCGTCGGCGACGACGATTCCGAAGTGTTCGAGCGCCCCGATGCCGGTTGCAGTCACGCCGGACTCCATCGCTCCCTGCGGATTGCTCCGCGCGGGCGATGCTACAACGTTCGCCGCTGCCGGGTCGGGCTACGCGCTGCCGCCGGGGCCGCTACCGCCTCGGGCTGGCCCCGGCACGAGCACGAGGGTCTGTGCCGCCGCCCGCGATGGTGCGGGCCGGCGGCCGGTCTGAAGGGTTGGCTGCCGGCGGGTTAGCCGTCGACGCGGTCGCGGAGGGCCCGGGCGGCCTTGAAGGCGGGGACCGTCTTCGCCGCGATCATCACGGACTCGCCGGTGGCCGGGTTGCGGCCCTCGCGCGAGGCGCGCTCGCGCGCCTCGAACTTGCCGAAGCCGGCGATGGTCACGGCGTCGCCGCCTGCGAGCGCGCCCGCGATGAGGCCGTCGCCGCCGAAGATCGCATCGACGGCCGCGGCCGCCTGCACCTGGCTCAGGTCCGTCCCCTGCGCGACCTGCTGCGCCAATTCGGACTTGTTCATTCCTCGCTCCTGTCTTGCCCCGCCGGGTTGGCACGCTGTGATATTCCACCCAGCCTCGATTAGCCTAACGCCCGCAGTGAGTTTGTGCGAGTGGGTATGCGGGTGATCAATCGCCCGATCCGCCAACGATGCATGCACAAATCGGGGCTCCGGGCCGCGAACATGAGCGGCGGGAGTGGTACCGTAGCCCTCGGAGCGACGGAAGCATGCGTCGCGGTGACGGAGGTCTCGCCAGATGACGTTCGTGATCACGCAGCCCTGCATCGACGTGCAGGACCAGTCGTGCGTCGAGGTTTGCCCGGTCGATTGCATCCACTACGAGGATGGCCCCGACCGGATGCTCTACATCGAGCCGGAAGTCTGTATCGACTGCGGCGCCTGCGAGCCGGCCTGCCCGGTGAGCGCGATCTTCGCCGAGGCGGACCTGCCCGAGGACCAGGAGCACTTCCTGGAGATCAATACGCTCTGGTTCAGCGACCCCGCCGCCGCCCGCGCGCAGGTGGTGGACATCCCGGCGCTCGAGGAGGCCGTGGCCGCGGCCGCCGCGAGCAGCGCCCCGGCCGCGGTCGAGGCGGCTCCCGCCACGGCGCCCGCAGCCGCCGAGGCCGCCGCCCCGGCCGCCGCGGCCGAGGCGGAAGCCGCCGAGCCGACCGAGGATCCCTCGCGAGGCGCCTACAAGTACGGCGACGGCGGCAGCATCGAGGGCAAGTGCGCGCTCTGCGGCTCCTACGTGATCCGGGGCGGCACGATGTTCCGCGAGAAGTCCGTGCTCTGCCCGGACTGCGCCCCCAAGGCCGAGCGCGTGCGCGACCCCTACCGCCGCCGCGCCGGCGTCCGCTAGCCAGTACCCGGCCCCGTCAGCCCGCCAGCCCTCCCGCTCCCTCCGGCCCCCTCTCCCAGGGGAGAGACACCCCAGGGTGCTAACTGGTCAAGCGGCGAGCTGCTCGCGGTCGTGGCGGTGCGCCCATGCGGTGGCCTCGTTGTAGCGGGTGCGCGTCCTGAGACAGCCGTGGAGGTAGCCGACGAGGCGGTTGCCGAGGGCGCGCAGCGCCTGGTGGTGGAGGTCGCCCGCAGCTCGCCGCCGCTGGTAGAAGTCGTGGCAGCCGGGACTGGCCTGCAGTGAGCACATCGCCCACTGGTCCGCGGCGTCGGAGAGCCGCCGGTTGCGGACGAAGCGCGCCTTCACGGTCCGCTTGCGGCCGGATGCTACGGTCAACGGCGAGGTACCGGCGTAGTTCCTGCGGGACTTCGCCGACTCGTAGCGTTCGGGGTCGTCCCCGAACTCTCCGAGCACCCGGGCGCCGAGGACGACACCGAGCCCCGGCAGGGAGCGGTAGATTTCGGCGTCCGGGTGCTGCTCAAAATGGCTCGTGAGCTCGGCCTCGAGCTCCTTGATCTGACGATTGATCTCAGCGATCAGCGCAACGGCCGCACGGGTGCTCGCGGCGAACGCCCGGCTCACCGCGGGCGGCGCCTCGAGCTGCGGGGAGCGCAGCGCGGCGCGGACCGCGGCGGCGCGCTGCTCAATGCTGCGCTTGCGGCCACCGTGGCGGAGGGCCGCGCGGATCTGGGTGATGGTCAGCCGCGCCGCCTCGCGTGGGCCTGGCGTCGTCGCCAGCACCCCCAGCGCGTCACCGTGCGCGAGACTGGGAAAGGCCTCCAGAGCGGCCGGGAAGTACTCCCTGAGGGCGTTGCGCAGCCGGTTGGTCTGGCGGACGCGGTCCCAGATCAGCTGCTGATGGGCGCGGGCCAGGACCCGCACCGCGTCAGCCTCGTCGCTGTCGCCAGCGACCGGGCGGTGGTTGTGGCGGTCGGTGCGAACGAGGTCGGCGAGCAGCTTCGCGTCGCCGGCGTCGGACTTGGCGCCGCCGACGTGGTGGCGCTCGCGGTAGCGTGCCGCCGAGCGCGGGTTGATCGCGTAGACGCGGTAGCCGGCCGCGAGCAGGGCCGCGACCCAGGGCCCGCGCTCCGTCTCGATGCCGATCACGACTTCGCCCGGGTCGGAGGCGTGCTGCGCGATCAGCTCGTGCAGCGTGAGGCTGTATACGTCCGGAGCTGACGGCAGCTCGGAGTACGAGACGAACCTCGTCCCGAGGCTGACCACGGTGGTGGACGTCCTGCTGGAGCACCCGGTGTTCACGCGTGCGACGCGAGACGCAGAGGGACAGTTGGTGGTTGGAATCGACCTGGCATTTGAATGGATCGATGGGCGCCCTGTTGCACGGATCCTGGAAGGCCTTTAGCAGATGGCTATGCGTTAATATTTCGCTATGCGTTAATAGTGTTGTGTGATCTGGAGCATCGCGTGACCGCACCGGGAGACTTGGCGAACGAGAACCGGGCGCTGCACGAGCGCCTGTCGCGGCTAAGCGAGGCCAGCCTGCGCATCAACGCGAGCCTCGAACTCGAAATCGTGCTGCAGGGCGTCCTGGAGAGTGCAAGGTCGCTTACGGGCGCGCGCTTCGGCGTCATCACCCTTGTTGACGGCTCAGGCGAGGTGGAGAACGTCCTCGCCTCCGGACTCACTCCCGAGCAGTCCCGTCAACTGTGGGAGATGCCCGATAGCCTGAGGTTCTCCGAATACCTCAGCAACCTGCCCGGAGCGCTCCGCGTCCGCGACTTCGCGGACCATGCCAGGGCCGCGGGCCTGCCGGATTTCCGTCCGCCCGTAACGGTCGGCTCCTTCCTTGCTGCGCCGATCCGCCACCGCGGAGACGCCGCCGGCAACATCTATCTCGCAACGCGGGAACACGGCCAGGACTTCACGCCCGATGACGAGGAAACCCTGGTCATGTTCGCCTCCCAGGCGGCGCTGGTCATCGCCAACGCCCGCAGCTACCGCGACGAACGACGGGCCAGGGCCGACCTCGAAGCGCTGGTCGAGACCGCTCCCGTCGGGGTCGTGGTGTTCGACGCACGGACCGGGACATTGGTGTCGTTCAACCGCGAGGCCGCAAGAATCGTCAGCGGCCTGCACGAGCCGGACGAGCCCCCGGAGGGACTCCTGCGCGTCCTGACCCTCCGCCGCGCCGACGGCAGCGAGGTCTCCCTGGAGGAACTGTCCGTGGCCCAGGCGCTCAGCCCGGGGGAGACGGTTCGCGCCGAGGAGATCGTGATCGGGGTTCCCGATGGCCGCTCGGTCACCGCGCTGATGAACGCTACGTCCATCCGCTCCGAAGAGGGCGAACTGGAGTCCCTCGTCGTGACCCTCCAGGACTTGACTCCGCTCGAGGATCTGGAGCGGCTGCGGACCGAGTTCCTGGGCATGGTGGGCCACGAACTGCAGGCGCCGCTGACCTCGATCAAGGGATCCACCACCACCCTCCTCGATCAGTCCATCGACCTCGACCCCGCCGTCATGCGTCAATTCCACCGCATCATCGACGAGCAGGCCGACCACATGCGGGATCTCCTGAGCGACCTGCTCGACGTGGCGCGCATCGAGACCGGCACGCTCCACGTCGCGCCCGGGCCGGTCGCTGTGGCCCGTCTGGTGGACGAGGCGCGGAACCGCTTCCAGAGTTCCGGCGGCCGCAACGACCTCCAGATCGATGTTGAGCCGGACCTCCCCTCTGTCATGGCCGACCGGCGGCGCATCGTCCAGGTGATCGGCAACCTCCTCTCCAACGCCGCTCGCTACTCGCCAGAGTTGTCGACGATCCGCATCGCCGCAGCCCGCGACGGAGTCCTTGTCACGTTCTCTGTCTCCGACGACGGCGCGGGACTTCAGGCCGAGCGTCCGTCGCAGCTGTTCAGGAAGTTCTCCCGGCTAGACGGCGAGTACCCGGGCCGCGAGCCCAGGGGGTCGGGCCTCGGCCTCGCCATCTGCAAGGGCATCATCGAGGGGCACGGGGGCCGGATTTGGGCGGAAAGCGATGGGCCGGGACTGGGCAGCCGCTTTACCTTTACCATCCCGATCGCCGAGGAGGCCTCCGCACCGCCCACCACCGGGCCGCCTCCCGAGCGGCAGACCGGCGGACGGCAAACGCGCGTGCTTGCCGTCGACAACGACCCGCTAGCGCTCCGCTACATCCGCGACGTGCTCTCCAAGGCGGGCTATGCCCCGATCGTGACCGGGGACCCGGAGAAGGTCACGCGCCTGGTCGAGGAGCGAAAGCCCCAGTGCGTCCTGCTCGACCTGATGCTTCCGGGCACTGACGGCAGCGAGTTGATGAAGGAGATCCTCGCCATCACCCGGGTGCCCGTCATCTTCCTCTCCGCTTACGGCCAGGACGAGACCATTGCCAGGGCCTTTGACGCAGGAGCGGCCGACTACGTGGTCAAACCATTCTCCCCGACCGAGTTGACTGCGCGGATTCGCGCCGCCCTGCGCCAGCGCGCAGTGCCGGAACTAGCCGAGCCGGCCGAACCCTACTCGCTGGGAGCACTGACCGTGGACTACGCCCAGCGACTGGTGACCATGGCCGGGCGCCGCGTCGAGTTGACCCCCAACGAGTATCGGTTGCTGGCGGAACTGACGGCCAACGCCGGTCGCGTGATGACCCATCGCCAGTTGCTGCACCGAGTCTGGGGAGCCGGACACTCCAGCGATTCGGGACCGGTGCGCAACATCGTGGCGAGGCTGCGCCGGAAGCTCGGGGACGACGCGAGTGACCCGGCCTACATTGTGAGCGAGCCGTACGTCGGGTACCGCATCGCGGGGACGCCAGAATAGCCTTCCAGCCCGCACTTCGGGAAGGACGGCGGCGGCGACGCCACCGGCATGGTCGCGCGGACTGGGCGGGCCACCGGGAGCAAGCGTGGATGAGGTACCTCCGCGGATAGCGAGGTCGCTGTGTCTCACCGCGCGGCGACGTCGAATCCTGCGATCACACGCTCCAATCCGGCTGGCGGCGCCACCTCGCAGTCACTTCGGGACTGATGCGTCGTGCCCCCGTAGACGACGGTCTGACGATCCCCGGGAGCACGTCGGCAACGCGGTTGATCGACCCAGAGTAGTCGGAAGCCACGGTGCCCGGACTTGACTCGACCGCCTCGATACCGTGGCCCGTCTCGTACAGGAGGCCGCACTCCAGGCCCCGCGAGTCACGGAAGAACGAGAGGTTGGGCCGCAGGCCGCGCAACGACCTCTCCGACCAGGGTGCGATCCCGGAGGCGTTCAGCCGAGCGCCGGTCCGCTCAGCGGGGGGACCGGCGCGCTCGTTCCCAGGCGGACGCCCGTGGAACGCAGACCCCGGAGCCCTCCGCCACGGCAACCCCCAACGCCGCCGCCCCCAAGCCGGGCGAACGCTCCCGGGAGCCGGCCGCCTCCGGCGGCGCCGAGCGGGATGGGGGAGTCACGGAACCTCAAGCGGAACGGCCTCAAGCCACCCCGACAGGCCTCTCGAGGGTCACCAAGGGCGCTGCCACACCAGATGCCTCCACGCAGGGGCAGGAGTACACGTGGAACAATGGCGACCGCGTCGAGCGCGCGCGGCTGCAGCTCGACTTTGTCGTTCAGCCCAGCTCCCTCAACACGAACGACGACATCGTCGCGCGAGACGATGGCGAGAGCAGCATCGTCCAGAAGCAGCCTCGACACGAGAAAATGGACACGGAGCCGGTCTTTCGCTCCCAGGCGGGAGACCTGATGACGCTACCCGGCGGTGTGCTGCTGGCGCTTGACGCGGCCTGGGATGACGCCCGGGTGACCCGCTTCTTCTCCGACAACGGCATCAACAAAGGCCGCGTGGAGGGGCGGGACTGGGCCGTGAACGCCTTCCTTGTCGAGACGGAGCCCGGGCTCCCCTCGCTCAACCTTGCCAACGAGCTGGCCACACAGGAGGGCGTGCAGATCTCCAGCCCGAACTGGCGTACGGAGGTCTCCCTGCGGTGAGATGGCCCACGCTGCTCGTGGGTTTGGCCGCCCTCTGCGTCGTGGTGGGGGCGAGACAGGTGGGCGCGCAGACCACGCTCGGCGCGCCCACCATCACCTCGCTCACCGCCACCGGGACCGCGGCTCTGACCAACGACGACAGCGGCCTTGAGGGGAATTTCAACGGTTTCGCGTTCCGAGCCCGCCTCACGGGCCCCAGCAACTGGTTCATTAGAGTCACCACCTCCAGCCGGTTTGACGTTGGGCCCTACACCCTCCACGTGCGGACATCGGCCCAACCCGGGACCACGACTGCGACGGCAGCTCCCCGCACCCTTCGCATACCGGAGACCGGCCAAATAACCTCGAGCAGCGACCGGGACTACTTCCGCCTCACCCTGGCGGAGGACACCTACGTGTACATCTACGCCTTGAACCTCGTGGGGACGCGTTTGCCACTGACGCCAACGGTCCTGGACGACCAGGGGGCCACGGTCTCGATAGCCGTCATTCCCAATGCCCTCTATACGGCGCACGGGGAACCGGAGGTCGGCTTCTGGATCTGGGGGCATCTTGATGCGGGCACGTACCACATTCGCATCAGCGGCGGCCGGGGGAAGTACCTGCTCGACTCGGGCGTGTCGTACTACGACCGACCGCCCCCGGTCAGCGGTCGCTGAAGACACTGCTCTCGCGCCTCGACGGTCCGCAGGCCGGGGAGCCGGGGTTCGTGCGGCGGTTCGCCTGGCCGAAGGTCGTCGCGGTGCGCACGCTGCGCCACGGCGCCGACCTCGGCCTCGATCCGGTCGGAGCGCGCGGGCGCCGCCGGTAGTCTGACTGCTCGCGGTCGCCTACGCGCTCGAGGCAGCACTGCCTACGACACTGATCGGGCGCATCGAGGTCGCTGAAACTGGTGGAGCTCTCCGGGCGCTCGCAGGGCAAGTGCCTCGAGCTGCAGCTCGGCTCGAGGCTGGTGCGCATCTACCTGCTGATCCTTGACGACCTCGGGCCCCACCGACTCAGTGCGCAGCAGCCGCTCGACCTCTACGAACTGGTCATCGCCCGCCACCGCAGCGCCAGCTTCGCCATCACCTCGAACCGCGCCGTCGAGGAGTGGCGCGGCGGCGAGGCCGAAATCAGGGTCGAGGCGCCGCTGATCGAGGGGTGGCTACCACTGCACGAAATCGGCAGCGCTGTTCCGAGACGACATGATCGTGCGCGTCCCGCTGGTTGTGAGCGTGGTGCCGGCCGCGCGAAGGGAGAGCGCAGCACGCACTCCTCGTAGGCAGTCCGCCCTGACTGGCTGGACCTCGCTGCCGGAAGTCAGTCGCTCCTGGCGATCAGCGGGGTGACCGGGGCGAGGCCCTCGGGGAAGAGCGCCACGAACGCCTCGTTCACGAAGTCCGGCGCACCGAGGATGTAGGATACGAACTCGCCCTCGTGCAGCGCGTACACGGCCGCGATGTCCAGACTCCGCGCGCAGGCCTCGAGGTCATCGACACTGCCGCCTTCGTAGACGACGAGGCTGAAGCCGCCGGCGATCGCGCCGCGCAGGCACTCCGGCCACGACTCCGTGACCTCGCTGGCGGCGGGGGCCTCGGAGGGCGGCCCCTCGCTCTTGACGATCAGCGGCGTGAGGGCGGGGAGGCCGGCGGGGTAGAGCTCGCGGAACGGCACGTTGACGAAGCCCGACGTGCCGAGGCTGTAGGACACGTACTCGCCATCGTGCAGCGCGTGGAGGGCGGTGACGTGCCGGCTCTGCGCGCAGGCCTCGAGCTCCTCGACGCTGCCGCCCGCGGAGACGAGGAGGCTGAAGCCGACCGTGACGGCGCCGCGCAGGCAGTCCGCCGCGGGCGCCGGTTCGGCGAGCCGTACCCGGTAGACGTGCATGCGGCTGCCGTCCTCCGAGGTCACGGTGACGGTGATCTCCCCGACCCCCTCCAGCGCCACCTGGTGGCCCTCGGCGTCCTCGTCGGCATCGGACGGGTCGATGTCGACGGTCGCCCCGGGCTGCGCCGCCTCGGCCACCACCGTCGTCTCGGTTGCGTCGTCCTCAAAGACCCCCTCGTACGCTCTCTTGCCGCTCTCGAACTCGCCGATCTCGACGCCGCTCAGCGCGAGCGAGGCGAGGCGGGCGTCAATGGCGTCGGGCATGTTGTAGCTGTAGACCTTGTCGTCGCTCTCGTCGGCGACATACATCACTTCGCCGTCGGACCAGATGCCTCGCGGGCTGTTGTTGGAGGCCCTGCTCAGCTTCGTGAACTCCTCGTCGCGCACGCGCACGAGGTCCTGCGGTTCCGCGTCCTCGGCCGCCGGGCCCTCGGGTGCGGGCAGGCGGTAGGCGAAGATGCGCTTAGGGTCGTGGTTGGAGACCCAGACCGTGACGTGGTCGGACCAGATCCCGTGGGGGTCGTCGTTGGAGGAGTCGAGTTCGTACTCGTCGAGCAGCTCGCCACTCACGAGGTCGTAGCCGAAGAGGCTGTCCTTGCCACCATCAAGCACCCACATCGTCTCGTCGTCGGACCAGATGCCGCGCGGGTCGCGGTTGTCGCGCGGCAGCTCGAGCTCGCGCTCCTCGACGCGCTCACCCGTCTCGAGGTCGTAGGCGAAGAGGCGGTCGCGCCCGCTGTCGGAGACCCACACCGTCTCCCCGTCGGACCAGAAGCCGCGCGGCGCGCGGTTCGTCTCGGCGAGCTCGAACTCGCGCTCCTCCACGCGCTCGCCGGACTCGATGTCGTAGGCGTAGACCTCGTCGTCGGCGCCCTGGCCGTTCTCGGCGAGCCACAGGGTGGCGCCGTCCGACCACAGCCCCGTCGGCCAGTCGTTGCCGCCGTCGAGCGCCTCGATGTCACGGCTGACGGTCCACTCGAAGTCCTCGGCGCTCGGCGTGGGCCCGGACGGCCCCCCGCCGCCGCCGGTGAAGATGATGGGGGGAGGTGGCGGCGGAGGCGGCGGAGGCGGCGGGGGCGGCGGGGGCGGCGGGGGCGGAGGAGTCACCACAGCCCGCGCAGTGCTGAAGACCCAGGGTCGCGCCTGCTTGATCGCCAGGACATTGTCGCTGGTGATCTTGAACTCGATCTCCATGGCGAACGGCTCACGGGGGGCCGGTTTGTACAACACCTTGCAGCGGGTGTGGATCACGCCAAGATGCCGGCGCAATTGCTGAAGTTGCGCTTCGGTCATGAGCAGCTGCCCCGCCGGCAGCTGGTTGGAGGTGCGAAGAATCCTGTATGAATTCGGGCCGCGCAACAGGACTTCCTCCGGCACCGAGTGCGCGTCGGGGTTGGTGACGAGGTCCTCGCCGACCTGACTATTGACGTAGTAGCTCCCGTCCCTGCCGGTGACGGGGTCGAAGCTGACGGCGACGCCGTTGACCAGCTCATCCCGGTAGCTGGGGTGCACCAGGATGCCCATGGCGGTCTTGAGATGATCAACGCGGTGGAAGTCGCGTTCGATGAAGGCGTGCAGGTTCCAGAGGCTGGCGTACACCTCCTTGAGCGATTTGGCGAGGTCTTTCTCATCCTCCGAGGGCTTCTGGCTCTTGGAGTCGTACAGTCCCGCGCCATTGAAGCCGGGCAGATCCTCGTTGTTGGTGCTGGATCGGTAGCGGCGGTTGATTCCCGAGGGAAACCCCTCATTCATCTGGACCAGTGCATCGATGATCCACTGGGGCGTCTCCGCTTCCTCGATGGCATCGCGGAGAGCTTTGAGCTGTATCCTCCTGGGCGTTGTTGATGTCTCCCTGGAAATTGGAATCGGCCAGCATCGCTCGGATGCGGGTGTAGAAGTCGTTGTGCTTCATGAACTCGTCGTAGAAATAGAACGGGATGGCAAAGCCGTCGGGGACTGTCCCGCGCGGCAAGCCGAGCTTTCGCAGCTGCGCCACGTTTGCGGCCTTGACGCCGAAGGCGTTCCAGTCATCAAAGGCGATCTCGCTGAGGGGAGTGATCGCGGTCACCGAGAGGTCCCGTTGCGGCGTCTGCGGCAGGGTGGGCCGGGACGACGCATGGTGGTCGTCGACTTCCGTCCTGGTGGCCGCTCGGATGGTGTAACGGTATTTGGTCACCGTGTAGTGGACGTAACTGCCGACGAGAGCAGCGATGTCGTCGCCGTCGTCGAGGGCGTTGCGGATGAAGGCATTGGGCGCGCCGTCCTGCACGGCGCGCAGGTTGACGTGGGACAGGGGCGCCTGGGGCACGGTGGTGATGATGCCGGCCACGCGGGGGAGCTCATTGGGCAGCGCCTCGTAGATCACGACGTCGCGGGAGTTGGGACGTTCGTCCAGGTTCATGGCGCGCAGCAAGCCGTACCCTTCACCAGGGTTCAATGCCACGAAGTTGGTGTCTGCGTAGATGTCTTCGTCGAACACAAGCGGTATTCGGGATTCCCTGAGCAACGGCAAATCGGACTGGACATGCGGAAGATCGTGATTTCGTACGTGCAAGGCCAAGTTGTCCTTGAGCAGCGGAACACTGGCCGCGAGGAGGGAATAGAAGACTTCCGCAGGTTTGAAGGGGTATTGGGGGTGGAATTGTAGACCGACAGAATAATAGTAGACACCCGGGATGCCATTGGGGGCAATGAGTTCCGGGTCATAGGCGATCGCACCGGTCCTCATCCCTTCCCGGACCCCTTCGAGGCCTACGGAAGCCAGGAAGGCACTGTGTCCGTTGTACGTCTTGGTGTTCTGGAAGTAGATACCCGGCCGGTCGCTGTCGATGTCGAAGACGACGAATTTCAAGAGCCTCCGGTTGGCGAGCGACTCGAACGTGGCCTGGTCGGGAATGGCCAGGGCGCCGTTGCCGGAATCGATGGCGGCGGGGGGGTTCACCGGGTTCATGCTCCCCAGGTTGGTGAGCTCGGTGATGTCGTCGATGCAGTCGCCGTCGACGTCGGCTGGGTTGGAGACCATGTACTTCTCCACCCGGTAGCGTTCTCTGGGCAGCGCTGCCACGTTCTCGGCGAGCGTCGTCGTCCGGCGGCGCCCCGAGTCACCGCAACCGGAATCTCCACGGTGGTGTCCGCATCAATCACGTGTGAGACGTAGAGCACGAAGTACTCCGCCGTGGTGGAGCTGACGACGATGGGTATGGCGTCGATGGTCACGGCCGTCGGTGTGGGGGGCGTGTCGTCAGGGCACGTCGGATCAGTCTTGGCCACGACATCCTTCGCCTGGATGACTGGGGCGGTCAGGGTCTCGGCGTTGGCAAAGCTCGACCAGGGACTCAGGCCGGCGGCGTTGCGGGCTTTGATCCGGTACACATAGCGCGTGCCCGGCGTGACGCTGCTGTCCCGGTATTCCGCGTCGGCGCTGGCGGTATCGTCCGCGATGACGGCAAACTCCGGCGCGCCCTTGTCGTCGCCGTAGGCGTCCCCGTCACGGGACTGGCGCAGCACTTGATAGCCCGTGATGCTGTCGTCACCCGGTCCATCCCACTCAAGGCTCACCGCCTCGGAAGTAGGCGAGGCGGTGAGCCCCGTGGGCTGAGCCGGAAGCTGGACATCCTCATGCCATGAGGTCGTGAGTCTGCTCGTGCCTCCCAGGGTGTAGGTGGCGGCGCCGCTGGTATCGGTGCTCACGACCGGTTCGCCGATGTCCGCGCCGGCAGCGGTATTCTCGGCCACGCTGCGGGTGGTGCTGACCGATTGCAGCGTGAAGCTGAGAGACGCTATCCGCTTGGTTGTGAACTTGCCGGTCCCGCGGATGCTCTCGATCGTCCCTTGCGGGCTGGTAGCGACATCGGGTGAGAACGCGAAGTCGGTCCCCTCTTCGGTTCCCGCGTCCCACGGGAAGAGGTCCACCCCGAGTGCGCGCAGCCAGCGGCTGGAGCCGTCGCGCAGGGTCATGCCTGAGACCCCCACGAACCAGTCATGACTGGGGCCGATCATCGCCGTCAGCGTCACACGGGGATGCTCAGTGGTGAGCGTGGCCGTCAGCGTTGTGGAGCCGGTCGCCGAGATGCCGGTTCCCCTGAGCAAGGAGAGCGCGTTCTCCCCCGCGGCCGCAATTTCGAGCTCGAGGCGGCGCGTCGACCCCAGCTCAGCCATGGATTCGATCCCAGCGCTGGCCATGCGCTGGCTGCGCAAGAATGTCACGCTCGAATTGTGGACCGCGCCGATCGGGATCGAGAAATGCGCATCGCCGGGAACACCATCAGGTGTGACCGCGCTGTCCCACTCACCTGTAAATGTCACGCGGTACACGGCCGTTGACGGGAATGCCGCGGCCGTATCACTGGAAGCCGGACTCAGCGACGTGTCCTCTTCCGTTCGAGTGGCCGTCATGGTGTAGGTCTCGGTCGCGTTCCCATCCTCCGCTGTCACCTTCACCTTGATCACGTTCTCGCCCTCGGCGAGATCAACCTGCTGCCCGGCGGCGCTGTCGGCGTCCTCGAGCGGCTGGTCGGCTCCGTCCGTATACGCGACCGTCGCACTGGCGTCGTTCGTGACCGGAGAGAACGTGACACGCGGGACGGTGTACCCGACCGCAGCCATGTACGTGGTCGTCGCGCTGTTGAATGCGGGCGACAGTCTTCCCTCGCTCAGTGTCAGGTTGCGCAGCGTGGCATCACTGCTCAGCGTCTGGGCGGAGGCAGGGGCGACCAAGGTCGCCAGTGCGGCGGCGAACGCCAGCAACGCGAGAGGCCACCACCACGGTGTAAGGCGGTGGCGCACATGGCGAGGCTGCACGTGAGGTGTCTCCTGCAAGTAAGGGGGATTATATACAAAACTGCCACGGCATGATATACTCCTTGTGTAGCAAGGAGAAACCGGAGATGACTCAGAAGGCGCCGGGGCAGTACCACCGCAAGGGAATGAGCATGCGAGAGCTGTTTCGCATGTTCCCCGACGACACGATCGCCGAGGGCTGGTTCGTGGAGACCCGCTGGGGCGGCTCTCCCGCCTGCACCGCCTGCGGCTCGCTCGACGTGAAGACCAACGCCGTCCACAAGTCCATGCCCTTCCGCTGCCGCGACTGCAAGAAGCGCTTCAGCGTCCGCACCGGCACGGCCATGCAGTCCTCGAAGCTCGGCTACCAGACCTGGGCGATCGCGATCTACCTGCTCACTACCTCGCTCAAGGGTGTGTCGTCGATGAAGATGCACCGCGACCTCGAGGTCACACAGAAGTCCGCCTGGCACCTCGTACACCGCATCCGCCAGGCATGGGAGGCGCAGGGCGACCTCAACGGCTTCATCGGCCCCGTCGAGGCGGACGAGACCTACATCGGCGGCAAGGAGCACAACAAGCACGCGAGCAAGAAGCTCCGCGCGGGCCGCGGGCCTGTCGGCAAGACCGCCGTCGCCGGCGTCAAGGATCGGGTATCAGGCCAGGTGAGCGCCCGCGTCGTCGAACGGACCGATGGCGCGACCCTCAAGCCGTTCGTCCGCTCGCGCATCGCGCAGGAGGCCGATGTCTACACCGACGACCACGGCGCCTACCGCGGCCTCGAGAACCACGAGACGGTGGCGCACAGCATCGGCGAGTACGTCAACGGTCAGGCGCACACGAACGGCATCGAGTCGTTCTGGTCGATGCTCAAGCGCGGCTACTACGGGACGTACCACCGCATGAGCCCGAAGCACCTCGACCGCTACGTCGCCGAGTTCGCGGGCCGTCACAACCAGCGGCCCCTCGACACGATCGACCAGATGGCCGCGATCTGGGGCGGGATGCAGGGCAAGCGCCTCCGCTACGACGATCTGATCGCCTAGCTGCTGTGGGCAAGGCCCTACCGACGCTGATACACTTGCGGCTCGTGGAAGAGGAGGCTCGAGATGGACACGTACAAGATCGGGGGCGACCGCGCATGGCCCTGCCCCACGAACGGCCCGGCACACGAGATTGGGCCTGACGGTGCCTACACTCCGGAGACGGTCGAGCGGATCGTCAAGCGACGCGAGAACCTGAAACGCTAACACTGCTCCTGTGGCGGGAGGGGTGGGATTCGAACCCACGGGGGCTTGCACCCCACCGGGTTTGGAGCCCGGCGCGATTGACCACTCTGCCACCCTCCCGCGGGGCGTGTTGAACCAATGGAGGCGGTTGACGTCGACCGAAAAGGCGGGGTACGATCGGGGCCTACCAAGCATCCGA
Organism: Dehalococcoidia bacterium; assembly: GCA_965220125.1. GTDB lineage: Bacteria > Chloroflexota > Dehalococcoidia > UBA2979 > UBA2979 > VXMT01. Next base: position 1,139,773 of record CBDCPB010000004.1, on the reverse strand, counting down.
TCGTGTCCCGCCGGGCGGCGTCAGCGCCTCCGGCGGTTCGCTCTTAACGAGCTACCGTTCACGCTACCGCTGAGGTCAAAGGCCAGTCAACCCGCTGGTGACACAAAGTGCAGCCGAGCACGCAGATAAGCAGTTTCCGCTGCATGCTGAGAGTAGATAAGCCACGTCACCCCTTCGTAGCGAGGTACTAGCCGACCAGATGGCCGCGATCTGGCGAGGCATGCAGGGCAAGCGCTTGCGCTACTACGACCTCACCTCCGAGGCGTAGCCGTGCCGATCGAGGTAACGAGCCGCGGCTAGCGCGAAGTCTCGCTTGGTCGCCGTCCGTTCTGGTTCCCTGAAAAACCCGTGGCGTTCCAGCTTGTCCCAGGTCAAGCAGTAGTCGATGTAGCGCGCGATGGCTCTGTGCGCAACGGTCCATCCGGGTGGCCGCATGGGCTCCCTCCTTTGGTCGGGAGTCCCTTGCGGCACGCGCTCCACCTGGTTTAGGGTAGAGCGGAGCTCGCCGGTCCTCGCGACCGAAACTTGGGGCCGCGTCCTAGCCGACGCGGCCTCGCTGGTGTCTGCCGCCCCTTCAAGGGCGTGACTCCATTACAGGCGTGCATCCTTCCTTCGTCAACCGCTCCTGCTACAGCATCGACACCCACCTGCTATGGTCACGATGCTCGTCGCAGAGCTGGTCCCCAGCATGGGATTTCGGTCGGGGGCTTCGTGCCTCCTTGTGGCCCGTGCTGTGGTGACGTTCTGCGACGAGCCGAACCCCCGTTCCGCGCCGCAAGGAGGCTCCATGCGCGATCGAATCATCACTGCCGCGTTCTCACTGGTGCTCGGAGTAATCGCCGCCCAGTTCGCTACCGAGCTGGTGCTCGAGGTGTTCTTCGGGACGCCGCCGCAGGAGATGAGCATCTTCCAGGGTATCTACGCGGCAGTCATCGTGTGTGCTGGTGGGATCTGGGCGCACGCGTTCTTGTCGGCCGTTTCGCGGCGCGACTAGGAGAGCATCATGTTGTCGTCGCTGTTCCTGGCCGTGCTCATCGTGATCGCGTCCCACCTCGCCGCCGCCGACCTGAGCGCCCTGTTACCGGACGAGCTGACCAGCGATGAGCGCGAGGTCATCGAGGCAGCCATGCTGAGACCGACGGGCGTTACCGGCGTGCCGCTGGAGGAGGGCGCCGACTACAACATCTGGCTTGTCGAAGGTGCCTACGACGTCACGGTTATCGCCGACCCGGGCACCTTCCTGTACCTGCAAGGGTCGAAAGAGCTCGATGATCTCAGGCGCCTCCTGCTGGCGAGGGCGAAGCAGCGCTATATCGAGACAGGAGTGGACGATCCCTACTGGGCCAAGACTGAGGCGGAGCTGGATGGTGTACTCATCCCCTCGACGCACCCCACGAAGCCGGGGGCGCCGACATGGACCGTCACCATCGGCAGTGAGGGGATGTACCGGATCCGGGCGCTCGCCCGCGGCCCGTGGCACCTCCACTTTGAGTACGTTTCTCCGCACGATGATCTAGAGTGAGCCGGAGACCAGCGCTTGACAAACGCCGGAGGCGTCCACCACCCTCCAAGGGTGGAAGAGGGGGATGAGACGTGCCGAAGCGAGTAGACAACCGCATCGATGCGACGCCGCAGGAGCTGGCGCGGGCCGTGCTCGGACTGCCTCGCGACAGCAAGGGTGGGCGCGTCCGCGAGAGCGGCGCCCTGCGCATCGCCCTGCCCACCAACCCACCCGGTCCGGCAGACAGGATTGTCCCGGCTCGGTAAACTCGCTGCCAAGGCCTGAGCGGTCTTTGCGGGCTGTGGTGGAGCGTCCGGGAGTCGAACCCGGCGGGGGCAGGGTGTAAAGCTACCCCGGCAACCTGCACGCCCCATCTGTCGATGAGCGGCGCTCCCGCCATACACGGGGGCGCCGCTCACAAGCCTACCAGACTGTGGCACTTTCACATATAATCCCCCAAGTAAGGGTGTCCCAATCTTCTTCGTCAAAGGCCTTGGGCTCCTGGAGCTGGCTGAGTTGACGCCATCAAGCGGCGACCGGCTGATCGTGCGGGACCTCCGCGTGACACGGCGTGCGCGAGGGACGCATGGCCAGGATGACACTGCCGCCGGCCCCTACGCCGCTCGCCGCTGCTTCTCGAAGGGGGCGAATTATACCGTCGCAGATGTATCACAGGTGATCAATGTGAGCCGTCTGGTGTGACAATCCTGTCTTATTTCGCGTAGGTCTGTTGCCGGTCAGCGACACCATCGCGTGTACGACATCACAGTGAGCGCCCTCGACAGCGACGGGAAGACGGACAGCATCGACGCCCCGCAGTGCCTCCCAGTCGAGCTGCTCGAAGGTCTTGAGGTCCGGGAACCGCCACTGGCGCAGCAGGCGCGTTACCGCCCTCCCGCGGATGCGGGGATACCCCGCAGGGCCGTCGCGGCGGGTCAGCACCTCGACCTCGAGCAGCTGCAGCAGAAACTCCTCGTAGTCCCAGCCATCGAGCGTCGCCTGGCGCACGAGCTCTGGGTAGTGGCGGCGGACCGAGGGCAGCTTCAGCTCCCGGCAGTGCGCCTCGAGTACGGCCGTGCGCGCCGCGTTGCTCACGGCGCCGCCGCCGCGAGCAGGCGGTCGTAGCTGGCGGCGGAGGCTCGCTCGGCCTCGTAGCCGCGCAGCGTCTCGGGCACCGTCACCCCCGCCTGGGCCTCGGCCGCGGTGAGCAGGCGCTGCACGGCGAGTTCGTCGAAGGTTCCGCTGGCGAGTGCCTGCTCCAACACCGCTGTGTTACATACCGTAGAATTGCAGGCACCGTCGGTGCATGCTTGTAGAATTCACGTGCAAGCGCGTGCCGAAGGGGGCGCTTCCACGATGTCGGCCGTGCGGGCAGAGGCACGGGTGACCGGATGAAGCAGGGTGCCGGAAGGCGCCTCGCCGTGCTGGTGCTGGCCTTCCTCGCGGTCATCTTGATCGCCGCGCCGCCGGAGCACCGGGCCGAAGCACAGGGCCCGAACACACCCGCCACCGGGGCAGTCACCATCACCGGCACGGCCCGCGTCGGCGAAACACTGACGGCCGATGCCTCAAGCATCGCCGACGCGGATGGCTTGAGCGACCGCGACTTCACCCTCATCTGGATGGCGGGCGCCACCAGCAATCCCTCCGAGGCCACCATTCGCCTCTTCTCCGACGGGGAGCGCTACCGCGTGCATCCCGACGACGCCGGTCTGATGGTCATGGTGACCGCAAGCTTCTTCGACGACGCCGGCAACTTCGAGGTGGTCGTGAGCGCGCCAACGGCCGTGGTGGCGCCCACCGTACCCGGGCCACCGCTGAACCTCACCGCCTCCTCGAAGGCTCAGGGCAACCTGAGCATGCGTTGGCAGGCGCCCTCCTGGGGAATCGTGGACTGGCTCGCCAACCGCCCCAGCCTGGGCGATGGCGGGTCGGACATCACCGGGTACAAAGTCCAGTGGAAGCTCTCAACGGGGAGTTGGACGGTCCCCACCGACATCTCCGAAGAGACGGCGACCGGGGAGACCCACACCATCACGAACCTCGCGGGCGGCCAGACGTACACGCTGCGCGTCATCGCCACAAACGCGGTTGGCGACAGCGAGCCCTCCAGGGAGCTCACGCGGACGATCAACCGCTTTCCCACCGGCGCCCTCACCCTCACGGGAACGCCTCGGGTAGGTGAAGTCCTGACAATCGGGACTTCCGGCATCACCGACGGGGACGGCTTGACGAATCCGGGCTTTAGCTATGGCTGGCTCGTCGAACCAGAGCCCCCGACCTACATCCTCAGCCGCCTCTACAGCCAGCCCAACTGGCTGGTGCGTCCCGTCGATGTCGGACGGACCATCGAGGCGGTGGTGTCCTTCGTAGACGACGCCGGCTTCAACGAGACTCTTCGCAGCACGCCGACAACCGTGGTGGCGCCCTCCTCCCCCGACCCGCCCCGGAATCTCAGGGCCTCACCGGGCGGAGGGGGCGCCTTGAACCTGGAGTGGGAGGCCCCCACCTGGAGCCTGCCGGCCTGGCTCAACGGCGCGACCGATATCGGCGATGGTGGCTCTCCGATCACCGGCTACACGGTGCAGTGGCGGGAAGCCGCCGGCGGTTGGGCCAATCCCGCCGATGTCTCCCAGGCGGTGGTGACCGGCCGCACCTCCCACACCATCCCCGACCTCACGAATGGCGTGCCCTACGCCATCAGGGTCATCGCCACCACCGCGATCGGCGACAGCGAGCCCTCGGCGGAGGTCGAAGCCACCCCCAGCGAATCCCCGCCGCCGATCATCCTGCCCCCCATCGGCGGCGGTGGCGGCCCCTCCGGCCCCACCCCCAGCGACGAGGACTTCGAGTGGACGGTCGACCGTGACATCGAGGATCTCGATCCCGGCCACGGCAGCCCGTCCGGCCTCTGGTCCGACAGTACGACGCTGTGGGTGATCGAGAACGGCGAGGGCGCCGACGATGCCATCTACGCCTACGACCTCAAGAGCGGCGAGCGCGTGGAGGACCGCGAGTTCGAGCTCGATGAGCGCAACCGCGCACCCCGCGGTATCTGGTCCGACCGCACGGTCATCTGGGTCTCCGACAGTGGCCAGGAGAAGCTGTTCGCGCACGACCTCGCCAGCGGGGACCGGCTCCCCGAGCGCGACATCGCACTCACCGAACGCAATGGCGACGCGCGCGGCATCTGGTCCGACGACGAGACGATGTGGGTGCTTGATGGTGGCAAGGACAGCCTCTTCGGCTACGACCTCGTGAGTGGCGAGTTGCTCGGCGAGTACGAACTCGACTCCTCCAACGACGACCCCCACGGCATCTGGTCCGACCGCGTCACCGTCTGGGTCTCCAACCACGACCCGAAGCGCCTCTTCGCCTACCGCCTGCCCGTGCTGCCGGATGAAGAGACGGGCTCCGGCGAGGAGGACGCGGGCGACGGCGCCAAGGAACTCGAGCGCGTGCGCGACGAGGAGTTCACGGAACTCAGCCGGGCCAGCAACAACAGCCCGCGTGGCATCTGGTCGGACGGCGCGGTGATGTACGTCGCCGACGCGAGCGACGACAAGGTCTACAGCTACAACATGCCCGACGCGATCGACGCCCGCCTCGCCTCGCTGTCGCTCAGCGGCGTCGACATCGGCGAGTTCGCACCCGGCCGCCCCGACTACGAGGGCGTCGCCGCCGACGGTGTGACGGAGACGACGCTGGAGGCGGAGGCGGCGCAGGGCGGCGCGGCGGTCGTGATCGAGCCCGCCGACGCCGACGAGGACGCCGACGGGCACCAGGTGGCGTTGGAGGGGGTCGGGGAGATCACGGTCACCGTGACCTCGGAGGACGGCAGCCGCACGCGCGTCTACCGGGTACGGCTCGCCGAACCGGCGCCCGCGGCGGACTGCCTGCGCGGCGCCGTCACGGTCGGCTTCAGCCTCCTCGTCTCCGCCGGCGGCAGCGTCGAGGACGTCGTGGCCTGCGCGGAGAGCCGCCACGTCACGGCGCTCTACACCCTGCACGAGGGCGTCTACGTCTCCTACATCCTCGTCGCCCCGGAGTTCGCGAACCGCACCTTCCGCGAGCTCTACCCGGACGGCGTCCCCGCCCTCACACCGCTTCGCCCGGAGCGAGGGGCCGCCCTCCGAGGCCCCCGCCGCCAGCGAGGTCACGGAGCCCTGGCCGGAGTGCCTGCGCGGCGCCATCGCCACGGGCTTCAGCCTCGTCCTCTACGAGGGCGGCAGCGTCGAGGAGCTCGCATCCTGCGCAGCGAGCCGCGACGTCAGCGCCGTCTACGCCCTGCGAGACGGCGAGTACGTGCCCTACATCCTGGGCGCGCCGGGGTTCGTGAATCAGCCCTTCCAGGACCCGTATACCGATGGCCTGCCTCCCATCGCGCCACTGGTTGCCAAGAGCGACGGGCCTTCCGAGGCCAACTGATCGCTCTTTGCTACCTGGGCCCCTCGGTTCGCGACGAACTATTCCGGTGTAGGCCACGCGACGGGCCTGCGGCTCACCCAGCACACCGGCCAGCCCCACCGCTCTCGGTCGGTTTCAGGGCCGACCCGAGACACCTTGCAGGCGGACGCCCTCAAGCTCGTGGCGAAGAAGCTCCAGTCCTCGCTCGCCGTGGAGGGCGAGCTGCCCGAGGACGGCCTCGCCGCCTACGACGACGGCGGCGACGACGACGGCGGCGGCGACCTGATGCTCGCGCTGGCGCGCAGGATCGTCTCCGGCGAGGAGCACGCCGACTCCGTCGAGTCGGTGTTCGCCCAGGTGCAGCAGGTCGCGGCGGACGCCGAGGCGCTGCTGGTCGACGCCGGGTGGGCTGCGCCCGAGCCCGCTGCCGCCGAGGTGGTTGCGGTCGAGGCGTTCGAGGGCCGCGACGACGCCGTCGAGCCGCAGCGGGCGCTGTTCTCGTGGGCGGGCAACCACCCGGCCCCCGAGGAGAGCGGTCACGGTCCTGCCGCCCAGGCGCACGTCCACCGTCCGCCCCGCGCAGGCCGCGGGGACCGAGCCGCGCACGGCGATGCGCGCCTTGCGGTCGGCCTTCGCCTGCAGCGCGACCGTGGGGTCGAAGGGTTCGGCGGGGAGGGGCCGCAGCGAGGGCTGCTCGGCCTCCGCCATCGCGCCGACGGTGGCGAGCCGGCCGGCGATGTGGCGCGCGTCGTCTGCGCGGTCTGCCGCCTCCAGCAGCGCGTTCAGCTCGGCCAGGCTCTCGACGCGCGGCACCGGCACGAGGTGGCGGCGGCGGAAGCGGCCGACCTCGCCCTCCACGCCACCCTAATGCGCGCCGTCAATCCCGGGCTCGCAGAAGAACGCGTCGAAGCCGAAGTGCGAGCGCAGCGCGACGAAGCGATCGCTCTCGGTGCGCTCACGTCCGGCGAGCACGCGCACCACGGCCGCCTTGAGATTGTCATAGCGGACCCGCCGCGGCGCCCCGCCGAGGCGCTCGAAGGCGATCGCATGGCCCTCGAGGAACGCCTCCTGGCCCTCGCCCGGGAAGCAGACATGGACCGCCCGCCCCGAGTGGGAGAGCCGCATGACGAACATCGACAGCTCGGTCAGCACGCCGTCGAGCCAGACGCTGACCCCGCCGAAGTCGACCTCCGCTTCCTCGCCCGGCGGGTGCAACTGGGGGATCGTCACGGCCACGCTCCCGGACTCGAGCTCGCGGCGCACGCGGCCGACGTAGGCGCGACGGTCGCCTCGGCGACCGTCGCGCCGTACTCATCCACGAGCCGCTGCCAGATCCGCCGCGCCGTGTGCCGCTGCTTGCGGGGCGCGCTCAGGTCGGCGACGAGCCACTCTCGGATGATCCCCACGTACGGACCGAGCTTCGGCGCCGCTCGGGACGCCTGCTTGCGTTGCGGCGGCAGCGCCGACTGCAGCGCCTGCCGTACCGTGCGCCGGTGCACGTGGTGGCGGCGCGCCAGCTCGCGTATGGGCAGCCCCTCCTCTCGCCGTGCCCGTCGGATATGCTCGAACAACTCCACCCTCGACAACTCCTTTTCCTTCGCTGCGGGGAAGTCACGTTCACCCGAGCGTAGGCACTGGATCGGTCGGAGGTGGGGCCACTTTCGATCATCATTTCGGCCTCAGGTGGGGCCAGTTCAGAGTGGCATACCCAGCGAGCTGGTGTCTGCTGTGGGGGCTGTTTTGATCGGGACGCGAGGATACCTCGCAGGGCCCCCCACGCCCCCATCCCGGACGAGCGCGCTGCGCGCGACTCGGCCCACCCGCCCTCGGATGTTCTTTCTGTGGGGGCGGAGCCCCCACGCCCCCACCGGATCAGCGCACGCGTGGCCTTCGCGGGCGCACCGAACCCCCGATGGCGCCCAGCTCAGAGAGGGTCGGGGTGAGGGCGGGCCGCGGAGTCGGGCGTTCCGGGTGTGAGCCTGGCCGCGTGCGTGCACGCATGCGGGAGCAGGGTCCGCAGGCTTCCGCGCGGGGGCGTGGGGGGCGCAGCCCCCACAGAGGAGGAAAAGTCCGGCGCGCGGGCAGTGGGAGCCGCGCCGCAGCGCGCTCGTCCGAGGCCGAGTCAGCACCCGAGCTGCGAGGGCGCGCGAACTCTCTCATGGGGAGCTTCCAAGCGGGGGGCGTGGGGGGCGCAGCCCCCCACAGAGAAAGAAATCCGGGGTGGGTGGGTGGGCCGAGCGGCGCGCAGCGCGCGCTCGTCCGAGTCCGAGTTCGCACCCATGCCGCGAGGGCGCGCGAGCCCTCGCCTGCGCAGCATGCACTCGGGGGCGTGGGGGGCACAGCCCCCCACAGAGAAAAGAAATCCGGGGCGGGTGGGTGGGGCGCCGCGCGCAGCGCGTGCTCATCCGACGCCCACGTGGTCACCCAGGCCGCGAGGGCGCGCGAGCCCTCGCGAGGGCGGCCCTAGCGCTGCCCGAGGCCGAGGCCGCCGAGGATCGAGCCTTCGCCCTGAGCGCTGCCGCCGGCCCGCGGCGCGTTCTCGAGGATGCGGTTCGCCAGCCGCGAGAAGGGCATTGACTGCAGCCAGACCCGGCCGTGCCCGGAGAGGCTCGCGAGGAACAGGCCCTCACCTCCGAAGAACTGCGACTTGAGGTTGCCGGCCCGCTCGATCTGGTAGTCGATCCCCGGCTCCATCGCGACCAGGCAGCCCGTGTCGACAAGCAGCTTGTCGCCCTCGAGGCGCTTCTCGACCACCGTGCCGCCGACGGAGAGGAAGGCCATGCCGTCCCCCTGCAGGCGCTGCAGGATGAAACCCTCGCCGCCGAACAGCCCGACGCCGAGGTTGCGGCGGAAGGCGATGTCGATCTTCGTGCCGAGCGCGGCGCAGAGGAAGGCGTCCTTCTGGGCGATGATCTCGCCGCCCATGTCGTCGAGATCGATCGGCACGATCTTGCCGGGGAACTCGGCGGAGAAGGCCACCAACTGCTTGCCGCGGCCCGTGTTCGTGAAGTGCGTGATGAAGAGCGACTCGCCCGCCAGCGCGCGTTTGCCGGCGTCCTTGAGCTTGCCGAACAGCCCCTTCTCCGGCTCCGCGCCGTCCCCCATCTTCGTCTCGAACGTGATCCCGGATTCGAGGAACATCATCGCCCCCGCCTCGCCGATCACCGTCTCGCCGGGGTCCAGCTCCACCTCGACGAACTGCAAGTCGTCGCCGTGGATCCGGTAGTCGACCTCGTGACTGCGTTGCGCCATGGACGTAGTCCTCTCCTGTTCGCCTCTAACCCCGCAGATCTATTGTCGCTCACGGCGAGGCGCCGTGCCGCCTCCCTCGAGGCGGGTTGAGGGCGGCTGAGCGGCATCGCGCGTACCATCGCGCGATGCGCATCGCCGTCCTCTCCGACACCCACCTGCCGAGCACGATCCGCCACCCCGGCCAGCTGGGCGGCACGCTCGAGGAGCACCTCGCCTCGGTGGACCTGATCCTCCACGGCGGCGACGTCACGGAGCCGTCCGTGCTCGACTGGTGCGAGCAGTTCGCGCCGCTGCGCTGCTCGCTCGGCGCGCACGACCACTTCGAGGACGAGCGCTGCGCCCCCGTCCAGGTCGTCGAGCACGCGGGCTGGCGGATCGGCATGGTCCACGACGTGGAGGCGATCCCGCGCGGCATCGAGACCCCGAGCCAGCTCGCGCGAGCGATCTACGGCGACGCCGACCTCGACGTGCTGATCGCCGGCGACTCGCACTACGAGCGGCTCGAGTACCGCGACGGCGTGCTGCTGCTCGATCCCTCGAGTCCGAGCTTCCCGCACCACCGCACGACGCGCCTCGGCGCGATCGCGCTGATCGAGCTGGAGCCGGACCTGCTGCGCGCCTCGATCGTCCCGATCGGCGAGACGCCGGGCGCGCCGAACCCCTGCACCGCGGCCTCCGTCGCCATCGAGCGCGGCCGGCTCGTCGAGGCCTCGCTGGCCGGCGAGCCCGTCGAGGCGATCGCCTGGCGTCCGGCGGGCGCGCCGCCGCTGCGGGTGTAGAGGGCGCGGCGGCGCTTGCAACAGCGCCGCTTGCTATCCTCGCGGCGCGGGCGAGGAGGCCTGATGCGCGCTGAGATCGTTTCCATCGGAACCGAGATCCTGCTCGGCGAGATCGTCGACACCAACGCGGCCTTCATTGCCTCGCAGCTCCCGGAGTTCGGCATCGACCTGCTGCACGTCTCGCAGGTCGGCGACAACCCCGCGCGGCTGCGCGAGGTGCTGGCCCGCGCCTGGGAGCGCTCGGACCTGACGATCGCCAGCGGCGGCCTCGGCCCCACCGAGGACGACGTGACCCGCGAGGCCGTCGCCGCCGTCCTCGGCGAGGAGGTCCACGTCGACGACGAGCAGCGCGCGCTGCTCGAGCAGCGTTTCGGCCACCGCGGGGCGGGGCTCGTCGAGCGCAACATGAAGCAGGCCTGGCTGATCCCCTCGTCGCGCGCAATCCCGAACCCGCGCGGCACCGCGCCCGGCTGGTGGGTGGAGCGCGACGGCCACGTGATCGTGCTGATGCCCGGCCCGCCCCAGGAGATGACGTACATGTGGGAGCAGCAGGTCGCGCCCGCCCTCGAGCGCCTTGCCAGCTCGATCCTCGTCTCGCACACGCTCAAGACCGCCGGCCTCGGCGAATCGACCGTCGACCAGATGCTGGCCGACCTGCTGGACAGCGCGAACCCCTCGATCGGCATCTACGCGCGCCGCGACGGCGTGCACGTGCGCCTCAGCGCGAAGGCCGCAACGCGCGAGGAGGCGTGGCGGCTGATCGACCCGCTCGGCGACCGCGTGCGCGGCATCCTCGGGCGCTTCGTCTGGGGCGAGGACGAGGACACGCTGGCGGCCGGCATCGGCCGGCTGCTGCGCGATCGCGGCATGACGCTGGCGGTGATGGAGTCGGCGACGGGCGGGGCGATCGCGAGCGCGATCACGGACGTGGCGGGCTCCTCGGACTACTTCCGCGGCAGCCTGGTCACCTACGCCACCGAGGCGAAGATCGCGCACGGCGTGCCGGCCGAGGTGCCGGCGATGCACGGCGTGATCTCGCGCGGGACGGCGGAGGCGATGGCCGCGGCGGCACGCGTGCAGCTCGGCGCCGACCTCGGCCTCGGCCTCACGGGCATCGCCGGCGGCGACGAGATCGAGGGCCAGCCGCCGGGCACGATGCACATCGCGCTGACGGACGGCGAGCGCGTGGAGTACGAGACGTACGCCTACTACCAGGGCCGTGACGCCGCCAAGCGCCGCGCCACCACGGTCGCGCTGGACCTCGTGCGGCGCTGGCTGCTGGCGGTGTGAGGGGGCGGGGCTACGCTGTGTCGCTGCTGAGCGCGTCGAGCCGGGCGGCGAGTTCGTCCCAGCCGATGTCACCTTCTCGGTACTCGCAGTCCCACAGCTCGAGACTGCCGAGCAGATCGGCGACCTCGGGCGGCGGTCGCACAGCGTCGGACCAGTCCACCGAGGCGAGGAAGTCGGGCAGGCGATAATCGCCCGGGCCGTCGGCGAGTGTTTCGCGGACGGCCTGGAGCACGTCAATGTGAGTCGGCGGCTGGGTCGTCAGGGGGATCGTCATCGAAGTCGTGCCATTCGCCGCACTCGACGCGCTATGGGCTGCCAACGAGGTCGAGCACAAGCGCGTTTCCGGATTGCTCCTTGAGGATATCGTACACCGGGCGGCTGCCCGGAATCCGCGCTGGATCGGCGGCGAGGCGAGAATCATCAAGCTGATCACGGCGAACGGCCAGCACATCGGGACCGTTCACGAGGTCGTGACGGCTGGCGGCGACGTGGTGCACAGCCACCCGAAGGACTACACAAGACGTGACTGCTCGCGTGTCCGATCCGACTGACCCGCTTCCCCTCCCCCTCGGCGACAACGCGGCCTACGCGCTGCCGCTCGCCGAGGGGGGCGTGCTGCTCGTCGACGCGGGGCCGGACATACCGGGCGCCGAGGGCGAGAGAGACGCCGAGGGCGGGACGTGGGGGGAGGCCGTCGCGCTGCTGGCGGCGAGCGGCCTCGCGCCCGGCGACGTGCGGGCGGTGCTCGTCACGCACTGGCACCTCGACCACTCCGGGCTGGCCTGGCGCTGGGCCGCCGGGGGCGCGCGCATCCTCGCCGGCGCGACCGACATCGAGGCGATCACGACCGGCCAGGCCTGGAACGACGCCCGCGTCGAGACGCGGTTGCGCACGCTGATCGCGCACGGCTGCCCGCCCGAGCTCGCCGCGCGCTTCGGGCAACCGACGCGGCGCCGGCCCCCCGCCTACCGCTGGCAGGCCTGCCCGCGCGAGGCCGTCGAGGCGGTCGCCGACGGCGCGGAGTTCGCCCTCGAGGGCGGCGCGCGGCTGCGCGTCGTCGCCGCGCCGGGGCACACGCCTGGCAACCTCGTCGCCTTCGTCGAGGCGACGGGCGATCTCTACTCCGGCGACACGCTGCTGCCGCACACGACGCCGACGCCGGGGCTGCACTTCCCCGCGGCCGGTGGCGTTGCCCCGGGCGAGCGCTGGCCCTCGCTGCCGCCGTTCGTGGCGTCGGTGGGGCGGCTGCGCGGGCTGGGCGTGCGGCGCGTGCTGCCGGGGCACGGCGCGCCGGTCGAAGGCGAGGCGGCGGAGCGGCTGTTCGTGCGCTTCGAGCGGCATCACGAGCGCCGCCAGGCGCGGGTGCGCGCGCTGCTCGAGGAGCGGCCGGACAGCGCCTTCGGCCTCGTGCGGCGGCTCTTCCCGCACCTCCCCGACTCGCGCCTCGCGCAGGCGCTGACCGAGCTGATCGGCCAGCTCGACATCCTCGTCGCCCGCGGCGACGCGCTCGCCGAGCCTCGCGACGGCGTGCTGCTGCACCGCCTCGCGCGGTAGTCCGCGGAGCCGCGCGCGCCAGTGACGCCGCAGCACGCGCCGCTGGTAACGTGCGACGCTGACGCGCGCGGTGGGTCGCGACATGGGCGCACCACGGAGCAGCGAGCGGGGCCTCAGTTAAGGTAGAACTCGGGCATCTCCTCGTAACCCGTATCGCCCCAACAGGTGACGTCCCCAGACGCGGTCAGGCCGCAGGCGCGGTGACGTCCAGAGATGATGGCCGTGTAGTGACCGGGCGGTGCGTCAACGGGTCCGTAGTCGACGCCCCCATCCTTGGTCCTCGCGTCGAAGGAGCCCCAACACCGCGCTTCTCCCGCTTCCGTGAGCGCGCAGCCGTGTCCGGCGCCGGTGCTGATCGCCACATAGCGACCGTCCGGCAGACCCGCAGACCAGCTGTCTGTGTCGTTCCAGCAAATGGCTTCGCCCATGGCTGAGACTCCGCACGCAAACCCGTGAGCCACGCTCAAATCCACGTAGCGGCCGGGGGGCGGTGTAAGCTCGGCGTCTTTGTCCGCGCGCCAACAGACCGCCTCCCCACTCTCAGCGAGGGCGCACACGTCTCCGGACAACCGGCTCACATGGATGCTGGAGAAGCGACCTGGACGAGTTTCCACGGGTTCGCGGGCAGGGTAGCGCTGCTGGCAGATCGCTTCGCCCTCCGCGGTCAACACACAGCCCTCGAACCAGCTCATGCTGATGTCCTTGTAGGGACCAGAGGTGAAGTCGCCAGCGTCGGCCCACCCCCAGCACACGGCTGTTCCCTCCTCCGTGAGCGCGCACGTACTCCCGTCGCCCGCGTTGATTGCGATGTAGTGACCCGGCGGCGCCTCCACCTGGCCAAAGTTGTTCCATCCCCAGCACACCGCTTCGCCCGATTCGGTCAGCGCGCAGGTATGGCCGTAGCCATCACTCACGGCGACGTAGGGGCCGGGCGCGGGATTCGGAGGGCGGACCTTGTTCTCGCTGTCCCCCCAGCAGACGATCGCGCCCGCTTCGCTCAGGGCGCACGCGTCGCCATCACCGACGCTGATTGTCGTGTAACGATCGGCACCCGCGATGTCCGGCGGGCGCATGACTTTGATCGCCCCCCACCACTTCCATCCAAAGCCATGAGTCACGCAGTCGGCGGCGCCCGCGTCGGAGATGGAGCACGTGTGGTTTTGACCGGCACTGATGGCGACGTACCGGGCTGAGCCTTCCAGGCCGGGCAGCCCACAACTGCCCCAGACGAACCCCTGGTTGCCGTACACCACCTCGCCGGTCGCGGTGAGCGCGCAGAAGCCGCTTCCATGCACGGTTACCGCCGTATATTCACCGGGATACTCCTCGACGGATTGCGCTGGCCCGCTCGTATGGGCGCCCTCCCAGCAGACGACATCGCCGGCGTTGGTCACGGCGCAAGCCTGCACGAACGCCGACCCGAGGCCATCCTTGAACGAACCCACGCTGATGGCTGAGTACGTTCCGGGCGGCGAGTCGGGGGGAACCGGCCACAGATCCTCCGAGCCCCAGCAGACCGCGTCGCCCGCATCGGTCAGCGCGCACGCGTAGCGGGCAGTCATGCTGAGTGCGGTGTAGCGGCCCGGCGGCGCATCTCTCGAGGGATCGGGCCCGTAGTCCCGGATCGGCTCACCCTCGGGACCCCAGCACACGATCTCACCGCTGCCCCGGATGGCGCAGGTGTCACTACCGTCAGCGGTGATGTAGCTGTAGGCGCCGGGCGGCGTGTCCCACGGCGTGTCGCTCCCGAAGTTCCAGCAGACGGCCTCGGCGGCGTCGGTCAGGGCGCAGGCGTGCCCGCTTCCGACGGTGATCGCCGTGTAGGCGCCTGCCGGCGTGTCCCATGCGGCTGACGGGGTAACCGAGGGCTCCGTGCTCTGCGAAGGCTGCGTGGCAGGACGCACGGACTGATCCGCGTCGGCAGCAGCCGTGTCCGCTGACGTCTCTTCCAGCCGCACGCCGTCGGAGTGCCAGCGCAGGTACTCCGCGCTCGCCCAGCCCTCGAGGCCGTCGTCCGTGCGGATGTGTATCCACGGAGGCACAATTGCTCCCCGCCTGGGGCTGACCTCCATGTTGACCACTTCGCCGTCAGGCAGACAGGTCACGATCGAAGCGTCGGTCGCTGGTTCGCTGCGGAGGTTCACGCAGGTGCCAACGACGACCTCAATCCGCAGATTCTCATCGAATGGCGGCTGCTCAATCACCGGCGCGAGTGGGATGCCGAGGGCACCCACCACGATCGCCGGCCCCTCGGGCGCGCATCCGCCCACCCGGCGGACGCGGACCGTATCGGCAGCGAGGCCCCAGTCAGCGCGCGTCCCAGTGGAACACAGACCGTGCAACCCCAAAGGGCCGTGCCAGCCGACGGAGACAGATGCCAAAGCCTCGCCGGTCCGGTTCATCACTGCTGGCGGCGAGTCGAAGACCGAGTAGAACAGTTCGGCATCAACCATCGAAGGGCGCCCGGGAGCCCACTCCCACGCCCCGTCGAGCGTGACGATCCGAGGACCGCTCGGTGTGATGACGACGATCCCGGAGCTATCCGCGAGCCACAGGTCCTCAAGGTGTATCGCGCTCCAGCCACCGTTGAGCGCAGCGCCATGTCGGCCCGGCCACATGCTCTTGACGCGCAGCGTCTCCTCGCCGGTCGTCGCACTGAAGATCGACAGGATCACGTCATTTGAGCCAGGAATCCATCGCACCTCAGCGACAATCATGCTGCCGTCCGGTGATATCCGCGGGGAATAAGCTCCACCCTGTTCGATGCGCCACGGATGCTGGCAGGCGAGCTCGACATCAGAGAGGAGTGCACCGCCGAGGTTGTAGCGCACCACGCGGCACGTACCAGAATCGGCCGCTCGAACGATTGCGACGAGTTCATCCAGGAGCTGGATGTCATAATGGGTGGTCCTTGAATCGTGGCCTCGGATCGTCTTCCAGGGAAGCGTCCATGTGTGCGTCGTGGGACTGGTCTCGTCCTCGAGGTTCACAAGGTGGAAGCGGTCACCCGGTTCGCACTCCACACACTCGCGCACGAGGATGTATCCCCCCGTGGGACTGGTGAAACGTTCCCCCGGCGGAATCGCGATGCGCATCACGGGCTGGAGCGCCGCGTCCACCATGACGTCGTCGCCGGAATTTATGATGTGAAAGAGGAGGCGTTCGCCGGAGCCGACTCCCCAGGTTCGGTCGAGCCGAATCCTGCTCTGATCCCACGCGTACCATCGGTCAGACTCCCGGTCATACAGACGGCCGGGCCAGATCAGGAAGCGATGGCTCGCCGAGACGGTGTGGGGCGCGTAGCTGTCGGGGCCCGGGTCACTGCCCTCCAGCCACGCCTCGACGGCCCCGGTCTCGACGTCCAGCAACACCAACGCGGCACCCCACGGCACTTCCTCGCCCGCCGCGTAGCGCACGTGCGTGAGGCCCGCCGCCGCGAGCGCCTCGGCCGTGTCGACCTCGCGGATGCCGAGGTCTTCCGCGGTGAACAGCGGCGCCGGGGTTGCGGTGGGCGTGGGCGAGGGCGTAGCGGTGGGAGTGGGCGGAGGCGTCGGTGAGGGCGAAGGCGTAGCAGTGGGAGTTGGCGAGGGCGTCACGGTAGCCGTTGGCATTGCGGTAGCCGTGGGCGTCGGGGTGGGAGTTGGCGAGGGCGTCGCCGACGGCGTGGGCGTTGGTGTCGCCGTCGGCGCGGGTGAGGGCGTCGCCGCAGCCGTCGCCGCCACTGGCGCCGGCGGGGCGGCGTCCCGCTCGCTGGTGCAGGCCGACAGCGAGAGCGCGAGGGCGGCCGCGATCAGGAGTGGCAGCGAACGCCGCGCGCAGCGCACGAGCATGGTGGCCCCTCCCGGCGGTCCCTACGAGGTTAACGACGCGTCCGGCGGAATGGTTCCGAGGGACGGCGGCGGGAGGAGCGGTGCGGCGCTGCGGGGCTACTCCGTCGCGAGGACGCGGTAGAGGGAGGTGAGGCGGCGGGGGAGGGATTCGATGTCGGCGACGACCTCGTAGCCGATGTCGTCGCACATGTCCTTCAGGTAGTCGTGGCCTTCCTTGTCGACCGTGATCAGGAAGGGCGTGATGCCGACCTGCTTCGCCTCGCTGAGCGCCTGGTGCGTGTCGTGCACCGCGTACTCCTTCTCCGTGCGGTCACGCCCGTAGCCGTGGTCCTGCGGGCGCCCGTCGGAGACGAGGATCAGCAGCTTCACCTTCGCGTCGTAGGCGTCGAGCTTGCTGATCGTGTGGCGGATCGCCGGGCCCATGCGCGTCGATCGGATCGGCTGGATCTTGTCGATGCGCCGCCGCGTGCGCTCGCCGAAGGTGTCCTGCAGGTCCTTGATCACGTGGAACTCGACGTTGTCGCGGCCGTAGCCGGAGAAGCCGTAGATGCCGTACGCGTCCCCGATCGCCTCGAGCGCCTCGACGATCAGCACCAGCGACTCGCGTTCGAGGTCGATGATCCGCTTCGGCGGCTCGGCCGTGAAGCGCGCGCGGCGCTCGGCGAGCCACTGGAAGTACTTGCGCGGGTCGTCGTCGAAGTCGTCGTCCGAGGGCTGGTAGCTGGTTTGCGGCTTGTCGATCTCCTCGTCGGTCGAGGCCGACATGTCGAGCAGGAAGGCGACGGCCACGTCGCGCTCCACCTTGTTGCGCCGCCAGTAGACGCGCCCGAGGGGGCCGACGCCGGCGCGCTTGTCGACGATGAAGGAGATCGCCTCGTCGAGATCGACGTCCTCGCCGTCCTCGAGGCGCTTGATGCGGCGGAAGTGCTCCGGGCGCAGCAGCTCGAACTGGCGGCGCGTCTCGGAGACGAGGCCGTGGTGGCGGCGCAGGGTGTCCTCGTAGTACTCGAGCTCGCCCTCGTCGCCGCGGCGCTCGCCGACGCGGCACCAGCGAGGGCGGTAGTCCCCGGCGCGGAAGTCCCACTCGTCGTAGTAGGTCCACGAGATCTCGATCGGCAGCTCCTCCATCGCGTCGCCCTCGCCGGAGGAGTCGCCGGCGTCGGCGCCGTCCGGCGCCTGGCCGGGCGGGCCCTGCTTCGCGTCCAGCGCCTCGCGTTCGAGGTTGGTGAGGAACATGCCCATCGAGGACGCGAGGTCGCCTTCGGCGATGTCGGAGATGGTGATCTCGACGGACTTCTCGAGCAGCGCCTGGAGCTGCTCCTGGGTGAGCGGCGCGCCGGCCGGATCGGAGCCGTCGCGCTGCTCCTGGAGGCGCATCATCAGCTGCACCAGCTCCGGCTTGAAGTCGCCGCGGAACTCCGGCTGCGGCGGCGTCTCGAAGGAGACCTCCTCGCCGGCGGGTACCTCGGCGCCGGGGCCGCCGGAGACGTCCGGGCTGATGTCGATCATCTCCTCGCCGAGGGCCTCCCAGTCGACCTCGTCGTAGGCGCCCCGCAGGTTCGGGATGCGCTCGGCGATCGCGTAGATCGCCGCCGAAGCTTCGGCCGAGTCCTGCACCGTGGCGTCCCGCTTGCCGACGGCTTCGAGGTGGCCCAGCCCCTCGCGCAGCAGCGGCATCAGGTCGGCGGGGTAGCGGATCGTCCGCGGCTGGCCGAGCGAGGCGCGCAGCAGGTTTTCGAGGTAGGCGGCGCGCAGGCCCAGCCCGGACGGGCTGCTCCGCTGCTCCGCCTCGTGCGCCTGCATGCGCTGGAGCGCGGGGCGGATGCCGCCGTACTCGCGGGCGATGTAGGCGTCGACGCGCGCGTCCTCGACGATCGTGAACAGGCCGGCGATCAGCGTGCGGTCCGGGAAGAGGTCGAAGTAGCGCTCCATCGGCGTGGTCGGCGCCGCGGCGACGGCGCCGTTCCCGTCGTCCGCGCCGGCGTGGGCGGCGCTCGCGGCCTCGCGCTGCTCCATCGTGGATTCGAGGAAGGCGCCGTGCGCGCCGAACTCGAAGCGGAACGAGCCGAACTCGATGCGGCCGGTCTGGTGCGTGGTGAAGACCTTGTAGCTCGCGAAGTTCTCGGTCTGGCCGGGGAAGGCGCCAACGTAGGGCGGCAGGTAGATCGCGTTGCCCTCGGTGGTGGCGACCGACTCCTGCACCCAGCCGATGCCGGCGTCGACCAGCTCCTCGGTGGAGCGGATCGCGATCTGCTCGCCGGTCAGCGCCTTCGAGTAGAGGCGCAGCGTGTTGCTCACGTCGCGCAGCTCGACGCGGGCGGAGAGGTTGCCGAGCATCTCCTCGGCGCGCGCCGACTCGAGGCGGAAGTAGGCCTCGGCGCCCTCGACGTTGCCCTGCTCGAAGAGCAGGTCCCAGCCGGTCTGCAGCCAGCGCTCCAGCTGGTCGGCGGTGAGGCGGGTGAGCACGTGCGGCGAGGAGCGCAGGAACGCCATCGCGGCGGCGGGGCTGCCGCTGGCGAGCCGCGAGGACAGCTCGAGCAGCGTGCCGTGGTACGTGGGCTGGACCTCGGCGAGCGCCTCGGCGGCCTCGACGAAGAGCGGGTAGCCCTGGCGTCCGGTCTCGCCGGCGACATCGGCGGCGAGGCGCAGGAAGGCGCCGCGCTCGTCCTGCGCGACCGGCGCCAGCAGCCCGGGCCCGCGCTCGAAGTAGAGCCGTGTGTCCGCCCACGAGGCCTTCGCCACGGCGCCGGCGAACTCCAGGAAGGGCCGCCGGTCCTGCGGCGCGAGCGCGCCGAACAGCTCGCCCGAGCGCTCCAGGCAGGACGCGGCCAGCTGGTACGAGCGCTCCGAGAGCCGGTCGACGATCTCGACCAGGTCGCGCACGGCGTCCAGCGGCAGCGCGTGCAGCAGCGCCGGGCTCTGCTCGAAGAAGGAGGCGGCCAACGCGACGGACTTCCAGTTGCCTCGGGCGAGCCGCCGTCCGAGGGCGGACCAGGGGCGGACCTGCTCGCCGGGGCGGCCCACCCACTCGCCCATGATCCCGAGGTCCTTGTCGTCGGCGCCCTGCAGCGGCTGCAGCACCTCCGGCGTCGCGCGCAGGAAGGCGGCGGCGATCAGCGAGGACTGCTCGGACAGCTCGCGCGCGACGGCGGCCCAGTCCAGCAGCTCCTCGAAGTTGAAGGCGGGCACCAGCCGGGGGCTGGCGCGGAAGTACTCGGCGGCCGCCTCCCAGGAGCGCAGTGAGTGGCGCGACAGCGCGACGCCGGCGCTCGCCCACTCGCCGAGCTGCTCGTCGCTCAGCCGCCCCTCGAGGGCGCGCGCGCCGCTCGCGAGGTCGTCGGCCAGCGTCGGCCCGAAGCCGCGCAGTTCGGCGTCGTGGCGGGCGACGACCTCGGCGGCGGCGCTCACGTGGACCTCACGCCCGGGCGCAGCGGGTCGTCGAAGAGGTCGAAGGTGACCTCGCCGCTCTGCGTATCGAGGACCGCGTAGGAGGCGCGGAAGCCGTTGGAGGGGTTGCGCGGCTGGCCCGTGGAGCCGGGGTTGATCACCAGCGTGCTGTTCACGCGGTGCAGCAGCTCGTAGTGGGTGTGGCCGTAGACGACGTAGTCCGCGCCCAGCTCGCCGAACTCCTTGATGCGCGGGCTGTCCGCGTAGATGTACTCGTAGGGCGGCTCGTCCGGGCAGGCGTGGAACATCGTGAACTTCTTGCCGCCGATCACGGTGTCGATGCGCCGAGGCTGCTCGGAGAGCCACTGCAGCAGCTCCGGGTCGGTGGTGTGGTGCGCGCGCACGCGGTCGCCGAGCGGGCCGAGCACGACGTCCTCGTGGTTGCCGAGGACGATGCGCGCGCCGACCTCGCGGAGGCGGCCGATCACGTCGTTGGAGAAGCGGAACTGGAAGATCGCGTCGCCCGCGCAGAGCAACTCGTCGACGTTGCCCATGCGCTCGATGGCGATGTCCAGCGCGTCAACGTTGCAGTGGATGTCGGAGACGATCCCGAGGCGCACCGGCTGATTCCCTACTCCGGGAAGATCGAGGTCACGACCTCTTCGATGGAGCGCTGCACCTCGTACTCGTCGGTGAGCCCCCAGACCACCGCCGTCTGGCAGGCGCGCCGGGCGTGGATGCCGCGGCTGATCAGCCGGCCGGCGTAGACGAGCAGGCGCGTCGAGACGCCCTCGGCGAGGCCGTGTTCCTTGAGGTTGCGGACCTTCTCGCCGAGCTTGGCGAGTTCCATCGCGTCCTCGGTGCTGCAGTTGGATTCCTTGCGGATGATCTCCGCCTCGAGGTCGCGCGGCGGGTAGCCGAACTCGATGGCGACGAAGCGCTGCCGGGTGGAGTGCTTCAGGTCCTTGAGCGCGGACTGGTAGCCGGGGTTGTAGGAGAGCACCAGCAGGAAGCCCCCGGCCGCTTCCAGCAGCTCGCCGCGCTTGTCCAGCGGCAGCAGCCGCCGGTAGTCGGTGAGCGGGTGGATGAGGACGGTGGTGTCCTTGCGCGCCTCGACGATCTCGTCGAGGTAGCAGATCGCGCCGGCCTTCACGGCGCGCGTGATCGGCCCGTCGATCCAGACCGTCTCGTCGCCCTCCAGCAGGTAGCGCCCGATGAGGTCGGAGGCGCTGAGGTCCTCGTGGCAGGCGACGGTGATGAGCGGCACGCCCTGCGTCTCGTCGCCCAGGTGCTGGTGCAGCCGCCAGGACATGTACTCGACGAAGCGCGTCTTGCCGCAGCCGGTCGGGCCCTTGAGCAGGACCGGGATCTGCTCCTCGTAGGCGATCTCGAAGAGGTCCACCTCGTCGGCGACGGGCAGGTAGAAGGGCTCTTTGGTGAGCCGGAACTCCTGGACCTCGATTTGCTTGTATGGGCGGTCGCTGATGGGCGCCTCGGTAGTGGTCACCGGCTGGATCCGCCCTCGGCCACTGTGGCGGCCTCTTCGGCGGCGCGCGCCTCGGCCTCGCGCCGGGCCTGGGCGCGGGCGCGTCCATCCGCCTGCTTGATGCGGCGGTGGAGGCGCAGCCACTCCTCCTCGACCTTCGCGCGGAACTGCTTCGCGGTGCCGGAGTTGTCGATGTAGACCTTGGCGTGCCGGCGCCGTTCCCGGTTCGTGAGCTGCGAGTCGAGGCGCGCCTGGGCCTGTTCCGCGTTGAGGCCGTTGCGATCCTTGAGCCGCTTGATCGCGGCCGCCGGTTCCGTGGCGATGACCCAGACCTCGTTGCAGAGATCCTGCCAGCCGGCCTCGAGCATCACCGCCGCTTCGAGCATGATCACCGTCTCCGGCTCGCGCTCGCGAAGCTCAGCGATCTCCTCGGCGGCGATGCGCCGGATCTCAGGCCAGACGATGTCCGTGAGGCGATCCATCTTCTCCGGCGCGCCGAAGACCTTGCCGCCGAGGATGCGGCGGTCGATCTCGCCGTCCGCGCCGACGATGTCGTGGCCGAACTCGTTGACCACGGCGTGGAAGCCGGGCGAGTCAGGCTCGTAGACGCGGTGCCCGTAGCGGTCGGCGTCCAGCACGATTACGCCCAACTCCTTGAGTTGGGCAGCCGCAGTTGATTTGCCGGAGGCGATCCCTCCGGTCAGTCCGAGAACGCGCATCGATCCTCCAGAAGCGCGTGTCGCCCGCTGGCAGTTGCGCTGGAATCCGGTGGCAGGCCGTCAGGTTGCACGCCGATTGTAGGTACCGGCCAGAGGGCGCGCAAGAAACGCGCCCGGGACGCCCCTGCCGTTAGTCCAGGTTCTTGACCGCCTCGATCAGCGCGGGCAGCACATCCTTGTAGTCGCCCACGATGCCGTAGCGTGCCGCCTTGAAGATGTTGGCCTCCCGGTCCTTGTTGATGGCGACGATCGTTTTCGATCCGCTGCAGCCGGCCATGTGCTGGCTCGCGCCGGAGATCGCGATCGCGATGTAGAGGTCCGGCGTCACGACCTTGCCCGTCAGCCCCACCTGCTGGCTCGGCGGGTACCAGCCGAGGTCGCACGCGGCCCGCGAGGAGCCGACCGCCGCCTTGTCCAGGCCGATCGCCTGGGCCAGCTCCTCGACCTGCTCGAAGCCCTCGGGCGCGCCCAGCCCGCGTCCGCCGGAGACGACGATGGGGGCGTCCTGGATCTGCAGGCCCTCGGCGACGGCTTCCTCGTGGCCGAGGATCTCGCTGCGGCTCTCGCCGGCGCCGGCCAGCTCCACCAGCTCGCCGCTCGCGCCCTCGCGCGGCGGGTCGAGCGGCTCCTGCGACTTCGCGCGCACGGTCGCGATGGCCGGCGAGGTCGCGAAAGCGTAGGTCGCGTGGGCGTTGCCGCCGTAGCAGGAACGGGTTGCCCGGAACGCGCCGCCGCTGTCCTCGATGCCCACGCAGTCCATCGCGACCGCCGTGTCGCGGCGGAACGCGAGCCGCGGCCCGAGGTCGCGACCGACGATCGACTGGGCGATCAGGATCACGTCTGGAGCGGACTGGTCGATCGCCGCCTCGGCGGCGGCGACCCACTGGTCGGAGCGGAAGTCGTCGTAGCTGGCGTCGCCGCTCACGAAGGCGCGGTCCGCGCCCGCGGCGAAGGCCGCGCCGCTCTGTCCGTCCGCGCCGCTGCCGAGCAGCGTCACGGAGACCTGCCCGCCGTCAACGAGGCGGCTCGCGCCGCCGACCAGCTCCGCGGTGGTGCTGGACAGCGCGCCGCCTTCGAGTTCGCCGATCACGAGGATGTTTCTGGCCATCGTTGCTGCCTCCCGCCCGGCCTGCCTGGACCTCCGGGGTCGCAGGACCGGCTACAGAAC
Organism: Dehalococcoidia bacterium; assembly: GCA_965220125.1. Taxonomy (GTDB): domain Bacteria; phylum Chloroflexota; class Dehalococcoidia; order UBA2979; family UBA2979; genus VXMT01. Next base: position 1,116,400 of record CBDCPB010000004.1, on the reverse strand, counting down.
CTTCACGGACCGCTTGGCGCGGCCTACAGAATCTTCGCTTCGCGGAGCGCCGTGGCGAGCTGTTGCGCCTGCTCCGCGGGAGTCTCGCCATCCATGATCTCGACGTCGCCGCCGAGCTCGGGGATGAACAGCCGCTCAAGCTTGAGCCGCGCGCCGGCGTCGCCGACGGTCGAGGGGTCGAGCCCCAGCTCCTCGGCGCTCCAGCGGTTCACGGTCTTCCTCGCGGCGCGCATGATCTGCTGCAGCTTCGGGTAGCGCGGGTCGCCGATCTCGTTGGAGATCGTGACCACCGCCGGCAGCGGCATCGCCACCCTCTCGAAGCCGTCCGGGAGCACGCGCTGGACGTGCATCCTGCCGTCCTCGATCCGCACGTCCTTGGCGATGATCGCCGAGGGCCAGCCGAGCAACTCGGCCAGTCCGAGGCCGACCTGCCCCATGTCCCAGTCCGCGGCCTGGCGCCCGCAGAACACCGCGTCGACGTCGCCGAGCTTCTCGATCGCCGCGGCCAGCGTGCGCGCGGTGGTGTAGGAATCGCCGCCCTGGAGGACGTCGTCCTCGAGCAGGATGCCCTCGTCGGCGCCCATCGCGAGCACCTGCTTGATGGCGGCCTGCGCGCTCTCCTTGCCGAGCGAGATGACGGTGATCTTGCCCTCGCCGGCCGTCTCGACGATGCGCAGGGCCGCCTCGGCGGCCATGCCGTCGAACTGGCTCAGCACCGGCGAGATGCCCGGCGCCGGGATGACCTCGTTGTTCGCCTCATCGATGCGGAACGCCGACGGCGGCGTTTCCGGGTCCGGGATCTGCTTGGCGCAGACGACGAAATGCATGGGATACCCCCTCACCAGCGGGCTTGTCCGGCGCTCGGCCGTGCCCGCGCGATCCTCAGACTACTACTCACCCGCCTGGCGGGTCGCGGCGGGCTCCTCCGGCGGGGTTGCCGCCCCGTTCCCGGACGAGCCGTTGCCGCTCGCCCCGTTGTCGCCGAGCACGGAGCGCTCGATCAGTTCGGCGATATCGAAGGGGCGGATCCGCCCCTCTTCCTCGGGCTGGATGGCGGGCACGCCGTCCTCGAACATCTGGATGCAGAACGGGCAGTTGGAGACCACCTCCGAGGCGCCCGTGCCCACGGCTTCCTCGGTGCGTACGTGGTTGACGCGGCGCTCGCCGACTTCTTCCAGCCACATGTTGCCGCCGCCCGCGCCGCAGCACAGGCCCTTGCTGCGGCTGCGCCGCATCTCCGTCAGCTCGACGCCCGGCAGCAGCTCGATGATCTGGCGCGGCGCGTCGTAGACGCCGTTCATCCGCCCCAGGTAGCAGGAGTCGTGGTAGGTGACGCTCGAGTCGAGCGAGTGCTTCGGCTGCAGCGAGCCGTCGCTGAGCGCGCGCTCGAGGAACTCCGTGTGGTGGAGCACCTCGAAGTGGCCGTCGAACTGCGGGTACTCGTTCTTGAACGTGTTGAAGCAGTGCGGGCAATTGGTGATCACACGCTGCACGTTCTTCGCCTTGAACGTCTCGGCCAGTTGCTCGGCGAGGATCTGGTAGAGGTACTCGTTGCCGAGGCGCCGCGCCGGGTCGCCGTTGCAGGTCTCCTCCTGCCCCAGCACGCCGAAGCTGCTCCCGGACTCGCGCAGCAGCCGGAAGACGGCCTGCGTGACGGGCAGGTTGCGCTCGACGAGCGCCCCCGAGCAGCCGACCCAGTAGAGGTAGTCCTGCGAGCCGTCGAAGACCGGCACCTCGCCGAGTCCTTCCATCCAGGACTCGCGGGTGAGGTTCGTGCCGCGCCAGGGGTGGCCGCGCTGCTCCATGTTCTCGAGGACGGTCTGCGCCGTGGCCGGCACGCGCGCCTCGTCCATGACCAGGTAGCGGCGCATGTCCACGATGGTCGGGACGTGCTCGATCATCACCGGGCACTCCTGCACGCAGGCGCCGCAGGTGCGGCAGGCCCAGAGCGTCTCGTCGCGGATCACCTCGCCGACCATCTCCAGCTCTGCGACGGCGCGGACATCGCCGCCCGCGTGCCCGCGCCGCTGGACCTCCGGCCCGACGTCCGCGAGGTGTGCCTTGAGGTCCTGGATCAGGTGCATCGGCGAGAGCGGCTGGCCGGCGATGTCGGCGGGGCAGACCTCCGTGCAGCGTCCGCAGCGCACGCAGGCGTCGAGTTCGAAGAGCTGCTTCCAGGTGAAGTCCTGGATCTGGCCGACGCCGAAGACCTCCTGCTCCTCGATGTTCTCGATCTTCGAGAGGCGGCCGGGGGCGTCGGTGCGCAGCAGGAAGGCGTTGACGGGCGCGAAGATCATGTGGTCCAGCCGCGTGAAGACCAGCATCCCGAGCCAGGCGAAGGCGAGCACGACGTGGCTCCACCACATCCAGGTGTGCCCCGCCAGCGTCTGCACCTGCGTCAGATCGAGGATGCCGAGCGCCTCGGCGATGACGTAGGAGACGAAGGACCAGCGCGCCCAGTCCGGATGCGCATCCAACTGCGTGCCGTCCTCCAGCACGAAGCCGTTCAGCTCCGTGACGCTGATCCGCAGCGCCTCGACCATGAAGCCGGAGACGAGGATCAGCCCGAGGCCCCAGATGATCGCGTGGTCCTCGATGCGCTCGTCCCAGCGGATGCGGTGGAAGTCGTCGAAGTAGCGGCGGTAGAGCGCCATGCCCACGCCGATCAGCCCGATCAGGCCGAAGAGGTCGCCGTAGAAGGAGAAGAACAGGTAGTAGCCGCCGTGCAGGAAGCTGAGCGGCGTGTCGTCGTCGATCGCGACCTGCGCGGTGACGGCGGTGAGCACGATGATCGAGGAGAAGATGCAGAGGTGCATGATCCCGGCGTAGCGGTCGCGGCGCACCTTCTCCTGGCCGAGCCCGAGGCGCAGCGCGTTGCGCGCGCGCATCGGGATCTCGCGCAGCAGGCCCGGCGTGGGTTTGCCGACCGTCCAGAGCGTGGCGTGGCGGACGAAGCCGTAGACCAGCAACCCGACCAGCCCGGAGAGCAGGATGTAGACGATCCAGGGCTGCTGGACGTTGAAGAAGACCTCGCGGCCCGCGTTCGTGCGCTCCAGCTCGATCGCCGAGATCAGGCCGAGGCCGCTGAGGCCCACCGCGGGCGCCCACCAGGCGCCCGTGAGCCGGACCGGGCGGGGCTTGCCACGGCGCGCGTCAGGGCGGACAGGCGCGGCCGGATCCCGCTCTGAGACGCTCATGCCAGTCCTTCCGGCGTCCGGCGCGAGCCTATCACCGCTTGCCGCTGAGGGCTCCCCCCGGCAGCGCGGCCCTCATGCGGCCGCCCGACGGCTCCCCTCAGGAGGTTGCCGCCGCGGCCGCCCCCCAGCGATCGCGGATGTCGTTCTTGAGCAGCTTGCCCATGTGGTTGCGCGGCAGCGCCTCCTCCACCCACTCGTAGAGCGCCGGCGCCTTGTAGGAGGCGATCCGCGACTTCACGTAGCCCGTCAGATCCTCGTCGGACGGGCGGTCACCGCCCTCGGTGCAGACGACCACGGCCTTTACGATCTCGCTCCACTCGACGTCGGGGACGCCGATCACGGCGGCCTCGGCGATCTCCGGGTGCTCCTCGAGGATGCCCTCGACCTCGCCGGGCGAGATGTTCTCGCCGCCGCGGATGATCAGGTCCTTCAGCCGCCCGGTGATGAACAGGTAGTCGTCCGGGTCCAGGTAGCCGACGTCGCCGGTGTGCAGCCAGCCGCCGGCGATCGCGGAGGCGGTCTCCTCCGCGCGCTTCTGATACTCGCGCATGATGCGGTCGCCGCTGATGCAGATCTCGCCCTCTTCGCCCTGCGGCTGCGGCTCGCCGTTCGGCTTGAGGATGCCGACCTTGATGTCCGGCATCGGCCGCCCGACGGAGCGCAGGCGCTTGAGCTTCAGCTCGTTCTCCTCCGGCGTCCCGTCCAGCCGGTGATCGTCCGGCCCCAGGTAGCTCATCGTCGAGGTCGACTCCGTCTGGCCGTAGGCGTTCATCAGCCCGCACTTGAAGGTGTCGACCGCCTGCCGCACCACCTCGTACGGCATCGGCGCCGCGCCGTAGGTGATGAGCTGCAGCGAGGAGAGGTCGTACTGGTCGAAGTCGTCGACCTCCATCACGCGCTTGAGCATCGTCGGGACGACGAAGGCGTGGGTGACGCGCTCGCGCTCGATCGTGTCGAGCCAGGCGGCGGGGTCGAACTGCGGCAGGATCGCGAGTTTGCGGCCGGCCCAGAGCGAGCCGAGCATCGTCGTCGCGCCCGCGACGTGGAAGAACGGCACGGAGACGAGCGTGACGTCCTGATCGGCCGTCGGGTCCACCGGGTTCTGCGTGTTCACCACGTAGGCGGTGAGGGTCTTGTGGGTGAGCACCACGCCCTTCGGCAGGGCGGTGGTGCCGGAGGTGTAGATCACCATCGCCGGGTCGTCGTCGTCGACGGCCGCGAAGAACGGCTCATCGGCGCCGCTGGCCAGCAACTGGTCGTAGGTCTCGTGCCCGCTCGCCTCGAAGCCGAGCGTGTAGACGTGCTCGACCTTGGGGAGCTGGTTGCGGATCTCCTGGAGGAGCGGCCAGTAGCGTTCGGAGCAGAAGAAGACGTTCACATCGGAGACGTCGGCCATGTACTGGAGCTCTTCCGTCTTGGCCCGGAAGTTGAGCGGGACGAAGGTCGCGCCGACGCTGGCCGTCGCGTAGTAGAGCTCGATGAACTCGTTGGCGTTGACCGACATGATGCCGACGTTCTGGCCCTTGCCAACGCCGATCGCGCTGAGCGCGTGCGCGAGGCGGTTGACCCGCGACTGCAGCTCGGCGTAGGTCACGCTCGAGTCCAGGTCGGACACGGCGACGCGGTCCGGCACCATGCTGCCGGCGATCATCAGGATGTCTGCGGTATTCATCGCTCGGATTCCCCCTCTGCGCTGTGGGCGCGTGCGGCGCGTCCCTGCGCGCCGCGGTCCTGGCCGCGCCCTAGTCTACGTCCGCCGGCTCGCTTGCGAGTTCCAGCTTCCCATCCTCGGCCCGCTCCAGCGGGAGGCGGCGGAGATCGAGGCGGTCATCGCCCAGTCCCCGGCCGCTGATGTCATACATCGCCCCGCTGCAGATGTCGAAGAAGCGTCCGTACCCGTCCGCCCCCGCGAGGTCCGGGCGGAACGCCACCCGGCACTCGCCACCCGGCGGATTATGCGGATCGACATCGGAAAGCGCGATCACCTCGCCGTCCGGTAGCCGCACCACGAACAGCCCGTCCGTGCTGCGATACACAACCGACGCGACAGGATAGTCGTCCGCGTAGCCAAGATCGATCCCGCCCCCGAGGCCGAACGTCCCGTACGCCAGCCCGATCGCCGCGCCCACGACGAACAGGGCGAGGGCGACGACGCAGCCGGGCCGCACCCCGGTCGGCTCCGTGCCGTGCTGGCCCCAGGTCCGCGGCACACTCCCGGGCCTCGCTTCCATGGCGCGCGCCCTCTCGCCGCTCAGGGCGCCTCGGTGGCGTTCGGGTTCGCGCGGCCGATCACCTCGACCTCGATCAGCGGGCGGTCCTGCGCGTCGACGGGCTGCGGGCGCGTGATGCGGAAGGTGCGCATCGGCGAGGCCGTGCCGGCGATCGCCTCGCCGCCCAGCGCCCACGCGCCGGTGGAGCAGGGGTCGGTGTAGACGCCGTTGCGGCCGAGCGGGTTGCGCGCGGCGCCTCGCGGGTCGTCCGGGTGCAGCTCGATCGTGCAGCCGGTGCCGCGCGCGACCGCGTCGAGGGCGCGCATCATCCTGCGCTCGCCGTCATCGTCGACCGCGATCACGAAGATGCGCACGTCCGGGAACCAGGCCGGCTCGCCGACCTCGAATTGCTCCGCCGGCCCGGCGTCGAAGAAGAACACCTGCGGCTGCGGGTTCACGACGAAGCGGCCCCAGAGGATCGCGGCGATCCCGAGGACGACGATCGCGAGCAGCGCGATCATCCCGAACGGCCGGCCGGGCGGCCGCGCCTCCGCCTGCGGCTCCTGGCTCATGCGGCCGAGACCGCCGCCGCCAGCCGCCGTTCGAGCGCGAGTCCGTCCTCGAGCGATCGGTCGAGGCCGTCGCGCACGGCGCGCTTGGCCGCCCGCAGCGTGGCGGGGTCACGCGCGGCGAGCGTCTGCGCCCACTCGCGCGCGGCCGCATCGAGCTGCTCGCGCGGCACGACGCGCTGGACGAAGCCGAGGTCGTAGGCCTCGCGGGCGCTGATCGGCTCGCCGCTGGTGGCCATGCGCAGCGCCTCGCTGGAGGCGATGTGGCGGGGCACGGTCTGCGTGCCGCCGGCGGAGGGGATGTAGCCGAGCGTGACCTCCGGGATCGCGAAGCGGGCGTCCTCGGAGGCGACGCGCAGGTCGCAGTAGAGCGAGAGTTCCAGGCCCGCGCCGTAGGCGAAGCCGTGGATCGCCGCGATCAGCGGCAGGTCGAGGCTCGCCATCAGGCCCCAGAGGTCGCGGCGCACGCGCGCGTCGCGCGCCTCGACGTAGGAGGGGGCGGTGCCGAACTCGCTGATGTCGGCGCCCGCGCTGAAGGCGTGATCGCCGGCGCCGCGGAAGACGGCGGCGCGCACGGAGGGATCGTCGCGCAGCAGTTCGAGCTGCATCCACAGCTCGTCGCGCAGCTCCAGGTGGATCGCGTTCAGCCGCTCCGGGCGGTTGAGCGTGAGCCAGACGATGTCGCCCTCGCGCTCGGCGACGACGAAGGGCCCGCTCACGAGGCGGCCTCGCCGGATGCGTTCACGGGCTCGCCCACGCCGGTCCGCCGCTGCTCAGGCCCAGTCTGGCTTGACGATGCCGGTCCGGAGGTTGCTGTCGTGCGTGTGCTGCAGCTCGCGGTTGACCTTCTCCGTGAGCAGCTTCATCTCCGGGGAGGTCGCCGTCACGGTCTGGTTGCTCCAGCGCCTCAGCGTCGCGGCGTCCTTGCGGCTCAGCCCCGCCTCGCCGATCCCGTCGAGGATCGCCTCGGTCATGACCAGGACCTCGTCGATCGAGAGTTCGACCTTCATGCTCGTGTCCGCTCCCCCACGGTGCCGCGGGTCATTCGCCCGCTCTTGACGTAGCGCCGGTGCGTCGCTTCCTCGATGTGGCCCATGAGCGCATCGTTGAAGTCGTCCGTGAAGTCCTCGAGGCCGGAGCGCCCGGGCACCCGTTCCGTGCGCCACTCACGGATCGCATCCTTGCCCTCCTCGCTCAGATCGACCCCGTCGAGCACCTGCGCGGTGACCAGCGAGATCACCGTCGCCACCTCGTTCGGGTTGAGGATGATGTTCATCGTCCCTCCGTCCCCATCGCGTTTGCTGCGCAGCGGGACCGGTCCCCGATGCGCCCTCTTGTCCGGTGGTCGCCGACGGAGATCCACCGGCGCAGCCGTTTACTCTACCGCGAGTCCGGGCGGCGGTCGCGTCTGCCGCTCGCTCAGCGCCCTTCGAACTGCGGGTCGCGCCGCTCCACGAAGGCGCGCACGCCCTCGGCTCGGTCCTCGGTCGTCTGGAGCAGCACGGTCAGTTCGAGTTCGAGGCGCAGCCCCTGATCGAGCGGCAGGTCCGTGCCGCGGCGGATCGCCTCCTTCGCGAAGCGCGTCGCCAGCGGGCCGCGCGAGGCGATGGTGCGCGCGATCGCGCCGGCGGCCTCGACTTCCCCGCCGTCCGCCTCCACCGAGGAGACGAGGCCGATGCGCCGCGCCTCGGCGGCGTCGATCTCCTCGCCGGTGAGCAGCAGGCGCAGCGCCTGGGCGCGGCCGACGGCGCGTGGCAGCCGCTGCGTGCCGCCGCCGTGCGGGATGCGCCCGGCGCCGGTCTCCGGCAGCGCGAAGCTCGCGCCCTCGGCGGCGACGCGGATGTCGCAGGCGAGCGCCAGCTCGAGGCCCGCCGAGTGCGCGCGCCCGCCGATCGCGGCGACGACGGGTTGCGGCAGCGCAGCCAGCGCATCGAACGCCGCGCCCGCGGGCGCGATCAGCCCCGCGACGCCCTCGGAGGCGGCGAGCGTGTCCGCGCTCCAGCCCGCGCCGAAGTCCGCCCCGGCGCTCGTCACGACGACGGCGCTGATCTGCGGGTGCCGCGCCTCGAGTTCCTCGGCGGCGCGCGCGATCGCGTCCAGCAGCGCGCGGTCGTAGCCCGCCTCGGGCGGGTCGATGGTCAGCGTGGCGACGGAGCCGTCGAAGGTCAGGGAGGTCAGTGGCATGCCACCTCTGGAGCGAGCAGCGACCGGGCGGCGGCCGCCTGGCCCTGCGCCAAGTGATCGTACGGACGCTCGCGTAAGCGCGTCAACGCGCCCATGGCGGTCTGTTCAGTAACGGTGCCTGACCTCGATAAAGCCGGCCGCCGTGAAGTCACCGTCGAATGCCAGTGCTTCCGTGATGCGTTCTCGACGCATGATCTCGAAGCTCGTGGCGTCGACGTAGGAGTAGGGGCGCTCGTCGTGGCGGCGCAGCCACTCCCAGGCTCGCTCGTTGATTGCCTCGTCCACGGTGGCGACTGACACTCGTCGCGCGCGCTCGATCATGGTAACGAAGCGGACTGCCGCAGCATGACCCACCCACCGTCGCAGCAGGGTCCACGTCTCGCCGAGGACGAGGTTGGATGTCCGTACAGGACCGCGGTCCTCCCGCCACAGGGCCGTCGCTTCGGCGTAGCGCTTGTCGCGGGGGTGATGCAGACCGATCCAGAAGGATGTGTCGACGAACCTCACGCGTCGAGCCCGTAGACGATAGCGTCGATGTCATCAACGGGGTCGACGCCGACGATGGAACCGATGATCTCCTCGATGGGATCTTCGATATCGGCGAAGTACGCGGTAAGGGCGTTCCGCACCGCGTCGCGGACCAGAGCCGACCGAGAGGTACCCAGCCGTGCGGCTTCGGCCGTCAGGGCGTCATCAACGTCCTCATCCACATAGAGCTGTATACGTCGCATAAGAGTAGTATACACACCCCCGCTGGACGCCTCTCTGCTCTGCTCGATACCGCGCCGCGCCCGGCGGCACGCTGGACGCCGCATCGCGGGGCTGCGATCCTCGGCCCAGGAGAAACACGCGATGGACCTCGAACTGGCAGGGCGCTCCGTGATCGTCACCGGCGCCAGCCGCGGCATCGGCCTCTCGATCGCCGAGGCGTTCGCCGCCGAGGGCGCGCGGCTCACGATCTGCGCGCGCGGCGCCGAGGGCCTCGACGCTGCCTGCGAGGCTCTGCGCGCCGCGGGCGCCGAGGCGCAGGGCGTCGCCGCCGACGTGAGCACGGACGCGGACTGCGCGCGCGTCGTCGCGGCCGCCGTCGCCGCCTACGGGGGCGTCGACGCGCTGGTCAACAACGCCGGCGGCTCGATCCGCGAAGGCGACGTGGAGGGGCGGATGCGCGCCTCGCTGGATGCGAACCTGCTCTCCGCGCGGCTGATGTCGGAGCAGGCGCGCCCCCACCTGGCCGCGGGCGGCGGGGGCGCGATCGTCAACATCTCCTCGATCTTCGGGCGCGAGAGCGGCGGCGGGGTCGAGTACAACGCCGCCAAGGCGGCGCAGATCGCGATGTCCAAGGCGCTGGCGCGCGAATGGATCGGCGAGGGCATCCGCGTCAACAGCGTCGCGCCCGGCTCGATCGCCTTCGAGGGCGGCTCCTGGGGCCGCCGCCTGGTCGACGACCCGGAGGGCATGCGGGTCTTCGTCGAGCAGGAGATTCCCGGCGGGCGCTTCGGGCGTCCCGAGGAGGTGGCGGCGCTGGTCGTCTTCCTCGCCTCGCCGCGGGCCTCGTGGGTCGTCGGGGCGACGCTCACCGTTGACGGCGGGCAGTCGCGCTCCAATATCTAGCGGCGGACAGCACAGGAAGGCGCGCGATGCGATTCTCACGATCCGATCTGCCGGGGCTCGCGATCGCCGTGCTGGCGGGTCCGCTGCTGATGGTGCTCTTCCTCGCCGCGACCGAGACCTGGGGGCACCGGGGCACGCCGCTGCTCGGCTTCATGGGGTCGAACCTCGGCATCGCCGTCGGCGTGGCGGCGGTGTTCTCGCGCTTCATCCTCAAGTGGGACGTGCCGCTCGCCTCGGTCCTCGCGATCATCGCCGTCGTGGGGGCGGTGAAGTGGCTGCAGGTCAGCGGCAACGACGGCACGAGGCTGGCCACGGGCGTGAAGTGGGCCGGCGTGATCGCCTTCGTCGTGCTCAACGTCGCCGTGCTCTGGCAGCTCGTGAACAACGGTGTCGTGCCGCTGCTCGACCGCTTCGACGCGTGGCGCGCGCGCCAGGCCGCCGAGCGCTGACCCCCCTCGCGCGCATGCCCCGCCCGTGAGCAACGCGCCACCCGACGACGAAGCCGCCGAGGCGCGCGCCCGCGCCGTGACCACGGCGCTGGTCGCCGCCTGGATGGGCGAGCGCTACTACCGCACCTTCCGGCCCGCCGAGGACGCCGCAAGCGCCTTCGACACGCTGTTCGCGCAGCGCGATCGCCGCATCGGCGTCAGCTGCGACCTGCTCTGGGAGGGCGGCGGACCGCCCGGCGCCTCCGAACTCGAGGAGCTGCTCGACGACGACCTCGAGGGCGACGAGGGCGGCTACGTGGTCTGGGCGCCGCCCGGAGGCGAGCTGCCTCCCGCGGAGCCGCGGTGGTCGGCGCTGCGGCTGGCGCTCGCTCGCGGCCTCGGCAGCCTCGAGCCGGGCGAGCGCCGCGAGGTACGGCTGCCGGTGACGCTGCCGCTGGCGAAGGTGGACGCCGAGGGCGCCTACATGTCCGTGAGCGGGCCGCTCGCGAGCGAGTGGACGACGCTGTCCGAGGGCATCGGCGGCGCATTCCACCTCGATGGCCGCTCGCTGCGGCGGCTGCCCGAGGAGCGCGCCGAGCTGGAGATCGTGCTGACGCAGATCCGCGACCGCGCCGCGCTGCTGGAGCAGGGCGAGGTCACGCCGGTTGAGGTGCACGACTACTGGCTCGTCTCGCGCCTCCCGGCGGACGAACCCCGCGGCGTGACCGTGTTCGGCGCGCCGCCGCAGTTCGACGCCGGCGACGGTGCCTGGGTGCGCCGCAGCCTGCGCGCCGCGCTGGGTCGCGCCATCGCGCAGCGCGAGGCCGCCACGGCCGCCGGCGAGGCCGTCGAGATGACCGTGCTCGCCCTCGGCGGCGCGCTCGCGCACATCGGCGAGGAGATGGCGACGGCGGCGCTGCGCGGGATGAGCCCGGCCACCTACGGCGGCGTCGACCTCGTGGCGCTGGTCGCGGATGGGCAGGTGCGGCAGCTGCTGCAGCCGCGCTCGCTGCCCTGGGCGGACGCGCCGCCCCCGCGCTGAGCCGCCCCCTCCCTGAGCCGCACTACACGCGGACGACGAGCGTGCCCGAGAGCTTGTCGTGCCAGGCCTGGCCGCGGCCCGCGGCGAACGGGCGCTCCGCGTCCGCGTCCCAGGCAGCCCAGGCGTAGCTGAACCCGAAGCTGAGCGGCGCCAGCAGCGAGGCGGCGGTGCGGGCGAAGCCTCGCATCACGCCCGGCGCGCCGCCCTGCTCGTTGACGACCCGCACGCCGAGCATCTGCTTGCCCGGCGTGAAGCCCACGCTGTTCCAGATCCAGAAGTAGACGAGCGGCGCGACCAGCGAGAGCAGCCCGACGGCCTCGAGGATGCTGGCCTCGCGAGTGCCGGGCGCGGGTTCGTCCTCCACGCCCGCCACGGCCAGTGCGACGCTCGCCAGCACCAGCACGATGCTCCAGACCAGCGCCTGGTCGATCACGAAGCAGGCGAGCCGCCGCCGCAGCGTGCATGGCCTGGACGGCAGCAGCACGCTGAGTTCGCTCGGCGCGTCGGGGACGGCGCGGCTGACGGCGTCGCCGCGCCAGCTTGGGCCGGGTCGCCCAATCGCGCCCGAGGCCGCCATCGTCTCGCCGCCGGCCGCGTCGGTGCTCACGAGGTCGCGCCGTCGCCGTCGCGCGGCTGGAGCCGCGCGAGCAGTTGCTGCGGCGCTGCCTCGTCGAGCCACTCGACGGCGACGCCGCTCTCCGCCCACTCCGCCGCCAGCCCCTCGCACAGCCCCACGACGGCTGCGCGGGCGGCGCGCAGCGGCGCGTCGGCGGCCTCCGCCGGCTCGGGCGGCAGCACCGCGGCGATCAGCCCGGAGCGGCGCGCGATCATCGAGGGCCCGACGGCGCGCGCCAGCACGAACGCGGGCGTCGCGCCGGCCTCGATCGCGGCGCTCCAGTCGCCGGGCGCGGCGTCCGGGCCGGGCGCGGGCGGGGCCTCGAAGGCGAGGCTGACGAGCAGGTCGATCGGCGCGAGTTCCTGCTCCAGTTGCGCGAACGCCTCGCTGACCGCGTCGAGGTCGGTGAGGTCCAGCCGCAGCGCCCGGCCCTCGCGCCCGTAGGTCCAGCACTCGTTGAGGATCGAGTTCGCCGTCACCTCCTCGGCGACGTCGTCGCGGCGTGTCGTCACGGAGACGTCGGCGCCCGCCGCGGCGAGCCCGGTGGCGAGGGCGCGACCGAGGCCCTCGGCGGCCCCGGCGACGAGGGCGTGCCGTCCGGCGAGTTCGCTCCCGCTCACGACGCGCCGCTCCCGCTGGCCGCCGGCGCGGCGAGGGCCTCGGCGTCGACGGCGGAAAAGACGCGCCCGTGGATCGCCGCGGGGGGCGCTGAGGCGACGGCGCAGGCGAGCCGGGCCAGCGCCTCGGCCTCGGCGGCGTCGGCCGCGGCCAGCGCCTCGCGCAGATCGTCGATCGAGGCGTCGGCGCCGTCGGGGAGGCTCGCGCCGCGCAGCAGGCCGGCCGCGGCGTGCTCGCCGCCCGGGTGCTCGATCACCAGCGAGCGCAGCAGCCCGAGCGCGGCGGCGCCGGCCATCGACGCCGCGACGGCGCCCGCTGCGGCGCGCTCGCCGAGCGCGTGCGTGACGAGGATGAAGACGCGCTCGCCCTCGCCCTGACGCCGGAACTCGTCGAAGGCCGTGCGCGCGGCGAAGGCGTGCGCGTAACCGTTGAGCGTCATCGTCTGCGCGAGCTGCGCGTCCGAGGTCTGCGCGAGCGACGCGAGGAACGCCTCGTCCGGCGCGCTCACCACGAGGTCGAGGCCGCCCAGTTCCTTCGAGATCTGCCGCGTCGTGACCTGCACGTTGCGGCCCAGCGTCACGTCCATCGCGTAGGTCATCGCCTGGCGGCCGCGCTCGCGCAGCTCGCGCTGCAGCCTGCGGGCGATCAGGACGCCCTCGTCGGGCCGCAGCACCGCCAGCGCCACGTCCGCGCCGGCCTCGCCGAGCGCGCGCGCGATCGCCGTGCCGGTCGTGGTCTCCGCGCCGATCACCAGCGCCCGGCGGCCAAGCAGGCCGTCCGCGCCGGGCGTCGCGAGGGCATCGAGGTCGCTCACGGTCGGCCCGCCTTTCAGCGGTCGCGCGCCCCGATGGTAGCCCGCGGCGCTAGAGCACGCCCGCCTGCACCGCAGCGAGCACGGCGACGCCCGCGGCGAGCCGGTACCAGACGAAGACGGAGAGGCTGTGATGGCGGACGAACGCGAGCAGCCAGCGGATCACCGCCAGGCCCATCGCAGCAGCGACCAGCGCCCCGAACAGCAGCGGACCCCAGGCGACCTGCTCGCTGCCGAGGAGCGCCTCGCCCAGCAGCACGACCCCCGCGCCGACCACCACCGGGGCCGAGAGCAGGAAGGAGAAGCGTGCCGCCGCCTCGCGCCGCAGCCCGAGCCCGCGCCCGGCAGCGATCGTCGCGCCGGATCGCGAGACGCCCGGCACCAGCGCCGCCGCCTGCGCGACGCCGATCAGCAGCGCGCCCCTCGGACCGAGGTCGTGCAGGCGGCTCGTCCGCGCCGCGCGGTCGAGCACCCAGATCACCAGGCCGACGGCGATCAGCATGACGCCGACAAGCAGCGGCTCGCGCAGTCCGTCCTCGAGGGCCAGCTGGATGGCCGCGCCGGCGCAGACCGCGGGCACGGTGGCGAGGGCGATCAGCAGCGCGAGCCGCGAGCGCGGACGCCAGCTCCCGACGCGCCCTCCGTGCGCGCGCAGGTCGCGCCGCATGCTGGTGGCGAACAGCACCCAGTCGCGGCGGAAGTAGAGCAGCACCGCCGCCGTCGTGCCGAGGTGCAGCCCGACGTCGAAGGTGAGGTCGTTGAGCTCGTCGCCGAACAGTTCGGCGGCCACGACGAGGTGGCCCGAGGAGGAGATCGGCAGAAACTCGGTCAGCGCCTGCACGAGCCCCAGCAGCGCCGCGCGCACAAAGTCGTCCATCAGTCGAGGCTAGCAGGCCGCCGAGTGAGGGGGCGCTGAGCACTCCTCCTCTGTGGGGGGGCTGCGCCCCCACGCCCCCATCGCGGACGAGCGTGCGCTGCGCGCCGCTCTGGCCCACCCACCCGCCCTCGGAGTTTCTTTCTGTGGGGGCTGCGCCCCCACGCCCCCACCCGGAGCGTAGGGGCAGGCCGGCTCCCCGCCGGATCGGCAGCGCGTCCGCAAGCCCCGAGGGCGGTCCGGCCCCCTCTCTCCCCCTGAGGAGACCTTTTCAGAACCGTCATTCCGGCGAAAGCCGGAATCCAGGGGGCGGTGGGGTAGCTTGGATTGCGTCGATTCGGGTTCCTGCGTTGCTCTATTCGGGGAGTTACGCAAGGGTTTCCCGAGGGAGAGACACCCCAGGGTGCTAACTGGTCAAGCGGCGAGCTGCTCGCGGTCGTGGCGGTGCGCCCATGCGGTGGCCTCGTTGTAGCGGGTGCGCGTCCTGAGACAGCCGTGGAGGTAGCCGACGAGGCGGTTGCCGAGGGCGCGCAGCGCCTGGTGGTGGAGGTCGCCCGCAGCTCGCCGCCGCTGGTAGAAGTCGTGGCAGCCGGGACTGGCCTGCAGTGAGCACATCGCCCACTGGTCCGCGGCGTCGGAGAGCCGCCGGTTGCGGACGAAGCGCGCCTTCACGGTCCGCTTGCGGCCGGATGCTACGGTCAACGGCGAGGTACCGGCGTAGTTCCTGCGGGACTTCGCCGACTCGTAGCGTTCGGGGTCGTCCCCGAACTCTCCGAGCACCCGGGCGCCGAGGACGACGCCGAGCCCCGGCAGGGAGCGGTAGATTTCGGCGTCCGGGTGCTGCTCAAAATGGCTCGTGAGCTCGGCCTCGAGCTCCTTGATCTGACGATTGATCTCAGCGATCAGCGCAACGGCCGCACGGGTGCTCGCGGCGAACGCCCGGCTCACCGCGGGCGGCGCCTCGAGCTGCGGGGAGCGCAGCGCGGCGCGGACCGCGGCGGCGCGCTGCTCAATGCTGCGCTTGCGGCCACCGTGGCGGAGGGCCGCGCGGATCTGGGTGATGGTCAGCCGCGCCGCCTCGCGTGGGCCTGGCGTCGTCGCCAGCACCCCCAGCGCGTCACCGTGCGCGAGGTCGGGAAACGCCGCCAGGGCCGCCTGAAAGTACTCGCGCAGCGCGCTGCGGAGGCGGTTGGTCTGGCGGACGCGGTCCCAGATCAGCTGCTGATGGGCGCGGGCCAGGACCCGCACCGCGTCAGCCTCGTCGCTGTCGCCGGCGACCGGGCGGTGGTTGTGGCGGTCGGTGCGAACGAGGTCGGCGAGCAGCTTCGCGTCGCCGGCGTCGGACTTGGCGCCGCCGACGTGGTGGCGCTCGCGGTAGCGTGCCGCCGAGCGCGGGTTGATCGCGTAGACGCGGTAGCCGGCCGCGAGCAGGGCCGCGACCCAGGGCCCGCGGTCGGTCTCGATGCCGATCACGACTTCGCCCGGGTCGGAGGCGTGCGCGGCGATCAGCTCGTGCAGCGTGGCGAGACCCGCGACGCCTTCGGGCAGCCGCCTGGCGGCGAGCCGCTCGCCCGCCTCGTTCATGAGCTGGATGTCGTGATGGTCTTCGGACCAGTCGTCGCCGGCGTACAGGGTCATCGTGCCTCGCTTCCCTCCGCTTCGTGCTGCTTGCTGCGACCTGCCGGGTTGGTCCTGCGACGGCCTAATGGAACAGTGCTCTCAGGCACGACACCCCAGGAGTGCTGCGGACAACCCGGACGAACCAACCGGGGCACGGTCTCTCCCGAGAGATCGCGAGGTCTCAGGGCAAGGAAGTGCTCACCAGCCGGCGGGTCCGGGACCAGTCTCTCAGATCGCTCCGGGCTGCTGGTCGAACCCCATTAGGGCATGGGTGAGGGGGCGCCGAGGACGAGCGCGCGTCTCCTGCGGGGGGCTGCGCCCCCCACGCCCCCATCCCGGACGAGCGTGCGCTGCGCGCCGCTCTGGCCCACCCACCCGCCCTCGGATGTTCTTCTCTGTGGGGGCTTAGCCCCCACACCCCCGCCGGGTCAGCATCGCCACCGCAGGCTCCGAGGGCGTCCGGCCCCCTCGCCCCGGGGGAGCCGGACGGGGGTGAGGGCCCCTGCCGAGCCCACGGGAAGGCGGTGAGGGGACTGCCAGGCCCGCTCGGCGTATTAGGATGGAGACATGCCGCGCACGATCCGCCTTGCCTACGGCCGTACGGGCCTCGATGTCGAGTTCCCCGACGGCGCCGAGGTGATTGCGCCGCACGCGCAGCCGCCGCTCGCCGATCCGCCCGCCGCCGTGCGCGAGGCGCTGCGCGAGCCGACCGCGGGGCCGCCGCTCGCGGCCCTCGCCGCGCCCGGCCAGCGCGTCGCGATCGTGACCTCGGACCTCACGAGGCCGGTGCCAAACGTGCTGCTGCTGGACTCGCTGCTCGAGACGCTGCACGCGAGCGGCGTCGCCGAGGAGGACGTGCTGATCATCAACGGCACGGGCATGCACCGCGGCAACACGACCGAGGAACTGATCGAGATGTACGGCAAGGAGATCGTCCGGCGTTACCGCGTGGTCAACCACGACTCTCGTGAGACCTCGGCGTTGCGCCGGATCGCAACCGACCCGCGAGGCGAGCCGGTGCTGATCCGGCGCGACTACCTCGACGCCGATCTGCGCATCGTGACCGGGTTCATCGAGCCGCACCTGTTCGCGGGCTACTCCGGCGGCGGCAAGGGCGTGATGCCGGGCATCGCCGGGCGCGAGACGGTGATGTCGAACCACTCCGCCTCGATGGTCGGCCATCCCAGCGCGACCTTCGGGATCAGCGAGGGCAACCCGATCTTCGAGGAGATGCGCCGCTTCGGCCTGCTCGCCGGAGCGTGCTTCCTGCTCAACGTGACGATGGACGCCGAGCAGCGCGTGACCGGCGTCTTCGCCGGCGAACTGGTCGCCGCGCACGACGCGGGCATCGAGGCCTGCCGGCGGCAGGCGATCGTCGAGATCGACGAGCCGTACGACATCGTGGTGACGACGAACGGCGGCTACCCCGCCGATCTCGATCTCTACCAGTCGGTGAAGGGCATCGCCGTCGCCGCGCGCGCGCTGCGGCCGGGTGGGCACCTGGTGCTCGCCGCCGAGTGCATCGAGGGCGTCGGCCACGGCGAGTACGGCACGCTGCTCGCGCAGTACGGCAGCCTGCTCGATCTGCTCGAGGCGATGCGCGGCGGCGGCTGGACGACGGTCGAGGATCAGTGGCAGGCGCAGCTGCAGGCGCTCGCGCAGGAGCGCGGCACGGTCTGGCTCTACTCCTCCCTCGACGAGCCCGGGACGCGCGCGACGCACCTGCGCTACTGCGCCGACGTGGGCGCGACGGTCGCGCAACTCGCCTCGGAGATCGAGGCGCGCGAGGGCCGCCCAGCGACGATCGGCGTGCTGCCCTACGGGCAGCAGGCGGCGCCCGTGGTGCGCGAGCCGGCGCTGGCGTGACCTCGGCTGCCGCCCCGGCGGAGGTGCGCCGGGCGCGCGAGGCGGACATCGCGACGGTCGGGCGGATCCTCGCCGCGGCCTTCGACGACGACCCGGTGTTCAACTGGTTCGTGCGCCAGGACGAACGGCGCGGGGCGGCGATCGAGCAGCTGCTGCGCGGCGGCGCGGACCGCGCCGTGCGCGAGCACGGGGAGTGCTACCTGCTCGACGACGCCAGCGGGGCGGCCGTGTGGCGACCTCCCGGCATCGAGACGTACCCGCCGGGCGATCGCACGCGGCTGGCCGAGGAGATCTGCCACACGCCGGAGCGGCAGCGGCGCTTCGCGCAGTTCATCGAGGTGATGGGGGCGCAGCACCGCGCCGAGCCGCCGCACTTCTACCTCGGGACGATCGGCGTGCTGCCGTCGGTGCAGCGAGGCGGGCTCGGCTCGGTGCTGATCCGCGTGGTCCTCGAGCGCTGCGACCGCGAAGGGGTTCCCGCGTTCCTGATCAACACGAAGGAGCGCAATCTCGCCTTCTACGGGCGGCACGGCTTCACCGCAGTCGCCCGCGTCGAGCTGCCGGACGGCGGCCCCCCGGTCTGGCCGATGTGGCGTGAGCCGCTGACCCAGCAGCGCCGCTAGCCGAGTTCCTCGATCAGCTCCCACTTGTAGCCGCCCTCGACCTCGCGGATGCGGCCGAGCGAGAGGATCGGGAAGTGGCCGCTGGTCACGATCGCGTCCTTCTCGACCGCCAGCCGCGCGATCTTGCCGCGAGTGCGGCTGGACTCCGCCGGATCGAGGTCGACCTGCGGGATCCAGTCGTGGTGCTCAAGGTGGACCGGGTGGTGCGCGGCGTCGCCGAGCAGCAGCAGGTTCGTGCCCTGCGAGGCGGCGAGCACCGTGCAGTGGCCGGGCGTGTGGCCCGGCGCGGGGATCATCGTGAGCGCCTCGCCGACGGCGTACTCGCCCTCGGTGGTCTCGACGCGCCCGGCCGCGATGACCGGGTTGATGCGGCGGCGCACGTTCTCCGCCATCGGGTTGTCGTCGGAGGCGCTGCTGGTCCAGTAGTTCACTTCGTTGGCGTGCACGTAGAAGGTGGCGTTGGGGAACATCAGCCGGTCGTCCTCGTTGTCGTGGATGTTCCAGCCGACGTGGTCGCCGTGCAGGTGGGTGTGGATCACGCGGTCGATGTCCTCGGGCTGCACCCCGATCTCGGCGAGGCGCTGAGGCAGCTCGCCGCCGCCGGGGATGCCCATCGCGAGGGCGGGCACGCCGTAGCCGGTGTCGATCAGCGTGAGGTGGCCGTCGCCGCGGATCAGGAACGAGCCGAAGTTGAAGGGCACGGGGTCCTCGGGGTCCGTGATGCCGATCGCGCTGGTCCAGGCCGCGGGGTCGACATCGTGGAAGAACCCCCCGAGGGCGCGATCCGGCGCGCCGTCACTGAGCGCCGCGATCTCAAGTCTCCCGATGGTGAAACTGTCGCTGAGCTTGGGCATCGTCTCTCCTCCTCCTCGCGGGCGTGCGGGCGTCAGGCCGCGAGCATAGCGCGCGCGGCGTGGCGCGGCGGTTGCCGCACGATTCGCGCGGCCCATATCATCGGGCTGAGCATCACGATCGATCACGCCCGCGCCCGGACGCAGTCCGGAGCGGCAACTGGAGCACACGATGGCGATACCGATGGCGTACCTGCGCGGCGAGTTCATGCCGCTTGCGGACGCGAAGATCGGGATCATGACCCACGCCTTCAACTACGGCACCGCCGTATTCGAGGGCATCCGCGGCAACTGGAACGATGAGAGCGGCGAGCTCTATCTCTTCCGCGTCCGCGACCACGTCGAGCGGCTGCGCCAGAGCGCGAAGATCATGCGCCTCGAGTTGCGCGCCAGCGACGACGAGCTGGTCGACCAGATCCAGGAGCTGGCCGTGCGCAGCGAGTTCCGCGAGGACGTCTACATCCGCCCGATCGTCTACAAGTCGTCCGAGATACTCGGCGTTCGCATGCACAACCTCCAGGACGACTACCTGCTCTTCCTCGCTCCCTTCGGCGCGTACCTCGACCCCGAGGCCGGGGCGCGCTGCATGACGTCGTCGTGGCGCCGTGTCGACGACACCTCGATCCCGGCGCGCGCGAAGGTGAACGGGCTCTACGTCAACAACGCGATGGCGAAGACGGAAGCGGAACTCTCCGGCTTCGACGAGGCGATCCTGCTCAACCAGGACGGCCACGTCTCCGAGGGCTCCGGCGAGAACATCGCGATCCTGCGCCGCGGCGTGATCATCACGCCGCCGCCGCAGGACAACATCCTCGAGGGCATCACGCTCGAGACGGCGCTGCAGATCGCGCGCGAGGAACTCGGCCTGGAGGTGCAGCAGCGCACGATCGACCGCTCCGAGCTCTACATCGCCGACGAGGTGTTCATGACGGGCACCGCCGCGCACGTCACGCCCGTCGTCGAGGTCGACCGCGTGCCGGTCGGCGACGGGCGGCCGGGGCCGGTGACGATGCATCTGCAGGACCGCTACTTCCAGGCGATCACCGGCCGCATCCCGCAGTACGCCGAATGGCTCACGCCCGTCTACTCCGGCGCCGCCGTCGGCGCATGATGGCGTCACCCGGTCGCTGAGGCCGGCGCCGGGACGGCTCGGTACGTTCGATGCAGTACCGCCCGCCGAATGACCTTGGTCTCCGCATTGGCCTGGTCCTCACGCTCGCGGCGCTCGCCCTCGCGTTGCTGCTGCTCGCGCTCGGGATCAAGAGGGAACTGGGGTTCGCCGGCTGGCTCGCCTACTCCGGCGCGGCCCTGGCGGCGGCGGTCGCACTGCTCTTCGGCTACTGGACCTGGGCGCTCGAAACGCTCACCTACCAGATGGACCGGAACGCGCTGCTGATCCGCTGGGGACACACGCAGCAGGTGATCCCCCTCGGATCGATCGAGCGGCTGGTGTCGGCGAGCGCCGTCGGACTGCCGCGGGTGCGAGGTGTCGTCTGGTGGGGCAGCCAGATCGGACGGGGCGAGGTCGCCTCGCTCGGCTCCGTGCTCTGCTACGCCACGGACCGCGCCCCCGAGGAGATGTTGTACGTGGTGACGCCCCGGCAGACCTATGCGATCTCGGTCGCCGACCCGCAGGAGTTCGCAAGGCAGGTGCTGATCCGGCAGGAACTCGGCCCGACGGCGCAACTGGAGCATCAGGCGCGCCGGACCGGCCCGCAGGCGCTGCTGACCGACGACCGCCCGGGGCTCGCGCTGGCCGGCCTCGCGATTGCCGGCGGCATGCTGGTCTGGCTGCAACTCGCGCTCCGTCACGCCTCCGTGCCGGCGACCGTGCCGGTGCACCTCGCGGCCGGCGAGGCGGCGGAGTTCATCGCGCGCCCAGCGCTGCTGGAGATCGGGCGCACGGCGAGCGTGATCCTGGTGATTGGACTGGTCCTCGGATTGCTGGTGCACGGCCGCGATCGCGTCGCCGGGCGCCTCGTGTTGGGGGCGGCGGTGGTGACGCAGGTGATCTTCCTCGCCGCGACGGCGATCGCCATCGGCTGAGCCGTCGCGCTGCCGCGAGCCTGACCGCAACGGCGACCGGGAGTAGCATCCGCCCATGGATGTCGAGGCGATCGTCGTCGGGGCCGGCCCGGCCGGCAGCACCGCCGCGCGCGAGCTGGCCGCGCGCGGCGTCGACGTGCTGCTGCTCGACCGCGCGCGCTTCCCCCGCGACAAGCCCTGCGGCGGCGGCGTCACCGTCCGCTGCGACGCGCTGCTCCCCTTCTCGCTCGACCCGGTCGTCGAGGACGTCATCAGCGGGGCCATTATCCAGATGCGCCACGGCCGCCAGGTCGTCCTCCGCCACGACAAGCCGCTGACCTACATCACGCAGCGCAGCCGCCTCGACCACTTCCTGGTCGAGCGCGCGCAGGAGGCCGGCGCGGAGTTCCGCGACGGCCAGCGCGTGCGGCAGGTCATGCGCCTCGGCGACGGCAGCTACGAGGTCGCCGTCGGCAACGGTGCGGCGCCCGAGCTGCATCGCGCGCGCGTCGTGATCGGCGCGGACGGCGCGAACGGCGTCGTCGGCTCCTCGCTCGGCTACGAGCACGCCGAGGAGAGCGGCATCGGGCTGGAGGGCAACCTGCCCTGCCCGGACGGGCCGCCGGAGTGGTTGCGCGGCAACGTCGTGCTGCAGCTCGGCGCCATGACCGGCGGGTACGGCTGGCTGTTCCCGAAGGAGGACCACGTCAACGTCGGCGTCGGCTGCTGGAAGGCCACGGCCGGCGACCTGCGCCCGCAGCTGCACGCGCTCTGCCGCAGCTACGGCATCGATCCGGAGCGCCTCGAATCGCTGCGCGGGCATCACCTGCCGATGCGGCGCAACGGCAGCGTGCTCGCGGCCGGAGGATCGGCGCTGATCGGCGACGCGGCGGGCCTGATCGACCCGCTCTCCGGGGAGGGCATCCTCGCCGCGATCACCTCGGGCGTCGCGGTCGCGGCTCCGGCGCATCGCTACCTGCGAGGCGAGCACGAAGCGATGCGCGACTACCAGACGGCGATGGAGCGCGAGGTGCTGCCCGAGATCGCCATCTCCAAGGGGCTGATGGAGGTCTTCTACCTCTACCCGCCGCCGTTCATCTGGGCGCTGCAGCGCTCAAGCCGCGTCTGGAACCACTGCGCGCGGCTGATCCGCGGCGACGAGCGCTACGCCGACGTCGTGCGCACGGGCGGCCCCCTCGCGCACATCGTGCACCCCCTCGGCGCCCTCGCGAGGTCGATCACGCGGAGGCGGTACGGGCGGCCGTAAGGCGCGGCGCCCTCGCTACTCCGGACGCGCGTCAGCGGATGGTGAACCCGTAGGGCTCCGACCAGCCCGTCCAGCCAGCCGTCTGCTGCTCGCCGATGCGGATGTTGTGTCGACCTAGGCCGACGCGCCACAGGTTGAGGTCGTCCCATGCGATCCCTGTTCCGCCGTCGACGCTGACGCGGAGGTTGTCCCAGTCTTGGACGCCCCGCGCATAGATGTAGGAGCCGCTTGCGCGGGTTACGGGAGCAGCGTGGCAGTCAGCAGCAGAGCCCCAGCCGCCAGCGCGGTAGTTACAGAACGCGCTGATCTCCAGTGGGGCGGCGCCTGTGACTGTGAACCAGTACGGCTCCGACCACCCAGTCCACCCGGCCGGCTGCTGTTCGCTGAGCCGTACGTGATGGCGGCCGGGGGTGAGGTTTCGGAAGGTGAAGTCCTCACGGGCGATCGCGTGGCCGCCGTCGATGCTGTAGCGGACGTTGTCATGGTCCAGCGTGCCTCGTCTCCAGATAGATGGGTTATCAGAGGCAAGCACACCTGCAGCACCGGCGGTACGGCACTCGTCGGACGTTTGGTCGGCGCGACGGTTGCACACGGCAGTGATCTCAATCGGCGCGGCGCCGGTGATGGTGAAGGCGTAGGGCTCGGACCAGCCTGTCCAACCTGCCGCCTGTTGCTCGCTCACGTGGATCGTATGGAAGCCGGCTGCGAGGTTCCGAAGATTGAGATCTGAACGCGCGATCGCTGCCGCACCGTCAATGCTGTATTGGAGGTTGCTCCACTCCGCAACTCCGAGCGTCCAAATTACCGGTGAGTCCTCGGCGAGGATGCCGCCCGAGCCCGCTGCGAAGCAGTCGTCGCTAGTGGAGTAGTCGGCCCAGTCGCCGTTGCAGACGGCCCGGATTTCCATTGGCGCGGCGCCGGTGATTGTGAACGAATAGGGCGCGGACCAGCCTGTCCAGCCACCGGGCCTCAGTTCATTGACCCGCACGGTGTGCCGCCCGCGCCCGAGGTCGCGCAACGACGCGTAGTCGCGTGCTTCGCCGCCGTCAAAGCTGTAGTACACGTTGTCCCAGTTCTCGACACCACGTATGAAGACCGACGGTTGTCCGCTGTGTACGCCCGTTGCACCGGCGGCGCGGCACGCGTCGGAGGTCGCGCTGTCTTCGCGACTGCAGACCGCAGTGATCTCCAATGCCGTGGATACGGGTACCGGTACCGACGATGCAGAGGGACGCCTCGCGTAGTGCGTGGACGAGCGCAGGTTGGCGAGTTGGGCGGTCACGGTCTCTGCGGCGATGCCGAATCCAATGCCGTCGAGATCACGCCCGTCGAGGGATGTCGCAGCCTTGAGCACGGCGACCCCCACTACTGCCCCACAGTCGTCGACAATCGGCCCGCCGCTGTTGCCCGGATTAATCTCTGCGTCGATCTGAACCATGAAGCCGCCGCGGGCGAAGCCCACGAACTCCGAAAACGGCGCATGCTTCGATACAACGCCGCGAGTAAGCGATGGCGTGCCCGCCACGCCCGACGGGAAGCCGACCGCCGATACCGCTGACGCTATCGCTGGCCTCGCCGCGACGAACCCCAGTGCAGTCGTAGCGGCCCGGGGCCGCGCGCTTAGCAACGCAAGGTCGTAGCCAGGCAGGCTGCCCGCGACGGTGGCGGTGAGGCGTGTGCCGCCGTGGACCAGCGCGGCGCTAGACGCCGTGTCCACTACGTGGTGGTTCGTGATCCACTCGCCGTTGCCGATGTAGAAGGCGGTGCCTGTGCCGCTCGCGGTTTCTACCTGGAAGGTAGCGGCCGTCACGCGATCGACGTTGTCCGCGAGCACGCAGGCGCCACCGGGCGTGGGCGTTGCCTCCGACACACTGTCCGAAGGCACACTTACCGTCAGCGGCGTGCTGCCGAGCCACCGCCCGACCCTGGTGTCCGCAGGGAAGAAGCGCCCCCGTGGCAGCCGCCGCTCGCCCCAGTCCCCGTTCGCCTGGCGCTCCTGGAGCGCGAACTCCATGCGCCCATCGGCGAGCAGTTGTGCGGCGACCCTGACCTCGATGCCGGAGTCCCCCGCCGCCGTGGACATGCTGTCCGGCTGCAGCGCGATCGTCAGCGGCGAGCTGCCGAGCCAGCGTCCGACCCTCGTGTCCGCTGGGAAGAACCGTCCTCGTGGCAGCCGCCGTGCGGCCCACTCCCCGTTTGCCTGGCGCTCCTGGAGCGCGAACTCCGTGTTCCCGTTGGCGAGGCGCTGTGCGGCGACACGCACCTCGACCGCGCTCTCCTGGCCGTGGGCGGCCGGTGCAGCGGCGAGCGCCAGGGCGAGCAGGAGCGCTGCTGCTGACGCAAGCGCTGCCCAGCGTCGCACGCCGCTCATCTCATCGGATCCGTTCCTTCACCAGCTGCCCGCGACCGCGTCCGCACGCGCTCCGCGGGAATCGGCCGCCCGGCTTCGAGGGCGGCGCTGATCCAGCCGTGCATGGCGTCGCGCACGGAGGCGAGCGCCTCCGCCTCGCTGTCGCCGTCCGACATGCAGCCGGGCAGCTCCTCGACTGTCGCGAACCAGTAGGCGCCGTCGCCGTCATCGCGCTGCTGAAGCCGGATCTGGTACGGGCGCTCCAACCAGGCTTCGGCGTTCATCGAGGTACCTTCGCCGCCCATGTTTGTTTCGCGGGTGCGGATTGTTGCACGCGTGGGCGCTATGGTTTGCGGCCCGACAGCTCGTCTCACCCCCTCGCTGCACTGTTGACGGTGTGCGCGGGACGCGCGGATACTGTCCGCCTGATGAGGGCAACACTCCCCAGACCGCAGCTGCCCCGATGGCGCGCGACCGGTTCCGCACCGGCGCGCCTGCTTGTCCTCCTGCTCGTACTGCGCTAGGCGGCGCCTCCACAGAGGTAGCGCCGCCAATCAGCCCGCGTGCCGGGCTGCCGCCCCTTCACAACAACCACACACGGCCAGCGCGAAGCGCACGAAGCGGAAGAGACGGAACCCACGATGAGAATGAGCGGCGCCGATATCGTCCTCGAGAGTCTGAAGCGCGTGGGTATCGACACCGTATTCGGCTACCCCGGCGGAGTCGTGCTCCCGCTCTACGACCGCTGGCCCGCCCACCCCGAGGTGCGCCACATCCTGGTGCGCCATGAGCAGGGCGGCGGCCACGCCGCCGACGGCTACGCCCGCGCGGCGGGACGCCTCGGCTGCGCGCTCGCGACCTCCGGGCCGGGCGCGACGAACCTGGTCACGGCGGTCCAGAACGCGATGATGGACTCGGTGCCGACGCTGTTCGTCACGGGCAACGTCGCGCGCAACATGATCGGGCGGGACGGCTTCCAGGAGGCCGACGCCACGGGAATCCTGACGCCGTGCGTGAAGCACAACTACCTGGTGATGCATGCCGAGAACCTCGCGCACACCTTCGCCGAGGCGGCCTACCTGGCCACCACCGGTCGTCCCGGTCCCGTCCACATCGACATCCCCAAGGACGTGTTCATCGACGAGGCGGAATTCGTCTGGCCGGAGGAGGTCTCCGTCCGCGGCTATAACCCCCCCGGCGCCGCGGACGAGGACGAGATCGCCCGCGCCGCCGAGCTGATCGACGCCGCCGAGCGGCCGCTGATCATCGCCGGGCACGGCGTGATCCTCGGCGAGGCCTGCGAGGAGCTGCGCCAGTTCGCCGAGCACAGCGGTGTCCCGGTACTCAACACGCTGCTCGGCCTCGGCAGCATCCCGCGCACGCACGTGCTGTCCTACGGGATGATGGGCATGCACGGCTCCTACGAGGCGAACATGGCCGCCTCCAACGCCGACCTCGTGATCGGCATCGGCAACCGCATGGACGACCGCGCGATCGGGCGCTTCAACGACTTCAACCACCACGCGAAGCTGATCCACGTCGACATCGACGCAGGCGAGCACGGCAAGAACCTGCCGACCGCGGTCCCGATCCTCGGACACGTGAAGCAGGTGCTGCCGCAACTCCGCGACGCGACGCGGCAGCGCTCGCACCTCGACTGGATCCGCTGGATCGACGAGGTGCGCGACAATCACTCGCACTCGATGGCGATCCCGAGCGGGCCGCAGATGACCTCGCAGGGCGTGATCAAGCGCATCTCCGAGCAATGCGACGACGAGACGGTGATCGTCACCGGCGTCGGCCAGCACCAGATGTGGGCCGCGCAGCACATGCGCTTCAGCTACCCGAACCAGCTCATCACCTCGGGCGGCCTCGGCACGATGGGCTTCGAGGTGCCGGCGGCGATGGGCGCACAGGTCGCGAAGCCGGACTCGCTCGTCTGGTCGATCTGCGGCGACGGCGGCTTCCAGATGACGCTGCAGGAGCTGGCCACGATGGTGGACGAGCACCTGCCGGTGAAGATGGCGATCATCAACAACGGCTATCTCGGCATGGTCCGCCAGTGGCAGGAGCTGTTCTACGCGGACAACTACGTCTCCGTGGCGATCAGCCAGCCGGACTTCGTGAAGCTCGCCGAGGCCTACGGCATCAAGGCGCTGCGCGTCACCGACGCCGACCGCATCGACGGCGCCATCGAAGAGGCGAACGATCACGACGGCCCGGTCGTCGTCGACTTCCAGGTCGAGGCGGAGGGCAACGTCTGGCCGATGGTCCCCGCCGGCTCGGCGCTCTCCGAGACCGTCGAGGCGCCCAAGCCCGCAACCCCGAGCGAGGTGGCCCGATGAGCGAGTTGCGGAAACACACCGTCGTCGCGCTCGTCGAGGACCGTCCCGGCGTCCTCAATCGCGTCGCCTCGCTGTTCCGGCGGCGCGGCTTCAACATCGACTCGCTCGCCGTCGGCACCACCGAGGAGCCGGGCATCTCGCGCATGACGATCGTCGTCGCCAGCGAGAACGGCATCGTCGACCAGGTTGAGAAGCAGCTCGCGAAGCTGATCGACGTGATCGAGGTCGCCGACCTCACCGGCGAGGACACCGTGATCCGCGAGCTGGCGCTGGTCAAGGTGGCGTGCACCACGGAGCAGCGCCGCGAGATCCTCGATCTGGTCGATATCTTCCGGGCGCGGGCCGTGGACGTCGCGCCGGGCAGCCTGATCATCCAGATCGTGGCGGAGGAGCGGCAGCTCAACTCGCTGATCGAGAACCTCGAGCCGTACGGGATCCTGGAGCTGACCCGCACGGGCCGGATCGCGATGCTGCGCGGCGAGCGCACCACCGCCACGCACGATCCGGAGTCCGAGGAGTTGCAGCGCTTCCGCCACAGCTCCGGGCGCCGCCCGGAGGGCGAACTGCCATACGTGAGCGACTAGCAGCCCGCGCCGCGGGCGACGCCGCACACCTGGGCCAACCGGGGGCGCGGCGCGGAGAGGACGAGACGTGGCCAGGATCTTCTATGACGAGGACGCAGACCTCGGGTTGCTGCGGGACCGCCGCATCGGCGTCATCGGCTACGGCTCGCAGGGGCACGCCCACGCGCTGAACCTGCAGGACTCCGGCCTCACGGTCTCCGTCGGCCTCTACCCCGGCTCGCCCTCGTGGGCGAAGGCGCAGGCCGCCGGACTCGCGGTCGGCAGCGTCGCCGACGTGGCGCGCGACTCGGACGTGCTGATGATGCTCGTCCCGGACCAGGTGCAGCGCCAGGTCTACGAGGACCACATCGCCCCGCACATGGCCGAGGGCAAGACGCTGATGTTCGCGCACGGCTTCAACGTGCACTTCAACCAGATCGACGCCCCGGCCGACGTCGACGTCTCGATGATCGCGCCGAAGGGCCCCGGCCACCTCGTGCGCCGCGAGTACGAGAGCGGGCTGGGAGTGCCGGCGCTGGTCGCCATCCACCAGGACGCCAGCGAGTCCGCGCTGCAGCTCGCTCTCGCCTACGGCAAGGGCATCGGCAGCTCGCGCGCCGGCATCCTGCAGACGACGTTCCTCGAGGAGACGGAGACGGACCTGTTCGGCGAGCAGGTGATCCTCTGCGGTGGGCTGACCTCGCTGATCATGGCCGCCTACGAGACGCTCGTCGAGGCCGGCTACCAGCCCGAGTCCGCCTACTTCGAAACCTTCCACGAGGTGAAGCTGATCGTCGACCTGCTCTACGAGGGCGGCATGGAGTACATGCGCTACTCGATCAGCGACACCGCCGAGTACGGCGACTACACGCGCGGCCCGCGCGTGATCGACGCGAGCGTCAAGGACCGGATGCGCGCGATCCTCGACGAGATCCAGAGCGGTCAGTTCGCGAGCGAGTGGATCAGCGAGAACCAGGCCGGTCGCGCGCGCTTCCTCGCGCTGCGCCGCCAGAACGCGGCGCACCCGATCGAGGAGGTCGGCAAGGAAATGCGGGCGATGATGAAGTGGCTCGGGGAACCGAACCGGTGACGCCGCAGGTACTCATCGGCCTCATCGGCTGCCTCGCACCGGATGGCCTCGCGCTTCTCCGGCCCTCCGCCGTCTAGCGGTCGGGAGGGCTACCTGAGAGCGAGGGCGGGACGGCTCGAACGCCCCACCGCCTGACCAGTGGACGGACGGCACGGGTGAGGACAGTGACGAAACGATGAGCGACAAGGTCTATATCTTCGACACCACGCTCCGCGACGGCGAGCAATCCGCCGGCGTGGGCTTCACGATGGAAGACAAGCTCGAGGTGGCGCGGCAGCTCGCCCGCCTCAACGTGGACATCATCGAGGCGGGCTTCCCGTTCTCCTCGCCCGGTGACTTCGAGGCCGTCTCGCTGATCGCGCGCGAGGTGCGCGGCCCGATGATCGCGGGCCTCGCGCGGGCGCACCCGGACGACGTGGACTCGTGCTGGAACGCGATCTCCGCCGCGGAGACGCCGCGTATCCACGTCTTCATCTCGGCCAGCGAGATTCACATGGCGCACCAGCTGCGCAAGAACCGCGAGGACGTGATGGAGATGGCGCGCGCCGCCGTCTCCCGCGCCGCCGGCTACTGCCCGGACGTCGAGTTCTCGCCGATGGACGCGACGCGCTCGGACCCCGAGTTCGTCTACCAGCTGCTTCAGGCGGCGATCGAGGAGGGCGCGACCACGGTCAACATCCCCGACACGGTCGGCTACGCGCTGCCGCAGGAGTTCGGCGCCCTTATCGCCTCGGTAGCCGAGCACGTCCCGAACATCGACAAGGCGCGCATCTCCGTGCACTGCCACAACGACCTCGGCCTCGCGACGGCGAACTCGCTGGCGGGCGTGCTCAACGGCGCGCGCCAGGTGGAGGGCGCGATCAACGGCATCGGCGAGCGCGCGGGCAACACCTCCCTGGAGGAGGTGATTATGGCGATCAAGACCCGCGCCGACTACTCGGGCCTGCACACCGACGTGCGCACGCCCGAGTTGCACCAGGCGAGCCGCATCGTCGAGCGTGTTTCCGGTATGGCGGTGCAGTCGAACAAGGCGGTGGTGGGGAAGAACGCCTTCCGCCACTCGTCCGGCATCCACCAGGATGGCGTGCTGAAGCTGCGCGAGACCTACGAGATCATGGACCCCGCCGACATCGGCATCCCCTCGGGCGACTCGATCGTGCTGACCAAGCTCTCGGGCCGCCACGGCCTGCGCTCGCGCATCGCCGACCTCGGAGTGGAGCTCGACGACGAGGCGCTGGCCCGCGTCTACGACGCGTTCAAGGACGTGGCGGACCGCAAGAACGAGGTGGACGACCGCGACCTGCAGGCGATCCTCTCGGAGCAGACCTCGGTGCAGGTCCAGGAGCAGTGGCAGCTGGACCTCGTGCAGGTCTCGGCGGGCGATCACATGGCGCCGACGGCGACGGTGCGGCTGCTGGACCCGGACGGCGAGCTGCGGCAGGACGCCGCCATCGGCACCGGTCCGGTAGACGCGATCTACCAGGCGATCAACCGCGTGATGAACGTCGAGAACGAGCTCACCGAGTTCAGCGTGAAGTCCGTCACCGAGGGCATCGACGCCGTCGGTGAGGTCACGATTCGCATTGAGGCCGGGGGGCGCACATACAGCGGGCGCGCCGCCGACACGGACATCCTCGTGGCCTCCGCGCGCGCCTACATGCACGCGCTGAACCGCTACCTCAACACGACCTCGCCGCAGCCGGCCGCCGCGGCCTCGGGTTAGGAGTCGCCGTGACCGCACCAGCAGCCGAACCGCGCACGCTCTCCGAGAAGATCTGGGACGCGCACGTCATCGAGAGCCCGCTGGCCGACGCCGCGCGCCGCGAGGCGCTCGGCGCGGAGGCGGACGCGGGCGCCCCGGCGGACCTGCTCTACATCGACCTGCACCTCGTGCACGAGGTGACCTCGCCGCAGGCGTTCGAGGGGCTGCGGCTGAGCGGACGCCAGGTGCGCCGCCCGGACCTCACGCTCGCGACCGTCGACCACAACGTGCCGACGATCGGGCGGGACCAGCCGAACCCGGACCCGCTCTCCGCGACCCAGATCCAGGTGATGTCCGATAACTGCCGCGAGTTCGGGCTGCCGCTCTACGGCATCTTCGACGCCCGCCAGGGCATCGTGCATGTGATCGGGCCGGAGCAGGGCGCGACCCAGCCGGGCCTGACCATCGTCTGCGGCGACAGCCACACCTCGACGCACGGCGCCTTCGGCGCGCTCGCCTTCGGCATCGGCACCTCCGAGGTCGAGCACGTGCTGGCGACGCAGACGCTGCGCCAGTCGCGCCCGAGGACGATGTCGGTGGAGGTCACCGGCGCGCTCGGCCCCGGAGTGACGGCGAAGGACGTGATCCTCGCGATCATCAACGAGATCGGCGTCGACGGCGGCGTCGGCTACGTCATCGAGTACCGCGGCGAGGTGATCCGCAGCCTCTCCATGGAAGGCCGCATGACGGTCTGCAACATGTCGATCGAGGGCGGCGCGCGCGCCGGCCTGATCGCCCCGGACGAGACCACCTTCGAGTACGTAAAGGGACGCCCGCAGGCGCCCCAGGGCGAGGACTGGGAACAGGCCGTCGAGCAGTGGCGTGCGCTGCCCACCGACGAGGGCGCGCGCTTCGACCGCGAGGTCGTGCTCGACGGCGCCGCGATCGAGCCCTTCGTCACCTGGGGCACGAACCCCGGGCAGAGCGTCGCCATCGGCGACGTGGTGCCCGACCCCGAGAGCTTCAGCGAGCCGGCCCGCCGCGAGGCGGCGACGCGCGCGCTGGAGTACATGGACCTCGAGGCCGGCACGCCGATCCGCGAGATCGCGATTGACCGCGTCTTCCTCGGCTCCTGCACGAATGCGCGCATCGACGACCTGCGCGCCGCGGCGAGCATCATCGAGGGCAAGCAGGTCGCCTCCAGCGTGCAGGCGATGGTGGTGCCGGGTTCCGGCCTCGTGAAGGCGCAGGCGGAGCGCGAGGGCCTCGATGCGATCTTCACGGCGGCGGGCTTCGAGTGGCGCGACGCCGGCTGCTCGATGTGCCTCGGCATGAACCCGGACATCCTGCTGCCGGGCGAGCGCTGCGCCTCCACCTCCAACCGCAACTTCGAGGGCCGGCAGGGCCCGGGCGGCCGCACGCACCTCGTGAGTCCGCCGATGGCGGCGGCGGCGGCGATCGCCGGCCGCTTCGTCGATGTGAGGGAGCTCGCCTGATGGACCCCGTCAGCCGCGTCGCCGGGAACGCCATCCCGCTCAACCGCGCCAACGTCGACACCGACCAGATCATCCCCGCCAAGCACCTCAAGCGCATCGAGCGGACCGGCTACGGCCCGTTCGCCTTCGAGGCCTGGCGCGCCGATCCGGACTTCGTGCTCAACGACCCGGCCTACGAGGGCGCGCCGATCCTGATCGCGCAGCAGAACCTCGGCTCCGGCTCCAGCCGCGAGCACGCCGTGTGGGCGATCCAGGGTCTCGGCGTGCGCGCGCTGATCGCGCCCACCTTCGCCGACATCTTCAAGAACAACTGCTTCCAGGGCGGCGTGCTCACCGTCGAGCTGGCGCAGGAGGACGTCGACTGGCTGATGGCGCGCGCCGAGGAGACGCCGGACGCGGAGATCGAAGTGGACCTCGAGACACAGACGGTCCGCGCCGGCCCCGGCTGGGAGCGCACCTTCGAGATCGACGCCTTCCGCAAGTACCGCCTCCTGCGCGGCCTCGACGACATCGCGATGACGCTCGAGTACGAGGCCGACGTCGAGCGCTTCGAGCAGGCGCGATCGCCGCTGCTGCCCACGGTGACGGCGGACTGACCACGCCGCACATCGTCGCCGTCCTCGCCCGCGCCGTGCCCGGCGCCGACCCGGCGAGCGCGCGCGTCATCGGCGAGGGCTGGGGCGCGACGGCATACCGGCTCGGCGACCGCACGGTCCGCGTGCTCAAGCCACAGGCGTACGCCTGGGGCATTGAAGCGGGCTACGCGCGCGAGCCCGCGCTGCTTGCCCTCCTCGCCGATCGCGGCATCCGCGCGCCCGCCAACGCCGAGGCCGTGCACGGCGCCGACGGACAGCTCGCCGCCATCGCCTACGACTACATCGAGGGCGTCACCGTCGGCGCCCTCGGCCGCGCCGCCCGCGCGCCGCTCGCCCGCGAGGTCGGCGCCGCGCTGACCGCGCTGCACGCGACGCCTGCCGAGGAGGCGCGCGCGCTCGGCGTGCCCGAAGTCGACCTCGGCGAGGAGATCTACCGGCCGATGATCGAGGCGTGCCTGCCGCACCTCGGGCCGGGCGGGCGGGCGTGGCTCGAACAGCGCTTCGCCCGCTTCGTCGAGGGCGGCGGATCGAGCGCCGCCCCGCGCGTGCTCGTGCATGCCGACCTTGGCTGCGCGCACATCCTCGCCAGCGCGGACGGCTGCCTCGCCGGCGTCATCGACTGGGGCGACACGCTCATCGCCGATCCGGCGTACGACCTCGCGGCGCTGCTCGCCGAGTGCCCGCGCGGCTTCGCCGGGCGCGTGATCGATGTCTACGAGGGGCCCGCGAGCCGCGATCCCGACATGCGCCGGCGTGCCGCGTTCTACGTTGATGCGCTGCCGATCTGGCAGGTGTTCTACGGCGGCGACATCGACGGCGGGGCGGAGCGCCGTGTGGGCGTGCGCCGCATCGCCGCGCGGGCGGCCGCGGCCGCGCGGATCACGGGCGGCACCGCGCGATAGACGTAAGCCCGGCCCGCGCTACACTCCGCCCGCGCACAAGGGGGGCAGCGTGGCCGCGTTCGACATCCTCGTACTGGCGGGCGACGGCATCGGGCCGGAGGTGACCGCCGAGGGCGTGCGCGCCCTCGAAGCGATCGGCGCGCGCTTCGGCCACGACTTCCGCACCAGCGACGAACTCGTCGGCGGCGCCTGCATCGACGCCCACGGCATCGCGATCCTCCCGGAGACGATCGAGGCGGCCGAGCGCGCCGACGCCGTGCTCTGGGGCGCCGTCGGCGGCCCGAAGTGGGACGACCCGCGCGCCAGCGTGCGCCCGGAGCAGGGGCTGCTCGCGCTCCGCTCCTCGCTCGGCCTCTGGGCGAACCTGCGCCCGGTCACGGTCGATCCCGCGCTGATCGACAGCTCGACGCTCAAGCCGGAGGTGCTGAGGGGCGTCGACATCGTCGTGATCCGCGAGCTGACCAGCGGCATCTACTTCGGCAGGCCGCAGGAGCGCCGCACGATCGATGGCCGCCGCGCGGCGGTCGACTCGATGACCTACAACGAGGACGAGATCGCGCGCGTCGCCCACCTCGGCTTCAAGCTTGCGCGGGAGCGGCGCGGCCGCGTCACGAGCGTGGACAAGGCGAACATCCTCGAGACCTCCCGGCTCTGGCGCGAGGTCGTCGAGGAGGTGCGGCCCGAGTACCCCGACGTCGAGTTGCAGCACCTGCTCGTCGACGCGGCGGCGATGCACCTGATCCGTCGCCCCGCGGACTTCGACGTGGTGATCACCAGCAACCTCTTCGGCGACATCCTCACGGACGAGGCCTCGATGCTCGCGGGGTCGCTGGGCATGCTGCCCTCGGCCTCGCTCGGCGAGCTGCGCGAGGATGGCCGCGGCCGCGGGCTCTACGAGCCGATCCACGGTAGCGCGCCGGACATCGCCGGCCAGGGTGTCGCCAACCCGCTGGCGATGTTCCTCTGCGTGGCGATGCTGCTGCGGCACTCGTGCGGCCTCGAGGTGGAGGCGCAGGCGCTGGAGGCAGCGGTCGCCGCGGCCATCGGCGACGGCCTCCGCACCGCCGACATCGCCGGCGCGGGCGAGCACGCCCTCGGCACGCGCGAGATGGCGGAGGCCGTGCTTGAGCGGCTGGCGGGCTAGCGCAAGCTTGACGGTCATGGGCAGCGCCCGGCAGTCCGGGACGCGCCACGCGGGCACTACAGCGGCCGATTCGGCAGGATGTCCCGGACGCGCTTTGTTTGACAAGGTCTCGGACGGCGCGCATGCTTGTGATGAAGACGCGGGAAGCTGAACTGGCTGCCGGATGGCGAGGCATTCCCCTCGGGGATAGGCCCCCGCGCAGATGAACGCCCTCGCACTATGCGGGGGCGTTTGCTTGCCGTCACTGCCACCGCTGTACGGTCCCTCGCCTCTCAATGTCCGCGAAGTAGTCGTCGCCCCACTTCTTGCCAGTGAGCTGGCGCATGACGATGCCGGCTACGTAGTCGGCGAGTTGCAACAGTCTCTGCGAGTGCGAACGCGCCGTCGTGAGGCGTTTCAGTGCGCCGGGCCCGCGGACCGCGACGACATCATCCCGCAGCCGGCGTTGCCGTTCTCGCTGGGACCGTCTATCGCCTATGGAGTCGAGCAAGACGGTTGCATCGGACCATCCGTCCGATGCGGCCCTGAGGGCCATTCCGCACGCCCACTCGTGCAACGACGCCGGGATCTCATGATCGCGTGGCCACGGCCTCTGTTTGTCCAGGACGACGGCGTGGAACGTGAACCGGGACGGTCTCACCGCATTGAGGAACCTCGACCGTGTCTGGTGTGAGTCCTTCGAGAACTTGAACTCCTGCTGCCTGCGGCCCAGTTGCTCCGCGAGGGCAGCGATCGCCTGTTCGCATCGGGCGGCCTCATCGTGATCTTCGAACATCACGACAGCGAGGACGAAGAACTGACTCGACCCGCGATCGATCTTCCGACCGGGGTCACCGGATTCGTCGATGAAGACCAACATGAATGTGTCACAATACCGGACTGCGCACATTCGGGCTCATGCCTTGCCATTGAGGCGCCCTCCAACCCCCTCGTCTGGCCCCTCTCGCCGCCGCCGCCTACAATGAATCGCATGACGCACGCTGCGACTGCACGCAGGAAGGCGAGGCACGCCGTCCGGCCATCGAGGCCGGCGGCGTCGATCATCGCGCGCGGCTAGCGCATCCCAACCCACTCCACGGCGCTCACGGGCCTGCGAGACAGCCTCCGCACGCCCGGCGACCGATGAGCGCGCCAGCACTGGACGGCAAGACACCATGAGCAACTCCCCGACCGCGCCGCAGAGCGTTCGCCTTTACGACACCACCCTTCGCGACGGACTCGGCATGGAGGGCATCTCCCTCTCCGTCGAGGACAAGATCGCGATCGCCCGGCGGCTCGACGAGATTGGCGTCGACTACGTCGAGGGCGGCTACCCCGGCTCCAATCCGAAGGACGCCGAGTTCTTCGCGCGCATGCGCGAGACGCCGCTGCGGAACGCCAAGCTCGTCGCCTTCGGCTCGACGCGCCGCGCGGGCGGCGACGCGGCGAGCGACGCCGCGCTGCGTGCCGTGCTGGAGAGCGAGACGCCCGTGGTCACGCTCGTCGGCAAGTCGTCCGCCGAGCAGGTCCGCGAGGTGCTCGAGACGACCGAGGAGGAGAACCTGGCGATGATCGCCGACTCCGTGCGCCTGCTCGTCGAGCAGGGCCGCGAGGTGATCTTCGACGCCGAGCACTTCTTCGACGGCTACGCGGACGATCCGCGCTACGCGATCGCCACACTGCGCGCGGCCGCCGGCGCGGGCGCGGGCACCGTCGCGCTCTGCGACACCAACGGCGGCTCGATGCCCGGTGCGATCGTCGAGGGCGTCGCCGAGGCGCTGCGCGCGGTCGACTGCGAGATCGGCATTCACGTCCACAACGACGCCGACCTCGCGGTCGCCAACACGCTGCTCGCCGTGCAGGCGGGCGCGACGCAGGTGCAGGCCTGCCTGAATGGCTGGGGCGAGCGCTGCGGCAACGCGAACATCATCTCCGTGATCGCGAATCTCAAGCTCAAGCTCGGCTTCGATGTCGTGAGCGAGGAACAACTCTCGAAGCTGACCGAACTCTCGCACTTCGCCTCGGAGCTGGCGAACCTGGCGCCGAACGCGCAGCAGCCGTACGTCGGGACCAGTGCGTTCGCGCACAAGGCCGGGCTGCACGTCGCGGCGATCACGAAGTCCGCCGGGTCCTACACGCACGTCGACCCCGGCGCCGTCGGCAACATCGAGCGGGTGCTCGTCTCCGAGCTGTCGGGGCGGCGCAACATCGTCGCCAAGCTGGCCGAGGACAGCGTCGACATCGAGCTGAGCGACGATCAAGCGCGCGCGCTGGCGGAGCAGGTGAAGGAGCAGGAGGCGAAGGGCTTCCAGTACGAGTCCGCCGAGGCCTCGTTCGAGCTGCTCGTGCGCCGTGCGGTCGGCGGCTACCGCCCGCCCTTTGCCCTCGAGGACTTCCTCGTCGTGGAGCGCCGCCATCACCAGCGCGGCGAGGGCGAGAACGAGATGCTCGCCGAGGCGATGGTGAAGGTGCGTGTCGGCGAGACGCTGAGCCAGACCGCCGCCGACGGCAACGGCCCGGTCTCGGCCCTCGACGCGGCCGTGCGGCGCGCGCTGCTGGAGTCGTTCCCGGACCTGGAGCGCGTGCACCTGGTGGACTACAAGGTGCGGATCATCAACTCCGACGGCGGCGCCGACGCCGCCGTGCGCGTGCTGATCGAATCTACGGACGGCGTGCGCCTCTGGCGCACCGTCGGCGCCTCGACGGACGTGGTCGAGGCGTCATGGCTCGCGCTGCAAGACTCCTACGAGTACTGGCTGCTGCACCACAGCCGGGCGGGGGTCTCCGCCTAGCGGCGCGCGGACGCCAGAACCTCACCGGCCTGAGTGGGTCGGTGAGGGTGGGTCAGGTCCTAGGACCTGGGAGCGTTGCCCCGGCGAGGCGGCCTAGAGCCGCAGCTTGCCGTGGGACGGCTGGCGGCGGCGCTGCTTGCCGGCGGCCAGGCGCTCTTCTTCGAGCAACTCCTGAGGATCGGCAACCTCGGTCTCGTGGACGTGGCCGCAAGCGATGCAGCTTGCGAACTTCCCGTACCAGTCGTCCTCGGTGATCATCAGGCCGCTGCAACGCGGGCACTGCTTGGGAGGCGCAGTCGTGATCATTGTCCAGCCCCTGCCTCGGCCCGTCACTGCCCCTTAGTCAGTGCGGGCGCGTACCGGAATTCCTCCGGCCGAGACTGGATCGCCTTGCCTCCGGGGTTAGCTGACGGGTTCGGGTCGATCCAGTTGACCCGCCCTCGCACGGAGCGTGCTCCGTGCGGAGGGTTCACCCCAGTGGTGGTTCCCCCGGTCCCCGCATCGCGGGAATTCGGCAGAGCACATTGCGGCTGAGAGCCAATGCGCCCCGTCCCAAACCATTTGTAGTGGCTTGTGACGCGGGGATCATACGGCCGCCGACTCATTTGTCAAGCTTTTCACAATCGAAAACCGGAAGATCCGCCGAAAATCGTGCGATTTCGCACAAATGAAGCCCATCCGGGCCCTCGCGTAG
Organism: Dehalococcoidia bacterium; assembly: GCA_965220125.1. Taxonomy (GTDB): domain Bacteria; phylum Chloroflexota; class Dehalococcoidia; order UBA2979; family UBA2979; genus VXMT01. Next base: position 1,078,332 of record CBDCPB010000004.1, on the reverse strand, counting down.
CCGCTCGCGCGGCCCACGCGGCATACTGCGCCGGACCCCGGACGCCCCGGCGGCGTCCGCACCGGAGCGCGTATGCCGCCTCACCCGGACGCCTCGGCCGCTGCCATCGCCGCCGCCGCGGCGGCGATCTCACCTCCCGACGCTGAAGCCGCTACCCGCGCCCGCGCCCGCCAGGACCAGCTCACGAAGCCGCCGGGCGCCCTCGGACGCCTCGAGGAGCTCTCGGTGCGCATCGCCGGGATGCGCGGTTGCGCGCGTCCGCGGCTCGATCAGCGGCTCGTCGTCGTAGCGGCTGCCGATCACGGCGTCGCTGCGCGCGGCGTCTCCGCCTATCCGCCAGCGGTGACGGCGCAGATGGTCGCGAACTTCCTCGCGGGCGGCGCGGCGATCAACGTACTCGCGGACCACGCCGGAGCGCGCGTACGGGTCGTCGACGCCGGGGTGCTGTCCGCCGCCGGGGGCGACGCGCCCGGGATCGATCAGCCCGGTCGCCCGGCGCTCGTGCGCCTCGACCTCCCGCGCGGCAGCGGCGACATCACGGAGGGCCCGGCGATGAGCCGCGAGACGGCGGAGCGCGCGATCGCCGCCGGCATCGCGCTGGTCGAGGAGGAGCGGCAGGGGCCGGGGCTCGACATCGTCGGTTGCGGCGAGATGGGCATCGGCAACAGCACCGCGGCGGCCGCGCTGATCGCCGCGGCGACCGGGCGGCCCGCCGAGGCCGTCACCGGGCGCGGCAGCGGCGTCGAGGGACCTGCCCTGCGCGCGAAGATCGCCGCCGTGGAAGCGGCGCTCGCCGCGAACCGCGTGGACCGCGAGGACGGCGTGGCGCTGCTCGCGGCGCTTGGGGGCCACGAGATCGGCGTGCTGGTCGGCGTCTACCTCGGCGCGGCCGCGGCGCGGATCCCGGCGGTGATGGACGGCCTGATCTCCGGCGCGGCCGCGCTGGTCGCTGCGGCGATCGCTCCCGGCGTGCGAGACTACGTCGTCGCCTCGCACCGCTCGCCCGAGCCGGGGCACAGCGCGGTGCTCGAGGCGCTTGAGGCCGAGCCGCTGCTCGATCTGGGGATGCGGCTCGGTGAGGGCAGCGGCGCCGCGCTCGGCATCTCGCTCTGCGTCGCCGCCTGCCGTGTGCTCGACGAGATGGCGACCTTCGGCGAGGCTGGAGTCTCGGAGGCTCCGCCGGAGTAGGTCAGGAGCCGGGTAGGTCAGGAGAGAATGATGGGCGCTCTGAGGGAACTGCGCGCGCAACTCGAAGCGGCGCTGATTGCCCTGGAGTTCATCACCCCGCTGCGGCTGCGCAGCGTGCGCACCTGGGACGACCGCAGCTTCGGGCGGGCGCTGGGCTGGTACCCCGCCATCGGCCTGTTGATCGGGCTGATGATGCTCGTGATCGACCGCGTGCTCGGCCAGGTGCTGCCGACGGGCGTCGTCTCGGCGGTGCTGATCGCCTTCCTCGCGGTGATCAGCGCCGGCCTGCACCTCGACGGCGTCGCCGACACGGCGGACGGGATGGCGCTGCAGGGCGACCGCGCGCAGCGACTCGGCGTGATGAGCGCGGGCAACGTGGGGCCGGCGGGCGTGATGGCGCTGGTGATTGTGCTGATCGTGCAGTGGTCCGCGCTCGCCGCCCTTGATGGCGATCTGCGCTCGGCCGGGCTGGTGCTTGCTCCGGCGCTCGCGCGCTGGTCGGTCGCGCCGATCGCGGTGCTGTTCCTGCCGGCGCGCCCGCGCGGGCTGGGCTTCGCGCTGCGGCAAGGCGTCTGGCCGCTGGCCGCGCCGCTCTCCGCCGCGATCGCCTTCGGCGCTTCCGCGGCGCTGTTCGGCGCCGCCGGCCTGGTGCTGCCGCTGGTCGCCTTCGGCGGCGCGCTGATCCTCTCCGCCGCCGCCGCGAGGATGATCGACGGAGTGACCGGCGACACCCATGGCGCGGCGATCGAGATCGCCCAGGCGACGACGCTGATCGCGCTCGTGGCCGCCTCGTCCGAGGGCTGGCTCAGCCCGATCCTCATCCAGTGACCCGGCGCTGAGCCGGTCGCGCCGCCTCGCTATCGATCGTGGGTGAGATCTGGTTCGTCAGCGGGGGTGCGCGCTCCGGCAAGAGCCGCTTCGCGGAGCGGCTCGCGCGCGAGACCGGCCGCCCGCTGGTCTACCTCGTAACGATGGTCGCGAGCGACGACGAGCTGGCCGCGCGGATCGAGGCCCACCGCCGCGATCGTCCGGCTGACGCCCGCACGATCGAGGCGCCTCGGGACCCGGCGGGCGAGCTCGCGGCCGTGGACGGCGCGTCATGTGTGCTGCTCGATTGCCTCTCGCTGTGGGTGAGCAACCGCCTGATCGAGCTGGGCGAGGCGCCGTCCCTCGACGCCGTCGCGGCCCTCGATGCTGAACTGCAAGCCGAGGCGGAGCGGCTGATCGCGATCGCCGGCGAGCGCGAGGGCGAGACGATCGTCGTCACGAACGAGGTTGGCGCAGGCCTGGTGCCGGAGTACCCGCTGGGACGCCACTACCGCGATCTGCTCGGCCGGGTGAACCAGCGCGTCGCCGCGTCCGCGGAGCGGGCCTGGCTGCTCGTCGCCGGCCGTCCGCTTCCGCTCCCGCCCGCGTCCTGAGGCTCTCGACGGGGGTCAGTTGAGCCAGGCCCGCAGCACCGCCTCGACCGTGATCGGCTCACCGTCGCGCACGACCGTCAGCGTGACCGGGTCGCCCACCTCGTGGCTGTCGATGATGCGCGCGAGCTCCGGGACGTCCTGCACCTCCACGCCGCCGATGGCGGTGATCACGTCGCCGCCACGGTCGAGGCCGGAGCCGTCCGCGGTCGATGCGGCGGTCAGGCCGGCGCGATCGGCGGCGCTGTCCGGGACGACGTGGGTGATGTAGACGCCGCGCTCGACCTCGACGCCCGCGTCCTCGGCCGTGAGCGCGTTCAGCGCGATGCCGGCGATGCCGAGCTGCGGGTGCTCGATCTCCTCGCCCGCGATCATCCTCGGGATGAAGCGCTGCGCCGTGTTCGAGGGCACTGCGTAGCCGACGCCGACGAAGACGCGCTGGCCGTACGGATTCTCCAGCGCCGTGTTGATGCCGATCACCTTGCCCGCGGCGTTGAACAGCGGCCCGCCCGAGTTGCCGGGGTTGACCGCCGCGTCGGTCTGCAGCACGCCGCGGATCGAGTGGCCGCCGGGCGCGCCGTCGGACTCGCGTCCGAGGCCGCTGATGATGCCCGATGTCACGGTGAAGCCGAGCCCGAAGGGGTTACCGATGGCGAAGACCGGCTCGCCGACGCGCACCGCGCCGGAGTCCCCGAACACGGCCGGGGTCAGTGACTCGGCGGGCAGGTCGGCGCGAATCACCGCGAGGTCGTTTCCGGCGTCCATGCCTGTCACCTCGGCGGTCGCCGTCGTGCCGTCGCGCAACTCGACGACGAGCCGCTGGCCTCCCTCCACCACGTGCCGGTTGGTCAGGATGTGCCCGCTGCGGTCGATCACGATGCCGCTCCCTGCGCCCGTCCTGCCGACGCGGATCCGCACGATCGAGGGCATGACCCGCTCGACGAGGTCCGGCAGGTCGGGCAGCGCGTCCGCCGGCTCCAGGATCGGGGTGGGCGTGGTGGGCCCCTCGGCGGTCGCAGCGGCCTGCGTGGCGGCCGCTGCGGTCGCCGCCGCCGCCGTGGTCGGAGTTGGTGTCGGCGTCGAAGTCGCGGTCGCCGGCTGCGCGGTAGCGACGGCGGCGCGGGGCGCTGCGTCGTCGCCATCGCCGCCGATGTTCACCGCGAGCAGGCCGCCGAGCGTCATCGAGGCGACGATGACGATGCCCATCGCGATGGCGTTGATCCAGGTGCTTTGCCGCATTGCGCACCTCCGTGAGTGCCGGGAGGACAGCGGCTGCGAGTGGTGGCGTGCCGCAGATCCACCGTACGGCCACGCACCATAACCGGAGCGTTAAGTCGCTTCGTGCTCCCGGGTGTCCGGAGGAGGGGTCCAGAGCGAGCGATCCTCGATGCCCTCGGCGCGGTAGCGGAGCGCGTTCTCGTGGTAGCTCATCGGGCCCTCGGACTCGCGCCGCAGCCGCTCGATGCGGTCCGGCGCGGCCTGCCGCACCTTGCCCGGCACGCCGAGCACGAGCGAGTACTGCGGCGTCTCCATCCTCGGGGGCACGAGGGCGCCCGCGCCGACGATCGAGTTCGGGCCGATCACCACGCCGGGCATCACGGTCGCGTTGTTGCCGATCAGCACCTCGTCGCCGATCTCGCGTCCGTGCACGACAACGGCGTGACCGATGGTCACGTCGTTGCCGATGGTCAGCGCCTCGTCGCAGTGGAGCACGACGTTGTCCTGCACGTTCACGTCCGCGCCGATGCGGATCGGGGCGTAGTCGCCGCGGATCACCGCGCCCGGCCAGACCGAGCTGCGCTCGCCGATCACGACGTCGCCGATGATCGTCGCGCCCGGTGCGATCCAGGCGCTCTCGGCGATCTGCGGGGTCTTGCCCCCGAAGGGGATGATCACGGCCGCCCGCCGGTGTAGAGCGCGTAGCCGCCTCCCGGCGGCAGCGAGGAGTCGAGCTCGGTGAGGAGGCCGGCGATGAGCGCCGTCGAGGCGCGCCCCAGCAGCAGCCCGCGCAGCCCCCTGCGAGGCCGCACCAGCCGCACGCGCCGCGGCGTCTGCGCCTGCTCCGCGGCCCAGTCGATCACGTCGTCGAGGTCGCCGGTGTCGTCGATCAGCCGGCGCTCGATCGCGTCGGCTGCGGCGTAGACCTCGCCGGTGGCGAGTTCGCGCACGTGCTCGCTGTCGAGGCCGCGGCCACTCGCGACGCTCTCGACGAAGAGGTTGTAGAGGGAGTCGAGCAGGCGCTGTTCCTTCTCGCGCTCCTCCTCGGTGGGTTCGCGGAAGGGGGAGTGCATGTCCTTGAGCCGGCCGGACTTGCCGACGTGCATCTGCACGCCGAGGCGGTCAAGCGCCTCGTGCACGATCGGGCGGTAGGAGATCACGCCGATCGCGCCGACGATCGCCGAGGGCAGGGCGACGATGCGCTCGCAGGAGGCGGCGATCATGTAGCCGCCGGATGCGCCGATCCCGCCGATGAAGGCCGCTGTGGGCTTCTCCTCGCGCAGCCGCCGCACGGCGCGCGCAATCATCTCCGAGCCGACCGCCGTGCCGCCGGGCGAGTCGATGTTCAGCACGACGGCGCGCACGGATTGATCCTCGCGCAGGCGTGCGAGCAGGCGCGCGAACTCCATCGGGCGCACCGCCGGGCCGATCATTCCCTGCAGGTCCACGACGGCGACCGACGTGGGCCGCATGCGGTCAAGCCACTGCACCAGTGCGACCTCCCCGTGCACCGGGGAGTGTACGACAACCGCATCGTGCGGCCCGGATTGTGACGGCGCGCACGTGACATCCGCCCGCCCGCGCGCTAGGTTTGATGCCGTTCGCTGTCCCTGCGGGGATACGCGTACCGACGCCGTGGGGGTGTTGTGCGTCGTTGCATCTTGCTGTGCGTTGCATTGTTGGTGCTGGCTGTCGCCGCCATTGGCTGCGAGCAGACGGCGGAACTCATCCCCGGACAGGAACCCACACCCGCGGCTGCGACCCCCGTCGCCACGCCTGTCGCCCCCTCGCCGACGCCCACGCCCGTCGCCACGGTCACGCCCACGCCAGCTCCCACGGCGTTGCTCCTCCCCGCGGAGTTGCAGCCCGTTGCCGACGAGCAGGACGCCGCCGTCGCCGCCGAGGGGGATGGTGCTGCCGGGTCCGCCGTCGCGCCGGACGACGACGCGACCGGGGTCGCGGAGGAGGACGAGCCCGATCCGGCCGAGTTCCGGGCCGAGCTGGCGCGCAGCGTCGTGCAGGTAATGGTGACCGATCCGGAACGGAACCCGCCCGTCGTGCGCGACGGCAGTGGCGTCGTCATCGACGTCGACCATGGCTTGATCCTCACCAGCGCCCACGTCGTCGAACCGTTCGAGGACGACGGCTCGCGGCGCTACAGCGACATCGCGATCGCCGTCAGCCCGGTTCCGGGCAGGGAGCCGGTGGTGACCTATCGCGCCGTCCTGGCAGCGCTCGACCGCAGTTCGGAGCTGGCGGTCCTGCGCGTCGTCGGGCTGCTCGATGACGTGAGCAGTCCGGGGGCGGCAGCAGCGGACGGGGACGCAAGCAGTACCGGCGGCGCGGTCCTCGTGCTGCCCTCCGCCGCGATCGGCGACTCGAACAACCTGGCGAACGGTGAGACGTTGTTGATCCTCGGGCACCCCGGGCTGGATCCCTCCGGAGCGCTGACCACGCAGGCCGTGACCGTCACCGAGGCGAAGTTGACGGGAGCGCGCGGGGACTCGGTCCTCGGCGATCGCGCCTGGCTGAAGACCGACGCGTGGCTGCCGCACGGCTACGCCGGGGCGGCGGTGTTCAACAGCGCGGGAGACCTCGTCGGGATCGCCGCGCAGCCTGCGTACGGGGTCGCCGCGCCCGTCTCCCATGTCCGCCCGCTGGATCTCGCTGCCACGGTGATCGAGGAGGCGCGGCGGAGAGGCCCGGGATCGGCCTACCTGCCGCCGCTCTCCCACCCCGGCGGCGTCCCCGGCACCTCGCTTGCCGCGCCCGGCGACGGGGTCGTGGTCAGCGCACCGCAGTTCGCGACCGAGGTGATCGAGGAGGACGGCGAGCGCAACCTCTTCGACTACGGTCGCGTCTTCTCCTGGCGGACGCGGGAGCTGCAGTACGAGTTCGTCGCGCAAGGCATACCGAGCGGCGCGATGGTGCAGGAGATCTGGTACTACTACCGCGCCTTCCAGGATCACCTCTCCTCGACCTACCGATGGACATCCGGCCCCTTCGCGGTCGTCTCGGACCGGCTCGCCTCGCCGAACCCCGCCGGGATTCCGGAGGGCGTGTGGACGCTCGAGATCTGGGTGGACGGGCACCTCCGCGCCTCTGGCCGCGCGTTCGTCGGCGTGTGGACGCCCACGCCGTCGGTCGGCGATCTGCGCTTCGGCTCGACGCTGAGCCGCATCGAGCCCGGCAAGGCCGAGCCGCCCGAGGTCGGGTCGCCGCAGTTGCTCGCCTTCTTCGACTACGAGGGCGCCTCGATGGTGGAGCATCTGCGCTGGCGCGTCTTCCGCAACGGCGAGCTGGCTTACGAGTCACCAGACGTGCCCTGGCGCGGCGGCGAGAACGGCGCCTGGTGGGTCGGCCTGCCCTTCGAGGACGGCCTCCGCATCGGCGTCTGGCAGGTCGAGATCTGGTTCGACGACGTGAAGCTGGCAAGCGGCAACCTCGCGCTCACGCGGTAACGGCTCGGCGCACCCGACTCCGCCCGGGCCGGTCAGGCCTCGCCGAGCAGCGTGCGCAGCTGCGCGAGCGTGATGTTGGCGCCGCTCAGCACCAGCACCACGCGGCGGCCGCGCAGCCGATCGCGCGCCTCGAGCGCGGCCGCCAGCGGCGCCGCTCCCGCCGGCTCCACGAGCAGGTGCGCCTGCTCCAGCAGCTCGACGACGGCGGCCCCGATCGCCTTATCCTCGACGAGCAGGAAGTCGTCCAGGCGGTCGCGCAGGATCGCCTGCGTGACCTCGAAGCCGGTCCCCGTCGCCATGCCTTCGGCCATCGTCGCGTCCGGGCGCTCGACGATGCGCCCCGCGCGCCAGGAGTCGTGGCCCGCGGGCGCCTGCGCCGACTGCACCGCCCAGACCTCGCACGTGGCGCCGAGGCCCTCACGCGTCAGCACCCAGCCGCAGGCCCCGGAGCCGCCCCCGAGCGGGACGATCACCAGCTCCGTGTCCGGCTGCTGCCCCTCGTGCGGGTCGAGCACCTCGAGCGCGGCGGTCGCCACGCCCGCCAGCAGCAGCGGCTCGTCCACGGCGACGAAGCGCATCGCATGCTCGGCGGCGAACTCGAGGGCAGCGGCGTTGGCCTCGGCGAAGCGCGCGCCCTGCTCGCGCACCTCCGCGCCGAGCCGCCGCATCGAGGCGATCTTGTCGGGGTTCGCGCCCTCCGGGACGAAGACGACGGCGCGCAGGCCGTGCAGCCCGGCGGCGTAGGCGATCGACTGCCCGTGGTTGCCGGTCGAGGCGGTCACGAGGCCGGCGGGGCGCTGCTCGGCGGACAGCTCACCGGCCAGCTCGCCTGCCAGGAAGATGCCGCCCCGCAGCTTGAACGCGCCGATCGGGTTGGCGAACTCAAGCTTGAGGGAGACGTGCGCATCGAGGCGCTTGGAGAGCGCGGGCGAGTAGACGAGGGGCGTGGGCAGCGGCAGCAGCCCCGCGAGCGCCTCGGCGGCGCGCCGGATCTCCTCGATGCCCGGCGGCGTCGCCTCGGGGTCGCGTTCGGTCACCGCCGGGTTACCGCAGCGTGCCGTCGTCGTTGTAGATCGCGTCCACGAAGGAGCCGTCGAACACCTCGGAGACGTCGACCGGGCCCTCGAAGGAGGGGTCGAACTGAAGCAGCACGGCCTGCAGGGCCTCCCACTGGTCGAGCGTGGCGCGGCCCATCCCGTTGGCGCGCTGCGCGTTGCGCAGGTCCGTCTCCAGCAGGTAGCGCTGGTGCGCGGCGTCGGCGCCCTCGGCGTGGGTGAGCACGATCTCGACCGCCTCGTCGACGTTCGCGGCGGCGTAGTTCGCGCCGCGCATCGCGGCGCGCACGAACGCCTGCACGAGATCCCGGTCGTCCTCGATCGTGCGCGCGTGCGTGAGGAGGTTCAGCCCGAGCGTGGAGACGCCGTAGTCGGTCGGGTCGAAGACGTTGATTTCGACGCCGACGTTGCGGATGCGGTTGGGCTCGTTGCTGAGGAAGACGGGGAAGACGTCCACGCCGCCCTCGATGAAGACGCGCTCGTCGAAGGGGACGCCGATCAGGTCCACGTCGTCCGCCTCGAGGCCCGCGGTGGCGAGCAGCGCGAGCAGCTCGGCGGGCACGACGCCGGCCTTGAAGCCGACGCTGCGGCCGGCGAAGTCGGCGGGGCTGTCGATGCCGGAGTCGGCGTGCGCGACGAAGCCCTGGTCGCCGCGCTGCCCGAAGAGCGCGATCGCGCGGACCGGCGTCTCGGCCGCCCGCCGCCGCATCAGTTGCGCGGCGGTGCCCGTCGTGAAGTGGACGTCACCGGCAAGCAGCAATTGCAAGTGCTCGCCCTGCGTGGAGTGCTGGATTGTGACCTCGAGGCCCTCGTCGGCGAAGTAGCCTTGCGCGGCGGCGACGTAGACGGCGGTGAAGGGCAGGGTCGCCTGCGGCCGGAAGCCGGCCATGAAGGTGATCTCACGCAGCTCGCCGTCGTCGTCGTCGCCGCCGCAGGCCGCGATGATCAGCGCGGCGAGTGCGAGCAGCGCGAGCAGCAGGGCCGCCGTCCGCCTCGGTGCGCGTAGCGCGATCGCTGTTGGTGTGTTCATGGCCTCTGGCCTCCCGCGGCGAGCATCAGGGCTGGCGGCCTTACGGTCCGGCCGAGGAGTCGTGCCAGAACAGCAGCCGCCGCTCAAGCAGGGCGAGCGCGGCGGTGAGCGCCACGCCGATCACGGCGAGCACGACGATCGCGCCGAACAGCGTCGGCGTGTCGAAGTCCCCGTGCGCGATCACGATCAGCTGCCCCACCCCCGCGTCCGCCCGGATCCACTCGGCGATCACCGCCCCGATCAACGCCAGCGGGATCGAGATCCTCAAACCGGCGAACAGGTAGGGCAGCGATGAGGGCAGGCGCAGCCGCCACAGCACCTGCCAGCGCGAGGCGCCGAGCGCCAGGAAGAAGTCGTGCGTCGCCGCATCGATCGATCGCAGGCCGGTGATCGTGTTCACGAGCATCGGGAAGAAGGTGATCAGTCCGGCGACGATGAACTTCGGCCAGACGCCGAATCCGAACCAGATCACGATCAGCGGCGCGACGGCGACGACGGGCGTCACCTTGACCAGGATCGCCAGCGGGTAGATGGCGCGCTCGATCACACGCGAGTGCGCCATCAGCACGCCGAGCAGGAAGGCGCTGCCCGCGCCCAGCAGCAGCCCGCCGAGTGCGTGCTGCGCGGAGACGCTGCCCGCCTCAATGAAGCGCGAGGGGTCCTCGCTCAGCGTGGCGAACACCCGCGAGGGCGCCGGCGCGAGGTAGATCGGCACGTCGCGGACGCGGATAAAGAGCTCCCATGCGAGCACCAGCAGCAGCGCGGCGGCCACGGGCGGCGCGCCCGTCAGCAGCAGCTCGCGGCGGGCGGGCAGCGCCCAGCCTCGCGCCGCGGGCGGTTGCGCGACGTAGAGGGTCGCGTCCAGCAGATCGGCCTGGTCGCGCGAGGCCTCGCGCGGCGGAGGCAGCCGTCGCGGTGAGACCGCAGCGCCGCTCGCGCCGCCGGCGGCCTCGCCGGGGATGCCGTCGAGCAGGTCCGCCAGGCCGGCGGGGTCCGGAGCTGTGGCCGCGCGCCGCATCAGGCGCCTCCCTCGAGCGCGGCGCGGATGCGCGCGGCGTGCGCCGTGAAGCCGGGCGTCTCCTCGATGCCCTCGGCGCGTGGCCGCGGCAGCTCGATCGGCAGGTTGGCGACGACGCGGCCCGGACCGGGGCTCATCACGATCACGCGGTCGGAGAGCAGCACCGCCTCGCGGATCGAGTGCGTCACGAACAGCACGGAGGTGCGCTCCCGCTCCCAGATGCGCAGCAGCTCGCGCCGCAGCTCCTCGCGTGAGAGCTCGTCGAGCGCGCCGAACGGCTCGTCCATGAGCAGCAGCCGCGGCTCGTGCGCCAGCGCGCGCGCGAGGGCGACCCGCTGCCGCATTCCGCCCGAGAGTTCGCCTGGGTGGAAGTCGGCGAAGGCGCGGATCCCGACGCGCGCGAGTTGCGACAGCACGTCCGCTCGCGAGGCGCGTCCGCCCGCCAGCTCGTGCGTCAGCGCCACGTTGGCCGCCGCCGTGCGCCAGGGCAACAGCCCCGGTTCCTGCGTGACGAGCCCGACCGCCGGCGTGCCGCGCCGCCGCGCCGGATCCTCGCCGAGCACCTGCGCGGAGCCGCTTGAGGGCGTGAGCAGCCCCGCCGCGATCCGCAGCAGCGTGGTCTTGCCGCAGCCGCTCGGTCCGACCAGCGAGACGAACTCGCCCTCGCCGGCCTCGATCGTCACGTTGTCCAGCGAGCGCAGCTCGGGCGCGCCGCGCCGCCCGGGGTAGCGATGCGAGATCGCGCGCAACTCGACCGCCGCCGCCGCCGTCCGCGTCGCTGCTGCCGTGGCGCGCTCGCTCATCGTCGCTGTCGCTCCCCGCGTCGCGCCGCGCCCCGGGCGGGGCGGGGCCGGTTGCTGCCCGCCGCCGCGCGCCGGTAGGCTTCGCGCGGCTCATTGTACGGACAAGCGGCGGGGACGCGCCGGGCTCCCCGCGCCTCCCGGCGCTTCGCCGGACCTGGAATCGAGGACTGCCGATGTCTCGCACCATCGCCCTGATCGGCGGCACCGGGCCGGAGGGACGCGGCCTCGCCCTGCGTTTCGCCCTCGCCGGCCGCGACGTGGTGATCGGCAGCCGCAACGCCGAGCGCGGCGAGAGCATCGCCGCCGAGCTGCGCGAGAGCCTCGAGGGCCGCGAGGGCCTGGGCGAGCTGAGCGGGGCGGCGAACGCGGACGCCGTCGCGCAGGCGGAGATCGTGATCGTGACCGTCCCCTACGAGGGCCACGCCGCGACGCTCAGCGACCTCGCGGGCGCGCTCGCGGGCAAGCTCGTCGTCGACGCCGTCGTGCCGGTTCGCTTCGAGCGCGGCCCGCGCCCGGTCGAGGTCGCCGCCGGCTCCGCCACCGAGGAGGCCGCAGCGCTGCTGCCCGGCTCGCGCGTCACCGGCGCGTTCCACAACCTCTCGGCCGAGATCCTGCTCGACCCCGACGAGCCCGTGCACGCCGACGTGCTCGTCACCGGCGGCGACGAGGAGACGAAGCGCACGGTCTGCGCCCTCGCCGAGGAGATCGAGGGCGTGCGCGCCGTCGATGCCGGCCCGCTGCGCTACTCGCGCTTCGTCGAGGGGCTGACGATCCTGCTGATCGGCATCAACGTGCGTCACCGCGCCCGCACCCACGTGCAGGTCTCCGGCCTGCCCTCGTGAGCGCGCGCGGGGCGGGCGGACGACCGTGACCACCGAACCAGCCGGGCAGCAAGCCGCGTACCCCGACGTGCGCGTGATCGGCGTCGCCGGGATGCCGCTGGTGCAGGACGGCGACGACATCGCCGCGCTCGCGATCGAGGCGGCCGCGGCGCAGGGCACGCCGTTCCTCGACGGCGACGCGATCGTGGTCGCGCAGCGCATCGTCTCCAAGGCCGAGGGCCGCGTGCTGCCGCTCGACGACTTCGAGCCCTCGCCCTTCGCGCTGGAGTGGTCCGAGGCCTGGGACAAGGATCCGCGCCAGACCGAGGCGGTGCTGCGCGAGTCGGTGCGCGTCGTCCGCCAGATGTACGGCGTGCTGATCACGGAGACGCGCCACGGCTTCGTCTGCGCCAACAGCGGCGTCGACGCCTCGAACGTCGGCGGCGCGGACCTGATCTCGCTGCTGCCGGTCGACCCGGACGCCTCGGCGCGCGCCTTCCGCGACGCCGTCCGCGAGCGGCTCGGCGTCGAGGTCGCGGTGATCGTCAGCGACACCTTCGGGCGTGCCTGGCGGACGGGCCAGACGAACATCGCGATCGGCCTCGCGGGGTTGCGCCCGCTGCGCCCGCTGGAGGGCCAGCCCGATCTCGACGGGCGCATCATGCGCGTCAGCACGCCTTGCCCCGCCGACGAGATCGCCGGCGCGGCCGGGCTCTCGATGCCGAAGAGCGAGGGCGTCCCGGTCGTGATCGTGCGCGGCTACGCCTACGAGCGTGGCGAGGGCTCGGCGCGCGAGATCGTCCGCGCCGGCGGCGACGACCTCTTCCCCTGACGCCGCTCGCGGCGTGCGCGCTGGCGAACGGCACGCCGCGCCCGTAGCATCGGCGCGCACGGCGACGGCTCCCCGGTCGAGGACGCCGCGAACGATGACCGACGAACCGCAGGACGAGCAGGCGGTTGAAGAGCACCAGCAGCCCGGCCGGCTGCGCTCGCCGCTGCTCGACGACGGCCAGCCCTCGTTCCACTGGTGGCTGCTGCTGCCCGGCCTCGCGCTCGTCGTGATCTGGGCGCTCTACCGAGGCGTCACGGCCGAGGAGGGCGGAGGCGGCGAGTTCATCGCGCAGCTGCTCTGGCCGGGGCCCGCGATCCTCGTGGTCACCAGCATCGCCGCCTGGCTCGGCTGGCGGCTGGACCTCGACTAGGCGCGGGGCGCGACACGATGCTGCATCTCTACCTCGGATCGACGCAGGCCAACCGCGACTCGGACGACTTCCGCCTGCGCGAGGCCTACCGCGCCCTGCGCGCGCGGCTCGACGCGGACGGGATGCTCGAGCTCAACACCGCGGAGCTGCCCGTCCGCGGGCTCACCCCGGAGGCGCTGGTCGGCCAGACGTCGACCGTCCCCTTCCTCGCCAACGCCCGCATGGTCGTGGTCGAGGGCCTGATCGTCTCGCTCGGCGCGGGGCGCGGCGTCGCGGATGACTGGCAGCCCCTGCTCGATGCGCTCCCGACGCTCCCGGAGAGCAACCACCTGGTGCTGCTCGAGCTCGCGCCCACGCGCGATGCGCGCACCGCGCTCGGCCGCTCGCCGCTGCTGCGTGCGCTGCGCGCCATCGAGGGCGCCGACGTGCAGCAGTTCGAAGCGCTGCGGCTCTACGGCCGCGGCCCGGGAGGCAACGAGGTCGCGGCCTGGCTGATCGAGCGCGCACAGCGGCGCGGCGCCTCGATCGAGCGGGCCGCCGCCGAGCGCCTCAGCGAGTTGCTCGGCGCGGACCTCTGGGCGCTCAGCAGCGAGCTCGACAAGCTCGCCCGCCACGCCGGGGAGCGCCCCGTCGCCGTCGCCGACGTCGAGCTGCTCACCACCGCCGCGCGCGACGAGGACGTCTTCGCCCTCGTCGATGACGCCGTCGAGGGCCGGACGGCGAGCGCGCTGCTGCGGCTGCGCCGGCTGATCGACGGCGGCGCCGAGCACCCCGGCCGCCTGCAGGGGCTGATCGCGCGCCAGCTGCGCAACCTGATCCGCGCCGGGGAGCTGATCGAGCAGGGCGCGAGCCGCGAGGAGATCGGCCGCGCCACCGGCGTGACGCACCCCTACCCGCTCGGCCGCCTCGTCACCCAGGCGGAGACGATCGGCCGTCCCGCTGCCGAGCGCGCGCTGCGCGCGGTGGAGGCGGCGGATCACGCGGTGAAGACGGGACGCTACGCCGACGTGCTTGCGCTCGAACTGCTGATCACCAGCCTGCCGCGCTCCTCGCGGCGCGGGGCGGCGCGCCGGGGCGCGGCGCGGGCGAGGTAGGGGCTCGGGCGCCGAAAGGGGCGACCGTCTACGAGAGGCGGATCGAGGAGAGCACGCGGCCCTGCACCTCGACGTTGTCCGGCGAGGTGAAGATCGGGTCCATCGCTGAGTTCATCGGCTGCAGGCGGACGCGTTCTCCCTCGTGGAAGAACTTCTTGAGCGTCGTCTCGTTCTCGTCGCGCAGCCAGACGGCCACCATGTCGCCGTCGTCGCAGCTCTGCGTCGGCTCGAGGATCACGATGTCGCCGTCGTCGATCAGCGCGTCGATCATCGAGGTGCCCTGGACGCGCAGGGCGAAGGCGTTGGCGCGCCCGCGCGTCTGCGCCTCGGTCACGGCGACCTCCTCGTAGCCGGGAGGCAGCGTGTCCGGCGGCATCGGGATGGGGGAGCCGGCGGCAATCGCGCCGACGAGCGGCACGGTCAGCGAGCCGCGGCGCCGCCCGCTGCCGTCGAGCAGCTCGATGGCGCGCGAGACCTCGCGGTCACGGCGGATATAGCCGCGCTCCTCGAGGCGCTTGAGGTTGTAGTCCACGACGGAGGTGGAGGAGATCGTGCAGCCCTGCTGGATGTCGCGGATCGAGGGCGGGTAGTCCTTCTCGAGCAGGAAGGCGCGCAGGAACTCAAGGATGCGCTGCTGCTTGTCGGAGAGCCCGGAGCGGCGATCGCGCGCCGGCTCCTGATCCGTCTGCGTGTTCGCCATCGCCGTCACCTCGCTCCCGCCCGGCTCTCGCCGGCCCTCACCAGCCACAGCGCACCCCCGTATCGCTGCGCAGCCGGGTACATATGTTCGCAACAAACGTATCCCCTGCTTGAGCCTTCCGTCAAGCGCGCCCCGGCACGGCCTGGTCGTGGGGACCGGCGTAGGGACGCGAGTGCGCGGTGTTGCGTGGGGCGTCGTGGCAGGGCGTGGGGGCCCGGCTACGAGGTCGGCTTCGGAGGCTCGCCGGCGTCCTCGTCGTCGCCGGTCGCGTCCGAGCCGGCGCCGGCGCGGGCGTCCGCCTCCTTGCGCTGCACTTCGCGCTCGAAGGCATCGACGGCGGGGCGGAGCGGGGCCGGGGTCGCGCGGCGGGCGGCCGTGCGTGCGACGGCGCCGGCCGCGCCCTTCAGCTCGGACTCGTGATCGCGGGCGAACTGCGCGGCGTCCGAGGCGACGCGCGAGACCTGCGGTTTCAGCGCCTCGGCGGCGATCTCACCGCTCTGCCGGGCCTCGCGCGCGAGGCGCTCCGCCTCCGGCTTCGCGCGCTCGGCGGCCTCGCGCACGCGCTCGAGGGCGTCCTTCGCGGCCCGCTCGGCGGCCGGCTGTCGCCGCTTCGCCTCCGCGCGCGCCCCGGCCGCTCCCTCGGCGGCGAGGCGCTGCGCCTGGTTGGCCAACTCGCGCACGTGCGGCGCGGCGTCCGCTGCCGCCGCCTGCGCGCGGCGCTTGAGTTGCTCGGCGAGGCCGCCCGCGCCGAGCGCCGAGCCGCGCCCGCGCAGGCCGCGCTTCTTTCCGCCCCCGGGGGCGTCGCTGCCTGGCTTGTCGGCGCCGGACTCGTCGGGCTGATCGGCGGCCGTCACGAGCGGCCTCCGAGGCGCGCCCGCGCCTCGCGGATCGCGTAGGCGACCATGCCCGCGGTGGGCAGGCGCCCCCAGCCCTCGGGGGTGCTGTAGTAGCGCTCGCCGTGGGTGGTCTCCGGCGGCTCGCGCTCCCCGTACTCGATGTCCAGCCCCTCGACGCGGATCGTCGGCGAGCCGAGGCAGCGCAGCGCGCGCGCCTCGTCGTCCGAGGCGACCTCGATCGTCTCGACCGTGGAGTCGGCGATCCCGGCCGCGGCCGCGGCCTCCTCGATGACGGCGATGGCGTCTTCGGCGATGGCGTCCCCGCGGGCGACGTAGAGATCGATGCGCATGTTCACTCCCTGCAGCGCCTAGCCTACGGGCCGCCCTCGCCGAGCGCACGCCGCCAGGCTTCGATGATCGCCGGGTCGTGGGGGAAGGGGAGGTCCGGCAGCTCGTCGGGCGCGAAGAAGCCGATCTCCAGCGCCTCCGGGCCGGGGCTGGGCGTCCCGCCGCTGATGCGGCCGGCCCAGGCGACGAAGACCACCGGATCGCCGGCCGTGCTGTAGACGCCGAGCAGGCGCTCGATCTCGACCTCGACCGAGGCCTCCTCGAGCGCCTCGCGCCGCGCCGCCTCCTCCACGGCCTCGCCGCGGTCGACGAAGCCGGAGGGGAAGCACCAGCGTCCGTACATCGGATCATGGTTGCGGCGCACGAGCAGGATCGCGCCTTCGTGCTCGATCACGACGCCGGTGGCGAGCTTGGGGTTCTCCCAGCGCACGAAGTCGCAGCTCGGGCAGGCCGGCGGGCGGCGGCCCCCGGCCTCCTCCCCGGCGCCGGCTTCGAGGGCCGTCCCGCAGTTCGGGCAGTAGCCGGGCCCCTCGACCGTTTCGTGGCCGTGGCCGTGGTTCTGTGTCATTGCAGGTCTGTCATCGCAGATCTGTCACCGGATCGCCGCTCTCACCGCACAGTCACCGGAACATCCCCACGCGGCGGAAGCGCTCGAGGTAGCGACCGTCCTCCTCGCGCCAGCGCTCGCGCACCATTTCGACGAAGTCCTCGCGACCGCCGAACTGGCTGAGGTGCGCCATCAGCCCCTCGATCTTCGTCTCGATCACGCTGGAGACGTCGACGTCGACGGTCGGCTCGTTCGCGCCCCAGAGGTAGAGCTCGCGCACCTTGTGCGTCGGGAGGCCGTCCGCGATCTGCTCCGGGAAGTTGAGGCGGTCGCGGGCGGTCGGGTAGACGGCGTCGACGGCGGCGAGGCCGCTGATGCGGTGGTCGTTGTGGTTCACGAAGGAGTTGTTGATGATCACCGGCTCCGGGTCGTGCGTGTAGACGGCGAACGGCTGGAAGGCGCGAATCTCGCGCGTGATCGCGCCCAGCAGCTCGCGCGAGTAGACGAGCTCCCCGTCCGTGAAGCCGAGGTAACCGACCGAGCCGACGCCGAGGATGCGCGCCGCCTCGCGCTGCTCGTGCTCGCGGGCGGCGACGAGGCTCTCGGGCGTGAAGGCGGGGTCGTCGGACCCCTTCGAGCCGTCCGTGACGACGAGGTAGCGGACCTCCCAGCCGGCTCCGGCGAGCAGCGCCGCCGTTCCGCCCGCGCCGAAGTCGGCGTCGTCGGGGTGGGCGGCGATGACCATGGCGCGGCGCAGTTCGCCCTCGTCCGGGTCCGGTTCGCCGGGCGGCTGGCCGCCGAAGAGGTCTTCCAGGCTCGCGCTCATCGGGCCTCCAGTTTCGGTTCGGTAGTCGGTGTCGCGACCGTCATCGTAGCGCGCGCCCGGCCCGGCGGGCCGCTATACGCGCATCCCGCGCTCGGCGGAGGCCTGGCGGTGGCGCGCGCCGTTCACCACCAGCGAGGCGAGCGTGAAGAAGACAATCGAGATCGAGACCACGCCCACCATGATCGTGAGCGCCAGCCGGTACGAACCGGTCGCATCGAACATCGCGCCGGCGACGATCGGGCCCAGCGCCATCCCCGGGAAGGCGAGCATCATCATCGCGCCGGTGATCGTCCCGAACTGCCGCGTGCCGAAGGTGCGGTTGATCAGGATCGGCTCCAGCATCGGCACGAACGCGCCGCCCAGTCCCCACATCAGGACGAAGATGGCGAGGCCCGCCGGCGCCGTCGAGATCACCACCGTCGAGAGCGCCGCGACCTGGGTGATCGCGACCACGATCGCGAGCAGGAAGGTGCGGCGGATGCGCCCCAGCAGCAGCCCGAAGGGCAGCCGCGAGAACCCGCGCACGGAGGCGCCGATCGCGACCACGAGCGCCGCCTGCTCGACCCCGCTCGTCTGGAAGAAGTCCAGCTGCAGCGTGGAGAACGAGGCGGGCGCGATGAAGAAGGTCATGAATGCGCCGGCGAGCAGCCAGAACGCCGGCGAGCGCAGTGCCTCGCGGATCGTGAAGCCGGCGGTCTCGGGCGTGGTGGCTCGCGCCTCGAGCTCCGTCATGCCTTCCACCCGCAGCCCGAGGTTGGCCGGCCGATCATGCATCAGCAGCAGCGCGATCAGCCCGTTGACGAGCAGCAGCAGCAGCGCGCAGGTCACCATCACCGCCGACCAGTCCCAGCGCTCCTCGATCATCGAGAGCGGCAGCACCCCGACGCCGGCGATGCCGAAGCCCATGGTGAGCGTGCCGAGCGCCATCTGCCGGCGGCGCTGGAACCAGCGCGTCACCAGCCAGCTGTAGGGCACCGGGAAGAGCATCGTGCGCGCGATGCTCACGACGCCCCAGCCGAGGCCGACCTGCCACAGCGACTCCGCCCGGGAGGTCACGAGCATCGCCGCGGCCGCGAGCACGGATCCGGTGAGGATCACCTCGCGCGCGCCGCGCGTGTCCATCCAGCGCCCGGCCAGCGGCCCGGCGACCGCGGAGACCAGCGATCCGAGCATGAACGCCACGACCACCGGGAAGCGCCGGGCCTCTCCGTCCACGGCGAACTCCTCGGCGAGCGCCGGGATGTAGATCGTGATCGTCCAGAACGTCGAGGCCGCCGCCACGAACGAGCAGAGGATCCCCAGCACCAGGATCACCCACCCGTAGTAGACCGGACTGCGGAGGGCGAGTTCCCGTCTCAGGGGACGGTCTCGCGAGTCGGCGCGGCAGTCCCGGCCGAACCGTCCGCCACCTCCTCCGGCGCGGCGTCCGCGCCCAGCTCGCGCGCCTCGACGGCGGCGATGCGCAGGTCGTCCATCTCCACGATCGCGAAGCGGTAGCCGCCGAGCTCCACGGTGTCGCCGACCTGCGGGATCTCGCGCAGCTGCTCCAGCAGCAGCCCCGCCACGGTCTTGTAGGGGCCGGGCTCCACCTCGATGCCGAGCAGTTCGCCGAGGGCGTCGACGCTCTCGGCGGCGTCGATGCGCACGATGCCGCCGGGGCGGCGCACGGCGGCCTCCTCGGGAACCTCGAACTCGTCCTGCAGCTCGCCGACGATCTCCTCGAGCACGTTCTCGAGCGTGACGATGCCGTCCGTGCCGCCGTACTCGTCGACGGCGATGGCGAACTGCGTGCGGCGCACGCGCATCAGGCGCAGCAGCTCCTGCACGCTCATCTGCGCTGGCACCATCAGCGGCTCGCGGGTCAGCGAGTCGAGCGAGGCGTCGCCGTCCACCAGCAGCAGGTCGCGCGCGTGCAGCACGCCGGTGACGTTGTCGAGGTCGTCGCGGTAGACGGGGTAGCGCGAGTGGCGGTGCTCCTTGGCGAGGGCGGTCGCCGCGGCGACGGGCGTGTCGGCGGGGATCGCGATCACCTCGGGGCGCGGGGTCATCACGCTCTCGACGCTGAGGTCGGAGAAGCGGATCACGCGCTGCAGCATGAACTCCTGCTGCGCGTTCAGCTCGCCGGCGTCGCGGCTCGCGCGCACGACCAGGCGCAGCTCCTCGGCGCCGAGATGCTCGTCGGATTCGACGCTGCGGTCGACGCCGAGCAGCGCGGAGACCGCCCAGCCGCTCTCGTTGAGCACCCAGATCGCGGGGCGGAAGACGGCGCGGAAGAGCCGCAGCGGGCCGGTCACCAGCAGCGCGACGCGCTCCGGGTACTGCAGCGCGACGCCCTTCGGCGCGAGCTCGCCCGCGACGACGTGCAGCGCGGTGATCACGACGAAGGCGACGACCACGGCGGCGGCGTGCGCACCGATCGCGCCGAAGGCGGGGTCGAGCAACCCGGCGAGCGCGGGCTCGCCGATCCAGCCGAGCGCGAGGCTGGCGAGGGTGATCCCGAACTGGCAGGCGGCGATGTAGCTGTCGAGGTTGCGGATGCCGTCGTCGACGTTGCGCGCGCCGGGCGTCCCCTCGGCGAGGAGTTGGTGCACGCGCGTGCTCCGCACGGTGACGAGCGCGAACTCGGCCGAGACGAAGAAGCCGTTGAGCAATACGAGGAAGAGGACGGCGAGCAGGCCGCCGCCAATTTCGAGCACAGCGCCCTCCCAGGCCGCAGGCTACCGAGCGTACTACAGCGCGCGCCGAGCGGCGCGGGGGGATGTAGTATTCGCGGGTACTGAGGCGTACAAATGTTCGAACACGCGTGCTAGGATAGTGCCATGGCCGACCGCAGCGCGATCGAGTGGACCGAGGCGACCTGGAACCCGGTGACGGGCTGCACGCAGATCTCGCCGGGCTGCGCGCACTGCTACGCGAAGCGCTTCGCCGAGCGCTTCCGCGGCGTGCCGGGCCATCCCTACGAGCGCGGCTTCGACGTCGTCCTGCGGCCGGAGCGGCTTGAGCAGCCGCTGAAGTGGAAGCGCCCGCGCACCATCTTCGTAAACAGCATGAGTGACCTGTTCCACGAGGAAATCGCGGACTCCTTCGTGACCGAGGTGTTCGATGTCATGGAACGCGCGCACTGGCACAAGTTCCAGGTGCTGACCAAGCGCCCCGAACGCGCCGCCGTCCTCGCGCCGTCGTTGCCCTGGCCGTCGAACGTCTGGCTCGGCGTCTCCGTCGAGAACCAGCGCTGGACGACCCGTATCGACGAACTGCGGACGATCGACGCCAGCGTACGCTTCCTCTCCTGCGAGCCGCTGCTCGGCCCCCTCGAGCTCGACCTCGATGGCATCCACTGGGTGATCGCGGGAGGCGAGAGCGGCCCGCGCGCGCGTCCGATGCGACCCGAGTGGGCGCGCTCCATCCGCGACCAGTGCCTCGCTGCCGGCGTCCCGTTCTTCTTCAAGCAGTGGGGCGCGCACGACGCCTCGGGCGCGCGGATGAGCAAGAAGCGGGCTGGGCGGCTATTGGACGGGCGGACGTGGGATGAGGCGCCAGACGAGGAGCCGCCACGTGGTTGAGGCGTCCGACGGTCTCCCAGCTCGCGTCGTCCACAAGTGGAGCGACGAGAAGCTGTTCTACCTCGAGCGCTACATGGACATCTTCACCAAGGGAATGAAGAACCTCTGGAACGGGAGACTGGTCTACGCAGACTTCTTCGCTGGCCCCGGCATCTGTCTCGAAGAGGGAGCTGGAACGGAGAGTCTCGGCTCTCCGCTCCGAGCCCTCGAATTCGGCTTCTCACGCATCTTCCTCAACGACGCCGATCCCGAAGCGGTGGACGCGCTACGTCGCCGTACGCAGGGAGACGGGCGGGTCCGGATTACGCAACTCGACTGCAATGACGCCGTGGGTCCTGCCCTGGATTTCCTGATCCCGCCAGGAGAGGAGAGGCGAACACTGGGTCTTGCATTCATCGATCCGACGGCCTACCAGATGCGATTCGACTCAGTCCGAGCGTTCACAGCTCGCGGGCGTTTCGATCTCCTGGTCACGTTCATGACTAACTTCCCGAAGCGCTTCATCAGTCATCCGAGCTTCGGCCCGGCCTCAGACTTCGCCAAGTTCATCGGGCCCGAGGCGTATGAGCGGGACGTGCGTGGCCGATCGAGGATCGAGACGCACGAACTGCTCCAGATCTATCGGCAACAGTTGAGCAGTATCGGCTACGAGTACGTCGACGACATCACGCGCATCGTCAACACGCGCGGCTCGACCATCTACCACTCCGTGTTTGCGAGCCGCAGCCCGCGCGGCAAGGACTTCTTCGAGAAGATCTCCCAGCGTTCGTATACGGGCCAGCAGCGGATGCTGTAGCGCGCCGCCCCGCTACTCACGCCCCAGCGTCAGCCCCAGCACCCCGGCGAGCTCGACGAGCGTGGGGATGGCGGTCTCGCCGTGGAGGGCGCCAGCCTCGAGGTTGCGGGCGATGGCGAGCAGGATCTCGATGGCGCGCGGGGTGTCGAAGTCGTCGTCCATGGCGTCCATGAACTCGTTGCGCAAGGGCTGCACGCGCAGCTGGTCCGGCGGGCCGCCAGTGCTCGCCGCCGCGCGGCGCAGCAGCGCCGCCTGCTCCTCGCGGCGCTCGAGCTCGGCGCCGTGCCAGAGGTGCTCCTCGCGGTAGTGCGTGCCCAGCAGCGCCAGCCGGATCGCGTCCGGCGTGTGCCCGGCGTCGAGCAACTCGCTCACCTTCACGAGGTTGCCGAGCGACTTCGACATCTTCACCCCGTCCAGCGTGAGCGTGCCGATGTGCATCCAGCAGCCGACGAACGGCTCGGCCCCCGTCGCGTGCTGCGATTGCACGATCTCGGACTCGTGGTGCGGGTAGATCAGATCGCGCCCGCCGCCGTGGATGTCGATCCGGTCGCCGAGGTTGGCGCGCGCCATCGCCGAGCACTCGATGTGCCAGCCGGGGCGGCCGCGGCCCCAGGGCGCGTCGAAGGCCGCGCCCGGATAGTCCGAGGGCTGCCAGAGCAGGAAGTCGAGCGAGTCGCGCTTCAGCTCCTCGGGCTCCTCGGGCATCGTGTCGGTGCGCGGGGCGTTGCGCAGCTCGTCCGCGCTCATCCCGGCGAGCGCGCCGAAGGCGGGCGCGGTGCGCGCCTCGAAGAAGACGTGGCCTCCGGCCTCGTAGGCGTGCCCGCGCTCCAGCAGCAGCGAGATCAGCTCGATGATCTCGGGGATGCTCCCGGAGACGCGCGGGTAGGCGTCCGGGCGGAGCACGTTGAGCGCGTCCATGTCCTGCAGGAACTGCGTGTGCTGCTGCTCGGTCAGCTCGGCGATCGAGACGCCTCGCTCGCGCGAGACGCGCACCATGTCGTCGTCGATATCGGTGATGTTCTGGATGTGCCGGACCTCGAAGGACTGGAACTCGAGGTAGCGGCGCACGACGTCGAAGACGACGTAGGTGAGGGCGTGCCCGAGGTGTCCCACGTCGTACGGGGTGATCCCGCACACGTACATGCGGACGACGTGGTCCTCAATGGGTCTCAGGGGCTCTCTGCGGCGCGAGAGCGTGTGGTGGATCTCGAGCAGCAGCGGCTCCTCGTCGTGCGGGTCGGGGTCGCGCGGGCCAGCGCCGCGCATCGTAGCATGGCGCTGTCGCTATCGAGGCCGCGCACGGGCGGCGCAGGCGGAGGAGGACGCAGTGCTGCTCGCACGGGCACGGGTTCGGGGCAGGGTCGTGCATGGCATCGTCGAGGACGGCGCGCTGCAGCTGATCCGCGGCGGCCTCTTCGGCCGGCGCGAGCGCAGCGGCGAGGTCGTGCCGCTCGAGGAGGCGCGCCTGCTCGCGCCGACGCAGCCGACGAAGGTGCTGGCGATCGGCCTCAACTACCGCAGCCACCTCGCCTCCGGCGCGGCGACGGCGGCGGGCGCGCGGCCCGAGCCCGCGCAGCCGGAGCCGTTCATCAAGACGCCGAGCTCCGTGATCGGCCCCGGCGAGGCGATCGTGCTGCCGCCCGGCGCGGGCCGCGTCGACGAGGAGGGCGAGGTCGTCGCCGTGATCGGACGGCGCGGGCGCAACATCCCCGAGGATCGCGTCGAGGACTACATCCTCGGCTACACCTGCGGCAACGACGTCTCCGCGCGCCACTGGCAGCGCGGCGACCTCCAGTGGTGGCGCGCCAAGTCCGCCGACACCTTCACCGCCGCCGGCCCGTGGATCGCCACCGACCTCGATCCCGAGGCGATCCCGATCGCGGTGCGCGTCAACGGCGAGGAGGTGCAGCGGGCGACGACGGCCGACCTGATCCACTCGATCCGCCGCTGCATCGCCCACATCTCGAGCGCGATGACGCTGGAGCGCGGCGACCTGATCTTCACCGGCACGCCCGGCGAGACAAGCCAGCTCGCCGCGGGCGACATCGTCTCCGTCGAGGTCGGCGGCGTCGGGGTGCTGCGCAACCCGGTGGTCGAGGGCTGAGCGCTCGCACGGACTGATCGGCCGGGGAGGGGGCGCGATGAGCGAAGGCGGCCGCACGCTGCGCCTCGCCCTGCTGCAGCTCCCCGCCTTCGAGCTGGCCGACCACGAGGCGGCCTGGGCGGAGTTGCTGCGCCGCATCGACGAGGCTGCCGCCGGCTCGTCCGCGGGAGCGCCGGACCTGATCGTGCTGCCCGAGGCGAGCTACCCCGCCTACTACCTGCACTCGCGCGATGCCTACGAGGCCGCCGAGGTGCTCGCCGACGGCGAGGTCGAGGCCGCGATCGGCGAGCGCGCGGCGCGCCACGGCTGCGCGATCGCCGTCGGCCTCGTGCAGCGGGGCGGCGATGACGCTGCGGGCGATGGGCGGCTGGTGAACACTGCCGTGCTCTTCGCGCGCGACGGGCGCGTGGCCGCGCGGCAGCCCAAGCGCTTCCTCTGGCACTTCGATCGCCACTGGTACGCGCCCGGCGAGGCGGGCGCGCCGATCGCCCTCGAGGCGGCCGGGTCTGGGTCGGCGGAGGTCGGGCTCTTCATCTGCTCCGACGGGCGCATGCCGGAGATCACGCGCGAGCTCGCGCTGGGAGGCGCCGACCTGCTCGTCGACTGCACGGCCTGGGTGTCCTCGGGCCGCGATCCGGCCGCGCTCTCCAATCCGCAGGTCGACTACATGCTGGCGGCGCGTGCGATCGAGAACGGCGCCTGGATCGCCGCCGCCGACAAGGTCGGCGTCGAGGCGGGCAGCATCGTCTACGCCGGCCGCAGCGGCGTCGTCGATCCGCGCGGGCGCTGGCGCGAGCAGGCGCCAAGCGACCGCCCGGGCGTCGTGCACGCCGTCATCGACCTCGACGAGGCGACCGGGCCGCCGGTCGCGCCGCGCATCGAGCTGTACGGCGCGGCAGCGACTTCCGGCGACTCGCTGGAGGAAGACGAGGCGGGCGCCGGAGGGGACGAGGAGATCGTGCGTGTGGCGGCCGCGGCGGTGGAGGTCTCGCCCTCGGCCGTCGCGTTGATGGAGCGGGTGCGCGCCCTCGTCACGACGCTCGCGACGCAGGGTGCGGACCTCGTCGTGCTGCCTGATCTCGCACGCGCGGACGCGCACGCCCTCGGCGAGGAGGAGCTGCTGCCGCTGCTGCGCGCGCTCTCCGCGGACGCCGGCGTGATGCTCGCCGTCGGGCTCGCCGAGCGCGCGGGCGAGGCGACGTACAAGCGGCTCTCGCTGCTCGATCGCGGCGAGCTGCTCGCGTCCTGCCGGCAGGCGCACCTCGATGATGCCGAGCGCGCCGCGGGCTACAGCCCCGGCGATGAGCCGCCGCCGCTGGTGGAGACGCGCCTCGGGCGGATCGGCCTGCTGCCCGCCGGCGACGCGCTCGCGCCGGAGCCCGCGCGCGGGCTGCGGTTGCAGGGCGCGGAGCTGCTGCTCTGGTGCGCGCAGCCGCTGCCCGGCCTCGCCCCCGAGGCGTTGCGCGCCCTCGCGCGGACGCGGGCGGCGGAGAACCGTGTCTGGCTCGCCGCGTCCGCCGGTCCCGAGGAGGCCGGCGGGGCGTACGTCGTCGACCCCTCGGGGGCCGTCGCCGCGGAGGCGCTGGCGGGGCAGTCGCTCGCCGTCGCGGCGGACGTGCATCGCGGGCTGGCGCGCTGGCACCGCGTCGCCCCCGGCACCGATCCGATCGCTGAGTACCGCCCGGCGGACTACCTCGTGGGCGGCGGCGCCTGAGCGGGACACGCCGAGGCCGGAGCACCCGGCGACTCAGCCCGTGCCTAGTTCCGCGTCCTGGGACGTTTGGTGCAGTGGGCGCAGATGTAGGCGGGTTCCCCGGCAGGGGGCAGGAGCGGGCCCGCGCGCCCGCCGGGCGCAAATGCAGTGATCTGAATCGCGCGGGCGCGGAACATCCTGTCCATCGTGGACCCGATTGAGCGGTCGCGGATGTCCGGGAGGCGTACGTGTTCCCGGCAGAACAGCAGCCGGCAGCGCATGCACGAATAGCCCATCCGCTCGGAACAGCGCTCGATGGCGCACTCGTTTCGCTGGTTCGACCCCGCGACACGGGAGCGCCACTCCGTGTGCTCGCGCAGACGCACCAGCTTCTCGCGACAGCGCCTACCGGCGCAGACGTGGGTGTAGTCCTCGCTGCGCTCGCCGTGTGTGTCGCAGAAGGGGCGAGTGCAGTAGACGCAGTCGCTCACGGCCTCGCGGCCGCAACCGCGGCGCAGGAAGCTCGAGCCGAACTTGCACGACCGTGCCGTCGCCGCCACGTCAGTCCCAGATCTTGCGGCGCCCGAGACAGTGGGTGCAGACGAGGGCGAGCACCTTGGCGGCAGGCTGGACCGAGTGGTCGCCGATCTCGCGATTGCGCACGTGCTCCCGGCAGAACAGCAGCCGGCAGCGCGAGCACTGGTGGCGCTGCCGCTCCGGACATTCCTCGATCGCGCACACGCTGACGCGGTTCGATGCCGAGGCGCGCTCGCGCCACTGCGAGTGCGCGCGCAGGTCCAGCAGCTTCCCGCGGCAGCGCTTGCCGGCGCAGACGTCCGTGTAGTTCTCCCCGCGCTCGCCGTGCTCCGCGCAGAAGGGGCGGGCGCAGTAGACGCAGTCGCTCACGGCCTCGCGGCCACAGCCGCGGCGCAGAAGGCCCGATCCGAATCCGCAGAGCTGTGCGCTCACGGCGACGCCGCCGATTCCCGGCGCTGCGCCCTCGGGCGACGCGTCCGGACCCCGAGGGCGGGACCGGCGCGTATTCTCGCACAGGCCGGTGCGGGCTTGCGCGCCGCCGGCGTCAGCTCGGCGAGGCGCCGGCGCTCTGGAGCTGCAGCGTGATCTGCGTGTAGTCCTCGTCCTCCTCGAAGGTGTCGAAGGAGACCGAGCCCTGCAGCGAGCCGTCTTCCGAGGCGAATTCGAGGACCGTGGCGAACCCGACCGCCTGGTCGCCGGTGATCTCCCAGCCCTGCGCCTCGATGCGCTCGCGGTAGAGCTCGGTCGCCTCGAACGACGAGCCGGGCGTGAGCACGGTCAGCTGGTACCCCGTGGCGCCCGGCTGGCTGCTCCAGAACAGCTCCACGATCGTCTGATCGCCCTCGAGCAGGAACGCGGCCGGGAACCCTTCGGGCAGCGGCCGTCCGTCCTGCGGGACCGCAAATGGCGGATCATCCGGCGGGATCGCGGGCTGAGCCTGGATCAGGTAGATAACCGTCGAGACGGGGCCGGCCCCATCCGCGTCTGCCGCGTCTGCGTCCGCCGTCCCGTCCACCTCGGCCCCGTCGCCCATTGCAGCCGGATCCTCCGTGCGCGGCAGGATCCAGACGAAGCCGGTGATGTCGGCGCTGATCGTGTTCCGGTACTGGAAGAAGCCCAGGTCCTCGCTCGAACGCCCGCCCGTCACCTGCCACGGCGACTGATCGAGTTGCTCGCTGACGAGGAGCTCCGCGTCGACCTGCGGCCCCGGCGTGTCGTAGACGATGAAGAAGGCGAGCTCGCCGCTGGTTCGCCGCGTCAGCACCGATCCGAGGAGCACGCCCTCGGGGTGCACCGGCAGCGCGACCGGCATGTCGATGAACAGGTCGTCCGCCGTGGCGGCGGGATCCTCGGAGACGGCGATGCCGGCGGCGAAGCGCGCGAAGGCGTCAACGCGGTCACTCTCCCAGAGCGCGCTGAACTCCTCGGGCGTCATGTCCGCGAGCTCGGCGATCGGGGTGAGCCGCTCGTCGGCGGACTCGACGGCGCTGGAGATCGCGGCGATCGTCGAGGGGTTCAGCGCCAGTTGCAGGCCGGGGACGATCCCGGCGGATCGCGATTCGACGATGGTCCCGAGCGGCTCGCCGACGGTCATCAGCCGCGCGGCGACGGCGGCGCCGGCTTCCGCGCCCGCCTCGGCCTCGGTCGTGTCGGGGGGCTCATCGCCGCCGCTGCAGGCCGCGCTCGAGGCGGCGAGCAGGAGGGCGAGCACGGCTGCGCAGGCAGCGAGCGCTGGTCGCATCAGGAGTCCTGTCCATGCGAGCGAAGCGCCTATCGCCGCAAGCCGAGCAGTGCAAGGGATGGGGTGGGTGAGGGGATTTGAACCCCCGATCTCCAGGGCCACAACCTGGCGCCTTTGACCGCTAGGCGACACCCACCACGCGGAGCCGCGGCCCACGGGCCGCGCCCATCGAGTGTATCAGCGCGCCGCCCTCACCGGCGAGGACGGAGGGCGGGAGTCCGAGGCCGCGCCGCGGTGGCTACTGCGGGGCGATGCCCCGGTACTTCCCGCGGAAAAAGAGCAGCGGGTCCGCGTCGGGGCGGACGATCTCGCAACTGGCGACCTCGCCGACGAAGATCTTGTGGTCGCCGCCGTCGAGGATGCTGTGCGTGCGGCAGTCCAGCCAGGCGAGAACCCCCTCGAGCAGAGGCGATCCGAGGTCGCTCATGCGGTAGGCCGTATCGCCCATCGGGTTGTCGGGCGGAGTCGTGCCGGCGAAGAAGTTGGAGACGGCCTCCTGGTCTTCGGCCAGGAGGTTGATGGCGAAGTTGCCCGCCTGGTCGATCACCGGGTACGAGGTGGCCTTCAGGTCGACGCAGACGAGGAACAGCGTGGGCTCCAGCGAGAGCGCGGAGATCGCGTTCGCGGTGAGTCCTCGCGGGCCGTCGTCGCCGACCATCGTCACCACCGACACGCCGGTCGCGAAGTTGCCGCAGACATCGCGGAACATGCGGGTGTCGATGCCGGAGGAACTGGTAGTCATGCTCGTATCCTCTCAAGCGCCTCGCCGCTGAGGCTCACGGGTCGCGCTGCTACACTGAGAGATACCGGACCACGCCGCGGAGCGCCACCCCGGCAGGCGCGGCCCGAGCTTCCTGGACGCCCTCTCCGAATCGAGGCCCCGATGTCACCGAACCCCGTGCTGCAGTGTCCGCGAGACGGCGCCGACCTGATCGTCGAGCACCTGCACGGCATCGAGGTCGACCACTGCGGTGTCTGCAACGGACGCTGGCTGGACCACCACGAACTCGACGACCTCGAGGCGACGAAGGCCGACGAGGCCGTGCGCCGCGGCACGATCCGCTACGCGGAACGTGACTCCGATCTGGCCTGTCCCGTCTGCGGCGAGCGGATGGCCGCCTTCAACTACCGCGCCTACGACCTCGAGCTGGACACCTGCCGCGACGAGCACGGCTTCTGGCTCGACGCCGGCGAGCAGGGCCGCGTCCGCGACATCATCGACGAGCGTGTGCGTGGTTTGAAGCGCTCCGCCTCCGCCGAGGCGGCGTGGGGCGACTTCCTCGACGGCCTCGGGGGGCGCGGCGGGGGCGGGGCCTGGGGCTCCGTGCGCCGCTTCTTCGGCGGCGGACGCCGCTGACGCGCGTCGCCCGGCCGCCCGGCGCGGCACGGCCCGCTGCGTACAATCGCCGCATGAGACCGCCCGCATGACCACCGAAACCGCCGACCGCGCGCCGACGTTCGACCCCGTCGTGGCGATGGCGCGGCACATCGAGGCCGGGGACCAGCTCGGCGCGCTCACGCTCGCCCACGAGCTGCACCCCGCGCAGCTGGCGGACGCCTTCGTGGGCATCGATCACGAAGTCAGCGAGCTGCTGGTGCAGCGCCTGGCGCCGCGCGAGCTGGGCGCCGCGCTCGCCTACCTCGAGCCGCACTACCGCGAGGACCTGCTCGTCGGCCTCGCGCCGGAGCGCATCGCGCAGGTGATGGAGGTCGTCGCCGACGACGTGGCGACGGACATCGTCCAGGACCTGCCGGAGGAGATCGCCGGGGAGGTGCTGGCCGCCCTCTCCGTGCGGCAGCAGCACGCGATCAGCCACCTCATGGCGCACGACGAGGAGAGCGCCGGCGGGCGCATGACCGGCCAGCGCATCGCGATGCCGCCCGGCCGCCTCGCCGGCGAGGTGATCGACGACCTGCGCTCGATCCGTCCGGACACGACGCAGCCCTTCTACATCTACGTCACCGACGAGGACGGCCGCCTCGAGGGCGTCGTCAACCTGCGCTCGTTGCTGATCGCGCCGCCCCGGACGCCGATCGCCGAACTCGCCCTCCGTGACGACGTGGTGTCCGTGACCGCCTCCACCGACCAGGAAGAGGCCGCACGTCTGCTCAAGCGCTACAAGCTGCTCTCCCTGCCTGTCGTCGACGACGACGGACACCTGATCGGCGCGCTGACCGCCGACGACCTGATCGACGTGCTTGAGGACGAGGCGACCGAGGACATGTTCCGGCAGGTCGGCGTCCACGAGGACGAGGATCTGCGCTCGATCGTCCGCTCGGTGCGGTTCCGGCTGCCGTGGTTGCTGGTGAACCTCGTGACGGTGCTGCTTGCCGGGTTCGTGGTCTCGCTGTTCGAGAGCACGGTCGCGCGCGTCGCGGTGCTCGCCGCCTTCCTGCCGGTGGTTGCCGGGCAGGGCGGCAACGCCGGCATCCAGACGCTCACCGTCGTGATCCGATCGCTCGCCGTCGGCCGCCTGCGCGGACGCGACCTCTGGCGCGTCGTGCTGCACGAGGCGGCGACGGGGTTGCTCAACGGTCTGGTGATCGGCGTGGCGGTCGGGCTGGTCGCGTGGCTCTGGCAGGGCAACGCGGCGCTCGGGCTGATCGTCGGCCTCGCGCTCGCCGCCAACATGCTCGTCGGCGTCATCGCTGGGGTGCTGATCCCGATGGGCCTGCAGCGCTTCCGCTCCGACCCCGCGCTCTCGGCCGGCATCTGGCTCACCACGGCCACGGACGTGCTCGGCTTCGCCGTCTTCCTCGCCCTCGCCGCGCTCTTCGTGAGCGCGATCGACTGAGGGCCGCGCTCAGACCTCGCGGTGGCGGAAGCAGCTGGCGACGTGGTCGTTCACCAGGCCGGCCGCCTGCATGTAGGCGTAGCAGATCGTCGGGCCCACGAAGTTGAACCCGCGCGAGCGCAGATCGCGGCTCAGCGCCCTCGACTCCTCCGTCTCGGCGGGAACCTCCGAGAGCGACTCGAAGGCGTTGCGCCTCGGCGACCCGCCGACGAATCCCCACACGTACGCGTCGAACGAGCCGTGCTGCGCCTGCACCTCGACGAAGGCGGCGGCATTGCGCACGGCGGAGTCGATCTTCGCCCGGTTGCGGATGATCCCGGCGAACCCGAGCAGACGCTCGCGATCCTCGTCCCCGAAGCGAGCGACCGCCTTGGGATCAAAGCCGGCGAAGGCGGCGCGGTAGCCCTCGCGCCGCACGAGCACCGTGCGCCAGCTCAGCCCCGCCTGCGCGCCCTCGAGGATCAGGAACTCGAAGTGCGTGCGGTCGTCGTGGACGGGCACGCCCCACTCGCGGTCGTGGTACTCGTGCATCAGCGCATCGCCGCCCGCGGCCCACTCGCAGCGGGCAGGGCCGTCGCTCACGCGCCGCCCTGGCCGCCTGCCTCGGCGATCAGCGGCGCGGCCTCGTAGCTGCCGTCGCCCCGCTCAGCCTCGAGGGCGGCGAGCAGCCGCGCCAGCGTCTCGTAGCCGACCTCGCGTCCCCACGTCACGGGGCCGCGCGGGTAGTTCGTCGCGTGCTGCATCGCGGCGTCGATGTCCTCGCCGCTGGCGGCCCCGTCGCCGAGGGCGCGCGCGGCCTCGTTCATCACCGTGCCGAGCATGCGCGCGAAGGCGAAGCGCTCCTCGGCGCTCGCCTCCGCGAGTTCCTCCGGGTCGCAGAGCGCGGCGGCCTCGACGAAGGCGTCGACGGCCGCCGCGAGGTCCGGCGACAGCGCCAACGGCGAGCCCTCGACGGCCACGTTCGCGGCCGGCGGATCGCTGCCGTAGTCGTAGACGCCGCTGCCCGTCTTGCGGCCCAGATCGCCGCGCTCGGCGAGTTCGGCCTGCACGCGCGGCGGCTCGAAGCGCGCGGGCCGACCGGAGCGCTCCCAGACGGAGATCGTGACCGCGTGGTTGACCTCCTGCCCGACGAGGTCGGCGACCTGCATCGGCCCCATCCGGAACTGCCCCAGCTTGCGCATCGCGCCGTCGATCGTGTCGGGCCCCGCCAGGCCCTCGTCGAGCATCCGGAAGGCCTCGACGTATGAGCTGCGGGCGACGCGGTTGACGATGAAGCCGGGCGCGTCCGCGGTCCGCGCCGGCACCTTGCCCCAGGCGCTCGCGGTCTCCGCCACCAGCTCGGCGGCGGCCTCGCTCGCGGCCTCGGGGGCGACGACCTCGACCAGCGCCATTACCGGCGCGGGGTTGAAGAAGTGCATCCCGACCACGCGCGAGGGGTTCCGCAGCAGGCTCGCGATATCGCCGACCGAGAGTGACGAGGTGTTCGTCGCCAGCACGGCGTCCGGCGGCGCGGCGGCGTCGAGCTGCCGGAACAGCTCCTGCTTCACGCCGAGGTCCTCGACGACCGCCTCGACGACCAGTTCGACGCCCTCGAGGTCGTCGAGGGAGCCCTCGATGAGGCGTCCGAGGACGGCGGCGTGCTCCTCTTCGGACATCGCGCCACGGTCGACCTGGCGCTGGAGCCGCGCCGCGACGGACTCGCGGGCGCGCTCGACCGCGCCGGGCTGGGTGTCGATCAGCCGTACGGTGCAGCCGTGCGTGACCGCCACCTGGGCGATGCCGGCGCCCATCGTGCCCGCGCCGAGGATTGCGACCTGTTCGACCGCCATCGTGCTAGCAGCGCTCGATCACGGCCGCCATGCCCTGGCCGCCGCCGATGCACATCGTCTCGAGGCCGATCTCCGCGTCGCCGCGCTCCATCTCGTGCAGCAGCGTCGCCATGATGCGCACGCCGGTCGCGCCGACGGGGTGGCCGATCGAGATGCCGGAGCCGTTGACGTTGACCCGGTCCCAGTCGGAGTCGCTCAGGCCCCACGCGCGAGTGACGCCCAGCACCTGGGCCGCGAACGCCTCGTTCAACTCGATCAGGTCGATGTCGCCGAAGTCCATGCCGAGCTGGGCGAAGGTCTTCTGCGCGGCCGGGACGGGGCCCAGGCCCATCAGCTTCGGCGCCACGCCGGCGACGGACCAGCCGCGCAGCTTGCCCATCGCCTTCAGCCCCAGCTCGGCGGCCCGCTCCGGCGTCGTCACGATGCAGACGGCGGCGGCGTCGTTCTGGCCGCTCGCGTTGCCCGCCGTGACGGTCGACTCCGGGTCGTCCGCGGAGTACACGGCACGCAGTCGCGCGAGCGATTCGAGCGAGGTGTCGCGCCTCGGATGCTCGTCCGTGTCGACGATCACGGGGTCGCCGCGGCGCTGCGGGACCGCGACCGGCACGATCTCGGCAGCGAAGCGGCCCTCGTCCTGCGCGGCGATGGCGCGCTGGTGCGAGCGCAGCGCGAGGGCGTCCTGCTCCTCGCGCGGGATGCCGTACTCGCGGCGCACGTTCTCGGCGGTCTCGATCATGCCGCCGGGCACCGGGTGGAGGATGCTGCCCGCCGTTATGCGCGCCCGCGCGAGGCGGTCGTGCAGCTCGATGCTGCCGTTGTTGGGGCCCCAGCGCGGGGCGCTCGAGTAGAACTCGACGGTGCTCATGCTCTCCGCGCCGCCCGCGAGGACGACGTCCGCGACGCCGGTCTGGACCTGCATCGCGGCGTAGCAGATCGCCTGCAGGCCGGAGCCGCAGCGGCGGTCGATCTGCAGCCCCGGCGTCTCGACGGGCAGCCCGGCGTGCAGCGCCGCCACGCGGCCCACCGCGGGCGCCTCGCCGCTCGGGTAGCACTGCCCGAAGATCACGTCGTCGATCTCGGTGGGATCGAGCTGGGTGCGTTCGAGCAGCGCCTCGATGACGGTGGCGGCCAGCGCCGTCACGGTGATGTCGCGGAAGACGCCGCCGTAGCGCCCCACGGGGGTGCGCAGCGGGTTACAGATCACGGCCTCGCGCATACGCCTGCTCCTCTACCGGCCCGGGCGCGCGGACTTCCTCGCCGCGCCGCCGCCGCCATGGTAGCGGGCGACGGGCGAACGAGGGCCGGTGGCCTCGGGCTGCCCGCTCAACTCGCCGAGATCTGCTCCGCGTGCTCCTGCAGGTGCGTGAGGACCATGCTCATCCCGCGCTCGCCGTCCATCCCCGGGCGCAGTTCTTGCTCCAGATGCTCCGCCGTCACGCCCGCCCAGAGGGCGTCCGCGTGCGCGCTCGACGCGGCGAACGCCTCGAGCGCCTCGGCGGCGCTGGCGAGCGACGGGTCGGTGCGCTCGCTGCTCGCCTCCTCGCCGGCGGTGAGGCTCACGGCCCAGTTGGCGAAGGCGTAGTCCACGCCGATCGTGTGCTCCGCGGTCTGGCGGCGCGTCCACTCGTCGCCCTCGGGCTGTTCGTCCCAGCCCTCGGCGGCGCCCTCGAGGGCGGTCTGGAAGGCCGCTCGCGCCTCCGCGATCTGTTCACGCAGTTCGTCCGGTGTCGCCATCGGTCACCCCCTCGCGCGCGGCGTGCTGCCGCCGTGCGGCCACAGTGTAGCGGCTAGCGCGAGGGTGACCAGCGGAAGCGGCGTACGGCGACGACTGCGCCCGCCAGACCCCAGACCGCTCCCTTTGTTCACGCTCTATCGCTCATCCTGACTTGAGGGAGTGCAAGACGCTCGCAGGCGCGCTGCGTGGCGAGGCTATACTCAGTTCGTGCTGGTGTTTATTTGACGAGAGTGGCCACCCGCATCGGAACGACGCATCGCCGCGCCCGGCAGCAGTTGCGGTGTGCATCCGCGAACCCGATGTTCGAGACATCTCGCGACAGCTCTACACGCTGAAGCGTCGAATCGTCCAACGCCCCGAGATGGAACTAAAATCCGTGAAACTCATCACGCGGACCAGCTTCCGTCGTAAGGAGGACTATCGCGAGCTGGTCGAGGCATTCTTCGACCTCTGCCGGAACCTGCCACTTGAGGTCTTCGCGATCACAATGGAGCGTCCAGCACACGATCTGCCCGATGATCCCGTGTGGCTCCCAAACCAGTTTCGCTATCTGCTCCAGCGAGTGCACGCCTCGGCTCAGCCCGGAGGCGAGCACGCCACGATCCTCTTTGATGGCGATGGCCAGGCGCTCGGTGGGCTCGCGCGAAGGTTCGAGAGTTTCCTGTTCCGGTCGAACGAGGGTAGGAGCCTCACGGCGATTGCCGACGCGCCGTACTTCGTTGACTCCAGAATCACGGCCGGGATCCAGATCGCAGATCTGATGGCCAGCGTCGTTCGCCAGTTTGAGGAGAACGAGTTGTTCCGAGGACCACCGACGGGTGATCCGTACCTTTCGGCCATCAGTCGCTATTACCGGATCATTGAGAGCCTGACAAAGGACTTCGAGACTGAGGAGGGTCCGCTCTACGGCATCTACCGGATGCCCGAGCGAGCCCACTACACGCGGGACCAACGACGACCTGCTGACGAGTGACACAGAAAGGGAGTCGGTAGCGACACCCGCAGGGCATCACCAAGCCCGACTCCACTCTCATTTTCGTCCATATGGCCCGCCTGTCAAGTTGGCTAACGTGCTTATGGCGATGCATATTTTGTGAGATCGACGCTGCCCAGCCGTGATCCTGCGAGACACCATCGGCAGCCCTCGGCGGCGCCCTCGAGGGCGGTCTGGAAGGCCGCTCGCGCCTCCGCGATCTGTTCCCGCAGTTCGTCCGGTGTCGCCATCGGTCACCCCCTCGCGCGCGGCGTGCTGCCGCCGTGCGGCCACAGTGTAGCGGCTAGCGCGAGGGTGACCAGCGGAAGCGGCGTACGGCGACGACTGCGCCCGCCAGACCCCACGCGGCGATCACCGCGAGGTCCCCGAGCCGTAAGCCGGAGCCATCCTCGAACGGGTTGAACGCCGCCTGGAGCGCGATCGAGAGGTGCTTGACGGGAAAGATGTCGCCGGCCAGGCCGAGCCAGGCCGGGGCGTTCTCGCGCAGCGGGATGAAGACGTCCGAGATGAAGAGCAGCGGCAGGATGATCGCGTTGACGACGGCCGGCGCCGCCTCGGCGTTGGGGATGAACGCGGTCGTCGCGAGCCCGAGCGCCGCGAACGCGGCCGCGCCCACCACGAGCGAGACGAGGAACGCGGGCATCGTGTTGGTCGGCACGTCGACGCCGTAGAAGACCAGGCCGAACGCGGTCACGACGATCACCAGCAGGATCGCGATCAGCGTCATGAACAGCACCTTCGCGCCGAGGTACGCGCCCTTCGGCAGCGGCGTCCCGGACACGCGCTTCAACTGCCCCTGGTCGCGCGCGAAGGAGATCGACATTGCCAGGCCCGTGTAGCAGGCGTTGATCACGGAGAATGCGGCGATCGCCGGGATGTAGAACGTCGAGGCGGTCGTCTCACCGCCCTCGACCCGGATCGGCTCGTTGCCGAAGATCACGTTGAAGATCACGAGAAAGATCAGCGGGAAGAAGAAGGTGAAGAAGGCCGCGGCCGGGTTCCGCGTGAAGGCCAGCCGCTCGTAGCGGAGCTGGCGGATCAGCAGCCGCGCCGTCGTCACGGCGGTCCCTCCGCGCCGGCCCCCGAGGTGAGATCGAGGTACACGTCCTCCAGCGTCGCGCGCTCCACGCGCAGATCGGCGAGCTCAATCCCCGCGCTCAGCGCCCGCCCTGTCAGCTCGTGCAGCAGCTCGGTGGGCGCCTCGGTGCGCAGTTCAACGCGCCCCTGGCCGTCGTCGTGCACGCCCTCGATGCCCTCGAGGATGTCCGCCTGAGCGTCGGGCAGGCGGAAGGAGACGATCGCCGAGGCGCGCCGCGCCATCAGCTCGGTGGGCGATCCCTCGGCGACGATTGCACCGCTCACGATCACGCCGACGCGGTCGGCCAGGTGCTCGGCCTCGTCCATGTAGTGGGTCGTGAGCAGCACGGTCGCGCCGGAGGAGCGCAGGTTGCGCACCATGTCCCAGGCCTGGCGCCGGGCCGCCGGGTCGAAGCCGGTCGTCGGCTCGTCCAGGAACAGCAGCTCCGGGTCGCCCGCGAGCGCGATCGCGACATCGAGGCGGCGCTGCTGTCCGCCCGAGAGCCTGCGCACGCGCTGGCCGCGCTGCTCGCTCAGCCCGACGGTCTCGATGATCTCGTCCAGCGGACGGGGGTGAGGGTAGTAGCCGCGGTACTGCTCGATCGCCTCGGCGACTTTGAGGTACGGCTCGACGCCGGTCGTCTGCAGCACGATGCCGATGCGCTCGCGGAGCGCGCGATCACGCCGCGCCGGGTCGTGGCCGAGCACGCTGACCTCGCCGCCGTCCCGCTCGCGGTGCCCCTCGAGGATCTCGACGGCCGTCGTCTTGCCCGCGCCGTTGGGGCCGAGCAGCGCGTAGACCTCGCCGCGCGCGACCTCGAGGTCGAGCCCGCGCACGGCCTCGATTGCGCCGTAGGACTTGCGCAGGCCGCGCACCGTGATCGCTGCTTCGCCGGACATGCGGCGAGTCTAGCCGCGGGCCGCGCTACGGGCTGGCGCCGCCCGATCGGCTACTGCGCGCCCTGCGTCCGCAGGGGATCCTCGGGGCAGAAGGCGTACCCGATAGGCGCGCAGGGATCCTCGTCCTCCTCGGTCCATTCGAGGGCGTCAAGGCGCCGGAAGGCCACGTCGAGCAGCGCGCTGCTCATCCGCAGCTCCGCCAGGAGCGCCGGCAGATCGCCGAGCAACGAGGCGTCGCCGCCGACGAGCAGGGTCAGATCGTCGATCGCCTGCTCGAGTCGCGTGATGCGCGCATCGAGCCGCGCGAGCGCCAGCTCCAGCTCCGCGAGCTCGGCGCTGCTGGCCCCCGAGCCGCCCTCGCGCTCCCGCGGCGCCTGCTCGCCGCCGTCACCGCACGCGCCGAGCAGCAGCACGAGGCTCGCGAGGGTCAGCGCGGCGAGGGTGAGCGTGCCGAGGGTAAGGGCGGCGCGGCTGCGTGCTGCGGGCATCTGCGTCCTCCCCTCGCTCCGCTACTGCAGCGGCAGCGGCGGCTGCCACCACGGCGGACGTTCGCTGACCTCGATGCGCTCGACCCACTTCACCCAGTGATAGCCGCGCCGCTGCGGTGCGACCACGCGAACCGGGAAGCCGTGCCCCGCGCTCAGGCGAGCGCCGCCCACGTGCGTCGCCAGCAGCAACTCCTGCGCCTCCCCAAGGCCGAAGCGCCGCCGGTAGCCCGTCGCCGAGATCGCCTCGACGCTCCGTGCACCCTCGGTGACGCCGGCGCGCGCGAGCAGCGCCGGGAGCGGCACGCCGCTCCAGTCCTGCGTCGTATACCAGCCGCCGGTGCAGTCCAGCGTAGCGCGCAGCGTGTGCTGCGGGAGCGCGGCCAGCTCGCCGTAGCCGAGCGCGTACGGCTCGGCGATGGCGCCGCCAACCTCGAGCTGCCAGGCGTCGGCGGCGATCCGCTGGCGCGTGTCGCCGAGCCAGTTGGTGACCGGGTGCGCGTTGCCCTCGAAGCTCGCCTCCTCGCGCGAGCCGGTGAAGCGCCGCTGCGGCCCCGACAGCGCCGAGGCCGCCGCGACCCCGCGCCAGAGCACGAAACCGCCCGCGCCGACGGCGAGCAGGCGCAGCAGCGCGCGGCGGCTGGTGAAGTCGGTGTGCCGCACGCGCGGCCAGCGCAGCGCGGCGTGGAGCGCGAACGGCGGCACGAGCGCGAGCGCGAGGATCGTGTGGAGCACCAGCGGGCGCATCTCGCCGTAGAAGGGGACCGGCAGGCTGCCTCGTCCGACCAGCGCCCACCAGATGCCCGTGCCGAGTGTGCCGATGAACAGCACCCCGAGCGCGCCCGGCGCGATCGACCACAGCCCGGCGCCGCGCCGCGCGAACGAGCGCATCACGATGCGCCACTTCCAGAGCAGCAGCGCCACGAGCGAGAGCCCGCCGATGCCGTGCAGCCAGAACACCCAGCGGCCCTCGGGGCGGCCGACCAGGAAGCTGCCGAGGCCGGACGCCAGCTCAAGCAGCAGCAGGGCGAGGATCACGAGGTTCACCGCACGCGCGCTCACGGCCGCCTCCCGTCGCCGCGCATCACAAGGATGCACGTTACGGCGGATCCTTGACAGTCGAATTGGCTGGCATGGGGACGGTGGAGCGGCGATCGCGCGCGTTGAGCACCTCACGGGACCTCCTGACCAGACGCCGTTCGCGAGTCCTGGACATCAATCTGCAGCAGACAGGGGTGCAAGCGGCTGTCATAGCCGTCTATGACACGCTGCTCGAACCCGAGCCGGGGTATCTCGCCCCACCGTCGGGCGATGTTCGCGGGGGGCTGGCCGAGAGCTGGGAGTTCCCCGATCCGACGACGGTCGTCCTCCACCTGCGGGAGGGAGTGAAGTGGGATCCGCGACCACCGACGAACTCGCGCGTGCTCGACTCCGAGGACGTGCTCATGACCTGGGACTCGTTCAAGGAGCAGAACACGTACCGGAAGGACTTCAACGCCGAGTTGAACCCCTTCGCACCGATCAGCAGCATGGATGCACCCGACGCCCAGACGGTGGTCATCAACATGCCGCGCCCGAACTCGCTGGTGTTGCCCAGGCTCGCGTCTCTCAGTTCGGCGTCCTTCAACATCACCCCGAAAGAAGCCTTCGGTACCGGGTCAAACTCCTTCGACATCCGTCAGGAAGCGCGAGGAACAGGCGCAATGCTGCTCGAGCGCTGGGAGCCGGACGTGGAGATGATCTACCGCCGCAATCCCAACTACTGGCGGGAGAACAGGCCGTTCGTCGACGCGATGATCGCCATGCCGGCACT
Source organism: Dehalococcoidia bacterium (assembly GCA_965220125.1). Classification (GTDB taxonomy): domain Bacteria; phylum Chloroflexota; class Dehalococcoidia; order UBA2979; family UBA2979; genus VXMT01. Next base: position 1,038,705 of record CBDCPB010000004.1, on the reverse strand, counting down.
CATGATCCTGATCACGATCCTCGGAGTTGCGCGACGGACCGACGCCAATCTGATACTTGCAATGGTGATTGCGCTGGGTGTGCTTCGCATTGCCCCCCTGACACGTGTGTACCGCTCCGCGGTCCTCGAGATCCGCAATCGGCAGTTCGTGGAGGCGGCGGAGACGACAGGCGCGGGGCCGATCCGGGTCATGTTGAGGCACATTCTGCCCAATATCATGCCCCTGATCATCGTCACCTCGACCATCGCGCTTCCAGCCATGATCCTGGCGGAAGCCAGTCTCTCGTTTCTTGGGTTTGGCCCATCGGGCGAGACCTCGTGGGGCCAGATGCTCGCCACTGATGGGCGGCAGTACTTCCGCCAGCAGCCCGGGCTTGTGGTCTATCCGGGGCTTGCAATCTTTCTTGCTGTCTTCGGGTTCAACATACTGGGGGATGCGCTTCGGGACGTACTCGATCCAAGGCTCAGGGGTTCGGAGGAACGATAGTCCACTACGGCAGGGCGTCCGCCGTGTTCCTCGGGCCGCCGGCCATCGCGCTCGCGGTCGCGTTCGCGCACCACCCGGAGTTCCTGGACGCCGCCGGCGCCTCGCTGGCCTATTTCATGATCTTCTACTGGGTGGCCATCATTCCCTGGTCCGTGATTGCCGCACGCCGCCGTCCTCCTCCTCCGCCGCGGCTGCGCGCCAGGCTTGCGCTGGCGATCGCCGGTCTCGCCGTGATGTACCTCTTGTTCTGGTGGGGCGGTCTCGGCGCCGGCGCCGCGCTCCTGGTCATGGCTGCCCTGCCGCGCGCGGACTGGATTGCGCCTCTCTCCTGATCGCGGCCAGCCTTCCCGCGCGCACTCGATCTCGCCGCGCGAGCGGCCCCTCGCAAGCCGTGGTAGCGTGCGGCCCGCTGCGCGCGGACGCGGTCGGGAGGGTCGAACGATGAAGGTTCTCGTTATGGGCGGCACGCGCTTCAACGGGCTCGCCCTCGTGCATGAGCTCGCCAGGCACGGCCACGAGGTCACGATCTTCAACCGCGGCCGCACCGAGGCGGAGATCCCCCTCGGCGTCCGCAGGCTGCTCGGCGACCGCACGGACCACGCCGGTATGGCGGAGGTCTTCGGCGACGAGGAGTTCGACTGCATCTACGACATCTCCGCCTACACGCCGGACGACGTGCGCGGGATGATCGAGATCTTCCGCGGCCGCACCGGCCACTACGTCTTCGCCAGCTCGACCGTGATCTACGCGGCCAGCAGCGTGCTCCCGATCACCGAGGACTCCCCCGTCGACCGCTCGGCGAAGCAGGGCCAGTACGGCCTCGACAAGCTCGAGTGCGAGGCGATGCTGCTGGACGAGCACCGCAACAACGGCTTCCCCGCCACGATCGTGCCGTTCTCGATGGTGTTCGGGCCGAACAACATCATCCCGGAGCGCGAGCAGCGTATGTTCAGCCGCCTGCTCGCCGGCCGCCCGGTGCTGATTCCGGGCAACGGCAGCACCCTCAGCCAGATCGGCCACGTCGACGACGAGGCGCGCGCGCTGCGGATGCTGATGCAGCGGCCGATCACCTACGGCAAGCGCTACAACCTCACGGGCCGCGACTCCTGGACCGACGAGGGCTACGTCGACACCTTCGCCGCCGTCACCGGCGTCGAGGCGCGCAAGGTGTTCATCCCGCCCGCGGTCATGGACCGGCTCTACGAAGACGAGTTGATCCTCGACGTGAAGGACGTGGCCAGCTACCGCAACATCCGCACGGCGAGCACGAGCACCCCCGACGCGCACGTCAACCTGCGCTTCCTGCAGCAGGTCATCCAGCGCCTCGCGCCGTACATCCACCGCTGGAACCAGGGCGCCGTCTTCAGCATCGAGCGACTGCGGCGCGACGTCGGCTTCGAGCCGGACTACACCTTCGCCGCCGCGGTCGAGCACACCTACGAGTGGTACCGCCGCGAGGGCCTCTTCGAGACCCGCGAGTTCGACTTCCGCTGGGAGGACGCGCTCCTCGAGCACCTCGGCGAGGCGTGAACGCGGAGGCGGCCACCATCTCGCGGCGAGCCGGGGGAGCCGGTGATGCGGACAGCGGCGGAACTGAAGGCGCTTCGCCAGCGAGCGGCGAACATGCGGTTTCGCGAGGTGGCGGCCCTCGTCGAAGAGCAGGGCTGGACCCTCGCCCGCATCCGCGGAGGCCACCACATCGGGAGTTGGAGGATTGACGTGAACGCTGACGACTGCATGCAGCGGCCGTACACCCGCATCCTCGAGTCGGACGAGAATGGCGGCTGGTCCGCGCGCGTGCTCGAACTCGAAGGGTGCTTCAGCGGGGGCGACACGCCCGACGAGGCGAACCGCAACCTCAGCGAGGCGATGAGCCTCTGGATCGAGTTCCAGATCGAGCACGGCTACGAGATCCCCGAGCCGATCGACCCGGCCACCCGCTGGGACGCCGAGGACGCGGCCGCCGCCGCCCGCCGAGAGGGCGCCCCGGCGGCGTAGCGCCTCAGCGCAGCTTCCACTCCGGATCACGGCGCTCGACGAAGGCGCGCGAGCCCTCGCGGACGTCGTCGGTGGTGGGGTTGGCGGCGGAGATCGCGCGGGCGTTCGCGATGCCGCCCGCCAGGCCGTGATCGAGGCTCTCCCAGACCGCCTGCTTCGCCAGCCGCACGGCGTGCGGCGCGTTGCGCATCACCACCCGCGCCAGCCGCTCCGCCGCCTCGCGCAGCTCGCCGGGCGGCGCGAGCTCGCCGACGAAGCCGACCTGGAAGGCGCGCTGCGCCGTCAGCCGGCCGTGCCGCCCGAGGAAGAGCAGACGCAGCGCCTCGTGCAGCGGCATCGCCCGCGCCAGCTCGGCGGCGCCCAGCGCGGGCGCCAGCCCGACGCTCGTGCGCGCGTCGCTGAACCAGGCGTCCTCCGAGGCGATCAGCAGGTCGCAGTCGGTGACGATCTGCATGCCGACGCCCGTGCAGACGCCGTTGACCGCGCCGATCACCGGCTTCATCACGCCGTTCGCGCGGGGTGAGACGCGCACCTCGGCGCGGTGCTGCGACTCCTCACCGTCGGCGGCGCGGTCGAAGCCCGCGGCGCGCTCCTTCACGTCCATGCCCGCGCAGAAGGCGAACGCGCCGGCGCCGCTGATGATGGCGACGCGCGCCTCCTCGTCCGCCTCGAAGCGCCGCCACGCCTCGGGCAGGTCGACCGTCATGTTCCGCCTCGTGAGCGCGTTGCGCCGCTCCGGGCGGTTGATCGTGATCCAGGCGATCCGGTCGCGCAGCTCGTAGCCGATCTCGTGCTCGCTCATTGTCGATCTCCCGTTACTCGATGACGCCGGCCTCGCGCAGCGAGGCGATCGCGGCGGGCGTCATGCCCGCGGCCGCCAGCACGTCGTCGCTGTCCGCGGCGAGGACCGGCGCGGGCCCCTGCACGCGGGTCGGCGTGTTGCTCATGTCCACCACGGGCCCCATCACCTGCTGCGGTCCGGTCAACGGGTGTTCGAGGTGGGCCATGAATCCCGCCGCCTGCACCTGCGGGTCGTCGGAGAGTTCCTCCGGCGCCTGGACGGGCGCGATCGGCACGCCCGCCGCGCTGAACTCCTCGAGCAGCTCCGCCGTCGTGCGCGCCGCGAGGTAGGCGGCGATCGCCTCCTCGCGGCGATCGTTGAACGCCTCGTTGGCGGGGTCGTTCACGTCGAAGTCGGGATCGTCGCTGCGGTCGCCTTCGATGCCGACCATGCGCCGCACGGTGTCGCGGATGCGTGGGGTGATCGCGCCGAGCTGCACGACGCCGTCGCTCGTGGCGAAGGCGCGCGAGAAGCCGCGCCAGGCCGCCTCGGAGCGGCGCGAGTTCCGCCGCGCTTCCAGGACGCCGGCGTACGGCTTGCCGTCGCCGCGCGCCGCGCGGATGCGCTCGACCATCGGGTCGCGGAAGGTCGCGTCCTCGACGGGCTCGCGCATCACCTGTGTCGGCTGGATGGAGAGCGCCGCCTGCAGCAGCGCCGCATCGATGCGCTGGCCCTCGCCGGTGCGCTCGCGGTGGTAGAGGGCGGAGACGATGCCGACCGCCGCGGCGAGGCCTGCCCCGTGGTCCGCCACCACCGAGCAGGAGACCGTCTGCGGCACTCCGTCCGCGGACACCTTGCCGTCGCCGACGGTGAGTCCGGAGTAGGCGCAGATCACCGGGTCGTTGGCGCCGAGGTCGCTCATCGGCCCGGTCGTGCCCCAGCCCGTGATCTGGCAGTAGATCAGGTCCGATCGCGCCTCCCGCAGCGTTTCGTAGTCAATGCCGAGGCGTCCGGCGATGTTGGCGCGGAAGTTGTTCGTCACCACGTCGAAGCTGCGCACGAGCTGGCGGATCACCTCGCGTCCCTGCGGCTGGCCGATGTCGACGACGATGCTGCGCTTGCCGCGGTTGAGCGACTGGAAGCGCTTGCCCTCGTGCGGGACGACCGCGCCCCAGTTGCGGTGGAAGTCGCCGCCCGGCCGTTCCACCTTCACGACCTCCGCGCCGAGGTCGGAGAGGATGCAGCCGAGGTACGGCCCGGCCACGATCTGCGAGAACTCCAGCACGCGGATTCCCGTCAGTGCTCCTGCGTCCATCGGCATCCTCCCTACGGTGCGGGTCGCGGCCGGCGCGGCCCCTGCGCATTCTGCCAAACGATTCGCTCGAGCCGGGCCTGCCTCGATCCGCGCGTTGCCGCTAACGGCCGCCGCGCTCGAACGCCGGCCTCGTGCGGAAGGCGAGCGCCAGCGCGACAACCGAGAACGTGGCTGCGAGGGCGAAGGCCCAGCGCCAGCCGTCGATGAACGAGCGCGCCGCGCCCGGGCTGTCCGCGATCTCGCTGAGCGGGATGTCGAAGCCGCCCGCCGCCATCACCGCGGCGACGACGCCGGCTGCCATTGCCTGGCCCAACACGTTGCCGGCGTTTCTCGTGAGGTTGGTCAGCGCGCCGACGACGCCCAGGCGCGAGGCGTGGACGGAACCCATGATCGCGCTGTTATTGGGCACGTTCCACGTTCCCATCCCCAGCCCGGTCCCGAGCAGCAGCAGCGCCACGATGACGATCGGCGTACCGCCGTCGAAGAACGCCATCGGCAGCGTTACGAGCAGCATGAGGGCGAAGCCCGCGATCGCGAACGGGCGCGTGCCGAAGCGGTCCGAGAGCCGCCCCGAGCCCTGGGCGGCGACGCCCATGCCGAGCGAGGTGAGGAAGATCAGGCCCCCGGCGGCGGCCTCCTCCATCCCTCGCAGGCTGATCAGGTAGATCGGGATCAGGAAGCGCGAGACCGTCATCGACATGAAGCCGGAGAGGCGGGCGAGCACGGCCATGCTGAACACGGCGTTGTTGAACAGCCGCAGCTCAAGCATCGGCGCCTCGGTCCGCAGCTCCCTGCGCGCGAACGCCGCGAACAGCAGCACGACCGCCGCGAGGGCGGCGAGCATCGGGGGTGACGTCCAGCCGAGGCGCAGCGGGTTGTTGATCGCCAGCACCAGCAGCGCGATCGCCGTCGCGGAGAGCGCCGCGCCGGCGTAGTCGAACGGCGCGCGCTCGCTGTCCGGTTGGTTCATGCGCCGGTCGTCGAGGATCAGGTAGCCCCAGACGAGCGCGATGCTGGCCGGGATCAGCACGATCACGAACAACGCCTCCCAGGGCAGCCACTGCAGCACCAGGCCGCCGACGATCGGGCCCGAGGCGCCGCCGATTGCGACCGTCGTCGTTTGCGCGCCGATCGCCCGTCCGCGCTCGGCGGCGGGGAAGACCGAGACCACCATCGCCGTGCCGACCGACTGTCCCATCGAGTTGCCGGTGGCCATGAGCACGCGCGCCGCGATCAGCGCGCCGAACGTGGGCGCGAGCACGGTGGCGATCGCGCCGGCGCAGAACACCAGCAGCCCCAGCAGGTGGATGCGCTTGCGGCCGACGATGTCGGCGAGCCGCCCCATCGGCATCATCAGCGCGCTGATCGTCAGCGCCTGCGCGATCACCACCCAGGAGACCTCGCGCAGGGTCACGCCGAAGTCGTCGGCGATCGAGGAGAGCGCGACGAAGACCATCGAGATGCTCATCACCTGCGTGAAGAAGGAGATCGCGATCGCGCTGAAGGCCCACCACTTGTAGTTGTCGCCGCCGCCGGCACCGGGCGCGCCCGCCCGCGCAGATGTGATGCGGCGGCCGCCGGGAATGCTCAACGCGGGTCCGTCACCTTCGAGAGCCGCGCGAAGGACGGGACGGCCTCGCCGCACCACCGCCGCCTCGCCGGTCCGGCGGAGTCTATGCCCTCGCGAGCCGCGGGGCGCGCGCTGCCGGCCGCGCGCTGCGGTGGGCCTGCCCGCCGCTGCTCGCCGCCCGGCGAGGGCCACGCTCACGTCCACGTCACCGGCGAGAAGATCGGCCGCGTCCACGGCCCGCACTACCACCTCGGTGGCCTCGCGTCCGGCGGGCGCGAGATCCGCGTCACGCTCAACGCCAACACGCACGCCGCCTGCGCGCGCGACGGCGCGGCCGTCGAGGCGCTCGCGAGGGTCACGGCGCCGTAGCGCTCACGGGGTCTGGTGGCGGGGTTGGGTGGCGGGAGTGCGTGGGAGTCGAACCCACCCGGGACTACCACGTAGCCCCACAACGGTGTTGAAGACCGCGGGCGCCACCGGACACCATCCACTCCCATGCTGATTCTGCGAGCGCGGCGCGGCACTCCGCAAGGCGACCGTGGTCCGCGACCGCATTAACATTCGGCTGCCGATGCCCTATAGTGCCTTTGTATGACTAGTGTGATATGCGGAAAGGGGGCTCCGATGACGATCGCGTTTGAATTGATCCTGAACCGCCGATGGATGTACGCCTTACTCGCGGCAGCGGCGGCGCTCACGCTGCTCCTCTCCGCCTGCGGCGGCGACGATGAGGAGGAAGCGGACGAACACGCCGGGATGGCCATGGCGACCGGGGACGCCCACGACGACGAGAACGGCGATGACCACGCGATGGCGCACGAGGACGACCAGCCGGGCGTCGTCCACCCGAAGCCCGCGGGGGCGACCGAGGTCCGTGTCTCCCTCGCCGAGTGGACGCTCGTGCCGTCCGTCACCAGTGTCGCGGCGGGCGATGTCTACTTCCTCGTCGACAACCTGGGGCCGGAACACCCGCACGAGTTCGTCATCATCCGTACGGACCTCGCGGCGGACGCCCTGCCGACCATTCATGACGGCTCCGTGCCCGAGGACGCCGTCGATCTCGTCGGCGAGATCGAGGAGTTCACGTCCGCAAGCTCGGCGTCCGGCGTGTTCCACCTGATGCCGGGCAACTACGTGCTGATCTGCAACCTCGTCGAGGAAACAGGGGACAAGGAAAGCCATTACCTCGAGGGCATGAGGGTGGCCTTCACCGTCGAGTAGCCGAGTCGCGCTGTAGTAGCGGCGCGACTCGCGCGGGCGTGCACGTCGATCCGCGGCGCGCTAGCCCGAGCGCGCCGCCGGCGTGCCGATGCCCTGCTCTCCCTCGTAGAAGAAGAAGGCGTACTGGCTCGCGCCGATCAGCTCATCCTCGCCGTCCGGCGGGTGGCGGTAGAACGAGGTGAGCAGCGTCAGGAAGTGGCCCTCGCCGAGGCGTGTGCGCTTGCGCGAGGTGCAGTTCGCCACCTCGGATCGCGTGTAGAGCCGGTCGCCGGGCCGCAGCGGCGCGCCGTAGTCCTGCCGCACGCGCTGCGCCGCGTAGCGCGTCGTGCCCGGCGGCCGCCAGTCGCCGGAGAGCAGCGTCGTGATCAGCCGGTTCCCGAGGATCCGCCCGCCTTCCATCTCGCGCGAGGGCGGCCATGGCTTCACGCTCGGGGCGTCCGGGTCGGCGAGCTCGAACGGCTCGCCGAAGTGGCTCGGGCGGCCCATCATCCAGGTGAACAGCGAGGGCAGCGGGGCGATCACCCCGCCGTGGCGGCTGCCTCGGGCGTAGTCGCTGTCGTAGTAGAGCGGGTTGGCGTCCTCGGCCATGTCCGCCCAGTACATGATCTGCGCCTCGCTGACCGGGTAGCCGCCCCAGAGCGGGTCCGTCTGCCGCCCGATCCACGGTTCCGCGAAGTCCGGCAGCTCCGGGTCGAGCTCCACCGAGGGCTTCGTGAAGCCCTCGCGCACGCGCACGCCGCCAGCATCCCGTGAGGGCATCGCGAGGTCCGCGCCCGCGCGCGCGACGTAGCCGCCGGCCTCCGTGCGGGCGGCGATCGCCAGCTCGACGCGGGGCTCGCCGTCCTCCTCGAAGCGGCGCGTGACCTCGCCCTCGACGGTGACGGTGTCGCCGGGGTGGATGAAGCCGGTCATGTGCAGCCAGGTGCTGCGGAAGTCGCTGTCGGGGCCGAGCCAGTCCGTGGCGAAGCGCGCGAACAGGCCCTGATGCCACATCGTGTTCATCCAGCTGTCGCGGTTGCCGCTGGTGCGCTGTGCGTAGTCCGTGTAGTGGTGCACGGGGTTGAAGTCGCGCATCCCGACCACGGCGAGGATGCCGGTGCGGAACGTGATCGGCAGCTCGAGATCGGGCAGGCGCTCGCCCTCGCTCACGTCCTCCCACAGCCTCGATCCTCCGGCATCGGACATCGCGACGCTCCCTTCGGCACCCGCGCGGCGTGACGCGGCGATGATAGCGCCCCCGCGAACAGCCGCTATGATCGCCGCGGAGGGACGCCGCATGGCCCTGCCCCCGCTGCACCCGGTCGTCGAGCGCGCGCGCGAACTCGCGCCGCTCGTGCGCGCCGCCTCGGACGAGATCGAGGAGACGCGCGGCATCCCGGACGAGCTGGACGCGCAGCTCGAGGCGGCCGGGCTCTACCAGCTCTACCTGCCGGAGGCCTACGGCGGCCCCCAGGCCGACCCGCGCTCCGCCGCGAGCGCCATCGAGGAGATCTCGAGGGTCGACGGCTCCACGGGCTGGGTCTGCATGATCGGCTCGGTGCTCAGCCGCCGCTTCGCCTGGATGGACGCGGACGCGGTGCGCGCGATGCAGGCCGAGACCGGCTCGCTGCGCGCGGCCGGCTCCAACCGTGCGCTCGGCCGCGCGCGGATCGAGGGCGACGGCTACCGCGTCAACGGGCGCTGGGACTTCCAGAGCGGCATCGAGCACTCCAGCTGGATGTTCGGCGCCTGCGTGCTGATGGACGGCGACGAGCCGCTGCTCGACGAGGAAGGCATGCCGCGCACCCGCGCCGTCGCCGTCCCCGTGCGCGGCGGCGAGATCATCGACACCTGGCACGTCGTCGGGCTGCGCGGCACGGGCAGCTTCGACTTCGAAATCGACAACCTCTACGTGCCCGCCGCGCGCACGGTCTCGCGCCTCGAGGCGCCGGTGATCGAGAGCCCGCTCTACCGCGCGCGCTTCTTCGGCATCTGGAGTCACGCCGTGCACGCCGGCTGCACGCTCGGCATCGCGCGCGGCGCGATCGACGAGCTGCGCGACATCGCCTCCGGGCGCGGCTCGACCGGATCGAGCACGCTGTTGCGCGACCGCGAACGTGTCCAGCGGATGGTCGGCGAGGCCGAGGCGATCGTGCGCTCGGCGCGCGCCTACCTCTTCGACGCGATCGCCGAGGCTTGGGAGGCCTCGTCCGCGCGTGCGCCCGACCCCTCGGTCGAGGTCGCGAACATGCGGCTGGCGATCACGCACGCGGGCCACGAGGCGGCGCGCGCCGTCGATCTCGCCTTCGAGGCGGCGGGAACGAACGCCGCCCACACCGCCAACCGCCTCGAGCGCTACTTCCGCGACGCGCACGTCGCCGTGCAGCACGCCGCGACCGCGCCCCACAACTACGAGGGCGCGGGCCGCGTCTTCCTCGGCCTGCCGGCGGGCATCCCCGGCTGGTAGCGCGCGCGGGCCCGATCGCCGGGTCCGCCTCGACTCCCTTGGAGTGATAGCATCCAGATCCATCAAGAACCCGAGCGGAGCGGTGCATGCCCCTTCCTGTTGCTGAGCGCGGCTACGCTCATCCGGAGTTGCTGGCCGAGACCGATTGGCTCGCCAGTCGTCTGTCCGATCCGACGGTTCGCGTCGTCGATGCTCGTTCTGACGAGGACTACGCTGGCGGCCACATTCCCGGTGCTGTCCACATCAGCGGCTTCGCGCTCGGCGGGATACGCCCTGAGCCCGAGATGCCAGAGCCCGAGGCCTTTGCTCACCTGGTCGGCGCGCTTGGAATCGACGAGCGCACACCGGTCGTGGTCTACGACGGCGGGGAGCGGTCCCAACTGGCGGGGATGACCGCCTGGACGTTCCTCTACTACGGCCATCCCGATATCCGTTACCTCGATGGTGGGTTGGCGAAATGGACAGGCGAGGGGCGGCCGCTCTCCAGCGACGCCCCGGCACACGAGCCGCGGACGTTCGCATCTCGCCCGGTGGAGGGCGTCTACTGCCGCCTGGATCAGGCGAAGGCCGCCGTCGATGACTACGGCGTCGTCTTCTGGGACGTGCGTAGCCTCGGCGAGTTCGATGGGACGACGGCGGGGTGGAATCCTCCGCCCCGGCTCGGGCACCTGCCGGGGGCCATCCATTTGGAATACACCGAGCTTTTTGATGCCGGCAACGGGACCTTGAAGCCTGCCGCCGAGCTCTCCACCCTCCTGGGGGCGAAGGGGATCACACCGGAGGCCGCGGTCGTTACCTACTGAGGGGGCGGTGCGCGCGCGGGTCTCGCTGCGCTCGTCCTGAAGATCCTGGGCTACGACAGGGCATCGAGCTACGCCGGGTCCTTCAACGAATGGGCCAGTCAGCCCGACACCGCCGTGGATCGCTGACGAGCCCCGGCCCGACCTCCGCGCTCGTGACCGCTACGACCTCCACACCAGTGGCTCCTTCGCCCCACCGGGCGCCAACCCGGCATCGCCCAATCGCTCGCTGCACCCGTCGGCTATCTACATGGGCTTCTCTATCCCGTGGCACATCACCTTTGGTGTCCCGGCGGGCATCGAGTTGGAACTGAGCTGGGACGACGACACCGGGGACGGGATACGCCTCGCGGATGCGGCAACAGGCTCCTGGCTCTGCCTGAGCGTCGAGCGAGCCGAGGAATGCGGACGCTCGGTCACGCCCGGCGCTGAGCATCTCGAGCCGCTGTTCGACTGGATCGCGGAATCGCTGCAGCGGGGCGCCGCGCGATACGAACCGTGGAGCCACATCGCGAGACCCTCGCCCCGCCCCGCCTGCGGCGGCGGGCGGCTGCTATCCTGCTCGTCTGGCGTCCGCTGCGGGGCGGCGCCGTCGCGGCGAGGGGGCTACGTGGTCGGAGACGCAGCAGTCGGAGCGGCGGCGCGAGGTGCGGCCGTGTCGCGCGCGGAGGCGGTGCGCGCCCTCGCCGGCGCGGCGGCGGCGATTCGGGAGAACGTCGCGCAGGTCATCGTCGGCGCGGAGGAGCCGCTCCAGCTGCTGCTGGTCGCGCTGCTCGCGCGCGGGCACGTGCTGCTCGAGGACGTGCCCGGCACCGGCAAGACGATGGCGGCGCGCGCCTTCGCACGCTCGATCGACGTGGACTTCCACCGCATCCAGTGCACGCCGGACCTGATGCCCTCGGACATCGTGGGCGTGCACTACTACTCGCAGAAGAGCGGCGAGTTCGAGTTCCGCGAGGGGCCGATCATGGCCCCGATCCTGCTCGTCGACGAGGTCAACCGCGCCACGCCGCGCACGCAGTCCGCGCTGCTGGAGGCGATGGAGGAGCGCACCGTCACCGTCGAGGGCGAGACGCGCCGGCTGCCGGACCCGTTCCTGGTGCTCGCGACGCAGAACCCGATCGAGCTCGAGGGCACCTTCCCGCTGCCGGAGGCGCAGCTCGACCGCTTCCTGCTGCGGCTGCGCATGGGTTACCCGAACGAGCAGGACGAGGTCGCGATCCTGCGCCGCTTCGCGGGCGAGTCGCCGCTCGACCGCCTCTCGCCGGTGGTTTCGGCGAGCGAACTGACCGCGCTCTCGGCCTCGCTGCCGCTGGTGCATGTCGAGGACGACGTGGCGCGCTACCTGGTGCAGGTGGTGCGCGCGACGCGCAACCACGCGGCGTTCGACCTCGGCGGCAGCCCGCGCGCCTCGCTGGCGCTGTTCCGCGCGCTGCGCGCCCTGGCCGCGATCGAGGGGCGTGACTACGTGCGCCCCGACGACGTGAAGCGGCTGGCGCCCGCGGTGCTCTCGCATCGCCTCGTACTCAGCTCGCAGACGCAGTTGCGAGGGCGCACGGCGGACGAGCTGATCGACGAGATCCTGCGCGAGCTGCCCGTGCCCCTCGTCGACGGCCGCCCCGCCTCCGCCGGCGGCTAGGACCGGGGCGGCCGGGCCATGCGCTCGCTGCTCACCGAGGCCTGGATCGGCGGCTGCATCGCGCTCGTCTTCGCCGGCGTGCTCACCGGCTCCGCGCCGCTCTTCGGCCTCGGCGCGCTGGTGCTGGGCGCGGGTGGCGCCGCGCGGCTCTGGGCGCGGCTCGCGCTCGAACACGTCGAGTACCGCCGCGAGCTGTCGGAGCGGCGCGCCTTCACCGGCGAGGAGGTCGGCCTGCGGCTGCACCTCGCCAACCGCAAGCTGCTGCCCGTCCCCTGGATCGAGCTGCGCGAGCGCCTGCCGGAGGCCGCCCCGCTGACCGACGGCCACACCACGCCCACCGGCCTGCGCGGCGCGGTCTACCTGACGCGCACGACCTCGCTGCGCTCCGGGGATCGCCTCGAGTGGCCGCTCACCATGCACGCGTCGCGTCGCGGCTATCACCGCTTCGGCCCGGCGCGGCTCTCCTCGGGCGATCTCTTCGGGCTGTTCGAGCGCCAGCGGGACGCGGGAGGCCTGGACACGCTGGTCGTCTACCCACGCACCTACTCGCTACCGGATATCGGCCTCGGCAGCGACCGCCCGTTCGGCGAGCTGCGCGGAGGCCGCCGCATCTTCCCCGACCCGATCCGCGTGATCGGCGTGCGCGACTACGTGGCGGGCGACCCGCTGAAGCAGGTCGACTGGAAGGCGACGGCGCGCGCGGGGCGGCTGCAATCGCGGCTCTACGAGCCCTCGCGTGCGCTCGCGGTCGTGGTCGCCCTCGACGTGATGACGCTGGGGCACACCTGGGAGGGCACGGACCCGGTGCTGCTGGAGCGGGGGGTGACGGTCGCCGCCTCGATCGCGCAGGCCGCCTTCGAGGGGCACGCCGCGATCGGCCTGCTGACGAACGGCGCGCTGCCGGAGGCGGACCGCCCGGTCCGGCTCGGCGCCGGACGGCGCCCGGATCAGCTCGCGCGTGTGCTGGAGGCGTTGGCGGGCGTGAATCCGTTCGCGATGGCCCCGCTGGCCGCCGAGCTGGAGCGCCGCGGTGAGGCGTTGCCGATCGGCGCGAGCGTCGTCGTCGTCGCGGCGCTGATGACGGACCAACTGGTCGCCTCGCTGCAGCGGCTGCGCCGCGAGCGCCACGAGGTGCACGTGGTGAAGACCTCGCGGGCGCCGTGGGACGTGCAACTCGGCTCGATCCCCGTGACCGAGATCGCCCCGTACATGGAGCGGCTCGAGGCGGAGGCGGCGACGGAGGCCGAGGCCGCCGTCGGGCCGTCGCGGGCCCGCGAGATACTGGAGCGCACGGCGCCGCGGCGGGCAGGGCCGGCGCGATGAGTTGGCGCGGTCCGCTGGCGGCGTTCTTCTTCCTGGCGGCGGAGGCGCTGCTCTGGTTCGCCGTGCTGCGCTCGTTCGCAACGGGGGTGGAGCGCAGCGCCTTCCGCAACGTCTCCCAGGAGATCCTGCTCGGCATCGGCGGCGGCGAGTTCCTGCAGCCCGACCGCGCCCGCGACGCGATGCAGGTCGCCGAGCGGGCGGGCGAGAGCGCGATCGGCGGGCCGTCGCTGCTGCTGATCGTGGCGGTGGCGATGGGGGCGTACACGCTGATGCGCGTGCTCGCGAGGAGCAGCCTGCCGGTCTCCTCGCGCGCCGCCGCCGGGCTGCTCGTCTCGATCGTCGTGCTCGGGCTGACGCTGCAGTTCGCGCTCGCCGATGCCCCGCTCTCGGGCGGCGCGCCCTGGGACGACGGCATTCTCGCCGATCTCCGAGGGCAGGGCGGGAGCACGTTCAGCGGCTCGATCGACCCGGCAGAGTTCGTCGCCAACCCCGACCCCGATCGCGTCCGCGGCGCATCGAGGGCGATGACGACCGGCGGCATCGTGCTGCTCTGGTTGCGCTTCCTCTTCGCCGGGCGCAGTCCCGTCACATTCGAGCGCAGCCTGCGCAGCTTCGGGGTGGGATTCGCCGTCGCGGTCGTCGTCGCATTCATCGCCGCGGCGTCGGATGTGGATGTGGCCGGCTGGCTGGTGCTGCCCTACTTCCTGCTCGGCGCGCTCTCGCTCGCAACCGCGCACGCCGCCCGCGCCCCCGACGACATGACGGCGACGGGCCGCGACGCGCCGTGGGTGATCTCCGTGCTCGGCACGATCGGCGCGCTGAGCGTGGTCACGGCGCTCTTCATCCTGCTCGCGCTGTTCGACGTGCATCGCTTGCTGCAGCCGATCGGCACGGGGCTGGTCGCCGTGCTGGCCTGGACGCTGATCCTGCTGCTCACCCCGGTCTTCTGGGTGGTCGAGTGGCTGATAGGCCTCGTGGCCAGCGACTTTGAGCTCCAGAACGTGGGCGTCGATATCCAGGAGGGTGCCACGGACCTGCCCGAGGAGCGCGAGGGTCGTTTCAGGATTCCCGGCTGGACCGGCAACGTGGCGCGCGCCTTCGCAGCCGCCGCCGCAATCTGGATCGCCTACCGCATCTCGCGCTGGCTCTTCTCCCGCTCCGAGCGGACGGCGACCGAGGAGTACGCGGAGATCCGCGAGGGCGAGGGCGGCGGCGGGCTGGCCTCGATGCTGCGCTCGCTGATCCCGCAGCCGCGGCGGAGGCGTGCGGAGGATTCCCGCTGGCTGACCCTCAACCGCGCCTACCGGCTCTTCGGCCGGATGCTCGTCGCCGCACGGTCGCGGGGCGTGGAGCGCCGGCCGGGACAGACCGCGCTCGAGTTCGGCGTCGCCGCGGGCGCCCGCCTCGATGCGCCGCTCTTCGGCGGCATCGCCCGCGCCTTCGACGGTGCGCGCTACGGCCGCCACGAGCCCACCCCCGGCCGCCTCGACGACCTCGAGCGCCAGTTCGCGGCCTGGGAGCTGGCCAACCCGCTGCCCGAGGACGACGGTGAGGAGGGCGAGGCGTAGCTGCCGCAGGCCTTGCTGCTTGCCTGCGCGGGCCGCCGCCGCCTACTCTCGAAGCGTGGTAGGCCGCCTTGCGGATCATCCATCCAGCGCTCCCGTGAGCGTCCCCGCGTCCGTCGGGATCTTCGACTCCGGCGTCGGCGGCCTCTCCGTCGTCGCCGCGATCCATCGCCTGCGGCCCGGGCTGCCGCTGCGCTACGCCGCCGACACGGCCCGCTTCCCCTACGGCGAGCGCCCGCCCGAGGAGATCGCCGAACGCTCGCTCGCCATCGGCCGCGAGTTGGTCGAGGCCGGGGCGCGCCTGCTCGTCGTTGCCTGCAACACCGCCTCCTCGGCCGCGCTCGAGGCGCTGCGCGAGCGCTTCAGCGTGCCGGTGGTGGGCATGGAGCCGCCGCTCAAGCCCGCCGTCGAGCGCAGCCGCAGCGGCCGCGTCGCCCTGCTCGTCACGCCCGCGACGGCCGAGGGCGCGCGCCTGGCGCGCCTGCACGACAGCTACGCCGGCGACAGCCGCGTGCGCACGATCGCGATGCCCGGCCTCGCCGACCTCGTCGAGAGCGGCGAGGTCGGCGGACCGCGAGTCGAGGCGCTGCTTGACAGCGCCCTCGCCGGGTTGCCGTCCGAGGGCGTCGACGAGGTCGCGCTCGGCTGCACGCACTACGGCTTCCTGCGGCCGGCGCTGCGCGCGCTGCTCGGCGACGGCGTCGAGCTGATCGACACGGCCGAGCCGGTCGCGCGGCGCGTGCTCCAGCAGCTCGAGGAGCACGCGATCGCGATCGCGGAGGATGGCGACGGGGCGGTGCCCTGCAGCGTGAGCGGCGACCCGGACGCCTTCGAGGCGGCCGTCGCGCGGCTGCGCGCCTCGGGCGTCGTGCTGCCGCCGCTGCGCGTCTCCCGGGGGGTGGCGGCATGACGGCGCGCGCGAGCTTCCGTGAGAAGTACGAGGCCGCCGCCGCGGCGAACGACTCGCTGCTCTGCGTCGGGCTCGATCCCGACCCCTCGCGCCTCCCCCAGGGCGTCGACATCGACGCCTGGCTGCGCGAGGTGATCGAGGCGACCTCGGACCTGGTCTGCTGCTACAAGCCGAACGCCGCCTTCTTCGAGGCGCGCGGCCCCCACGGCCAGGAGGCGCTGTGGGAGCTGATCGACGGCATCCCGGACGAGATCCCCGTGCTGCTCGACGCCAAGCGCGGCGATGTCGGGCACTCGGCGGAGTTCTATGCGCGGGCCGTCTTCGAGGTGCTCGGCGCGGACGCCGTGACGGTCAACCCCTACCTCGGGGGCGACGCCGTCGAGCCGTTCCTCGCCCACGAGGATCGGCATACGTTCGTGCTCTGCCGCACCTCGAACGCGGGGGCCGGCGAGCTGCAGGACCGCGCGCTCGCGGCGAGCGGGGGAGGCCGGCCGCTGTACCTGGCGGTCGCCGAGCGCGCGAACGCCTGGAACACCCGCGGCAACGTGGGCCTCGTCGTCGGCGCGACGTACCCGGAGGAGGCGCGCGCGATCCGCGAGCTGTGCCCGGAGCTGCTGTTCCTGATGCCCGGCGTCGGCGCGCAGGCCGGCGAGCTGGAGGCCGCCGTGCACGCCGCGCTCGACGTTCGCGGCGGCGGGATCATCGTCAACGCCTCGCGCAGCGTGCTCTACCCGCAGGCGGGGAGCGCCGCGGCGGCCCGCGCCGAGGCCCAGCGGCTGCGCGACGCGATCCGCGCCGCCGTCCGCACGGCGGACGGCGGCGGGCGCGCGGGCTAGCGGCCGTGGTCCTCGATCTGCGCGTCGGCGACGTGCTGCGGCTGCGGCGCAAGCATCCCTGTGGGAGCTTCGACTGGGACGTCGTGCGCGTCGGGGCGGACATCGGGCTGCGCTGCCGCGAGTGCGGCAGGCGCGTGCTGATGGACCGCCCGACGCTGCGCCGCCGCGCGGCGGAGCTGCTGGAGCGCGGTCCCGCGATCGATCCGGCGATCGAGGCCGCCCTCGAAGGTGGCATTCCACCCGCTACGGGCGCTGCGGAGTAGACTGGCCGCAAGCGCGTCGCGGATTTCGTTGACGCCTCGCGAAAGTGGTACCTGGACTCGATTTGTCCGCGAGGACGTGGGGCATCGCGTCATGATCGAGATGACCATCGAGAGCATTCGCGTCAGTCTCCGCAACTACCAGCGGGTCGTGATCCTGCGCGAGAAGGGATCGGACCGCTATCTGCCGATCTGGATCGGCGCCGCCGAGGCCGACGCGATCGCGGTCCGCCTGCAGAACCACTCCGTCGCCCGCCCGCTGACGCACGATTTGCTCAGCAACGTGATCGGCGAATTCGGCGGTTCCGTGAAGCACGTCGTCGTCAACGACCTCGAGAACGACACCTTCTACGCCAAGATCACCGTCGAGCACGAGGGCGGCACGGTCGAGATCGACTCGCGCCCCTCGGATGCGATCGCGCTCGCCGTCCGCGCCGATGCGCCGATCTACGCGGAGGAGTCCGTGCTGGACCGCGCCGGGGTGCTGCTCAGCGCCGAGGGTGAGGTGGTGGTCGGCGACAACCGCGCCTCCTCCGTGACGGAGGAGGAGCTGGAGAAACTCTCGGCCTTCAGCGACTTTATCGGGGAGCTCGATCTCGACGATCTGGGCGAGGGAGAGACCAAGAGCGAGTGAGTCGGGCGGGGTGCGAGGGTCATTCGTGCGGCTTCTCACAATCGGTTGATCGCGTGATCGGCCCGTGCTAGGCTCCCGACGGCCTCGGCCCGGACGGGGTGCTCCGGTCTGGAGTTCGCCCGCCCTGGGGCTGGTCGGCATCGGCTCGTATCTGGCCGTGTCGATCGCCGGGATGGCCATCGTCGGGAGTCTGCTCGATCGTCACTTCGGCACGGATCCGCTGCTGACGCTCGTATTCCTGGTGCTGGGCCTGCTGGCGGGATTTTTTGGTGCGTATCGCCAGTTGAGGCGGCTGCTGGACAGCGCCGCCGAAGCGGACGAGCGGAAGGGTCGCTAGATGCGAGGCTGGCTGATTGCCGCCGGCGTGATCGCGCTGATCGTCGGCGGCTTCATCTTCATCAAGCCGCCCACGCCCGCGATCATCCTCGCCCCCGAGCACGTCTTCGACATTGGCCCGCTCGTGGTCACGAACACGATGTTCACCTCCTGGGTCGTCGTCGTCTTCCTCGTCGCCGCCGCCCTCTACGCCAGCCGCTCGATGGCGCTCGTGCCCTCCGGACTGAGCGGGGCGATCGAGGCGCTGGTCGGCGGCTTCTACGAGTTCACGGAGAACATCGTCGGCGAGGCGAGCGCGCGGCGCTTCTTCCCCGTGATCGCCACGATCTTCTTCTACGTGCTGATCTCCAACTACTTCGGGCTGCTGCCCATGAACTTCGTCGTCGGGCGCACCGAGCCCGGTCACGGCGAGGTGCAGGCGGTCTTCGAGCAGACCAGCGTCGCCGGCGTGGACGTCGCCTACATCCCGCTGCAGGCGGAGACGGTCGACACCGGCGAGGAGCACGCCCTCGAGCCCAGCGAGGAGGGCGACGCCTTCTCCGGGCTGCTCGCGCCGCTGTTCCGCTCGGTGATGACGGACGTGAACGCGCCGCTCGCGCTGGCGCTGATGTCGTTCGTCTTCGTCGAGTACTGGGGGCTGTCCACGCTCGGACTGGGCTATCTGAAGAAGTTCTTCGCCTTCGGCAATTTGCTGCGAGGCAAACCGATGGGGGTGATCGACGTCTTCGTCGGGTTGCTGGAGCTGATCTCGGAGCTGATCCGGATGGTCTCGTTCACCTTCCGATTGTTCGGCAACGTGTTCGCGGGCGAGGTGCTGCTGCTGATGATGAGCTTCCTCGTGCCGCTGGTACTGATTAACGTCTTCTACGGCCTGGAGCTGTTCGTGGGACTGATCCAGGCGTTCGTGTTCGCGATGCTCACGCTCGTCTTCGCCCAGACCGCGGTCGCCCACCACGGCGACGCGCACGAGGAGCACGAGGGCGCGCATGAGTAAGAGCAGGGGAGCAAGGGCTCGGGCCGGGGCGGCCGGAGCAGGTGGGACGCGATCCGTCCTGGTAGGGAGTACACCGCAATGACAGAGGGAGCGATGGTGCGATCGCTGAGGCCGTACGTGCGCCGGGCGGCGCTCGCCGCCGGCCTCGGCATCCTGGCGTGGCTGGCGATGGCCGGCGTGGCCGGTGCGCAGGAGGCGGGCGACAACGTGTTCACCGCCGACGCGAACAAGTTCCTCGCCGCCGGCCTCGCGATGGGTCTCGGCGCCTTCGGCCCCGGGATCGGCATCGGCTATCTCGGCGGCAAGGCGATGGAGGCGCTCGGGCGCAATCCCGAGGCGGCCGGCCCGATTCAGACGAACATGATCCTCGCGATCGCGTTCGCCGAGGCGATCGGCATCTACGCCCTCGTCGTCGCCATCCTGATTGGCTTCGTCTTCTAGGCGGGCCGCGACAAGCGGGGCGAGCATGATCGACCGAGTACACAGCCGGATGGGGAGCGCGCGGCCGCGCGGTCTGCGGCTGGGCGCGGTGGCCCTCGGGCTGCTGCTGGCGGCGGCGCCGGCCACGGCGTTCGCCGCCGAGGAGGGGCCCTCGGGCATCGCCGCCCTGGGCTTCAGCCTGCCCGCGCTCGTCACCAACCTGATCAACTTCACGATCCTGCTGATCGTGCTCCGGCTCTTCCTCTACAAGCCGGTGCTGCGCCTGCTCGATGAGCGCAGGCGACGCATCCAGGAGGGGCTGGACCTGGCCGCCCAGGCGGCCTCGCAGGCATCCGCCAGCGAGCAGGAAGCGCGGGAGGCGATCGAGCAGGCCCAGCGCGAGGGGCGCGAGTTCGTGCAGCAGGCGCAGCAGGGAGCTGCCCAGCTGCGCGAACAGCTCGAGGAACGCGCCCGCGCCGACGCCGAGCAGATCGTCACGCGCGCCCGCGAGGAAGTGCGCATCGAGCGCGATCAGGCGATCGAGCAACTGCGACGCGAGTTCGCCGACCTCACGATCACCGCCGCCGAGCGCGTCATGCGCCAGTCGCTTGACCGCGCGGCGCACCAGCGGCTGATCGACGAGGTGCTCGTCAACAGCGAGCTCGGCGACCAGAACTAGGCGAGCGAGGGGCGGCGCATGGCCCAGGCAGCAGGCGCGCGAGATGTCGCAGGACGTCGCTACGCGCTCGCGATCATGCAGTTCGTCGCCGCGGACCCGGACAGCGCCGCTGCCTGGGAGGACGCGGTCGACGGCCTCGATGCGCTGACCGAGCGCGCGGTCTACGTGACCGCGCTGCAGGGCGACGGCATGACGGACGAGGGTTTCCAGGAGACCGTTCGCCGTGTCGTGCCGGAGATCGGGCAGCTGCAGCTCAACCTGTTGCGGCTGCTGCGGCGCAAGAGCCGGCTCGCGCTCGGCCCCTCGATCGCCTCGTACGTGCGGGAGCTGCTGGACGAGCGGCGCGGCATCGCCCGCGCCGAGGTCCGCACCGCCGTGGAGATCGACGAGGAGCGGCGGCAGTGGTTCGCCTCGCAACTCGGCGAGCTCACCGGCATGCAGGTAGAGGTCGAGGCAGAGGTCGATCCGGACTTGATTGGCGGCGCCGTCGTGCGCATCGGCGACCGCCTGATTGACGGCTCGGCGCGCTCGCGCTTGCGCGCGCTGCGCGCGCAACTGGCGTAGGAACCGGCCTGGCAGCGGGTTCGGCCCGCTGCACGGCCACGGAGGAGACGCGATGGTTCGGGCAGAAGAGATCGCCGCGATCCTCAAGGATCAGATTGAGAACTTCGACGCGGACGTCACCGAGGCCAACGTCGGCACGGTCGTCGAGGCGAGCGATGGCATCGCGCGCATCCACGGCCTCGGCCAGTGCCTCGCCTCGGAGCTCGTCGAGTTCAGCACCGGCACCCGAGGCCTGGCGCTGAACCTCGAAGAGGAAACCGTCGGCGCGATCATCCTCGGCGACTACACGGACATCAAGGAAGGCGACGAGGTCCGCACCACCGGGCTCGTCGCCTCCGTGCCCGTCGGCGAGGAGCTGATCGGGCGCGTCGTCAACCCGCTCGGCGACCCGATCGACGAGCGCGGTCCGCTGGCCACGAGCCAGCGCCTCCCCGTCGAGCGGATCGCGCCCGACGTCGTCGCGCGCGAGTCGGTTAGCGAGCCGGTGCAGACGGGCATCAAGGCGATCGACGCGATGATCCCGATCGGCCGCGGCCAGCGCGAGCTGATCATCGGCGACCGCTCGATCGGCAAGAGCGCGATCGCGATCGACGCGATCATCAACCAGCGCGGCGGCGACCTGATCTGCATCTACGTCGCGGTCGGCCAGAAGGACTCGAAGGTCGCGCAGACCGTCGCCACGCTGGAGCAGCACGGCGCGATGGAGCACACGATCGTCGTCTCCGCCTCGGCGGCGGAGTCCGCGGCGTTGCAGTACCTCGCGCCGTAC
Organism: Dehalococcoidia bacterium; assembly: GCA_965220125.1. Taxonomy (GTDB): domain Bacteria; phylum Chloroflexota; class Dehalococcoidia; order UBA2979; family UBA2979; genus VXMT01. The sequence continues at coordinate 1,017,158 of CBDCPB010000004.1, read as the reverse complement.
GCGGGCTGCGCGATGGGCGAGTACTTCATGGAGCAGGGCAAGGACGTGCTGATCGTCTACGACGACCTCACGAAGCACGCCTGGGCGTACCGCCAGATCTCGCTGCTGCTGAAGCGCCCGCCGGGCCGCGAGGCCTACCCGGGCGACGTCTTCTACCTGCACTCGCGGCTGCTGGAGCGCGCGGCGCGCCTCGACGAGGCGCACGGCGGCGGCTCGCTCACCGCGCTGCCGATCATCGAGACGCAGGCCGGCGACGTCTCCGCCTACATCCCGACGAACGTGATCTCGATCACGGACGGCCAGATCTTCCTCGAGAACGACCTCTTCAACGCCGGGCAGCGGCCCGCCGTGAACCCCGGCATCTCCGTCTCACGAGTCGGCGGGGCCGCGCAGCGGCGCGCGATGCGCTCCGTGGCCGGCACGCTGCGGCTGGACCTCTCGCAGTTCCGCGAACTGCAGGCGTTCGCCCAGTTCGGCACGGAGGACCTCGACCCGGCGACGCGCCGCCAGCTGCAGCGCGGCCAGCGCCTGACCGAGGTGCTGAAGCAGCCGCAGTACGAGCCGCTCTCGCTCGGCCAGCAGGTCGTGATCCTCTACGCCGGCGCGAACGGTTACCTCGACGACGTGCCGGTCGAGAAGATCGCCGACTTCGAGCGCGCCCTGCACGAGCAGTTCCAGGCGACCGCGGCGGACGTGATCGAGGCGATCGAGCGCACCGGCGAGGTCGAGGGCGACACCGAGGAGCAGTTGAAGGCCGCGATCGAGCAGTTCAAGGGCTCGGTCGCCTACTAGAGCGAGACGCAGCCGCCCCCTCGGGGGCGCGGAACGGGGAACAGCGCTAGATGCCAGGCGCCGGTCAGGTCCGGGCAATCCGCGGGCGGATCAAATCCGTCGAGAACACCGCCAAGGTCACCAAGGCGATGGAGCTCGTCGCGGCCTCCAAGATGCGGCGCGCCCAGGATCGCGCGCTCGCCGCGCGGCCCTACTCGGAGCGCATGCGCGCCGTGCTGGCCCGCCTCGCCGGCTCGTCCGAGGCGCGCGGCGGCGGCGGCGACGACTCGCTGCACCCGCTGCTGGACCAGCGCGCCGTGCGGCACTTCGCGTTCATCCACATCACCGCCAACCGCGGGCTGGCCGGCGGCCTCAACGCGAACATGAACCGCGCCGGCGCCAATCTCGCCCTCGAGCGCCAGCCGCACGTCGAGCGCGTCTCGGTGATCCCGGTGGGGCGCAAGGGGCGCGACTTCTTCCGCCGCGCGGGCTTCCCCCAGATCGCGGAGTTCACGGACCTCGGCGACTACCCCTCGATGGGCGACACGCTGCCGATCTCGCGGATCGTCACGCAGGACTACATCAGCGGCGAGATCGATCAGGTGTACGTCGGCTTCCAGCAGTTCATCAACACCGCAGTACAGCGGCCGGTGGTGCGTCAGCTGCTGCCGATCGAGCCGCCCGAGGAGGACTCGGAGTCGATGGGCGGCGGCGCGGACTTCATCTTCGAGCCTTCGCCGCAGGCGCTGCTGGAGACGCTGCTGCCGCGCTACGTGGAGATGCAGGTCTTCGAGGCGATCCTCGAGGCCGCGGCGTCCGAGCAGTCGGCGCGCATGGTCGCGATGCGCGCGGCCACCGACGCGGCGAACGACATGGTCGCGGACCTCACGCTGACCTACAACAAGGCACGACAGGAGCTGATCACCAGCGAGCTGCTCGACATCGTCGGCGGCACCGCGGCGATCCAGGCGTAACGAAGCAAGCGAGGCAGAGCGGCCCGCGCGCAGCGCGCGGTTCGGGAGCAAGGCGGACAGCATGAGCACCGGACTAGTACGGCAGGTCATCGGCACGGTCGTCGACGTGGAGTTCCCCGACGGCGACCTGCCCGAGATCTACAACGCCGTCAACATCTCGATGGGTGCGAACGGCGAGACGCGCACGCTCGTGACCGAGGTGCAGCAGCACCTCGGCAACAACTGGGTGCGCTGCCTCGCGCTCGACTCCACGGACGGTCTCCAGCGCGGCGCGAGCGCCGAGGACACCGGCGGGCCGATCACCGTGCCCGTCGGGCCGGCCACCCTCGGGCGCATCTTCAACGTGCTCGGCGAGCCGCTCGACCCCGGCGAGGCGATCCCGGCGGACACCGTGCGCCGCCCGATTCACCGCGCGCCGCCCGCCTACGCCGAGCAGGAGACCGAGGCGCAGATGCTGGAGACCGGCATCAAGGTGATCGACCTGATCGCCCCGCTCGCGCGCGGCGGCAAGGTCGGCCTCTTCGGCGGCGCCGGCGTTGGCAAGACCGTCGTCAACACCGAGCTGATCCGCAACCTCGCCACCGAGCACGGCGGCCTCTCCGTCTTCGCCGGCGTGGGCGAGCGCTCGCGTGAGGGCAACGACCTCTGGCACGAGATGGAGGAGTCCGGCGTCCTCGACAAGACGGCGCTGGTCTTCGGCCAGATGAACGAGCCGCCCGGCGTGCGGCTTCGCATCGGCCTCACCGGCCTGACGATGGCGGAGTACTTCCGCGACGACGAGGGCCGCGACGTGCTGCTCTTCATCGACAACATCTACCGCTACACGCTCGCCGGCATGGAGGTCTCGGCGCTGCTCGGCCGGATGCCCTCGGCCGTCGGCTACCAGCCGACGCTGGCGACGGAGATCGGCGAGCTCGAGGAGCGCATCACCTCGACGAAACAGGGCTCGATCACCTCCTTCCAGGCGATCTACGTCCCCGCCGACGACTACACCGACCCCGGCGTCTCGACGACGTTCGGCCACCTCGACGCGGTCGTGGCGCTGGAGCGGGCGCTGGCGGAGCAGGGGCTCTACCCGGCGATGGACCCGCTGACCTCGAACAGCCGCATGCTCGACCCGAACGTGGTGGGCCAGGAGCACTACGACGCGGCCTCCGGCGTGCTGCGCACGCTGCAGCGCTACAAGGACCTGCAGGACATCATCGCCATCCTCGGCATCGAGGAGCTGACGGAGGAGGACAAGCAGGCCGTGGCGCGCGCGCGCCGCATCCAGCGCTTCCTCACGCAGCCCTTCTTCGTCGCCGAGCAGTTCACCGGCCGCGGCGGCCGCTACGTGCCAGTCGCCGAGACCGTGCGCGGCTTCACCGAGATCCTCGAGGGCAAACACGACGACCTGCCGGAGAATGCCTTCTACATGGTCGGCGCCATCGACGAGGCGATCGAGAACGCCCGCGAGATGGCCGAGGAGGACTAACGCTTGCCCCCGCTCAGCCTCTCAATCGTCACGGCGGAGCAGCCGGTCCTCGATCGGGACGACGTGCAGCGCGTGATCGTGCCGACGACCGAGGGCCAGATCACGGTGCTGCCGAGCCACGCCGCGCTGATGGCCAGCCTCGACGTCGGCGAGCTGATCGCCGTCGGCAGCGACGGCCCGGAGGAGATTGTCGTGCACGGCGGCTTCATCCAGGTGCTGCGCGACGAGGTCACCGTCCTCGCCGACGCCGCCGAGCGCGTCGACGAGATCGACGAGGCGCGTGCCGAAGAGGCCCGCGATCGCGCTCAGGCGCGCCTCGAGGGCAGCGTCGCCGCGGATGAGGTGGTCGATCTCGCGCGAGCGCGCCTGTCGCTGCTGCGCGCGGAAACGCGCATCCGCATCCGCCGCCGGCGCGGCATGGGAGCGCCGGCCGCGCAGCGCTAACCGGACTTCCCGAAGACCCCGTCCGACAGGCGCCGCGTCTCGGTGCCTGTCGCCTCGCGCGTCTCGGACGAGCACGCGCTGCGCGCGGCTCCCGACCCACCCACCCGCCCCCGGATTTCTTTCTCTGTGGGGGGCTACGCCCCCCAACCCGCCCCGGCACGGTAGTCGCCCAACCCCTTGCGCCCTCGGCGCTTGCGTGGCTCCCCTGCGCGCGGGGTCCGGGACTCGTAGCGCCCTTGATCTGCGCGTGTCAGTGCACGGCGATCCGGTGCCCCGAGGGCCCTCGATGCCCGCGCGGGTCCGGTGGCGTCGTGGATTCGCGGCCGATCCGGTGCTGCGGGGGCCCTCGGTGCCCGCATGCGTCGAGCGGCGGCGCGGGTCGGCGCCGATCCGGCGGGGTGTGGGGGCGCAGCCCCCACACCAAGAAACAGTCCGGGGCGGGTGGGTGGGGAGCCGCGCGCAGCGCGTGCTCGTCCGACGCACGTGAGGGCTCCGGGCCTCGTCCCGGGCGCCCTCGCCCGGATGCATGTCGATGCACCGCGATCCGGTGCCTCGAGGCGCACTCGATGCCCGCGCGCGTCGAGTGGCGGCGCGGGTCCGGGGGGGTGTGGGGGCGCAGCGCAGCCCCCCACATCAAGAAACAGTCCGGGTGGGCGGGTGGGGAGCCGCGCGTAGCGCGTGCTCGTCCGACGCACGTGAGGGCTCCGGGCCTCGTCCCGGGCGCCCTCGCCCGGATGCACGGCGATCCGGTGCCCCGAGGGCCCTCGATGCCCGCATGCGTCGAGTGGCGGCGCGGGTCCGGCGCGATCCGGCGGGGGGTGGGGGCGCAGCCCCCACACCAAGAAACAGTCCGGGGTGGGCGGGTGGGGAGCCGCGCGCAGCGCGTCCTCGTCCGACGGGCCGGGCGAGAAAAGCCCGCCGCTGCACGGGGGTGCAAAGGCGGGCGGACAATGCGGACTCTCGTACTTGCCTGGGCCTACTCCTCAGTGCCGCGGCTTCTCGCACGCATCGCTACACCCACAGCCGCATCGCGGCCAGGATGATGCCCGTGGCGGCGGACAGGCCGGCGAACAGCTGGAACTTCAGCCGTTCGATGTCAGCCTTCGTGGCGAGGTGCTCGTACGTACCCTCGACGCGCGCGACAGGCTTGCCGAGGCTGTCGGATGTCGTGGCGTCTGGAAGCGTCGCTACACCCACAGCCGCATTGCCGCCAGAATGATGCCCGTGGCGGCGGACAGGCCGGCGAACATGCCGGCGAACAGTTGGAACTTCAGCCGTTCGATGTCAGCCTTGGTGGCGAGGTGCTCGTAGGCGCCTTCGATGCGCGCGACACGCTCGCCGAGGCTGTCGGATGTTGCGGTCACGGCCCATCCATCCCTTGCGGGTTCAGCCTAGCACATCGTTGTCAGGAGTGAGCGCTCCGGCCACCGCGCCTCGCGGGGTGGCCTCGATGCGTCGTATCCTTGGTGGTGGCGGGGGCCGGAGGCCCCATGGGTGAGCAGTTGATCATTCACGGCGGGCGCGCGCTGCGAGGCCGCCTGCCCGCGTCCGGCTCCAAGAACGCCGCGCTCTACGCACTGGCCGCGCCACTCCTCACCTCCGATCCCGTCACCCTGCACAACGTCCCGGAGATCGCGGACATCGAGGGCATGGGCCGCGTGCTGCGCGCTCTCGGCGCGCGCTTCGAAGTCGATGGCGGCGATGTCTCGATCGACGCCTCCGGGGTCACGGAGACCGTCGCGCCGAGCGATCTCGCGATCGCGCTGCGCGCCTCGTTCCTCGTGATGGGGCCGCTGCTCGCCCGCTTCGGCGAGGCGGCCTGCCCGCAGCCGGGCGGCGACGTGATCGGCGTGCGCCCGCTGGACGTGCACCTCGCGGGCTTCCGCGCGCTGGGGGCGGACGTGCGCCGCGAGGGCCAGAACTTCGTCGCACGGGGCCGCCTCCGGGGGACGCGCGTCTTCCTCGACTACCCGAGCGTGCTCGGCACCGTGAACGTGCTCTTCGCCGCCGCGCTCGCCGAGGGCGAGACCGTGATCGTCAACGCCGCCGCCGAGCCGGAGGTCGCGATGGCCGCCGGGATGCTGGTGGCGATGGGCGCGCGCATCAGCGGGCACGGCTCGAACACGATCACCGTCGAGGGCGTCGAGCGCCTGCACGGCGTCGACTTCACGATCATCCCGGATCGCATCGAGAGCGGCACCTACCTGCTCGCCGGCGTCGCCACCGGCGGCGACGTCGCCATCGAGGGCGCGCGGGCGGACCACCTGGACTCGCTGCTCACGAAGCTCGCCGAGGCGGGAGCGGGCGTCGAGGTCACCTCGGACCATGTGCGCGCGCATCACCGCCCGGGCGGCGGGCCGCTGCGCGCGGTACAGCTCCAGGCGGTGCCGTATCCCGGGTTCCCGACCGATCTCCACGCCCCCATGGCAGCCATGCTGACCCAGGCCGAGGGCGTCTCCACCATCCACGAGCGCGTCTTCGAGAACCGCCTGCTCTACCTCGGCGAGCTGCGCGCGATGGGCGCGCGCATGACCGCCGGCGGCCAGTCCGTGATCATCGAGGGCCCCACGCCGCTCGTCGGCAGCGCGGTGCGGGCGCTCGACGTGCGGGCGGCTGCAGCGGTCGTGATCGGCGGGCTCTGCGCCAGCGACGAGACGATCGTGCGCGACCTCGCGCACCTCGATCGCGGCTACCCGCGGATCGAGGAGCGGCTGAGCGCGCTAGGCGCGACGGTGTTCAGGCGCTAAGGTCGATTGTCCGGGGGCGTGAGCGCCTCGGTGTTGAAAGGCGCGGACCTCCGGGCGAATGTTCACCAAACGACTCGGCATCGATCTGGGCACGGCGCAGGTGCTCGTCTCCGAACGGGGGCGCGGCATCGTGCTGGAAGAGCCCGCCGTGGTCGCGCTCACGGAGCGCGATAACGCCGTCGCCGCCGTCGGCCGCGAGGCGTTCGAGATGATCGGCCGGCATCCCGGCACGATCCGCGTGATCCGGCCCATGCGCGACGGCGCGATCGCGGACTATCTGATCACCGAGGCGCTGCTGCGCTACCTCATCGGCGAGGTGATGGGCCGCTTCCGCGTCGTCCGTCCGGAGGTGATGGTCTCCACGCCGTACGGCGTGACGCGCGTGGAGCAGCGCGCCGTCCGCGACGCCGCCGAGGCAGCCGGCGGCCGGCGCCCGGCGCACCTCATCCCGGAGCCGCTCGCCGCCGCGATCGGCGCCGAGATCCCCGTCGGCTCGCCTCGCGGGCACATGCTGCTCAACATCGGCGGCGGACGCGCCGAGGCGGCGGTGATCTCGATGTTCGGGATTGTCGCCGCCGAGTCGATCCGCGTGGCCGGGGACCGCCTCAACGAGGCGGTCGCGCTCTACGTCCGCCGGCGACATAACCTCGCGATCGGCGAGCGTTCCGCCGAGGAGTTGAAGATCGCCATCGGTTCGGCGATCCCGCTGGAGCAGGACGAGACCGCCGCCGTGCGCGGCCGTGACCAGATTACGGGCCTGCCGCGAACCGTCACGGTGCGCGCTTCCGAGGTGACGCAGGCGATCCAGGAGCACCTCGAGAGCATCGTGCAGACGGTGCGCTCCGTGTTGGAGCGCACGCCGCCGGAGCTGGCTGCGGACGTGATCGACCACGGCGTGGTGCTGACGGGCGGCGGAGCGCGCTTGCGCCACCTGGACGCGCTGCTGATGCATGAGGTCGGCGTGCCGGTGCATGTCGCGGACGAACCGGATCGCTGCGTGGCCCGAGGCGCCAGCGTGGCGCTCGACTACCTCGATGTGATCGCACGCAGCATCCCTACCGAGGAAGAGTCCCTGATCGCCGATACGCCGTAGCAAGCGGCGCTGCGGGCGCTCGCTCGCTCAGTCCTCTCTGTCGGCGTAGACGCGGAAGCCGTAGTCGTTGTAGCGGCGGTCGGGCGGCAGCGAGGAGCGCGCGGCGATGCGCGTGACCTTGATCCGGTGCCGCCAGGATCCGCCTCGCGAGGCGCGGCGTTCGCCCTCGGCGGGTCCGTGCGGGTTGTCGAGCTCGCCGGCGTCGTAGCCGGCGGCGTACCAGTCGCTGCACCACTCGTGCACGTTCTCGGCCATGTGGTAGAGGCCGAAGCCGTTCGGGGGCGAGGAGCCGACCGGCTGCGGGCGGTCCATCCCCGCCGATCCGGGGGCGAACGGCCCCTCGTCCCACGGCTCGTTGCCCCAGGGGAAGGCGACGCCCTCGACGCCGCCTCGGGCGGCGTACTCGCGCTCCGCCTCGCTCGGCAGGCGGCAGCGGCGCCCGATGATGCCGCCCAGCCACGCGCAGTAGGCGACGGCGTCGAACCAGGAGACGCCCACCACCGGGCAGTCCGGTGCGTTGAAGCGCGGCTCCTCCCAGAAGCGCGGCGCCTCGTGGCCGGTCGCCTCGAGGAAGGCGGCGTACTCGGCGTTCGTGACCGGCGCGGGTGCGGCGGCGAACGGATCGAGGCGCACCTCGCGCAGCGGCTGCTCGTCGGGGCGGATGAGCGAGCCCATGCGGAACACGCCGCCGGGCAGCTCGACGAACGCGGGTGCGGCGGGGTCCGCTCCCGCTCGGCGGGCGAGTCCGTGGTCGTTCTCGGGAGCCTTCGGGCGGGTCACGGGGAGATGCTAGCAGCGCCGCCCGGCAGTCGCTTCGCTGGACGCTAGTGCACGATTGTGCAAGCCTTCCCAATCAGGTTCGGGTTCGTTACCGATACGTACGCATTACACGCAGTGGAGGGTCACCCTGCCGTTGCCTGCCGACATTCCCGAGGTCGTCATCGACCGTCTCCCCATCTACTACCGCTGGCTCGCGCGCATGGAGGAGGAGGGCCGCTCCACGGTCTCCTCGCAGGAACTGGGTGACGCGCTCGGCGTCACGCCGGCGCAGATTCGCAAGGACCTCGCCTACTTCGGGCGCTTCGGCAAGCAGGGCAGCGGGTACTCGGTCGTCCGGCTCGTCGAGGAGCTGCGGCTGATCCTGGGACTGAACCGCCGCTGGCGGATGGTGCTGGTCGGCGTGGGCCGCCTCGGGCGCGCGATCGCCTCGTACCAGGGCTTCGGACCGGACGGATTCGACCTCATCGGCGTCTACGACGCCAGCCCCGAGGAGATCGGCGGCGAGGTCCGAGGGATCGTCGTGCGCGACGTGCGCGAGATGGAGCGCTCGCTCTGCGCGGAGCCCGCGGACATCGGCATCGTCGCCGTCCCCGCCGCGGCTGCGCAGGAGGTGATCGACGCCCTCGTGCGCGCGGGCGTGCGCTCGATCCTCAACTACGCGCCGATCACGGTGCAGGTGCCCCGCGGCGTGCGCATCCGCCGCATCGACCCGCTGCTCTCGCTGCAGAGCATGACCTACCACCTCAGCCTCGAGGAGGACTCGGCGGCCAAGCCGGCAGCGGCCCCCGTTCGCGCCTCGGCCTAGCGGGAGCGCCCGAGGGCGAGCCGCAGCAGCAGACTTCCGACGGCCAGCCCGATCAGCGCACCGGCCATATCGGCGATCCAGTCCTCGAGGGCCGGCTCGCGCCCGTCGATCCAACCCTGCGCCAGCTCGTCGAGGGCGGCGAAGATCCAGAGCCCGAGCACGACCATCAGCAGCACCCGGACGGGCGAGCGCACCGCCGCGCGGCTGGTCGCGTAGCGCAGCGCCACCGGCACGCCGAGCAGCGCGAAGAGCAGCACGTGCCAGGCCCAGCAGGGCAAGCCCAGCGGGCAGCCGGAGACGCCGCTTCCAAAGGGCGCCAGGGTGGCGATGAGGATCAGCGCCAGGGCCAGCAACACGCCGAGCGACGCCCAGGCGCTGAGCACCTCGCGCGTCATCGTGCGGGCCGTTCGCGACGCGCTGGCGTCCCTGGCCTCGGGCGGTCGTACAATCGCGGCATCCCCGGAGGATAGGGCAGGGCGACGCCGTGCGGCAGCGAGGCTGGACGATCGAGGCGTGGACGCCGCCGCCGGAGGGCGACGCGCCGGAGCGCGCCGCGCGGACGCTGCGCCGCCTGCCGGGACTGGCCTGGCTCGACTCGGCGCTCCCGCACCCGCAGCGCGGACGCTGGTCGATCCTCGCGGCGCGGCCGCGCTGGACGCTGAGTGCGCGCGGTCGCCGCATCCGCCGCGCCTCGGCTGACGGCGTCGAGCAGTTCGAGGGCGATCCGATCGCCGTCGCCGCGCAGGCGATCGAGGCGGGTCAACGCGAGTGGGAGGCCGCCGGCTGCGCTGCGGGCGGGATGGCCTCGCTGCCGTTCGCAGGGGGCGCGATCGGCTACCTCGGATTCGAACTTGCGAGGCACATTGAACGCCTGCCCGCGACCACCCTCGACGACGTCGGCGCGCCCGACCTCGCGCTCGGCTGGTACGACGCCGCGCTCGCCTGGGACGGGATCGAGCAGCGCGGCTGGCTCAGCGGCGCGCCCGAGGCGGTCGCCGCGCTGCGCCGGCAGCTCGAGTGCATCGAGGATGCCGGCGCGCCGGCCGAATGCGAACCGGCGCCACGGCGCCTCGCGCGCTTCGAGCCGAACATGGAGCGTCACGAGTACCTGGAGCGCGCCGAGGCGGCGCGGCGTTACATCGCTGCCGGCGACATCTACCAGGTCAACCTCTCGCAGCGCTTCTGCGCACCGTTGCCGATTCCCGGCTTCGAGGCGTACCGGCGGCTGCGGCGCGCCAGCCCCGCGCCCTTCGCCGCCTACCTCGACGCGACCGCCTCCGAGGGGAGTGAAACCGATGGCGGCATTGAGGTGCTGTCGTCGTCGCCGGAGCGACTGCTGCTGGTCGACGGCGAACGGCTGGAGACGCGGCCGATCAAGGGCACGCGCCCGCGCGACCGCGGAGCCGCCGAGGACGCCCGCCTGGCCGCCGAGCTGCGCGCGAGCACCAAGGACGCCGCCGAGCACGTGATGATCGTCGACCTCGAACGCAACGATCTCGGGCGGATCGCGGAGACGGGCAGCGTGGCCGTGCCGCAGCTCGCGCAGCTGGAGTCCTACTCGCACGTGCATCACCTGACCTCGTCGGTGACGGCGCGCAGGCGGTGCGGCGTGGGCCTCGACGCGACGCTGCGCGCGATGCTGCCGGGCGGTTCGATCAGCGGCGCGCCGAAGATCCGCGCGCTCGAGATCATCGACGAGCTGGAGCCGACGGTGCGCGGGGTCTACACGGGCGCGATCGGCTACTTCTCCGCGCACGGCCGCAGCGACCTGAACGTCGCGATCCGCACCATCACCGTCGCCGGCGGGCGCGCCTACGCGCACGTTGGCGGCGCGATCGTGCACGACTCCGTCGTCGAGGCCGAGTACCAGGAGACGTTGGACAAGGCGCGCGGGATGGCGCGGGCGCTCGGCGTGCTCCTGCCGGACGAGGCGCCGCCTGCCGATCCGCTGCCCGATCGACGGGCGCCCGCGGCTGCTGCAGCGAGCGTCGGCTGAGCGTGTCCGGCTACGCCTGGCTGAACGGTGAGCTGCTGCCGCGGTCCGAGGCGCGCGTGCCCATCGACGATCGCGGCTTCCTCTACGGCGCCGCCTGCTTCGAGACGCTGCGCGCCCACGGCGGCGTGATCTTCAGGCTGGGCCGCCACCTTGATCGCCTCGAAGCCGGCCTACTGGCGATGGGTGTCGAGGCGCCGCCGCGCGCCGAGCTGCAGGCGGCGATCGCCGAGACGCTGGAGGCGAACGCCCTGTCCGAGGCGCGCGTCCGCCTGACGGTGAGCGCCGGCTCGGGCGGCGCGCGGCCCGGCCTCGAGCCTGCCGAGGCGCCGCTCGTGCTCGTGACGGCGCAGCCCGTCCCGGAGGCGCCTGCGCCGGCGCGCGCCCTCGTCGCCCGAGGCGCGCGCGTCACGGCGGACCGCCCGCTGCCGTTCGCCAAGACGGGGAACTACCTCGGTCCGCTGCTCGCCCTCGAGGAGGCGCGCCGCGCCGGGCTGGACCAGGCGCTGCTGCTCGACCTCGACGGCGACGTGGTCGAGGCCTCGACGGCCAACATCTTCGCCGTGCTCGGCGGGGAGGGCAGCGGCGTGCTCGTCACGCCGCCGCTCGAGGCCGGGGCGCTGCCCGGCGTTACGCGCGAGGCGGTCCTCGACTGCGCGCGCGAGCTCGGCATCGAGGCTGCCGAGCGGCGGCTCCCGCTCGCGGAGCTGCTCGCGGCGCGCGAGGCGCTGCTCACCAACAGCATCGTCGGCGTGCAGCCGCTCGCCGAGGTCCACGACGGCGATCGCAGCTACCAGTTCGAGGCGCCCGGCCCGCTGACGCGCGCCCTGATCGAGGCGTACCGGGAGGCGGTGGCGCGCGAGTGCGGCGGAAGTCCGCCGCCGCCCGCAGGTGGCTGAGGCCGGTTGCGCCATGTGAACGCCCGGCGGCATCGATCCGCGCCCTGCTTCCTGAACTGGAACTCGAACAAGCGCAGCCTCGCGCTGGACCTGAGCCGGTCCGGGGGTCGCGAGCTCTTCCTGCAACTGGTGGCGCACGAGTGCGGCGGAAGTCCGACGCCGCGAGCGGGCGCCTGAGGCCCGTTGCGCCCCTACGGCTGGCCACGCGGAGTATCCTCGCCGCAACCGGAGCACGAGAGGAGACCACGATGACGGCCCCGCGCGACGCGATGGGTGAGGTGGCGCCCCACCTGCGCAAGATCACGGACGAGCTGGTGTTCGGGGAGATCTGGGAGCGGCCGGAACTCTCGAAGCGCGACCGCAGTCTGATCACGGTCTCGGTGCTGGTGGCGCTGTACCGTACAGGGCAGCTGCCCGGGCACTTCCGGCGCGCCCTCGACAACGGCGTCACCAAGGAGGAGATCGGCGAGTTGCTGACGCACGTCGCCTTCTACGCCGGCTGGCCGACGGTCGCTCAGGCGGTACGCATCGCGCAGGAGGCGTTCGACGAGGAGTAGCCGGCTCCGGACGCGCTAAGCTGCACGCGCGGAGCGAACCCGCGCAGGAGGGGGGCAGCCATGGCCGCGCTCGACGGTATGAGAGTGCTGGACATGACCCAGTACGAGGCGGGTACGTCCTGCACGCAGGCCCTCGCCTGGCTGGGGGCCGACATCGTCAAGATCGAACGGCCGGGCCTGGGCGATCCCGGCCGGGGAGTGTCGCGCGGCATCGATCCGCGCCCCTACTTCCTGAACTGGAACTCGAACAAGCGCAGCATCGCGCTGGACCTGAGCCGGCCCGAGGGGCGCGACCTGTTCCTGCAGCTGGTGCCGCGCTTCGACGTCTTCGTCGAGAACTACGGGCCGGGCGTGATGGAGAAGCTCGACATCGACTACCCCGCGCTGCGCGAGCTGCACCCGGCCCTGATCTACGCACGGATCAAGGGCTTTGGCCTCGAGGGTCCCTACGCCCACTTCAAGTCCTACGACATGGTCGCCCAGGCGATGGGCGGCGCCTTCTCCGTCACCGGCTTCCCGGGCGGCCCGCCGATCCGGCCGGGCCTCACCATCGGCGACGCGGGGACGGGCGTGCAGATGGCGCTCGCGATCACGGCCGCCTTCGTCCAGCTGCAGCGCAGCGGCGAGGGCCAGTTCATCGAGCTCTCGATGCAGGAGGCGCTGACGTACTACATGCGCACGGTCATCGCCAACGGATCGGAGTGGGGCTCGTCGCCCGCGCCGCGCCGCGGCAACCGCAGCGGCCCCGGCACGGACCTCTACCCCTGCAAGCCGTTCGGCCCCAACGATTACGTCTACGTGATGGTCGTCACGCAGCGGCAGTGGGACACGCTCTGCACCGCCATGGACCGCACCGACATGCTCACCGACCCGCGCTTCGCCACCGAGCAGGCGCGGCTGGAGCACGCCGAGGAGCTGCGCGAGGAAATCACGAAGTGGACCAGCCAGCACACCAAGCACGAGGCGATGCGCATCCTCGGCGACGGAAACGTGCCGGCCGGCGCGACCCTCGACACCTACGAGCTGCATCACGATCCGCACCTCGTGTCGCGCGGTTTCGTGCAGGAGGCGGAGCACCCGCAGGCGGGCACGCTGCGCTTCATGGGCTGGCCGCCGCGGATGTCGGAGAGCAAGGTTCCGATCGTCACCGCCCCGCTGCTCGGCGAGCACACCGTCGAGGTGCTGGGCGAGGAACTGGGCCTCGGCGACGCCGACCTCGCGCCGCTGCTCGAGGGCGGCGTGATCGCGCAGTCGGACGGGCCGCCGCGCGCGCCGGCGGGCGAGGCTCAGGAGGAGGCGCGCAGCGCCGCCGCCAGCCGCTCGCGGTAGTCCTCGTCGATGCGCAGCAGCGAGCCCTGCTCCAGGTAGGCCTCGAGGTCCATCACGCGCGCGGCGCGCACGGCGTCGGTCGTGAACGCGCCGACGTCCGGCGCGGTGACGCCGGCGTCGAACAGCTGTCGGCGCTCCCCGGCGGACAGGCCCGCCTCGATCAGCACCGCCTCGGTGTGCTCGTCGGCGACCGCGGCCCGGCCGCGAGGCGGGTAGGGCTCGCCGTCGAAGAGCGCGGGCACGTAGCGCTGCAGCGGCGTCGCGCCGAAGTCCGGGATCTCGATCGGGGCGAAGAAGCGCCGCGCGGCGAGTTGCTCGTTGGCAAAGACCTCGTCGGCGTGCAGCACGGCGCCGGCCGGCACGCCCGCCGCCTGCAGCGTCGCCATCGCCTCGAACTTGGTCCGTCCGCTCGTCCACTGCTCGAGGATCGCGTCGATCGCGTCGTGTGAGGCGTCGCGGCCGGCGGCGTCGCGGAAGCGCCAGTCGCGGGCGAGCCCGGGACGGCCGATCGCCGCGCAGAGCGCCTCCCACTCGTGCTCGTCGCGGGCGCTGATCGCCACCCAGGCGTCGTCGCCCTCGCAGCGGTAGGCGCCGCGCACCTGACCGGGGCGGCGGTTGCCGTTGGGGGCGTGCTCGCGGCCGTTCAGCAGCGCGTCCATGAGCTGCGGCCCGGACATCTGGATCATCGCCTCCTGCATCGCGACATCGACGTGCTGGCCGCGGCCGCTGCGCTCGCGGGCGATCAGCGCCGTCAGCAGCCCGGCGGCGGCGTGCATCCCGGAGATCGCGTCGCCGAGGGTGTTGCCCGCGAGGATCGGCGGCTCGCCCTTGTAGCCCGTGACGGCGGAGATCCCCGAGCCCGGCTCGATCGTCTGGCCGAGCGCCTGATCGTCGGTGCGGGGCCCGTACTGCCCGTAGCCGCAGACCGAGACCATCACCAGATGCGGGTGCCGCTCCTTCAGCGATGCGTAGTCGAGCGAGTAGCGGCGCAGCACAGGCGGGGTGAAGTTCTCGAGCAGCACGTCCGCCTCGCCGAGCAGGCGGTGCAGCACCTCGCGACCCTGCTCCTCGGCGTAGTCGAGCGTGATCTCGCGCTTGCCCGCGTTGCGCGCGAGGAAGTAGACCGAGCGGTTCCAGTACTCGCCGCTCGCGTCGTTCCCCGCGAGGAAGGCGCTCCGCATCCGTCCGGGCAGATGGGAGCGCTCCACCTTGATCACGTCCGCGCCGAGGTCGGCGAGCGTGCGTCCGACGTGCGGTCCCGCCCAGACGCGCGTGATGTCGATCACGCGCAGGCCGGCGAGGGCGCCCGCACGCCCTCGCACCGCATCGTGCGCCTCACGCGGCGCGGACCACGGCTGCGCGTCGTGCTCGCCGAGCGCCGCCGGGACGCCGGGCCGCAGCGGCGTCTCGCTGAGGCGGAAGGGCGGCCCGAGTGTGCGGTCGTCGCTGCCCGCGGGCGGATCGAAGAAGCCCCGCACGCGCAGGTGCTCGTCCTCGAGCAGCTGTGGCGCGCTCAGCACCGGGCCGAACGGCATCCGCAACTCGCGGGCGCGCTCCAGCACCTCGCTCGCGGTGTGCTCGTCGAGCCAGGGGCGGACGAGCGCCTCGAAGTCCCGCCAGCGCAGCGTGCGCTCGCGCGCCTGGGCGAGGATCGGCGCGTCGGCGAGCTCGGGCCGCCCGATCAGCGCCGCGAGCGGCGGGCCGGCGTTGGCCTGCACGATGAAGGCGACCGATCCGTCCTTGCAGGGCAGCAGATCCATCGGATACGCGACCAGCACGCGCGAGTAGTAGCGGCGGCGGATCGCGCCCGTGCCCGCGTAGACCGACAGCGTGTGGTCGTCCGCCAGCGCGAGCGCCTCGAGGCCCGAGACGTCGACGAAGCGCCGCCCGCCGTCGAACAGCGCCGCCATCGCGGCGATGTAGCCGTTGACGCCCGCGCCGTAGTCGGCGAGCTCGACGCCCATGCTGAGCGGTTCGCGGTCCGGGTTGCCGGTGATGTAGGAGAACCCGGAGAGCGCCTCGATGATATGGCTGTCCGCCTGGTAGGCGGCGTACGGTCCGGTCGCGCCGAACGGGCTGATCGAGAGGTAGACCACGCCCGGGAAGCGCCTCGCGAACGCGTCCGGATCGTCCAGCGGCAGCGCCGTGTCCGCCTGGTGCGAGCTGATCAGCAGGTCGCAGTCCGCAACGAGCGCCTCGATCGTCGCCGCGCCCTCGGCGGTCGCCACGTCGGCGGCGACGCTGCGCTTGCCGCCGTTGAGCACACGGTGCATGCCGCCGTCGTCGATGCCGAAGCGGTCGCCGGGGAAGGGGCCCTGCAGGCGGATCCGGTCGCCCGCGGGAGGCTCGACACGCACGATGTCGGCGCCGGCCTGCGCGAGCAGTTGGCCGCAGTAGGCGACGGCCAGCCCGGCCGCGACCTCGACGACGCGCAGGCCCCTCAGCGGGCCGGGAGCTTCGGACATGCGATCGCCTCCACGGTCCGGGCGCTCCGAGGGCGCGCCGAGCATGGCACAGACGCGCGCGCTTCAGCGACCCGGCGGCCCCGCTGGGCCTCGGATGGGCGGAAGCGCTGGCGTCAGCGCGCCGATCGGCTACCATCGGCGCGCCGCCCTCGGGCGGTCGATTGGGCGCTGCGTAAAGGGGGACGAGGCGATGGAGATCCGCGAGGACTGGCTCGCGCTGGTGCAGGAAGAGATCGTCGAGCCGGAGCGGCCGATCGTCGACCCGCACCACCACTTCTTCTTCAACAGCGAGCACGGCTTCGAGGACTACCTGCTCGAGCACTACTGGGCGGACACCGGCGCCGGCCACAACGTGGAGCAGACCGTCTTCATCGAGTGCGGGGCGATGTTCCGCGAGGACGGCCCGGAGGACCTCAAGCCCGTCGGCCAGACCGAGTGGGTCGCCGGCCTCGCCGCCGAGGCGGAGCAGGCGTCGGCCGGCAAGGCGCGGGTGCGCGCCATCGTCGGCGCCGCCGACCTGATGCTCGGCTCGGGTGTGCGCCGCTGCCTGGAGGCGCAGATGGAGGCGAGCCCGCTGTTCAGGGGCATCCGCTACATCGTCGCCTGGGACGAGAGCGACACGGTCCCGAGCATGCCCGCCCTCAGCAACGCCGAGGCGTACCGCGACGCGCGCTTCCGCGAGGGCTTCGCGGAGCTGGCGTCGCTCGGGCTGATGTTCGACGGCTGGCACTACCACCCGCAGACGCCCTACCTGGCGGAACTCGCCCGCGACTTCCCGGACACGACGATCGTGCTCGACCACCTCGGGACGGCGCTCAACACCGGCCCCTACGCCAGCCAGGCGGACGAGATCTTCGAGGTCTGGAAGCAGGGCATCACGGAGATGGCGTCCCTGCCGAACACGTACATCAAGCTCGGCGGGATGCTGATGCCGTGGAACGGCTTCGGCTGGGACACGCGCGAGCGGCCGGGCGCCTCGGACGAGCTGCTCGCGCTACAGGGCCGCTACTACCTGCACGCGATCGAGGCGTTCGGGCCCGATCGCGCGATGTTCGAGAGCAACTTCCCGGCGGACAAGCCCTCGGTCTCGTACCACGTGGTCTGGAACGCCTTCAAGAAGATGGTGGCGGACTTCTCCGAGTCCGAGAAGGACCGCATGTTCCGCGGCACCGCGATGGAGGTCTACGGCCTCGAGCCGCTGGTGTAGCGCGGCGGGCTGCCCTCGCGAGCCGGGGGTGGCGGCTCAGTCGGCGGCGGTCAGCGCCAGGACGCCGCGCGCCGCCGCGACGAGCAGCGTCGCGGCGGCGGCGAGCACGATCGCGCCCGCCATCCAGTAGACGGAGACGACTCCGAGCAGCGTCGCGACGACGCCGAGCATCACGGCGCCGGTCAGCCCGCCGATGTCCCACGCCAGCTGCAGCACCGCCGCGGCGCGCCCCTTCTCGGTGACCGACACTCGATCGACGGCGAGCGAGAGCAAGCCGGTGTGCGAGGCGCCGAGGCCGCTGCCGGCCAGCGCCGCGGCGGCCCAGAGCATCAGCGGCGACTGCGCAACCGCGAGCAGCCACATGCCGGCGCACGTCAGGAGCAGCCCGGGCACGGCCACGGACACGCGTCCGAAGCGATCCGAGATCCGACCTGCGACCGGGCGGCTCACGATCGCGCCCGCGCCGGAGACGAGGAAGAACAGCCCGACGTTGCCGAGGCCGCGATCATCGCCGTGCAGCGGCAGGAACGCCGTCGACGCGATGAACGAGCAGGTGACCGAGAGGAAGATCAGCATCGGGAAGATGGCGCGCCGCGGCACGAGTCTGGAACCGGATTCCTCCTGCGACTGGCCGGCCGGCTCGCGGATCGGCTGCACAACCAGCAACATGACCAGCGCCGTGGCGGCCGCGACGAGGAAGACCGCGTCGAAGCCCCAGGCGTGGGCGATCCAGACGCCGAGCGCGGGCGTGGTCATCTGCGCGAAGCCCGTCGCCATCCCGAAGTAGCCCAGGCCCTCGCCGCGCCTCGGCAGCGGAGCGAGCTCGGCGGTGAGCGAGGCAGCCGCGGTCGGGAAGAGCCCCATGCCGACGCCCTGCGCGACCCGCAGCACGAACAGCGAGATCACGTCCTCGGAGAACACCATCAGCGCCGTGGCGAGGGCGAGCGTGAGCAGCCCGATCCGCTGCAGGCGCTTGCGGTAGCCGCGATCGCTCCAGCGGCCCGCAAACGGCCGCAGCAGCATGGGCACGAACCCGAAGCCGCCCACAATCACGCCGATCTGCCACTTCTCCCCGCCGATCGAGTCGACGTACTCGGGTAGCACCGAGAGGAGGTAGAAGAAGCTGCCGAAGAAGCCCATGGTGCCGAGGGCGTTCAGCGTGAAGTCGAGCGTCCAGAGCGGGGGCTTCCCTGGGGGATCGGTCGCTGGCGGATCGAGGGCGACGCCTGTGTCCGTGCTCCGTGCGCCATCGCTCGTCATCGGGTTGGCGCACCTCTCGCCCGCGCTCGCGGGGGCGGGCGCCGAGAGCATGATACCTCTGAGGCACGGCAAGCTCTCTCCAGCGGTCGTATCCTGTTCGCGATGCCGGAATTGCGAGGGCTGCGATGGGTTCGCGCTACACCCGACTGACGCATCCACTCGTCCGCGAGGGCGGCGAACTGCGCCGCGCTTCCTGGGACGAGGCCCTCGATCGCGCCGCCGAGGGCATCCGCGGCGCCACGGCGGCGCACGGCCCCCAGTCGTTTGGCCTGTTTAGCTGCTCGAAGGGCACCAACGAGCTGAACTACGCGGCGCAGAAGTTCGCCCGCGCGGTCATCGGCAGCAACAACATCGACAGTTGCAATCGCACCTGACACGCGCCCAGCGTCGCCGGTCTGGCGATGGTGTTCGGTCTCGGCGGAGGCACCAGCTCCTACCAGGAGGTCGAGGACACCGAGCTGATCGTGCTCTGGGGCTCGAACGCTCGCGAGACACACCCGATCTTCTTCCACCACGTGCTCACGGGCATCCGCAACGGCGCCCGGCTGGCAGTCGTCGACCCGCGGCGCACCACCACGTCGGAGTGGGCGGACCTCTGGCTCGGCCCCGATGTCGGCTCCGACATCGCGCTCGCGAACGCCGTCGGGCGCGAGATCATCGCCGCCGGCCTCGCGGACGACGCCTTCGTCGAACGGGCGACCGCGCACTTCGAGGCGTACCGCGAGTCCGTCGAGCCGTACACGCTGGAGCGCGCCGAGGAGATCTCGGGCGTGCCCGCCGAGGCGATCCGCGAGCTGGCGCACGCCTATGGGAGCGCCGGGCGCGCGCAACTCTGCTGGACGCTCGGCATCACCGAGCACCACAACGCGACGGACCACGTGCTGGCGCTGATCAACCTCGCGCTGCTGACCGGCCACGTCGGCCGCTACGGCTCCGGCCTCAACCCGCTGCGAGGCCAGAACAACGTGCAGGGCGGCGGCGACATGGGCGCCGTGCCGAACAGGCTGCCCGGCTTCCAGGACGTCGAGGACGACGAGGCGCGAGGCCGCTTCGAGGCCGCGTGGGGAACCTCGTTGCCGCCGCGCAACGGCTGGCACCTCACGCAGATGTTCGAGGCGATGGAGCGCGAGGAACTGCGCGCGCTCTACGTGATCGGTGAGAACCCCGCGCAGTCCGAGGCCGACGTGCAGCGCGCCCGGCGGCTGCTTGAGGGCCTCGACCACCTCGTGGTGCAGGACATCGTGCTCACGAAGACGGCGGAGATGGCCGACGTGGTGCTCCCGGCCGCCGCCGCCTGGGCGGAGACCGAGGGCACCGTCACCAACAGCGAGCGCCGCGTGCAGCGCGTCCGCAAGGCGCTCGACCCGCCCGGCGAGGCGCGCGACGACCTCGAGGTCGTCTGCCAACTCGCGGAACGGCTCGGCGCGGACTGGGGCGCCCCCGACGCGGAGCAGGTGTGGGATGAGCTGCGCGGCCTCTCGCCGCTCCACGGTGGGATGAGCTACGCGCGCCTCGAGGCGCTGGGCGGCATCCAGTGGCCTTGCGTTGACGAGCAGGACTCCGGGTCGCCGTTCCTCCACGAGCGGCTCTGGCGCGACCCGCTCGAGGGCCCGCGCGTCCCCTTCCACCCCGTCGAGCACGCCCCGCCCGTCGACGAACTGACCGAGGAGTACCCGATCCGGCTGACCACGGGCCGCCGCCTCGACTCCTACAACACCGGCGTGCAGACCGGCGACTACGGATCGCCGCTGCGACGCGCCGAGACGCTCGACATCTCCCCCGAGGACGGCGCGCGCCTCGGCGTGGCGGACGGTGAGCGCGTGCGCGTCTGCTCGCGCCGCGGCGAGCTGGAGGCGCCCGTCCGCTACGCGGCGGAGCTGCGGCCCGGGCTCGCCTTCATGACCCTGCACTTCCCGGACGATGTCGATACCAACCGCCTCACGATCGAGGCATGGGATCCGAAATCCGGCACCTCCGAGTTCAAGGCCTCGGCGATCCGGATCGAGAAGATCGGCTAGCGCCGTGGAAGTCCATCGCATGTCTGCCTCCGCCTCGGACGCGGAGCGCGCCGCCGTCGATGCGCTGCTCGCCCCGCCACCGGCGGCCGACGGCGACGGGGGCCCCGGGCGCAGCGAGCGAGGCCGCCCGCAGCGGGCCCGCGAGGAGCGCCAGCTGCTGCTGCCCGCGCTGCACGCCGTGCAGGACGCGATCGGCTGGATCAGCGCCGGCGCGCTCGGCTACGTCTGCGAGCGGCTGCGGGCGCCGCCGGCCGAGGCCTACGGCGTCGCCGAGTCCTACGCGCTGCTCTCCACCCGTGAGCGCCCGCCGCGCGTCGCGCACCTCTGCGACGACATCGTCTGCCGCAACGCCGGCGCGGACGCGCTCGCCACCGAGGTCGCGCGCGCCCTCGAAGGCGACGAGGGCGCGACGTGGGAGCCGAGCCCCTGCCTCGGCGTCTGCGAGCGCGCGCCGGCCGCGCTGCTGCAGATCGCCGGCGGCGAGGATCGCGTGCTCGCCCCGGCGGACACGCCCGCCGTGCTCGCGGGGCTGCGCGGCGAGGCGGCGGACGGCGCGAGCGACGGCGCGGACGCGGCCACCTCGGCCCCGCAGACGGCCGAGCCACGCGCGGACGGGCTGCGGCTGCTGCACCGTGTCGGCCTCGTGGACCCGGCGAGCCTCGGTGCCTACAGCGCGAGCGGCGGTTACGAGGCGCTGCGAGTCGCGCTCGGGCGCGGGCCGCAATGGGTGATCGACGAGCTGATCGCCTCGAAGCTGCTCGGGCGCGGGGGCGCTGCGTTCCCCGCCGGCCGCAAGTGGGCCGACGTGGCGAGTGCCGAGGCGCGGCCCCGCTACATCGTCTGCAACGCCGACGAGTCGGAGCCGGGGACCTTCAAGGACCGCGTGCTGATGGAGCACGACCCGTTCGCGCTGATCGAGGCGATGACCATCGCCGGCGTGACCACAGGCGCGGAGCGCGGCTACCTCTACATCCGCCGCGAGTATCCGCTGGCGACCGCGCGCCTCGAGGCCGCGATCGCGCAGGCCGAGGCGGCCGGGCTGCTCGGCGACAACGTGCTCGGCTCCGGCCAGAGCTTCGCGATCGAGATCCGCCGCGGCGCGGGCGCCTACATCTGCGGCGAGGAGACCGCGCTCTTCAACTCGATCGAGGGCTATCGCGCCGAGCCGCGCAGCAAGCCGCCCTACCCGACGCAGGCCGGTCTGTTCGGTAAGCCGACGCTCGTCAACAACGTCGAGACGCTCGCCAACGTCCCCGCCATCCTGCTCGAGGGCGGCGCGGCCTTCGCGGAGACGGGGACCGGGGACTCGACGGGCACCAAGCTGTTCTGCCTCGCGGGCAGCGTCGCCCGGCCCGGCGTCTACGAGGCGCCGTTCGGCGCGACCTTGCGCGATCTGATCGCCCTCGCGGGCGACGTGACCGGCGGCGGCGAGCCCGCGGCGGTGCTGCTCGGCGGGGCGGCAGGCTCGTTCGTGACCGCCGAGTCGCTCGACCTGCCACTGACCTTCGAGGATGCGCGGAGCGCCGGCGTCTCGCTCGGCTCGGGCGCGGTCACGGTCTTCGGCGAGTCCGTCGACCTCGCGGACGCGACGCGGCGCATCGCCGCCTTCTTCCGCGACGAGTCGTGTGGCCAGTGCGTGCCCTGCCGCATCGGCACGGTGCGCCAGGAGGAGGCGCTGCACCGCCTCGCACGCTCGAACGGGAACGCTGCCGCCGAAGTCGCTATCCTCGGCGATGTCGCGAGGGCGATGACCGACGCCTCGATCTGCGGGCTCGGCCAGACGGCGGGCATCGCGGTCCAGTCGGCGATCGCGCTCGGCCTGCTCGAACGGGACGGAAGCACACGATGACGAGCGAGCCGCAGCCGCTGGTCGAGTTGACCATCGACGGGACGCCCGTCTGGGTGCCCGAGGGGGCGAGCGTCCTCGACGCCTGCCGCGCCACCGGCGCCGATCCGCCCACGCTGTGCTACCTCGAGGGCCTCACCCCGGCCAACGCCTGCCGCGCCTGCGTCGTCGAGCTCGACGGATCGCGCGCGCTGGTCGCCTCCTGCTCGCGGCAGGCCGAGGACGGCATGACAGTCGCGACGGCCTCGGAGCGGGTGCGGCACAGCCGGCGACTCGTGCTCGAACTGCTCGCCTCGGCCGTCGATCTCTCGACGGCCGAGCCGCAGTTGCGGGGCTGGCTCGAGGAGTACGACACGACGCCGGAGCGCTACGGCGCGCCCGCCCCCGCGGGCGACGGCGAGGCGGAGCGGCCGCGGCCAGGGCATCACGCGCCGCCCGACGGCGAGCACGCGGCGACACAGGCGCAGGCCGCGAAGATCGACAACGACCTCTACGTGCGCGACCTCTCCAAGTGCATCCTCTGCTATCGCTGCGTCGAGGCTTGCGGCGTGGACGCCCAGCACACGTTCGCCATCGCCGTCAGCGGGCGCGGCTTCGACGCCACGATCGCGACGGAGTTCGAGGCGCCGCTGCCGGACTCGGCCTGCGTCTTCTGCGGCAACTGCATCGCCGTCTGCCCGACCGGGGCGCTGATGTTCAAGAGCGAGCACGAGCTGCGCGCCGCCGGCGAGTGGAACGAGGAGCGCCAGACCATCACGACCACGGTCTGCCCGTTCTGCGGTGTCGGCTGCAACCTCGAACTGCACGTGCAGGACAACGAGATCGTGAAGGTCACCTCGCCCGCCGACCATTCCGTGACGGGCGGCCATCTCTGCATCAAGGGCCGCTTCGGCTTCCAGCACGTGCAGGCCCGCGAGGACGGTGAGGAGTGAGCCCGTGAGCGAGGTGAGCGAGACGAGCGAGGGCGGTGGTGCCCCCACTCCGGACTACGCGCTGCTCGACCGCGCGGGCGCGTCGCAGTGGATGTTCTTCCCACGCCCGGACCCGGGCCCGCCGCCACGGGGCGCAAGCGACCACGAGATCGAGGTCGCGCCCGGCATCAGCATCTCTGCCCGCCTCTACAGCGGTTCGGGGGACGACGCTCCGAGGCCGCTGGTGCTCTACTTCCACGGCAACGGCGAGGTGGTGAGCGACCACGACGGGATCGACCGCTTCTACCGCGAGATCGGCCTCGATCTCTTCGTTGCCGAGTTCCGCGGCTACGGCAAGAGCGGCGGCCGGCCCTCGATGGCCGCGCTCGTTGGCGACGCACTGCCCGCGCTGGAGTATGCGGCGGCGCTGCAGGCCGGGCGCGGCGGCGGGCCGCTGTTCGTGATGGGCCGCAGCATGGGCACCCAGCCCGCGCTCGAGGTGGCCGCGCGCGGCGGCGATCGCGTGCGCGGGCTGATCATCGAGAGCGGCGCGGCGAGCGCGCGCCGCTCGATCGCGCGCTTCGGCCTCGAAGACGAGCCGGGCGCCGCCGAGTTCATCGAGGCGCACGAGGCGAAGGTCCGCTCGATCCGTATCCCCTCGCTGCAGATCCATGGCGCGGCGGACGACCTCGCCCCGATCGAGTTGGCGGCGGAGCTCTACAACCAGCTCGAAAACGACCGCCGCGAGATCGTCGCGATCGAGGGCGCCGGCCACAACGACATCCTCTGGATCGGCCGCCAGGAGTACTTCGCCGCGATCAGTGCGTTCGTCGACTCGGTCCTGTAACCGGGTTCGGTGGGGTTCCGGCCGGTCAGGGAACCCCCTCGGGCCCAACGATCTCGGCGCGGTAGGCCTCGAAAGTCTCGTAGAAGTCGTCGATGGCGATGCCGAATGCGGCCTCGAACGCTTCCTGCCAGCTGTCGGACGAGGGCAGCCGCCGGTAGTAGCCGGCGAGCGCCTCGAGGCCGGCGTGGTCCGCAAGCCGGTCGGCGGCGAGGAAGCCGAGTTGATAGTGGATGCGCTCCGCGTCGTCCTCGACCGTTTCGAAGGCGCGCAGTGGGGGAACCTCCCCGGCGAGCAGGAGCGCCGCCGCTTCCTGGCGCCGTCTGCTGTTCAGCCCCTCGCTCGCCGTCAGGCCCTGCTCGATCGCCGCGCGGTGCAGCGCCTCCCCGTAGACGGCGACGCCCTCGGTCAGCCAGGCCGGTCCCCAGGATGCTCCGGCAGCGAGCTGGTGCTGGAGGACGTGGACGTACTCGTGCGCGAGGACGAGCGCGGGGTCCTTGCAGCCGATGACCTGGAAGATGACGTCATGGTCCTGGTCGCCGCAGAGCGCGGCGTTCTCGCGTCCGCGGACCGCGAGGTACTCCGTCGCCAGTGCATCGAGGTCCGAACCGGCGTAGACCGTGAAGTCCGACGCCTCGACGCCGAACTGCGCGGCGAAGAGCTCCCGCGACGCGTCCAGCGAGGCGCGCAGCTCTTCCTGCAGATCCGGGGCGATGTCCCCGAGGAACACGAACACCGGCTCGTCGAGGTCGTCGGCGAGGTGCGGCAGGAGCGGGGCTCGCTCGCCCCGGGAGGCCTCGAACGCTTCGTGGAAGTCCTCGACCGTGAGGCCGAACGCGCCCTCGAACGCGTCACGCCAGCCCGTGCTGGAGGGAAGGAGGCGGATGTAGTCGAGGATCGCCTCGTCCCCGGCGCGTTCGGCCAGCAACTCGGTCGCAAGGAATCCGAGGGCGGTCGTCTCCGGCCGCCCCGCCGCATCCCGGCCGGCCCGCGTCTCCATGCTGCTCAGCGGCAGCGCGGTCCTCCGGGCGGGGGCGATCTGCGCGATCCGTAGCCTGTCGTACGTCGCGCTGCCGGTCTCGGCCCGGTACAGCGCGTTCGCGTACTCGCGGGTGCCGAGGAGGAGCCACTGCGGGCCGCGGCTGCTGTAGCCCTCTTCCGCCGCCGGGAGTTCGCCCAACGGCGCGACCTTGTCGCGCAGGAGCTCGATGTACGCCCGCCCGACGATCGATCCGAACGGCTCCTCGCACGACGCGGCGTAGGCGATCACCGATCCGGACGAGTACCAGCAGAGGTCCGCGTCGGGAGCCCGCGCGTAGCGCTCCTCGTAGGCCGCGTGCAACGTCTCCACATCGGCGTGGATGTAGGCCGTGATTTCGGTGCCCTCAATGTCCTCGAAGCGCTCGGCGAGGCGGGCGCTGAGGTCGCGGAACTCCGCGCCGAGGGCGGACGCCGTGTCGCCGTCCACGTCCCCGACGAACACCATCGGCGGAGCACCCTCGCCCTGTTGCCACCAGCGAACCGGCGAGGAGAGGGAGACCCACAACCCGTCCCCGGGGGCGATGGCATCCAGCACAGCGACGGTGCCCGGCGCGCCCCGCACGTAGGTCTCGTAGCGCTGCATCTCGGCGTTCCAGCGGTGCACGGAGTGGAGCGCAGCGCCGAAACCGGCGAGGGCGTCCTCGAGGCTGCCCGGACCGCCGGACCAGGCTGCGAGATTGAGGCCCCTCCGCAGCTGGAGCAGCACACCCGCAGCCTCGGCGGGCCGGGCCCATGCGACCGGCTCGTCGCCGCCGATCCACAGCCAGAGGCCCATACCGGGAGTGAGCAACCGCAGGCTGCCGGGCGGTGAGCCGTCGCCGCGCCGGGCGCGCACGTAGCGGTCGGCGTGCGCGTCTCGCGCCGAGACGAACTGGAGCGCGGGGATCTCCTCGAACAGGTCCGCGACGGGGGTGTCGGGGCCGAACCAGCCGATCAGGTTCCAGCCGGGCTGCAGCTCCGTGGTGATCGTCGCCGAGCCGTTCGCCGCCGGCCGCGGCGGCGACTGCGCCGCCGCGCTCGCGGCGCCGAGCGCGAGCGCGATGGCCGGCGCGGCGAGCAACAGAGGGCCGAGGCGCCGGAGCATCGGGTCAGTGAGCGATGCCCTGGGCGGTGAGTTGCGCCAGCTCCTCGGCGCCCACGCCGAGCAGTTCGCCGTAGACGTAGTCGTTGTCGGCGCCGAGCGTCGGGGCGGCCTCGAGGGCGATGCGCGCGCCGTTGACGAGCCAGGGCAGGGCGAGCACCTCGATGTGGCCGAGGCGCGCGTGCTCGACGCTCTCCCACAGGCCGCGCGCGCGGACGTGGCGATCCTCGTACAGGTCGCGAGCGGTCGCGCTCGCAGCGGCCGCGACGCCGAGGCTCTGCAGCTCCTCGATCAGCTCGTCGCGATCGCGATCGCGCGTCCAGTCGGCGATGGCGTCGTCGATCGAGGGCTCCTGCGCCTTGCGGGCGCGGCCGTCCCAGCGCGCGTCCAGTCGCCAGTCGCCGAGGTGTTCGGCGAGCCGCGCCCACTGCTCGTCCGTCTCCACCGCGAGTACGAGCCAGGCCTGTTCGCCCTCGATCGGCAGGCATTGGTAGACGTTGTGCGGCGCGTGGTGCGCGTGAC
Organism: Dehalococcoidia bacterium; assembly: GCA_965220125.1. Lineage (GTDB taxonomy): Bacteria > Chloroflexota > Dehalococcoidia > UBA2979 > UBA2979 > VXMT01. Next base: position 990,097 of record CBDCPB010000004.1, on the reverse strand, counting down.
GGTTGCCGAGCGGTTCGGCGACGCAGCCGCGCAGCTGCCACTCCAGCAGCTGGTCGCCGACCAGCGCGGCGCCCGCCTCCTGCGCGGCGACGTCGACGAAGATCGCGCTGTCGCTGCGGTCGCGCGCGCGCAGGCCGATCAGCGTCGCCATCGCGACGGCGGTGCCGACACGCTGGTCGAGCGGGCCGCGGTACTCGGCGGGGACGCTGCGGTCGTAGCCGCTGAGGCCGGACAGTCCGGAGGTCGCGCCGAAGACGGCGGCGTAGCCGCTCATGTGCCCGTCCGGCGGAGTCGCGCCGTTGGCCGAGAGCGAGACCATGACGAGCCGCGGGTTGATCTCGATCAGGCGGTCGAAGCCGAGGCCGAGGCGCTCGATCGTGCCGGGGCGGAAGCCCTCGACGACCACGTCGGCGTCGGCGACGAGCTGCCGCAGGAAGTCGCGCCCGCGCTCCTGGGAGATGTCCATGGCGACGCTGCGCTTGCCCATGTTGTCTTCGTTGAAGCGGTAGCCCATGTCGATCCAGTCGTCGGTCTTGCGATCGGCGAGCGAGACGGACTGGTGACGTCGCGAGTGGCGGAAGGGGTCGGTCCGGCGGCGGCTCTCGACCTTCAGGATCTCGGCCCCGAAGGAGGCGAGGATCATGTTCGCGTAGGGCCCCGCCTGGTACCACGTGAGATCGAGCACGCGCGTCCCGCGCAGCCAGTCGATCGGGCGCGGCGGGTCGGCCGCCGTTCGAGTAGGGGGCGGCGGGCCGGCTGCGGGCGCGGCGGGCAGGTCGCGCAGCGCGTCCTCGTTGTGCTGTCCCACCGAGGGAGTCGCGGCCGGCTCGGTCCCGCTCGCGGGGCCGGGCCGCCAGGCGGGGCCTCGTGCCTCGCGCACGATGTAGGGCTGGGCGGGGACTTCGGCGGTCGTGCCGTCCGGCAGGGCGACGGTCTGCAGGAATTCGCGGCTGCGCAGCTGCTCGCAGGTCAGCAGATCGCCCATCAGGCGCACCGGCCCGCCGGGGACGTCGAACGTGCGCAGGGCGTCGAAGATCTCGGCGCGGGTGCGTTCGCGCAGCCAGGGTGAGAAGAGCTGGTTCAGCTCCTCGCTGTGGGCGAGCCGATCGTCCGCGGTCTCGCCGAGCTGAGTCGCCCACGGCGGGTCGCCGACGGCGGCGATGAGGCCTTCCCACATGTGCTGCTGCGCCGGAAGCACCTCGGACCAGCCGTCCTCGCACTCGACCAGGCCGAGCACGGCGACCTCGCGCAAGGCGCGCGTGTCTAGGTAGCGATCGTTGGGCCACTTCACGATGTCCTGGCGGCAGAGCGACATCGCCGCTTCCTGCCACGACAGATCGAGCACCGTCGGCTCGCGCTCGGCCTCGGGCCAGCCGGCGAGCCAGCCGAGCATCCCGACGGCCGCGGCGGACCCCGCGTCGAGCTCGGCGATGCTGGCGGGCACGCGCAGCGGCGGGCCGTCCGGGTAGCGCTCGTAGCCGATGCCGCCATGGAAGAAGTAGGCCTCGCCGCCGGCGTGGTGCGCCGTCAGGTGCGTCGCCGCCCATTCGGCGTGCGGGCCGAAGCGCCCGAAGGGGGTGATCGAGACGGCCAGTCCGCAGCGCCCGCTGCCGGGCAGTGCATCGAAGTCGATGCCCAGTTCCTGCCAGTGCGAGCCTCGATGCGAGTCGACCAGCACGTCGCAGTCGGCGATCAGCCGCCGCAGCGTCTCGTGCCCCTCGTCGCTCGTGTCGTCGAGGGTGACGCTGCGCTTGCCGGCGCTGGTGTAGGCGAACAGCGCCGAGCTGTCGCCGCCCGGCGGCGTGTAGCCCTCGCAGCGCAGGCCGCTGCCGCCGGGCGCTTCGATCTTCGTGACGGTCGCACCGAGGTCGCCGAGCAGGCGGGCCGCGTAGGCGGAGGCCGCGCTCTCGCCGTACTCGAGCACGCGCAGGCCGTCGAGCAGTGCGGGGGCGGGGACGAGCGCGTCGCCGGGCTGGCCGTTGCGCTGCGCGCTCACCGCAGCACTCCCGCCTCGTCGAGCGCCTCGATCTCCTCGTCGCTCATGTCGAGCAGTTCGCGCAGCACCTCGGCGCTGTGCTGGCCGAGCATCGGTGCGGGCTCGCGCACGTAGCCGGGGGTCTCGCTGAGCCGGATCGCCTGCCCGTAGACCGGCTCGCGGCCGAGCACGGGGTTCTCGACCCAGGTGAAGCCCTCGCGCGCCAGCAGGTGGTCGTCGAAGAGCCGATCGCTGACGGCGAGACAGGGCGCGGCGATCACGCGGTTGGACTGCAGCAGCTCGGCCGTCTCGTCGCGGTCGCGAGTCGCGGTCCAGGCGCTCACGTGCTCGTTCAGCTCCTCGCGGGCGGCGAGGCGGCCCTCGGCGCTGGCGAAGCGCTCGTCGCCGACCCAGTCCGGGCGCCCCATCGCCTCGACGATGCCGGCCCAGTCGGCGTCATCGTGGACCTCGAGGACGAGCCAGTGGTCGTCGCCGGCGCAGGGGAAGACGCCGGCGGGAGCGCCGGGCGCTTCGCCGCCGCCGAGCGGGCCGGCGACGCGGTCGTTCAGCTCGCAGTCGAGCAGCGGCGTCGCGAGCGCCGCGACCATCGCCTCCCACATCGAGACGTCGATGTAGGAGCCCTCGCCGGTGAGGCGGCGCCGTTCGAGGGCGCTCAGCGCGAGCAGCGCGGAGTGCAGCCCGACGTTGGGGTCGGCGTAGGCGTGGCCCATGCCGAGCGGCGCTTCGCCTGCGTAGCCGACGAGGCTGTCGAGGCCGGTGATGCCGCCGACGGTGGGGCCGTAGGCGCGGAGGCGGGCGTCGATCCCGTCCTGCCCGGCGAGCGTCTGCGAGACCATGATGATGTCCGGCCGCAGCTTGCGCAGATCCTCGTAGCCGAAGCCGAGCCGGGGCAGCGCCCCGGGCCGCCAGTTCTCGATCAGGATGTCGGCGTGCGGGACGATGCGGCGCAGCACCTCGCGGCCCTCGTCCGTCTTGAGGTTGAGCGCGAGGCTGCGCTTGTTGCGCGCGGTGTTGTGGAACAGCGGATTCTGGTTCGGGTCGTACTCCGTGCCGATGATCGGCCGCCCCCGCCGCGCGATGTCGAGGTTCGAGCGCGACTCGACCTTGACTACGTCCGCCCCGAAGTCGGACAGCACCTGCCCGCAGATTGAGCCGGCCCAGACCATGCCGAGGTCGAGCACCCGGACGCCCTCGAGGATGTCGAGCGTGGCAGGGCGTTCGCCGTCAGATGACGTCATCGCCTCGCAGCCTTTCGATCGCTGCGTCGTCCAGGCCGAGCAGCGTGCCGTAGACCTCGTCGTTGTGCTCGCCGAGGCGAGGGGCGCGCAGCGCCACGGCTCCGGTCGGGTCGGTCTCGGGCGGACCGTCGTCCTCGGCGCTGCGCCAGCGGAAGGGGGAGCCGGCGGCGGTGAACTGATCGCCGTTGGGGTGCGTGATCTCGCGGAAGAGGCCGAGGTGCAGCAGCTGCTCCTCCTCCAGCACCTCGTGCATCTCGCGCACGGGCGAGAACGGCAGTTGCCGTTCGCGCGCCTGCTCGAACAGCTCGTTCTTGGTGTGCTGCAGCAGGTAGCTCTCGATGTAGGTGTCGAGCAGGTCGGCGTACTTGTCGCCGTTGACGATGCGGTCCTGGTACCTCGGATCGTCGCCCCAGGCGGGGTTGCCGATCATGTCGAGCAGGCCGCGCCACTCCTTCTGCGACATCGCGTGGATGCGGAAGAAGCCGTCCTTGCAGCGCAGCATCGCGTTCGGGTAGAGGCCGCCCTGGCTGCGCCGCCCGTGGCGCTGGAACTGGCGGCTGTCGAACACCCAGTGCGTGGCCGCCAGCCCCGTGTGCACCGAGGACAGCACGTCCGCGATCGAGATGTCCGCGACCTGCCCGCGGCCGGGCTGTCCGCCTCGCCCGAGCACGGTCAGCAGCGTCGCGATCGCGACCGCGAGGCCGCCCTGCGTCAGCGCGAGGTCCTTCGGCGGCGGGATCGGCGCGCGGTCATGCTCGCCGAAGTAGAGCGTGAGCCCGCCATAGGCGCTGACCGCGGACGGGCTGCCGCGCCAGTGGGCGCGCGGCCCGACCAGCCCGAACGGCGTGATCGAGACCGCGCTCAGCGCGCGTTCGCCCTCTGCGTGCTGCTCGCAGAGCGCGAGCAGCTCGTCGTGGCTCGCGCCGAAGCGCTCGTCGACGATCAGCACGTCGGTCTCGCCGAGCAGCCGCCCCAGCAGGTCGCGCCCGTCCGGCTGCGTCCAGTCGAGGGTGACCGAGCGCTTGCCGCGGTTGAAGTAGGTGTAGAGGCCGCTCGCCTCGGGGTCCGGCTCGTCGTCCCGGAAGGGGCCGGCCTGCCTCGAGGCGTCGCCCGTGCCGGGCCGCTCCACCTTGGTGACCGCCGCGCCGAGGTCGTGCAGCAGGCGCCCGGCGAAGGGGCCCGGTATCTCCTCCGCGATCTCGAGGATGCGCAGATGCGAGAGCGGTCCCGCGACCGACGGCTGCAACGCCGCGTGCGCTTCGGTCACCGGCGGCTCCTCCGGCTACTCGTCCGGGACGCCGACGTGCTTGTAGTCGTGCGCCTGCGGGCTCGGCTCGACGGGGGGAAGGCCGAGCGGCTCGAGCACCGTCTCCGGCCCCCACGTCGGGTACGCCGGCTGTCCGCTCGCGGGCAGCTTCGGCATCCCGCCCTCGCGCGAGGGCAGCACGACGATCGCCTGGCCGGGCGCGGTGATCTCGCCGATCTGGTTGGTCGCCCAGAAGTCGCAGACGACCTGGTACTCGCCATCCTCGACGCGCTTGTCGATGACGCGCCCCTCGTAGGTCTGGAGGTCGCCGATGATGCCGAACCTGCGGATCTGGACCCAGAGGCGCTTCAGCCAGGCGTCGTCGCCCATCCAGTTGGTCAGGAAGCTGCCGCTCCAGGCGATGCGCTGCGCGCCGTAGTCGTACGCCGCCGGCACGCCGACCTCGCGGGCGAAGTCGTCGTCCCAGTGGACGCGCTCGACGATGTCCCAGACGCGCTGCGGGTCTCTGGCGTAGGCGCCGAAGTGGCGCTGGCGGAACTCGAAGTCTGACCTGCCGGTGCGCGCGTAGGGGCCGCCCGCGCCGGTCTCCCAGGAGACGGCGTCGGTGACGCGGAAGGGCCCGCGCACCAGCTCACCCATCGAGTCGCCGACGTTCACGTCCTCCCAGTAGCGCGGCTCGGCGCCCCGCGGGATCTCGTTCGCGTAGGCCTCGTCGATGCGGGCCAGCTCCTCGTCGGACCAGACGGTCGGAGGGCGGAAGACGCTCTTGCGCTGGGCGGCGGTGTTGCGCTCGGTGCGGAAGCGCCAGTGCACGGCCTTGCAGACGACATCGTGGTTCTGGTTGCGGTAGAGCGTCTCCATGTGCTGGAGGATCTGGCGGCCGGCGAACTGGCCCTGCTTCACGGAGAAGCCGGCCTCGTACTGCACGCGGGAGATGCGGTCGCCCTCGAGCATCGGCTGGTACCACTCCCAGTCGTGGCCGGAGTACATGCCGTGGACGCCGGGGAGGCCGCCGCCGCGGCCGGACTCGCGCTCGGCGGAGGTCAGCTCGCGCCCCTCCTGGATGCCGGTGCCGAGCAGGATGCAGGGCGGCGCGACGACCGTGCCCCAGCTGCTGCGGCGGGCGTAGTCCTCGTTCGTGTAGAGGGGGTTCGTGTCGCCGGCGCCGAGCGAGAAGCCGCGCACGGCGTCGGCGTTGATCTGCGTGTACTTCTGGCGGTCGCCGCGCATCGCGGGGATGCCCCGCCGCGCGCGCAGGCCGGCCAGGCCTTCGTCGGTGATCTTGGGGAACTGCCGTTCCTCGGTAGTCGTCATTGCTGTTGCGAGCCCCTTTCGGCGAGCGCGCGCCCCGCGCGCCCCGGACGGTTATACCACCTGACCGCGCTGCGCATCGCATCATTGAAACGGTTACCCTCAGGATGCCTCGCGCAGCGGCGTGCATCAGAATCCTTTGCCGGACGGCCCCTCACCGAATCGCATGCGCCGGCGGTGCCGCGGACGCGCACGATCTGACGGGGCAACGCATAACGACTCTCCAGCTGCGGGTCTGCTGGACCGGGCGCTGTAGACCACAGGTGTCATCGGCCAAGCCACGGCGATGCTCGCCGGGAAGGACCGGGCCGGCTGCGCGCGCTCCAACCTGAGCCAGCGGCAGTGCCCCTTGACGGGGCCTGCGAGGATTCGTGGAGTCCGAGCAGCGCCGGCGCTGGAAGCCTGCCCTCTCGCAGGGCTATCTTCGGTTGATGAGTGATAGCGATAGTGCTATCATCTGCGTGTGGCCAGCGTCGCGGCAACTGTCAGGCAGATGCGCACCAACCCGCGCGGCGTTCGCTTTGCCGACCTGGCGAAGGTCTGCGACCACTACTTCGGGCTGGCGCGACGGACGGGCGGCAGCCACTGGGTTTATCGCACGCCCTGGCCGGGAAACCCGAGGGTCAACATCCAGGACGAGAGAGGCGCGGCCAAGGCGTACCAGGTGAGACAGGTACTGAGGGCCATCGACAGGTTGGAGGCCGGCGATGAGTGATCACTACACCTACCGCGTCACCTGGTCAGAAGAGGATGGGGAGTACGTGGGCCTGTGCCTGGAGTTCCCGCTCCTCAGCTGGCTGGCGCCGCAACCGGAGGACGCGTTCGCCGGCATCCGGTCTGCGGTGGCCGATGCGGTGCAGGACATGCAGTCCGCCGGCGAGGCTGTTCCGGAGCCGTTGGCAATCCGCCCCTACTCCGGGCGCATTCTGCTCCGCGTTCCGCCCGAGATCCACCGCGAACTCGCGACACAGGCGGCCGAGGAGGGCGTGAGCCTGAACCGACTGCTGAACGCGCGCTTGTCGTAACGCGCCACTGAGCCTGCCTCAGGAGGCCACCCGGTCGCCGGGAGCGACTGGGCAGACCGCACGGCCAACCCGTCCATGCACGCCCTGCTCGCGCTCGAGCATCCTCCAGGGCCGGCCGAACGGCTCACGCAGTTCGGCCACCAGTTCTGGAGCCACCTGACGCACCTCCCAGGCAGAGCTCATCCCGATTCGTGATGCAGCTAGAGCGAGGTGCGGTAACAGTTACTTCTGATGCACTGCACGCTGGTCGCGGGCCGCGAAGGGTGGCGAGCGCGCGGCGGAGGATCCCCTAGTCCGGGAACGTGATCGCGGGCTTGATCTCCTCCCAGCTCTGCATCCCGGCCATCGCCTCGTTGATGCGCTCCAGCGGGTAGTGGTTCGAGATCATCTCCATCCAGTCGAAGCGGTCGCGGTGGCGGCGCACGAACTGCAGCGCGCGGTGGTAGTGCTGCACCGCCGCCGAGGACGTGCCGATGATGCGCGCGTGCTTGCGCACGATGTCCGAGGGCGCGAACGGGAACGTCTCCCCGTGGAGCTGCCCGATCACCAGGTAGCGGCCGCCGCGCCGCAGCATCGCGAAGCCCTCGGGGAAGGCGCTCTTCGCGCCGGAGACCTCGATCACCACGTCCGCGCCGAGGCCGTCCGTCAACTCCATCACCTGCGCGTGGCGCTCGGCGGGGTCGGGGATGTCGTCGATGTCGAGCGTGTGCGCCGCGCCCCACTTGCGGGCGAGGTCCAGGCGGCGGGCCGGCCCGCCGATGATGATCGGATCGGGCGGGCCGCTCGTCACCACCCTCGTGAGCGCGAAGAGGCCGAGCGGCCCCGAGCCCTGGATCACCACGCGATGGCGGTCGTCCAGCTCGCCGATGCGGTCGAGGCCGTGGATCACCGTGCGCAGCGCGCAGGAGACGGCGGCGGCGACCTCGTCCGGCACGTCGTCGGGCACGCGCACGCAGCCGGAGGTGGGGAAGACGTAGCCGTACTCGGCGAATCCGCCGGTCAGGTAGGGGAACTCGTCGGTCGAGCCGTGCCAGCGGCGGCGGTTGAGGCAGAGCGTGCGCTCGTGCTCCACGGTGCAGTTGAGGCAGCTCCCGCAGAAGCCGTGCGTCCAGACGATGCGATCGCCCTCGCGCAGGGGCGTGCCGATCGAGTCGTGCGTGCGGCCCTCGCTGCGCGCGATGCGCCCCGTCATCTCGTGCCCGAGGATGCTCGGGAACTCGTCCTCGGCGAAGGAGGACGAGCCCTCCCAGGCGTGCACGTCGGTCGCGCAGATCGAGGCCATCGACATCTTCACGAGCATCCCGCCGGGCTCGAGTTCCTGTGGCACGCGCACGTCGATCAGTTCCATCGGCTTGCCCGCGCCGACCATCGCCGCCGCCTTGCATGTCTCGGGGATTGCTGCCATCAGGCGCTCGCTTCCTTTGTGGCCGCCGCGGGGTTGTAGCCGCGGTCGTGGCCGATCTCGGTGTCCACGATCATCTTGCTGATTCGCCAGCCCTCCTCCAGTCGCACGAACGTGAAGGTGTAGGTGCCCTCGTGCACGTGGCGCTCGAAGCCCTCGTCGCTGGAGACGCTGCGCACGAGCGTGAAGTACGAGGTGAGCCAGCCCTCGTTCCCGTCGTCCGAGAGCCGGATCAGCGGCGCGGCGAACATGTGCCGGATCGTCGTCCGGCGCCCGCGCCTGTAGCGCGAGGCGTCGCCGAGCGTGCGCCCGTCCTTCGTCGGCAGGACCGGGTTGCGATAGAGCTCGCGCAGCGTCTCCTTGCCCTGCACGCGCTCCTCGAGCGTCCCGGCGAGCACGCGTTCCACGTCGTCGGTGTACAGCGCGAGCACGCCCTCCGTGTCGCGCGCGTCCGAGAAGTGGCCGTAGCGCATCATCAGGTCGTGGATCGCCTCCTTCGCCTCGAGGCGCGCGATCCGCTCCTCGAGCGTCGCGGGCTCGCGCTCGACCATGCGGATCACGTCGTCGCGGCCGATGTCAGACTCGCTCGCCATCGCTGCTGTGCTCCTCCGCTCAGCGGTTCACGCCGCCGTCGACGTTCAGCGTCTGCCCGGTGATGAACGAGGCCCGATCGGACGCGAGGTAGGTGATCGCGTCCGCCAGCTCCTCGGGCAGGCCCACCTTCTTGAGCGGGTTGAACTGCGCGAAGCCCTCGATCTCCTCGGGCGTGCGGTTGCGGCGCATCAGCGGCGTCAGCACCGGTCCCGGCGCGACGCAGTTGACCCGGATCTGCTGGCCCGCGTGATCGAGGGCCATGCCCTTGGTCAGCGCGATCACCCCGCCCTTGGCGGCGACGTAGCCGGGATTGAGCGCCTGCCCGGAGACGCCCGAGCCGGACGAGACGTTGACGATGGCGCCGCCGCCCGCCTCGGCGATGTGCGGCACCGCGTACTTCGACATCAGGAAGACGCTGGTGAGGTTCACCTCCAGCAGCTCCCGCCACTCCTCCTCGGGCAGATCGACGACGCTGAACTGCGGCAGGCTCCCGCCCACCACGTTGGCGAGGATGTCCAGCCGCCCGAACGCCTCGATCGTCTCGGCGACGATCCGCTCCGCGTCGGCGGCGAGGGTCACGTCGCCCTCGATGACGATCGCGGCGCCGCCCTGCTCCTCGATCGCGCCGAGGGTCTCGCGCGCGGCGTCCGCGTCGATGTCGGCGATGGCGACCCGGGCGCCGTCGAGGGCGAAGCGCAGGCAGACCGCCTGCGCGATGCCGGAGCCGCCCCCGGTGACCAGCGCCACTTTGCCTTCGAACCGATCGGTCATCGCCGCCCCCTGAGCCGCGAGCGGCAGTATAGCCGGGCGCCGCGGCCGCGGCCCCGGCGCGCGCGTACGCGCTATGGTGGCGTGCGCTGTGAGGGGGCGAACAATGGGCTACGTCATGGACGGGATCCGCATGGACGGCCGCGTCGCGGTGGTGACCGGCGCCGGCGAGGGCATCGGCCGCGCGATCGCGATCGGCATGGCCGACGCCGGCGCGAGCGTCGTCATCGGCGAGATCAACGAGGAGACCGGCGCGCGCACCGCCGCCGAGATCGCCGAGGCGGGCGGCCAGGCGCACTTCATCGCGACCGACGTGCGCCAGGGGGACTCGATCCGCGCCCTCGTCGCGGGCGCGCGCGAGCAGTTCGGGCGCATCGACGCGATGTTCAACAACGCCGGCGGCAACTTCCAGCTCCCTGCCCTCGACATCTCGGAGGGCGGCTTCGAGGCGATCCTGCGCATGAACCTCAAGGCGGCGTTCATTGGCAGCCAGGCCGCCGCGCTGGCGATGATCGAGGAGGGCCACGGCGGCAGCATCGTCAGCACCTCCTCCAACGCCGCCTTCAAGTCGACCGGCATCGGCATTGCCGCCTACACGGCGGCGAAGGCGGGCATCCTCGGCCTCACGCGGGAGCTGGCGGCGGAGTGGGCGCCGCACGGCATCCGCGTCAACGCGATCGCGCCCGGAGGCGTCGACAGCGCGGGCCGCACGAAGAACATGGACCCGGACCGCGAGAGCGAGGCCGACTACGGCCTGCTCAAGCGCCTCGCTCCGCCGGAGCAGTTCGGAGCGGGCGCCGTCTTCCTCGCCTCGGACCTCGCGAGCCACATCACCGGCCACACGCTCTCGATCGACGGCGGCGCCAGCATCTCGTAGACGCCCCTCCCCCTCGTCTGCGGGGGGTTGCGCCCCCCACGCCCCCATCACGGAGGAGCGTGCGCACGGTCGTGTCGTAGGCGCGAGGGATACCTCGCAGGGCCGCTCGGCCCACCCACCCGCCCTCGGATTTTCTTTCTGTGGGGGCGGAGCCCCCACGCCCCCGCCGGATCAGCAGCACGTGCCGTGGCCTTCGCCGGCGCACCGAACTCCCGATGGCGCACCTCCGGCCCCTTGGGGTGCCTCTCCTCAGGGAGAGAGGGGACCGGAGCGGCGCCCCTCGCCCCTGGGAGGCCAGGGCGAGGGACAGTGCTACCGAGGGCTACTCCAGCTCGGCGTGCGCGAAGAGCACCGAGAACGCCCTGCAGTAGATCACCGCCGCTCGGAACGTCGAGGGGTCGACGCCGTCGGGCACCTCGTAGTTCACGTTGCCCTGCGTGGCCCTGATCGCGCTCAACTCGATCGCGCCGTCGACGTGCACATCGCCGTCGGGATCGGGCGTGAGGTAGATGAAGAGATCGGGGCCGTTTCGCACCTCGTAGTCCTGGAAGCGCAGGATCACCGACCCGTCGGGCGCGGTCACGAGCAGCACGAGGCCGCTCCCGGTATGGAACATGTCGGCGCCCATCAGCTCGCCCATCGAGACCAGCGAGCCCTGCCCGGAGGCTGTCGCGGCTGCCGTTGCCGCTTCGGTCGCGGCGGGCGTGGCCGCCTCGCTCGAGGCCGTCGGCGAGGCCGCGGCGGGCGATGCGGTCGAGGTGGGCGTGGCGGTCGTCTCGGTCGGTGCAAGCGCAGCGACCGAGGCGCCGTCCGCCATGGCGGCAGGCGTCGGCATCCCGGGAACCTCGAAGCCGAGGCTCTCGTTGAGCATCGTGCCCTCGTCCCAGAGTGGCGAGGCCAGCCAGTAGCTCACGAAGCCCGCGATCACAAGCACGACTACCGCGACCACGGCGCCCGCTGCCCAGCGCAGCGGGTAGCGAGCCGGGCCGGCCTCGACGAGCAACAGGCGAGGCGTCCGCCCCGCGACGGCTGCGGCGATGCTCAGCACGAACAGCCCGATCGCCAGACTGAACAACACGTGAACGAGCAGGAACCCGACGCCAACGGCGAGCGCCGCGACGACGACGCCGGCGACGGAGGCGCCTCGCCAGAGCGCCGCGCCCGCGACGATCGTGGCGAGCGCCGTGCCGACGCCGAGCACGACGCGCAGCGTGCCGCCCTCCATGGGTAGCACGCGCGCCGGACCCTCGCGCAGGAAGTCGGTGATCGGTTGCGAGACGAGCACGATCAGGCTCGCCGCCAGCCCCGCGAGTATCGCGAGGATCAGTAGCTGCCGTTGCAGCGACTGCGCACGATTCGAGGTCAACAGTGTCGGCTCATTCATGGCTCTTGGCCTTTCTCCAGACGCCTGTTTTTCCTCCTCTTCCACCGTAGCACCACAGGGCTGTGAGGGCGCGTGCGGGGTGGGCGCTTCGCCTCGATCCGCGTACTGTTCGACGGACCTGCGGACGAGTCACCGCGGCGAGTGGAGAGGACGAATCGTGAACACACGCAACCTGGCGATCCTGCATCGCCGCGCGGACGTGAGTCCGGAGGAGTTCCAGCGCTACTGGCTGGAGACGCACTCCGGCTTCGTCGTGCGCGTGCCCTCGGTCTACCGCTTCGGCACGAACCTCGTGCTGGAATCGACGGTCGAGGGCCTGCAGCCGGACGCGATGGGCGAACTGTGGTGGCGTACGCCCGAGGACTCCGAGATCGGCTTCAAGATCCCCGAGGGACAGCGCGCGTTGCAGAGCGGCCACAACATCATCGACCAGCCTCGCAACACCGGCATGGTCATCGAGCGGCTCGACGAGTTCCTGCCGGAGGGCGCTTCCGACCCGCCGCCGACCGTGCGCAGCCTCTCCTTCGTGCACCGCCGGGCGGACGTGAGCGCCGAGGAGTTCGAACGCTACTGGCGGGAGGAGCACGCCGCGCACGCGCTGGAGCTGGGCGGCGTGCTCAAGTTCGCTTCGAACCGCGTGCGCTCCTCCCGGATCGAGGGCTTCGTCCCCGACTACGTCGGCGAGGTCTGGTGGGAGAGCCTCGAGGCGTGCACCAACCGCTTCACGGCCCGGGGGTACGAGGCGCTGATCGCCAGCGGCGCGGCCATCATCGACAAGTCGCGCAGCGCCATGATCACGCTCCAGGAGCTGGAGACGTTCTACCCGCCCGAGGAGGCCTGAGCCGTGCGGCGCGGGGTATCATCGCGCGTGCCGAGGGCTGACCCGCCCTCGGCGGACGGTGAAGGAGCGGCGCGTGGAGTGGGCTGATACGCCGGAGCAGGCCGCGTTCCGCGCCGCCGTGCGCGAACTCGTCGAGGAGGCCTTGCCGGAGCACTATCGCGCGGCTGCCCGCGGAGGCTCCGGCGGCTCCGGCGAGGAGTGGCAGATCGACCGCATCTCCGAGGATCCCGTGGTCCGCGACGCCGCCTGGAGCTGGGCGCGCGCCCTCGCCGATCGCGGCTGGGTCGCCCCGGCCTGGCCCGTCGAGTACGGCGGCGGCGGGATGACCTCGGTGGAGCAGTTCATCCTCAACCACGAGCTGGCGAAGGCGGAGGCGCCGCAGGTCGGCGGGCAGGGCATCTCCCAGATCGGCCCCGCGATCATCATCCACGGCACGGAGGAACTGAAGGCCGAGCACATCTCGAAGACGCTCTCCGGCGAGCGCGCCTGGTGCCAGGGCTTCTCCGAGCCGGGCGCAGGCTCGGACCTCGCCTCGTTGCAGACGAGGGCGGTCCGCGACGGCGACGAGTACACCGTGAACGGGCAGAAGATCTGGACCTCGCGCGCGCACGCCGCGGACCACATCGCGCTGCTCGTGCGCACCGACCCGGACGCCGCCAAGCACCGCGGCATCTCCTTCCTGCTGGTGGACATGGCGACGCCGGGCATCACGATCCGCCCGCTGATCAACATGGCCGGCGAGCACGGCTTCAACGAGGTCTTCTTCGAGGACGTGCACGTCCCCGCCGGCAACCTCGTCGGCGAGGAGAACCGCGGCTGGTACGTGAGCGTGACGCTGCTCGATTTCGAGCGCTCGCGCATCCGCCAGACCGTGGACGCGCAGCGCTCGATCGAGCGCCTCGTCGCCTTCATCGAGTCGCCCGAGGGCAAGGCGAAGTCGCGCACCTCGGAGTCCGCGACGATCCGCCACGAGATCGCCGACCGCGCGATCGAGGTGGAGGTGGTCTTCAACCTCGCGTTCCGCGTCGTCTCCATGCAAGGCGCGGGGCTCGTGCCCAACTACGAGGCCTCAATGCTGCAGATGTCCGTCTTCGAGACGACCCAGCGGACGACGCGGACGGCCGCGAAGGCGCTGGGGCTGTATGGGCAGCTCTGGGGCGGGGACGACGGTCACTACTCACCGCTGGACGGCGAGCCCGCGAAGGACTACGTGCGCTCCGTCTCGCGCACGATCGCCGGCGGAAGCAGCGAGATTCAGCGCAACATCATCGCCACGCGCGGCCTCGGCCTGCCTCGCGGCTAACGCGGCGACGGAACGCACGGAGGAAGCAGGGGACGCTAACCATGGCCTACGAAGCGCAGTACGTCCGCTACGAGGTCGACGGCCACGTCGCCGTCATCACGATGAACCGGCCGGAGCGCCTCAACGCCTTCGGGCAGGTGATGGGCGACGAACTCGGCGGCGCCTGGATGGAGGCGATGGACGACGAGCAGGTGCGCGTGGTCGTCCTCACCGGCGAGGGCCGCGTGTTCAGCGCGGGCCGCGACATCAAGGAACAGGCCGAGCACGGTATACGCGGCAACCGGCTGGCCGACTCGCGGGCGAAGGTGCTCGGCTTCCAACTGGTGCCGGACACGGCAAAGCCGATCATCGCCGCCGTACGCGGCGGCGCCTGGGGCGCCGGCCTCTACATGGTCTGCGGCTCGGACATCTCCGTCCTCGCCGACGACGCCACGATCGCCTTCTCGTCCGTGCCGACGGGCGTCCTCGGGTCGGCGCTGGTGCCGCTGATGAACGGGCTGTCGTGGCTCCCGGGCTGCGAGATGATGCTGCGCGGCCATCGCTTCTCCGCGCAGCGCGCCTACGAGGTCGGCCTCGCCAACCACGTGGTGCCCTCGGAAGAAGTGCTGCCGGTGGCGATGGAGATCGCGCACGAGATCGCGGCGCTGCCGCCGGTGCACGTGCAGGTGACGAAGCGCCAGCTGATGATGGCGCGCCCGCGCCCGACCGCGTACCAGATCACGATCGACTACCCGCAGGCGCAGCACTCGCTGTTCGGCCTCGATGACACCACCGAGGCGGCGGCCGCGTTCACGGAGAAGCGCAAGCCGGTCTTCAAGGGCCGCTAGCGAGACCGGACAGCGTCTCCCGCGGGGAGGGCGGGGTGAGACATCCCGGGGTGCTCAGGCGTCAAGCAGTCCTTCGAAGGCCAGCGCGCGGTTGCCTGTGGGTGGCTGCGCCCCCCACACCCCCATCCCGGACGAGCGCGCTGCGCGCGGCTCGGCCCACCCACCCGCCCAATCCCATTTCTCTGTGGGGGGCAAAGCCCCCCACGCCCCCTTCGGCTCTGACGCCAGCTGCGTGGCCTGCGAGAGCGCACCGTCACAGGTTTGTCGTCCGGCGGGCGTCGGACCCCCTCACCCCGGCCCTCTCCCGCGAGGGGAGAGGGAGCCGGACCGTCCTCGTGGCGGCCGGGCTGCCGATCCGGGTGGGGGCGTGGGGGCTGCTTCGCTCAGGACGCGAGGAAACCTCGCAGGGCCCCCACAGAAAAGAAATCCGAGGGCGGGTGGGTGGGCCAGAGCCGCGCAGCGTGCTCGTCGAGGATGGGGGTGTGGGGGGCGCAGCCACCCGCAGGCGACGCGCGATTGGCCTCGGAGCTCCCTCACCCTGATATGGAGTGACCGGCTGTCAAGCAGCACCGGCGGTGGTCGTGGCGATCCGGCTCCGGAGCGGGGGGAGATGGACGAACGAGGGCGCTGCTGCGACGACGTGTCACTCTGATATTCGCAGCGAAGATACTCACAGCGAGAAGGACGGAGCCTGACCTAGATATTCGCTGACCCACCGCGAGCGGTGTCCTCAATCCGACTTGTCGGCTCCGCCCTCCTCGCATCCACCAAGTGACCGGGCCGCGGGTGGCGTGACCTCATAGGAACCTGGCTCAGAGTTGCCTCATCGCTGTTCTGTCCGCCCACCACGACCCGGTCACACACCTCCCCGCAGGAAGGTACGGCGAGCATGCCGGAAACGCGGAGCGGTGTCATCGGAGGGGTGGATACCCACTCCCGCACGCACCACGCAGTCGCACTCGACGACCGAGGAGAGAGACTCGGGGATGCCGAGTTCCCAGCGACCGCGCGGGGCTACCGGGAGTTGCACCAGTGGCTGGAGGCGTTCGGCACGATCGCGGCGATCGCCGTGGAGGGCACCTCGTCCTACGGGGCCGGGCTCACACGCTGGTTGCTCGCACAGGGGCTGGATGTGCGCGAGGTCAACCAGCCGCACCGGCACACGCGCCGGCGCCAGGGTAAGTCAGACCCGATCGACGCCGAGGCCGCCGCGAGGCAGGTGCTGGCGGGTACGGCGCAGGTGCTGCCCAAGGCCACGAACGGCGTCGTCGAGTCGATCCGCACCCTCGCAAATGCTCGTTCAGCCGCGGTCAAGGCCCGCAGTGCGGCGCTGCTGCAGCTGCGCGACCTGATCGCCACGGCGCCGGCGGAACTCCGCGAGGCGCTGCCGCAGCAGACCCTGCCCGCGAAGGCGCGGCAGTGCGCGCGATTCCGTCCGGACAGGGCCCGGCTCGACCAACCACTACAGGCCGCGAAGCTCGCGCTGCGCAGCGTCGCTCACCACGTCGCCGAGCTGGACCGCGAGGTCGCCGATCTCGACCAGGCGCTGCGGTCACTTGTGGAGAGGGTCGCGCCCAGCTCCCTCGCACTGCTCGGTGTCGGCATCGTGAACGCCGCGCAGTTGCTTGTCACCGCCGGCGAGAACATCGGACGGCTGTCGAGCGAGGCCGCCTTCGCACGGCTCTGCGGCGCCGCGCCCCTCGAGGCGTCCTCCGGGCGCACGCAGCGACATCGCCTGAACCCGGGCGGCGACCGGCAGGCCAACAGCGCGCTGTACCGGATCGTGCTCGTCCGCCTGCGCTATTGCGCCCGCACCAGGGCTTACGTGGCGAAGCGCACCGCGGGGGGTAAGTCCAAACGCGAGATCATCCGCTGCCTGAAGCGCTATGTCGCTCGCCAGCTCTATCGAACGCTCACTGCCGATCTGGCGCGATACGCCACGCAGTTGTCGCCCGGCTCGACTCCCGGCGCCCTCCGTGCCTGTGAGGGCGGGCACCCAGCGTCTTTGGACGGCGAGCACCCACGGCAGCCAACACGGGCATCCACAGATCCCGGATCAGCGCGGGCGGGGTTGGAAGCGGGGCGTCCCTCTGTCCCGAATCGCCTCGCCGCTCACGCCGCGTGGGAGGCTGCCGGATCGCTCCCTTGACTCTCTATAGGAACGTCGGGTTGCCTGTGGCCTTGCCGCATGACCGTGCTTCGCCGGGAGGGGTCGCCGTCTAACGTCGCGGGTTGACGGCGCCGGGCGCCGTTGCCGCAAGGGTGAGCCGCGCATCCTCCGGAGCCTGCCCTCGCTCATCCATCCTCTCCCTGCCCCGGAGCGGCGCATCGCCGCTCCCGCTGCCCGTGCGTCCCGCTCCGTCCCGTCAGGCCGCGGCGCGCTGCCCGGCCTGGATGCTCAGTATCGCCCAGATGTAGCCCGCCAGCTCACGCGCCACGGCGACATTGGCGACCACCGACGGCTTGCCGTGGGCGCGCAGGCGCCGCTGACGGCGATGCAGCCGCGACTGCGCGCGGTCGGCCAGCGCCACGGCCCAGCCCGGCTGGCCCTCCCTGCGCTTGCGCAGCCCCGCACCGACGCGCGGCGTGTGGCGGTAGTGCCAGGCGCTCTCCACGAGCAGCCGCCGCACGTGCGTGTTGCCGGTCTTCGTGATCGGCCCCCGACGCTGGCGCGCCCCGCTGCTGTGCTCGCTCGGCGTGAGCCCGAGGAAGGACATCAACTGCCGGGCGCTGCCGAAGCGCGTGATGTCGCCGAGCTCGGCCAGCACCGTCAGCGCCGTCACCGTGTCGATGCCCCGGAAGCAGCGCAGCAGCCCCACCGCTTCCCTGTACGCCTCGCTGGCGGCCTCCCGATCGAGCTCCCCCTCGAGCGCGCGCAATCGCTCCTCGACCGCCTCGAGCGCGCGCAGGTAGTCGTCGAAGGTCGCCTGCGCGGCGGGGTGCTCGAAGCGCAGCGTCAGCAGCCAGCGGCGGTGGCGCAGCGTCCAGTTGCGGCCGTCGTAGGCGAGGCCGCGGCGCAGCAGCAGCTTCGAAAGGCGGTGGCGCGCCCGTGTACGGTCGGCCACGGCGTCCTCGCGCGCGCGGCAGAGGTCGCGCACCGCCTCCTGGTCCTCCGTGGGCGGATGCACCTCGGTGAGCAGGTCCGCGCGCAGCAGCTCGGCCAGCTTGCGCGCGTCGCGGCGGTCGGTCTTGACGCGGTCGCCGGGGCGGCGCGGGATCAGGGACGGGGCGATCACCCGGCACTCGATGCCCGCGGCCTCGAGCCGGCGCTGCAGCGCGAAGCCTGTTGGACCCGCTTCGTAGCAGGCCACGACCGGACCCTCGGCGTCCCGCAGCAGACGCCTGGCGAGGCGCTTCACCGCCCGTGGCTCGTTCGCCAGCTGCCATTCCTCGGGCTTCCCCGCTCCCGGCCGCAGCAGCGCGACCTGGATCGTCCGTGCGTGTGCATCCATCCCTGCGTATGTGGTAGTCATCGTCATGACCGGCTCCTTTCGCATGCGGCTCTGCAGCCCTCGCGTCTGTAACCCGCGAGTTTGCGAACTCGGAGCCGGTCACTCCATACGGTCTAACCCTCACCCGCCAGGAGAGAGGGGATCGGAGGCGCATCCTCGTGGCGGCCGGGCGGGCGATCCGGGTGGGGGTGTGGGGGCGCAGCCACCACAGAAAGAAATCCGAGGGCGGGTGGGTGGGCCAGAGCCGCGCAGCGCGCTCGTCCGGGATGGGGGTGTGGGGGGCGAAGCCCCCCGCAGGCGACGCGCGATCGGCCTCGGAGCCCCGTCACCCTAAGCCTCGCCCGCCAGGGGAGAGGGGATCGGAGGGTGCGCCCTCAAGGCTGTGTTCCGGCTGCCCATCCGGGTGGGGGCGTGGGGGCGTAGCCCCCACAGAAAGAAAATCCGAGGGCGGGTGGGTGGGCCAGAGCCGCGCAGCGCGCTCGTCCGGGATGGAGGTGTGGGGGGCGCAGCCCCCCGCAGGCGACGCGCGCTCCCGGCTCGCCCTAAACGCGCCCTCGGTTACACTCCCGCACGACGGTGAAACGGAGGCAGGCATGCTCACCAGGTTCGACACCCTCTACACCGGGCACGTGGACCTCGACAACGTCGGCTACGCCGGCACGCCGGTGATGGACCGTGACTTCCCGAACGAGGTGCTGGCCACCGCGCTCGACAAGGCGGAGGCGATCGCAAAGGCGGTCGACAGCCTCGGCTACGACACGTTCTGGACGGCCGAGCACCACTTCCAGCGCGAGGGCTACGAGTGTCTGCCCAACCTGCTCATGCTCTACGTCCACCTCGCCCACGTCACCGAGCGCATCAAGCTCGGCTGCGGCTTCAACATCACCCCGATGTGGCACCCGCTGCGTCTCGCCGAGGACTTCGCCACCGCGGATATCCTGACCGGCGGGCGCGTCATCTTCGGCGTCGGACGCGGCTACCACACGCGCGAGGTCGAGACCTTCGGTTCGCCGCTGCTGGACCAGGACGCGAACCGCGAGCTGTTCGAGGAGCAGGTCGAGATCGTCCTCACGGCGCTGCGTGAGCACCGCTTCTCGCACCACGGCAAGTACTACGATCTGCCGCCGCGGCCGGCCGTCGACTACCGCGGCGACCCGCTCGAGGACCTCACGGTCGTGCCGCGCCCGACGCACCCCGTCGAGTGCTGGCAGCCGATTCAGGGGGGCTCGGAGCGCGGGCTCGACTTCATGGTCAGGCACGGCATCAAGGGCATGACCGGCGGAGGCGTCGCGGCGAGCGGCATCATGCGCCCGATCCTCGAGGCCTGGCAGGCGGCCCACGCGCGAGCCGGCAAGGAGACCGCGCTTGGCGAGGACCTCAGCGTCGGCTTCCACTTCTACATCGCGGAGAGTCGCGAGGAGGCGATCCGCGTGCTGGGGCCGTACCACGAAGAGAACGTCAAGATGTTCGGGCCGCTGCGTCTGCTGCGCTCGCTCAGCGACGAGCAGATCGAGAACCTCAAGAACACGCAGACCGCGATTGCCGATTCGACGCTGCCGAAGCTCGAGATCGCCGTCGCGAGCGGCAGCGTGCTTGCCGGCACGCCGGAGCAGATCATCGAGCGGCTGAAGGAGCTGGAAGAGGAGTTCCCCGGCCTCGAGCGGATCTGCATCAGCCACCCCGCGGGCATGACGCGGGACGTGATCATCGAGCAGTTCCAGCGCTTCGCCGAGGACGTGATGCCGGCCTTCGCCGGCCGCTCGGAGATGGTGGGCGCGGGAGTCTGAGGGCAGGCTGGGAGCCGGACGAGCACGCGCTGCGCGCGGCTCCCCCACCCACCCGCCCTCGGGAGGTTCTTGATGGGGGGCGCAGCCCCCACGCCCCCGCTTGGGAAGCCCTCGGCCCGGCGCACCCCCGATGCCCGCGCGCGCTCGCGCTCGGCTGCGGCAGGACCACCGGGAGGCCACCGCAGCGGCTCCCTGACCCGCGGCATCAGAACCCTGCGGGGTGGAGTCGCTGGCGACCGGTGGCGCTGACGCCGTGGAGTACCCGGAGCAAGAAGAGACTTGAGCCGGTAGGGCCGTCGGCGGACCTGTTTTCTTGATCCACCAAGAAGGTGGTTCTGACCGGGAGGTCGCTGGGCTCGGTGACTAGATGACGCCGAGAGCTCGGAGCTGCGCCGGGGCACGGTCGATCGGGTCACGCTCGCCCCGACCCCACGCGCGGTGGACGGCGCCGAACGCAGCAAACTGGCGCTCCCGCTCCACGCGGTAGCGGAACCCATCGTCGATCTGCCCGCCCAGCGCCACGTACGCGGCGATGACCTCATCCATGAAGGTCTCGTCGAGGTAGCGGAGCTGGCGGAAGTCGTGAATCGGGTCGCCGACAGCGGCGTGCTCGAAGTCCACGGCACCCACGAGTTGGCCCTGGTGGTCTACGATCAGATTCCCCTCCCCGACATCACCGTGGACGACCACCGGTTGGTAGTCGGCGATTCGCCGATCGGCGAGAGCAGCCTCCCACCACCGAACCAGCCTCGCGTGCTCGACCCGGTCGAGCACATCGCGGAGGGCGTCGACCGCTGACTTGCGGTATGCCTCGAGCCACCGCCGGTCGGTATCGCGCCCGTCCGGCAGGCCGGCGGCGCGACCCTCGTCGATCGGGAGTCGATGCATCGCGATGTTGAACGTGGCGATCTGCCGCGCCAGCGCCCGGCGGTCCGAGCGGGCAAAGACAGCCGGGAGTAGTGCGTGGCCGGCGAGCATCGGGTAGGCGATGCCGCCGTAGGGGAACGAGTCCCCGTCATCGAGTAGGCAGCATGGCTTGGGGGTCGCGATCGGTAGCTGTTTGGTCGCCAGCCATGGGAGGACAGTCCATTCCTTCCGGTAGCGCGCGGTGACATCGGGACTTGTGCCGAGCCGAAAGACATAACCGGATGCGGAGGCGACCGCGACGCTGAAGTAGCCCTCGCCGAGGATGCGCAACTCGCGGACCGGGGCGGCAGCGGGGCAGGCGTGATCGAGCGCCGCCGTGAGGGCGTCGAGGTCGCTAAAGTCGGGCGGCGTCCAGCGATACATGCTCATCGCACGCGAGCATAGCCAGCGCTCGGACACGTGGGGGCGGAGCCCCCACATAAAGAAACTCTGAGGGCGGGTGGGTGGGACGAGCCGCGCGCAGCGCGCGCTCCTCCGGTCAGCTCTGCACGCCCGGCAGCAGGAAGCCGTGCGTGGTGGAGTGGTGCGGGAGCGGGCCGCGGCCCACGGGCGTCACCTTTGTGCCCGCCTCCCACGTCGGGAAGGCAGGCTGGCCGCGCGCCGGGAAGCGCACCTCGCCGCGCTCGCGTGAGGGCAGCAGCACGATCGCCTGGCCGGGTGCCGTCACCTCGCCGCGCTGGTTCTCCGCCCAGATGTCGCAGATCACCTGCGCCTCGCCGTCCTCGATCTGCTTCGCGATTACCTCGCCCCGGTACCACTGCACGTCGGCCTCGATGTTGAAGCGGCGCACCTGCACCCAGAGCCGCTTGAGGAAGCCGGAGTCGCCCATCCAGTTGGTGACCAGCGTGCTCGCCCAGGCGATGCGCTGGGGGCCGTAGTCGTAGAGCCCCGGCACGCCCACCTCGCGCGCGAACTCGCTCTCCCAGTGGACGCGCTCCGGGATGTCCGGGATGCCGTAGCGGTTGTTCGAGTAGGCGCGCGGGTGACGCTGCCGGTAGTCGAAGTCCACCTTGCCGCTGCGCGCGAAGACGCCGCCCCAGCCGATGTCCCAGGCGACCGCGTCCGTCGCGCGGTACGGCCCGCGCACGATGCTGTCGAGGGCGTCGCCGACCTGCACGTCCTCCCAGTAGCGGGGCTCCGCGCCACGCGGCCGTTCGCTCGCGTACGCCTCGTCGATGCGCTCGAGCTCCTCGCTGCTGTACTCGTGCGGCTCCCAGTCGTACTTCCCGCGCTCGCGCGCGCCGTCGCGCTCGGTGCGCATGGACCACTCGACCTCCTTCGCCAGCACCTCGCCGTGCTGGTTGCGGAAGAGGTTCTCGGTGAGGGCCAGCACCTGGCGGCCGGCGAAGACGCCGGACTTCTCCTGCGCGTCCGAGAGGTAGCCGACGCGGTAGATCTCGTCGCCCTCGCGCAGCGGCTGGTACCACTCCCAGTCGGCGCCGGAGAACATGCCGTGGACGCCGGGCAGGCCGCCGCCGCGGCCTTCCTCGCGCTCGGCTGCGGTCAGCGACCGGCCCTCGACGATGCCGGCGTTGAAGAGGATCGTCGGCGGTGCGACGACCGCGCCCCAGTGCGAGGCGCGCGCGTAGGCGGCGTCCTGGTAGAGCGGGTTGGCGTCGCCGCTGCCGGTGGCGTAGATGTGCGCCGAGTCCTGGTTGATCAGCGTGAACAGGCCGCGCCGCGCGCCGTAGCGCCGCGCTTCGTTGGGGATGCCGATGCGGCTGCGCATCGCCGCCAGCCCCTCTTCCGTGATCGTCCCGTGCTCTTGCGCTGTCGAGGTCATCGCGCACCCCCTCCAAAGTCTCCGCGAAGCCGAGGGTATACCGGCAGCGGCGAGTTGGCAGCCGTCGGGCCCTTGAGGGCGTCCGGGCGCGGCGTGCCCGGGAAAAGCCGAGGCGCCGCAGGATCCCTGCGGCGCCTCGGACCGGGTAGCTGCCGTAGCGACGTACTCGCGCCGCTACAAGGACTGGCTAGGAGTCGATCGGCGAGTCCTCGCGGTTGCCGTACTCGATCCAGGAGCCGTCGTACACCTTCACGTCCTCGTAGCCAAGCAGGTCGCTCAGCACGAACCAGGTGTGCGTGGCGCGCACGGCCGTCTGGCAGAGCGTGTAGACGGTGCCGCCTGCCTCGACGCCCTCGCCCTCGTAGAGCTCACGCAACTGGTCGGCGGGCAGGAAGCGCCCGTTCTCGTCCAGGGCGCGGCTCCATTCGACGTTCACCGACTCAGGAATGTGGCCACCCCGCTCGGCGCGCACGTCGCGCCCGGAGTACTCCTCGGGCGAGCGCGCGTCGCAGACCAGCACGCTGGGGTCCTCGATCGAGGCGATGATCTCGTCCCAGCCGGCGACCAGGCTCTCGTTCGGCGCGGAGTCGAAGGAGTAGTCGGCTGCCGTCACGGCCGCCACCTCCGTGCTGGTCTCGCGGCCCTCGGACTCCCACAGCGGGAAGTCGCCGTCGAGCAACCGCACGTCCTCGTGCCCGTAGACGGCGAGCACCCAGAGGCCACGCGAGCCCCAGATCGAGCCGCGCTGGTCGTAGAAGACGATCGTCGTGTCGGGCGTCGCGCCGATCGCTCCGAACTCGGCGGCCACGTCCGCGGCGGGCGGGATCAGGCCGGGGACGCCGTCGATCTCGACCTGGAGGGCGGTGCGCGGGATCTGCAGCGCGCCGGGGATGTGTCCGGCGGCGTAGCTCTCCGCGTTGCGCAGGTCGATCAGCAGGACCGAGTCGTTGTCGAGGTTGTCCTCGATCCACTCGGTCGTCACCAGCCGCGACGTGTCGGCGTAGCCGCGATCATCGAGGCCGGTGACCTGCGCCACCTCGTCGTCGCCGCCGCAAGCGGCGATCAGGGCCGCGCCGGCCAGCGCCACCAGGGCCAGCAGCCCGGTCGTGCGGCCAAACAGCCTCGTTCTCTTCCTCGTCACCCGATCTCGTTCCATTGTCGTCCTTCTCTCATTCGCGGGTCGGCCATCGCCGCCCGATCGACTCGCTTCGTGCACTGCTATGCCCCGGCCGCCGCCGCGGCGTTGAAGATGTGGATCTCCCATTCGCCGGGGCGCCGTTCGCTGATCTCGCAGCCGTAGCCGCGCTTCATCGCCTCGGGCGGGATCGTGGAGAGCGCGGGCGGGTGGTCGGTCCACACCCGCAGCTCCGGCACGCCGGGCTGCACGTCGTCCAGCTCCCGGTTGGTGCGCAGCATGGGGTACGGACAGATCTCGCCCCGCACGTCCAGCACGGGCGCTTCCTTCTGGTCGGTCATGGAGTCCCCTCCTTGTTCCCTGGTTCAGTGGCCGCCGCGCGGTCGCCCGGCGACAGACTCAGTTCGCGTACGCCGTCCGAGGGCGGCTCGACGCGACAGCGCAGGCCGCGCTGCGCGGCGGCGGGCAGCACGTACGTGGCGACGACATCGAGGTCCGAGATGATGCGCAGCGCCGCGCCCTCGGCGGCTCGCTCGACGGCGGCGTGCGCGCTCTGCATCTGCTCGGCGGGCGGGCGGCCGCGCAGGTCCAGCACCTCGGGAGCCTCGGCGCTCACGGGAACCGCCGGATGAAGGACGTACCCGCGAAGGCGCCGAACGCGAGGGCGATGACGTAGATCCAGCCGTTGAGCGCCAGCGAGGGGATCGCGGAGAAGAAGGCGCCGAGCGTACAGCCGAGCCCGAGGCCGGCGCCGTAGCCCATCACGATGCCGCCGCCGAGCGACTGCACGTAGCGCCGCGGGCCACGCGGCACGCGCGGCCGGAACTCCCTCGCCAGCAGCGCCGCCGTGAAGGCCCCGGCGATGATGCCCACGTTGAGCATGAAGGCGTCCGTGAGCCACGAGCCCTCGACGGCGCGCTGCACGCAGCCGGGAAGGTCGCTGATGCCCTTCAGTTCGCCCACGCCCGCGCCGATGTTGCCGGCGAGGTCCGAGGACCAGCGCGAGAGCTCGCCCACGACGCCGAGCGGGCGGTAGCGGATGAACAGCATGATGTTGACGGCCGCCAGCGCGATGCCGCCGATCAGCGGCGTCCACTCGCGCCGGAAGACGGTCCGGGCCAGCGAGGCGAGGACGCCGTCCGACTCCGGTGGCGCCGGCGTGGCGCTCCTGATCGGGATCGCCGCCATCGAGGCGTAGGGCCCTCGGCGCTCCCACCAGGCGATGGCGACGAGCGCGAGCACGAGCAGCACGCCGGTGATCACGATCGCGCCCGTGTAGCTGAGGTCCGTCGGCAGCCACGAGATGCGGTCGCTGCTGATCTGGTTGTCCCACCACCAGTTCCAGGTGCGGTTCAGCGCGTACAGCCCGAGCAGCACGCCGCCGATCGCGACCCACGAACCGAGGTAACCCTCGCCCATGCGGTAGAGCGAGCCGCTGACGCAGCCGCCGGAGAGCACCATGCCGAAGCCGAAGAGCAGCCCGCCGAGCACCGTCGCGATGCCGAGCGGGAGGATGTGTGCGTCGGAGGGCAGCACGCCGCTGCCGGGGTTGGGGACGACGGTGGCCATGATCATCGCGAAGCCGACGGTGGCGACGGCGAGGCCGGCGATGATGCCGCGCAGCATCCGGCCCTGGCGCATGAGGAAGAGATCGCGGAACCCGGCGACGAAGCAGAAGCGGCTGCGCTGGCAGATCGCGCCGAAGGCGACACCCGCCACCCAGAACACCGGCCACGCCGCGTCCGTGCGCACGGCGAGCAGGTACACGATCGCGAGGCCCACGACGGCGAGCAGGCCTGCTGCCGTCGAGCGATCGAGCGTGCGGACGCTGGCGGGGAGAGCGGTCATGCGGCAATGTTCACATAGTCAGGTGACTAACGCAACATTAGCTCGGCAGCCAGGAAGACCGGGCGAGGCCGACTACCCGAGGGATCGCGGCGGCCGTTCCGCGGCGCCCTGCCCCGGGATGGAGGCCGCCTCGGGCAATCAACGGTCACCTCGCCAGCGGATACGGGAGCCCGGACGGCGGATCGCTGCTACCATCGGCGCGCCGCGAAGCGGGCCGGGCGACCGGCCGGCGGTGACAGCGCGAGGAGCGAGGATGCCGAAACAATCTCCCGTACCGGAAGAGCTCGACCAGCCCTTCTGGGACGCCTGCAACGATGACCGGCTCGTGATCCAGAACTGCACGGCCTGCGACCGGCTGCAGCATCCCCCGGAGCCGGAGTGCTTCGCATGCGGCTCCGCCGCCGCCCTCGAGTGGCGCGAGCTGAGCGGACGCGGGCGGATCCACAGCTACGGCGTGGTCTACGACAACACCGTCGCGCTGCGCATTCCGGATCAGCCGTTCAACCTCGCCGTCATCGAACTGGACGAGGATGCGGAGATCACGCTGGTGTCCAATCTGCCCGGCCTTCCGCTCGACGAAGTCCCGATCGGGGCGGCCGTGACGGTGTTCTTCGAGGAGACCGCGTCGACCGGCCAGAAGATCCCCGAGTGGCAGCTGGCCGAATAGCACCCTGTCCGCAGCGACCGCGGCCGAAAGGACTGAACGATGCCTACGCCTAACCGTCTTGGCAGCAACGCCCCCGAGTCGCTCTTCCGCAGCGAAGAGGGACTCGGCGTCTGGGAGCACAAGGGCAAGGTCGCCGCGGTCGGCATCGGCCACTCGCCGACGGCCCGGCGCTGGGACGGAACCGCCGAGAACACGATCGGCGCCTGGAGCCTGATGGCGCTGCGCAAGGCGATCGACGACGCCGGCGTCCCGCCGGAGGAGATCGACGGCCTCGTCTTCCTGCCGACGACCACGACCGGCGCACACTGGCCCGAGGGCCAGCCGGTCCCGATGGACGTCGTCAACGCCCACGAGACGACCGACGACCCCCTCGACGGGATCGCCAAGCTGACCGACACGTGGCTGCTCAAGAACATGCCGGAGCTGACGAACATCAAGTTCGTCATGGCCGGGATGGACTGCATGTCGAACGCGCTCGCGATCGCCGCCCAGGCCGTGGGCGACGGGATGACCAGCACCTGCCTGGTGCTGAAGGCCTGGCACAACCTCGAGGGCCGCTACAGCCACGGTGGCGCCAACGCCGCGGAGACGATCTCCGGGAACTCGAAGTGGTCGAACCCCTGGGGCTCCGCAAACTCATGGGGCACGGCCCAGCAGTTCCAGCGCTACCTCTGGAAGTACGGCAAGACCAAGGAGATGATGGCCCCGTTCATGGTGAACTCCAGGCGCAACGGCCTGCTGTTCCCGGAGGGCTACTGGGCCCAGAACCGCCCCGAGGAACTCACCACCGAGGACTACCTCGAGTCGCGCTGGATCGCCAAGCCCGCCAACCTCTACGACAACGACATCCCGATCCACACCGCGGCGGCGTACCTGCTGACCACGGCCGAGCGCGCGAAGGACATGAAGCAGAAGCCGGCCTACATCCTCAACCACGCCTCGGACCGCACGATCCAGCGCGGCCTGACCCTCCCCCTCGAGGAGGCGCAGCAGGCCTGCGCCAGTACCGGGCGCAAGCTGCTCGAAGGCGCCGGCATCACGGCGAGCGACCTGACCTTCGAGAACATGTACGACGGGTTCAGCCTCTTCCACGTCTTCCACATGGAGGGCCTCGGCTTCGGCGGCGTGAAGGAGGGCGAAGGCCTCGACTTCTTCCAGGAGGACATCAGCATCGAGGGCCCGCACCCCGTCTCGCCCAGCGGCGGCAACGTCGGCAGTGGGCGCACCCGCTTCTGGATGCACACCGACTCGATCCAGCAGATCCAGGGCCGGGCGGGCGCGAGGCAAATCACGAAGCCCGCCGAGATCGGCGTCTCGGGCGGCCCGCTGCAGCTCTACCACGCCGACTTCATCGTGTGGGGTGCCAGCCCGGACTAGGGCGTCGGGCGGAGGGACTGCGAGGCGTCATGGCCGATCTGCTGATCAGCTTCGATATCGACGGCACGCTCGAGACCGGCGATCCGCCGGGACCGATCACGTTCGAGATGGTGCGCCGTGCGCGCGAGCGCGGCTGCGTCATCGGCAGCTGCTCCGACCGCCCCAGATCCTCGCAGCGGGGCATCTGGAGTGCGGCGGAGATCGAGGTGGACTTCGTCTCGCTCAAGCACCGGCTTGAGGACGTGCGGGAGCAGTTCGAGGCGGACCGCTACCTGCACATCGGCGACCGGGAGCTGGACCGCCAGCACGCGGAGCAGGCGGGCTTCGAGTTCCTCTGGGAGCACGAAGCCGATTCCGAGCCGTGGCTCGATTGGCTCGACGGAGCGGGCGGCTAAGGCGCGAGCCTCTGCCTCAGTGGCCCGTCGCCGCGAGGTAGTTGCGGTGGAAGCGACGCTCGTCGTCGTGGTCCGGCTGCCAGCCTTCGAACAGCGCTGAGCCGTCGAGCGTGCGGACCGGGCGCTGCAACTCGTGCAGCAGCGGCAGGGTGTTCACGATGCGGCTCGTCAGCGTCGCCGGGTCGCCCGTGCAGAGCGCCATCGACGCCTCGACGAACGTCTCCATCGGCTCCGTGCCCTCCGGCGGCACGCCGACCGAGATCGAGAGCGGGGTCGCGATCGCGCCGGTCGGCGCGAGGCTGTTGACGGCGATGCCGTCCGCGTAGAGCTCCATCGCCGCGCCCGTGCAGACGCGGTCGAGGAACGCCTTCGTCCCGCCGTAGATGCAGGCGCCGCCCATCGGGCTGGCCGCACCGCCGTTGACGGGACTCGGGCGCGGTGACGCCTGCTGCGAGGAGACGAAGAGGATCCAGCCTTCGCCGCGCTCGCGCATGCCGGGGACGACGGCCCTCGCCAGGTCCCAGCCGCCCCAGACGTTGACCTGCACGCCGCGCAGGAACCACTCGGCCGTGGTCTCGGCGAACGGGATGTGCCAGTCCATCCGAAACTCGCGCGGCGCCGCGGCGCTGTGCACCATGATGTCCGGCGAGCGTCCGAAGGCACTCGCCACCTCCTCGACGACCGCGCGCTTGTCCGCCTCCGGGTCGCCGATATCGGCGCGCACGGCGATCGCCTCGCCGCCGATGTCCGAGATACGGGCGAGGCCTTCCTCGAGCGTGCCGGAGAGGTCCGTGCGGCGCGTCGCCTCGTCGCGGCCGATCAGGGCGACGCGCGCGCCCTCGGCGGCCATGCGCAGCGCGATCGCCTGCCCGATGCCGCGGCTCGCTCCCGTGATCAGGGCGATGCGCCCGTCCAGTTCCTGAGTCACGAGCGAACTCCTCTCGTCGCTGTCGCTCTCGAACTGCCGGCTACCTCGCGGGTACCGCCGGCCGCGCCGTCGTGTGGGTGACGCCGCCGTCCGAGAGCAGGCTGTGCCCGGTCACGTAGGCGGAGAGCCGCGAGGCGAAGAAGACCGCGAGGCCGCCCGTCTCCAGCGGGTCGCCGAGGCGTGCGAGCGGCGGCGCCTTCGCGGCGGCCTCGCGGAACGCGACCGTTGCCGGGTCGGTGTTCGCCGCCGCCTTCTCGGTGAGGTGCGTGCCGGGCACGATGCAGTTGACGCGGATCCCGTGCGGCGCGAGCTCCATCGCGAGCGTCTTCGTCATGTGGATCACGCCCGCCTTCGCCGCCCCGTAGGCGACGATATTCGGCGCGCCGACGATGCCGCTTGAGGAGGCGATCGTGACGATCCTGCCCGGCGTGCCGCGCTCCACCATGCTCCTCGCCTCGGCCTGGGAGCAGAGGAACGAGCTCGTCAGGTTCTGATCGACGATGTCGTGCCAGAGCTCGGTCGTGTAGTCGAGGAACGGCTGGAGTCCCGTCGGGTTGCCGACGTTGTTGACCGCCACGTCGAGGCCGCCGAGGCGCTCCACGACCTCCTCGACCATCGTGTTCACCTGCTCCGGGTCGCGCACGTTCGCGACGACCACCTCGGCCTGGCGGCCGAGCGCCTCGATCTCCCGGGCCGTGGCGGTGGCCGTCTCCTCGTCGAGGTCCGCGATCGCGATGTGGCAGCCGGCGCGGGCGAGCTGGATCGCGCAGCCCTTGCCGATGCCGCGCGCCCCTCCGGTGACGAGCGCCACCTCGTCGACGAGTCCGAGCTGTTCGGGGTCCATCTGAAACGCCATGCCGCACCTCCCGCCGCCACTGTAGCGCGTGCGCATGCGCGCCCGTGCACACGGAGTCGTCCGCGCAGTACCGTAGGCCCGCGAGGAAGTGAGGCCGACCCACCATGCCGAACAACAGCACACCGATCATCGACTGTCAGGTGCACGCCTACGAGCGCAACAGCCCGGAGAACCCCTGGGTTGGCGAGCTGACGGGGCCCGAGGAGGTCACCGGCGACCAGATGGTCGAAGCGATGGACGAGGTAGGCGTCGACGGCGCCCTGCTGATCTCGCCCTACCGCATCTACGGCTACGACGGGAGCTACGCGCTGACGATGGGGGCCAGGTATCCGGACCGGTTTGGGCTGATCAGGCCGTTCGATCCGCTCTCGGAGACGGTCGGGGTGGAAGTCGAGGAGTGGACGGCCAACCCCGGCGTGGTCGGTGCCCGGATCGTGCTCAGGTACGTGGAGATCGCAGCCGACCATCCCGGTCTCGATCAGGTGATGGAGGCGGGGGCGGCGGCGGGCATTCCGGTCAACGTGCTGTGCACCGAGAAGGTGCCGCTCTTCCGCGAAATTGCGCGGCGGCACCCGAACACGCAGCTGGTGATCGACCACCTTGGCCTGACGCAGCCGCATCACCCCCCGCCGCCCGACGAGCCATGGGCCGACCTCGACGAGGTGCTGACACTGGCCCAGTTCGAGCACGTGGCGATCAAGGTCTCCGGGGCGTGCACGTTGTCGCACGAGCCGTTCCCGTACCCGGACATCTGGGAACCGCTGAGCCGCGTGTTCGAGGCGTTCGGGTTCGATCGATGCATGTGGGGCACGGACTGGACGCGGGCGGTGAACCTGCTCACGTACGAGCAAGGCGTGGAGGCGTTCCGGGTGACCGACCAGCTCTCGGATGGGGAACGCGCGGCGCTGATGGGCGGCACCCTGGAGCAGATATACGGTTGGTCCCCGGGCACGGCAGCCGCGGGCAGCTAGGAGCGCCTGGGGCGGGGCGGTACTCGAGGAGCACCGCCGGTCTGCGAGGACTGCTTGCCGTGAGCCGATGGCGCGGGGCATGGCGCCGTCCCGCTGCTTCCGCGTCCGACGTGGCAGGTCACTGACCACGCCCACGTATTTGTCGAAGAGAGCGTGACCGTCCCGTTTCGCGTGCGGACCTCAGCCCCTCGTGACTTGGTACCGCCCTCCGGTGGCGACGTCAGTGCGTCGAGCGTCAGCGGTGAGGACCAGCTTGCAGCAGCATGTGAGGAAGCAGCGGCCCAGCTTGCGTGCCGGAAGGTGGAGCTGCCCACAACCGAGGAGATCAAAGAGTACGTGGCGGAATTCCGGAGCTTCCTGAAGGAGGGGACGATCCCGGAGCAGAGGGCTCTCACTCGCAACTTCGTGCAAGGCATCGAAGTAGTGGGAGACGAAGCAACCCTGACGTACGCGACTCCCATGCCCTCGGACAGCCTTACCAGGGAGGAGCCGACCGGCTGCAGCAGCAGGAGGTGCACGAGGTTCAGCGCCGCAGCGAACTGCAGAAGGGCCCGGAGGGGGGCATTGGACCGGGCGCCCTGACGCCAGCGCCCGAGGGTTAGAGGCTTCGTGCCGAGACGGCGGGCGAGTTCGCTCCAGGTCAGCCCGGACGCCTCTCCGGGTTGCTCCAGCCGCTGCGGAAAACGTCGACGACTACGACGTCCTCGCCCCAGCCAGGCTGTTCAGCCCCTACAGCGGCTGGCGCTGGTACATCACCGAGTGGGACCCCGCGACAGGAACAGGCGAAGCAGTTCCGGTGGGGGGAGACCATCCAACACTTTGGGACGGCCTCCCCCACCGGCCAGGCAATGCTGCCCTTGTTTCCGACCTCGGCCTACCCGCCCGGTCCTGGGACCGTGACCTCCACGCGGTCGGACAGTGGCCTGCTGTCGCCGGTGCAGATCGCGCCCTGGACGGCGCAGTCCGTAGTGATGGGCAACACGATGGTCACATCGGCGTTCGAGGACGGCTGGACGGTGATCTCCCACCGGACGTTCTTGCCCGGCTCCAGCCTTCGCACCTTGGGCAACGTGCCACCGGTCACTGTCAAAGCGCGGTTCTGCAACGTCTTGTAGCTGAAGTCAGATACTGGCGTCTCGCTGAACCGCAGCTCGAAGGTGAACGCGTCGCTCCCGTCGTGGGACGAAGGCTGGCCGTGCACCGTGGCCGTCAAAGGCGGCCCGGCGACTGCCGTCGTCGCGACGCTGGTCAGCGTCTCGGCATTGCCCGCGTCGTCGGTGAAGGAGACGGTCACCTTGATGGCCTTGCCCACGTCGGCGTCGGCCAGGGTGTAGCTGGAGCCCGTGGCGCCGCTGATTTCAGCGTCGTCGGCGAGCCACTGGTAGGTGAAGGATGCGCTGGCCACGCCGTCCGCATCGGAGATGCCCGACGTTGACGCGATCAGGGTCTCGCCCACCCGCGCCGTGCCACCGATGGTGGGAGCGCCGGTGGCCGCCGAGTTACTCGGCGGTCCCGGAACGACCAATTCCAGGCCACCGGCCAACTTCCCGCCGTCGGCGTTGCAGATGGCGCCCTCGGTGGAGCAGTCGGTGGTGGCATTGAGCGCCACTGTCACGTCGCCGTCGGAGTCCGGCGTGACAGTGATCTCCCACTTGACGTTCTTGCCCGGCTCCAGCCGGCGCACGTTGCTCAGCGAGCCCCCGGTCACCGTGAAGGCATGGTCCCGTACCGTCGTGTAGCTGAACCCGTCCGCGGGCGTCTCGCTGAACCGCAGCTCGAACGTGACTGCGCTCCCATCGTGGGATTCCGGCCCATCGTGGATGGTGGCGGTCAGGGGGATAGCGAGGGGCGGGGAAGCAGCCACCGCGTTACTCGTCAGCGACTCCTCGTTGCCGGCGTCGTCGGTGAACGTGACCCGCACCTTGATGGCTTTGCCCGAGTCGGCCTCCGTGACCGTGTAAGTGGAGCCGGTGGCTCCCTCAATGTCCGTGTCGGTTGCGCTGGTCAGGTCATGGCGAACCCATTGATGGGCGAACACTGCGCCCGTCATGCCGTCCTCGTCCTCAATCCCGGCCGTGGTAGCAGTCAGCGTTTCGCCGACCCGCGCCGTACCGGTGATGCCAGGCTCTCCTGTCGCCGGGGTGTTCGCGGCCTGCTCCTGCGAGTTGGGGCTGGCATAGACGGCCATCCTCATGCTGTACTTCATTTGCCGATACCAGTTGGAGCCCGAAGCATAGAATATAGTTTCGCCCAGAGACCAACCAGTTTCTCCAGTGGACCCACTACCCGATGAAGCAACGGTGAAAATGAAATGGCCGGTGCAAAGTCGTTGTTCCATGGTCTGAGGACCACCACCCAGTAGGTGGTGTCGGCGGCGAGCTGAAAGCCGGTCGTCGTAAAGTCCAGGGGGATGGGTCCCGTGGATTTACCGAAGGTCGGTGTGGTCAAGGTAAGCAGCGTGCTACCGGGCTGCCCCGAGTCATCAGCCCTTATGGTCACAACAGGCGGGGGATCGGGCCTGACGGTGCGCGCATACATTCGCACCTTTTCCAGCGTCACGGCAGTGTCGCCGGTGTGGAATGAATGCGCGTTCATCTGGCCGTTGTCCATCCCAATCTGGCTTTCTGCCTCCACTCCCAGGTTGCTGACCCTGACGGTTGAGGTCTCCTGCGATAGAGCAGGGCTGGCGTGCGTCATCACGAGCACGAGCAGAACGAACATGGACAACGTGAAGAGAACGCCTGCACGGACCGGCTTCCCCACGTTCGCCAGCTTCAGTCAGGGCTCCTGTCTTGTAGCCCTGACTCCCGAACCCCTTCTATCCGCCCGGACCGCTGACGGTGAGTTCCAACCGGTTGGACAGCTTCCCGCCGTCGCCGTAGCAGATCGCGCCCTGGGCCGTACAGTCGGAGGTGATGGGCAACACGATGGTGACGTCGCCGCTGGAGTCCGGCGTGACGGTGACCTCCCACCGGGCGTTGCTGGGCGCCGCCAGCCACCGCGCCTTGCTCACCGTTCCCCCCGTCACCGTGAGGGCGTGGAGGTGAACGGTTGTGTAGCTGAATTCCGATACGGGCTCTCCGCTCAACCGGAGCTCGAAGGTGAACGCGTCGTTACTCCCGTCGTGGGATTGTGGAGCGCTGTGGATGCTGGCCGTCAGCGGCGGAGGTGGTGGTGGCCCACTGATGGTCAGTTCCAGATCACCGGCCAACTTCCCGCCGTCGGCGTTGCAGATGGCGCCCTCGGCAGTGCAGTCCGTGGTGGCATTGAGCGCCAGGGTCACGTCGGCGTCGGAGTCCGGCGTGACGGTGATCTCCCACTTGACGTTCTTGCCCGGCTCCAGCCGGCGCACGTTCTCCACCGAGCCCCCGGTCACCGTGAAGGCGTGGTCCCGCACCGTCGCGTAGCCGAAGCCAGATGCCGGTGTCTCGCTGAACCGCAGCTCGAAGGTGAACGCGGCGATCCCGTCGTGGGACGAGGGCTCGTCGTGGATGGTGGCCGTCATGGGCGGCTGCGTGACCGCAGCCGTCGCCGAACTGGTCACCGACTCCTCGTTGCCTGCGTCGTCCGTGAAGGAGACCGTCACCTTGATGGCCTTGCCCACCTCGGCGTCGGCCAGGGTGTAGCTGGAGGTCGCGGCGCCGTCGATATCGGCGTCGTCGGCGAGCCACTGGTAGGTGAACGATGCGTTGGCCAGGCCGTCGGCATCGGCGATGTCCGACGTTGAGGCGGTCAGGCTCTCGCCCACCTGGGCCGCGCCCCCGATGGTGGGAGCGCCGGTGGCCGCCGAGTTTTCCTGCACGACCTCCTGGTCCGACCGCTCCAATGAGTCTGTCGAGCCCGCGGTGAGCGCGACCGCCGCCGTCGCCGCGCTGGTCACCGACTCCTCGTTGCCCGCATCGTCGGTGAAGGAGACCGTCACCTTGATGGCCTTGCCAACGTCTGCGGCAACCAGGGTGTAGCTGGAGCCGGTGGCGCCGCTGATGTCAGCGTCGTCGGCGAGCCACTGGTAGGTGAAGGATGCGTTGGCCAGGCCGTTGGCATCGGAGATGTCCGACGTTGACGCGGTCAGGCTCTCGCCCACCTGCGCCGTGCCGCTGATGGTGGGAGCGCCGGTGGCCGCCGAGTTCTGTGGGCCCAGCACCAGGATCGCCAGCCCGACGGATAGTCCCCTGCCGTCGCTGGTGCAGATGGCGCCCTGAGCGGCGCAGTCGGTGGTGGGCGGGAGTATCACGAAGACCTCCGCGTTTCCGGACGGCTGCACCGTCATCCCCCACCTGAGGTTCTTGCCCGTGTCCAGCTGGCGCACGTTGGTAACCGTACCTCCCAACACCGTCATGGCTTCGTCCCGAAGGGTGGTGGCGCTGAACTCGCCCCCGGGCTCCTCACTGAAACGCAGCTCGAAGGTGAACGCGGTCGAACCGTCATGGAACTCCGGCAGGTCGTGGATGCTGACCGTCAAAGGCGGCTGCGTGACCGTCGCCGTCGCCGCGCTGGTCACCGACTCCTCGTTGCCCGCATCGTCGGTGAAGGAGACGGTCACCTTAATGACCTTCCCCGCGTCCGCCGTAACCACGGTATAGCTGCTGCCCGTGGCGCCGCTGATGTCAACGTCGTCGGCGAGCCACTGGTAGGTAAAGGATGCGTTGGCCAGGCCGTCGGCATCGGCGATGTCCGACGTTGAGGCGGTCAGGCTCTCGCCCACCCGCGCCGTGCCGTTGATGGTGGGAGCGCCGGTGGCCGGGGATAGCGGGATCGACGACCACGGAACGACCAGCTCCAGGACACCGGACAACTTCACCCCGTCGACGTTGCAGATCGCGCCCTCGGCGGAGCACTTGGTGGTGGTGGCATTGAGCGCCAGGGTCACGTCGGCTTCCGAGGACGGCGTGACAGTTATCTCCCATCGGGCGTTGTAGCCAGGCGCCAGCCGGCGCACGTTGTCGACCGAGCCCCCGGTCACCGTGAAGGCGTGGTCCCGCACCGTCGCGAAGCCCACTGCCGGCGCTTCGCTGAACCACAGCTCGAAGCTAAACGCGGCGCTGCCGTCGTGGGACGCCGGCGCGTCGTGCGTGGTGGCCGTCAGCGGGTAGGGCCCGTCCACCGCGTCACTGGTCACCGACTCCGCGTTGCCCGCATTATCGCGAAAGCTCACCCGCACTTTGATGGCCTTGCCCACGTCGGCCTCCTGGACCACGTAGCTCCACCACACGCCGGGGGCCTCGGGATTGGAAACGTTCTGTTCGACGTTGGTCACCGGGTCGACGCGTATCCACTGGAAGTAAAGTGCCCCGCGGCGCCCCTCTGCGTCCGCCAGGCCCCTCCCATGCGTCTGGAGCGTCCAGCCGAGCCGCGGGGTACCGGTTATACGAACCGTTCCCGTTGCCGGACTGTTCACGACCTGGCTTTGGACGATCAGGCCCTCCGCGTTTGCCACGAGGGTGTCGAACGTGAACTCCGCCTCTTTGCGGCACCGATCGTCGAACCTGGCGACCTCGCGGCAACTGTGTTCGACGTAGAGCATGGTGACCTTCAGGTAGTTGCTCTGGTCCGCTGCCGTGGGGGTGTAGGAGGGGTCGGCCATGTGGCGGGGGTTGAGGGGTATGTCCAGGAACAGGCCATCAGCGGTAGGGGACTTAGACCACTGTACTGTGTAGATCCGCACGTCGTCGTCGGGATCGGACAAGCTGGCTGTCAACTCGCCGCCCACCCTGGGCGCGGTCGTTGACAGTGTGACGATTCCCGGCTCGTCGATGTTGATGACTTCGATGCTCACGGAGGCGGTGGCGTCGGTCGTTGCTGGGGACTCCGTGGCGCCGGTGGCGTCCTCCCCGTCGGTCACGCTGACGGTGATGGAGTAAGACTTGTCTGAGCTCTCGTAGTCGATATTGGCGCCTGACTTGACGGTGATCTCGCCGGTGCTCGTGTTGAAGTTGAACACGTTATTGAACGTTGCAGCGTCGGTTCCGCTGACGGAGTACGTCATGGAGTCGCCGTCGGCGTCGCCGGCGGCCGCTACGCCGACGACGGTGTTCTCGGCGGCATTCTCTTCCACTGAGAACTCGTAGGCGCCTGCGGTCCCGCCACAGTCGGTGTCTACAAAGGCCGGGGTGGATATGGACGGGAGATCGCCGCTGGAATAGACGGCCATCCTCATGACATAGTCTTTTCGGCCTAGATCAGACCAACCCAGGCCCCCTTCATGCAGATATTGGTCGCCGATTGCCCAGCCTAACTGCGTTCCGGTGTCCTCAAAGGGAGAAAACGTGCTTGCAAATCCAATGTGGCCGGTGGCGATTGGCTTGTGGATCACCACCGAGTAGGTGGTGTTGGCGGCCAGTTCATATCCGCTGCTCGTGAAGTCCTCGGCGGTGTCTATGGAACCGTCGATGACCGGGTTGGTCAGGGTATGCAGCACCGCTCCTGGCCTCCCCGATGGACGAGTGGAGCGGATGGTCACGACGGGCGCCGGATCGTCCTCGTAGAAGATCGTGTTCCGATCGGCTTCCTTGGACATCGTGTACAGACGCACCCTGTCGAGGGTGGCGGCGACGCTGCCGGTGCAGAATGACTGCGCGAAGGAGTGACCACCCGCTATTTCCGAATACTTGATTGTTTCCGAATGCACGATTGACGGATACTTGGTCGGCACCGGCTGGCCCAGGTTGCTGACCAAGACGGTTGCGGGCTGCTGCGATTGCGCAGGGGTGGCGTGACTCATCACGAGTATGAGCAGTACGACCACGGACAGTATCAAGAGAACACGTACACTCACCGGGTTACCGACTATGTCAATCGCCAGGGTCTATGGACCACCCGTCGCCACAGTCATTAGACCACCCGGGCAGCCGGTAGGGCGGCTTGGTATCAGTGAGCAGTACGTCTCGTCAATCAGCTCCTTCCTGGGCGTCGAGCAGGGCGCGGTGCGGTGAGAGTCGCTGGCGGTAGCTCTCGCCCTCGATCACGATCTGGTAGCTGGCGTTGGCGAGCCGGTCGAGTGCGCTGTTGCCGAGGATCGGGTCGTCGAAGAGGCCGAGCCACTCCTCGACCGCGCGGTTCGAGGTGATGACGAAGCTGGAGCTGCGGTGGCGCCCGATAATCAGCTCGTAGAGGTCGATCGACTGCTGCGCGCTGAGCCGGTGCAGCCCGAGGTCGTCGAGGATCAGCAGGTCGGGGGCGAGGAAGGCGCGGAACGTCTTCTCGGTGGAGTGGTCGACCCTTGCCTGCGCCAGCTCGCGGAAGTACTGGTCGGCGGTCACGAAGCGCACGCTGCGCCCCGAGCGGACGGCGGCGTAGCCGAGCGCCTGGGCGAGGAAGCTCTTGCCGACGCCGACGGGGCCGACGAGCAGGACGTGCTCGCGGCGGTCGAGGAAGCGCAGCGAGCAGGCGGCGTCGAGCAGCCTGCGGTCGAGCCGGATGCCGGCCGACCAGTCGAAGTCCTCGAGCCTGCAGAGCTGCTCGAAGCCGGCCTGGCGCAGGCGCAGTTCGAGGCGCCCATGGTCGCGGCGGCTCACCTCGTCGGCGAGGACGATCTGCAGGAAGTCGGCGTAGTCGAGCCCGTCGCGGCGGGCGAGGGCGATGCGCTCGGGCAGGGTGTCGAGCATCGGGCCGAGCTTGAGGCGCTTGAGCAGCGGGCGCAGCTCGGCGGTCGTGGCGGTCATCGTGACGCTCCTGTCGTGGTCTGCGTGGCGGTCAGTGCGAAGACGGCGCCGGGGCGGGCGAAGCGGCCCGGCGGCGGGGGCAGCGGCTGCTGGGGCGGCGTGGTCTCCTGCTCGAGGGCCTCGACGAGGATGCGCTCGAGGCGGCGCACGTCGATCAGGTCGACCTCGAGCGCGCGGCGGCAGGCGGCGTCGAGGCGGGCGGGGGAGTAGCGCTCGGCGAGCCTGAGCAGCTTGTGGCCCTGCCGCAGCTTGGCCCAGGGCAGCGGCCCCTCGAAGAGCCGCTCGGCGAAGGCGCCGGTGGCCTCGCCGAGTTCGGCCGCGCGCCGCTGCAGCTGCTCGGGCGCGCGCAGCGTGTAGGGGCTGAGCTCGGCCGGGTAGTCGTTGCGGTCGGTGGCGCGTCCGCCGCGGGGCTGGCGCGGGTGGACCTTGAGCAGCGCGCCGCGGTGGTAGATGCGCACCAGCTTCGCGCCGAGCTGCACCTCGACCTGCTGCCCCGGCGGGCAGAGCGCCGACGGCACCGAGTAGAGCGCGTATTGGCAGGCGACGTGGTGGTCGGCATGGACCTTCGCCGTGCGCCAGTCGGGGACCTCGTAGGGCTCCCCGTCCCAGGGGGCGAGCAGCGGGCGCTCCTCCTGCTCGAAGACCTCGAGCGGCCGCCTGCGGGTCGTCCCGTGGATGCGTTGCCCCGCCACCTCGAGCGACCAGCGCCGGGCGGCGTCGCGCAGCTCGGCGAGGTCGCGAAACTGCGCGCCCTTGAAGAGGCGCTCGCGCACGTACGGGACGCTGCGCTCGACCCGAGGCTTGTCGCGAGGCTTGCGCACGCGCGCGGGGTCGCTGATGAAGCCACGCTGGCGGGCGTACTCGAGGAAGCCCCGCGTGAAGCGCGGGTGCAGCGCGTCGGCCCCGGCCACGGCGGCCGGGAAGTTGTCGATCACGAGGTAGCGGGGCACGCCCTCGAAGCACGCCCAGGCCGCCTCCAGGCCCTCGACCACCGCGTGCAGCGTCTGGCTGGTGGTGGGCCAGACGAAGCAGTGCCGCGAGTAGCGCCAGACCACGATCAGCGCCCAGACCGTGCGGCGCCGCCCGCTCTCGGGGTCCGCGATGAGGCCGAGCCGGCCGAAGTCCAGCTCCGCGACCTCGCCCGGCGGCCCATCCTCCATGCGCACGGTCAGAGGCTGCCGGCGACCCCAGCCGCGGCGGGCGATGAAGCGCCGCAGCGTGCTGTAGGAGACCTCGCAGCCGCGCTCGGCGAGCAGTTCATGGATCCGCGTGACCTGCAGGCGCTCGGCCTGCAGCCAGCGCTCGATCTGCTCCGCCCAGGGCGAGAGCAGCTGCTCGCTCGGTACCTCCGCGCGGCGCGGGCCGGTGCGGCTCAGCGTCGCCAGCCGGGCGAGTTGCTGCTCACTCGGCTCGGGGCCACCTGGCTGGAGCCCGGCCGCCTCGGCCGCCGCGATGTAGCGCCGCACCGTCACGCGCGACAGCCCCGTGCCGCTGGCGATGCGACGCTGGCTGAATCCCGCCTGCCAGCGGCGGATGACTTCCCTGATCTCCACTCGATGCACCTCCCGGTAGGCCATCGCTGCTCCCTCCCCTGGGGATGCAGCCGATGGTGGCCCTACCGGCGACCGGGTGGTCAAAAGACCCTGGCGGGGGTGGATCAATGATCCTGGCGAAGTGGATCAATGACCCTGGCGATCTCGCCGTTTTCCGGTCTATAGATCCTGGTGATTCACAGACTATTGACATCTTCATCGAGGATTCCTTCCGTATAGCTCGAGCGCAGCCACGCCTTTAGCTCGCAGGGGCTTATAGATATAGCATCCGGAAGGTGTAATATAAGTGTAAAAAGCCACGCTTCCGTACAAATCGTTGTGAAAGAGGTCTGGCATGCAGTGGAGACGTCCGACCTGGAGATCAACGAGATTCTTCCGCGCCTCCGGCAACACCAGGTGCGTCAGGAAAAGCTGGAGGTTGCCGCCGAGGAGGCGAGGGCAGTTCTGGCAAGCCGCCACAACCGTCTGAGCGAGGAGCAGCTCGCTGCCTACGCCGAGGAGATGAGCGAGTTCTTGCTGGAGAGCGAACTCACTGAATCAAGGGCCTTCATCCGCTCGTTCGTCAAGGAGATCAGGGTGTCGCCCGGCAAGGCTGTCATCCACTACACGATGCCCACGCCTCCCGACAGCCCCATCAGGGGCGGGACCGCCGCGGGGGTCGCGCTCAAGTCGCCGGTTCTGCCTACAGTAACGCGTGGTAGGCCCGGGAGGGATCGAACCTCCGACCGATGGATTAAAAGTCCACTGCTCTACCGCTGAGCTACGGGCCCGATCGCATTGAACCCGCCCCCGGCGGGGCATGTCCACCCGCGCCGTCCCCCCGCGCAGCGCCAGACGGGCGTTGGAGGCGCGTCGGTCCCTCGCCACGCTGTCCGAACTCAGAGAGCCGATGCGTGAAGGGACGGTGTGCGATGGCGGTCAACGAGGGCGGGCAGCTCCCGCTGGGGAAGCCGGCGGGCAGTGTGCGCGCCTACCTCGCGATGGGGATTGTCGGCTCCTTCGCGATGACCCACGCGGCGGCGGCCGGCTGGCTGCTGCAGATCGGGCGCATCGAGGCGGCGATCGGGCTGCTCGGCGCGCTCGCGCTCGAGGCGGGGACGGTGACCGGGTTCTACTTCGGCAGCCGCAGCGGGCGGGCGGACGCCGGGGGCGCCTGAGCGGCGCGTCAGGCCTCGGGCGTCGCGCCGTCGGTCGCCAACCCGTGCGCGCGCAGCAGCGCCGCGTCGCCGAGGATCGCGGCAGCCGGTCCGTCGGCGACGATCCGTCCGGCGTCGAGCACCACGGCGCGCGTGGCGAGGTCACGGACGAGCCCGAGGTCGTGCGTCGCGATCAGCTGCGTCTGCGGCAGGCCGCGCAGCAGCGCGACCAGATCGGCGCGGGCGGCGGGCGCGAGCGAGGCGGCGGGCTCGTCGAGCGCGAGGATCGCCGGCCGCATCGAGAGCACCGTGGCGATCGCGATGCGCTTCTTCTCGCCGAGGCTGAGGCGGTGCGGCGTGCGCGCCTCGTAGCCGCTCATCCCCACCTCGGCGAGGGCGGCCCGCGCCCGCCGCAGCACCTCGTTCTCGACCAGCCCCTGGTGCAGCGGCCCGTAGGCGACGTCGTCGAGCACGGTCGGCGAGAAGAGCTGGTCGTCCGGATTCGAGAAGAGCAGCCCGACCTGCGCCCGGATCGCGGCGAGGCTCGAGTCCTCCAGCCGTTGGCCGCGCACCTCGATCACGCCCTCGCCGCGCAGCAGCCCGTTGATTTGCAGCAGCAGCGTCGACTTGCCCGCGCCGTTCGGTCCGAGCAGCGCCACCCGCTCACCGGTGGCGACCTCCAGGTCGATGCCGTCGAGGCCCGGCGTGCCGTCCGGGTAGGCGTAGCGGACGCCGCGCAGCGCGAGCTCCGGCGTGGCGACCGGCTCCGCGGCCGTCACAGCCGCACCGCGATCTGCACGGCGTAGGTGTAGAGCACGAGCGCCGCCACGATGGCGACGGCCCAGGCGCTCAGCGGCGGCGCGGCGAGGAAGCGCGGCTCGCCGTCGTAGCCGCGCGCGCGCATCGCCGCGTGCACGCGCTCGCTGCGCTCGAGCGAGCGCACGAATAGCGTGCCGACGAGGTGCCCGGCGACGCGCGCCCGCCAGCGCAGTCCGCCGCCCGCGCGCTGGCCCTCGAGGGCGCCGCTGCGGCTCGCCCGCGCCTGCAGCATCCGCGAGGCCTCGTCGCCGACGACGAACAGGTAGCGGTAGGCGAACTCGACGGTCGCGACGAGGATCTTCGGGACGCGCAGCGCCCGCAGGGCGCGCAGCAGATCCGGCTGCTGCGTGGTTGCCGTCAGCACGACGGCGATCACCACCGAGAGCCACGACTTGCCGAGGATCGTGAGCACGGCGACGGCGCCCTCGTCGCTGATCGACCAGCCGAGCAGCGGCAGCGTCGCGAGCGTCTCGCCGGGCCGGGTGAACAGCAGCGGCAGCGCGACGAGCAGGAACGGCGCGGCGATCAGCGAGCGGCGCAGCACGAGCAGGGGCGGTAGCTTCGCGGCGATGACGACTGCGCCCGTCGGCAGCGCGAGCAGCGCGAGGGCGAGCGCGTCGCCCTCGCGGGTCAGCGTGATGGCGAAGACGCAGGCGAGCGTGGCGAGCAGCTTGAGCCGCGCATCGGCGCGGTGCACGGCGCTGTCGCGCGCCTCGTAGCGCTCGATGAGCGCGTGCAGGGCCACGCCGACGGATCCGCGGCCCGGCGGCCTACGACGGCCCGAGCGGGGCCGCGTCCGCCGAGTTCCGCCGTACGCGGCGGGCAGAGCGCGCGCGGAGGGCCCAGCCGGCCAGCAGCGCGATCGCCGCGACCGCGAGCACTCCGGTCACGCCCGCGAGGATCGTCGAGAGCGTCTCGTCCTCGACGCCGGGAATCGAGTAGTCCGGCAGCAGCGAGATCCTCGCGTCCTGCGCCTGCTCGGCGAAGCCCTCGTCCTCGGCGACGCGCTCGAGGCCGTCCGGCTGGGCCGAGGCGTTCGGCGCGAGCGCGAAGACGACCAGCAGCGCGAGCGCGATCCCGCCGGCCAGCAGCGCGAGG
This sequence comes from Dehalococcoidia bacterium, assembly GCA_965220125.1. GTDB lineage: Bacteria > Chloroflexota > Dehalococcoidia > UBA2979 > UBA2979 > VXMT01. Next base: position 946,871 of record CBDCPB010000004.1, on the reverse strand, counting down.
TTGCGGCGCCGCATCGCTACGCTCCCACCCGCGCCGGGCGCGCGAGCAGGTCCGGCCTCGCCGCGCGCACGAGGGCGAGCGCTCCGAGCGTGATCGCGCCCTCGCCGATGCCGATCAGCGCGTGCACGCCGGTCAGCGCGGGCAGCGCGACGCCGAGGGCCGACGTCCCGGAGACGGCGAGCTGCAGCGCGGTCGCGACGGCGGCGGCCTCGACGGAGAGCCAGGCCGCGGCGAAGGCGGCGACGGCGGGCACGGCCGCGTGCAGGCGACCGAGCGGCGAGAGCCCTCGGTAGACGGCCCAGGCGACGAGCACGCTGATCACGCCGAGGTTGAGCGCGTTCACGCCGAGCGCGGCCAGTCCGCCGTCCTGGAAGAGCAGCGCCTGCAGCGCCACCACCGCAGTCATCACGATGATCGCCGCCCACGGTCCCAGCAGGATCGCCGCGAGCGCTGCGCCCAGCAGGTGCCCGGAGGTGCCGCCCGCGACGGGGAAGTTGACCATCTGCGCCGCGAAGATGAAGGCGGCCGCGACGCCCATCAGCGGGACGGCGCGCTCATCGAGGTTGCGGTCCGCGCGACGCGCCGCGAAGGCGATCAGGCCCGCGGCGGCGACCCAGCCGGCGGCGGCGACGGGCGCGCTGACGAAGCCGTCCGGGATGTGCAGCGCGGGCTCGAGCGCGGCGGTGAGCGGGGCTGTCGGGTCGACGCTAGCCATCGTCCGCCCCTCCCTGGCCGCCGGCCGCCGGGCCGCAGTCCGCGCAGAGTCCGGGGATCGCCAGGTGGCGGATGTCGGCCTCGAAGCCCGCGCGCTCGCGGATCTCCGCCTCCGCGATCTGCAGCGAGGAGAGATCGACCTCCTCCGTGGTGCCGCAATCGCGGCACTCGAGGTGGTGGTGCGTCGTGTCCGGGTCGTTCCACTCGAAGACGGAGATCCCGGAGGCGCCTCGCAGCTCCGAGGTGAGGTGAAGCCCGGTCGAGGTCTCGAGCGTGCGGTAGACGGTCGAGAGCGAGATGTCGGCGTGGGGGTCGTCGTCGCGGACGCGATCGAGGATCTGTTCGGCGCTCTGGTGGACGCTGGCATGGCGCAGCGCGCTGAGGATCTTGGCGCGCTGGATCGTCAGCCGGCGTCCCCGCTCGCGGACGGCCTGGGCGATCTCGGTCTCGCAGCTCACGGTCGCCTCCTGCGAATCTTCGCAGCAGCATCATAGCGCAGGAGGGAGCCGTTGCGGTAGGGATCCGGCGCCTCGTGCGGCGGGGATCCGGGCGCGTACCGGAACGCGCGATGCGCCCCGTTCAGCTCAAGCGAGGCTCGTGAGTGAAGGGGCTGATCAGGCGTCCCGCGCGGGACGACCACCGGTGCTCAATCCAGGCGCCTGCCGGCTGCTGCTTGCCCGGATCACGAGTGTCTCGTGCGTACACAAAGACGCCCGCTCCGCCCCACGCGCTCACCGCTGGTGCAGTTCTTCGCGCGACGGATAGCCGCCAGACCCGGAGCCCAGATCCCCGGGCTGTTGTGCGAGTTAGGAGCGCCGAGCCCGCTCATAGTGATCGTCGCGATCCATCTGCTCCCTGAGCAGGTCCGCCACGAAGCGCGAGACGCTGATGTCCTGTCGGGCCGCCTCGATCCGGGCCCAGCAAGCGGTTTCGTCGTCCAGGGTGATGGTTACGTTCCTCACGCGTTCAGTGTTGCCGCCACCGACTGGCGAGAATCCGCCGCGTCAGTGCCCGCAGCCGCTGACGATTCGGCCTCGCAAGAGCTGCCACGATCCGCAAAGCTCGCCGGAGCGCCCGTCGGCTCGGCCGACTGCGCGGGTGCATACTGTTGCCGCGAGCATCAGGCGTCACAGTGGCGCCCGGGCGCGAGGAGGCGCGACATGCCGTTGCGCGCAGGACTCGAACGCCGGGCGGCGGCATGGGTGGACGCCGGGATCGTCTCCGCCGATCAGCGGCAGGAGATCCTCGAGTTCGAGGAGGCGGCCGCCGGCCGTGGCCGCAGCCACAGGCTGATCACGATCCTGGCGGTCCTCGGGGCCGCGCTCGTCTTCCTCGGGCTCGTGCTCGTGATCTCGCAGAACTGGGATCAGATCGGGAAGCTGCCGAAGCTGATCGTGGGGATCGCGCTGCTGATCGCCTGCTCCGGCAGCGGGTACTGGCTACGCAACGGACCGCTCGCGCTCGTGCGCAGCGGCGAGGCGGTGCTGCTGCTCGGCACGGGGGTCTTGCTCGGCAACCTCGCGCTGATCAGCCAGCAGTACCACATCGCGTTCAATCCCGCGCCGCTGCTGTTGCCGGTGATCGGCTCGGCTATCGCGTTCGCCTTCCTCTTCGCCTCGCGCAGCTCCGCCTTCGTCGCGGCGGTGCTCCTCGCGCTGTGGCTGATCATGGAGAGCCAGCGAGGCGGCTCCCCGCTCGAGGCCGAGGCGGAGACGATCCTGCTGCTGCTGCTCGGGGCCGGCGCCTGGCTGGTCGCCCTTGCCGCACTGCAGCGGGGCAGCGCGTACGCGCCGCTCGCGCCACCCATCGAGCTCGTCGGCGGGATCCTGATCGCCGGCACGGTCTACTTGCTCGGCTTCTACCGCCACTTCGAGATCGACAACGCCGTGCCCCCCGTCCCCGCCGGCCTGCTCCTGCTCGCGCCGATGGTCCTCGTGATTGTGACGCTGCTTGCGACCGGCGTCCGGGCCGAGGCGCGCCTCGGCTGGCCGCCGGTCCCCGATTCGCTGCGCTCGCCGCTGCTGCTGGGTCAGCTCACGCTGCTGCTGTTGCTTCTCTGGACGCTCGTGGCGGCGCTCAGCCCACGCGGCGACGCCGAGCAGGCGTTCATCCTCACCACGCTCGGCTACTGGCTGGGGGCGTGCCTGCTGACCGGCTCGATCGTCTGGCTCGGGCTGGCGTTGCAGCGGGAGTCCTGGGTCAACAGCGCGCTCGTCTTCCTCGGCCTGTTCATCGTGTCGAGGTACTTCGATCTCTTCAGCGACTACGCCCAGACAGGGGCACTCTTCGCCGGCGCCGGCCTGCTCTGCCTCGTGCTCGCCTTCCTGCTTGAGCTGAGCCGGCGCCGGCTCAGCCGCGGCATGGATGCGCCGGCACGAGGCGCCCGGGTGGGTGGCTGAGATGCGTGCCCTGATCAAGCGTCGCCGGCTCGCTATCTTCGGGCTCATCGTCGGGCTGCAGGTGCTGTTGCTGCTCGGGATCATCGTCAGCGAGGAACGGCGCCAGGCGGGCGTCGAGATCGTGCTCGAGTCCCTGCCAATCGACCCGCGCGATCCGCTTCGCGGCGACTACGTGATCCTGCGCTACCGCGCCGAGCAACTGGATGACCTGCCCGGCTCCCGACCGCGAACGGGCCAGCAGGTCTACGTGACCTTCGAGGATCGGGGCCGCTACTGGGAGCCGACCGCCCTCAGCACCCGGAACCTGGACCAGGACGAGTGGGACCGGGGGCGGGTCGCGATCCGCGCTCGCGTCGTGAGCGAGGCGCCGCTCCGCGTCGAGTACCCCGATCTGGGCGAGTACTTCGTGCCCCAGGGCACGGGGGTGCTGCCGCGGCCGCCGGACGTCCACATCGCGGTCTCCCGGGACGGCGTCGCGCGCATCAAGTATCTCGAGGTTGACGGGGAGCGCTGGCCGCGCGATTGACACGGGTGCGCAACTGCGCGGTCAAGGGTGCGATCACGTACCATCGCGACCGCAAGAGGAAAGCGGGGTTCCGATGGCCATGATCAACGGCGAAACGATTATCGCGCGCGCACTCAAGACGCAGGGTGTCGAGACCATCTTCGGCGTGGTCGGCATCCCGGTCAGCGGCATCGCCGCCGCCGCCCAGCGCGAGGGCATCCGCTACTACGGGATGCGCCACGAGATGCCCGCCACCTACGCCGGGCAGGCCACCGGCTACCTCAACGGCCGCATCGGCGTCAGCCTCGTGGTCTCCGGGCCGGGGGCGCTCAACGCCGTCGGCGCCTTCGCCAACGCCTGGTCCAACCGCTGGCCGCTGCTGATGCTCGGCGGCGCCTCCGACTCGACGCGCGCCGACATGGGCGACTTCCAGGAGGCCGAGCAGGTCTCGGCGATGGCCCCCTACGCCAAGTACGCGCGCCGCGCCGAGAGCACCGAGCGCCTCCCGCTCTACGTCGCCGAGGCCGTCCGCAAGGCGATCAACGGCACGCCCGGCCCCTCCTACCTCGACCTGCCGGGCAACCTGATCTTCAACGAGGTCGACGAGGACAGCGTCGAGTGGGCCCCGCGTGTGCCGGACCCCCCGCGCCTGCGCGCCGACGACTCGGCCGTCGAGAACGCCCTCGCTGCCCTCAAGACCGCCGAGCAGCCGCTGATCGTGATCGGCAAGGGCATCTCCTTCGGCCGCGCCGAGGCGGAGATGCGCCGCTTCGTCGAGCAGACCGGCATCCCCTACCTCGCGATGCCGATGGCGCGGGGGATCCTGCCCGACGACCACCCGCAGTCGATCGCGGCGGCGCGCAGCTTCGTGCTCAAGAACACGGACCTCGCCTTCCTGGCCGCGGCGCGCCTCAACTGGATGCTGCACTTCGGTCAGCCACCGCGCTGGCGCGAGGACGTGCGCGTCGTCCAACTCGACTCCAACCCCGAGGAGATCGGCGTCAACGTGCCCACCGAGGTCGGCCTCGTGGGTGACGCCAAGGTGACGCTCGGCCAGCTGCTCGACGCCCTCGATGAGGAGCCGTGGCAGTTCCCGCAGGACTCCGAGTGGCTGCAGACCGTGCGCTCCGAGGCGCGCAAGAACCAGGATCTGGTCAACGGCATGATCGGCGCCGGCCGCGACGGCGAGCCGTTCGGCTACTACACCACGCTCGATCTGGTGAACAAGATGGCCCCTCGCGACGCGATCTACGTCACCGAGGGCGAGGGCACGATGGCGATCGGGCGCACGCTGCTCGACAACCACGCGGCGCGCCAGCGCCTCGATGCCGGCAGCTTCGGCTCGATGGGCCTCGGTCACGGCTTCGCGATCGCGGCGCAGGTCGAGAATCCGAACCAGCGCGTGATCTGCGTGCAGGGCGACTCCGCCTTCGGCTTCGCCGGCATGGAGTGCGAGGTGGCCGTGCGCCACAAGCTCCCGATCACCTGGGTGGTGGTCAACAACAACGGCATCGGCGGCACCCCCCTCGATCACTTCGAGCGCGACGACCTGCCGCCGGGCGGCCTCAACCCCGGCACGCGCTACGACAAGGTGATGGAGGGCCTCGGCGGCGTCGGCTACCACTGCGAGACGCCCGAGCAGATCGAGGCGGCGCTGGAGGAGGCGCTGACGCTCGACGGCCCCTCGCTGATCCACGTCCCGATCGACCCGCAGGCGAAGCGCAAGCCACAGGAGTTCCGCTGGCTCGCCCCGCGCTAGCCCGACACGAAGCGAAAGGACCACCGCGATGACGAGCGATCCGCTGCACACCCGGCTCTGCGAGGAGTACGGCTGCGAGTACCCGATCGTCGCGTTCGCGCATACGCGCGACGTGATCGCGGCCGCCTCGAACGCCGGCGGCATCGGCGTCCTCGGCTGCAGCACGCACACGATCGAGGAGATGCGGGCCGACATCAAATGGATCAAGGAGCGCGTCGGCGACCGCCCCTTCGGCGCCGACATCACGATTCCCTCGTCCTACGTGCGCGGCAACCAGGAGGAGCTGGAGGAGCAGGTTCCGCAGGGCCACCGCGACTGGGTCGAGCAGCTGATGCGCGACAACCAGATCGCGGACCCGAAGGGCCCGCCGCCCGAGGACGTGCGCCTGCGCGGCCTGCGCGACACGCGCACCAAGCTCGAGATCATGATGGAGGAGCGGATCCCGATCTTCGCCTCCGGCATGGGCAGTCCCGCCTTCATCCTCGACGAGATGCACGAGGCGGGCGTGAAGGTCTGGGGCCTGATCGGCCTCGCCCGCCAGGCCAGGCGTGAGATGGAGGCCGGGCTCGACCTGATCATCGCGCAGGGGCAGGACTCGGCCGGCCACACCGGGCGCATCGGCACCTTCTCGATCGTGCCCGAGGTCGTCGAGCTCGCCCGCGAGTTCGACACGCCGATCCTCGCCGCGGGCGGTATCACCACCGGCCGCCACATCGTCGCCGCGATCACCCTCGGCGCCGTCGGCGTCTGGACGGGCACGATGTGGCAGGCGACGCACGAGTCGGCGACGGAGATGTGGGCGAAGCAGAAGCTGCTGAACGCGGCCGCGCAGGACGCCTGGGTCTCGACGGCGGGCGACGGCAAGCGCTCGCGCGGCGTGCGCAACCGCTACCTCGAGGCGTGGGAGTCGGCCGAGGCTCCTCAGCACCTGCCGATGCCGCTGCAGGGCCTGCTCAACAACAAGCTGCGCCAGGCGATCGACGAGTACGAGCTGCGCGACTGGCAGGGCGTCGCCGCCGGCCAGGGCGTCGGCTTCGTGCGCGAGATCAAGCCGGTCCGCCAGGTCATCCTCGACCTGGTCGAGGAGGCCTACGACGCGATCGAGGCGATGCAGCTCGGCTCGTAACGCGGCGGGCCCTCACCCCCGCCCGCTTCCAGGCCCACGAGCCCAACTACCCGAGGGTCGTGCCGTGTGCAACGGACCTCGGGGGGCGTGGGGGGGCATAGCCCCCCACAGGACGAAAAATCAGGGGTGGGTGGGCGGGTTCGAGCGGCCCTGTGGGGTATCCCCGCGTCCAAGGGCGAACCCGTGCGCGTGCTCGTCCGGGATGGGGGTGTCGGGGGCGCAGCCCCCACTGCAGACGAGCGGGCGCCCTCGCTGGCCGCACCGCTGGCGCGGACCCCCTCACCCCCGCCCTCTCCCGCGAGGGGAGAGGGGGCCGGACCGCCCTCGAGACTGTTGCTGCGCCCTCGCAATCTCCGTGCGCCCGCTGGCCGCGCCGTCGCGGAGGGGCCTTCGGGGGTTCGGGTGCGCCCTTGAGGGCCGCGCCGCAGGCGACGGCCCATGGGGGGCGTGGGGGGCGAAGCCCCCCACAGGAAAGAAGTCCGAGGGTGGGTGGGTGGGCCAGAGCCGCGCAGCGTGCTCGTCCGGGATGGGGGTGTGGGGGGCGCAGCCCCCCACGAAGGACGCGCGGGCGGCCTCGGGGTCTCATCCGCCTTCGTGGCGCGGAGCGGCGCTGCGCGCCGGGCCCTCACCCCCGCCCTCTCCCTCGGGGAGAGGGGGCCGGAGGTAGGGAGGACAGCCGGTCGGGACGTCCCGGCCGTCAGGGCGCGTCCGGCGGGTCCATCATCCAGCGCGCGACGCGCGGCTCGCCCTCGGTGCGGCGCCAGTCGTCCGAGTCCGGCTCGGCGGCGAGCAGGCGCTCGGCGCCGCGGATCTGGCGGCGCAGCCAGCGCAGGTCCCACATGTTCGTGCCCGCCTCGGCCAGCAACGCCTGGTGGGCGTCGCGGTAGACCTCGAGGGCGTCGCGCAGGCGCGGATCGCCGGCCAGCGCCATCTCCGCGAGGCGGATCGCGCCGCCCGCATCGCCGCCGTCGAGCAGCTCGCGCGCCCGCGCCGCCAGCGCGTCCGCTCCTGCCAGCGCGGCGACCTCGGCGTTGATCGAGGAGGGCGCGTCCGCCAGCAGTTCGGCGGTCGAGTCGAAGTGGAACCAGCCGCCGTAGGCCTCGAAGATCCCGCGTACGCCCCACGAGACCTTGCCGTAGCGCTCGTCCACCTCGAGGCCCGCGGGCAGCCGGATCTCGCGCATCAGCTCGAAGGGGCTCTTGCCCGCGTTCATCCCGCGCAGCGTCTCCTCGAGCACGTAGGCGACGGCGTCGCGCAGCCGCGTCAGCTCGCGCGCGATGTGCTCGCGGCCGGTGATCGGGTCGAAGTGGCCGGTGATCAGCGTCTCCGGCTGCAGATCGCGCAGCAGCTCGACGGTCTCGATGTAGGCGTCGGCGAAGCGGTACTTGTCGCCGCGGATGGTGTAGAGGTTCGGGAAGGTGGGGAAGAGCGGGCCGAGGATGTTGCCGCTGAACAGGATGTCGTGCTCCGGCAGGTGCACGCAGGCGTTGTCGATCGTCTCGCCGCCGGGCGCGGAGTGCAGCTCGAAGCGCAGCCCGCCGAGTTCGAAGGAGTAGTCCTGGTCGAAGGCGATGTCGGGGACGACGGGCTCGGGCGCGGTGACGCGCACGCCGCGGCCGAAGAAGACCTTGTTGCGCCAGTAGCGATAGCCCGGGATGCGCCGGTCGTCCTCCTGGCCGCGCCGCAGGTTGCGCTGCGCGACCACCCGCACGCCGTCCTCGCGGTACTCGCCGACGCCGCCGACGTGGTCGACGTGCCCCTGCGTGAGCAGGATGTAGCGCAGCGGCCCGTCGCTGACCGCGGCGAACTTGCGATGGTGCACGGGGGCCTCGAAGTCCATCCCGGAGTTGATCAGCACGTCGCCGTCCTCGGTGGTCACGAGGTAGCTGTTGCTGGTGCCGGCGGACATGAAGATGAAGGGCGTGATCGGCACGGCCGGCCCTGGCTGCGCCGTCGTCGCGATCATCTCCATCGATCCCGGCCGCTGTTCTGCCATACGAATTCGCTCCTTCGCGGTGCTGCTCAGTCCGCCCGGCGGATCTGCATCGTGACCATCCCGCGGGCGACGAGTTCGCCGTCGTCGTCGCGCACCTCGACATCGAGGAACGCGACCTGCCGCCCGGCGCGCAGCACGCGCCCTTCGGCCGTGACCTCGCCGCCGGTCACCGCGGCGAGGTAGCTGACGTGCATATCCGTGGTCGCGAGGCTGCGCCAGGGCGGCTCGTCCTCGCCTCGCAGCGTGCGCGTGGCCGAGGCGGCGGCGGAGTCGATCAGCGTCGCGATCGCGCCGCCGTGCAGCACGCGCCGCTCGCCGAAGGTGCGCAGGTCCTCGCGCATCGCGAGGCGCAGCCGCACCCAGCCGACCTCGGCGTCGTCGAGGCTGATGCCGAGCGTCTCCCAGAAGGGGACCGCGCCGACGAGATCGACGAGCCGCGGGTCGATGTCCGGGTTGCCCGCCACGCCGCCGCCTACGGCCGGCCCGCGCCGGGCACGTCGACGCGCACGGTCTCGATGAAGCCGCGCGTGCGGCCCGGCACGATCTTGCGCGAGGGCCGGACCGAGGTGAGCAGGAACAGCGTCTGCCGGTCCTCGCCGCCGAGCATGCAGGCGACGCCGAGCTTGCCCTCCGGCAGATCGATGCGGTCGGCGATCTCGCCGCCCTCGCGGACGCGCAGGAACTGGAAGGTGTAGGGCGAGGCGATCCAGACCGCGTTCTCCGCGTCGAGGCAGATGCCGTCCGGCATCGCGCTGCCGACCTCGGCCCAGACGCGCTTGTTGGAGAGCCCGCCGCCGGCGTCGATGTCGAAGGCGGAGAGCCGGTTGGCGTAGGTCTCCGCGAAGATCAGCGTGCCGCCGTCAGGCGTGATTATCAGCCCGTTCGGCGACAGCACCCCGTTGGCCGCGAGGTGCGTCGAGCCGTCCGGGTCGACGCGGATGATCTCGGAGGTCTCCGGCGTGTTCGCGACGCCGGCCTCGCGGAAGTACTCGACGATGTGCGGGGCGAAGGGCCGCAGCTCGTCGGGCCGCGGGGTGTCGGGCGGACCGCGCCGGCCGAGGCTGCTCACGTATGCCCGCCCCGAGGCGTCCACGACCATGTCGTTGGGGTTCTCGGAGGCGAGTCCGCTGAGGTCGGCGTACTCGCTGAGCGCGCCGTCCGCGATGCGCATCAGGCGGCTCTCGGTCATGTTGACGACGATCGCGCTGCCGTCGTCGAGGAAGCCGAGGCCGGACGGGCGGAAGAAGCACTCCGCGACGACGTCCGGTTCGCCGTCGGGGGTGACGGTCATCACGCGGTGCTGGTGCATCTCGGAGAACCAGAGCCGGTCTCCGTGCCAGCGCGGCCCCTCGGGAAACAGCAGCCCGTCCAGCAGTACCGAGGGCGCGTCCGCAGGCGACATCCCGACCTCCTCGCAGCGCATCTTGTGGCGACCGTGTGCGGCGCCAGCACGCTACGGCGCTCGCCGCCGCCCCGTCAACGCGGCGCGCCTCGCCCGCGCCCGGCCCCGCGCGGGGCGCTATCCTCGCGGGCGAGGATGGGAGTTCAAAGCTTCGCGCAAGGTCTTGCCGCACCGGACAAGGCGCACAAGCTCACGCTGGCCCCGGAACCGGATGCGATTCGCCTCTTGCCGGAATCTCCTTAACTCAGTGGTCCTCACGCTACCTGCGTGGACGGCCACAGGTCGAAATCGTACGGTCACGTCGACGGGGACCAAGCGATGAGCTACATCAGCACCTGAGCGGAGCTGGCGCACTATTTCTCCGAAGTTCGGCCTTCCTCTCTTCAATTCCAGTGGTGCCACCCAAAGGCCCTTCTCCCATCCGAAGAAGATATAGTCGCACTTCGGTTGACCGGCTCCGGGAGGGGGTGCGTGCTTATGATCCATGTCTACAAGAAGGTACGGTTCCGGAGCCCCGTCCAGGCTCAGGCGGCAGCCTTTCTTCCGGCACGCTGCGGCGAGGCAATCACCGCTGACTACCTCCCCGATCCTGGCCATCACATCCGTCATCTGGGCTGGTATTCCTGTATTCGGCTGTCTACCTCAACCCATCTGTTGTAGACTTCCTCATTTACGTCACTATAGCCAGCAGAAAACGTGCCGGAGTCCACGTCAAGCGGCAGTTCTTTCACGATGGAGCCCTTCGGTCTCAGTTTAGGCTCGAATAGCCAAGCACCGACATCTGTAGGTGCGAGTGCGAAGGCAGCTCCCCTGATCCCCGCCCGCTGGGACATCGAAAGCTCTGACATACGCACTATGTTTGCAAGTTCTTCCAGCACCCACTCGCTGTGCGTGGTGATCATCACTCGGATGCCAGACTGAACGGCCGCTGCGAGCTGGCGCGTGAACTCGACTTGCATTTCGGGATGCAGATGAGACTCGGGCTCCTCGATGATCAGAACGTCACCCGGTCTAACCACATGTCGCAAGTACAGAATCACCGGCGCAAGTTCCGACACCATGGAGGACGCGTTCATCAGGGGGAGACTATCCTTGACACTCCAGCCATCAGGGCGGTAGGAGAACTCAGGATAACCGATATCGGAAAAGTCGGTAACAATAGAACCATAGAGCATTTCATCTTCCAACCCGGTCACGACCCCCGATTTCGTATCCCGGTTCCTGGTAGGGACATCGCCAAGTTCGATGAGTTGCTCGAGGAAGTCCGTGAAGACGCCAGAGAGTGCTGGAAGTGGTTCGTCGCGCTGGAGTCCACCACGAGATGCACGCGCAATCAATGAGCCTACAACGACGCGGTGGGCGTGCATCACCCCTGTCCGGTCAGCAGGGAGATAGTGAGCAACCCGACTCAGCGGGCCTACCGTGTAGGGAAAAACCAGATCAGAAAGGTCGTCGACAAGGCTCAGAGCGACACCTCTTCTCTCGCTCTGCGGTTCTCTGTCTAGGAAACGTGCCATCTGGCTTAACTCGGCGGCTAGCATGCTAGTAACGCGATTGGATCGCGCTTCCGCTATTGGGAATTGCAACGGCGTCTCGGGAGGGATAGATGCTTCAAGCCGTGCTCCAGTTTTCTTGACCGTCAGCTCGTACTTGAATGGTCTAGTAGAACTGGAAGAGCCTGAGGCCCTCTGTGTGATTCCAACCGTTGCTCCGCGCCTGCTCTTGTGACGGATGAGCCTGCGTGCGTCTTCGATTCCGAAGCAGCGTTCCACTTCCGACACCAGAACATCCACGAAGTCACTTGTCCCTGCGAGCAGTTGTCGCACGAGAGATGCTACCGATTCAGGAACGAGGATTGGCGACCTGTCCTCAGTCCCTGATTCGTCCTGCGCTCTGATGAGTTCGGCCCACGCGATCAAGTCACGGATGGCTGCTTCGGGGATGTCGGCATCCCGCGATACTCTTCTCAGCGAGTGGCGAGTTATCCGCGGTCCAGGGGGTGACCACATGAGCTGTCTCTGGAATAAGCCTCCCGGGTAGCGGCTGAAGAACTTGTGCAGGGCATAGAGTAGGACGGCCAAGTATGACTTGCCGGTGTTGCTAGGTCCGACAAACACCGTCAGCGGGCGCAGGTCGATGTCAGCTCTGGCAATAGGCCCGAAGTTGGCGATCGATACATGTAGATTCTCGGATCTCGCAGTATCAGCCATGATCGTCCTCCTGCGTGCACAGCGTCTGTCCCCCGGCCGTTAACGGTCCTGGTTGGGAGCAAGGCGCTCTCGCTGCTGCCTTCCACTGGGTGGCCCGGCCAGCCGCAGCGTCCAGTGATTGTACCGGCTTGCCGTCAATTGGCTTCAACTCTGACCGAAACAGCGCGCCGCGCGCGCTCACACCCCGCCCGGCGCGAGGCGCTATCCTCGCGGGCGACGAACGGCGGATGGCGGGGGGAGCAGCCCGTGACCGAATCGAGGCGCATCGTGCTGGCCGCGCCCACCGGGCGCCCCTCGCGCGAGCACGCGCTGCCCGCGCGGCGGCCCGCCTCGCTCGAGGGCGCGCGGCTGTTGCTGATCGACAACGGGCAGGTGCAGCCCTCGCTGCCGCGCTACGGGCCGCTGCTCGACTGGCTCGCCGAGGACCTCGCGGCGGTCGCGCCCGGCGTGGCGATCGATCGCCGCGACGAGGACCTGATTCAGTTCCAGGAAGGCGAGCTCGCCGGCCTCCAGGCCGAGATTCTCGATGGCGGCTACAGCGGGCTGGTGATCGCGGTCTGCCACGCGGGGGTGACGGCCTCCTCGACCGTGCTCTCGCTCGCCCTCGAGCGCGCCGGGCTGCCCTGCGTGCTGCTCTGCACGGCGCTCGGCGGTCCGCTCGCCGCGACGATGGCCGCGCACGACGTGCCGGGGCTCCCGACCATCGAGGTGCCGTGGCTGCGCGGCATGGACGACGAGGCCGTCGCGGCCTCGCGCGCCGAGCGCGCGGCGGCCGTCGTCGCGGCGCTGACGACGCCACCCGAGCGCCTCGCCGCGGCCGCGGCCGGCGACCCGGCCGTCGGCGATCCCGCCGCCGGGCTGACGGAGATCGAGGTCGAGGAGACCGACACCAGCGCGGCGCTCTACGAGCGCTTCGAGCCGCTCCAGCTCGGCGACGGCCTGCCCGTCGTCGCGCCCACCGAGGAGCGCGTCGAGGCGATGCTTGCCGCCTCGCCGCTGCCGCCGGAGCAGACGCTGATCGGCCCGCCGATGCCGAGCGGGTCAGCGATCACGGTCCGCAATCTCGCAATCAACGCCGTCCTCGCCGGCTGCCGCCCGGAGGTCTTCCCCGTGGTGCTGGCGGCGGTGCGGGCGATGGCCGCGCCCGAGTACCGCTTCTTCCACACCGCGATCACGACGCACCCCGGCGGCGTCGCGATCGTCGTCAGCGGCCCGATCGCCGAGGAGCTGGGCATCGCCTCGGGGCAGGGCTGCCTCGGGCCCGGCTTCCGCGCCAATGCGACGATCGGGCGCGCCGTCAACCTGACGCTGATCAACGTCGCGCGCTCGATCCCCGGCCGCTCCAGCCTCGCGACGCACGCCTCGCCCGCGCAGTACTCCTACTGCTTCGCCGAGCGCCTCGAGGGCCATCCCTGGCAGCCGCTGCACGAGGAGTACGCCGACGCCTCGACGAGCACGGTCACCGTGCTCAAGTGCGAGGCGCCGCACAACGTGCTGAGCATGATCGGCACCAAGCCGGAGCAGATGCTCACGGCCACGGCTTCGGTGGCCGCGACGCTCGGGACCAACACCTTCCGCTACCCCGGCGACCACCTGGTGATCATGAATCCCGTCGACGCGGCCAACCTGGCCGACGCGGGCTGGACGAAGGATGACGTGCGTCAGTTCCTCTTCGAGCACGCGCGCGTCGACCGCGTCGAGCTGCCGGAGAAGCGCTACACGCTGTCCTCGCCCACCTGGTTCGAGCACACCGATCGCGTGCCGGTGGTGCGGACGCCCGAGGAGTTCCACGTCGTCGTCGCCGGCGGCATCGGCGCGCAGTTCATGATCGCGCCGCCGTGGGGCCTCAGCCGCGCCGTCACGCGGCCGATCGAGACCGGGTAGTCGCAGGAGAGACCGCATGGAGATCGGCATCGGCGTCAAGTTCAAGCGCGCCCCGGACTCGCCTCAGAGCTGGTCCGAGGTCTACGAGGAGTGGATCGCCTACGCGCGCGCCGCCGACCGGCTCGGCTACGACTTCATCGTCGTGCCGGAGCACCACTCGGTGGCGATCGGCTACAACCCGACGCCCTTCCTCACGCTGACCGCGCTCGCGCGCGAGACCAAGCAGATCCGCCTCGCGACGCAGCCGCTGCTGCTCCCGCTCTACCACCCCGTGCACGTCGCCGAGCAGCTCGCCGTCCTCGACCTGCTCTCGAACGGGCGCGCGATGCTCGGCATCGGCGTCGGCTACCGCGAGGGCGACTTCGAGGCGTTCGGCGTGCCGCGCCGCGAGCGCGGCGACCGTACGGACGAGGCGCTGACGATCCTGCTCGGCGCACTCAGGGAGCGAGGCTTCAGCCACACAGGGCGCTACCACAGCGTGAGCGATGTCGATCTCATCCCGCCGCCGATCCAGCGGCCGCATCCGAAGGTCTACGTCACCGCGCGCAGCCGCCCGGCGCTCGCGCGAGCCGTGCGCTTCGGCCTCGGCGTGAACACGCTGCACCGCGAGGCGATCGGCAGCGGCGTCTACGCGGACTACTGCCGGCTCGCCGAGGAGGCGGGCGCGGACCCGGCGGCGCTCGACTTCACGATCGTGCGCAACGGCTACATCGCGGCGGACGCCGCCGAGGCGATCCGCATCGGCGCGCCGTTCATCGAGGGCCGCACGACGTACATGGCCGCCGGCGAGTTCGCCGGGCGCGACGAGTACCCTCGCGACGTCACGCAGGTGGCGACGGACTCGGGCGCCTCGCTCGCGACCGAGGGCGAGCTGATCGGCACGCCCGCGATGTGGATCGAGGCGATGCAGGCGGACATCGAGGCGCTGTCCGGCCCGATCCCGTTCACGGGCTGGACGCTGGGCATCCGCCCGGAGGGCATGTCCCTCGAGGACGGCCTGACCGCCCTCGAGCTGTTCGCGGCCGAGGTGCTGCCCTGGGCGCACGCGCAGGAGCCGCGCTGACGCGTCGCTGAGCTATTTCCCGGGCGAGTCAGGGGACGAGAACAGGTCCAATTGTCTGCTGTCGCGGGCGCCGAGCACGCGCACATCTTCCAGCATGATGCCGTGGGGGTTCACGGGGTTGGAGTGCAGCCGGTTCTCGGCGTACTCGCAGAAGTCCGGGTTGAGGTCGATGCCCAGCCAGCGTCTGCCGGTGGCCCTCGCAGCGAGGGTTGTCGCGCCCGTGCCGTTGAACATGTCGAGCACGAGATCCCCGCCGAAGCCTGCCGCGGGCGCCTCCGCGAACGAATACATCATCGCGAGCCTGTGCGGCAGCACGGTCGGGAACGGCGCCGGGTGCCCGCCGGTGCGTTTCACGTCCTCCGGGTACATCGGCCAGATCTGCATGCTCAGATTGCGCCATTCAGCCTGAGTCAGCTTGCTCGGTTCCTTGGCCTCCTTCGGGATGGGCGGCGGTGCGCCGTCCTTCACGTAGACGTTGATGAACTCGATCGTGTTGTCTTCGTAGATGTTGGGCGGGTACGGGTAGCTGCCGAACATCTTCGTTGTCGTCTGCTTCTTCCAGACGAAGAGGCTGAAGCGATGAAGACCCGGCAGCTCGCGCAGAATGCTGGCCTCGATATCGGAGGCGATGTTCTTGAGGTGCCGCGTGTGCTGGTCACCGATCTGGCTCTTTGGGATCGGCATCACGGGCGTCACGATGGCAAGCTTGCCGTTGGGGATGAGGACGCGTTGCGTCTCGCGCCACACGCTCATCATCTCATCGAGGTAGTCCTCGTAGCTCGTCTGGCCGATTTGGCCTTCGATCCCGTAGTCCACCACGTTCCAGTACGGCGGGCTCGTGACGGCCAGCGCCACGCACTCATCGGGCAACTCACGCAGTGCGTCGTGAGCGTCGGCGCACACGATGCGGTCGACCAGGTCGTCTGGCCAGTGGCTCTGGTCGGGGATGCGGTGCTCCATGCGCATCAGACCTCCGTCCCGGCGAACACATGCTGCCGGAAGCGCAGGAATTGCTCCGAGTCCTGCTTGAGCAAGCCGATGCGAGAGTACCGCGCCTTGTCGGAGAACTGACTGGCGAGAATGATTCCTCGAACGTTCTCTCTCCCGTCCTCGAAGTTACTGTGCACCCAGCCGATGTATCGCAGGATCTGTCCAAACACGGAGTCTTCCGCATCCTTAGCCTTGATCTCGATCACGACATACTTGCCGTCGGCACCCCTACACAGGAGGTCGATTCGTCCGATTGGAGTCACGACCTGCCGATCCACCAACTGCAGGCCATCCTCAAGCGTGGTCAGCAACTCGGGCCGCTCCGCGTACGAGGACTCGATGGCCTTCTCAATCTCGAGGCGGGTGATCTCAGCCGATTCCTCCTCGGATAGCTTGTCCGCGTACTGCTCGATCTCCTCCCTCGCCTGCTCACTGGACTCCGCTGTCTCGACAGTGAACGCGAGGTAGTCGAACCAGGACGGGGTTCGCTCAGGGTCTCCGAGATAAGAGAACCAGTCCTCCCGGCTGTCGAAGCCAGTGACCTTCAGATCGGAGCCCGTCAGTTCGGCTGTCCTGCCTGGCTCCAGGATCCGGATCGTCCGCTCCTTGCTGTTGGCCTCGAGCCATGAGGGGTAGCAGAAGTATGACCGCTGATAGGCCGCGTCCTGCTGTATCCGACGGAAGCGCTGCCCGGGTTCTGGATCGGCCTTGGTCGGCATGGTCCGGAAGATCTCCCGGAGTTCGTCTTGTTCATCCGGCCTCAGGTTCCGCCAGTGTTGTACATAGCGGACTATCTTTGGCACGTGACTCTGTTCGGCGGCGAGATGGACGAATAAGCCTTGCTCGTCGAACGTCAGGTAGCCGTCAATCTCTTGAAGAACCTGAAGCAGAAAGACGTGCGGAATGAGGCCTCCGAAGTTCTCGCGGTACCGCCGTGTCAGCAACGGGTGCGGGTACTGCAACTTCACGGTCTGCTGCTCCACGACGGGGCGAAGAGGCTCATCGTTCGCGAGAGCGGTGATCATCGCGAAACCGGCGTCGGTGATGATGATTTCCTGATCGCTCTCTGCCCAGAGAAAACCGAGCGTGCCCAAGAATTGCTTGATGATGCGGGGTAACGCGGTGCGATCGCGGACGTTGCCGTCTCGCGTGTATGGGCGCGTGAGTTCGTTCTCGATGAGGCTCGTGAGCAACTCATCCTGCGTCTCTTGGTTCCACGTTGCGCCCAGGAACTCGTCGAAGATCAGCTGCAGCGCTCGCGCGCAGAACAACACGTTCTCGTCGTTGAGTGCGCGGGCCTTCGGGATGTACCAGTACGTCGGGCACGTTCGGTAGTCGGACAGCGCGTCGAGGAAGACGTCGCGGAACGGAAAGTCCCGCCGAAGTCGCTTTCGCCTCTGCGGCATCGTCGTTGGCCCCGCCCGGCGCGCGCTCCCGCTTAGAGGATTGGAGCATACACGGCTGCTGCGCTGGGGCGTGGACCCCGGTCCGGCTATCATGCGCGGGCGAGCCCCGGCGGGCCGGCGCCGGCGAGAGGAGAGCGCAATGGCAGGAGCACTGGACGGCATTCGCGTCGTCGACTTCGGGCACTACATCGCGGGACCGCTCGCGGGGATGCTGCTCGCGGACCAGGGCGCCGACGTGGTCAAGATCGACCCGCCCGGCGGCCCGCGCTGGCAGACGCCCGGCAACGCCACCTGGAACCGGGGCAAGCGCAGCATTACGCTCGACCTCAAGGACGAGGCCGACCTCGAAACGGCGCGGCGCCTCGTCGCCAGCGCCGACGTGCTGGTCGAGAACTTCCGCCCCGGCGTGATGGACCGCCTCGGCCTCGGCGCGGACGCGATGATCGAGGCCAACCCGCGGTTGGTCTACTGCTCGATCCCCGGCTTCGCCGCCGACGATCCGAGGGCCGGCGTGGCCGCCTGGGAGGGCGTCCTCGGCGCGGCGACCGCCACCTACACGACGGCGGGTGACGGCCTCGCCTCCGCCGACAACCCCGTGCTCACGGCAGTCCCGATCTCCTCCTCGTACGGCGCCTTCGTCGGCGTCGTCTCGATCGCGATGGCGCTCAACGCGCGCGAGCGCGACGGGGCCGGCCAGCGCATCGAGGCGCCGCTCTTCGACGCCACCTTCACCGCGATCGGGTCGCGCGGCCTTCACGTGCACGACTCCTCGAAGCGCTCGCCCGAGCGCGCCGACGGCTGGGTGCGCCAGTACGAGTGCAGCGACGGCCGCTGGGTCCAGTTCCACGCCGCCAACCAGCGCTTCATCGAGCGCTTCATCGACAAGGCCGGCCTCGGCGCCTGGCGCGAGGAGGGCCTGCACGTCAGCGAGGAAGTCGCACAGGATCCGGATCTGAGCGCGGAGCTACTGCGGCGCATGACGGCGCTGTTCAAGACGCGCACGGCGAAGGAGTGGGAAGACTTCGTCAACGACGCCCTTGTCTGCTGCTCGATCGTCTACGAGTCCAGCGAGTGGATGCAGCATGAGCACGCCCGCACCTCGAAGCAGGTGATCGAGGTCGAGGATCCCGAGTACGGCACGATGCTCCAGCCCGGGGTGAACCCGCGGCTCTACGCTTCGCCCGGCGCGGTCCGGCGCGGGGCCTCGATGCCCGGCGCGGACCGCGACGAGGTGCTCGGGCCCTGGCTCGAGGCCGCGCCGGAGCCGGCGCCGCCCCCGGAAACACGGCTGCTGCGTTCCGCCCTCGAAGGCCTCAAGGTGCTCGACCTCTGCATCATCCTCGCCGGCCCCACCTGCGGGCGGACGCTCGCCGAGTTCGGGGCGGACGTCGTGAAGATCGACGACCCCAACCGCGTCGGCGGCGTGCGCATGCACAACGACGTCAACCGCGGCAAGCAGAGCATGCTGCTGGACCTCAAGACGGAGGAGGGCCGCGAGCTGTTCTGGAAGCTCGCCGAGGAAGCCGACGTGGTCGTCCAGAACCTGCGCGGCGGGCGCATCGACGTGCTCGGCCTCGACTACGAGGAGCTGAAGAAGCGCAACCCGAGCGTCGTCTACGCCTCGATCAACGCCTACGGGCACGAGGCGCCGTGGGAGGAGCGGCCCGGCTGGGAGCAGCTCGCGCAGGCGGCGGCGGGGATGCAGGCGCGCTTCGCCGGCGACCGGCCGTACCGCCAGGCCTTCCCGATCAACGACTACGGCACGGGGCTGATGGGCGCCTACGGCGTCGCGCTGGCCCTGTTCCACCGCCAGCGCAGCGGCGAGGGCCAGCACGTCAAGGCCGCCCTCGCCTACACCGCCTGCACGCTGCAGTCCCCGTTCTTCCAGGACTTCGAGGGCAAGGTCTGGGACGAGGTGCGCGGCCACGATGCGCTCGGCTGGAACCCCCTCCAGCACCTCTACCGCGCCAGCGACCGCTGGCTCTTCCTGGGCGCTACGCCTGATCTGCTGCCCGTGATCGGCGCGGTCGAGGGCCTCGAGGGCGCCGCGGAACTGGAGGGCGATGCGCTCGAGGCATTCCTCGCGGAGCGCATCGCGCAGCGTCCGGCGGACGAGTGGGCGGAACGGCTTACGGCAATCGGCGCGGGCGCGCAGCCGGTGCGCGGCGTGCGCGAGTTGATGACGAACGAGTGGGTCCAGGAGCACGGGCTGAGCATCACGCGCGAGCACGCGGAGATCGGCCTCGTCACCACCAACGGCCCCTCGGCGCGGCTCTCGAGGACGCCTGCGGAGGCCGGCGCGCCGGCCTCGAAGCCGGGCACGGATGCGCGCGCGGTGCTCGAGGCGCGTGGCCTCGGCGAGGACTACGAGCGCCTGCTGGCCGCGGGCGTGATCGCCATCGACGGCGTCGTCGCGAGCTAGCGGCGGCGGAAGGGAGCGGAAGCGTGCGCTACATCATCTACGGCGCCGGCGGTGTGGGCGGGACCATCGGCGGACGCCTCTTCCACGGCGGCCACGACACCGTGCTGATCTGCCGCGGCGACCACCTGACGGCGATCCAGGAGCGCGGCATGACCCTCGTGACGCACGACCTCGGGACGGTCCAACTGCCCGTCCCCGCCGTCGGTCACCCGAGCGAGATCGAGTGGACCGAGGACGACGTCGTGATCCTCGGGATGAAGACGCAGGATACCGAGGGCGCGCTGCTCGACCTCGAGGCGTCGGCGGGCGGCATCGAGCCACCGCTGATCTGCGCGCAGAACGGCGTCGAGAACGAGCGGCGGGCGCTGCGCCGCTTCCCGCGCGTCTACGGGATGGTCGCGCGCCTGCCCGGCACCTACCTGCAGGCGGGCGTGATCGAGAACCACGCCCGGCCGGTCGGCGGCCTGCTCGATGTCGGGCGCTATCCGGAGGGCAGCGACGAGCTGATGGAGCAGGTCTCGGCCGACCTGCAGTGCTGCAACTTCGCCTCGCGCGTCGAGCCGCGGATCATGCGCTGGAAGTACGCGAAGCTGATCCGCAACCTCGCGAACGGCCTCGTCGGCTGCGTCGGTCTCGAGGCCGATGTCGCCGACTTCCGCCGCGCGCTGGTCGACGAGGCGCTGGCCTGCTACGACGCCGCCGACCTCGACTACGCGAGCCCGGCCGAGGAGGCGGAGCACCGCGACGTGGACGGCTACGTGACCGAGGCGATCGGCGACAGCCCGCGGCTCGGCAACTCGAGCTGGCAGAGCCTGATCCGCGCCACCGGCACGATCGAGACGGACTACCTCAACGGCGAGATCGTGATGATCGGCATCGGCGCCGGCGTGCCCACGCCCTACAACCGCGTGATCCAGCGCGCCTCGGCCTGGATGGCGCGCGAGCGCAAACAGCCCGGCGCGCTCACCCTCGAGGACCTCGAGCGCATGGTCGAGCAGGAGAAGGCGGCGGCCGCGGGCTAGACCGTACTGACTAGATGCCGCCGAGCAGGATCGCCCGGCCGCCGACCGGCTGCACGGGGCGGTTGTTCGGGCCGCCGCTCAGCGCCTGCGAGGCGTCGACCTGCTCCCGCGAGATCGTTCGCGGCTCGCGCATCACGAACCAGCTCACGTCCTCGTCGCAGGGAGGCGTCGTCTTCGATCCGTCGTAGGAGTAGTAAGCCGTCCCATTCGGGACGCAGGCGCTCGCGCTGAGCGCGATGCCCTCGCTGGCGGTCTCGCCCGCGGGCGGGGCGGCATCGAGGATTGCCTGCACGAGCGAGCTGGGCTCGCCGAGCTCGAAGAGCAGGCCCACGACGGCGAGATCGCCCCCGGTGTCCGCATGCACGAGGTGCAGCTCAGCCGAGAACTCGACGCCCTCGATGCGGTGCTCCGAGGGCGCGTGCAGGTGCGCCGACTTCAGCCCGAAGGTCCGCTGTCCGGCGCGCAGGGTGTTGCCGTCCTCGAAGTCGGCGTGCACGAACTTGTGATCGTTGCGCACTGCTGACGCGTCGCCGCCGTAGGAGAACGAGAGCGGCCCGCCGCCGCCCCGCTCGTAGGCCGTGAGGTCGACCGGCGACTGCTCCTCGCCGGCGCAGGCCGAGTACGCCTCGGACAGCGTCGCCCAGTGCTCCGGGCCGCGCGGCCCGTCGTATCCCCACGCGGCCGGTGGGGCGGCTGCGATGTCGTCGTCGTCACCGCCGCAGCCGAACAGCAGCGCGGCCGCGAGGCCAGCTCCGCCGAGCACCGCTCTTCGAAGCAGGGTCCGCCTGTCCATTGGATGGCGCCTATGCCTCGATCTGCGGGAGGCCCGCCTTCTGGCGCATCGCGTTGATCGTGCGGCGCAGGCCCTCGCGGAGGGAGAACGCCGGCGCGTAGCCGATCTGCTCCTTGGTCGTCGAGAGGTCGTAGCCGGCCGAGCCGTCGCGCATGCCGGGCTGCACCTGGATGTCGGCGTCCGGCAGCAGTTGCTGCACGATCGCCGCGGCGTCGCGGACCACCACGTCCTCGCCGCCGACGTTGAGCCCGGCCGGCTCGGTCCCCAGCGTCTGGCTGGCGAGGACCACCGCCCGCGCGACATCCTCGACGTAGACGAGGTTCTGCACGTCGTCGCCGTACGGCACGACGGCGGGCTCGTCCATCGCGGGCTTCTCGATCAGCTCCGTGAGGTGCACCGCGCGGCTGCCGCGGTCCACGGTCTGCGCCTTGCCGTAGCCGTAGACGATCGCGAAGCGCAGGCCGACGGCGTCGAGCTGCCGCTCGCGGCGGTAGTTGAGGGTGAGCTGCTCGAGGAAGGTCTTGCACGCACCGTAGAGGCGCACCGGAGCGTGGTAGTCGTCGTTGGCGACGCCCTCCCCGGAACGCACGCTGGTCGGCCCGAAGACGGCGATCGAGCTGGCCCAGACGACCTTCTCCGCGCCGGTCTCCAGCGCCGCCTCGAAGACGTGGATCGTGCCCTCGATGTTGACCTGCACGGTGCGCAGCGGGTTCAGCTCGCTGCCCGCGCCCAGCGTCGAGGCGAGGTGCACGACGCGCTCCGGCTGCGCCTCGCGGAAGGTGCGCAGCAGCAGCGGCAGGTCGCGCACGTCGCCGGAGACGATCCGCACGTCGCGCGGCGGCTCGCCGAGCACGTCCTCGAGGAATCCGGGGTTGGGCGCGAGGTCGTAGACAGTGACGTAGTGGCCCGCCTTCAGCAGGTCGCGCACGACGTACGCGCCGACGAAGCCCGTGCCTCCGGTGACGACGTAACGCATCGAGGCCTCCTGACTGTGTCCCTGACCGCTCTTCTAGCCGCCGGGCGCCGCCGCAGCCTCGACGCATGCTGGCACCGGCGGGCGCTCGCGTCCGGCGATGATACTCCGCGACTGCACGGCGTCGGCCGCGACCTGTCAGAATGCGCTCTCGCGGAGAGGAGACACCGATGGCGACCTACTTCCTGATGCTGACGATGACTCCCGAGGGCCGCGCGGCATCGCTCGACGATCCCGAGCGGCTGCTCCGCATCGAGGCGGAGATCCAGGCCGATGGCGTCGAGACGCTGGGGCTCTACGGCGTGCTGGGCGAGTACGACTTCGTGAGCGTCGTCGAGGCGCGCGACAACGAATCGATCGCGCAGTTCTCGCTCGAACTGGGCGTGCGCGCCGGCGCGCACATCACCTCGATGCCGGCGATCCCGATCGGGCGCTTCGAGCGCCACGAGCCGCGCGGTCCCGGCGCCGGCTCGACGGGCGTCGAACTGGAGTTGCCCGAGGCCGTCGCCGGGTTCGGGGACGGCGACCCGCCGGGAGGGGCCGCTCGCGTCTAGCCTGCCGAAAGGCGACTCGTCCCCTCGCGGCTAGCCGCCGCCGACGAGCGGGAGCGCGAGGTCGTCCCTGGACCAGGGGCTGCCTCCGTCGGCGAGCATCTCGTTCAGCTCGCGGTCGTAGAAGAACTCGCTCTCGCCGAAGGCCGGCTCCAGCTCGTCGAGCCAGCTCGCGGTCTCGTTGTAGCGGGCGAAGAAGGGGCGGCCGACCCAATCCGGGTTGCGGCCTTGCAGCATGCGCAGCACGATCACGCGCTCGCCCGCGGCCTCGGAGACGCCGAGCACCTGCACCTTGCCGGGCGTGGCCGACATGCTCGGCCCGCGCACGGTCCTAGCGACGCCGCTGACCTGGGAGTAGGCCTCGCGGAAGATCTCCCAGCACTTGATCAGCGGCAGCTCGAAGTAGCGCTTCGCGCCCGTGTCGCGCGCGACGAACAGGTAGTAGGGGATGCAGCCGGTCTGCGCCTGCAGCCGCCACATCCGCGCGAGCGCGGCGGAGTCGTCGTTGATGTGCTTGAGCAGCGGCGTCTGCGTGCGGATCTGCGTACCGGTCTCGCGCAGCACGCGGATCGCCTCCAGCGCGGGCGGCGCCTCGACCTCCACCGGGTGGTTGAAGTGCGACATCATCGCCAGCTGACGGCCGGAGTCGACCACGCGGCGGAACAGGTCGAGCAACTCGTCGGCGTCGTCGTCGAAAATCAGGCGGTGCGGCCAGTAGGCGAGCGCCTTCGAGCCGATCCGGATCGTCGAGATGTTCGGGGCGCGGCCCGGCTCCAGCAGCGGCTCGATGTAGCCGCGCAGGATGCGCGTCTTCATGATCAGCGGGTCGCCGCCGGTGAAGAGGATGTCGCTGACCTCGGGATGCGCCTCGACGTAGTCGCGCAGCAACTCGCCGTCGCGCATCGCGAACTTGAGGCCTTCCATGCCGACGAACTGCGGCCAGCGGAAGCAGAACGTGCAGTAGGCGTGGCAGGTCTGCCCCTGGCTGGGGAAGAACAGCACCGTCTCGCGGTACTTGTGCTGCATGCCCATCAGTGGCTTGCCGTGCAGCGTGGGCACGTTGTGCTCCATCTGCCCCGCGGGGTGCGGGTTCAGCGTGAGCCGGATCTCGTTCGCCGCCTCGCGCAGCTCGGCGTTGTCCGCGTCGCGCGCGAGCAGCGAGGCCATTCGCTCGTAGTGCTCCGGCTGCAACATCTCGCGTTGCGGGAAGGTGAGCCGGAACATCGGATCCTCGGGCACGCGATCCCAGTCGATCAGGTGGTCCATGACGTAGCGATTGGACTTGAACGGCAGCACCTGGGCGACGACGCGGATGTCCTGGCGCAGCTCCTTGGAGATGCCCTGGATCTGCGGCACCCTCTCGAAGTTGCGGATGTTGATCGCCTCGTAGGGCTCCTCGAGCACGGCTGCGGCCTCGGCGGCCGCGCCGTTGCCGGGCATCACGGCTGCGATGTTCGGGGTGCTGGGGGATCGTTCGATAGCCACTGAGGCCTCCTGTCGCTACGCGCACGACGCTGTACGCCGCACGACGTGCTGGTTTGGCGATACCGGAACGACCGTGATTGCCTGCCGCGCGCCATGCGCCGGGCAGGCCTGCGGGGGCCGCCCCAAGTGCGCCTACGGGGTTAGCTGACGGGTTCGGCGCTTAGGTCGCCTACCGCGGCTGTCGAGGCCGCCGTGTGCCTCGGGCCGCCGGATTCACCCCTGCGGTTGGTTCCCCCGCCCCCGTCCATCCGCGAACGAGGTTCGGCTGCGTCGCGGGAACCCGTCGGCTCCTCGCAACCCCATAGGAACAGGCGGCGGCCCCACCCGTCAAGCGCCCTGCCGGTACGGTGTTCCCAGGCAGAACCCGGCGCACTCCCGCCGCCCTGCGGCGCCGTCACGAGTCGAGCAGGTCGAAATACTGCTCGCGGCTCAACCCGGCGGTTCTGGATGTTGTTCCTGATGATCGAGACAGCGACCGCTCGATGTTTCGGCACGACGACGGGTCTCGCGACGCCGTCCTTCGTCATCACGATGTGTGATCCCGGCGGTGCGTTCTTCCACGAATCCGCACGCTTCGAAGACCCGGACCAGCGAGCGCCAGTGGACCGGCGTGATCCGGGGCATGCGTCAGGCGCGCACCGCGACGGGAAGAGTGATTGACTGCCTGGAATCACCGCCGGGGAGCACCTGCACCGTGGCGGGCGCGTCGCGCTCCACGGTGAACCCGCGCTCCTTCATCACAGCATCGAGCGTGCCGCGCTCGTAGCACGATTGGAGGAAGAGCTGCAGTGCTTCAATCAGATTCGCGCTCGCCTCGTCTTCAGTGTCCCCCTGGCTATACACGTCCAGCGCTGGGCAGTACGAGACGTACACGTCTCCTTCTTTCTTGACTTCACTGTCCACGGTCAGCGAGAACATAACGCGGGGCATCGCTCTCCCCGTTCGCGTCGCACCCGCTCACGACAGCGTGTACTGAGGCCAACGCCGTTGCCATACCATCATGGAGGTCTCCGCGCGGTGCCTATCCAGCGAGTGTGGCAACAGCGGAGGCGATCGCGGCGGCGGCAGCCATGCCACCCAGCATCGTTCCGACGGTCCAGCGCGTCAGACGAGTCTCCATCTCGTGCATCTCGCTGCGCAGGTCGGCGAGGTCGGACTTCGTGGCGAGGTGCTCGATCGCAGTCTCCATGCGTGTGACGCGCTCGCCCAGAACGTCCGCCTGTGTGGTCATCGCACTGCGCTCCCTGTGCTGACACAAGTGTAGCACGTGCAATCCGCCCAACGTGGACCGTTCAAGCGCCCCTGCCGTGCTACCGTTTCGCCATGCCCGACTGGCCCTTCGAGCCCCCGATCAGCCCGATGGAGGCGCGCGTGCGTGAGCGCCTGCCGGATCCTCCGGGCTGGGCCTACGAGCCCAAGTGGGACGGCTTTCGCGCCCTCGCATGGTCCCGAGGCGCAGCGCCCGGCGGCGGGGCGCACGAGGCGCGCCTCGACAGCCGCAACCGCCGCCCGCTGCTTCGCTACTTTCCGGAACTCGCGCCCGCCCTCGACGCCCTGCCGCCCGGCAGCGTCGTCGACTGCGAGGTGCTGGTGGTGATCGGCGACGTCAGCGACTTCGACGCGCTCCAGCAGCGCATCCACCCCGCCGCCTCGCGCATCGCGAGGCTCTCGGAGGAGACGCCCGCCTGCCTCGTCGCCTTCGACCTGCCGGCTCACGAGGGCGAGGACCTGCGCGCGCTGCCCTTCGCCGCGCGTCGCGAGCGCCTCGCGGCGCTGTGCGGCGGGCTCGGCGCGCCGTGGCGGCTCACGCCCTCGACGGAGGACGTGGAGACCGCCCGCCGCTGGTTCGGGGAGTTCGAGGCGGCCGGCTGCGACGGCATCGTCGCGAAGCGCCTCGACGGGCGCTACGTCGAGGGCAAGCGCGAGATGCTGAAGATCAAGCGCCGCCACAGCGTCGACGCCGTCGTCGGCGGCTACCGGCTGCACAAGCAGGGCGATCGCCTCGGCTCGCTGCTGCTCGGGCTCTACGACGAGGCGGGCGCGCTGCACTTCGTCGGGCACACCTCGGGCTTTCCGGACGAGCAGCGGGTGGCGCTGCTGGAGCAGTTCTCGGCGCTGGCCGCCGCGGACAGCTTCGGCGAGGGGGCGCGCCGTCCGGGCGCGGAGAGCCGCTGGAGCGGCGGCCGCGACACCTCGTGGACGCCCGTGCGGCCGGAGATCGTGGTCGAGGTCAGCTACGACCAGATCAGCGGCGGCCGCTTCCGCCACGCCACCCGCTTCGAGCGCTTCCGCTCCGACAAGGATCCGGAGGACTGCACCCTCGACCAGCTCGACCGCGACGAAGGCCCCGGTTTCTCCGCGGTCGTCGCGCGCTAGCCTTCCCGCGCCGTTGCGTGGGCCCGGCGAGCGCAATCCCCCGGCTGGCGGTATCGTGCGGCGCGCGGGGCAGCGGAGGGGCCGGGCGATGGTGGACAGACCGAGCGGGCGGAAGGAAACGATGGCGCCATACCGCGTGCTCCCGGCCCCTGACGCGCTGAGCGAGCCGTACTGGGAGGCGGCCCGCCGTGAAGCGCTCGCGATCCAGCAGTGCCAGGGCTGCCTGCGCTTCCACCATCCACCCGTCTACTTCTGCACGAACTGCCACGACCAGGATGCAGAGCTCGCGTTCGTGGATGTGAGCGGACGGGGCGCCATCTACAGCCACTACATCCACCAGGACTCCGACATCCGCGCCTTTGGTGAGAAGACGCCGTACCCCGTGGTGATGGTGGAGCTCGACGAGCAGACGGGGCTGTTCGTCCTCGCGAACCTGCTCGACTGCGACTACGGCGAGATCGCGTCCGGGATGCCCGTCGAGGTCGTCTTCGAGCGGGCGAGCGACGACATCGTGTTCCCGCAGTTCCGTCCCGCGCGCGAAGGCTCAGCGGGGTAGCGCCATGGCGATCGAGTTCCCACCCGGCAAGCGCCCCTGCTTCATCGGTGTCGGCTACAGTCCCTGCCACCGCTACGCCCCCCGTTCGCTCGGCAGCATCGCGTACGAGGCGGTCACGGAGGCGGTGGCTGACGCAGGCATCGAGCTGGCGCAGATCGACGGCATCTCCGTCTACCCGAATCCGCTGGGGGTCAACCGCGGGATCACGGGTCACGACGTCATCCCCGCGACCTACATGATGCGGATGCTCGGCCTCCCCAACGTGCGCTGGTTCAACCAGACGAACTGGTCGATGATCGCGGTCAGCGTGATCGAGGCCGCGAACGCGCTCGCCGCCGGAGCCTGCGACTACGCCCTCGTCTACCGCGCACTCCACCACCCCGCCGGCGTCCGCTATCACGACAACCCGGCGACGACCGCGGGCGGCGAGAACCAGTTCACCGTCCCCTACGGCCACGGCGGCGGCGGGCCGCGCCAGGCGCTCCACTTCCAGCGCTACCTCGAGAAATACGGCGCGCCGCGCGAGGCGCTCGCCGACGCCGTGCTCAACGCCCACAAGAACGCCCAGCTCAACGAGAACGCCGCCTGGTACGGGCGCGAGATCACGCGCGACGACTACCTCAACGGCCGCATCATCTCCTGGCCGATGACCCTCTTCGACTACGACATGCCCGTCGACGGCTGCGGCGCCGTAGTCATGACAACCGAGGACCGTGCACGCGGTGCGCCCCATCCCGGCGGCTACATCGCCGGCTACGCGATGACGCCGCACAACCTCGAGCGGGGTGGGCTCATCGAGTCGCTCGAGGATCTCTACGAGATGGACGGGCTGCACGCGGAGAACCTGTATCGCAGTGCGGGCCTGGGCCCCGAGGACGTCGACGTCCTGCACCTCTACGACGGCTTCAGCCCGATGATGTGGACGCGGATGGAGACCTTCCGCTTCTGCGGCGAGGGTGAGGCCCATGCCTGGGCGACGGCCGAGCGCCTCGCCCTGGACGGGGACCAGCCCTTCAACACATCCGGCGGCAACCTCGGCGAGGGGCGCCTGCACGGCATGGCCCACGTCGCGGAGACCGCTCGCCAGATGATGGGCGCCGCCGGTCCCCGACAGATCGCCGACGCCGAGGTCGCGCTCTGCGAGGTTGGGCCGTTCGCGATGGGGGCGAGCTTTATCTGCACCCGCGAATAGCGCGCGGAGGCGGGCGGCGCGGCGCCGGGAGCGGTTGGAGGAGGGTCGGGCATGGCCGGACCGCTGAGCGGCATCGTCGTCATCGAGGCCGCCAACTGGCTGGCCGCGCCGAGCGCCGGCGCGCTCATGGCCGACCTCGGCGCGGACGTCGTGAAGGTGGAGCCGCCGGGCGGAGACCCCTTTCGCTCCTACGACCAGCGCGCGAGCGGCTATGACCACGACTTCGCGCTCAACTACGCGTTCGAGCTCGACAACCGCGGAAAGCGATCGATCACCGTCGATCTCGCGAGGGAGGGCGGCCCCGGCCTGGTGCGGCGGCTCTGCGAGCGCGCGGACGTGTTCCTGACCAACCTCACGCAGCCTCGGCGCGAGCGCTACGGACTCACGGAGGAGGCGCTGCGTGCCGAGCGCCCGTCCATCATCTACGCCTCCCTCACCGGCTACGGAACGCGGGGTCCGGACTCCGAGCGTGCGGGCTTCGACTACTCGGCGTTCTGGGCTCGCTCCGGGGTGATGGCGGCGCTGCAGCAGCCGCCGGGCGCGCCCCCGCCGCTCAACCGGCCGGGCCAGGGCGATCACATGACAAGCCTCAACCTGCTTGCCGCCGTCCTCGCCGCCCTCCGGCTTCGCGATCAGAGCGGCGAGGGGCAGTACGTGGAAGTCACCCTGCAGGGCTCCGGCATGTGGAGCATCGGTACGGACTTCTCCGCCGCGCTCGTCGCCGGCCAGGCTGCCCCGCGGCATGATCGCGAGGCTCCACCGAACCCGATCTGGAACTCGTACCAGACGAAGGATGGGCGCTGGATCGTGCTGGTGATGCTGCAACCGGACCGCTACTGGGACCAGTTCTGCTCCGCGATCGGGTGGCCGGAGCTGGCGTTGGACGGACGCGGCGCGGCGGAGCGCTTCGCCGAGGAGGGCCGCGAACTGGCGGCGACGATCTCGGA
The DNA here is from genome assembly GCA_965220125.1 of Dehalococcoidia bacterium. Classification (GTDB taxonomy): domain Bacteria; phylum Chloroflexota; class Dehalococcoidia; order UBA2979; family UBA2979; genus VXMT01. The sequence continues at coordinate 917,100 of CBDCPB010000004.1, read as the reverse complement.
CACCTTCGCGGAACACGATCTTGCGTACTGGTCGGGCCGCCTCGACGAGCACGGGGTGATCTGGGCGCCGGCCGCGGAGCTGCCGGAGGTGATCGCCGACCCGCAGGTGCGGGAGTACGAGTGGATCCGGGACGTGGAGCATCGCGAAGCGGGCACGTACCAGACGCTCGGCACCCCGTTTCACATCCGCTCCGCCGAGCTCGGACCGCGCGGACCGGCGCCGGCGGCCGGGCAACACACGCACGAGGTGCTGAGCGAGTTCGGCATCGCGGAGGACGAGCGCGCGCGGCTGGCGGAGCGCGGCGTCTTCGGCTGATTCGCCAGGCGTCGGGGAGTGCCGCCGGGAAAGCCGGCCAGGCTACTGGCGCCTGTCGCTACAAGGCTTCGTCCGCCCTCGAAGCCGCCCGCTTCGAGGGCTGGACGCGCGGGGGTTCGCCCGGCTGCTTCGGGTAGTGCGGCGGCCACGGAGCGTCGCCCAGCCCGCGCGCCTCGTCCGCCGCCGCCAGCGCCAGCAGGCTGTCGAGGCGGCCCGGCGGCGCCTCGACGGACGCGGCGACGTCGCCGAGGGCGTCCCAGCGCTCGGCGAACGCCTCGAGGTCGAGCGCGTGCGGGTCGATCGTCTCGAGTTCGTCCCAGGTGAAGGGGGCGGAGACGAGGCCGGTGTGGCGCACGCTGTAGGCGCTCGCGATCGTCTTGTCGCGCGCGTTCTGGTTGTAGTCGATGAAGACGCCGCGGCGCTGCTCCTTCCACCACTCCGTCGTCGCGAGGCCCGGCCCGCGGCGCTCGACCTCGCGGGCGAGCGCGAGCGAGGCGCGCCGCACCTCGTGGAAGGTCCAGCGCGGCTCGATCGGCACGTAGATGTGGATGCCGCGCGAGCCGGAGGTCTTCGGCCGTCCCGCCAGCCCGTGCTCGGCGAGCACCTCGCGGCAGAGCGCGGCGACCGGGCGCGCCAACTCGAAGTCCGCGCCCTCGGACGGATCGAGGTCGAGGCGCAGCTCGTCGGGGTGGTCGAGGTCGGCGGTGGTGACGGGCCAGCTGTGCAGGTCGAGGCAGTTGAGCTGGACCATCCAGATCACGTCCCGCAGCTCGCGCGCGACGACCATGCGGCCGGGCCGCGCGGAGGGGAAGGTGATCCAGGCGGTCTCCCGTGCGTCCTTCGGTGCGCGCTTCTGGTAGAACGGCTCGCCGCCCGCGCCGCGCGGGAAGCGCTTGAGCAGGCAGGGCCGCCCGCGGATCGCGCGCAGCACGCCGGGCGCGCAGCGCAGGTAGTGCTCCGCGATGTCGAGCTTCGTCCAGCCCCGCTCGGGGAACATCACCTTGTCCGGGCTGGACAGCCGCACCGCGACGCCGTCGGCTTCGATCAGCGTCTCCTTGCGCGCCATCGGAACGCCTTCGGCGGCGGCCGGTGGGCCGCGCCTAGAGCTGCGACTTCCAGGCGTCGATGGCGCCGCGCACGCCCAGCTCGCGCACGCTGGTGCGCAGCTTCTCGACCTCGGGCGAGAAGTGGGCGATCGCGTCCAGTTCGGCGCCGGCCCTGAGCGCTGAGCGGAAGCCCTGGATCTCCTGGATGCGGTTCGCCGTGAGCTTGTGGATCACGAGCACGTCCTTGGGCACCATCGCGATGCGCTGCGCGTAGTCCGCGACGTAGGCGTCGAGGTGCTCCGCGGGCACGGCCTCATTGAAGAGGCCGAGTTCGGCCGCCTCGGTGCCCGTGATGAACTCTCCCGAGGGGAAGGCGTAGCGCTTCGCGCGCTTCGGTCCGATGTGCCAGGCCCAGAAGGCCGTCACGAAGCCCGCGCCGAGGGGTAACTGCGGCCCGCTGCCGACGCGCGTCTCCTCGGCGGCGAAGGTCACGTCGCAGATGCTCGCCAGTTGCGTCGCCCCGGCGATGCAGTAGCCGTGCACCTTCGCGATGATCGGCAGCCGTATCTCCGGGATGCGCAGCCAGGTGAGCAGGCGAGTCTCGATCAGGTCCCGGTCCAGGGCCGGCGACCACTCGCGGTCGTGGTGGCGCTGCTCGCCGATCTCGTAGCCGGTCGAGAAGGCGCGGCCCGCGCCCTGGACGATGGCGACGTGCACGCCGGTGTCGTCCGCGGCCTGCTCGAGGTAGCCGACGAGTTCGTTGATGAGCGGCGTGTTCATCGCATTGAGCCGCTCCGGCCGGTTCAGCGTCACCGTCGCGATCCGGCCCTCCACCTCGTACAGCACGAACTCGCCCATCGCCCACCTCCACTCGGTCGTCCTCGTGGGGAGTATAGCCGCGAGGCCCGCTGCGCCTCGGTTCGCGCTTCCCCGCAACCGAAACTCGATTACGATGCGCACTGGAGGCCGCGAGCCCGCTCCCTATGTCCGAGGAGGTCCCTGCCCATGAGCGAGTCGCTGGCGCTTCTGCACGAGCAGGGCCAGAGCACATGGCTCGATTTCATCAGCCGCGGCTTCCTCGATTCCGGCGCGCTGCAACGCCTGATCGATGACGAGTGGGTCTCCGGCCTGACGTCGAACCCGACCATCTTCGGGAAGGCGATCGCCGGCTCCTCCGACTACGACGACGAGCTGCGCGCGCTGGCCGACGCCGGAGTGAGCGACCCCTACGACGCCTTCGTGCGCCTCGCCGGCGCCGACCTGCGCCGCGCCGCCGACGCGCTGCGCCCGATCTACGAGGCGGGCGGCGGCGCGGACGGCTATGTCTCCTTCGAGCTGCCGCCGGGCGTCGAGCACGACTCGCAGCGCTCGATCGCCGAGGCGCGCCGCCTCGTCGAGGCGGTGGGGCGGCCCAACGTGATGATCAAGGTGCCGGGTACCCCCAACGCGCCCGAGACCGTCGAGCGCCTGATCGGCGAGGGCGTCAACGTCAACATCACCCTGCTCTTCGACATCGCCGTCTACGAGGGCGTCGCGCGCGCCTACGTCGCCGGCCTCGAGCGCGCCCTCGAGGCGGGGCGCGACCTCTCGGCGATCGCCTCGGTCGCCTCGTTCTTCGTCTCGCGCGTCGATACGCAGGTGGACGGGCGGCTGCCGGACGACTCGCCGCTGCGCGGGCGGGCCGGCGTCGCCAACGCGCGCGCCGCCTACGCGCGCTTCGCCGAGGTCTTCTCCGGCGCGACCTGGGACGGCCTCTCCGCCGCCGGCGCGCGCGTGCAGCGCCCGCTCTGGGCCTCGACCGGCACGAAGAACGCCGCCTACTCCGACGTGCTCTACGTCGACAACCTCGTCGCGCCGCACACGGTGAACACGCTGCCCGAGCCCACGCTCAACGCCTTCGCCGAGCACGGCGACGCCTCGCACGCGATCACGCGCGACGACGAGGCCGAGGCCGAGGCGGCGCTCGCCGCCCTCGCGGATGCGGGCGTGGACCTCGAGGCGGTGACGGACCAGCTGCTCATCGACGGTCTCGACGCCTTCGAGGCGGACTTCCTGGCGCTGCTGCGCTGCATCGACGAAGCGCTGACCGCGATCCGCTCCGGCAGCGCCCGCAGCGAGGGCAGCCTCGGTCCGATCGAGGCCGCCGCCGGCGAGGCGCTCGACCGGCTCGCTCGCGAGGACGTCGCCGGCCGCCTCCAGGCGGGCGACCACACGCTCTGGGCGGACGACCCGGCGGGGATCAGCAACCGCCTCGGCTGGCTGACGGCGCCCGACGACTTCGCCGCCCGCGTCGAGGAGATCGAGGCGTTCGCCGCCGAGGCCGTCGGCGACGGCATCGAACACGTCGTGCTGCTCGGCATGGGCGGCTCCAGCCTCGCGGCGGAGGTGATCGCGAGCACCCACGAGAGCGCGCCTGGCCACCCGGCGCTCAGCGTCCTCGACACGACCGACCCGGCGGAGATCCGCGCCCTCGACGCGCGCCTCGATCTCTCGCGCACGCTCTTCCTCGTCGCCAGTAAGTCGGGCACGACCGTGGAGACGCGCTCGCAGCTCGACTACTTCTGGTCGCGCCTGCCGGACGGTGCGCGCTTCGCGGCGATCACGGACCCGGGCACGCCGCTCGCCGACCTCGCCGAGGAGCGAGGCTTCCGGCACGTCTTCCTGAATCCGCCGGAGATCGGCGGGCGCTACTCGGCGCTGTCCTACTTCGGCCTCGTGCCTGCCGCGCTGCTGGGCGTGGATCTGCGCGGCCTGCTCGCGCCGGCCGTCGAGATGCAGCGCTCCTGCGGCGCCTGCGCGCCGCCCGCCGACAACCCCGGCGTGCGGCTGGGCGCCGTCCTCGGCGCGGCGGCAGCCGCCGGTCGCGACAAGCTCACACTGGTCCTGCCGCCGCCGCTCGCCGCCCTCGGGAGCTGGATCGAGCAGCTGATCGCGGAGTCCACCGGCAAGGACGGGCGCGGCATCGTGCCCGTCGAGGGCGAGCCGCTCGGCCCGCCCGAGGTCTACGGCGACGACCGGCTGTTCGTCGCCTACGGCGACCACGAGGGCCTCGCGGCGCTCGAGGGCGCGGGCCACCCGGTCGTGCGCCTGCCCGTCGAGGACGCCGAGCGGCTCGGTGCGGAGTTCTACCGCTGGGAGCTCGCCACCGCCGTGGCCGGCTGCCTGCTCGGCGTCCAGCCCTTCGATGAGCCCAACGTGCAGCAGGCCAAGGATGCGACCGCCCGCATCCTCGGCAGCTCCGAGGCCGCCGCCGCGCCCTCGACGCCGGGCACCGGCGAGCTGCTTGCGGGCGTGAGGCCCGGCGACTACATCGCGCTGCAGGCGTTCCTGCCTCGCAGCGAGGCCAACATCGAGGCGCTGCAGGCCGCGCGGGTGCGCCTCCGCGATCGCTACCGCGTCGCCGCCACCGCGGGCTTCGGCCCGCGCTTCCTGCACTCCACCGGGCAGCTGCACAAGGGCGGCCCGGACAGCGCGGTCTGCATCCAGATCGTGCGTGCCGAGGACGACGACCTCGAGATCCCCGGCCGGTCGGCCGGGTTCGGCGAGTTGCAGCGGGCACAGGCGCTCGGCGACCTCGAATCGCTGCTCGCGCTCGACCGCCGCGTCGCGCGCGTGACGCTCGAGGAGTTGGCGGAACTGGGCGCGTGAGGATCGGGCTCGCCGGCCTCGGGCGCATGGGCGGCGGCATCCGCGAACGCCTGCGCCGCGCCGGGCACGAGGTCGTCGGCTACGACCTCGACGCCGAACTGCGCGACGCCGATTCCCTCGAGGCGATGGTCGAGGCGCTCGATCCGCCGCGCGTCGTCTGGCTGATGCTCCCCTCCGGGGAGGCCACCGAGGGCGCCTTCGCCGATCTGCTCGGCCTGCTGTCTGCCGGCGACATCGTGATCGAGGGCGGCAACAGCCGCTACACGGACTCGATCCGCCGCGCCGGGCAGGCCGAGGAGCGCGGGCTGCGCTTCCTCGACTGCGGCGTCTCCGGCGGCGTGTGGGGCCTCGAGGAGGGGTACTGCCTCATGGTCGGCGGGGCAGGGGATGCGTTCGCGGACGCCGAGCCGCTGTTCGCCGCACTCGCTCCCGAGGGCGGCTACGCGCACCTCGGTCCCAGCGGGGCCGGGCACTACGTGAAGATGATCCACAATGGCATCGAGTACGGGCTGATGCAGGCCTACGCCGAGGGCTTCGAGCTGCTCGACGCCTACGATGAAGACCTCGACCTGGCGGAGATCGCCGGGCTCTGGCAGCAGGGGTCCGTCGTACGCTCGTGGCTGCTTGCGCTGGCCGAGCGAGCGCTGGAGGGCGACCCCGCGCTGAGCAGCATCCAGCCCTATGTCGAGGACTCCGGCGAGGGCCGCTGGACGGTGATCGAGGGCGTCGAGCGCGGCGTGCCGGTGGACGTGATCTCCGGCGCACTGTGGGCGCGCTTCGCCTCGCGCGGCGAGCGCACGTTCGCGCTGCGGCTGCTGGCCGCGCTGCGTAACGAGTTCGGCGGCCACGCCGTGCGCGAGGCGTAGGTGGCCGCCGCGGCGGTCCTCGGCGTGGACCTCGGCGGCACGAACATGCGCGTCGCCGTCGTCACGCCCGCCGGCGAGATCGTTGCGCGCTCCGTGCAGCCGACGCCGCCCGACGATCCGGCCACGCTGCCGCGCCTGATGCGCGAGGTGGCCGCCGCGGCGAGTGAAGAGCTGCGCGGCGCCGTCGTCGGCGTGCCGGCGGTGGTGGATTACGAGCACGGCGTGGCGCAGCGCATGCCGAACCTGACGCGCTGGGAGGGCCACCTCGCCGCGCAACCGCTCGCGGACGCCTGCGGGCTGCCCGCCGTCCTCGTCAACGACGCTGATCTCGCTGCCGTCGGCGAGCACCGTTACGGCGCGGGCCGCGGCGTCGACGACATGGTCTACCTCACGATCAGCACCGGTATCGGCGGCGGCGTCGTGATCGGCGGGCAGCTGCTGCACAGCAAACGCTCGCTCGCCGAAGTCGGCCAGACGACGATCGACTACCGCGAGCGGCGGATCCTCGAGGCGCTCGGCTCCGGTCCGGCGCTGGAGCGTCTCTCCGGGCTGAGCGGCGCGGAAGTCACGAGGCGCGCGCGGGCGGGCGACGCGGCCGCGATCGGCTGGTTCGGCGAGATCGCGGCAGTGATCGCCGTGGGCGTCGCGAACGCCATCGAGTGCTACATGCCGGAGCGCGTGGTGATCGGCGGCGGGGTCGCCTCGGCGGGCGCGCTGCTGCTCGATCCGCTGCGCGAGCGGCTGGCGGAGCTGCACAGCGCGCGGCTGCTCGACCCCGCGCAGGTCGTGCCGGCGAGCGGCGGCGACGATGCGGGCCTGCGCGGCGCCTGGCCGCTCTGGGAGTACGCCTCCTCCCGCGAGGGCGCCACGACGCTCGCGCCGTGCCGGCCGGCCGGCGGCGCCTGAGACCTCGTAGCCGCCACCGCTCCTCCCTCGCCTCCCGCAGTCGTACCCGTGGACACGGTCATGGCACTTCCTATGATGTTCGCATATAGATCCGAACCCGATAGATCGGGAGGAAGAGGGATCCGAGGTGGCAGCAGAATTCTGGGAACAGATCCGGCGCGATGTCGAAAACTGCGGGGGTGTGTGGAAGACATCCATGCGTGACCTGCGGAACGCCCACGGAAGGCAAAAGCTGGGTCGTCACGTCCGAGCGGGAATCGGGTGGCAGCTCCGGGGCCAGGGTCTCGCCCATTACCCGACCGAGCTGCCCGGGTACCAGGAGGATCTGGTCTGGATATTCGTAGAGGGCTCCCCGTTCGCGAACCGCATCAACGCCATCCTCGACCCCTCCGAGGAGACTGCCGAGCAACTACGTGGCTGGATGGAGGCCGAGGCGATCCTGGCGGAGGTGCGGGAACGCGTCCGCGAATAGTGGCTATGAGGGGCGCCGCAGCCCGCTACTCCAACGCCTGCCGCAGGCGGGCGAGCACGGTACGCAACACCTGGATCCGCGCGTAGCGCTTCTGCTCTCCGTGGACCAGCACCCATGGCGAGGTGTCGACGTGCGTCTCGTCGAACATATCGTCCACCGCGTGCATGTAGAGGTCCCAGGCCTCGCGGTTGCGCCAGTCGTCGGCGGTCAGCTTGTAGCGCTTGAACGGGTCCGAGCCCCGCTGCTCGAAGCGGCGCAGCTGCTCCTCCCTGGAGATGTGCAGCCAGAACTTGATGATGATGGTGCCCCCGTCGTGGTAGAGGCGCTCGAACTCGCGGATCTCGCGGTAGGCCCGCTGCCACTCCGCGCGCGGTGTCAGGCCCTCGACGCGCTCGACGAGCACGCGGCCGTACCAGGAGCGGTCGAAGACGGCGATGCGCCCGCGCCGCGGCATGCGCGCGTGGAAGCGCTGCATGTAGTGCCCCAGCAACTCCAGCGGCGTGGGCGCACCGATCGCGTGCACGCGCACCCCGCGCGGATCGAGGTGTCCGGCGAGGCGCGCGATCGTGCCTCCCTTGCCCCCGGCGTCGACGCCCTCGACGACGACCACTGCAGCCGCGCTCTCCTCGTCGCGCATCCGCACCTGCAGCCGCAGCAGCTCAAGCTGCAGCCGCTCGAGCTCCTCGTGGTACTCGACCCGCTTGACCCGCAACGTCGGGTCGAAGTCGGCGATACGCGGCGCGCGGCTGTCTGATTCCGACACGGAACTTCCTCGCTACGTAGTGATAGCACCATAGGGCGCGATTTGCTCGCCGATCATCGAGGCGTCTCCGGCGATCGCGATCGTCATTTCCTCGGGGCGCAGGTACTCGGCGGCGAGCTCCCGGACCCGCTCCGGCGTGACGGCGTACACGCGATCCACGTACTGCTCGGCGTAGCTCGCGCCCAGCTCGTGGAAGTCGAGGAAGCCGAGCTGCCCGAGCAGGCCCGCGGGCGTCGCGTTGCGCACGAGCAGGCCGCCGGCCATGAAGCGCTGGACGCCCTCGAGCTCCTCGGAGGAGGGCGGCTCGGCGCGCAGGCGGTCGATCTCGGAGAAGATCTCGTGCAGCGACGCGCCGGTGTGCTCCGTCGTGACGTCCGCGGCCTGCATCCAGTAGGCGTCGCGGTAGCGCACGACGACGGTGCTGCGAGGCGAGTAGGTGTAGCCCTTGTCTTCGCGCAGGTTGAGGGTAATGCGCGACATAAACGCGCCGCCGAGCAGCGTATCGACGACCGTCAGCGGCAGGTAGTCCTCCTGCGAGGGGTCGGGTGCGGGCAGGCCCAGGCGGATCGTCGACTGCCCGGCATCCGGGCGGTCCACGAGGTGGATCGCGCGCTCGCTGCTCGGCGAGGGCGGCGCGATCAGCGGCTCCGGGCCGGCCGGCCAGCCCTCGAAGGCCTCGCGCAGCGCCTGCTCCACAGCCGCGAGGTCGAAGCGGCCCGCGACGTAGACGTGCGCCCGAGCCGCGCCCAGTTCGCCGGCGACAAAGCCGCGCACGTCCTCAATGCCCAGCGCCTCGACGTGCTCGCGCGAGGGCAGCACGCGTGCGTAGGGGTGGTCGCCATAGAGCGCGGCGTGGAAGCGCTCCAGCGCCAGCACGCTGGGCTCCGTCGCGGCGACCGCCAGCTCGCGGAGCAGTTCCGCGCGCAGCCGCTCCAGCTCGTCCTCCGGGAGGCGCGGTCGCGTCACGACCTCGCCGATCAGTCGCAGCGCCTCGGGCGCGGACTCGGACAGCACCGCGATGTCGAGCGTGGTCGCGTCGTCGCCGCTGTGCGTGTCGAGCTGCCCGCCGCAGCGCGCCAGCCGCGCGGCCAGTTCGCCCGCGTCGAGGTCGCCCGCGCCCTCCTTGAGGTAGCGCGAGGCGAGCACCGCGAGCCCGGAGGCGCCCGCGCGCTCGTTGAGCCCGCCGGCGCGCAGCGCGATCCGCAGGGTGGCCTTCGGCACGGCGCCGTACTCGATCAGAGTGGCGCGCAGCCCGTTGCCGAGCGTGAGATCCGTTCGCTCCGGCAGGCGGAACGGAGCCGGATCGCCGGCGGTCGGTCGCGTGCTCATGCGCTCGCTCCCGGCTCAAGGGCGATCACGGTGCGCGCCTCCGGGCGCAGGTACTCGCGCGCCGTCTCCAGCACCAGCTCCGGGCTGAGCGCGCGCATCTCCGCCTCCAGGCGGTTGACGCGCTCCGGGTCGTCGTCGAACAGCGCGAACGAGGCGAGCAGGTCGGCGCGCCCGATCGCCGGGTACATCCCGCCGCCGATCGTCGAGTAGAGACCGGAGCGCGCCTTCACCAGCGCCAACTCGAACGCCTCCCCGTCGAGCGGCGTCTCGCGCAGCGGCGCGATCACCTTCTCGGCGGCCTCGACGATCGTCCCCGGCGCTGCCTCCGCGTCGTGGATCAGCGAGCAGGTCCAGAGCAGCGGCGTGCGCGCGCTGAACATGTTGCCGAGGAAATTGATCCCCGCGTCGATCTCGCCGCAGTAGCCGCGGCGGCTGACCAGCTCGCGGTACAGCAGCGAGTCGTCGCCTCCGGCGAGCAGCTGGTGCAGCACGCCCATCGCGAGGAACTCGGGCGTGTCGCGCTGCGGCGTCTGGTAGGCGAAGGCGAGGGCTGGCTGGCTGGCGAGTGGATCGGCCTTCGTGAACGCCTGCTCCGCCTCCTGCCGCGGCTCGCCGAGGTCCGGCGGCTGCGGGGCCGCTGCGCCCTCGATCGAGCCGAAGTGCCGATCGGCCAACGCGAACGCCTCCTCGACCTCCACGTCGCCGACGATCACCAGCACCGCGTTGCGCGGCGAGTAGAAGTCGCCGAAGAAGGCCCAGACGTCGTCGAGGCTGGCGGCGTCGAGGTCCTCGAATTCGCCGTAGCCGTTGTGGGCGTTGTGCCAGTTGCTGAAGGCGCGCTCGCACATGTCGATCCAGGGGAAGCCGCCGTAGGGGCGGTTGAGGACGTTGACGCGGACCTCGTTCTTGACCACGTCGCGCTGGTTGTCGAGTTCCTCCTGGGTGATGCGCGGTCCGCGCATGCGGTCCGCCTCGAGCCAGAGCGCGAGTTCCAGCGCGGGCCTGGGGAGCACCTCGAAGTAGTTGGTGTAGTCCGTGCGGGTGGTGCCGTTGAGCACCCCGCCGTTCTTCTGCACGAGTTGGACCAGCTCCATCTTCGCGAGCTGCCCGGAGCCCTGGAACATCAGGTGCTCGAAGAGGTGCGCGAAGCCGGAGCGCCCGCGCGGTTCGAGCCGGAAGCCGACCTCGTAGTAGACCGCGACGGCGACGATCGGCGCAGAGGCGTCCGGGGAGACGACGACGCGCAGCCCGTTGCCAAGCCGTCGGTAGTCGACCGGTACGTGGAGCGTGAACGCGCCGTTGTCCGCCATCGGGCCTGCCTTCCGTCCGGCGCCGCGTATGCGCGCCGCGCGCAGGGTAGCGCGCCGCACGGCGACGGCGCGAGGGCGCGCGCGCCCGGCTGGAGGCGAACGCGCCGCTCACAGTCCTTTGACATAGCACGCGCTGCAGCGCATCAGAAGCGACTGTTGCCGCAACTCCCGTCAAGTACATCACAATTCGGTTACCCAACCATGCGCTCGGCCGGAAGGAGTGCATCAGGGTGAGGCGTTACCCGGATCTGCTCCCGCTGGGCATCAGGACTCGCTTGCCAACAGACCGGAACCTCGGAAGTGTTTGACTGGATGAGGGGGAGGTAACTACAATACTGTAGTGCGGCGAAGGGTGACGCGACTGCGGTGGACTTGGGATCCGGCCAAGAGCAGAGCGAACCGTCGGACGCACGGCCTCAGCTTCGAAGCTGCGGTCCTCGTGTTCAACGATCCTGTGTCTGCGACGCGGGAGGACCCGTATCCGAACGAGCAACGGTGGCGAACCATTGGCATGGTGGGCGGTCTGGTCGTGATGGTGGTTCACACCTGGCCCGATGTCGACAGGGCTACCGGCGAAGAGATCGGGCGCATCATCTCCGCGCGTAAGGCGACGAGACATGAGCGGATGGCGTATGAAGAAGGACATGACTGAGTTGCCAGCGGACGTTCAGGCACAGGTGCGGGCGCTCGAGGCGCTCCCTGACGACCAGATCGACACAACGGGCATCCCGGAGATACTCGACTGGTCCGACGCCAGGCGCGGCGTCTTCTACCGGCCCGTCAAGAAGCAGATCACGTTGAGGCTCGACGCGGATATCATCGCTTGGTTCAAGGCCCGTGCTCGTAACGGTCGCGGCTACCAAACGGACATCAATCGGACGCTCCGCGAGTACGTCCGCGGGGTAGACCGTTCTTCCCGGGCCGGGGACTGAGTCCGCCCGATACTGCGCTTCCCGCAGCAGCCGAACACCAACCGCCTGCCTTCCGTCCGCCGCCGCGTGGGCGCGCCGCGCGCAGGGTAGCGCGCCGCACGGCGACGGCGCGAGGGCGCGCGCGCCCGGCTGGAGGCGAACGCGCCGTTCACAGTCCTTTGACATAGCACGCGCTATCGGCAGAACGATCGCGATGCTACGATTATTTCCGCCGACGGCTCCCCACGTTCGCGGGCCCGCCTCGTGGACGGTCCGGCCGCCCGGCTCCTGCAGGCAGCACGGCGCCACGCGCCGACACCATCACCCGTCCCGGGAGGACGCAATGACCGAATACGCAACTCGCCCCATCTCCGACCTCCACGTCGTCGACACGATCCCGCTGCCGACGCCCGCCGAGTTCGAGGCGGAGCTGCCGATTCCGCCGGGCGTCCTCGACACCGTGGTGCGGGGCCGCCGCGCCATCGAGGAGATCCTTTCCGGCCGTGACGAGCGCCTGCTGCTGATCGCCGGGCCGTGCTCGATTCACGACGAGCGCTCGGCGATGGAGTACGCGCGGCGCCTCGCCGTCCTCGCCCGCGAGATCGAGGATCGCGTGCTGGTCGTGATGCGCGTCTACTTCGAGAAGCCGCGCACGACCGTCGGCTGGAAGGGCCTGATCTACGACCCGGACCTCGACGGCTCGTTCAACATCGCCGCCGGCCTGCGCCGGGCGCGCCAGCTGCTGATCGAGATCGGCGACCTCGGCCTGCCGACGGGCACGGAGTTCCTGGACCCGATCGCGCCGCAGTACCTGGCGGACCTGATCTCCTGGGTCGCCGTCGGCGCGCGCACCACGGAGAGCCAGACGCATCGCCAGATGGCGAGCGGCCTGAGCATGCCGGTCGGCTTCAAGAACAGCACCGACGGCAACATCGAGGTCGCCGTCAACGCGCTGCTCTCCGCGCGCGAGCCGCACGCCTTCCTCGGCATCGACCGCGAGGGCCGGACCTGCACCGTGCAGACCAGCGGCAACCCCTACGGTCACATCGTGCTGCGCGGCGGCAGCGACGGGCCGAACTACGATTCGGACGCCGTCGGCGAGACCTACCGGCAGCTCGAGGGCGCGAATCTGACTCCCGCCGTGCTCGTCGACTGCAGCCACGCCAACTCCGGCAAGGACCACCGCCGCCAGTCGATCGCCTTCCGCGACGTGATCGCGCAGCGCGCGGCCGGTGATGCCGGCATCGTCGGGCTGATGCTTGAGAGCCACCTCAACGAGGGCAACCAGTCCCTCGGCGACGATGTCAGCGCGCTCCGCTACGGCGTCTCGATCACCGATGCCTGCATCGGCTGGGACGAGACCGACGAGCTGCTCCGCGAGGCGGCCGACTCGCTCGCCGCTCGGGTCGGCGCGACGGCGTAGCTTCGAACCTCGTCAGCTCCCGCCAGCTCCCCGCGGCGAGGCCCAGCGAGGCTCCTCGACGCCCTCGCGCCGGTTGACGGCGCGCGCCGCGACGAAGAGGAAGTCCGACAGCCGGTTCAGGTAGATCAGCACCTCGTCCGAGACCTCCTCCGAGGCCCCGAGCGTGACCACGCGCCGCTCGGCGCGGCGGCAGACCGTGCGCGCGTGGTGCAGCGCGGCGGCCACGGGCGCACCGCCCGGCAGGATGAACTGCGTCAGCGGCTCCAGCTCCTGCTCCAACGCGTCGATCCAGCCCTCGAGGCGCTCGCTCGCGCCCTCCGCGAGCAGGGGCGTCAGCTTGCCCGTCGCCGCTCGCGCGCGAGCGTCCGGCGTGGCCAGCTCGCCGCCGAGGTCGAACAGCGTCGACTGGATCTCGTGCAGCATCTCCGCGAGGTCGGACGACGCCTCGCCGTCGAGCCCCGCGGCGGCGACGCCGAGCACGGCGTTCAGCTCGTCGACGGCGCCGTAGGCTTCGACGCGTGCGTCGTCCTTGGGGACGCGCGGCCCGCCGAAGAGCCCGGTCTCGCCCTCGTCGCCGGTGCGGGTGTAGATCTTCACAACTTGGCCTTCCCGGTTCGCGAGGCGTCTTGCTGCGGGTAGGCCTCGATGAAGGCGCGCAGCGCTTCGAGGTGCTCTCCGACCGTGGCCATGCCGGAGGTGTTGGTGCTGACCGTGAAGCGGGTGGCGCCCATCTCGCGCCAGAGCTCGGCGCGCCGCAGTTGCTCGTCGAGGTCCTTGCCCTTCGTGCTGACGCTGAGGTTGAAGCCGAGCTCCGAAGGGTCGCGCCCGGCCCGTTCGGCGGCGGCCAGCACGCGCTCGCGGCGGGGCAGGAAGCCCTCGGGGCTGTGGAAGCGCGGCGGTACGAGCCAGCCGTCGCCGAGCCGCCCCGTGCGGTCCATCATCACCCCCGCGTAGCCGCCCATCCAGATCGGGATGCGCCGCGTCGGCAGGGGGTTGATCCCCGCGTCGCGGATGGCGTGATGCTCGCCCTCGAAGGTGACGAGCGACTCCTCCCAGAGCCGGCGCAGCAGCACGACCTGCTCCTCGATGCGCGACCCGCGCGTCGCGAAGTCGACGCCCAGCGCCTCGTACTCGACGGTGTTCCAGCCGCTGCCGATACCCAGTTCGAGGCGCCCGCCGGAGAGCAGGTCGACCTCGGCCGCCTGCTTCGCGACGAGCGCGGTCTGGCGCTGCGAGAGGATGAGCACGCTGGTGACGAGCTTGATGCTGGAGGTCAGCGCCGCGGCGTAGCCGAACATCACGAACGGCTCGCGGAACATCGCGTCGTGGGTGTACGGCCCCTCGAGCTCGTGCTGACCGGGATCGGCGCCGAGCACGTGATCGGCCGCGCGCATGTGCGCGTAGCCGAGCTGTTCGACGCCCTGCACGAACTCGCGCAGCGCGCCGCTGTCGCGTCCGATCGCCCGTTGCGGGAATCCCGCTCCCAGCTCCACTCGCGGCCTCCTTCGCTGCGTCCTTGTCAGTCCCGCCGCGCGCCGTGGCTCCCGAGCCTACCCGCGCGGCCGGGCGCGCGGGTTCGTGCGCGTCAGGATGCCCTCGGCGCGCTGCCGCAGCCAGGGATCGATGTCGTCGTGCGTGAGGATCCAGAAGCGCTGCGCGCCGATCGCCTCGAAGACGCGCGCGGCGACCTCGGCGGGCGCGATCGCGTTGCGCGCGAACTCGTCACGCAGCCGCTCCTGCGCCGGATCCGTGCGCGGAGGGCCGGGGTTGCGCAGCGCCTCGGGGCGGTTGCGCTGGGAGTCGAGGATGTTCGTGCGCACGATGCCGGGACAGAGCACCGAGGCGCGCAGCGGAGCGCCGCGCTGTTCCAGCTCCAGTTGCAGCGACTCGGTCAGCGCCACCACGCCCGCCTTGCTCACGCCGTAGGGGGCGTTGCCGGGCAGCGGCGTCAGCCCCGCCACGGAGGCCGTGTTCACGACGTGGCCCTGCTCGCCGCCGTCGAGCATCCTCGGAACGAACGCGCGCACGCCGTGGATCACGCCCCAGAGATTGACGCCGAGCGTCCACTCCCAGTCCGCGAGCGAGGCGCGGTAGGCCGCGACGTTGGCGCCGCCGACTCCGGCGTTGTTGCAGACCACGTGCACCGCGCCGAATGCCTCGTAGGCGCGGTCCGCGAGCGCGTCCACGCTGTCCGCGTTCGAGACGTCGGTCGCGACGGCGAGCACCTCGGCGCCGCCGTCGCGCAGCGCGGCCGCGGTCGCCTCGAGGGCGTCGCGCTCGACGTCGGCTAGCACGATCCGCATCCCCGCCTCGGCGAAGCGCTGCGCCATCGCGCGCCCGATTCCGCTCGCCCCGCCGGTGACGACCGCCACGCGGCCCTCGAACTGCTGCATCGCCGCGTCCCTTCCGCGATCGCCCCGATTCTACGAGGCGCGCGTCGCTTCTTCGGGCGGGGGCGCGCAACGGCCCCGCGACATCGCCCGCCGAGCGCTCAGCCGGCCTCGGAGTCGCCCTCTGGCGCGTCCAGCCGGGCGCTCGGGTTCATGCGCGTCAGGAGGCGCTCCGCGCGCTGCCGCACCCAGGGCTCGATGTCGTCGTGCGTGAGGATCCAGAAGCGCTGCTCGCGGATCGCCTCGACGACCCGCGCGGCGACCTCGGCGGGCGGCATCCCGCTGCTCTCCATCGCCGCGCGCGTGCGCGCCCGGCCCGAGCCCTCTGGAAACGGCTCGGGATTGCGCAGGGTCTCGGGCCGGTTGCGCTGGGCGTCGAGGATGTTCGTGCGTACGAGGCCGGGGCAGAGCACCGAGGCGCGCAGCGGCGCGTCGCGCTGCTCCAGCTCCAGTTGCAGCGACTCGGTCAGCGCCAGCACCCCTGCCTTGCTCACGCCGTAGACGGCGTTGAACGGGGTCGCGACCAGCCCCGCGACCGAGGAGGTGTTGACGACGTGGCCCTCCTCGCCGCCGTCGAGCATCCGCGGCACGAACGCGCGCACGCCGTGAATCACGCCGTGGAGATTCACGCCGAGGATCCACTGCCAGTCCGCGAGCGAGGCGTCCTGGACGCCGCCCCTGTACCCGCCGACCCCGGCGTTGTTGCAGAGCACGTGCACCGCGCCGAACGCCTCGAACGCGCGCTCCGCCAGCGCGTCCACGCTCTCCGCGCTCGAGACATCGGTTCCGACGGCGAGCAGTTCGGCGCCCGTGTCGCGCAGCTCGGCGGCGGTTGCCTCGAGGGCGTCGCGCTCGACATCGGCGAGGACGACGCGCATGCCCTCCTCGGCGAAGCGCTGCGCCAAGCCGCGCCCGATCCCACTCGCCGCGCCGGTGACGACCGCCACGCGGCCCTCGAACTGCTGCATCTCGCGTCCTTCCGCGAAGCTCGACCTTACGAGTCGCCGGGCGGGGAGCGGAGGATGCGCTCCGTGTAGTAGCCGCCGCTCGCGCGTTCGAGCGACATGAACTTCGGGATGTCCTCGTAGATCGCCTGCCGCCCCTCCTCGGAGTCGTAGCGCTCCTCGCGGAAGGCCTCGCGCGAGCTGAAGTGCAGCTCGACGATGCCGAAGACGTCCGGGTCGCCGCCCGCGCTCTCCAGCGGCGCGCGCACGACGTTCTGCACGTAGTTCTGCATGCCGACGTGGATGCTGACCGCGAGCGGCGTGTGCACCTCCCGCCAGTGGCGCGCGCACTGCTCGTGCGTGCGCCCCGGCGCGGGCCGCATCAGCGTCATCATCTTCACGCCCGGCGAGAGTTCGCCGTCCACCCAGTCGCGCTCGTAGCGCTTCGGGTGGTGTTCCTCGACCGTCCAGCCCCCGATGCGCGCGACTTCCTCGGCGCTTGCGAGGGCGTCGACGACGCCCGCGAGCGTGCCGTCCTCAGCCCACGCGTCGTCGGCCCAGACGGCGACCAGCGCGTCCGCCATCGGGCCCTCCGTGCCGCCGCGGTCCCAGCGGTCGCCGCTGTAGAGGTCGGCGAGGTTAAGGGCGATGCCGAGCGGCTGGGGAATCGCGCCGCTGCCGATCGCCGCCTCGGCGCAGCGGTCGAGCAGCTCCCACTGGAAGTCCTTGGGTTCGGAGTCGCGCTCGGCCCAGACCGCGAGTATTGCCTTGATCACCGCACTGGTTCCTCTCACGCCTCATGGCGGGCGCACGCTACCATGCGCGCGCGGGCGTGGAGCGGCATCGAGGGTCCGCGCCGGGCCCGCCCGTACGGGAGGCTGCGATGCGTGCTGGCGCGCTCGACGGGATCCGGGTGCTGGAGTTCTCGGTGGTGGTCGCCGGGCCGGTCTGCGGGGTGATCCTCAGCGACCTCGGAGCGGACGTGGTGAAGGTGGAGCCGCCGGGCGGCGAGCCGCATCGCCGCAACCGCGCGGTCGTGCCGAACGAGGGCAAGCTCTTCCAGACCTTCAACCGAGGCAAGCGCAGCCTCGTCGTCGACCTCGGGAGCGACGAGGGGCGCGCGCTGATCCACCGGCTCCTGCCACAGACGGACGTGGTGGTGGTGAACTACCGCCTCGGCGTGGCGAAGCGGCTGGGGATCGACTACGAGACGCTGCGGGCGATCCGGCCGGACCTGATCTACGTGGAGAGCACGGGCTTCGGGACGCGCGGGCGGCTGGCGGAGTTCCCCGCCTCGGACATCGTCGCGCAGGCCTACTCGGGGCTGATGGCGGGCGAGGGCAAGGTCGCCGAGGGCGGCGAGCCGCTGGCGCTGACGGCCGGCGCCTGGGCGGACTACATCACCGGCATCGCCAGCGCGATGGGCGTGGCCACGGCCCTCTACCACCGCGACCGGACCGGCGAGGGCCAGAAGATCTCCGGCTCGCTGCTGCGCTCGGCGATGTTCGCGCAGAGTCACATCGCGATGCGCGAGCCGATCTCCGACAGCGTCGTGCGCGACGTGACGATGGCGCAGATCAACGAGGCGCGGGCGCGCGGCGCGGACTACCGCGAGGTGGTCGGCATCCGCCTGGGCAGCCGCGAGCTGGGGACGCAGTTCGCGCTCTACTACAACGGCTACCGGGCGAAGGACGGCGGTGTGGTCCTCGGTGCGCTCACGAAGGCGAACCGCGACGCGATGCGCGCGGTCCTCGGCCTCGAGGGCGAGAACTGTGACGACCCCGACTACGACGCCCTCGACCCCGTGAACCTCGCGGATGCCGAGCGCTGGAAGCAGGTGATCCGCGACCGCATCGCCGAGCGCACCGTCGCCGAGTGGGTCGCGGCCTTCGAGGCGGCCGGTACGCCGGTCTCGCCGGTCAACCTGCCGGAGGAGATGTCCGACGACCCGCAGGTCGTGGACGAGGGCATCATGGTCGAGTTCGAACATGAGATCACGGGCCCGCAGCGCGTCGTCGGCCCGATCATCGAACTCTCGGAAACGCCGACGCGCGCGCGCAGGGCGTCCCCGCCGGTGGGCCGCCACACGCGCGAGTTGCTGCGCGAGTTCGGCCTCCCCGAGGACGAGATCGACGCGCTCGCGGCCTCGGGTGTGGTGGCGGAAGGCGCGTAGGGCCGCTCCGATGGCCTTCGATCCTCAAGCCGCGCCTTCCTACAACTTCTCCCTCGGCTACCTCGTGCGCTGGCTGCTGGACGTCGCCGTGCTGCGGCGTCGGCGACGCCTCGAGCCGGACGTGCGCGAGATGCTGCGCGGGATCGAGCCGCGCCCGCGTGTGAAGGGCATCGAGCACGTGCCGCTCGAGGGGCCCTGCATCGTGGTGATGAACCACTACGAGCGGCCGGGCCTGCGCGTCTGGTGGTGCGCGGCGCTGGTCAGCGCGGCGCTCGCGGCCCGGCGCGGCGGCGATCCGCCTGTGCGCTGGCTGATCACCGACCGCTTCGAGGGCTTCCGCTTCGCCGGCCTGCCGCTGCCCGACCGGCTGATGACGTGGCTGCTGGGCAAGATCGGCGGCGCCTACGGGCTGCTGCTCGTCGCGCGGCCGGAGAGCGAGGCGCGGTCCCGCTCGGGCCTGCTGCGCGAGGCGCGCGCGACGCTGCGCGAGGGCGCGGTGCTGGGCATCACGCCGGAGGCGGCGAGCGGCTCGGGACGCCAGCTCGCCTCGGCCTGGCCGGGGTCGGGGGCGGCGCTCTCGTGGCTCTCCTCGGGGTCCACGCCGCTCGTGCCGGTTGCGGTCCGCGACGACGAGGACGGCGCGCTCCTCGCGACCTTCGGCGCGCCGTTCACGCTGGAGCGGGCGGGTGACGAGGAGGGCGCGCGGGCGGTGATGGACGCGCTCGCCGCGCTGCTGCCGCCCGATCTGCGAGGGCCCTACGGCGGCGAGTGACCGTGATGCCGTAGCATGCCCGCATCCGGCCGAGCCGGGTGGAGGGCGGCGTGACAGACGAACAGCGCCCGCTGCGCACCAGGGTCTTCTACGCCAGCGGATCCGTCTCCGGCAACGTCATCTCGCAGGCCTTCTCGCTGTGGCTGATCTTCTTCTACGCCCCGCCCTCCGGCGAGGAGGACGCGGTCACCCGGATCCCCGCGATCGGGTTGCCCGACCTCGATCTGGGCCTCTTCTCGATGCCCGACCAGCTCGCGCCGCGGGTCGTGCTCGGCTTGCTGCTGACCGTCGCGCGCATCGTCGAGTCGATCGACGACCCCGTCGTGGGCTACCTGACCGATCGGACGAAGTCGCGCTGGGGGCGGCGCATCCCCTGGATCCTGCTCGGGACGCCGTGGTGGGCGCTGCTGTTCGCGGCGCTGTTCATCCCGCCCGAGAGCGGCGAGGGCCTGGCCAACCTGATCTGGCTGGTCGTGATCCTCGAGGTCTTCTGGCTGTCCAGCAATCTCTCCGGCGCGCCGCTGGAGGCGCTGCTCCCGCACATCGCGAAGACGCACCAGCATCGGGTGACGGTCGCGGCGTTCCAGTTGCTCTTCGGCGTGTTCGGCGCGTTCATCGGGCTGTCGATCAGCTCGCTGCTGGTGGACTTCGTGGGCTTCGGGTCGATGGCGGCGATCATGGCCGCGATCGCGTTGGCGACGCGCTATACGGCGCTGTTCGGCTGCTGGAGTTACGCCAAGAGCGACGACACGCCCTCGACACCCGGGTTCAAACGCTCGGTCCGCGAGACGTTCTCCAACAAGCAGTTCGTCGCCTTCCTGCCGAGCTTCATCTTCTTCCGCATCGCCCAACTGATGCTGACGGCGCTGTTCCCGTTCTACGTCGGGGCTGCGCTGGCCAGCAGCGAGGCGTTCGGGTTCAACGGCGCCGACGACAAGGGCGTGTTCACCTTCGCGCTCACGGTCATCGTCATCATCGGCGTGCTCGTGGGGATCGGGTTCTTCACGCCGCTCGCGAGGCGCAAGGGCAACGCGCACGCCTTCCGCACGGCGATGCTGTGGGGGATGGGAGGGCTGTTCCTGCTGTTCTTCGCCGGTTTCATGCCCGGCCCCCCGAAGGTGGCGCAGGCAATGCTCGCGGTGTTCATCGCCGGGATGCCGCTGGCCGGCATCCTGATGCTGCCCAACATCCTGATCGCCGACATCGTCGACCACGACGCGCGGCGCACCTCGACGCGTCGCGAGGGGATGTTCTACGGCACCCAGAACCTGCTGGAGAAGAGCGCCTCCGCCTTCGCGCCGCTCCTGCTCGCGATCGTGCTGCTGGCGGGCGACAACGCGAGCGATCCGCTCGGCGTGCGGCTCGTCGGCCCGGTCGCCGGCGTGCTGGTGTTCATCGGCTACCTCTCGTTCCGCGGCTACACGCTCGACGAGCGGACGACCGAGGAGTCAGCGGCGGCTCGGTGAGCGGGACGCGCGACTGCTGCCTCCGACCCGTAGCGCGCAGCCATACCGAGACATATAATGAAGCAGAAGCAACATACAACGCGACGAGGTGACGCATGGTCGGCAGCTACGTGATGAAGGTCTCGTCGAACGGGCAGGTTTCAATCCCGGCGGAGGCGCGTGCCCGCTGGAAGGCCGATCGAATGCTCGTTGTCGATATGGGCGATCGTGTGGTGATGCGTCCGCTCCCGCCGGATCCCGTCGATGCCCTCCGAGGGAAGTACGCCGGGCGAGGGCCGAGCACCGACGAGGCTCGCCGGGAGGCCCGGGCCGAGGACGCTGACCGCGAGCCGTGATCATCCTCGACGCATACGCGGTGCTGGCGTTGCTGAAGGACGAGCACGCGGCGCTAGAGGTCCAGGAGTTGATCGAGCGCGACGAAGAGGCGGCGCTCACGCTGCTCGGCATCGCCGAGGTGCTCGACCGTCTCGTGCGCGGCGCCGGCATCGCCGAGGAGCAGGCGTGGCTCGACCTCGAGCAACTGGGGCTGGCTGCGTCGCCGGCGCTTGATGCTCAGTTGGCGGCGAGAGCGGGACTGCTGCGCGCGCACCACTACGACCGTCGCACTCGCGCGATCAGCCTCGCGGACTGCGTGGCCGCCGAGACGGCGCGCCGCCTGGCTGCACCACTCGCCACCGCCGATCTACCGCTCCTCGAGACCTGCGAGGCGGAAGGAATCGCGGTCATCGCGCTTCCCGACAGCCAGGGCGCAGTCTGGCCCCGCTCCTAGCGGAAGGGCCGTTTCGGTAGCGCCGGTTGCGATGCCCCCGCCGGATCCGGGCAACAGACCCGGTGGTGCGATCGCGTCGATTGACGATTACGCCGCGGCGGCCCTATCGTCCAAGGCAAGGAAGGAGGTGATGCCCACATGGATGATGAACGTAGTCACGAGGTCGAGGCGAGCTTGTGGGACATCTCCGAGGAGGTGTCGGCGGGCTAACCTCTGCCCGTGAGACTGAACGGAACACCCCGGCCACTGGCCGGGGTGTTCTGCGTCCGGAGGTCCGCCGATGGCGGCTGCCGCAGACTTCGATCACGAGCGCTACGCGTCGCTGCACGGTGGCGGGCGCCTCGGCGCGCGCGTGCACGCCGTCGCGCGCACGACCTCCACCATGGACGACGCGCGCGCCGGCGCGGACCGGCTCGGCGCCGAGGGCTGCGGCGACGCCTACCTCGCGGGCGAGCAGACGGCCGGCCGGGGGCGCTTCGGCCGTCGCTGGGTCGCCACGCCGGGGGCGGCGCTGCTCGTGACCTACCACCTCTGCCCCGCCGCCGGCCCGCACACCCCGCTCCTCAGCGCCGCGGGCGGCCTCGCCACCGCCGAGGCGGTCGAGGCTGTGTGCGGTCTCGGCGTCGCGCTCAAGTGGCCGAACGACGTACTCGCCAGCGGCCGCAAGCTCGCCGGCATCCTGGCCGACGCGCGGCACGGGCCGGGCGGCCGCGTCGAGGTCTTCCTCGGCATCGGCGTGAACCTGCGGGAGGCGGCGACCGCGGGCCTGCCCCCGGATGAGCGGGCGCGCGCGACGAGCATCGAGGGAGCGGGCGCCACGCCGCCGGACCCGGAGACGCTGCTCGCGGAACTCTCTCGCGCGCTCGAGCGGCGAGTCGGGCAGATCGAGCGCGACCCGTCCGCCTTCCTCGCCGACTGGCGCGACCGCCTCGAAACGATCGGCCGCCGCGTCCAGCTCGCGCCCGCAGGCCCCGAGGCGGGAACGGGCGTTGTCGAGGGCGTCGCGGTCGGCGTGACGCCGCTCGGCGAGCTGACGCTGCGGCTGGACGACGGCTCGTCGCGCAGCTTCGCCGCGGGCGACGTGACCACGCTGTGAGGTGGGGTGACGGCAGCGGCCGGGGGCCTCGCTTGCCCTCGCAGGGCAGGGCTTCTACGATCGCCGTGATGCGTACATACGAGATCAGCGGCGTGCGGGCGCACGGTCATGCCTATGCTCATCGGGGCGAGGAGTCGCCGCCGCGAAGCCGCTTGCATCGATAGCCGGAACGCAGATGCCAGTGGCGCGCCGCGGCGGATCTCCCGTCGCGGCGTTTCTGTGTGACCACAGATCGGCGTCGCCGTCCCGGCCCCCCACGAGACCGACCCACGAATGCAGGTGTTGAGAGTGAGACGAGCGTGACCGAAACCGAAGCAGAAACCAGCAATCCAGCCGCGAGCCGCGCCGAGAGCCTCCGCAGCCGCGGCATGCACGACCTGGGGCCGGACGAGATGCGGCGCTTCCGAGGCGTCGAGGCGCGATTCCTCGAGGTGACGGCGGCGGCCGGATACCGCGAGATCCGCACGCCGACCGTGGAGCCGCTGCATCTCTTCACCGGCGCGGGCGCGCTCTCGCCGCAGCTGCTCGACCGCGTCTACTCGTTCCTCGACTGGGACGGCTGGAGCGGCGAGCGGATGGTGCTGCGGCCGGACAGCACCCTGCCGGCCGTGCGCTGGTTCGAGAGCCGGGCGGACGCTCCCAAGGGCGAGCCGGCGCGACTGAGCTACGTCCAGCCGGTCTACCGCTTTGACGCCGGCGACGGCGAGCGCGAGCTGTGGCAGTGCGGCGTCGAGCTGTTCGGCCTCGCCGCTCCCGAGGGCGACGTCGAACTGCTCGGCCTGGCGCGCGAGTTGTTGAGCGCCCTCGGCCTCGGCGATCTGCGCTTCGAGATCGCCCACGCCGGGTTGCTGCGCGCCGCGCTGGCGGCGACGGGGCTGGACGAGACGGAGCAGATCGAGGCGCTCGACCGCGTCATCGAGCGCGGCGAGGACGCCGTCGGGGCCGTGGTCGGCGAGCTATCCGCGGCGAACCCGGAGGGGGCGAGCGGTTTGCGCCTGCTGCTGGAGATCCGCGGCGGCGGCGAGGGCTACCTCGACAACGTCGCGGCGGCGCTACCGGAGGCCGCGCAGCCGATCGCGGAGCTGCGCGCGGCCGTACGGATGCTGGAGGCTGCGGGGGTCGCCTTCGATCTCGCGCCCGCCGCAGGCGGCAGCTTCGAGTACTACACGGGCCTCACCTTCCGCGTCTTCGCGGGCACGGAGGCCTGCCTGCTGGGAGGCCGCTACGACGGCATGGCCGAGGCCGTCGGGGGGCGCGCCGCGCCCGCCTCCGGCTTCGCGGCCGACCTGCTGCGGCTCGCCGCGCTGTCGCCGGAGGCGGCGTCGTGATCCGCGTTGCGCTGCCTCGCGGCGACCTGCGCGCGCCGCTCGCCGAGCGCCTGCGCGCGGCCGGCTTCGCCGTCGAGGGCTACGAGGGCGGATCGCGCGCCTACCGCTTCCCGGTCGAGGGCCGGCCGGGCGTGCTGGTGCGCGTCTTCGCCGAGCAGGACATCCCGATCCAGGTCGCCCTCGGCCAGTACGACCTCGGCATCACCAGCCGCACCTGGGTCGACGAGCTGCTGGCGCGCTACCCGCTCGACTCGCTCGTGCCGCTGCGCCCGCTCGACCTCGGAGGCGAGCGGCTCGTGCTGGCCGCTCCCGAGGGCGTCACGCTCGACCAGCTCGCGGCAACGCCCGGCGTGCGCGTCACGACCTCGCACCCGAACCTGACGACGCGCTGCCTCAACTACCTGCGCGTGCCGGACTACCGCGTGATCGAGGTCTGGGGACAGCCCGCGGCCTGGCCGCCCGAGGATGCCGCCGCCGCCGTGCTGAGCGTGCCGCTGGATGACGCGGCCGCCGACGCGGCCCTCGCGCGCGAGGGGCTGAGCATTGTCGCCGAGGTGCAGCGCGGATCGGCCACGCTCGTCGCGAACCGCGAAGCCCTCGCGAGCCGCGGTCTCGCCGAGGCGCTGGCGCCGCTGCTCGCGCTGCCCGCGGGCGCCGCCGAGGGGCCGCGCGCGCTCCCGCGCGGCAACGGCCGCCGTAACGGCGCCGAGGCGCTCGCCGCCCGGCGCTCGGACGGCGATCGAGCTGTCTTCCGCCTCGCGCTGCCGGACGGGCACGCGCAGCCGCACACCGTCGAGGCGCTCGCCTCCGCGGGGCTGCGCTTCGAGGGCTACGGCGACGGCGCAACCGATCGCCGGCCGCGCTCGAACGTCGACGGCCTCGAGGTGAAGGTGATCCGCCCGCAGGACATGCCGCAGGCGGTCGCGCTCGGCTGCTTCGATCTCGCGCTCACGGGGCGCGACTGGCTGGCGGCGCACCTCGCGGCCTTCCCGCTCTCGCCCGTCGCGGAGCTGTGCGACCTGCGCCGCAGCCGCTACCGCCTCGGTGCGGTGGTGCCCGAGGCCGTGCCCGCCGAGACGATCGCCGAGGCGATCGCCTGGTGGCGGCGCGATGACCCGGAGCGGCCGATCCGCGTCGCCTCGGAGTACGTCTCGCTGGCCGATCACTACGCGCGCGAGCGGCGCCTCGGGCGCTACCAGGTGCTGCCGATCTCCGGGGCGTCCGAGGGCTTCGTGCCCGACGACGCGGAGATCCTGATCGAGGGCACGGAGACCGGCTCCACCCTGCGCGCCAACCGGCTCCGTATGATCGACGTCATCATGGAGTCGACGAACTGCGCGATCGGATCGACGGTGCGCCCGCCCGGCGCGCGCGGCGATCTGCGCGACGACCTGGTCGAGCGGCTGCGGACGGGCGCCGCGGAGGTCTGACGTGCCCTCACTCGGATCGCACCTCGCCAGCGCCTACGGGCTCGCCGACCGCCTCGGCCACCCGTACATCGACGCCGATCGCGGGGCCTACTACATGGGCTCGACGGCGCCGGACATCCGCGTGCTGCTGAGGGTGGACCGCCGCCTCACGCACTTCTTCGAGCTCGACGAGTTCGCGAAGCAGGACTCGGTGGCGCGCATGTTCGAGGAGCACCCGGACCTGCGGGACCTCGCCGGCCTCAACGAGAGCACGCGCGCCTTCGTCGCCGGCTACGTCACGCACCTGCTGATGGACGAGCACTACATCCAGAGCGTCTACCGCCGCTTCTTCGGCGAGCGATCGTCGCTCGGCGGCGATCTGCACGCCAACATCCTCGACCGCGCCCTGCAGTACGAGATGAACCGCCGCGAGCTGGAGGACGACGCCGCCCTCGCCGAGATCCGCACCGCCATCGACGCGACCGAGGCGGCGATCGCGGTCGGCTTCATCGAGTCGCAGCTGTGGCCGGAGTGGCGCGACTTCACGCGCGGGATCACCTACCAGCGCCCGGACTGGGAGCGCTTCCCGCGCGTGATGCAGATCCACCTGCGGCGCGGCGGCTTCAGCGACGAGGAGATCGAGCGTGTCGCGGAGAACCCGGGCGGGCTGATCCAGGAGTCGCTCTCGCACGTCAGCGAGAACGAGGTCGCACGCTACCTCGATGAGGCGACCGAGCTGGCCGCCGAGCGCCTCCGCGAATACCTGCCACGCTGATGAGCGCCGCCGCGCCCGCGCTGCGCATCGTCGAGGGCGCCGAGGCCGCCCGCGCCAGCGTGCTGCGGCGCGAGCCGCTCGGCGATCCGGCGCTGCCGCCCCCCGTGCGCGCCTCGATCCGCGAGACCTTCGGAGCGGACCTGAGCGCCGCCGAGGTGGTCGCGCGGATCGTCGCGCGCGTGCGCGCCGAGGGCGACGCGGCCGTGCGCTCCTTCTCGCAGCGCTTCGACGGCTCCGCGGACGCGCCGTTCGAGGTGACCCGCGAGGAGATCGAGGCCGCGTTCGCGGAGACGCCGGACGACCTGCTCGACTCGCTGCGCTTCGCCGCCGACCGGGTGCAGCGCTACCACGAGCGCCAGCTCGCGCACGGGCCGCGCTCCTTCCTCGAGGACGGCGTGGGAATGACCGTGCAGCCGATCGCGCGGGCGGGCATCTACATGACCGGCAGCGTCGCGGTGCTGCCCTCCTCGGTGCTGCACACGGCGCTGCCCGCGCTCGTCGCGGGCGTCCCGGAGCGGATTGGCGTGACGGCCGCGCGCGAGGATGGCAGCGTGCACCCGCTGAAGCTGGTGGCGGCGGAGCTGGCCGGCGTGCAGCGCGTCTTCCGCGCCTCGGGCGCGCAGGCGATCGCGGCGCTCGCGCTGGGCACGGAGACGATCCCCCGCGCCGACAAGATCTTCGGACCCGGCAACGTCTTCGTCACGCTCGCCAAGCAGCAGCTCTTCGGCGAGGTCGGCATCGACGCGCTCTACGGCCCCACCGAGACGCTCGTGCTCGCCGACGACGCGGCCGCGCCCGATCTCTGCGCCGCCGACCTGCTCGCGCAGGCCGAGCACGACGCCCTCGCGAGGCCGGTGCTGATCACGACCTCGCGTGCCCACGCCGAGGCGGTGCAGGCCGAGGTCGAGCGCCAGCTCGGCGACCTCGAGCGGGGCGCGATCGCGCGCGCGGCCGTCGAGGGCGGCGGGGCGGTCGTCGCGGACGGGCTCGACGAGGCGGTGGCGCTCGCCAACGAGTTCGCACCGGAGCACCTCTGCCTGCTGACGCGCGAGCCGGAGCGGATCGCGCCGCAGATCACCCAGGCCGGCGGCGTCTTCGTCGGCGATCACTCGCCCGAGGTGCTCGGCGACTACGTCGCGGGGCCGAGCCACGTGATGCCGACGGGCGGATCGGCGCGCTACGCCTCGCCGCTCTCGGTGCTCGACTTCCTCAGGATCAGCTCCGTGATCGCGCTGCCGGAAGACGCCCTCGCGGAGCTCGGACCGCACGCCGCGCGGCTCGCCCGCGCCGAGGGGCTGACCGGCCACGCGCGCTCGATCGAGCGCAGGCTGGAGGGACTGTGATGGCCGACTCGCGGAGCTTTGACCTCGAGGCGGCGCAGCGCCCGCCGCTGCGCTCGCTGCGCGGCTACGAGCCGATCGACCCGCCGGAGCAGGTCGCCGCTCGCTACGGCATCGCGCCGGAGGCGATCGTCAAGCTCGACGGCAACGAGAATCCCTACGGCCCCTCGCCACGCGCCCTCGAGGCATTGACGGGCGGCTACGCGGCGCATCGCTACCCGGACCCGGAGCAGCGGCGCCTGCGCGACGCCCTCGCCGCGCGCCACGGCGTGCCGGCGGAGTGCATCGTCGCCGGCGCCGGCGCCGACGAGATCATCGACCTCGTGTTCCGCATCTTCATCGACGCGGGCGACCGCGTCGTGATCGCCTCGCCGACGTTCGGGATGTACGCCTTCGGCGCGGAAGTCGCGGGCGCGCAGCTCGTCGACGTGCCGAGGGGCGCCGACTGGTCGGTGGACCTCGATGCGCTGGCCGCGGCCTGCGAGGGCGCGAAGGCGGTGTTCCTGCCCTCGCCCAACAACCCGACGGGCGGGCTGCTGCCGCCCGGCGTCGCCGAGCGCCTGCGCGCGAGCGGCGCGATCGTCGTCATCGACGAGGCCTACGTGGAGTTCGCGAGCGGCCACGAGGGCGTGCACAGCGGACTGCCGAGCCTCGTGGGCGACGCGGCGAGGGAGGGCGGTGCGCCGCTGATCGTGCTGCGCACGTTCAGCAAGTGGGCAGGGCTCGCCGGGCTGCGCGTCGGCTACGGCGTGATGCCGTCCGCCGTCGCCGCGCTGCTGATGGCCTGCAAGCAGCCCTACGGCGTCAGCACCGCCGCCGAGGCGGCCGCGCTCGCCTCCCTCGAAGACACGCTGCTGCTCGATGAGCGCGCCTGCGAGATCGCGGGGGAGCGCGATCGCCTGGCGGGCGAGCTGCGGGCGGGCGGCTGGTTGGAGCCCGCGCCCTCGCAGGCGAACTTCCTGCTCTGCCGGCTCGCCTTCGGCAGCGGCGCGGCGCTGCGCGAGGCGCTCGCGCGCCGAGGCGTCTTCGTGCGCTTCTTCGGCCACGAGCGCCTGCGCGACCACGTCCGCATCTCGATCGGCACGCCCGAGGACAGCGAGCGGCTGCTCGCGGCGCTGGCGGAGGCGCGCCCGGAGATTGAGGCTGCCGACGGGTAGGGCGGTCAACATACGTCAACTTAAACAGGTGGGAAAGCAGTAGACACAAGTTTACGTCCTGGCCTAGTCTGGAAGGGAGGACCGAAAGGGCGGCCCCATGGTGGAGATCAAGAGCGAGACCTATCTGCGCGTGCGTGAGGCGTACGAGGCGGGCGAGCTTGACGTGCTCGGCGGGCAGGCGCGGCTTGCCGAGGAACTCGGCGTGACCCGCCAGGCAATCAACACCAACCTCAAGCGGGTCAAGCGCGACGTCGCCGACGGCGTGCGCCGTGGCGCCCTCGAGCGCATCACCGCTGAGACGCGCATCCACGTCGAACTCGACATCGACGGGACCGGCCACTCCGAGATCGCGACCGGCGTCGGCTTCTACGACCACGTGCTGGGGGCGTTCGCGAAACACGGCCGCTTCGACCTCGAGCTGCGCTGCGAGGGCGACCTGCACGTCGACGAGCACCACACGATGGAGGACTGCGCGCTCGCGCTCGGCGCGGCCTTCGACGAGGCGCTCGGCGACCGCACCGGCATCGTGCGCATGGGCGACGCCACGGTGCCGCTCGACGAGGCGCTGGTGCAGGCCGTCGTGGACTGCTCCGGCCGCCCCTATGCGGCGATCAACTTCGACTGGGGCGGCGAGCGTATCGGCCAGGCCCCGACGGAGATGATCGCGCACGCACTGCAATCGTTTTCGCAGGGCGCGCGCGTGGCGCTGCACGTGCGCCAGCTCGCCGGGGCGAACGATCACCACATCGCCGAGGCCGCCTTCAAGGCGCTCGGGCGCGCCCTTGATGCCGCGACCCGCCGCGATCCGCGGATCGCCGGCGAGACGCCGAGCACCAAGGGCACGCTGACAGCGTGACGGCCGCATGAGCGCGGACTCGGCTGGGCCGCGCGGCGTCGTCCACTGCGCCGACGGCGTGGCGGTCGCGCGCACCCTCGAGAGCGGGAGCGTGGACCTCGTCTACCTCGACCCGCCGTTCAACACCGGCAGGCGGCAGACGCGCGAGCAGCTGCGCACGCGGCGTGTTCCGGAAGGCGCCGCGGACGGCGCGGGGGACCGCACGGGCTTCGGCGGGCGGCGCTACGAGACGGAGCGGCTGGGCGCCCGCTCGTTCGAGGACGCCTTCGACGACTACCTCGGCTTCCTCGAGCCGTTCCTCGTCGAGGCGCAGCGGCTGCTGGCGCCCTCGGGCAGCCTCTACCTGCACCTCGACTACCGCGAGGTGCACTACGCGAAGGTGCTGGCGGACCGGATCTTCGGGCGTGTCAACTTCGTCAACGAGATCATCTGGGCCTACGACTACGGCGCGCGTCCGAAGCGGCGCTGGCCGGCGAAGCACGACAACATCCTCTTCTACGCGAAGGACGCCGCACGCAACCGCTTCAACGCCGACAACATCGAGCGCATCCCCTACATGGTGCCCGGCCTCGTGGGCCCGGAGAAGGCCGCGCGCGGCAAGCTGCCGACCGACACCTGGTGGCACACGATCGTCAGCCCGACCGGCAAGGAGAAGCTCGGCTACCCGACGCAGAAGCCGCTCGGCGTGCTCGAGCGGATCGTGCGCGCCTCTTCGCCCCCGGGAGGGCTGGTGTGCGACTTCGTCGCGGGCAGCGGCACGACGGGCGAGGCGGCGCTGCGCCACGGCCGCCGCTTCGTCCTCGCCGACGACTCGCCGGAGGCGTTCGAGGTGATGCGCCGCCGCTTCGCCGCCTGCGAGGGCGTCGCGTTCGCCGAAGGGGTTGGCGGCTGATGCAGGACCGCTACGCGGGCGACATCGGCGACTTCGGCAAGTACGGCTTGCTTCGCGCGCTCTGCGGCGAGGATCTGCGCCTTGGCGTGCTGTGGTACGCCTTCAAGGGTGATGAGCTCGAGAAGCCTGGGGACGGGAAGCGCATCGGCTACCTCGATCCGCCCGACGATAGTCTGCGCGAGTGTGATCCCGACCTCTTCAACAGGATGCACGCGGGCGCGTACGGTGGCGATAGATCGATCGCTGCGGTTGAGAAGAGTGGTGTGCTGCCCGAAGGCACTTCCTTCCACGGCGAAGTACTGGCCTTCGATAGCCGCGAGCGGCCAAGCGAGAGGGCCGCCAGGAGGCGGCAGTGGCTGGCGTCTGGCCTGGAAGCGGTTGGGGAGGCTGATCTGGTCTTCGCGGACCCTGACACGGGACTCGAAATCCCGAGCACCAGACCGCTGGTGGCCAAGGGGCCGAAGTACGCCTACTACGCGGACCTGCTCCCCTGCTGGGAGCGCGGGCAGAGCCTCGTGATCTACCAGCACGCAACCCGCGGTGCAGGCGGAATGGGGTGGCAGATCATGAGGCGCATCGAGGAGCTTCGCGAGCACTTCGGCAGCTCACTCGATCCGGTCGTGCTGCGTTGGCGGCGGGTCAGCGCGCGCACCTACTTTGTCCTCCCAGCGCCGGCGCATGCGGACAGGCTGACCGCTCGTGTGCTGGACTTCCTCGACACGGAGTGGGGCCAGCGCGGGCACTTCACGCTCTTTGAGGATGTCCAATGAGCGCATCGCCCTCCACCGCCGGCATCCTCGCGTTCGCCCTCGAACTGGCGGACGCGGCCGATGCGGTCGCGATGCGCGACTACCGGACGGAGCACGCCGTCGAGCGCAAGGCGGACGGGACGTTCGTGACGCCTGCCGACCGCGAGATCGAGGCGCTGCTGCGCGAGCGCATCGCCGAGCGCTATCCGGCGCACGCCATCCTCGGCGAGGAGCAGGGCGGCGGGCCGGCCCCCGAGGGCGGCGAGGCGCGCTGGATCCTCGACCCGATCGACGGGACGCACAACTACATGCGCGGCATCCCGGTCTGGGCGACGCTGATCGCCTGCGAGCGCGGCGGGAGCGTCGAGGTCGGCGTCGTCTCCGCGCCCGCGCTCGGGACGCGCTGGTGGGCGGGCCGCGGCCTCGGCGCCTACCGGGGCGCGACGGGCCGCGCGTCCGGCGGCCGCGCCGCCGGGACGGGCGAGCGCATCCGTGTGTCCGAGGTCGATACGGTCGCCGAGGCGCAGATCGTGTACGGGGAGATGGTCACGACCCTCGATCGCTGGCCGGGCGCGCGGGCGCTGCTCGGCGATGCCTGGCGCGTGCGCGGCTTTGGCGACTTCTGGGGCTTCACCCTCGTCGCCGAGGGCGCCGCCGACGTGATGCTGGACGGCGCCGACCTCCACCCCTGGGACATCGCCGCCCTGATCCCGATCGTCGAGGAGGCCGGCGGCCGCTTCACGGACGCCGAGGGCGGCCCGCCGGAGGGCGCAGGACCGCGCGTCGCCTCGAACGCGCTTCTCCACGCGGATGTGCTGAGGCGGCTCGCCGGCACGGGAGCGATATAGCGACTCGGTTAGCCGAGCCGTCCCCCGATACCTTGTCGCAGCGTCTACAATCATCGTCGTCGCCGCCCCGTGGGAAGCCGACACCCGATCGGGCGATTCCGAGCCCCCCGCATGCTGCAGCCAGCGGAGGAGGCACGCCGTGCTCGTGAAGATGCTCTCGAGGCGCCGCCCCGCCGTCATCCTGGCGGCCTCCGGCCTCGTGGCGCTCGCCATCTTCCTCGCCCGCCCGGCCGTCGCGCACGCGGCAGGGGTCGAGGACGAGACGCAGTTCATCCTCAACACCTTCGCGTTCCTCGTCTGGGGCGCGCTCGTGATGTGGATGTGCGCCGGGTTCACGATGCTCGAGTCCGGCTCGGTGCGCACCAAGAACGCGTCGATGATCTGCCTGAAGAACATCGGCCTCTACTCGATCGCCGGGCTCGCCTACTTCTTTATCGGCTACAACCTCATGTACGGCGACATCATCGGCGGCGTGATCGGCACGCCCGACCTCCTCTACGGGCCGACGGCCGCCGAGATTGACCTCGTGTCCGGAGACGGGGACGCCGACGCCGTGATCGGCAACGGCTACTCGACGATGTCCGACTGGTTCTTCCAGATGGTCTTCGTGGCCACAGCCGCCTCGATTGTCTCGGGCGCGCTCGCCGAGCGCGTCAAGATGTGGTCGTTCTTCCTGTTCACGCTGGCGCTGACCGCGCTCATCTACCCGATTGTCGGGGCCTGGACGTGGGGCGGCGGATGGCTGGACGAACTGGGCTTCCAGGACTTCGCCGGCTCGACGATCGTGCATGGCGTCGGCGGCTGGGCGGCGCTCGCCGGCGTGCTCGTGGTCGGTCCGAGGCTGGGCAAGTTCCGCCGCGACGGCACGCCGAGGCCCACGCCGCCCTCGAACATCCTGATCGTGACGCTGGGCGTGTTCATCCTCTGGTTCGGCTGGTTCGGATTCAACGGTGGATCGCAGCTGGCGCTGGGCAGCGCCGCCGACGTGACGGCGATGAGCCACGTGCTGGTCAACACCAACCTCGCGGCCTCGGCCGGCGTGATGGCGGCCCTCGGGCTCTCGCGGTACATCCTCGGGCGCATGGACCTGTTCGCGGGCCTGAACGGCGCGATCGCGGGGCTCGTCTCGATCACTGCCGGGCCCGACATCACCGAGCACTACTGGGCGGTGATCATCGGCGCGATCGGGGGGATCATTTGCACCGCCGGACTCAAGCTGCTGGAACGGCTGCAGCTGGACGACGTGGTCGGCGCGGTGCCGGCCCACCTCTTCGCCGGCATCTGGGGCACCCTCGCCGCCTCGATCGTGGCGGGGGCCGACCTCGGGGTGCAGTTGCTCGGCGTGGTCTCGGTCGGCGTGTTCGTCTTCGCGACCTCATGGGTGCTGTGGCAGGTGCTGGCGCGGACGCTGAGCGTCCGCGTGGAGCCGGCCGTCGAGCGCCTCGGCCAGGACGCCGGAGAGCTGGGCATCGAGGCCTACCCCGAGTTCGTGCTCATGCCCGAGGAGTTCTTCGAGGACGACGAGGACTGAGTCCCGGCGCCTCGGCCTCAGTCGTGATCGAGGTAGTCGTGGCTCACCCAGCCCTCGACGCCTTGCTCCGTGCGGACGTGGACCCAAAGGGCCGCCTCCGCCACGCTGATCGACGTGTGGAACGGCCGTGAGTCGTCATGTGGCGTGTCGGGTTCGGCCAGGATGAGGCGCTCGCCGTCGGGGAGGCACTCCCTGGTTGGGTTGTCCGTCCCCGGCTCCTCGCGGAGCGCGAGGCAGCCGCCGGTTCCGGCTACGCGGAGCGCGATCTCGTCGTCGAACGGCGGGAGTTGGATCTTCGGTGGGAGCAGGATCTGCCGGTGTTCAACGCCTCCGCGGAACTCACGGATGGTGAACCAGCGCTCGCGGTGTGTGTCACCCCACCAGGACTCGCCCCATGAAACCTCCCCGGGGCCGCTCCAGCGTTCCTCGTCGACGTCGTACACACTCGGGCCATAGGCCACGTAGAGGCCGCCGCCTGTCGGAGCGGCCTGGGAGTTTCGCTCGGCGGGCGCCCCACTCGGCGGGCCACCTGGTCGGGAAGCCGGGAGGGAGATGAGGTCGGGCGACGGAAGTATGTGCAAGATCGCGTATCCATCGTGTACGCCGACGACGAGCCCGTCACCGGTAGACAGCCAGTTGTAAGGCCACGTGCTCGAATAGACCCGGTGCGCCGATTGCACGCGGAGTATCGGGGTGCAGGTGTCGGCCGCAGCGATCACGACGGTGGACCATGGAGGCCCCCCACTGCCGTCACCGGGGTGATAACCGCGGTCCTCCCGGTAGATGCCGCCGTCGTCGCGGACCACGAGACCTGTCCAGTGGAATGCGCCGCCAGTTACCTGGGCTACGAACCGTCCGTCCGGGGACCGTAGCCCTTCGCATGCTGGACCGGGCGCCCGGATCCCGTCCCAGGTGAAGTAGAGGATGTCCGAATACGGGTAGGTGGTCCTATCCGCATGAGTGACGCTCAGGCGAATTCGGGGAGGGGCCCACCCCTGGCCTCCGAGGAGGAGGCGCTGGGGCCCTTCGTCCCCGACTTGAGCCTTGAATAGCACTGTTGGGCGCGCGGACTCCACGGGAACGAGGTACACCCTGTCTTTCGTGCCGAGCGCGATGGTCTGGCCGTCCGGTGAGAAGCGTACTTGTGGATTGGCGCCCTCGGTGTCGAGGGAGAAGCGGGCTACTTCCTTCATGTCTCGGTTCACGACGGTGAACCGACCCGTGTAGTAGGGCCAGGCCGAATCGAGATCTTCGAAGAGGAGGTGCTGCTCGGATGCCTTGAGCAACCGGATGCCGTCGTAGCTCCGTTGCCAACGCCAGGATCGCCCCGTCTTTCGATCAAGTAGTAGGCGCGACCCCTCAAGATCGTATGAAGTGAGCCAACCGCCTGGGCGACGGTAGTAGATATGTCCCGGGTCGGCACCGGGCACACGGTATCCGTCTATGAGCCCTGTCTCCGGATCCGTCACGAAGATCCCGTGCGTCCAGTCGATGTCCTCGCCCGTTTCGAAGGTGTGGTGCTCGAATGCGTCGGGTGCCGGCTCGATGAGCGCGACGCCCGGATCGGGCGTGGGCGACGGGGTCACGGTCGCCGTTGGGGTGGGTTCTGGCGTGGGCGACGGGGTGGCAGTCGCCGTCGGGGTGGGTTCCGGCGTGGGCGACGGGGTCACGGTCGCCGTCGGTGTGGCTTCCGGGGTGGGCGACGGGGTCGCAGTCGCCGTCGCCGTCGGGGTGGGTACGGGAGTGGGTCTCGGCGTCGGCGTCGGGGACGGCAGGGGGGTGGCGGTGGCGGTGGCCGTCGGTGTCGGCTCGGGTGTCGAGGTGGCGGGTGGGGTCGCCACGACCGTCGGCGGGGACGTCGCGGTAGGCGTCGCTGGACGGGCGGGCGTGCTGGCAGCGGCCGTCGGCGACGAGCTCGGAGGGGCGGTCGGCTCGCTCGCGTCCTCGCACGCGGCGGCTGCGATCAGCATCGCGAGCGCGGTCGCCGCGATGACGAGGCGTGCGACGGACGTGACAGCGGCTCGGGAGTCGAGGCCCATGCTGACACCATAGGTCGCGGTGCTGCCCCGACGCGCCCACCTCCGCCACAGCGCGGGACCAGGCCGGCCGGGCTTCAGGCGACGGCGACGCCGTTCACTGCCGTCTGTTGGGCTCTCGCCGGCGGCGGACCTGCAGGCCGCTGGCGTAGCGCCGCCAGCGCCGCTTGCGGCGCGGGGCAGCGGCACGGGCGGCGGGCGGCGGAACTCTCAGCAGCTCGCGGGCGCGGTGGACGCCGGCGGTCGCGAGGGCGACCGCGGCGATCGCGAGGAGCACGATCCAGGCCGTGCGGTTCCAATCC
Source organism: Dehalococcoidia bacterium (assembly GCA_965220125.1). Taxonomy (GTDB): domain Bacteria; phylum Chloroflexota; class Dehalococcoidia; order UBA2979; family UBA2979; genus VXMT01. Next base: position 881,277 of record CBDCPB010000004.1, on the reverse strand, counting down.
GCCGCGTCGTCGAGCTGCTTGCGCAGCGCCTCGACACTCGAAGGCGCCTCGCGCGTTGCGGGACCGACCACCTCGGCCGCGGCTGCCGATGTCGCGACCGGCCCGCCCGGCGCGACGGGCTCCGCCGTGGTAAGCGCCTCGATGCGGCCGGGTGAGGGGTGCTCGGCGACGGTGGTCTCCGTCAGCCGGCCCGTGGCGTCGAAGCGGCGCTGGAGGGAGCGCCCGGGCGCGGGGGCCTTCAGCGGCGGCTGGTCCACGCTGTCATCGCTGCCGTAGGACAGCGCGTCGATGATCGCGCCGTCGGCCGTGGCGAGCGCGAGGCGGTCCCCGCTGTTGCCGAGGCCGTTGAACAGGCCGCGGTCGTGGCGCACGGCGATCGCGTCGCCGATCTCCGCCAGCGGCCCCGCGACGACGAGCGCACCGGTGGGCGGCAGCGTGAGGGCGGGCAGCGCGATCCGCGCGCGGTTGTCGGCGAGGATCAGCCCGTCGAGCGGGATCGCGGCCAGGCCGACGTTGCTCACCTCGATCCACTCGTACTCGGCGTCGGCGCCGCTCTCCAGTGGGTCGGGCAGCAGTTCCGTGATGCGCAGCAGGATCGCCGAGGCGCTGCGAACGGCGTAGGGCTCGAGCGTCGGCGTCGCGATCGCGGCCGAGGCCGCGGGCGCCGGCGCGGCGGGAGTTGCTGTCGCGCCCGCAGCGCGCGCGGCCTCGCTCGCTGGCGAGGGCGTCCCGGACGGCGTCTGGATCGGTTCGGGCTGCGGTGCGGCGGTCGATGCGAAGGAGACGTCATCGGCGCGCAGGACCGCGGGAGCCTCGCCGGCGGGGCGCAGCATGATCCGCAGTTGCGCGCTGCGGGCGGCGTCGGGTGCGCGGATCGCGCCGGTGGAGACGGCGGCGAAGGCGTCCGCGACACCAACGAGTTCCTCGGAGTCGGCGGTGGCGATCTGAGCCCCGCTCGCGTCCTCCGAGGCGTACCAGGCGACGCGGATGCGGGCGAGGTCCGCGTTGAAGCCGGGCCAGAGCCGCCCGCTCGCCTCGTACCAGCGGCCGCCCTCGACGGCGAAGGACTGGTGCAGCCAGGCCGTCGAGTCGCCGTCCGAGGTGAGCGCGATGGCCCGTGAGCCGCCCTCGGACGTGACGAGGGCGGCTCCGGCGTGGGCGCGCCAGCCGTAGGGCGTGTCGCCGGGCAACTCGAAGTCGCCGTTGGTCAGGGACGCGAAGAACGCTGGCGCCGCCTCGGGAGTGGGCGAGGGCGCCACGGCCGGCGCCTCCGTCGGGGCGGGCGGCGGCGCGGTGCGCGCGAAGGCGATCTCATCGGCGTGCAGGAGCGCCGGGGCCTCGCCCGCGGGTTGCAGCATGACGCGCAACTGCGCACTGCGGGCGTCCTCTGGCGCGCGGATCGCGCCCGTGCTGACGGAGGCGAAGCCATCGCCGCCGCCGCCGAGTTCCTCGGAGTCCGTCGTGGAGAGCTGCGCTCCGCTCGCGTCCTCCGAGGCGTACCAGGCGATCCGGATGCGAGCGAGGCTCGCGTTGAGGCCGGCCCGGAGCAGCCCGCCGGCCTCGTACCAGCGGCCGCCCTCGACGGCGAACGACTGGTGCAGCCAGGCGGTCGCGGCGCCCCGCGAGGTGAGCGTGATGGCCCTCGATCCGCCCTCGGTTGCGACGAGGGCGTCCCCGGCGTGGGCGCGCCAGCCGTAGGGGGTGTCGCCGGGAAGCTCGAAGTCGCCGTTGGTGAGCGCGGCGAAGAAGGTCGGCGCCGCCTCGGGCGCGGCCGAGGGCGCCTCGCCTGGAGTCTGGAGCGGCGTCGTGGGCGCTGGCGGCGGGGCCGTGCGCGCGAACGACACATCGTCGGCGTGCAGGACGGCGGGAGCCTCGCCCGCCGGGCGCAGCATGATCCGCAGCTGCGCGCTGCGGGCGTCGTCCGGGGCCCGGATCCTGCCTGTCGAGACGCCAGCGAAGAGATCGCTGCTGCCGCTGAGTTCGTCGGAGTCCGCGGTGGCGAGTTGCGGTCCGCTTCCGTCCTCCGAGGCGTACCAGGCGATGCGAATGCGGGCGAGGCCGGAATCGGAGCCCGGCCGCAGCCGCCCGGCAGCCTCGTACCAGCGGCCGCCCTCGATGGCGAACGACTGGTGCAGCCAGGCGGTCGCGCTGCCCCGCGAGGTGAGCGCGAGAAGCCGTGAGCCGCCCTCGGGCGTGACGAGGGCGTCCCCGGCGTGGGCGCGCCAGCCGTAGGGGGCATCGCCGGGCAGTTCGAAGTCGCCATTGGTCAACGAGGCGAAGAAGGAAGGCGCAGCCTCGGGCGTGGGCGAGGGCGCCTCCGGCGGTGTGTCCGTCGCCGCGGACGGAAGGGGGGCGGTGCGCGCGAAGGAGACATCGTCGGCGTGCAGGATGGCGGGAGCCCCGCTCGCAGGGCGCAGCATGATGCGCAGTTGCGCGCTGCGTGCGTCGTCCGGCGCGCGGATCCTGCCGGTCGAGACGGCCAGAAACGAATCGCCGGCGCCGGTCAGCTCCTCGGAGTCGGCCGTGGACAGTTGAGCCCCGCTCGCGTCGACCGAGGCGTACCAGGCGACGCGGATGCGGGCGAGGCCCGCGTTCGAGCCCGGCCGCAGCCGTCCGGCCGCCTCGTACCAGCGGCTCCCCTCGACAGCGAACGACTGGTACAGCCAGGCGGTCGAGCCGCCCCGCGAGGTGAGCGCGATGGCCCGCGATGCGCCCTCGGACGCGATGAGGGCGTCCGCGGCGTGGGCGCGCCAGCCGTAGGGGGTGTCGCCGGGGAGCTCGAAGTCGCCGTTGGTGAGAGACGGAAAGAACGAGGGCGCCGTCTCGCCGGTGGGTGAGGGCTGCGTGGTTGGCGCCCCCGGGGTCACGCGTGGTGGCGGCGGGGCGGTGCGGGCAAAGGACACGTCATCGGCGTGCAGGACCGCGGGAGCCGGGCCAGCCGGGAGCAGCATCACCCGAAGTCGTGCGCTTCGGGCGTCGTCGGGCGCACGGATCGCGCCGGTGGAGAGGTCGGCGAAGGAGTCGCCGACGCCGCTCAGTTCCTCGGAGTCGGCGGTGGAGAGTTGAGCGCCACTCGCATCTTCCGATGCGTACCAGGCCACACGGATGCGAGCGAGCGAGGCGTTCGAGACCGTGCGGAGCCGCCCGCGTGCCTCGTACCACCTGCCGGCCTGCACCGCGAAGGACTGGTGCAGCCAGGCGATCGCGCCGCCCTTCGAGGTGAGTTCGATCAATCGCGAGCCGTCCGCCGACGAGACGACGGCGTCGGCGGCATGGGTCCGCCAGCCCCACGGAGTCTTCCCGGGAAACTCGAAGCCTCCGTTGATGAGCGAGGCGAAGAAGGTCGGGACGGACTCGTCAACGGGTGGCGGCTCCCCGATGGGCTTGGGAGGCGTGGTTGCGGTCGGCGCGGGCGGCGCCGGGCTTGCCGTGAGCCGCGCCGAATCCACGTAGAACGTCGCGCCCGGGCCGGTAGCGTCGGCCATCACCCTGACGCGGGCATACGCGGTATCGGGCGGTGCAGTGGCGGGACCGACCTCAATGGGCTGCCAGCTCGCCGTCAGGGACGCGAGCAGTTTGATAGCGAGGACTTCAGCCCCCGACGTATCGACGAATTCAAGCCTCACCTGCGTCTCGGTCATCTCGGAGTCTGCCGGGTCATCGGGATCGTCCGTGTCGGTGCGCAACCACACGGTCAGTGTGTGCTCGGCGCGGGCCTCAGCCGGGGCGAGCCAGTACTGCGTCATCAAGAAGAACGCCCCCGGGTTGAGTGAGCTGACCCTTGCCGCGGCCACTCCGGAGTGGAAGGCATCGTCGACTACCTCGAGCGTCGCGCCGTCGGTCACCCAGCCGGAGGCGCCCTGTTCGAAGCCGCCATTGGGGAGCAGGTTCTGCGCCTCGCCCTGCGATTGCGCGTGGATACCGCTGGTGGCGAGGGTGGCAAGTGCGTGCGCGCCGACGAACAGCGCAAGCAGTACCGGAAACCGCAACAGACTGTCCCCTGCCCGGGCGGCAGCGGGGAGCGCGGCTCGCTGCTCCGCGTCGCCCGGTCCGGGATCGGTAGCATATATTTGTTATTTAGCCAACCATGGCCCCCGATGTACACCTCCCGGCACGCGGCTCGGGCCGAATCGGCTCACAGGCATCCCGCAATGGCGCGAGGCGCCGAGCGAGCGCGCTCCGGCCTCGCGCTGCTCGCGGGATGGCGGAGCGTCCCGGCCGCCGCGGCAATCGCTGCCCTGTGCGTGCTGATCGCCGGCGCTCCCGCCGCCCTGGCGGGCGACGAACCGGCGCCTGAACCACGGGTGGAGGCCGTACGCTCAGCGCGTTCCCACGCGCATCGCTCGCTCGGGACATCCGGTGATCTCCCGTCGCAGGAGACGCCGACGCCGGATGACGACATCCCGGACGTGGCGCTCACCCTCGGCGGCGCCTCGCACACGGTGGATGTCGCCGGCTACTTCACCGACAGCGTCAACGGCTACGAGGTGCGGACGTCGCCGGACAACATCGTCCGCACCTCGAGATCCGGAACGGTGATCACGATCGAGCCGATCGCCGTCGGCTCCACGACCGTCACCGTGACCGGTAAGAAACCCGGTACGGACGAGCGGAAGCGATTCAACGTGACCGTGTCGGCAATGGTCTCCGCTCCCACGGCCACCGGCAGCATCGCGGCCGTCACGCTGACCGAGGGCGCGACCCACGACGAGGACGCCTCGGACTACTTCGAGGGCGAGGGGATCACGTACGCGGCGGAGTCCTCCGACGAGGGGGTGGCGACGGTCGAGGTCGCGGGACTGGCGGTGACGGTGACGGCGATCGAGGTCGGTGGCGCGACGGTGACGGTGACGGCGACGAACACCGCCGGGAGCGCGGAGCAGTCCTTCGCCGTCATGGTGGTTCCGCCAGCGCCGGCGGCCCTCGGCAGCATCGAGGCGGCGACGCTCACCGAGGGCGATACGCACGAAGTCGTCGCCTCGGACTACTTCGAGGGCGAGGGGGTCGCGTATGCGGCGGAGTCCTCGGACATCGGGGTCGCCTCGGTGGAGGTGGACGGGGCGGCGGTCACCGTGACGGCGGTCGCGATCGGGAGCGCGACGGTGACCGTGGCGGCAACAAACGCCGGAGGCAGCGCCGAGCAGAGCTTCGCCGTCACGGTGGTTCCGTCAGCTCCCACGGCGACCGGCAGCATCGAGGCGGCGACGCTCAGCGAGGGCGAGACGCACCTGGTGACCGCCTCGGACTACTTCGAGGGCGAGGGGATCAGATACGCGGCGGAGTCCTCGGACGCCGGCGTCGCCTCGGTGGAGGTGGACGGCGCGGCGGTCACCGTGACGGCGCTCGAGGCCGGCAGCGCGACGGTAACGGTGACGGCGACAAACTCCGGCGGGAGCGCCGAGCAGAGCTTCGCCGTGACGGTGCTACCGCCCGCGCCGGCCACGGTCGGGGGCATCGAGGCGGCGACGCTCAGCGCGGGCGAGACGCACCTGGTGACCGCCTCGGACTACTTCGAGGGCGAGGGGGTCGCGTACGCGGCGGAGTCCTCGGACGCCGGCGTCGCCTCGGTGGAGGTGGACGGCGCGGCGGTCACCGTGACGGCGGTCGCTGTCGGCAGGGCCACGGTGACGGTGACGGCGACGAACGCCGGCGGGAGCGCGGAGCAGAGCTTCGCCGTCACGGTGCTGCCGCACGCGCCGGCCACGGTCGGGGGCATCGAGGCGGCGACGCTCAGCGAGGGCGAGACGCACCTGGTGACCGCCTCGGACTACTTCGAGGGCGAGGGGATCAGATACGCGGCGGAGTCCTCGGACACCGGGGTCGCGACCGTCGAGGTGGACGGCGCGGCGGTGACGGTGACGGCAGTCGCCGTCGGCAGCGCGGCGGTGACGGTGACGGTGACGAACTCCGGCGGGAGCGCGGAGCAGTCGTTCGCCGTCACGGTGCTGCCGCCAGCGCCGACGGCAGTCGGCAGCATTGAGGCGGCGACGATCAGCGAGGGCGGGTCGCACGAAGTCATCGCCTCGGACTACTTCGAGGGCGAGGGTGTCACGTACGCGGCGGAGTCCTCGGACATCGGGGTCGCGACCGTCGAGGTGGAGGGCGCGGTGGTCACGCTGACGGCGGTCGCGATCGGGAGCGCGACGGTGACCGTGGTGGCGACGAACTCCGGCGGGAGCGCGGAGCAGAGCTTCGCCGTCACGGTCCAACTCCCACCGGTCACACTGACCCTGGGTAGCGCCGCGCAGGTGATCGAGCTTTCGGATCACTTCGGTAGCGGAGTCACCGGCTATGACGTATCGGTCTCCCCGGCGGGCGGTGTCGACGCCTCGATATCCGGATCGCAGCTGACGCTCACGGCGCTTGCCGTCGGAGCCGCCACGGTCACGGTGGGAGTGACGAGCGCAGGCGAGCGCGCGGAGCACCAGTTCGCGGTGAGTGTGACGCCGCCGCCGCCGACGACAGCTGGCAGCATCTCCGCGCTCACGCTGTCCGAGCGCGAGGCGCACACGCTCACCGCCTCGGACTACTTCGCCGGCGAGGGCGTCACGTACGGAGCGGGGTCGTCGGACACCGGGGTGGCGACGGTGGTGGTGGACCGCGCGGCGGTCACGGTGACTGCGGTCGCGGTCGGCGAGGCCGCGGTCACAATCACGGCGACGAACGCGGGCGGCGAGGCCGAGCAGCGCTTCGCTGTCACGGTCCAACTCCCGGCCGTCACGCTCGTGAAGGGAGGCGCAGCAACGCAGATCGAGCTTGCGAACTACTTCGATCAAGAGGTCACGGCTACGAGGTGGCGGTGTCTCCGAGTGGCATTGTCCACGTCTCCAGGTCCGGATCGCAGCTGACGCTGACCGGCGTCTCCGCCGGCAGCGCGACGGTGACGGTGACGGCGACGAACGCCGGCGGGAACGCGGAGCAGGCGTTCGCCGTCACGGTGCTGCCGCCCGCGCCGACGGCAATCGGCAGCATCGAGGCGGCGACGATCACCGCGGGCGAGACGCACAGCGTGACCGCCTCGGACTACTTCAGCGAGGGGATCACGTACGCGGCGGAGTCCTCGGACGCGGCGGTGGTCGAGGTCGCCGTGGACGGCGCGGCGGTCACGGTCACGGCGCTCGCTGCCGGCAGCGCGACGGTGACGGTGACGGCGACGAACGCCGGCGGGAGCGAGGAGCAGAGCTTCGCCGTCACGGTGCTGCCGCCAGCGCCGGCGGCAGTTGGCAGCATCGAGGCGGCGACGATCAGCGAGGGCGGGACGCACGTCGTGACCGCCTCGGACTACTTCGAGGGCGAGGGGATCACGTACGCGGCGGAGTCCTCGGACATCGGGGTTGCGACCGTCGAGGTGGAGGGTACGACGGTCACGGTGGCGGCGGTCGGAGTCGGCAGGGCCACGGTGACGGTGACAGCAACGAACGCAGGTGGGAGCGAGGAGCAGGCGTTCGCCGTCACGGTGCTGCCGCCCGCGCCGGCGGCAGTCGGCAGCATCGAGGCGGCGACGCTCACCGAGGGCGAGACGCACAGCGTGACCGCCTCGGACTACTTCGAGGGCGAGGGTGTCACGTACGCGGCGGAGTCCTCGGACGCGGCGGTGGTCGAGGTCGCCGTCGACGGGGCGGCGGTCACGGTGACGGGGGTCGCTGCCGGCAGCGCAATGGTGACGGTGACGGCGACGAACTCGGGCGGGAGCGCGGAGCAGTCCTTCGCCGTCACGGTGCTGCCGCCAGCGCCGGCGGCAGTTGGCAGCATCGAGGCGGGGACGATCAGCGAGGGCGGGACGCACCTCGTGACCGCCTCGGACTACTTCGAGGGCGAGGGGATCACGTACGCGGCGGAGTCCTCGGACATCGGGGTTGCGACCGTCGAGGTGGAGGGTACGACGGTCACGGTGACCGGCGTCACTGTCGGCAACGCGACGGTGACGGTGACGGCGACCAACCTCGGCGGGAGCGCGGAGCAGAGCTTCGCCGTCACGGTGCTGCCGCCAGCGCCGACGGCCATCGGCAGCATCGAGGCGGCGACGCTCACCGAGGGCGAGACGCACAGCGTGACCGCCTCGGACTACTTCGCCGGCGAGGGTGTCGCGTACGCGGCGGAGTCCTCGGACGCGGCGGTGGTCGAGGTCGCCGTGGACGGCGCGGTGGTGACGGTGACGGCGCTCGAGGCCGGCAGCGCGACGGTGACGGTGACGGCGACGAACTCCGGCGGGAGCGCGGAGCAGAGCTTCGCCGTCACGGTGCTGCCGCCTGCACCAGCGGCGGTCGGGAGCACGCTGTCCCTGACGCTCACCGAGGGCGGCGACGCGCACGAGATCGATCTGGCCCATTCCTTCAGGGGCTCGGTCGAGCGCTACGGCGTCGCAGCAACCCCCGGCGGCATCGTGCACCTCTGGGAGTCGGGTGGGCGGCTGACCCTCACTCCGCTGGCCGCCGGCAGCGCGACGGTGACGGTGACGGCGACGAACGCGGGCGGGAGCATCGAGAGCATCTTCTCCGTCACCGTGAAGTCGCGTTCACCGCGTGCGTTGGGCGCGATCCCGCTTACGAGGATCACCGAGGGCGACATCCACCTCGTGGAGGCGGCGGCCCACTTCGACGCCGAGGGCGCGACGTACGCGGCGCGGTCCTCGGACAGCGGAGTCGCCACGGTCGAGGTGTATGGCGATGTCGTTGCGGTCACGGCGGTCGACGCCGGATTCGCCCGGATCACGTTGACCGCGACGGACGGGATCCGAAGCGCCCAGCAAGACATCCTGGTGATCGTGTTGCCTCGCAGGCCGAAGGTGCTGGGCAGCGTTGCCGACGTGGCGCTGGCCGAGGGAGAAGCCGCCTCCGAGATCAGACTCGCGGACTACCTCGACGGGAAGCTCGTGCGCTACCAGGCCACGGCGGTCCCGGGCGGTGTCGTGCACGTCTGGGAGTCGGGCGGGCGGTTGAGGCTGACCGCGCTCGCGGCGGGCACGGCGACCGTCACGGTCCGCGCGGTGAACGGCAGCGGCAGCGCCGGGCATTGGCCTAGTGGGACGGCGGCCAAGTATTGAACGATCCATGCGTCTCGCCTCTGTGACAATATCCGGGACCACCCTGAGCCGTGTACCTCTGGTCACAGCGGGTTCCGGCGTTTATCACACGTCGGCAATGGCAGTGAAAGGCTTCCGGTCCGGGTGCCGTAGTAGGATCCGGCGTCGCGGTAGCAGTCGGCGTAGGCGTGGGGGTGGAGGGGGCAAGGCGTATCGTGAGTGTCGGAGAGGCCGCACAGGTGTCCAGCATCACCTGCAGCGCAGCAGCCTCTTGCTCAGTGGCCGTCAGATTCCAGTTGCTCTTGATCACGATCCAGTCCACAGCGTACTCGCACCAGTAGTCCTGCTTGGGCGGCCTCCACTCATCGGGGCCTCTTGAGCCCTTCGAGCGGTTGGCGGAACTCTGTACCGCGATTAGGTGGTTCTCGTAGCCCAGATCATTCGCATACTGCGCCTTGCGCGCGCTGTCCCACGCCCAGCCGCCGGAGCGATGCGCGTTGGCCAGCGGCACCATGTGGTCGACGTCTAGGCTCCCGGGGTCACTGAAAGTGCTGCCGGTGTACGGGCCCACCCAGAAACCCGACTCAGCCCTGCACTCACGGCTACTCTCATAACTCACCTCTGTTTGGGACTCGGCGATTAGCACCTCTTGCCTCGCGTCCTGGCAATCGGAGTCCGCATCGATCCAGTGACGCCACTCGTCGCGGTCGTAACCGGGGATGTCCGCGGGGGCAGGCGCCACGACAATTTCGAGCCGCGTAGGGGGACTGTAAGGCTGGGGCGTCGGCTGAGGCGTCGCGGTCGGCGTCCGGGTAGCCGTCGCCGTGGGCGTCCGGGTAGCCGTCGCCGTGGGCGTCGGCTGAGGCGTCGCGGTCGGCGTCCGGGTAGCCGTCGCCGTGGGCGTCCGGGTAGCCGTCGCCGTGGGCGTCGGCTGAGGCGTCGCGGTCGGCGTCCGGGTAGCCGTCGCCGTGGGCGTCGGCTGAGGCGTCGCGGTCGGTGTCCGGCTGGCTGAGGGTGCTTGAGGTGACGCCCCCAAGTAGCGCGACCGCACCCAGCTCTCGCGTCCGTCAGGGGCCTGAACCAGCATCCAGTCGGCGCAAGCGCCCTCGCCGGATTCGATCAACTGCACCGTCGTGCCTTCAGCAATCCCTTCACCCGGAACAGAGATGCGCCGCGCATCATCACAGGCATCTCTAACGGACACCCCGTCCCCATTCGTGTCAGTGATTGTGAGCAGGGTCGGCTCCGACGTTGCAGTGGCAACTGCAGGCGTGGGCATCTGCTGTGGGGTGGCCGTCGCCGTCGCCGTGGCCGTCGCCGTGGCTGTGGCTGTGGGCGTCGGGCTGAGTGTTGGGGGGGCTGCGGCGGTAGGGGGAGGCGTTGACGCTGCTGGTGCTGGCTGGCTGTCCAATTCCGCTGTGCAGGCCCACGCGGGAGCGGATAGCACCAAGAATAGAAGTGTGGCGCCTATTGCGTCGCGTGCGCTTTTCACTCAGCGAGCCAATCTCTTGTCAGTGGCGCAACTGCGACCCGATCGGAACCTTACCGTAGGCTGTTGCGTACTGGCGAGGTTCAAAAGACCGAGCTTGCCGACTATTTCGCTGGCATGGTCGATCGCTACGGCAGCCGGCCCGTAGGGTCGGGCCTACGAGGCAGCAGCCTCGCGGCGCGGCGGGGTGTCGAGGCGCAGGCTGCGGCGGGCGATGCGCCAGCCCTCGGGCGTGCGGCGCCACTCGTCGCGGTAGACGCCGGTGGTCGAGGGGCGCGGGATCGCGTCGCCCGGGGCCTGCCTCGCGGAGAGCAGCATCGAGCGCGTGAGCGCGCTGTCTTCGCCGAGCTCGTCGAAGACGGTTCCGCTCTGGTTGTGGCGGGTCTGCTCGCCCGGCGGGTGCGGGCGCAGGCCGGACTCCTCGCCCGTGTGGGTGGCGCGCGCCCAGCGATGGATCGCCTCGCGGCCGTCGTTGTGGATCACGGGCTCGTCTCCGCTGGTGAAGACCTCGAACACCGCGTCCCCGGTGAACAGCGCGGCGTAGGCGTCCGCGTCCTTCCCGTCCCAGGCGTAGGAGTAGCGCGCGATCTGATCGAGGATCGCCAGCCGGTCGTCGACGCTCATCACATCGCCTCCGCGCGACAGTCTAGCTGTAGTTCCCACGTAGGTTGTTGACAGGTGAGGGGCTCCGCCCGCTGCTGTGTGTGTGAAACGAACGCACCAGTAGCAGAGAGGAGCCTCTCGTGGCACATCCTAACGCGCGTCTGACTCCGGCCACCCGGCTGGAGATGGTTCTGGAGGTCGAGGCCGGCTGGTCGCAGGCGGAGGTTGCGCGGCGCTTCCGGGTTTCTCGTGCGACGGTCGGCAAGTGGTGGCGCCGCTACCGCGAGGAGGGCGCGGCCGGGCTCCGGGACCGCAGCTCCGCTCCGCGCTCCAACCCGCGCCGCAGCGCAGCCGCGCTTGAGCAGCGCATCTGCGCCGTGCGCCGCAGCCAGGGGTTCGGGCCGCACCGCATCGCCTGGGCGCTCGGGATCGCCCGCTCCACCGCCTACGCCGTGCTCCGCCGCTTCGGGCTCAACCGCCTCGACCGCCTGCACCGCGTGAGCAGGAAGCAGCTGCGCTACGAGCACCCCGCCCCCGGCGACCTGCTGCATATCGACGTGAAGAAGCTGGGCCGCATCCCCGAGGGCGGCGGGCACCGCGTGCGCGGGCGCTCCGCGGCGACCCCGCGCACGCGCGGCCTGGACTACCTGCATGTCGCCGTCGACGACCACAGCCGCTACGCCTACGTCGCCGTGCTGCCCGACGAGCGCGGCGCGAGCTGCGCCGCCTTCCTCAAGCAGGCGCTCGCCGCGTTCGGCCGCCGCGGCGTGCGCGTGCGCGGCGTGCTCACGGACAACGCCAAGGCCTACACCGTCTCCGGCGACTTCCGCGGCGTGGCCGCCGCCGCTGGCGTGGAGCTGCGGCGCACCCGGCCCTACCGTCCGCAGACGAACGGCAAGGCCGAGCGCTTCATCCAGATCCTGCAGAACGAGTGGGCCTACGCCCGCCCCTACCGCTCCAACGCCGAGCGGCTGCACCAGCTCCCGCGCTGGCTCTACCGCTACAATGTTCGCCGGCCACACGGCGGCATCGGCGGGGCTGTCCCCGCCTCACGCCTGTAAACAACGTTCGTGGGAACTACATCTAGCGCCTGCCCGCGTCGGGGCGGGCAGCCCGCGCCCGCTATGCTCCTCGACGCGGGCGCGGGCGCGCCGAGCAGCGACGAGGGGGACGTGATGAGCGAGTTCGAGGGTCAGGTGGTGATCGTCACCGGTTCCGCGGGCGCCGGAGTCGGGCAGGCGACGGCGCGCCGCTTCGCGGCCGAGGGCGCCGAGGTCGTCGTGAGCGACCTGAGCGAGAAGCGCGTGCTCGCGGTGGGCGAGTCGCTGGCCGAGGAGCACGGCCGCGAGTACCTCGCGATCCCCTGCGACGTCTCCGATCAGGAGTCGGTCGCCGAGCTGATCGGGAAGACGATCGAGCGCTACGGGCGGATCGATCACCTGGTCAACAACGCCTACCGCGACATGGAGACGCCGTTCCTGGAGATGGACGACGTGACCTGGCACACGCCGATCAACGTCTGCCTGCACGGCACCTACTACTGCACCAAGGCGGCGGCGCCGCACATGATCGAGGCGGGCGGCGGCAACATCGTCAACTTCGCCTCGGTGGTGACGTGGCGGGGCGGGCAGGGCCGCGCGCAGTACGCGGCGGCGAAGGCGGGGATCATCGCCTTCACGCGCGTGATCGCCCTCGAGCTGGGCGAGCACAACATCCGCGCGAACACCGTCGCGCCCAGCTCGGTCTGGAACGAGTGGATGGGCCGCACGATGGGCACGGTCCCCGAGGGCAGCGACGAGCACCCGCTCAACCGCTCGGCGATGCCGAACGAGCTGGCGAACGTCGTGCGCTTCCTCTGCAGCAAGGAGTCCGAGTACATCACCGGCGAGGTGATCTCGGTCGGCGGGCAGCGCCCGTAGCCCGGCCGCCGGCGGACGCCGCCGCGCGTTGACGCGCCGGAGCGCCGTTCGTACGGTGAGCCGCGGCTGAGCGACCGCCGGATCGGCGGTCGGCGGAAGCGAGGAGGCGAACCATCCCGGTGCATCCCCAGGGCCAGGCCTTTCTTGACGCGTTCATGGAGTTCGAAGCGGCGTTCCCGCCGTTCCCGGAGCGGGACCCCGCGCAGTGGCGCGACGCCCTCGCGGGGGTGCTGGCGGAGGCGGAGAGCCTCGGACCGCCCGTGCACGCCGAGGAGGACCGCACGATCCCCGGTCCGGCGGGGGAGATCCCGGTCCGCATCATGAAGCCCGGTCCCGGCGACTCCTACCCGCTGCTGGTCTGGTTCCACGGCGGCGGCTGGACGATCGGCAACCTCAACAGCGGCGTCGACGCTCAGCGCCTGCTCGCGAACGTCGCCAACTGCGTGATCGTCTCGGTCGACTACCGGCTGGCGCCGGAGCACCCCTACCCCGCGCCGCTCGATGACTGCTACGCGGCGCTGGAGTGGGCCGTGGCGAACGCCGCGGACCTCGGGGCCGACCCGAGCCGGCTGGCCGTGGGCGGCGACAGCGCGGGTGGGAACCTCGCGGCGGTGGTCGCGCAGAAGGCGCGCGACGAGGGCGGCCCGGCGATCGGGTTCCAGCTGCTGGTCTGCCCCGTCACCGACAGCGACTTCGAGCGGCCCTCCTTCCACGAGTTCGGCGACCCGAAGTACCTGCTCTCGAGCGAGATGATGCAGTGGTTCTGGCGCTACTACGTGGGCGACGGCGACATGACCGACCCGCGCGTCGCGCCGCTGCGCGCGGAGAGCCTCGAGGGGCTGCCCCCCGCTCACGTGGTCATCGCCGGCTGCGACGTGCTGCGCGACGAGGGCCTGGCCTACGCCGAGCGGCTCGCCGAGGACGGCGTAGACGTCGCGGTGACGCACGAGGACGACCAACCGCACGACTACTGGCAGGCGCTGGGCATGATCGACGCCGCGGAGCGCGGCATCGCCGAGTCGGCGCGCCTGATGACGAGGGCGTTCCAGCAGGCCTGACGCCCAACCCGCTTGATGGCTTCACCCGCGCGCAACGGCAGCGGCAGCGGGTATCCTCGAACCGCAGGTGGTGACGCATGGCGGCTGACGGCTGGGTCGGTCTCAGGTGACGGCGCGGCAGCGGGGTCTCGGCGAGCAGGCTCCTGAGCCGCTCAATCCTCGGTCTCTCCCGTGGGGCGAGCAGGTTGAGCGCGCGGGCATGGTCGCGCTGGTGCTGGTGGTGGGCTGCGCGTCGTTCCTGGCAGGGGTGAAGGCTGGAATCGTCGCCCTGGATGAGCGGGAGCTCCGTGGAATTGAGGTCGTGCTCTTCCCGATAGCTGCCATCGCCGGTGCGATGTTGCGTCCCTGGCCGCGCCGCGTGACGGGGCTGCGCACCACGAGCATCGGACCGTGGCTCCCGCTGCTGGCGGCTGTTGCCCTGGTTGCGATCTCCTGCTTGCTCGGGTGGTCCTGGACCAGAACAACGTGGTGGCTGGGGTTGGAGCGGTGGCCTGGTGCAGTGCTCATCTCCTCTGCCGCTCTCGTCGGTGCGACGCTGTTCCCGAGGCTGACATCGGCTCTGGCGGGGGCCATCGCGGCGCCTGCCCTCTTCGGGATCCTGTCCTTAACGTTTCCCTACTCCCTGAACCTCAGCCTTGCGAACCACCACGAATACAACGTGCTGGGGCTGTTGGTTGGAGTAGAAGGCGTGCTCATGCTGGCGGCCGGGTTTGCGGGCGGAGCAATGCTACTCGCGGCCTGGCTGAAGCTAAGGTCGCGCATCCTCGGCCATGCCGCATGGACGGGTGCGATCATGCTTCCACTAGCGGTGTACCTCTACGTGTTTGCGTGGGTCTGGGCCAACTAGCCTCAGCCTGGCTGAGCCTGTCGTTCGCGGCCTCGCTCAGACTGCGAGTGAGCCGCGATTCGCACCGCAACAGAGTCGCCGCCCGCGCTCCCGTATACTCTGCGCCGCTTGCACGCGCCGGGAGGTCTGCGATGAAGGTCGGCGTCGGGATGTTCGTGACCGGCTACACGGTCGACGCCGTGACGTTCGCGCGCGCGGCCGAGGATCACGGCTTCGAGTCGATCTGGGCGCCGGACCATCCGGTGCTGCCGGTCAATCCGGAGACGCCGTACCGCCGTCCCGGCCAGGCCATCCCCCAGCTCTACGGGGAGATGGCGGATCCGTTCGTGCTGCTCTCGTTCATCGCTGCGGTGACCTCGAAGGTGCGGCTCGGGACGGGCGTGACGCTGCTGCCGGAACGCCACCCGCTGACGCTGGCGAACACGGTCGGCACCCTCGACAACTTCTCGGGCGGGCGGGTCACGCTCGGCGTCGGGGCCGGCTGGCTGCGCGAGGAGATCGAGCTCTACGGCACGGACTTCGCCGACCGCTGGGGCTACACGAACGAGTCGATCCTCGCCATGAAGGCGCTCTGGGAGCACGGCAGCGCGAGCTTCGAGGGCAAGCGCATCCGCTTCGACGAGGTGCGCTGCGACCCCATCCCGAAGCAGCGCCCGCACCCGCCGGTGCTGATCGGCGCGCCGGCCTCGGAGCGCACGTTCCGGCGCATCGCGCGCGTCGGCGACGGCTGGCTGCCGGTGATGGCGTCGCCCGAGGAGTGCGAGAGCGGGCGACGCGAGATCGAGCGCTGGTGCGCCGATCTGGGGCGCGACGCCTCGAAGATGGAGATCACCGTCTTTGCGATGGACGCGACGCCCGAGACGCAGCGCGCCTACGAGTCGGCGGGCGCGGACCGGCTGGTCGTCGGGGTGTACAACCACCCCGGCACGCCGCTGCCGTTCGAGCGCTGGGCAGAGGTTCGAGCGGCCGCACTCGCGGGAGGGCGGCCGCCGGCGGAGGAGACGATGCGCGTGCTCGCGAGCGTCGCGGAGCATGCGCAGCTGTAGCGCCCGAGGGCGCCGAGGAGGAGGAGATACGTGGGTGAGTTCGTCGGATACGAGGTCGAGAACCACGTAGCCACGATCACGTTCAACCGGCCCGAGCGGCTGAACGCGTTCAACCAGCAGATGGGCAACGAGTTCCGCCAGGCGCTGCTCGACTTCGACGAGAACGAGGACGCCTGGGTGGCGATCATCACCGGCACCGGCCGCTCG
Source organism: Dehalococcoidia bacterium (assembly GCA_965220125.1). GTDB lineage: Bacteria > Chloroflexota > Dehalococcoidia > UBA2979 > UBA2979 > VXMT01. The sequence goes on along the minus strand of CBDCPB010000004.1, from coordinate 865,086 downwards.
TTTTGCGCCGGACGCGACATCAAGGCGCAGGTCGAGGCCGGCGAGGCGACCCTGCCGCGCTACTCCTACGAGTACAACATCTTCGGCGTCGTGGACACGGACAAGCCGATGATCGCGGCCGTCAACGGCTTCGCGATCGGTCTCGGCTGGTACATCACCGTGGGCTGCGACTTCCGCATCGCCGCGGAGTCCGCGCAGTTCGGGATGGCCGAGATCCCGACGGGGCTGATGGGCCCGTACTGGTTCTCGGCCGTCGAGTCGCTGCCGTGGTGCATCGGCGCGGAGCTGACGCTGATCGGCGATCGCATCGACGCGCAGCGCGCCTACCAGTACGGCCTCGTCAACGAGGTGGTCCCGGACGACCAGCTGCTGGAGACCGCGCAGGGCTGGGCCGACCGCGTGCTCGCGCTGCCGCCGCAGCACGTCTACCGCACGAAGGCGCTGATGCGTTCGATGCGCAACATGCCGGACGCGCCGATGCTCGACCGCGAAGTCGAGGCGCGCACCCACCTCAACGACCTCGAGGACACGATGGAAGCGGCGGTCGCCTTCGCGGAGAAGCGCACGCCACAGTTCAAGGGACGCTGACAAGGGGCGCTGATCGAGGAACGCCGAGCCGGGGCGCACCCGGCGCGAGAGAGCAGACGGCAGCAGGCGCGACCAGCGGAAAGGCGGTTGGCGTGGAGTACCAGGACATCACCTACGAGGTGCACGACAGCATCGCGACGATCACGCTCAACCGCCCCGAGCGGATGAACTCGTTCAGCGAGCAACTGCTTGAGAGCTGGTCCGCCGCGATCACGAACGCCGCCGAGGACGAAGCCGTCCGCGTCGTCGTCGTGACCGGCGCGGGCCGCGCCTTCTGCGCGGGCGCCGACGTGAAGGCGCGCGCCGAGGAGAACGCGATCCTCGCCTCCGACGAGAGCTGGACCCCGGCGATGCGCCGCAACTCGCTGCGCTACAGCGTGCAGCGCGTGCCGCAGGCCCTCCAGTACCTGGACAAGCCCTACCTCGCCGCGATCAACGGAGCGGCGGTCGGCGCGGGCATGGACATGTGCTCGATGGCTGACATCCGCATCGCCTCGGACCAGGCGCGCTTCGGGATGGCCTACGTGAACGTCGGGCTGATCCCCGGCGACGGCGGCGCGTGGCTGCTGCCTCGTCTGGTCGGCCTGCAGAAGGCGCTCGAGCTGATCTGGAGCGGCGACCTGTTCAGCGCGCAGGAGGCGCTGGACATCGGCTACGTCTCGCGGGTGGTCCCGCACGAGTCGCTGCTGGAAGAGGTCTACGCGTACGCCTCGAAGCTGGCCTCGGGCCCGCCGATCACGATGCAGATGGCGAAGCGGCTGGTCTACCGCGGCCTCAGCACCCCGTTCACCGAGGCGCTCGAGGCGGCCCAGGCGGCGATGACCGTCGTCCAGACCTCGGACGACGCAGCCGAGGGCCCGAAGGCCTTCTCCGAGAAGCGCAAGCCGCTCTTCCAGGGCCGCTAGCCCTCCGGTCCCCTCGCCCCCATCCAGGAGGAGCGTGCGCTGCGCGCCGCTCGGCCCACCCACCCGCCCCTCGGATTTTCTTTCTGTGGGGGCGGAGCCCCCACACCCCCACCCGGATCGCCCGCCGCCGCGACGAGACAGTCCGGCTCCCTCCCCTGGCCGGAGGGGGCGGCGGTGAGGGGGACTCCGGGCATCGCCGCGGCCAGCGAGGGCAGGCGATGACGGAAGACCGGTCCAGGGCCAGGGCGCGGCGATGCCCGGAGTCCCCCTCACCCTGACCCTCTCTCCCGGCAGGGGAGAGGGTCAGGGTGCGCCCTCGGGGCTGTGTCCCGGCTGCCGATCCGGGTGGGGGCGTGGGGGCGCAGCCCCCACAGAAGAGAATCCGAGGGCGGGTGGGTGGGCCAGAGCCGCCCTGCGAGGTATCCCTCGCGTCCACGACACGAACGTGCGCGCTCGTCCCGGATGGGGGTGCGGGGGGCGCAGCCCCCCGCAGACGACACGCGGGTCACCTCCGGAAGCCCCCTCAGCCTAACCCTCTCCCGCCGGGGAGAGGGAGCCAGAGGGCGCTGCGGCGCCCGGATCCCTCGAGGGCTACTCGGCGAGCGGCGGCGGGCCGTAGCGCGCGCGGGCGGCCGCGAATCCGTGAGCGCGCGCGTAGTCGCCGCCGGTATGTCCGCTCTCCGAGCGTGAGATGAGGGTGTTCTGCGTGGCCGTGTAGCGCGCCACCGTGCGGAAGCCCATCTGGTCCTCCGCCTGGTTGATGGCGTGCTTCTTCAGCCGCAGCATCTCCACCGGCGACTTCGCGATCCAGGCGGCCAGCCGCTGCGTCTCCGCCTCGAGGCGCTCCGCCGGGAAGGCCTTCGCTGCGAAGCCCCACTCGACCGCCTCGACGCCGCTGAGCAGGCTGCCGCTGGTGAAGTTCATCAACTTCGCGCGCTGCGCCCCGACGCGGAAGACCCACCAGTCCGCGATCCAGTCGTTCGGCCAGCCCGGCACGCCGATGCGCGCGTCCTCGGCGGCGACGACGATGTCGCAGCAGATGGCGAGCTGCGTGGCGAGGCCGACACAGTGCCCGTGCACCTGCGCGATCGTCGGCTTCGGCACATCGCGCACGCGCAGCATGAAGTCCTGCAGCCTCGTGACGCCGCGCTGCGCCGCCGCGAGCTCGTTGTTCACGCCGATGTTCGCCCGCACGTCCATCCCGGCCGAGAAGTCGGGCCCGTTGGCCTTGATCACGATGACGGATATCGAGTCGTCCTCGCCGGCGCGCGCGAGGCACTCGTCCAGCTCGGCGCGCAACTGGTTGCCGAGGGCGTTGCGCTTCTCCGCGCGATTCAGCGTCAGCGTCAGCACCGCGCCTGACTGCTCGTCCAGGACGTGTCGTTCGCTCATCGTCTTGCTCCCTTGAGGCAACCCTAACGCGTCGCGCGGCCTCATGCCTGCCTCGAGGGGCTCGGGAACGATACGCGCGGCGGCGGCGTAGCGTTGAGTGGAGGCAGGAATGCCAGGGGCCGCTCAACCCTCTCCGCCGTTGCTGTTCATGGTCGTCGCGGCGTTGCTGCTGTCGGCAGGCCTGACAGCGTGTAGCGGACTCCAAGACGACGGCCCCTCGCCGCCGGTGACGGGCACGCCCGCACCGGTGGCGACAGCCACGCCGACCGTGACCCCTACGGCGCCGGCCGCACTGGCCGGGACTCCAACGGCGCTGGGCACGCCGACCGCGACTCCGCCCCCGCCGTGTGCCGAAGGAGCGCCCGTACCTGATGCGGCCTCCACCCCTGACCTTGTCGCAGACTGCGACACGTTGCTGGCGCTCAGGGACACGCTCGGGGGAACGGGGGTGCTGAACTGGAGCGCCGGCACTGCCATCACGAGTTGGACGGGTGTGACGGTCGGCGGCACGCCGCAGCGCGTGACGAGCCTCAGTCTCGCGAACAGCGCACTGACCGGTGAGCTGTCGGGCCTGCTGGGGAATCTCACGGGGCTGACGGAACTGCGGCTGAACGGCAACTCGTTGACGGGCATGATTCCGTCAAAGCTGAGCGAGTTGGCGAACCTGACGCATGTGTCCCTCGCCGGCAACACGTTCTCGGGCTGCGCTCCAACGCCGCTGCGGGCGGTGACGAACAACGACATCGACTCACTGGGACTCACCGGCTGTGGCCAGCCGAGCGACATCTCTACCAATATGCAGAGCCACAGGCTGGTCGAGGGCACTTACCAGTTCAGGGTCAGGTTCAGTGGTCCGCTCTCCACCTTCGACGTACCGGCGGGCGTTCGGTTACGGATCAAGGGGATCAGGCTCACGACCCCCTTGCCGCACACGCCGGACAGCCGCGGCCTCGGGCTGATCGATACGGCGACGGAGTCCTTCATCTGCCTCGAGATGCTCCGGGCCGGCGAGGAGTGCGGCCGGCTTGTGGTCGGCGATGACACGGGCGTCATAGAGAAAGCATTCGACAAGATCGTCGAATCGGCCTGGATCCAGTGATTCGCCGCACACTCGTACCGTTCGTGGCGGCGCTCCTCGCGATCCTTGTCGGCTGACGGGTGCTGATCTCGCGGCCAGGAACGCTCAGAAGACGGCGCGCTCGCCGTTCGCGGCGTCCGGCGCGTCAGGCTCCTCTGGCTCCGGCTCCACGAACGGCTCGGGCAGGGGGCCGTCGCCCCACCACTCGATCTCCGGCTGGAGGTGCACGCCCGAGTGGTCGAGGACGCGGCGCTGCACCTCGGCCAGCAGCGCGAGCATGTCGGCGACGCTCGCCGTGCCGTCGTGGACGAAGAAGTTGGCGTGCAGCTCGCTGACGCGCGCCGCCCCGACGGCGAGGCCCTTGCAGCCCGCCGCCTCGATCAGCCGTCCCGCGTAGTCGCCCTCCGGGTTGGTGAAGATCGAGCCGGCGTTCGGCCCGGCCGTCGGCTGCGTCGCCTGGCGGTGTTCGAGCAGCGAGCGCAGCTCGGCCTCGATCTCCTCGCCCGGCCGCGGCTGCAGCCGCAGCGTCGCGCCGAGGACCATGACGCCCGACCCGCGCAGCGAGGAGCGGCGGTAGCTGAAGTGCAACTGGTCGCGCGGGATCGTCATGCGGCCGCGCCCGCCGATCACCTCGACGGACTCGACGAGGTCGCCGATCGCGCGGCCGTCGCCGATGCCGGCGTTGCTGTTGAGCGCGCCGCCGACGGCGCCGGGGATGCCGATCGCGAACTCGAGGCCGCCGAGCCCGCGTTCGGCCGCCGCGCGGCTGAGCGCGGGCATCATCACCGCGGCCCCGGCGCTGACGCGCTCGCCCTCGAAGCGGAACGAGCCCGCCGCGCGCCGCAGCGAGACGACGAGCGCGTCGATGCCCTCGTCGGCGACGAGCAGGTTGGAGCCGCCGCCGAGCACGCGCACGGAGAGCGCCTCGCCGCGCGCCCAGGCGAGCAGCAGCTCGAGCTGCGCGACATCCTCGGGAATCGCGAAGTAGCGGGCCGGCCCGCCGAGCCGCAGGTAGGTATGCCGCGCGAGCGGCACGTCGCGGTGCATCTCGATGCCGTCGGGCGGGGGCGCTGCGCTCATGGTTCCCATGGTAGGCGAGGCGCGTGCTGCGGGCTGGCGATCGGGTGCGCGGGAACTGCGGCCGCGGCTGCGGCGTTGTATTCGGCAGAGGTGCCAAGCATGAGTATGCCTGCTCGACGGGGTCTGCCTACGCTGCTCGCGCTCGCGGTCGCACTCGCGCTAGCCCTCGCCTGCACCGGCGGTAGCGAGGAAGGCGGGGTCGCGCCGGCAGCGGCGACGGCGACAGCCGCGCCGACCGCAGCCACGCCGACCCCGACCGCGACGCCGTCGCCTACGCCGACAGCCACGCCTACGCCGGCAGCCACCTACGCCGGCAGCCACGCCTACGCCGACAGCCACGCCTACGCCGGCAGCCACGCCACCGCCGACAGCCACGCCGGCCGCAACGCCTCATGGAGCGCAGCCTACCAAGCTATCTAAACCCGACGACGTAGCGTTTACCCCTGGCACATATCAATTCCCGACTGCTTCAGAGGGCCTCCGCCCCGTCATCATCGACGTTCCTGCCAACCCTCATCGGATACGATGGTCGTCGCTCAGGCTCTCCGATCCCGGAGGATTAGCTTTCTGCCTCTCAGCTATGACGGGTGAGGCGGAGATTTGCATAAGCGCACACGATGCCAGGGAGACGTTCCGGAGAGTTCCGGCGACCCTCTCTTCCTCGGGGATTTCTGAAGTATTCGACTACATCGCTGAGTCCGCGCGACTAGGCGCTGTACCCCGGGCCACGCACAGCCTCTCGGTGACGAAGACGGGCGACGGCAGCGTCACGCCCGAGGGCAGGACGGGGATACAGGCGCTCCACGAGGCGACGGTCACGGCGAGCTGGAACGACGCCACGCACGAGCTGAGCTGGGGCGGCGACTGCGCCGGCACGACCGGCTCGGTCTGCACGCTGCTGATGGACGCGAACAAGAACGTGACGGCGACCTTCACGGAGTTGCCGGCGACGCGTTGCGCCACGCCGACCGACTGCACGCTCGCCGTCTACCGTGGCGCGCCCGGGGACTACGCGCAGGTAGTGGACATCCCCGCGGACGCGCTGCTGACGCAGGACAGCGACGGTCGCTACCGCGTCGAGCGGGGGCAGCAGGTGACGGTGGTGACGGCGGCGCCGCTGCCCGCGGGCTGGACGCGCTTCTGGCTGGACTGGAGCCCGCTGGAGTTCGGGACGCCCTCGCCGGTCTCCGCCTCGCAGCTGATCAAGCCGGTCGGCACGACCTACACCTTCACGGTGACGGAGTACGAGACCGCCTCCACGCTGATCACCTTCGCTAAAGGCGGCGCGCCCGTTTGTGCGCCCGCGCCCCGACGGCAAGCCGGAGATCGGAGCCACCGTCGTGACGACCGTCTTCTCGGTCGAGACCTCGAGCCCGCGCTACAGCAGCTACGACACCACCGGCGCCGTCGCGACGGCGGGCAGCTACGCCTTCCTGATGCCCGACGACGACGCCGAAGACGAGGATGCGACGGCGCCCGTCACCACCTACGAGGCGCTGCGCGACGGCACGACGACGGCGCTGCTGATCCACAAGTCCGACGCCCACGGCGCCTCGCAGGCCGCGCTCTACGACACCGTCGAGGCGGGCGACACGTTCGAGTGGAAGGAGGCGGACGACTGCTTCGTGCGCTACACGGTCACCGCGGTCAAGCCCGACCCGGCGGGGACCGTGCCCCGCAAGTCGCTCGGGGTGGAGTCGATAGCGTACGCCTTCACGGGCTGCAGCGGGGCGATCGCCACAGGATCCGCCTCCGGCTCCGCCGCGAACTCCGCCAGCAGCTCCACCGCCAGCATCACCTGGGGCGCGCTGCCCAACCTCGGCGGGACCTCGCTGACCGTCCCAATCGTGCAGGGTTCCTTCCAGCTCGTCCCCGCCGGCTGGACCGGCGCGACGAAGCCGGTGGGCCCTCGAATGCCGATGCGCCCCACGATCCCGGAGGCGGAGGCGACGAGCCTGGCCGAGGCGCGCACGTTCCCCCACTGGCGGGATCCGGAGCTGCCGGAGGGTTGGCAGTTCACCTACGCCGAGAGCGGGGATGAATCCGAGTCGGGGTACTTCAGGGCGTACTACAGCGGCCTTCGCCTCACCGTCTCCGCTGCCGGGATAAACGCGAAGTACTCGCCAAAGGCGGCCAGCGAAACCTACGCCGGCGGCAGCCAGACCAGCGTCCGCGAGACGCTGCAGATCGCGGGCCGGCCCGCGCGGGTGCACCGTAGCCTGACAGAAAAGAACTTCAACACGACGGTGCTCGTGTGGGACGAGGCGACGCGTGTGCTCTACCGGCTCGAGGGAAATCTCGACTCGGCGATGCTGATCGCGCTCGCTCAGAGCATGTTCGAGTAGCGCCGTGCGGTACGGAGTCTTCTCGGCGCTCGGCGCCGTCGCACTGCTCGCGCTGCCCGCGCAACTGGCGGATGCCGACACGCAGAGCGGCGCGGCGCCCGCCTACGAGATCGAGGTGCTGCCCGGCGTCGCCCACAGCGACCCGATGAACGAGAAGCGCTGGAGCATCGACGCGGCGGGCAACGCCACCATGACGTCCGGGTGGCACCTCAACAACAACTCGATCGACCTGCGGGGTACCAGCTCCAGCGCCTACGACGACATCGTGGTCGCACAGTTCCGGGTGGTGACGAACCCGACGGTGGACGAGGTCAGCCCGGGAGTCGGCGGGGTGCCGGTGCCGCGCATCTACGCCAGGGTGAGCGCGATCCACGATACGGACGACGACGATCATGAGCTTTGCCGAAAGGCGCGCGTGAAGCTCTACGACCGCGCGATCCAGGAAGACGGCGCGGACAAGCAGATCGGCGAGTTGACCTACACGCACATCGACCCCGACAACAACCTCAAGAAGGGTGATCCCGTGCCGCTCGAGGACGGCGCAGGGGCATTGCAGCTCGGAACGATCATCTCGGCCGCGACGGACCGGGCATTGGGCGCCAACTGCAAGAACTACGGTGACCACTTGCACCAGCAGGCAAACAGCAACGTCGCGGGTACCGCCCTGTGGCGCAACTACGATCGCGCCGACCGGCGGGCAGACGACGGCATGGGGTTCGACCCTCCGCTTTGGGGTTCCGGCTACACGGCTCCTTATCCGAAGTTCTGCGCGGACACGTGGATTTTCAAGATCTACCCGCCGCGGCCCCCAGGGACGGCGGCGAGCGAGCATGGACCGCTCGCGACGCCGGTCGAGAAGTGCGCCGCGCCGGACAACGAGCCGTCCAGCCTGAGCGTGAGCGAGGGCGACGGGACGCTCAACCTCAGCTGGGCGGCGCCGGAGCTCGTTTCGGCTGAAAACGAGCAGGTCACCGGCTACCAGGTGCGCTCGCGGCAGACACCGGACGGAGCATGGGAGAGCTGGGAATCCACCGCAAGGACCAGCTACACCATTAGCGACCTGGCGAACGACACGACGTACGCCGTCCAGGTGCGCGCGGTCAACTCGGCCGCCGAGCAGACGGTGAAGCGCAGTGGCGGCGCCACACGAACGCTCGTCGGCGCGGGTCCGCCGGCCACGACGCCAACGGAGCCGTCTGCGCCCACGAACCTGACGGCGGAACCGCGCGACGGCAGCATCGAGATCGAATGGGACGACCCGGACGACTCCAGCATCAGCGGCTACGAGTACTGCACGACGACCACGTCCGGCGCCGACTGCAGCTCGTGGCAACCGATCAGCGACGCCACGGCCACGACCACCATGCACACCATCTCCGACCTCACGAACGGTACGACCTACTACGTCCGGATCCGCGCGCTGAACTCCGCGGACGCGAGCGACCCGAGCAACGAGGACAGCGCCACACCCACCGACCCGTACGCTCCTCCGACGAGCCTGGTGCTCGCCCGTCACGCCACGGACGGCGACCGCCTCGATCTCTCCTTCACCCGTCCTGCGTGCCCCGACACGCTGGAGTTCGAGCTCTATCGCTCCGACTCCGCCGGCGAATTCTCCGAGCCCGGCGCCGCGGGTTGCGCCGGACCGGTCGCGACGACGACGGGGCTGTCGCCGCTGGCGTTCGACGGCCTGACGCGGGCCAGCGGGTACACGTACCGGGCGCGCGGCAGGGGCTGTGAGCGCGACGACGGCTCGAGGACCTCGAGGCAGTCCGGCAACCCGCTGCTGACCTGCGGCGCGTGGAGCGACTGGTCCAACGCGGTTGCGCTTCCCTTGGCGCCGCCGCCTCCGGAGGAGCCGCTCGTGACGATCGCGCTGCAGTCGCCTTCGAGCGGCACGATGGAAGAAGGCGGGACCGCAACCTTCGTACTCACGCGCACGAGGGACACCCTGGCCTCGGCCCTGCTCGTGCTCGTCGATGTCGGCGAGACGCGCAGCACGATCGCGGAGGCGCCCTCGGAGGTGCTGATGCCCGCGAGCCTCCGCACCCATACGTTCGAGGTCCGGACCGACGACGACGGCACGGACGAGCTGGCCAGCGTGATCACGGCCACGGTGCTCGATCGGGGTGCCGCCTACGACCCCGGTTTGGAGGACTCGGCCACGGTCACCGTCACCGACAACGATCCAGCCACGCTGACGCTGCAAGTCGCTGCGCGCGTCGTGGCGAGCGGGCGCGTCGAGGTGGCGCTGCAGCAGCGCGGGGCGGACGGGCAGTGGGGGTCGCGGATACTGCCCGCGGTGCGGTTCCTGAACACCGACGAGGAAATCGGGGTTTGGGTGTGGAGCCGGCCGGCGCTGACGGTGAGCGCCCCGCTCACGGGCCACTCGGCCGTCCTGCGCATCACCGCGCGACGGCTCGCCGACTCGCGCGCCGAGTTCGGGCTGCAGCAACTCGGTGCGGACGGGCAGTGGGGGGCGCGGCTGTTGCCGCGCAAGCGGTTCCTGCACACGGACGAGGCCATAGTCGATACCTGGTACCCGACCTCGGAGATGACGGTCGAGACGGTCTCGGTCGGCGCGGCCAGGGGCCAGGCGCAAGCTGAAGATCCCGGTGACGATCAGAGCATGGAGTCGGACCCGGGCGAGACATTCGCCGACCCGCCACCCGGCGATCTTGCGGCCGACCAGTTCATGCAGCCAGAGAACTGAGGAGCCCTACCACCACGGCGACAGGGTGACACTCACGGCCCGGCGGCTCCCGGCGCGCATGCTACCCCCCGCCCCGGTTGACCGCCGATCGCGCGCTGCCTACGCTGCGCCGACCGCCACCAGGACCACCCGCGAACCAACGAGACCGGGCGCGCGATGATTGACTTCGGCCTCGTGGACGTGGTGGACGCCGAGGCGATCGGCGCTCCCGGCGAGCGCACCTTCCGCCTGCGCGCCCGCTCCGGCGCCATGCGCGCCGCACTCTGGATGGAGAAGGAACAGCTCACCGTCCTCGGCCGCGCGATCTCGCGGCTGCTCGCCGACCGCGCACCGAGGCACGACGATCCGCCCGCCGCGCCGCCCGAGATGGGCGAGTTCGGGACCGATCCGGACGTCGAGTTCCAGGTCGCGCGGCTCGGCCTCGACTACACGGAGGATGGCGGCGGGCGCGTGCGCCTGCTCGCCGACGACCAGGAGGCGCTCACGGAGGGCGCCACCCCGGCCTTTCGCATGGAGATCGGCCGCAGCGCCGCGCGCTCGCTGGTCGCCCGCATCGGCTCGGTGGTCTCCGCGGGACGCCCTCGCTGCCCGCTCTGCGGCAGCCCGCTCGAGGGCGGCGGGGCGCACTTCTGCCCCGGCTCGAACGGCCACTCGCACGAGGAGGAGATACCGAGCGAGGGCGAAGACGAGGATTTCCCCTAGCGTCCGCGGCCCGGCGGCTTCATTCTCGGCAGCGCAATCCACGGAGGTGTGAGATGACGCTCGATCCCCGGCACCGCAGCCGCGCGGTCGTCGACGGCCCGGACCGCGCGCCCGCGCGCTCGTACCTCAAGTCGGTCGGCCTCTCCAGCGAGGACCTGCAGCGCCCGCTCGTGATGGTGGCGCACAGCTGGATCGGCACGATGCCCTGCAACTTCAGCCAGCGCGAGCTGGCGCAGCACGTCATGGCCGGCGTGCGCGCCGCGGGCGGCACGCCGATGGAGGTCAACACCGTCTCGATCAGCGACGGCATCTCGATGGGCACGCAGGGCATGAAGGCCTCGCTGATCAGCCGCGAGCTGATCGCCGACTCGATCGAGCTCTGCGGCGTCGGCTACGGCTTCGATGCGGCGGTCATCCTCGTCGGCTGCGACAAGACGATCCCGGCGGCGACACTCGCCCTCGCGCGCCTCGATATCCCCGGCCTCGCGCTCTACAGCGGCTCGATCGACCCCGGTGTTCTGGACGGGCGGGACGTCACGATCCAGGATGTCTTCGAGGGCGTGGGCCAGCACGCCGCCGGCACGATCACGGACGAGCAGTTGACCGCGATCGAGGAGGCCGCCTGCCCCGGCGCGGGCGCCTGCGGCGCGCAGTACACCGCCAACACCATGGCGATGGTGCTCGAGTTCCTCGGCATCGCGCCGATGGGCAGCGGCTCCGTCGGCGCGACCGATCCGCGCAAGGACCGCGTCGGCTTCGAGGCGGGGCAGCTGGTGATGGACGTGCTGCGGCGCGGGCTGCGGCCGAGCGAGATCCTGACGCGCAAGGCGATCGAGAACGGCATCGCCTGCGCCGCGGCCACGGGCGGTTCGACCAACGTCGTGCTGCACCTGCTGGCGCTCGCGCGCGAGGCCGGCGTGCCGCTCGAGATCGACGACTTCGACCAGATCAGCGAGCAGACGCCGCTGATCGGCGACCTGCGGCCGGGCGGCCGCTACGTCGCGCTCGACCTCGATCGCGCGGGCGGCATCCAGCTCGTCGCGCAGCGTCTCGTCGAGGGCGGCAAGGTGCACGGCGACGTGATCACGGTCACGGGCCGGACGCTCGCCGAGGAGGCCGCGGACGCCGTCGAGACGCCGGGCCAGGACGTGGTGCGCCCGCTGAGCGATCCGCTGAAGGAGACGGGCGGGCTGGTGATCCTGCATGGCAGCCTCGCGCCCGACGGCTGCGTGGTGAAGGTGGCGGGCTACGAGCGCACGCTGCATCGCGGCCCCGCTCGCGTCTTCGAGCAGGAGGAGGACGCCCTCGCGGCCGTGCTCGCCGGCGGGATCCGCGAGGGCGACGTGCTGGTGATCCGCAACGAGGGCCCGGTCGGCGGGCCGGGCATGCGCGAGATGCTGGGCGTGACCGCGGCGCTGGTCGGCGCGGGCCTCGGCGAGACGGTCGCCCTGCTGACCGACGGCCGCTTCAGCGGCGCGACGCGCGGGCTGATGGCCGGCCACGTCGCGCCGGAGGCCGCCGCGAGCGGCCCGATCGCCGCCGTCCGCGAGGGCGACACGATCGCCTTCGACATCGACGCGCGCACGCTCGACCTCGAAGTCGACGAGGCGGAGATCGCGCGCCGTCTCGAGGAGTGGACGCCGCCCCCGCCGCGCTGGGAGCGCGGCGTGTTCGCGAAGTACGCGCGCTCCGTCTCGAGCGCCTCGGAGGGCGCGATCACGGGGTAGGGGCCGCGGAGCGGTCGTCGCCTCTCCCCTCTCGGGGAGAGAGGGAGTGGGGGGATTCCGGGCGCCGCAGCGCCCTCCGATCCCCTCTCCCCTGGCGAGACCTTTGCGTAACGCGGCGGCGGGCGGCATGGTGGGGGCGGTGGGGCGGACCGGAGGGGGAGCCATGCATCAGCAGACCGGCGCGCCGACGTTCGCGGACGCGTTCCTGCCCGAGGGGCTCGGCCGCAACGAGACGCTGGAGCGGATCGACGCCCTGCTCGACTGGGAGCCCATCGCCCGGCTCGTCGCCGCGATCCACGCCGCGCCCCAGGGCCGCCCCGCCTACCCCCCGCTCGCGATGTTCAGGATCACGCTGCTCCAGCAGTGGTACGACGCCTCCGACCCGGCGATCGAGGAGGCGCTGCGCGACCGCCTCTCGTTCCGCCGCTTCGCCGGCTTCGGCCTCGACGACGCCACGCCCGACCACTCGACGATCAGCCGCTTCCGCACGCAGCTCACCCGGCGCGGCCTCGCCGCGCCGCTCTTCGCCGCGGTCGGGCGCCAGCTCGAGGCGCGCGGCCTGCTCGTCAAGCAGGGCACGCTGCTCGACGCGACCCTGCTCGAGGCGCAGGCGCGGCGGCCCCCTTCGCCGCGGGCCCGCGCGCGCGCAGCAGCACCGACCGCGATGCGGCCTGGGCGCGCAAGGGCGGCGCGGCGCACTTCGGCTACAAGGCGCACGTCGGGATGGACGCCGGCTCGGGGCTGATCCGCCGCGCGCGGCTGACGCCGGCCAACGTCAACGAGACGGAGGTCGCCGAGGAGCTGCTCGGGGGCGACGAGGCGGCGGTCTACGCCGACAAGGCGTACGACACGAAGGCGCGGCGCGCGCGGCTGCGGGCGCGGGGGGTGAAGGACCGGATCATGCACCGCCCGAACAAGCACCATCCCGAGTTGCCGCACTGGCAGAAGCGGCGCAACGCGCTGCTCTCGCGCGTGCGGGCGCCGGTGGAGCAGGTCTTCGGGACGCTCAAGCGCGGCTACGGCTACCGCCGGGTGCGCTACCTGGGGCTGGAGCGCAACGCGACCGAGCTGTGGCTGAAGTGCACGGCCTACAACCTGAAACGGGCGGTCCGTCTGCTCCCCGCCTGAGGCCCGTGCCCGGGGCGGAGTGCGCCCCGGGCACGGTCTGAGGCCTCCGCCCCGCCCCGCCCCAAGCCGCCAACGGCCCCCGCAGGGCCGCCCGTCGCCCCGGGCTTCCCCGGATCTGCCGATTTCGCCAGTTACGCGAGGGTCTCCTGGTGGGAGAGGGTAGGGTGAGGGGGATCCGGAGGTGACTCGCGGAGTTCCAGTGCGATCGCCCCGAGCACGGGGGTCAGACGCAGCACCACATCGTCGTTCCAGAAGCTCGGGACCCTGTAGCCACGCGACTCCAGCCACCGTGTTCGCCGATCATCGTATGCCCGTCGGCCGGCGTCCTGCCCTCCGTCCAGCTCGACGATCAGCTTCCGCTCGTGACTCACGAAGTCGGCGATGTACGCGCCGATCGGCGCGCCCCCTCACCCCCGACCTCTCCCGCGAGGGGAGCGGGAGCCGGAGCGCCCTGGCCCTGGACCGGTCTTCCGTCACCGCCTGCCCTCGAAGGTCTCGCCTGCCCTCGCTGGCCGCGCCGCCGCGCGGCCCCCCTCACCCCCGCCCTAATGGGGTTCGACCAGCAGCCCGGAGCGATCTGAGAGACTGGTCCCGGACCGGCCGGCCGGTGAGCACTTCCTTGCCCAGAGACCTGTGATCTCTCGGGAGAGACCGTGCCCCGGTTGGTTCGTCCGGGTTGTCCGCAGCACTCCTGGGGTGTCGTGCCTGAGAGCACTGTTCCATTAGGCCGTCGCAGGACCAACGCGGCAGGTCGCAGCAAGCAGCACGAAGCGGAGGGAAGCGAGGCACGATGACCCTGTACGCCGGCGACGACTGGTCCGAAGACCATCACGACATCCAGCTCATGAACGAGGCGGGCGAGCGGCTCGCCGCCAGGCGGCTGCCCGAAGGCGTCGCGGGTCTCGCCACGCTGCACGAGCTGATCGCGCAGCACGCCTCCGACCCGGGCGAAGTCGTGATCGGCATCGAGACGGAGCGCGGGCCCTGGGTCGCGGCCCTGCTCGCGGCCGGCTACCGCGTCTACGCGATCAACCCGCGCTCGGCGGCACGCTACCGCGAGCGCCACCACGTCGGCGGCGCCAAGTCCGACGCCGGCGACGCGAAGCTGCTCGCCGACCTCGTTCGCACCGACCGCCACAACCACCGCCCGGTCGCCGGCGACAGCGACGAGGCTGACGCGGTGCGGGTCCTGGCCCGCGCCCATCAGCAGCTGATCTGGGACCGCGTCCGGCAGACCAACCGGCTGCGCAACGCCCTCAGGGAGTACTTCCCGGCCGCTCTGGAGGCCTTTCCCAGTCTCGCGCATGGTGACGCGCTGGGGGTGCTGGCGACGACGCCAGGCCCGCGCGAGGCGGCGCGGCTGACCATCACCCAGATCCGCGCGGCCCTCCGCCACGGTGGCCGCAAGCGCAGCATTGAGCAGCGCGCCGCCGCGGTCCGCGCCGCGCTGCGCTCCCCGCAGCTCGAGGCGCCGCCCGCGGTGAGCCGGGCGTTCGCCGCGAGCACCCGTGCGGCCGTTGCGCTGATCGCTGAGATCAATCGTCAGATCAAGGAGCTCGAGGCCGAGCTCACGAGCCATTTTGAGCAGCACCCGGACGCCGAAATCTACCGCTCCCTGCCGGGGCTCGGTGTCGTCCTCGGCGCCCGGGTGCTCGGAGAGTTCGGGGACGACCCCGAACGCTACGAGTCGGCGAAGTCCCGCAGGAACTACGCCGGTACCTCGCCGTTGACCGTAGCATCCGGCCGCAAGCGGACCGTGAAGGCGCGCTTCGTCCGCAACCGGCGGCTCTCCGACGCCGCGGACCAGTGGGCGATGTGCTCACTGCAGGCCAGTCCCGGCTGCCACGACTTCTACCAGCGGCGGCGAGCTGCGGGCGACCTCCACCACCAGGCGCTGCGCGCCCTCGGCAACCGCCTCGTCGGCTACCTCCACGGCTGTCTCAGGACGCGCACCCGCTACAACGAGGCCACCGCATGGGCGCACCGCCACGACCGCGAGCAGCTCGCCGCTTGACCAGTTAGCACCCTGGGGTGTCTCTCCCGCGAGGCGAGAGGGCGCCGGAGCAGCCCTCGTGCTGGCTCGCCGGGGGGTTGTGGGGGGAGACCCCCCACATGGGCGATACAGGTCACCCCCGCCCTCTCCCGCGAGGCGAGAGGGAGCCGGAGCAGCCCTCGTGCTGGCTCGCCGGGGGTTGTGGGGGGAGACCCCCCACATGGGCGATACAGGTCACCCCCGCCCTCTCTCCCGCGAGGGGAGAGGGCGCCGGAGCGCCCCCGGAACGGGAGTTTCGCAAAGGTCTCCTCGAGGAGAGGCCAGGGTGATGGGGGACTCACTGCCCATGCAGGGCACGCCCGGTACGTGACCGTCACTTGTCGACGTGGACATACCGTCCCCGGCGGTCCTCGTCAGCGCGGATTCCCAACTCGTCACGCGTCAGCCGCCGGATGTCCGGAAGCTCTCGTGTCTCATCGTGGTCCAGGGCTGCGAGTGGCGCGCCGGCCCGCAGGAACTCCCCCGGAAGCCAGATGGCGCCCTCGGTGTCCCACGACCACAGCATCGTGGTCCCGGCTGCCGAGCTGTGGCGAACGAACGGCGCGGTCAGGAGCGCCATGAACGTCAGGTGGACGCCCTCCCACTGCGTTGCGACGCGAGCCCAGTCCGGCGAGAGCGTTCCCGCGCCAGCCGGGCTCTCCGCGCTCCGATTGACACGAGGCCAGGAGACGCACAGCGAGTGCCAGTCTTCGGGGCTGGCAATCTCTCGCACTCGCGCGGAGTCCTCGATATCTGCCTCGAAGCGGCGAAACTCCGTATGCATCCCCCAGTCGCCGACGCCCTGCGCGATCACTGCATCCAGACAGGAATGCCCTCCGCGCAGCGTGGATGTGATCCGCCATCGCGTAGGGCGCTGCGCGTAGTCCTCCCATCGGACAGGCGGCTCAGGCGACGCCGGGCGGGAGGCGATTTGCGCCAGGAGGTCGTCGAACGCGAGCACCTGCCGGGTCCGATCGAGCGGGGCCGTCCACCAGCGGCTCTCCGGATGAGCCACTACTTCGCGCGCCAGGCTCGCCAGGCTTGAGCCGCGTGAGAGCGCGGCAGGGACGGTCTGCGCGAAGTCGTTCGACCACGGATTGAGGGCGTCCAGCGCAATCGCGGCCCGTGCGAACGCCTGAGGAGGAGTGACGGCGAGCGCGACGGGAACCTGATCGCGCTCGATCGTCAGCAGGAAGGCGCATCCCACGGGGCAGCGCAGCAGCCTGGCGGCCAACTCATCGGTCCGGGGTTCCATCTGAAGCCCGCCACTGCGCGGCCGCCCACACCTCACTCGGCCTGGCGGCGGTCCGTCGGAGGCAGCGTACAGCGAGCCCTGCGGACCGATCGCCGGACGTGCTAGGCTCCGGGCATGGCTGGGGAAGACGCCAACGTTCGATTCTGCTGGACCCTGCGTCCCGACGACGCCGAGCGGATCGGCGAGGCGCTCAACGCCTCGCACCCGCAGGAGCTCGAGGTCGGCGACGCGCCCTCGATGCCCGGCGGCGATCCCGATGTCAAGGATCTGCTGCTCTCCGTCGGCCTGCACCTCGACCAGGAGCCGGCCGGGATGGTCGGGACGCTGACGCACCTCGACGGCGTCGCGACGGTCTCGGTGCTGACCGAGTCGCTCGAGGACCTCATGCGCACCGCGCCGACGGGCTTCATCGTCGATACGCGCTTCGACTCCGTGCAGATCGAGGAGCACCAGGCGGTCGGTCGCGGCACGATCGTGCTCGTCGACTCCGAGGGTGCTCGCCTCCTCGGATCGCGGCAGGAGGCGGCGGTCCAGCGCGCGCTCGCCGACGCCGGCGCGGCTCACGAGGCCTAAAGTGCCCTCCATTGGGGGAGGGCGCGTTCTTCGTTTTCCAAGGACAACGTAGGTGGTCGGTCGAGGGCTGTCAGTTCTGGTCGTCGTGATGGTGCTCGCCGCGTGCGGCGGCGAGGCCGAGCCGTCCCCGTCCGATGCCTTGCGGGCCAACGGCGGCGAGGCCGAGCCGTCCCCGTCCGATGCCTTGCGGGCCAACGTGTACGCGCTCCAGGACCTGCGCGAGGCGCGCGGCGAGGCTGGCCTGCCCCGCGAATCGCGCCTGCACTACGAGGCCGCGGTGTTTGCCCAGCGCCTCGACACCATGTCCTGTGACGGACTCTGGTGGTCGTACGAGGAGACCGTGGCCTTTGGGGCCGACCTGGATCTGCGGCGTGCCTTCGCGCTCGCCCCGACCGCGCCCGACCACGCACGGCGCTGGATGGCCCTGATCCGCGAGACGCGCCGCATCGCCCATGACGCCGTCTATGACCGCTGCGGGCCGTGACCGCATACCGGTGGACGGTGCGGCTTGATCCAGCGCGCGTACATCGACACAACGATGAACGGCGGCGCGTCGCGCGGCATCACGCGCGCCGCAGCGATGGTGCCGATGCCGCTGACGGCGATCTCGTCCTCCTCCGTCTCGCTGATCGGGCTGATCTGCTTGAACCACTCGACGTCGACGCGGTCCGAGAGCTTCACCACCATCGGCCACCGGTCGTACAACCGCTCGAACCGGCCCTCATACCAGCGTGAGTTCCACCCGTGTGAATCCCAGTGATCCGCGGGGCCTGTGTCGACCTCGGGAGCCACGTCGGCCGGCGGCGGGCCCGCCTCCTGAAGCAGCGCCACGTCGGCGTCCATCGCCGCGAGCTGACGCCACGGCTCGCGGCGCTTGGCGATGTTCCAGCTCACGACCGTGGTGTGCACGCTACCCCTCCAGACTGGTTCTCCTGCTCAGGCGTGGTCACGAGGAGTCCGGGTCGAGGATCGCGTTCCAGGCCGCGAGGCCGAACCCGCCGTCGAGGTGGACCGTCTGGCCGACGAGCATCGGAGCTTCGCCGGAGCAGACCCAGGCGACGGCGGCGGCGACGTCCTCGGGGGCGACGTTGCGTCCCGCCGGGACGTGCGGGCGCACCGCGTCGGAGACGCCGCTGCGGTAGGAGTGCTCGCCTTCGGAGGCCTCGACCCAGCCGGCGGAGACGGCGTTGACGCGGATGCCGCGCGGCGCGAGCTCGACGGCGAGGTAGCGCGTCAGCGAGGCGAGCGCGGCCTTGCTCACGGCCACCGCGGAGTAGTCCGGCATGTACTGCCAGGCACCCGGCGAGAGCAGGTTGACGATGGCGCCGCCGCCGCTCTCCTCCATCAGCGGGACGGCGGCCTGCGCGGCCTGCCAGGGGCCGAACAGGTTCACGTCCATCGTCGCGTGCAGGTGCCCCGGGCGCTGCGCGATCGCCGGCCTCGGGCGCTCGAGGCCGCGCGCGGCGTTGTTGACCAGCAGGTCGACGCCGCCCCACTCCGCGACGCGCGAGAACAGCCCTGCGAGATCCTCGCGGTTGCCGGCGTCGGCGCGCAGCGCCTCGGCCTCGACGCCGCGGGCGCGGCACTCGGCGGCGGTCGCCTCGGCGGCTTCGGCGTCGCGGGCGTAGTTGACGAGCACGTGGCAGCCCTCGGCGGCGAGGCGCAGCGAGATCGCGCGGCCGATGCCGCGCGACCCGCCGACGACCACGGCGCGCTTGCCGGCCAGCGAGGGGTACAGCGCGGCTCGGATTGCGCGCTCGTCCGCCGTCATGGCGCGCCCACCTCGTGCGGTCCGAAGGGGCCCTTGGCGGGCTCGATCAGCACGCCGACGGCCCACTCGTAGCCATCCGGGTCGCGCACCAGCGTCTCGCGCCAGCCGTGGCCCTTGTCCGTCGCCGGCGCGACGAGCTGCGCGCCGTGCTCGCGGGCGCGCGCCTCCACGGCGTCGGGGTCGATGCCGAGCAGCCGCAGCTGCGCGCCGACGCCGCGCGCCGCGCCATCGGCGAGCTGGGCGCTCCAGGGGTGTTCGTCGTGCGTGTGGTCGGCGTGCAGCATCACCTCGGCGGGACCGACGCGGACGGCGGCGAAGTCGATGTCGCGGTAGTGCACCTCGGCGTCGAGGACGTCGCGGTAGAAGGCGGCGGCGCGCTCGGTGTCGCGCACCAGCAGGTTGAGCGCGAGCGGCGGGAGCAGCGCGCCGTAGCGGAAGCCGGGCATCCACGGCATCGTGCCCTCGGGGCGCAGTCGCGTGCCCATCAGCGCTCCTCCTGCGGCGGCAGCGCGGCGAGTTCCGCGATCTGCTCCGCATGCTCGCGGTCGTGTCCGGCGAGGTGGTCCAGCGCCTCGAGGACCGAGCGCGGCTGGGACGGCGTCGGATGCTGCGTCGCCAGATCGGCCTCGCCGCCGAGGCCGCCGAGGAAGGCGAGCGTGGCGCTGCGCTGCTCCTCGAGGCTCTCGATCAGCTGGGGCAGCAGGTTGAGGTGGGCGGGGCGGCGGACGCCGCGGAAGCGCGTCACGGCCTCGCCACGCAGCGCCGCCTCGGCCCACTCGCGCCAGCAGCGATCGGAGTCGGCGACGTGCCACAGCACCTCGCGGATCGACCAGCGGCGGTCGCCCTCGGCTGCCGGGTCCGCCGGGCGGCGCACGAAGCGCGCCTGGTCGAGCCCGCGCAGCGCGTCGAGCAGCGCCTCGCGTGCCTCGGCGAAGCGGGTGAGGCGCTCGTCCAGTGTGGCCTCGGATGCGGCGGCGGTCGGTGTGTCGGGCATGGGGGAGAGGATACAGGCGGCCGGGCGCGGCGGGCGGCGGATCGCATCACGGGATCTGTTTGGGAGAGGCGGCGAGCCTTCGCCACTGCGGGGGTTGAGTTAGCTCGTCTCCGGCCTCTCCTCGTCCAGGGCCGCGATACCGGTCAGCGTGATCGGCGGGCGGTCCGGGAATTCGGCGACGAGGCTCAGTTTCCCGCCCATCGCGCCGACGTAGTTGCTGAGCGTGGACAGCAGCAGATCGCTGCGCTGCTCGATGCGGGAGACATTCTCCTGGTTGATTCCGAGCTTCGCCGCGACGCTCGCCTGCGTCTGTTCCCGCGCCTTGCGCAGGTCGCGCAGGGACATCTCTTCGGCAATCAAGGCGCGCGCTCGCTCCTCCACGCGCCGGCGGCGCTCGGGGGTCAGTCCGTCCAGCCGCTCACCGAGTGTCGACATGATCACCTCCGTACGTCACGCAGCCGGTCAAGATGGGCGCTGAACCGCTCGTCGGCCCTCCTGATCAACTGGTTGTAGAAGCGCCGCTCGCCCACGCCCGCCTTGTCCCCGGCCACGAGGAGGATCGCCCGCTGGCGCGGGTCGAACGCGAAGGCGATGCGCCACACGCCGTTCGCGGCCCGAAAGCGAAGCTCCTTCATGTTGCTGTGCCGTGATCCGTTCAGCGTGTCGACGCGTGGGCGGCCCAGCGTCGGTCCGAACGTCTCAAGCAGCCTCGCATGTGCAAAGAGTTCATCCTGCACTGCGGCTGGCAGGCCATCGAACTCGGGATCGAACGCTCGATCCAGTTCGACGACCCAACTCATGGTATTGAATATGACTTAGCAAGCATAGGATGTCAAGGGCATAATCCGGCCGCCAGGCTCGCCAGGGACGTGTCGGACGGCCCTCAGCGCTCGCGGGCCATGTTGCTGTAGAAGGGCATGATGCGCCCCGGCTGGCCCCACTCCTCGCGGCGGCCCGGCGCCGTCTGCTCCGGCTCGATCAGGCCGCGCTCGACCGCGAACTCCGGCGCGTAGACCGTGAGGCCCGAGTAGAACATCGGATGCGCCGAGGCGGCGATGTGCGCGCAGGTGCGCGCCGCCGCCAGCGGCGAGTCGTGGTTGCGCGGATCGTAGGCGTCGCCGCGCTGCACCGCCTTGCGCTCCACCGCCACGTCGCCCGGCTCCACGTTGACGACGGCGATGCCGTCCTCGCGCAGCTCCTTGGCGAGCGCGGGGCCGATGCGGTTGAAGGCCGCCTTGCTGACCCCGTAGGAGAGCCCGCCACGGCCGGTCCAGTGCCCCGTCGGCAGCTTCGCGGTCTCCATGACGCCCTCGAGCGAGCTGATGTGCAGGATCAGCCCGCCGCCCTGCGCGACCATCAGCGGCGCGATCTTCGTCAGCAGGTAGAGCGGCGCGAGCGCGTTGACGCGCATCGAGTCCTCGAAGACCTCGTAGGGCGTGTCGAGGAAGCGGTCCTTGAAGCCCGGCCCCACGAAGCGCGCGTTGTTGACGAAGACGTCGATGCCCCCGAACTCGCGCGTCGCGGTCTCGATCAGCGCGTCCATGTCGTCGCGGCTCATCAGGTCGCAGCGGACCGCGAGGCCGCGCCGTCCCGCCTGCTCGACCTGCGCGATCGTGTCGCGCAGGCTGCCGCCGGGGACGGGCTGCACGTTCGACTCGTGGACGGTCTCCGACATCTCCCGCGGCTCGCCGTCCTCGAGGGTGCGGGCGGCGGCGATCACGTCGTAGCCGGCCTCGGCGAGGGCCACGGCGGTCGCCTTGCCGATGCCGCGGCTGGCGCCGGTCACCAGCGCGACCCTGCGTTCGGCCTGCTGCTCGGTCATGCGCGCCTCCCGGCTGCTGCTTCGCCGCGCCCTCTCCTCGGGGGAGAGAATACAGGCGGCCCGGCGCGGCGCGCGGCCTCAGCGCTCGCGGGCGATGTTGCTGTAGAAGGGCATGATGCGGCCGGGTTGGCGTGAGCGCCGATCCTCGAGCGTGGGCAGAACCGGCTGGCTACGCGTCGCCTGGGCTGCCGGGCGTCAAGTCCACGGTGAGCGGCCGGTGGTCGCTCTGGGGCCAGGCCGCGAAGCTCCCGACCTTCACGCCGGCAAGACGGCCGAGCCACGCCTCGGGAAGGAAGCAGTAGTCGAGGTGGAACGGCTTGGATTTCTTCCATAGGTGGTAGTAGGTGGCGCGGGTCTCCGCGCCGTGATCCTCGCCATGAACGTGGTGATAGGCGCTGACCAGCCCGAGCTCGTCCCGCATGCGTTGCAGGAACTGCTCCGACTCGCGTTTCTGGTCCACCACGCTCGGCGAGCTGTTGAAGTCACCGGCGGCCACTACCGGCATGCCGTCCGCCGCGGCCACGCAGGCGGTCATCGCCTCCCAGGCCACCGCATTGTAGGGCGGATGCGTCCAGACCCCGACGAACACGAACGGTTGCGGCGCTTGCACGACCACGGGCACGACCGTGGGGTGCAGGGATGGAATCTCGATGGCCTCGATAGGTAACGCCGGGGAGGTGCTGACGACCGCCGCGCCCTGACACGGATCGGCCCCGCGCCAGATGACGGACGCGTCTTCACCGGCGGGGCGGCGACACTCCTGCAGCGCGACCAGGTCCGCGCGCAGCGGCGCCAGCAAGGCCAGGGAGCCGTCGGTCTTCGCTCCCCGGTAGCAGTTCCAGCTCGTCACGCGCATCACATCGCCCCCTCGTCACCCCAACAGCTTCGCCGCACAGTGTGGCAGACAGTCTCGTTGCGGAGGACGGTGGGGTCGCGAGCATCAGGCGGGGCGCTATCATCGGCGGCGCCGGCCTCGGGAGCGTCGGCGCGCGCGGAGGTGGGAACGGATGGCACAAGACCCGCTGCAGACGCGGCTCTGCGAGGAGTACGGCTGCGAGTACCCGATCATCGCCTTCGCGCACACGCGCGACGTGACGGTGGCGGTCTCCAACGCGGGCGGCATCGGCATGCTCGGCCAGAGCACGGTCTCCGCGGAGGAGATGCGCACCAACATCCGCTGGGTCAAGGAGCGCGTCGGCGATCGCCCCTTCGGCGTCGACATCACCATCCCCTCCTCCTACGTCGAGGGCTCGCGCGAGGAGCTGGAGCAGCAGATCCCCCAGAGCCACTGGGATTTCATCGACCGGCTGATCGAGGAGAACCAGATCCCGGAGCCGAAGACGCCGCCGCCGTGGGGCAACACGCGGCTGCGCGGGCTGGCCGCGACGCGCGCCAAGCTCGAGATCATGATGGAGGAGCAGATCCCGATCTTCGCCTCCGGCCTCGGCAGCCCCGCCTTCGTGCTGGACGAGATGCACGAGGCGGGCGTGAAGGTCTGGGGCCTGATCGGCCTCGCGAGGCAGGCCGCGCGCGAGCTCGACGCCGGACTCGACCTGATCATCGCGCAGGGGCAGGACTCGGCCGGCCACACCGGCCGCATGGGCACCTTCTCGCTCGTGCGCGAGGTGACCGAGCTGGCGAAGGCGTACGAGACGCCGATCGTCGCGGCGGGCGGGATCACGACCGGCGCGCACATCGTGGCCGCGCTTGCCCTCGGGGCGGTCGGCGTCTGGACGGGCACGATCTGGCAGGCGACGCACGAGTCCGAGACGAAGCAGTGGGAGAAGCAGCGGCTGCTGCGCGCGGAGAACCAGGACGCCTGGGTCTCGACCGCGATGGACGGCAAGCGCAACCGCGGCGTCCGCAACAAGTACTACGAGGCGTGGGAGGCCGACGGATCGCCCGAGCCGCTGCCGATGCCGCTGCAGGACATCGTCGGCGGCAAGCTGCTGCAGGCGGCGGA
Organism: Dehalococcoidia bacterium; assembly: GCA_965220125.1. Taxonomy (GTDB): domain Bacteria; phylum Chloroflexota; class Dehalococcoidia; order UBA2979; family UBA2979; genus VXMT01. The sequence continues at coordinate 841,018 of CBDCPB010000004.1, read as the reverse complement.
AGACTGGGACCTCGAGGACTGGGCGGGGCCCGTCGCCGCCGGCCAGGGCGTAGGCTTCGTCAAGGAGATCAAGCCGGCGCGTCAGGTGGTGTTCGACCTCATGGAGGAGGCGTACGACACCCTCGAACGGATGGGACACACCGCCGCCGGAGCGTAGCGGCGAGGCAAGCGGATCGCACGAGAGGACGGACACATGGCGGATGAACTGAAGTTCGAGGTCAGGGGCCGCGTCGCCTGGCTGACGATGAACCGGCCGGAAGTGCACAACGCGATGAGCTACGCGCTCAACCAGGCGCTGGCCGACGCCTGGGAGGAAGTCAAGAGCAACGACGACATCTGGATCGCCGTCGTCACCGGCGCGGGGCGCTCCTTCTGCTCCGGGATGGACCTCAAGGAGCGCTCCGAGATGGATGCGCGCGGCGAGGACTGGAGCAAGAAGAAGATCATCGGTAGCCAGACGCCGGACGGCGTCTGGAAGCCGGTGATCGCCGCGATCCGCGGCTACTGCCTCGCGGGCGGCTGGTACCTCGCGCAGCGCTGCGACTTCCGCTTCGTCTCGGAGCAGGCGACGCTCGGCATCCGCGAGGTGAAGCGCGGCCTGATGCCCGCCTGGACGGTGGACCTGCCGCGCGTCATCGGGCTCGGTAACGCCCTCGAGGTGGTGCTCACCGGCGAGTACATCACGCCGCAGCGCGCCCTGGAGATGGGCTTCGCGACGCGCGTGGTGCCGGACGACAAGCTGCTGGACGAGGTGGAGGCGTTCGCGCAGATCCTCGAGGAGAACGCGCCGCTCTCCGTGCGCGGCCTCAAGGAGGTGCTCTACCGGGGCGTCACGCTGACCCGCGAGGAAGGCCTCGACATCGCGCGCCACATCCTCGCCCCGATCCAGTACAGCGAGGACATCAAGGAAGGCCCGCGCGCCTTCGCGGAGAAGCGCCAGCCGATGTGGCAGGGCCGCTAGCCCTCGAGGCACCCGTCGCGCCGGAGGCCGTGGCGACCCTCCGGTCCCCTCTCTTGGCGGGAGAGGGGTGGGGTGAGGGGCCGTCCCGCAGCAGCGGCGGAACTGGGAGACGTGGCGCATGCCTTCGGATTATGCGGCGATCAGAGGCGAGAAGCCCGAGAACTACGTTGAACTCGCCGAGCGGGTGAGCGAGGAGCTCCTCTCGCGCCAATACGCTGATCGCGCGCACTTCGTGTTCGAACTGCTCCAGAACGCCGAGGACGCGCTGCGCCGACGCCCCGATGGCGAAGTTCCCCGCCGGGTCCGCTTCATGTTGGAGAAGGGGGCGGTCCGCTTCTCGCATTTCGGGTTGCCGTTCGACGAGACGGATGTGAGGGCAGTGTGTGAGATCCTCGTCAGCACCAAGGATGAGGAGACGGACATTGGTCACTTCGGGATTGGCTTCAAGGCAGTCGGCGCGGTCACCGATCGCCCGGAGATCCACTCGGGCGACGAACGCTTCGCGATCGAACGCTACGTCCTGCCGTTCAAGATTCCGGCAACCGACCTGCAGCGCGACGAAACGCTCATCACGCTCCCGCTCCGGGACGGCGACTCGACAGACGACATCGCTCGGCAGCTTGCCTGTCTCGGCGACGAACGGACGCTGCTGTTCCTCCGGGAGATCGATGAGATCGAATGGTCGGTCGAGGACGGCGGGTCAGGCTCCTACCGCCGCGACACATCCGACGAGGGTGAGAGCGTACGGCGCGTCAGGTTGTTCGGCGAGGTGGACGGAGAGGAGACCTCCGAGGAGGTCTGGTTGGTGTTCTCGCGAGAGGTCTACAACGACGGGAGGTATGCGCGCCACGTCGAACTCGCCTTCCGCGTCGAGACGGACAAGGCTGGCCGCGAGGTCATCGTGCCAGTCCACGGCCAGAACCTCGTTGTCTTCTTCCCGACGGCCAGGCGGACGGATGTCGGGATGCTCGTGCAGGGGCCGTACATCACGACGCCGAGCCGTGACAACGTTCAGTGGGCTGACGAGCGGAACCATCGTCTGGTCGCCGAAACTGCGGATCTGCTGGTGGAGGCCCTCGGCCTCCTTCGCGACCGTCGCCTGCTGACGGCGCGCGTCTTCGACACGCTTCCGCTCAGCCGGTCGCGCTTCCCCGAGAGCAACCCCTTTGCGCCGCTCTTCGACGCGGTGAAGGATGCGGTCGCCCGCGAGCCGCTGTTGCCGGCCCATCTCGGCGGGCCCGTGGCAGCGTCGCGGGCGCGGCTGACGCCGTCACCGGGTCTCCGCAGTCTCGTCTCACGCGCGCGGCTGGCGGAGTTGATTGATGCGAACGAGCCTGTCGCGTGGCTCTCAGGCGAAATCAGGAGCAACACCACGCTCCACGCCTACCTGAGGCGTGAGCATGGCGTCGAGGAGATGACCGCAGCCAGCTTCCTCGGTTCCCTCGGCAAGCGCTTCCTGGAGGCTCAGCCCGACGGGTGGATCCGTCGGCTTTATGAGTTCCTGCATCGCGAAAGGCGGAAGGACGCCGCTCTGGGTCGGGCGTTGGATGATGCGTATATCCCTCCTCTCGTCCGACTTGAGGGCGGAACACACACTGAGCCGGAAGATTGGAGCGGTGACCGCCTCTTCCTCCCGACAGAACCGCCCTCGGGACTCGCGAATACGGTCCTGCCAGCCGTCTGCGACTCCGAACCGGCTCTCGCGTTCCTCAAGTCGCTCGGCCTCTCGGAGCCCGATCTCGTTGACGAGTTGATCCCCGACGTCGTCCCCAGGTACCGCGATCAAGGCGCAGTGGACCCGTCGGCACATCCCGACGACTTGCGGCGCATCGTCGAGGTCTTCAACGGCGCATCCCGGTCGGCGCGCGAGCGGTTGACCGAAGCCCTCCGGGAGACATTCTTCGTCCGCGCAGAGGACGCCGGGACCGGCGAGCCGTCGTTCGTGAAACCACGCGATGTGTACCTGAGGACGAGAAGGCTCTTCGGGTTGTTCAACGGCGTGTCGGGCGTACTGTTCCCCGCACGGCCTCCGAAAGGCGTGAGCGCCGCGGACATGGCGAGTCTGCTTGAGGCGTGCGGGGTTCCGCGGACGCTGGCGATTGATGAGTCCGAAGCCTCCGTGATCAGCAACCGGTACTCGAAGGACTACCAGGTCTTGGGTGGACTCAGCCCCCAGGAGCGGCGAGAGATGCGCAGGCGGGCGGGACGCGAGAAGATCACGGAGGATCGATGGGAGACCGTGACCAACAGTCAGTTTCGGGGACTGGAGGAGTTGCTGGAACGCCTCCCGACCTTGCCCGCCAAGGAGGCCGCAGACAGGGCTGCGTTGCTGTGGGATGCGCTGCGCGTTGCGGCGGAGATTCCCGGCCAACCTGGCTTCAAGGGCACCTACAGGTGGTTTAGGAACAGACAGTGGTCTACTCGATTCGACTCTGCCTCGGTGCGCCTGCTCAACGAGACGGCGTGGGTGCCGGACGGGTCGGGCAGCCTACAGCCTCCCAGCAACGTCGAGTTCGCACCGCTCGGTTGGACGCCGGACCCATTCATCGAGTCCGTCATCAAGTTTCGGGAGCCGGAACCGCACTCGTCTCTCGCCACGCTTGCCGACGAGGAAGACGTGGATGCGGAACTCCTTGCCGGACTGATCGATGTCGCGAAGCGAGGGGATCTGACGCCAGAGGAACTGCAAGAGTTCCTCAGTCTTCGCGGACGTCGCAGACCGCGCGAGGCGTCCGGTCCGCAGGACGGCGGCGTCACGAGTTCGGGAGGCGATGGTGACGGCGACCGTCAGCAGTCCACGTCCGGCGGTCCGGACGGCACGGTGGCAGGGAGTGGAGTGACGACCGGCGGCGCGACGCGTGGCGGCTGGACGGCGGACGGCGGAGCGACAGGCGGCGGCGTCCCCGCCTTCCGGTCCCGCATCGGCGTCGAGCGCGAGTCGGAGCCGACCGAGGAGGGCAGTCGTGAGTACGAGCGGCGGATGAGCGTTCAGGACGACGCGATTGAGTTGATCCTGCAACGGGAGCCCGGCCTCAAGCGTACTCCGCCGGGCAACCCCGGCTTCGACCTCTACGAGCCGGGCACCGACGGGGAGCCGGTGCGCTGGGTGGAGGTGAAGGCGCTGTCCGGCGAATGGGAGTCGAACGTCACCCTCAGCCACACCCAGTTTGGCCTCGCGCGCAAGAAGGGCGAGAGGTACTGGCTCTATGTCGTCGAGCACGCTGGAACGGACGGGGCGCGTATCGTGCCCATCCAGAACCCGGCGGGGCGGGACTCGACCTACACGTTCGACCACGGCTGGCGCGCGGCGGCGGAAGGGACTGACGGCGATGGCTGAGATAGCGACGCAACACGACCTGCTGCTGCGCGGCGGGACGCTGCTCGATCCCGGGCAGGGTGTACACGGGACGCGCGACATCGCCTTCCGCGACGGGCGGGTCAGCGCCGTCGCGGAGAACATCGAGGCGGGGACGGCCGCCGAGGTCGTTGATGTCGCCGGGCGGCTGGTCACGCCGGGGCTGATCGACCTGCACGGGCACTTCTACCACGGCGGCACCGGCAGCGCGGTCGCCGCCGACGAGGCTTGCCTGCCCTCGGGCGTGACGACCGGCCTCGATGCCGGGAGCGCCGGCTTCGCGAACTACGGGGCGATGCGCGACTACGTCTTCCCGGCGCACCGCGTGCGGCTGCTCGCGCTGCTGCACATCGGCGCGGTCGGGCTGGCGCCCTCGCGCGCCGTCGGCGGCGAGCTGCGCGACCTGCGGCTGATCGATGTCGATGCGACGGCCGGGGAGATACGCGCCAACCCCGGATTCCTGCTCGGCGTGAAGGTGCGGATGCAGCGTGACGCGGTCTCGCACTGGGACGCGCGCGAGGCGCTCGCGCTGGCGCGCAAGGCGGCCGACGACTCGGACTCCCTGCTGATGGTGCACGTCAGCGGCACGCCGATCCCGCTGCCGGAGATCCTCGACGTGCTCGGCGAGGGCGATGTGGTGACGCACGCCTTCAACCCGCACAGCGAGGGCATCCTCGACGGGCGCGGCGCGCTGCGGCCGGAGGTGCTGGCGGCGCGCGAGCGCGGCGTGGTGATGGACGTGGGCCACGCCGGCGTGCACTTCGGCGTCGAGGTCACGAGGCAGGCGATCGCGCAGGGCTTCCCGCCCTCGACGATCAGCACGGACATGCACATCCCCCCGCCCGGCCGCACCACCTACCGCATGCACGAGCTGATCGCCCACTTGCAGGCGCTCGGCATGCCGCTCGAGGACGCCGTCGAGGCGAGCACCGCCAGCCCTGCCGCGGTCCTCGGACTGGGGCACGAGATCGGCTCACTCTCGCCCGGCATGGCGGGGGACGCCGCGGTCTTCGATCTCGTCGAGGGTGCGGTGAGCTGGACCGACATGTCCGGCGGCAGCGTTGAGGGCGCGCTGCGCCTCGATCCGGCGCTCACGGTCCTCGGCGGCGAGGTCGCCTGGCGGGCGGCGTAGCGGCGTTCTCCCGCTGCGAGGGCTTGCGATGCGGGCCGCGCTGGCCCACCATCGGGCTACCTGATCGTGTAGCGAGTCTCGGGATCCAGCTCATGCACACCATCCCGACGCTCGCCCTCGGCCTGACGTTCCTCCTGCTGCTCGCCGCCTGCGTGCCGTTCCAGTCCTCGGACGAGGAGCGGGTGCTGACGATCCTCTACTGGCAGGCGCCGACGCTGCCCGGGCCGTACCTGGCGGCCGGCTACAAGGACCGGGACGCCGGCGCGATCACGCTCGAGCCGCTGGCCAGCTACAACCCGGACGGCGAGCTGGCGCCGAGACTGGCCGAGGACATCCCGACGCTCGCGAACGGCGGCCTGTCCGGGGATCTGATGTCGATCACGTGGCGACTGCGCGAGGGCCTCAAGTGGTCCGACGGCAGTGACGTGACGGCCGACGACGTGGTCTTCACCTGGCGCTACTGCGTCGACGAGGCCACCGGCTGCACGGCGCACAGCGCGTTCGGCGGCATCGCCTCGGTGGAGGCGGTCGATGATCTCACCGTGCGGATCACCTTCGAGGCGCCCACGCCGTACCCGTACACAGCCTTCGTCAGCGCGGGCTCGCCGATCATCAGCCGGGAGCAGTTCGCCGGCTGCGTCGGCGCGGCGGCCACGAGCTGCGAGGAGCAGAACACGGCGCCGCTGGGCACCGGCCCGTATCGCATCACCGCGTTCGAGCCCAACGAGAGCGCCGAGTACGAGCGCAACCCGCACTACCGCGGCGAGGAGCCGTACTTCGACCGCGTGGTCCTCAAGGGCGGCGGCGACGCGATCTCGGCGGCGCGCGCCGTGATGGAGGCGGGCGAGGCCGACTACGCCTGGAACCTGCAGGTCGCGCCGGAGGCGCTGACCGGGATGCAGGCGGCCGGGCGTGGCGCCGTGGTCGCCGCCTTCGCCAGCGACGTGGAGCGCATCGTCGTCAACCAGACGAACGCGGACCCCGCGCTGGGCGACGACCGCTCCGAGTACCTCGAGGGGCGCAACCCGCATCCCTTCCTGACGTTCACGCCGATCCCCCGCGCCATGTCGATGGCGATCGATCGCAAGCTCATCGCGGAGCGGCTCTACGGCTTCGCCGCCGAGCCCACGTGCAACCTCATCACCGGGCCTCCGGTCTACGTCTCAAGCGCGAACGACGGTTGCCTGACGCAGGACATCGAGGGCGCCAAGCGGCTGCTGGACGAGAGCGGCGTCCTCGATACGGACGGCGACGGCGTCCGCGAGCACAACGGCGTGCCGCTGCGGATCGTCTACCAGACCTCGACGAACGACATTCGCCAGGCCACGCAGGAACTCGTTCGCGACTGGTGGCGTGAGATCGGTATCGAGACGGAGTTGGTGCAGCACGACGCCAGCCTGTTCTTCGGCGGCGATCCGGCAGTCAATCCGGACGAGTCGTATCGCAGGTTCTTCGCGGACGTGCAGATGTACACGACCGGCCCCGGCATCGATCCGCAGCAGCACCTGTCCGGCCTGCAGTGCGATCACATCCCGACACGGGACAACAAGTGGGGCGACGACAACGTCGCCCGCGCCTGCGACGCCGAGTACGACGAGCTCTTCAGGGCGCTGTCGCAGACCACGCTCGGGCCGGAGCGCGAGGCGCTGGTCAGGCAACTGAACGATATTCGCGTGCAGCACTACTACCAGATTCCGCTCGCGAACCGAGGCTTCGTATCGGCGCACGCGAACACTCTGAGGGGCGTGCGGATCAACGCCTGGGACAGCGAGCTCTGGAACATCGCGGAGTGGCGCCGCTAGGCGGCGCCGTGGACCGAGGGCGGGTCGCGGCGCGGCGGGCTAGGGTGTCCCCGCCGCGTCTGTCTGGCCTGCGAACTGGCTGTCGGGGCCGCCGGGGATGCCGTGCACGAGTTCGAGGATCAGCTGACAGACTGCCATCTCGCGCTTCAGGATGATCGGGGATGGGCCGAGGTTCATCATCTCCAGCGTGATATGACCCTCGAATCCCGCGTGGATTGTCGGAGCGGTGAAGTGCACGAGCAGGCCGAAGCGGGCCAGCGAACTCTTGCCCTCGACGCGTGCGGCCAGCCAGCCGTTGCTGCGCACGCTCTCTCGGATCTCGTGGGGGAGTGGGAATCTGACGGACTCAAGAGTAAGACCGAGCACCAGACGCTGCGGCCGCAGCACAAACCCGTGGTCTGGTACGTCCTCCGTCTCATAGAGAGTGTCGAGCGTATTCTGAACCGAGCCACCATCAGGGTCCACGATGATGGCGAGATCGGTCTTGGGTATTCGCAGGCGTGGTCCCAGCCGCAGATCGACCGAGGAACGCCCGTAGGGACGTTCGGGGTTGTCGAGTTCCCCAGTCCTCGGAAGCGGCTCTGGGTCAAGGATCAGGCGGCCCTCATCGAGCGCCTGGTGGATTGATGTGTCGCTGAGGATCATTCGGCTGTAACGAGCGGCTCAAGGATGTCCTCGGAGACGACGACATCCCGGGTAGCCCCATACAGGTCGCCGGGCACTTCGACTAGCCGTCGTGAGCCGTCAGCAGCCAGCACCCTGACCCTAAGCGATTCGCCACCCCGGCTGTCGCGATGCAGGAGCGTGCGCGATGCGATGGCGGAGATCACCCTCCCGCTCGCGTCCTTGAACGTGAAGATGGCTTCGGGCTCGAACTGCCCGTCCGCCACCTCGCCTCGCAGCAAACAGTTCTGCATCGGGTTCCCCTCGCATGACAGCTTTGAGTCAGGGAGAGCTGCATCCTATAGAACAAAGATGCGGATGTCGAGCTGTGCCCGGCATCGCCTAACTACCGTCGTAGACGCGGACCGACCCTGGGGTCCGCCTGCTACTCCGACCAGCCGCTGATCTTCGACGGCGTCACGGTGATGACGACGAAGTTCATGCGCGACAGGATCTGCTCGGCGTAGGGCGGTCCGTCGTCCGCGCCCTTGTAGTTCAGCGCCATCGCGTGGACGAGCTGCGTGATGTCCTCGGCGTCGGAGACCGTAGCCGTGCCGTTGACGATGACGTAGCGGTAGGGCGAGTCGGGCGTCGCGACGGAGATCGCGACGCGGGGGTCGTGCGCGATGTTGCGCAGCTTCACGGCCGTCGGCCGCGCGAAGACCTTCACCGTCTCGCCGTCGTAGTGGAACCAGACCGGCGCGACGTGCGGCGCGCCGTCCGGCCGCACCGTCGCGAGGTCGGCGATGCGCGGTTCGCGCAGGAAGGCGTCCGCTTCTTCGGGTGTCATGGCTTCGCCCCTCTCCGGTCGCGCGGTGGCGCGACCCTAGTAGGCCCCCTGCTGCTCGAAGAGGCGGCGCAGGTTGCCCGTCGTGATCTCCTCGATCTGGTCCTCCGGGACGCCGCGGTCGCGGAGGCCGGGGATCACCTTCGTCGGAATCGTGAGGTAGTTCCACTCGGGGAAGCGCGAGTCGCGGATGTGGCGCGGCACGTTGAGCGAGAAGGATCCGGCGTCGTGCGAGACGACCATGCGATCGGCGTAGCCGCGCCGGCATAGCTCCGCGATGACGTCGGTGCGCTTCTCCGTGTCCGCGCCGATCTTCGTCCCGTAGCGGTCCATCCCGATGATGCTGCCGCGGTCCATCACGCCCATCAGGTAGTCGAGGTCGTCCGTGTCGCCGGAGTGGCCGATCACGACGCGCGTCAGGTCGACGCCCTCGGCCTCGAAGACGTCCTGCTGGTCCCTGCCGGTGCCGTGGAAGGGGTTCGAGTGCGTCATGATCGGCACGCCGGTCGCGCGATGCGTGAGCGCGCCCGCGCGCAGCATCAGCTCGTTGAGCGGCGTCACTTCCTCCTCGGTCGCCAGCTTGATGCAGGCGGCCTTGACGCCGCTGTCCGCCATGCCCTCCTCGATGTCCATCACGAACAACTCGACCACCGGGTCCGGGGTGCGGCGCTCGAAGTAGCGAGGAATGCGCCGGTGGACGCCGGTAGCGAGGATGATCTGCATCTTCGCGCCCTCGGCGACACGGCGGATGATCGAGGCGTCGCGCCCCAGGTCCACCGTCGTGAGGTCGACCATGGTGCGCACGCCGAGGTCCCAGACCTCGTCGAGGCGGGCCTGCGCGGCCGCGATCTCCGCCTCGACGTCGATCACGTGCGGCCAGTTGTGCCGCACCGCGAGGTCGCCGCTGATGATGTGCTCGTGCGAGAGCGTGAAGCCGAGGTCCGCCGTGTCGACGGGGCCGAGCGCGGTTTCGACGGTGGGCATTGCGTCCTCCTCGCTACCCGACCGGTCAGGCCGGCCGTACTTCGATCCAGGCCATGCGCACGTCCGCCGCCCGAGCGCGCGCGAGCGCGCGCCGTCGCTCCCCGTACTTCTCGTCGAGCAGCGCGTCGGCGGTGGCGGTGAGCGAGTCCGAGTCGTCGAGGATCCGCGCCTCGCCGTCGGTCCACGGGCCGCTCACCACGCCCGCCGCGTCGCAGATCGCGATCCGCACGGCGCTGCGATTGCGGATCCGCTTCATCTTGCCGGCGGCGGCCAGCGAGCGCGCGTAGAGCGCGCCCTCATGCAGCGCGAACCAGAGCGCAGTCGGGACGGCCTCGCCGCTGCGCCTGAACGTCGCGAGGCTGACGTGATCCTCGGCCTCGAGGCCGGCGAACGCGGCGGGATCGCTCATTGCAGCCTCACTACCCGTCGAAGAGGAAGATCTGGCGGGCCTCGTCGCCGGCGATGGCGGAGTCGAACATGCCCACGGCGTCATCGATGGTGCCGCGGTTGGTGATCATGGCGTCGAGCTTGAGCTGGCCGCCGAGGTACATATCGACATAACGCGGGATGTCCACCTTCAGCCGGTTCGAGCCCATCGAGGAGCCCTGCAGCTTCTTCTCGCGCAGCAGATCGCGCCCGGCGATGCGGATCTCCGAGCCGATCGGCATCACGCCGATGACGGTGCAGGTTCCGCCGGAGCGGAGCGCGTCGAAGGCCTGGCGGCCGACCTCGGGCTTGCCGATCGCCTCGAAGGTGTAGTCCGCTCCGCCGCCGGTGATCTCGCGGATCGCCTCGACGGGGTCGGTCGCGGCGCCGTTGACGACGTGGGTGGCGCCGATGTTGGTGGCGTTGACGAGCTTGTCGTCGCGGATGTCGACGGCGATCACGGTGCGCGCGCCGGCGACGACGGCGCCGTTGATCGCGCTGAGGCCGACGCCGCCGGTGCCGAAGACGGCGACCGTGCTGCCGGGCTCGACCTTCGCGGTGCGCAGCGCCGCGCCGAAGCCCGTGGTGACGCCGCAGCCGATCAGCGAGGCGCGGTCGAGGGGCATGTCGTCGCGGATCTTCACCAGCCCGTTCTTGTGCAGCAGCATGTACTCCGCGTGGCTGCCGACGCGGGCGTGCTGGTGCAGGCCCTGGCCGTCGCGTGAGAGGCGAGGAGGGTCGTCGGGGCCGCGCTCCGGCTTCATCTCGCAGAGGTTGCTGCGGCCGGTCAGGCAGTCGACGCACTCCCCGCAGTAGACGGAAAGGCAGGCGATCACGTGGTCGCCCGGCTTGAACTCCTCGACGCCGGGACCGACTGCCTCGACGACGCCGGCGCCCTCGTGGCCGAAGACGGCGGGGTAGGGCATCGCGGAGGTGCCGTCGAAGTAGTGGAGGTCGCTGCCGCAGATGCCGCTGGCGGCGGTCTTGACGAGCACCTCGCCGGCCATTGGCTCGTCGATCTCGACGTTCTCGATGGTGATCGGCTTGCCGACGTCATGGAAGATCACTGCTCGCATCGGGGCTCCCTCCGGGGCTGATCGTGCGCGCCGCGCGCCGCGACGGCTGCGGGGATTCTATCCTGCGCACGTCCGCGGCGTGATGGCCGCGCGTGACGAGCGCGGGCGGCGCGTGGTACGGATGGCCTGCGCGGGAGTCGCGAGGCGAGGAGGTGCGCGGTGCAGGAGTTCGCCGGCAAGGTCGCGGTCGTGATGGGCGGCGGCGGAGTGCTGGGCGCGGCCATGGCGCGCCGCTTCGCACGCGAGGGCATGGCCGTCGCCCTCGCCGACGCCGACGTCGACGCCCTCGCCGCGACCCGGGAGGAGCTGCTGGAGCGCGGCGCGCGCGTGATCGCCGTCGAGACGGACATCTCCAGCGGCGAGAGCGTCGAGGCGCTGGCCGCGCGCGTGACGGACGAACTCGGTGGCGTGCACGTGCTCTGCAACAACGTCGGCATCAACACCCGCGACGTCTCGGTCTGGACGACCAGCGAGCGCGACTGGGAGTGGGCGATCGGCGCGAACCTCTGGGGGATGATCCACGCGCTGCGCGTCTTCGTCCCGATCATGCTGGAGAGCGGCGAGGAGGGGCACATCGTCAACACCGCCTCGACCGCGGGCCTCGCGGGGCGGCCGGGCACCGGCAGCTACGTGGTCACGAAGAGCGCCGTGCTGGCGCTGAGCGAGGTGCTCTGGCACGAGCTGAAGCGCGACGAGGCGGCCGTCAGCGTCTCCGTGCTGATCCCGCACATTCGAGGCGCCGTGACGCGCACGCGACGGCCCGAGGAGTTCGTGAATCCCGGCCATGAGGACCAGGCGGAGCTCGACATGGAGCGCTACCACGTGCGCCTCGCGGTCTCGGAGAGCCGCACCGACTACCCGACGGCCGACGAGATCGCCGGGCACGTCATCGACTCGATCCGCGAGGATCGCTTTTACATCATCAGCCGGCCGGACATCGGCCATGCGATCGCGCGCGCCCGCGCCGAGGCGATCGTGGACGGCCGCGCCCCGGCGACGGCGGGTATGGAGTACCACCAACGGCACGAGACGGACGCGCCCAGTCAGGGCTAGCAGCCCCCGACGGCGGGAGTCCGCGAGGAGGTTCCGATGCGCGTAGCGGTGCTGGACGACTACCAGAGCGTGGCGATGGAGGTGGCGGACTGGTCCGTCCTCCCGGCCGGGACCGAGGTCCAGACGTTCTCCGACCACCTCCATGACATCGAGGCGGTCGCGGAGCGGCTGCGGGACTTCGAGATCGTCGTCGCGATGCGGGAGCGCACGCCGTTCCCGCGCGAGCTGCTGGAGAAGCTGCCGAGGCTGGAGCTGCTGATCACGACCGGCAGCCAGAACGCCGCGATCGACGTGGAGGCGGCGCGCGAGCTGGGCGCGATCGTGTGCGGGACCGGATCGCTCGGCTTCGCGACGGCAGAACTGACGTGGGGCCTGATCCTGGCGCTGGCCCGGCAGATCCCGCGCGAGGACCGCGCGATCCGCGAGGGCGGCTGGCAGGTCGCGCTGGGCCAGGGGCTGCAGGGCCGCACACTCGGCATCATCGGGCTCGGCAACCTCGGCACGCAGGTGGCGAGGATCGGCGCGGCCTTCGGGATGGAGCTCGTCGCCTGGAGCCAGAACCTGACCGAGGAGCGCGCGCAGGCCGCGGGTGCGGAGCTCGCGCCGCTGGAGGAGCTGCTCGCGCGCTCGGACGTGGTCACGATCCACCTCAAGCTGAGCGAGCGCACCCGGGGACTGATCGGCGCGTCCGAGCTGGAGGCGATGAAGCAGAGCGCCTACATCGTGAACACCTCGCGAGGGCCGATCATCGACGAGGACGCGCTCGTCGAGGCGCTCGAGGCGGGCGCGATCGCCGGCGCCGGGCTCGATACCTTCGACCGCGAGCCGCTGCCGCTCGACCACCCCCTGCGACGGCTGCCGAACACGGTGCTGACGCCGCACGTCGGCTACGTGATCGAGGAGGGCTATCGCGGCTACTACGGCGACGCGGTCGAGGACATCGCGGCGTTCCTCGCGGGGTCGCCGGTGCGGATGATCGAGGAGAACGCCGGCTACCAGTCCGGCATCTAGGCGGCCGGACGGGCGCGGGCTGACCGGGGCGGTCGCATGCGGATCACGGTGTTGGCCGGCGGCGTGGGGGCCGCGCGCTTCCTCGACGGGCTCTGCCGCGTCGTGGATCCGGCCGATATCGACGTCATCTGCAACACCGGCGACGACTTCGAGTGGCGCGGGCTGCACGTCTCGCCCGACATCGACACGGTGATCTACACGCTCGCCGGCCTCGAGGGCGAGCAGGGCTGGGGCCACCGCGGCGACACGTTCGCGATGCTCGACGAGCTGGAAGCGCTGGGCGAGGAGCCGTGGTTCCGCATCGGCGATCGCGACCTCGCGACGCACGTCTGGCGCAGCGAGCGGCTGCGCGGCGGGGAGGCGCTGAGCGCGGTCACGGCGGAACTGGCGAGGCGGCGCGGCCTGCGCTGCCGGCTGCTGCCCGTCACCGACGACCGGCATCCCACCGTGGTCGCGACGCCCGAGGGCGAGCTGGCCTTTCAGGACTACTTCGTGCGCGGGCGCGCCTCGGCGACCGTGACCGGGCTGCGCTTTCCCGGCTCCGCACGGGCACGGCCCGCCCCCGGCGTGATCGAGGCGATCACGGAGGCGGACACCGTAATCGTCGCGCCGAGCAACCCCTTCGTCTCGATCGACCCGCTGCTGGCCGTACCCGGCGTGCGCGAAGCCCTCGAAGCTTCGGGAGGCGCGCGCATCGCGGTCAGCCCGATCGTCGGCGGGGATGCGGTGAAGGGCCCCGCCGCCGCGATGATGCGCAGCCTCGGCCACGAGGTCTCGGCGCTGGGGGTGGCGCGGCTCTACGCCGGGCTGCTGGACGTGTTCGTCCTCGATGCGGTCGACGCCGCGCTCGCCGGCGCCGTCGAGGCGTTGGGGCTGCGGGCCGTCGTCTGCGACACGATGATGACGAGCGCGGAGCGGCGCGAGGCGCTGGCGCGGCGCGTCCTCAAGGCGGCGACGCCGTGAGCGCGGCGCCGGGCGCGCTGTGCGTGATCGTGCCGGTCAAGGGCCTCGGCGAGGCGAAGTCGCGCCTGGCCTCGGTGCTGGGTCCGGCGCAGCGCGCCTCGCTGGTGCTGGCGATGCTCGAGGACGTGCTGATCGCCGTGCGTGCCGCGCACGACGGACCGCTGCTGCTGATGACACCGGACGACGAGTACACCCCCGCGGCGCGGCGCGCCGGCGCGGAGCTGCTCGCCGACGAGGGCGGCGGCTACAACGCCGCCGTCGCGCAGGCCCTCGCCGCCGCCGGGGCGCGCGAGGCGAGCGCGGCGCTCGTGCTGCCCGCCGACCAGCCGCGCGCGCGGCCCGCGGAGCTGCGCGCCGCGATCGAGGCGCTCGAGGAGCACGGGGTCGTCGTCGCGCCGTCGCGCGACGGCGGGACGGGGCTGCTGGGGCTGCGCCCGCCGGACGCGATCGCCCCGGCTTTCGGCATCGGATCGGGCGCGCGCCATCGCGCGCTCGGAGAGGCGGCCGGGCTGGCCGTCGCCTGGCTCGAACTGCCCTCGCTGCGCGACGACGTGGACGAGGCCGCCGACCTGCTGCGTAGCGGCGCGCCGCTCGGTGAGGCGACGGCCGCCTTCGTCGTGGCGCACGCCTCGATCCTCGCGGCGGCCGGCGGAAACGCGTAGCGATCGTCGGCCTGCGCAGCAGTATCCTTTAACCATGAGGAACGCATCAGGACCAAGTTTCCAGGAAGATCGCGCCGCCCTCGAGGGGCTGCTCGGCCGCGCCGAGGAGCTGGACGCGGACCTGCTGCGCTGGACCGCGACGCGGATGCCGGGCGGCGACGGCGCACGCCTCGGCCGCCCCTACGACCCCGATCGCCACGAGGCGGTCTACTACCATCGCGACCCTGAGACCGGGCTGCGCGCGCTGGTCGCGCTGCACTCGACCGTGCTCGGACCCGGCTTTGGCGGCGCGCGCTGGCGGGCGTACGAGAACATCGGCGAGGCGCTGATCGACGTGCTCCGGCTGTCGGCGGCGATGACGGCGAAGTCGGCGGTCGCGGGCCTCGACTACGGTGGCGGCAAGGCGGCCATCATCGGCGATGCGGCGGCCAAGACGCCCGGGCAGCTCGCCGCGTACGGCCGTTTCGTCGAGCGGCTCGGCGGGCGCTACGTCACCACGACGGACGTCGGCACAACGCTCGGCGACCTGCAGCAGATCGTCCGCGAGACCGCCCACATCGCGGGCGTCGCGCGGGGCCGCGAGCACGATGTGGACACCTCGGAACCGACGGCGCGCACGGTCGTCAACGGGATGCACGCGGCCTGCGAGTTCGCCTTCGGACACAGCTCGCTCGCGGGAAGGCGCGTCGTCGTCGTGGGCACCGGCAAGGTCGGCGCCAAGGTGGCGCGGCGCTCCTCCGCCGCGGGCGCCGATGTCGCAGTCGCGGACCTCTACGAGGACTTCGCGGCCGCCCTCGCGAGCGAGATCGGCGGCGAGGCGATCGCCCTCGAGGGCGCGTACCTGCAGCCCTGCGACGTGCTCTCGCCGAACGCGCTCGGCGGCGTGCTCAACCCACGGTCGATCGCGCAGCTGCGCTGCCGCGTGGTCTGCGGAGCGGCGAACAACCAGTTGCTGCACGATCCCGCCGACGCCGAGCTGCTGGCCGCGCGCGGGATCCTCTACACGCCCGACTACGTCGTGAACTCCGGCGGCGTGGTCGCCGCCGGCGTCGATCACGCGGGCGGCGGCGCGGCGCGCGTCGAGGAGCTCCTCGAGCGCGTCGGGCCGACGACGCTGGAGCTGCTGCGCCTCGCGGAGCGCGAGGGCGTCTCGACGGCCGAGGCGGCGCTGCGCAGCGTCGACGCTCGGCTCGTGCACGCGCTGGCGGCCTGAGGACGCCGCGAGCCGCCTCGGCGGGTACGAACAGCCGACATTCGTTACGCTGCTTCCGCGAGCGACCAGAAGAGGGCGCCGAGCACCTGGGGCGGAGGACGCGATGGACGGGCGATTCGAAGGCAAGACGGCACTGATCACCGGCGGCGCAGGCGGGATCGGCCGCGCGACGGCGCTGCGCCTCGCCCGTGAGGGCGCGCGCATCGTGCTCGTCGACCTCGACGGAGTCGACCTCGTCGCCGCGGCGGCCCCGGTGCGCGAGGCCGGCGCCGAGGTGCTGACCCTCGAGGCCGACGTGCGGCACGCCGAGGAGGTCGAGCGCTACGTCGAGCGCGCCACGGAGCACTTCGGCGGCATCGACGCCTTCTTCAACAACGCGGGCATCGAGGGCTCGGTGCACCCGCTCACCGAGTACCCGGAGGAGCTGTTCGACCGCGTGATCGCCGTCAACCTCAAGGGCGTGTGGCTGGGCATGAAATACGTGGCGCCGGGAATGATCGACCGCGGCGGCGGCTCGATCGTGAACACCGCCTCGGTGGCGGGACTGAGCGGGACCCCGGGCATCGTCGCCTACGGCGCGAGCAAGCACGCCGTCGTCGGGATGACGAAGACGGGGGCGCTGGAGTTCGGCGATGCGGGCGTGCGCGTGAACGCGGTCTGCCCCTCGCCGATCGAGACGCAGATGATGCGCCGCCTGGAGGCGAGCCGCACGCCCGACAGCCCGGAGACCACCTACCGCCAGTACCAGCAGCGCAACCCGATGGGCCGCTACGGCGAGCCGGAGGAGGTCGCCTCGCTCGTCACCTTCCTGCTGAGCGACGACGCCTCCTACATCAACGGCGCGATCTACAACATCGACGGCGGCGGCCGCGCGCGCTGAACCGCACTGAGCGACGGACAGGCAGCGAGGAACCTCAATGGACGCCGACGCCGGACTGCCGCCCGAGATCGCCGCGCTGCGCCGCACGGCGCGCGAGTTCGCCGACCGCGAGCTGCGCCCGCGCGTCGACGAGATGGAGGCACGGGAGCGCATCGCGGATGACGTGATCGCGTTGATGGGCGAGGTCGGCTTCTTCGGCACCGGGTTCCCGACCGCCTGGGGCGGTGCCGAACTCGGCCAGATCGGCTTCGCGGTCGCCCTCGAGGAGCTGTCGCGCGCGCACGTCTCGACGGCGCTCGTGCTGGCGGCGTCGAGCGGCCTCGCGGCGCCGCTGATCGAGCGCTTCGGCAGCGAGGAGCAGCGCGAGCGCTGGCTGCGGCCGCTCGTCACCGGCCAGACCGTCGGCGCCTTCTGCCTGACCGAGCCCGTCGGCGGCAGCGACGTGCCCGCGCTGCGCACGACCGCGCGCGCCGACGGCGCCGACTACGTCCTCGACGGGGAGAAGGCTTACGTCACCAACGGCGACCGTGCCGGCGTCTACCTCGTGTTCGCCAAGACCGCGCCGGAGCGCGGGCGCGAGGGCATCTCGCTGTTCGCCGTCGAGGGCGGGACGCCCGGCCTGAGCGTCGCGCGTCTCGAGGACAAGATGGGCCTGCGCGCCTCGTCGACGGCGCACGTGATCCTCGACGGCGCGCGCACGCCACGCGCGAGCCTCGTCGGCGAGGCGGACGGCGGCTTCCGGCTCGCGCTCTCGGTGCTCAACGGATCGCGCGTCGGCATCGGGGCGATGTGCCTCGGCGTGGCGAAGGAGGCGCTGGATCTCGGCTGGCGCTATGCGCACGAGCGCGAGCTGTTTGGGCAGACGATCGGCGACTTCCAGGTGACGCAGCACGCCTTCGCCGACATGGCGATCGAGGTGATGGCGGCGGAGTCGCTGATCTACCGCACGGCGGCGCAACTGGACGCCGGCGAGGACGTGGCGGCGGAGGCCTCGATCTGCAAGGTCTACGCCAGCGAGGCGGCGCAGCGGGTGGTGGACCGCTCGCTGCAGATGCACGGCGGCGTCGGCTACCTGCGCGGATCGCCGATCGAGCGCCTCTACCGCGACATCCGGGTCGCCCGCGTCTACGAGGGCGCGAGCGAGGTGCAGCGCAACAACATCTACCGCGTGATGCGCCGCCAGCGCGGCTAGCAGCTAGGATGGCTCCACACCAACTCGATCGAGGGCGTGTGGTCCCTGTTCAAGCGCTCCATCATGGGGAGTTTCAACAAGGTCTCGATGAAGCACATCGACCGCTACCTGTCGAAGCTTGAGTGGCGCTTCAACAACCGCCGCAACGACCGCATCTTCATCGACGCGCTCAGGCGCATCTTGACGACCGACACCATGACTACCGCGAGCTGGTCGCCTAGCGAAGCTCCGCAGCGCAGCTGGACGCGCGCACGGTCCCGCGCACCGTCACGGTCTGCGTCTCGGCCCGGTTGTGGTACTGCGTCGTGACGCTGTAAGCCGCTGAGTGCAGGTACAGCCCGCCCCCCACGTGCCGGATGTTGATCGCGGTCGCGCCCGTGATGGAGACCGTCGGCGGCGGCAGCACACTCTCGGCGTAGACACTGTTGTACATGCCCTGCAGCTCCAGCCAGAGGAGCTGCTCCAGGTCGAGGCTGCGCCCGTCCGCCGTGAGGCAACGCGCGAGCGGATGGGGAGTCGGCGTAGGCGGCGGGGTCGCCTGCGGTGTGGGCGTCGTGGTGGGTGGTGGCTCCGTCGGGGCCGGGGTTGGAGCCGCCGGGGCCGGCGTGTGCCGTTGCGGCGGGTCGCTGTCTGCGGCGGTCTGCACGATCGCGAGGACGGCAAGGACACTGGCGATAGCCATAAGAAAGCCGATAGCGCCCGCGAGGAGAGCGACGAGCGGGCGCATGGAGCCTCCCTGCGGCGGACGGCTGGGCGCCCACTACAGCAGACCCGACACGCAACCACAAGGAGGCACGGGGCCGCCCTCGCGTGTCAAGTGTTGCTGTAGTGGACTCGCCGAACATGGCAGGGTTCCTATCTGCCGTAGCGCCCTCGGCGCTCATCTTCCTCGCGCCGCCGCTCACGGATGCGCAACTGCTCCAGGTCGTGCTGTAGAGGGTTGAGGCGTACCTCCGTGTTCCATCGGAGGCCCGATAGCTCGTGTTCAGGGCGGCGACATCGCGCCCCAAGCGTTCCTCCGTAGCCGCAGCGTGGCGGCGCTCAAGCCATTGCGCGCCCGCGACGGCCGCGGCCGTGACGACGAAGGTGACCACGCATAGGATCATGAGCGGCACGGCGTCCACATCGCCGGGGCTCGTGATAGCCGCCGTGACCTCGATGATCACGGCGGCTGCCCCGGAGCCGAGCGGCAAGCCGATGCGCATTGTCGCATCGTGCCGCCCCCTTATCCTGTGTCAAATGCACAACCCCGACATATCCTGTGTTGCGTGGCGCCGACATGGCTTCACCATGGCTTCGAGGAGGGCGCGATGGCGGTCCGCGACTACAAGCCCGGGGAAGTGGCAGCCCGTGGAGAAGCCATCTACCGGGAAGAAATCCAGCCTCGGATCCAGCCGATCGAGAAGGGCACATTCGTCGTCATCGACGTTGAGACCGGCGACTACGAGATCGACGTGCGGGACGCCGCAGCCACGCGGCGACTGCTGCAACGGAGACCGTCCGCGGTGACCTACGGAGTGCGCGTCGGCCACCGCGCGGCATACAGCCACGTCGGCGGTTTCCGGACGCCCGAGCAGGATGCATAGAGGACGAGTAGGCGCGGACCAGCAGGCGCTGGTCACCATCGATGTCTTCGACGGCGGGCTGCTGGGGGTGCCGCCCGTAGGTCAGCGGACCTTCGAGTTGGCGAATGGAGAACTCTCCGAGTTTCAGGTCTACCTCGGGTCGGTCTCCTGGCACGGACGCCCAAGCGATGTGCTGATCTTGCAGTCGGACGGCGTTCCGCTGCTGGGCATGACGCTGCTCTGGGGCAGCCGGGTCACCGTGGATGCGCTGACCGGCGGCGCGGTTGCGATCGAGGAGTTGGCCCCTCCGCCGTGAGCTAGCTCAGCAGCGCGAGGTAGGCCTCCTCGAGCGTGGGGTCGCGCTGCAGCAGGCTCTCGACGTTGTCCGGCCCCACGGTGTCCTCGACGGCGCCGCGCAGGTCGGCGTCGGGCGGGATGCGGATTGAGAAGGTCTGGAGCGCGCCGTCGGTCCCGACCTGCACGTGCTCGACGCCCGGCAGGGCTCCGAGGCGATCGGCCAGTGCGAGGTCCGGCTCGCGGACGGCGAGTTCGACGACGCGGAAGGTCGCGAAGCGCCTGCGGACGGCGGCCGGCGTGTCGCGCGCGACCAGCTTGCCCTCGTTGATGATCGCCACCTCGTCGCAGAGCTGGTCGGCCTCGAACATGTAGTGTGTCGTCAGCAGGATGGTGTGCCCGGCGGCGGCGAGTTCCGGGATCATCGCCCGCACCTCCTGCGCCCCGACTGGATCGAGGCCGATCGTCGGCTCGTCCATGAACACCACGTCGGGTTCGGTCAGCAGCCCGCGCGCGATGTGCAGGCGCTGCTTCATGCCTCGCGAGTAGCGTTCGACCGCGGTGTCTGCGGCGTCGCTCAGGCCGACGAGGCCGAGCAGCTCCTCGCGGCGCTCGCGCGCCCGCTTGCGGTCCATGTGGTTGAGCGCCGCGTGGTAGCTGAGGTTCTGCCGTCCGCTGAGGCGCGTGTAGAGCCCGCGGTCGCCGCCGAGGATCAGCCCGATGGGTTCGCGGACCCGCTTCGGCGCCTCGACGACGTCGTGGCCGAGCACGCGCGCGGTCCCGCTCGTCGGCGTGAGCAGCGTCGCGAGGATGCGCACGGTCGTCGTCTTGCCGGCGCCGTTCGGCCCGAGCAGGCCGAAGACGGCCCCGGGAGCGATTGTCAGGTTCAGATCGTCGAGCGCGACGGTCTCCTGCGTACCGCCCCTCCCGAGGCCCCTCGAGAAGCGGTAGACCCTGCCGAGCGCCTCGCACTCGACCGCGTACTGCGGTTGCGCGTTCATCGTCCCGTCCTCACACCGTGTCGTACGTGCCGGTGGTGCGGGCGCGCCACTCCACAGCCCGGAACAGGAACAGACCCACGATCAGGTAGGCGATCGCGACGGCGAACTCGCCGAGCAGCGCGGTCGCCACGTCCGTCTCGCCCTGCCCGAGTGCGTCGCGCAGTGCGGGTAGCGCCCAGGTCAACGGCAGGAGCAGCCCGAGGTCGCCGAGGGGCGCGGGCAGGGCGTCCCTCGGGATAAACGCTCCGGTCAGCGCGATGATCAGCCCGTTGGAGAGGGCGGGGGCGCTGAACCAGTCTCGGAGCACGATCACGAAGCTGCCTATCATCAGCGAGAACGCCATGCACGAGAGCGCGATCAGCACGATCGCCGCGATCACGACGGCCCAGTCCGCCTCGGGGAGCGCGACCCCGAAGAGCAGCCAGGCGAAGGCCAGCGTCGTCGCCGCGCTGAGCAGCGCGTTTCCGTAGTGCAGCACGCCGCGGCTGAGGTACGCGACGATGCGGCTGCCGGCGGAGCTGAACAGCACCCAGAGCGTCCCGAACTGGCGCTCGTAGTGGAAGGTCTGGGTGATGCCGCCCTGCACGATCTGCATCTCCGAGAACGCGACCATCCCGACCGCATAGCGCTGCGCGGCGCCCTCGTCTCCGGCGAAGCGCCCCGCCAGCGAGAACATCGCCATCAGCAGCACCGGCCGGATGAAGACGTTCGAGGTGTACGCGGGCCAGTTCAGCCAGCCGAACAGGCCCCGGTACGACAGATACGACTGGGTGACGAAGTTGTTGATCGGAGTCCGCCTATCCGAGATCCAGCGTCGCCGAGATGCGAATGCGCCGCTCGACGAAGCGGAACAGCGCCCAGGTGACGGCGAAGTACAACACCGTGATCGCCAGCGCCACGCCGAGGTTCGCGAGGATGCGCCCCGCCTCGGGCGATCCGTCGCGGATCGAGTAGTAGATCGCCTCGGACGTCCAGGCCGTCGGCAGCAGGCGCGCGACGGCCTCGCCGGTCGGCGAGAGCAGGTCGATGGGGACGATGAAGCCGCCGAACACCACGGCGAACGGCGTGATCGCGTTGAAGAAGCCGGGCCGGGTGCCGACCAGCACGAAGAGCGGCGCCCAGATGAAGCCCGTCGCGATGATCGCGACGATCGCGACGCAGACCGAGACGGCGAGCAGCGCCGGGTCGGCGACCTCGATCAGGTCGCGCGCCATCCACCACGCGACGAGCAGCGCGATCAGCCCCGAGAAAAGGGCCGAGCTGACGGTGGCTGCTGCCTTCCCGAAGAGCACGAACGCCATCGGCGTGCGCGACAGCACGATGTGCTGGAGCGTCCCGGAGAACAACTCCTGTGACAGCGACCAGCCCATCTGGAAGAGCGACCAGTTGGAGGTCGTGAACAGCACGACCCCGACCACCACATACGTCGCAACCACCGGATCCTCGGCTTGCGTGACGATCCAGGCGAGGACGGCGATCTGCGGGATGTCCCGGATATAGAAGAGCGGATCCTTGAACGTGGTGGCTATCTCCGACCACTGCTGCGTCCAGGCCCCGGCGATCGCCCAGGCGTAGTGCACGGGTGCCTCCAGCGGGGCTCACCAGGCGACATCACGCCCGATGGTGGGCCGGGGAGTCTGGCACCCCGACGAGTGTGGAGCAAGGCCCGCAATCGGTGGCGAGCGGACCGGCCTCAGAGCGCGAAGGAGAGCCACTCGGTCGTGGGTTCCGCGGGCGCCTCGTCGCGCTCGAGGTCGCGGTCGAAGACGCGGGCGAGCGAGTTGCCGGCGAGGTCCTCGAGCCGCGGGTCGACCGCCAGCCGGTACTCGCCCGCCTGCCACGGCGCGGCGGGGGTGAAGGTCCACGAGCGCTCGGCGGCGCCGATCTCCGGACGCCCGGCCACGGGGCGGCCGGCGCCGTCGCTGACCTCGAGGGCGTGCTGCAGCAGCGCGTGGTCGAGCGGCCGGTCGAAGCGCACGAGCAGCGCGTCGGCCGTACCGGCCGCCGGGAGGCGGCACTCCCAGTCTCGAGGGTCCACGCGGGTGCGCAGGTCGCCGTCGACCGCGTAGCGCTGCTCGAAGCGCTCCCGCAGCGGGGCGCCGTCCGCGTCCCGGAAGCCCTCGTCGACCAGCACGTGGACGGGGACGCCCTCCTGCAGCGGGTAGCCGGCCTCCTCGTGCGATCGCAGGCCGCGCTTGAGCCGGCCCGGATCGAAGAGCAGCGTGAGGCGGCGGCGCTCGCGATCCCACAGCTCCGGCTCCAGGACGAAGGGCGACTCGATGGCCTCGTCGCTGTCGGCGCGTACGAGTCGCACGTGGCGCTCGGCCTGGCCCTCGCTCATGGATGTCGAGAACTGGACGTAGAGCTTGAGCTGGTTGCGCACGAGCCGGTTGCCGCTCGGGTAGGTCGCGAGCACGCGGGCGGTCGGCTCGACGCGAGCGGCGGGCAGGCGAAACGTGAGGCGTTGCTCCCTGCCCTCGCCCGTCCGTACCACCATCGCGTAGCAGAGGCCCGGCCGGAGCGGGTAGCGAGGCACGAAGGTCAGCGCGTCCGCGCCGACCTCGTAGCGGCCCGCCATCGGTTGGAGGTCGAGCGTGTCGCTGGGGAGGTGATCGCGCGGGTAGACGGGGAGCTCGAGCGCGAACTCATCGTCGCTCAGGGATCCGAGGCGTCGCAGCGTCGCCGGCGGCAAGCCCCGGAGGCGGACGCGGTGCGAGCCCTCGGCGGTCGACAGCTCGATCGCAAGCCGTCGCCGCCCGCTCATCGCCGCTGTTCGGCGCCCGCTAGAGCGAGGCGCACTCGTAGGAATGAAGCGCGACGGCGCCGTCGCCGTCCTGCTGCAGCATCAGCACAGCGCCGCCGTCGAGATTCGCCATGCGCAGCACGCCCGCGTGGCTCAACGCCTCGCGAGGCACGCCGAGGGGCTCATCGGGCTCGGTCAGCGACTCCTGCCCGTCGATGTCGGCGCAGGCGATGCGCACGAGCGGCAGGCGAGCGGTCGCGACCAGCAGGTACTCCTCGCCGTCGCGGCGGTACGACACCATGTCGGTCGGGCTGTTCATCGAGCCCAGCTCCGCCACGGTCGAGCCCATGACGTGCGTCGCGGGCTCCATGTCGCTCAGCGAGAAGTGCACGATCGGGGTGCAGGTGTAGCTCGCGAGGATGCTGCTGTCGCCGTTGTAGGGCACGAAGGTGCGGATCGGCGACGCCGTCTCGTACTTGCCGTGGGAGACGTGGAAGATCTCGAGCGAGTTCGACTGCGCCCCCCCGTTGAACGGGAAGGGGATGCGCCGCAGCGTCGAGGAGAACTCCTCGTTCGACGCGCCCGCCACGAGCAGCATGCCGTCCACGTAGCTCATGTCCGTGACGGTCACGGTGCGCAGCCCCTCGCGAGCGATGCGCAGGCTCACCCCGGAGCCCGTCTCGATCTGTTCGCCGTCGGTGCTGTCGTCGGGCAGCACCTGGACGTCCATACGCCCGTCGCCGCTGTCGGGGGCGTCCTCGATCGTCGTGCGGGCGAACGGGACGCCCTCGAGGGAGACGTCGGTGACCTGGCCGTCGTCGCCGACCCGGGCGATCACCGGGATGGCGTCGGATCCGTTGCCCCGCATCACGGACAGGTAGGCCTCGCCCGTCAGCGGGCACACGGCCATGTCGCGGATCGATACGTCCTCGCGCGAGCAGCCCAGGAGCGAGGCGAGGCGAGCGTCGAGGTCATCGATCGCGAACGCCTGGGAGTCGGGCGCGGGGCCGGCGGGACCGAAGTCGATCGCGAAGATCGCGGCGCTCGCGTTGTCCGCGACGAAGAGGATGCCGCCCGGACCAAACGCGATCGCCCCCACGGACTTGAGATCGGGTGTTCCGACCGTCAACCCGAGGTCGGCGGTCCCTACTGCCGTTCCATGCTCGCTCATGACGCCCTCCAGAGCAGTGCGGTAGTTGTCGCGCCGGAGGGTAGCACTCCGGAGAGGCGATTACGATTGAATGCGAGCGCAGGCGAGGGCAGGCGGGCGGCCCGCCTCAGCGGCGGCGCGTGGCCTTGATGCTCCGGGTATTCGTGCACGGCTGGTCCGAGGAGTACTGAGTGCAGCCGAGGAACCAGCCCGTGCGCCCCTTGCGCGTGACCAACACGCCAGCGCCGCAGGACTCGCAGGCCGGCGGGCTGGCGTCGCACGAGGCATTCGTGCAGCGGGAGGAGGCGCCCGCGATCACCGCGAAGCCCCTCCTGCAGCTCTGGCAGCGCGGGGCGCGGTAGCGGCAGAAGGGGAAGTTCAGGCAGTTCATGCTGCGGCCGCTCCTCGACAGGTCGAGGCGGCCCGTGCGACAGCGCGGGCATGGGGGCGTGCTGTCGCGCCTGAACTCGCCGAGGCGGCGCAGGCCGGGGGATGTGCGGAGCAGCTCGTCGACGAAGGCCGAGGGACGCAACTGGTCGGCGATGAGGTACGTCCCGCGCCGCGCGCGGGTGAGCGCGACGTAGAAGACGCGGCGCTCCTCGGCGTGCGGGTAGGAGCCCTCGGGTGGTGGCGGCAACACGAGGCCGAGTAGCGGATCGTCCTCGTGCTGTGAGGGGAAGCCGCGCCGGGCGTCCCTGAGGTCGAGCACGACGACGTAGTCCGCCTCGCGGCCCTTCGCGGCGTGGACGGTGCTGAACTCGATGCGCAGCCGCCTGTCGCGGGGCGGGGGCAGCGCGGCGCGGCTGCCGCGGTAGCGCCCGAGCACGAGCACGGAGATCGGCGGGCCGTCGCTGCCTTCGAGCTCCTCGATGTCGTGCAGTGCAGCCTGCAGGCCGCGCGCGGGGTCGTCGCTTGCTATGACGGTGACGCCCTCGTCGCGCACGCCGTCCGCAGGTCGCAGCGTGCGCTGCGTCTGCGCGGGGTTGCGCACCACGAAGGCGGTCGAGGGCTCGAGGATGCCGCGGGCGAAGCGGAAGGTGCGGCTGAGCGTCCGCTCCCGTACGTGGCCCAGGTAGCGCCCGCAGTCGCGCACGAGCCCGACGTCGCTTCCGGCGAAGCGGTAGATCGATTGCCAGTCGTCACCGACGAGGAAGTAGGCGACGCCCGGGCGCTTGAGCGCCTGGAGCAGCGCCATCCGGCCCGCGGAGATGTCCTGAAACTCGTCCACCAGCACGTAGCGGTAGGGCGATGTCCAGCGGCCCTCGCGGATGTACGCCGCCGCGTGGTTGATCAGGTCGTGGAAGTCCTTCTCGTCGCCGAGCAGCTCCTCGTAGCGCGAGCGGACCTGCTCGAACACATCGAGGAACGCGTCGCTGCGCCCTCGATCGTCCGTCGCGTGGGCGCGTGCGCGCAGCGCGCCGTCCGAGAGGCCGCTGGTCTTGACGTGGTTGAGGAAGGTCGCCAGCAACTGGGCCAGCCACGAGATCAGCCAGCGACCCAGCCGCTCGAGCAGCGCCCGCAGCGAGACGCGCTCGAACGTGACGCCTGCCTCCTCGAGCTGCGCGCGCAGCGTCTGGCGCAGCATGCCCTCGCGCAGCTGCCAGCTGTACGTCTCGATCAGCTTCGTGCCGTACTGCGCGTGGATGCCTCGCTTCCACTCGACGCCCTCGGCGTAGCCCGTCCACTCCGGCGGCGGGCGGCCCTGCCGGTCCAGCGCGAAGTGCTCGATGTAGATGCCGTGGTCGGGGAGATGGAAGTCAGGCAGGTACTGGCGGTTCCACGAGGTGGCGGAATCGACCTCGTAGCGCGCTTCGTACGTGAAGCTGACGCCGTTGAGCGTGAGGAAGTTCGCGATCTCCAGCTCTTCGAAGCTCTTCACGAGATCGCCGGTCAGCGTCCGCAGCTCGGAGCGGCGGACGTGGTCGTAGTACTCGCCGGGCGTGGTGAAGTCGAACTGCGAACGGTAGTCCGCGCGCTGGCTGGTGATGAAGTTCGTCACCGCCCGGCTTTGCCCGGGATCGCTGACGAGCTCGACGAGGATCCGGTCGACGACGGCGATCAGCCTCGCCTCGTCCTCCGCCAGCTTCGACATGCTCGGCGCGACCTCCACGTCGGCGATCACGCGGCGGCCGAAGGCGTGGAAGGTGGCGACGTGCGCTCCGGCGAGGTCGTCGGGGAGGCGCTCGCGGATCTCCTCGGCAGCCTTGCGATTGAAGGCGAGCACGAGGATCGCGTCCGCCGGGACGCCCTGGTTGCGCACGAGGTGGGCGACCTTCGCGGTGATCACCGCCGTCTTGCCCGTGCCCGCTCCCGCGAGCACGAGCGTCGCGTCCTCGTCAGTGGCGATCGCCTCGGCCTGCTCGCCGGTCGGCGGCGAGGAGAGCACGCCCGACGCAGCGCTGAGCACGGCGGGAGCGAGCGCGGCGACGAAGCGGGAGTTCGCCTCCTCCCGCGCCGCCTCGAACGCGTCGAGGCCGGCGACCCGCTCGAGGCGGGAGAGCGCCTCGGCGGCGCGCGGCGGCAAGTGGGCTCGCGCCAGTGAACCGCCGCACTGCTGTACGGCGTTGGCGATGTCCGCCTGGAGCCCGTTGCTCAGGGAGTTGCGGATGTAGCGGTCCGTCGCGCGGAGGCGGCTGAGGCGGGAGTCGAGCCGGGCAAGCCGCGGGGCCAGCGCCTCGGCGGCACGGGCGGCGTCCGCGCGCACCGCCTCGGCGATCCGCTCCGCCTCGTGCCGGTCGAGTCCGCCGATGGCGCGCTCGACACCACCGGCCTCGCGGATCGTGAGCCGCGTCCAGAACCACGAGCGGCGCGCCTCGATGCGGTCGATGGCGCCGACAGGCGTACCGACGGCGTCCCCGAAGCGCAGCACGCCGCCGTCGAGCGAGACGCGGGCGGGGCCGGCGCTGAGCAGCCGCACGAGGACGGCGCTGGTCGCGGTGATCGGGCCGGTGTCTGGGGCCATCGGCGGTCCGAACCTTCGGTGTGTGTCTCGTAGCGAGCCGTAGCTTAGTGGGGGCGGAACGTGGCCGTCATCGCGGACCGCAGGCCGTCAGTCCAGCGGCCGTGGCTCAGCGGTGAGGTAAGGCAGGCTGCGCGATGACGAGCGACGCCATGACTCGACCAAGGTCGGTCTCCTCGTCGAGGCGCCACAGGCGGTCCAACGCCGTCTGCTGACGGGGCTCTTCGAGCAGGCCGGCCGTGAGGCCGCGGAACTTGTCCTCGACGTCGGTATCGCTCATGGGCTTCTTGAAGTGCCCGGTGTAGTAGGGGACGGCCACCGTGTGCTGACGGCCGTCCGAGGTCCGGACCGTCAGGATGTTGAGTATGGCCTCCGGCCAGGCGGCGTCACACTCCGGGTCCCGCACGACCTCGATCCGCTGCATCAGGTCCAGCAACACCGGGTCGCGCAGGACGTCGTCCTCGAAGTGCGCGGGCTCGAGCGTGCCGAACCGAAGAGCGCAGGCAACAACGAAGGGGAGACTGTGGTCGGCGGTCTCTCGCGTCTCGGGGCGCCAGCGAGTGGGGTCGCCCGCCATGACTCGTTTGCCGCTCTCGAATGTCCGGATCAGGACGTGGTCGACATCGGCCGCGTCGGCGATGCTAAGTACCGCCCGGGCCTCTATCGCGCCTTCGATCGCTGTCTGGGAAAAGAACCCCGCCGGGAATCGCTTGAAGCGCGACTCCATCAGCCGGAAGGCGCGATCATTGCCATCTTCCCGGGCGAGGGGGGCAAGCTCGACAGGGGCGGCCGTCACCCCCGCAAAGAACCCGTGCGAGCCGGAGAACACCTCTGGCGGACCGGTCATCCCACGCCGAGCGAGCATGGCTGCGAAGACGCCGTTCCGGCCCGCGTTTGGGACAGCCGCCGCCTTCCAGTGGGAGATGGTCCCACGCCGGGCCTCGCCAAGCGTCATGCTGCTAACCACGGAGATGCGCAGTGCTTCCGCGAGCTGCTCCATCGTCAGGCCGATCACTTTGCCCGCGCCGAGCGGTACGGAGATGGCGGCATAGGCGGCTTGATCCCAGACACCACCCGAGGCGAGCTGGAAGCTGTCCACCCAGGCAGCCTGCACCTCGTACGCAAGTGCGACAGCCGCAATCAGCTGTCGGCCCGACCCTCCATGCGCCTCGGCGGCAGCCAGTACCGCGGGGATGTTGTCGGAAGGGTGGGCGACGTCCTTGCCGTTGTAGGAGTCGTTGAAGTCCAGATAGCGAACCATGGCGCCGTTCACGAAGGCGGCCATGTCTGGCGTGGTCGTGTCGGTGGTCCCCAGCAGCGTGGCCGGTGACGAACCGCGCACCTCGAGGGCCAGCTCTCGGGCCGCACGCACAGGGACGGCATCGCCAGCCGCCAATCCACAGCCGATGGAATCGATGACGAGCCGCTTGACCTGGTGCACAACCTCGCCCGGCAGGTCCCGGTACTCGAGGCTGTCCGCGTAACTCGCGAGGCGCTCAACGATGGGATCGGTCATGCTCCCGCACCTGGCGCGTCGTCCGGGGCGATCGCCTCGAGGCGGGTCTTGAGGGCGGCCATGAAGGCGCCCGCCTCGGCGCCGTCGAGGGCGCGGTGGTCGAAGCTGATCGCGAGGTTCATGACGGAGCGCGGGCCGAAGGCGTCGCCGTCGTCGCCGGGGATGATGCGCAGCTCGCGGCGGATCGCCTCGGTGGTGACGATCGCGACCTGGCCGAGCGGGACGATCGGCTGCGAGATCAGCGAGCCGAAGGCGCCCGTGTTGTCGATCGTGAGCGTCGCGCCGGTGAGCTCCGCGTGGGTGAGGGTGCGGGCGCGCGCGCGCTCGCCGAGGTCCAGCAGCTCGGAGGCGAGCTGGGCGAGGGACTTCGTGTCGGCCGCGCGCAGCACGGGGACGAGCAGCCCGGAGTCGGTGGCGACGGCGATGCCCATGTCGAGGCGGGCGTGGCGCAGCACGCCGTCCTCACCGTAGCTGGCGTTGAGCGCGGGGTGCTCGCGCAGCGTGCGCGCGATCGCGCGCACGAAGAACGGCATGAAGGTGAGGCGGACGCCGTGCGCCTCCTCGAAGGTGGCGCGGGCGCGGCGGCGCAGCTCGACGAGGCCGCTCACGTCGGCCTCGATCGCCATCCAGGCGAGGGGGATCGTCGCGTGCGCCTCGGACATGTGCCGCGCGATCGCACGTCGTGTCGCGCTCAGCCGGATCCGCTCGCCCTCGCCGGCGGCAGCCGTGGGCGGCGGTGCGGGCGCGACGGCCGGGGGCGCGGTCGGCGGGGGCGAAGGGACGCCCTCGGCGGCGGCCGGGTGCTCCAGATGGCGGAGCACGTCCTGACGCGTGACGCGCCCGTTCGCTCCGCTGCCGGACACCAGCGAGAGGTCGAGGCCGTGCTCCGCCGCGAGCCTGCGGACGGCCGGCGAGTAGCGTCCCGCCGACGCGGCGGCCGGTGGCCTCGAGGCCGGCGACGGCTCGGGTGTTGGCGGCGGCTCGAGGGTCGCCCGTGCGGGCTCGGGCGTGGCGCTGTCGGCGGTCGTGATCTCGGCGATGGCCGTGCCGATCGGGACGGTCTCGCCCTCGGGGACGAGGATGCTCGTGAGCGTGCCCTCGAACGGTGAGGGGATCTCGACGATCGCCTTGTCGGTCTCGATCTCGACGACCGGCTCATCGCGGGCGACGTAGTCGCCGAGTTGCTTGATCCAGCGGACGATCTCGCCCTCGGTCACGCCCTCGCCGACGTTGGGCATGGTCAGACTGGGCATCAGCGGCCTCGCATCAGTAGGCCGCCAGCTCGCGCATCGCCGCGGCGATGCTCTCGTGCGAGGGCAGCCAGTGGTCCTCGAGCGGCTTGCTGAACGGCATCACGGGGATGTCCGGCATGGCGAGGCGGCGCACCGGCGCGTCGAGGTAGTCGAAGGCGTGCTCCGCGATGATCGCGGCGATCTCGCCGCCCAGCCCGCCGCTGATGTTGTCCTCGTGCACGATCAGGATCTTCCCCGTCGCGCGGGCGGCGCTGAGGATCGACTCGCGGTCGAGCGGGGCGAGCGTGCGCAGATCGAGCACCGTCGCCTCGATGCCCTCGGCGGCGAGCTCTTCGGCCGCCTCGAGGGATTCGTGGAGCATCATGCCCCAGGCGATCACCGTGAGGTCGTCACCCTCGCGGCGCAGCACGGCCT
The DNA here is from genome assembly GCA_965220125.1 of Dehalococcoidia bacterium. GTDB lineage: Bacteria > Chloroflexota > Dehalococcoidia > UBA2979 > UBA2979 > VXMT01. The sequence continues at coordinate 809,963 of CBDCPB010000004.1, read as the reverse complement.
GGCCGATCGGGACCACGTAGTCGTCGTCGGGGACATCGCCCTTGATCAGCCGGTAGGCGCGCTTGTGCTCGAAGTAGATCACCGGATCGGGATCGCGGATCGCGGCCTTGAGCAGGCCCTTCGCGTCGTGCGGCGTCGAGGGCGCGACGACCTTCAGGCCCGGCACGTGCGCGTAGAACGCCTCGGGCGACTGGGAGTGGTAGAGCGCGCCCTGGATGCCCGCCCCGTAGGGCATGCGCACGACGATCGGGCAGCCCGACGCGCCGTTCGAGCGATAGCGCCAGCGGGCGGCCTCGCTGACGAGCTGGTTGAAGGCGGGGAAGGAGAAGTCGGCGAACTGGATCTCGGCGACCGGGACGCAGCCGTTCTGCGCCATCCCGATCGCCACGCCGGCGATGCTCGACTCCGCCAGCGGTGTGTCGAGGACGCGCTGCGGCCCGAACCGCGCGAGGAAGCCGTCGGTGACGCGGAAGACGCCGCCCTCCTGGATGTCCTCGCCGAGGATCACCATCGTGGGCAGGCGCTCCATCTCCTCCTCGAGCGCCGCGTGGATCGCCTCGATGTAGGTCGCTTCCGTCATGGGCGACTCGGTCATGATGCGCCGTCCGCTTCGTGGAAGACGTGCCGGAGCGCCGACTCGGGTGTCGGATCGGCCGCCGCGGCCGCCCGGTCAACAGCCTGGTCGACTTCGGCGCGCACCTCGGACGCCCACTGCTCGGCCTCCTCCTCGCTGAGCGTGGCGGACTCGATGAGGCGCATGCGGAAGCGGTCGATCGGGTCGTTGCGCGCCCACTCCTCGACCTCGGCGCGTGGGCGGTAGCGGCGGTCGTCGTCGCTCGAGGTGTGGGGGACGAGGCGGTAGGTCTTCGCCTCGATCAGCTTCGGGCCGTGGCCGCGGCGCAGCTCCTCGACGCTCCAGCGCATCTCCTGGTAGACGGCGAGGACGTCGTTGCCGTCGACGGTCGAGGCCTGGACGTCGTAGCCGCGGGCGCGCTCGGCGACGTGGCGGACGGACATCTGCTTCTCGCTGGTCTCGGAGATGGCGTAGCCGTTGTTCTCGCAGAAGAAGATCACGGGCAGCTGGTGGATGGCGGCGAAGTTGAGCGCCTCGTGAAAGTCGCCCTGGGCGGTGGCGCCCTCGCCGAAGTAGACGACTGAGACCTCGTCCAGCCCTCGCAGTTTCGAGGCGTAGGCGACGCCGGCGGCGTGCGGCAGGTTGGCGCCGATCACGCTGGAGCGGGTGATGACGCGCTGCTCGGGGAAGGACCAGTGGCTCGGCATCTGGCGTCCACCCGAGTTGGGGTCGTCGGCCTTGGCGAAGAGGCCGAGCATGATCTGCTCGGCGCTCATCCCGAGCACGACCATCACGCCGGTGTCGCGGTAGTAGGGCAGCACCCAGTCGACGCCTCGCTTGAGGGCGTGGGCGGAGCCGACCTGCGCCGCCTCGTGGCCGGTGCCGGTGACCGCGAAGGCGGCGCGGCCCTGGCGGTTGAGGATGAGCATGCGGTCGTTGATCTCGCGCGTGAGCAGCATCTCGCGGTACATGCGCCGATGCAGGTCCGCGCCCTGGAGGCCGCTCTCCGGCTGATGGATGCGGGTCATGGGTCGGCGTCGCTTCCCGTGATCGCCAGCGCCGGTCAGGCGGGGCGGGGATGCCGCCTGTGATCAGTATAGTGGCTGTCGAGGCGCCTCGACGGCCGCGGCGCGCGGTCAGGGGGGCGCGAGAGGGGGACGAGATGTCGCAACTGCACCTCGAGGTGTCGGACGGTATCGCGGTGATCACGATGGACAACCCACCGGTCAACGCGATGGACCGCGAGTGGAACATGATCGAGTTGCTCGACTCGTTCGCGGACCGCGACGACGTACTGGTGTGCGTGCTCACCGGCGCGGGGACGCGCGCGTTCTGCGCCGGGGCGGACGTGAAGCGCGGGGCGCGCGAGGCGGGCACCACGCCTCCGCCGGGTACGCGGATGGCGACGAGCCGCGCCGCCCGCGAGCGCTACAACTCGATCGTGGAGTGCGCGGTGCCGGTGATCGGCGCGATCAACGGGCACGCGCTTGGCGCGGGGATGGCGCTGGCCGCCTGCTGTGACTTCCTGATCGCCTCGGAGAACGCGACGTTCGGGCTACCCGAGGTCAACGTCGGGCTGCTCGGCGGGGCGAGCCAGATGGGGCGTGTCTTCCCGCAAGGCTGGCTGCGCTGGGCGAACATGACCGGCCAGCGCATCAACGCCCAGCAGGCGCTGATGGCGGGAGCGGTGCTGCGCGTGGTGCCGCCGGAGCAACTGATGGACGAGGCGATGGCCGAGGCACGCGTAGTCGCCTCGAAGATGCCGCTCGGCGTCCAGATGGTGAAGTCCACGCTGAACCAGATCGAGAACATGGACATCAAGAACGGCTACCGCTACGAGCAGTCGCAGACGGCGATCCTCTCGAAGACCGAAGACTCCGCCGAGGCGAAGCGCGCCTTCGCGGAGAAGCGGCAGCCGGTCTGGCAGGGCCGCTGAGCGCGGCTGCGTCCTGCCTCGGGCCCTTCGGTGTGAGTCGGGGAAGCCGCGACTCTCAGGAGTCGCGACGGCCTGGCGGCGCCTGTGCGGGGTTGGTAGCAGGGGCCGGATTTGAACCGGCGACCGACGGCTTATGAGTCCGCTGCTCTACCACTGAGCTACCCTGCCGAGGCTGCGATCTTAGGCTCGCCTGCCCGTCGCTGTCGATGCGGGACGTCGCCTTCTGGCGCGGGCTCTGCCGCTACAATGCGCGCCGACTGCCGCCGGGCCGCGTGGCGAGAGGGGCCGTGACCGATGAGCACTCGCGCGAGCACGCGGTTCTGGTCGTACATCGAGCACTCGGTCGACCAGATCGTGGGAACGCTCGATGGCCTCGATGCCGACGAACTGAACTGGCGTCCGGCGGGAGCGGAGACGAACAGCCTCTTCGTGCTCGCCACCCACATGCTCGGGGCGCTCGATGAGACGCTGCTCGGAGTGCTGTGCGGCCAGCCCCGCCCGCGCGACCGCGATGCCGAGTTCCGCGCCTCGGACGCGACGGCCGGCGCGCCCGTCGCGCGCTGGGCGACGCTGCGCGCCGCGATCGCCGAGGCCCTGGCGGCGCTGACCGACGAGGAGCTGGACGCGGTCCGGCAGCACCCGCGCCGCGGCGAGGTGACGGGCCACGACCTGCTGATCTTCACCGCGCAGCACACGGCCGAGCACGCCGCCCACGCCGAACTGACCCGCCAGCTCATTGAGGCGCGGCGCTAGCCCGGGAACGTCAGAATGCTGCGGCTTGAGCTCGCGCCCCGTCGCTCTCGGAGCGGGACGACCGAGCCTTGACACCTTTGAGCTATTGCCCGACTATGTCCAGGTCAGGGCGGGGTTGTTTGTTCGCCCTGACTGATTGGTTGGGTCCCCTTCGCGGGGACCCCTTTTTCATCAACTGCATATGGACAGGTCTGCGCTCCTCATTGATGCCGGCTACCTGCTTGTAGGCGCGGGCGGTCTCTGTACGGGCGCCAAACGGCGACAGGACATCGAGTGCGACTACACGTCTCTCAATGAGGCTCTGGGTCAGCGTGTCGGAGAGCATTCCGGCCTGCCGAAGCTGCGCACCTACTGGTATGACGGTGCTCCAGGTCCACATGGCGAGTTGACTGCCGACCATCACCGGATCGCATCCTTGCCGAACCTCAAGCTTCGTCTCGGGCGTGTAATCCACGGGCAGCAGAAGGGGGTCGACACCCTTATCACGCTCGACTTGCTCACTCTCGCGAGGGAGCGATCGGTCGCAACCGCCTATCTGCTCACCGGCGACGAGGATCTGCGAGAGGCTGTCGTTGCCGCGCAGTCGTTGGGGGTCCAGGTCGTTCTCCTTGGCGTCCCGCCGGGGGGCGGGAGCCGCCAGTCATTCACCCTGATCAACGAGTGCGATGAGCACCTGGTGCTTGACGAGCCGTTCTGGAACCCACACTTCCGCCGTGCGGCGCCCCCGCCTCGACCTTCCGGCTCGGACGTGGCCGTCGCGGCTGCGGAGAACGTCTCGGAGGAGGAGCGCGCCCGTCGAGTGGGTACTCGCTACTGCGAGTCATGGTTTGTCGAAGCCGACCCGGAGTTGATCCGGCTCGTCGTCGAGCAGGCCCCGCACATCCCCAAGGAGATCGATGCTCCGATGCTTCGCGCCGCCGAAGCCGAGTTCGGTTCCCTGCGCGACCGCGAGCAGGTGCGCCGAGCCGTCAGGCAAGGGTTCCTTGAGCGCCTCGCCAAGCTGTCGGAGCAGGCCCCTCCCTAGAACGTCAGGATGCTGCGGCCGAAGACCTCGCCGCGCTCGAGGCGGCCGACGGCGTCGTTGATGCCGTCGATCGGGTGACGCTCCGTGACCAGCGCATCGAGGTCCAGCTGGCCCTCGTTGTACCAGCGCAGGAACTCCGGGAAGTCCTTCTCCGGGATGCAGGAGCCGCCGAGCGTGCCCATCAGCGTCTTCTCGCCCTGCAGCATCGCGCGCGTCGAGATCTCCTGACGCCCGATGCCGGAGCCGATGATCGCGGCGACCCCGCCGCGCTGCCCGTCCCACTGCGAGGGCTTCACGGAGTCGATGATCTGGCCCGTCGTCTCCGGCGCGCCGATCGCGTCGATGGCGTAGTCCGCCCCGCCGCCGGTGATGCGCAGGATCTCCTCGACCGGGTTGACCTCGCGCGCGTTGATCAGCACGTTCGCGCCGAAGTGCTTCGCGAACTCCAGCTTCTCGTCCGAGAGGTCGACGGCGATGATCGGGTCCGCATCGCGCACGGCGAGCGCGGCGATCGCGCAGAGGCCGACGCCGCCGACACCGTAGACGGCGCAGGACTCGCCCTTCTGCACGTTGAGCGAGTTGGTGACCGCGCCGGAGCCGGTCATCACCGCGCAGCCGATGATCGAGGTGACCTCGTTCGGGGTGTCGTCCGGGACCTTGAGCACGAACTCCGCATTGCAGACGGTGTGCTCGGACCAGGTGAAGATGCCGGCGTGGCCGTTGAGGTCCTCGCCGCGCCAGCGCACCGGCGCGCTGGAGACGGTGCGGCCCGCGCCGGGCTGCGGGTTCCTCGGCAGCCAGCCGACCAGCACCTTGTCGCCGGGCGCGACGTGGTCCACGCCGTCGCCGACCGCGACAACCTCGCCGGTGGACTCGTGGCCGAGCACGGTGGGGAACGTGGGGTTGGTGTGCCCGTGCAGGGCGTGCAGCTGCGAGTGGCAGACGCCGCTCGCGAAGTTGCGCACGAGGGCGTGACCGGGCGCGACCTCGTCGTCGTAGTCGACCTGCTCGACCAGCAGGGGCTTGCCCATTTCGGCGAAGATGACTGCGCGTGACTGCATCCGGTGTCGCTCCCTTCCAGGGGGGTTCAGGTGCTGAGCGCGACCGATTCTAGGCGATCACGACCGTTACGGCCCGTGCGGCGGCTCCGGCTCCGGCTCGTCGGCCTCGGCGAGGCGTGCGAGGGCGGCCTCGAGCGCCATCGCGCAGCGGGCGGCCGCGCCGAGCCCGGCCTCGACGAGCAGGCGGCGCAGTGCGCGCTGGTCCTCTGGGTCCGCGTCCGTGCCCAGGCGCTCGGCAGCCGCGCGCGCGAGCGAGACGAGCAGGCGGCGGTCCTGGTCGAGGCGCTGCAGCAGCGCCGGAATCGTCGGCGCGGCGTACATCAGCCCGGCCGCGAGCGACGCGCGTCGCTCGCCCGGCTCCGAGGGCAGCGCGCCGCCCTCTGCGACCACCGCGAGGGCGAGCGCGGCCAGCTCGAGGTCGGCTGCCAGCCCGGCGACCTCGCGGCGCGGGGAGCGGCCCGCGGCGTCCGGCTCGTCGGCGGCCCGCTCGCCGAGGGCGCGCAGCGCGACGGCGATGCGGCGCTCGATCTCGCCGATCGCCTCCTCGATTTCCGGGAGGCTGAGCTGCTCGACGGCTCCGGCGTCGGGCGCGGCTGCGGCGGAGGGCTCGTTCACGGTCGCATCGAAGTCGGACATCGGCTGCTGTACCCTGCGCGCGTCCGGGGAATCCGGAGGGGATCATGGGCTGGCCGCGGCATCTTGTGATCTTCGCCGCGCTGCTCGTCAACCTCTGGTTCGGCGGCGACCTGGTGGAGGCGCTGGCCGGACCCTACGTGCGAGTGCTGTTCGAGCTGATCCTGATCTCCGGCTACCTCTGGTTCGTCGTTGGCCTCGGGACGCTGCTGCGGCGCCGGTCGGACGAGCCGCCGCCGCGCGGTTGACCCGCCGATCGGCGCGCTCCTAGCATCGAAGGCGGTAGCGGGCAGGGCGTGACCTCGAGCGGGCGCCTGTGCGCCGGGGCGATTAGCTCAGCAGGCCAGAGCGTCCGGTTTACACCCGGGAGGTCGGAGGTTCGAGCCCTCCATCGCCCACCATCCCCACGTGCGTGCTCCCCGGCCGCTCATCCCCCGGTTCGTCGAATTCAACGGAGGTAGATCATGGTCACGGAACAGGTTCGCGAGGCGCCTTCGGGAGTGCCGGCGCTGATCATCCTGGTGCTCGTGCTGCTGCTGGACATCGCGGCGATCGTGGTCGGCAGCCTGACCTGGCTCGAGGGCGGGTGGGTGCTGGTCACCGTCGCCAGCGTGCTGTGTCCGATCATCCTCTTCTTCTTCGTCGGGCTGTTCGCCGTGCCGCCGAACGAGGCGCGCGTGCTCCAGCTGTTCGGGAGGTACGTCGGCACCGTCCGCAGTCCGGGACTGCGCTACACCAACCCGCTCTACACCAAGCAGCGGATCTCCGTGCGGGTGCGCAACTTCGAGACGACGCGCTCCAAGGTCAACGACACCGACGGCAATCCGATCGAGATGGCGGCCGTCGTCGTCTGGAAGGTGATGGATACGGCCGTCGCCACCTTCCAGGTGGACGACTACGTCAACTACGTGCACGTCCAGAGCGAGTCGGCGGTGCGCAACCTCGCGACCCATTACCCGTACGACACGCAGGAGGACGGGCAGCTCTCGCTGCGCGGCAATACCGAGGAGGTCGCGGGCCAACTGCAGGCGGAGATCCAGGGCCGGCTGACCGAGGCCGGTGTCGAGGTCATGGAAGCGCGGATCACGCACCTGGCCTACGCGCCCGAGATCGCCTCGGCGATGCTCCAGCGGCAGCAGGCGGGCGCGATCATCGCCGCCCGCACCCAGATCGTCGAGGGCGCCGTGAGCATGGTGCAGATGGCGCTCGATCAGCTCTCCGCCCGCAACGTCGTCGAATTGGACGAGGAGCGGAAGGCAGCCATGGTCAGCAACCTGCTGGTCGTGCTCTGCGGGGACCGCAGTACGCAGCCGGTGCTCAACACCGACAGCTTCAACCAGTAACGCCGCGGGCGCCCGTCTTCCGCTCGCCCTCGACGTGCGCCCGGCGAGGGTTGGCCGGGCTGCCTATAGTGTGACCGCCGGTTCGGAGGTGGCGCCGCCCGCCGTCAGGTGAGCGCCACCGAGGCGACTCCCCCCAACAACTCCAGGAGGCGGTTCTGGCGGCTTCCGGACACCCCCGCTACGAGGCGCACGAGCGCCCGCCACTCCTCACGACACTGGGCCTCGGCGCGCAGTTCAGCCTGATCGCGTCGGCCACGCTGCTGGTGACACCGGTGATCGTCGCCAACGCCTCCGGGGGCGACGAGGCCTACGTGGTCTGGATGGTCTTCGCCTCGCTGGTGGTCGTCGGCCTCTCCACGCTGCTGCAGGTGCGGCGGCTCGGCTTCGTCGGCGCCGGCGCGGTGCTGCCGATGTTCACGGCCGCCTTCGCTATCCCGTTCTGCATCACCGCGGTGGCGGACGGAGGGCCCGCGACGCTGACGACGCTGCTGCTCGTCTCGGCGGGAGCCCAGCTCGCCATCTCGCGCTGGCTGTTCATCCTGAGGCGAGTCGTCACGCCGACCGTGAGCGGCACGGTGATGATGATCCTCTCCATCACCCTCGCCTCCGTCGTGTTCGACCTCCTGGACGACGCCACGCTGCTAGAGCCCGAAGCCGCGTCGCTGACCGCGTTCGTGACGATGGTCGTCGCCGCAGCACTCACGCTCCGTCGCTCGCCGTTGCTGCGGTTCTGGGGTCCGATCGCCGGCATCATCGTTGGCTGCGTGGTGGCCGGGGCGCTGGGCATCTTCGACACGGAGCGGGTGGCCGAGGCCGCCTGGGTGGGGCTCCCGGCCGAGCGGCCGGAGCTGGGGCTCGACTTCGGACTCGAGTTCTGGACGCTGGTGCCGGCGTTCCTGTTCCTCGGCGTGATCATCTCGATCCAGGCCAACGGCGCGGCCATTTCGATGCAGCGGGTGGCGTCGCGCGAGGACCGGGCGGTGGACTTCCGCCAGGTGCAGGGAGCGGTGGCGGGCGGGGCCGCGAGCAACGCGCTTGCCGCCCTCGCGGGCACGGTACCCAACGCCATCAACCCCGGCATCATTTCGTTCACGCAGATCACCGGCGTCGCCGCGCGCAGCCTCGGGTACAGCATCGGCGTCTTCTTCATCGTGCTGGCGTTTCTGCCGAAGGTGTCCGGGTTGCTGAGCAGCATCCCGGGGCCGGTGATGACGGGCTACCTGATCATGGTGACGGGCTCCCTCTTCGTCGATGGAGCGCGGACCGTGATCCAGAACGAACAGGACAACGAGAAGATCGCGGTCGCCGGCGTCTGCTTCTGGATCGGCGCGGCCTTCCAGTTCGAGCTCTTCACCCTGCCGGACCTCGGGCCGGTATTCGGGGCGCTGCTCAGCAGCGGCATCACCACCGGCGGACTCGCCGCCGTCGTGATGATCCTCTACCTGGAGTTCACCAACCCGCGGCGCATGCGCTTCCAGTCCCAACTCCACATCGACGCCCTGCCGGACCTCAACGCGTTCATCGCCAGATTCGCAGACAGCAGGGGCTGGGACAGCGCGATGAAGGACCGGCTCAGCGCCGTCGCCGAGGAGACGCTCCTGACGCTCGCTCCACTCGACCTGGAGGGGCTCCTTGAGGAAATCGACGGCGGCGAGGACAAGGAGGAGCGGCAGCTGATCGTGCTGGCCTCCAGCGAGGGTCCGGTCGCCGATCTGGAGTTCATCGGCGGAGGAGACGACGAGAACATGGAGGACCGGCTGCGCCAGCTCCAGCAGCACGACTCCGAGACGATGGTCGAGCAGGACGTCTCGCTGCGGCTGCTGCGCAACTACGCCTCGTCCGTGCACCATCAGCAGTACCACGACACCGACATCATCGCCGTCCGCGTCGATCCTCCCGCGGCGCGGTGAGCGGCCACAGCCGGCCTGCCCGAGCCGCACGTGCCCGGAGCGCCGCCGCGCCGTACCATTCCGGTACCGACTCGCAGGACGCTGCGGCGCTGGCCCGGATGAGGCTCAATGGCTGATCCCGAACCGCCCTCGCAGCACTCCGGGGCGATCGAGGACCTGAACGTCGCCGACGAGTGGGACGCCGGCGACATGGGATGCGGCGAGGTGATCATCCTGCTCAGGATGCGGATGCAGCAGCTCGGCCCCGGGGCGGTCTTCAAGCTGACGGCGCGCGACCTCGGCGCCCCCGCCGACATCCCGGCGTGGTGTCGCCTCACTAGGCGCCGGCTGCTCCGGGCGGCGCACCCGTACTACTGGATCGAGCAGCGGAGCGCGTAGCCCGCAGGGAAGGGAGCTGAACGTGGCCGGGAAGTTCTGCGTGAGCCTGACCCACGCGGGCGAGGACCCCGACCGGGCGACGGTCGCCTTCGTCATCGCGAACGCGGCGCTCGGATCGGAGCAGGAGACGGTCGTCTTCCTCAGCACGGAGGGCGTCCGCCTCGCCGAGCGGGGCTACGCCGACGACATCCACGAGGACGGCTTCATGGCGCTCAGCGAGCTGATGGACGCCTTCGCCGGCGGCGGCGGGGAGATCTACGTCTGCGCGCCCTGCTACAGCAAGCGCGGACTCGACGCGGACAACCTCGTCGACGGCGCGGTGATCGTCGGCGGCGCGAAGCTGGTCGAGTTCCTCGCCGACGGCACGCCGTCCATCTCGTACTAGCGCGCCTCTTCGTGATCGTCTGCTGACAGGCCGCCCCGATGGACCCGATCGAGCGGCACGCCCACGAGCCCGACGTCAGTTTCGACGGCGGGGACCTCGACTGCGGCGGAGGGCTGCTGCTGCTGATCCGGCGGCACATCGACCCGCTCGATCCCGGCGGGCTACTCGAGATCCTCTCGACCGACTCGACAGTCGAGGTGGAGTTGCCGGCCTGGTGCCGGCTGACGAGCAACGAGCTGGTCTCGTGGACGAGGCGCGGCGGCCAGCGCAGCTTCCTGGTCTGCAAGGGCTCCCTTGAGGAGCGCGCGCAGGCGACGGCCGCAGCTTCCGAGACCCCCGCCACTCCGGCGGCCTCGACGGCCACGTTCGGCGAGCAGCATCGGGTCGCGGTCACGATCCCGGACTCGCTGCCCGCGCCGCCCGCCGCGAGGGCGATCGCGCCGCTGTCCGTGATGGGCGTCGGCAGCTGGCCGCGGCCGCGCTGGATGCTCCGGGCGATGCACGACCGCCTCGAGGACCGGGTCGGCGAGGCGGAGTTCCAGGCCACTGCGGACGACGCGGTCCGGCTGAGCTTGGCGGCGCAGCTGCGGGCGGGCGCCGACGTCGTCACGGACGGCGAGCAGCGCCGCGACAACTACGCCAGCTTCGTGGGCGGCCGGCTCGACAACTGCCAGCTGATCCCGCTCAGCGACCTGACGGCGATGGTCGACGACCCCAGCGAGTTCGAGCAGGAGCTGCGAGCCCTCGATGTCCCGGCCTCCGAGGTTCGCCATCCGGTGGTCTTCGGGGAGCTCGGGCGGAGCCGCTCGCTGGCGGTCCACGAGCTCGAGTTCGCCGCCGGCTGCACGGACGCGCCCGTGAAGGTCGCGCTGCCGGGGCCCTACCTGCTGACTCGCATGATGTGGCTCGACTGCCTCGCCGACCGCCCGTACGAGACGCGCGAGGAGCTCGCCCGCGACGTGGTCCGGGTCTTGCGCGAGGAGGCGCACTTCCTGCTCGCCTCGGGCGCGGCGCTCGTGCAGTTCGATGAGCCGGTGCTGATGGAGGTCGTCCATGGCAGCGAGGGCGGCACGCGCAGCTTCATGTGCGGCGCCCTGAGCGAACGGTTCGAGTCGGCCTCGGAGCTGGACTTCGCCGCCGGGCTGCTGGACGAGGTGGTGCGCGGCCTCCCGGCGGAGTCGCTGGCGCTGCACATCTGCCGGGGCAACTGGACGCCCGATGAGTCCGCCGCCCTCGCCGGCGACTACCGGCCGCTGCTGAGCTTCCTCGGGCGGGCCGGCGTGGGCACGCTGTTCCTCGAGCTCTCGACGCCGCGCGCCGGCGAGATCGCCGTGCTCCGCGACTTGCCCGAGGAGAAGCGCATCGCCGTCGGCGTTGTGAACCAGAAACTCGACGCCGTGGAGCCGGTCGAGGAGATCCGGCGGCGCATCTCGCGCGCCATCGATCTCTTCGGCGAGGAGCGCGTGCTGCTCGCGCCGGACTGCGGCTTCGCGACGTTCGCCGACAACCCCGTCGCGTCCTCGGACGTCGCCGAGGCGAAGCTGCGCGCCATCGTCGCGGCGCGCGACCTGGTCCGCGCGGACTGAGGTCGCAACGGAACCGGCGGGACGTCCTCGAGGGCGTCCGGACGCCCGGGTGTCGGCCCGACTCCCCGCCTGCAGCCGAGCGGCGGTAGCATTGATTCGCACGGCTGCCTACACTCGGCGGGCCGACCGTTCCCGAGGGTGCGGCGCGGCGATGCAGCGGCGGAGGAGCCTCATGGCCAGCAGAAGCGCGCGCGAGTGGCGGGAGCAGGGCCCCTACGCCAAGGCGATCGAGCGCAACGCCGAGCGACTGCCGCACTTCGAGAGCTCGTCCGGCGCCGAGGTAGACCCGCTCTACTCGCCCGAGGACATGGCCGACTGGAACTACCACGAGAAGCTCGGCTACCCCGGCGAGTTCCCGTTCACGCGCGGCGTGCAGCCGACGATGTACCGCGGGCGGCTCTGGACGATGCGCCAGTACGCCGGTTTCGCCGACGCCGAGGAGTCCAACCGCCGCTATCGCTTCCTGCTCGACCAGGGTCAGACCGGCCTCTCGGTCGCCTTCGACCTGCCGACGCAGATCGGCTACGACTCGGACGACGCGCAGGCCGACGGCGAGGTCGGCAAGGTGGGCGTGGCGATCGCCTCGCTGCAGGACATGGAGACGCTGACCGACGGCCTCCCGCTGGAGCGCGTCACCACCTCGATGACGATCAACGCGACCGGGCCGATCCTGCTCGCGATGTACGTGGCGGCCGCGAAGAAGCAGGGCGCGGACCTCGCGAAGGTCGGCGGCACGACGCAGAACGACATCCTCAAGGAGTACATCGCGCGCGGTACCTACATCTTCCCGCCGCGCCCCTCGCTGCGGCTGATCACGGACGTCTTCGCCTGGTGCAAGGACGAGCTGCCGACCTGGAACACGATCTCGATCTCCGGCTACCACATGCGCGAGGCGGGGTGCACGGCCGCCCAGGAACTGGCCTTCACCTTCGCCGACGCGATCGAGTACGTCGACGCGGCGCTCGATGCGGGGCTGGAGTTCGACGAGTTCGCGCCCCGGCTCTCCTTCTTCTGGGCCTGCCACTCCAACTTCCTCGAGGAGATCGCGAAGTTCCGCGCCTCGCGGCGGATGTGGGCCGAGATCGCGACGAAGCGCTACGGATCGACGAACCCGCGCTCGCAGATGCTGCGCTTCCACACGCAGACCGGCGGCGCGACGCTGACCGCACAGCAGCCGATGAACAACGTGGTGCGGACGGCCCTGCAGGCGCTCTCCGCGGTCCTCGGCGGCACGCAGTCGCTGCACACGAACTCCTGGGACGAGGCGCTGGCGCTGCCGACCGAGGAGTCGGTCGAGATGGCGCTGCGCACGCAGCAGCTGATCGGCTTCGAGACCGGCGTGGCCGACGTGATCGATCCGCTCGCGGGCTCCTACTACATCGAGGCGCTGACCGACCGTGTCGAGGAGGAGGCGAACGCCTACCTGCGGCGCATCGAGGACATCGGCGGAGCGCTGCAGGGCATCGAGGAAGGCTTCCAGCAGCGCGAGATCCAGGAGAGCGCGTTCCGCCTGCAGCGCATGCAGGAGCGCGAGGAGCGGATCGTCGTCGGCGTGAACCGCTTCGAGACCGAAGAGCTCGAGGTGCCGGCGCTGGCCCGGCACGATCGCATGGTGCAGGTGCGCCAGTCGGAGCGCCTCGCGGCGCTGCGCGCCGAGCGCGACGGCGCGGCCGTCGAGCGCGCGCTGGCGGACATCCGCGCCGCCGCACGGAGCGACCAGAACATGATGCCGCTGCTGATCGCGGCGGTGGAGGCCTACGCGACGATCGGCGAGATCTGCGGCGTGCTCCGCGAGGAGTGGGGCGAGTACCAGGAAGTCGTGACGATATGAAGATTCCGGGGCCCTCTCCTCAGGGAGAGGGCTGGGGTGAGGGGTCCGATGCCTGACGCCGTCGACGCGATCATCGAACAGAACGCACAGGCGCGCGCCGATCTGCTGGACGCGATCGACGCGCTGCCCGGCGAGCGGCGGACCGAGGGCTGGTACGGCCCGCAGCAGTGGTCCGTGCAGGACGTGCTCGCGCACCTCGCCCGCTGGCAGGAGGGCTGGAGCCACGCGCTGCGCGCCGTCACCGCCGGCGAGCGGCCCTCGGTGCCCGGCTACGAGCCGAACCGCGACGACCCGGACGCGGCCGACGACGCCTATAACGCCGCCTCCGTGGCGGAGATGCGTGGGCAGTCGTGGGAGGCCACGATGGCGCGCCTGCGCTCCGCCCGCGAGGAGCACGACGAGGCGATCCGCGGCCTGCGCGCGCTCGAGCCCGAGCGCTACGCCGAGGGCCGCACCCCGCACCGCCTCGCCGACTCCGCCGAACACGACGGCGAGCATATCGAGGCGATCCGCGCCTGGCGGCGGGAGCACGGTCTTTGATCGACCTGCTCCACCACGTCGGGATCGTCGTACCCGACGCCGACGAGGCGTTGGGCTTCTACCGCGACGTCATGGGCCTGACGGTCGCGAAGGACGAGGTCGTCGAGGAGCAGGGCGTGCGCGGCGTGCTGCTGCCCGTCGGCGAGAACGAGATCGAGTTGCTCCAGCCCGTCCGCGACGACACCGGCGTGGCGCGCTTCCTCGAGAGCCGCGGCCCGACGCTGCACCACATCTGCCTGCGCACGGACGACATCCGCGCCGAGCTGGCGCGCATCCGGGCGCTGGGCGTCGAGTTGATCGACGAGGAGCCGCGCTACGGACTGGCGGGCGAGATCGCCTTCCTCCATCCGCGCTCGATGCACGGCGTGCTCGTCGAGCTCGCCGAGGTCGAGGACCGCCACGCCTCCCCCGACAAGGGCTTCGACCACATCGCCTGCCGCGTGGCGGACTACGAGGCGGCGCGGGGGCGCTGGGGCGAGGTCGCCGGCCTCGAGGAGCACGCTCAGATCAACGCCGAGGAGTCGGGGATGCTGATCGGGCAGTTCCCGATCGGGCAGTGCATGCTCGAACTGATCGCGCCGAACGGGCCGGACTCGCCGCTCGCGAGCGGCGAGCAGCGGGAAGGCGCCTCCCCGATGGTGGCGATCGAGGTCGCGGACCTCGACGCGGAGATTGCCCGCTACCGCGCGGCCGGGCTGGACGTGCCGGACGCGGAGGCGGGGGTGCTGCCGGGGACGCGGCGCTCGGGGATCGGCGCGGAGGAGGCGTACGGCATCCGCATCCAGTTGCTGGAGTACGTCTAGAGTTCGCAGTCCCCTCACCCGACCCTCCGCCGGGCGGGCGAGGGAACGGTCCGTAGTGGCGGGAGGCGGCGTGGCGGGCGCTTGGTAGTAGACTTGCGGCGCGGGAACGTAACAACGGTTGGCGAGGAGACTCCCCGATGGCTGACGAACAGGCAATTCGCGTCCTGATCGCGAAGCCCGGCCTCGACGGGCACGATCGCGGCGCCAAGGTGGTGGCGCGGGCGTTGCGCGATGCCGGTATGGAAGTGATCTACACGGGCATCCGCCAGACTCCGGAGATGATCGCGGAGGCGGCGCTGCAGGAAGACGTGCAGGTCGTCGGGCTCTCGATCCTCTCGGGCGCGCACCTCGAGCTGTTCCCGCGCGTGGTGAGCGCCCTCGGTGAGCGCGGGGTGAGCGACGTGCTGCTGTTCTGCGGCGGGATCATCCCCGAGGCCGACATCGAGATCGTGCAGGAGATGGGCTTCTCGGGGGTCTTCGGCCCGGGCACCAACACCGAGGCGATCATCGAGTTCGTCCGCGAGAACGCGGCGAGCCCGACCGCCTGAGCCCGGTGGACGCGGCGGAGCTGATCGCGGGGGTCGGCGACGGTAACCGGCGCGCGCTCGCCCGCGCCATCACACACGTTGAGGCCGATACGGAGACGGGCCGCGCCGTCCTTGCGGGGCTCTACTCGCGCACGGGCGGCGCCCGCACCGTCGGTGTCACCGGCTCCGCCGGCGTCGGCAAGTCGACGCTGGTCGGGCGACTGGCGAGGGCGCAGCGCGAACTTGGACGCAGCGTCGGCATCGTCGCGGTCGACCCCTCGTCGCCGTTTTCGCACGGCGCGATTCTCGGCGACCGCATCCGGATGCAGGATCTGACCTCCGACTCGGGCGTGTTCATGCGCTCGATGGCGTCTCGCGGCAACCTCGGCGGGCTCGCCGAGACCGCCTCCGGCGTCGTCGACGTGATGGATGCCGCGGGCTACGACGTGGTGATCGTCGAGACGGTCGGTGCGGGGCAGGACGAGGTCGAAGTCGCGACGGCGACGCAGACGACGGTGCTGGTGACGATGCCGGCCGGCGGCGACGAGGTGCAGTCGATGAAGGCGGGGCTGATGGAGGTCGCGCAGGTGATGGTCGTGAACAAGGCCGACCTCGCCGGCGCCGACACCGCCGCGACGCAGCTGCGCTCGCTGCTCGCCATCGCCGGCCAGCGGGCCTGGAGGCCCCCGATCCTCAAGGCCGTGGCGAGGAGCGGCGAGGGCGTCGAGGAACTGGTCGAGGCGATCGACGAGCACCAGGCGCACCTGCGCGGATCGGAGTTCGCGGAGCAGGCGCGCCGCGATCTGGCGCGCTCGCAGGTGATCTCGCTCGCCCGCGCCGCGCTGCACCGTGAGGCCCTCGCCGCCGCGCACCGGGCAGGCATCCTCGAAGGTCTCGTCGATGAGGTGGCCGCGCGCCGCCGCGATCCCCGCTCCGCCGCCGCCGCCCTGCTCGAGGGTGTGAAGGACGGCTGGGCGCAAGAGCGCGACTGACGGCTACACTCGAAGGCGATGAGCCAGGACGAACGGCCACAGCGATTGCGCGTGACGTACCGCAAGGCGGATACGTTGCGCTACATCGCGCACCTCGATCTGATGCGGACGTGGGAGCGCAGCCTGCGGCGCGCGCGGCTGCCGCTCGCCTACACGCAGGGCTTCACGCCGCACGCGCGCCTCGCGCTCGGCGCGCCGCTGCCGGTCGGCACCGTCGGGGAGCGCGAGCTGCTCGATGTCTGGATGTCGCCCGCCATCGCGCCCGAGGAGTTCGCGCGCCGCCTCGCGGCGGTGCTGCCGGAGGGGCTGGCGTTGCTCGCCGTCGAGGAGGCGGCGCACGAGCTGCCCTCGCTGCAGTCCCAGATCCGCAGCGCGACCTACGAGGTCGCGTTCGCGCGTGACGCCCTCGACGCCGCCGAGGTGCGGGAGCGGCTCGATGACCTGCTGGCGCTCGAGACGCTCGACTGGGAGGAGCAGCGCGGCGCGAAGACGCGGCGTTCCGATCTGCGGGCGGCGATCCGCGGCCTCGCGCTGCATGAGGAAGACGAACGGCTGCTGCTGGCGATGGACCTGGAGCTGAACGAGGAATCCACCGGCCGCCCGGCATCCGTCCTCGCGGCGCTCCGTATCGAGGCGCGCCCGACGAGCGTCGTGCGCACCGCGCTGCGGCTCGGGGAGCCGGCGCTCGCCGCCGCAGCGGAGGGCCGGGCGTGACCGCGCTGTCCCGGGCCGCCTTCCTCGTGCTCCTCATCGCCGTGACGGCGGGGATCATCGCGATCCGCTGCGGCGGCGACGACGAGGGCGGCGAGACGACGCCAACCGCAACGGCGACACCCTCGGGGGCTGCGGGGGCGAGCACCGCGACCGCGGCGGCGACCGCAACCACGACGCCAACCCCAACCGCGACTCCAACGCGGACAGCGACGGCAACACCGACCCGGACAGCGATCGCGACGCCCTCGCCAACGTCTCCGCCGAGACCGGCGCCGGCGGAGGTGGAGGGCTTCCCCTACTCGCTATCCGATCTCGCGGACGCGCTCGCACCGGGCGGCATCGAGGAGACCGATCTCTACGATCCGGCGTCCGCCTGCGCGGGGGCGGCGGTCGGAGGCGTGCCCTTCGTCGTGGCAGGCGACGCCGCAACGGAGCGCTTTGCCGTCTGGGTGCTCTGGGTCTACCCCGACAGCGAGGCGAGGAAGGGCGACTGGCAGACGGGCCAGCGCGCCGAGCCGCTGGTGGAGGGCTGCGAGCCGCCCAACGGCTTCGTCTACTGGCACGACAATCTGCTGCTCTGGTTCATCGGGTTCTACGGCGACGACCTCCCGCCGGCGTCAGCTCCGGTGAGCCGCGAGGAAGTGCGCGAGCACCCGGTCATCCTGGCATTCCTCGGGCTCACGCGGTGAACGTCCGCTTCCTGCTGCTGCGCCACGCCGAGGCCGAGGGCAACGCCGCGGGTCAGACGCAGGGCCGTATCGACCACCCGCTGACGGAGCGCGGACGGCGTCAGGCGCAGGCCGCGGCCGGCGCGCTCGGCCACTACCGGCCCGCCGCCCTCTATTGCAGCCCCGCCACCCGGGCGCGCGAGACCGCTGCCGCCGTTGGCGGCCCGCTCGGCCTCGAGGCCGCCGTCGACGAGCGGCTCCACGAGCTGGACCACGGTGACCTCGACGGCCAGACGATCGCCGAGATCCGGGAGGAGTACGCCGACTTCATCGAGCGCTGGCGCGACGAAGATATTGCCGATCTGCGCTTCCCCGGCGGCGAGACGATGCGCGAGACGCAGGCGCGGATGCTCGCCGCCCTCGACGAGATCGCGGCGCGGCACGGCTCGGACGATGGCTTCACCGAGGTCGCGGTCGTCTCCCACAACCTCGCGCTGAAGGCGCTGCTGGCGCGCGTGATCGGCGTGCCGCTGGCGGCGGCGCGGCGTTTCGAGCTCGGCCTGGCCTCGCTGACGGTGGCGGAGCGGCGGCCGGGCGAGGACGGCGAGGCGACGGGCTGGTCCGTGGTCACGCTCAACGATCGCTGCCACCTCGGCGGAGACGAGTAGCGCCGAGCCGGCCCTCGCCGGCGATTGTCGAGCGGCGAGGCGGCTGGTACGGTATTTGGCGGCGGGGCCGGAGCGCGCGAGGAGCGCGATGCGGTTCCATCTCCCCAGGCCGCGGCCGATCACGTTCGGCCCGTTGCACGTGCTGCTCCCCATGGTGGCGCTGCTGCTGGCGTTATTCGGCTACGCCGCCCTCCAGACCGCCGCCCAGAACTACCGGCTCGCCGAGGAACGTCGCGCCGTCGAGGCCGAGATCCACGAATTGCGCACGCGGCAGGCCGAGCTCGCAGGCCTGCGCGAGTACCTGCTCTCCGACGAATACGTGGAGGCCGTGGCGCGCAGCCGCTTCGGCCTCGTCTACCCGGGCGAAACGGCGATCGTGATCGACGCGCCGCCATCCGGGGAGCCCGAACGCGAGCCCGGCGAGCGCTGGTGGGAAGTGCTCTTCGATCGCTAGCCACGGCCCGGCCGGGCGCGACGCATTGCGCGCGAGCGGTACGCTGACCTCGTGACCGGCGCAGATCCTCTTCAGCCGCACGCTCCGCCTCACGCCGCGGCGCTCGCGCGCAACCGCGCGACGGGCGCGTTCGAGCGGCGCGTCGCGCACGCGCTCGGCGGCCTCGCATCCGATGCCAAACCGCTGCTCGTGGCCTGCTCGGGCGGGCCCGACTCCAGCGCCGCGCTGGCCGCCGTCGTGCGCGCACGGCAGGCGGCGTCCGGCGGCGAGGTGGTCGCGGCGACGTTCGACCACGGCCTGCGGCCACCCGCGGAGACGGAGGCGGACCGCGCCGCCGTCGAGGCGCTCGCCGCCACGCTCGGCGTGCGCTGCCTTGCCGGGGCGCCGGGCGAGCCGATTGCGGCCTCGGAGGATGCGGCGCGGCAGGCGCGCTATCGCTGGCTCGGGGCCGTGGCGCTGGAGGTCGGCGCGTCCGCCTGCGTCACCGGCCACACGCTGGACGACCAGGCGGAGACGGTGCTGCTGCGGCTGACGCGCGGGACGGGCCTGGCCGGTGCCGCGGGCATGGCCTCCGCTGCGCCGTGGCCCGTGGCGCTCGGCGGCGAGCCGGCAGCCGCGCCGCGGCTGCGGAGGCCCCTGCTGGACCTGCGACGCGAGGAGGTGCTCGACTACCTCGATGCGCTCGGAATGGCGGAGCTGGGGCTCGCCGCGCGCCGTGATCCCGGCAACGAGACCCTCGTGTTCGATCGCAACCGGGTGCGGCGCAGGGTGCTGCCCGAGCTGCGGCGGCTGAACCCGCGCGCCGCCGAGGCGCTGGCCGGCTTCGCCGAGCGCGCCCGCCGCGACGATGAGGCGCTCGAGGCCTGGGCAGCGGCGGAGTCGGCGCGGCTCGTGCGCCTCGAGGGCGCGGTCGCGCGCATCGACCGTGCCGGGCTGCGCGTGCTGCCGGAGGCGGTCGCGGCGCGCGTGCTGCGCGGAGCAGCGGCGGGACTGGGACTGACCCTGACGGCGGGGCAGCTTGAAGCGCTGCTGCGGATCGCGGGGCGGCGAGGGGCGCGGATCGCCCTCGGTGGTGGCGAGGCGCGGGCGGAGGGCGCGGAGCTGCGCCTGGAGCGCGGCGAGGCGGGCGGGGGCTGAGCGGGGGCCGGTCTGGACGGCTGTTGCCCCTCAGGCGAATCGTGCT